>CBDBMT010000003.1:0-4008726 GCA_965207585.1 Dehalococcoidia bacterium | reverse complement strand
CGTCGGGTCGTCGTAGATCCAGAGGTGAGGGTGGAGTTATCGGATGGGTTGGAATTCAAAGCTGGCTGGATGCCGCCTGCTGAATTTGTGATATCAGACAGCAAATTGGCGACCTGGCACGCGCCAACGACGGACACCACTGCCACTATCCCTGATATTTTCCCTTCCTTAGGGAAGATTGAAATTCAGACCCAACTGACATCGGATACCCTGGCAGAAATTCCACGGGAAGAGCGGTGCATCACCGTCTCGCTAGAGGACAGTTTTCCCCCACCTGACCCAAATTACCCCCTTGGCAGTCTCAGGGAATGCCTGGGCGACGACCCGCCTTTGGTGCTTGAGGAAGGCCCGGTGGCTATTTTGACGTCGTTCCCTTGCATAGACGACACCCATACCGATGCCCATCAATGCGAGAGCGTTCCCGGTGTTGCAATAGCGGCGCGCCTGCCCTCTCGTCACGAAGACTACGTAGAAACTGAAGAAATCTATGATTACCTGCGTTCCCGTGGAGTGGGGCGCACAGACCAGTTCAGAAGTGGAAGCAGGCGTGACCTTACGGTGTTCCTGGACCCTGAGTCTGTCATCATTCAAGTTAAAGACCCCGAGGGGCGCGTCCAGGACAGCCACGCCCATAGCCTTTCCGACGTTTCTTGGCAAACGGCCAGAAAGGCCATCACTGGAAAGAATCCTGCGGTGGATGGGGTAACGATAACCTACACGCGGAAGGACATTAAGAGCGCAAGTGCGTGGAATTTCTTTGGTCCCCGAACTCTGACTGTCAGCAGGGCAGATGGAACGACACCAGGAAAGGTAAAAATCCGTCTGTACGGTAGCGGGAATCAATTTTTTGACTTCAGTACCACAAACACGGTTACGAAAAGCGCCAATCCCTTAAATACGGCGAATACGTTGGTAGTTCGCTATTTTGCCGAATTCGAGACGCTGGGCACCTACTACATTGATTATGACTTGACTCTCACTGACTCCGGCGGCGCCTCATACACTGACACGGCCCGCTACACCTTCCACGTGGGGCCGATAGCGGAGCTGGCGGTGATGGACGGCGACAGCCCGCTGGCGGCGGCCGGACAGACGGCCTACACCATCCACGCAGCCAACAACGGCCCGGATACGGCTTCGGCAGCGCTGGTAACCCTAACCAACGTGCCAGAAGGGTCAGAAGCCATCCTGACCGATGGAACGTACCGGGAACTGACAGAAACCTGCGCCGGCGGCCTCTGCGAAGCGGAATGGGACCTGGGTGAGCTGCCCGTCTCTTCGCTCAGGCCAGCGCGGGGTCAAACGGCATTCCCAACGCTGACCCTCATCGCGCCGGCCGGCGCCAACACGCCGGACATCACGGCCACCATCGCCAACGTCGAGGACTACGAGAAGTGCATCGACGGCGACGGCAATGACGTGCCGGTCACCGGAGCAGACGCCGCCGCTCGGAAGGCGGCCTGCGAGGCCACCAGCGGGAACAGTTGGCACTCAGCACCTTATTTCGACTACATCGATGACAACAACGCGGCAACCATCGTGGCGCGGGCCGGGGCAGGCGGGGGAGCGCCGGGCACGCCCCGGTCCCTGAGCGTGCTGACCTACGCGGACCCGCCCATCGCAGTGGTCACCTGGGGCCCGGTGGAATCGGTGAACGGCTGGCCGGTATCCGACTACGAGCTGTGGACGGCCAGGGGAGAGGAAACGTGCCGGAAGCCCCGGGCGGACCAGGCCGGAGAGGAGGTCACGGGAAGGGTGCACCTGGACTACTCCATCAACCCGAACGAGCTCACCTGCTACTACGTGCGGGCGGTGAACACGCAGGAGGTTCCCGGGTACTGGTCTGAGCCGGCGCTGACTCTTGCCGGAGTCTCGGATCTGACCCAATTGACGGTACAGGGCGGCGCCGGAGTTGTGGAGGGCGGCGACGCTCAATTCACCATCAGCGCCTCCCCGGCCCCGGCCGCCGGCGACACGCTCCAGGTGCACTACACGGTGTCCCAGCGGGGCAACTTCGTGGCCGGGTTGGACCTGGGCCAGGATTCGGTAATCATTGACAGCCGGGGCCGGGCGGACATCACCGTCCCCACCGAGGCGGACGATACCGGCGAGGCCGACGGCGCGGTGGTCCTGACCCTGCTGAGCGGCTCTGGCTACGCGCTGTCGTCGGCGCGGTCGGCCAGCGTCGCGGTGGCGGACGACGACGATCCCACGGTGTCCTTCGCCGAGCCGGCCGCGGGCGTGGTGAAGGAGAATGCCGGCCCGCATAACGTGGTTATCCAGGTGGAGCCGGCTCCCCACGAGGACTTCCCCATCGGCTACACCACGGAGGGCGACGCCGTGGCCGGGGCCGGAGTCAACGGAGACTACACCATCAGCGGCTCGAGCACCGGCTCCGGGACGGTTATGGCCCGGGCCGGGCAGACCAGCGTGGTCATCCCGGTGCAGCCGACGGACAACGGGCACAGCGAGCCGGATGAGTCGCTGATCCTCTGGCTGTCCCAGGGCGACGGCTACGCCCTGGGAAGTCTCCAGGTCTACTCGCTGACCATCGCCGACGACGACGGCCCCCGGGCGGAGTTCGCCCGGGCCGAGAGCGGGGTTGACGAGGATGGCGGCACGCACGACGTGGTCATCAACCTGGACCCGTCGCCCGCCGGCAACGTGTCCATCAACTACCGACTGGGCGGCCCTGCCACCCGCGACGTGGACTACAGCATAACCGGCGTAACGGGCTCCACCGGGTCGGTGTCGGCGAGCGCCGGGGACTCCAGAGTAACCATCCCGGTGAACATCACCGACGACTCTCTAACCGAGGGCGACGAGAGGTTGGAGCTGACGCTGCTGCCCAGCTCGGACTACAACCTCGGGACGCAGCGGACGCACGCGCTGGCCATCCGGGACAACGACCTGCCCCGGGTCAGCTTCGCCGCGGCCACGTCCAACCCCGTGGAGGGAGTCGGCGAGCACCCCGTGACGGTCAGGCTGGACCAGCCGGCGCCGCCGGACGGCTTCACGCTGCGTTACGGCGTGGGCGGCGCCAGCACGGCCACGCGCAACCGGGACTACAGCGTTCCCAACACGAGGACGGTGCCGGAAGGAGCCACCAGCATTGCCATCCCGGTGGATATCACCGACGACGGGGACAACGAACCGGACGAGACGGTGGTGCTGACGCTGCGGGCCGGCTCGGGCTATGCTGTGGGCGACCCCAGCGAGCACACGCTGACCATCGCGGACGACGACCCGCCGCTGGTGGCCTTCGCGGCGGCTTCGGCCAGCGTAAGCGAGCGAGGCGGCGCCCATCGGGCGACCATCCTGCTGGAGCCGGGGCCCCACGCGAAGATCACCGTCAGATACACCGTTGACGGCACGGCCACGGAGGGCGACGACTTCACCATCAGCGACTGCGGCGGCGACCCCTGCACGGCGATGGTCGGGCAGGGACAGGGACGGGCCGCTGTGCCGATAACCATCCTCAACGACGGCGACGCCGAGGGCGACGAGACGGTGGTGCTGACGCTGCTCAGCGGCGACGGGTACGACCTGGCCCTGCCGGTTAGATACGAGCTGACCATCAAGGACGACGACGCGCCGGTGGCTACCTTCACCGCTGCCTCGGGCGAGGTGGCCGAGGGCGACAGCGGCAGCCCGCACAGCGTGAAGGTGAAGCTGGACCGTCCGGCGCCGGCCGGCGGAACGCTCCTGACCTTCAGCGTCAGCAGCCCGCCCAACATCGGCGCCACCAGCTCCGATGACTACGGCGTCCCCGCCACGCTGACGGCGAGGGTGCAGGCCGGGGATAGTAGCACTGACATCCCGGTGACCATTGTCGGCGACGGCGACAACGAGGCCGACGAGGTGCTGGTGCTGACGCTGGAGCCGGGCCGGGGGTACTCGGTGGGTTCGGCCGATGAGTACACACTGACCATCGTGGACGACGACCACGATGAGAACACCCCGGTGGCCTCTCTCAACAATCCCAATTTCCATGGGACGGGCGCCACACAGCTTGAATGGTGGGAAGATGGCGGGGCGGCGCGCCCGACGTGGCACGTGACCGGGAACTTCACGGGGGACGTGATCTTCCAGTACGTCGGCGGAACGGCGACCCTGCACGAGGACTTCACAGTGGAACGCATCCAGGGACAGACCATCGAGAAGGCGGGCGACGTCTTCACGGTACGGTCCCTTGAGTCCCCCCAAGACTTCGACCGGGACACGGGCGTGCGTTGGGCCAGGTTCATATTCGTCCCGATACGCGACGACAGGGCGGAAGGCCGCGAGACGGCTATCTTCCGGGTGCTGAACGGCCCGGGCTACACCGTCGGGGAGCCCACCGAACTCACCATCATCATCAAGGACTAGCGCCGAGCGGAGGCCCCGCCGGGGCCAAGGGTTGGACGGAGAGAAGGGCCCTGGCCGGTATGGCCAGGGCCCTTCGCCGTTGCGGTGGGGGCGGTTCAAGGCGGCCTGTGCGTCGGTGTTCCCGCCGCAGATCCGCAGTTCCAGGCCGGTTGCCCGCGGTTGCGCCGGCAGCCGCGCTTGGGTAAGGTATCCGTAAGATGCCCGACTACCCCCACATAGCGGACTACTACGCCAGGCGGCAGGAACTGGTCGAGTTCGGCGGTTCGGACAACGAGCTGAACATCCGCCCGGCCTTCCAGAACTGCCTGGACGCCTACTGCCGGGAGCACCGGGAACGGCTGGTGCTCATTCCCGAGCTGAAAACGGCGGGCAACGTCATCCCCGACGGCACGGTGAAGGACACCCTGCGCATGGCCCGGGGCTACTGGGAGGCCAAGGACAGCCACGACGACCTGGATGCGGAGATTCAGGCCAAGTTCAACCGGGGCTACCCCCGGGACAACATCGTCTTCGAGGACTCGGAGACGGCGGTGCTGGTGCAGAACGGCGACGTGGCCCTCAGGGTGGACATGTCCCGACCCGGGGAACTGCACCGGCTGATCCGGCGGTTCCTGGACTACGAACTGCCCAGCATCGAGGAGTTCCGCCAGGCCCAGGCGCAGTTCAAGGCCGATTTGCCGGCGGTGCTGGAAAACCTGCGCCAGGCGGTGGCGGCAGCCGAGGAGGGCAACGATGACTACCGGGCCGGGGCAACGGAGTTCCTGGCCCTGTGCCGCCGGAGCATCGGCCCCGAGGTGTCAGAGGCCGACGTGCGGGAGATGCTGCTCCAGCACGTCCTGACCAAGGACATCTTCCACCGCGTGTTCGACGAGGACCAGTTCCACAAGGAAAACAACGTGGCCGGCCAGCTGGACGAGCTGGAGGGGACCTTCTTCACCGGCAACGTGCGGCGGGAGGCCATCGACCGGCTGCGGGCCTACTACGGGGCCATCGGACGGGCCGCCGACGAAATCGCCGATTACTCCGAAAAGCAGCAGTTCCTCAAGGCCATCTACGAGGACTTCTACCAGGCCTACAATCCCGCCGCCGCCGACCGGCTGGGCGTGGTCTACACCCCCAACGAGGTGGTGGACTTCATCATTCGGGGCACGGACTGGCTGTTGCAGAAACACTTCGGCAAGACCCTGGCCGACGACAACGTGCAGATCCTGGACCCGGCCACGGGGACGGGCACCTTCGTCACCAACCTGATCAACCATCTGCCCCTGGACCGGCTGGAGCGCAAGTACCGCCACGAGATTCACGCCAATGAGGTGGCGATCCTGCCCTACTACATCGCCAACCTGAACATCGAGTACACCTATCGGGAGCGGACGGGCCAGTACCTGGAGTTTCCCAACCTGTGCTTCGTGGACACGCTGGACAACATGGACTGGCAGGGCACGGGAGCCAGCGGCGGCGCGGTGCAGCGGCAGGGAGCCTTCAACCTGGGGGCGCTGTCGGAAGAGAACTGGATACGGGTGCAGGAGCAGAACGAGAAGCCCATCAGCGTGATCATCGGCAACCCGCCTTACAACGCCAACCAGCAGAACGAAAACGACAACAACAAGAACCGAGAGTACCCGGAGATAGACCGGCGGATCAGCGAGACCTACGTAGCCGCCAGCACTGCACAGAAGACCAAGCAGTACGACATGTACAAGCGGTTCATTCGGTGGGCATCCGATAGGCTGGACGACGACGGGATAATCGGGTTTGTAACGAACCGGGCCTACCTGGACACCCGGCAGGACGATGGTTTCCGCAAGTTGGCAGCCGAAGAGTTCACCGACATTTACGTACTGGACCTCGGCTCAGACGTGCGGCGCAACCCGAAAATCTCAGGCACCAGCCACAACGTTTTCGGTATCCAGACCGGCGTTGCCATCGGCTTCTTCGTGAGGGAGAAAGCTAAGTTGGGACAGTGCGGCATTCACTACGCCCGGCGGGAAGACGCGGAACTGGCTAAGGACAAACTCGCCTATCTGGGGAGCGCCGGCTTGGACGGCATTGAGTTTGAGACCATCACGCCGGACAAGCGCAACGACTGGCTCAACCAGTCCAACAGCGACTTTGAGCGTCTGATACCTTTGGCGAATCGGGAGACTAAGCTGGCGAAGCGGGTTGAGGATGAAAGGGCGGTATTCAGGCTGTATTCACTGGGAATCGCCACCAACCGGGACGAGTGGGTATACGACTTCAACATGGACGCTCTTGCGGCGAAAGGAATGTATTTCTCGAAGGTTTACCGTGAAGAGAGGGAACGGTTCGAGAATGAAACGCCAGCTCGCAGCGCCTTGGGCGATTGGGTCAACAGGTCCATCAAATGGACGGCCGAGCTGGAAGACCACCTGGTTAAGGGAGACGCGATCCATTTCTCGGAAATGAACCTGACCCGCGCCATGTACCGGCCCTTCGTCGTGAAGCACTGTTACTATGCGCCGATTGTCACACATCGCCGCTACCAGATGCCCCAAATCTTCCCTCACCACCGGAATGGCAGCAACCCGACTATCAATTTCTCCGCTCGCCACCAGTCATTCTACGTCCTGGCATCCGGCAAATTGGTTGACCTCCACTTCACCGGCGACAACCAATGCCTCCCCCTCTACCGCTACACTGCCGATGGCGAGCGGGTCTGCAACATCACCCAGTGGGGCATCCGGCAGCTCAACGACCACTACCGCCAGGAGTGGGGCGACGCTTTCGACGAACTGGCCGGGCCGGAGGGCATCACCGCCGAGAACATCTTCGCCTACACTTACGCCGTCCTCCACGACCCGGTGTACCGCCACGACTACCGAGTGGACCTGCTGCGGGAGTTTCCCCGCCTGCCCTTCTACAACGACTTCCGCCTGTGGCGGGACATGGGGCAGGAGTTGCTTGACCTGCACATCGGGTTCGAGCAGGCGGAGCCCTATCCCCTGGAGCGGGTTGACCTGGAGGCGGAACCCAGTCGGGCGGTCCTGCGGGCCGATAAGGAGAAGGGAACCATCATCCTGGACGACAAGACCACGCTGCGGGGAGTGCCGCTGGAGGCGTGGGAGTACCAACTGGGCAGCCGCTCGGCCCTGGAGTGGGTGCTGGACCAGTACAAGGAACGCAAGCCCCGGGACCCCACCATCGCCGAGCGGTTCAACACCTACCGTTTCGCCGACCACAAGGAACGGGTGATTGATCTCCTGATGCGAGTGTGCTCCGTCAGCGTGAAGACGGTGGAAATCGTGGGGCGGATGGCGTACTGGGACGGGGAGTGCCTGGTGGTGTCAGGAGACCGGGACCGGCGCGAGCGGGCCTACTCCACAGCCCGTATCACCACCGGACCGCCGGCGGCTACCTCCACATACAGGCTGTATCCGTCGAGCAGCGCCATTCCCAGGAGGGGCGTGGTGTCGGCTTCGTCCACATCGACAAATCTGGGATGCCCGTCCCACGATGCAGTGACGCCATAGACGTCGAAGAACTCCACGCTACCATTGGCCAGGGTCGCCTGGCCCTCCGATTGAAATGGAAGATCCAACTCGACAATCATCCTGGGCGGCAGGGTCAGGAAGCCGTTGAAGCCGGTATCGACGACAGCATCAATTTCCCGGCTTTGCCCCGACGGACCTTCCAACGCCAGCCTCACGATGGGTTCGTAGGCGGCGTTCACCACGCCCTGGATCACTGGCCTCTCAGCAGGGGACGCCCCCCGAAATGCCGCAGCGCAGGATACCCCACCCGCACGGACCACACTCGGGCCTCCGGTCGCTGGACGCGCAACTCCCCCACCGCAGCAACCACGGAGCCGCCAATGGCGTAGTCGCCGCTGTCCACGTCAATGGAGACGATCTCTCCGTGGTGGCGCGTCTCAACCTTTGACCGGATGTCGCGCTGGTAGATCTCGTCGCCCAGGCGGGCAACGTCCGATTTAGGGCGGGTTGGCTCGTTCACTGTCATCACTCCCAAGGAAGGGATCTGCCTCTCCGACATTCTATACCGCCGGGCAGATTTCGGACAGACAAAAAGCGACAATTCTCCCGTCGCAGCGTCACTGACACCAGCCCGATGACGGCGGCAGCCTCCGGCTGCTACGCTGGAGACATGGCCTTTTCACGAGAGCACATCCTGGACGCCCTGGCCCGGCTGCCATTCACTGACGCGGGGGAACTGGCCCTGATCCTGGGCGAGCCGCTGGCGACGGTGCATCGCGCCCTGTCCAGCCTGCTGAAAGACGGCCTGGCCCAGCGGGTGAGCCACGGCACGGCCCAGCTTCCGTCGAGCCACCGCTACTACCTCACGAAAAACGGCATCGCCGAAGCCGCCGACGTCCTGGGCTACGACGCTCCCTCGGCCTTGGTGAGGGCCTACCCCGTGTCCCGGCAGTGGCTGGCATTGCTCATCCGCCGCATGGACGCCGTGGCTTCCATCTACCGCCTGGCGGCAACCCTGTCCCCCGGCGTGGACGGGCTGGAAACTGAGGTGGAGTTCCAGCGCCGGGGCCGGTTCGACGCGGTGATCACCCTTCACAATGGCCGCAGCTTCGGGGTGGTGCGCCAGGGACTGGCCCTTCGACGGCGCTCCCTCTACGACCGGCTGCGGGCCATCGCCGAGTACCGCCACAACCGCCGACCCTCAATGGTACTGGTCCTGGTTCCCAGCCCCTGGGAACAGCGGCTCACCGACGAGTTCTGCCTGAACGTGGAACTACGGGACTATTTCGTGGGCGTGGAGAACCGGGACACCCTCGAAGCATGGGAACGCCTAAACTGGATTTCGTCCAACTGGACGTTCGGTAGGATATACCGCACCCTTGAGCAGATGGTCTCCCGGGCCGACGGCGGCGGCCGGTTTCAACCGGAGGCGCCGGAGCGCAAGCGGGCTACCCTGCCCGACCCGGAGCGGATGGTCAGGGCAGCCCCGGCATTCGGACTCAGCCCGGCGGAGAAGCGCGCCCTGGACCTGATCACCGACCACCCCATGATCCCCCGGGAACACCTGGCCCGCTGGCTGGGCGTCTCCGACGGGAGGGTCAGCCAGATGTCTCGCAGTCTGACGCAGACCTGGGGCCTGGTGGAACAGCACGGCAAGCGGGGCGACGTGCGCTACACCCTGTCCGACCGGGGCATCAGGTACATCACCCGCCGTGACCGGGCACAGCTGGCAACGACCATGGCCGCATGGAGCACGGAGGAAACCGCCGACAATCACGGACGGCCCCGTCCCCTGGGACACCGCATCCTGACCTGGCAGCGCCAGACCGGCCACGCCGACGGCATCACCTGGTTCCTGTCCGAACTGGCCGCCGAAGCCCGGGCCGAGGACGCCAGCGAACTGCGATGGTGCATCCCCACCGCCCGCTCCGACCGGGCCTTCAACCGGGGCGAGGACGCCATCGCGCCCGACGCGGTGGGACACCTGCTCGTCAACGCCCTGCACGTTCCCTTCTACTTCGAGCACGAACTGCGCGCCCGCCACCCCAGGGGAGTGGCTGCCCGCCTGCGACCCTACATCCGCTACTACCGCTCCGACGCGCCCCGGGAGGACCAGCCGCCCTTCCCGACCACGCTGTTCTTGGTGGACACCGAGGAGGTGGCGGAGACCTACGCCAGCACGGCCTCCCGGATGCCCGCCATGACGCTGCCCATCCTGGTGTCCAGTAGGGAACTTCTGTCCGATAGGGGGATGCTGGGCCGGTCCTGGCGTCCCCTGTGGGACGGTAAACGTGCGCCGCTGGCGCTGTGCGAGTTGGGGGCATACGAGTGGGACAAACTGCGCCGACGGATGCGCCGGGAGGAGACACGTTAATCATGCTGATATGGCATCATCTGCCCGCTCTGTTGTCCGGGGGCGCAAAGTGTCCTCCGGGGGTGATTTCAGAGGTAGGCCGGGAAGCCGCGATGTGTCATTGTCCCACGGTTTCAAGTACGAAACGGGCTGAAATTCCCCTTGACCAATCAAAAATTGCATTTTTGCAAGTGTGAGAAACGGCGCTAAAACAACGAGGGTGATTTTGACAAAAGTGCAATCGCCCGACGCATCACCGTTTACGAGGTGATTTACATGTCAGATAAGGTCAAAGACGACGTCCACTGGGTGGACAAGGGGGAGGCGGCGCGGGAATTGGAGGTATCGCTATCGACCCTGGACCGGATGATCCGCAAGGGCGAGGTGGAAGTGGGGCGGGAGGGCCGGCGGGTCTACGTGAAGCTGCCGGGACCCCGCTATCCCAGCGACCGGGAGCTGCTGCGGCAGGCCAGGACCAGGGTCGAACGATTGGAGCGCACGGTGGGAGAACTTACCGAGGAAGCGGACCGGCTGGAACAGGAGCGGGACCAAGCCCGGGCCGAGACGGAGACCGCCATAGACGAGTACCGCCAGCTGGAGACGGTACTGGTCCGGGAGCAGGACGCCCACCGGAGGACCGGCAAGCTGGCCAAGGCGCTCGGCATCGCCGTGCTCAGCCTGCTGGCGATGCTGGCTGTCTTCAGCCTTGTCGTCTGGTGGCCGCTGAAGTAAGCCGGTTATTCCCGCTGTCCCGGGGGCCGCCCTCCTTGACGTGTGTTTCGCTATTTGTGAAAATAGCCTTGTGGAACCGGAACTGGCAATTCAATGGTCGCCAAGAGCCATCAGGGACATGCGCCGCATCGCCCCACCGGACCGGCAGCGCATTATCGCCAGGATTGAGCAGTATGCCGCAGACCCGGAGTCACTGGTCAACCAGGTGATCATGCTCGCCAACAGCCGGTATCGCCGGCTGCGGGTTGGCGACCACCGGGTGATTTTCGACGTGGAGCGCGGCGCCCATGCCATGTCGGTTCTGAGAGTTCGACACAGGAGAGAAGCCTATGACTAGCCAAGAGACCGTGACCATCACCCGCCAGGAATACGACGCCCTGTTGGAGCGCAATGGCGAACTGGAGGACGCCCTGGCCGCCGTTCGCGCCGACGACGGCGTCCGGATCCCCCATGAAGTGGCCCTGGCCATCATCAACGGAGAAAGGCCCATGGCCGCCTACCGGAAACACCAAGGCGTCACCTTGCAGGACTTGTCGGAGCGGACGGGCTTGGCCGTAAGCTATCTCTCCGAGATCGAGCGAGGCCGGAAACCTGGGTCGGCTGCGGCATTGGCCCGCATTGCCAGCAGCCTGGGAACCACCATCGACGTGCTTGTGAGTCAGTGACAGCAGCGCGGCCTGGCCTTGTTACTGCGGACTATCGGCAAAGGAGGATAACATGAAGAAGCAGTTCCAACCCCTGACCCCGGCGGCTCTCTACGCCCGGGTCTCCAGCGACCGCCAGGACGTGGATTTGTCAGTGGCGGCCCAGCTAAGGGCCTTGAGGGACTACGCCAAGGCCAACGGCTACTCCGTGGCCCGCGAGTACGTGGACGAGGCCGAGAGCGGCAGGATCGCCGACCGCCCCCAGTTCCGCAAGATGATCGACGAGGGCTCCAAGCCGGAAGCCCCATTCCGCGAGATTCTGGTATGGAAGTTTTCCAGGTTCACCCGCAAGCGGGAGCACGCCGTGGCGTTCAAGGCCCAGCTGCGGCGCAAGGGCATCCGCGTGGTGTCCATCACCGAGCAGGCCGAGGACAACGCCACCGGCCGGCTGCTGGAGGGCATCATCGAGTCCGTGGACGAATATTACAGCGAAAATTTAGCTCAAGAGGTTGTCAGGGGAATGCGCGAGGCCGCTTCCCGGGGCTTCTGGGTCTCCACCAACGCCCCCTACGGCTATCGCAAGGTCCACGTCCAGGACGGCGCCAAGAGGCGCCCCAGGCTGGAACTCGACCCGCCCCACGACGCCGTGGTCCGCCGCATCTTCGAGATGGTCCTGAGCGGCAAGAGCGTCCTCGACGTCACCAAGACCCTCAACGACGAGGGCATCCCCAACTCCAACGGCAAGAAGTGGATCAAGACCACCGTCCACAACATGCTCTCCAACGAAGGCTATACCGGAACTTTGGTCTGGGGTCACAAGAGCCGCGACGGACAGGTGCCGGTGCGGGTGGAGAACGCCTTCCCCGCCATCGTAACCGGCGAGGAGTTCCGGCAGGTCAGAAAACTGCTGGGTTCCCGCGCCCCCAAGCAGGCCAACCCCCGCCGCGCCGCCAGTCCCTACCTGCTCAGTGGCCTGGCCCGCTGCCAAGCCTGCCGCAAGGCCATGACCGCCGCCGAGGCCAAGGGCGGCAGGTACACCTACTACGTCTGCCACTCCCTCCTCAAGCAGGGCAAGGACGCCTGCGATTGCCCCAGGCTGAACGCCCGCAACTTCGAGAACCTCATCATCGAGAACATCAGGGACAACATCCTCACCGAGTCCAACATCCGGGAGTTGGTCAAGCTGGTGGACGAGGAGATGGACGGCGTCGCCAAGGAGGAACGGGAACGACTGGAGACCATCGAGGCGGAGCTGGAAGAGGTGAAGCGGAAGCTGGACCGCATCTGGCACTTCGTGGAGAGCACCGACCTGGACATGGCCGACGCCTCGGAGCGCATCCTGGAACACCGGCACCGCCGGGAACAACTGGAGGCCGCCGCCGAGGATCCCCGGGCCGTGCTGGCCGAGCGGCGGGAACTGCTGGACAGCGCCGATATGGTGGCCGCCTTCGCCGCCGACATGAGCGAGTTTCTCCGCACCAGTGAACTCACCGAGACCAAAGCCTTCGTGCGGTCCTTCGTGAAGGAGATCGAGGTGGCGCCCGGAAAGGCGACCATCGTCTACACGATCCCGACTCCCCAGGACAGTCCCATAGGGGGAGGGGACACGGCGGAGGTGGCCCTGAACGGGGATGTTATGAATTCGGTACAGCGTGGTGGGCCGGACTGGACAAAATCAAGAACCGAGGCCGATTCCGACGTCACCCCGTCCTGGGGCATGGGGATGGTGTACGTCAGAACCGCCTCGTCCTCCACGATCTCGATGCCCTGCACGAAGTTGCGGATCAACGCCTTCCGCTCCGGGAACGTGCCGTCCTGGAAGAGCGCGCGGAAGTCCGCCACGTACCCCTTGATTTCCTTCGACGTGGGCAACTCCGCCCGCCGCTGCTCCAACTGGAACTCGGCCTCCTCCCGCGCCGCCACCAGCTGGTCCTGGCGGCCCTTCAGGGACAGGATGCGGGGCGACAGCGCCTCTATCGGCAACTGCTGGGTCTCCAACGCCTGGTAGAGGTTCTCCAACCGGGTCTCCACGTCGGATAGCTCGCTATTGATGGCGGTCAGCCGACCGTTGACCTCGCCGGCCAGGTTGTCGATCTCCTCGGCCACCAGGGTCACCAGTTCGGTGATGGTCTCCTCGGTGAGTATCCGCTCCCTGACCTTCTCGATCACCAGATCTTCCACCTTGGCGGAGTTCAGGTAGCGGGCGGTGCAGGCCCCGGCTCCCTCCCGGAACAGGCTGGAGCAGACGTAGTAGGCGAACTGGCCGCTCTTGGCGCCCTGGGCCGAGTAGGACCTGCCGCACACCCCGCAACGCAGCAGCCCGCTCAAAAGGTACTGGCTGCCCACCCGCGCGGGCCGCTGCACCGTGGGCGCCCGCTCGTGCAACCCCTGCTGCACCGCGTCGAACAGCTCCCGGGAAACCAGGGCGGGCCAGGCGTTCTCCACACGTACCGGCTCTCCCGCCTTCTCGTCCTTGCTCTTGACTCCCCACACCGCCGTCCCCGTGTAGGCTTCGTTGGTCAGCAGGTAGTGGATGACGTTCTTCTGCCAGCGTTTGCCCTTGTTGGTGATGCCCCGCCCGTTCAGGTCCTTGCAGATTTCCGCCAGCCCGTTGCCCCGGCGGGAACTCTCGAATATCTCCTTCACCACAGGAGCCGTGGCCGGGTCCACCTCCAGGGTGGGACGCTCCTTCACCCCGTCGCTGACCTTGACGCGGGTGTAGCCGAAGGGCGCCTTGGAACCCAGGAAGAAACCACGGGACGCCGCCTCCCGCATTCCCCGCGTCACTTCTTGCCCAAGATTCTCGCTGTAATATTCGTCCACAGACTCGATGATGCCCTCCAGCAGCCTGCCGGTGGCGTTGTCCTCGGCCTGCTCGGTGATGGACACCACGCGGATGCCCTTGCGCCGCAACTGGGACTTGAAGGCCACGGCGTGTTCCCTTTTGCGGGTGAATCTGCTGAACTTCCAGACCAATATGACCTGGAAAGGGGCCTTGGGCTTGCCGCCCTCCTCGATCATCTCCCGGAACTGGAGCCGGTCGGCGATCCGGCCGCTCTCGGCCTCGTCCACGTACTCGCGGGCCACGGAGTAGCCGTTGTTCTTGGCGTAGTCCCGGAGCGCCCGCAACTGGGCGGCCACGGAGAGGTCCACGTCCTGACGGTCGCTGGAGACCCGGGCGTAGAGCGCCGCCGGGGTCAGCGGTTGGAACTGCTGCTTTTTCATTCTGCCTCCGTTTCGTCCGTGTCCACTTGGCGGGAACGCCGCTGCATCCGCTCTTTCACTCGCCACTCCCGCTCCTCCATGTACAGGCGGATGGCTTCCCGCAGAAGCTCGCTCACGGTGCGCTCCTCTTCCCCCGCCGCCTGGCGCAGTTGCTGGGCCTGCGGTGGGGGCAGCGAGAACGTGACGGTCTCGGTGTTCCTGGATATTATGGGGGCCATAATCGCTCCTTGCGCCGTCCATTATAGCACATTGTCTTACACTCTAACGACGGGGAACCAGCCCTTGACCCTCTGGCGGCGGCGCATGGTGTTGGAGTTTACCCGGCCCTGGACCTGCAACATTTCGCAACCTTGCCACCTGTTGCACGCCGACATAGGAATGGTAACCACTGCCCTTTTTGGGAACCGTTGGAAACCCAGGGAACGGCTCCGCTTACCCCTACTGGACACGCTGTACTGGCCTGATGGCAGGTTCGTCAATGTCCCTGGCCTGGCGGTTGCGGCCGGCATTGTTGGC
The DNA here is from genome assembly GCA_965207585.1 of Dehalococcoidia bacterium. GTDB lineage: Bacteria > Chloroflexota > Dehalococcoidia > Lucifugimonadales > UBA3495 > Bin87. Next base: position 3,993,436 of record CBDBMT010000003.1, on the reverse strand, counting down.
GGTGATCACGTCCAGACCCTCGGTAGCGTCGGCGACGTCGATAAAGGCCGTCTCGCTCTCCGGGGTCTCGAACACGAACAGCACCGATGGAAGACGTCCCCCGTGCTCCCGCTCCGCCCAGCCGGACGCCAAGTAGCGTTGGTAGGACGCCAGGCGCCGGGGGGTGCGCTTGGGCGTGGTGGCCCGGCGCTCGAACTCCAGCAGGAAGGGCAGCCACCGGCCTTTGTACTCCAGGGTGAACGATGCGTCGGGATGGATCACGTAGTTGGTGCGGCCCCGGCGGTAACCAATGTTGGAGCGGTGGGTGGGCAGCAGGTCGAACAGGTCGTGGTCCTCGGAGCGGAACACCTCGGCGGTCAGCGATGCGGCGGAGCGGAACACCTCGGCGGTCAGCGATGCGGCGGAGCGGAACACCTCGGCGGTCAGCGATGCGGCGGAGCGGAACACCTCGGCGGTCAGCGATGCGGCGAAGCTGACCACGCCGCAGTGGTGCTGCATCTGGGAAGCCATGGCCCGCAGGGCGGTGCCGGCGTAGACCGACCGAGATGTCACCGCCCCAGACGCGATGATATGATGTGAGCGTCAGCAAACGGCGCTCACAGCGGCCCAATGCTTGCGAATACGCTGGAAATAAAGTTCTGAATGACCCCTGTAGCTGTTGGATTAGGAAACGTGCATATCAATGTCAGACAGATCCAAGGACTGTCGCCATGATGATGCAAATTTGTTGTGCCATAGATATCGAACTCTGGGTAGTTTGGTGGTTTCTGGCTTCCATCGGAGTGCACGTGGTAGCGCCCGTGGCAACTGGAATCCTGTGTGGTCGGTCATTCGATTGGATATCGCCAACGTTTGGATTTTTCATCGGTTTTGTCATGATTGCCCCGGGGTTCGGCCTGTTTATATTGTGGTATTGGCAACTGGTTGAACTCTTCGGCTTCTACCTTGCATCAGAACCCCTAGAGGCGTGGGTATCGCTGGCGCTGCTGACGGTGGTTCAAGTCTTGGCGGTGTTGGGAATCTGTTGGCTCATCAATCGGCGGCGCGACAAGCACTGGGGCATCAGTTGGATGTGACAAGAGGGAATAATTCGGGGTGCCCGGGACCCGCACTCACGTCTGCTTGGCAATGCCGTTTCCGGCGCGCCGCCCCAACGTTGACCGGGCGGCAGTTGGCGACGATTTCCTTTTTCTTGTTCAGGTTTGCAGGGACGATAGCTCCGGCGATGGCACCGCGATAGGGATTACCAAGAGCTTCAGCCTCCGCCACCAGACTGGAGGAGGCTGAAGCGATTTCCTTGTCTCGGATGCGTGAAAGCACGGCCTGGCGGCCGCGGCAAACGTACGAACTGCCGCGTCGTCATGGGCCAAGTCTGGCGCGTCAATTGCTTCATAGATCCCTCGCTGCATCTGAACGCAAGCCCGAACGTGAACTTCGACGGCTCGCACTCGGCGGCCGAAACACCCGTGCAGGGACGCTGGCCGGGCCGAATACCATGTTATACCCGTGTACAGAAGCTCGGACGAGTTTCCTTTCGGGAATTTTCCGGCCCTTTTTGAACTCAAAACGTATGGAAATATACGGGCCGATTCGTCCGTATTGCAAGCACCTGTGGGTGAGGGTCCGTTCCGGAATCGCGGGGCAGACTTCCCGAAAGGGAAGCGAACTCCCAGCATCAACCCAGCAAGCAGACGCCAGGCGACACGCAGTCATGGGGGCGTGGTTCGACGACACTTCAGTGCCCGCCTTCCGAGGGACGGTACCGCACTTCGGTACCCACCGTGTCGTCCTGCCAACCACCCCGCAAGCGGGGTTTAGACCTCCTCCGAGTTCTCTTCTCGCCCCGCTTGACCGGCGTGGGCGTCCAAGGCGCTCTGCGATGCTGCCCTGTAGATGCGCTCCATCACGGCGGAGAATTCCTCCTCGCCCTGCCAAAACGGAAACCGGCCCAACTGCCGGGGCAGCGCGGCGTGAACTTCGGGCACGGTGATGGCGCCGGTGAGCGCACCTTCGTCAAATTGTCGCGTGGGGTTGGCCCAGAACTCGGTCGGGTCCGCCGGCAACGGCTCCGGCGCCGCCGGAGGCCCGTCCAGGGTCTGGGCGGACCGACGAAATTCCTCGCCCAGCAGTTCCTCCCGTTCCATCCCACGCAGCCGGAAAATCAGGAACGGGTCCCGGTCGAACTCCTCCCCCAGCAGCAGGTACACCGCCGCCACGTGCTTGCACGGATTGGACCAGTCGGGGCAACTGCACTCCGTCTCTAGGTCCGCTTCGCTCTCCGGGAACATGGAGAGCCCCCGGGCGGTGAAGCACTCCTCGATGGCGTCGGGCATCCGCCCCGAAAGCAGGCTGGCCGCTATGGACGGCTGCCGGGCGAACTCCTCCCTGAGACCCTCCCAGTCCGACGGACCGATGGCCTTCACCTGGACGGAGACGCGGTAGGGCTTGGGCCGGGACCCCTGCACCAGGGCCAGCACCTCGCCCGGCTCCACCTCGATGGACAGCACCTGCCCCCGCCGGGCGTAGGAACGTCCCCGGCCGAGCCGCCCCCCGATCCGGAACTCCTCCAGCGTTTGCAGCCACCGCCGGGCCCACCAGCTGGCGCCGAAGTCCCCACGCCGGGACTGGGCCCTGATGCCTCCCCTCGCTCGGATGACGGGACGGTAGTCGGGATAAGCCATGGTGTCGAGTTTCTTCCGGCGTCTCTTCATCGGTCAGTCGCCGTAGTGTTCCCGGCTGAGGGATAGCACGTCGCGCAGTTCGGCGTTGGACAACTTGGTCAGCCAGCGCTCGGAACTCCCGCCCACCACCCGCTGGGCGGTCTCCGCCTTGGCCTCGATCATGGCGTCGACGTGATCCTCCAGGGTGCCGGCGCAGATCAGCTTGTGGACCTGCACGTCTTTGGTCTGGCCGATGCGAAAGGCCCGGTCCGTGGCCTGGTTCTCCACCGCCGGGTTCCACCACCGGTCGTAGTGGATCACGTGGCTGGCCCGGGTCAGGTTCAGGCCCGAACCCCCCGCCTTCAGGGACAGCACGAACACCCGTGGTCCATCAGGGTCGTTCTGGAACCGCTCCACCATGGCGTCCCGCGTCCGCCGCGACACCCCGCCGTGCAGGAAGGGCGCCTCAATCCCGAAGTTCTCTTGCACGTGCCCCCGGATGATCTCGCCCATCTCCGCGAACTGGCTGAACACCAGCGCCCGGTCCCCGCTCGCCACGATCTCCTCCAACAGTTCGTTCAGCCGCTCCAGCTTCCCCGAACGCCCCGCGACCACGGAGTTGTCCCCCAGCAACTGCCGGGGATGGTTGCACGCCTGCTTCAGCTTGGTCAGCGTGTCCAGGATCATCCCCCTCCGGCTGATCCCCTCCGCTTCCTCCATCCGGGTCTCCGCTTCCCTCAGCACCGCCTGGTACAGCGTCGCCTGCTCCCGGGTCAGCACGCAATACTGTTTGGTCTCCCGCTTGTCCGGCAGGTCGTCAATCACCGAAAGGTCCGTCTTCACCCGCCGCAGGATGAACGGCCCGGCGGCCCGCTTCAGCCGGCTCGCCGCTTCCTCGTCTCGGTTCGCCTGGATGGGCACGAAGTAGTCGCGCTTGAACTGCGCCTGGGTGCCCAGCAGACCCGGGTTCAGGAACTCCATGATGGACCACAGGTCCCCCACGTGGTTCTCCACCGGCGTCCCGGTCAGCGCCACCCGGTAGTCGGCCGGCAACTCCCGCGCCGCCCGCGACTGCCGGGCCATGGGGTTCTTCACGTTCTGGGCCTCGTCCAGGATCACCGCCCGCCACGCCATCCTCTTCAGCATCTCGGCGTCCCGCAGCATGGTGCCGTAGCTGGTCACCACCACCTGCCGCTCCGCCGCCGCCTTGCGGAACTCGTCGCCCCGCTTCCGGCCCGGACCGTGGTGCAACATCACCCCCAGCTCCGGCGTGAACTTCGCCGCCTCCCGCTGCCAGTTGTACATCAGCGACGTGGGGCAGACCAGCAGGCTGGGCCGGTCGGTGCCCTCCTGCCGGTCCAACTCCACCGTCGCCAGCGTCTGCACCGTCTTCCCCAATCCCATGTCGTCCGCCAGGCACGCCCCCAGCCCCCAGCGCCGCAGGAAGGTCAGCCACGCGTAGCCCCGCTCCTGGTAGGGCCTCAGCGAACCCAGGAAGCGCCGCGGCGCCGCCGGCGTCTCGACCTCCGCCTCCCGGCCCAACTGCTCCAGCAGCCGCCCGATCCAATCGTCGGCCTCCAGCCGAACGTTGTCCTCCGCCGACCGCTCCTCCGCGCCCAAACCGATGCGCACCGCCTCCAGCAGGCTCACCCGCTCCCGGTCGCGCCAGTGGTCGGCGGCCTGGCGAATCTCCTCGGCGTTGATCTCCACCCACTGCCCCCGCAGCCGCACCAGCGGAACCTTCAACTCCGCCAACTCGGCCAGTTCCGCCGGCGTGATCTCCTGCCCTCCCAACGCCACCGACACCTCCAGGTCCAGCGCGGTGGACAGGTTGACCCCTCCGCCTCCCGTCATGGCCGGCGTCTTCACCCGGGCCCGGATGGTTGGCCTGGTTTTGGTCCCCCGTCCGGTCCACCACGCCGGCAGCAGCACCCCGAAGCCGGCCTGCTGCAACGCCGGCGCCTCCGCGTTCAGGAACCGGTGCGCCTCACCGGTGGACAGCATCCCGCCGGAGGGACCCTCCATCTCCAGGCTCTCGGCGACGGGCGGGCACAGGTTCCCCGCCTGGGACAGCGCCGCCAGCAGGAACTCCCTGGGGTTGTAATCGGGGTTGCGCGCGTTCTGGCCCCCACCCTTCCACACCGTCTCGGCGGGCAACAGCAGGCTGCGGTCGTCGTGGGGCTGCAACAGGTACCGCAGGTGCCAATCACCTTGTGCCATGGCTGCCTGACCATCCACGGCATCAAGCTCCGGCGGCTCCTCCAGCCGCAAGCAAAGTCGGTAGGGCGCGTTGGCGGCAACGGCGATGGGCCTCTGCCACTCCGACACCTGCCGGCCCAACTGCTCCGCCTGGTCCGGCCCAACGCGGATGGTTCCGTCGGCGGCGCCCAGGGCGTGCAGCCAGGCGTCGTGGGCCGAATCAAACCCGTTCCCCTCGGGCCGGCCCTCCGCCGCTTTCCGCACCAGATGGTCCACCACTCCGTCCAGGAAGGCCCGCAGCACCGTCGAGGACGCCTGGGCCGGCGGACCAGTGGCCGCGTCCCCGGTCGCCGACCGCGCCGCCGGCGGCATCAACCCCGCCAAGTCGGCCAGCCTGTCGGCGTCATCGCCGACGAACACTGGCTTCCACGCCGCCGTCATCCCGTCTCCGTGTCCCGTCGCCGTGGGCAGGTATCGCTGCCGCGCCACCAGCGCCATCCCGAATTGCCGCGCCCGGCGCCAGTAGGTTATTTCCGGCCCCAGCGCCACCCCGGGCTGCAATACCGGGCGGTCCCCGCACCTCTCCAGGAACTCGCCCGCATCGGCCCCGTCCAGCCAGAGCGCGGGTACCCGAAAGGGCAGAATGCGCGGCTTGGCACGGGACCGGGGCGCTTCGCCGGCCAGCGGACTCGACGGCAGCGGCTCGCCGACCCTGCTGGGCAGCCAGACCACCGCCTCGCTCGCCATCTCCTCGCCCACGTCCAGACCCATGACCCCGAGCAGCAGGTCGCCGGCGGCGCAGCGCGGGTGCCGGCCATCTCCGTGCCCGTCTCCCGTCGCGTCGGAATCCTCTCCCCACAGGACCAGACGGCCTTCACATTGTGCGGCGTGCAGTATCAGCATCCCGGGCGGCGTCTCCTCCAACCCCACTATAGCCCGTCGCCGACGGTCGTCAAGCGTTGCAGGGCCGGCCCTTCACGGGTGTCCTGCTTCGGGCGCTCCCGACATTTCTCCGGCCCGCCTACCGGCCACGCACGTTGCGGCCTCCGCCCCTGTGGACAATGGGCAAAATCAGGCCCGGTGTGATGCCGGACCCGCGTACAGAGCTTGGCGTGACTTTTGTTTCCAAAAGTCAGAGGCAGATCTGAACTTGAAAAGGGCGAGAAATCAGGGCTTTCGGGCCGATTCTGCGAGCGCTTGGATGAAAGGGACGGTTCCGGCGAAGTTTTGAAAATGAAAGTGGCCCTGGGGTCGTCTGTCCTCCCGTCGCAGCCTACGCTTCCTTTGGCAAAGCCGCCACCGGCCGGCGCGTCCAGGACTCCGGCGACCGGCCCCTACCGGACGGGACACGATGGAGCACAGTTGCAGCGGGCACATTGTCGCCACGGGGTTCCGTACCCTGATCGCTACCCCCAGCACTCCCGCAGACCCTCCGCCACGCCGATGGACGGGACTCCGGCAACCGGCTCTCCGGCCACCAGGACGGCGCCGGTGTCGTGAAAGTCCAGGCCCGGGGCGTTCTCCGGCTTCTCGCCGGTCCTGGCGTGCTCCGCCACCGCCTCCACGCCCAGCCGCGCCATCTCCAGCGGGTACTGCATCACCGTGGCCCCGAACTCTCCCGCCGCTACCCGCCTCACCCCGGCGCAGCCGCCGTCGATGGTCACGACCAGCACGTCTTCCGCCAGCCCCAGCTCCGCCAGCGCCGCGTAGGCCCCCGTCGCCGCCGGCTCGTTGATGGCGTACACCAGGTTGATGGACGGGTGCTGGCCCATGAGTTCCTCCATCGCCCTGTGCCCTCCCTCCTCCGTGCCCATGGTGATCCCGCGGCCCATGATGCGGGCATCGTCCTCGTCGCCGATCCTACCAACGTCCCCGACGTCTATGCCGTAGCCCTTCAGAAAGCCCTGGTTGCGCAGCACGTCCACCGACACCGGCGTAGGGTAGCCGTCCAGCGTTGCAATGTTCGCTTCCCCGCCATCCGCCTCCATCCGCGCCCTGGCCCACCGGCCGATCAACTCCCCGGCCCTGAGGTTGTCCGTGGCGAAGGTCCCGTCCACCGCATCCCCTGGCTGGAAGGGCGTGTCCAGCGCAATCACCAGCGCTCCGGCAGCCCGCGCTTCTCGCACGGCGTCGCCCAGGGCCATGGGGTCCGAAGGCGTGATCAGGATGCCATGGGCGCCGTCCTCCACCAACTCCGCCATCGCCCGCGCCTGGCTCTCCCAATCGCCGTCGCCTTCCCCTGTGTAGGCGCGGAGCTCCACGCCCAGCTCATACGCCCGCTGCCGCGCCCCCTGTTCCATGGCGACGAAGAACGGGTTCCCGTCGGTCTTGGTGATCAGCCCGACCATCACTTTATCCGCGTCGGTGGACACCCCGCCGTTGCCGCACCCGGCGGCCAGCAGCGCTAACACGCAACCGGCCAGAGCCGCAATTCCTGCCCAGTGGTTCACCTTTGCCAATTGCTCACCTCCCGCGTGGTACGGGACGGAGGCTACGCCCCATGTCGTTGCCCGGGGACCGCCGCGCCCGGCAACCCGCCGCCCGCCGCGCAGCACCATCCTATTGCCCGAAACCCGCGTCGCGCAACACCTCTCCGGCGCCGGACTTGCCCCGCTACTCCGAAAGCCGACCGATGCTCCCATTGCCGCCCGTTTGCCCGGCGTCAGCGCCAGCATCGTCCCGGCCATGCCGCCGGCGATGCCAGCGGCGCCCAGGCCGGCGGACCCGTCCGCGAGCCGGCGGGAGCCTGACGCATCAGACTGCAATCGTCCGGACCGGATTTTCGCAGTGGGCGCCCTGAAAGGAGAAATGAAAGGATTGCAGAATACAATCCAGGGGGTATTTCCTACGGGGAATGGGGCTTCGGGGGCAGCATTTGGGGGATTGCCGGGCCAGCAATTTGCTGCGGCTCCATAATCACTTTATTGCAGGGATTGCAGTCCGGAGATTGTAGTTTCGACCCATGGTGAAAGCCTCGAACCACGATGATTACGTTGCCCTGGAGGTGAACTGCGACTCCGGAACGGAGCCGGAGGCTGCCCTATCGGAGGTTGTCCTATTGGACCTGCTGGACGCCCGGGTGGAGGAACGGGGTCGGGCGCCCGCCGCCGAGAGACTGGGCATGAACCAAAGGACCGTGGCGGTCCGCTGCGGCTGTCGGCAGGCGTCCCGGCGGGTGCGGCAGGCGCTGCCCGAATTCAGGGCCGCGGGCGGGGCGGGCGGCGGTGCCTCGGCTTCGGCTGACGGCGGCCGCTCCTCCATGACCGTGAATGACGGCGCCGGGAGCAACCTCCACGGCTGCCACCTCCATCTGAAACGCCCGTTTCGCCCCCGTCCGGCGCGGCAAAGTGCAATCCCTGTGCAACCGCGTTCACAGTGGTAGCCCGGCAGGAAAGTCCAAACCGCTTGACGGAAGGCCGCCGGCGGGATTTCAAAGCTGCATCGACCCGGACACGGCGCTTGGCACGGCGTTTGGGGCGACGACCTTTTCGTGCCTTCGGGCGGGTTTAGGACGCCGGTGGCATTGCGTATCTCGCGCCGTGGGACCTGCCGGGGGCCCGGTGTGATGGCGTACCCGCGTACAGAGATTGGGAGGAATTCCCTTTTGGGAAGTCGGGAGGTGTTTTGAACTTGAAACCGGCGGAAATCGAGGGAATTCAGGGCGGTCTTGCGAGCGCTTGGCTGAAAGGGCGGGTTCCGGCGAAATTCCCTTTTGGGCAGTGAACTCCCAGCCACATCAGGGCGAGCGGTTGGTTGTCCTGGCCCGATTCCCGCCTACCGGACAACTCCCTATTGGACATCCTACCGGACATCACGGCCAAGAGGGTGAGTATGAAAGAGCAGGGCGCGATGGATGCCCAAGAAGAAGGGATGGACTACGCCGGGGAGTGGCGGGAGTTCGCGCTGCGGAGGCTCCCGCGGGAATTGGTCGAAAAGGCGGGCAGGGCGGAGACTGCGGAAGACCCTGGCGAACGCCAGGAAGGCGTTGGCCAGGCGGTTCATCCTGCGCTGGCTGCGCCGGGCGCTCACCCCGGGGGCGTGGTGGAAATAGCAGGTACGGCCGGCCCCATTGATGCCAGGACCGACCGTGCGGCGTGGTGGCTCACGGTTACGTTAGAGATGAAAATAGCGAGCGGCCAGCAAGCGCCGGGCAAGCGATCACCGGCGGGGCGGGCCAGGCGCTTGCTAAATCCGTTCCCTGCCGTGGTAACGCGGGCGATAATCAATGCAGTTCACGGTTTTTCCAGTCTTTCCCGAACGAAAGCTGGCGGGTCCGTCCCCGACCCGGACCGTTCGCCTGGGATCGAGCCTTGCTCTCTCTGACACGGCCTCAACGGAGACAAGCGCCACCCGCTGCGTGACGCGGATCACGGAGTCGAGCCCTGCTCCTCCGGCGTCTGTGTCGATGCGGGACATCAAACCGTGCTGAAGCCGTTTCGCAAAGCGGTGGTCAGCATCGCCAACATCGTCCAGGAGGTGAAAACAGAACCAACTAGCAAGCCCGGGGCCTGAACCCTTCGGTCCTACTCTCACCGAGCGCACACGACACCGCGCTCACCCCTTACGCTGCGGCTGGGAACGGCTTCGCCTCCGGCCGCGTCCGCACGTCCCGGCGCCGTTGCTCAAAGTCAGCGGCGTCGCGGCGGTCCTGACCATCTCCGGTTGGACGCCGTTGCCAGCCCGGACGTCTTTCGCGGTAACGCCGCCGCCGTTGACGCCGCATTCCATCACCGCGTAGCCCTCTCCATCTTTGCTCACGGCTACCGCCAAGTCTGCCCGGGCGCTAATTTCCACCACGTCCCGGCGTAGCCGCTCCTTCTCATTGCCGCCGCTGCCATTACCGTCGGGACCAGCGGCGTTCTTCGTTGCGCCCTGCGCCTTGCCATAGCCCGTTCACGGCGTGGTCGCCCGGCGCAACCGCTCCCCCTTCCCCACCTGATTTTCCCTCCCCAATCGCGCCACCTTCCTGGGCGGCGTCGGTCCCGGGGAGACGTGCGTCTTCTGATGTCCCTGCGCCGGAAACCGTGGGTAGGTGGAGGAACCCTGGCGCCAGCCCTTGTCGCCGTTATGGGCGATGACTGCCACCACAACCCTGTCAACGATAACCACAACAACGGAGGAACGTCCATGACCGAACCGTAACCGTCCAAGCCATCGCCGGCGCGTCCGTGCCGGGCGGTGAATGCCATTACCAAGGGGCCGCCGGAGCGGTTCCTGGACCCAATCACAACCGAATACATACCTAAATCCAAGCGGGGTCGGCCCTGAACCGAAAGGTAAGGGGCCGGCCTCGCTTTCTGCGTTTTGGAGGAAACGACATGAAGGCCAACATCACCAACACCGTCAGCTATAACACCGAACCCAACGTCCAGGCCAACGGCAAGGACAACGCCAACAGCGCCAATCTCACCAGCGAAACCGCCGCCACCGGCCGGGCCGAGTCCCACCTGGCCGTGGCCGCCAGGGAGCGCGGCCTCAACCTCAGCGAACTGGCCGCCCTCATGGGCGTCGGTGCCTCCCACCTGTCCCAGGTCGCCAGGGGCAAGAAGAACCTCACCCCCTTCATGCGCGCCAGGATCGAAGCCGTCCTGGGCTGGGTCCCTCCCCAGGGCGTGGTCCACCGCCAGGGTGGCGTGGTGCGGGGCGGCGAGAGCACCTACCTCCGGGAGCGGGCAAGGGAGCGTGGGATGACCCTGCGGCAGGTGGCGGAGCGGGTGGGCCTGACCTACGGCTACGTCGTCCAGGTCAGCCGGGGCCAGCGCAATCTCAGCCCGTCCGCCCAGGCTCGGATGGAAACGGTGCTGGAGGCTCCGGTGAAGGTGGAGACCGCCCAGCCCGCCGAGGTGGACCCGCGGGCGCTGTGGGAGCGCATGGACGCTCACGGCTGGTCCCAGAACGAGACGGCGCGGAGGGCGGGCATCAGCACCGGGATGCTCTCCCAGGTAATGAACGGCAAGCGCACTCCGTCCGGTGACCTGCTGCGGCGGCTGCACCAGGTGCTGTTCGCGCCGTCTCCGGCGGAACTGGTTGCCCCGGTGGAGCTTAGAGTCATGGCCTGGAAGAAGGGCGGGCGCAACGGGATGGTGATCAAGGGCGTCGGCGGGCCACGGAATGGCGGCAAGCCCGGCGAAGGCACCATCCGCGTCGGGGGCCGGGTTCCCTGGGGAGCCGAGGTCGAGTTCGCCTACACCACGGGATACGACAGCCACGGGCGGGTGTCAGTCAACCACCTGGTGGACGAGCGGGGCTGCTCCGCCATGCTGAAGCAGTCGGAAGAGGCCGCGGATTAGCACTACCGGGACCATGAACCGGGCGACGCTCGTTAGACCAACGGGTAGAATTGAAAGCCGACGTCGAGTGGCGTCGGCTTACCCAAATTCTCACCGCGAGATTCCGAGCCAGAGGTATTCTCCCGTGTGGTTTTTGAGAGGTCCCGGTTGACCCGTAGTTGTACTCAGGAAGAGGTAACTTGAACCTTTTGCGGGACGGAGGTGCACATGCGATAGGGGACGGTTTTGAACAGGAAGGGTTATCCCTCGGGCAGCGTCTCCAAGGTAACGTCGTGCTTCTCTCCATCAACTATCAAGAAGACCCGCTTCCGCAAACTGAAATATCCGCTTTTCAATGGTAGATACCTCAATGTGGGGGAGTCTTCCACCTCAATGTCATCGGCAGGGATTGCTTCAATGGTTACACTCACTGCTGGACTTCCCGATCTGACCGATAACCGTATGTTTGTATCGGGTTGTTCCGGTTACTGGGAAGGCGTGTTCTCTGTGTTCATGTAGAGTCCCTCCTCCTCGCTTCAATGGTTTTTGGGCCTGTTTTCAAACCCCGATTTGGCTCGTCGTTCCGGCGAAATCAGCAACCCAGAAAGTCATCGGATTGGCATGATTGGCTCATGTTGGCACTCCCTGGATTCCTGCTTTCGTGGGAAAGACACATTCTGCAATCAGGCCCAGGGGTTGATTGCTCAGCCAGGTCGCTTGGCTTTCAACTGAATTTCCAACTCCGGCGGCGCTCCGCCCGGCATCGCATTCTTCTGGATATAGATGTTGCTCACCGGCGCGTCATCGTCCGTCGTGTCGTAGCGATAGGTGTTCTTGGTCTCCCGCGTCAGCTTCAGGACCACGGTAATGGGTGTAGCTTCTTGCATCTTCGACGCTCCCTTGACCCGGTTTCGCCCACCGGCAGTATTTGGCTGGATGCGCCCCTTGAACTCCACGGCGCAAGCGATCCGAGAGTCGTTGTCTGTTGCCCGTCTTGCCCCTTGGCGGCCTTCACAAGGGAAGGGTTTTTCCTGCTTCCCTGAGCCGGCGGCGCCGGTGCTCCGCATCGGGCATTACCGAAGTTACCAAACGCCAGAAATCCTGGGAGTGGTTGTTCACGTTCAGATGCGCCAGTTCGTGCACTACGACGTACTCGATAAGCGACGGTTCCAGCATCACCACTCGCCAGTTGAAGCGCAACGTTCCGTCCGGGGCACAACTCCCCCACCGCCGGCGTTGATCGCGGATCAGGATGCGCGGCTCGTCGCCATTCCCAAAACGGGGCCACCAGCCCTGAACGCTGGACCGCAACCTTTGCACGGCCTTCGACCTATACCAGTCTGTCACAACCTTCAAAGTGCGTCGGCGACGCTCGTCCTCGGTCAGTCCCGCCGGAACCGAGATCCAGAACCGCCAGTGGTCAAACCGGAATTCCGGCGCTGGCGACGCATTCTCTTCCACGATCAGGCGAACGTTTCTCCCCAGGTAGGGCAGCGTTTCGCCGCTGACGAAACGCCTGGGGGCCTGTGTTTGCATCCCCGGGCGGGTCTGCCTCAGTATCCAGGCGGCCCTTTTCCGCACTATGGATTGCAACTCGCAGTCCGGGGTATCCAGGGGCGCCGCCACCTGAACACCCGTTGCGTCCACGGTGATCTGCACGGTTTTCCGGCGTCGTCCGCTGCGAAGAACCTCGTACTCGATGCTGCAAACGCCGAAACGTACCTGTCCCCGGTTACCCACGGCGACCTCCCTGGCGCGCCAGCTCCACGATGCGGTTGGACAGGTCGTCCAACCGTTCCGCGGTGTAACCTCCGCTGGGCCGCAGTTCCCGCTTGATGTCCCGGCGCATTTCTCGCAGCACGTCCAAGTTGGCTACCCAGTCAATCACAACCCCGTGTCTGTCTATGACACTCTCAACCCGTCCAGCGATTTCCTTGATGCGCTCGTTGATTTCGGCCCGGTCCATGCCCGGTCGTTCTTCTGCGCCGGACTCCGGTGTGTCTTCCCCCTGAAGACCCTCCAGCAACTGGTAGATGGCATAGGATACCGCAGTCATTCCGTGTTGGGCGGCGACGTTCGACACGCTCTGCATATCGCGCCGCAATATTGCCATGCGCTCGCAGGCTTCGGCGGTGTCGGTAATCCGGTTGCGCAGGTCTTGGATAATGCGGGCCAACCGCTCCGACAGCCTCTCATAGAAAACCGGGTTTTCGGAAAGCCGCTCGTGGATCTGGGCCCGGATGGCGTGCTCCATCACCGACGCCCGGGCTTCCTCGTGGGGCAGGGCGGCTATCTTTTGTTCAAATTCGCTGTCGAGGATGGAGAGCGGTTTCATCATCTCTCGAACCTGGGCGCTGATGCGCTCGTCAATGAGCCTCTTGACCTTCGCCCCGACCTCGCTCCAATCCACGTCGGCGTCCTCACGCAGGTACTGGGCCCTAAAGAAGGCCCGTATCTCGGTCAGGCGGGCCAGCCGGTCCCGGTACGCCAGGGCCTGGGGATCGGGCAGAAAGCGGTCCATCAGGCGGGAGAGCTGCCGGTAGTCGGAGTTGAACGTCTCGTACCGGTCCGCCTTGTAGTCGCCCTCGGTATCGGCGTCCGGGGCGAAGATGGCGACGCAGGCCCACGGGTCGTCTAGGTTCCGGCCCTTAAAGTGGGACTCAGCCTGCACCGCCGAGGACTCCAGCAGGGAGCCGGGGTCTTCCTCCAATTCCATCATGCTGTGCTGTACGTCGGTCCAATCGAAATCGGACAGGGCAGTCTCCAGGTCACGGGATACTCCATGGTAGTCCACCACCAGCCCGTAGTCTTTCTCGGTCTCCACGCCGTCCTTGCGGTGCGAAAAGCGCCGGTTGACCCGGGCGATGGCCTGGAGCAGCCCGTGTTCCCGTAATCCCCGGTCAAGATAGAGCGCCTGCTCCACCGGCGCGTCGAACCCGGTCAGGAGCATGTCTACCACCACCAGTATCTCCGGTTCGCCTTCAGGGTCAACGAAGGCGTTGATGATGGCCTCCTGGTCCAGCTCCCGCGCCGTCTGAAACTCAGCCCCGTCATTTGGGTTGGTGGTGATGACGGGATAAGCTCGTACGCCAAAATCGTTCAGGCGTGCGGCGTAGCGCATGGCGGCGGCTCGGCTGGGCGCCACCACTTGGGCCTTAAACCCGTTGGGCCGTACCCTTTCCCCGAAATGCTCGGCGATGTCCAAGGCAATCATCTCGATGCGCCGCTCCGCCTCTGCTACCGTCTCCTTATTGGCGTAACGCCGGCGAATCCGCTCCCTCACCCCCTCCGGCTGCTCTCCGAACATGGCGTCGAACAGCTTGTCCAGGGACTGCGGGCCTTCAATAGCCAGTTCGGGCAGACGGGCTTCGTAGAAAATGGGCACCGTGGCCCCGTCGGCCACCGACTGGGGTATGGTGTAGGCGTCTATCAGATGTCCAAATCTCTCCCTGGTGCTTCGGCCCGCGCCTTTCTCTATGGGCGTCCCGGTGAAGCCGATCAGGGTGGCGTTGGGCAGGGCCTTGGACATCAGCGCCCCCAGGTCGCCGTACTGGGAGCGGTGGGCCTCATCTATCATGATGAAGATTTTCTCGGCGGGGTTCAGCAGGTCCAGCGGCCCTTCGGGTCCGGTGAGGGCCTCCTCGAATTTCTGGATGGTGGTCATCACGGTGCGGCTGCCGCCCTGCCGGAGGGCAGTCTGTAGGTCCAGGGGGTCGTGCCTGCCGGGGCGCTCCCTTTGGCGCCTGGCTCGCCGCTCCTCCGGTTCAGGGCGGGAGCGGTCCATCCGTTCCGGGCCGGGGAAGCCGCAGCGCTCGAAGGTGTTGGCAATCTGCCGGTCCAGTTGCGTACGGTCGGTCACCACCAGGATGGTGGAGTCGGCCAGCCTGGGGTTCCGGCGAATCTTGGTGGCCAGCCACAGCATGGTCAGTGACTTGCCTGAACCCTGGGTGTGCCAGATCACACCTCCCCGGTCGGTGGGCGTTCTGCCGGACGTGATGCGGGCAATCGCCGCCCGCACCGCCCGGTACTGCTGGTAGCGGGGCAGCTTCTTCACCAGCCGCCCTCGCTCCGGTTCATAGACCACGTAGTCCCGCAGGATGTCCAGCAACGTGGCTCGCGATAGCAGCCCGATGATTAGCTGGGCCTGCCCATGGGGTTCCGTTTCGTAGCTCCGCTTCACCTCGTCTTCCGTATGCTCCCCGATCCATTTCCATTCGACGTAGGCGTCTTCCGGCGCGCCCAGGGCGGCGTAGGCTGCGGCGGCCCCACAGTGGGCCACGCACAGCAGGTTGTAACGGAACAGGTTGGGTGCTCCTCGGCCCTGCCACTCCGCACCGGACTCCTGGTAGCGGCGCAACTGACGCACGGCGTGGGTCTTCCACACGTCCAGCAGGGACGGCGACTTGGCTTCCATCACCACCAGGGGGATGCCGTTGACGAACAGCACTAGGTCGGGGATTGACAGGCGCTCGTCGTCCTCCGGGCCGTCTCGTTCGTCGCCCCGCCTTACCCGGAACTGGGTTGTTACCACGAACTCGTTGAGGCCGCTTTCAGGATGTTCGAAGTCGTAGAACCGGACGGTCCGAGTATCCCGGCCCCGAGGACCGTCCACGGTCAGCGGCATTCCGTAGGTCAGGTACTCGTGGACCGCCTGGTTGCGGGCCATGCCGGTGGAGTTGACGTTCTCCAACTCGAAAATGACCCGGTCGGCCTGGGTTTCGGTGAGCCATTCGTTGAGACGCAACAGGGCGGCCCGTAGCCGTCCCTTCAGCAGAACCTCCCGTTCACCGCCACGTTCCACTGCGAGCGTCTTCCGGGGAGCATAGACCCACCCCAGCCGCTCCAGCAGCCGACGAGCGGGGTCCTCGGCGTGATGGAACTCGTTGAGCTTCTTGGACGATGGCATAACAAAAGCTACGGGGCCAAACTAGTCGCTGGCCGAGGACTTTAGTTTTCTCATCAGATGCTGTGCCCAGATTATCAATTCCAATGCTTCATCGGGTTGATCAAGAATTGAACCGTGGGCTCGTGGATTTCGAATAGCCTGCATCGATCCAGCGAACAAATGGCTATACCCTTCCTGGATTTGCTTATCGGGCTCAGTCACCAAGGGGATCAAGGGAATTCGGGGTGCCTCTCCACCAAATGCCCTACGCATTAAGCCAGTTCCGTAATCGGTACTGCCGCACCTTTCAGCGACAACGCTCTCAATCGCCTTGTAAGCATTTTCGACCGCGCTTTGGTAGTGGCCGTCAAGGAACAGTTCGCGGCTTGCCAGGCCAATTTCGTCAACGGTAATCATGGCATCGAAGAGGCCTAGCCACGAGTTCGGTTCGGGATGAATAGTTTCTCTATTCCCCTCTTCATAACCAGGCGGCCCATGTATGAGGTGATCTGTTATATCGCGCTCACCGTGATGGTACGTGAACCCATATTCGGGCAAATTTGCGTCCTCTTGTCGTAGCTTGAACCTGGTTGCGAGAATTCTTATACGTTGAACGTCAGTGGCCTTGACTGAGCTTCCATGCAAAGTAATCCAACCTCCTGAGCGGTATGGTTGCAGCACCCTCCTCTCCAAGCCGTCCCACAAAACGTTAAGAACATGGATTTTGGGGCTGGTGTTTGGCCTCGGCGCGATAAGAACATGATAGAACATGTCCCCTGTTGTTGACTTTGGCTTGCTAAGTGCCATCGGACGTACCTCTATGTTTTCCTTCACAAGATGCGGGCATGCTCAAATTCGTACGATCCGCATCCGGCCAGTCAGAAGCGCATCGACGGTGGATTTTTCAGTGATTGTAACGCATCGCCGCTCCGCTCTGCCGTCAGAACCTCCCGCAAAACGTGAGTCCAGCCCAACCGCTCCAGCAACCGCTGGGGCAGGTCTTCGGCGTGGTTGAAGTCGTTGAGCTTGTTGGAGGTGCGCTGCTACGCTGGTTCAAAAGTACCTTCTCCCTTTACGAAAAACACGGTTCCGTCAAGTCTCACTATGACAACGGCCTCAAACCCTGACAGGTCAATCCCGTTCCAAACGGCTACGCCCTCACCACCAACCGAGTCGACTAAGTCGATCAATATGAGGCAATAGCTAGAGTAATGTGAACAGTAGTTCCGCCGCTCGGTCTTCTCTGTCAAAGCCTTAATCAAGGCATCGCGAACCCTGCTGCCAGTTATGGGGTTCGCGGTAACCTCGTCAATAGTCCGCCTACTGACTTCCCTGGCTAGTGGCACATAAGTGACCATGCCAGTTTCAATTCGGGTAACTTCAACAGCCCATTTCTTTCCGCCTATAGTCAGCTCAAAGTCAGGGAAGGTGTCTTTACCCAAAGGTTCATATTTGTACACACTTTCCAGGTTCATTACTCGGCAAAGGGCGTCTATAGCGAAGCATTCCATCGCCTGCTTATCTGCGTAAAGACCTGTAAATCTGGGGCCTTTGCCACGGTCGTTTTCAACCAAGAATTCGGCAGCAGGGTCCGAATGGTTAGACAAACCGATTATCAGGCTATCTTCGAAAATCAACTTATTCTCGTGGAGGTCAACAGCAAAAGCGAGTAAATCTTCCTTGTAGCGGACACTCAATAATTTTCGAGGCTTACTTACTTGAGCCGACACCGGCAGCCTGGAAAGTAACGAAATCAACCTCTCCCGTTTGTTTGGATGATGAATAATGACAATCCCGTCGCAACCGTGAACCCATTCGGGAGAATTCCTTGATACGATAAGCGCAACCTGCTCCTTCAAGAAATCGAGAGGCGAGTCTTGACCACCGGCGAACAAATGAGGAACTGAGTCGGACAAAGAAAAAGCTTCGATGCCGGTCTTAAGGTCTTCTGCGACTTGAAAGAACTCACGCGCAGTGCTACCGCCAAGCTTCGGTATTAGTACGGAATGGAAACGAGGGAGCCCCTGATATTGTAGGTCCGTCTTATCGACGTAACGTATGGGGAATACAGATGTCATGAGTTTCCTCTTATGGCGAATCTTGATTCGTTGGGTGCAGTAGGAGCATCAACTCGAACGCACCGGCACCCGGCCCGACAGCAAAACATCGGCGGTGGATTCTTTCAGCGATTGTAAAGCAGCCCACTCTGCTCGTGCCTCGGCCATTGTCACATCTACCCCGTCCAGCAATTCAGCTATGATCTGTTGTTCGGGAAGGTGTGGGAGTGGAATAGCCAAGGCTTTCAAAGTCTCCGGCTGGATCCGTTGTTGCCCTGCCGTTCCCGTGAAACTGTTGGCGCAGTGTCTGACGATGTGGGCTTGGGTAAGCACCCGGAACATAAACCGTGCTTCCAGTCTGGCATTGGCTCGAACCACATGGAACTCGGTAGTGCCAAAGCCAAACCCTGCTGTCAAGCCCGTCGCCAAGGCGTGCTTACCATTTTCCAGGCACGGCGTGATTTGGAAAACAGCAGGTCATTTTCTTCAAAGTATGTGTAGCCCTTGGAAAGCTTAGAATAAGGCCGAGAATCTCGCTCCAAAATTCCTTTGCAGTTTTCTGATACGGCTGCCATCGGTAGGAAGGTAATCGGTTTATCATCTTGTAGGTTCAACTGTGGGCGTCTCGGGTTAACCTCGGCCACCTCCCTCAGCCGCACCACAGCCCAGTCCACCGGTATCGTCCCCAGGCCCGGCGCTTCCTTCCATTCGGTGTGCCAGCCGGGAACACCGCGGGTCAGCAGTTCGTGGAGCAGGGAATCGCGCAACTGCTCAGTGGCGGCGATGACCACCTCAGTATGTTCAATCGCGTCGTCAATGGAGTCCAGAACTGCGGCGATGGCCCGCTGCTGCGGCAGAGGAGGGAGAAGGATGGGGAGATTTTTCGTGGCGTCTAGCGTCAGCCCGAAGCGGGTTACACCGTTTGCTATCCTACCGAACTCCCGAGCTGATGCTCTCGATGCCAAAGTTCTGGCCAGAAATGCCCCTTCAACTGAAGGGACGCGAGGCCGCGCCAAGCCCAAATGGTAGCCGCACAAGACGTTGGGCAAATCGGTACTGACATAGCAGGGGATGCCGATCTCATCGGGCGTCTCGGAATCCTTGGTAAATATGACGTCTCCCTGACTCAAAGACCACCGTTCGCACTCCGTTGGAGTTGCCGTGGCGGACATGAAAGCCATGCCTGCGTGGATGCGCCGGTTGTAGAAAACATCCGTGTAATTGCACAACTCAACCGGGATTTCGTCTTCCACAGTCCTCTTGTCCACGCTGCTGAATGCAACCACGGCCACATCACCCAAGCGCACCAGCCGCCAGCCGTCCGGCAACTCGTCATCATGATATTTGCGGAGGGCAGTCATCGGGTCGCGTCCAAACGTCGCAACTCGCCGGTCCAGTCCAGAATACGGCGGTCGGCGGTCACCAGTTGGTGACCGTTCAATGCGGTGGCGACGATGATGCGGTCGGCGGGGTCGGCGTGGAAATCGGCCAATTCGTTGGCGCGAATTCCTATCTCGCCATCCACGGCAATCTCCATCACGCCCTGGCCGAGAATTTCGCGGCGCCATGCCGCGACGTCTTCCGGAAAGTCCAGCCGGCCCTTGCCTCTGAGCATCGCCACCTCCCAAAAGGACATGGCGGATACGGCAAGGTCCCCGTCCTGAAGCGCGCTATCAACTACCTGTCTGGCATTGGATCCCAGGTTGTCGTCACCGGTCCAGAGCCATATCAGCGCATGAGTGTCGGCAAGGGTCATGGATTGATCACCCGGTCAGGGTTGGACTGTGCTTCCCATTCCACGTCTATCGGGCTGATGATGTCGCCCAGGATCTTCATACGGTCCCGACCGGCGCCGAAGAGGGTCTTGGGCCGTTCCTGGAAGGCGGTGAGCTTCGCCACCGGCTTGCCGTTCTTGGTGATGACGATTTCCTCCCCGCTTTCAGCCACTTCATCCATGAGCTTCAAGCACTTGGACTTGAACTCGGACGCCTTGATGGTTCGCTGACTGCCCGTTTCGCTGGTTGACGTTGCCATGTCCTTTCCTCTTCACGTAATGACAGGATATTTAACCATAGCCACGACTATGGTCGTATTCTACCGCGCGTAACCCATCTCCGCCAAGAGCGCGTCCATCCGGGCCACCGCCTCGTCGCGCCGCCGCTCGGCTTCCCGCAGTTGGGCCAAGGCCTCCTCCACCGGCACCACCTCCACCGGCTCGGTGGTGTCCACGTAGCGGCTGATGTTCAGGTTGAAGTCATTGGCCTGAATCTCCTCCAAGTCGGCGACGTGGGCGAACCGTTCCACGTCCTCGTAAGCGCGGTAAGCCTGAACAATCTTTGCGATGTGCTCAGGGTCGATGTAGTTCTGGGCCTTGCCGGATCGGAAGTAACCCTCCTGGGCGGCGTCCACGAACAACACCTTGCCTCGGCGTTCTGGGGGCTTGTTCCGGTTCAGGACGCAGATGGACACCGGGATGCCGGCGCCAAAGAACAGGTTGGGCGCCAGGCCGATTACCGCCTCGAACAGGTCGGCCTCCACGATTCCCTTCCGTATCCTGCCCTCGGACCCACCCCGGAACAGAATGCCATGGGGCATCACAACACCCACCATGCCCTGGGCGTTGGTCACCCCCAGCATGTGCAACAGGAACGCGAAGTCGCCCCGGGTCTTGGGCGGGACCGCACCGTAGCGGTCGAAGCGATGATGCGGGTCGTTGGGAGCGAAGTCGTGCCCCCATTGCTTCAGGCTGAAAGGCGGATTGGCAATGACCCGGTCGTAGGCCAACAGCCGCCCCGAAGGATCCACCAAACCCGGCTCGGCAATCACGTCTCCGGCTTCCAGGCGGGCCGAGCGCAGGTCGTGGAGCAGCAGGTTAAGTTTGCCGATGGCCAGGGTTCCCAGGTTGCGCTCCTGGCCGTGCAGCGCCAGGTTGCGGGCGTCACCCCCCTTCTCCCTCACGTACTCGGCGGTGTAGATCAGCATTCCGGCGGAACCGGCCGCGGGATCGCAGACACGCATACCTTCTTCGGGTTCCAGCAGTTCCACGATCAAGCGGACCACTTCTCGGGGGGTGTAGAACTCGCCGCCCTTCTTACCGGCGTCGTCGGCGAACTGGTAGATGAGATACTCGTAGGCGTCGCCCAACACGTTTCCGGTGCCGCCCTCGTCGCGGAGGTTGGCGTCCCGCAGGTCCAATCCGCTGAAGTGGTTGAGCAAACTGCGGATGATGCGCTCCCGGTTGGCCGGGCTGCCCAGCTTGGCTTCGTCGTTCCAGTTTGTGCCCGCCAGCACTCCATCCAACCGGGGAGTGTTGGCGTCCTCAATGGCGTGGCCGGCGATGTTCAGGGTTTCGCCCAGATTCATGGTGGCGGCGCGAATCGCTTCCCACCGGGCCAACTCCGGCACAAAGAACTCGTGCTCGTCTCGGTCGGTTAGCGCAGTCTCCCTGGGCACGCCGGCGGCCACCGCATTCTCTATCTCCTCGTTGAATCGGTCGGAGAGCCGCTTCAGGAATAGGATGGAAAAGATGTAATTCTTGTAGTCCGCAGAATCAATCTGCCCCCGCAGAATGTCGGCGGCCTGCCATAACTTGGACTCCAATTCCGATCTGCTCAGCGGCATGGATCTCTCCTAATCACGATGGCCGGTGCCCCGGTCGATGACCTCTTGAATCAAAGAATCCCTGATTGTGACTCTAGTGGAGATTTCGCTACTCGGGGTTTGGCGGACCGACGGCTGAAAGCGTCCACTTCTGCGACGGATTTCGCATCGGCACCCTGATGGAATAGGGACTGTCAACGTGCGAAAAGACAATGTCCTGATACAGCACCAGATTCAACAGCGTGCTGCCCTAACTCGTTGCAGGGCGCCACTGGACTGTGACATGGCTTGCAGCATCGTCTATCAGGAAAGTCAGCTGCATGGCATTGTGAACACTGGATACCTGTAGTTCGCGGGGTGGAGGCGGCGAATGATCGCCTCCCCACGGTACAAAATTCAGTGGTGGTCGGACGTCAGACTGCGGCTCTGCGGAGTCAAAGGCATAAGCCCCAACTAGATGATTGCTGGAATCAAAGCCTTCGTAGCTCCAGAGCGTGTTCGGGTTCACGGGAATCGTCAACCTATATCGAATGGCTGACACCATGGCTGGCAGGGTTGCCTCTGACCAACCCTCAGCATTGGGGGCGGCAAATTCAACCTTGATGCAATCCTTCGCATTGTCTTCATTTATCCAGTAAGTTTCCATTGTCTTTGGCCTCCTCTGAGACAGTTACGGGTACCGATTCTGATCTGGTACGCTGGTGGGCGTGCGGTTACCTATGGTAGGCCGCCACTACCATGCTTGCTCGCCATGCGATTATAACAAGGTGACGATCTGCCCGTTCACCGGGAGGTCGTCGCGATTCGTGCTGCGTCGCAATGCTTTTAGCTGGACTTTGCGCATTTCAAGCGGCGTAAGCGAGGGAGTCCACCATTCGGTGGTACAGGGTGGCGGGGAGTTCCTGCGTATCGGTGCTGACTGCGGACAGTGAAAAACCCTCTGAGGCCAGCCACAGGTGCCGCCGCGCCAGGGCGATGGCATCCACGAAGGTGGGCGACGGTTTGTCGTACCAGGCTGCGGTGCGCTGGGTAATGGGATGCTCTTGTGCAGGACGTGGGAGGCCAGGGTGGTCCAGGAGAAGAAGCCCAGGAGGATGGGCGTGGTGCGAGCGATGGCGAGGTCAGACCACTGGCGCTGGGTCTCCACTCCCAGGTGGGTCCGCACCTCCTGGAAAGTGACCTCCAATTGCCAACGCAGCACAAACCACTGGAGGATCTGGGTCGGGACTGCCGCTGGGTCGGTGCAGAGCAGAGCCTGAGCTAGGCTTTCCGCATTTTCAAGCGGCGTAGGCGAGGGAATCCACCATTCGGTGGTACAGAGTGGCAGGGAGTTCCCGTACATCGGGGTCGCCAGTCGACAGTTCGAAACCCTCTGACGCCAGCCACAGGTGGCGTCGCACCAGGGCGATGGCGTCCACGAAGGTCGGCGACGGTTTGTCGTACCAGGCGGCCCTGCGCTGGGTCATGGGGTGCTGTTTCTGCAGGGCGTGGGCGGCCAGGGTGGTCCAGGAGAAGAGACCCAGCAGGACGGGGGTAGTGCGGGCGATGGCCAGGTCGGACCATTGGCGCTGGGTCTCCACTCCCAGGTGGGTGCGCACCTCCTGAAAGGTCACTTCCAGTTGCCAGCGCAGGACAAACCACTGGAGGATCTGGGTCGGGTTCGCCGACGGGTCGGTGCAGAGCAGGGCCTGGGGGTCGAAGGCGCCCTGGGGATCGCGGATCAGCACCCAGCGGATGGTGACGGCCGGTTTGCCCGAGCGGTACCAGACAGCGGTCTGGGAGGTGAGTTCCACGGTGCGGGTGGTGCCGTCGTACCAGGACACCGCGGCGACGGTCCACGCCACGTCGGCTCGCTCAAGGAGCGTTTTGAGCGAGGGTCGCCGCTCGCCTTTCAGCGGCGGCCGGCCGTTCTGACCCGGCTGACGAGGCGGCGCTGGCGCGTACAGAGCGGCGTCCAGGCGCAGTCTGGCGATGAGGGTTACGGGTTCACGGAGCGACTGGCAGCAGCGCAGCAGGTCCAGTACGGCGTAGCCGTTGTCGCCCACCAGGACCAGCTTACGCTGGGGCAGCCAGCGGCGCAGTTGCATGACCATCTGGCGGGCCCAGTCGGTCACCTTCTTGTGCCGGCGTCCCTGCTGCTGGTGGTAGCGAGACGAGGGCGCCAGCACCGTGAGCACCGGCAACGCCCAATGGCGTCCCGCCCACGGCACGTGGCCCAGCCACATCAGGGAGATCCAGCGCAGCCCGCTGGCCTTGACCAGCTGATGGCGGCTGGAACGCACTGGGTCGCGGTAGATGGCCCGCGCCTTGATCTTGGCTCCACGACGTCGTTCCAAGGTTTCGTCGATGCCGAAGATCAACGGGCCGTCGCCGCGATCCAGATGCTGGAGTAGGAGCACCAGCAGGACGTGGGCTACCCCACGGGACGACCACACCGCTCGGTTGAGCACCGCGTGGTAGCGGGCGTAATTCCGGTCGTCGCTCAGTCCCATGACGCGGAGCGCCGCGGCCACGGTGCGTTGGCCCGGGGTCAGGATCGCGCCGACCAGCAGTAGTTGGGCTTTCCGCCAGGTTGGGGTGGTGAACAAAGTTGCGAAGGGGAAGAGAAGGGCTACAATGGCGTCGGGCAGGGTGAGCATGGTCGGGCCTTTCCGTCGAAAGTGGGGTCAGGCCAGCTTACCCTGTCTTTTTACTTTTTCTAAATTTTGCAGAAAGTCCAGCTGAGGATCGAAGGCGCCCTGGGGGTCGCGGATCAGCACCCAGCGGATGGTGACGGCCGGTTTGCCCGCGCGGTACCAGACGGCGGACTGGGAGGTGAGTTCCACGATGCGAGTGCCGCCGTCGTACCAGGACACCGCGGCGACGGTCCAGGTCGCTTGATCCTGATCCAGGAGGGATTTCAGCGAGGGTCGCCGCTCGCCTTTCAGCCGCGGCCGGCCGTTCTGACCCGGCTGCCGTAGTGGCGCTGGCGCGTAGAGAGCGGCGTCCAGGCGCAATCTGGCGATGAGGGTGCCCGGCTGGCGCAGGGACTGGTAGCAGTGGAGCAAATCCAGCACGGCGTAGCCATTGTCGCCCACCAGCACCAGGGGACGATGGGGCAGCCACCGGCGCAGTTGTATGATCATCTGCCGGGCCCAGTCGGTGATCTTCTTGTGCCGGCGTCCCTGTCGCTGGTAGTAGCGCGACGATGGCGCCAGCACCGTGAGCACCGGCAGCGCCCAATGGCGCCCCGCCCAGGGCACCGGTCCCAACCACATCAGGGAGATCCAGCGCAACCCACTGGCCTTGACCAGTTGATGGCGACTGGAGCGCACCGCGTCCCGGTAGATGCCTCGGGCGCTGATCTTGGAACCGCGACGACGTTCCAGAGTTTCGTCAATGCCGAAGACCAAGGGACTGTCGCCGCGATCCAGGTACTGGAGCAGCAGCAAGAGCAGGATGCGCGCCGCCGCACGGGACGACCACACCGCCCGGTTCAGCACCTCATGATAACGGGCGTAGTCGTCCTGGTTGCTGCGTCCCATGACGCGCAGCGCCGCCGCCACGGTGCGCTGGCCCGTGGTCAGGATCGCGCCCACCAGCAGGAGTTGAGCCCTCTGCCAGGTCGGGTTGGTGAACAGCGTTGCGAAGGGGGAGAGTATCGGTACAATGGCAACGGGCAAGGTGAGCATAGCTGGGCCTTTAGTGGAATATGGGTCAGGCCAGCTTACCCTGTCCTTTTAAATTTCTAAAAATGCGTAAAGCCCAGCAAAGGAATTGCGGTATCCCGCCTTGCCGGCATGAGTGGCAAAAGGCCGCCCCTGCAATCCGCAGGGGCAGCCTGGACTCGTTGCAATGCCGTGATTGGAACTCCGAGCCGTTTACGGCTGAATCGCCGACTTTCCCGCCGCCAGCCGAAGCGCGGCTTAACAATGGCAATGGCCCGGCGCGCCGCTTCCCAAGGGCGCTCATAAGTCCAACGCGAACCTGATTTCAAAGGTTCTTGATTTTGTCCAGCTTGGTGGGCCTAAGCGTACCGAACTGCGAACTTTCCGGTGGGAGGTGATCCTGTAGAGAGAATAGACCGTATCAGGGCTGATGACAAACGGGCACGGCGGATAATCGCCGTGCCCGTTTCATGCCATTGACCATACCTTCCGGCCAAGCAGCGCTTCCGGGCAACCACCACGGTGGGATTGGGCCAGGGCCGCATCGACCTTTGCGGATGGCGATTGCCATTTCCGCTCCCGCGAGCTACTGGAACGTCGCCACTGGCCTCAGTTTCTGGATGCCGGCTTGGGCAGGAGCCGGCATGATTGAGCGCGCTCCCGGTGTTGACAGCATCCGCACCGGCGGTATAAAATCTTGGCAAAGATACACAGTATCAATAATAGATCAAGAGACGCAACCTTCGCGTTACCAGCCTGGAATCCGTAAAGATGTGCCACCAGAGTGGAGAAATCCACTACCCATCTGTCGGATGCCTTGACACCGGCTACCGCGAACCGGGCAGTAGCGACAGCTGAGCAATCTCCGCATACGCAGTGCAATTGAGATGAACCTGAACGCAGCAATAACCATTCCAGCCGGAGGTCAGGACCGGGGTTTGCCGGGCCTTGGCGCATGTGACGGTTTGGGCTTGAATATAGCCATACCTACCCTTGTCAGCCCCCCCCCTGAAAGGGGTATGTATGGGTTTTTCAGGGGGGCGCGTGGCAGGTAATTTCCAGGTCTGGCTTGGGTTCCGGCCAGGGTTCGGGCAGCAGCCAGACCCGGCTCCAGAGCCTTCCTTTGAGCATCAACCGCCTGAGACAGTTGATACCGTGACGGAATACGCTGACGGTCCGCGCCGGACGGCTGCGGGAATCCCGATGATCGGCAGCCAGGGCCTTGGGCGGCGCCCTCAGGTTGCCTGGGGCGATGCCGCGCTCTTGGGCGTCCTCCACCCGGGTGCCGTAGGCCAGGGCCAGCAGGGTGGCCACCGACAGCACCAGCCAGTGTCGGGAGACGCGGGTTGGGTCGGTGCGCTGGGTCTTGTCCCACTTCCAGCCCAAGCTCTTGAGGGCCTTGAAACCCAGTTCGATCCAGAAGCGGAGCGCGTACCAACTGGGTCCCACCCTATCGGGCGCCAGGTCGGTGAGGATGACCCAGGGTTCCTCCTGCTCGACGTACCAGACCACCAGGAGGGTGCAACGGCGCTTGGCGTTGGGGGTGCTGAAGGCGGTGCCCTGGCCGACCCAGGCGGTGTCGGGAACGGAGACGAAGGCGCGCGCGGGCAATCGTTTGCCGCCTTCGGCGCAGAAGGTGATGTTCTTGGCATAGCGCATACAGGGATGCCAGCCTTGAGCGCATATCTGCTTCCACAGCTTGGGGCTGGCCATTCCCCGGTCGCAGAGCACGATGACGGTCATTTCCGCTGGAACCGCTGGGGCCAGTTCCCGGAGCAGTTCCACGGTGGGGTCCGCCCAGGAGCCTTTCTGAGTGGCGCGGTGGATGCGCCAGGCCACTGGTATGGCGCAACTGCGGTACACCACGCTGATGACGATGGCGGTGGTCTGGTCACCCTTGAGCGTGGGGTCGATGGCCAGGGCCAACGGTCCGGAGTGCCACCAGGCCAGGACCCATTTGAGCAGGGGCGCGAAGCAGAGGCTTACGTCCAACTGGGTCTGGCAGGGCCGAGCCCGGTCGCTGCCGTCGTAGAGCCACTGGCGAAGGTACTGGCGGAAGCGGTTCCAGTTGCCGCCGCAGGTGGAGAGGGCCGAAGCGACGGCGTTCTGACAGGCGCTGCCGGCGAGGATGGCCCCGTACACCCACAGCACCAAGCCGGCCAATTGTGGCTGAGAGAGGTGCGGTAGATGCGTTTCAATAGCCTGCTGAATCTGGTACGTTTCACGGGGAAGGCGCATCGGGAACCTCCGGCCTCTGGGCGTGTGAACAACACCAGAATGCCGAAGGCCGGTGCGCCTTCTCAAGCTTCATTTAAGGCCATTTTGAGCCCATACATACCCCTTTCAGCCCCCCCCCCCCCCGAGCTTCCCGAGGGCAGACCCGCTTGTAGGCAGTCCAGCCCCTCACATCAGACCGCCCTAGGCTTAAGCGGTCTTGTCCAGACAGCGTTCTGTCGCGGGCATGACCGCTTTTTCGCGAGTGGCGGTGGCAGCCCCTGACTGCCAACGCGCCGATGCCGGTCCACAGCTTTTGCCCGATGCTGCCGGACTTACCCTATACCCACCCGTCCGGCATGGAGACGAACCAGTGTAAGAAACCCACGCGGCGGATGCCGCCCTATCCCAACGACAACCGACCAAGACTGAATTTGAGGAACAACAAAAGCAAATATGAGCATTGTAACCAACGCATCCATTCCCTTGAAACTCTTCGGCGCCGTCCTGGCGCTGAGCCTCATCGCCGCCGTAGTGGTGGCGGTGACCCTGACTGCCGGGCCCACCATGGCCCAGGACGGCACCGACCCGAGCCAGCTCCCCAGAATCGGAGACAACGCAGAGGAATACGACGACCCCCTTCCCTGCTCCGAGGAAAAACCCCTGAGCCCTGCGGCCGGGATCATCGACCGCGACTACTACGCCGTATTCGACGCCTTCTGGGACTACGAAGTCGGGCACCTGTCCAACAACTTCTGTCCCCCAAAGGTTACGCAGACGACAGAGACGCATACAGACCCGGATTCAGGTAAGGAAATACAGGTAACGGTCAACACCCGCACCGACGCCAACACCGACATCCGGCAGACTGTCTTCGCCGTCCCCGACAGCTACCAGGTCACGGTCATCGACAGTAGGGAGAGCAACGGCACCTCCAGTGACGTCACCGGCCCCACCATAGACCTTGCCGATTACCCCTTCCTGACTGAGGGTGGCGCCGTATCAGCCGTGGAACCGGGCCCGAACGACACGACCGTCTTCGCCAATAATTCCCTCTGGTGGGTAAGGCTTGACGAGCCGGGGACGGCTGCCGACGAGACGTCCCCCTTGCAGATGGGCTTCTCCACCGACCTGTTGGAAGAGGCGGACTGGCATAACCCGGACGGCGCTCCGGTGCAATTCAGGTTCGCGGCGGTGCACGTGCTCCAGGACGGGACGCCGCAGGAGGCCCACGTTGTGGGCGCTCACTTCTTTGCCTTCGACCAGCGGGAAACCGACACGCCTTTGGCGAATGCGCAGTGGAGCAACGTTGATACCGACGACGCCGGCGAAATCGATATGCAGACCGGCCAGTACCGGCAGATGCAGTTCGCCTTCACCAAGCCCGGCATGTACCTGGTGCAGGTGAACGCCCAAGCCCACGTGCGGGCTGAAGATGACCCAGAACCTGAGGGCGGCCGCCCCGAGAACTGGAGTCCCATCAGCCCCGATGAGAGCATCACCAGTCCGGTCCAGTGGTACACCTTCCACGTGGGGCCTCGGGCCGACCTGCATACGCAGGTCAGCGCCGGAGAGGTGACCTCCACGGGAGGCGCCAGCAGCGTCGTGCCCTTCACGGTCACCGTCGCCAACCACGGCCCTGAAGCCGCCGAGAACGTCGCTGTGGAGGTCAACCTGCCGGCGGGCCTGAGCGCCCCCGGGTCGCTTCCGCACGGCGCCACCTCCAGCGGATGTGGCGTCATCGCCTGGAAGGTGAACGGAACGGGTAGGATTGGGGCCAATACCAGCGCCAGCCTCACCTTCAACGCCAACGTGGACCTTGGCGCGGTCGGGAAGCTCACCGCCACCGTGGAAACTCGCTCAACCACCTTCGACCCCAACTTGGACAACAACAGCGCTTCGGACCACGTGACGTTGAGCAATACTACCGTCCGGCCCCCCTTCTTCCCCGGCGTAACCCGCTCCATAGTGGAGCACGCCGTGGCCGGAGCCCACGCCGGCGCCCCGGTGGCCGCCGTTAGCCCCGAGGGCCGGTCCCTCCACTACTCCCTGACCGGGCCGTGCAGCAACAAGTTCCAGGTGCATCGCAACGGGCAGATAGTGCTAGCCGCCGGCCATACCCTGGACTACGCGAAGCAGTGGGAGTACCCGCTGACCCTTCACGTCAGCGACATGGTGAATGACAGCGGCGGCGATGACCCGGCCATTGACGACAGCACCCCGGTGCTCGTCCGGGTGGAAGACACCGAGCCCGGCCTCGTCCACCCGACGGTAACCTTCACCCTGAGCAACCCCAACGCCGGCACCCAGCCCAACCTGGACCTGACCCATCCGGTGCTGGGATACACCGTCAACGTGAACGCGCAGGTAGAAAATCTGCCTGCCGGAGCGACTCCAGCCTACACGTGGGAGGACCCTCCAGGGACTGGCGCTCTGCCGACACACACCAGCTATTATTCGGCGGCTGCTGAGCGAGCTGGCCCGGAAACCTACCGAGTGCACGTCAAGTGGGATGGCGGCGGCATAACCGCCAGTTACACCGTGGAGTGGTACGACCAGTAAGTTCGTCCCTGTTCATCCGTGGCATCTTTTTGTGTGCCACGGATGACACACCCGGCTGGCCCCAAGGGCCGGCCGGGTTCCCACCCCAGCCCGACCTGTCATATCTGAGTATATTGCTTATGAACGCTGCCAACACCTCTCGCCAATCGCCGAGGAGATCTCTCTGGAAGGCTCTCGTCCTATGCCTGCTGGCCGTTGCCGTGGCGGCGGGATTCTTGCTGTCTGAGACCGCACGGGCCCAAGACGTACCGGAGGGGCCTGGATACGTCGACTTGATAATGCTTTATGAACAAGCGCCTGAGGGAGACCGACTAAAAGTTGCATATCGCGTTCAAAATATTGGGACCGCACCAGCCTCCGGAGTGACCGTATCCTTCCTGTTTGAGAATTTACAAATTGCTATAAGTGACGAGGCTAAGGTCAAAAGCGTCCGGACTGTGAACGACTACAACCAAAGGTTTACATGGGAAGTCGGGACTCTGCATCCGGGCGAAACCTCGCAAGTCTTATTGTTAAGTCCACGAATCCACTCTACTCACCGGTCTGAGCTAATGGCGGTTCCGTCGGACTGGCCGGGTATGAGCGGAGTCATAAACGCCGTAGCTTCCACCGTTTCGCCTGAACCGGACATGTTGTTGGCCAACAACGTCATAAAATTTTATGAATTTATTCCGAGCTTACATTTTGTTAAACACATCCGCGACAATAGACTGGCCCTCATGCTATCCGTGGACGAGATGCGGCCGGATCCAGGGGACGATGTGATTCTTGGCTTAACTGCCCGTAATCGCGCTCGCGGAGAGGCGCTTGTAAGCGAATGGCGTCGGGTCGTCGTAGATCCAGAGGTGAGGGTGGAGTTATCGGATGGGTTGGAATTCAAAGCTGGCTGGATGCCGCCTGCTGAATTTGTGATATCAGACAGCAAATTGGCGACCTGGCACGCGCCAACGACGGACACCACTGCCACTATCCCTGATATTTTCCCTTCCTTAGGGAAGATTGAAATTCAGACCCAACTGACATCGGATACCCTGGCAGAAATTCCACGGGAAGAGCGGTGCATCACCGTCTCGCTAGAGGACAGTTTTCCCCCACCTGACCCAAATTACCCCCTTGGCAGTCTCAGGGAATGCCTGGGCGACGACCCGCCTTTGGTGCTTGAGGAAGGCCCGGTGGCTATTTTGACGTCGTTCCCTTGCATAGACGACACCCATACCGATGCCCATCAATGCGAGAGCGTTCCCGGTGTTGCAATAGCGGCGCGCCTGCCCTCTCGTCACGAAGACTACGTAGAAACTGAAGAAATCTATGATTACCTGCGTTCCCGTGGAGTGGGGCGCACAGACCAGTTCAGAAGTGGAAGCAGGCGTGACCTTACGGTGTTCCTGGACCCTGAGTCTGTCATCATTCAAGTTAAAGACCCCGAGGGGCGCGTCCAGGACAGCCACGCCCATAGCCTTTCCGACGTTTCTTGGCAAACGGCCAGAAAGGCCATCACTGGAAAGAATCCTGCGGTGGATGGGGTAACGATAACCTACACGCGGAAGGACATTAAGAGCGCAAGTGCGTGGAATTTCTTTGGTCCCCGAACTCTGACTGTCAGCAGGGCAGATGGAACGACACCAGGAAAGGTAAAAATCCGTCTGTACGGTAGCGGGAATCAATTTTTTGACTTCAGTACCACAAACACGGTTACGAAAAGCGCCAATCCCTTAAATACGGCGAATACGTTGGTAGTTCGCTATTTTGCCGAATTCGAGACGCTGGGCACCTACTACATTGATTATGACTTGACTCTCACTGACTCCGGCGGCGCCTCATACACTGACACGGCCCGCTACACCTTCCACGTGGGGCCGATAGCGGAGCTGGCGGTGATGGACGGCGACAGCCCGCTGGCGGCGGCCGGACAGACGGCCTACACCATCCACGCAGCCAACAACGGCCCGGATACGGCTTCGGCAGCGCTGGTAACCCTAACCAACGTGCCAGAAGGGTCAGAAGCCATCCTGACCGATGGAACGTACCGGGAACTGACAGAAACCTGCGCCGGCGGCCTCTGCGAAGCGGAATGGGACCTGGGTGAGCTGCCCGTCTCTTCGCTCAGGCCAGCGCGGGGTCAAACGGCATTCCCAACGCTGACCCTCATCGCGCCGGCCGGCGCCAACACGCCGGACATCACGGCCACCATCGCCAACGTCGAGGACTACGAGAAGTGCATCGACGGCGACGGCAATGACGTGCCGGTCACCGGAGCAGACGCCGCCGCTCGGAAGGCGGCCTGCGAGGCCACCAGCGGGAACAGTTGGCACTCAGCACCTTATTTCGACTACATCGATGACAACAACGCGGCAACCATCGTGGCGCGGGCCGGGGCAGGCGGGGGAGCGCCGGGCACGCCCCGGTCCCTGAGCGTGCTGACCTACGCGGACCCGCCCATCGCAGTGGTCACCTGGGGCCCGGTGGAATCGGTGAACGGCTGGCCGGTATCCGACTACGAGCTGTGGACGGCCAGGGGAGAGGAAACGTGCCGGAAGCCCCGGGCGGACCAGGCCGGAGAGGAGGTCACGGGAAGGGTGCACCTGGACTACTCCATCAACCCGAACGAGCTCACCTGCTACTACGTGCGGGCGGTGAACACGCAGGAGGTTCCCGGGTACTGGTCTGAGCCGGCGCTGACTCTTGCCGGAGTCTCGGATCTGACCCAATTGACGGTACAGGGCGGCGCCGGAGTTGTGGAGGGCGGCGACGCTCAATTCACCATCAGCGCCTCCCCGGCCCCGGCCGCCGGCGACACGCTCCAGGTGCACTACACGGTGTCCCAGCGGGGCAACTTCGTGGCCGGGTTGGACCTGGGCCAGGATTCGGTAATCATTGACAGCCGGGGCCGGGCGGACATCACCGTCCCCACCGAGGCGGACGATACCGGCGAGGCCGACGGCGCGGTGGTCCTGACCCTGCTGAGCGGCTCTGGCTACGCGCTGTCGTCGGCGCGGTCGGCCAGCGTCGCGGTGGCGGACGACGACGATCCCACGGTGTCCTTCGCCGAGCCGGCCGCGGGCGTGGTGAAGGAGAATGCCGGCCCGCATAACGTGGTTATCCAGGTGGAGCCGGCTCCCCACGAGGACTTCCCCATCGGCTACACCACGGAGGGCGACGCCGTGGCCGGGGCCGGAGTCAACGGAGACTACACCATCAGCGGCTCGAGCACCGGCTCCGGGACGGTTATGGCCCGGGCCGGGCAGACCAGCGTGGTCATCCCGGTGCAGCCGACGGACAACGGGCACAGCGAGCCGGATGAGTCGCTGATCCTCTGGCTGTCCCAGGGCGACGGCTACGCCCTGGGAAGTCTCCAGGTCTACTCGCTGACCATCGCCGACGACGACGGCCCCCGGGCGGAGTTCGCCCGGGCCGAGAGCGGGGTTGACGAGGATGGCGGCACGCACGACGTGGTCATCAACCTGGACCCGTCGCCCGCCGGCAACGTGTCCATCAACTACCGACTGGGCGGCCCTGCCACCCGCGACGTGGACTACAGCATAACCGGCGTAACGGGCTCCACCGGGTCGGTGTCGGCGAGCGCCGGGGACTCCAGAGTAACCATCCCGGTGAACATCACCGACGACTCTCTAACCGAGGGCGACGAGAGGTTGGAGCTGACGCTGCTGCCCAGCTCGGACTACAACCTCGGGACGCAGCGGACGCACGCGCTGGCCATCCGGGACAACGACCTGCCCCGGGTCAGCTTCGCCGCGGCCACGTCCAACCCCGTGGAGGGAGTCGGCGAGCACCCCGTGACGGTCAGGCTGGACCAGCCGGCGCCGCCGGACGGCTTCACGCTGCGTTACGGCGTGGGCGGCGCCAGCACGGCCACGCGCAACCGGGACTACAGCGTTCCCAACACGAGGACGGTGCCGGAAGGAGCCACCAGCATTGCCATCCCGGTGGATATCACCGACGACGGGGACAACGAACCGGACGAGACGGTGGTGCTGACGCTGCGGGCCGGCTCGGGCTATGCTGTGGGCGACCCCAGCGAGCACACGCTGACCATCGCGGACGACGACCCGCCGCTGGTGGCCTTCGCGGCGGCTTCGGCCAGCGTAAGCGAGCGAGGCGGCGCCCATCGGGCGACCATCCTGCTGGAGCCGGGGCCCCACGCGAAGATCACCGTCAGATACACCGTTGACGGCACGGCCACGGAGGGCGACGACTTCACCATCAGCGACTGCGGCGGCGACCCCTGCACGGCGATGGTCGGGCAGGGACAGGGACGGGCCGCTGTGCCGATAACCATCCTCAACGACGGCGACGCCGAGGGCGACGAGACGGTGGTGCTGACGCTGCTCAGCGGCGACGGGTACGACCTGGCCCTGCCGGTTAGATACGAGCTGACCATCAAGGACGACGACGCGCCGGTGGCTACCTTCACCGCTGCCTCGGGCGAGGTGGCCGAGGGCGACAGCGGCAGCCCGCACAGCGTGAAGGTGAAGCTGGACCGTCCGGCGCCGGCCGGCGGAACGCTCCTGACCTTCAGCGTCAGCAGCCCGCCCAACATCGGCGCCACCAGCTCCGATGACTACGGCGTCCCCGCCACGCTGACGGCGAGGGTGCAGGCCGGGGATAGTAGCACTGACATCCCGGTGACCATTGTCGGCGACGGCGACAACGAGGCCGACGAGGTGCTGGTGCTGACGCTGGAGCCGGGCCGGGGGTACTCGGTGGGTTCGGCCGATGAGTACACACTGACCATCGTGGACGACGACCACGATGAGAACACCCCGGTGGCCTCTCTCAACAATCCCAATTTCCATGGGACGGGCGCCACACAGCTTGAATGGTGGGAAGATGGCGGGGCGGCGCGCCCGACGTGGCACGTGACCGGGAACTTCACGGGGGACGTGATCTTCCAGTACGTCGGCGGAACGGCGACCCTGCACGAGGACTTCACAGTGGAACGCATCCAGGGACAGACCATCGAGAAGGCGGGCGACGTCTTCACGGTACGGTCCCTTGAGTCCCCCCAAGACTTCGACCGGGACACGGGCGTGCGTTGGGCCAGGTTCATATTCGTCCCGATACGCGACGACAGGGCGGAAGGCCGCGAGACGGCTATCTTCCGGGTGCTGAACGGCCCGGGCTACACCGTCGGGGAGCCCACCGAACTCACCATCATCATCAAGGACTAGCGCCGAGCGGAGGCCCCGCCGGGGCCAAGGGTTGGACGGAGAGAAGGGCCCTGGCCGGTATGGCCAGGGCCCTTCGCCGTTGCGGTGGGGGCGGTTCAAGGCGGCCTGTGCGTCGGTGTTCCCGCCGCAGATCCGCAGTTCCAGGCCGGTTGCCCGCGGTTGCGCCGGCAGCCGCGCTTGGGTAAGGTATCCGTAAGATGCCCGACTACCCCCACATAGCGGACTACTACGCCAGGCGGCAGGAACTGGTCGAGTTCGGCGGTTCGGACAACGAGCTGAACATCCGCCCGGCCTTCCAGAACTGCCTGGACGCCTACTGCCGGGAGCACCGGGAACGGCTGGTGCTCATTCCCGAGCTGAAAACGGCGGGCAACGTCATCCCCGACGGCACGGTGAAGGACACCCTGCGCATGGCCCGGGGCTACTGGGAGGCCAAGGACAGCCACGACGACCTGGATGCGGAGATTCAGGCCAAGTTCAACCGGGGCTACCCCCGGGACAACATCGTCTTCGAGGACTCGGAGACGGCGGTGCTGGTGCAGAACGGCGACGTGGCCCTCAGGGTGGACATGTCCCGACCCGGGGAACTGCACCGGCTGATCCGGCGGTTCCTGGACTACGAACTGCCCAGCATCGAGGAGTTCCGCCAGGCCCAGGCGCAGTTCAAGGCCGATTTGCCGGCGGTGCTGGAAAACCTGCGCCAGGCGGTGGCGGCAGCCGAGGAGGGCAACGATGACTACCGGGCCGGGGCAACGGAGTTCCTGGCCCTGTGCCGCCGGAGCATCGGCCCCGAGGTGTCAGAGGCCGACGTGCGGGAGATGCTGCTCCAGCACGTCCTGACCAAGGACATCTTCCACCGCGTGTTCGACGAGGACCAGTTCCACAAGGAAAACAACGTGGCCGGCCAGCTGGACGAGCTGGAGGGGACCTTCTTCACCGGCAACGTGCGGCGGGAGGCCATCGACCGGCTGCGGGCCTACTACGGGGCCATCGGACGGGCCGCCGACGAAATCGCCGATTACTCCGAAAAGCAGCAGTTCCTCAAGGCCATCTACGAGGACTTCTACCAGGCCTACAATCCCGCCGCCGCCGACCGGCTGGGCGTGGTCTACACCCCCAACGAGGTGGTGGACTTCATCATTCGGGGCACGGACTGGCTGTTGCAGAAACACTTCGGCAAGACCCTGGCCGACGACAACGTGCAGATCCTGGACCCGGCCACGGGGACGGGCACCTTCGTCACCAACCTGATCAACCATCTGCCCCTGGACCGGCTGGAGCGCAAGTACCGCCACGAGATTCACGCCAATGAGGTGGCGATCCTGCCCTACTACATCGCCAACCTGAACATCGAGTACACCTATCGGGAGCGGACGGGCCAGTACCTGGAGTTTCCCAACCTGTGCTTCGTGGACACGCTGGACAACATGGACTGGCAGGGCACGGGAGCCAGCGGCGGCGCGGTGCAGCGGCAGGGAGCCTTCAACCTGGGGGCGCTGTCGGAAGAGAACTGGATACGGGTGCAGGAGCAGAACGAGAAGCCCATCAGCGTGATCATCGGCAACCCGCCTTACAACGCCAACCAGCAGAACGAAAACGACAACAACAAGAACCGAGAGTACCCGGAGATAGACCGGCGGATCAGCGAGACCTACGTAGCCGCCAGCACTGCACAGAAGACCAAGCAGTACGACATGTACAAGCGGTTCATTCGGTGGGCATCCGATAGGCTGGACGACGACGGGATAATCGGGTTTGTAACGAACCGGGCCTACCTGGACACCCGGCAGGACGATGGTTTCCGCAAGTTGGCAGCCGAAGAGTTCACCGACATTTACGTACTGGACCTCGGCTCAGACGTGCGGCGCAACCCGAAAATCTCAGGCACCAGCCACAACGTTTTCGGTATCCAGACCGGCGTTGCCATCGGCTTCTTCGTGAGGGAGAAAGCTAAGTTGGGACAGTGCGGCATTCACTACGCCCGGCGGGAAGACGCGGAACTGGCTAAGGACAAACTCGCCTATCTGGGGAGCGCCGGCTTGGACGGCATTGAGTTTGAGACCATCACGCCGGACAAGCGCAACGACTGGCTCAACCAGTCCAACAGCGACTTTGAGCGTCTGATACCTTTGGCGAATCGGGAGACTAAGCTGGCGAAGCGGGTTGAGGATGAAAGGGCGGTATTCAGGCTGTATTCACTGGGAATCGCCACCAACCGGGACGAGTGGGTATACGACTTCAACATGGACGCTCTTGCGGCGAAAGGAATGTATTTCTCGAAGGTTTACCGTGAAGAGAGGGAACGGTTCGAGAATGAAACGCCAGCTCGCAGCGCCTTGGGCGATTGGGTCAACAGGTCCATCAAATGGACGGCCGAGCTGGAAGACCACCTGGTTAAGGGAGACGCGATCCATTTCTCGGAAATGAACCTGACCCGCGCCATGTACCGGCCCTTCGTCGTGAAGCACTGTTACTATGCGCCGATTGTCACACATCGCCGCTACCAGATGCCCCAAATCTTCCCTCACCACCGGAATGGCAGCAACCCGACTATCAATTTCTCCGCTCGCCACCAGTCATTCTACGTCCTGGCATCCGGCAAATTGGTTGACCTCCACTTCACCGGCGACAACCAATGCCTCCCCCTCTACCGCTACACTGCCGATGGCGAGCGGGTCTGCAACATCACCCAGTGGGGCATCCGGCAGCTCAACGACCACTACCGCCAGGAGTGGGGCGACGCTTTCGACGAACTGGCCGGGCCGGAGGGCATCACCGCCGAGAACATCTTCGCCTACACTTACGCCGTCCTCCACGACCCGGTGTACCGCCACGACTACCGAGTGGACCTGCTGCGGGAGTTTCCCCGCCTGCCCTTCTACAACGACTTCCGCCTGTGGCGGGACATGGGGCAGGAGTTGCTTGACCTGCACATCGGGTTCGAGCAGGCGGAGCCCTATCCCCTGGAGCGGGTTGACCTGGAGGCGGAACCCAGTCGGGCGGTCCTGCGGGCCGATAAGGAGAAGGGAACCATCATCCTGGACGACAAGACCACGCTGCGGGGAGTGCCGCTGGAGGCGTGGGAGTACCAACTGGGCAGCCGCTCGGCCCTGGAGTGGGTGCTGGACCAGTACAAGGAACGCAAGCCCCGGGACCCCACCATCGCCGAGCGGTTCAACACCTACCGTTTCGCCGACCACAAGGAACGGGTGATTGATCTCCTGATGCGAGTGTGCTCCGTCAGCGTGAAGACGGTGGAAATCGTGGGGCGGATGGCGTACTGGGACGGGGAGTGCCTGGTGGTGTCAGGAGACCGGGACCGGCGCGAGCGGGCCTACTCCACAGCCCGTATCACCACCGGACCGCCGGCGGCTACCTCCACATACAGGCTGTATCCGTCGAGCAGCGCCATTCCCAGGAGGGGCGTGGTGTCGGCTTCGTCCACATCGACAAATCTGGGATGCCCGTCCCACGATGCAGTGACGCCATAGACGTCGAAGAACTCCACGCTACCATTGGCCAGGGTCGCCTGGCCCTCCGATTGAAATGGAAGATCCAACTCGACAATCATCCTGGGCGGCAGGGTCAGGAAGCCGTTGAAGCCGGTATCGACGACAGCATCAATTTCCCGGCTTTGCCCCGACGGACCTTCCAACGCCAGCCTCACGATGGGTTCGTAGGCGGCGTTCACCACGCCCTGGATCACTGGCCTCTCAGCAGGGGACGCCCCCCGAAATGCCGCAGCGCAGGATACCCCACCCGCACGGACCACACTCGGGCCTCCGGTCGCTGGACGCGCAACTCCCCCACCGCAGCAACCACGGAGCCGCCAATGGCGTAGTCGCCGCTGTCCACGTCAATGGAGACGATCTCTCCGTGGTGGCGCGTCTCAACCTTTGACCGGATGTCGCGCTGGTAGATCTCGTCGCCCAGGCGGGCAACGTCCGATTTAGGGCGGGTTGGCTCGTTCACTGTCATCACTCCCAAGGAAGGGATCTGCCTCTCCGACATTCTATACCGCCGGGCAGATTTCGGACAGACAAAAAGCGACAATTCTCCCGTCGCAGCGTCACTGACACCAGCCCGATGACGGCGGCAGCCTCCGGCTGCTACGCTGGAGACATGGCCTTTTCACGAGAGCACATCCTGGACGCCCTGGCCCGGCTGCCATTCACTGACGCGGGGGAACTGGCCCTGATCCTGGGCGAGCCGCTGGCGACGGTGCATCGCGCCCTGTCCAGCCTGCTGAAAGACGGCCTGGCCCAGCGGGTGAGCCACGGCACGGCCCAGCTTCCGTCGAGCCACCGCTACTACCTCACGAAAAACGGCATCGCCGAAGCCGCCGACGTCCTGGGCTACGACGCTCCCTCGGCCTTGGTGAGGGCCTACCCCGTGTCCCGGCAGTGGCTGGCATTGCTCATCCGCCGCATGGACGCCGTGGCTTCCATCTACCGCCTGGCGGCAACCCTGTCCCCCGGCGTGGACGGGCTGGAAACTGAGGTGGAGTTCCAGCGCCGGGGCCGGTTCGACGCGGTGATCACCCTTCACAATGGCCGCAGCTTCGGGGTGGTGCGCCAGGGACTGGCCCTTCGACGGCGCTCCCTCTACGACCGGCTGCGGGCCATCGCCGAGTACCGCCACAACCGCCGACCCTCAATGGTACTGGTCCTGGTTCCCAGCCCCTGGGAACAGCGGCTCACCGACGAGTTCTGCCTGAACGTGGAACTACGGGACTATTTCGTGGGCGTGGAGAACCGGGACACCCTCGAAGCATGGGAACGCCTAAACTGGATTTCGTCCAACTGGACGTTCGGTAGGATATACCGCACCCTTGAGCAGATGGTCTCCCGGGCCGACGGCGGCGGCCGGTTTCAACCGGAGGCGCCGGAGCGCAAGCGGGCTACCCTGCCCGACCCGGAGCGGATGGTCAGGGCAGCCCCGGCATTCGGACTCAGCCCGGCGGAGAAGCGCGCCCTGGACCTGATCACCGACCACCCCATGATCCCCCGGGAACACCTGGCCCGCTGGCTGGGCGTCTCCGACGGGAGGGTCAGCCAGATGTCTCGCAGTCTGACGCAGACCTGGGGCCTGGTGGAACAGCACGGCAAGCGGGGCGACGTGCGCTACACCCTGTCCGACCGGGGCATCAGGTACATCACCCGCCGTGACCGGGCACAGCTGGCAACGACCATGGCCGCATGGAGCACGGAGGAAACCGCCGACAATCACGGACGGCCCCGTCCCCTGGGACACCGCATCCTGACCTGGCAGCGCCAGACCGGCCACGCCGACGGCATCACCTGGTTCCTGTCCGAACTGGCCGCCGAAGCCCGGGCCGAGGACGCCAGCGAACTGCGATGGTGCATCCCCACCGCCCGCTCCGACCGGGCCTTCAACCGGGGCGAGGACGCCATCGCGCCCGACGCGGTGGGACACCTGCTCGTCAACGCCCTGCACGTTCCCTTCTACTTCGAGCACGAACTGCGCGCCCGCCACCCCAGGGGAGTGGCTGCCCGCCTGCGACCCTACATCCGCTACTACCGCTCCGACGCGCCCCGGGAGGACCAGCCGCCCTTCCCGACCACGCTGTTCTTGGTGGACACCGAGGAGGTGGCGGAGACCTACGCCAGCACGGCCTCCCGGATGCCCGCCATGACGCTGCCCATCCTGGTGTCCAGTAGGGAACTTCTGTCCGATAGGGGGATGCTGGGCCGGTCCTGGCGTCCCCTGTGGGACGGTAAACGTGCGCCGCTGGCGCTGTGCGAGTTGGGGGCATACGAGTGGGACAAACTGCGCCGACGGATGCGCCGGGAGGAGACACGTTAATCATGCTGATATGGCATCATCTGCCCGCTCTGTTGTCCGGGGGCGCAAAGTGTCCTCCGGGGGTGATTTCAGAGGTAGGCCGGGAAGCCGCGATGTGTCATTGTCCCACGGTTTCAAGTACGAAACGGGCTGAAATTCCCCTTGACCAATCAAAAATTGCATTTTTGCAAGTGTGAGAAACGGCGCTAAAACAACGAGGGTGATTTTGACAAAAGTGCAATCGCCCGACGCATCACCGTTTACGAGGTGATTTACATGTCAGATAAGG
This sequence comes from Dehalococcoidia bacterium, assembly GCA_965207585.1. GTDB lineage: Bacteria > Chloroflexota > Dehalococcoidia > Lucifugimonadales > UBA3495 > Bin87. Next base: position 3,952,060 of record CBDBMT010000003.1, on the reverse strand, counting down.
TCAAAGACGACGTCCACTGGGTGGACAAGGGGGAGGCGGCGCGGGAATTGGAGGTATCGCTATCGACCCTGGACCGGATGATCCGCAAGGGCGAGGTGGAAGTGGGGCGGGAGGGCCGGCGGGTCTACGTGAAGCTGCCGGGACCCCGCTATCCCAGCGACCGGGAGCTGCTGCGGCAGGCCAGGACCAGGGTCGAACGATTGGAGCGCACGGTGGGAGAACTTACCGAGGAAGCGGACCGGCTGGAACAGGAGCGGGACCAAGCCCGGGCCGAGACGGAGACCGCCATAGACGAGTACCGCCAGCTGGAGACGGTACTGGTCCGGGAGCAGGACGCCCACCGGAGGACCGGCAAGCTGGCCAAGGCGCTCGGCATCGCCGTGCTCAGCCTGCTGGCGATGCTGGCTGTCTTCAGCCTTGTCGTCTGGTGGCCGCTGAAGTAAGCCGGTTATTCCCGCTGTCCCGGGGGCCGCCCTCCTTGACGTGTGTTTCGCTATTTGTGAAAATAGCCTTGTGGAACCGGAACTGGCAATTCAATGGTCGCCAAGAGCCATCAGGGACATGCGCCGCATCGCCCCACCGGACCGGCAGCGCATTATCGCCAGGATTGAGCAGTATGCCGCAGACCCGGAGTCACTGGTCAACCAGGTGATCATGCTCGCCAACAGCCGGTATCGCCGGCTGCGGGTTGGCGACCACCGGGTGATTTTCGACGTGGAGCGCGGCGCCCATGCCATGTCGGTTCTGAGAGTTCGACACAGGAGAGAAGCCTATGACTAGCCAAGAGACCGTGACCATCACCCGCCAGGAATACGACGCCCTGTTGGAGCGCAATGGCGAACTGGAGGACGCCCTGGCCGCCGTTCGCGCCGACGACGGCGTCCGGATCCCCCATGAAGTGGCCCTGGCCATCATCAACGGAGAAAGGCCCATGGCCGCCTACCGGAAACACCAAGGCGTCACCTTGCAGGACTTGTCGGAGCGGACGGGCTTGGCCGTAAGCTATCTCTCCGAGATCGAGCGAGGCCGGAAACCTGGGTCGGCTGCGGCATTGGCCCGCATTGCCAGCAGCCTGGGAACCACCATCGACGTGCTTGTGAGTCAGTGACAGCAGCGCGGCCTGGCCTTGTTACTGCGGACTATCGGCAAAGGAGGATAACATGAAGAAGCAGTTCCAACCCCTGACCCCGGCGGCTCTCTACGCCCGGGTCTCCAGCGACCGCCAGGACGTGGATTTGTCAGTGGCGGCCCAGCTAAGGGCCTTGAGGGACTACGCCAAGGCCAACGGCTACTCCGTGGCCCGCGAGTACGTGGACGAGGCCGAGAGCGGCAGGATCGCCGACCGCCCCCAGTTCCGCAAGATGATCGACGAGGGCTCCAAGCCGGAAGCCCCATTCCGCGAGATTCTGGTATGGAAGTTTTCCAGGTTCACCCGCAAGCGGGAGCACGCCGTGGCGTTCAAGGCCCAGCTGCGGCGCAAGGGCATCCGCGTGGTGTCCATCACCGAGCAGGCCGAGGACAACGCCACCGGCCGGCTGCTGGAGGGCATCATCGAGTCCGTGGACGAATATTACAGCGAAAATTTAGCTCAAGAGGTTGTCAGGGGAATGCGCGAGGCCGCTTCCCGGGGCTTCTGGGTCTCCACCAACGCCCCCTACGGCTATCGCAAGGTCCACGTCCAGGACGGCGCCAAGAGGCGCCCCAGGCTGGAACTCGACCCGCCCCACGACGCCGTGGTCCGCCGCATCTTCGAGATGGTCCTGAGCGGCAAGAGCGTCCTCGACGTCACCAAGACCCTCAACGACGAGGGCATCCCCAACTCCAACGGCAAGAAGTGGATCAAGACCACCGTCCACAACATGCTCTCCAACGAAGGCTATACCGGAACTTTGGTCTGGGGTCACAAGAGCCGCGACGGACAGGTGCCGGTGCGGGTGGAGAACGCCTTCCCCGCCATCGTAACCGGCGAGGAGTTCCGGCAGGTCAGAAAACTGCTGGGTTCCCGCGCCCCCAAGCAGGCCAACCCCCGCCGCGCCGCCAGTCCCTACCTGCTCAGTGGCCTGGCCCGCTGCCAAGCCTGCCGCAAGGCCATGACCGCCGCCGAGGCCAAGGGCGGCAGGTACACCTACTACGTCTGCCACTCCCTCCTCAAGCAGGGCAAGGACGCCTGCGATTGCCCCAGGCTGAACGCCCGCAACTTCGAGAACCTCATCATCGAGAACATCAGGGACAACATCCTCACCGAGTCCAACATCCGGGAGTTGGTCAAGCTGGTGGACGAGGAGATGGACGGCGTCGCCAAGGAGGAACGGGAACGACTGGAGACCATCGAGGCGGAGCTGGAAGAGGTGAAGCGGAAGCTGGACCGCATCTGGCACTTCGTGGAGAGCACCGACCTGGACATGGCCGACGCCTCGGAGCGCATCCTGGAACACCGGCACCGCCGGGAACAACTGGAGGCCGCCGCCGAGGATCCCCGGGCCGTGCTGGCCGAGCGGCGGGAACTGCTGGACAGCGCCGATATGGTGGCCGCCTTCGCCGCCGACATGAGCGAGTTTCTCCGCACCAGTGAACTCACCGAGACCAAAGCCTTCGTGCGGTCCTTCGTGAAGGAGATCGAGGTGGCGCCCGGAAAGGCGACCATCGTCTACACGATCCCGACTCCCCAGGACAGTCCCATAGGGGGAGGGGACACGGCGGAGGTGGCCCTGAACGGGGATGTTATGAATTCGGTACAGCGTGGTGGGCCTGGATGGACTCGAACCAACGACCTCAGTCTTATCAGGACTGCGCTCTAACCGCCTGAGCTACAGGCCCACAGGGGCTGCCATTATACCAATCCGTCAGCCTCGTGTATATCCGCACCTTCGGATGCTGGTGGGCAAGTGGCGCAGCAGCCTCCCGATGAAGAACTCCTCCAGACGGTTCCGGGACGGGTTCAACTCTTCCGGCGTGGACACCCAGCTCAGCAGGGGCAGACCACGACTCCGAAAACAGACGGCCGCGAACAAACCATTGCGTCCCTGACCCAGATCCGACCAGTCGATCTCACGCAGACCCGGTTTGATGGCGTGAGGATCGAGCGACGCGGCGGTCTCGTTGTCAGATGACGTGTCGAGCGCCAACGAGATCGCCACGCCGCGCTCGCAATGAAAGTTCGGATCAAACTGGGTACGCGTGAGGGCTCTACGGGTATTGACAACGAGGTCGAAACCCGATAAAGTTGCGGAACTCACCAGCCGTAGAGGCTCCAAGCCACCGGCGGTGAGGGCTCCTTAACAGCTGAATAGTGGAAGGAAGTAAGGTTCTCATTAAGAGAGTTTGATCCTGGCTCAGGGTGAACGCTGGCGGCGCGCTTAATGCATGCAAGTCGAGCGTGATCGTGGCTTCGGCCACAATGATAAAGCGGCAGACGGCTGAGTAACGCGTGAGTAATCTGCCCTCCGGTGGGGTATAACCTCGGGAAACTGAGGATAATCCCGCATACGACCTGCATCCCTTGGGGTGCAGATGAAAGGCTTTGGTCGCCGGAGGAGGAGCTCGCGTCCTATCAGGTTGTTGGTGAGGTAATGGCTCACCAAGCCGATGACGGGTAGCTGGTCTGAGAGGATGACCAGCCAGAGGGGGACTGAGAACGGCCCCCACTCCTACGGGAGGCAGCAGCAGGGAATCTTGGGCAATGGGCGAAAGCCTGACCCAGCGACGTCGCGTGGGGGACGAAGGCCTTCGGGTTGTAAACCCCTTTTCCGAGGGAAGAGAAAGGACGGTACCTCGGGAATAAGCCCCGGCTAACTACGTGCCAGCAGCCGCGGTAATACGTAGGGGGCAAGCGTTACCCGGAATCACTGGGCGTAAAGTGCGCGTAGGCGGTTGGATAAGTCTCTTGTGAAAGCTCCCGGCTCAACTGGGAGAGGTCAAGGGATACTATTTGACTAGAGGACAGCAGAGGTAAGCAGAATTCCCGGTGTAGCGGTGGAATGCGTAGATATCGGGAGGAACACCAGTGGCGAAAGCGGCTTACTGGGCTGTAGCTGACGCTGAGGCGCGAGAGCGTGGGGAGCAAACTGGATTAGATACCCAGGTAGTCCACGCCCTAAACGATGGATACTAGGTATGGGGGGTATTGACCCCCTCCGTGCCGCAGCTAACGCGTTAAGTATCCCGCCTGGGGACTACGGCCGCAAGGCTAAAACTCAAAGGAATTGACGGGGGCCCGCACAAGCGGTGGAGCGTGTGGTTTAATTCGATGCTAAGCGAAGAACCTTACCTGGGCTTGACATGTTGGTAGTAGGAACCCGAAAGGGTGACGACCTCGGGGTAACTCGGGGAGCCATCACAGGTGCTGCATGGCTGTCGTCAGCTCGTGCCGTGAGGTGTTGGGTTAAGTCCCGCAACGAGCGCAACCCTCGTCGCTAGTTATTCTCTCTAGCGAGACAGCCTCCCGCAAGGAGGAGGAAGGTGGGGACGACGTCAAGTCATCATGGCCCTTATGTCCAGGGCTACACACACGCTACAATGGCCGGTACAATGGGTTGCCAAATCGCGAGATGGAGCCAATCCCACCAAAGCCGGCCCCAGTTGGAATTGCAGGCTGAAACCCGCCTGCATGAACGCGGAATCGCTAGTAACCGCAGGTCAGCATACTGCGGTGAATACGTTCCCGGGCCTTGTACACACCGCCCGTCACGTCATGGAAGCCGAGAACGATTGAAGTCGCTGAGCTAACCCGCAAGGGAGGCAGGTGCCGAGGTCGGGTTCGGTAACTGGGACGAAGTCGTAACAAGGTAGCTGTACCGGAAGGTGCGGCTGGATCACCTCCTTTATAGGGAGACCTTAGTCGGGGAGCGCCTCATCAGGCGCGAACCGGCCCACTCCCAGGTCAATCAGCGGACGTTCCTGTCACTCGGGTCTTCTGGTCGAGTCCAAAGACTCCCGTGCTCAGAGAGCAGGTTCCCTGAGAAAATCCGCTGTCCCCGGCAAAATCGTCGGAACAATTCGCAAACTTCTTGCTTCCTTTCACTAATCAGCCGCTAACGAGCGCAGAATTTATCCGGGCCTTTGAAAAAAGGCCCGTTTCGCTTGTATATTGGCTCGCGGATCCCGATCGTCGTCCTGGAGTGCTCTTGATGCCTGCGTCACTTCGTACAACGCCCATCATCCTGCTGCTGGTTACCGTCGCCTTTGCAGTGGCTTGCTCCCCCGATCCGGCGCCACCGGCTGCCGCAACCCAGGATGCCCCGGCGGCGATCGCAGCGCCCACCGAAACCCCGCCTACCGCTACCACCCCGCCTACGGCTACTCCCGCTCCCACGGCCACCACCGCGCCAACCGCAACGCCGGAGCCCACGGCCACCACCGCGCCGACCCCGACACCGGAGCCCACGGCCACTCCCACCCCGGCGCCAACCCCCACTCCTCTGCCTACCTTGGCTCCGGGCGAGCCAACCCGAACCCCAACGCCCACTCCGGCGCCAACCCCAACCCCCGCTCCCATCGACTCGCTGACCGCTTCGGACTTGCCCGGCCTCCTGCCTTCCGTGGACGACGTAGCGGGCCTGGCTACCGAAACCGCTGAGGACAGTCCAGTCATCAAGGACGTAGTGCTGGCCGGCGTATGCACCGGCGGATCGGATTCCGAATGCGTCTATGAAGACGTGGAAGGCGAGGGTGAGTTTACCGTCACGGACGACGGCTTCATCAGCGGCTACAAGCGCTTTACCTGGGCCGGCGGCCTGCTCAACGTGTACAGCGTGGCCGGCAGCCGTGCCTATTTCACCCTCACCTGGGTCAGCCTGTATGACACCCCGGAGCAGGCCAGGGCCCATGTTGACGCTCTCAAAGCCTACGACCGCAGGGCGTTGAACGACGAGATAGATGCCGTCGTGGCCGAGCTGCAGCTGCCGGTGCGGGGCGTGAACATAGTTTCCGTCACCGATGCTGACGCGCCCCCGCTGGGGGATTATGCCGTCGGCAAGGACTATACTTTTTCCGGTTCCACCGCCATCATCGACGGGCGCGAGTTTCGGTTCGTCTCCGGGCGCACCGCAGTCCGGGCCATCGTCACCGGCGTGTACAGCAAAACCTCAGCCGCATCGACGCTGGAATTGGCCAAAATCATCGAGGCCAACATCGAACCGTTCCTGTTGCAAAAGTAGTCCAAGCGGCCCTATGCGCATTTCCGAACTCGGCGAATTCGGCCTCATCAGCCTGGTGCAGGAATGGACGAGGGAGCCCGGGCATCTTGCGGAGGGACCTGTCTCCGCGGTTTGCCGCCCCGCCGTCGACAATGGTGATGACGCTGCCGCAGTGACCTTTGTCAGGGACCAGGTAACCGAGCTATATACCACCGACACCATGGTGGAAGGCGTCCATTTCACAGCTGAAACCACGCCGTGGCGGGATCTGGGCTGGAAGGCCATCGCTTCCAACGTCAGCGACGTGGCGGCCATGGGAGGGACGCCGGCGTTCGCGCTGGTCACCCTCGGCCTACCTTCAGACACCCTGGTGGACGACATCCGAGAACTCTATGTGGGAATGACCGAGGTCTGCCGGGAGTTCGGGGCGCGGGTGATTGGCGGCGACATGGTGAGATCACCCGTGGGCTTCATTACCGTAGCCCTCACCGGCATTGCCGCCGGCAAACCCATGGTGCGGACCGCGGCCAAACCCGGTCACCTGGTGGGGGTCACTGGGTCCTTGGGCGGATCGGCCGGAGGGCTGCGGATGATGCTCGACGCGTCCGGGACCCCGGGTTCCGACGCGGACCAACTCGCGATCAGCCATCGCAGACCACGCCCTCACGTAGCGGAAGGGCAAACCCTCGTCGCCAATGGCGTAAGTTCGGCCATGGACGTCAGCGACGGGTTGGCCGACGATCTGGCAAAATTGTGCGCCGCCAGCGGTGTAGCCGCTGTGCTCCGGGCTGACAAGGTGCCGGCGGAACCTGCGCTCAAATCGGTGTTCGCCGACGACTGGCTGGACCTGGCGCTGTACGGCGGCGAGGACTATGTCCTGCTGTTCACCGCGCCGCCGGAGGTTATGAACGCCGTGATCGACCGACTGCCCGATTCTGCCGCGATAATCGGCGAGATCACCGACGACGGCCCCGGCACGGTCACCGTATTGGACGCCGATGGCAATCCTCGCCTTCGCGGCGGCGCAGGTTGGGACCATTTCGGCTGATCTCGGTTGTAGATTCATAACTTGCCCATGCTCACCAGCATCACCATCCTTACCGAATCCGCCGACGAGACCCGCCAGGTGGGTAAAACCATCGGCGAGACGGCCGCTCCCGGCGACGTATACCTGCTGACCGGGCCGCTGGGCGCCGGCAAGACCTGCCTCACCCAGGGGATAGCCAGCGGCTTGGGCACGCCTGGTTATGCTCGCAGCCCCACTTTCGTCCTCGTAACCCGGTATCAGGGTCGTCTCACCATCCATCACGCCGATTTGTACCGGATCGATCATCCTGCGGAGGCATGGGACCTGGGTCTTGAGGACATCATCACGGCCGGGGAGGACGTATTGATCGTGGAATGGGCGGATCGGGCCGCGGAGATTTTCCCCCCGGACGCCTTATGGATCGCATTGGACTACGCCGCGGACGGCAGCCCGGCAGCGTGTGAGGTGATCCCCGGTGCGGACGGCTCGATCCCGTCACGACATCGCATTACGATTTCTGATGCACCCGAACGATATGTGCCGCTGCTGGCGCAATTGGCTCGTTATTCCGCTGCGGATGGACTGGGCCGGGCCTCCTGATGCTGCTGTCCATCGACACGTCATCGCGCTACGGCGGGGTCGCGCTTTCCACTGTTGACGGACAGGTGATAGAGGCCCGGATGTGGCGTTCCACCGCCAACCACACCGCGCAACTGATGCCGGCCGTAACCGAGCTGTTATCCGCGCGAGGCATCAGGGCTGCGGAACTGACCGGGGTGGCCGTAGCGCTGGGACCGGGGCCCTTCAGCGCGTTGCGGGTGGGCGTGAGCGCCGCCAAGGGGCTGGCCATGGCCGGCGGATTCCCCATCGTCGGAGCCGATACCCTGTTGTTGGAGGCGTGGCCGTACCTGGCTGTCTCTGCACACGATCAGCCGCCCGGGGGAGGCAGTGTGGCGTCCTGGCTGGATGCTGGACGCAACGAGGTTGCGGCAGGAGTTTTCAGCGCCGGCGGCGAACGCATGACGCACGACCGGGTCGACTCGCCGGCGGATTTGTTGCAGCAGGATTTCGGGAGACCGTTGACGACGGTCTACTGTGGCGAAGCGGCGTGGACGCGACGGGAAGAGATCGCCGCTCTGGCCGGAAACAGCTCCGGATTCGTCGTGATGCCGTGGACCCCGGCCGCCCGCTTATGGGCGCTGGCGGAATTGGCTGCCAGCCGTTTGAACGACAGTCAATCCGACGATCTCGCTACCCTGCAGCCTTATTACCTCCGGATGCCAACCATCGGGGCGCCGCGCCGGCGCGACCTGGTTCGCCAGGGGCGGACTTCGTCCTCGTAATGCCGTCTGCCCGAATTCATCAATTGACAGGAGTATGCAAACCAATGGAACGGACTTTCGTCGCCATCAAGCCGGATGGGGTACAGCGCGGCCTCATCGGTGAGGTCATCTCCAGGCTGGAACGCCGAGGGCTGAAGCTGGTCGCAATTCGCCTGATGCAGGTGGATGAGGAGCTGGCCGGACGGCACTACGCGGAGCACGTTGATCGGCCCTTCTTCTCGTCGCTGGTGTCGTTCATCACCTCCGGCCCCATCGTAGCCATGATCTGGGAGGCGAATAACGCCGTGGCTCTGGCGCGGCAGACCATGGGATCGACCAATCCCGGGGAGGCGGCGCCCGGCACTATACGGGGCGATTTCGGGATCGACATCGGCCGAAACATCGTTCACGGCTCCGATGGGCCGGAATCTGCGGAACGTGAAATCGGCCTGTTTTTTGAGTCTGGCGACGCCCTGGACTATGGGCGCAGCACGGACAAGTGGATTATAGAATCCTGACCACCTGCGGGGCGCGGCTCCAGAGCCGTTCCAGCCCGAAGAACTCGCGTTCTTCCGGGCCGAAGATGTGGATCACCACGTCGGCGAAGTCCAGTAGCACCCATCCTGACGCCGGAGTGCCCTCGCGGTGATGTCGCGGGACGCCGGCGTCCTTCATGGCTTCGGACAGGTCTTCCTCAAGCGCTTCTATCTGGCGCACGGAGTCCGCGGTCATCACGACGAAGTAGTCCGCGAACACCGTCAGCTCGCGAAGGTCCAACATGACGATGTCGGAGGCCAGCTTGTCGGCGGCCACGTCAACGGCTAAACGGGCGACGTCGGCGGGGGTCAAAGTGTCGGTGGCGCTGGTCATTTGTCGGCTGTCACAATTTGGTTTCCGAATTTTGGGAACCGCTCGCTGGGCGGTGGCGGGAGTATAGGCCGGCGGCGGTTTGCCTTGCAATCCCCGGCAATTGTGATATATTACACAAACTGATTTTGCCAGCGGCGAGAAGGTCCCGAGCCCGGTTGATTGGGAGCGGCCCTCGGCATAGCTGGCGGATTTTTCATTGTCCCAGCGACCGCACGGTGCAGCCATGAATTCGCTCAAAGAACTGGCACAGTCCGGATTGTACGCTCCAGAGCAGGAACACGACGCCTGCGGCGTCGGCATGGTTGCCAATATTAAGGGCGAAAAGACCCATACCATAATCACCGAATCGCTGGAAGTTCTGAACAATCTCGGCCACCGGGGCGCTTCAGGATCCGACCCCGACACTGGGGACGGGGCGGGCATCCTGGTCCAGATGCCGGACGCCTTTTTCCGCAAGGTCACTGCCGAGATCGGGTTGACTCTGCCCCCGGAGGGCGAGTACGGCGTGGGCATGGTCTTCCTGCCCCAGGCTGCCGCCCCCCTGGCCGCCTGCGTGGCGCACATCGAGAAAGTAGTGGCCGACGAGGGCCTGACCCTATTAGGGTGGCGGGACGTTCCGGTCAACCTCAGTGAAATTGGTCGGGACGCCAGGGCGGTTTGTCCCACCATCCGCCAGTTTTTCGTTGGCAAAGGCAGCGCCAACACCCCTGATCGCGCGGCCCTGGAACGCAAACTTTACGTCGTTCGCAAGTCCATCACCAACAATCTGCAAGCCGCCGGCATCAGCGAAGACGATGCTGATTTTTATTACATCTGTAGCCTGAGCGCCAACACCGTTGTGTATAAGGGCCTGCTGGTTGCATATCAGCTGCCCAATTTTTATGCGGACCTGAACGACGAAACTATGGTGTCGGCATTCGCGCTGGTCCACTCCCGTTTCAGCACCAATACGCTGGGTCACTGGAAGCTGGCGCACCCGTACCGTTATCTGGCGCACAATGGGGAAATCAACACGTTGCGCGGCAACATCAACTGGATGCATGCCCGAGAGTACCAGTTCAGCTCCCCGTTGTACGGCGACGACATCCACAAGCTGGCGCCGATCTGCGACCCGCTGGCAAGCGACACCGCCAGTTTCGACAACGCGCTGGAACTGCTCGTGATGACTGGCCGAGAGTTGGCGCACGCCATGCTGATGATGATTCCGGAGGCCTGGGACCAGCATGAGACCATGCCCCGGGAGAAAAAGGATTTCTACGAGTTCCACTCTTGCATGATGGAGCCGTGGGACGGGCCGGCCATGATGCTGGCCACCGACGGCAAAGACGTTTGCGCCGTCCTGGACCGCAATGGCCTCCGGCCGTTCCGCTACACAGTCACCCACGACGACAAGCTGGTGATGGCGTCGGAAACCGGCGTGCTGAACCTGCCGCCGGAGAGCATCAAAGAAAAAGGCCGCTTGCAGCCGGGTCGGATGTTCCTGGTCAGTTTCGATGAAGGCCGGATCATTGGCGACGAGGAACTCAAGCACACCCTGGCCAACCGCCAGCCCTATGGCCAGTGGCTGAAGGAAAACAAGGTAGAGCTGGAAAACCTGCCCGAGGCGCAGCCGTTGCCGCCGGCCGGGGGCGTCAACCTCCGCCAGCAGCAGCGTTCCTTCGGTTACACCATCGAAGAACTGCGGATGCTGACCACGCCCATGGCGGCATCGGGATACGAAGCCATCGGTTCCATGGGGAACGATGCCTCGCTGGCCGTCCTGTCCGATCAAAACCGCTCGCTGTTTGATTACTTCAAGCAGTTGTTTGCCCAGGTATCCAACCCGCCCCTGGACGCGATCAGAGAGGAATTGGTCACGTCACTGGAAGCGTTCGTCGGCAGCGAGCAGAACCTGTTCGACGAATCGCCGCAGCACTGCCGGCAGTTGAGGCTCAAGTCTCCGCTGCTGACCGATGAGCAACTGGCCCAAGTCCGGGCGCTGGACCTGCCGGGCCTGTCTTCGGTCACGCTGTCCACGCTGTTTGACGACAGCGCCGGATCGTTGCAGTCTGCTCTCGACAACCTTTGCAATGCTGCCTCCGAAGCCATAGCGCAGGGAAGCAATATCATCATCCTGTCCGACCGTGGCGTGGACGCGGCCCACGCGCCCATTCCCAGCCTGCTGGCGACCAGCGCAGTTCACCACCATCTGACACGCACCGGCACACGCACGAGGGTTGGCTTGATCGTGGAGTCGGGCGAGCCGAGGGAAGTTCAGCACTTCTGCCTGCTGATAGGCTACGGAGCCGGGGGTATCAATCCGTACCTGGCGTTGGAATCGGTCCGTGATCTGGCAGAACGGGGCGAGCTGAACGGAACCAAGCCGGACTACGCGATCTACAACTTCATCAAGGCTAACGAGAAGGGCATCCTCAAGGTGATGTCCAAGATGGGCATTTCCACCGTGCAATCGTATCGGGGAGCGCAGATCTTCGAGGCCATCGGCCTGAACGACGAGCTGGTTGACCGGTACTTCACGCGCACGCCGTCCCGCATCCAGGGGATCGGCTTGGACATCGTGGAAGAGGAAACGCTGCAACGCCATCGCGCCGCCTTCGACGACCCATTTGTGCCGGGGATGCAGGAACTGGATATGGGCGGGCAGTATCAGTGGCGCCGCCACGGCGAGTTTCACCAGTGGAACCCCGAAGCCATCGCCAAGCTGCAATATGCCACCCGCGCCAACGATCCGCGCGCCTATCGCGAGTTCGCGGAGGACGTGAACGACCAGAGCCGTCGCATGGCCACACTGCGGGGCCTGTTCGAGTTCACCAACCTTGAACCCATCGAGCTGGACGAAGTCGAACCGGCGGTGGAGATCGTCAAACGGTTTGCCACCGGCGCCATCTCCCTGGGTTCCATCAGCCGGGAAGCGCACGAGACTATGGCGATCGCCATGAACCAATTGGGGGCGCGCAGCAACACCGGCGAAGGTGGCGAGGACTATCACCGCTACACCCTTGACGACAATGGTGACAACCGTTCCAGCGCTATCAAGCAGGTGGCGTCGGGTCGTTTCGGCGTTACGCCCAATTACCTGGTGAACGCCACCGACCTCCAGATCAAGATGGCCCAGGGTTCCAAGCCGGGTGAGGGTGGCCAGTTGCCCGGCCACAAGGTGGACGAATACATCGGTTGGGTACGGCACACGACCCCCGGCGTGGAGCTGATTTCGCCGCCACCCCACCACGACATCTATTCCATTGAAGACTTGGCCCAGCTGATCCACGACCTGAAGAACATCAACCCCGAGGCGCGCATCCATGTGAAGCTGGTGTCCGAAGTAGGTGTGGGGACCATCGCCGCCGGCGTGTCGAAAGGACACGGCGACGTGGTGCTGATCAGCGGCCACGACGGAGGCACGGGCGCCTCTCCGGAATCGTCCATCAAGCACGCCGGTCTGCCTTGGGAATTGGGAGTCGCTGAGACCCAGCAGGTCTTGGTGGCCAACGACCTCCGCAGCCGCATCGTGGTCCAGACCGACGGGCAACTGAAAACCGGCCGCGACGTTGCAATCGCCGCCCTGCTGGGCGCCGAAGAGTTCGGCATGGCCACGGCCGCGCTGATCGTCAACGGCTGCATCATGCTGCGCAAGTGCCACCTCAACACCTGCTCCGTGGGTATTGCCACGCAGGACCCGGAGTTGCGCAAGCGATTTGCCGGGCAGCCCGGGCACCTGGTCAACTACTTCTACTTTGTTGCTGAGGAGCTTCGCGAGATCATGGCGGAGCTTGGTTTCCGCACCGTGGCAGAAATGGTCGGCCGAGTCGACAAGCTCGAAACCCGCAAGGCGGTGGACCACTGGAAAGCCTCCGGCATCGACTTGGCGAAGCTGTTGACCGTTCCGCCTCGGGCCCAGCGCGTCCAGACCTATTGCTGCATCGACCAGGACCATGGGCTCGAACGGGCTCTGGACCACCAGTTGATCGCACAGGCCCAGCCGTCCATCGACAACGGCACGCCGGTGCATATCAGCCTGCCGGTGAGAAACTCCAACCGCACCGTGGGAGCCATGCTCAGCGGACGCGTCGCCCGCAAGTACGGCGAAGAAGGACTACCCGACGGCACCATCGACATCGAACTGGAGGGTTCCGGAGGCCAGAGCTTCGGCGCTTTCCTGGCTCCCGGGGTGGCGATCCGGCTGGCGGGCGACACCAATGACTACATGGGCAAGGGCATCGGAGGCGGACGCCTCGTCATTGTCCCGCCCAACGGTTCCGGTTTCGTGCCTGAAGACAACATCATCATCGGCAACGTGGCGCTCTACGGGGCCACGGGCGGCGACGTATTCATCCGCGGCCGGGCGGGAGAAAGGTTTGGTGTTCGCAACAGTGGAGCCCGAGCCGTCGTCGAGGGCGTAGGCGACCACGGGTGCGAGTACATGACCGGCGGTGTAGTGGCGGTCATCGGCAGCGCTGGTCGGAACTTCGCCGCCGGCATGAGCGGTGGGATTGCCTTCGTCCACGACCCGGATGGCGACTTCCACATCCGGTTCAACGACGGAATGGCCGATCTCGAAGACCTGGTGGAGCAGGAAGACATCGACCTGCTGCACAGTATGTTGGTCGAGCACATGGAGCGGACCGGAAGCGGGCCGGCGCAGCGGATCCTGGACAACTGGAACGCGAGCATCGGCCAGTTCCGCAAGGTCATGCCACGGGATTACCGGCGCGTGCTCCTGGAGCGCGCCCAGCGGGCAGAGGCCGAGTTGGCGGCGGTGCCCAATGGGTAAAATCACCGGATTTGTCGAGTTCGGGCGTACCCCGCCGGAGCGACGTGCGCCGTCGGTAAGGATCGGCGATTACCGCGAGTATTACCACCGCTGGTCCGACCAGCAGGCGACCGAACAGGGCGGGCGCTGCATGGACTGCGCAGTGCCGTTTTGCCACATGGGGTGCCCGCTGGGAAACGTCATACCTGAGTTCAACCACCAGGTTTATCTGGGTAATTGGGAACGGGCGCTGGAAGTCCTGATCAGCACTAACAACTTCCCCGAGTTCACGGGAAGGATCTGTCCTGCTCCCTGCGAAGCATCCTGTGTCCTCAGCATCAATGCCGATCCCGTCACCATTGAATACATCGAGAAAGAAATCAGCGACCGGGGCTACGAGCAGGGCTGGATCAAGGCGGCGCCGCCGCAGACGCGCACCGGCAAAACTGTGGCCGTAGTGGGAAGCGGACCTTCCGGACTGGCCGCTGCGCAGCAGTTGAACCGGGCCGGGCATAAGGTCACCGTGCTGGAGCGAGCGGACTACATCGGCGGCCTGCTGATGCTGGGCATTCCTGACTTCAAGCTGGAGAAGTCCGTAGTGCAGCGCCGGGTCCATCTGATGGAAGCCGAGGGCATTGAGTTCCGCACTGGGATAAACGTGGGCGTCAACTATCCCGCTCAGCAGCTCCTGGAAGAATACGACGCGGTGTGCCTGACCGGCGGTTCCACCCAGGCGAGAGATCTGGACGTTCCCGGTCGGGAGTTGGATGGCGTGTACTTCGCCATGGAATACCTGCCCCAGCAGAACCGCGTGTTGGCCGGAGAGACCATCGACGGTCAGATCTCCGCCGAGGGCAAGCGAGTTATCATCCTGGGCGGAGGCGACACGGGCGCCGACTGCCTGGGCACCGCCCACCGGCAGGGCGCCGAAATCGTCCACCAGTTTGAGCTGCTGCCGGAACCCCCCGAAACCCGTCCGGACGACAACCCCTGGCCCCGTTGGCCGATGATCCTGCGAACTTCCGGCGCCCATGAAGAGGGCGGGGTGCGGGATTACAACATCCTCACCAAGTCTCTTTCCGGCGAGAACGGTCAAGTTAGCCAGTTGCACGCCGTCCGGGTCGACTGGACCCGGGGCGAGAACGGCCGTTTCCAGATGGCGGAAGTGCCGGGCAGCGAATTCAGCGTGGACGCAGACCTGGTGCTCCTGGCGATGGGGTTTCTCCACCCCGAACATGGCGGGATGCTGGACCAACTCGGGGTTGACCTGGACGGCAGGGGCAACGTCAAGGTCGATGGCAACAAGATGACCTCGATCCCGGGCGTGTTCGCCGGCGGCGACATGGTTCGCGGCCAGTCGCTGGTGGTATGGGCGATTGCCGAAGGGCGAGACGTGGCGCGCGGCGTGGACCAGTACCTGTCGGCGGGAACCAGCCACCTGCCCCGGTCTATCGCCACCGATTGACCCGAAGCAGCCGTCATTCCGGCGGAAGCCGGAATCCAGTGTGCCACCAACTGATTACGGGGCGGGTTTCAAACCCGCCCCTTCTCGTTATTGCCCAATCAACCTCAACACCCGATGAACGAACTGGTGGAGGTAGGGGCGGTCAACCACGATTTCGTACTCTTCCATCTCATCATGGAAGAAGTTTTTGTGAAATTTCTCGGCAACTGCGAAGCCGCCGATGAATAGAGGTTCGTCGTACTCTTCAGCGAGCCTCTGACTGACATTTTTCATGTCACGATGGGTGCGGTGTTTCCAGCCGCGCCGGACAGCGATGGCGGTGAGCGCTTCGTTGGCCGCGCCGTATAGCTTCTCCGACGCCTGCTGCCGTTCGCCGGCGGCAAATTCCCGGTCGGAATCGGCCAGGAACTTGCGCGCGCACTGGGCGTACTCCTGTTCAGTCATGCCATAGGCTCCCGCGTTAGTCATATAGCGTCGGGCGCCGCGGAAGACACTGCGTTGCGGCCGATGTGGTCGAGGTATTCCTGGATGTTCAGCACCTGGATGGTATTGGTCGTGCCGGTAACGCCGGTCATGAACCCGTGGACCAGGGTGACCACGTCCCGCTCCGAAACCATCCCCGTGGCCATGGCCGCGTCGACCAAAAGCGTGACCAGCTTGGCGACATCGGGCTCCGCCGGGATGACACCTTTGGGATTGAGGCCCCAAGCCATGCACACGCGGCGCTGCACGGCCGCGTCGTGGGAGAACACGATGATGTCGTTCTCCGGCCGAAAGCGGGATATTTCGTAGGCCGCTCGGCCGGTGCTCGTGATCACGATGGGCTTGGCGTTGAGCGACTTTGCCAACTGGGTTGCGCCCCATGTCACCGACTGGGTCTGGTCCCGCTGCGGGAACTCCGAGTAGTAGTGGTACATCTTCTCGGCTTGCACGATTGCAGCGTCGGCGATGCGCACCGCCTCGACCGGATACGAGCCCACCGCGATCTCGTCGGACAGCAGGATGGAGTCGCAACCGTCCAGCACGGCGTTGGCGATGTCGGACACCTCGGCCCGCGTTGGAGTGGGCGAGTTGACCATTGACCGCAGCATCTGGGTAGCCACCGAGGAGATGCGCCCGGCGCGATTGGCCCTGGTCACCATGTCCTTCTGGATAACGGGGACCTCCTCCATGGGCATCTCCACGCCGAGATCGCCGCGCGCCACCATGATGCCGTCAACTGCGTCCAGAATCTCGTCCAGGTTGGCGATGCACTCGCGCCGTTCGAGCTTGGCCATCACCGGGGCGCGACTTCCAAGTTGGTTGAGATAGGCCCGGGCATACCGGACGTCTTCGCCCGTGCGCACGAAGGAAAGCGCGACCCAGTCCACATCCTGATCCACTCCGAATTGCAAGGCAACCTTGTCGCTTTCGGTGATAACCGGCATGTCGATGGGCACGTCGGGGAGGTTGACACCTTTGTACGACGAGAGATTGCCCCCGTTGCGGACGTGGGTCTTCACTTCCAGATCGGGGGTTACTTCCTGGACTTCCAGACATACCGTCCCGTCGGAGATATAAACCAGGTTGCCGGGGCGCATACTGCGCAGGATGTCAGGTTCCGGAAAAGGAAGGAGGAACGGAGAAACGGAGGTCGGTTCGTTGATGATGGAAACTTCATCGCCAAAGTTAAGCTGCGCCGGCTCGGCCATGTTGCCCAGCCGGAACTTGTTGCCGCCCAGGTCCTGCAGGACGGCCACGGGCCGGTTGTGTTTTTCGGACGCTGCCCGCACGTTCGCGATGACTTCGGCGTGCTCTTCCAGCGTGCCGTGGGAGAAGTTGAGGCGGGCGACATCCATGCCGGCGGCGACGAGGCGGTCCAGGATTTCTGGGGACCGGGATGCTGGGCCTATGGTGGCGATAATCTTGGTCTTGCGCATAACATCTACCTCTGCTCCATGGGCCTCTATCTTTGACCCATTATAACCCGGCGCACGATCAGGCCGTCATATTGATACGCGCGGTGGCCAGGCAATTGTCTGAATCAGGATTTTCAAGATTACTGGATTGCCAGGGTTGGAACCGCCCTCTGGAAAAGAGCGCCTGATCCAGAAAATCCTCTAATCCGGTAAATCCTGATTCAGACGATTTCCGTCGGCAACCACTCTGCAATCGTCTTGGCCCGGCGGCAGAGGGGCCTTGTGAGTTCACGGTCCGAAAACAGCAGGGGTGACCCAACTGGCCACCCCTGCACGGTCTTGCAATGCCGCAGACACACGATCAATTGCGCTGGCGGCTCTCCTCGTAAGCCTGAGTGGCGCGGTCGAGGCCGGCGCGCCGGTTGACCTGGAGGGTTTCGCGGAGATTGGACGCCCACTGCTGAGAAGTCTGGATGCCGGACAGGCTGCCCTGGAATTGGGGCATGACGTACCGGGCCAGCAGCTCGTAGGAACGATGGAGCTTGTCGCGAGGGGCCCAGTCCTCCACCCGGACCAGCAGCCCGCCAAAGCCGCCGGAAAGTTCCTGAAGCTCGTTGATACGCTGGATGCAATCGTCCGGAGTCCCGACGATCCACTGCTTGTTGTCGGTCATGAAGTCGACGATCTGGTCGCGGGGCACGTCCGGGACCTCGTGGCCGAGGGTATTGCCAAAGTACTCGGTGACGACGCGGGCCGAGCCTTCCCTGATATCCTCCTGGGCCTCCTTCTTGGAATCCGCCAGATGGACGCCCACCGAGAGGCGCCATTCCGAACGTTTAACGGTTTGTCCGTGCTCGGCGGCGGTTTCCTCCGCGATGGCCCACTGGTCCTTCAGGCTGGTGGAACGCACCATGTCGCGGGGAACGCTGAGGGAGATGACACCGGCGCCGTACTTGCCCGCCGTGGTCACGCCGGCCGGCGACTGGACTGAAGCAACGACCAGGGGGAAGGGTTGCTGATACGGACGCAACTGGAGATGGGCGTCGTGCAGCTCGAACCAGTCGCTCTCGTAAGTGTAGGGCTCGTCGCTGTCCATCAGCCGCTTGATGGCCCCAAGGGATTCGTCCATCATCTCGCGCTGGCGAGCCGGATCGATGCCGAACATGTAGGCGTCGGAGGCCAGGGCGCCGGGCCCAACGCCCAGCATCACGCGCCCGCGGGTGAGGTGGTCCAGGAGGACCATGCGGTTGGCGACCATGTAGGGATGGTGATAGGGGAGGCTGACCACGCCGGTGCCCAGACGCAGGTTGCGGGTGCGCTCGGCGGCGGTGGCCATGAACACTTCCGGAGAGGCGATGGTCTCCCACCCGGCGCTGTGGTGCTCACCGATCCAGGCTTCGTCGTAGCCCAGGTGGTCCAGCCATTGGAGGAGCTCGAGGTCACGCTCCAAGGCCAGCGTGGGGTTCTCGCCGACCCGGTGGAACGGAGCCATAAACACGCCAAATTTCATTCGGGCGGGTGCACTCATCAATTGCCTCCTCAAATGGCGATGGGAAAATCAAGGTCGCTGGATGCGCCATTCTAACACGCAGCGATGGCGATCTCTTTGCCAGAGCGGCGTCCGTTACTCCGACGAGATTGCCACGCTACGCTCGCAATGACTGGTGGGGAAATGGGTACGCGTGAGACGTGTGGTCAGAAGGCGCGGGGCGGCTGGACGCGACGGTACACTCCCGGAGAGCCGGGGGCATGGCCGTAAGAGCCGCCGATGTACTCGTGCATGGTGTCCTGGCGGCGCTGGTTCTCCCAGGCCAGGGTTTCCGGCACCTTTTCGTGCTCGAACTCGTACATCGTCAGGTACTTGGGAGCGCCTTCCACCGCGTGGTACCGGCGAACGTGGAGGCAACCGGGAATCTGCAGGTTAGCCGGCGTGCGGACGGTGTCATAGTACTCGTTGTACCTGGCCTCGATGTCGGCGGGAACATCCATCCGGCCGATCTGCAAGGCGGGGGCCATGCCTCTGCCCAAGGTGTACGGGTCGCTTTCCTCGGGATAGATCTGGGTGCAGGCGAGGCGCACGGTGCCCCGTCCAACCACGTTGGGCGACATGCGCCTGGTCCACTCCGTCGGGTTCTGGCTCATGCGCAGGTATTCGTCGGTTTGCAGGGCATCGACGGACTCCAGCTCGTATACCGCCAGGTACCGCGGCCCGCCGCGCAAGGCTTCGTAGCGGGCGGCGTCGAGGAACCCGGGAGCGCTGAGGCGTTCCGGAACGTGTTCTTCGTTGTACCAGGCATTAAATTCGGCGTCGTTCTCAATGTCGACGTCAGTGAAGACGATCAACAGAGCGGAACCCTTTTTCTTGGCCATATTGCACCTCACTTGTACCGCGCATTAAACCACAACCGCGAACGGCGCACCTGGGTTCCTGGGGTTGATCACGCCGCGGCTAGGGTCCGCGGGCCGGGTTGAGATGTTGCCAGCGTTGGTCGGTCCAGAGGATGCGGTTGATGTCGATGGGGTTGCGGGGGTTTTCGGAGTTGCGCCGGGTCAGGTAGTCGGCATAGCGGGCGAGGAAGTCGTCCATCCTATCGGGTTCGCCGATGAAAAACTGCATACCGGGGCCTTTACGGACGGCTTGTTCGAGCTGCCGGTCGTCGAGGGCGTTGCCTTCGCAGTCGTGGAGGCGGTCTTCGCAGACGCAGGGGTAGGGATAGGTTTGGTAGTAGACCGGGCTGTGGAGGCTGAATTCGATGTCTTCGGCAAGCTGGCGCTGGGCTTCTATCTCAGCGGGGTCCGGCTCTTCGGGGTCAGGTTCGGGGATGGCTTGAGCAGCATCCCGGGGGTCGTGGCCTGGATCTTCGGCGTCGTGGTTGAAGCCGAGGCGGAGGAGTTCTTTGGCGGCGGAGAGGCGGTGGCAGGGTTTGAAGTCGGGGAGTTGGCCCTGCATGGCGTCGACGAGGAAGCGGACGGCGGCACGGCCGTGGTCGGTTTCATCGCGGACGATCTCGGCCAGTGCGGAACGGATGTGGCGCGTCGCCTCGGCGGGTTCGGATTGGGGTTGAGGTTTGGGGCGCGGATGGGTTTTGGGCGTGCGCTGTCGGTCGGCTTGGTCGACGACAGACGGTGCGGGCTCGAAGCCGAGTTTGACGAGGAGCCGGGCGGCGTCGAGGCGATGGCAAGGTTGGGAGTCGGGGAGTTCGCCGTGCATGGTGGAGATGAGGAAACGGACGATGAGCCGGCCGTCCTGGGTTTCCTGGGCGATGATGTCGGAGATATCAGACATATGTTCTGATTGTAGGTTGAGGGGCGGAGGGTGTCAAGGGGAGATGGCGCCTCACCGCGTACCCGCTTTCGTGAATCGTCAGAATCAGGATTTACGGGATTTTATGATTGGACAGGATTGGGAGATCGCTATCGCAGAACGGCTCCAATCCTGATAATCCTCAAATCTTGAAAATCCTGATTCTGACGTTCCCCCGACGCAAACTGGGTACGCGTGAGGAGATAGAGCTTGCCAGGGCCTTTACAAAGTTAATACGTCATTCCCGCGCAAGCGGGAATCCAGAAGGTGGTCGTGTTCGGAATGTTCTGGATTCCGGCTTTCGCCGGAATGACGGCAAAGTTAGACCACCTAAATTGCAACGCTACCGCAAGAAGCGCGTCGGTTGCCGGTCACTGCGGTTTGAATTACGATAGCAGGTGATTTGCGATCAGGATGATCGAAGGCAACGGACGTAACAACTTGACACGACGGACCAAAGCGCTGGTGACCGGGGGGGCCGGATTTATCGGTTCCCACCTGGTGGACGGGTTGCTGGAAAACGGGTACGACGTGGCGGTGGTGGACAACCTCAGCAGCGGCCACTTGCGCAACGTAAGCCACGGAACCACCTTTTACCACGCCGATTTGAACGATGCCCGGTTGAGTCAGATCATCCAGCGGGAACGCCCGGAGATCGTGTTTCACCTGGCGGCTCAGAGCAGCGTCCGCCAGTCGGCCATTGATCCGGTGGCCGACGCTGACGCCAACGTGATGGGAACGATCCGGCTGATCGCGGCCGCAGCCGCGGAAGGGGTGGAGAAGTTCATATTTTCGTCCACCGGCGGCGCGATTTACGGGGATCCGGAGACGATACCGTGCGACGAGGATACTCCGGTCAACCCGCTGACTCCTTATGCCCTGTCCAAGTACGTCGGCGAGCAGTACCTGGAGCTTTTCAGCAAGACCTACGGGTTGGATTACACGATCCTCCGGCTTGCCAACGTTTACGGCCCGGGTCAAAACCCTGACGGCGAGGCCGGCGTCGTCGCCATTTTCACCGGGATGATGCTGAGCGAGCGCCGGCCGCAGATCTTCGGGGACGGCCTCCAGGAACGCGATTTCGTCTATGTGCTGGACGTGGTTCAGGCCAACCTGGCGGCCATCAACCGGGGACATGGCAGGATTTACAACATCGGGACCGGGCAGCCGGTGAGCGTGGCGCGAATCTACGAGATGCTCCAGGAAATCACCGAATTCGACGAAGAGCCGGACTATCGACCCCGACGCACCGGGGATGTGCTCCGCATCGCTTTGGACTCCACGCGCGCGGAGCAAGAATTGGGATGGACGCCGGAAGTGCCGTTGCGAGAGGGCCTGCGGCGTTCCGTGGAGTACGTCAGAGTTTCATTATCGCAGCGCGCCAACCGTGTGAGCCTTACGCCGGAGCGCCGACGCCATCGCGCCAACCCGGCGCAAGCGGCTGGCAACGGATTCAACAGTTGAAGGAGGAATCCAACCAATGTCCAACGACTACGACGTTGTGATCCTTGGCGCCGGGGCGGCCGGCCTTTCGGCCGGGCTCTACTCAACGCGCGCGATGCTCAGCACGCTGATGATTGAAAGCATCGGGCCGGGCGGCCAGCTGCTGATCACCGACGATATCGAGAACTATCCCGGCTTTCGGGATGGCGTGAAGGGGATGGCGCTGGCGGATGAGATGTATAACCAGGCCGAACGCTTCGGAGCCAGGATGGAGTTTGCCGAGGTCGAGGGCGTGGAAAACCTGTACGAGGATCGGAAACTCGTACGGACTTCCGAGGGAGACTTCACGGCGCGGGCGCTGATCATCGCCACCGGCGGCTCTCACAACAAGCTGGGAGTGCCCGGCGAGGACGAGTTCGGCGGGCGCGGGGTTTCCTATTGCGCCGTCTGTGACGGCAACTTCTTCCGGGGGCAGGACGTGGTGGTAGTCGGTGGCGGCGACTCCGCTATGGACGAGAGCTACTACCTGACCGGCATCTGCAACTCGGTCACCATAATCCACCGCCGGGACGAGCTTCGCGCCACCAAGGTGCTGCAGGATCGCGCCTTCTCCAACCCGAAATACAAATGGCTGTGGAGCCACGTGGTCGAGGAGTTTGTCGGCAACGACGTGCTGGAAGCGGCCCGGGTCAAGAACCTGAAGACTGAAGAGGTATATGACTATCCCACCGCTGCCGCCTTCGTCTACGTTGGCTTCCATCCCAACACGGAAGCCTTCAAGGACCAGTTGGATATGGACGAACTGGGCCACATCCACGGCGACCTGCACATGAGGACCAACATCCCCAGGGTCTACGTGTGCGGCGACGCGCGGGCGGAATCCACGAGGCAGCTCGGAGCCGCGGTAGGGGACGGGATCACGGCCGCTCTGGCCGCTTTTCACGATCTGTCGTCGTAAGCCGGACGCGGCATCAACCACCAACTGAGATCCCAGGGGCGGGTTGAAAACCCGACCCTAAATCAATCTCACCGTCTCCCGGATCAGCAACGACGCGCTGCCGCCAATGATGACGAAAAGCACGGCGTAGCGGAAGATGCGCAGGCTCATGCGTCGGGCCACCCACCCACCCAGCGTCGAACCGATCATGACCACCGGGACCCCCACTGCCATTTCCAATTCCACGTCCTGGGGGATCAGCCCGACCACGTAGTACAGCGCCAACCCCAGGATGCCGGCCGCCAGGAAATACACCGCCAGGGTGGCGCGCATGGTCTCTCTGGGCCAGTCCTGCTCGATAGTGTAGATGCCGGCGACCGGGCCGCCGATGCTCAGGGTGGTGGTCAGCAGCGTGGTGGTAAAGCCGAAGCCGATGGCGGCCCACCGGGTGCGGGCGGCGGGAATCCGCACGTTGAACAGGGTAAGCAAGGCGATCACCAGGATCAGGCTCACGATGGATAGCCGGAGCGCGGCGGGCGCGGCGACGCTGAGCAGCAGCACCCCCAGGGGGACCGGCGGCAGGCCGGAGACGATGAACAGCCAAGACTGCCGCCAGTGGAACGCCCGCCAAGTCTGCAACAGTATCAGCACTGTCGCCACGACGATCATCGCGTTGGACAGCACCACCACCTGGCGCGGGGCCAGTATCAGCAGCAGGATGGGAGCCATGGCCAAGGCCATGCCGAAGCCCACAGCGCTGAAGACGAACGATCCCAGCAGCAACGCCGCCAGGATGACAGCGAGCTCCCAACCGAAGAGCATCAGGGCAGGTTGAACAGTCCGAGTTGGGCGGCCCGGCGCAGGGTGCGCTGGACCAGCACCACCGGGGGGCCGTTTCGGGCCAGCACTATCTCCGCAGTGTCCTCGGGGGCCAGCGTCAGCGAACGTTCGCCGTCCAGGGCCACGGTGCAGTAGCGGGGTTCCAGCGCGACGGGAATTCCCTCCTGGAGCAGTTCCCACGATGCTATGTGAGCCGGCTCGACGATGCCGGGAGCCACGGGCGCGATGACGGCATCCTTCGGCGGAGGGTCGGCGTCCGCTCCGCTGCGCGCCAGCACATAACGCAGGCCCCCGACGTCGCCGATGGACAGGGGATGGAGGCGGCCGCCCACGGATGACAAACCGATGCCGCCGGGTTCGGCGCGAGTGAGGAAGACCTCGTGGACGGTGGCCAGATCCCAGATTGCCCGGGTGGCCACGTAACGCTCCCGGGAGATAGCCACATCGACCAGGGCGAGGTCACGGAACTCGCCATTGACGTGGATTTGCAGGGTCTTGCTGACCACCGAGGTGTCGGTGGGTTGCATGTGACCGGATGCGACCAGGCCGGCGGCGATGCCGGCCAGAGTGCCCTCCACCATGACCGGGAAGATGTTGTTGGTGCCGGTGGAAATGGCGACCAGCGGTATCCGGTTGGTGCCCACTGCCACAGCCCGGTTGGTGCCGTCACCGCCCAGAGTGATCAGGCAACCGACGCCCATCTCGGCCATCATGGCGGCGGCGCGGGTGGTGTCGCCCTCGGTATAAAGGGGCGACATGGGCAACATTTCCAGGGGCAACGAGATGCTGGAATCGTCGGCGGCCCGGCGGCACAGGTTGCCGCTGTCGGGCATGGCAACCACACGGCTCACGTCAGTGGATTGCAGGCCGATGAGAGCGCGGCGCACGGTGTTGACCTTTTCCCAATCGGGCACCACCCGGCCCTGGGCCACCAGGCGCCTGATGTCCTTGCTGGCAGCGGGGTTGGCGATGATTCCGACGGTGGTCATGGTGGCGCAGGGCGGTGGGCTGGCGGGGCGGTGACGACGGCACACTATACACCATGGGAGTTTGCGGGCCACGCTCGGACCGCAACGCGCGGTGCATTAATGCGTTGCAAATGGAGCCGGCGAACGGTAGCGGTAAAAGCGGTGTGGTAATGTTGCCGTCCCATGACGTGATCGAGTAATCCCGGACTATTGCGGCAAGGATGGTAGAATGCGAGACAACGAAAGCAACCGACCAACGTGGCGCTTTACGGAGTATTGATAATGTTTTTCGCCGCCAAAGAATTCGTAGAGTAAAGGGCCGCAAATCGAGGCCGCGAGGAGGGTCGCCTTGCGGAGCGACAGCGCATTCGACGCGCGTTGGAAGCGCGAGGGGTGACCGTTACCCCAGAACTGGCTGGCATTCTTGCCGGCGAGTCGGAGTAGCCGGATCGGGGCGGCACGGCCGGGACATTCAGCCTTTGGAGCATATTATGGATTCCACTCTCGCTTTCACTCCCGCCACGGAAGTGCGGCGCATGATCGCCGCCAAAGAAATCTCCGCAGTCGAGCTCGCCGAGTTTTTCTTCCAGCGGATCGAGGAGTTGAACCCGCAACTGAGCGCTTACCTGACCGTGTGTCCCGAGCAGGCTTTGGCCGATGCCAGGGCGGCGGATGAGGCGGTGCAGCGCGGCGATATGTTGGGCCCTCTGCACGGCGTCCCCATTTCGGTGAAAGACCTGGAACTGACTAAGGGAGTCCGGACCACCATGGGATCCGCAATATTCAGGGATCGGGTGCCGGAGATAGACTCGATCGTGGTAGAGCGGGTCAAGGCAGCCGGCGGGGTCATCCTGGGCAAGACGAATACGCCTGAATTCGGCCAGTCGGGGACCACCGAGAACCTGGTGAGTGAGCCGTGCCGCAACCCCTGGAACACGGACTATACCCCCGGAGGCAGCAGCGGAGGCGCCGCTGCCGCGCTGATCGCGGGTTTGTGCACCCTGGCCACAGGCAGCGACGGGGGAGGCAGCATCCGCATACCCTCCAGCTTCAGCGGGGTCACCGGGATCAAGCCGTCCCACGGCCGGGTGCCCCGGTACGGCGGTTACGGCGGACCAGCCGTCAACCACTTTTCGCAAAGCGGACCCATGAGCAGAACCGTCCGGGACACCGCAATGCTGTTGCAAGTGCTGGCAGGCCCGGATCCGCGGGACCCCAACACGATGACGGACACGCCTCCGGATTACATGGCCGCGCTGGAGGGCGGCGTCGAGGGCTGGCGCGTGGCATGGAGCGATGACCTGGGTTACGCCGCAGTGGATCCCGAGGTTGTTCAGATTACGCGGGGCGCGGCGCAGGTCTTCCAGGAATTGGGAGCGGTCGTCGAGGAGGCCGCGCCGGAGATCGAGGGCGACCCGTTCCCGGCGTTTTCCACCGTGTTCGGCACCGCGTCATACACATCCTACGCCGACCTGTACCCGGAACGGCGCGATGAACTGACCCACTATGTGCAGAGCACCTACGACGCGGCGTCACAACACACGGCGGCGGATCTGTCTCGGGCCCTGGCGTACGTGGACCGGCACAAGCGCCGTTTCGCTGACTTCTTCAACACCTACGACCTGCTGCTGACGCCGGCCATGGCGGTGACGGCGTTCCCCATCGGCCAGCATCCGACGACCATCGCCGGCAGATCCGTCGAACCGTGGTGGGGCTACCTGCCCTTTACCTTCCCGATCAACATGAGTGGGCAAACCGCTTCCAGCGTGCCGTGCGGGTTCTCGGCGGCGGGTCTGCCGGTGGGTCTGCACATCGTCGGGCCGGCCGGGGCGGAAGCACGCGTGCTGCGCGCCATGGCGGCATTCGAAGAGGCGCGGCCGTGGGCGCATCACCGCCCGGCGGTTTGCTGACGCGCATCCCGCGGCCGCCGGTGGTGATCGGGGCCGTGGGATGAAGAGTGCCGCGCGGTCTCCTTCCCGGACGGTTCTCCCAACACGCGAGTTATCAGCGCACCAATCTGGCCGGGATAACCAAGCGTAGTCCGGTTCATGGTTTCCAGCGCATTGAAGATGGCGCGGTCTTTGGGAGACGTGCCGACACTCAAAGCACGTCTGCCCGCGGTTCGGCTTGGCCCAGTCGAGTGGGCTTTCCTGCTCGTCGCGCTCGTGGCAGCCGCCATGCGGTTGTGGGAGCTGGACGGGAGGACGATGCACTATGACGAGGCCATCCACCTGCACTTCTCCTGGAAGTTGGCGCGTGGGGTCGAATACGTTCACTCGCCGTGGATGCACGGGCCGTTTCAGATCGAGCTGGTGGCCGTGGCGCTCAAGTACCTGGGGGATACGGATTACCTGGCCCGGCTGCCCTACGCTCTCTTCGGGGTGACGCTGACGGCGCTGCCCTACTTCATGCGCCGCCTTATCGGCGACAAAGGCGCGGTGTGCGGGGCGGTGATCCTGGCGTTTTCCCCATCCCTGCTGTATTTCAGCCGGTTCGGCCGCAACGACATCCTGATGGCGGTTTGGGCCGTGTTGCTGCTGATCATGCTGTGGCAGTACGGGATCAATAGCCGCAAACGCTACCTGTTCGGCGCGGCGATAGTGACTGCGCTGATGTTGGCGACCAAGGAGACGGCGTACTTCGTCATCCTGTTCATGGGACTGGCGGCGATGGCTCTGGGTTGGCGGGAGTTGTGGGCGTTCGTCAAGACACGACAGGGTTTGACCGGCATGGGCGGCTACGCAGGATTTTTCATCCTGCTGGCGACGCTGACGCTGCCCCAGGCGGCCGCGCTGATCGCGCTGGTTCAGTCGCCGCTCGGCCTGACGATTGCGTCCCACGATACCGGTTCCACCGGGGACACCGGCGCTCCGGTATGGGAGGCGCCGTTCGTTGCATTACCGCTGTGGACTGCGCCGGTCTGGCTGCACATAGTGGCCGCGGCCGCGCTGGTGTGCCTGGGGCTGACCCTGGCGATGTGGTTGTGGCGGATCAGAGGCCCCATCGACCTGATTTCAATCGCAGTGGCGGTCCTGGCGACCGTTGCCGCAGTATCCGTGGTGGTTGTGGGACCGTTCCACAACCTGTTGATCGAGATGCAGGCGAAGGGAGAGGCAGCCGGTCCTCTGGTGGACTGCGGCGCCGGCGCAGTCATCTTGCTCCTGGGCGTTGCCGCGCTGAGGCTGAACCTCGCGTCGGTGATCGGGTGGCGCGGCGTCATGCTGTTGTTGGGGCCGGCCATTCTGCTGACGTGGGCCTGGCTAATGTTCCTGTGGGGCGGCGCCGACTTCATCGGCCAGATGTTGCCCTTGGCGGTGCCTGCGGAGGATCTGGCCGCCGGGCGCGTTGCGGTGAACTACCTGGTTCCAGTGCTGGCGTTGTTGGTTTTGCTGGCAGCAGGCGGAACCGTCGGCATCGTCTGGGGAGGCGGGCTCTGGCTGGTGTGCGCGGCGGTCTTCTATGCGATCTGGACCGTGCTCTACACCACCTTGTTCACGAACTGGGCCGGCGTCTTCACCGGATCGTGGCAGAGCCTGGGCTACTGGCTGATGCAGCAGGACGTCGCCCGGGGCAACCAACCGTGGTACTACTACTTCGTCGGATTGAGCGTTTATGAACTCGTGGCCTTCGCTTTTGGTGCGGTGGGAGTGATCTGGTTGATTCGCCGCCGGGACACCTACGGAGGAATGGGCCTCGTGCTGGCCGCGTGGGTGATAGCTACTCTGGTGTTGTACACTGTCGCGGCCGAAAAAATGCCGTGGCTCCTGGTCAACATTACCGTGCCGCTGGCCGTGGTAGCGGGTATGTTCCTGGGGCATCTGATGGATGAAATCGACTGGATATCCCTCACACGGAGGGCCGCGGCAACCCTGATCCTTGGCCCAGTTTGGCTGGCGCTGGCGGTGTGGATAATCTGGCTTGCTGCCCGAGGCGAGATAGGTAGTCTGGCCATCTGGCTGGCGGTTTTGATCCTGCTGCCATTGGCGGGCGGGATAGCCTATATGATCCGCGGGGACCGTCAGGCCGGCAGATCGGTGGTGTTGGGCATAGCGGCCTTGCTCCTGGTGTTCGGGGCAGCCGGAGCGGTGAGGGCAGCGTACACCTACGACGATTCCAACATCGAGATACTGGCCTACGCCCAGGGTTCTGCGGATCTGGAACACACCTACGCCGAGCTGCGCGAGACTGTCCTGGGTGACGGCGCGAGCGAAGCGGCAGTCAAAGTTGATTACGACATGTGGTATCCCTTCCAGTGGTACGTGCGACACGAGACGGAAGAAGGCAGCCTGTGGTTTGACCGATTTTGCGTCGCCACCAGTGACGAGGACGATGACGAGGAAGACGGCGATCAGGAAAAGGACTGCAAGTCAGTAGGCCAGGATAGTGGCCCCAAGATTTACCTGGCAGAGCATGGTCACGCGGTGGAGGAGGAGGACGCGCCGGGTTACCGGCGGGAAGGGCCGATGCGGAACCTGCTATGGTATCCTGAAACTTACCGCCGGCCGGGAGAGGCACGGACCACCAACGGTTTGTGGAAGCAACTGAAGGCGGACGTGTCGTTTTTCCGAAATGCGGCCGCCAATCCGGACAAACTTCGACAAGCGCTGGAATACATCATCGCGCGTCGCCAGCAAAGTGACTGGTATACCGCGAACTATTATCTTTACGGGAAGGAATAAATCTCTGATGCCAGAGGCCGATGTATGACCACGGTGCCAGCGTTGCCAGAACCGGGATCAGCCACGGTGGAAGACCGCGTGCAGATCAGCCGGCGATTGATTCAGCAGGCTCCTAGGGAACTCGAGAGGGGAGACCGTCTTCAGGCCACCGAAAAAATTTGGGGTGCCCTTGCCCAGATGCTTAAGGCCCACGGTCAGCAGCGAGGTTGGATGAACCTGGGAGGGCATCGCACCGTAGGCCACATCGCCAGGCAACTGCACCTTGAATACGACGAAATCGATGTTGTCAGTGCATACCTGGCGGCTGACAACGGCCATCGCAATTTTTATGATAACGAGATGAGCCCTCCGGAGATCGAAGACATCATCACGGTCGTAGCGAACGTGTTGCCGGAGTTGGAAAGCGCGTTGAGTGAACCTCCTCGACCTTTCACCATCCGGGACGGCGACCTTTGGCGGGTGCAGACGCTTACCGGCCGGCAGTATCTGGAGGTTGGCGACGCCTCGCCGACCGGATTCTCGAATACGCATTAGAAGTTGAAGCATGACCACGGTGCCAGCGTTGCCAGAACCGGGATCAGCCACGGTGGAAGACCGCGTGCAGATCAGCAGGCGGTTCATCCAGCAGGCTCCCGGGGAACTTGAACGGGGAGACCGTCTTCAAGCCACCGAAAAAATTTGGGGCGCGCTGGCACAGATGCTCAAGGCCCACGGGCAGTTGCGGGGTTGGATGAATCTGGGGAGCCACCGGACCGTAGGGCATATCGCACAGCACATGGACATAGAATACGATGAAATTCCCGTGCTCCGAGCCTACGTTGCGGCCGACAACGGTCATCGCAATTTCTACGACAACGAACTGAGCCCTCCGGAAATCGAGGGCATTATCACAATCGTGTCAAGCGTATTGTCGGATCTCGAGATTGCCCTGCGAGAACCGCCGCGTCCCTTCGCAATCAGCGACGTGGATCAACGCTGGCGAGTGCGAACGCTCACCGGCAAGCAAGACCTCGAAGTTGGCGATGCGTCACCGACAGGCTTCTCGAATACGCATTAGCGTTCTCCGATAGTGGGATACTTTTTCGGCAATTGGCGGTTCTGGGCGGGCGTGCTGGTCAGCGTGGTAGCGCTGGGCCTGCTGGTGCTGCTGGTGGACCGCAAGGAACTGGCCGAGGCCCTGTTAACGGCCAATTACTGGTACCTGGCGCCGGCTGTCGTTCTGTACTTTGTCGGGCAATGGTTCCGGGCCCTCCGCTGGCAATACCTGCTGGCGCCCGTGTCCCGCATATCGGCCCGTCGGCTGTATCCGGTAATCATCATCGGTTACATGGCGAACAACGTGCTGCCGGCCCGGCTGGGGGAGTTGGTTAGAGCGGTTTACCTGTCGCAGAGAGAGAAAGAGGTGAGCGTGCCGGCGTCCATCGCCACCCTGAGCGTGGAAAGGCTATACGACGGGTTGACCCTGCTGGCCATGGGCGCTGTGGCGGCGCCGATCCTGCTGGCCGCCGGCCTGTTCAGCGAGGCGAGCCTGGTTTACCAATCAACGGCAGTGATCCTGATGATTGGGGTCATCGCCAGCTTCGTCGTGGCCTTGGTGGCGCTGACCGCCCTGGCGACCAGCCGGCGGGCCGTGAACTGGTTGATCGCGGTCACGGTGATCCTGCCGGCGAGGTTCCGAACCGTGGCGGTGGAGGTGATCCACGGCTTTGTCGAAGGCCTGGCTGCGCTCAATTCGCCTCGAAAGCACGCCGTCTTGTTCCTGGGTTCTTTGCCGGTTTGGCTGGCGGAAGCCGGCGTCTACTTGATTGTCGCGTACTCGTTCAACCTGGACGCCTGGTTCGACTCGTTCTGGCTGCTGGCGGCTGCAGTATTGCTGGTCACGGTGACTTCCAACTTGATCACGGCGGTGCCGGCGTCCATTGGGGGGATCGGGCCGTTTGAGGTGGTGGCCCAACAAACACTGGTGGCGCTGGGCATCGGCGCGGCTGCCGCGGCGGCATACACGGTGGCGGTCCACCTGGTTGCGCTGTGGTTGCCGGTCAACATTGCCGGCGTCGTGTTGCTGCTGTGGCACAACGTTTCGTTGCGTCGGCTGACCGCGCTACCGGAAGCCGGCGCCGCGCCGGAGCCGGGAGATGCTGTTCCCTCAGTGGCCGGGCAGCCTCGAGCCGGCGCAGCACAGGACGATTAGGATGCGGGTAGGAATCATCGGCGGTGGCGCGGCCGGTTTGGCGGCGGCGCTGGAACTGACTTCCAGGGGACACTTCGCTGAGGTGTTCGAGGCAGCGCCCTTTCTCGGCGGCCAGGCGTCAACTTTCGAGGTCGGCGGAGGCCAGCTGGAACGGGGGTACCACCATCTTTTCGTGAGCGACACCGACATGGTGGACCTGATCAACGAATTGGGTCTGGGTGATTCCCTGGAGTGGCTGGAGTCCAAGGTTGGGCTGTTCCACGGGGGCCGGATATGGGATTTTGCCACGCCGATGGATCTTCTGCGGTTTTCTCCACTGCCTTTCACCCAGCGCATCAGGTTGGGGCTCTGGACGTTCCTGCTGCAGAAAACGCGGGATTGGCGCAAGTTCGAAGGAGTGACGGCCGCGGAATGGACGCGCGATCACATGGGCGAGGACGCGTACCGGGTCATCTGGGAGCCGATGCTGCGAGGCAAGTTTGGCGACTACTACGACCAGGTGAGCATGACATGGCTGTGGGGCAAAATTTACCTGCGCGTGGCATCCCGTAAGCGTATGCAGAAGGAGCGGTTGGGATACCCCACGTGCAGCTTTGGCCGGGTGTTCGATGCCTGCGGGGAGCGGATCGAGCAGCAGGGTGGACGGGTGCACATCCGCGCGCCGGTGCAGCGGCTCAATGTGGTGGACAACAGGGTTCAGGGATTTGTCGCCTTGGTGGATGGAGGCCCGGAAAGGGACTGCGAGTACGACGCGGTCATCGCTACCACCCCTTCATACATCTTCACGCGCCTGGCCCCCGACCTGCCGGATGATTACCGGTCGGTGCTGGAGTCGGCGCGCTACCTGTCCGCAGTGCTGGTGATCCTGGTGCTGGATCGGCCGCTGACTTCCAAATATTGGCTTAACGTTGCAGACCGATCGTTGCCCTTCGTTGGCGTCATCGAGCACACCAACATGATTGACCGCAGCCTGTACGGCGACAACCACATCGTTTATCTGACCAATTATCCGGACCGCAACAGCGAGCTGTATCGCAAGGAACCCGAAGAGTTGTTGGAGGAATATGTTTCGCATCTCCGCAAGCTGAACCCGGACTTCTCGCGTGACTGGATCCTGGAATATCACCACCACCGGGTGGACGGAGCGCAGCCGATCAACGGCGTCCACTACAGTGAGCGGAATATCCCCGACCACCGAACGCCGGTCAAATCACTGTACCTGGCAAATACGACGCAGATCTATCCCGAAGATCGTGGGACGAACTATTCGGTGCGCATGGGGCGTCGGGTGGCGCGAATGGTGTTGGAGGACGCATTGGATCTACGGGCCGCCGGCTAATCTGGCTCCGGTCCTCGCATCCCGTCGGCGTACCACCAGAACTTGGCGGTTGACCAGCCGCCGGCCTGACGCCGGATTCCGGCAAAAGTTTTAGCGCGAATGTCACCGTTATGACGGGGTACCGAAACGGTGCGTGCTTCTAATGTCCACTTGTCGTGATCGCCGCGCCCACTGCCGGGAGTGAACACGAACCCAGCGGTACGCAACGCGCGAGCAACGTCATTGCGGTTGCTTGCCTGGGCATTGAGGAATATCGGCTGCGCTGCCAGGTTCAGCGGTATGGATTGGGTCCTGACACGGTGACTCTATCGAGTGTGTACGCCAGCCCTTCGTCGGCATATTCGGCGCAGGCTATTGCCATTGCATCGGGTGGGCAGACCGGGAACTGTCCGGGCGGGTAACCGGACATGAAACATTGAATGGCGTCTATCACCATTTCGAGGGCTTCTCGGTAAGTGCGCCCGTCGGAGGCGACGCCTATCTCCGGGGCATCCGCGCACCAGCGCCAGTCACCATTAAAGTCTTCCCCGTCGTAATAAGAGACCAGAACCTGAAAGATACCCTCGTCCGCAGGGTCGGCCACTGGGGTAGCGACTTGCTCAAATGCGTTAGTATCGACTTTTGACATCGCTAATCATCGTCCGTGCTCTTGCGACCAGGGTAGCACCAAAGCGGTATTCGACGAAAGATGATGTCAGGGCAGCAGGCGGGGTTGGCCTGATTTTTAGTATAATAAAAGGACCTGCTGGCCCGTTCAAGATTGCTTATTTTGCCCATCATCACCATCCTGGCCGACGCCCGCAACGGCCGCCATCCAATCCCATCCATCCGGGCGATTGAGGAGGCCGGCGGTAGCGTTCGCATAGTTGCGCCGGCGATGCCAGCAACCGAAGCGTTGCGTGGAGCCGGCGGTCTGCTGATGCCGGACTATGATCCGGGGCTGGTCGGCAACTTGCTGGAAGCCGCGTTGGAAGTGGACTTGCCCGTCCTTGCCACGGGCGACGGGATGCACGCGCTGAATCGGCGCTTCGGGGGAGGCGAGCCCCTGCCAGCTCCAGCGCATTATCCGGACGAAGCGACGGAGCCGCTGCGGCATCAGATCTACCTTTCGCCCGGGTCCAAGGTGGCGGCGATCATCGGCAGCGCCGGCATGTTCCGGGTGAACAGCCGGCACCACCGGGGCATCCGCGAGCCGCAACGAGCCGAGCGATTGATGACCATCGCATATCAGCTGGACGACGGCATCATAGAGGGTCTGGAAAGCAAGGAACACAGCTGGGTGATCGGCGTGCAGTTTCAGCCGGAACGCGGCGACGAAGTGCCCGCCAGTTTCAACAACCTGTTCCTCGGGTTGGTGGAGCGCGCCCAGGGTTTCATAGAAAATAACGATACGAGGAGAACTTCACGATGACTACGGCGCCTCCACAGCAGCCCGGCGGAGAATTCACGCTGCGACCGATCGAGGACGAGATGCGGGAATCGTATCTGTCCTACGCGATGTCGGTCATCGTGGCCCGGGCGCTGCCGGACGTCCGGGACGGGTTGAAGCCAGTGCAGCGCCGGATCCTCTACGCCATGCACGACATGGGAATCCGCCCGGGCAGCCAGTACCGGAAGAGCGCCCGCATCGTCGGCGAGGTGCTGGGCAAGTTCCACCCGCACGGTGATGGGTCGGTGTACGACGCGCTGGTGCGCATGGCGCAGTTGTTCTCCATGCGGGCGCCCCTGATAGACGGGCAGGGCAATTTCGGCAGCATCGACGGCGACCCGCCGGCGGCCATGCGTTACACCGAGGCTCGTCTCGCGGCCATCGCCGACGAAATGCTGGCGGACATTGACCAGCAGACCGTGGATTTCTCCGACAACTTCGACGATTCCCTGAAAGAGCCCCAGGTGTTGCCCGCGCGAATGCCCAACCTGCTGGTCAACGGGTCGTCCGGCATCGCCGTGGGTATGGCGACCAACATGCCTCCGCACAATCTGGGCGAGATCTGCGACGCCATCAACTACGTTATCGACCATCCGACATGCAACGTCGACCAACTGATGGAAATCGTCCCCGCGCCCGACTTTCCCACCTCCGGCAGGATCCGCGGAGTGGCCGGCGTGCGCGATATGTACGCCACCGGGCGGGGCCGCGTCGTCATGGAAGCGGTCACTGAGATCGAGGATATGCCGGGCCGCAACTCCAACCGGCAGCGGATTATCATCAGCGAGTTGCCCTACCAGGTGAACAAGGCAACCCTGGTCGAAAAAATCGCCAGCCTGGTGCGGGACAAGACCCTGGTGGGCATTACCGAGATCCGCGACGAGTCGGACCGGCGGGGCATCCGCGTAGTGATCGAGCTGGCGCGCAGCGCGCAGCCCACGGTGATCCTGAACAACCTGTACAAGCGAACGGCGCTGCGGTCGTCCTTCAACGCCATCATGCTGGCGCTGGTGGATGGACAGCCGCAGGAACTGCCGCTCAAGGACCTGATCAACCATTTCGTCACGCACCGCGAAGACGTCATCCGGCGGCGGACCGAGTACCAACTGGGCCGTGCCCGGGACCGCGCGCACATCGTCGAGGGTCTGCTCAAGGCCCTGGACGCCATCGACGCGATCATCGAAACCATCCGCAACAGCCAGGACGTCGAGACTGCGCGGAACAACCTGGTGCAACAGTTCGACCTGTCGGAGATCCAGGCCCAGGCCATCCTGGACATGCAGTTGCGCCGGTTGGCCGCCCTCGAGCGTCAGCGCCTGGACGAGGAATACAACGACCTGCTGGCCACCATTTCCCGGCTGGAGGACCTGCTGCAGAATCCGCAGAAGATCCGCGCCGAGATCAAGCGGGAGACCCGAGAGGTCAAGCGCAAGCACGCCGACCCGCGCCGCACCGAGATAATCCGTGAGGAACTGCAAGAACAGTCCATCGAACAGTTCATTGTGCAGGAGGACGTGGTCGTCACGCTGAGCCAGCGCGGGTACATCAAGCGCGTGCCCATCAGCACCTATCGCAACCAGCGACGTGGCGGCAAGGGGGTGCGCGGCGCGAACAATCGTGATGACGACGCGATCATGCAGATCGCGGTCGTGAACACCCACGAGCAACTGCTGTTCTTCACCAACAAGGGCCGGGTGTACCCGTTAAGCGTCTACGAAACGCCCAACGACACCGGCCGCACGGCCCGGGGCACCCTGCTGGTGAACCTCATTCCGCTGCAGCCGGGCGAGCATGTGCAGACCATGCTGCCGGCCAGCCGCGACGAGTACAACCGTTTGTACATTTTTGCCACACGAAACGGCCGGGTCAACGCGTTGCGTCCGGGCCAGTTGCAGAACCTCCGAAAGTCCGGCCTCATCGCCATGAAGGTGCTGGACGGTGACGAGTTGGTTGCGGTGCGCCCCGCGCAGAGCGATGCGTCGGTGGTACTGGTCACCGAGCAGGGGCAGGCGCTGCTGTGCCCGGTCACCAGCATACCCGAGCGCAACCGCAATGCCACGGGTGTCATCGGCATCAAGTTCAAGGAGGAATTCGGCGGCAAAGACCGGGTGGTCGCGCTGGACGTGGTCAACGATCCCGAGGACGAGTATTTGCTGGTGGTCAGCGAAAAGGGCTACGGCAAGGCCACGCCCCTGTGCAACAGCAAGGGCGAACCCGTGTACCGCGAGACCAACCGCGGGGGCATGGGCGTGAAAACCTTTGCCGTGGACCAGGGAGACAAACCCACCGGTCCGGTGGTGGACGCCAAGATCGTCACCTCCGCCGAAATGAACGACGAAGAGGGCCACGAAGTTTTCATAATCTCGGCGCGTGGGCAGGTGGTCCGCATCGACCTGGCCGAGATCAAGGTCGTGAACACTCGACAAACCAAGGGGGTAATCGTCTGGCGCGAACGCGGCGGCGACGATAGCGTGGTGTCCATCTACTGCTTCCGGGCCACTGACTACAGCCAGGACGCCCCGGCGGTTCAGGACGGCGCAGCGAACACCGCCCTTGAGCAAGCCGAAGAGGTCGCCGCGCAGGCGGACAGCCAGTACGAGGACGAAGACGACGAAAACGAAGTGCCCGATGAGGACACGCCGGATGACGACACCGGCGATGATGACGATCCGGGCACTCACGTAAACGGCCAGGCTCCGCTGCTGTAAGGAAAGCTGCAATGCAACTCGTGATGGTTCATGGCTCCGGCCAGAACGAATTGACCTACCACTACCAGACGGCCCGATTCGACAATGCCGACGCCGTGAACCTGCCCGGCCACCCGGATGGCGAACCTCGGGGCAGTATCGGCGGATACGTGGACTGGGTGCGGGATTACGCGCATGGGAGGGGTTATCCACCCTTCGTTCTGTTCGGTCACTCCATGGGCGGCGCCATCGCTCTGGACTACGCTCTCCGGTTTCCCGAGGATCTTGCCGGCTTGGTGCTGATCGGCACCGGCGCCCGGCTGCGTGTGCATCCCGACTATCTGAACCGCTGTTTGGACGATGCCCAGTGGTGCGCCGAGGCGCCGGCGTACTACGAGGCCATCAACCGGGAATTGGCGCCCCAACTGGCATCCCGCGCGCTGCAATCGGGCCCAATGGTCGAGCACAACGACCTCTCCTGCTGCGACAGGTTCGACGTGATGGAGCGGATCAAGGAAATCTCGTTGCCATCGCTGGTCATCGTGGGCGCGGACGACATAATGACGCCGGTCCGTTACGCGGAATACCTGGGCCGGGAATTGCAGGACGCCGAGGTGGTAGTGGTGCCCAACTCGGGGCACTTCGTCACGCTGGAACAGCCGGACGCAGTCAACGATGCCATAGCGGGTTTCCTGCGTCAGCTGGGAGACGACGCAACCTAGCCGAACCGGTCACCCAGCGATCTACGGAGCCCGGCCATACGCCGGGCTTTTGCATGTACCGGGATTTGGCTGGCTGGCATTGCTGGTATTATGGGGCTAACCACCCCCGGTTTCGGTCGCACGAGCCATGACATCGACGCATACCTACATCCCCGACGGGCATCGCCTGGCCGCGTCCCTGACCGGAATGTATGCCGGGCATCCCGATGCGCAGGGGTTGCCCGTGGCGCGCCGTGTGGCCGTGACGGTCGTTGAGCTGATCGAGTCCGGCGATCTGGATGTCGATGCTACGGTGGTCAACACCGCGGCTCTGCTCCACTTGGCGAGCCGACCTGATGATCCGAACCGCGTGGAGGCGTCCGCTGCGCTGGCCTCGGCGTGGTTGCGCGGAGCGGGTGCGCCCGAGCCCTACATTGCGGCGGTAGCCAGGGCTATCGCGGGAGCGTTGTCGGAAACTCCTGTACTTGATCTCGATTTTCGGGAAGACAACAACGGCAGGTTGCTGCGGGACGCCGCGCTGCTGGACTTGGTGAGTGTTGAAAGGCACTCCGATTACTTGCGAGACGTGCCGCCGCCCGGACGCCTTCGGGAGACATACCTGGCGGAATACCGTCGCCAGTGCCTCACACCGGCGCTGCACTTGCGTGGTACGTTGACCATGCCGGCAGCGTTGGAAATGTACGCCGAGCGCATACCCAAATTGTCGGCGTGGCTGGATGAACAGCCGGCCAATTTGGTCCCATCGGATTGGCGGCGCCTGGTGGAAGTGGCGGAGATCGAGAGCGGCGTGGGCAGGCTGCTGGCCGGCGAAGATCCGGCGGCGGTTCGATCCGAAATGCCCGCCGGAGGACTGCCTTACGCAGAGTATCGGGGCCGGCAGCGCGCCATCATTTCCGGAAGCCACGACCGGATCCTGGAACTGACCCACGCTCGCATCGAAGCGTCGCGCAACGTGGCTGGGGAGAAGTACCTGGAAAGCGATACCATCCACAAGCCGGCGGTGGAGGAGAACCTGTTCGTCGGCGCGCGTCGTCAAGCGCGGCAACTGGGCTTGTCCGCGGAGACGGCGGAGGACATTGCCCGGTTGCTGCTTTCCAACGCCCGCGAGGTGCAGGAGCGAACCCTGAACGACATCGCCCAGCGTCTCAGCCGGTTGCACGGTCAGATTCTGGACGCCGATTCACCGGAAACTCGCACCGACGAGGCCGACATAGCGATCCCTTCCCTGGTGGTTCGCACCGGCGACCAGCCATTGGCGCGCGAAAACGAACTAATCAAGGAGTTGCGCGTCACCGGACTGAACAAGGCCTACCCGGAGCAGCGCCGACGTTTCATGGAGTGGTTCGAAACCCCGCATCCCTACATGGAGACCGGGATGACGGTAGGCAGCCGCGACGCGGACATTTTCATGCAGGCGCTGACCGATGGCCAGCGCTGCAAGGTATTGATGACGGTTGCCATCGACGGGCCGCCGCACCTGGGCCACGGAACTTGCGCCAACGTCCTGGCCCACTTCCAGGCAATGGGCGCGGAGGCGACCATCGGTTTTCGGGACGAACTTGGCGACCTTGGCCAAGCGCGCGAACTGATGCGTGAGTACTTGATGGCGATGGCGGGCAGTGGCCTGGGTCTGGATCGCGTCGACGCTTACTTGCAGCAGGATAGCCCAGCGATTGTCCGAACCGCGTTTGAACTGGGCGAGGCTATCCCGCTGAGCGTTTTGAACTCGGCGCTGGGGCTGCGCTTAAGGGACAGTGCGACTGACACGTTCCGCCCGCTGCTGCGGCTGGCCGACATCCTGCAGGTGCAGCAACCTGACGCGGGAGGTCCCTGTCGCACGTTGGTTGTTGACGGCATCGGTGGCGACGTGTACGTGCGGATGGCGCGCAACGCGGCCGAGCGGTTCGGGTTCCTCAAACCTTCGGCGCTGTATCTGCGGCCGCTGCGGAATCTGACGACCTACGAAGATCCCCGGACCGGAGGTGCGGTGGAGGTGATGACCAACCGGGTGCCGCCAGGCCGCATCACCTGCAACGACGATCCGGCCGATATCCGGCGGCGCATCGGCCGGGCGTACACCGGCGGCCGCGGGACGCTGGAGGAGCAGCGGGAGAAGGGCGGCAACCCGGACCCGCGGGTCTGCTCGGTGTCCAGCCTGCATGCCTTCTACGCCACGCCGGAGCCGCAGGCGTACGCGAAGCTGCAATCCCGATGTCGTGCGGGCGAGTTGCTGTGTGGGGAGTGCAAGGTAGCGGCTGCCGACGGCCTGCTAGAATATCTTGAAGGATATCGTAATCAACGGGCCGAATTGACCGAGCGGTTGCACGCCCGAATCGCTACCCTAAGCGGGATAGAGGCCGACGGTGACATAAAATGAAGGAACTTTTCCTTAGCCACATTTGCACCACTCCCCCGTACACCGTTGCCTCCTGTGAGTACCAATACATGGTATTCGCGACTATCGGCGTAACGATCTTGGTGGGCGGTCTGGTCATGGCATGCATCGCCGTGGCCCGACGCCAAAAGCAAAATTAGGATGGCTTCGCTCGCTATTTTTGTGTTGTTCATATCGGTGATCGGGTTTTTCGGATCCGTTTGCTACGAATGGACTGAGCGCACCGAAGAATTTTGGCCAAAAGCGCTGTTGCGGACCTTGTCTTGGTTTTGGATCGGGGTAGCTGGATTGTTGCTTTCCCTGCTGATCAAGGTGATTGTTGTGCAATAGCCTCCGGCTCCCAATGTTAATAGGGAGACAGTTAAACATGACCAATCAGCAACGTATCCTCACCGGCATGCGCCCAACCGGGCAGCTGCACCTGGGGCACTACCTGGGAGCACTGGAAAACTGGATCCAGATGCAGCACGAGTACGAGTGCTTCTTCCTCATCGCCGACTACCAGGCGATGGGAGACCACCTCGACGACATCGGCCTGATCCAGCGCTCGGTGCTGGAGGTTGCCACGGACTGGCTGGCGGTGGGCCTGGATCCCGAGAAGTCGGCCTTCGTGATCCAGAGCTACGTGCCGGAGCATGCTGAGCTGACCATGTTCTTCTCCATGCTCATGCCGTTGAACCAGCACCAGCGGAACCCGACGCTGCGGGCCGAGACGGCGCAGCTGGAAGCCGAAAACCAGTCCATCACGCTGGGGTTTTTCAACTATCCCATCAGCCAGGCCGCCGACATCCTGCTGCCCAAGGCGCACCTGGTGCCGGTGGGGGAGGACCAGGTGGCTCACATCGAATACACGCGGGATGTGGCCCGACGGTTCAATCGCCTTTATGGGGAGGTCTTCCCGGTGCCGCGGGCCAGGGTGGGGCGCGTGCCCCGATTGGTCGGAACTGACGGCCAGGCCAAGATGAGCAAGAGCCTGAACAACGCCATCTACCTGGCAGACGGTCCGGGAGCGGTGGAGGACCGGGTGCGGCGGATGGTCACCGACATAACCGGCGAGAATCCCCGACTGCGGGCCACTGACCCGGGCGTCGTGGAATACAATCCGGCTTTCCTGTACCACGATGCCTTCAACGACAATGAAGACGAGGTTGCCGAGCTCAAGGAACGGTACACCGCTGGGACCGTGAGCGACCGAGA
The DNA here is from genome assembly GCA_965207585.1 of Dehalococcoidia bacterium. Taxonomy (GTDB): domain Bacteria; phylum Chloroflexota; class Dehalococcoidia; order Lucifugimonadales; family UBA3495; genus Bin87. The sequence goes on along the minus strand of CBDBMT010000003.1, from coordinate 3,910,463 downwards.
GGTCAAGGAACGCCTTACGGCCGCAATCAATCGGTTCCTGGAGCCGATCCGCGAGAAGCGGTCATGGTACGAGGAACACCCGGACTTCGTGCGCGACGTCCTGAAGGCGGGCACGGAACGCGAACGGTCAATCGCGCAGCAGACCATCGAGGATGTTCGGCAGGCGATGCAGGTTGTTTATACTTAACCGGCACCGGTGATACCGATATGGCTACGGAGCAGATTGACAGTTTCGACGACTTGCTGGGTTTGTTGGAACGGAACCCGGAGTATCGCGCCCGGCTGCGGCAACTGATACTGGACGAGGAGTTCCAGCAGTTGCCGGCCCAGGTGCAGTTATTGATACAGACGGTGCAATCGCACACCGCCTTGTTGCAATCATTGGCGACTTCTTTGGAGGGCCATGGCCGGTTACTGGAGAACCACAGCCGGACGCTGGAGATCCACAGCCGGCTACTAGAGAGCCAAACCCGGACATTGAACCGCCACGAGAAGCATCTTTCGCGGCTGATTGGCGACGAAGCCGAGCGCAGGTTCCAGCAGAACGCCGCTGCCTACTTCGGCGGGATGATGAGGCGCATCCGAGTTACCGACAGGTTCGTTCTTGCTGATATGCTCGACGATGCTGTGGATTCAGGCCGATTGACCGAAGGGGATCAGCGTTCTCTTCTGGCCCTTGACTTGGCAATTCAGGGCTTGGATCGGAACACGAGGCGACCGGCGCGCATGGCGGTGGAAGTGTCTTCCGGCATCGGCGAACGAGACATTATGCGAGCCGTGGACCGGGCTCGACTACTGGAAAAACTGACTGGCGATCCGACCATGCCAGTGGTTGCCGGCTATTCCATTGCTCCAGCATATCGCCAGTTGGCCGAAGACAAAGGCGTTGAGGTCACCACAGTCGCCCCACCTGATGCCGGCGAGCCGGAACCGGACGACGAGCTTAACATGACGGCGGTTGATGTTGGCTGAGGCGGTGGATCAATAAAGGATGCGAACATGATTGCTCGGAATCCTTCATCGACTGCTTACTATCTGTGAATACTATCCGCCAAACTTTCCTACACTCATTGCCAAACCGGAGGGACGATATGGCAGGCAATCCGCGAGACAAATATTGCATCGTCGGGGTGGGCGAAACCGAGTACAGCCGGGCGTCGGGGCGCACCACCCGCGCCCTGGGCGCCGAGGCCATCCGCAACGCGATGAACGACGCCGGCTTGACGCCCGACCAGGTGGACGGGATGCTCAGCTACCACGGCGGCGATTCCACGCCGTCGACGTCAATACAATACGACCTGGGCATCCGGCCGAATTTCTACATGGACTGCTCCGGCGGGGGATCCTCAACCGAGGCACTGGTGGGATTGGCCATCGGCGCGATTGAGGCCGGCATGTGCGACGTGGTGGCCATCTTCCGGTCGATGAACGGCTACTCCAACGTGCGCATCGGCGGCACCGGCGCGCGGGCGTCGGCCCCCATCGGCGGGCTCGACCTGATGAAGCGGCCCTACGGCCTGATCAGCGCGGTGCAGCAGTTCGCCTACACCTTCACCCGCCACATGGCCGAGTACGGGGTGAAGAGCGAGGACCTGGCGGCCATCAAGGTGGCCCACTCGAACCACGCCTCCAACAACCCCAAGGCGCTGATGAAGCACCGAGTCACCGTGGACGACGTGATGAACTCCCGCTGGATCATCCGGCCGGTGGCGCACCTGCTGGACTGCTGCCTGGAAACCGACAACGCCACCTGCGTCATCGTGACCTCCGCCGAGCGTGCCCGGGACCTGAAGCACAAACCCATCTACATCAAGGGCGTGCAGGGTCGCGGCACCAAGCCGGGCGGCGACTTCCACTATCAGCACGGGCCGATCTCGCGGGTGGCTGGCCACTACATCGCGCCGCGCATCTTCGACCTGGCCGGAGTGAAGCACGAGGACGTTGACATCACTGGCTGCTACGACGCCTTCACCTACACCGTGCTGCTGCAGTTCGAGGACTACGGCTGGTGCGAGAAGGGCGAGGGCAAGGACTACGTTACCAGCGGCGCCATCAACCTGGGCGGGAAGCGGCCCAACAACCTCAGCGGCGGGCATCTCTGCGAAGGGTACACCCACGGCATGAACATGGTCATCGAGAACGTGCGCCAACTGCGCGGCACGGTGGACGACTACTGCCCCGGCGCCACTGAGGGCGACCACTCCTACGACTACGCCGAGGGCGGCTGCCGCCAGGTGAAGGACGCCAAGATCAGCATGAACATGGGCTGGGGGACACCGGCTGTTGGCAGTTCCCTCATCATGGGCAACGTGCTCAGCTAGCTCACTCTGATTCTTTCGTCAGAATCAGGATGTACCGGATTTTGTGATTATCAGTATCGAGTTGGCCAGCAAATCGGCGACGGTATCCTGGGAATCCGGCAATCCAGAGAATCCTGATTCTGACAATTGCACGTGGAGAATTACAATGCCGAACTACACCTACCGGGGCATCACGCTGAGCATCCCCGAGAACGATTCCGAGTACAAGGGCTATTTTGAGGCGGCCTCCGAAGGCCGGCTCGTGGTCAAGAAGTGCGCCGACTGCGGGTTGCTGCGCGGCGAACCCGGGCCGGGGTGCCCCTGGTGCACCTCGCTGAACTGGGAGTGGCAGCAGGTGTCGGGCAAGGGCACCATCTACTCGTACCAGGTGGTTGCCCACACGGTCATCCCCAGCTTTCGTGACCTGACTCCATTCGCCATTGTGCTGGTGGAGCTGGACGAACAGAAGGGGCAGCCTACGGAATTCGACGGCCTGCGCATGACCGGCAACCTGGTGGACGCCGACTTCAACATGGAGAAGGAAGAGAACGTCGGTATCGGCAAGCGGGTGGAAGCAGTTTTCCAGCCGGTGGAAGACGGGTTCATGCTGCCGCAGTGGAAGCTGATCGACGAGCCGGACCAGGGATTTACGTGGGCGCACGAGGTGCCGGAGGGGTAAGCCACAGCGTATTCGACTAAACGTGTCCACCATTCGCCACTATACCGACGAGGACCTGCCGGCGCTGCTGGATTTTGCGCTTCGTCAGTTGGAAAGCCGGGACGACTCCGTTGCCATGACCTGGCGCAGTATGTTCGTGGATACTTTGCATCTGCCGGGCCGGGATCCTCGCCGCGACTGCATCCTGCTGTTTGAGGAGTCGACACTGCGAGGGTTCTGCCTGATATTCCCGGAGACATCCGGCCACCGCAGCGTGTTGAATATAGACACGGACGACTCCGCAGGCGCCGCGGAGGAATACCGGGCGTTGGTGCGGGCCGGGGTCCGGCAGGCGGGCGCGGCAGGCGCCGCCGTGGCCCATATCATGCTGGCGCCGCCGCACACTCGCGCCGCAATCCTGGATGCGGAAGGCTTTGCCATGGCGCGGTTGTACTGGGATATGACGTGGAGCGGAGAGCCACTGCCGGACGTTGATCTGCCACGCGGATACCATATTAGCCCTTTCGGTGAGCGCAATGTATCCGCATTAACCGCCGCGCATAACGCCGCCTTCGCCGACTCCTGGCAATTTGCGCCGGATACGGAAGCGATGGTGGCGCACCGCGCGCAGATGGACAATACCACCAACGAGGGCATCCGACTGTTGTTTTATGGCGGTGAGCTGGCCGGATACTGCTGGACACTGCTGGTTTCTGACGGACGGAGCCGGCACGGCGTCATTGGTTCCATGGGACTGATGCCCGGGCTCCGGGGCTACGGCGTCAGCAAACCGCTTCTGCGGTCGGGGATGGCCTACCTGGTATCGGCAGGAGCTGACCGGATCCGTCTGGAAGTTGACGCCGAAAACACACCGGCGGTGCGGCTGTATCGGTCGATGGGATTTGCCAAAACCGGCGAACTGCATTGGTACGAGAAACGAACTGCTTCCAGCTCACGGGCGCCATAAGCATTAACGACCAATCTCGGGAGCAGTCAGTGACTCTCTGGCCGGTTGGAACAGCCATACCTCGGTTTGTGTGGGTAACTTCCCAACGCTGAACTCGACTCGGTCGGTTTCCAGCCGGCGCACCGTCCGCTGTCTTGTCAACCATCCCTCGGGCGGCAGGAGTTCACAATCCGCTGTGGTCAGGCCCGGGATGGCGTAGTGCATGGGGACTACGATGCGGGGTTGCAGTCGCTGCACCAGAGAGTCCACCTGGTCGTAGGTGAGCAGGTGAAGGGAGTCGTCCACGGTAACCAGCAGAACGTCAATATCGCCGACAGAGCCGGCTACCTCGGCAGGCCATTCGGCGCGGTTGTCGCCAATGTGCAGGAAGGTGACGCCACCCGCTTCGAGGCGGAACATGACGTTGGGGAAGTCGCGCAGCCGCGATGCACCGGAATGAAAGTCCTGTACGCCGCGGATCTGTAAATCACCGATAGAGAACTCCCCGGGCATACGCAGGATTGAAGCAGTCTCCGGCAGGCGGTCCACGGCGTCGTGATCGAAATGGGCGTGAGTGATGAGCCCGAGGTCGCAATGGATTTCGGGGAATAGGTGGGTGAACCAGTAGCGGTCAGCCTGATTGCGGTACGGGTCGGCCAGGGCTGTGACGCGGCCCGGCGTTTCCCAGCGAAAGGCGCAGTGCCCAAAGTAGGTCAGTCTTGTCATTGCTGCGACCGGCTTGGGACCGACAGCTGCATCGCCGAACCGTCGGACCCACGCTAACCCACCGCGCTCCACATCTCATACCCGATCTCTTTGCTGATCAAGCCGTCGCGCATCTCGAAGATATGCACCAGTCGCATCTCCACCTGCGTGCCCGGTGAAAGGGGCAGGTAGCCATCTCCCATCAGGCGGAAGCGGACTACGCTGTCATCCACCACCCGGTCCTCGGTGGCAAAGCGCTGGAGGTTCTCGAACTCGACGTCTTCCATCTTGGCGAACATCTGCGTGTAGTTGTCGGCCACGGCGCGCTTGCCTTCGAACCGCAGGCCGCGGGCGGGTGCTTCCCACACTACGTCGTCGGTGTAGAGATCCAGGGCGGCCTCCACCTCATTGGTGGCTTCCGAATGGAAGTGGGCCTCGACGGCGGCCAGGTTCGCGGCGATGATGTCGGGGTTCTCATTGGACGAGGACATGGCGGCTCCTCCTCTCGTTGATTTCTTGACACTCTTGGGGGCTGTCGATAGCATCCCGGCAGGCGGCTGCGGGCAGAACGCACGGCCGCGGAGGGACAGTTTCATGCAAAGCATCACGATCGATCGCAGCAGGCCGCTGCGCGAGGAGTCTAACACGGGCCATAACCGCTGGCACCCGGACATCCCGCCCGTCGTCGAAGTAGACGAGGGCGAGGAGGTAGTGCTGGAAACCAGGGACGCTTTCGACGGCCAGATGCGACCCGGCGTCACGGAAGCCGATTTCGCCAGCATGGACGCCGGCGTGATCCACCCGCTCACCGGCCCGGTGGCGGTTAAAGGCGCAGAACCGGGCGACCTGCTGGAGGTGGAGTTCGTGGACATCCAGCCGCAGCCCTACGCTTTCAGCGTGATCTTCCCCGGCTTCGGCTTCCTGCGCGACGTGTTCACTGATCCGTTCATGGTGCACTGGAGCATCGCCGACGGGTACGCCACGTCGGACCAGATACCAGGGGTTCGCGTGCCCGGCGCGTCGTTCATGGGGGTGTCGGGCGTGGCGCCGTCCCACGCGCAGCTTGAGGAATGGACCCGGCGTGAAGCGGAGCTGGCATCACGTGGCGGCGTTGCCCTGCCGCCGGACGTGGCCGGCGCGGTTCCGATCAGCGGCGCCGGCGCGACCCATGGGATCCGCACACTGCCGCCCCGGGAGAACGGCGGCAACTTCGACGTGAAGCAGCTTTCCACCGGATCGAAACTGCTGCTGCCGGTGGCCGTGGACGGAGCGCTGTTCTCAACCGGGGACGGTCACTTCGCCCAGGGTGACGGCGAGGTTTGCGTCACCGCCGTCGAGATGGGCGCGACATGCACGGTACGGTTCCGAGTGCTGAAAGGCGAGGCGGAACGGCACAACATCCGTTGGCCCCGGTTCAGCCGGGAGGACTACTACATCGCGCCGGAATGGGCGGCGCCGCGCCGGTTCGTCGCCACCATGGGGATGCCGGTGCGCGACGACGGGGTGAACGAGGGCGAGAACCTGACCCTGGCCTGTCGCAACGCCATCCTGAACATGATCGACCTGCTAGAGGAGCGGGGTTTCTCCCGCAACCAGGCCTACGTCATCTGCAGCGTGGCGGTGGACCTGAAGGTGAGCAACGTGGTGGACGTGCCGAACTACACGGTGTCCGCTTTCCTGCCGGAGGATTTGTTCGTGGGGTAGATAGCTGACCATCCGGCGGCCCGGGTTGGGTCAGGGCGTCAAATCGTCCTGGCTCAACCACATCTCGATGCGGTCGCGGTAAAGGCGGGCGATGAATGGCGGTCTGTTCGAGCGCACAAAGTTGATGATCGATGCACGGGCAGCAAGGAAATTCTCGGCGAGTTGTGGGTGCGTGTAGTCACTAGCCAGAATGATTATCGCAGCGTTCGACTGCATGACGGCTTCTTTTTCACCTGGGTTGTAGCGCAGCCGCACATCGTTGGTCAGTGTGATCCACCCATTCTGCGCGACGGATGGGATCCAATCCACATCAGGCGTCCCTGATGGGAAATGATCCAGGAATATCTGAAGGTTGACGCCCGCGGCTATGAGCGGGTCGGGGAACACTCGCCTGCCCAGGTTCTCGTCCGTGAAAAAGACGATGTCAAACGGCCAACTCGTAACGTACCGCCTCTTCTATCTGGGATTGGCTCAACAGGTAGTCGTCTGCAACCTCCGAGAAGGGCTCTCCGCCTTTGATGCGACGAGCCACTACTAAGGTGCGAACACCGGAGCCCGTGATAACCGGGCTTCCGAAGGAAACGGCGGGATCGATTACCACCAGTTTCGGATCTTCACGCCCGTAGCCGCGTGTGAACGGATAGAATCGTATCGGAGCGCCATCGTCGTTGTACTCGATGCGCTTGCGGCAGAAATCTGAGCGTGGCAAGTCGCTTCCCTCCGCCGCATCGTCGTAGCGCTGCATGGACAGGACGCTTTTCAGCAACTCTTTGGTTGGTGCCGCGCGGTTCCGGCGCAACGACGTTAGAACAAAGACCTCTAGCAAGTTGGTAAACGACAAGGCCGTGGGATCGCACCCCGCCGGTTTCACCAACTGCCTCCCGTCGTCCTCGCGATCGGACTTGGGCGCACTAATCCAACCTCGTACTGTCGATACCGGAAGACCCAAGTACCGGGCACATTCCGGTATCGAGTACAACGGCGAATGGCGCAGGTCGTCCACTAGATCACCCCGCCTTCCGCCAGCAGCAGCATCCGCGAGTTGGTGACGCCCAGCTCGCCCTGGAGGATTTCCGAGTTGTGCTCGCCGATGAGCGGCGCGCGCCGGCTGATGCGCCACGGCGACCCGTTGAACAGCATGGCCGGCCCCGGGTAGGTGAAAGTGCGACCCAGCTCAGGGTGTTCCACTTCCTTGAAGAACTCGCGGTCGGTGAGATGGTCGTCTCCGACGAGTTCGTCCATGCTGCGGATGGCGCCCCAGGGGAAGTCCCGCTGCTGTCCGCCGTGAAAGGCGTCCATCAGTGTGGAGTTCATGAAGAAGTTCTTCATCACGGATACGATGTGGTCGTTCTCCTCCGCGATGACCTCGGGGTTCTGATAACGCTCGTCGGTCAGGTCTTCGGCCATGCCCGACTGGTCGAACCAGTCGGCCAGCAACTTGAGCCGCGCCGGGGTGAGGTTGGTTCCGGAGCGCGTGGTGTTGAGCCACCCGCCGTCGCCGGTGGGAAACTGGATGGCTGGCGACATATCGGGCGCGGCGTGGCGTCCGGTGTGACGCTGCACCACCTCGCCGGTGGACAGGTAGATGGCGATAGCACCCTCGGTAGTGAGAGCGCAGGCCTCGTGGATGGAGGCGTCGATGTACTGACCCTCGCCCGTGAGGAACCGGTAATACAGGGCGGCCATGAGCCCGATGTAGGCGTAGTGGGCGCCGATGTGCCAGGAGTTACCGCCGCCGGGAGCGATGGGCGGCGCGTTGGGTACGTCGATCTCGTCGTAGCCCGATGAAGCCATCTGGCCGCCGCCGGCCATCTGGGTAATGTCGCTGGTGATATAGTCCCGCCACGGGCCGGTCTGTCCGTATGGCGTGAGCGAGCACATGATGAGCCCGGGGTTGTCAGCGGACAGCACGTCGTAACCCAGTCCCAACGAGTCCAGGTAACCGGGCTTGCGGCTCTCCAAGACGATGTCCGCGGTGGCCGCCAACTGCTTGAAGAGTTCCTGCCCCTGGTTGGTTTCCAGGTTCAGAGTGATCCCCCGCTTGGACGTGTTGTAGTGCCAGAAGGACAGGCTCCGCTCCCGATGGGGGATGTCATCCAGGAAGGGGCCGAAGCTGCGGCAGGCCTCGCCGCCGGGCGGCTCGATCTTGATGAGATCGGCGCCGTTGTCGGCCATGAGCTTGCCGCAGAACTGACCCTTTTCGTCGCAGATCTCGAGAACCCGAAGGCCGTCCAGCGCTCCCTGCAGGCTCAGGTCGGCGGAACGCGCTCCGCCGATGTCCACTCCGTCCTGTTGATTGCCGTTGGCGGAAGTCATCGCAGGGCCTCCTCAATGTAGGGGTACCGGTCCATGGTGGTGGGCCAGAAGATGCCGTTTTCGTACCCGTCCAGCAAGTCTTCGTGGGGCAGGCCGAGCAGGTCTTCGAGCACGTCGCGGTTGTGCTGCCCGATCATCGGCGGCGGGCTGGAGATGCGCGCCGGCGATTTCGACATCTTGAAGGGGGCGTTCTGGAACTTCCACGGGCCGAGCATCGGGTGGTCCATGGGAACGTACATGTCCCGGTGCCGCAGCTGCGGGTCGTTGTCTACCCGGTCCTGGCTGCTCTGCACCGCCATGGCGCGGACGCCGGCGGCCTGGCACTTTTCGGTGAGCTCGTACTTGCCCATGGTCTCGGTCCACTTTTCGATGTGACCGTCCATCTCCTCCTGGTGTTCGAGCCGGCCTTCGATGGTGTCGAAACGGTCGTCGGCCCAGTCGGGATTGCCCATGAGCTTGACCAGCTTGTGCCACTCGTCATCGGACAGACAGGCGATGGTCGCCCAGTCGTTGTAGCCGCCGGGCGAGGTGCGGTAGGCGTTGTGCGGGGCGGCGATGGGGCCGCGGTAGTTGTTGACCACCTCGGCGCCGGGCCACACGGTTCGATTGCCGGGCGGGAACCCTTCTCGGCGAGCCTGGCGGCCGTTAACGGTCTTGTCCAGGAAGGCCGGGCCGGTCAGCGTGATGCCGGTGATCATCTGGGAGAGGTCGACGTGCTGCCCCTTGCCGGTGGCCGAGCGGTGGCGCAGGGCGGTCAGCGCGCTGATCGCTCCGTACATGCCGCCGGTATCGTCCAGGTACGACCAGCCCCAGCCGGCGGGCGGTGCCCCCGGCAGACCGGACAGGTGGGTGAGGCCGCTCAGCGCCTGAGCCGCCGGGCCCATGGTGCCGTACCAGTGGTAGCGGCCGGTGTGCCCGAAGCCGGCCATGGACACGTAGATGATGTCGGGGCGGATCTTCTTGAGCTGCTCGTAGCCCAGGCCCCAGCGCTGCATGATGCGGCTGCTGAAGTTCTCGATGACGATGTCCGAGACCGAGATCAGGCGCTTGACCAGTTCCAGGCCCTCTTCCGTCCGCGTGTTGACGCTGATGCCGCGCTTGTTGGCGTTGGTGTCGGCGAATTGGCCGGTGGAGTTGGGACCGGGCTCAACGCCGGGCGGAACGGTGAAGCGGTTCTGGCGCAGCGTGTCCAGGTTGAGAGGCCATTCCACCTTGATGACCTCGGCGCCCAGGGTGCCCATCCATCGGGCGGCCCAGGGGCCGGCGCGCACCCAGGTGAAATCGACCACGCGTATTCCTTTTAGAGGAGTTGGCAGGGGCATATTCGAGCCTCCTGTGTTGAGGGTAGATGCGGAGAGTCTTGGATTGGGCGCAAGTTTAGGGCAACACGGGGCAACCGGGCAACCTCAGTCGAACGATAAGAGGGCCGCGCCGTCGTTCTGAATGAAGGCCCGAATATCGGTGTAGCGGTCACGGAGAGATGCGGCGACTCTGGCGGTCGGGCCATTTCTCCGGTCCACCAAAATGACTTTCGGCGGATGTCCTCGGGAGCTACTCAGTCCGCGGTAATCCTGGTCCTTAGTCACAATTGCTAAGCCGTGTTCCCGAGCATAGGCCCAAATGTCGGTATCTGGAGCGTTTTCAGGTCCGATATCCTTGATGTGCAGCGAGTCCGGGTATAAGTCCGACAATTGTGTTACAAGCTTCGGGGACAGATCGTTGTCGAACAAAAGCCTCATGTGGTGTCCGCCGAAATTAAAACCATGCGTCGTTCCTGGTCGGCTGCAAAAGCGAAACACGCCAAGATGTCCTCGTGGGTCAGGTAGGGGAAATCGTCCAAAATTTCCGCCTCGGTCATACCTGAAGCGAGGTAGCCCAGCACGTCGCCTACGGTCATTCGCATACCACGGATGCAGGGTTTGCCGAAACGCTTGTCAGGCTCGATGGTGATTATGTTCCGGTAATCCACCCGATATGGGTTATGCGCCGGCGAATCGTCGGACGGGCTTAACAGGAGGCGAACTGGACGCGCTCCGGTCAATTTGGCTCCGTCGAGGTTGGTTGTGGTGAGGTCTATTCCGGCAAAGTCGATCCCGCTGAGGTCCGCCCTGCTGAAGTTGGCGTTAGCCAAATTGGCTCCGGTAAGATTGGCGTAGGCCAGGTCTGCGCCTGAGCAGTCAGCGTTGTACAAGTCGCTGCCGGAGAAGTTGGCTCCGTATAGATAAGCGCCCCTGAGGTCGGCGTCTCGCAAGGATGCGTTGATGAGGTCAGCGTCGCCAATGATGACGTTTTTCAGGTTAGCGCCAGACAGGTTGTACCCGATCAAGTCAATTGGCCTCAGCCTCATTTTCTCGTTATTCCTGCGACGTACCTTCTGGAACTCCTCACGCAGGTCGGCGCCGGAAACGTCTGGCTTAAATGGTTGATCCACCCGGCGAGCATTCCACTTTTCGGGTCCCTCAAGCAGCCACTGAATCTGTTCCGGCACTGGCATCACATAGCCTCCTTTCACCCGGTTGCCTCCAATCTGCCATCGATATCGATTATAGCGATTCCCCGCGACATTCTTTTCCGACCATCGCAAGCCGAAAGCCAGCATGCCATTGGGGTGCGCCTAATCTCCCACGAAGCGCGCCAACCGGACTCCACCGTCCTGATGCTCGTACCAGACGGTCACCGGGGTGCCCTGGATCTGGTGGTCCTTGAGGTGCCCGACGGAGACGCCTACCCAGCCCTCGGAGCGGAACCGCCATTTGCGTCCATCGGCATCAGTGATGTGGAGGACCTGAAAGTGGCGAGGATTGTCGGGATCGGCGTGTACGAGGTCGATGTGACCGGTGACCTTGGGCAACCTGGGGAACAGGGAGTCGCCATCGCCGTGGCCCCCGCCTCCGCTCGCCGGCTCGCTTCCGCACCCGAGGGCACATGCCAGCACAGCGGCGAGCCCGAATGCCACGGCGCAGCGAGATACGGAAGTAATCGGATTTCTCAGGAATTTGCCTCGCGATCAGCGCCCGTGCGGGTCACTCGGTGGACAGACCGGGGAGCATGGTACTCAGACGATTGTAGCAAATCCATGGGTCGTGCTTTATCATTAATGTTGCGGTTGAATGCCGGGCAGGTCGTGCGCGCCTCCGGTGTTCTCAGCGTGTTCCAATGGCTTCCATAAGTATCAGCACATCAGCGGACGCCGAGCGCCGGCGCGGGCCAACCTGGCTGCAGGGACTGGCCACGGCAACTGTAATTTCGGTGTTTGTGCTGGTCATCATCGGCGGAGTGGTCAGGGTCACCGGGTCCGGTTTGGGGTGTCCCGACTGGCCGTTGTGCTACGGCAAAGTGCTGCCTCCGCTGGAGTACACGGCGATTATCGAATACACGCATCGGTTCGTGGCTTCGGTGATAGTGGGGCCGCTGATCCTGGTCACGGCAGGGGTCGCGCTCGCCCGCTACCGTTCCGACCGGTGGGTATGGATCCCAGCCGCAATATCGGTGCCGCTGCTGATCGTGCAGGGCCTTCTGGGTGGAGTCACCGTGCTGACCCATTTGCCCGGCGGCATCGTCGCTTTGCATCTGGCTACGGCGGAAGCGCTGTTGGCGACGTGCGTGTTCGTTATGGTGGCGTCGTACCGAACCCCGATCCTCACGACTTCAGCCCGGTCCGGCGATGGCTACCATCGTTGGGCGATAGCCGGCGCGCTGAGCGTCTACGTGGTGATCGTGAGCGGCGCGGTGGTGACTGCGATGGGAGCCACCGGCGCGTGCGTCACCTGGCCGCTGTGCCAGGGGCAGGCTTTCCCGATGAACCACCTTACGGCGGTGCACATGTTCCACCGCTACGTGGTGCTGGTTCTCGGCCTGCTGCTGCTCTACGCGGCCTGGCGCTGCTGGGGCGGCACGACGGAACGGGGGACGACCCTGCGGTGGCTGGCTGCGCTGACGGTTGCCACGTTTGTCGTCCAGATCATTGTCGGAGCGGCGACCATCTGGCTCGACTTCCAGGCCCATTGGCGGGCTTTGCACCTGACGGCGGCAACGGCGGTGTGGACGGCGGCGGCGGGTTTGGCCATCGTCGCGTATCTGGATGTGCGCACGACCGAAGCCGGTTCTGAGTTGATCCGGGGCTCCGGGTTGAACCGGCAAGCGGGGCAGGATGGCCAGTAGCGCGCCCGGGTTCCGGCCCGAGGGAGAAGCCACCGATCCGAGCGTTTCGGGGCTGGTTGCCGAGACGACCGGGAACACGTCGATCCTGGCCGTGGCGCGGGATTTCCTGGCGCTGACCAAACCCAAGATCATCTCGCTGCTGCTGGTGACCGCGGCCGGTGGCATGTTCCTGGCGGAGCAGGGAGTTCCATCTTTATCGCTGCTGGGACTGGTCTGGGCCGGCGGCGCCCTTGCCTCCGGCGGCGCCAACGCGGTGAACCATTTCCTGGACCGGGACATTGACCGCGACATGCGGCGGACCCAGGGGCGGCCGGTTGCGGGTCTCCGCGTCGCGCCCCGCTACGCGCTGGCGTTCGGCGTGGCGCTCAACATTGCGGCGTTCGCGCTGCTGGCCACGCAGGTCAACCTGCTGTCGGCCGTGCTGACCCTGTGCGCCAGCCTGTTCTACGTATTCATCTACACGCTGTGGCTGAAACGAACGACGCCCAACAACATCGTAATCGGCGGAGCGGCCGGCGCCATCCCGCCGATGGTGGGTTGGGCGGCGGTCACCGGAGGCCTGGACCTGCCAGCGGTCTACCTGTTCGCCATCGTCTTCTTTTGGACTCCGCCCCACTTCTGGGCGCTGTCGCTGCTCATCCAAACCGACTACGAGCGCGCGGGGGTGCCCATGCTGCCGGTGGTGTCCTCGCGTCGGCAGACGGCGCTGCACATCTTCCTTTATTCCATCGCGCTGACCGGGCTGACCCTGATGTTCGGGTTGTTGCCGCAGGTGGGGCTGATCTACGTCGCGGCCGCCGCCGCCCTGGGCTTGCCTTTCATCTGGCTGGCCGGGAGGCTATGGCGTCGTGACGACCGGGGGCGGGCGAAGGCTACGTACCTCTACTCGCTGGCGTACCTGGCGCTGCTGTTCGTTGCCGTGATGGTGGACAGCGCGGTGGGGATTGTGTAGCCGTTAGCCCTGATGCTGCGCCCGGTGAGGGTCGGTCAAATTGACAGCCCCAAATGCGTATGCTATGGTTACCGCCGCTAGTGAAATTTTGCACATACTGCGGCTGGCCGTTGCCGCTGTATCCGGGGGTTCACGATGGGGCAGATGCCCTTTGCAGAGGAAGATTCACCCAACGAGCGCCGCGCCGTATCCCGGTTCAGAGCACTAAGTGATATTCCAGTGAACCCCGCCTCCGACAGTTCTCCCCGCCGTTTTGGACGGCGTTCCTTGATAACGCTGGCCCTGCTTGGCAGCGTCCTGATTCTCGCGGCCCTGGGTTGCGACGCCGACGGCCACCAGTCCATTCTGAGCTCCACGCCGTGGACCCTGGACGGGGTCGGTGGCCCGGTGGCGCGGGAACAGTTGCTGCTGTTCAACGTGCTGCTGTGGACCATGGTGGTCGTGTTCGTGCTGGTGGAAGGGGCGCTGCTTTACGCGGCGATCCGCTTCCGTCGCAGGCCGGGGGATCCACTGCCCCCGCAGACCCACGGGCACACGCCGCTGGAAATCGCCTGGACCATCGTCCCTACCATCCTGATCCTGGGATTGGGCGTGTGGTCGGTGATTGTCCTGTTCAAGCTGGAGCCGGGCGAAGCCATCGCCTTGGCGCGAGCCGAGGGAAAGGAGCCACTGCGCGTCGAAGCCGTGGGCCACCAGTGGTGGTGGGAGTTTCGCTACGAAGATCCACTCCCCGGAGACGAGGCCAGCAAGCTGGTTACCACAGCCAACGAGATGCGCGTGCCGGTGAACACGCCCGTCATCATGGATCTCAAGAGCGACGACGTGATCCACAGCTTTTGGATCCCCAAGCTCGCTGGCAAGCAGGACGTAGTGCCCACCAAGACCAACTCCATGTGGTTCCTTGCCGAAGAAACCGGCATGTACTATGGCCAGTGCGCCGAATTCTGCGGCACGGCCCACGCGCAGATGAAATTCCGTGTCCACGTTATGGAGGACGCGGAGTACAAAGCCTGGGTGGCCGGTTTCGCTGAACCGGTGCAACTGTCCGCCGAGGCTTCTCGGGGTCAGTTGGTCTTCCTGGGTGACGGTCAGTGCGTCACCTGCCACACCGTGGGAGCGTCCGACGTGGTGGATCTGGAAACGGGCGAGGGTGTGCAGCACGCTCGGATGCAGACCTTCGTGGAGTACACCGAGTGGCTGGCCAAGCGCCCCGCAGAACGGTTGGCAGACGTCCGCACCGGCAACGAGCCGCCTACGGCTTTCGCGGCCCCCAACCTAACTGATCTCGCGTGCCGCGTCACACTGGGGTCCGGTCTCGTCGACCGCAACCGTGAGACCCTGCGGCAATGGTTACGTGATCCCGACAGCATCAAGCCCGGCAACCGCATGTCAGAGTTGGCCGCCATCTACCAGACCCGTCTGGACCACCGCGCCGACCTTACCGAGGCGCAGTTGGGTGACCTGGTTGAATACCTGTCAGCGCAGGGCCCGGCCGTCTGCTTGCAGTAACGGCCAGAATCCGCGCTATCATATCTGTAGACCGCAATTCATCGCCGCTAACGCATCGACAAAGCAGTTGTTGACCAAGCCGCAGCGGAGGACCTGAACCATGGTAACCATAACCGGCGTCATACCCCGCCCCAGCACCTATACCGGCTTGTGGAGTTGGCTGACCACTGTCGACCACAAGCGTATCGGCGCGCTGTACGGCGTCTCCGCGTTCTTTTTCTTTATCGTCGGCGGCATAGAAGCCGGCATCATGCGTTTGCAGCTGGCTAACTCCGACAGCACGCTGGTATCGGCGGACTGGTTCAACGCCATGTTCACCATGCACGGCACCACCATGATCTTCATGGTTATCATGCCGTTTGGAGCCACCTTCTTCAATATCCTGATACCACTGATGATCGGCGCGCGGGACGTGGCCTTCCCGCGCCTGAACGCCTTCTCGTATTGGACGTTCCTCTTCGGGGCGGTGCTGATGCACGCCGGCTTCCTCATCGGGCAGGTTCCCGACGCCGGGTGGTTCTCCTACGCCAACCTGACCGCCGCGCCGTTCAGTGAGGGCAAGGGCCTGGACTTCTGGGCGCTGAGCCTGCAGGTTCTGGGTGTTGCCTCGCTTGCCGCCGGCTTCAACTTCGTGGTGACCATCATCAACATGCGAGCGCCGGGAATGTCCCTGATGCGGATGCCGGTGTTTGTCTGGATGACGCTGGTGACCAGCATCCTCCTGGTGCTGGCCTTCCCGATCATCACCGTCGCGCTGATCGAGCTGACCGCCGACCGGCAGTTCGGCGCCAACTTCTTCAATACCGCCGCCGGCGGCGACCCCATCCTCTGGCAGCACCTGTTCTGGCTTTTCGGACACCCCGAGGTGTACATCCTCATCCTGCCGGCCATGGGCGTCGTTTCCGAGATTATTCCGACCTTCAGTCGCAAGCCGCTGTTCGGCTACCCAGTGGTCGTGTTCTCCGGCATCGTCATTGCCATCATGAGCTGGGCGGTGTGGAGTCACCACATGTTCACCGTGGGGCTGGGCGCCATCGCCAACTCGGTGTTCACGATTACCACGATGCTGATCGCGGTGCCCACCGGCGTGAAGATCTTCAACTGGATCGGCACCATGTGGAGCGGGTCCATCGACCTGCGAACGCCGATGCTCATGGCTATCGGGTTCGTGGCGCTGTTCATTGTGGGCGGTCTCTCCGGCGTATCGCACGCGGTGTCGCCGTCAGACTTCCAGCAGCAGGACACCTATTACATCGTCGCCCACATCCACTACGTGCTGTTTGGCGGCGCGATCTTCGGCATCTTCGCCGGCATCTACTACTGGTACCCGAAGATCACCGGCAAGATGTACAACGAGATGCTGGGCAAGATCCATTTCTGGCTGATGTTCGTGGGCATGAACCTGACCTTCTTCCCCATGCACTATGCTGGCCTGAACGGGATGCCGCGTCGCATCTACACCTATGCCGAAGGGTTCGGCTGGGAAGGCATGAACCTCCTGGCCACCATCGGATACTTTGTCATCGTCATCTCGCTGCTGGTGTTCATACACAACTTCTTCCGCAGCATCAAAAAGGGCGAGGAGGCGGGCCACGACCCGTGGGACGCTCCCACCCTGGAGTGGAGCATCTCGTCGCCGCCGCCGGTGTATAACTTCGCCGAGGTGCCCGTGGTTCGCGGTCAGGATGCCTACTGGATTACCAAGCGTGAAGCCGCCGCCCGCGGCGAGACCGTGCCGGCCGAGCCGCACGTGGACCCCGACACCATCCACATGCCGAGCCCGTCCTACTGGCCCCTGATCACGTCCTTTGGCGTGGTGTGGATCGCGGGCGGCCTGCTGATCGACGTGGGATGGGACTACATCCGGTTCCCGGTCAGCTTCATCGGCGGGATCATCACGATCATTGGCGTGATCGGCTGGTCGAACGAACCTGCCGCTGAAGAACACCACGAAGCGGCCGGCGGCCATCACTAGGCGTCTCCGCAGGAACCCGGCTTACTCAGATCAGGACCAGGCAGGAGGAGCGCGTTGGCTCACGCAGACACGACCCATGCCCCGCCGGCGCATCCGCCGGCCGACCATCCACCGGCGCACGAGGAAGAAACCACCACCGGGATAAATCACCGGAAACTCCTGATGTGGGTGTTTCTCGGTTCGGACTGCCTCTTCTTCGGCTCGCTGATCGCCACCTACATGGTGTACCGGGGCCAGAGCATCGTCGGCCCGTACCCCAAGGACATCATTGATGTCCCCATCACCACCGTCAGCACCTTCGTGCTGCTGATGAGCTCGTTTGCCATGGTGATGGGCGTGGCCGCTGCTCGCAATGGAAACCAGAAGCGTCTGGTCCAGTGGCTGGTGCTGACCATCATTCTGGGAAGCATCTTCATCGGCTTCCAGGTGTATGAATTCAACCTGTTCCGGGTTGAGGGCCTGCGTTACGAAACTAACCTGTTCAGCAGCACGTTCTTCACGCTGACCGGATTCCACGGCGCCCACGTCACGTTGGGCATCTTTTGGTTAATTTGCCTGGCCATCATTGCCGCGCGCAACCCGGCCGGCCGCCCCTCCCACCTTGACGTTGACATCGCCGGGCTGTACTGGCACTTCGTCGACATTGTCTGGATCGTGATTTTCACGCTGCTGTACCTGATCGGCGGATTTGACGGGCCACCCGACGCCGGCCACGCCGCGGTGCAGGGATGGAACTGGGTCACCGGACTGATCAGCTAGGTTTCGAGGAGGCAACCACCAGATGAGCACCAACCCCGGTCAGGAGGGCGTGATGGCCCACGACGAACACGCGGCTCACGAGGATGCCGGAATAAATCGGTTCTTCTTCGGCCGCGTTCCGGAGGGCGTGCATGGTGGACTGAAGCAGTACGGCCTGCTGGCGATTTTCCTGGCCATCATCACGCTGATTGAATTCCTGATCATCGTACCGGAAGGGCTCCAGGGCAGCGGCGTGGTCATCGCCCCGCTGGTGATCCTGTCGGTCATCAAGTTCTTTTGCGTGGTTGCGTTCTTCATGCACCTGAAGTTCGAGAACCCGTTGCTGTGGCAGATATTTGTTGCCGGACTCGCACTGGGTTTGGTGGTTGCGCTGGCGCTGGTGCTGCTGTTCGGCGTGTTCCGGCCGACGCCACGAGCGTTCTCCGAACCGCGTATCGAACCCTTCGTGCATCATGCTGAGGACACTCACGCTGAGGTGGCGCGGCCGTTGCCCGACGAGTTGCCGCCGCCGGCTGACCCCCAAGACCTGGTGCCAGTCACGCCGCCCGACGGCCCTGCGGCGGGAGCGTCCCCCGGCCAGGCCCTGTTTGTGGGTACGGCGGCATGCGCCTCCTGCCACGCTATTCAGGGGGTGGCTCAGGGCGTGCTGGGACCGGCGCTGGATGGAATAGGGACCGCTGCGGCTAACCGCTTACCGGGATATTCCGCTGAGGAGTACATTCGGGAATCGATTGTGGATCCCGATGCTCACACGGCGGGCACCGCCGATGGCCTTTCCCAAGACTATCAGAAGGGGCTGATGAGTGCCACCATGGCCGGCATCACGTTGTCCGACGAGGATGTGGAAGCATTGGTCGAGTACCTGTTGTCACTGAGGTAACTCGATCCGACAATTGGCGTTGATCGGGGCAGCCGTACCGGCTGCCCTTTGCTTTGGTCGTGGGTGTCCGGGATGAATGCGGCTTCGATTGCGTGTAAACTGTGCTCAGCATCAGACAACGCCGAGCTGCGCCGGCCGGCACACCCAGGAGGAAACAGCCATGCTGGTTGACCTGATTCGGATCACCGCCGCGGATGGCATGGAATTGGACGGAGCGTTTTTGGCTCCGGCGGCTGACGCTGCCCCAGCGGGTCCCATCGACGCCGCCATGGTCATTCACGGCTCGGGGCGGAACTTTTACACTCCGGCGACGGCCAACATGGCCAATGACCTGCGGAACGCCGGGTACGCCGCGTTGACCCTGAACACCAGGGGGCACGACACCGTCTGGGTGGATCGGCAGACCGGGGTGGCCGAGGGCAACGCCTATGAGATCCTGGACAACAGCCGGCAGGACCTCCGGGCCGGCATTGACTACCTGGAAGCGCAGGGATACCGGCGCATCGCCATCCTGGGCCAGAGCATGGGCGCCGTTAAGGTCGCCTACTACGGCGCGGTGGAGAACGACCCGCGCGTGGCGGCGGTGGTGCCCATTTCTCCGGTGCGGCTGTCCTGTTCCTACTACATGGAGTCTCCCGACGCTGCCGAGTTTCGCGCGAACCTGGAGACCGCGGACCGCATGGAGGCGGAAGGGCGGGCCCTGGACCTGTTCTACGTGGACTTTCCGATCAAGGAAATGTTCTCGGCCATGGCCTATATCGACAAGCACGGGCCGCTGGAACGGTACAACATCGTCATGCACGCTGCCAGGATCACGGCGCCGCTGTTCGTGCTGTCCGGTTCGACGGAGACGCACACCAGGCTGCTGGATGTCCCGCAGGACATGATCGCCGCTGCGGTGAACAGCCCACGGGCCGAGTACCTGGTGCTTGAGGGCGGTAACCACTCCCTCACCAACATGATGCCGGCGGCCGGCGAGGCGGTGGTCAACTGGCTGGCATCGCTGTCGGCGGATGTCGGCGTGGCCGCGGCCGCGGCCAACTGAGCATCCACCGCGCCGATCCATGTACAGAGATCCCAGCGCGATCCAGGTCACGCCGATTGGGTACGTTCGGAGCCGATTCACTGACTACGCGCCCTCCGATGAGATGCGGGAGCACCCGTCTGAGATCGTGGTGCATCCCGACTTCGCCGATGGCGTGATGGGCCTGGAGCCGGGCGACCGGATCCTGACTTTGTTTGTCCTGCACCGCGCGCAAGCTCGGGGCTACGAGTTGCGACTGCATCCCGGGCATAACCCGGCCAACCCGATCCGGGGTGTGTTCGCCACCCGCAGCCAGTACCGTCCCAACTTCATCGGCGCGACGGTGGCCTTGATCCAGGATGTGGTGATCGACGATGGAACCGGCGAGGCGATCATTGCGGTGACGGAACTCGATGCCCAGGACGGCTCTCCGGTAATCGATGTCAAGCGTCACAGCGCCGGGTTCGACGGGATCATCGGGTAGTGGCCCCGTTTTGACACCGCCGGCCCGTTCCTATACCATCGCTTGCGGAATCCTCTGGGGTCAGATGCCCGGCTCTCCCCGATGCCGCATGGCCCGCTGCCCCGAGGCACGCGAGGTGGTCCACACATGCCGATCTACGAGTATCGCTGCCAGTCGTGCGCTCAGGTGAGCAGTTACTTTTTCAAGGTGGCTTCCGCGGCGACGGATGTCAACTGCGAACACTGTGGCGACTACGGCATGGAACGCATCATGTCTTCCTTCTCGCGGGGCCGGACCGAAGCAGATACCTACCGGGATCTCGATCCCCGGTACTACAAGATGGTTGACGACGCTTTGGGCAAAGCGCCTTCCACCACGCACCCGGACCACTACCTGCGCAAGATGGCCCCGTTCTCGTCCACCGAGAAGACGGGGGATCCTTACTTCCACGAATAGCGTGATGACCGGTCCCGCATCGCAGCGACCGGTGTTTCCCCAGCCCGGAGGCAACCCCTGAATGACTGCTGAACCGATAGCATTCCCGTCGCTGGCCTGGTTTGAAGAATTGCGGCGGCTGGTGAACGATGATCCCGCCTACCGCCAGATTGGCACCGTCGACGCGTCCATGGGTGTCAAGGTAGGCGACGAAGTGTTCGTAGTCACTTTTGAGGCGTTCGAGTGCAGTTCGGTCAGGTCCGGCAACGAATACGACCTGATCAACGTGGACTTCTTCATTGAGATGGAGTCCGCTGCCTGGAGAGCCATGCTGGAAAACATCAGGGCCAACGGCGGTGCGGAGGCCGGCCAGACGCTGGTCAGCCTGGACATGCTGAATGAGATTTCCACCAACGCCACGGGGGATCAGCTGCGGGCGGACATGTTCTTCCGGTACAACCAGAGCCTGCAGCACTTTTTTGACCTGTCGGCGAACCTGAACACCGTGTTCGCCGACTGACTCCGTCGGTTCAACCCCGGATCACCTCGTTCCACCCGCAACCATAGAGGACAATCGATGACCACCACCACAGTTTTGGAAGAAGTCGGAATGGACCCGGCGTCGGTGCAGGAGTTGGAAAACCTGTTCCGGCGACAAATTGACCAGGGGTTGCATCCGGGAGCCGGACTCGCCGTCTATCGGCACGGCCGCCTCGCCGTTGACCTCTGGGGCGGCCTGGCCGACGACGCCGGCGGAACGCCGGTCGCGGCCGACACGATGTTCATCCTTTACTCTTCCACCAAGCCGTTGGCGGCGGCCTGCCTGCACGTACTTTGGGAGCGAGGGCAGCTGAACTGGGACGACACGGTGGCGCAGCACTGGCCGGAGTTCGCCAAGCACGGCAAGGACGCGGTGACGATCCGCCACGTGCTGACCCACCGGGGCGGTTTCCCGGAGACCCCGCCGGAATTGTCCTGGGACCGCTGGCAGGACTGGGACTACGTGGTTGAGTGCATGGAGGACATCATCCCGGATTATCCCGCCGGGCAGATCATGGCCTACCACCCGCGCAATTTCGGTTGGGTGATCGGCGAGTTGGTGCGCCGGATCGACGGACGGCACATCGGCGTGTTTCTCCGGGAGGAGATCCTGGACCCGCTGGGATTGCGCGACGGGTACGTGGGACTGCCTCCCGAGCTGGAACCCCGGGTTTCCCGCATTCACGCCATGGAAGACTGCGACCGCCCCGGCATGATACGCCCGTACAACCGGCCGGAAGTACACCAGGCGGTCCACCCCGCCGGCGGCGGCATTTTCACCGCTCGTGACTTGGCCCGCTTCTACGCGATGATGTGCAACGGCGGGGAGTTGGACGGCGTCCGCATTCTCAAGCCGGAGACGGTGGCTGAGGTTACGCGTCTGGATACCGAAGCCAACGACTTTTCACTGGGAACTCGGATGCGACGCTCCCTGGGCCTGGTGCTGGACGACAGCCGCATGGGAGCGACCACCAACACCGGCGACGGCCTGGGCACCTTCGGACACGGCGGGGCCGGCACGTCGGTGGGCTGGGCTGATCCCGGTATGGGCCTGGCGGTGGCGTACATCACCAACGGGTTCCGCGCCAGCGCCACAAACAACCCCCGCCTGGCGGCTATTTCGCGGGCGGTGCGGGCGGCCTGCCGGTAATCGGGTGCGGGGAAATGCCATCCATCATTTACCACCTGGCGGTCCGGTCCGATTGGGAGGCCGCTGTCACTGAAGGCGAATACCGGGCGCCATCGCTGGCAGAAGAGGGCTTTATCCACGCCAGCAGCGACGAGGCGCAGATGCTGCGGGTCGCGGCGCGACTGTTCCCGGGCCGGACCGATCTGCTGGCGTTGGACGTGGACACCGAGCGATTGCCCGAAGGATCGCCGTTGGTGCGGGAGCCTTCCCGTTCGGGCGAGATCTACCCCCACGTTTATGGACCCATCAACCTGCATGCGGTAGTCCGCATCCGCGCATTGGCCCCGGATGAGACGCAACCGAGCGGTTTCGCGCTGGGTGGGCAAGGGTAGCCGGAGCCTGAAATCCGGTATTCTGAAGAGCAGCTTGCGTCCATCCGCCGGGTCATCGCCGGCTTGGTCGGCATGGGCGAAGATGAGATCGGGGAGAGGGACGCCGCAGTCCGGGATGGCCGGTGTCCCGAACGGTTGTGGCCGCTGTGGCCCTTGGCCGATCATGACGATGCGTTGTGGAAGCTGCTGGTCGAGGATAGACGCGTCGATCGATTTTCAGTCTACGGTTTGTTCCCAGCGTCGCACGACCTGGTTTATGGTCCAGAATCGGTCGATGTGGACATTCGCTACGACGGACGCACACGCGGGCGAGTGGCGATTATAACCGGTCGGCTCCGGGAGCAAGCCGTCGACATCGTGATCAAGCCGTGCCAGAGCCCCGGCGAGTCCGACATCGCGCATATCGCCGGTGACCTCGGATTGGGACCACGACAGTTGCCGAGCATCGATGGGTTCCTTACCGAGGAGTTCGTACCCGGCCCATTCCTGACTGAGCTTAGCCCCGAGGATGCTTCGGCTGAGCGGATGCACGGCATCGGCTGGGAACTGGGTGCGGCCCTGTCGCGATTGCACGCCGCCGGCATCTGCTACAACGACGCCACGGTGTCCGACCCGGACGGAAGGTCCCATACCATCCTGTTGTCGGATGATGGCATCCGCCTCATCGACTTCGGCGTGGCGCTGCTGTTGCGCGATCATCCGGCGAACCTGACCTTCCATGACGCCTACAACGCCGCTCGCACCGATCCTATGTTCCGCCTGTTCCGGCAAATGACCCCGGACGCCGATCCGGGGGCTTTGGCCAGGTTTATCAATGACTATGGCAGACGCCTGGCGCAACAATCGGTTGGGGAGATTCAGTCCCGGGACTGGCGCATTGCCGAAGAGGGATCATCGGTAATCGAGAACAGGTACGGATCCCTGGCGGCCGACGCATTGCGGGCGGGAATTGCGGCGGGGAAGTCGGAGAACGGGCAGCAACTGCCGCAGATAGTCTGAAAGTTGAGACAATTGCGAAACTCCGAAAGTTCCTTCTCCCTTGATGGGAGAGGATCAGGGTGAAGGTGAAGGCCGCTGCAACCCCCTCACCCCAACCCTCTCCCGCCAGGGGAGAGGGAGTTTTGCAATCGTCTTTGGAAGTTAATAAAATCACAAAAAATTGCAAAAACTGGTACTCTGGATGCGTGGATTTTGTTTACGTAAAGTGGGTTAATTGGTGACGGCCGGCAGCGAGGCGTGGGCGGAAGTGAGGTGGGTAAGGCGACGCGCTTCGCGGTCGGCTTTTCGCGTGCATTGCCCGGAGGGACGCCGACTTGGGATCATCGGGGACGAAGCGACTGATCGCGATTGGAATCTCCGGAGCGGTGGCATTGTCGCTGTTGTTCGTCGCGGCGTGGATGGTCTTCAGCAGCGACGCTAACGGGCGCGAACCCGGCGGGGTGCAGATAATCGCACCTGCCGAAAGCTCTGAGCCTGACGCTGTTGGATCGCCCTCGGTCACACCGTCGGTTGAGGCTCAGCCGGAGGTGATGCCTCCGCAGCAGATCACCGTGTACATCACCGGTGAGGTGGTTAACCCCGGTGTATACACCATAGTTAAAGGCGAGCGGCTGGACGCGGTGCTGCGTCTTGCGGGTGGAGCCACCGAAAACGCTGATCTGAGCCGGGTCAACCTGGCGGCGTACGCCACTGATGCGGCTCATTACAAAATCCCCGAAACCGGCGAGCCTGTCGGAGCCGGTGAGCTTTCGGGCGATGGGCCGGCGCCGGACGCTGACAATGTGAGCGCTTCCAAAGGTTGCCAGCCGCCGGTGAACATCAACACAGCCAGCGCTCCGTGCCTGGAGACCCTTCCGGGCATCGGCGGCGTCCGGGCGCAGTCTATCGTTGCCCACCGGGAGCAAGAAGGGCCGTTCGCCAGTCCCGAAGCAATTACCGACGTCTCCGGCATCGGCGACGGGATATATCGGCGCATTGCCGACATGATCACGGTTGTCACCCGTTGAGCCTGGTCGCACCGTGGTGTGAGGGTTGCGGGTCTGATTTGGTTCGGTAATCGGGGCGGACTGCGCAGCGACGGCGATTCTGGCTGGCAATGCGGATATTCCCTGAGCTTGCGGTTGCCGCGGTGATCGCCGGCGCGGGTCTGGCGCTCTGGTTCGACATTTCTATAGGCTCGGCATGGCCGTTGCTGCTGCTGGGACTGGGCGCGTTGGCATTGGCGGTGGCACTGAAAGTGATAGGGCTTCCCGCCGCGCCGGTGGTTTTGAGCGCCGCTTTGGTATTGGGAGTGTGGCGGGCTGAGTTGGTCGCCGATGCTTCGATACCCCTGGCGCCGGACGGCCCAACCGAGGTCACGGTGATCGTGAGCGATGCGCCAACTCTATCGGGAAGTCGGGTGCGCTTTCGCGGCGAGGTGGTCGCCAATCCGACGCAAGAGCGTGGCAGCGTTCCCGTTGGGACCGACTTGCTGGTGTACGCCCTGCCTCCGCCTGATCTGGCGGCAAAGCGCCCTCCACCCCATCTGCGCTACGGGGACACGCTGAGCGTGTCCGGCAGATTGGAAAGGCCAGAGCCCATTGGAGACTTCGATTACGCCGCATGGCTGGAAGCCCAGGGAATTGCGGGCGTGTTATGGGCGCGGCAAGTGGACACAGTGTTTACAGACGGCGGTAACTGGGCGATGGCCGCGCTGCACCAGTTTCGAGGACACCTGGCGGCGGCCTTGCAGCGAGCCATGCCTGCGCCCGAATCCGGGTTGGCGCAGGCCCTGCTCCTGGGCATTCGAACCGAACTACCGGCGGAGGTGAAAGATTCGTTTCGCACCGCCGGCATGTCCCATCTGCTGGCCATATCCGGTTTGCACGTCGGGATTGTGCTGGCGCTGGCTTTGGGCATCGGCGCGGCGACTCTGGGCAATGGCAACCCGCTGGTCATATTTGGAGCCATGGCGACCGTATGGGCCTATGCGGTCGTGTCCGGGCTGGATCCGCCGGTGGTGCGGGCTGCGATCATGGGCAGCCTGGCCCTGGCGCAGGGGCTGGCCGGTCGCGGGATGCGCGGGCTGACCGCGCTGGCGCTGGCGGGCGGCGTAATGGTGTGCGCTGATCCCACGCTGTTGACCAGCCTCTCGTTTCAGCTCAGTTTCACGGCGATGGCCGGGGTGATCGTCGGTCTGCCCTTGATCACGCTCTTTTCGGGCGCCGTCGCAACGTTAGCCGGCAGCTGGAACGCCGGGGTATCGAGATGGCTGCAATACGGCGCGACGTTGCTGATCGCCTCTGTCGTCATTTCCACTACCACCACGCTGGCAACGGTTCCGCTGATCGCGATGCATTTCGGGGAGATTCCGGTGATGAGTGTGCCGGCAACCATTCTGGCAATGCCGGCCATGCCCGCGGCGCTGGTGGCCGCGGCCACGACGGCCGTGGCCGGCGTTGCAGCCCCGTGGTTGGCGCCGGCGTTGGGCGTTTTCGCCTGGGCTCCGGTTGCGTGGATCATTCAAGTCGCGGAGGCGATGCCGCCGGTGTTGGCTCCGGCCAATTGGGTAACCCCCACGGTTGCCGTGGCATGGTACGGCGGCCTGACAATATTGACGCTTCTGATGTCGTCGCGGCGGGCGCGCCGGTTCGCTGCCGGGTGGAGACGCGGACCAAGGTGGCGTCCCAGCGGATTCGCCGGGTTCCTGTTCGGAGTGGCGCCGGTTGTTGTTTTGGCTGTCATCCTGCTGCTCGGCCAACTGTCGACAACACGGACAGACGGCCTGCTCCACGTTCACGTGCTGGACGTGGGACAGGGTGACGCCATCCTGGTGGTGACCCCGCAGGGCCCTCAGGCGCTGGTTGACGGCGGACCGGATTCCCGGATCACGTTGCTGGCCCTGGGCGAACGCCTGCCATCCGGCGACCGCAGCCTTGACGTGGTGGTGGCGACGCATCTGGACAGCGACCACGCCGGCGGCTTGATCGGCGTTCTGGACCGCTATGATGCAGACGTCGTGATGCAGGGACCAACGTCTTCGGAGTCGGCGTTGCTCCCGCAGTGGGAGTCGGTTCTTGATCAACGCGAACATCTCGCGGTCTCGATACGGGCCGGGCATCGTATCCGATTGGGCCCGGGCGTTGTGATGGAAGTCCTGCATCCGCCGGCGGGAAAGATACCGTCTCGCATTGATGCCAACACCAACAATCTGAGCGTCGTTATCCGTCTGACTTATGGGGAGGTTTCCTTTCTGCTGACCGGCGACGTCGAACAGGATGTCGAGGGATACCTGGTTGACACCCGGGGTGAAGGACTGCGTTCCAACGTGCTCAAAGTGGCTCACCACGGGAGTCACTCGTCCACGTCGGCTGCGTTCCTGGAGGCGGTTGCTCCGGAGTCGGCGGTCGTTTCGGCCGGAGCGGACAACCGCTACGGTCACCCGCATCAGGATGTGATCGCCCGGCTTGACGCGGCGATTGGGGCCGAGAATGTGTTCATCACCGCTCGCGACGGCACGGTTGAATATATTACCGACGGCGTAGGGTTGTGGGTACGGACGAGCTCCGACTTTGCGCCGTGACAAATCATCTGCCGGGTTGCTGCTATGTCGATTTGGTACGGTGCTATAATTTGCCCATGGAGCCCGCAGGCGTCTCTTTCTCATGCACTGACCCGGTCGTGGCTATTGATGGCCCTGTGGCGTCCGGAAAAAGCTCGGTGGGGAAAGCCGCGGCGCGGATAGTCGGGTTGCGATTCCTGGACACGGGGATAATGTATCGTGCGGTAACCTGGCTGGCCCTGCATCGTGGAATTGATCCCACCGACGCCAGGGCGGTTGCTGAAGTGGCGGCGGGTTGCCGGATGGAACTGGCGCGGGACGACGACTACGATGCAACCATCCTGGTTGATGGCAGGCCGCTGCGCGACGAACTGGTTGCCGCAGAAGTGGATAGCGACGTGTCGGCGGTTTCGGCCGTGTCTGCCGTCCGGGTCGAACTGGTCAAACAGCAAAGAGACATCGCCGGATCCGGGGGTATCGTCATGGCCGGCAGGGACATCGGGTCGGTGGTTTTGCCCGAAGCCGACCTGAAGCTCTACATCGATGCTGCGCCGGAGGAGCGCGCTCGGCGGCGCCACGCTCAGATCATCCTGGCAGATTCCGAGGTTCCATACGATCAGGTGTTGGCCGACACCCTGCGGAGGGACCGCATGGACATGGAGCGCGCCGACTCTCCTCTGGTGGCCGCCGCCGATGCTGTGGTAATCCGGACGGATGACATGGACTTTGACCAGACCGTATCTGCCGTAGTGCAGGCCATCCAGTCCGTCGCGAGCAGTGATCACGCCGCTACGCGGCACGGGTAACCGCCATGGCGTGGCTGTATCAACCCAGCAGGCACTTCGGGCAAATCATCTGGAGCGTCACCGGCCGGCTGACGATCACCGGCCAGGAAGCGATGCCTCCCTATGGGCCGTTATTGGTCGCCAGCAACCACCTTTCCCTGAACGACGCGGGAACGCTGGTCGTGGCATTACCGCGTCAAATCATCTTCCTTGCCAAGAAGGAGTTGTGGGAAAAGCCCATCGGCCGGTTTTACTGCAACGCAGTCGGGGCGGTGCCGTTGGACCGACAACGCGGGGGCGGTGGCGCGCTGCGCTATGCGTTGGGCGCGTTGCAGGAAGACAAGGCTATCCTCATGTTCCCCGAGGGAAGTATCAGCCCCACGGGTCAGCTGCAACGTGCCAAAACCGGCCTGGCCTGGCTGGCGTTGAAGACCCAAGCTCCCATCTTGCCGGTGGGCATCGCCGGCTCCGAAAAATTTGCGTCCTGGCACATGCCGGTGCCGCTGGCGAGCTGGCAGGTGAACATCGGGACGCCGTTCACGCCGCCTCAGGTGGAGGGTCCGATCACCGACGCGCTGCTGCGCTCGGTAACGGACATGGTGATGGAGCGGATAGCCGCGCTCGTCCCGGAATCCTACCGCGGCGTCTACGCCGAAAACCTCCAGCCTCGAACGATCGAAGTCCCGCAGGGTGGCTAACCGGCTGCTTGGGAACAGGAGCTAGCGGTGTGGCGCCATCGCAGCGTGTCGCTCTCGCGGATGGTCGTAGTCCATCGATTCCTCGTCGAGGATGCGTTCCAACTCCGCGGCGCGCATGTTGATGGTGTCCATGATCGCGGGTGGGATGCCGGCGTGCTCGTTCACGTAATTGGTCAGGAGCTCCAGTTCGTCAAAACCCTGGAAACAGTCGACGACACCACGCAGCGAAGACGAGAAGTACTGCGTATCGTGCCCCACGCCGCGACCCACCGAGAAGTGGTAAACGTACTTGAGGTTGTCTTTCAGGAGCTTCACCACCGGGAAGAAATCGCTGTCGCCGGAAACCAGAACCGCCGCGTCGAAACTGTCCATCTTCGAGATCATGTCCACGGCGATGCCGATGTCGACCCCTTTCTCTCCCACCTGGGTGCCCTGGAAGTTTATGTTGCCGTCGTAATCGTATTCAAGACGGTACGGCCGGAACGGCTGGACCACGTATTGCCCAACGTACCTGAATTCCAGGAAATTGGTATTTTGCTGGATCTCTTCAAAGACCGATTTGCGCAACTGGTGGAAGCGGCGGAACTCGTGCTCGTACCAGTCCTGCGCTTTCTGAATGACCAGGTCTGTAGTGAGCTCAGGTATCCGCAGGCCATAGTCGTCGACAATGCGCTGGGCGCGCCACAGGTTGGGAGACCACGGCGTGATGTTCTCCGCGTAGTACCAGTACACCCTGGCCAGTTGATGCTCCCAGCCGGTCACATCATCGAACTTCGCCAGAGCATCCTGGAAAAACTCCTGCCACCGGAAGTGCTTCTCATCGAGGCGATATTCCGGGTTATTGGGATGCGGTGGGTCGGATCGGAAATGGAAATCCCTGAGGTTGTGCCGGAAGTTCTGTCCATCCACAAAAACAACTGTCTTCAAAGCCATTTCGGTACTCCTCGTCATTACAAGGCTAGATATGAACCGTGGAAATAACGGCTTATGGCCAATGGAATGTATGCGAAGTCAATGATGATCGAACCGCGTGAGAAGTGTATTCGCTGGGCCTTAATTGAGTGCGCCGGCCTGTTCAGTCGGCCGGAGCAGTGATGTCGATCTCGTATCGGTCCAGCAGTTCGTCCAGTTGTTCCGCCGTGCGGTCGTCGGGCGGAACCAGTGGCAAACGAGGGTCGCCAACGTCGAAACCGACCCGGTTCAGCCCGTATTTGACCGGGATCGGATTGGAGACGATGAACAGCCCTTTGAACATGTCCAGCAGGCGCAGGTGCTCGGCGCCGGCCGCTTCCACGTCGCCTTCCAGGACCAACCCCATCATCTGCTTGATTTGGGCGCCCACCAGGTGCGCGGCCACGCTGACCACGCCGTACCCTCCCATGGACATGATCGGGAAGGTTTCGTCGTCGTTGCCGGACCACACGCGGAAGTCGTCGGGAGTGTCGCGGATGACTTTCGCGATCTGAACCGGATCGCTGCTGGCTTCCTTGATCCCGATGATGTTTTCGATCTGAGAAAGCCGGACTGTGGTGTCGTTGGTCATGTTCAGACTGGTTCGGCTGGGAACGTTGTACAACATGCCGGGGAGGTTCGTGCACTCCGCCAACGCACGGAAATGCTGAAACAGTCCTTCCTGAGGAGGCTTGTTGTAGGCGGGAACGGTCAGCAGCAATGCATCGGCGCCGACCTGTTCCGCTTCTCGGCTGAGCTCAATAGAAGCGGCGGTGTTGTTGTCGCTGGTACCGGCAATTACCGCGCCACGAGAGCCGATGGCGTCCTTGACTTCGCCGTAGAGGCGAGCCTTTTCTTCCATGGACAACGCCGGACCCTCTCCGGTGGTCCCCGTAATCACCAAGCCGTCGGAACCCGAGTCCAACAGCGCCAGGGCCAGCCGCTTGGCCTGTTCGTAGTCAACCTGCCCGTCAGAGTCAAACGGCGTCACCATAGCGGTAATCAACCGGCCAATTTCAGTCGGCATAATTGGTCCCTCCTCCGTTGCTATTGCTGAGCAGTTTACATCATGCCCCATCATTTTTGATGGCAAGCGATACGGATATTCTGCACATTATACACATCTTATGTGCTATGGCAAATGTTCCTGTACAGGGCAGGGCAATCGCGTCTTAATGAGATTTTTAGAAATGTGCTAATGTCCGATGATCCATTGCAGGTCGTGGAGGTAGGAGGGCATGGCACAAGCACCCAAGGCAACCATTCTCGATCATTTCGCCGAGTTGGACGATCCCCGGGTAGAACGCACCCGACACCACAAACTGGTGGACATCCTGGCCATCGCCATCTGCGCCACCATCTGTGGGGCTGATTCCTGGGTTCATATCGAGCTGTTCGGCAGGAGCAAGCTGGCCTGGTTTCAGAGTTTCCTGGAACTGCCCCACGGCATTCCGTCCCACGACACCTTCGGCGATGTCTTC
This sequence comes from Dehalococcoidia bacterium, assembly GCA_965207585.1. Lineage (GTDB taxonomy): Bacteria > Chloroflexota > Dehalococcoidia > Lucifugimonadales > UBA3495 > Bin87. The sequence goes on along the minus strand of CBDBMT010000003.1, from coordinate 3,879,160 downwards.
GCCCGTCTGGACCCAGTGCAGTTGCAGGATTGCTTCATCTCATGGACCCAGGCCATCGCCGAGTTGTTGCCTGGCGAGGTGGTGGCTATCGACGGCAAGACGGCCCGACGGTCCTATGACCGTGCTGGGAAGAAGGGGGCCATCCATATGGTCAGCGCCTGGGCCACCCAGCAAAGCCTGACCCTGGGTCAGGTCAAGACCGACGAGAAATCCAATGAGATCACTGCCATTCCTCAACTGCTGGAGATGCTGGAGTTGAATGGCTGTATCGTAACTATCGACGCCATGGGCTGCCAGCGAGAGATTGCGCAGCAGATCACAGATGGTGGTGCCGACTATGTGCTGGCGGTGAAGGAGAACCAGGGTCAACTGTACGAGAATATTCAAGACCTGTTCGAAGGGGCCGAGGCATTGGGCTTTGACGGCGTGCCCTATGACTACGCTCAAACCCTGGACAAGGGACACGGGCGGGTGGAACGGCGGGAATGCTGGGTCATCACCGAGCCGGACTGCCTGGACTATCTGGACCCCCAGGGGCAATGGCCGGAACTGAAAGCCGCCGTCAGGGTGGTGGGCCACCGCACCACCGCAGCAGGCGACGCCAGCCAGCCCCGCTACTACATCAGCAGTCTGGCCGGGTCAGCGGAACAACTGCTGGCCGCCATTAGAGGCCACTGGAGCATCGAAAACTCGTTGCACTGGACCCTGGACGTGTCCTTTCGGGAGGACCAGTGCCGAGTCCGCAAAGACCACGGACCACAGAACATCAACACCCTGCGCCAGATCGGACACAACCTCTTGAAAAACGAGAGAACGCTGAAAGTAGGCATCCAGGGCAAACGACTCAACGCCGGATGGGACGAGGACTACCTGCTCAAAGTCCTCCTCGGATAAGACGCGATTGCCCTGCTGTACAGGGTCTTTCGGTTGCCACTACCAGGAGCGCAACAGCGTGGCAATCTCGTTGCGGTGGAGTTCTTTGCCATGGGTCAACCTGCCACTCTAACCAGACTGCCGCGCTTGGCTTGCAATGACAAAAACTGAAAATCGAAAGGCCTTAATTCTCCGTAAGTCTGAATGTGGGTTAGTTTTGCTTGCCGTGAACTGCGCCGCGTGCGACGGCTTCCTCGGCGATCTGCAAGGCGTTGAGGGCTGCTCCCTTGACCAGGTTATCGGTGACCACCCACATGGCCAGACCGTTGGGGTGAGAGGCGTCTTGCCGGATCCTTCCCACCAGCACGTCGTCCGATCCGGCGGCGTCGATGGGCATGGGATAGAGAGACGCGGCCGGATCGTCTAGCACCGTCACGCCGGGCATCACGCTCAGCATCTCCCTAGCTTCGCCCGGAGACACCGGCTCGTCGAACTCCAGGTGTGCGGCCACGCAATGGGACACGAACACGGGCACGCGCACGCAGGTTGCTGACACCGCAATATCCGGCGCGTGCAGGATTTTGCGGCTCTCGTCGATCATCTTCTGTTCTTCTCGCGTGTATCCCGATTCCGTGAAACTGTCGATTTGGGGGATCACGTTGAAGGCGATCTGCTTGGGCTGCGCGTCCGGTTCCGCTGGGCCGCCGTGCATGACGGTACGAGTCTGGTCTCGCAGCTCGTTCATGGCCGCGCCGCCGGCTCCGGAGACCGACTGGTAGGTATCGGCAACGATGCGGCGTATGGGGCTGGCCTGCCGCAGCGGATGCGCCACCATGACCAGCGGGGTGGTGGAGCAGTTGGGGATGGACACGATGCCATCGTGCCAGTCCAGATCTTCGCCGTTAACTTCCGGGACAACCAGGGGCACCGCCGGGTCCATGCGGAAAGCGCTGGAGTCGTCGATCACCAGCGCCCCGGCGTTTGCCGCCACCGGCCCGAAGCGGCGCGAGTCCTCGGTGCGCGCTGAAATAAACGCGATGTCGACGTCGGTGAAGCTGTCATCGGTGGTTTCTTCCACCGTGAACGTTTTGCCGTTGACCTCCAGCTTGCGACCCGCCGAGCGCTTGGATGCCAGGAGCTTCAGGTTATCGTGTATCGGATAACGCGCCTCGATCAGGCGCAGGGTTTCCTGCCCTACCGCGCCCGTGGCTCCAACGATCGCCAGTTTCATACCCTGAAGGTCCATGTTGTTCCTGCCGTGGTTGAAGATTGAATTTGCGGAATGGCGCGGCGATGCTACCCGCTTCCGCATTTCCCTTAATCAGGGTACAACCAGCCGTCTTTTCCGTCCATAAAAACGCGGGCGGCTGCGCGGCAGGCTACAGGCCCAACACGGCCTCCAAGCCTACCGTCAGGCCGGGCCGGCGCACGACCTCCCGAACGCAGCGGAGCACTCCCGGCATGTAGCAGTCTCGGCCCAGCGTGTCGTGCCGGATGCTCAAGGTCTGGCCAGCTGCCCCGAAAATCACTTCATGGTGAGCGCTGCGACCGGGCAGCCGCAGGCTGTGGATGCCGACGCCGCCCACGTCGCCACCTCGAGTTTCCGGCAAGTGATGAACGGTGGTCTCGTTGCGCTGGAAGTCGCTGCCCCGAGAATCGCGGACGCCCCGGGCGATGGCCAGGGAAAATCCGGAAGGGGCGTCGATCTTCATTTCGTGGTGCGCCTCGACCACGTCGACGTAGTCGAAAAATGCGGCCGCCTGCTCCGCCAGTTTCTTGAGTACCACCGCGCCCAGGGCGAAGTTCGGGGCGACGATCACGCCGATGCCGTGTTCGCGGCTCATCGTGTCCAGCGTTTGCAGTTGGTCAGCGTTGAGCCCGCTGGCGCCCAGCACCATGTGGATGCCCCGGCTGGCGGCCAGCGGCGCGGCTTCCATGCAGGCTGCGGCGTGGGTGAACTCGACCATTACCTGCGGCTGCGTCGCGTCCAGCATGGAGGCCAAATCAGTGGACAGCGGGACTTCGCCGGCAGGTGTGGGCAACGCGTCGCCCCTGGGAGTATGGCAGGTGGCGCCGACCAGCGTCACGTCGTCCGCCGCCGCTACCGCGCGCACGGTTTCGGCTCCCATTCTGCCTGTGGCGCCGTGCACGACTACCGAGATTGTGCCGTTGTTGGTTGAAACCGTCATAGCTCTACCTCGCCTTCGATTGGGGAAATCCGGTCAGTTGTCGTGCTGTGGATCGTTCGATGAATTCAGCCGTCCATGGCGCAGTCGTACCGTTCGAGGCACGAGTTGACCACCAGGTCGACATCTTCGGCCAGTAGGTATCTGTCCTCCGCCAACTTTGCTGCCGCGTCCCTGACCATAGAGGCGTACTCCTCCCGGCTGGCGTATCGTGATTCGAGGGATGGGCGCGGATCAGAAACGGCGTTGCGCTGGGCCTCCGTGGCCGGGAACCAATGCGTGGAGCCTTGCATGGATATCAGCTGTTCGGGCGCGCCGGTGTCCGGGTGCCGCAGGTTCCAGCCGGTGTGCGTGCCCACGGGAACCGTAAGGTCCGGCAAGCGTATCCCGCCCAGATCGTTTCCGTCGGCGTCCGCGGCCGGGACCAGTTGGGGGTACTCCCGGCCTTCCTTCACCGGGTAGGACGCGATGCCGTGCTTGGCGTGAGGCCCCACGTCGATTTCACGGATGCGCCACAGGCGACTGGGATCAGGCAGGCTGCGGTCTGGAACGCTCACCGAACCGGCCAGATACTCGGCCTCGGTTATCGCGGTGTCGTCGTGCAGCCTCGGGTGCATACTGGGCGGCGGCTCAATCCCTTCGGAAACCCAGCGGTCCAGGTTGAATAGTGCCGCCCGGAGCAGGGGAATGTAGTCCACCGCGTTGTAGGGATGCATGCCGGTGGAACCGTCGGGTCCCTGGCCGATCATCAGTTCAGGCGCGCCCGGCAGATGCTGAGTACCGGCGAACAGGTAGCGCCGCGTCTCCGGCGCCGGCTCCAGGTCCTGCAGCCCAGTGCCGTCCACGTGCGTGAGGGCTGCATCGCCGCGCCAGTATTCTGCGGCGGAGTCGGTATAGATAATCTTGGGAACGGCGTCGAGTTCGCGCAACCGCTGTAGCAGGCCGTCGGTCTGTTCGGTCAGCGGGTCGGCGAGCGTGTCGTCGGCAAAGGGGAACTGGTGCCCGAAGCCCGGGTTGGACTGGCAGGAAGGTTGGGCGAAACGGTGGTTGAGCTCGCCCATCCGCCCGCCGGCCACGTGCGGCAACAAACCGTCGAACGTCGGTCGCCCCTCCTGATCCAGGTTCAGGCCCAGGTAGAGCATGTGACGGAGCAGCCGTCCGCATTGCGAAACGCCGTGTCCGTAAACCCGCTCGTACCCGTTGTGCACCGCGTTGCCGTCGGAGGATTCGCGCAACCAACTGGCAGCCTCTCGGATGGCCAACATCCCGCACCCGACTACCACCGGGTTCTCGGCGGTGTAAATGACGTAGTAGATCTTGCCCGGTTGGAACCCGGATTCCAGGGTGACGTGCTCGGCATCCGGGAAATGCCACTGCGAGCGAGGGATCACAGTGTCGGGACCATCCTCCCAGTCCCGCACCAGCAGCATGGCGTCAGGGTCGTCCGGGTCGGCCACCGGATACGGCTGGTGCTCCCGGTTGGCCAGGAGGCGGGTGCGTTCCTCAACGTTGGGCCGCATCTCGACACAGGCTTGGCCGGTCACGGGCTGGTCATTGATGCTGATCCCCGGAGCGTCGAGGCCGAGCAGTGCGTCGCTGCGGTACACGTCCCACTGCCAGCCAATGGACAACACGGAATACCCGTGGCGGAGCAGGAACCCGTCGCCTTCCGGGATGGCGTCGGAGTCGATGGGAGGCGTCGGTCCGCGATTGAAAAATGCCACAGTGCGGCGGCGGCCCCGATTGACCACTTCGACGATCACGCGGCCGTTGCCCTTTGATGCGTCGCGGGGAGATACCAGGGTAAAGTCAGACTCGAACCGGACGCATCCCTCACCGTCCACCGGAGCGTATTCCAGGTCAACGATGGCCGAATTGGCCGGATTGCCAGGGTCTACCGCAAACCCGAGCACGCCGTCGATACGCTCGTAATCACCGGGTGCGCCGAACGAGGTCCCATCGGCGTACGGTTGGCGGCTTTTAATGTCAACAGAGACGACGGGCATGGCGATCCTCCGGGATGCGGTTCAGTTGATGGGATGTTAGCAACGCGCCGGCAGGGGGTCAAACCCAAGGCTATCGCATATGAAATTCTAACCCCGTCACTCCGGCGAAAGCCGGAGTCCAATCACCGGCAGACGCTTCATTTCCGCAACGTAACTGATAATTTAGGCATCTGGATTCCGGCTTTCGCCGGAATGACGGTGATTAAACAGTTCACATGCGATAGCTCTGAACGTATATGTTAATTACAGGTGTTTCAACGATTAGGGCTGATATAATCCCACGATGGTAGACGGACCAGAAATGCGACGTAGGCGCCGGCGTGACAATGACGTCGACCCCGCGAGCGACGGGACGGCGGACGCCGAACGTCGGGGGCGTCAATCCGACCTGCGCCGCGTTCTGCGCGACCAATTCCCTGATCGCAGCCGGCACAACCTTCTCCCCGTGCTGCATTATCTGCAACACGAACACGGTTACCTGCCAGAGTGGGCGTTGCAGGTTGTGGGTTGGCATCTCCGCGTGCCGGCCTCCGAAGTTTATGGAGCAGCCACCTCGTACTCCGAGTTGCAACTCAACCCGCCAAGCCGGCGCAGCATCGTCGTGTGCACTGGCCTGACCTGCTGGCAGTCGGGCAGCGAGGAGCTGCTGAACGCAGCCTTGCAACGCCCGGATACAGAAGACACCACTAGTGTGACTACTACTGCCTGTGCCTTCATGTGCGGGTTGGCTCCGGCCGTTCGGGTCAACGGGAGTTGGCGCGGCCGCGTGGACGCGGGGCGAATGGCCTCCCTTATCGAGAACGTCCCCGCATGACCTCCCCAGATTGCCGGTCGGCCTGGCAGGCGATGCGTGACGCTGCGCTCGGAGGCCGCGCCGGAATGGCGGACGTCGCCCGGGTGGTCGTGCAGTGGGGCCACTGCAGCCAGGCGGTGGGCGCGGCCGACATTCATCAGCGGTTAGTCCAACTGTTCCAAGGCCGCGACGACGTGGTCGTAGTAGCGGCCGGCTGCGACGGAGCCTGTTTCGCGGCGACGCAGGTGGTAGTAGAGCTGCCGGATGGCAGGGCAAGATTTTTCGACCGAGTAGGGGAAGATGTGGATCTCGCGGAGATCGTCGCAGCGGCAAAAGGGGGCGCGCGGGAACGGGCACGTCCGCAAGACGAGTTGGAGGCGTTTTTCGCAGCCCAGCACATTGCCCTGATGGAGAGCATCGGCAGCGTTGACCCCGTCTCTCTCGACGAGTACGTGGCCAATTCCGGCTACCTGGGGCTGGCCGACGCCTTGTTGATGTGCCCGGAAGCGGTCAGCGCGCTGGCGCTGGAGGCCGGACTCCTGGGTCGAGGCGGCGCTTATTTCCCGGCGGCGCGGAAGTGGCAGGCAGCGCGAAGAGTCGACGCGGCCCGGCGTCACCTGGTGGTAAACGCGGAAGAGGGCGAACCCGGGGTATTCAAGGACCGGCACCTGATGGAGGGCAATCCGCACCGCATCATCGAAGGGGCGCTCATTGCCGCCTACGCCACCGGAGCCGGCAACGTGGTGATCTACATCAACGCGGAGGCGGATCTTTCGGCGGATCGCATGACCGCCGCTCTGGCCGTGGCAGAGGCGGCTGGTCTGGTCGGCGACGACGTGCTGGGCAGTGGCTTTGCCTGCTCGGTCACCGTCCGGCGAGGTGCCGGCGGCTACGTGTGCGGTGAGGAAACCACGCTGCTCAACACGGTGGAAGGTCGCCGACGGGAACCGCGCCTGCGTCCGCCGTTCCCGACCGACGCCGGACTTTACGGTGAGCCTACGGTCATCAACAACGTTGAAACCCTCGCTAATTTGCCCGCGATTTTGCGTGGCGGGGTGCGCCGGTTCGCGTCGATTGGGCTAAACGAAGCGAGGGGTACTCGACTGGTATCGCTGGGCGGGGCAGTACGGCGTCCCGGTCTGGCTGAGGTGCCCATGGGCACCACGGTCCGGCAGGTGATTGATCTCGTGGGCGGAGGCGTGCCCGAGGGGCGGGCCCTGGGGTTCGCTGCGGTGGGCGGGCCATCCAGCGGCCTGCTGCCGGCCAGCGAGCTGGACGTGCCGCTGCGTCCCGGAATGCTGCACGCCAGCGGGGTGGTCATGGGAGCGGGAGGCATCACGGTCTTTGACGACCGGGCGTCTCCTGTACAGGTGGCCGCTCGCCTGAGCCGGTACAACGCCGCCGAGTCTTGCGGCAAGTGCACCCCCTGCCGGGAGGGAACTCCCCGGATCGCGGAAGCTTTGGAGCGACTGGCCGCCGGCGATCCCAGGCACTCGGACCTGCAAGACCTACGAGACCTGGCCGAAATCGTCGGCGCCGCCTCCCTGTGCGGCCTGGGGCAGATGGCGGGCAATCCCGTGACCAGCCTCCTGCACTTCTACGGGGATATGCTGCGCGGGGAAACCGGCGAGTAGTTGGACGGGCGCCGTCGATGGGAGGTAGCGTTGCAGTTTAAGTGATTTAACCTTCTCGTCATTCCGGCGAAAGCCGGAATCCAGTAGCGTTTTCTGGACTCCGGCTTTCGCCGGAGTGACGGATAATCAACCGAACCACCTGAAACGAAACGCTACCCCGATGGGATCCGTGTTTGACATGGCGAGCGACATACTGGTAATCGAGGACGATCCGGGCATTGCGCGGATTATCAGGTTGTACCTCGAACGTGACGGCCATACAGTGGCCACCGCAGGCGACGGCGTGTCCGGCCTCAATGCGGCCCGCGTCGACAATCCCGACCTGATAGTTCTCGACCTGATGCTGCCCCGGCTGGACGGCATGAGCGTTTGTCGGGCATTGCGGGAGGAATCCGACGTGCCCATCATCATGGCCACCGCCCGCGTCGACGAGGACGACCGCCTGGCCGGCCTGGATTTGGGCGCCGACGATTACATCGTGAAGCCCTTCAGCCCGCGAGAGCTGGCGGCCCGGGTGCGCGCCGTCTTGCGGAGGACCTCCCGGCATTCCCCGTCGCAACCTCCGATGATCGAATATAACGGGATCACCATCGACTTCAGGATGCAGACGGTGGTAAGGGGAGGCGAGAGGCCGTCGTTGACCCCGACGGAGTTCCGGCTCCTTTCCATGCTGGCGTCCCAACCCGGCCGGCCGTTCTCCCGTGACCAGATCATCGAGGGCGTCTTCGGGTACGACTTCGACGGGTATGACCGGACGGTGGACGTGCACATCGCCAACTTGCGGCGGAAGATCGAGCCCGACGTGCGGAAACCCCGCTACGTGCAGACCGTTCACGGCGTGGGCTACCGGTTCGGCGATGCCTAGATGGCGGTTCGGCCTCCGGTGGCGTCTGGCGCTGGGGTTCGCCGTGATCCTGGCGTTGGCCCTGGGGTCGGTGGGCTTGCTCACCGGCTTCGCCGCGCAGCGGGAAGTGTCCAGGGTACAGGTGGAGCAGGACCGCGTGCGGGCCAGCCGTATCGTGGTTGCCCTGGCCGAATTCCACGAGACCAACGGAGGATGGAACGGCGCACAGAGATTCGTCAACCGGATCAGCTTCCAGACGGAACGGGAAATCATCGTGCTGGACTCGGAAGGTCGGGTAGTCGCCGACAGCGGCTTCCACAATGACCGGCGCCGGGGGCATGACGGCCGCAACTGGATATTCTCCAACCATGACGACGATTCGGACGATGCCGTGCCTCCGCAGTATTTCGCTCCCATAGTAGCCGACGGAACCCAGATCGGCCTGGTGGCGATGGCTGTGCGCGGTCGCGGGGGCTTCGTGCATCCCCCGCATTTGGGTTCAAACGGAGAACCGCCGCCGGATGCGGAACCTCCCCTGTCGCGGCTTGTGGATGCCGTGGGAAGGGCGCTGAAAATCGCTGGTGCAGTAGCCGGCGTTGCTGGCATCCTGCTGGTGATTTTCATGTCGAGACGTATGCTGGCGTCTATTGGCAGCTTGACGACCGCGGCCCGGGGACTTGGCAGCGGTGACTTGTCCAGTCGGGCAGACGTCAAGGGCAGTGATGAAATAGCGGAATTAGGCCGGACATTCAACTCCATGGCCGATGCCCTGGAAGAATCGGAGCGGCAACGCCAGTCACTGGTGTCCGACGTGGCCCACGAATTGCGGACGCCGTTGTCCAACATCCAGGGTCATATCGAGGCGATGCAGGACGGTCTCCTGGAACCCGATGCCGCTAACCTGGAAACCGTGCATCTCCAGGCTCTTCACCTGAACCGCCTGGTGGACGACCTGCGGCTGCTGGCCCAATGGGAAGCTCAGGAATTGCGACTGGACTTGAGCCCGGCGTCCGTTGGTGAAATCGTTCAACGGGTGACAACCTCGTTCCGCGCCAGGGCAGAAGCCGAGGAGGTGCGGTTGGAAACAACGGTCGAAGAGGCATTGCCAACCGTGGCAGTTGACCGCGTCCGCATCGAGCAGGTTCTGGCCAATCTGGTTGACAACGCCATCCGGCACACCCCTCCTGGAGGCCGGGTGGCGGTAGCCGCCAGTCAGACTGCGGGCTCCATCAGGGTGGAGGTTACGGATACCGGGCCGGGGATCCCTTCCGAAGCGCTGCCGCACGTGTTTGACCGCCTTTATCGGGTGGACCCGTCCCGCGACCGTGGAACGGGCGGGTCCGGCCTGGGCCTGACCATCGCCCGCCAGCTGGTGGAAGCGCACGGAGGCGCTATCCGGGCGGAGAGCGAAGAAGGGACGGGCAGCCGTTTCGGGTTCGATTTACCTGCGGCCGGACATTAACAATTTCTGAACATCGGGTCCCTATCCTGCACTCATCAAGCCGCCGTGGACTGAGACAACCACCATTCGAGGCGGCGCAGGAGGCAAAAATGTTCAACCGAATTCGCAATATCCGCAAGCGCTGGTTCGTGGTCGTAGCGTCAGTGGCGCTGCTGGCCGTCGGGTTGGTTGGTGGCACCGTGTTCGCCGCCGGCGCGCCGCCCCGCGTAATCGGCAACGCGCTGCCCTACGGTTACGATCACGACGATCGCTGGGGCGGCAAGGGCAATGGCAGCGCTATCATGGCACGGGCTGCCGAAATACTGGGCATCGAGCAGGCTACGCTGGAGGCGGCTTTTACCACCGCGCTGGACGAGCAGGCCAATACCAAGTTTGAGGAACGCATGGCGGCTTGGGTTACGGATGAGAGCCTGACGCAAGAGCAAGCGGACGCGGCCAACACGTGGTTCGACGAGCGGCCCGCCAACTCCGGCCCGCTGGCGCTGCGTCTCGCCGGGACCTCCGATGCCGACAAGGTGGATAATTTCCTTGCAAGGCTGGTGGAAAACGAGAAGTTGACGCAAGATGAGTCCGATGCCCTGGATGCCTGGCACGACGACCGACCGGACTCGCTTCCCGAAGTTTCCCGAAAGCACGGTCGCCACGGCCACGGGGACGCTGACGGCGATGGCGAGAGTGATACCCGCTGGGGCCGGCACAGGGATCGCGGTTAGAACACATACCGCCAACCACCCGCTGCGAGGCCGGGGGCAGTCCGAAAGGGCTGCCCCCTTGTGGTAAATTACTGCCACCGCATTATTCCAACGACATCGCCCGGGAGGTCGCCGCTCTATGCTTGATTACAAACCCAACATCGTCCTCTCTGACCCTGAAGAGAATTACAAGGTCGTCGGCACGCGCCCCGTCCGCCACGACGGGCCGGACAAGGTCATGGGCCGCGCCCGCTACGCCGCTGATATCCATCTGCCCGGAATGCTGCACGGCAAGATCCTGCGCAGCCCCCACGCCCACGCCCGCATCCGGGGCATCGACGCCAGCAAGGCCCTGGTCCTGCCCGGCGTCCACGCAGTGGTGACCTCCGCCGATTTCCCCGAAGTGTCCGCCGAGATCAAGGACCAGGAGGAAGGGGCGGCGGTCAACTACGGCTTCTACAGCCGCAACGTTATGGCACGGGAAAAGGCTTTGTATCGCGGACACGCGGTCGCCGCCATCGCCGCCGACTCACCGCACCTGGCGGAGGAAGCCCTGGCGCTGATCAACGTGGACTGGGAGGTTCTGCCGGCCGTCCTGACCGCAGATGAAGCCATGGCCGACGGCGCGCCGGCGGTCCACGAACGCCTGATGACCCTGTCCAACCCGGCGCAGCGTTCCGGCGGATGGGCAGAGGAAGGCGCCGGCGGGTCCAACGTGTCCAACCACTTCCAGTTCACCTCCGGCGACCTGGAGGCCGGTTTCGCCGAGGCCGATGTGGTCGTCGAGCGCGAGTACCACACTCGCCAGGTCCACCAGGGATACATCGAGCCCCACTCGGCCACCGCCCGTTGGAACACCGATGACACGGTGACCATCTGGGCCAGCAGCCAGGGACATTTCGCCCTGCGCGACCACACCAGCCGCATCCTCGGCGTGTCCGTCGGGCAGGTTAACGTCGTTCCCATGGAGATCGGCGGCGGCTTCGGTGGCAAGGGCCAAGGCGGGTGCTACCTGGAGCCTGTGGTCGGGGCGCTGGCCCGCAAGACCGGCCGCCCGGTGAAGATCGCCATGACGCGCACCGAGGTGTTTACCAGCACCGGTCCGACTTCCAGCAGCCACATCAAGGTCAAGGTGGGCGGCACCCGCGACGGACGGTTCACCGCGGCCCAGGCGACGCTGATCTACGAAGCCGGCGCGTTCCCCGGTTCGCCGGTGCCCAGCGGTTGCCGCACCATGTTCGCCCCCTACGACATCGCCAACGGTTTCGTCGAGGGTTACGACGTGGTGACCAATGTGCCCAAGGCCGCCGCTTACCGCGCCCCCGGTTCGCCGGCAGCGTCGTTCGCCGCCGAGCAAGCCATCGACGAGCTTTGCCAGCAACTGGATGTCGATCCAGTTGAGTTTCGCGCCAACAACGCCTCCAGGGAGGGCAGTCGGCAGATTGGCGGCCCTGCTTTCCGCCGCATCGGTATGGAGGAGATTCTACAGGCCACGCAGGAGCATCCGCACCTGGCGTCGCCGGTACCGGAACCGTCGGCACCGGGACGGGTCACGGGCCGGGGCATCGCCGCTGGCGCCTGGTTCAATGGCACCGGCCCGGCCACCGCCGTCGCCAGCGTCATGCCCGATGGCACGGTGAGCCTCATCGAGGGTTCGCCGGACATCGGAGGCTCCCGCGCGGCGATGGCCATGCACGTCGCGGAGGTCCTGGGACTGCCCGCCGAGCGCATCAAGCCGTCCATCGTGGACACCGACAGCATCGGGTACAGCAGCGGAGCCGGAGGCAGCGGCGTCACCTTCAAGATGGGCACCGCCGTCTACCAGGCCGGCGAGGAAGTGCGCCGGCAGATGGTCGAGCGGGCCGCCCGGATCTGGGACGTGCCGGTGGACGACGTCGAGTACCAGGAGGACGGCACCCTGGCCCACCGCTCCGACGACGCTCTGCGCATGACCTTCGATCAGTTGGCCCGGCGGCTCAACGGCACCGGCGGTCCCATTGTGGGGCACGGCGCGGCCAACCCGGCCGGCGTCGGCAACGCCTTTGCCATCAACGTCGCCGATGTCGAAGTCGATCCCGACACCGGCAAGGTGGAACTGCTGCGCTTCACCGCCATCCAGGACTGCGGCAAGGCGATCCACCCCAGCTATGTGGAGGGCCAGATCCAGGGCGGAGCCGTGCAGGGCATCGGCTGGGCCTTGAACGAAGAGTACTTCTTCAACGACAGCGGGGAGATGCTCAACTCATCCTTCCTGGACTACCGCATGCCCACCGCGCTGGACCTGCCCATGATCGACACGGTCATCGTCGAAGTGCCCAACCCGGGTCACCCGCTGGGCGTACGCGGCGTCGGCGAGGTTTCGCTGGTTCCGCCCATGGCCGCCATCGGCAACGCCATCGCCCGGGCTACCGGCGCCAGGCTGGAAAGCCTGCCCATGAACCCGGGCGCGGTGCTGGAAGCGCTGTGGGAGCAGAACGGCGGCTAGCCTGTAGCAGGCACATCGTTCCGGCGAAACCGGAAACGGAGCGGAGACGGAAGATTATCGTCTCCGCTCCATAATTGCCGCCCCGGCAGAGCGGTATCGATTATCTGCAAGAAGAGGCAGCTGCCCGCCAGTTGGCAGAGGCAGCCCTCCAATCTGCGGAGGCGGCCCGGCAAGAAGAAGCGTCTGGCCGACTGGCCGCTGAAGCGGAAAACCGCCGGCTGCGCGAGCAACTGCAACGCTTGCAGGCGGGGGAGTAACGGCCGCCAATGCCTACCGCTGCGCCGCTACGCTGAGGCCGCCGTACTTCAGCGCCGGGTACTGGTTGGGTGTACCAAAGTCCCAGGGGTCATCGGGCGAGCCGTTACCGTCCAGGTCCACGTTCCAATTGGCGTAAATGGCAATGTAGCCGGTGGGGGATTGCAGTTCAATTGCCGTTTTGCCGATGCCTCCGTAGCTGCTGGACTGACCAGAAGTCTGGGTGTCCCAGTAGCAGTTGGTGATTTCACCGTTGCCGTTAGATCCAACCAAACCGCCGACGTAAAAAGCTCCGGTTGGCGGTATCACAACGCCCGAAGCATAGCTAGTCGCGATAGACCCACTACCGTTCTTGCCGACCAAACCGCCCAAGTTAGAGCCTCTACCTATCACCATTCCAGTAGCGTAGGTGGCTGCGATAGTGCCTCCGTTCTGCCCAACTAATCCCCCAACATTATCGCTGGAACCGGTCACGTTGCCAGTAGCGTAGGCAGCCGTGATAGCATTCTGGTTACTCCCTACCAGCCCACCAACGTTATCTCCTTCACCAGACACATTACCCCTTGCATGGCTGCCCACGATTGTGGCGTTGTTCTCATTAAGTCCTACCAGTCCGCCGATAAGGCGACTTTTCCCGGACACGTCGCCCGTAGCATAACTGTTGGCAATCGCGCCAGTGCCATGGTTACGTCCAACTAATCCACCGGCAATATAACCGTATAGGCCGGACACCACGCCTGTAGCGTAGCTATTGTTGATTGCCTCGCTGTTGTCCCCAACTAGTCCACCCACATCATACACACCAGAAACTTTGACTGTCGCATAACTATCGATGATGGTGCCGTCGTTAGTGCCAACTAAACCGCCAGCATTCCATCTGCCATAATGCACATTGCCGGTAGCGCGGCTACTCATAATTGTGCCTTCATTTGAACCCACCAAGACACTCACGCTGACGTCACCGGACACACTGGCTTGAATCACGCCAACTCGCTCGATACTGCTACCGCTGGCCGAATACCCGAACAAACCGACGTCATCAGTATGTCTCCGGGCAATGTACAAGTTGGCAATAGTGTGCTGGTTGCCATCAAATGTAGAACCAAACTTGCGGCTTTCGTTGCCTATGGGTATCCATCCAGAGCCGCCATTCCAGTAAGCATCTCCCGCATCGGCCTCCCCGTTGTGGTTGGTATCAAAATCCAAGTCGGAGACCAGTTCGTAGCCAGTACAGCCGTTGGGGCAACCCATACCGGGCATCGCGTTCGGAAAAGCGACCGCGTAAGCAGGTGCTTGTGATACCCCGTCTCCATCTAGGTCGCCACGTATGGCGTTCAGCTGGGCCAGATTGCGTATTTCAATCAGTCCGTCGTCATCAGCGTCGTAGTCCCCGGTGCCCGCCGGCGTCGGGCGCGGTGTGGGAGTGGGGGTGGGCGTGGGCAACACGCTTGAGTCACACTCTGGAGTGGGAAGGGTGATGCCAGAGGGCAGGGTATCCCGCCCGGCTAGAAACTTCCAGCGGGGGTTGCTGGGCCAGAAGAAACTCGCTGCGGACGCTACCGCCGCTGCCGCTATCGGTGAAATCGTTGCTGGTCAATACGGTGAAGGCGTGGCGGGCGCCCGGAGACAACCGACGGATGGTGTATTCGGCGCGTCCGTTGCGAACCGGAATGTTCCGCGCGTCCGCATCAACATAAACGAATGCGTCGATCCATTGGCCCGTGCAGCTGGCTTTGGCGAAGTGGTAATCGATCTCCATGTTGACGTAGCCAATGCGATAGTGCGTAGCTTGCGGCACGGCATCCCACGAAAGCATCGCTTCACCGGGGTTAGGCCCGCTGCGAACCTGGATGTTGGCGGCAGGGGAAACGCTACTCTCCGCAACGGCCCGCGGCGTGTTTTCCTGAACCTGCGCAAGGGACAAAAATATCGCCGCGACGGCTATTCCCAACACCAGACCGGCGACAAACCATTTCATTGTGATACCCCAGATTCCGAGAAAGCGCGAAGCCGCTCAATACCATCTCCACCGTTTCCGCCTCGGAGAATGGGAACTGGCTCCGCAATCTATGGTCCATATCCTGGGCCAAGCCTTGCCATCGTTCTAACCGGGCAGTCGCCGCCCTCACGGCTTCAGTCGCACCAGGAAGCTGGCCTCTCCCAGTGGCATCCCGTCGAAGGCTATGGCGGCCACGTGCCGGCCCAGGCGCGTGACCGGGATGCGGAAGGGCTTGATCCAGCGCTGGAAGAAGATGCCCTCCTCCCAGGTGACTTCCTGGGGCGGCGGGCTGGACAGGCTTGCGCCCGGCGCCCGGATGGTGACCTCCAGCGTGTGCGATCCGGCGGCGGCGCCGGCGATGCAGAACGCCAGTTGGGCGTCGACTGCGGCCAGCACTCGCGGGCCGTCCCCGCTGGGGGGCTCTTCCGGCATGGGGATGTCCACCAGGTCGAGAACGCCCTTGAAACTCAGGTCGTCCCCGTGTCCCTCTTCGGTTTCCCGGCAGAACAGGGCATATTTCAGGTACACTCCGCCTCGTTCGGTAGTCAACAGCGGCTCCGTTCGGGCCCTCTCGGGGCTGGTAATATGTGCGCACGATTTTAGCACCGGGCACAGACCACGGCAAAAGACAGCATCCACCAGTCAATTAACCGTCATTCCGGCGAAAGCCGGAATCCAGGAGGCGCCAAATGACACTGTCAGCAGAGAAGTTCGGCCAGGGGATGACCACGGAGCAGTACATTGACATTATCAAGGTGAACAAGGACCCCTTCTGCCAGATCCACGCGGGCGTCGACATACCCGCAAACGTGCTTGATTACTTCAACGGGCTGGAGCAGCCGGTTAACCTGGCGGTGTTCACCTCGGACTGGTGCGGCGACGCCATGTCCACCACTCCAGCTATCCTGCGCCTCGCCGACGCCAGCGACAACATTCGCCTCAGCGTGTTCAATCGGGACGATGAGCTGGAGCTGACCAACAGCTTCCTGCCCGAGCACCGCGCCGGAACCGTGCCGGTTTTCGTTGTGTTTGACGACGGCATGGGCGAGATCGCCCGGTTCATCGAGACGGCGCGCTCGCTAGTTCCTGACATCGACGCCATGGACGAGATGATCGCGCAGGCTGCCGCCTCGGTCGCCGACGAGGGGGAGCGCCGCCAGCAGACCCGGGGACGTCGCACCGCCCATCGCGTCGGCAAAGCCGCCGAGTGGGGGTCCGTGATCCTGAACGAATTTCAGCAGGTGGTGGCCGACGGAATGGCGCTGCCGGCGGCCGAACGACCGGCCGAGGGCGGAACCGAATGGCCGCCGCAGGAGTAGACCAGCCGATGTCCGACGAAAGCATTACCATCATCACCATGGAGGACATGGCGGTTGTCTTCTCGGTGACCGACGATTTCGGCATCCACCGCGAGTCGGTGAGCGTGGAGTTGGCCCGGGAAGATCCGGGCGAGGTCAGCGTGGACGGCGGCAAGGTGGAGATTACCTTGCCGGCCAGCCGAACCCCCGCGGATTTCGCCTCCACCATCCGAAGCGAGTTGGAGTCGCGGGGTTATTCACATAACCCCGGTCAGGTGGTGACCAACGACGGGGATGGCGACGACGAAGAGGACGGAGACGACTGGTTGGCCTGACCGCGCGCCGTCGCAAAATCAGGGGCGCGTGACCACGCGCCCCTGTTGTTTACGGTGATGTGACCAGGGTCCTAATATCCGGCTTCCCGCCACTCGAAGGCCAGATTGGCGTAGCGCACGAACACTGCGCCGCCGGGCGCGGCCAGCGGGCCGTTCATCGCCAGGATCGCGATGGTGACCTCGTCGCCGGGCTTGGGCTCCGTCGAAACCACAACGCGCTGGGGAACGTTGAACCCCTGCACGGTGGCGCGTTCGCGGTCGCACTCGCCGTTGATCCAGATCTCGCCGTAGTCGTCGATGCAGGACTCGAAGAGGCAGCGGGCGCCGTCCAACGGCCGGCCGCCAACGGTTTCCGGAAGCGTTGCCTTGATCCGGTACCAGATGAACGACACGCCGCGACGGCGCCAGGCGCCCAGGTCGCCGCAGTCTTCCCAACCGGAGTCGTCGTATTCCGGCAGGCGGCACGGGGAACCCTCGGCCTCGGGGACGATGCCCTCGTTGGGCTGGTCGGGTACGAACCCGTGAGCGACCTTCCACTGGCCGCCCACGGCCGCCAGGTCGTCGGCGTTCTGCAAATCTAACGTAGCTCGTGGCATGGTAAATCCTCCAGTCCGGTTGTGTGGGAATCCGTCATTACGAATTACACGCCGGTGATCCGCACCCCCGAATGCGTGCGATAGCGCCGGTTGATGTTGACCAGCAAAGGCGTGATCTGCTCCACGTACTTGGCGTTGTAGAGTGCGCCGGCATCCACCGGACGCAGGTTGGGTATCTTCCGGGTCAGGTCGACCACGACCTGCTTGGCGTCCTCATCGTCGCCGCAGATGACCACGTCCTCGTCCAGCGTCACGCCGGGCTTCAGCAGTTCCTCGGCGGACACATTCTGGAAGGCCGCCACCACCTTCGAACCTGTGGCCGCCGCCTGGGCCTCTTCGGCCGCGGAGCCGGCCTCCACTTCTTCGGCGATCGCGCCCACTCCGCGTTCGAACCGCATGGGAGCGATCACCGTGACCACCACCTTGCCGTCGAGGGCCTCCCCGACGCCGGCGATGGTTGGGGACATGCCGTTATAAGGCATGGTCAGGAACACCACGTCGGATTGTGCAGCCGCGTCAGGATTCACCGCGCCGGAGATCGTGGCGCCGGGAGCCAGGGCCAGCAATTCGTCCGCAGCCTCCTGCGCTCGGCCGGCGTCCCGTGATCCGATGACTACTGTCTCGCCGGCCATTGCCAGGCGCAGCGCCAATCCCTTGCCTTCCGGTCCGGTGCCTCCCAAAAACGCCAGCATCTATGTTGCCTCCGTGCTCAATTGCGGCGCAAGTATATCACCGCCGGTATGGGTCGGGCCGTGTGATACAATCGGCCAAGATCGTTCATGCAATTGGTCTGACCACACTTCACAGGAGGGTTTATCGTCATGGCGTTCTCACTGAACCACGTTCACCTCAAGACCCCTGATCCCAAGGCCACCGCCGATTGGTACGTGCAGAATCTGGGCGCCACGGTCACCGCCGAGGCCCCCAACGGCGGGTTCCGGCTGGACCTGCACGGCCTGCCCCTGAACGTGACCGACCACATTGCCACCCAGACCCACCCGCAGAACTACGGCTTTGAGCACATCGCCATCGACACCACCGACATCGAGGGCACCATCGCCGACCTGAAAAACGGCGGCGCAACCGTGCTGGAAGAGACCACCGTAGGCGGCGGCCGTCGGGTCATGTTCTTCGAAGGACCCCAGGGCATCATCCTGGAAGTCCTGGAGGTCATTGACGCCTAAAGGCTGTCCGCGCGAAACCGGAGCGATGGGATAGGGGCGAATGATTATTCGCCCCGCATCGACTGTCAACGACTTTTGGCGGCCTGTGCCGAATGGTTCAGCTTCTGGCGCGCGGTGATAGAGCATGCAATTGTGGGAATTCACAGCCGTTGAAGAGTCCGAGCGGACACGCCGGCGAGTACGCAACGGTCAGCCCACCAACGAGCTGGCTTTCAGCGCCTACGTAGGCGGCAATGAGGACACGTTCCCTCATGTCCTGGATCTCTACGTTGCGCCGGGAAGCCTGGTTGCCGACGTCACGTTCGGCAAAGGCGTTTTCTGGCGCAACGTTCCCGAAGAGCGGTACGAATTGCTCGCCACCGACATTCAGACCGGAGTGGACTGCCGCGATCTTCCCTACGAAGACGGGACGATAGATTGTGTCGTGCTCGACCCGCCTTATATGCACTCGCCGGGAGGAACCGCACATACGGTTCATACGGCATTCGAGCGACATTACCGCAACAACGTCACCGGGAATCGAACCACAAAGAAATATCACGAAGCTGTCCTTGAGCTGTATGAAGATGCCGGTAAAGAGGCGTATCGAGTCCTGCGCGAGCGCGGCGTGTTGATCGTGAAGTGCCAGGACGAAGTGTGCGCGAACCGGCAACGTTTTACTCATGTGGAAATCATGCAATCATACGAACGGCTTGGATTCATTACCGAGGATCTTTTTGTGGTTGTCCGCCAAAATCGTCCCGGAGTGAGCCGGACGGTTCGCCAAGTGCATGCCAGGAAGAATCATTCGTATTTCCTCGTGTTTTGGAAAAGCGGCTCAGGGAGGAGCATTTGGGAACCGCCGGCATGAACCCAGTGGATCTACTGGTGACCATCATCCGGGAACACGCGCCGGAGGACATCTGGCGTGACTCGCCGTTGGTAGGATACCGAATGCTTGGCAATACCAACCGCGGCGAGATTGGCGAGGAATTCATACGGCGCTTCCTGGGACAGAATGACATAGCAGTTGGCAATGGAGGGCGAGTTTCTCGCACTGATCTCCGGATTCAGAATGTACGTTTTGAGGTGAAAACTGCTTCGCTCGGTGCGAACGGCACCTTCCAGTTCAACCACGTTCGTTTGGACCGAGACTACGATTACCTGCTGTGCTTGGGAATTTGCCCGGATCAGGTAGTTTTCAATATGTGGAGGAAAGGTACGGTCGCTGAGGGCAGGGCGGGCAGGCTAGTTCGCATGGCGGAAGGTCAGGCAGTGACGTACAAGCTCACCAAAAGACTGGCGGAAATGGCAGCTATAGAACTATTTCCGGACCGCGTCCGCCAATCCCTTGTCCATGAAGATCGGTGAAGGAATTGCCAAGTTCCTGCACCGCCGATACTCCTAACCATGATGGAATAAACCGCCTCGCGACTTGCTGCCACCGTGCTGAAGGGTAATCATCATGCCCGATCATCGTCTCCTCATACTGTTTGCCCACCCTGACGACGAGGCGTTTCCCGTTGGCGGGACCATCGCGATGCACACCGCACGCGGGGTGACCGCCCGGCTGATCACCGCCACCTCCGGCGAGCTCGGAGAGATTCGCCAGCCCGGTTCGGCCACCCGCGAGACCATCGGCGAGGTGCGCCGCGGGGAGCTGGCGGAGGCGATCAAGGAACTTGGGATCGAGTCCCACGAGGTTTTGCAGTACCGCGACTCGGGCATGGCCGGCTGGGACGACAACCACCATCCCAAAGCCTTCGTGCAGGCTGACGAGCACGAGGTGGTCGCGCGGCTGGTGTTCGAAATCCGCCGCTTCCGCCCCCAGGTGATCCTCACTTTCGGGATGGATGGCCTGTACGGACATCCTGACCACATAGCAATCTGCAAGCATTCGACAACTGCGTTCCGCCTGGCCGCCGACCCGTCCGCTTTCCCCCATCACATGGCGATTGGGATTCAACCCCACCAGACGGATCGCCTGTTTTACAGCGTGCGCCCGCGCGGTTTCCGCGTGCACATGGCGGAATCCTTGCAGGCTGCCGGCATCGACTTCCCCATGCCGTCGCCCGACCGGGTCAGCGACGGCGCGGATCCTGAGACCATCAATCTCACCGTGGATGCGTCGGATGGCCTGGACGCTAAGATGGCCTGCATCAAGCGGCACTTCACACAGTTGCAGCCCGATTGGCCCTACGAGCGCATACCCCGCGAGGTGACGGCCTCCGTGATCGGGGTGGAGCACTTCATTCGCGCCGAGCCTCCGGTGGCCGAAGGCGAGGTCGTACCGGCCGACTTTTTTGCCGGTCTGTAGATGGGTTCTACAACAACCCAACCCAATCGAAAATCCAGCCCAGCGCCCCAGCGCCGATAATCACCAGCGGCGCCGGGACTCGGAAAAACATCACCGACCCGAAGGCCAGCAGGGCAATCACCGCCCCGGCGGCGCCCGGGTCTGCCCGCTCCCACAGCAGGAACACCACGCCCACTACCAGGCCGATGGCAGTGGAGTTCACACCCGTCAGGGCTATCCTTACCCAGGGATAACGCCGTACCTTCTCCCAGAAGGGCAGCACTCCGAAGATTATCAGCACTCCCGGCAAGAAGAGGCCCACAAAGGCCAGCAGCAGCCCGGGAACGCCGCCAGCTACTGCCCCCAGGTAAGCGCTGAAGCTGAACAATGGACCGGGCAGGGCCAACATCAGGGCCAATCCATCCAGGAATTGCTGCTCCGTTACCCAACCGGGCTCTACCACCTCGGCGCTGAGCATCGGCAATACCACCTGCCCGCCGCCAAAAATCAGCGACCCGGTGCGGTAAAAGGACTCCAGGATTTGCAGCCAGGACCAATCCAGCGCCAGACGCGCCAGGATCAACCCGCCCAGCAAGCCGAAGAACAACAGCAACAGCAGGACGCCGGCCGCTCGAGAAATTCCCAAGTTGTCCAGAGGGATGCTTCCCAACTGGTCACCGGCGTCGTGTCGTCGGGATCGCAGTGCCATCGCTGTTGCCAGCCCGCCCAGGGCCAGGATAGCGGGAAAGGCCCAGGGTTGACGCGCCCCTATAGTCACCACTGCCCCCAACAGCATCAGGCCCATGGTGAGCCGCGTGTTGACCACCGCCACACCCAACCGCCAGGCTGCTACCGCCACCAGGGCTACCGTGGCGGGTTGTACCCCGTCCAGCCACTGCGGGCGTCCGCCTTCATCCAGGAAAGTTGCTACCCCCAAGCCGGCCAGGGCCATTACCGTCGCCGCTGGATACAGAAAGAGCAGAAAGGCCAGCAAGCCGCCCAGCGGCCCCGCCCGGGCCGTACCGACAGCCACCACCATTTGAGTTGAGGTAGGGCCGGGCAGTCCCTGCCCCAAGCCCAGCAGTTCCACGAAGCGCTGTTCGTCCAGCCAGCGACGCCGGGCTACGAACCGCTCCTGCAGCAGGGCGATATGAGCCTGTGGCCCGCCGAAAGCTATCCAACCGAAGGGCAGGAATGCCCAAGCCACCTCAGCCAGCCGGCGGGCCAGCGAGGGAGGGCTCTCGATGTCCGGGTGTGCGGCTGGTTCTTCCACCGGCTTTCGCCATGTCGAGGAGGCCCGGCTACGGCTGGCCCACGGCCTCGGTCACGCCGACTTCTTCCATCAGCTCGGTGATTTGACGCCAGGTCTCATCCTCGATGAAGACGCCGTTTTCGCGCCTCTGCAACTCGGTGCGGTACTCGATTTCGCCGGGGTAATAGACCTCGCTGAAACCGGGGGCCGGCGGGGATGTCTTGACGAACTCGGCGAACTCGGTCATCTCCTGCTTGAAGTCCTCCAGGGGTCGGAACTTCGAAACGTCGAACACGGCCAGGAAGCAGCCGTCGTTGTGGCGTGCCTGCGGGTCGATGCCGAAACCGAGGCCCGTCAACAGGCCGGAGAACATCTCCACCATGAAAGACAGCCCGAAGCCCTTGTGTCCCTGGTCGGCGCCCACGGGGAGGATAGCGCCGCCGGCTGCGTAGTCGTTAGGGTCGTTGGTCGGGTTGCCGTCCTTGTCCACGATCCAGCCAGTGGGGATTTGCTCGCCGCGGTTGCGGGCCAGGCCGATCTTGCCGGCGGCGACGGCGGAGGTCGCCATGTCCAGCAGCACCTGGCCGGGCAGGTTGCTGGGCACGCCGATGCAGATGGGGTTGGTGCCCAGGCGGCGGGCCCGTCCGCCAAAGGGAGCGACGGCCTTGGGGCCGGCGCCGGAGTCGGCGGTGAGCAGGGCGATCATGCCCTCCTGGGCGCAGATGGTAGGGTAGTCGCCCAGGCGTCCGATGTGGCTCTGGCGTCGGATCGTAAACGCCGCGACGCCGTTTTCCTTAGCCTTGGCCATGGCCATGCGCGTCGCCTTTTCGGTCACCACGAAGCCGAACCCCCAGTGGCCGTCGACCACCGCGGTGGTGGGGGTCTCACTGAGCACCTCGAACGGCGCGCCAGGCACGATGTGGCCCCGGTCGATGCGCTCGCAATATTCGGGGATGTGGATCACGCCGTGGGAGTCGTGGCCGACCAGGTTGGCCTTCACCTGGTGGGCGGCAACGATCTCGGCCTCTTCGGGTGGCGTGCCCTTGGCTACGTAGATATGGTAGGCGGCCTTTTCCAGGTATTCAGGGGTGAAGACGGGCATGGGAAGCCTCCGTGCGAACAATGGGCATGGATAGACGAGATGCTGGGGATTGTAGCAGCATTTGTGTGGGGTTTCCGGTCCCACTGCAACGCCGCAGACGCCAGGTCGTCTCTGGAGACGCCGACGGAACGAACTACAGATTCTTTTCGAAGTAGTGCCGGCTCGCCCCACCCTCATAGCCTTCCGACAGCCCGATTTGCCGGTAGCCCAGTTTGACGTAAAATTCCGGAGCCTGGAACGACATCGTATCGACAACTACCGAGGTGCATCCCATATCTACGGCGCGTTCCTCCGCCCAATCCATCAGCCGCCGACCCAGCCCTCCGGACCGATAGTCCGGGTCCACCCACAGCAGGCGAACGTGCAATTTGCACCAATAAGCGGAGCCGACCAACCCGGCCACGACCCGGCCGGATTTCGCGTAGACCGCCCGCACCGGCGCGACGGAGCGAGCCGACGCTACCGACGCACTGTGCGTGTCCAAGCCTCGTTCGATCTCTGCTGCCTGTTCGTCGGTAGGATTAGTAATGAATTTCATGGCCAGTTGGTACTCC
The DNA here is from genome assembly GCA_965207585.1 of Dehalococcoidia bacterium. Taxonomy (GTDB): domain Bacteria; phylum Chloroflexota; class Dehalococcoidia; order Lucifugimonadales; family UBA3495; genus Bin87. The sequence goes on along the minus strand of CBDBMT010000003.1, from coordinate 3,855,335 downwards.
TGTACATGCGGTCGCCACCGCAGGCGAGCGCCGATCGCCCAAATCAACTGTAGCACTCATTTGCCGGCTCACTCCTCTGCCAATAAACTGCCGTCACCATCGATATTGCCAACCGGAGGGAACCCACCATGAAAGCCGTTTACATCAACGAAACCGGCGGCACCGACGTGCTGATCCACGGCGACCGTCCCGACCCCGAGATCAGCCCCGGCGAGGTGATGATCCGAGTGGGCGGCAGCGCATTGAACCACCTCGACCTGAACTTGCGGGCCGGCAACGCGCGCCGCTTCCCTCACATTCTTGGCTGCGACTTCGCCGGCGAGGTGGTGCAGATCAGCCCCGACTCCGGAACCGATCTGGCGATTGGCGACCGGGTGCTGGTGGACAACCGGGTCAAGTGCGGCGGACATAATCTGTGCGAGCACTGTGCCGCCGGCCACGACCAGTGGTGCGGTCGTCAGCAGCGCATCGGCGTCGACCTGGACGGCGGACACGCGGAGTACGTGGTCGCTCCGGCCATCAACGCCTACACAATCCCCGACGAAATGTCGTTTGCGGAAGCGGCGGCGCTGCCCATCGCGCTGCACACTTCGTGGCACTGCCTCGTCACCCAGGCGAAGATCCAGCCCTGGGACGATGTGCTGGTTCAGGCCGCCGGTTCCGGCGTCGGCAGCATGGGCATCCAGATTGCCAAGATGATGGGATGTCGCGTGATCACTACCGCCGGCAACGACTGGAAACTGGAGGAGGCGAAGAAGTGGGGCGCCGATGAGGTCATCAACTACCGGGAGGTCGACAGCGTCAGCGAACGGGTGAAGGAACTCACCGACGGCCAGGGTGTCGACGTGGTATACGATTGCGTCGGCGCGGACGTGTGGCACGAGAACATGCTGAGCCTCAAGCATGAGGGTAGGCTGGTGATAACCGGCGTAACCTCGGGCAGCCAGACGCCGATGGATCTGTCCATCTTGCACAGCAAACCGTTGCATCTCATGGGAAGCGGCGGGCGCAGCCGCCGCACCATGGCCGACGCCATGAAAATGGTCAACCAGGGCGCGCTCCGCGGAATTGTGGGCCGTACCTTCCCGCTGGAAGGCGTGGGCGAGGCGCACCAGGTGATGCACGACCGGGACTTCTACGGCAAGCTGGTCATCGAACACTGAGCGGCCGGCGGCTTTTGGTACAATATCGTACGCCAAAAAGCTCATCACATCCCAACGGAGGCACTCACACCATGAAAATCGCTCGATACATCGCCCACGGATCCGAGCATTTCGGCGTCGTTGACGGTGACAACGTAACCGCTATCGACGGCAGCATCTTCGACGCCGAGATCAAGCTGACCGATCACGTTCACTCGCTTTCCGACGTGAAGCTCCTCTCGCCGGTGATGCCGGGAAAGATCCTCGCCATGGGCCTCAACTACACCAGCCACATCGGCGACAGGCCGGCTCCTGAATACCCCATGATCTTCCACAAGACCCCCACCAGCGTCATTGGTCCTGAGGACGCCATCGTCCGCCCGAAGGAAGTGCAAAGGTTCGACGCCGAGGGCGAGATGGTCGTGGTGATCAAGGACAAGTGCCGCAACGTCTCCAAAGACGACGCGCTGAACCACGTTTTGGGCTACACCTGCGGCAACGACGTCTCGGCGCGTGACTGGCAGCAGAAGGACCGCCGAGAGAACAACTCCGACTGGTGGCGCGCCAAGTCCGCCGACACCTTCTCGCCCATGGGCCCCTGGATCGATACCGACGCCGACCCGGCGGCGCAGCACCTCCGCACCCGCGTCAACGGCAACGAGGAGCAGAACGAGACCACGGCGCACCTCATCTTTGACGTGCCGACCATGATCGAGTTCATCACCAAGTACGTGACCCTGGAGGCCGGCGACTGCATTTTCACCGGCACGCCGGGCACCACGTCCGACATGGCCGACGGCGCCATTTGCGAGATCGACATCAGCGGCATCGGCGTGCTGCGCAATCCGGTAAAGCTGGAATCCTAATCGCATCTGGGCGGCTACATAGCCACCAAAACAGGGCGGCCAATCGGCCGCCCCTATGTTTTGCCGGAAACGCTGAGACGCAGTCCGTCAGGCGTCCGATTCGCTTTCCTGCCGCAGCTTCACCAGCAGGGGGATGGACCGGATCTTGCGCTCGTTGAGGTCCTCCCAATAGATGCCTTTGGGTCGCGGTAACGCTTCCTCGCCACTGTCGCATCGGATGACACGCTCAGTGGTAACCACGATGTCCAGCGGAACGTCGTGTTGGGTCCAGGGCAGGTCCTCGTCCAGCAGTTGCATAGGGTGGACCGTGCTGATCACGGGCGTGCCCGGCTTGACCATGCCGGCCGCAGCCGCCAGGCCGTACTCCAGGTCCGCGAAGCCGCCGCCCTTGCCGATCCGGACGCCCCGGCTGTTGACCGCCACCGATCCCGAAATCACCAGATCGATGGTCTGCATTTCGTGCACGTGAACGGGACGGCCTACCTTGAACGCTCCCGAAATGGTGGCCGCTTTTGCCGGTACAACCTCGGGGCGACGCGGGTCGAGCTCGATGAACACCCGCTCGTCCTTGAGCCTGGGGACCGCCATGTACAGCAGCTTGCCCTGCTCCAGGGCCAACTGGCGTAGCGGACGCTGTGCCTGATCAGGGTTGCTCTTGATGGCGCGAGCGGCTTCCCATTCCGGCAACTCTGACGCCAGCATTGCTGCCGCTTCGCTTCCTATGAAGTTGGGGATCTTGTCGTGAACCGACTTTCCTCTTACGACGCGCGCCGTTTCCAGTGCAGTCCAAACTGATTCCCGAATTGTCCACTTGTCACGCATGGCGTATCTCACCGCCGGTTTGCCGTTGGACTACAGCAGCACCGCCTGGACGATCACGATTATTATCCACGGAATGAAACCGATCACCGCCGCAAGGAGCACGACAGCTATTGCTCGGCCCGTCGACTCGAAGTCCAGCGCCTGTCGCACTGCCACGGTCACCGCAGCCAAAGTCCAGAACCAGGCGACCACCGGGAACAGCCAGCCGATGAACGGCACGAAGCTGAAGATCGACAGCACTCCCGGCGTATACGCGAACCCGACAACGCGGCCGATCTCCGCCCAGCTGGTGTTCGTGCTAGCGGTGCGGAGCATCATGCCGCCCACCAGGGCGAGCACGGAGACCCATATCGCCCAGCGCACGATGCCGAACACCAGGCCCGCAATCACGCCCAGCACAATCTTCAGAGCAGAGGCGTCGCCGAGCAGACCGCCAATGATCCCGCCTACGGCTCCGCACACGGTGACCAGGATCACTACCAGTATGGCCTGCCCGATTGCCCCCGGATCGGCTTCGATTTCCTCGTATGTCTCGGCGTTGAACAGCGCCGCTCCGATCATTCTCTGGATCATCAAATCACCTCACTTGAATGGTTCCGTGACTGTATGGCGATCGTGGCCGACTATGGCTCGGTTGAATTTCCCTGGATTTTAGACGTTCATCTTCGTGGTTGTCATCGCGCCTGACCGCAAAGTTGTCGCGGTTTCGCTTTACAAGCAGAGTCCCCACACTTACAATTCGAGGCGAGGGAGCAGGCTGTTCCGGCCTCTCCCCGGTTTGTTGTAAGGCCCTGCTTTAGTGCAGTTCCCCGAAGCGCCACCGCTGTCGTTCCTCGCCTGACCACCATGAACCAGTCACCGGAAACTATCCAGGATACTTCGCCGGAAAATCCCGGCAGCCTGCAAGCCAACCTGGACAGCCGCCGGGCGAAGTTGCAGCGCATCAGGCAGCGCGGCGTGGATCCTTATCCGCCACGCTTCCAGCGCAGCTGCACCGCCGACGAGGCGATCAAGCTTTTTGAGGCGGCCGAGGAGGATAAAACACCCGATAGCGCCAGCGGGATCAGCGTCGCGGGACGCATCGTGTCCATGCGGGTGATGGGTCGGGCGGCGTTCCTCGATCTGCGCGACTCGTCGGGCGTGGTGCAGGCGATGCTGCGGCAGAACGTGCTGGGGGATGAGTACGCCGCTCTGCAGGACCTTGATCTCGGCGATTTCCTCGGGGTGGATGGCAACATGATGCGCACGCGCACCGGCCAGCCCACCATCGAAGCCCACGCGCTGACCTTCCTGGCCAAGGGAATGCGCCCCCTGCCCGAAAAGTGGCATGGCCTTAGGGACGTGGAAACCCGTTATCGGCAACGCTATCTGGACCTGATTGCCAATCCGGAGGTCGCTCACACCTTCGTGCAGCGCAGCCGCATCATCAGCGGCATCCGCCGGTTCCTGGACGGCCGCAGCTTCGTCGAGGTGGACACGCCGATTCTGGTGCCCGTTCCCGCCGGCGCTCACGCCCGTCCGTTCGTCACCCATCACAACGCTCTGGACGAACAGCTGTACCTGCGCATTGCCACCGAGTTGTATCTCAAGCGTCTCATCGTAGGCGGCCTGGACAAGGTCTACGAGATCGGGCGCGTCTTCCGCAACGAGGGCATTGATCAGGACCACAACCCGGAGTTCACGCTGCTGGAATCCTACGAAGCCTACGCCGATTACAACTCCGTGATGGAGATGGTGGAGTCGCTGGTTTCATCGCTGGCGCAAGACGTTCACGGCTCGATGCAGATCCCAATGGGAGACGAGGTGATCGATTTCACGCCGCCGTGGCCTCGCGTATCGCTGCGAGAAGAGCTCCAGCGACGCAGCGGCGTTGACATCGAGGATTACTCCGACGCCGAGTCGCTGACCGGAAAGTGCCGCGAATTGGGCCTGGATCCCGGGCCCCGTGAGGCCCGTGGACGCCTCATTGACAAGATGCTTTCGGTGTACGTCGAGCCGCACCTGATACAGCCTTCGTTCCTGATCGACTACCCCGAGGACATGTCACCCCTGGCCAAGGGCCACCCGAACAAGCCGGGTTACGTCGAGCGTTTCGAAGCTTTCGCCGCGGGGATGGAGATTGCCAACTCTTACACCGAGCTGAACGACCCTGAAGTGCAGAGAGCCCGGTTCGCCGCGCAAGAGCATCAGCGCGACGCCTACGACGATGAGGAAGCCGACCGGACCGACGACGACTTCCTGACCGCCCTGGAATATGGGATGCCGCCCACCGGTGGCCTGGGCATCGGCATCGACCGGCTGGTCATGCTGCTGACCGGGCAATCCACGATACGCGATGTGCTACTATTTCCGCAGATGCGCTCGCTATCCCTCGATAGCGACAACGCAGCAGGTCAATCACCATGACGACAACAACCCTGGCAAACGCACCGGATGCAGCAGTAGCAGAAACTGCGCCATCGGCTTCCAATACGGCGGATATTGGTCTGTTTCCCATCCGGCTGCGGCTCCCCGATGCTGTGATAGACGCTGGTGCCGACGCCTGCGAAGAGTGGTTTGTGGATTTGACGCTGGCAAACCACGAATCGGTTTGGCAGATGGAACTCACCGCAGACGGAGAACTGGAACTGATGCCGCCTACCAACCCGCCGTCTGATGAACACGAGGGGGAATCCTTCGGTGAAGTGCGCCAGTGGAATATCGCCCAGGGACGCCCCGGAACGGCGACCGGGCCTACCAGTGCTTACCGCCTCGCTAACGGAGCCATCCGCAGCCCTGACGCCGCCTGGACCGCGATGGCCAATGTTCGTCCCCGGCCCGCCGAACCACCCCGCGCCCGGCCCTATTGTCCCGACTTTGTGATGGAAATCCGCTCCACTTCGCAATCGCGTCCTTCGGATCTGACCGAACTGCTCAATAAGATGCAGGAGTACATGGAGAACGGCGCAAAGCTCGGCTGGCTCATCGACCCACTCGAACGCACCGTCCGCATCTACCGCGCCGGCGTCTCTGAACCTGAACTTCTGGACGCTCCTGAAACGCTCGATGGCGAAGACGTGCTGCCCGGTTTCACCTTTGCCGTTCGGGAACTGATTTTTGAGTTGGTGTAATCAGACCTGACATGCTTTCCCTCGAACAGATTCGCAACGACACCGACACGGTTCGCGCGGCCCTCATCCGACGTGCCGAAGACGAGGACTGCCTCGACGAGATCCTGGCCCTAGATGCCCAGAGGCGGAGCGCGATCACCGACGGCGACGAACTTCGCGCTCGCCGCAACGCGGTGTCCCGCGAAATCGGCCAGGCCCGCTCGCAGGGCGGTCAGCCGGACGAGAGCGTCGTGGCGGAGATGCGCGACGTCGGCCGGCGCATCAGTGAGCTGGAAGACCTTGTACGCGACCTGGACTCGCGGATTAACGATGCCATGCTGGCGCTGCCCAACCTGCCCCATGCCAGCACCCCCGAAGGGCACGACGAAACCGCCAACGTGGTGCTGCGCCATTGGGGCGAGCCAACCACCCTGGATTTTGAAGCCCAGCCGCACTGGGATCTGGCGGAGAAGTTGGGCATCATCGACTTTCAGCGTGGCGTCAAGCTCTCCGGCAGCCGGTTCTACACGCTGAACGGTTACGGGGCGCGGCTGGAGCGGGCCATCATCTCCTGGATGCTGGACCTGCACGGCGGCGAGCACGGCTATACGGAAGTCGCGCTGCCTATCCTGGTGCGCCGCGAGATCATGGAGGGTTCCGGCAATCTTCCCCTCTTCGCCGACAACCTATACCACGATGAGGAGGATGACCTCTGGCTGATCCCGACGGCAGAGGTGCCCGTCACCAACCTGCACCGGGATGAAATCCTGACCGCAGATGATCTGCCGATTTACTACGTGGCGCACACCCCATGCTTCCGCCGCGAAAAGGCGGCCGCTGGCCGCGACACCCGAGGCATCAAACGCGTTCACCAGTTCAACAAGGTGGAGATGTACAAGTTTGTCGAGCCGGAAACGTCGTTCGACGAACTGGAAGCCTTGCTGGCAAATGCCGAGACGGTGTGTCAGCGCCTGAACCTGCCCTACCGCATCTTGCAACTGTGCGCCGGCGACATCTCCTTCCCCTCGGCCAAGTCCTACGATATTGAGGTATGGGCCGCCGGATCCCAGGAGTGGCTGGAAGTGTCGTCCTGCTCCAACTGCACCGACTTCCAAGCCCGGCGCGCCAACGTGCGCTACCGCCCGGGCGCCGGAGAGCGGCCGCGATTCGTCCATACCCTGAACGGATCGGGCTTAGCATTGCCGAGGGTGATCATCGCCATCCTGGAGAACAACCAACAGCCCGACGGCTCGGTGGTTATTCCCGAGGCATTGCGGCCGTACACGGGGTTCGATACCATTCCGTCCCAATAGTCCACCTTTCCGATTGTGAGAGGTCGCATCGGCTGACCGAACGCGAACGGAATTCACAGGAGGAACACGATGGCCGGCATCTGGCCCGATGACATCCGCTGCGTTGCCCTCATCACGTTTGACGTGGACGGCATCACCTCCTGGCTGAATCGGAATCCCGATTTCATCAACTACCCCAGCCTGCTGTCCATGGCGGAATACGGTCCCAGCGTGGCCACGCCGCGCATCCTGGACATGCTGGACGCCCAGGGCATACCGGGCAGCTTCTACATCCCCGGTTACGTGGCCGAAACCCATCCCGACCTGGTGCGCGAGATCGCCGGCCGCGGGCACGAGGTGGCGCACCACGGCTACATCCACGAGCCCCCGGCGACGATGACGCCGGACACGGAAGAGGAAGTGCTGGTCAAGGGCATCAGCATCCTGGGCGAGCTCACCGGCGAGGCGCCGGTCGGCTATCGTTCCCCCAGCTGGGAGCTCAGCCCGGTCTCGCTGGACCTGCTCGCCAAGCACAACTTCCAGTACGACAGCAGCCTGATGGGCGACGACGCGCCCTACTTCGTGCAAGGGGGCGATCCGCCGCGCAATCTGGTCGAGTTGCCCATCCACTGGTTGCTCGACGACGCTCCACACTTTGCGTACGCTCCTTCGGCCAACCGCCTGGGGCCAATGCGGAACCCCGACGAGGTGTTCGAGAGCTGGGCGGCGGAGTTTCGCGGCATCTATCGCTACGGCCGCTGCTTCAACCTCACCATGCACCCGCAGTACATCGGCCGCCCGGGTCGGTTGCTCATGCTGGAGCGCCTGATCGAATACATCAAGACCTTCCCCGGAGTTCGCTTCATGCGCTCGGTGGATGTCGCTACCATGTGGGAAAAGGGGGCATAAGCATGTCAAGTGACAATTCCGGGCGGGCGGCGCATGATCGCGGCGGTTGGCCCGACGACACCCCCATCGACCGTTCCGAGCACGAATACAGCGATTGGGAACGTCGCGTCGACGCCGTGCACCAGGTGCTCGGCCAGCAGGGCATACGCACCACCGACGAGATGCGCCGCGCCATCGAAAGCCTGCCGCCGGAACGCTACGAGGCCCTGTCGTACTACGAAAAATGGACCGCCGCCCTGGAGATCCTGCTGATTGAGAAGGGGATACTGACTGCGGCTGAAATCGACGCCAAGACCGCCGAGTTGAGAGAGCGGGGGCTATGATATACTGCCCTGAAGCAACGTTTATGCAGTCATATAAGAAGGAAGGATATGATAGGCGCCATTGGATATCTACTAGCCGTACTAGGATTGATCTTCCTCGTTGTGGGCTTGCTCTGGACAGTAATCATATTGCTCGCTGACGAGGGGATTGTGTGGGGTGGTGTTGGCGCCACAGTTATCGGCGCGGCATTGCTCGCTCCAAGGTTGTGGATGTGCTGTCTGTGAGGCCAATCCGGACTTCGTTTGCCACTGAGTATGACTGGGTGTCGAGGGCAAGCAGTTGTGGAAAACGCAAACAGCGCCATAGCCATCAACTCCGCTTTCACTGCAACGGCAATTGATCGGGCGGCGGAGCTGCTTGCCAACCCGTCAACCCGCGCGGAGCTGGACGATAGCGTCGTTGGCGCGCCCACTCTGCCAGGGAACCTTAAGCCTGTTGATCGTCACTGACATCATCAGTCTTTTTAACCAACCGAGAGGCGCCCGATGGAAATTCGCAATGAGATCAAAGACCTGATCCTGGCAGCTGCCGGCGAATTCTACAGAATGAGAGGGGGTATCTTTCCCCGGCGGATGAAGAGAGACTACGCGCCAACCTGGAGGTTCGTATTCCTCTGTACGCTGGGCGCTATCCCATTTTGGGCCTTCTGGACGAACTTGATGTCATGGCAGATGCCGGACACGGCGCAGCGGTTGTCACCAACGCGGCCATCAAACGGCAGCGCGGGATGCAGGACTTGGGATGGGACGACGACCTGGGCCAGTTCCGTACACCCATCACCGACCAGTGGGGCCAGGCAATTCAGGAAAGCGCCGCGGAGGCTGCCGAGAAATACTTCTGCCAAGCCGCCGATTATTTCAACGCAGGCCAGCGTGAGCAGGCAACCGAGAGCCTGTGCAGCGCCATCGTCTGCTCGATAGCCGCCAGCGCCGCGCTGCAGGGTTGGCCGCACCGGGACCGTGATGATGACCTGCGAGCTATGGTTGGCCTCGCCACTGGAGGAACATTGCCGACCGATGATGAAAGCATCTACCGGCTCCTGCAATCAGCCTCCAAGGAGGGCCAGGACCTCAACAGCGCTTTCGCCGCCGCGATGGGGCAACCCACCGCCGTGCGCACCGGAGCATATGACGATGCCGGACGAACGTGCGCAGAGGCTTTCCTCTTCGCCAGGTCTGCCGTTGAACTAATCAACCAACTGGGCGCGAAACTGCGATGACGCCCCAGGAACGGCGGGATGCCAGCCTGGAGTTTTCCCAAAGGGCCGACCAGGAATTCGACTGCGGCGGCAACACCATGATTGCCGCCGAATTGCTGTGGGGCGCGGTGGCTCAAGCCCTGCTCACAGTGGCTGAGATCAACGAATGGCCCTGCCAGGGGCATAAAGGCTATTTTCAGGTGGCCGCGCGGTTAGCGGAACGACAACCGCATCTGCCATGGCAGTCCGACATCGCCGCAGCTGACCAACTGCATGGGCATTTCTACAATCGTGATCTCATCCCCGGCGAACTGAACAGCAAACGCTTGGCCGCCCGTCGCGCGCTGCATGGGATAATCGCATTGTTACCAGATCAATAAAGAGAATTTTTGCGCTGGACACGTCGGATGAATTGCGCGTTATACTGCAACAACAATTTTGATGTCCGATCCTCAACCGATGGTAACCAAGATGACCAGCCCCGCGGAACCCACCCTCTACCCCGACGGCGCCACTGTCCGCATCCGCACTGGATACCCGGCGCACCACTTCCGCACGCCGGCCTACATCCAGGGACACACGGGCACGGTCGATGCGCTTTGCGGAGTCTTTCCCAACCCGGAGTCGCTGGCCCATGGGGGCGACGGCCTGCCCCGCCAACCGCTGTACCGGATCCGCCTGCGTCAGACTGACCTCTGGGCTGACTATGCTGGCAATCCCGCCGACACTCTGCTAGTGGACGTGTATCAGCACTGGCTGGAACCGGCCTGATTTGTGCTATCTTGCCGGCCAGCGCCGCAATTGAGAGGTATATAAACAGTGGAGCGACCGATATTTCAGCCTGTTGGCACCCCAGCAGAGGAACTGGATACGCCGGCCCTGGTGGTGGATCTGGGGATCATGGAGCAGAACATCGCGGCCCTGCACGACGCTGTTGGCAGCTCCGACGGTGGCCGGGTTGCGGTGCGCCCTCACGTTTCCTGCCACGGCTGCCCTGAAATCGCCCGGCTCCAGTTGTCCGCGGCAGGTAACTCCGGCGGCGTGGCGGTCAGCTCTCTGGCGGAAGCAGAGGCATTTGCCGCCGTCGGCGAAGACGTCGCCACCGACGACCGGGCCGCACCGCCTTACCGCCCAATTGACGACATACTGATAGCGGGCCGCGTGGTCACCGCCGCCAAGATCAGTCGGCTGGCCTCTCTGGCCGGTCGGGTCACGCTGAGCGTAGCCGTCGACGACCGCCGCAACGTCCAGCACCTTGCCGAGGCTGCGCAGGGCGCCGGTGTCACCCTTGGCGTGTTGGTCGACATGGACGCTGGGTACGGGTTTGGCGGTGTTTCATCCGCGAATGATGCGGTTGACCTGGCGCGAGCGATTACCGACGCCCCCGGGCTATCGCTGAAAGGGATCATGACTTACGAAGGCCCGTTGCCCATAACGGATCGTGCCGAACTTGAGGCGGAAACCCGCCGTCGATTGCAACCCATTCTGGACACACGCGATGCCCTGGAACAGGCCGGAATCGAGACCGCGACGGTCAGCGCGGGCAGCACCTACAATTATGACATTGTCTCTCAAATGTCGGGCATCACCGAGGTCCAGGCCGGCGTGTATCCCCTGATGGATATGGAGACCCTCCGAATTCGCCCGGAGTTGCAGCCGGCGGCCAGGGTTCTGGCAACGGTCATCGGCCATCCCGTGGCGGGCCGGGCGGTGGTGGATGCCGGTCACAAGACCACCGGGCCTGATTTCGGTGTCCCCGTCCTGGAGGGATTCGAGGGCGCCGTGGCCACCAGGTTCAGCGCGGAGCACGGCATCCTGGATCTGGAAGGGCCGGCCACCGAGCAGCTGATGCCCAATGACAAAGTCCACCTGGTTCCCTACAACCTGGCCCTCTGCGTCAATCAGTATGATTACATTCGCGCCGTGCGCGACGGCAAGTTGGTGGGATATTGGCGGGTCGCCGGCCGGGGACAACTGGCGTAGTTTCCAACGATGGCTCTTCCCTGACAGTGTCCGCCGTGAGTTTCGATTAGATCTGCAGGAGATTCGGAGGTACGTCCATGCCACAAACGCATGATCCCCAACCCGGCACGCCCGTTGCGCAACTGGATACTCCATGCCTGATCCTGGACATGGATGCGCTGGATCACAACATGGATGTCATTGCCGACTTCTACGAGGACCGGCACAGCAAGTTGCGTGGGCATAGCAAGAACCACAAGAGCCCAGCCATCGCTCTGCGGCAGATCCAGCGCGGCGGCACGATCGGTGGCGTCTGCGCTGCCAAGGTCGCCGAGGCTGAGGTGATGGTGCAGGGTGGCGTGCCCAGCGTATTCGTTACCAGCGAAGTGGTTGCGCCGCCAAAGATCGCCCGGCTTTGTGCGTTGGCGGATCAGGCCGAGATCCTGGTGGCCTGCGAAAACGAAGCGAATGCCCATGACCTTTCCCAGGCTGCCGCGGCCCAGGGCGTGAACCTGGGTGTGGTCATCGAGCAGGAAACCGGCCTGCTCCGTTGTGGCGTGCAGGAAGGAGAGCAGGGAGTGGAATCTGGTGTGGCCCTGGCCCGATTGATCGATTCGCTGCCCGGGCTCTCCCTGAAAGGCGTGATGAGCCACCAGATGATGGCCGAGCCGTCTTCTGACCGGGAGGACCGTGCCACCGAAGCCCACCGCCTCATCCAGCCGGTTCTTGATCTCAGGGAGGCCATGATCGCCGACGGACTGCCGGTTGAAATCGTATCGACGGGCGAAACCTGGAGCTATGACATCGCCGGCGACATGCCTGAAGTTACCGAAATCCAGGGCGGTTCCTACCTGGTGATGGAAACCTCATACGAATACATGGAGGATTTTCAGTTGGCCGGCAAGGTATTGACCTCCATCATCAGTGTCCCCCGTCAGGGAACGGCGATTGGCGACGCTGGGGCGCGGGCCGTGGGCAGCATGAAGGGATTGCCGCGAGTAGAAGGGCGGCCCGGGGTTGAAGCCGTCGATATCGACACCGACCGCACCGTGTTCCAGGTGGCGGAAGGAGTCGAACTGGCGGTCGGCGACCAGGTAGTGCTCCTACCCGGCCAGCAGGACGCCATGGTGAGCCGCTGGGATCGTTTCATCGGCATACGCGACGGCAAGGTGGAGGCGGTTTGGGACATCGAGGCGCGGGGCTGTCACAATTAGGGCATGTTGACATTTGGGAAATTCAACAGATAGAACATTGGGGAGAGAAACATGACCGCAACCCATGTTGTCGACCACATCCACGACGAGCCCATGAGCGAGGTTGCGCTGCGCTCTGTAGCCATTGAAGCTCTGCTTGCGGAGAAGGGCCTGCTCACTCCCGATGAGGTCCAGCGCCAGGTGAACCTGATGGACGGGCGCACGCCGGCCGACGGCGCCCGCGTCGTCGCCAAAGCGTGGGTGGACGAGGGTTTCAAGGCGCGCTTGCTGGCTGATTCGCGGTCCGCCTTGGCCGAGATGGGCATCGAGATCCCGGCCGAAACCCCGCTTTTAGAGGTGGTGGAGAACACGGAGGACACTCACCACCTGGTGGTTTGCACTCTGTGTTCCTGCTATCCCCGGATGCTGCTGGGCCGCCCACCCGACTGGTACAAGAGCCTGGCCTATCGTGCCCGGGCCGTCAGCGACCCGCGGGGAGTGATGGCCGAGTTCGGAACCAAGTTGGCCGACGGCGTCCAGATCACCGTGTTGGACAGCACCGCCGACATGCGCTACCTGGTGCTGCCGCGCCGGCCGGCGGGAACCGAGGGGATGAGCGAGGAAGAACTGGCCAGCCTGGTGAGCCGGGACAGCATGATTGGGGTCACGGACGCGCTGTTGCCTTAGCTGGCCACGAGCGCATGGGGTCTGGGTGTTCCGGCCATGCTTGGGGTGGCCGGAACCGTTTAAGTCAGGCGCTGCGGCGCTGCGTCAATCTGATTGATGCGGCGCAGGTGCCGCCCGCCTTCAAACTCAGTCGTAAGCCACACGTCCACGATCTCGCGGGCGGTCTCCCAGGACACCAACCTCTGTCCCATGGACAGCACGTTGGAGTCGTTGTGCTCCCTGCCGAACCGTGCCGAGTCCGCGTTCCAGCATAGGGTACAGCGCACGCCCGGGACGCGGTTGGCGACTATGGCCTCACCGTTGCCGGAACCGCCGAGGACGATCCCCCGGTCCACTTCGCCACGGGCCACGGCTTCCGCCACGGGCCGTACCCATTGGGGGTAGTCGCTGGACTCTTCCGAGTACGCCCCGTAGTCCATCGCCTCGTGGCCCAGGTACGCCAGGAGCGCAAGCAGCTTGCCCTTGTATTCGAACCCGGCGTGATCGGAGCCAATAGCAATTTTCATCGGACTGCCCACGTACCCATGCGTAATCTGCTGATGCCTGATGGCCCGCAGTGTATCACAGAGGCCAGCAGCGGACTCGCTGCCCGCAAGCGGTGCCTTACCTGCCAATGGACGGTGTGCTAGGATACCGGCCATCGATACGGTTATCACGCTCAACCGGAGGGACCACCATGAAAGGACGCATCGTTGTCGTCAAGGAATACGGCAAGCCCTTTGAGATCGAAGAGTATGACGTTCCCGAACCCGAACCCGGGGCAGTGCTGCTGCGCATGACCCAGGCCGGCATCTGCGGCTCCGACCTGCACACCTGGCGCGGCGACCAGACCCAGGAGCACAATCCGCTGCCCCCTACCGGCCGTGTCATGGGCCACGAGGGAACCGGCGTCATCGAACATCTGGGCGATGGTGTCACGACCGACTATTGGGGAACTGACGTGAACGAGGGCGACCGGGTGGTTTACGCCGCGGTGTTCCCCTGCTACCACTGCCACATGTGCCTGCGGGGCAACACCAACTGGTGCGCCAACCGCCAGTACCCCGCCGCCGGCAACTGGCCCTACTTCACCGGCACCTACGGGGACTTTCTGTATCTGCCCCCGCGCCATCCTTTCTTCCGCGTGCCCGACGAACTCCCCGACAACCTGCTGGGCCCGGTCAACTGCGCCATGGGCACCGTCACCACCGGGCTGGAGCGCGCCGGGATGAGCCACGGCCAGTCAGTGGTAATCATGGGCGCCGGCGGCCTGGGCATCCACGCCACCGCCATGGCCAAGGAGCGCGGCGCCGACCGCGTCATTGTGCTGGACCGGCTGGAGAACCGCTTGGAACTGGCGGAAGAATTCGGCGCCGACCACACCATCAACATCGAGGAATTCAACACGCCAGAAACTCGCGTGCGCCGGGTCCGCGAGCTGACGCGAGGGCGCGGCGCCGACGTGGTGATGGAGTTGGTGGGCCGGGCCGACCTGCTGCGGGAAGGCATCGATATGCTGTCCAACGGCGGCACCTTCGTGGAAATCGGCGACATCGTGCGCGGGCAGGAAACTTCCATCGACCCGTCCAAGCTGCTCCAGGGCAAGAACATCGTGGGCAGCCTGATGTATCGTCCGTCGCTGCTGCCGGAGCTTCTGGACTTCCTGGTACGCAACCAGGACCGGCTGCCCTTCAACAAGCTGGTGTCGCACACGTTCCCGCTGGCCGACGTCAACGAGGCATTCGCCGCCGCCGAGTGGAGCCAGCGCCAGACCGAGATCACCCGGGCGATGCTGGTGCCGTAGCCGAGTTTTTCGTCCAACGCATCAGTGAGCCCGCCGGCACAACCGGCGGGCATTTTTTCGCCGACGCCCGGCTGTTTGACGCTCGACTGTCCTCAACCCAGCAGCGTCCCGACCTTTCCGATCACCTCGCTGATCACTGCGCTGCTGCAACGGCACTCGAAGCGTGCGCCCCTGGCTCGCCAGTCCATGCTCTTGATTTGGTCGGCTAACACCACTCCCGTGATCGGGCTTGCGGCGGGCAGATCGACTTCAAATGGATAGGCTTTGACCTGGGATGTAATGGGACACCATAGCGCAAGGCTTGTGATTGCATTGTATTCCCGCGGGCTGACCACCAGCGCCGGCCTGTGCCCAGCCTGTTCGTGGCCCGCTTGGGGAGTGAAACTCATCCAGACGATGTCGCCCCGGTTCGGGACGTATTCGCCGGCTACCACTCCTCGTTACCTTGTGGCGACCCAGTGTCCATCTCTTGATGGAGGTTGCCCGGCGTGACTTGATCGAGCAGCGAAGCAAGGTCGTAAACCTGTTTCCGGAGCATCAGGGTGTCGCCGTCCGGCACAATTTCTATCGCCGACCCTTCCTGGACGCCCCATTGCTCGGCGATTGGCTTGGGGATGCGTATCGCGAGGCTGGAGCCCCACGTCGCGATGCGTGTTTTCGCCGCCATCAGAAACCCCTCCTCTTCAATATCTATATTGTATATGTGCCCAAGCATATTACATTAGGCGATACCGCTGGGCAAACGCGGCCCATTTCGATCTGGCGCCGGGGAAATCGCCCCCTGTGGTAACATTCGCGCCACACACCCACCCGACCCATGCTCTGCAATCGGAGCTCGCGGTCAGAGGAGCAAAACGGTATGAAATTCGGATTGATGTACGAAATCCAGGTTCCCGAACCCCACTATCCCGGCATCGAAGCCGAGCGGTACAAGCAGGTCATGGCTCAGGTTGAGCTGGCCGACGACGTCGGCTTCGACTACTTCTGGACGGTGGAGCACCACTTCCTGCGGGAGTTCTCCCACTGTTCCGCGCCCGAGGTGTTGTACGGGGCCATCTCCCAGCGCACCAAGCGGATCAGGATCGGTCACGCCGTCGCCCTGCTGCCCGGCGCGTACAACCACCCGGTGCGGGTCGCCGAGCGCGCCGCCGTGCTGGACATCGTCAGCGACGGACGCATGGACCTGGGAACCGGCCGCTCCACCACGCTCATCGAGATGGACGGTTTCGAGGTGGATCCGGAGACCACCAAGGCCCAGTGGCGCGAGGCCATCGAGATGATCCCGCGCATGTGGACCGAGGACCCGTTCACCCACTCCGGCGAGTTCTACAACGTACCGCCGCGGTCCGTGATACCCAAGCCTGTCCAGGATCCGCACCCGCCGCTGTGGATGGCGTGCAGCCAGCCGACGTCCTTCGGCGAGGCTGGGTCCATGGGCGTGGGCGTGCTCTGCTTCAACCTTGGGGGCCACGAGCAGCTGGTTGAACGAGTGCAGATCTATCGGGACGCCGCCAAGAGCGCCAACCCCATCGGCCGCCAGGCCAACAACAACATCGCAGCGCTTTGCATGGTGCACGTCGCCGAAACCGATGAGGAGGCATACGAGTCCGCTGCCCGTGAAGGCGAGTGGTTTGTTGGCAAAGCCGAGGAGCTCTATGCGCCCTGGGCCGGACGCGACGTGCCGGAGAGCTACCGCTTCGCCGTCAATGCCGTGCAGGAGGAGCGGGTCGACAAGACTGCCGACGACCACATCGAGTCGGGCGCATTCGCCATGGGATCGCCGGAAACGGTCATCAAGACCCTGGAGAAGTACCAGGAGGCCGGCGTCGACCAGATCTTGTGCTTCATGCAGATGGGCAACCTGCCCCACGGCAAGATCATGAACAGCATCCGCCTCTTCGGGAAGTACGTCATCCCGCACTTCCTGTAGGAACGTTACCGGGGGCACCGCCGTTCACAACCAATGAGCAATAGCATCCGGCGCCTTCCTGAATTGCGAAGGGGCGAGTGAGAAACTCGCCCCTTTCGGTCCGTTCGGTTGATGTGCCATCAGTCAGACGACGGCAGTTGCTTGGCCTCTTGTAGCTCCATCGCCTCGCCGTTCAGGCGCAGGTCGCATTTGCCCGCCTTGGTGATCAATACGGACACACTGCCGTCCGGGGAAGTTAGTCGTTTGCCCATGGTCACGTCGGGGGCGTCGTCGGCGGTGGCCGCGCCGCCGAAATCCACGTTGGCCCCCTTGATCTGCAGGGGGATTTCGCCGTCGGTGAGGTCGCCTTCGCCGCTGGCCTTGCTGACGATCATCTCAGCGCCGCCGGGGCCCACGTATCGTTGTCCAGTCTTCAGGTTCATCGTTGCCGGTACCTCTTCAGTTGGCTGTTGATGCCCCGGATTATAGTAAGCGCCGCCCCGGAGCGTCAACGCGGGCAGTTGACCGTCGTGCGACCCACGGGTAGACTCTCCGCGTCATGATCTACTATGGCGACACGGCCACGCGTCGAGCCGATCTGAAGGGCGGAGTTTCCGCCCTTTTTCTATGTCCGTTGCCCCGACGTTTTCAAGGAGATCGTCCTTGCCCGCGTTAGGTCGGCGGCTCCTTGCGGAGGCGGTGGGCACTGCCTTCCTGCTGATGGCAGTAATCGGCAGCGGCATCGCCGCACAGCGGCTCAGCCCCGGCGATATCGGCCTGCAGCTTTTCGAGAACGCCGTCGCCACCGCGTTCGCGTTGATGGCGCTGATCTGGGCGTTCGGACCAGTTTCCGGAGCGCACTTCAACCCGGTGGTCACGCTGGCTGACGTTGTGCTGCACCGTCGGCCGGTTCCCGAGGGCTTCGCTTACGTCGCCGCCCAGGTTGTTGGCGGGATCGTCGGTGCGATACTTGCCAACCTTATGTTCGCGCTACCCCCGGTCACGTGGTCGACGAAGGTGCGCAGCGGGCCCGAACTGTGGCTGGCGGAGATCATCGCCACGCTCGGACTGCTTTTCGTGATTTTCCTCATCCCCCGGCACCGGGCGGCGGTAATCCCCGTGGCGGTTGGCGCCTACATCGGGGCGGCGTATTTCTTTACCTCCTCCACCAGTTTCGCCAACCCAGCGGTGACGATAGCGCGCATGTTTTCGGATACCTTCGCCGGTATCTACCCGGCTTCTGCGCCGGTCTTCATCGTCATGCAGTTGGTCGGCGCCGGGCTCGCCATTGGGTTGGTGTTGGTCCTGCGAGGTCGCCAATCAGCCTGAGATATTAAGCTCGCCGCGTTTTCGGTACGTATATCCAACCTTCCAATTCGGCGTCTTTCAGTTCGTCCTCATTGGGATGATGAAATCGAGATGTGTCCCTGACCCACGCCGCCGCCCCGACCGCCGCAACCACCGCGTCCAGGCAGTCGTCGTTAGCGCGACACGCCATGCGGACGCGGTCCAGATTGGGCAAGTCGACACCGGATGCGTCGGCCAGTCCGCCCAGGATTTCGTCACGTTTTTCCAGCGCGGCGCGCCCCTTCTTGTAGCCCTTGTACGGCAATCCAATGGACTTGAGCAGCGCTCCCGGCATCAGTTCCAGGAGCGTCACCTTCTCGTTTACGGAACCCGTGGGCTCCAGTGGCGGCACGTGCCAACGGTCGGGATGCTTTTCGTGCCACCGCTGCAGCATGCAAATGCCTTCATAAGTCATGGGCAGCATGTTGGGGTTGACCGTGTGCAGGGGCGAGTAACTTTCGCGGTGGTGAGCGGAATCGCCAGCACGCTTGGGTTCGCGTTGGGAAAGCGGCAGGTCGGGCCGTAGTCCCACGAATTGGTCCCGTCTGGCAACGAACTCAGCCGACGTCAGGCTGGAAACCACGCGCCAGACATCGGCCATGTCACGAGGCGGTGCCTTGCCGGGCAAGAATTCAGCGAAGGCCCGGGGCACGCCGAACGGGAAGTCTAAAGCCGCGACGGCTGGGGTCTGGACTTCAGCCAGAAAGTCGCAAAGGTCTTCGCGCCGCACCGGTTGTACGCTGTCCAACAGCAGCGCCCCCTGGTCGATGAGCGTTCCCGATGCCAGCCAGGTGTTGCGGTCGTCCCGGTGACCGCTGAAGTCAACCCCGATTATTGCGGTCATCTGGTTGACCATTCCACCGTACAGTCAGTCTATGGTGGCGGTTTCACGGGGCCCACCCGCAGGTTGCGCCCCCGCACGAATTGGTTAGAATACACGCGGCGGATGTTAGCACACCGTCACCGGTCACCCTCAATCGCGCCATCAAAGGAGCCAAGAGCTTATGGACTACACCAAGCGACGGGAGCGGTATCGCGCCGTTCTGGCCGGCGATGTTTGCGTGCATCCCGGCTCCGTGTTTGACCCGATTTCGGCCCGTGTCGCCGAGGACCTGGGTTTCGAAGTAGGTATGTTCGCCGGCTCCATCGCCAGCGGCACGGTGCTCGGGGCACCCGACTACGTCGTGCTGACCCTCAGCGAGTTCGCCCAGCAGATCTACCGCATCTGCCGCGCCGGAACGCTGCCGCTCATGGTCGACGCCGACCATGGATACGGCAACGCCCTGAGCGTGAAGCGCACGGTCGAAGAGCTGGAGGCATCGGGAGTAGCGGCCCTCACCATTGAGGATACGGTGCTGCCCATGCAGTTCGGCGACGGCCCGCGCTACATATCGCTGGAAGAAGGCGTGGGCAAGATGAAGGCCGCGCTGTCCGGCCGCACCGACCCCAACACGGTGGTCGCCGGCCGCACCAGCAGCCTGAGCGAGGGCCTGGATGAGTGCCTGCGCCGGGTCAAAGCCTACGAGGCCGCCGGCGTCGACGCCATCTTCCTGGCCGGCGCCAGCACCAGGGAGCAGGTGGAAGCGGTCAATGCCGAGCTGAACATCCCGCTGCTGCTGGGCGGAGCCGGCGGTGAATTGTCCGACAAGGAATGGCTCGGCCAGAATGGCGTCCGCGTCGCGCTCCAAGGACACCTTTCCTTCCAGGCGTCCATCAAGGCCGTGTACGATGTGATGAAGGCCCTGCGCGATGGCGTGGCTCCAGGCGATCTGCGCGACCAGTGCGCCTCGCCGGAACTGATCGCCCAGGTTACCCGCAAGGACGACTACGACCAGCAGATCGCCGATTACCTGAAGTGATCAGCCGGCTGGGGATATTTCAGTCACCACAATTCAAGGAGGAAAGCAATCATGGCTTTTGTTTGTAACCACCTGCACCTGCGGAGCGAAGATCCTGACAGCGCCGCCAAGTTCTATGTCGACAACTTCGGCGCGGAAATCGTTTCAACCAGGCCCCTGTCCAATACGATCTCCCACACGCTGGAGTTGAACGGCCAGCCCCTGCTCACGGTTTCCGGCGAAGCGGAGGGTGAAAACGCCGTCCCCGGGTCGACCCACCCGCGGTTTGGGCTCGATCACTTCGGCTTCCAGACCGACAATATTCAGGAAGCATTCGAGCGGTTCAAGGCCAATGGCGCCAACATTATCTGTGATCCGTGGACCATGCCGTCCGGGTCCCAGGTGATGTTCGTAGAGGCGCCCGACAAGGTCAGCCTGGAGATCATCCAGCGCCCCGACTAACCTGCCAACCCCCTGACGCGAGGCCGCCGGGATTGAACGCTCCCGGCGGCTTCATCGATTCAGAACGGATACTGCAGTTCCCCTTCGGCCAACTCCTGGGGCCATACCACCACTTTGCGGCCGTTCTGGCGCTGAATCAACGCGACCGACCTGCCGATTTGGCGGCCCGACTCATCTATATTGAAGCGCCCGTAGAACGTCGTGAAGTTTGCGTCCACCGCCGCGCCCAGGAGCGCGTCGTCGTCGAGATCGCCCGCGATGGCAACGCACCGCTCGGCTACCAGACCCGCCGCCATGGCCTGCGCCATCGGATAGTCGATGGGCACGCCGGCGTTCTCGGCCGCATCGTTCAGCATCCGCAGTGCATCGGCGGCGCCGGGCCCCACATCCGGAGTGGGGATGCTGAAGGCCGGTTCCCATTGACTGGGGCCCACGAATCCGTCCGCGCTACCGCCCAGCGCTTCCTCAAACCCGGCGATGGGAGCGGCTATCACCACGGCCAGCCCGATGTTGCTCCGGTTCGGGAGCCGGGCCAGCGCCCGGGCCGTACCCAGGTCGTGGCGAATGCGGCCGACGCTTACCACTAGGTCCGGCTCCTGCTCGGCCACGTGTCGGGCGATTTCAGTGAAACTCACTTGCGTCGGTCGGTAGCGCAGATCCAGAACGGTGGTGAAACCCAATTCGTGAGCCGCCATTTCGGCCCCCCGCGCGACGAGCCTGGCGAAAGCGCCCGTGTCGATCCGCAGTATTACCAACTTGCTGGCGTTGGGGTTGGCCTGCCGAACTAGCTCCGGCGCCCCAGACAGGTATTGGTCGGCCGGGGTCAGGATGCTGATCACCTTGCGAAACCCACGGGCGTAATGCGCGTCGCCGGCGCCGCCGTGGTTCCAGATTACCCGGCCGTGGGATTCAGCGACTTCGGCCGCCGCCGTGGTTAAACCGGCGGAATACGGCCCGAACAGCAGCTCGACCTCGTCCTCGGCGATCAGCCGTTCCATGGCCCGGCGCGTCGCCTCCGCCGTGCTGCCGTCGTCATAGCTGACCAGAACAACCGGACGCTGTTCCACGCCGACGGTGAGGCCGCCCAGCCTGTTGACATACTCAACCCACGCGGACAGGCCGGCCAAAGCCTGCTGGCCCTGCGTAGCAAACTGGCCGGTCAGCGAAGCTGATATCCCGGCCTTGATAGTCGCCGCCATCGCTCCTGATCTCCTATGCGCGCGGGCGGAAAATGCCGAAACTGCTAGTGTATCCGTGGAGGAACGTGGTCCCGCTCACCGGGCCGATCTCTCCGTTGCAAAAGAAGCCGCCCAGCGGCACCGCAGCGCCCACCTTGTCGTGAAACACCTCGGTGTCATGGTTGGACCGGCCATAAAGGTACTTGCCCCGGCCCAGGCACGAAAACAGCAACGCGCCGTGGGCCGGGTTCTCCCGGTTATCCACCGCGTAGCGTTCCAACACCGCGGACAGGTCGTCGGCGGAGGTTTCGGCGTCCCGCAGGTGGAATTGGACCAACTGACCTTCCTTCAGCATTTCGCCGATGGCGAGCACCCCGCTCCGCTGGTCCATTCCCATCACGTTGCGGATCAGGAAATCGCCCTGCTGCGGCTCGTCGATCAGCGCATCCATCACCACGCCCAGGAACAGGGAGTGCTGCATCAGGTCGCGGTCGCGCTGGCCGGCCCCCTGGAACAGGTTGCGCAGCACGTTCAGCGGCGGTTGCCCGTCCAGTTCGACCAGGAAGTTGCGGTCGCTGCGAGTGATGTGCATCGGCGACCCGATGGGACGGCACCCTTGCGCCACTACAGTTTCCACGACGATGTTGCCGGTCAGCGCCACGCCGACGGCTCCGGAATCATGGTAGTCGCGCCCCAGGAACAGGCCGTTTTGCCGGGCTCCCTGCGCCGCGCTGGCCAAACCGCCAATCTTCGCGGCGGCGGGGTAGGCGTAGTCCATTCCCAGCAAAAGGTTCTGCGCCGGGAACGACATCGGATCCGCCAGCAGCACGAACTGCGGCTGGTCCGCGGGGTTCACGCCCAGGGCGGTGTGCCAATCGTCCGGACCCGCGTCCAGGCTGGGCAGGTTGTCGCCTTCCAGCCGGATGGGGTGAATGTTGACACCGGGCAGGCTGGCGGCGGTCACGGACACGGCGGGTTCCTGTTCGACCTCGCTGCCGCCGCCGATGATCCCTCCGCCGGAGCAACCCAGCACCAGTGCCTGGGGTCCCAGCAGTTCGGCCACCAGTTCGGGAAGGTTGGCGTAGTCCGAAGCATACTCGGACGATGCGAAAACTACCGCCAGGTCTGCCGCCGTATCGCCCATGCTGGCGCGGATGGAGGCCGCGCACTCGGAAAGAGCGGCGCGCAGGCTGTTCTGTTGGGATAGCGCAGAAGCCCACTGCATATTAAACACCTCTACGGGACCGGTTTCAGCCCCAATTTACACGCTCTCTGGTTTGGCGCGAGTATAGCATAGGGCTTGTGGGGTCACGCCTCTGGCGCCGAGTGCTGCCGGTCCCTGACAGGGTGCGACGATGTACCCCTTGGAACCCAGGGCCGGTTGGTCGCTGATTTCGGTGGGCCATCCCGCTGGGACGTCGAAAATAGACGCTGCGGCGCGACTTTGCTAGACTGCGCAGCGGCACGATTCGAGTGACGTTCAGGAGCGTTCGCAATGAAGAAAGTCGTAAGCGAAATCAGCGGCGTGGTGTTCAGCCTGCCTTGGTTGGTGGCCCGGGATGAGGGCCTGTTCCAAGCTGAAGGCATCGACATGGAATTCGTCACCGCCCTCAACAGTGGCAAGGTTACGCCCACCGAAAACCCGGAAGACGTGAACCCGATCCTCGGGCACGTGGCTTTCGAGGATGCGCAGGTATCGATCTACCGCGCTTGAGAGGAAGGTCAGGTCCGTCGGGCCTATGAAAGCAAACAGGGCGCCCGCATCATCGCCCTCCGTTCCGCAGTCGCCACCCAGGCCATCCTCGTGCACCCCGATTCCCCGCACTACTATCCCGGCACGCTGGGCAACCAGCCGGTGGCGGTGCAGTTCCACGCCGGGTCGCACTACGTCGCGTTGCGCTTGCTGTCAGGCTACCTGCTCGAGGACAAGCTGAAGCTGGTCCATTACGGCTCTCCCCAGTTCCGGTTTGAGGCCCTGATGAACGGCGAGGTGGCCGCCGCCGCCCTCATGGAACCCTGGATCACCCTCGCCGAAAAGCTGGGCTGCCGGCCCGTATGCGAGGGACACTACCTGGGCGCCGAGAACGCCAGCGACAACATGGACGAGGACACTTTCTCCGCCATCAATCGCGCCGTCGCCAAAGCGGTGGACCGGATCAACGCGGACAAGCGCAGATACGTGCGCTATCTCATTGACGAGCCGCGGTTCGCAGCGGTGGCGGCCCGCTACGGAGGCATCACGCCCGAGGACTTTCACCTCCCGCGCCTGCGCTACTCCTACAATACCCCCTACACCGACGAGATCGTCGAGGACACCTACCACTGGATGGTGCGCTGGGGTCTGCTGGACGCCGCCGCCTGCAGCGCGGATCTTGTTGACAATCGCCTGGCAGAGCCGGCCGTCGCAGCCGCCGATTAGCATTGTGTCCGCGCCTGCCGGAACCGTGGTAGCCACGCTCTGAACATCCCAAAGTCCAGCGTTGCCGGCTTGCCCGGTTGACGCCAAATAGCGCGCCGGGTATACCTGACTGCGGCAACCCGGCGCTCCCGTTTGCCCTAAACGTTTCGAGGCAGGTAACACCCATGGCCGAATTGAGTCCCGCCCGCATCCTGGCGGAGTTGAAGAAGAACGGCGCTACCCATGTGGTCTGGCTTCCCGACAGCGAGACCAACTTCCTCTACGTGCTGATGAGCGAGGAACCCAGCTTGGATCTGGTGCCGGTAAGCCGCGAGGGGCACGCTTTCTCCACTGCGGCTGGTCTCGCCGCCGGCGGCAAGAAACCGGTCATCCTGATCCAGAATACCGGCATGATGGAGTCAGGAGATTCCCTGCGCGGCTGGGGCCTGGGCATGAACGTGCCGGTGGTGATGATGGTCGGATATCGCGGTTGGACCCGCCACGGCGTCATCAACGACACTGCGGCTTTCTACACTGAGCGTTTCCTCCATGCGTTCAACATCAACTACTACCTGGTGGAGTCCGATGAGGACGCTGACCGCATTTCGATTGCCTTTGAGGAGGCGCAAAGGAACAAGCGTCCCGTCGCCGTTCTCGTCGGCGACGAATACCACGGCTTCAACGTCAGCCGCTGATCAACGCGAATAACGGAAGTGACCATCATGATGAAAACGGCGGAAATGCTGGAAATCTTCAACAAGCATCGCGGCGACGCCGTGGTGATACCCGGCCGCGGCGGTCGGTTCTGGGTCGAAATGAGCGATCAGCCCGATCGGGACCTTCCTCTCGGAGACCCGGCCATGGGCGGCCACGCCTCCTTTGCCCTCGGCCTGGCCCTGGTCATTCCGGACCAGCGCGTGGTGCTGTTCGACTCCGAGGGTGACGTGCTGATGGGAATGGGAGCTCTGCCCACCATTGCGGAGAAGGCGCCGTCCAACCTCTACCATTTCATGCTGGACAACGGCGTCTACGCCACCACCGGCGGCCAGCCGGTTCCCAACGCCGAGCAGATGGAATATGACGTTGTGGCCCAGGGCTGCGGCTATCCGTCCACCTACGCCATCGACAACCTGGAGGACTTCGCCAGCCAGATCGAAGAGATCCTCGGTCAGCCGGGCCCGGTGTTCGTAGCTCTGAAAATCGACCCGGAAATCATCAACGAGCCCATCAACGCTCGTCCCCAGTGGCAGCGGAAGACCCGCAACCAGGCGGTCGCCGACATGCAGGCTGAGCTGGGTATTTCGGTCGCGTGACGCGCCCGTCGAGACGCCGGCAGGCAACAATAAATTGACATAAGCCGCGTCTCTCGACCGGACACGCGCCGGGTCCATACTGGTATTATGGATTCGTGTTTGACCTGACCGGTCGTGCCCGGGTCACATAACAGCAATATCATAGCCGCGCCGACGACGCCGGTGGTCGGGTCGTAGCGCCAAGGAGGTGGGTGATGCCGAGCAAGGGCAAACGGGTGGCTTCCCGACAGAACAACCTGCGTCGCCGTCGTGGCGGCGCGAATCGAGCGGCCCCCGCGAGAAATCCTGCTGTCGCAACGCCAGCGACTGTAGCGGTGGCCGAACCGGAAGCAGGGCGCCCGGCTACCACCGCGCCGGCTACCGCTACCGCGCCGGCCCCAACCCAATCCCGGGCTGCGACCGCCATCGGCCGGCCGGCATCTGCCCCTCGGGGGCGACGGTTCGAACGCCCGGCCGCGTACAACCACGTGGGTTCCGAGCTCAGGCGGATCGGTATCTTTTCCGGAGTTTTGGTGGTTGTGCTGGTGGCCGTGTCCTTCGTGCTTTAGGTCCTGAGCATGAGGCAGGGATCGTGGTTCGGCAGGAATTCGACCACCGCGTATTGGTGACGCCGGAACGTCCCGGCGTATACCTGATGAAGAACGCCGGCGGGGCGGTCATCTACGTCGGTAAGGCGGCGGTACTGCGCAACCGGCTCCGTTCCTATTTCGGGTCGCCCGCGGGTCTGGATCGCAAGACTCGACGCATGGTAAGCGAGCTGGCCGATTTCGAGTACATCGTCACCGACACCGAGGCTGAGGCCCTGATCCTTGAGAACACGCTGATCAAGCGGCACCGGCCCTATTTCAACGTCCGTCTCAAGGACGACAAGACTTATCCCTATCTCAAAGTAGATCTGTCCGAGGATTTCCCCCGCGTTTACATCACCCGGGGCGTGCACAAGGATGGCGCGCGGTATTTCGGGCCCTTTGCCAGCGCGGGCAGCGTCCGCCAGTCCATGGATCTGGTCAAGAAGCTGTTCCCGTACCGCTCCTGCACCAAGCGGATCACCGGAACCGACCCCCGTCCCTGCCTGGAATACTACATCCACCGCTGCGTTGGCCCCTGCGCCGGGCTCGCCACGCAGGACGAGTACGCGGAAGTAGTCAGGCAGGTGATCCTGTTCCTGGAAGGGAACACCGAAGTTGTCACGGGTCAGCTTCGCGACAAGATGGAGGCCGCCGCCGAGGAGCTGGAATTCGAGCGGGCCGCCGCGCTCCGCGACCAGATGGCCGCCATCCAGAAATTCGAGGAGGAGCGCACCGTCAAGGTGGATTCCGGCCGGCAGACCGACCTCGACGCCATCGCGGTATCCGTCGCGGCCAACGAGACCTGGGTTGAGGTGTTCTTCATTCGTCGCGGCAAGCTGATCGGGCGGGACCATTTTTTCATGGAAGGCCCCCAGGATGACGAACCCGGCGAGATCATCGCCCAGTTCGTGCAGCAGTTCTACGCCACCGCCCTGGAAGTGCCCCCAATCGTCCTGGTGCAGCACGATCCGCCCGCCGAGGACGCGCAGCTCTTGCAGAACTTCCTCCGCAGCCGGCGCGGCGGCGCGGTTCGCCTGTATCGCCCTCAGCGCGGTGAAAACCGCAAGCTGATGGACGTGGTCGCCGCCAACGCCTCGGAGGGCCTGGCCCAGCATCGCGTCAAATGGCTGAACCGCTCCGACGCCATCCAGGGCGCGTTGACCGAGCTGGAAGAGGAACTAAGCCTGCCCATGGCTCCGCGCCGCATGGAGTGCTATGACATTTCCCACATCCAGGGCAGCAACCTGGTCGGCAGCATGGTCGTCTTCGACGACGGCAAGGCCCGCACCCGTGATTACCGCCGGTTCAAGATCAAAGCGGTGGACGGCGTGGACGACTACGCCAGCATGAAGGAAATGCTGACTCGCCGCTTCAAGCGCCTGAGCCAGGCCATCGCCAACCCTGATCCCGACGGCAAAGTCGACAACTGGGGTGTGGTGCCCGACCTGGTGGTCATCGACGGCGGAAAAGGTCACCTTTCGGCGGCCCGGGAGGTCATGCTCCACCTGGGTCTGGAGCAGATTCCGCTGTGCTCCCTGGCCAAGGAGAACGAGGAGATATTCGTACCCCACACACCGGAACCCATCGTGCTGCCCCGGGATTCCCAGGCGCTCTATCTCATGCAGCGTATCAGGGACGAAGCGCACCGTTTCGCCATCAGCTTTCACCGCAACCTCCGCTCGAAGAGCAGCCTCAAATCGCCCATTGACATGGTTACCGGCATTGGCCCCAAGCGCAAGCGCATGTTGCTCCGCCGGTTCGGCTCTCTCCAGGGGATTAAAGACGCCAGTGTCGAGGAGATCGCCGCCGTTCCCGGCCTGACCAGATCACTCGCGGTCCGACTGAAACAGACCATCTGACCGGACCGGCGCTCAATCCTCTCAGATCATCGCGGCACCGTCTCCGCCCCAGGACGTGGCGCCGCTAATTCAGTATCCTCCGGATACCGCCGGCGGAATGATGACGCCGGATTTCTCGCGCGTGCGGCAGGACATCACGGCGGGCAACGTTTTGGACGCGCTGCGGTTGTTCGGCGAGAACGCCTGCGTTCGGGTTCCTGATTTTCCTGGTGGCCGGTGGTTTTCTCGTGTGGGTGATAGGGTAAGGGATCGCCCTAATCCCGCCGATCTCCCGCCTTGCCATAAATCCCGGAGTTACTTTACTATTGGGCTTGTCCCATGTGCGTCGCCAAGTGTGTCGGATGAATAAGCTCAGCATAACATTGCCGGCGGGTGGTCAGATTTGCATCGAGTCTGACGATGCGGGACTTGTCCGCGAAGTCCTTCATTCATTCATGCCACAGCTCACCGGTGCCAATGGGACCTCGGCGGATGCGCCTATGGCGAAGTCGCCGGACCCTCCGGCGCACTCCAACGGACATGCCGCGACCAACGGCTCAACCCAACATGTGGCCGAGCCACAACTCGCTTCGGTTGTCCCCGCGGAGACCAACGGCGCCCCGGCGGTCACGCCTCCTGCCACCGTCATGCAGATCGCGCCGCCACCTGCGGGGGCGAGCAGTGAGCCCGCACCGGTCGCGACGGTGTCCGCGGAAACGATGACGCCTTCGGAGCATGAGTACATCGCCTTTTGCCAGCGCGTCAACCCGTTGGGCGACATGCGCCGGGTGGTGGTTGCCGCCGAAGCCGCGCATCGCTACTTGAACATAACCAGCGTCGATCCCGACGGCCTGGAGCATCTGTTCACCCTGGCCGGTTGGCCCATCCCGCACAGCTTCGTGCAGACCCTTCGGAACGCCGCCCGCACCAAGTTCCGGTGGCTGGAGCGCATCCCCGGACTGTCCGGCCACTACAAGGTGACCAATACTGGGCGCAGCATCGTCCTGGGCGAGAGCGAGGTCAAGACCGAAGCCGAATAATCGGTTCCGGGCTCGTGTAGTACAATGGTGGCTGCCGCCACGCGCCGTGCGTTGGCGGGTCCGTCTTCGGTTGCTGTACCAGGAGTTTCGTCATGCGCATGTACATCTGCGGCGAGTGGGTCGACCGCGATGAGAAGATGCCTGTCATCAATCCCTTCGATCAGTCTGCATTCGACACCGTCCCCCGCGGTTCTGCTGCCGACGTGCAGGCTGCCATCGCCAGCGCGGTTCGCGGCGCGGCGGTGATGGCCAAGCTGCCGGCGCATCGTCGTTACACGATCCTCAAGCGCGCCGCCGACCTCATGGAAGAGCGAGCCGATGACTTGGCGGAGACCATTACCCGCGAAGAAGGAAAGGTCATCGCCGAAGGCCGCGCTGAGGTCCAGCGCGCCGTCCAGACCATCACGCTATCCGCTGAGGAGGCCAAGCGCCTTCACGGTGAGACCGTCCCGCTGGACTCCGCGCCCGGGGTGGTCAATCAGTTTGGTTTCACCATCCGCGTGCCCGTGGGCGTCGTGGCGGCCATCGCGCCGTTCAACTTCCCGCTGAACCTGGTTTGCCACAAGGTGGGGCCGGCCCTGGCCGGCGGAAACGCCGTCATCCTGAAACCCGCCGGTGACACCCCGCTGTCCGCCCTGAAGCTCACGGAGATCCTGCTGGAAGCCGGTCTTCCCAGGGAGGCCATTCAGACTATCACCGGGTCAGGCGCCGAAATCGGCGACGCGATCACCGGGTCATCTGACGTGCGCAAGATCACCTTCACCGGCAGCATGGAGGTGGGCGACCAGATTTGCCGCAACGCCGGCATCAAGAAGGTGACGATGGAGTTGGGGTCCAACAGCCCCCTGATTATCATGTCCGACGCCGATATCGAGAAGGTCGCGGCCGCCACCGTTTCCAGCGGATTCGCCAACGCCGGCCAGGTCTGCATCTCCACGCAGCGCGTCTTTGCCGCCCGCACTATTTACGCCGATCTGCTCGACGCGCTGGTCAAGCCCACCCAGGAGTTCAGCGTCGGCAATCCCTTTGACGAGGACGTCAAGATGGGGCCGATGATCCGCGAAACCGACGCGGTGCGGGTCGAGAGTTGGATCGCTGAGGCCGTGGGCCAGGGCGCGCGTGTCATTGCCGGCGGTGACCGTGAAGGGACCCTCCACTCCGCTACCGTGGTGGCGGATGCCCGCCCCGAGATGCTCATATCTCGCGAGGAACTCTTCGGCCCCGCCGTTGCCGTCAGCGCCTTTGATGACATCGACGATGCCATCGCCAAGGCAAATGACACGCGCTTCGGACTTTCAGCAGGCATTTTCACCCAGAACGTGGACTGGGCCATGAAATTCGCGCAGGAAGTCCACTCCGGCAACCTGCACATCAATTCCTCGCCGCAATGGCGTGCTGACGTCATGCCCTACGGCGGCCTCAAGGACAGCGGCATGGGGAAGGAAGGCCCCGCCTACGCCATCGAAGAGATGACCGAGCTCAAGATGGTCGTGTTCCACCTCGGCGGTTAGGCCGGGCGCAATCCGCGCCGGGAGAACCCGAACCTAGACTATCCGGGGGCGAATGATTATTCGCCCCTACCCATTCCAAGACGACGGAGTGCCGATATGACCAGCAGACCGCACGGGATCGACGGCTGGGGATACCCCAATCAGGAATACGCCCCGGAGCCCCGGGTGATGACCGAAGCGCCAAGCAGCGCCCTGGTGGTCACGCCCCATCCCGACGACGCCGAGGGCGGATGCGGCGCAACCATGGCCAAATGGATCGCTGAGTCGGGCACCAAGGTCGTGATCCTGATGTGCACCAACGGCAACAAGGGCACCGGCGACCGCTCGTTTACGCCCGAATCGCTGGCTGCGACGCGAGAAATCGAGCAGCAGAATGCCGCCAACGTGCTTGGTGTGTCCGAGGTTGTGTTCCTCCGCTACGGCGACGGCGAACTGGAGGACACCCATGCCTACCGCGGGCAAGTCGTGCGGGAGATCCGTCGGCACAAGCCGGAGGTGATTTTCGGCATAGACCCTTACCGCGTGACTTCACACACCCACCGGGACCATCGCCACAGCGGGCAGGCCGCATTGGACGCCGCTTTCACGTATGCGTGGAGTTGGCAGGATTTCCCGGAGCAGATCGAGGATGAAGGGCTGGAACCGCACCAGGTCCGGGAGGCCCTGCTGTGGGGCTCAGAGCGGCCGGACACCTTCATCTCCATTACCGAGGAGCACATCCTACGAAAAGCTGAAGCCCTGAGCCAACATGCGTCACAGATCAGCGCCCGCACCCGCTCCCAGCGCCTGGACCGCATGACCGAAGGCTGCCGTCTCCAGGGTGAACGCTGCGGCGTGCCCTTCGCCGAGGGGTTCCGGCGCGTCGATTTCAACCTGGGCACGGATGAATGGTGGCTGCTGAACCGTTAGCTTGCCCGTCTCACGTATAATGGAAGCCACGGGAAGCTAACCATGGTCATCATCCACACCAGCGACGACATACTGCGCGTACTCCGCGAAAATCCGGAGTGGAAAGAGGCGGTTCGGCGGGAAATTCTCACCGAGGAACTGATGAACCTGCCGGCCCGATTCGACCAGTTCGCAGCGAAAACCGAACAGTTCATTGACGAGCAGCGGCAGTTCAACGAAAACCAACGCCAGTTCAACGAGCGCGCGGAACAATTCATGGATAGCACCGGCCGCGCCATTGACCGTCTCAGGCGCGACACAGGGAACATGAGAGCCTCACATGCCAGGGTTGAGACCGCTCGTGACGCTGGAGGAATTGCCCACGACATGGGCTTTACGATCATCCGTACACTAACCTCGGATGATTTGTTGGCGATGGTCCGGAACAATGACACGGCGGACCTCGCAGACGGTGATTTGCGGAGTTTCCGGCTAGCCGACCTCGTCGTCGAAGCCTCCGATCAGAAAGCTGCCATTCACTTGATCGCAGTGGAGATCTCCTACACCGCTGACGAGCGAGATTCCAACCGGGCCCTGCGCAATGCGCGGCTGCTTACCCGATTTACGGGACATCCTGCGCACGCTGCCGTAGCCAGCATCCGCAACGATGACCGGATACGGGAAGTGGTCGAAAGCGGTCAGGTGTATTGGCACCGGCTGGAAGACCGCGACCCAGATCCGGAATAGGTGGCGTTTCCGGCGGTACGCTCTCAGCCGGATATCGCTGTGATTACCTCGTCCGCCGTCGCCACCCACGCCATGCGCGGGAAGATAACGTCCATGCACACGTCGTGCTCGGCGGTAGTGCCGGCCGCGCAGCAATCCCGGACCACGATGCAGTCGTAATCTTTGTCCCGGGCGTCTCTCAGAGAACCTTCCACCACCCCGGTGGTCGAATATCCCGTCAGGATGAGCGTGGTTATCCCGAACCGACGCAGATAGACCTCAATGTCGGTGGTGTTGAACGGGCTCGTGGTGTGCTTGATCACGACGGGATCTTCAGGCTGCGGAGCAAGTTCTTCGACCACCTCCGCGTCGTGTGTCCCGGCGGTCAAGCGAGGACCCGCATCGGCTGCGCTGGCCGGCGCTCCGAAAGGCGGGCGTGGCGCGTCGCGGCGGTCAGGTCGGCGGTTGACAACCACGTAGATTACCGCCATGCCTGCCGCCCGGGCTTTTTCCAGCAAGCGAGTGCTGTTACCGATAATGTCTGCCCCCGACAGCGGTTGTACGGGCATCGTGCCGCCCTTGATCAACTCGTTCTGCATGTCCTGGATCAGCAGCGCGGTTGTTCTCGGATCAATGGTTATTTCTGGCATGTTCGTCCTCCGGTAGCGGGTTCGCAAGTGCGCTTTCAATTGATGCGAGGGGTGTGTTGGAGTTGGTCTCATTAGCACTGGAGCGGGGAAACACCGCTCCGTCCGCGCTGAACGTGACCCCATGCGCCCGCATCATAGCGGTGGTATTCGCGCGGGCGATGGCCCGCAACACGTTCGAGATGATGCCGGTGTTCTTGCGGATCGCTTTGGCCGGCGCCGCCGCGACTTCGATGGGGCCGGGTTCCAGCAAACCCCAGCCGGGCGGGATCATTTCGGCCAGCACCACACCACGTGGGGCCATGATGTAATGGTAGTCGGCGATGTTGAGGAAGTGTGGGTTACGGAACTTGGTCGAAACCGTCGTCAACCGTTCCCGCAACCGCTCGGCCTCCTGTTCCAGTCTATTGCTGTCCCCGTTTCGGGACTGGTAACCCGGCGCGTTAGCCAATTCGATACGCCGGTGGAGTGCGTCCTGACGGTGCCGCAGACGGTCGATGTCCGCCTGGGTGTGGTTGTCACGGGCGAAATCCGCTCGTGATGCCTTGACTTCTACCACGTATACGGAGTTGCCCGGCCCTACACCGACCACGTCTATCACGGGCCCCCAGGGCCCTTGCAGCCTGACTTCGAAGCCGATACACCTGCAGCGCGCTTCAGAATAAAGCCATTCCCAGGCTTCCCACTTCAGCGCGTAGGCCAGCTCCGACTCGCTACCCAGCTTGAACCGCGCGGGATCCAGGGGCGGAACCGGCGGCGCGTCATCCATCAGATACCCTACTGTTCCTGCAACTCCAAGACGATGCGGCGCAATTGCCCCTGCTCAGCGTCCGTTGTCGTCTGGATGGAGAAGTGCATCTCGTCGACCAGCCCGCCGTATCGCTCCTTGAACATGCCGGGTATTTCGTCGTACTCGCCGATGATGGAGAGGGCGTTAAGCATTTCATCGGGGACGAGAGCGGTCATGTCATCCCAGCGACCTTCCCGCGAAAGCGCGTGCAGCTGCCGTCCGATGTCCTCGAAGCCGTGGCACTCCAGCACCGGGAAGTAGGTGCGGGTTGACGAATAGAAGGCAATGCGCTTCCGGGTCTCTTCCGCCGCTTCACGGATGGCAGCCCGGTTGGGGCCGGTGACGATGAAGCCGTTGCCGACGATGGTGACGTCATCAACGCTTCGTCCGGCGCGGCGCGCGCCTTCCGCGACGTTGGGCTGGACCACCTGACGCACGTACTCCGGCGACACCAGGCTGTGCAGCATCAGGCCGTCGCTGCATTCCCCGGCCACGAGACAGTTGTAGCCGTTGACGGCGGCGGTGAACACCTCGGGATGGGCGTACTCGCTGGGTCCGGGGTTGAAGAACGGCGTCATCAGCGAGAACTGGTAGAAGTCTCCAGCGTATTCCAGGTTGCTGCCGGTGTCCCAGCAGTTCCAGATGGCATGCAGCGATTGGACGTACTCTCGCAGCCGGGGACCGGCGGATCCGGTCCAGCGGGTGGAGAACCGCCGCTCGATGTGGCCTTTCACCTGGGTTCCCAGACCCAGCCGGAACCGCCCGCCGCTATTGTTCTGCAAGTCTCGCGCCGTGTAGGCGACTACCATGGGGGAACGCGGGAAGGCGATGGCGACATGGGTTTCCAGGGTTACGCGACTGGTCGACGTGGCGGCCACGGCCAGCGGCAGGAAGGGGTCGTGGGCAGTCTCGTTGGTGGATACGCCGTCGTATCCCATGGACTCCGCCCACGCCGCTTCGGCGGCCACGGCGTTCAGGTCACGGGATCGCAGGGAATAGACAACTCGCATGCGTGTGGCTCCTTTTGGCAACAGCAATTTACACTTGGTTGCTATGAATTTTCTGGATACGCGGCCCTAAAACGCGGTCAAACCTTTCGAGGGCATCCGCCATCCATTCAATCTGTTCTGTCCATCTTGATTCGTCCATAAGGTCAACACTGTGCTGGTATCGGAGTTGAACCAAAAATCTGTTTGCGCTGGGCCACACCAGTGGTTCACCAATTCCGGATTCAATCTCTTCCTGTTGCTGTTTTAACAATTCCAAGTTGGCATGACGGTTGGCACCGATACATCGCATATCAACACGGATTAGGCCATTGGGCAGCCGACCAACGGCCACCAGGAAACTTTCATTGCTGGTGCTGGATTTAAGCCAATGCTTTCGCTTTGGTTCTTCCAAAGTAACCAGGCTCCCACTTTGCTTTAGATGGGAATGCAACTGTTCCCAGAATCTCCGATGCTCCAAATTGGCCCCAGAGCCATTCCTGGTCTGCTTGACGGAGCGTGTCCATTCGTTGGGTTGGGCAACGATGTTGAACTTGGGAGCTGCCGGTGAATTGCCAATCCTCCACAGTTCCACCTCCAAACCGAAAAACCGAAATCTTTCTTCGGTAATTTCGTTCAGCCAGTCTAATGCAGCGCGGTGCTCATCGGTAAAAGTTGCTGCAACCCAGATGATAGTCACGGTCTGCAATCCCGCGGCATAGGTCAGCAATTGTCCCAGGTGGGTATGGTCGGTGCGTTCCAGCTGGTTTTCAATCAACACCCACGAGTCGTCCAGCGTGTCCCGGCAGAGAATGTCAGCGCGGAATGGTCCAACACTTTCCTCCTGCCCCGCCGTATCCAAATCCATATTCAAGGTTTCGGACAGGACAGCCAGATTCTCCGGCTGCGCCAGCCACGGCGTGAAATCCTGCGCTTCAGTAGTCCAGATGTCGCGGAGAGCAACCCGTTCCAGGCGGCCCATTTCGGCGGTAGCCATACTGCCGTCCCCTTTGTGATTAGATTGCGCTGTTACCTGGCTGCCAGTGCCCTCCAGGTCATAGAACACGTCAAGCTGGGACCTCTCCTCAACAGTCGCCAGAACGGCAACCGCCTCAGCCATAGCCTCGGCGTAGTCAGCCACAGTATCCCGGAGCGGTATCAGAATTTCCCAGTCCCGCCCCTCATATTCTTTCACGTGTATGGTGGCCCGCTCTCCCCACAGTCCGGAGTCAGCCCATCCGCGTGATTGCAGATACGAGCGCAGGTTTGAAGTCTTCAGCGATGACAAGGCATCCCTGTCTTGAATTTGCACCTTCATAGCCTTTCGCCCCTTTCCGCCTTGTCCATCAAATTGGCAAGCTGGGAACTGCTGAAAATGTTGGCCAGTGGAATGTGAACCGTCACGTTATCGTTGTTGACCACCGCCGGTTGGTTCGCCAGAGAAAGCCAATAACCGCAGTAGCGCAGGCAAAGTTGTTCGTCAGTTTGCGACAGCCACTCCGTTTCATCATCGGGCATCAAAATCACTATCAGGATACGCGGGGTTTGGACATCAGCCCGTAGATCGTCATAATTTTTGATTGGCAGTGGAAACGAGACGCGGTCATCACGGGTCAGGTCTCGTGACGTAGCTTTTGCCTGAAACTCAACCCTGGGGCGTCGCCCGGCATCTCCCATCAAAACCCCGTCCACGCTGTCCCGGTCCACTGGTGGCTCAACCATCTGATAGCCGGCCCGGGATGCCACCGCGTTGACGTAGGCCAGCGAAAAGCGCTCCTTACGCGTGTTCAGATCCATCCGCGGCATTAACCTTCCGCCGGCGTGTGCTCCGCATACAGCTGGTCCGTCTTGGCGGCCATGATGAAATCGTTGCGATGGAGGTTGCGGATCTTGTGGGTCCACCAGGTTACGCTGACCCGACCCCATTCAGTGGTCAGCCGGGGGTGATGGCCTTCGGACTCCGCCAATTCGCCCAAGGCGTTGGTGAATTCCAGCGCCTGCACGAAATTCTGGAACCGGAACTGCCGGTCCAGCTTCGGGATGCCCGACTCGTCAATCATCGCCCAGTCGTTCACCGCCGGGTGCAACTCCGCGATTTCGGCTTCAGTGACGCGGGGAGAATCGCGGCGGCAGGCGGTGCATCGTTCGCTGTATAGTTTAGTCATTGGGAGTCTCCTCGTTTGGAACGTATGACGCAATTCTAGCATAGCGCAGTTGAGCGTCCGTCCGTGCTGCGGTATAGTTTCCGGCGATGCTATGCCATCCCAGCGGCAGGAGGTCTGCGATGATTTACGGGGCGATAACCAATTCCTGGAGAAACCAGCTCGACGACGTTGACCTCGGCGATCTCATCGCCACTGCACAGGATCATGGCGCGCGCCACGTCGAACTGCGTCAAACCTGTCTCGGACTCGCCGAGTCTGGCGAAGGCCAGGACTGGCGGCCTAACCTGACCGTGCTTGCCGATGTCGTGGTCCGGTTCCCTGAACTTACCTTCGACCTGGCGGTCGCGCTGCCGTGCATCACCACTGACATCGACCCGCAAGGTGGCCTGTACCAATCGCAACTGGAAGCGGCGCGCCTGGTTGGCGATGGTTCGCCCCACCTGCGCACCGTGGACGCCGGCACGTCCGATACCCCTTGGGAAACGGCTGATGACGTGGCCGAGGCGGCGGGCCGGATTGTTCCCCTGGTTCGAGAAGCTGCCCGTCAGGGGGTCATCTTCTCCATGGAAAACTCGGGACAGCCGCTGCGCTCCATGGGCCTGTTGGTCAGCGAGGCGCGGGCCCAACTGACTGAGGAAGAAGGGCAATACCTGGGCCTGTGCCCAGATCCCACCAACCAGCTCCGCCGCCATCCGGACAGCAATCCACTGGACGAACTGGCCAATCTGCCCGCCGACTACATCAAGATCGTGCACTTCAAGCAGGCTCGCGACGGCGTCGCCATTGGCAGCGTTGACGACGGTGATCTCGACTGTCGCGCCATGCGTCGCATCCTGCAGGGCAAGGCGTACGACGGGCCGGCGATCATGGAAATCCCGCCGCACGACGACGTTTTCGAGAATCTTGCCGCAAGCTTCACCTATCTGGACGCCTGAAACCATCACCTGACCGTCGTTGTGCAGACGGTTGGTACGCCCATGCAGGATCACAGCGACTACACCGTCTCCATACACTACGACCGCAGGCTTTACCGGCAGGATATCGCCGGATCCAAGGCCCACGCCGCCATGCTGGCCAAGCAGGGCATCATCGCCAGTGAGGACGCCGACGCGATAGTTGATGGCCTCTCCGCGGTGCAGGAGGAAATCGAGCGGGGCGACTTTCCGTGGGACCCGGCGCTGGAAGACCTGCACATGAACATCGAGCGCCGGCTGACGGATCTGATCGGACCGGCCGGCGCGCGTCTGCACACCGGGCGCTCGCGCAACGATCAGATCGCCCTGGACATGCGCCTGTACACTCGCTCCGCCATTGCCGACACCGTAGCCGGTCTGCGATCGGTGCAGGTCGCCCTGGTCGCCCTTGCCGAGCGATACGCCGACGTGGTGATGCCGGGCTACACCCACTTGCAGCGCGCTCAACCCGTGCTCTTCGCCCACCACATGCTGGCCTACTTCGAGATGCTGCAGCGCGACGTGGGCCGGTTCGCCGACTGCGCCGCGCGCATGGACGTGCTGCCGCTGGGCAGCGGCGCGTTGGCCGGCGTGCCCTATCCCACCGATCGCAACGCTGTCGCGGCGGCTCTGGAGTTTTCGGAAATCAGCCCGAACAGCATGGACGCCGTGGCCGACCGTGATTTTCTGGCCGAGTTCCACGCCGCCGCCGCCATCGCCATGATGCACATTTCTCGCCTGTCCGAGGAGATTGTCATCTGGTCCAGTCGCGAGTTCGACTTCGTGCGGTTGCCGGATGAGTTCACCACCGGCAGCAGCATCATGCCCCAGAAGCGGAACCCTGATTTCGCCGAAATTGCCCGGGGCAAGACGGGGCGCGTCTACGGCAGCCTGATGGGCATCCTGACCGTGCTTAAGGGTTTGCCGCTGACCTACAATCGGGACTTGCAGGAGGACAAAGAGGGTTTCTTCGACACCGTTGATACGGTGCTGTCGACCCTGTCCGTCTTCGCCGATATGTTGCCGGGAATGATGTTGAACACCGATCGCCTCGAATCCCTGGCCGGCGAGAGCTACATGCTGGCCACGGATCTGGCCGACTACCTTGTAGGGAAAGGCGTACCCTTCCGCGATGCCCATGGCGTTATGCGGCGCCTGTGTCAGCACTGCGAGGCGGAAGGGCTGTCCCTGTTCGACCTGCCCATGACCGAGTACCGGCGTTTCGCGTCCCAATTCGACGAGGACGTGTACGCCATCACCGCCGTGGCGTCGGTGGCCGCGCGCGACAACCCAGGCGGCACCGCTCCCAACCGGGTGGCCGATGGCCTCGCCCGCGCCAAACTAATCCTCATAGACGCTGAGGAGCCGTGACCTCTACCGCAGCGCACGTCCAGATCGCCCCCTCGGTGCTCGCCGCGGACTTCGGCCGCCTGGCTCAGCAGGTGGCGGACGCCGAGGCTGCCGGTGCGGATCTGATTCACGTTGACGTGATGGACGGCCGCTTCGTCCCAAACATCTCCTTCGGGGAGGTGGTGGTGGACGCCATTCGCGGCGCTACGTCCCTGCCGCTGAATATCCACCTCATGGTGCACGAACCAGACCGGCTGCTGCCGGGTCTGGTCAAGAACATCAACGATCAAGTTCTGGTGCATGCCGAGGCGTGCTCGCACCTGCACCGCACCATCGGCTACATCAAGGAACAGGGTTGCCAAGTCGGGGTCGCCATCAACCCGGCGACGCCTTTATCCGCAGTCGAAGAGGTACTTCCCGACCTTGATATCGTGCTGGTCATGACCGTCAACCCGGGGTTCGGCGGTCAGTCATTCATACCGTCGGCGCTGGGGAAATTGCGCCGCCTCTATCGAACCATCGCCAACAACGGTTACTCCGTGCAATTGGAGGTCGATGGCGGCGTGAAGGCCGACGATACGGCCCGCGATTCTGTCGCTGCCGGCGCCGGTATCCTGGTTGCCGGAACCGCCATATTCAACCGGGAGCAGTCGGTGGCGGAAGCGATGGCGTCGCTCCGGGCGAGCGTGGCGGGACTGACCGCGGGCGATATGCCGGGCGGTTAGTGGTTTTGGGAGAAACCTGCCGGGGACGTATCGCCGATTGCCAGGCTGTCGTTGCCGGTGAGGCGGCGCAGCCGTCGCAGTTGCGTGTTGCTGGTGATGGTGAACGGGCGTGGCGGCGTGGTCGTGAGCTGAAGCAGGTACGGCATCAAACCCTCAACCCGGTCAATCATGTCGCCCAACTCTTCCGCCCGGTGAAAATTTTCGTAGAAGTTCTGGTGGCCGACCCGGTATGCATCCGACAAGGCCATGCTTTGGTCGTGGTCAAAGCCGACTTCGAGCGCGATTTGGCTGGCGACGGCGTGGATGTCCTGGTGTGAATTGTGCAGCCAGCCCCGTTGGTCTGCGATGATCTTGAACGGTTGCACCACGGCGCCCCACGCTTTCTCGCCCGCCTGCATCCGGCTGCCTTGCGCCAACTCCTCGCGGGCATGGGCGATAAAAATCCGGCTGATCCGACGACGGTCCTCGTCGCTTTGAACGCCGGGCGGCGGCAAATCGGGAACGGTGGTCATGTCACGCTCGCCCTGTCCGGTGAGCTCCAGTTGAACTGACCCGCCTAGAGGCGGGTCAACTCGCGCGTCAGGTGCTACGCGGCCGCTCGTGCCCGGGCTTTCTTGCCGCGCGGCGGCTTGTACATCGTTCGGAGGCACCGCGAGCAGATCTTCACGCGGGTCGGCTTGCCGTCGATGGCTAGCGTCTGCTTGTGAACGTTGGCCTTCCAACGCGTCTTGGTCTTACGGTTGGAGTGGCTCACGTTGTTTCCGGTCATGCCGGACTTGTTGCATATCTGGCACTGCATGGCTCGTTTCCTGCCTGGTTAGTGCGGCAGATTATAGCATATCGGGCTCCCGATTGAGGTGCGCCGCTCGGCCCGCTCCGGACATTACATGGAATTTACCTGCGCCCTACTTATGCCGAACCCACGGATCGTTATAAAATAGCAGCCGCCGCAGCAATGTTTACCGGATTCGTCGGGAGGACCACATGAGCGCTACCGCAACGATGTACTGGTGGCCACGTTGAAGCAGCTGTCGCAAGGTGCGAGAGTTGCTCGTGCAAAATGGATACACGGTTGAAGAACGCGATTATTTCAAAGAACCGTTCACCGAAACGGAACTGCGCGAGCTCGTCGCCGAGTTGGGAGATCCCGGCGTGACCGGCATGTTCGCCGCGCGCAGCCCCTCCTTGAAAAAGATGGGCCTGAACGCCGCCGACCTCTCGGATGAACGGAAGCTGGCGTTGATGCTGGAAGAACCCCGTTTGGTTCGCCGCCCCATCGTGCGATTGGGTGATCGTTTGATCGTGGGAGCCAGCGTCAAGGCCATGACCGAAGCGCTCAGCTCTTGATCCGATCCACGCCGAACCTGCAACGCCGCCAGGACACCGATCGATTATGAAGATATTTTTCGACGTCGACTACACCATCCTGGGCCTGGACGATACCCTTCGCCCCGGCACCGTGGACACCTTCCAGAAACTCCTTGATGATGGCCACGAAATTTACATCTGGTCCGGCATGGGCGAGCGTTGGGAGGTGATCGAGAAGCACGACTTGCATCGGTTCGTTTCCGGCGTGTACGAGAAGCCCACCCACCATTTCCACGAGCGGTTGCCGGAGCTGAAGATCCCGGTAGAACCGGAGTTTGTAATCGACGATTACCCCGAGATTGTGGCGGCCTTCGGCGGCGTCTGGGTTCCGCCGTATTTCTTCTCGCGGAGCGTTGACCACGAGATGGATCGCATTTACCGAATCATCTGCGATTTCCAGGAAACCGGCGACTCGGAAGACCGCCAGTACCGCGCCAAGGGAACCAAGATACCCTTGTTCTAGCGTCGCGACCCGACAAATGCCCATCCAACAGCTCCCGCCTCACGTCGCTGCCCAAATCGCGGCCGGCGAGGTCATCGAACGCCCGGCATCGGTGGTCAAAGAGCTGGTGGAGAACTCGCTGGACGCCGGCGCCACCAGTATCGCCGTCTCCATCCGCGAAGGCGGGGTCGCCGAGATCCGAGTCACCGACGACGGCTGTGGCATCCCTCTTGATGAACTGGGCCTAGCCTTCCGCCATCATGCCACGAGCAAGCTTTCTACCGTCGAGGATCTGAGCACGGTTTCCACTTTGGGATTCCGCGGCGAAGCGCTGCCCAGCGTTGCGGCCGTGGCCCACGTGGTCTGCACCACTCGTACGCTCGACTCGGATGCAGGAGCCCGCATCGAATTTCGCCACGGCGCCTGCGTGGGACAACGCCATGAGGGATGCCCGCCGGGGACATCGGTCCAGGTGGCCGATCTGTTCGGTGATCTGCCTGCCCGCCGCAAGTTCCTGCGCTCTGCGCCGGCCGAGGCTGCCCGGATTCAGGAAGTGGTTACTCGCTATGGCCTGGCCCATCCCGAGGTGCGTTTTGCCCTCTCCGTGGACGGGCGAGAGGCGATCAGGACCCCGGGATCCGGCCGGCTTCAGGACGCTATCCTGTCCATCTACGGAGCAGAGGTGGCGGGGCGCATGCTGCCCGTATCTCTCGCTGATGACGACGTTGCCGTCGATGGATACACCGGCGCCCCGGAGCTCCACCGGCGCAACCGCTCCTATACGACCCTCCTGGTCAACCGGCGGTGGGTTTACGACCGCTCCATCTACTACGCCATCGAGCAGGCATACCAGGGGAGCCTGCCTGATCGCCGCTTTCCGTTTGCTGTCATCAACATTTCTGTGCCCGCCGAACAGGTGGACGTAAACTCCCATCCCACCAAGCGGGAGGTACGGTTCCGCAACGCCGACCGGTTGTTTTCCCTGGTGCAGCGCGCTGTGCGGGAAGCCCTGATCGCCCATGCGCCAGTGCGAACCGCAACGCGATCATTCACTCCCGTCGACGCGAGCCCACAGCCATCGCCATCCTCAGAAACTCCGCGCCTGTCGTCCACCGGCGGAGCGACGCCGCGAACCAGTGGCGTCGCGCTATCCGCCACGACGCTGGCGCCAGCGGAAGGGTCGCTGCGCGACGTGTTGGCAGACCTGCGCGTCGTCGGTCAGATCCACCGGACCTACATCGTGGCGGAGGGTGGATCCGGC
Source organism: Dehalococcoidia bacterium (assembly GCA_965207585.1). Classification (GTDB taxonomy): domain Bacteria; phylum Chloroflexota; class Dehalococcoidia; order Lucifugimonadales; family UBA3495; genus Bin87. The sequence goes on along the minus strand of CBDBMT010000003.1, from coordinate 3,812,364 downwards.
ATGTACCTCATCGACCAGCATGCCGCCCACGAACGGGTGGTCTTCGATCAGATCCGCCAGCGCAGGCAAGGCGACGAGCGACCTTCACAACCCTTGCTTGCCCCCATGACGGCAGAACTCTCCGCGGGCCAGGCGGTTACCCTGGAAAGCTATGCCGACCTGCTTTCGGACTACGGTTTTGCGCTGGAACCTTTCGGAGATCGCGCCTGGCTGGTCCGTGCGCTACCTGCAAACTTGGCAGCCCGCGCCAGCCCTGACCCTGCCGCCGCCCTGTGCGATTTGCTGGATGCCGTGGCTGTGGAGCAGGTGGTGATGGAGCGGGAGGACGCGCTGGCTGCCACCGTTGCGTGCCACGGTTCCGTGCGCGCGGGGATGACGTTGGCGCAGGAAGAGATGGACGCGCTGCTCCGCCAACTGCAATCCACCGAAAACCCGCACAACTGCCCCCACGGACGCCCTACGGTGGTCCATTTTTCCGAGTACCAGTTGGAACGCGAATTCGGCCGCCGCTGAACCTGAGACCAAGCAAAGAGGCAGCCCCCAAGGCTGCCTCATTACGGTGACGGTTTGTCGACGCTTGGCGCTTGGCTAGCGACGCGGGTCGGTCCTGGGATCCTGAGCCGGGTGGAACATTGACCCGGGCCCGGGGAATTCATTTGTCGCCTCGGCCGCGTTGTTGCGCCGACCGAACGGCAATATCGAAGTTACCACTGCAACTCCGGCAATGCCGGCGCCGAGCACCCCCAAAAAGCGGCGACGCGAAGGTCGTGATTGGTTGTTTTCCTGACGCTCGGGCACTGCAGCAACTACTCCAAAGTGATTTCGCAAAGCGCAATAACCCTATCAGCCGCCGTTTCAGGTGTCAAATGGGTAAAATCGACGCCAATCCCCACTGTTGACCGCTCAAACCATCGTCGATTAGATTCAACCCGCGAATCTGAGGCACAGTAACCCCGCGACCCGCTGATGGAGGAGGCAACCATGCCGTTCTACGAAAGAGGCGACACCCGCATTTACTACGAAGAGGTCGGTTCCGGATTTCCCCTGCTGATCGTCCCGGGCGGTGGCCTCAACTCCACCGTCGAGGGATTGAAGACGCATCCCTTCAACCCCATGGAAGCCTACAAGAACGACTTCCGCGTTATCGCCGCCGACCTGCGGAACTCGCCCCCGGGCCAGTCCAGCGGGCCGCTGGAGATCGACCGCCCGTGGGACGCCTACTCGGAAGACCAGCTGGGCCTGATGGACTACCTGGGCATCGATAAGTTCCTGGTCATGGGCTTCTGCATCGGCGGCCCGATGATGCACAACCTGCTCCGCTTGGCCTCGGACCGCATTGTTGGGGCCTGCTTCATGCAGCCCAGCGGGTTCCGGCCGGAGCTGCCGGACCTGTTCTATCAGAACAACATCAAGGGTTGGGGGCCGCCGCTGTGCGAGAAGCGACCGGACATAACCATGGACATGGTGCATGACTTCTTAACGAACATGTACACCAACCGGGCGGACTTCGTTTTCACCGTTGACCGCGATTTCGTGCGCAACCTGCAGACGCCCATCCTGATCGCGCCCGAAGACGTGCCCGCGCACCCCTACGCCGTTGCGATGGAGGTGGCCGAGCTCGCGCCGAACTCCGAGGTAACGATTTATCCCTGGAAGGACTCGCAGGAGCACATCGACGAGGCGGTGGCCCACGCCCGGCGGTTTATGAAGGCCCACGCCCCCGTGGGCGCCGCCGCCTGACCGCCAACAGGCGATCTAACCCATCTGGGCCCCGGTGTTCCGCCAGCCAATCGACGCCGGCGGAAACACCGGGGCCTTTCGGTATCATAGCTGTATCATTCAAGCCTGAACACCATGACCAGAGGAGCTTGCTTTGCCTGAAACTGCGGACGTAATCGTCATCGGCGCCGGCGTGGTCGGCTGTTCCGTCGCTTACTATCTGGCCCGGGAAGGGGTCAAGGTGGCCCTGCTGGAACGGGAGGCCATCGGCAGCGGCGCCTCCGCCCACGCCACCGGTTCTCTCAGTCTGCTGGGCGCTGAGTTCTCCCCCGGGGCGTCATTCGAACTCGCCCGGGCCTCGTATGCCGAGTTTCCGCGGATCGTTCCCGAGCTGGAAGCCGCTACCGGGATGGACCTGCTGTACCAGCGTCGCCCATCCCTCCGGTTGGCGCTGGACGAGGACGAAGCGGGCCTGATCAGAGATCTGATGGTCTGGCAGGAACCGCACGTCTCAATGCGCTGGATCGACGCACTGGAGGTTCAGTCCATCGAGCCGCGCCTATCGCCAGACATCATCGGCGCGGTGTACGAGGACGAGTCGGCCCAGCTGGACAGCTACCGTTTCAACCTCGCGCTGGCCCGGGGTGCTGAGTTCAAGGGCGCGGATATCGTCCACCGAGAGGTAACCGGCATCATCGCCAGTGGCTCGACCATCACCGGCGTCAAAACCGCGTCCGGGGACGTGCGCTGCGGTGCGGTGGTGGTGGCCGCCGGAACCTGGAGCCGAGCTTTCACTCCGTGGTTGGGCTTCCCCGTGCCGGTACGGCCGATGAAGGGCGAGCGGCTCCTGCTCAACTACCCCGGCGAACCCCTGCCCGTGCTGATCAGCTCGCCCAAGCGCGGCCACATGATCAGCCGGCGGGACGGCCTCACCAGCGTGGGCAGCACCGGCGGCCGGGACTACGACCAGAGGGAGCTCTTTGCGGGCGAGGAATTCGACCGCCAGCCCACCGAAGGCGCACGATTGGAATTGCTCCAACGCGCCATCGACGTATTCCCCGACCTGGAGCGCGCCGAGCTTGTGCAGCAGCTTGCCGGCTCCCGCCCGCTGAGCCCCGACAGCAAACCCATCATCGGCCCGGTGCCGGGCTGGGATGGTGTCCTGCTGGCCACCGGCCACACCACCAAGGGCATTCACCTGGGGCCGGTCACCGGCAGGATCATCGCCGACTATATCCGCGACGGTTCAACCCAGGTCGTTTCTGACATGAGCGAGTTCCTGCCCGACCGCTTCGCGGATTTTAACGACGCGAATTTCCTGGTCGCCGCCCAGACCGTAGACGAATAACCGCTACCGGGCCGGATAGTGCTCCAGCCACCACCGGGCGATGTCGATGCGGCGGGGCAGCCACACCCCGGGCTTGCTCTTCACGTACTCGATGAACCGGCGCAGCGCCGCCGCCCGGGCCGGCTTGCCGATGATGCGGCAGTGGAGTCCCACTGACATCATCTTGGGGTGCGTCTCTCCCTCGCGGTAGAGCGTGTCGAAGCAGTGGCGGGCCGACTCGAAGAAATCCATCGGCGTTGAAAGCTGTCCGCGCCAGAACCCGTAGTCGTTGACCTCCAGCGAGTAGGGGACCACCAGCCACGGGTTGCCGTGCACCTGCGTGTAGTAGGGCAGGTCGTCGTTGTAGGCGTTGCAGTCGTAGACGAAACCGCCTTCCTCCACCACCAGCTCCCGCGTGTTCACGCTGGGGCCGTACCGGGTGTACCAGCCCAGCGGACGCTCACCGCAGGAACGCTCGATGGATGCCACGGCTTCGTGGATGGCTCGCCGTTCCTCGTCCCGGTCCATCTTGTAGTACTCTTCCCAGCGGTTGCCGTGGCCCATGACCTCGTGTCCTCGGCGCACGATCTCCCGCCCGACTTCCGGGTTGCGCTCCAGGGCCAGGGCGCAGGCGTAGATGGTGGCGTCCACCCCGTACTCGTCGAACATGTCCAGGATGCGCCAGACGCCCACTCGGCTGCCGTACTCGAAGAAGGACTCGTTGGCCAGGTCCCGCTCGCCAAGGGCCACTGGCGACGGCGACTCGCCCACCGTCTCGCCGTGCGGGTCGCCGTCCAGTATCGAGTTCTCTGAACCCTCCTCGTAGTTGAGGACGAAGGACACGGCGATGCGTGCCCCGTCAGGCCACTCCACCGCTGGCGGGTTGGCGCCGTAGCCAATCAGGTCGCGTGTTGCCATGAAACTGCTCCTTGGCGGCTGCTTATCCGCCGCGCCAGGGGTTGATCCCGGTGGTTTTCATGCGCATCCGGTAAACCGAGCTGCGGGCGGTGAAGTACATGGTTTTGCAGTCGGCGTCGCCCCAGGCGCAGTTGGCCGGGATCTCCGGCAGCCTGATGATGCCAATCAGGGAACCGTCCAGCTCGAAGACCCAAACGCCGCCGGCGCCGGTGCAATACACCCGACCCTCGGTGTCCACCTTCATCCCGTCGGGCACACCGTCCTCTGCCGAGTGCATCTCGGCGAACATGCGGCTGTTGCTCACCGAACCGTCGGGGGCCACATCATAGGCCCGGATGTACTGGTGGGAGCAAACTTCTCCCCGTTCCTTCTCCGCCGCGCATTCGTCGCCGCGCCGGGTGTTGTCGGCGTACAGGATGGTTTCGTCGGGCGAGAAGGCCAGGCCGTTGGGCGATTCCAGGTCGTCGATGGCGACGCTGACGGTGCCGTCCGGCGCGATGCGATGGACCGGGTGGATGTCCATTTCCCGCTCCTCCGGCGGCAGGCGCAGCCCGGGGCTGGTGAAGTAGATGCTTCCGTCGGAGCGGCACACCACGTCGTTGGGCCGGTGCAGCCGCTTGCCCTCCCACTGGTCGGCGATGACGGTGATCGAGCCGTCGGCTTCCCAGCGGGTCATCCGCCGGTCGTCCCCGTCGCACATGATGATTCGGCCTTGCAGGTCGAAGGTCAGCCCGTTGGCGCCGCCGCTGTTCTCCCGTACCACCTCCGGTTCGCCGCCGGGCACCAGGCGGTAGATCTCGTTGACCCGGTTGTTCACGAACAGCAGGTAGCCGTCCGGGTGCCACAGGGGCCCTTCGGTGAACGAGAAGCCGGTGGCGAGACGCTCTGCGTCGTAGGACTCCACGATTTGATCCAAGCTAGTAGGCATGATCCCCTCCTGATCTCGCTGTGTCGGCTTGGTGCGTATGGCGGCATGGGCGGCGCTCTACGGAAAAATCGATAACCGCTGCTCCTGCCGGTTCGATGCGATTGTAACCTCCACAGGTTCGACGTGAGCGCCACCACTGGTGGCGAAATACCATGCCCTGCTGATCAGCGGCGGCGTCCTTATCCCTGGAACTTGGGCATTACTTCCTTCGCGAACAGCTCCATCGACCGCATCACCTTCGAGTGCTCCATGTGGCCGAAAGACATGCTGGCGCCGAAGTAGCCGATGCCGTGCTCGTCCCGCAGCCGCTGGATCCGCTGCACGCAGTCGTCCGGCGTGCCGAAGTAGACGGTGCCCTCAAGTTCCGACTCGTAGCTGGCCGGCTCGGTGGTGCGGATGCGCCGCCAGTGGTCCAGGTCCACGTTGATCTCGTCGCCGTGGGTCAGGGTGCGCCGGTAGGTGGCCAGGTCCCGCACCCAAGTCAGCGACTGTCGCGGATACTCCCGGGCGACCTGCTCGTCCTCGTCCAGGTACACGAAGCGGAAGTAGGGCATATCCGCCACGGACAGCTCCTTGCCGGCGGCGGCGCACCGCTCGGCGTACAACGAGAACAGTCCCAGGTTGTCCGCCTCCGGGGTGGAAAAGCTGGTCAGGATGGGCAGGTCCCGCTCCACGGCGACGTCCACGCTGGCCGGCGTGCGCGACACCGCCATGTACACCGGCGGATGCGGTTTCTGCACGGGTGAGGGAGCGATGGTCAGGTCCTTCACCTGGTAGAACTCGCCCTGATAGGAGAAATCCGACTGCGTCCACAGCCCCAGGATGACGTCCAGCGCCTCCTGGGTGCGCACGTCCCGCGTGTCCATGTCGATGCGGAAGTTGCCGTACTCGTAGTCGGCCGAGCCACGGCCGACGCCGAAGTCCAGCCGGCCGTGGCTCAGCACGTCCAGCATGGCGCTCTCCTCGGCCAGGAAAATGGGGTTGTAGAAGGGCAGGACGCTGACGCCGGCCCCAATGCGTATCTTCTTGGTGCGGCCGGCGATGTGGGTCAGCAGCGGCATCAGGGAAGGGCAGATGCCGTACCGGCTGGAGTGGTGCTCCGCGATCCAGATCGAATCGAAGCCCAGCTCCTCGGCGTACTCAACCTGCTCCAGCATCTCGCCAAAGATCCGGCTCTGGGCACTGACCTCCGGCTCCGTCCAGGAACCCAGCAAAAACAGGGCAAACTTCATGATAGCGGCGCGCCTCCTCCAATCTTACTGGCTGGGATTGTACATGCCTTGAAGGGGATGTGCCGCACGCGATGGTACACTGCGCCCAGGCATCCAACGCGAGACTTTGAAGGTTGCGCTCAACCAGCGCCGGAGGGACTTCATGGCAAGCCAAGCTGCTGAAACCAAAAACATGAAGCTGATCGCCCACGTCGATCTGAAAGGGCACAACAACATCGGCGAGGGCGTGGACCTGCACCAGACCGCCAACGGCCGCCGCATCCTCTACATGGCCCACGAGTCGGCGCCCAAAGATTTCACCAGCGTCGACGTCACCGACCTGGCCAACCCGAAAGTGGTGACCCAGACCGACCTGGACCACGACCACCTGCGCTCCAACTCCCTGTCCATCTTCGGCGATACGATGCTCGTGGCCTACCAGTCCCGTGAGCATGGCCAGCCGGGAACCGGCATGGGCGTCTTCGACATCAGCGATCCCGAGTCGCCCCGGCGCATCGCCTTCTGGGACGCCCAGGGGCGCGGCTCCCGGGGCTGCCACTGCCTGTGGTGGGTGGACGGCGACTACGCTCACCTGGCCACCGGCACGCCCGACTCCCGTCCCACCGATCTCAAGGACGACCAGTTCTACGTCATCATGGACGTGAGCGACCCGTCAAATCCCCGCGAGGCCGGCCGCTGGTGGCTGCCCGGCACCCAGGAGGGCGACGACGCGCCGCCGCCGGACCGCCATCCCTACCTGGACGTGGGCCACAGCGTCCACAACACCAACGTCTACCCCAACCGGCCGGACCGGGCCTACTGCGGCTGGAAGGACTCCGGCGTCATCACCCTGGACATCTCCGACGTGTCCCGCCCGTCCATGGTCGCCCAGCTGAACTACGCGCCGCCGTTCCCCGGGTTCACCCATACCGTGCTGCCCCTGTTCAGCCGCGACCTGCTGGTGGTGACGCAGGAGGCCACCGCCCTGGGCGGCGCGGACTACCCCAAGCTGGTGTGGCTGATGGACAACCGGCTGGAGACCAACCCGGTGATCATCAGCACGCTGCCCATGCAGGACACCGACGACTTCTTCAACCGCCCGGGCCGCTACGGCGCGCACAACATCCACGAGAACCGTCCCGGCGCGCTGTCCCTGCAGTCCGACACCCTGGTCTACGCCACCTTCTTCAACGGCGGCATCCGCGTCTTCGACACCACCAACCCCTTCCAGCCCCAGGAGGTCGCCCACTACATCCCCCAGATCCCCGAGGGCGCCGACGCCAACGGCATTAACGACGTCCACGTGGACGAAAACGGCATCATGTACGTGGTGGACCGCCTGCAGGGCGGGCTGTATATTTTGGAGTTGAGCATCTGAATGCCGTTATCACTTTGGCAAATGCAGCAAATGCACCGGGGGAAAGATGACGTTGTTCGATGCATATGTGGCGGTGGATTGGTCAGCCAATGCCAATCGTAAGCGTGGCGCAAACAGCATTTGGCTTGCTATCTGCGATACACACGGGATGCTGGATATCGAGAACCCCGCTACGCGCCATGAGGCTGTGGGTCGCATCAAGATGCTGCTGAATACAGCGACAGAGGAAGGTCGCCGCCTACTCTGCGGCTTCGACTTTGCGTTCGGATACCCTGAGGGTACAGCCCAAATGCTGACCAATCAGAGTAGCTGGGCGGCCGTCTGGGCGCGGATTGCCGAGGTCATCGAGGATGGTGCCGATAACAAGAATAATCGTTTTGAGGCCGCGGCGAAGTTGAATGAGGGCTTCAAAGGCGACGGGCCGTTTTGGGGCAACGGACTGAAACGCGAAATCCCCAAATTGCCGAAAAAGAGACCTCGGTTCGTCTGGGGAGTGAACCTACTGCCCAGATTCCGATACGCTGAGTGCTTGGTGCCACGTGCGCAGGAAGTGTGGAAGCTCAATGGCAATGGGTCCGTCGGCGGGCAGGCGCTAACTGGAATCGCCGCGCTGGAAAAGCTACGCCGTCATCGCACTGACGTGTAAATATGGCCGTTCGAGACGCTAGGCAAAGGCCGGTCCCACGTGCTGGCGGAGATCTATCCGTCGCTGATCGAACCTTGTCCTGGAGATGAAGTGTTGGATGCTCGCCAGGTTAAAGCGATGGCGGTCGCCCTCCGAGAACTCGACCGATCTGGAGAACTGAAGCGGCACCTCAACGCGCCGAGCGTGACGCCGGACCGTGTAGTCACCGAAGAGGGGCTGATCTTGGGGATGCAGGATCCAATGGGATTCCAGGCGGCGGCGCGGGTATGGCCCTGTGCCTGAAATCTGTTTAGAGTTTAGCCCCAACCACGAAGGCAGCGACGACCACGACAGCGACGACCTCGGATATGAACACGACCGCAGCGTCCTGCGCTCTGGATTTCTGCTGTTCGGCATTGTTATTGAATATTGCGTTGAAAGCCAATACCAAGCATGAGAAATACGCCCCAATCGCCGTCGCCCCAATAATCATTGCCGGATCTCGGAACCTGTCGGATTTGAGAACTTCATCGGCGAAACCGATCAGCGTGAACAGGGCCACCAACACCACGGTCGCCAGGGTGATGACACTGACGCAGACGGCATCCCAACTCCTAAGCCCCTGGTCGCTGGGATTGCCCATGCTTCTTACTCAGTCTCCGTGAACGGAGGTAGCTGACGACCAGGACGGTCCCGACAAAGAGGGAAACCACAACGCTGGAATAGAAAAAGACCGCCGGGTCTTCGTATTTTCTGCTCACCATGAACGCCATCCAACTAGGCAGGCCCGCTGCGAGGAGGAAGGCCGACACGTAAAATAACAGGTCCTTCATATCCTTCACTTTGAAAAGTTCGGCAGGGCTGATGCAATCTAACCCGCGCTGGATTAGTTGAGTGGGAAGGTAAGAGCCGATGGTCAAGGCCGGGTGTCACCTCTGTCGTATATGCAACAGGTTACGGCGGTTCGCTCTGCGGTGTCAACGTCTTTCTCCAGTCGCGGCGAACCTCGATGTGACAAATTTCCCGCCGGTGTAACTCGACCCGGGCCGGAGTGCCGCCGTGCCAGCGCCATCAGCATCATGACCCCATCACCCGCCGGAACAGCGCCAGCGCGTTCCCGCCGGCGATCTTCCGCACGTCCTCGTCCGAATGCCCGCGCGCTATCAGGCCGCGGATGATGTTCTTGCCGTCGGCGGGGGATTCGAGGCCGTCCATGTAGCGCGCCGGGGTGGGGACGGGGCGGCCCATCACCACCTCGCCGACGCCCACCGAGTCGCCGATGCTGGTGTCGGTGCCGATGGCCACGTGGTCGATGCCCACCAGGTTGACCATGTAGTCGTAGTGGTCCAGCACGCACTCGATGCTCTGCTCCGGGTCGTTGCTGAAACGGTTGGGCACGGCGGTTATGCCGATGACGCCGCCCTTGCGCGCGCAGGCCAGCAGCTCCTCGTCCCGGCGTAGCCGGCGGGCCTGGAAACTGTCGCTGGCCAGGGTATAGGAACCGTCGTGGCTGAAGGTGACCGGAGTTTCCGACGCCTCGATGGCGTCCAGCGCGGTGCGCACTGAGGCGTGGGACACGTCGACCACCATGCCCAGCTCGTTCATGCGCTGCACCACCTCCAGCCCGAAGTCGCTGAGGCCGCCGTCGTTGCGCTCGAAGATGCCGTCGCCGATGTAGGCTTTGCGGCTGTAGGTCAGGCCGGCCAGGCGCACCCCCGCGTTGTAGAGCACGTCCACCAGGTTCAGCTCGTTGCCGATGGCCAGGTGCTCCACCGTGGGCAGGAACCCCACCTTGCCCTGCGACTTGGCGGCCTCGATCTCGTCCGCACTGCTGACCTGGAGCACGTCGTCGTTCTGCGCGATGTCCGAGATCATCATGCTGACCTCCTCCAGCAGGTCGGAGAAGCGGATGAAGGACATCTCGTTGGTGTGCAGCATCCCGCGAAAGACGTTGGCCGTGCCCACCGCGGTGAAGCCGCCGGCCCGCACCGCCTCGTAGCCCCAGACGTAGCGGTCGCTGCGCAGGTACTCCCAGTACTGGCTGAAGTCCTCGGGCAACACCATGGGATGCTGGTGGAGGTCGATCATTATCGCCTCCTCCATCAGCCGCTCGAACCTGAGTTCCTGCTGCCGGTCCAGCGGCACGGTCATGGAGGGCACGCGCCCCACCTGGCTGACGAAATGGAACCGTCCTGGCGTCATGATGCAACTCCGTTCGGGGCGTTATTCGTGCCCGCGTGTAGATCGTCAGAATCAGGATTTACCGGATTTCGGGATTATCGGGATGGGGAGATCTCCATCACAGAGCGGTTCCAATCCTGTTAATCCTTGAATCTTGAAAATCCTGATTCTGACAATTCCCTGCCTCTAATCCGTCGGCCGCTTGCCCTCAAAGTACCGCCGGGGGTTTTCGATCATCATGCGGTCGATGACCGTTTGCGGAACTCCCGCGTCCGTCAGCCGGGGAATGATGGCGCGGCTGATCCACAGGTAGCCGTCGGGGTTCTGGTCGCGGGTGGGGAACCCTTCCGAGCTGATGCGGGACAGCACCACGTTCCAGTCGTGGGACAGCATCATGTTGGGAGCTATGCCCTCGTCCAGCCGGTCCTTCAGGTAGTCGGTCCGCTCCTGCCAGCCCGGCAGGTTGGGACGGCCGCCGGGGTTGTTGATGTCCCAGCCCAGCCAGACGCCCAAGCGCGCCAGCTCCCGATGGTAGTCGGGGTCAATGGTGTTGTTGATGTGGCCCACGTAGATGTTGTGCGGTTCGACCCCTTCCTCCTTGAGGATGCGCACCTGCTCCTCGCCGATGCGCGACTGGGCCGGCGTGTGCGTGGTGATGGGAACGCCGGTGCGCAGGTGCGTCCGCGCCGAGGCCCGCAGCATCAGCTCCTCGTGCGCGGTAATCGGATCGCTGGTGGCCACCTTGATGATGCCCGCGCGGATCCCCGTGCCCTCGATGCCCTGCTCGATCTCCCGCACCCACAGGTCCGCGATGAAGTCCTTGTCCCGGCCCCAGAAGCTGCGCGGCACGTCCAGCCAGCAGCCGGTGCAGCAGATGAAATTCACGCCGGTGGCTTCCGAGACTTCTCGCATCAGCGCGACGTCCCGTCCCAGGTCCATCGGCGAAACCTCGACCACGGTGTCCACGCCGCCGGCCTTGGCCTCGCCAAAGGACGCCACGGCCATGTCGAAAGCCTGGTCACGGAACTCCAGCTCGGGGTACGTGTTGCGTATGCCGGCAGTCGAGTCGATCAGGTGCTCGTGGGGCAGCGTGAACCCAGGTCCGCGGTATCCATTGGTCCCAGCACCGAGTTTATGGTTGCCATGCTCCACCTCCGATTGTTCCGTGCGGTCTTGACGGCGGGGATCCCTCTGGCCGGATTATACAAGTGCCGGTTCCGCCCCGCGTGATAGGATCAACGGATCACCCCGGCGGGGTCAGCGCAGCGCCGGCAGGCTAATCACTATATGGTGAGGACAAACAATGGCTGAAATCTACACCCTGGGCGCCGGAACTCCAACACCGACGCCTACCCGCTTCGGCAGTTCCCACGTGCTCAAGCTCGGCGATCAACACCTGATGTTCGACTGTGGGCCGGCCACCACGCACAAGCTGGTCAAGGCGGGCCTGTTTCCCACGCAGGTGGACTACCTCTTCTTCACTCATCATCACTTCGACCATGACATCGACTACCCCTGCTTCCTGCTGTGCCGCTGGGACCAGAGCGTCGGCAAGGAGAACCAGTTGCAGGTGTTCGGCCCCGAACTCACGGAGAAGATCACCGAGGGCATCATCGGCGAAAACGGCCTGTTCGCTCACGACTGGAAGGCCCGGGTGAACCACCCCCTGAGCCAGGCGGTATTCGTCAATCGCGGCGGCACCCTGCCCCGGCCGGCTCCATCCGTGTCGGCAACGGACGTGGGACCGGGCAAGGTGTTCAGCGGGTCAGACTGGGAGGTTACGGCCGCGCCCGCCGAGCACGTGCAGCCCTACCTGGATTCCCTAGCCTACCGGGTGGACACGCCCGACGGCAGCGTGATCTTCACTGGAGACACCCAACCTTGTGACACGGTCACCGAGCTAGCGCGCGACGCCGACATGATGCTCTGCATGTGCTGGGACGACCAGGCGGTGATGGATGCCAACGGCGAGGCCGGCGGCCAATGCGGCACCACCGGCGCGGCGCGCATGGCCCAGGCCGCCGGCGTGAAAAAGCTGGTGCTGGTCCACATCGGCCCGCACCTGTCCGGCCACGGCCCGATGGAGCAGGGCATCGGTGACATCAGCCGCATCTACGACGGCGAGATCGTCTTCTCCGAGGAGTTGATGCGGATTACGCTATAGGTTCCGGACGCGCGGTCAGTCGCTGATGCCGTACACGCGCATGGCCGTATCGTGGAACAGCGCGGCGCGCTCAGTGGGCGAGTAGCCGCTCGAGAGCCGCTTGAAGGCGTTGAACAGCACGTTGTACGAGTAGGACGGCTTGTCCACCGGGAAGTTGCTCTCGAACATGCAGCGGTCCGGGCCGAACTGCTCGATGCAGTAGTTCATCAGCGGGCCCAGGGTCCCGGCCAGCTCCTCCGAGCCGATGGGCGTTTCCCGGCCGTCCCAGTTGTAGCCGTAGCGCACCTGCCCGACGCCGCCCAGCTTGATCACCACGTTGGGGCACTGGGCGACCTCGGCCACGCCCTGCCGCCACGCGGGCAGCACCTCATCGTCGCGATTGGCATAGGGGCCGACGCGCACCAGGCCGCCGATGTGGTTCAGCACGATGGTCAGGTCGGGAACCGCTCGGGCAAATTCGGCCAGTTCAGGTAGCTGCGGGTGATACAGCGAGTTCTCCAGCACCAGTCCCATGTCGGCCATGACTCTGGCGCCGGCCCGGTAGCCCTCGGTTGACAGGGCGCCCCGTATATCGCGCTGCACCAACTCGGGGCTGGCATCCCACCCCGTCGAGTGGCGGACTCCCCGGAACCGCCCCGGACTGGCGGCGACCATCGCCTCCAGCACCGGACGGACGGCATCGCCCAGTTTCAGGTCGGCGTGCCCGATGATGGCCGCCGCCGCCTTGGTGGGGCCGTGGCTGCCGGTGGCGGCTTCGGCGGCGATGGTCTCGATGTACTCCACCTCGCCCACCGGCCGCATCGCCTCCGGCCCATCCCGGCGATACTCGCAGCGCACCTCGATGAACACCGTTGACGTGACGTTGTGGCCGCTGGTCACGTCCGCGGTCAGCTCGGGCAGCAGGTACCGCTGGTACGCGGGCGGCTCCGGGCGTGAGACCCAGAAGTGATGGTGCGTGTCACAAATCGGCAGGTCCGGCTCCAGGGTCTCCTCGACGGTTTGCGCCAGCCAGTCTTCGCCTTTGGTTACCATATCGTCCACCTCGGGATCGTCGCGTCATTCGAAACTGATCAGGACGATCGCAAAGCCCTTTCACATCCGCTCATGGTGAGCCTGTCGAACCATACAACCGCCGTAACAAGCATCCTTCGACAAGCTCAGGATGAGCGGATAGAGGGTCACTATGAGGCGACTTTGCCATCCCCACACGATACTAACACCGGCGTTTTGGCGTTTGGTCACCTGTGAGTGATGTTCGGGCGCATCTGCCGTCAGCCATCAAAATGGGTACCGCCCGCCCCCGTTGTGCCTATAATGGGGGCCAACACTGAGCCGGACGTCAGACCGCGCGTCGTGCGCGCTACTGGAGGCGCTATGGCAGTCTTGAAAATTGAGGGCGTGACCCACTGGTCGATCCCGGTGAACGACCTGAACGAAGCCGAGGAGTTTTACGGGGAGTTGCTGGGTCTCGAACCCAAGGGCCGGCTGGGCAACAGCGTCATGTCCTGTTTCAACGTCGGCGACCACAACATCCTGCTGTGCGAACGTTCCAGTGCAACCGACGGATCGCTGGCCGATAATGGCGGCGCGCACCACTCGTTCACCGTGTCGCCCGATACTTTCGACACGGCGTGCAAGGAGTTCCACCGGAGGGGCATCAGGATCGACCACCTGACCTACCGCGCTCAGGGGTTCTTCACCGGCCGCGAGCTGTATTTCTTCGACCCCAGCGGCAACCGGCTGGAACTGCGCGACCCCACCTGGACCGCGGGGATGCCCGAGCCGTCCTTTGAGGAACTCGCCCGCGACTAGACGGAGGAGCGTTAGCCATGAGCCTGGAAGAAATCGAACGCCGGCTGCGTGCGCTGGAAGACGTTGAGGAGATCAAGCGCCTCAAGGCCCGCTACTGCGCCTACTGCGATGACAACTACGACGCCGACGGCATCGCCAGCCTGTTCGTCGAGGATGCGGTCTGGGATGGCGGCATCCGCGGCCGTGCCGAAGGCCGGGAGGGCATCCGCAACTTCTTCGTCAACGCCCCCAACCGGCTGCCCTTCGCCGTCCACATGGTGATGAACCCCATCATCGAGGTGGACGGGGATACCGCCACCGGCATCTGGTACCTGTTCCAGCCCTGCACCTACGCCGATGGCGACCGCGCGGTCTGGGGCTCGGCCCGTTACGACGAGGAGTACGTCCGGGTGGACGGCGTCTGGATGTTCAAACACTTGAAGCTGACGTCAAATTTCTGGACTCCCTTTGACCAGGGGTGGGTCGAAGCGCAATTCGTGTAGGACAGTCTCAAATCGGTTCAAAAATACGAGTGGTCGCAGCCGGCAATGACTAGTGTTGCCGACTAGATGCGGGCAATTGGGAGATGGCGAAAAATGCGGGAAGGGGCTGATTACAAGGAAAGCCTGCGCGACGGGCGCGACGTCTGGGTACTGGGCGAAGGTCGCGTGGAGGACGTCACCACCCACCCGGCCACGTCGGCTATGGTGGAGGAGTACGTGGCCTGGTACGACCGCCACTTCGACCCCGACTGGCAGGATGTCCTGCTGACGCCGCCGGATGAAAACGGCCAACGCCGCTCCGTTGCGATGACCCCTCCGCAGACGCCCGACGACCTGAGGCGCCTGGGCAAGGAGATCAGCGCCGTCCACTTCATCACCGGCGGGAACATGACCCACACCCCGGGCTACGGCGAACTGATCTCCCTGGGTTTGCAGAACGTCATGAAGCGCCTGGACAACTCCTCCGAGGACATTGCCAAAGCGGAGGAATACCTGGAGTGCGTGTCCGACAGCGGCCGGTTCGTCACCTACGCCGGCGGCGGCCCGCTGATCGGCACCCGGCTCCGCCCCGATGAGAGCGAGCGGGCAGCGCTCAAACTGGTCAGCGAAACCGCCGACGGCATCGTGGTGAGCGGCAAGATCCAGATGCACACCAGCACCCCCTTCGCCGAGGACCTGCTGATCTCCACCCGAAATGACATGCCGGCGGGCAGCGGCCGGCACCTCTGGTTCATCGTGCCGGTGAACGCCCCCGGCCTGCGGGTAGTGTCGCGCCGAGCCGCCGCCCGGCACAAGAACCTGTTCCTTTCTCCCCTCAGCGGCCGGTTCGACGAGCTGGATTCCATGGTCTGGATGGAGGACGTTTTCATCCCCCGCAACCGCGTGTTCACTGGCGAAGCGCCCGACCGCAACCGCAAACAATCGCTGGTGTGCTGGATGCTCTGGCACCACAGCTACGGCTGGCTGGCCAAGGCGGAGTTGACGTTGGGCCTGGGCCTGGCCCTGGCCGAAATCATGGGCCTCAAGGACAATGCGCAGACCATCGAGCAGCTGGTCGAGATGACCGTCAACGTCCAGACCAGCCGCACCTGCATGAGGGCGGCCGAGCTGGATCAGGAAATCTCGGTGAGCGGGCATCCCCTGGCCAACCAGATCCACGTGGCCGCCGCCGGTGTCAATACCCTCAAAGTCCGGCAGCGCATGGGCGAAATCCTGCGCGGCCTGCCCGGTTCCTCTCTGATCAACGCGCCGGCCGACACCGACTTTGTGGATCCGGTCATGGCCGCCGAGCTGGAGGACGCCTTCGGTGGCGGTGGTTACACCGCCATGCAACGGGCGGCGCTGCTGCAACTGGCCTGGGATCAGGTGTCGTCCGGCCTGGACGGACGCGAAGCCGCTTTCGAGCTCCACGCCAGCGGCGGGCTGGAGTCGTGGCGCCGCCAGCTGGCCGCCTGGTTCGACGACTACAACGAGCTGGCCAACGGCGTGCACGACCTGGTCGACGTTGACCTGCCGCCCATGGACCTCGCCAGCCTGCAGGGCGTGCCGGCGGTGCCGCGCCGTATGCCCCAGGTCAACTCGGGAACAGCGAACCCCTGATCCGGTTTATCCGGTTCATCCCGTTTATCCATGTATAGATAGCGCGGCAGCAAGAAAAGCGGCGGCGGGCTGCGGAAATCGTTCAGGCAGGTCAACTATGGGTCAGATGGATGGAATGGTCGCTATCGTCACTGGCGCCAGCCGGGGCCTGGGGCGGGCCATAGCAAAGGCATACGCGGAGGAAGGGGCCAGCGTGGTGATCTCGGCCCGCAGTCAGTCTCCCACGGGTCTGGCCGGCACCCTGGAAGAAACGGCGCACGACATCAGGGATGCCGGCGGCGACGTCCTCGCCGTCAACTGCGACGTGACCGATGAAGTCCAGGTCAACGCGATGGTCCGGCAGGCGGTGGAGCGGTACGGCCGGATCGACGCGCTGTTCAACAACGCCGGCATGATGGTGCTGGGCGAGACGATCATGGATATCGACGCCCCTCGCTGGGAACAGCTGATGCGAATCAACGTCAACGGCCCCTACCTGTGCAGCCGGGCCGTACTCCCGACCATGATCGAGCAGCAGCGCGGCAGCATCATCAACATCGGTTCGCGGATGGCCACCGACCCCAATCAGGGCGGCGGCGTCCTCTACAGCGCCAGCAAGGCGGCGGTCCACATGTTCAGCTACTGTCTGGCCGACGAGGTGCGCGAGCACAATATCGCGGTCAACATCCTGAGCCCGGGCGGCCTGCGCAGCGAGGGCTCGGCGGCCATCCCGTGGACCCAGCGCGACTGGCACGAGCGGGTTGACCCCAGCGCCATTGGCCCGCTGGCAGTGTACCTGGCCCTGCAGGACGCGAGCACCTTCACCGGCCAACTGGCATCGCGGTTTGAATTCGGCACAACCTGGGGGCCGGGAGTTTGAAAGGGATCACACCCTGCACCGGCATTCCTCATGGCGAGGTTGCTTTGCCCCGCAGGGTCCGTGCCACGTCATTGTCAGAATCAGGATTTGCCGGATTTTGAGATTTTCAGGATGTTCATGAATCCTGAAAATCATCTAATCATCGTAATCCTGATTCTGACAGTTACCGCCGGGATGGATTTTGCACAACTCCTGCCCCGTTCGCCATCATGTTGACAGCCCCGGCCAGGGACTCTACGCTTGCAGCACATTAAACACAGTGCTGGGCATACGGGTGAACTTATGGAGATCAAAGACTTGATCATCGACGACCGCCAGCGGGGCATTTTCCGGGTCCACCGGTCGTCCATGACCTCCGACGATTTGTTCCAGCGGGAACGGGAACTTATTTTCAGCCGCTGCTGGATTTACCTCGGCCACGAGTCGGAGGTGGAAAACCCCGGAGACTACCGCCGCCGCACCGTTGCCGGGCGGCCGCTGTTCTTCGCCCGAGAGCGGGATGGCCAAGTGCGGGTGTTCCTCAATTCCTGTCCGCACCGGGGCGCCCTGATCTGCCGCCGCGACGCGGGCAACGCCGACGTGCTGCAGTGCTTCTACCACGCCTGGTCCTTCAACACCCAAGGCGAACTCATCGGCGTGCCCGACCAGGAAGCCTACGGGCCAAATTTCGACCGTGACGAACTTGGGCTGAAGGAACCGCCGCGGGTTGAAAGCTACCGCGGCTTCTACTTCGTGAGTTTCAACCCCTATGTCGAAGACCTGGTGACCTACTTGGCCGGCGCCCGGGAATACCTCGACCTCATCATGGACCAGTCCGAGGCAGGGATGCGCATGGTCGCCGGCTCCAACAAGTACACCATGAAGGCTAACTGGAAGCTCCTGGTGGAAAACAGCCTGGACGGCTATCACCTCGTTCCCACGCACCAGACCTACCTGGACTACATCAGCGGTCTGGGCGCCGACGACAGCGGCCAGACCGCGGCGTCCCGCATCGTCGGCAAGGCGCGAGCATTGGGCAACGGACACTGCGTCATCGAGTCGCCGGTGCGCAACGGCCGGCCCATCGCCCACTGGCACCCGCTGTTCGGTGAAGAGGCCCGGGAACCCATCGCGGAGGTCCGCCAGCGGCTGGTGGACAAGTACGGCGAAGAGCGCACCTTCCGGATGGCCGATACCTCCCGCAACCTGATCATCTATCCCAACCTGGTGATCAATGACATCATGGCCATCACCGTCCGGTACTTCGAGCCCCTGGCCCCCGACAACATGGAGGTCACCGCCTGGCATCTCGTGCCCCGCGAGGAGTCCGAGGCGATGCTGGCCACCCGGCTGGACAGCTTCCTGACCTTCCTGGGCCCCGGCGGCTTCGCCACTCCCGACGACGTGGAGGCCCTGGAGTCCTGTCAGATCGGCTTCCGCGCCACCGAAACCGAGTGGTCCGACATCTCCCGGGGAATGCTGCGGCCGGCCAAATCCACCGACGAGCTCCAGATGCGCGGGTTCTGGAGGCAGTGGCACGCCAACATGCAGGGCCATAGTCACACCAACGTGCAGGACGCGCCCGTCGAGGAAGCTGAGGCCGCCCTGGCGCTGGCCGACGACTGACCCTCGCCCATCAGGTGAACCATGACCACCGTGAACCAACCCACTCTGCGCGAACAGGTGGAGGACTTTCTTTTTCGGGAAGCCGCGCTCCTGGATGACTGGCGATTGGACGACTGGGTCGGCCTGTTCACCGAGGACGCCCGCTATGTCGTTCCCACCACCGACCTGCCGGACGGTGATCCCAAGCGCGACCTGGTTTTCATCGACGACGACATCACCCGCCTGCGCGCCCGGGCGGTGCGGCTGAACAGTCGCCATGCCCACCGCGAGTACCCATGGTCGCGGACCCGCCGGTTCATTTCCAACGTGCGCGTAACGGAAACCGACAACGGCGAACTCTCGGTGAACTCCAACGTCCTCGTCTACCGTTTTCGCGCCGGCGAGGGCGCCCCCTACGTCGGCAGCGTTGATTACACCCTGCGACGCGACGGGGGTGATTTGAAGATAGCCTACCGCCGGGCGGTGTTGGACTTGGAGGCCCTATCGTGGCATGGGGCGGTGAGCATCATATTCTGAAGGCGGCGCGCGATTTTGTCAGAATCAGGATTTTCGAGATTATAGGATTGACAGGATTAGGGGAACGTAATCCTGAAATCCGGTAAATCCTGATTCTGATGAACTACGTTGAGGTTGACGTTTGAAACTCGAAGGTAAAACGGCGCTGGTGACCGGCACCAGCCCGAACATCATGGGCGGCATCGCCGAGGAATTGGCTCGTGAGGGTGCGAACCTGGTCTGCGTCGATATCCGCGAGGAGATGGCCCAGAAATGCGCCGATGCCATAATCGCTAAGGGCCACGACGCCATCGGAGTTGCCTGCGACGTGACCGACGAGGACCAAGCGATTGCCGCTATCGGTCAAGCAACCGAGCGGTTCGGCGGCGTGGACATCCTGGTGAACGGCGCGGCCCAGTTCAACTTCAAAGGCGTCCTCAACATGCCCCTGGACGAGTGGCGACGCCAGACCGACATCATCCTGACCGGCGCGTTCCTGTTCACCAAGCACGTCGCCCACCTGATGATCGAGCAGGAACGAAAAGGCAACATCATCAACATCATCTCCACCGCCGGACACCAGGGCGAGCCGGGCAACGTGGGTTACGGCACGGCCAAGGGCGGGATGCTGAACTTCACCCGCTCGGTGGCCATGGAGTTGTCCACCTACGGCATCCGCGTTAACAGCCTGACCCCCACCGCCACTGACCAGTCCGAGGGACGGGAGCGAGCCGCCAGGTGGGGAGTGGACTGGCCGGGCCCGCGCCTGGGGCAGCGCGCGGCGGGACTGCTGCCAGACGCCAGCCGAGGGGCGCCTTTGCTCAAACTGCCCGGCCCATCCCACTACGGCAAGGCCGCGGTGTTCCTGGCGTCCGACGACGCTGAGATGATCACCGGATTCGACCTGCGGGTGGACGCCGGCGCGGTGTCCCGTTACTGGATCTGGTCTCCGGGGGACGCCTAGACCCTCCTTGCAGAGAAGACCAATCCGCCGCGTTCGGAGGCGGCCCTTTGTCGGAGCTCAGCAGGGAGCGCCTCCCGGAGAGGCGGGACGTACCCGCAGCTTCCGCAGCGTATCGTCGTCAAACGGGTTGTCGCCAGTCTCGAGCACGCTGATCCAGGACTCCCGACTGGGATGGTAGAAGGGACGACAGGTTGTTTTCTCCGAAGCGTCCACCCAGTCCAGGAAGACCCTGAAGTCTTCTATGGCCTCACCGGCCGAACCCATCACGCCGTAGACCAGCCCGCGGCTGTCCCGCGCCGGGCCGTCCGGCTCGCGCTCCAGCGCCAGGTCGCAGAAAGGCAACGCTTCTTCCGGCCGGCGTTGCACGCCCAGCTGCCGGCACAGCGAGTTGTTGATCGCCGGATCCCGCGGGTCCCGCTCCTGGGCCGCACGAAGGTCGGAGTTTGAAAGCTCCCAGTTCTCTGCTTCCGAGTGCGCCAGGGCCCGGTTGTAATACCCAAGCGGATTGTCGGGCGCGAGGTCGATGGCTTTCGTGAAGTCGGCCACGGCCTGTTCAACGTCCCCGTCTTGGCCTCTCTGCAACAGGGCATTACCTCGGTTCACCCATGCCGTTGCGAAGCCAGGGTCTATGTCGACCGCGAGTTCCAAGTCCTCAAAGGCGAGATCAAGGTCGCCGTCGTGGCCCCGTTCCAGGTACACCGCCGCTCGGTTCACAAACAGCCCGGGTCCCTCCACACCGGCGTCAATTGCCCGTTTCAGATCGCCTAACGCCCTGTCCAGGTCTCCGAGGCGACCCCGCGCTACGTAGGCAGCTGCCCGGTTGAGGTACGGGGCCGAGAGATGGGGAGCCAGTTCCGATGCCCGGGTCAGGTCGGCGATCGCCAGGTCCTCGTCGCCCGGTCGCCCGCGTTCCAGATATGCCAGACCGCGACTGCTGTAAGTGTCGGCGGAACGTGGCTGCACCTCCAGAACCTCGGTGAAACGCCAAATGGCCTCGTCCAGGTCGGCGTACTCGCCGTCCAGATACGCCTGGCCCAACCGGTAGCGCAGGTTGGCCAGGGCTGCCGGATCCTCAGGCGGATGCTGCAAAGCCTGGTACAGCACAGTCTTGGCCGGTTCATACTCTTCCCGTTGCAGATACACCTGGCTCAGTGTCAGCAGCGCCACCGAACGCACCTCGGCGGTAAGGTCGATGTTGATGACGGTGGGCAGCTCGGACGGTGATGTGGCGATTTCCACCACCTGCGGGCCGAGGGACTCGTTCTCGCTGGGTGTCGAGGTCAGGTTGGCCAGGACCCTGCCGCTGTCGTATTCGCCCCAGATCACGATCGCCGCGCCCGACTGCTCGGCGGCCGACAACGCCGCCCGGTGCCCCGGGACGGTCTCCATCCAATCGTCGATCCTGATGCTTTCAAGTCCGGCGGCGGCGATCTCGCGGTTTATGCTCTGCCTGAGGCGACCACGGATGTTGAACCCCAGTTGGCCGGCCGTGTAATTGGCGAAGGGCGCGATCACAATCAGCGCCTCTCCGCCTTCCGCTACCGGATGGTTCGGGTCACTGGTAGGATCAACCAGCGGCTCACCCGTTGCCGCCACGGGATGGCCGGGCTCACCGGTCAGGTCGACTGGCGCCTCTCTAGTTGGCGCCACGACACGGTCCGGTTCACCCGAAAAAGCGACCAGCGCAAGCCCCACCGCGATGCCAGCCACCACCGCCGCAACTCCGGCCCCCGCCGCGATCCAGAGTCTCCGGCGGGTTCGGGCAGGGACCGGGGGCGAATCGGGTTCGGCGGGTGATACGGGCATCGGGACAGGGGCCGGTTCCGGTGGCCGATCCTCGACAGGCGGAGATTCCGGCTCGAAATCCGCCGCTATCAGCAGTTCGTCCCTTTCCTCCGGCGTGAGCCTCAGCGCCTCGGCACAACGGAGGATGTCCTCGCGGTAGCGGGGCCTTGCGGTGAGGCCCTCCTTCCAGCGGATCAGGGTCGCACGGCTCACACCGGTCCGGCGGGCCAGGTCGGAATCGCTGATCCCCGACCGGTCTATGTGGGAGGTGAGAAGTTCGCCGAAATCTGGCAAAAGATACAACCCTGTAGCATAAAATCGACCGAGTGTTGCACATCTGTCGTTCAGTGTACAGGCAGTGGACACCTAACCTTGACATCGCCAAACCCAAATCAAAGCTGGACTTTCTGCAAAATTTAGAAAAAGTAAAAAGACAGGGTAAGCTGGCCTGACCCCACTTTCGACGGAAAGGCCCGACCATGCTCACCCTGCCCGACGCCATTGTAGCCCTTCTCTTCCCCTTCGCAACTTTGTTCACCACCCCAACCTGGCGGAAAGCCCAACTACTGCTGGTCGGCGCGATCCTGACCCCGGGCCAACGCACCGTGGCCGCGGCGCTCCGCGTCATGGGACTGAGCGACGACCGGAATTACGCCCGCTACCACGCGGTGCTCAACCGAGCGGTGTGGTCGTCCCGTGGGGTAGCCCACGTCCTGCTGGTGCTCCTACTCCAGCATCTGGATCGCGGCGACGGCCCGTTGATCTTCGGCATCGACGAAACCTTGGAACGACGTCGTGGAGCCAAGATCAAGGCGCGGGCCATCTACCGCGACCCAGTGCGTTCCAGCCGCCATCAGCTGGTCAAGGCCAGCGGGCTGCGCTGGATCTCCCTGATGTGGCTGGGCCACGTGCCGTGGGCGGGACGCCATTGGGCGTTGCCGGTGCTCACGGTGCTGGCGCCCTCGTCTCGCTACCACCAGCAGCAGGGACGCCGGCACAAGAAGGTGACCGACTGGGCCCGCCAGATGGTCATGCAACTGCGCCGCTGGCTGCCCCAGCGTAAGCTGGTCCTGGTGGGCGACAACGGCTACGCCGTACTGGACCTGCTGCGCTGCTGCCAGTCGCTCCGTGAACCCGTAACCCTCATCGCCAGACTGCGCCTGGACGCCGCTCTGTACGCGCCAGCGCCGCCTCGTCAGCCGGGTCAGAACGGCCGGCCGCCGCTGAAAGGCGAGCGGCGACCCTCGCTCAAAACGCTCCTTGAGCGAGCCGACGTGGCGTGGACCGTCGCCGCGGTGTCCTGGTACGACGGCACCACCCGCACCGTGGAACTCACCTCCCAGACCGCTGTCTGGTACCGCTCGGGCAAACCGGCCGTCACCATCCGCTGGGTGCTGATCCGCGATCCCCAGGGCGCCTTCGACCCCCAGGCCCTGCTCTGCACCGACCCGTCGGCGAACCCGACCCAGATCCTCCAGTGGTTTGTCCTGCGCTGGCAACTGGAAGTGACCTTTCAGGAGGTGCGCACCCACCTGGGAGTGGAGACCCAGCGCCAATGGTCCGACCTGGCCATCGCCCGCACTACCCCCGTCCTGCTGGGTCTCTTCTCCTGGACCACCCTGGCCGCCCACGCCCTGCAGAAACAGCACCCCATGACCCAGCGCAGGGCCGCCTGGTACGACAAACCGTCGCCGACCTTCGTGGACGCCATCGCCCTGGTGCGACGCCACCTGTGGCTGGCGTCAGAGGGTTTCGAACTGTCGACTGGCGACCCCGATGTACGGGAACTCCCTGCCACTCTGTACCACCGAATGGTGGATTCCCTCGCCTACGCCGCTTGAAAATGCGGAAAGCCTAGCAAAGGAGGCGATGAGATGAACTCGATATTGTCAAAGGCAATCGTTCCGTTGGCTATGGTGCTGACGCTGGCCGTAATGGCCTGCGGCGGCAGCGCGGAGTACGCCGCGCCGCCGGCGCCCGCCGCTGCTCCTCAACCCGCCCAGTCCGCACCCGCCGCCCAGTCTGCTCCGGCGGCCGCTCAGCCCGCGTCCGCACCCGCGCAGCCGCCGGCAGCAATGCCGGCCTCCGGTCAACCCCAGTCGGAAGGCTTCAACAACATCGGCGGTTCTGCCACCGTTAACGACAAGCCCTACGACCTGACTTTCTTCCAGCACTACGGTGTCAACCCGTTTATCGATACGGAGGACGATCACCTCTCTACCTTCGCCATTGACGTGGACACCGCGTCATACACCATTGCCCGCAGGTTCCTCGACGACGGGCACCTGCCCGACCAGAACTCCATACGGGTGGAGGAGTTCGTCAATTACTTCGATCAGGGCTACGCGGCCCCCACCGACGACGCCTTCGCCATTCACATCGACGGCTCACCATCCCCGTTCGGCAACGGCAATCACTGGTTGATGCGCGTCGGACTGCAGGGGAAAGAACTTCTCGATGAGCAGCGGCAGGACGCGACGCTGGTGTTCACCATTGACGTGTCCGGCTCCATGGCCCGCGAGGACCGTCTGGACCTGGTGCAGCGGTCGCTCCGTCTGCTGGTGGACGAACTCCGCTCCGACGACAAGGTTGCCATCGTGACCTACGGCGACCGCGGCTCCGTTCTGCTCGAAGCCACCGAAGCGCGGGAACGGGGCAAGATCCTCCAGGCCATCGACTCCCTGCAGCCGGGTGGCTCCACATACGTCGAGGATGGCCTGAAGGTCGCTTACAAGCTGGCGGTGGATGAAGTCCAGTCTGATCGCATCACTCGCGTCATGGTGCTCTCCGACGGCGTGGGCAACGTGGGCAACACCGGCCCCGACTCGATCCTGCGCCAGGTCCAGGAACACGTCGACCAGGGCGTGACTCTCACCACCGTCGGTTTCGGCATGGGCAACTACAATGACATCCTGATGGAGCAGCTGGCCAACGATGGGGACGGCGCCTACTACTATGTCGACACCCTCGCGGAGGCGCGGCGCATCTTCGTCGACGACCTCACCGGAACCCTCCAGGTCATTGCCAAGGATGCCAAGGTGCAGGTCGAATTCAACCCCGAGGTGGTCAGCCGCTACCGGCTCCTGGGTTACGAAAACCGGGACGTGGCCGATGACGACTTCCGCAACGACGCGGTGGACGCCGGCGAAATCGGCGCCGGACACAGCGTGACTGCCCTCTACGAGCTGAAACTCCGCGAAGACACCGAAGGCGCCATCGGGACGGTTTACATGCGCTACGAGGATGTGGGACTCAACGAGGTGGTCGAAATCAACCGGGAGTTCCAGCGCAGCGATCTGGACACCGCCTTCGACGAGGCCCCTTCGACGTTCCAGCTATCGGCGGTTGTGGCCGAGTTCGCCGAGGTCCTTCGCGGCAGCTACTGGGCCCGCGAGGGCAGCCTCCAGGCCGTGGTCGACCAGGCCCGCCGCGTCCAGCAGCTGCTCCCGGATTCGACCGACGTGGCCGATTTCGCCAGCCTGGCGGTTCAAGCAGCCAGACTGGAAGCCACCGCTGATAACCGCTGACCGCCAGCACGATGGCCGCGGCAACAGTACGCCCCTCTCCCCCAAGGGAGAGGGGCGCGTCGTTCACACCTTCTACCGTCCTGTCAGCCGGCTTTGAGGGCAACCAACGTGCGATCCACGTCCTCGGCCTCCAGCGACAGCCGCTCCCATTCGTCCCACAGCGACTGCTCCTCCTCTTTGAGGAGGCGATACCGCTGGCCAGTATCTTCCAGCTGGGTGCGGTCTGCGAACTGCTCGGGGTTGGCGAACATGGTCTCCAGTTCCGACGTGACGGCTTCCCGCTCGGTGATGGCGGCGCCGATCTCGTCGATCCGCGTCGCCAGCTGCCGGGCCTTCCGGCTCAGGGCTCGCTCCTCTTCCTCCCGGGCAGTGAGGGGACGGCGCGACCTGCGTGTGGTTGAAGCCTTGTCCGTGGCGGCGGGCGCCTTTTCTTCCGCAACCGGGGCCGCGGGTTTCGCTTCCGCCTCTTGCTGCTTGCGGTACAGGTAGCCATCGTAGTCGCCGGGATAGACCCGAGGCAGCCCGCCGTCGATCTCGATGATCTTGTTAGCGACCTGCCGGATCAGCGTGCGGTCGTGGGTAACCAGGCAGATGGAGCCACGATAGTCACCCAGTGCATCAGCCAGGATCTCCCGGGACGCGATATCCAGGTGGTTGGTCGGCTCGTCCATCAGCAGGAAATTGCTCGGCTGCAGGAGCAGCTTGGCCAGCGCGACCCGCGCCTTTTCGCCGCCGGACAGCACGGAGATCGGTTTCAGGATGTCGTCGCCGCTGAACAAAAAGCCGCCCAGCGTGGTGCGCAGGTTCTGCTCCGACTCGGACGGCGCGGCCCCCTGCAATTCTTCCAGGGCGGTATTGTCGGCGTGCAGCAGGTCGAGGACATGCTGCGCGTAGTAGGCGGTGATCACGTTGTGGCCAAGCCTGCGCTCTCCGTGGTCGATGGGCAGTACGCCGGCTAGAATCTTCAGCAACGTAGACTTGCCCGCTCCGTTGGGCCCGACCAATGCGACGCGATCGCCGCGCTCCAGGGTCAGGTTCAAGCCGCGATACACCACGTTGTCGCCGTAGGCTTGGCCCACGTCGGCCAGCCGGATGATGTCGGAGCCGCTGCGCGGAGGTTCGGGGAACGAATAGTTGACCTTGCGGGTGGCCCGGGGCAGTTCGATGATCTCGATCCGCTCCAGCTGCTTCAGCCGGCTCTGCACCTGCCTCGCCTTCGTGGCCTTGTACCGGAACCGCTCGACGAATCGCATCTGCCGCTGGATCTCGCGCTCCTGGCGGGCGGCGGCGGCCTGCTTGACCTCCAGCGCGCGCTCCCGGGCGACCAGGTAGCCGTCGTAGTTGCCGTGATGGTGCACCACCTCTCCCGGCTCGATGGCAAGTATCCGGTTGGCTACCGTGTTCAGAAAGGCACGGTCGTGGGACGTTATGATCACGCCGCCGGGAAATGACGAGAGGTACTTCTCGAACCACAGGTTGGCCTCGAGGTCCAGGTGGTTCGTCGGCTCGTCCAGCAGCAGTACATCCGGGTTGCGAAACAGCAGCCGGGCCAGCTCGGCCCGCATGATCCAGCCACCGCTGAACTCCCGCATGTCCCGAGCGAAGTCGGTGTCCTTGAACCCAAGGCCGGACAGGATCGCCTTTGCCTCGTGGTCGCGGTCGCTTCCGCCGGCGGACTCCAGTTCCGCGTCAAGTTGACCGAGCCGATCCATCAGCTCGCGCTGTTGCACCGGATCAGCCGTTGCTGACAGCGTCTCCCGGGTCGCGGCGATGCGCCCGGACAACGCGACCACTTCGGGATTAGCGTGCAATACCTCCTCGAGCAGCGACCGGTCAGCGAATGCGGCCGGCTCCTGCTTCAGGTATCCCACCGTGGTATTGCGGCGCCCGGAAACCGCCCCTGCGTCCGGCAGCGTATCGCCGGCGAGGATGTCCAGGAGCGTCGTCTTGCCCGAGCCATTGGCTCCGATCAGCGCGATGCGGTCGCCGGCCGACATGGACAGGTTCAACCCGCGGAACAGGATTCGCTCCGAGTACGCTTTGCTGATGTCAGACGCGACGAGCATGGGAGCGCTAAAAAGTCAGTGTCAGAATCAGGATTTTCAAGATTTGAGGATTGCCAGGATTGGGGCCGCTGTCGGAAAAGCGCCTCCAATCCCGAAAATCTGAAAATCCGGCAAATCCTGATTCAGACGTTCCCCGCCGGAACGGACTTTGCGCCCACCACCACCGGTGGCGGGCGCAGTATCCGAACCGAAAGGTGCGGCGCGTCTAGTCTTCGCGGATGTCCTCGCCGCCGTCCACGCGGAACCCTACGCCCAGCTTGACCTGGTACCAGTTGGCGCGGCCATCGTCGATGGTGCCGCGGATTTCCCGCACCTCGAACCAGTCCAGATTGCGGATCGTTTGGGCTGCCCGCGCGATCGCGCCGTCAATGGCCTCTTGTACGTTTGAGCTGGAGGATCCCACCAACTCGACTATCTTGTAGGTGCTTCCAGTTGCCATTTCTCACTCCGTTATGCTTGAGCGTATCGTTGTTTTTGCGCCTTCACTCGCAGCGCCCAAGTATAATATGCCCCGTGACGCGTTTGGGCAACCCGGTTCCCGCCCCGCAAAGGCGAAATCATCTATGAAAAGCAGCGAAACTCGCATCCTGACCACCCACACCGGCAGCCTGCCCCGGCCGGAGAGACTGGTGGAAATGCTCGGAGCGGTGGCGCGCGGCGAGCCGGCGGACGAGGAGGCTCTGTACGCTGCCTCTCGCCAGGCCACCGGCAGTGTCGTCGCGGCGCAGCTGGACGCCGGCGTCGACATCATCAACAACGGCGAGCAGTCCCGCGTCAGCTTCTCCACCTACGTCACCCAACGCATGTCCGGCTTCGGAGGTTCCTGGACCCGTCGCGGCCACCGGGATCAGAACGAGTTCCCCGGCCTGGCTCGACCCCGCGTGGTGCAGCTGATGCGAGACGTGCCCACTTGCGTCGGGCCGCTGTCCTACGAGCGGCTGGACCTGGTCGAACGGGAATGCCGGGAGTTTCTCGATGCGGTGGGTTCCGCCGACAACCGGCCTGAAGAGCTGTTCATGACCGCCGCGTCGCCCGGCATCGTGGCCCTGACGCTGGCCAACCGCTACTACGACAGCCACGAGGATTACGTTTTCGCCCTCGCCGAGGAGTTGCGCAAGGAATACGAGGTCATCGTCGCCAATGGCCTGACGCTCCAATTGGATTGCCCCGACCTGGCCATGGAACGGCACATCTCCTACCAGGACGAGCCACTGTCGGCCTTTCGGGACGTGGTGGCCCTGCACATCCGCGCCATCAACCACGCCCTGGCCAACATCCCCCGGGATCGGGTGCGGCTGCACGTCTGCTGGGGCAACAGCGAGGGCCCGCACCAGTACGACGTGCCGCTGGAGGACATCGTCGACCTGCTCTACGCGGCCAACGTCGGCGCGCTGGTGATGGAGATGGCCAACCCGCGCCATGCCCACGAGCATCGCGTGTACCGCGACCTCCCGCTCCCCGAAGGGATGCTGCTCGTCGCCGGCGTCATCGACACCAAGACCAACTACGTTGAGCATCCCCGCCTGGTGGCCGACCGGCTGCACCAGGCTGTGGCCGCCACCGGTGGCGACCCCACCCGCGTGCTGGCCGGAACCGACTGCGGTTTCGACACCTCCGCCGGCTCCAACCGCGTGGAGGCCGGCATCGTCTGGCTGAAACTGCGGGCCATGCGCGAAGGCGCGGACATCGCCAGCCGGGAACTGTTCTGAACCGCCGCAGACCAGGCGATTAATGCCGTAAGATTGGCGTCGTCCCGACGTGGACAATCCCCCCAGGAGTTACGACCATGATCATCGACACCCACACCCACGTGGTCAGCAGCGACCGGAATGCCCATCCGCTCCACCCTGACGCTACCGGCTGGTCTCTCGAAGTCAGCAACAACGTCGAGGACCTGATTCAGGAGATGGACTCGGCCGGCGTGGAGTGCGCCACCCTGGTACAGCCCAACGGAACCTATGGCCTGGACAACTCCTACCAGTGCGACAGCGCCCTGCGGTACGCGCCCCGCACCGTCGCCGTGGGCATCCTGGATCCGGCCGCTGATGACGCCGCGGACAAGCTCTCATACTGGACTAACGAGCGCGGCATGTGGGGCGTGCGCCTGCAAAGCCAGGCCGAGCCCGACGACCCTCGTTGCGACGCCCTGTGGAACCGCGCCGAGTCCCTGGGCATCCCCATCTCCATCGGAGGCGGCGGAACCGCCGACCGGGTCAACCGCATGCGCAACATCGGCGCGCGCCATCCCAACGTCCGGTTCGCGCCCGACCACTTCGCCGGCTGGAGCAACTCCGCCGACAAGGCCGGCATGACCGCCGCCCTGGAGGAGTTGGCCCAACTGCCCAACGCCCACCTGCGCTATTCCAGCACCAGCCTCGGGCCCTATGCCGATCTGTCCGACGCCGAAAAGGACCTGTTCCGCCGCGTCATTGAGGCGTTCACTCCCCGCCGCATGATGTGGGGCTCCAACTTCCCGTCGTCACGCGCCGGCGGATTCATCGGCCAGGTTGAGTTGGGCAAGACCGCCCTGCCCTGGCTGTCCGCCGAAGACCTCGACTGGATGATGGGCGGTGCCGCCGCCACCTTCTGGCCCATGCTGCAAGCGCCGTAGGGAAATGCCGGACCCCGAGCACGCACCAATGGCTACCCCAATAGGCGCGCGTTCACTTTGGGAGTTCGCCAGCGCCCGGGGGATGGACCGGCGCCATTTCCTGCGCCTGCTGCTGGCCGGCGGCGCCACGGCAGTCCTGGCCGCCTGCGCCGACATGACCCCATCCGACGCCACGGTGGAGTCCCAAGCGCCGGCCGGCCCCTGGTTCAAAGACCCCGGGCCGTTCCTCGTGCGCGGAGACAAGGGCCTGGAGGCGCGGCTGGAAAACATGCAGGGCATGCTCACCCCCAACCGCCTGTTCTTCGTGCGCAACAACTCCGTCAGCCTCGATCTGGACGCCAGCGATTGGCGTCTCATCGTGGAGGGCGACGCAATCTCCGAGCCTCTGGCGTTGACCTACGCGGAAATCCGCAGCCGGCCCAGCCGCACGCTGACATCCTACCTCGAATGCGCCGGCAATCACCGCGCCATGTTCAACCTGATGAACGGTCAGGAGGCGTCCGGCACCCAGTGGATGACCGGGGCGGTAAGCAACGGCGAATGGGTCGGCGCGCAACTCCGCGACGTCCTGACGCTGGCTGGCATCCAAGCCGATGCCGTTTCCGTTTTGCTGGTGGGGCTGGACGTGGAGTCACCAGAGGAAGGCTTTCGCTACGTCCTGCCCGTGGAGAAAGCGATGGATCCGGACACCCTGCTGGCCTACACGCTCAATGGCGAGACCTTGCCCCGGGATCACGGTTTTCCCGTGCGCGCCCTCGTACCGGGATGGGTGGGCAGCGCCAACGTCAAGTGGCTCGGCCGCATCGTCGTTTCATCAGAACCGATGTGGACCCGCAACAATACTGCGTCCTACACGCTCATCGGCGATGAGTACCCGCCGCAGGGCGAATCGCTGGGCCAGCCGGTTACCGAGCAGGTTATCAAGAGCGCCCTGGCCCTGCCCTGGCTGGCGGAATTGCCGGCCGGTCCGCACCGGCTCCACGGCTACGCGCATTCGCCGGCCGCGCCGATCTCACGAGTGGAGTGGAGCGCAGATGCCGGCCAGACCTGGAACGACGCCACACTGTCCGGCTCGCAGCCCGACCACTCCTGGGCACGCTTCGAGTTCCAGTGGGACGCCGCGCCCGGCCAGCACGTCATAATGACCCGCGCCACCGACGCTGCCGGCGACACCCAGCCCGATCACGTGCCCTTCAACGAGAAGGGCTACCTCTTCAACCAGCCCTTGCGGCACCCGGTGCGGGTGGGCTAGAGGTTCTACGTGTGGCAAGCCTCCTCGCAGTGGTCGCTGGGCGGCACGTCCAGCACCGGGTTCGTATCGAAGAACCCCACCGGCTTCAGGCTGAACCCGCAGTAGGCCACCGGCGAAATCGGCCAGTCCTCCGGTCGGGGCACGTGGTGGTAGCCCAGCGTGTACCAGAGCACCACGTCGGTGTCCGCCACGTTCCGGTTGTTCTTCGTGTACTCGGGTAGGCCCGCGCCGCCCGGGTGCTGGTTGGGATACGGCCCGGTGGCCGAGATCTCGTCGCGATCGTAGGGCGTCACCCAGAGGTGCTTGGTCATGAACCCGGCCCTCTTGATGATGCTGGCGTCGGGATGCGCGAAGGGCAGGATGTTCTCGCCCGGCATCAGCTTGTAGCTCACCGGCTGCCCCAGCGCGTTCTTCGCGGTTGAGCTGGAAACCAGCCAGTACCGCCCGCTCATGGGGTCGATCACCCGCTGCGCCGCGTGTTCCGTTCCCAACAGGGTCTTCTCGGCGTAGAAGGCGTTGTTGTGGGGGTTGTCCGGGCCCGGCGGCGCGGCCACGGTGTTGACCTCGAACACCGAGTTCTGCTCGCCGTCCACGTTCATGTCCATGCGGAAGTTGAAGAAGTGCTGGTGGATGTGCGCGTTCAGTTGGGGCGCGACCAGCGTGCCGTACTTGGGCGTCTCGCCCTCGGCGATGCCGGCGGTGTTGATGATGCCGGTCAGCTTGATCTCCATCTGGATGGTGCCGTCCTGGTAGAAGTACCAGAAGAAGCCGTACTCGTAGTTGCCCACGGTGGCGACGCTGGATATAACCAGTCGCCGGGAGCGGCGCACCTCGGTCTGCCCGATGCGCCAGTCGGTGTGCTTCCACAGGATGCCGTAGTCCTCCTCGTGCATGCACACCGCGTTGGGTATGGTGAACGCCTCACCCCCGCCGGTGTTCAGCGCCGCGTCGAAGTAGTAGATCTCTCCCAGGCAGTCGCATCCCAGGGTCAGCGAGTTGGTCAGGGAGCCGATGCCGTACTCCCCGGCGTCGAAGGCGTTCTTCCGGTAGTGGTCCTTGCCGGGTTCGCCATAGGGTACCACCATGTCGGATAGCGCCGCCCGGTGCAGTATCGGCCGTACGCGCCCCTGGTCCTCGTATCCCACGGTGTGGATCACCAGCCCCTCCCGCGGCGTGAACCCAACGCGCAGGTGCCACTTCTGCCAGGTCACCTTCCAGCCGTCCACCTGGAAACTTGGGCCGTCCGGCTGCGTGATCTCCAGCGGCTTCAGGTCCTGGCGAAACTTGCCGACGAACTCGGCGCCGTAGTTCCCCGGTTCCGCCGGAAGCGGAACCACGCCGTAGTCATCGACCCGGACCACCTCCATGCGGTTCAGGTCCACCACGGCGGTGACGCCCTCGATGGGACGGGCATAGCCGTTGTCCGTGGCGCTGGAGCGTGCGAAGTTCCGGCACAGCACCAGCCGCCGGCCTTCCTCGTCCTCGTAACCGTAGTTGCCGGCCGACCACGGGTCCACCATCACCAGGCTGGGGTCGGTGATGCCCCGCTTATTGATGGCCGCCTGGAACCGCGCGTCGGCGCGCACCGCCGCCTCGCACTCCACGAACTCGTCGAACATCACCCGGGGCTGCACGCCGGGGATGTGCTCCCAGGACACGACACGGCGTTCGTCCAGGGATACCACCGCCTCGTAGGTGGCCGCGGCGTCGTTGTCCAGGACCACCAGGAACGCCTCGCGCCGTATTGGATCGCCCGGCCGATACCCGAGCGCGACGTCCTTGTCTGGTTCCCGCAGCACGATGGTCTCGAACCGGGTTCGGTGCCCCAGGTCGCGCTGGGATCTCAAAATTGCCGACGCCTCGGCGATCTCCTCCGCCGTGAGCGGGTCCAGCGGGTGGGATACCGTGGCGCGGGGTGTGGCCTGCGGCGCTGCCTTCGTGGAAATGGTCATGACGACCTCCTCTGTTATGGTCGCTCCAGCCAAACGTTTGCTATGACAGATATCGGACGCTACCAGCGCAGCGTTTCACGGTCAAGGCGAAGGCCGGCCGCCTTTAACCCGAAACGGGGAAGACCATACCCGGTCGGTGCTACAATCCCCGCAGCGCTGGAAAGACGGTCCACGGAGGCAATCAAATGGCTATAACCGTAGGTATGGGCGATTACGTGTATGAATACCAACCGGAATGGGCCCTCCTTCCGGTGGGCCAGGGTTTCCAGGGGATCAGCGGCGTCGCCGTCGACAGCCGCGATTGGGTGTACGTGTTCCAGCGCCAGGGACCTCGCGTGCTCGTGTTCGATCCCGACGGGAACCCGCTGGCCGCGTGGTACAGCAGCGGCGGCGTGCCCGCCGACGCCCACCACATCCACATCGGGCCCGACGACGCCGTGTACCTGGTGGACCGGGACGCTCACCAGATCCTCAAATACTCCCCGGACGGCGAACTGCTGGCATCCATCGGCAATCGGGACCGCCCAGAGCTCCAGGCTCCGTTCAACCATCCGGCCGACGTTTGCGTGGCTCCCTCCGGCGAACTGTTCGTCGCCGACGGCTACGGCAATTCCTCCGTGCACCGGCTGGCCGCCGACGGTTCGCTGATAGCCTCCTTCGGCAGCCCCGGCCGCGGCCCGGGCGAGTTCATCGTGCCGCACAGCATCCGGGTTTCCGCCGACGGCCGGGTGTACGTCGCCGACCGTGAAAACAACCGGGTGCAGGTGTTCACCGTCGACGGGCAGTTCATCGACCAGTGGACGGACTTCAAGTGCCCCATGGGCGTGCACATCGACGCGGAGCAAAGGGTTTACGTGACCGACCAGGTGCCCCGTCTCAGCATCCTGACCCTGGACGGCCAGCTGCTGGCCCGGGGACGCACCTTTGAGTACGCCCACCAGGTGTACACCGACTCTCAAGGCAACATTTACGGAGCGGATACTTCCAACCAGCGGGTGCAGAAGCTGGCCCGGGTCCGAGAATCCAGCGACTAGGGCGTGTCGTCAAATTACCCCGTCATTCCGGCGGAAGCCGGAATCCAGAACCCGAAATCGTCAGCTTCGTTGCGGAAGTCAGGCGTTCAGTGGCTAATGGACTCCGGCGAAAGCCGGAGTGACGAGTGCAGAGTTTTATCGGCCATTTGCCCTAACCCACCACCCGTATGCGGTGGTTGTTGCTGTCCGCAATGTAGATCTGTCCGTCCGCCGCGATGCCGCATCCGTGGGGCCGGTCCAGTCCGGCATCGGTGGCCGGTCCGCCGTCTCCGTGCCCGCCCAATTGCCCGCCGGCGATGGTGGTTACTACGCCGGTATTGACGTCGATCTTCCGGATGGCGTGGTTCTCAGTATCGACCACGATGACGTTGCCCGCGGCGTCGCAGCGCAGGGCCTTGGGCGCGCCCCAGGTGGCGGCCAGCGCGGACCCGCCATCGCCGGTGTATCCCCGCTCCGCCGCCGCGCCGGCAACGGTTCCCATGATTCCGCCCGCGGTCACCACGCGGACGCCGTTGCCTTCGCGCTCGGCAATGTAGGTGTTGCCGTGCTGGTCCATGCAAACCGCGCGCGAGCCCAGGAAGCTCGCCTGTCGCGCCGGCATCCCGTCGCCCCCGCGCACCTTTTCGCCGTTGCCCGCGAAGGTGTCGATGATGCCCGTCGCCAGGTCCAGCCGGCGGATCCGCTGGTCCTGGATGTCGGCGATGAGCAGGCCGCCGCGTCCGTCCAGGAAGCAGTCGTTCGGTTCCCGCAGCTGCGCCGCGTCGCCGGGCCCGCCGTCTCCTGAAAATCCCGGCTCGCCGGTGCCCGCCACCGTGGTGATTATCCCCGTGTTTCCGTCGACTCGACGCACTGCGGCGTTGAGGCGGTCGACGACGTAGATGTTGCCGTCACCGTCGACTTCAAGGGAATAGGGCTCATTCATGGTTGCCGCCGTCGCCGGACCGCCATCGCCCGCATAGCCGACCTCACCCGTGCCGGCCACGGTGGTGACGTGCCCGTTGGATGCGTCAACCCGCCGGACGACGTGGTTTTTCGCCTCGCAGAAGAACATGTTGCCCGCGCGGTCGAAGGTGCACATGAACGGCTCGCGAAGGGTGGCGGATGCCGCCGGCCCGCCATCGCCGCTGTAGCCGGCGTCGCCAGTGCCAACGAAGGTTTGGATGGTCTGGCTGCTGCTTGTCGTCATGTGTGCCTCCTGGATCGGCTCATGGAGTGAAGTGTTCAGTCGGTTAGCGTTTCAGTGATTGCCAGGACCGCGTACTTCAACCGATTATCGCATTCCATGGCCTGTCGCACCCGAGCAACCCCATGGATCACCGTGCTGTGGTTGCGGCCCGCCAGGAAGCGCCCGGCGCCCGTAGGTGTCATGTTGATTTCTGACACTAACAGATACATCGTCACCTGCCTTGCCAGCGCCACCGCAGCCGTGCGGTTGCGGCCGAGGATCTGTTCCGTGGACAGCCCGTAATGACGCGCCACCTTGCCCAGCACCTGCTGTGGCGTTACCTCCGCGCGGGCATCCGGTCCCACGATGGCGTCCAGTTGCGCGGTTACGCTTTCTGCGGTCAGCGGGGCGCTCAAGAGCTGTGAGGTCGCCACCACCCGGTTGAACGCGCCCAGGAGCTGGCGCACGTTTCGGCTGACGCGCTGCGCGATGAGATCCAGCACCGGCGGCGGCACCTCCGATCCGCTGTCCGAAGCCCAGGAATGGAGCATCGCCAACCGCATTTCCAGAGAGGGAGGACGGATATCGGCCACCAATCCCCACTGGAAACGCGAGCGAAGTCGGTCCTCCAAAGGCGTGATGGTCTCGGGCGGGCGGTCGCTGGTCAGAACGATCTGCGCTCCCGCCTGGTGCAGGTCGTTGAAGGTGTGGAACAGCGCCTCTTGCGTTTGCTCTTTTCCCACCAGGAATTGAACGTCATCCAGCAGCAGCAGGTCGACGCTTCGGTAGCGCTCGCGGAACTCCGGCATTGCCCGCCGGTTGATCGCCGACACGAACTCGTTGGTAAACTGTTCGGACGTTACGTAGCGGACCGAGACACTCTGCTGACGGGCCACATTCCCGATGGCGTGCAGCAGGTGGGTTTTACCCATTCCGGAGCCGGAGTACAGCAACAATGGGTTGTAACCGGGGGTGGCGTCGCGCCCATCTGCGTTGACGGCTCGCGCGGCGTGGTAAGCCAATTGGTTGCTTTCGCCAACGACGAAATTGTCGAAGGTATACCGCGGATTGAGCCCGACCGCCTCGCGGGGCTGGCGACTCTGCCAGGCTGTCGCGGCCTCGCGTTGCGATTGGCCGCCACCTGGGTCAATCAGGTCGGGAAGCCGCGTTGCCGGTTCCGCAACTACCGAATACACCGAAACTTCGCGTTGCGGCGTCGGATTGTGGTCACTTGCCGGTATCGCCAGGTAGTGCACGCTTGATTGTGCGCCCGTCGTTTTGGTCACCGCTTCCCGAACCATTTCCAGGTGCAGCGGCAATTCGAGCCACGACACGGCAAAGGTTGTTGCCGCGCCGACCACCAGGCAGTCATCCTCCCATCGCAGGCCGGAGCAGGGACGGAGGAAGGTGTTGAATTGCTCCTGGGGTATTTCCAGCTGGAGGCGGCCAAGGGCGGCTTGCCATGCTGCTGCGGCGTCGGGTCGGTCTTGCATCGTCTGTTTCCCTAATTCCAGCCGAATGGGATCGTATGGCAAGCAATGGTAATGGGGCGCCGGCGGCCCCGCTAGACGGATGCGTAGATGTAATGTTTTGCCCGAAACTGAAAATGGTCATAGTCTTGGACGCATACTAAAACACGTGCTGAAACTCAATCTTGCGGCCGGCCGGCTGCGGCAGATGCGGAACGCCGGTTCTGATCGCTCGGGGAAGCTGCCCGGCGGCGACAGAGGGAGCCATCTGCCGGCCGATAACTACATCTGGTAGAAATACGCGCCGGGTCGGGCCGGGCTGCGGTTTGAGACTAGATTACCGGGCGCCAACCGGGCGACCTGACGCGGCCATTTGACGGAGTTGGGCGAGGCCGTCAGGGCTTGACCACGCCGATGACGTACTCCGTGTGCATCCGCCTTTCGATACCCGTCGCGTCGGCATTGGCAACGCTGGAACCGCTGGCGTTGCGTGCTGGCATCATCCGACGGTCGCGGTCCAGGTTCCGCGGGGCAACGCCCACCACGTCCAATCCCGCTTGCGTGGCTAGATCCGCCAGGCACTCGTGGGTGGGCACCAGGATTCCGCGCATGGTAGACGGACCCACCACGATCACCGCCGCTGACCCGGGTCTGAGAACTCTCTGCATCTCCGATATCGCCGCTGACATGTCAGCAAAATACCGCCTCAACACGCGGGATTTCGTGGCATCAGCTTCCGCGACGCTCTCGACCACGGCTTCGACTTTCGCCGGCAGGGGATTGACCGACAACGTTGCCTGGCTGCTAGAGGATTCCGAGCCAATATATTCGCGTCGCAACTTGGTGAGGGATGGGATGGGATCGCCAAACCATGCCAGAGAGAACTTGTGCGCTCGCATGTAGTCAAGGGCGTTGGCGTAGGGCGGCGACGTCACGATCAGGTCGATGCTGCAATCCGGCAGCGGCAGCGAACGCGCGTCCCCGTCCTCGATCCGACGGTCGCCCACCGCATCCCGGTCTATGCTTCCGTAAGCGTCGGCAGCCCGCGCGACCAGGTTGGCGAATAGGGAGATGGGCCGCCTGGGAACCTTGTCGGACACGCGATGCGGCCGGGTGTGGGCTAGATCCCTGGCCCGGGACACGCCGCCCGACTTGGTGACAATCGTGGAAGAAAAGATCACTTCCAACAGGTTGCGCAGGTCATCATCGCCCTCTCCCCGGATGGCCAGCGTCAGGCAGGCGAGCTCAAGTTGGGTTTCCGGGAAGAACCAATAGTCCAGGAACTCCTGTGTCGCCGTGTCCATATCTGCCTTTACCGCTTCCAAGGGGTCGCGGTGCTCACCCAGGCCGGCTATGAGGTCTGCGGCCTGCCGCTGTGCCGCCTCTCCGGACTGGCGGACTTTGTCGGCGCAGAGAACTGTGGTGCGCGCCCGAGCCTGCCGGCGCGCCAGCGGGTCCAGATCCACGCCGATTACGCTCCGACCGGCGGTCCAACCCTCCAGCAGCGTGATCCCCGAACCGCACATGGGGTCCAGCACCGTGTTGCCGGGCTCCGTCAGCTCCTCGATGAAGTACCCGGGCAAACCGTAGGGGAACCGGGCCGCAAACGGGTGCAGCGCGTACAGCGGATGGGAGAGCCGGTCCGTTCTCTGGAACGACAGGTCACCATCCAGAAGACGGGCCAACCTTTTTGCCGGCGTTTCACTATTGCCCACGGTAACCTCGAAAGGCAGGGCCGGGGGAAATGGTCGGATCAGACTATGCATGCCCCCGTCGTGTGTTGTTGAGCGGTCTCTTCGGTTGCTGACGATTTGGGCGTCGAGCCACCTCAAACTGCGTTAGCCGGCGGGCTCCGGCGCGGCGCGGATCGCCCGGTTGCGGCGGGAGGTGTTGCGCTCCTGCTGCAATTGCAGCCGCCGGGGAAGCGGAGGCCGAGGCAAGAACCAGTAACCGATGGCGGCGGCGATGTACAGCACCACCAACGGGAACAGCGCCCAGTAGAAACTGTTGGTGTAGTCGTATATGGCGCCCATCCACATGGCGGTCCACATCGACGCCAGCTGGTCCGGTAGATGCTGCCAACCCCGCAGGGTCGCGTAGGCCCTTCTTCCGAAGAAGTCGCCCATGATGGCCCAGTTCAGGGGATTCGCGCTCTCTGCGAACGCCAGCAGGAGGACGAACAGGACGACCTGCCAGAGGTGCCCGCTCTGGGTGAGCAGCGATCCCAACGCCGCCGCGCCGGAGAGCATGCACAGCGCGCTGAGTTTGCGCCGGTCAACTTTATCGCCGATCCACCCCATGCACGGATTGAACACCATGTTGGCGAAGGAAAACGCGCTCACAAAGGCGGCGGCGATGATGATGTTCCTCTGTCCCTGTTCCGATGCCGGGTCCACCGGCACGCCGGCCTCCATGAACCAGATTATCAGCGGGGCCATCAGGAACGATGCGCCGGCGTGAACGATGTTGCGGAAACCCGTTGACATGACCAGCAGCCAGTACGACGGCGTCCGCATCGCTTCTCGGGCGGTGAAATCGGTATCCCCACCGTTGGTAGACCGCCGGCGGCTCGCCGCGCTCCGATCCGATGGGTTGGCCTCGGCCAGTTCCGGCGGGTCCCCGTCGGGCAGCTGACCCATGTCCTCGGGCGAGCGGCGCAGGAAGTACGACAGCGGAATGACCACCGCCAGGATGGCGACCCCCAGGATGGTGCAGGCGTCGCGCCATCCGACCAGGAAAACCAGCAGGCCAACCAGATAAGCAGAGGCGCCACCCAGCCCGTTGCCCATGCTGACCACCGACATCGCCAGGCCGCGCCGGCGGCGGAACCAGTTGTTCACGGCCGCGATGGAGGCGTTGTTGTAGCCCGACCGGAATCCCACGGAGAGGAACACCACAAAGACCAGCAGGAACCACCAGAAGTTTGTGGTGCGCGCCAGCAGAATGAACCCCAAGCCGGACATCAACCCGCCGAAGGCGAGCATGACGCGGGGGCCAAATCGGTCGGTGCAATAGCCCATGAGCGGACCCTGAACGCCGCCCATGAACCTGCCCAGACCTTCCGCCAGTCCCAGCATGGTCCTCGATTGCGGACTGAATCCCAGAACGCTCTTGGGGAAAATGACGTCGCTCTCTATTGGAACGTAGAGAACGGTGAATCCCCGGTTGAAAC
This sequence comes from Dehalococcoidia bacterium, assembly GCA_965207585.1. Taxonomy (GTDB): domain Bacteria; phylum Chloroflexota; class Dehalococcoidia; order Lucifugimonadales; family UBA3495; genus Bin87. The sequence continues at coordinate 3,772,064 of CBDBMT010000003.1, read as the reverse complement.
TGCCGTGCTTCATCCCGTCGGCGACAAGGCTGACGATGACAATCCACCACCCGTAAAAGATCCTGGGCCGGCGCATCAGCTGCGGCCTCTGGCGCTTTGGAGACGCTCCGTTTCGGCTGGGTGGAATGGGATGCAAAATGCCATTGTCGGGCAATTATAACCCAAAGTAGCAAACCTCTAGACCAGAACATCAGTCCCTAGAACACTTGACCTGAACGCCTGACCCAGAGCCTCCTCGTTCACACCGTCCCCGATCTCATAAATCCAAGCCGCCAATCCTCCGTGCTAAAATCCAGGCAACTGACAGCACCAACGGGAAGGAGAACGTTCATGCCTAACGTACGAGTTGCCTGGTATTCAGAAGACAAGCTGTGCCGGTACCATGTGTGTCGGAATTGCCATTATAACGACGATATCTTATGCGAAAATCTAGCGGTTGAAACAGAGGCAGAGGTCATCAAAATCTTACGGGTGTACAACGAAAATACCACCCCTAAAACGCTGTTCTGCGACGAGTGCGAACGGCTTTTGTGTCGGGGAGTAGGCATCACGTTCACGATACCAGTTTTGTAGGGTCAACTACCAGAACCCATTGATGCGGACGTTTCAGTGCCCCGTCAACAAAGCGCCAGTGGCAGTGCAGATCAATAACTGGGTCTTTCCGGTCCAACACCATCTTATACACAGCGCGCCAAACCTGTTTTGAAGTGCCGGTGAATTCGATACTATCTTCTAAAACGCTAACTACCTCGGCACCGCTCTCTCGTAAGATATCGACCAATAATTCCATGTATTTTTCTTTGGTTTTAGTTGTCATTCGTTAACTCGTTCACACCGTCCCCAGTCATCTCCAGATCCCACTCACAGATTTCCCGCAAAGTCAACCATCGTCCTGTACTTGGTCTCTAAACCTTCAGCTGGTCTTTGGGCTGAAAGCGGCATACCCTAGACAGTGAGACGGGAACGGTCACTACCCCGCTCCCGTCCACCGAAAACCCTGCCAGTCGGGTATCGGCCAGCAGGTAAGGCATAGCCCGACGTATGGGAGGTAACCATGACGTCAAGCAATTTCAGGTTCCAAGACGCTCTGTTCATCGTGATAGTAATTATTGTCGTGGATGATGATTTGTGATGGTGAGACGGGGAACGGCTCACTACACCGTCCCCGCCTCCGATACGCGCCCGTAGCTCAATTGGAACCAGAGCAGCGGGCTACTAAACCGCAGGTTGGGAGTTCGAGCCTCCCCGGGCGCGCTAATCAGGTAGTTCCTCAAAAAATTCGTGAAGGTCCTTACACGCTTGTTCGGGGTCAAATTCTTTTTTGGACTCTTGCTCTCGATACTGATACAACATCAACCTGCACGCGTCGTTGAGAGCATTCGACACTGAGGCAAAGGGGCCGCCATAATCTCTAACCAATCCGTTTTCAGTCAAATAGCGGGTTCCTATGCCATATGTGTACGGGTTAGCCTTCGTTCCTTGCGGATTGACCCCAACGTACCCCACTATGCCTGAATTTAGGTGTTCGGCAAAGTTAACCTCGATATAGCAACCCTTGGAATCGTCCAGCAAGAATGTCTCACCATCATACTTGTGTTCTTTCATTTACTATCTCCTTTCTATTCCGTCAGTTTCATTTATATTTCTCGCCATCACCACCGGATACCCTACGCAACGGAGTCCAGTCAGGGTCATTCTCGTCAGGTTCAGCGATTTCCAGCTTCACCATCTTGCGACCTTGCCTTTTCACTGACCGACCAAACAAGGCACCGGCCATTTCTTGCGGGGTAATATCTTCCGGCAATTCAAACTGATCAGGCATTTGAATTAATCTCCATCAAACTCAACTTACCTAACAAGGATAACCCACTACCACATCAAAGTCAAGGCAACACTTAAAACACACTTCGCCACACCCTCTACCCTTTGGGCCTTGACAAGAGACTCACAAATGTTGACTTTAGTGCCTATTAATGTTACCCTATACCCACACTTAAAGAGATAGGCTATACATACATGACTGACCGAAATAGTGGACCGGGACGTGCTGACCGTGAAGGGATTAGTTTGTTCAGGCTCTTTGAATTATTTCCCGACGAACAAAGCGCACAAGAATGGTTCGAGGAAGTACGCTGGCCGGATAGAAACTTATATTGTCCGTTCTGCGATAGTGATGCCGTGGGTCCAGTAAATCATCCGACTATGCCTTACCGTTGCTCCAGTTGCTATAAATACTTTAGCGTGAAAACAGGATCAGTTATGCACGGTAGTAAGGTTCCGCTCAGGACGTGGCTGTATGCGATCTATCTAGTTACCACGAACCTGAAAGGCATTAGCAGCATGAAACTACACCGTGATCTGGGCATATCTCAGAAAACGGCTTGGCATATGCTGCACAAGATACGCGAGGGCTTTCTGGTGGATCCCGAGCAGTTTGAAGGCCCGGTAGAAGTTGACGAAACCTTTATGGGCGGCAGAAAGCGCAACAAAAAGAACCGAGCGGAGATACACGGCTTGGAGCATTTGACCCCTGTTGTCGGGATTAGAGACCAGATCACCCGTGAGATTATCGCCCTGCCCGTGGACGATAGAACCAAAGAAACGCTGCACGGGCTGATCAACCGGTTTGTGGAGCCAGGCAGCACAGTTTACACGGACGAACATAGAGCCTACCAGAACTTGCAGGGCTACACTCACGAAACGGTCAATCACAGCGTCGGCGAGTACGTGAACCACTGGGCCACGACTAACGGGATTGAAAGCTTTTGGTCTTTACTCAAACGTGGCTTCCAGGGCGTTTACCACCAGATGAGCGTGAAGCACCTGCACCGCTACATCAACGAGTTTGCTGGCCGGAACAACGTGCGGGACCTGAACACGCTGGATCAGATGGCGTTGCTTACTTTGGGGATGCTGGGTCGGCGCTTACGCTATCGGGACATTACGGACGGGGAGTAAGGTTCTCGCCTTCCTCTTGCCTCCCTTGCCCCATCCTTCGCGGTGGGGCTTTTTGTTGACACAGGCCGGCCCTAGCGGTAGATTGGACGGGCCACAGATGCAGTGAGGAAACCACTGCCACCCGGCGGATTTTTAACGATCCGCCTTTGCAAGTACGCCTGTTGAGGTTAGGGCATTCGCTCTGCCCTCTAGCGGGTGCTTGCTTATTGGGATCCTCTCGGCATCTGTGGCAGGAAGCCTAGATCTCACAGACCGCTAGGGGGTTCCACGATGAAGTGGTCCGTTTTCCTGCCTGTCCTGTTGCCGGCCTTGCTCGCCTGTTCCGCCGTAGGTTTTCAGCCGGCGGAGTGCGAATCTCTATCCCGGGACAGCCAAGGACATTTGAACGAACAGTTGTACCGCGATCTGATGCGGGGTAGTTACAGTGCCGAGGATTGCTTTGAGTTCGGCGGCGAAGTGGTCCAAAGCATCGAGGGTGGCTATCGGATTGACACTTACCCCGGCGACGTTTTTGTCCGCTGGGAGGGTGACTACCGGTTTGTTGAAGGTGACCGTGTCGTCGTTACTGCTGCGACGGCTGAACCCTTAACCTTTGAGACCGTCCTAGGGGTTGAACGGACTATCCCGGCGTTTTACGGCTCCGAAATAGTGGATATGCAACAGCGCAGACAGGAAGCTGCGGCTACCCGTCAGATTATCGCGGCTACAGCAGAAGTTGAATATCGTGCGAACTACGAACAACAGATCGGTGAGGTGTTCCAAGAGATTCAATCATCCTGTCCCGATACCACCAACATCCCCGTTAGGATTCAGAATTCCTACAACGGCATAATGAGTGAGCTTACCATCGATTTCTCCGTCGGTCCGGCTCCCGACAACTTCACCGCCAACACCACCCCTAATATCTTGCTGGAGGGATATTACACTATAGCACCGTATTACCGAGGCGACGAGACCAAATACGGGAAAGTCACTGCGCGCTGGACCGGAGAGGATTGTAAATTTGAAGACATCCAACTCAACGAAGGAATACGCCCAACTCGCGACCCTAGCGCTCCGCGACCTACCTACACACCACGTCCAATCCCGTAAAACTGGTAAAAGGAGGTTCCCGATGACGGCAGAAAACGAAAACCCCGAAGGGACACCGTTGCACTTGGCCGTTGTTGATGGTGATCTGGAACTAGTAAGAACGCTCCTTGCCGCTGGTGCTGATCCGAACGCAGAGGATGATTACGGTTATCGGCCCTTGCACCGAGCCACGAACAGCAGTGAAGGTACGGAAATTGTGCTGGAACTCTTGGACGCTGGTGCTGACCCTAACTTACCGGACCAAGATATCGAAGAACTCACACCGTTGCATCTAGCCGCACGGGGAAGCAAGGCGATGGTAGAGATGCTCCTTGCCGCCGGTGCTGACCCCAAAGTCAAAGACCGGGACGGATGGACACCGCTGGACCACGCCGTTGAGTTTAGTGGTGATATTGAGATCATCCAAATGCTCCAAGCTACCGGCGCTTACCACGATATTGATAGACGCACTCAGGTAAAAATCTTGGTGTTGCTTACGAGGAGCGCGGTCTCTCATCTACGTCAATGAGGTCCCGATATCGTAAACGCTTACCCTTGCCGACGCCAGAAATTGACCGGGTTACGGACGGTTGATAGGGTAGCGGCAGACACAGGAAGGAGATGAGAAATGATGAAAATTGCAGTCTGGTACACCACGCGAACCGTAACCACGGCTCACTTTAACCCAGAATGTCAGCACGTGAAAAGAATGATCTCCGAAAACAAGGCCAGCGAAATTATTGAGGTTGACCCCGATGGCGGGTTGCCCCTCAATACGGAGTGGTGTTGCGACTGCATTCGGAAAGCAAGGGAAGAAGCAGAAGAAAACGAAACGCTGTATGACCGTTTCAATCGGATGCTGCCCCGGGATCTGTGGCCACCTGCCCAGGAACGGTGAACAATTGATAAAACTCGTCGCAGGGCTTATTGGATTCATCGCAGAGCACGGTAAGATGGGCAGAGTATACCCTAATACCGTGTTCTGTGAAAATATCAAATGCCCGTTCCATAGTCCGAAAATTATTACCTCGGATAATAATCACATCTGCAGGTACATGGCAATCTCTATCTGCTTCTATGCCATGAGATTTCAGTAGATTGATTTTGTCTTGTATATTAGGATATGGATTATCATGTTTCATACTCTCATGTCTCCGAATAAACGGTCTGGGTCAAGTGTTCTAGGCGGATGTTCTGGTCATGGGTTCTGTAGGTTTCCCTAGATTTTTAGAGGTTTGCTACTTTGGGTTATAATTGCCCATTGTCGGGATGATTCGATCAGTGAATGTAACGCGGGGCCGCGGTGGAATACCCGCGCCCCGCTGTGCGGCCGGATTGTAACACAGGGCCATCGCCGGCGATTGGCGGGGACGCTGCACTCTGACGCCGGTTGCGGGATTCGGACCTTTCGGAAATGGGTCGCCAGGGCTCAGCCGGGCGTGGAATCGCCGGTCTGACCTTGGGCCGATTGCCGTTATGGTATGATACTAGCATCCCACACCGCGCACGCAATCATCCGTGCGAGGTCGCCGGCCGTAATCAGAGGTAACGATGCCGCGTCTCACGTCACAAGAGATCGACGCCTATCTGGCAGGGCCCCACGTCGCCCATTTCGCTTCGATCCGCGAGGACGGTTCCCCCCACGTCTCCCCGGTGTGGTACCAGTGGGAAGACGGCAAGGTCACCGTGGTTTCCGGCGACGCGGCAGTCAAGACCAGGAACGTGCGGCGCAATCCCAAGGTGGCGATATCGGTTGCAACTGACGAGTGGCCGTATCAGTACGTCATACTTGAGGGCGATGCCACGGTTCGCAGCGACAACCTCAAGGATGCGGTTCGCCGCATCTTCTCCCGGTACGAAGGCGAGGAACGGGGCGAGCAGGACGCCACCGACCTGGCCGAAGGCGACCAGAAGTTGGTTGCCATCGAGATCGACGTGAACCGCGTCATGTCGTGGAAGGGCATTGACCAGTAGCAGCCTCCCCAACGTAGCCGACGCGGTCATCATCGGCGGCGGCGTCATCGGTTGCGCCATCCAGTACCACCTGGCGCAGCTGGGGATCCCCAATACCGTTCTGTTGGAACGGGATGTGCTCGGCTCGGGCAGCACGGGACGTTCCCAGGCCATCTGCCGCATGCACTACTCCAACCGGGTCACCACCCAACTGGCGTGGCAGAGCCTACAGGTTTTTGCCGACTTCGACGCGCGGGTGGGCGGGCGATCCGGCTTCGTCAATACCGGGTACCTGGTGGTGGTTAACCAGGCCGACCAGCGAGGGTTGGAACGCAACGTCGCCATGCACCAGGAATTGGGCGTACCCACCTCGGTGGTTTCGCAAGACGACCTGGCGCGCCTGGCCCCCATGGTGACGCTGTACGACGACGAACGCGCTGCCTGGGAACCCGAATCCGGCTACGCTGACCCGTACCAGACCACTGTGTCCTACGCCGCTCGCGCCCGCGATGCTGGCGCGGTGATCGCCTCGCGCAACCCGGCATCGGGGATAGAAACTGACTCCGATCGCGTGCGTGCGGTGGTGACCGCAGCTGGCGACCGCATCACCACCGATACCGTGGTCGTCGCGGCCGGCCCCTGGTCCAGACAGGTCCTGGCCGGCGTCGGGGTGGATGTGCCGTTGCTTCCGGTGCGTCATCAGGTTGCCACCGTTGCGCGTCCCGTCGAACTCGTTCCGCAGCATCCCACGGTGGGAGACATCAGCCAATCCTTTTCCTTCCGCCCGGACGGCTCCAACTTCACTACCATGGGCTTCGGTGATGACGAGGAGCAGCCCGATCCCGAGGCATACCCCCAGGGCATCGATTTGGCCTCAGCGGCCTCGGCGCGGGCCAAGCTGGCCCGCCGCGTCCCGGGCATGTCCGACTCCTATTATCGTGGAGGGTGGTCTGGCCTCTTCACCACCACACCTGACTGGCATCCCATTTTGGACAGCGCGCCCGGCGTCGATGGTCTGTTCTGCGCGGTAGGTTTCAGCGGGCACGGCTTTAAACTGTCCCCCGCCATCGGAAAGGCGGTAGCCGAGCTGGTGGCCGAAGGCAAAGCCCGCGACGTGGACCTATCGCCGCTGCGGTTCAGCCGTTTCGCCGAGGGCGATCTCATGGAGTCGAGCTATCGCTATCGGGTGTTAGCCTGACCAAATTGTCACTGCATTGGTCGCTCTTTCGACAGCAGCGGCAGACCATCGTAATCTTCCAAGCGAACCGCGTAATTGGCCGCCCTGAACAATCATTCGCCAAACGGAGCAATCCCGAATGGTCACGAATTTTCAATCGCACTACATCCCTAACACCGTTGCCGAACAGGACGACTTGCTGGCGGCGGTTGGCCTGAGCAGCGTTGACGAGCTGTTCTCCGACATACCGGACGATTACCGGAACCCTCCCCTTCGGCTCCCCGCTCCGATGTCGGAGTTGGAGATCCAGCGGGAACTGGGCGCGATGGCCGGCCGCAATCGTCCCCTGTCCAGTGGTCCGTCGTTTCTGGGCGCCGGCAGCTACTACCACTTCATACCGTCCATCGTGAAAGCGGTCATGACACGCGGCGAGTTTTTGACCGCCTACACGCCCTACCAGCCGGAAGTGTCCCAGGGCACCCTGCAGGTCATCTTCGAGTTCCAGACGATGATCAGCGCCCTCTACGGCATGGAAGTGGCCAACGCCGGAATGTACGACGGCGCCACCAGCCTTGCCGAGGCGGTGCTGATGGCCTGTCGTGTCACCCGCCGACAGCAGGTGGTCGTCAGCGACACCGTCGCGCCGGCTTATCGCCAGGTGATCGCCACCTACTGCCAGGCGCAGGGCATTGCCATCGATATCGTGCCAACGGCTGATATCGGGGCGAATGTTACGGAAGCCACCGCGGGCGTGGTGGCGCAATATCCCAATTTCTACGGTGGCCTCGACGACCTCGCTGGCCTGGCCGCAACTGCCCACGACGACGGAGCCCTGCTGGTGGTGTCGGCTGATCCCCTGGCCATGGGAATGCTCAAGCCGCCGGGCGAATTTGGCGCCGACATCGTGACCGGCGAGGGACAGCCCATCGGCATCCCACCTTCTTTCGGCGGGCCGTATCTGGGTCTGTTCAGCTGCAAGCAGCAGTACATCCGCCAGATGCCCAGCCGTCTGGTGGGCCGAACCACCGACACGCAGGGTCGCACCGGCTACGTCCTGACCTTGCAGACGCGCGAGCAGCACATCCGGCGCGAGCGGGCCACGTCCAACATCTGCACCAACGAGGCTCTGTACGCCCTGGCGTCGACCATCTACCTGGCCGCGATGGGCCGGCACGGCCTGCGCCAGGTTGCAGAGCTTTGCTATCACAAATCTCACTACGCGGCCTCAGCCATCAGCGGTCTGGATGGGTACTCCCTGCCCCAGACCGGCGAGTTCTTCCAGGAGTTTGTCGTCAGCTGTCCGGAAGCTCCGGTAAAGATCAACCGCCGGCTCATGGAGCGCAACATACTGGGCGGCCTCGACGTCAGCGACCGGTTCGACAACGGCATGCTGTTGTGCGTCACCGAGATGAACTCCCGCGAGGACATCGACGCCCTGGTGGACGCTTTGGGGTCAGCCAACTAGAGCGCGCCGATCTGGCTTGTGTCCGTGACCGGAAGCGAGTATCCACGCGAACCCGGAACCACCCGAGCGAATCGCCATGATTGACCGCGAATCGTCCAATCTGCGCAGAATGCGGCGCTATACGGATCCCTTCGAAGACGAAGGGGGAGCATCCGAGCGCGAGGGATACGTCAAGTGGTTCGGCCTGTGGGTCAGAGAGCACACGTTGTTCATCGTGGGTTTCGGGATCGCGGGCATCTTGCTGACCCTGATAATCGCGCGGGCGTTGCTGGCCGGCCGCGTCGCCTGGCTGCCCGCCGGAACCCTGTGGTTCGAGATCGGGTTCCTGGCCGGCATCATGGTGATGAGTTTCGTGTCCTGCAGCATGTTCGTTTGCGGGTCCATCGCCCTGCGGAAGCAGATCCGCCACATGAACGCCCAGATGGCGCGTTGGGACAACGCTACTCCGGAAGAAGTCGAGGAAATAGTCCGCGCTGCCGACCGCCGGCTCAACCGGCGCGTTTTGTGGCGCACCGTGGTCTGGGTTGTCGTCATCGCCACCCTCTGCGCGATCCTCGGGACCACTTTGCTGTTTCGTTGGGGAGGCGTGCCGGCCTTCGTGGCGAGCATGGTGGCGTTCGTAGTGCTCAGTTTCGCGTGGAGTTGGAAGGGCCACCGGATATTTTCCTTTGTAGTTAGACGAATCAAGCGCTCAACCTAGCGGCGCATCCGCTGGAAGTTAGCTGCTGAAAAACTGCGCATCGGCTGTTCCCTCACACTCTCCCATCACACGGGCCGGCCATCGCAGGAACTGCCACTAAACCAGGAGACTACGGACGATGTTGAACAAAGGCGGCAACCGAGACACCACCAGCCTGCTGATGGACCGCAGCGTACCCGGCCGCGTCGGTGTCGTCACCCCGGGCCTGGACGTTCCGGCGGCGGCCCTGCCGGATCCGGCCTATCTGCGGGACGATCTGCCGCTGCCCGAGGTTTCCGAGCCCGAAGTGGTGCAGTATTTCACCTCCTTGAGCCAGTTGAACTTCAGCATCGATACCCACTTCTACCCGCTGGGTTCGTGCACCATGAAGTACAACCCCAAGATCAACGACGAAGTGGCCTTCCTGCCCGGGTTCGCCGGGATCCACCCCCAGCAGCCGGCCGAGCAGTCCCAGGGAGCGCTGGAGTTGCTATATCGGTTGCAGGACTTCCTTACCGAAGTCACCGGCATGGCCGCCACCAGCCTGGCGACCCTCGCCGGTGCCCACGGCGAACTGGGCGGCGTGCTCATGATGCGCGCGTATCACCTGGCTCGCGGCGATTCCGGCCGCACCAAGATGGGCATTCCGGACAGCGCCCACGGCACCAACCCCGCATCCGCGGCAATGGCCGGCTTCGACGTGGTCACCATCCCATCCGATGCGGACGGCAACACCGATTTGGCGGCGCTTAGAGAGATAGCCGGCGACGACCTTGCCGGGGTGATGATCACGCTGCCCAGTACCCTGGGGCTGTTCGACACCAACATCCTGGAAGTCTGCCAGATCGTCCACGATTGCGGCGGCCTGGTCTACGGCGACGGCGCCAACATGAACGCGTTGCTCGGTCGCGCCAAGCTCGGTGAGTTGGGTTTCGACGTCTGCCACCTGAACCTGCACAAGACCTTCAGCACCCCCCACGGCGGCGGCGGGCCGGGCGCCGGTCCCGTCTGCTGCGGCGAAAATCTTGCTCCGTACCTGGCCGCCCCGGTGGTGGCCGCGAACGACGGCGGCGAGTATGCCCTCTCCGAACCAGAGCAGAGCATCGGCAAGATCAGCGGGTTCCACGGCAACTTTGGCGTCCTGGTGCGCGCTTACACCTACATCCGCACCCTGGGCGCGGCCGGTTTGCTTTCAATCAGCGGCAACGCCGTCCTCAACGCCAACTACATCATGGAGTCGCTCAAGGACATCTACGAGCTGCCCTACGACCGCACCTGCATGCACGAGGTCGTTTTCTCCGCCGACCGGCAGCGGGAGCGCGGCGTCAGCGGCCTGGAGGTGGCCAAGCGGCTGTTGGACTATGGTTTCCACGCCCCGACGATGTATTTCCCTCTAATCGTGCACGAAGCCCTGATGATCGAACCCACCGAGTCGGAAACCAAGGAAACGCTGGACGCATTCATCGACGCGCTGCGCGTCATCGACGCGGAGGCCACCTCCGAACCGGAACTGGTGCAGCACGCGCCGCACTCCACCCCAGTCTCCCGCCTGGACGAGGCCACCGCCGCCCGCCGTCCCGTACTGCGCTGGGAGGCGGCGGCGGATTAGTCCACTAAAACCTCCATCTCTCACGTTCCATCAATTGTTGAAGATTGATGCAATCGATGCCGAAGTGTGCGCACACATTTGGAATCCTGACTGCGTTAGGTCTCAAGACTTCTTCGGTCACCACGGTCGATGCAAAGCCAGCGCCCACTTTGGCGATGAGAAATGGGTCGGCCACCGGTGTCCCCTTGGCCCGAGCTTTCGCGCTGATCAGCCCGTTGAATTGACGAACCGCGAATATCTGACCGACGAATTGCTGCTCCTCGGGAGTAGGCAAGCCGAACATATTCGGGTTTAGCTGTTTCATCTCCTGAACCGCAGACTCCAAACCAGTCCTACGGGTCAGCTCTGCTTCGACTTCACTGACTGAACCAGCGCGTCCCGTGAGAACGAGGTCATCGAACCTCTCCCAAAAGCTTGGGAATCTATCTTTGTAATAGAAGCGGTAAATCTGGCTAATGGTATTGGTGTCAAAGGCGTAGTCCATCATTCTGAGGATAGCCTCCTAACCAACCAATTTTCTAAGCCGGCGATGTTGGAAGCTTTGATGTCTAAATACTCTGCTAGCTGATCCACATCATAGTCGCCCCGATAGTAGCCCCGAAAAGCCAATGAAGCATATTTGGTGCCGAGGTAGGCGCCTTGGTTTGCGAAATAATTGCCGCGCGCCGGTGCCTTTGCCGGGCCTTCGTACTGTTGGGAACGCCATTGCGCCACAGTTTCGTCGTAGAAAGCGCTATCGATCCAACCTTGGTCGAAATACTTCCGCAGGATAACTTCCCGGCTAACTCGGTAATTGCGGGATAACTCAGTCAGAATCTCATCAGTTGGTTCCTGATCGGGATTCGGTCCCAATTGCCTTACGAAGTGGCTAGCGGGAACCAGGAACTCCCCAGCGAAGCGGTTGCACGCAATTTCCACCTCTCTGTCATGTCCGTGCAAAGAGCCCAGGTAATGCTGCACATCAGTACGTTCCAAGTGGTTGAATCCGAACAACAAATGAGCCAACTCGTGAAATAGGGTGAAAATCTGACGCACTTTTGGCTGACCGTTGTTCAAATACACAAGCGGGTACAGATTGCCATCCAAGCAGAACCCCGCGATATCACGCTGTCGAAAGGAACGTTTGAATACCCACACGCCCACCGACTGGACAACATCGCGCCATTTTTCCAAGGCATTATCATCAGAACCCCATTCAAATTGTTCGTCTGGAAGAATGCCGAAGTATCTGCGAGTTTCTGAAGCCAACTCATCAACTGAGTCGGGCCCAACGTCAGTGCTCAAGTCTGCAACGATTTGCCGTGCGTTTGGATCATCATATTCTGCCAGATCAGCTAAATCCAACTGTCGAGCTTTAGCTTGACGAACAGCGAGCCAAGTATCTGGATCTAAATCTTCAAGAGCGGTGGCAGGGAGCCTTCGGAACTCCGCAGTGGGCAGATCCTCTTCTGGAGGTTCCCAAAAGAAAAACAGTGCGGTTGGTCGATGGTACAAATCCCGCGCCAACCGTTCAAACTGCCGCCAAGTCGGGAATTCCTCGCCTGATTCCCACGCGGAAATCTGGCTAGGTTCCCTCTTCATCCGGCTGGCTACTTCCTCGATGGAGTAGCCAGCCAGTTCTCGCGCCCAGCGCAGCATCGCCGGGTTTATGCCGGTAGCTCGCACGACCATGGCGTGTCCTCATAGTGGGGCGGCAACAAACCTATCCGCCCTGTTCCTCCAGGGCCCGGCGCAGGTCCTCGGGGTCAATCTCCACTTCGATCCCGGCCCGTTCTTGTTGCAGCAGCATTGCCACCCTGGAGTCCCGGCCGGCCCAGCCGCGGTTGATGGCCTCGGTCATCTCGGCCAGCGTGGTGTTGGCCAGCTTCATCGGCACGTCGAACTCGCGACCGACGGCAACGGCCAGGTCCACGTCCTTGCGCGCCAGCCGCAGGGCGAAGTCCGGCGGATCGTAGTCGTTGATCAGGAAGTGCTGGGCCAGCCCCTCGAACATTCCGCGGCGTCCGCCGGCGCCCTTGCGCACGGCCAGCCAAAGCGCCAGCGGATCGACGCCCGCCTTGATGCCCATGGTGAACACCTCGGCCAGCGCGGTCTGGACGATGTAACCGGCGCAGTTGTGCACCAGCTTGGCAACGGCCCCGCTGCCGATGGGCCCGACGTAATAGGCGGCGTCGCCGATGGAGTCGAGGACGGTTTTGTGCTGGTCGAAAACCGCCTTGTCGCCGCCTACCCAGATGGCCAGCCGGCCACTGGCCGCGCCGGCCGGGCCGCCACTCACCGGGGCATCCAGCACGTTGATCCCCTGCGCCGCCACGCGATCGTGGATCTGCCGGATCAGCGTGGGCGAACTGGTGCTGAGGTCAAAGTAGGTCTTGCCCGAGGCCATGCCCGACATGATCCCGTCTTCGCCCAGCGAAACCGCTTCCACCTCCACGGGGCCGGGCAGAGAGGTGAACACTACGTCGGTGGCCTCGGCCACCTCGCGGGGGGTGTCCGCCCACTGCGCTCCCGCTTCCAGGTGCTGGGTTGCGGCCTCTCGCCGGATGTCGTGGACCACCATCTCGTTGCCGCCGCGCAGGCAGTTGTACGCCATGCTGGCGCCCATGGTTCCAAGGCCGATAAAACCTACTCTCGCCATCTCTGTCATCTCCTGGGAATATCGCCCTTTCAGGAAGCGATTCGTCCGCATTCTATCAGAGGCGAACCATTGGCCGTGATCGGCGGCGTAGTAGAATACCCTCAAGGAACAATGCAACGCCTTCACGGAGGGCAGGACAGTGAACGCGCCAACCCGTCCCAGGGAAGAAATCGCCCGCCTGGGCAAGGAAATATACCAGCGTGACATCCTTCAACACAGGAGGACAATCGGGAATGACAACCCAAACTGAGGGAGCGGGGCGCGGGATGGCGCTGAATATGCCGCAAGATGTGCCCGATGTTGCCGCACGGATTCAGAAAGAAGGCGAACGCATTCCAGTCGAGAAGAACGGCCGGACGGTGGCCGTGCTGGTTCCGGTCTCCGACCTGGCCGCGCTGGAGGCCCTTGAAGAACGTTTAGATTTGCTGGATGCCCTGGACGCGCTGGCCGACTACCGGGCCCACGGCGGTATCAGGTGGGCAGACTTGAAATCTGAATTGGGGATTTGACGTACCAGATAATCGTTTCCAGGCCAGCACAGCGGGACCTCCGCAGTATCCGTGACCGGGAAGTTCGCCAGCGGATAGCAAATGCCATCGAGTCACTGGCCGAAAACCCACGCCCGCAGCAGGCCAACCCACAATAGGAACGGAACCGACCGCCTGGTCGGCGCGGAGCGCCCGCTCCCGCCGGGTTCCACCCCTCGCCTACGCTCCGCGCCAGGCGAGCCGCCCCACTGCCCCGCCTCCCCTGATTGCGATCTGTTGGGGGCAATTATGCCGCGATTTTCCTCATGTAGCGAAAACTGATCAAAATACCACATAATATCATCCATAAATCGCGTGTATGGTGGTATGCAGGGCAATCGCGTCTTAATGAGATTTTTAGAAATGTGCTAATGTCCGATGATCCATTGCAGGTCGTGGAGGTAGGAGGGCATGGCACAAGCACCCAAGGCAACCATTCTCGATCATTTCGCCGAGTTGGACGATCCCCGGGTAGAACGCACCCGACACCACAAACTGGTGGACATCCTGGCCATCGCCATCTGCGCCACCATCTGTGGGGCTGATTCCTGGGTTCATATCGAGCTGTTCGGCAGGAGCAAGCTGGCCTGGTTTCAGAGTTTCCTGGAACTGCCCCACGGCATTCCGTCCCACGACACCTTCGGCGATGTCTTCGCCCGTCTGGACCCAGTGCAGTTGCAGGATTGCTTCATCTCATGGACCCAGGCCATCGCCGAGTTGTTGCCTGGCGAGGTGGTGGCTATCGACGGCAAGACGGCCCGACGGTCCTATGACCGTGCTGGGAAGAAGGGGGCCATCCATATGGTCAGCGCCTGGGCCACCCAGCAAAGCCTGACCCTGGGTCAGGTCAAGACCGACGAGAAATCCAATGAGATCACTGCCATTCCTCAACTGCTGGAGATGCTGGAGTTGAATGGCTGTATCGTAACTATCGACGCCATGGGCTGCCAGCGAGAGATTGCGCAGCAGATCACAGATGGTGGTGCCGACTATGTGCTGGCGGTGAAGGAGAACCAGGGTCAACTGTACGAGAATATTCAAGACCTGTTCGAAGGGGCCGAGGCATTGGGCTTTGACGGCGTGCCCTATGACTACGCTCAAACCCTGGACAAGGGACACGGGCGGGTGGAACGGCGGGAATGCTGGGTCATCACCGAGCCGGACTGCCTGGACTATCTGGACCCCCAGGGGCAATGGCCGGAACTGAAAGCCGCCGTCAGGGTGGTGGGCCACCGCACCACCGCAGCAGGCGACGCCAGCCAGCCCCGCTACTACATCAGCAGTCTGGCCGGGTCAGCGGAACAACTGCTGGCCGCCATTAGAGGCCACTGGAGCATCGAAAACTCGTTGCACTGGACCCTGGACGTGTCCTTTCGGGAGGACCAGTGCCGAGTCCGCAAAGACCACGGACCACAGAACATCAACACCCTGCGCCAGATCGGACACAACCTCTTGAAAAACGAGAGAACGCTGAAAGTAGGCATCCAGGGCAAACGACTCAACGCCGGATGGGACGAGGACTACCTGCTCAAAGTCCTCCTCGGATAAGACGCGATTGCCCTGTGGTGGTATGCTGCGCATCCCATTTTTCCCGTAATGGAGGTCAGCAGGCGCTCTCCAACCGGGCACAGCCGGCAGGAACGCGCCCTGGCTCGAAATACCTGGCATTGAGGAGGATGACGATGAACGGCAGTAACTTACCCCCCGTAGTTACCACCCCCAAATCGGCAGGGGGCGCGCGATGAACCGGAGAAACCGCTTCGCCCCCCTCTCCCGCCTGCCCTTCGTTGGCCTGGCGCTGGCGCTGCTGGCCGTTCTCGGCCTGGCCGTCGGGCAGGCTATCGCCCCGCCGACCGCTTCGGCCCAGGCCCAAGAACAAAGTCTCAATCCCGAAAACTTCCAGGTCACGGTCAACAATGTGCGCAGCGTCACCCTCGACTGGGACGCTGGGAACTATGACCAGAATGTATATGGCGTTTCGGAGTACGAAATCCAGTCCCTGGACGGGAACAGCATCGGCGGCAGCCTGCCGGCCGAGCTGGGCAACCTGTCCAACCTGACGCGGCTGGCGCTGAACCGCAACAGCCTCACCGGGTCGATACCGTCGGGTCTGGGCAGCCTGTCCAACCTGAGCATCATCGGCCTGGCGCGGAACAGCCTGAGCGGGACGCTGCCCACCAGCCTGGGCAACCTGAGTGGGCTGACCAAGCTGTCGCTGCACGACAACACCGGGCTGAGCGGCGCGCTGCCGTCGGGGTTCACCAACCTGGCGAACCTGCAACGGCTGGCCATCGCCAACACCGGGCTATGCGCCCCGGACGACGAGGCGTTCAGCGATTGGCTGGACACGGTGTCCGATAAACCGGGCGGAGTGCCGACCTGCGAATGATGGGGACTACCGGCTCCTTGAACCGGTCGGCAACCCCCGATGGCGAGGCCCGCAGTTGCGGGCCTCGTTTCGTTTTGGCGCGCCTCCGCCCTCACGCGCACCCGGTTTGCGTCGGGGAAACGTCAGAATCAGGATTTACGGGATTTCATGATTGGACAGGATTGGGAGATCTTCACCATGGAACGGTTCCAATCCTGATAATCCCGAAATCTTGAAAATCCTGATTCTGACGATTTACGAAAGTGGGTACGCACGAGGCCGGGCCGGCGTTGACGGCGTTTCGGGCTGCGCATAGACTGTTGGGGCTTATGTCACGCATTTTCGATCTACACATCCATACGACCAAAGGCAGCGCCGATTCCAGCCTTTCGCCCGAAGACCTGATCCTTGAGGCGGAACGCCTGGGATTGCGCGGCCTGTGCATCACCGAACACGCCGGACCCTGGGACCGACACGAATTCGCCGCCTTCGCCGCCCGGCACAACGTGGTGCTGATCCGTGCCATGGAAGCGGACACGAACATGGGCCACATCCTGGCCTTTGGCGTTGACCGGTATCAGAGCGGATTCCACCGCGCCGAGGAACTGAGCAAGGCGGCCCACGCCGCCGGCGGCTTTGTGGTCTCGGCGCACCCCTTCCGCGGCGTGCTGGGACAGCACCACCGCACCCGGCCGTACCTGTATCCCGATCCCAACGAGCCGATCCCGCAGGACGCCGAGACGGCCATGGAGCATCCGGTGTTCGGGCTGGTCGACGCCATCGAGATCGCCAACGGCGGCACGTCGGATGAGGAAAATCGCTTTGCCGCTGATGTCGCCCATCGTCTGGACCTTCCGGTCACCGGAGGCAGCGACGCTCACAGCACCCACGGCCTGGGCAAATTCGTGACCGAGTTTCCCGACGAGATCTTCGACGAGGCCCAGTTCCTCACCGCGCTCCATCGGGGTGACTTCCGGCCGCTGGAAGGGCTCCGTCAGGGATCGCTGCGGCCCTATCGCCTGCGCTCCGCGTAGTCACGTGTCCGATCCCAAGGGCGGTTTATGGCGATGACCCCGACGCTGGTGCCTCAAAGCGACATATTCGAGCGCGAATTCGTATGTGTAGACCTGGAGACCACCGGGCTTCAAGCGCAATCCGATGCCATAATCGAGGTGGGAGCCGTCAAGTTTCGCGGCGGTGAGATTTCCGAGCGATACCAGACCTTCGTGAATCCGGGTCGCCAGATCCCCACCTTCATCCAGCAACTGACCTCCATCAGCCCGGCCCAGATCGAGCGAGCCCCGCGGTTCCAGCAGGTGGCGACGCAATTTGCCGCGTTCGTGGGCGATCTGCCCGTCGTCGGACACAACATCGCCTTCGATCTCGCATTCCTGTCGTCCCACGGTCTCCACCTGACCAACCGCAATTACAACACCTGGGACCTGGCTTCGATATTCCTTCCCACCCTGCCGGAGTACAATCTCAGCGCCCTCGCCCGGCACCTGAACCTCGATCACAACCAGGCGCACCGCGCCGTGGCCGACGCGGAAACCACCGCGCTGGTTTTCCATGAGTTGCTGAAACTGGGCGCGTCTTACCCGGCGGCTAAAGTCGCGTACATTGCCCGCGCCGCCCGTGCCGCCAACGCCTCCGCAGCGGACCTGCTGGAGGCACTCGTTCCTCACGCGCCCGGAGCCAACGCTGCGCCCGGTGCCACCGGAGCCGTCGGCCTGAACGGATTGAACCTGGACAGCATCGCCCGGCGTTTGTCCAACGGCGCCAGTGAGGTAAAGGGCAGCGCCATACGCCGCGAGCTTTCCGAGCAGCAGGTCGAGGACCTCCTGGCTCCGCATGGAGTATTCGCCAACTCTTTCCCCGGGTTCGAAAACCGGCCCCAACAGGCGGAGATGCTCAAGGCGGTAACGCGCGCCGTCTACCAGGGCCGAAAGCTGATCGTCGAAGGCGGCACCGGCATTGGCAAGAGCATCGCCTATCTGCTCCCGGCGGTGCTTTACTCGGCCACCCACGGACACCGGGTGGTGATATCGACCAACACCATCAGTTTGCAGGAACAGCTGATGGACAAGGACATACCGGCGGTGATCTCGATTCTGGAAGAGGCCGGCATCCTGGAGCCGGGCGCGGTTCGCGCGGCTCAGCTCAAGGGTCGTTCCAACTACGTGTGCCTGCGCCGGTGGACCAGCCTCGGCGCGTCGGACACCCTGACCGAGGACGAGGCCCGGGTTCTCGGCAAAACGGCCGTCTGGCTGGACGATACCGAAAGTGGCGACCGCACCGACCTGAACCTGAGCTTCGGAGACCACCGGGCGTGGCTGCGGGTGTGTGCCGACAACCAGGGCGTGTGCCAGTCGTTCCGCGGGGGCGCGCCGTGTTTCCTGCGCCAGGCCCGGCAGCGAGCCGAAGCGGCCAACATCCTGGTGGTGAACCACGCCCTGCTGCTGGCGGACCTGGCCGTCGGTGGCACCGTGTTGCAGGACTACCAGCACCTCATTGTCGACGAAGCCCACCACCTGGAGGAAGAGGCGAGCCGGCAGCTGGGGTTTGAGATTGCCGAGGACGATCTGCCGCAGGAGTTGGACGGCGTCTACCGCCTGTTCCGGCATCTGACCTCCATCGCCAACCAGTCACCCTATGACGAAAACCTCGGCCGGGGAAGGGACGCGATTACCAACGCCACCGCCAGTTGCAACCAGGCCTTGCAGGCGTGGCAGCAGCTGTGGGCCGCGATAACAAGCCTTTACCAATCCCACACCCGGGGCGACAATGATCGGCAGCCGGTGTCCCTGGAACCTGCGGTGCGGCAGAGCCGCGAATGGGGCGCGGCGGCACGCGAATGGGAGTCATTTGCGACCTTCATGGCTGATAGTGTGAACCGCCTGAACGACGTCCGGCGTTTGGTAGAACAAGGTGTTTTCGACCTGTCTGACGACAGCCAGGGAAATGAACTACTCAGCGCCGTCGATACGGTCTCCGAATTCAACAAACGATTGGAGTCGGTCTTTGGCCGCTACGACGAGGAGCAGATCCAGTGGATCGACATGGTGCGGCGCAACGTTATACTGCACTCCACCCCGCTGTCCGTCGGCCCGAAACTGTCCGAAATGCTGTTCCAGCAGAAGGAGACGGTGGTTTTGACCAGCGCCACACTCGCCACGGACAGCAACTTCGGCTTCCTGCGCCAGCGCCTGGGCTTCCCTGATGATTGCGACGAGCTGCTGGTCGACAGCCCGTTCAACTATCGTCGCAACACCCTGCTTCTGGTCCCCGACGACCTCCCGGATCCCCGTCGCGGCGCGGACCACGCCCGGGGCACCGCCCAAGTCATCCTCAACATGGCGCAGGCCCTGGACGGTCACCTCATGGCCCTGTTTACCTCCCATAGCGCCTTGAGGGAGGCCTCGTTCCAGGTGCGCGGTCGCCTGCGCGCCGCCGGCATCACCGTCCTGGCCCAGGGCATAGACGGCACCCCGCGGCAACTCGTCGACCGGCTCCACGCCGACCCGCGCGCCGTGCTGCTGGGCACCGCCAGTTTCTGGGAAGGCGTGGACATGGAGTCGGGCATCCTGCGCGGGCTGCTGCTGTGTCGCCTGCCCTTCCCGGTGCCCACGGATCCCATCGTCAAAGCCAGGGGGAATCTGTTCAACAACCCGTTCAACGACTACCAGGTGCCCTCCGCGGTCCTGCGTTTCCGGCAGGGATTCGGCCGGCTGATTCGGAACAAGGTGGACCGGGGGGCCGTGGTCATCCTGGACCGTCGCATTCAAACGGCCAACTACGGTGACCGCTTCCTGAACGCGCTGCCGCCCTGCACGGTCGAACGATCCAGCGTGAACACCGTTGGCGAACAGGCGGCCCGCTGGCTGCAACTTGATCGTCCGCTAGCCGTCTGAGCGATACTCCGGGAGTGGGCGCGGGGTTATCGGTGCTGGAACGGGCGGTGCAACTGGCAATAGACCAGCCGTTTGACCTGGCGGAGAGCCTGGAAAGCGGCCAGGCGCACCGCTGGAAAAACCTGGGGGATGGTTGGTATTCGGGCATGTTGGGCCCGTGGCTCATCCACATTCGGCAGCAATCCGGCGGAGTGGAGTATCGCGCCGCCGGGGACGGAGCGGACCCCGCGTCGCTGAATAGTTTGCTGCGGTCATACTTCCGCCTGGACGACGACATCTGCGCCATATACGCGGACATTTGCCGGGACCGGCGGGTTGCGGAAATGGTGGCCCGATATCCGGGGCTGCGCATTCTCCGGCAGGACCCCTGGGAGTGCACGGTGGCGTTCATCTGCTCGGCCACGTCCAATATCCCCCGCATACACCAGAACATGGAGTCCATGGCGGACAGCCTCGGCGATCCACTCGAGCTGGACGGCGAGGTTCGACACACCTTTGCGTCTGCGGAACAGCTGGCCTCCGCCGGGGAAGGGTTCTTGCGACAATTGGGCCTGGGGTTCCGCGCGCCCTACGTGGTCGCGGCCGCTCAACGAGTCTGCGACGGCGAGCTTGACCTGGATGAACTGGTCCGGCTGCCCTATCCGGAAACCAAGTCCCGGCTCATGGAGTGCTACGGGATCGGGGCCAAAATCGCCGACTGCATCGCGGTGTTCTCATTGGAAAAGCTGGAGGCGTTTCCCGTGGACGTGTGGGTGCGCCGCGCACTGGCGGAATGGTACTTCCCCATGCAGAAGAAGCCGCCCGACCGTGCGATGGTGGAATGGGCGCAGGACCACTTCGGCCAATATGCCGGCTATTCCCAGCAGTACCTGTTTCACGGGCGACGGCGCGAGGGGCGGTAGGGAATAATTTACATCGATGAACAGGACGAACGGGATGCTGTGATAGGATCTGATTTGGAAAAATGAGATGGCGCGGGAACTGAAAATTGATCAACCCTTTGACTTGGCTTTGAGCCTCACAATGGGCCAGGCGTTCCGGTGGTACGAGTTGCCGCCGGATTTCTATGGTGACGGTAACGAGTGGTTCTCGGGCGTGCTGGGCGAAAACCTGATCCATATCCGCCAAACCGAAAACGGCGTCGAGTATCGCGTGGGCGGGCCCGATGGGGAGCGGGAAGCTACCGATGCGGATGACGAATTGCTGTGCCGCTACTTTCGGTTGGACGACGACATTGAAGCTATCTATACCAGCATCGCCCGCGATCCCAAAATAAATACGATTATTCAGGAATTCCCCGGGTTGCGTCTGCTGCGGCAGGATCCATGGGAATGCCTGGTGACCTACATTTGCTCCGCACGCAACCACCTCAACCACATCAACGCAATCATGGAGCGCATGGCGAATAAATTTGGCACGACGGTATCGCTGAACGGAGAAGAACGCCGCACGTTCCCCTCTGCCGAAAAATTAGCCGAAAATTCCCAGCGAACTGAGGCCAAATTGAAAGAACTGCGGCTTGGCCTTAACCGGCCACACGACATAATGACTGCCGCCTGGGAAGTCTGCACGGGCGAGCTGGACTTGTATGAACTGCGCCGACAACCCTACCCCGAGGTGAGGCAGCGGCTGATGCAATGCGACGGCATCGGCTACAAAATTGCCGACTGCATTTCTCTCTTTTCACTGGACCAGCTGCAAGCGTTCCCCATGGACCGTTGGGTCTGGCGCGCCATCACCGAAGCCTACCCGGAATGGGGTTTCCCGGAAAAAGCGGAACCTACTGACCGCGAACGGCGCGAAGTGGCAGAGCGGGCGCGGGAGGTATTCGGCGAATACGCCGGCTACGCCAACCAATACCTTTTTTATTGGCGGCGGCAGCTCGGCGAGGAGCGGCTGTCTTTCGCCGACCGTTGGCATGGCAAGTTCCGCATCACGCCGCCCGATGGTCGGGAGCTTGACGATGAATATCTTGACGACCTGCGTTACGAGTACCTGGCTCGCAAGTACTTATCCTGATGCTCCTTGACACGAACGTACTCCTTGATTTTGCGACAGGACGCGAGGGGTCTCCAGTTGCCAGGGAACTTCTACGAAGGATTGAACATACCAGTATGCCCGCATTTGTCGCCTGGCATTCCATAGCTACTTTCTACTACATCATAGAGCGTGACTTTGACAGGGCAACCGCTCGCGCTTTCGTAGTGGAGTTGACCGGCTTTCTGGCCGTGGTCACGACCGGCCACGAATCGATCCTCTATGCCCTCTCCCTGCCGATGCGGGACTTTGAGGACGCCATGCAGGTCGCCGCCGCACAGGCAGCCGGCGCACAGCACATCATCACTCGTGACCTCGGAGATTTCGCTGCTTCACCAATCCCCGCCATCCTGCCGGAGCAGGCGCTGCGAGAGTTGTTCTAGTGGCGATGCTCCCGCACTCCCCCGCCGATAACCCGAAAGTGCTGAACGCTCTCCGCATCCGCAAAGGCCGCTAAAGTTCGCCGTAGGGCCGGCTTGCTCTGGCGTTTGCGGGCGTCGAGCAGGATGCCTACCACCGTGCCGCTGTGGGCCACGTTCACGCCCACCGCGTCGATTTCAGCGGCTAAATCCAACGCCCGCTCCACCCACGGGGCGGCGTCATCCGGCCTCCCGGCCCGCGCCGAGATGGTTGCCCCCCGACCTACCAGTTCCGGGTCGCAGCGGCGGATGCCTTCTCGCACCAGTGCCAGGGCCTCAGTGGTGGCATCGGCGGCCGACTGCCAATGCTCCTCGCGATCGATCCGGTTGAACTCCAGAGTGTCCACCTGACCACCGCGATCGATGACGATTACCTCCATCGGCGGAGGAGCACCAAGCAAATCGACAATTTTGCCCTGCCGATGATCGAACATGGCGATGCCGGGGAACATCACGCCGTCGGTCGGCTCCACTGCCAGGGCGATTCTTGCAACGGTATCCGGCGACAAATCGACACCTGCGGCCTTGCCCGTCGCGCACACCGCGGCGGTGATGTCCGCGCTGCTGCTGCCCATGCCCTTGCCGGAGGGTATCGGGTTGGCGATGGCAACCTCCGCGGTCAGGCCGGCAACTTCCAGGCGCGGAGCCAACTTTGCCAACGCTTGCGACACGGCCTGTCGTGTTTTGGGCAAATGGTCTATGCCCCGGACGATTCCCGCCGCTTCCGCGGAACCGGCGATTCGCAGCGTCACCGTGGCCCGCGAAAACTGGTTGATGGGACAGGTCACCAAGAAATGCGTTCCGCCCGTCATGCCCTGCACCAGTTCGCCGCAGGTTCCCGGAGCCAGAACTGAAGCGGTTCCCAACGTCTCGTCAGTCATCGCGCCGCCGCATCGCCGCCTACTGCCAATCAGCGGGCGGACGGCATGGGCTTGATTGCAACCGGCACGCCGGCGACCACCATGGTGACCTGGTCGGCGTCCTCTGCCATCGCCTGGTTCACCGTGCCCAGCAGATCCTGAAACTGGCGGCCCATCGTGGTAGTGGCGATCAGTGAATGGCCCACTTCGCTGCTGACGATCACCGCTTGGCGATCAGTCTCCCGGATGTAATCTGCAAAGCGGCGCACCGCGCCCACGATGCGGGCTTCCCGCTCCATCCGCGGAGTCGCCTCGTGCTGCAACATCAGGTTGGACACCCAGACGTCCATCGAATCCAGTAGCAGGACGACGGGCGAATTCGTGATCTGAGAGTGATCCTGTAGCGCACCCACCGGGTTGAGCGGGGCTTCAAGAGTTTGCCAATTCTGGGGTCGCCGCTGCCGGTGTCGTTGGATGCGCTCTTCCATCTCCGCGTCGACGGCGATGCCCGTAGCCACGTACAACACTGGCTCGGATCCGGTGATTTCGGCAGCCAACCGCTCTGCGTAAGCGCTTTTGCCCGACCGGATACCGCCCAATACTAGGTGTATCGAGCTCATAGCGCCGGCGTGAGCCCCGCCATGTCGTATACCAGGTCCATGCGCAGGCTGTCCCGCACCCAGTCGGCGAGTCGGTCATACTCCCGGTCGCGGGCCACGTCCACCCCCTCAGGCAATCGGACGCCTTTACGGCGGGCGAGTTCGCCCAGGATGGCTCGGCGGACGCCGGCGTTGTGGAACAGGCCGTGAATGTACGTCCCCATCACTCGACCGCTGGTGTCCAGCGCGCCGTCGAACGCCGACGCTGGCGTGACGGGCGCGTCGGCTCGGTCAACCACAGCGAACGCGGGTATGATGCCCTCGCCCGCGGTTCGTCCCATGTGTATCTCGTAGCCAACTACGGTCTCCCCGTGAGCGCCCGACATCAGGTGGCCGCGCGTGGCTGCCTCCTGCCGCACCGTGGCCTCGACACGATGGGTTTCTTTGGTTCCGGCGAAGGTGGTCACCAAGGGGAGCAGACCGAGGCCGTCCGCGGCGCCGATGGAGGACTCGACGCGATCCGGGTCCAGCAGGGTTTTGCCCAGCATCTGGTAGCCGCCGCAGATGCCGATGATTGAGGAGCCGCGTTCCATTGCGCCCACCACGGCTTGGGACAGCCCCTGTTGCTCCATCCACATCAGGTCGGGGATGGTCGTCTTGCTGCCCGGCAAAATGACCAGGTCCGGCTGGCCCAGCCGGTCGCCGCTCTGCACGTACCTCAGCGAGACTCCCGGCTCCCTGGCCAACGGGTCGAAGTCGTCGAAATTCGATATGTGCGGAACCTGCACTACCGCCACGTCCAGCACGTCAGGCGAGGAGGCATGAGGAGGCGTAAAGTCCAGCGCCACCGAATCCTCTTCGGGAATGTGTATGTCCCGGAAGTGGTGGATCACGCCCACGACCGGCTTGTTGGTGTAGTCTTCCAGCCAGGTCAGGCCGTCGGTCAAAAGTGAAACGTCGCCGCGGAACTTGTTGATCAGCAGGCCCTTGACCCGGTTCCGTTCCGCATCGTCCAGCAGTTGCAAGGTTCCCACCAGCGATGCGAAAACGCCGCCCCGGTCGATGTCGCCGCACAGCAGCACCGGCGAGTTGGCGTGAAGGGCCACCCGCATGTTGACGATCTCGGTGGCTTTCAGGTTGATCTCCGCCGGGCTGCCCGCCCCCTCGATGACCACCACATCGTGCTGGCTGCGCAAAACGTCCAGCGAATTGGATACTGATTCCCAGAGAGTGGCCTTCAGGTCGAAATAGTCGCGAGCCCGGGCGGAGGTCAGGGGCCGGCCCATCAGCACCACCTGGGCGTGGCTGTCCGCTTCCGGTTTGAGCAGGACCGGGTTCATCTCGACTCGGGCCTCAACGCCGGCGGCCTCGGCCTGGACGGCCTGGGCACGGCCGATCTCGCCGCCGTCGGGCGTGACGTACGAGTTGTTGGACATGTTCTGCGCTTTGAACGGCGCGACCCGCAGCCCGTCCTGGCGGAATATGCGGCACAGCGCCGACACCAGCACGCTCTTGCCGACGTGGGACGCCGTGCCCTGGACCATGAGGACCCGGCCGGCGGGTGGGGTGTTTTGTGTTGCCATCGCTGGTGTTTTTACTCGCCCAATTGACTGTGTATCTAAACTTGCGCTACCCGGCATTAAACCACAGTTTTCGCGTCGGTGGCCCGCGTTCCCGGTAGCCCCGCTTTTGCCATATCAAGCGGTCGCTGGTCCAGCGACGCCCGCTGGAAATTCGTTCAGTGGCCCGTCCGTTGCGTAATGGTAGGTTGGATGCTACCGTTACCCGCGTGCTCGCGAGATTATTTCCGTGGCTGATGAATCTGACGGCTTGCCGGATATCGGTTCGCGCTCCGCGGCGTCTAACCTTCCTGGCCGCGGTCACCGCGGTTCTGCTGGCCGCGATGGCCTGCGCGTTGGACTCGGGCGGAGCCGAACATAACGAAATGTCTATGACTATCAACCGCATCGCATACATCGACGCCGACGGCCAATTGGTCACCTCAAACCCGGACGGTTCCGGCCGCAATTTGCTGACGACCGGCGCGGTGGCACGAGCTGGCGGCATCCTCGCTCAGCCGCAGCGCAGCAATGTGATGTACAGCTGGCCCGTGTGGTCTCCGGATGGCTCTCGCATCGCCGTGTCGCTGCTGCGGGCCGACTCTCCCAGCGACGCCCAGATCAGCCTCCACTCCCTGGAATCGTCCACGGGCGTAGGCGGAGCGGCCTTCGTCAACGAAGCCCCGCTCACCATCGCGGAAGGCACTCCCCACTACGTCCAGTGGTCTCCCGACGGGCAGAAACTCGGAATCACGGCAGCAACGCCGGAAGGCCTGACCCTGTTCGTGGTGGATGCTTCCCCCACCCCGCAGTCCGGTCCACCCAATGTGCCATTGGCGGTACAACGGGGCGCGCCCCTGTATTTTGACTGGTCGCCGGACAGTGCTTCGCTGGCGGTGCACAGCAACGAGGATGTGCTGCTCATCCGGCCGGATTACGATACCCAACAGGTCAGCGTACAGCCGCTGGCACGATCCCGTTCGTTCCGCACACCGGCCTGGTCTCCCGATGGCAGCCGGCTGGCCTGGTCAGCCCCGGGAGGCGATAGCGAAGCGCTATGGGTAGCGCGTCCCGACCAACCTGACGATCCCGCCCTCCGGTTGGCCGAGGTTGAAGGCGCATGCGCCTTCCTGTGGTCGGCCGACGGCGCGGTTATAGCCGTCGCGGATCGGCAGATCGCCGGCTCGCCCGCGTACCGTCGATTGCGCCTGTTGACTGTTGACGGAAGCGCCGAGCGCACCGTCAAGGAGGACGATTGGGTTCTCGGATTCTTTTGGGAACCTCAGGGTGACCGCCTGGCCTGGGTGGCGCTCAACCCCGAAGAGCGCACCATGGAGTGGAGAATCGCCCGGGGCTTGACCTCGGATGACGCCGGTGACGAGATCGACGACGCCCTCGGTGGATTCCGTTTCTCGCCCAGCGGGGAAACGTTCCTGATGCTGGCGTTCTTCGACCAGTACGCGCGCAGCCATTCGCCCTGGGCCCCGGACGGATCCGCTCTGGTAGTTGCTGGAACGCAACAATACCTGTCGGAGCGACGCAACGGCAGCAGCGGAGGCGGCTCCCGAGTGTACGTCGTAGAGACGGGCGAAGGCGGGGAACTGCGCGACATCGCCAACGGCAGCATGGCAGTGTGGTCATCCCAGTAGGCCGGCTCAGGCGCATCCTGCTTCTGTCGACGATGATGCAAAATTACCCCGTGCGAAATTACCTCGGGAGGTACGAATGCAGATGTTGCGTGCAACCGCCATTCGCTTAATCAGGGAACGCCGCTGGCATTGGCGGGGCATTGCGATTGCGTTATGCGTCGGCCTGCTGGCGGCAGCGTGCGGCGGATCTGATCCTCCGGCGGCTCCGTCAGAGCCGGCCGCCGCTCCCGCTGCTCAGTCGGCTGCCGAACAGCCTGCGCCCACCCCCACGCCACCGCCGGATCCGGCGGCCCTGCTGACGGATACGGCCGAGAACCTCCGGCAGGCGCGGTCTTTCAACTTTATGGTCGAGCACGAATCCGGAAGCATCTACGTCAGTTCGGTCCAGGCCAAGGCCACCGTTGCCAAAGGGGGCTGGAACGCCGACCAGGGCGCGCAAATGACCGTTGACGCCTACCTTGTATCCGGCCCCGATGCCCCTCCTGCCGACGGCACCTACGTCGAACTGAACATGATCGTTACGCCCGACAGCTATTTTCTCACCGATCCCCTGTCCGGCCACTGGACCAAGCGCCCATTCTCCAGCATCTCAATTCCCATCACCGAGCTGAACAATATTATCGCCGAAGCAGCCGATTCCATTGAAAATCCCGTACTCGCTGGCGAAGAGGAAATCGACGGCAAAAGCGTCTACAAGATTACCGGCGACGCTCCCGCGACGGTGATGGACTGGCTGCTGCTTTTCCCCATGGAGGGCCAGCGGGTGGACGTGGAAATCTGGACGGACACCGAGGAGAAAATCCTCCGCCAGGGCCGCATCATCGGCCCCATCGGGGAATATGACGACGCCGATACCGTGCGCAAAGTAACGGTGAGCGACTACAATGCTTCCGTTGAGATTGAAATCCCCGGGCCCGACGACTATCTTGACCTCTCCAATATCCAGCAGTAATCGGCGACCGCTCCCTGCTCTCACCGGCCCTTGCTTTGCCTGATGTTGAGCCGACTACAACGACACTCTCTCCCGCCCTGGGTGATGGTTGCCGCCATCGCCACCGGCACCTTTATCACCGCCCTGGACCAGACCGTGGTGGTGACCGCGCTGCCGGCCGTGATGGTAGACCTGAAAATTCAGCTCGCCCGGCTGGAGGCGGTCATCTGGGTGGTTACGGCCTACCTGCTGGGCTATACCGTGGCGATGCCGCTCCTGGGCCGGCTGGCCGACGTGTATGGCTACACGCGCATCTACCAGTGCTCACTGCTCGTGTTCTGCGTGGGAACGACCCTGGTTGCGCTCTCGGGGGAATGGGGCTGGCTGAACGGCCAGGTTGACCCCTTGGATCAGATTGTCATTGCGCGGGTGGTGCAGGCCATCGGCGGGGGCGGCACGGTGCCCATCAGCCTGGCCATCGCGGCGGCGCTGGTGTCGCCGGAGAAGCGGGGGCTGGCCCTGGGCATCGTCGCCGGCGCCGCCGAAGCGGGCAGTATGCTGGGGCCGGCCTACGGCGGCGCAATTATCGAAATCTGGAGCTGGCGGGGCATATTCTGGCTCAACGTGCCCCAAGCAGCCATCATTGCCGCAGCCCTGCTGTTCCTGCCCAACCAGCGGTTCGCCGACGCCCGCATGGATTACCGCGGCGCAATCGTGCTCACGGTCGCCCTGGTGCTGCTCTCCCTGGCGGTAGCCCACGAGGGTCTGTTCCGGCTGTCGTCCTGGACACCTTACTGGTTGCTGGTGGGCTTTCTGGTCAGCACCGGGGCCTTGGTGTTGCTGCAACGGCGAACGGTGCAGCCGCTGCTGTCCGGCGCCTTGTTCCGGGCCTGGGCTTTCGTGATGGCCAACATCGCCCAGCTGTTAGTGGGGATTGCCCTCATCGTCGCCATGGCTGCCATGGTGATAATGGCCAACACGGTAATGGACGTGCCGGAGCGCCCGGTTGACCACCTGACGGCAGCGCTGTGGCTGCTGCGGATGACGGGGACGATCCCGATATTCTCCGTGGTCGGCGGCCTGCTGCTGCGCTGGATTGACGCCCGCTGGGTGACCATACCCGGGCTGGCGCTGATTGCCATCGGGATGTTCCAGGTCGGCGGCTGGCCTTTGCTGGGACTGCCCGGTTGGCAAATTGAAATCAGCGATCCGAAACTGACCATCGACATGTTAATCGCCGGCATCGGGTTCGGGCTGGTCATCGCGCCGCTGATGCACCGGGCGATTCTCTCGGCCCCGGTGGACTACCGGGCGGTATCGGCGTCAATGATCGTGGTGGCGCGGATGCTGGGGATGACGCTGGGGATGGCGGCGTTGTCAGCGTGGGGCGTCAACGAGTTGCTGACCATCTTTGACGAAACGGTGGCCCTGCCGGCTGCCGAGCGGCGTGAAGTGGTCAGTCACGCCAGCCTGGACCTGTTCCATAGCTTCTTCCGCGCCGCCGGCATCATCGCCATCCTGGCCATCGTCCCGGCAACGCTGATGCGCGCCAGCCCGTTGGAACGGGCGGAGCTGACCGGAACAACCCCCGCTGCGGAAATGGCGGCGGGCGACCGGTCATAGCTCTGCGAGTGCACCCGCGCCGCGAGACGGCCCGCATTGCACCTGACCAAAGAGGAGGTGACCAATATGATCCGAATGGGCGCAACAGGTTCCCCGGCACACCTCGACCTTTGCCGCGCGCTGGAGACGGTGTTCCGACGGAACGGCGTTGAGTTCGATTGGGTGCTCTATTCCGGCTACGACGAGATGGTCGACGCCTTCACGCGCGGCGAGATCAACCTGGCGTGGAACGGCCCACTGTCCCACGTGAAGATGCGCCGCGCCCTGCCCGACGGAGCGCCGGTGCTGGCTGTGCGCGATGTTGACATCGGTTTCACCACCCGCTTCATCGCCCGTGCAGATTCGGCGATTGACACCGTGGAAGACCTGCCCGGAACCCGCTTCGCTTTCGCGGCCCGGGACTCGGTCGAAGCGGGTCTTCTGCCCGTATATTTCCTCAAGCAGATGGGCATCCACCCGTCGCGCACGCTGGCGGCCGCCGATTTCTATGACCAGCGCGAATCTCAACACTCCTCCGATCAAGTTGACGTGGCCCTCCAGGTGCTGAACCGCACCTACGACGCCGGGGCCATCAGCGC
The DNA here is from genome assembly GCA_965207585.1 of Dehalococcoidia bacterium. GTDB lineage: Bacteria > Chloroflexota > Dehalococcoidia > Lucifugimonadales > UBA3495 > Bin87. The sequence goes on along the minus strand of CBDBMT010000003.1, from coordinate 3,741,453 downwards.
GCGCTCCTTCGAAACCCTGGGCGAGCGGCACGACATCGACACGGACGAGCTGAAGGTGTTCTGGAGCAGCCCGGGTTACAGCCACTGCTGCTTCACCGCGCGACCCGAGGTGGATCCCGCCGAGGCGGCGCAGGTCACGGCGGCGTTGGTGTCGGTCGATGACGGAGATGAGGCCGGCCGCGCGGTGCTCAAGGCTGAGGCTTGCGACCGGCTGCTGCCCGGCATCGAAGATGGTTGGGATCTGGTCGAAGCTGCGGCTATCGCGGAAGGACTTATCTGATAACCGCGTTGCCCCTGATATATCCCTGCGCTATGCTGATCGCACGGCACAGTTCAGAGAGAATGTCGCGATGCAAACGGAAAAGCAACTGAAAACCGCCCAGGATTACCTGGACGCCGCCGACCGGGAGTTTGAGAACGCCGACGCTCTGGCGGCCACCGAACACCTGTGGGCGGCGGTTACCTGCACCCTCAAAGCCGTAGCCGAAGAAAAGGGGTGGGAGTACGACGCGAACCACTTGTTCCCGGTGGTTGAAAAGATTGCCGGCATAGATGGCAAAGGTGACGACGTCTTGCAAAGTACGTACCTGGCGACGAAAAGCTTTCCAAACAAGCCCCGCTATGGCTATTTCGTCTGGGAGGATGGGGACAGCCACTGGATGCGACGGGTTACGCACGAGTTCATCGCTACCGTGCAGGAATTGGCCGAGCGGTCCCGATGACTACCGCAACGCTGCCTTTGGCGGAACACAGTGAAATCGCACGGGAGTTGCTGGAAGAAGCCGAGACAGAAATCGCGGCCGGCAAGACCTTGAAAGGGTCGGAAATGCTGTGGGGAGCTGCAGCCCACGCCCTGATCGCCGTCGCTCTCCGGTTGGGTTGCCCGTTCAATAGCCACGGTGCACTGCGGAATGTTACCAATCAGCTGACTCACGTCCCCGGCCAACCCGGATGGCGCAAAGAGTACAATGTGGCCGAAGAATTGCATATCAATTTCTATCACGGCCAGTTGAGTGACCAAGATGTTGCGGATTACCGGCCTCGGGTACGCCGTTTCGTCAACCGCCTCCTGGCGGTAGCGCAAGCGGCAGACGCATAGGAGCTGAAAACTTGGCTGAAAAAATCGGTTTCATCGGTTTGGGGCGCATGGGCCTGCCTATGTCCTACAACCTTTTGCGCGCGGGCTATGACCTCACGGTTCACAATCGGAGCCAGGAGAAAGTCCGCCAGATCGCCGACGCCGGGGCTGCGGCCGCTGCGTCCACCGTAGAGGTAATGGCCAATTGCGACATCGTGCTCGCGTGTCTGCCCGACGTGGCGACCTGCGAGGTGGTGCTCCTGGGTGACGACGGCGCGCTGCCCAACGCCCGGCCCGGGCAGATCATCGTCGATCACAGTACCGTGGGCGCGGCGACCTCGAAAGCCTGCGCTGAAGCCGCCGAACAGCGCGGAGCAATGTTCCTCGACGCCCCCATCAGCGGCGGCACCGAGCGCGCCACCGACGGAACGCTGACCATCATGGTAGGTGGCCCCGCTGAGGCGTACCAACGCGCCCTGCCGGCCTTCGATGTGATGGGCGCGGTGGTGCGCCACGTCGGCCCAACCGGTTCGGGCACCGCGGCCAAACTGGTGAACCAGCTGCTGGTGGGCATCCACATGGTGGCGGCCGCAGAAGCGATGCTGTTGGGCGCGAAGTCCGGCGCCGATCCGGCGTTGGTTTTCGAATTGGTCAACTCAGGATGGGGGCAGAGTTTCCTCCTCGGACGAAACGCTCCGGCCATGCTGGACCGTGATTTCGAGGGCATACGCACGCAGTTGCGGGTGTTCCTCAAAGATCTGGGCCTCATCCAGGAAATGGCCCGTGAGCTAGGAACGCCGATAGCTGCCGGTGATCTGGCATACAAATTGCTGAGCGAAGCCGTTGAGCAGGGGTTGGGCGACCTGGACAGCGCCGCCATCGTATTGCCGATGGAAGAGGCTGCCGGGTTCCAGGTAAGACGGAAAGACGCCTAATTTGCATCGATGCACAGGATCGACAGGATGATTTGGGAGTTTTGATGATGGCAGACGAAATGATCGTCTATTTCAACGGTGAAATGACCCCGGCCAGCCAGGTTGCGCTTTCAATCTACGACCGCGGGTTCCTCTATGGCGACGCGGTGTTCGATGCCACGCGCACCTTCAGCGGCCAAACATTCCGGCTGGATCGCCATATTGATCGCCTCTACAACTCCCTCCGCTACCTGCGTATCGAAGTGGGCATGAGCAAGGAGGAGATGACCGAGGCCACCGAGGCGGTCGTCGCCCACAACCACCCTTTGCTGCCGCCGGGTCAAGATATGTGGGTCATGCAGCGCATCAGTCGCGGCGTAGAGGGGCCCAATCGCTCCGGTGGCCCTCGGCCCACCATCATCATCGAGAGCCATGCCATCCCCTTCGCGGCCCGCGCTCCGCTGTATCGGGACGGTGCGCGCATCAGCACCCCGTCGGTGGCGCGCATCCCTCCCCGGTTCCTCAGTCCCCGCGCCAAGACGCACAACTACCTCAACCTCATCATGGGTGAGCTTGAGGTGCACGGCGAGGACCCGGACGCCTGGGCGATCCTGCTGGACGAATTCGGCAACCTCACCGAGGGTCGCGGCAGTAACGTCTTCCTCGTCAAGGACGGCGCGGTGATGACTCCCAAGTCGCAATATGTGCTGGAAGGGGTAACCCGTAACCAGACCCTGGAGCTTGCCGATGGGCTGGGGCTTCCCACCGCCGAACGCGACCTCGACCTGTATGACGCCTACACCGCCGACGAGGCGTTCCTGACCTCCACCAGCCTGTGCATCTGCCCGGTGTCGGCGGTCAACGGCGCGATGGTGGGCGATGGCAGCGTCCCGGGACCCGTAACCGAACGCCTGATGACCGCCTTCAGCGATCTCGTCGGCATGGACTTTGCAGAACAGTATCTCGCCCACCTGGGGTAGTGCACTGCGTTCCGGTACAAACCGAACCCGCCGGCCCAGCGTCCGCCAGGGAGGCATCATGACTGGCAGATTTACCTCCGCCCCGGCGCCGGCATCCCCGGCCGTCGATAAGTTCCCCGACTTTCCGCCCCGTGACGATATGATGAATACCCGTCACCTTCACGACCAGGGGCACCAGCCGGCACTGCGTCGGCACTTGGGCAATCCGGACTCCACCATTGTTTTGGGTGAGGTTCCAATCGCGTGGGATGTCCCCCGGGGTCGAGCCGGAGTGCGGATTCCGGATCTACTCGTGGCTTTCAACGTCCGGCGCGCCCATATCCTGGCTCAGCAAGGCTACGCCATCAATGAGCAGGGCAAGCCCCCGGATTTTGTGCTGGAAGTGGCGTCGGACAGCACCGCAGGCAACGATGAAACGGGCAAGTGGCTTGATTACGCCAACTTCGGGGTCACGGAGTATTGGCTGTTCGACCCGGACTGGGGCAAACGCTACGCCACCGGACTGGCCGGCTGGACACTGGTCAACGGGCGATATGAGCCCATTCCCGTCCACCAACATGCGGCAGACATGCACTATGGCGACAGTCGGGTTTTGGGGTTGCAGGTATGTTGGGAATATGGGGAACTCCGCTGGTACGATCCGGTGGGCCAACGTTACCTGGACACTTTCGACAGCTTGGCAGACCAGAGAGACGCCGCCGTAGCCGAGGCGCAACGGCTGCGGGATGAAATCGCCCGGCTGCGGAGTGGTCGCTGAGGCTGGCGACGGAGCGAAGGGAGGCCGACATGGCAAAGCAGATTAGGGCGGGAACCGTCTGCGAAATTTACGGGCGCAGCGGCGAATGGATGTTTATCGATCTTGGTTTAGGTGAAAAATCAAAATCGAACGGCGTTCTGCAAGCTGTAGGACAGTCGAAATGTGTAACATTTCGCAAGACGGTTATGTTTGGGGAGGCGGTTAATCTCGTAAAGCGAGCAGCTCTGCGGACTACGCCGTTCCCGCTAAACTTGGTGCTCGAAGCTCCTCTCTCGGTTACCTTCGACGGCAATGGTAACCCTACTGGTCGAGTCTGCGACACCAAAGACGGCGTAGATCGGCCTTGGCACAATCAGGCTGCACTGCGCATGATTGTTGCCGCCGGATATATGATGCAGAAGATTGCTGAACACCGAAGGTCTATGAAACGCGATATAGTGTTGTATGAAGGGTTTGTGTCGTTCAAAAGATCCAGGTCCGCGCATATCAAGGACGCTGAGGTGTTGAAGGATGCAGTATGGAAACCCAATCCAAGAGAGCTTTTCGCTCCGGAAAAGCTTCTCCTGGATCCAGCAGCCCACAAGATCCGGTCTTCCTTCAAAATCATGGGCATAGATCTCGGGATACCGCCCGTTATTCGACCCAACCACAACTTATGACGCTGAACAACCGTCTCCGACAACCCTCTCTCCACAGGAGGCACACCATGCCCGAATACCTGCCTGACATCGTGGAACCCAACCAGGAAGCTCAGCAGCTTGCCACCGATTTCGTGTTCACCGAGGGCCCGCTGTGGCACCCCGACGGCTATTGGCTCTTTGTGGACCTGAGACGCGAACCGCCCGTGATCCACCGCATGTCTCCCGCCGGCGGCACTCCCGAGATCATTCGCGAGCCCAGCGGCGGCACCAACGGAATGACCCTGGACCTGCAAGGCCGCCTGCTCATGTGCGAGGGCGACAACCGGCGCATCGCCCGCATGGAATCCGACGGCACCATCAACGTGGTGGCGGAGCGTTGGGACGGCAAACGCTTCCACCGACCCAACGACATCGTGTGCCGCAGCGACGGCAGCATCTACTTCACCAATCCCAGCGGTCGTGTTCCGGAAGAGGAGCAGGAGATCGAGTGGCCCGGCACCATCCACCGCATCGCCCCGGACGGCACAGTGGATTTGTCCGCCCACGACATCGACTTCCCCAACGGCATCGCATTCTCCCCCGACGAGTCGGTGCTGTACGTGTCTAACACCCGCCAGCTGGGCGAACGGCCGGACCAGTACTGGGACGGCGAGGTCAAACCGAACCAGTTCATCCAGGCTTACGACGTGGCGGCCGACGGCTCCCTGAGCAACAGCCGCAAGTTCGGCGATATGTCGTCCGCCGAAGACGGCGTGCCCGACGGTATGAAGGTCGATGCGGAAGGCCGGGTGTACTGCACCGGCTCCGGCGGCGTGTGGGTCTTTTCCTCTGCGGGCGAGCACCTGGGAATCATTCGGGTCCCGGAGATACCGGCCAACTGCGCTTTCGGCGGCCCGGACTTCCGCACCATGCTGTTCACCGCTCGGACATCGGTGTACAGCCTGCGCCTGACCACGCCGGGCAACCCGCTGCCACGAGCGTAGATCCCGCTAACCACCACGCCATTCCCGCGAAAGCGGGAATCCAGAAACCAAGTGGGAAAACCAATGCGAGAATTCGACGCCATCGTTATCGGAGTCGGCGGCATGGGGAGTGCCGCCGTTTATCACCTGGCCCGGCGTGGCTGGAAGGTGTTGGGCCTGGAACAATACGACATACCCAACGAGATGGGCTCTTCCCACGGCGTCAGCCGCATGATCCGCCTCGCCTACCATGAGGACCCATCCTACGTTCCGCTGCTCTATAGGGCCTACGAGCTCTGGCACCAGTTGGAGAACGTGGCCGGCGAAAAGTTGCTGGTTACCACCGGATGCGTCCGCGGAGGCGTCGGGGCCAGCCAGTTGCTGGAAGGCTCGCTGGAGACCGTGACTCAACATCATCTCCCCTATCGCATCCTGAGCGGCCCGGAGGTGAACCAGGAGTGGCCCGGTTTCCAGCTGCCCGAAGAAGCCGAAATGCTCTACGAGCAGCAGGGCGGTTTTGTGCTCTCCGAGCGCTGCATAGTCGGCCACGTTTCCGCGGCTCTGGAAATCGGCGCTGAGGTGCACGGCCGGGAGGCTGCGGTCAGTTGGGAGCCCACCGCCGGCGGAGGAGTGATCGTGTCCACCGACAAGGACACCTACTCGGCCCGCCGTTTGGTGGTTACCGCCGGAGCCTGGGCGGGCAAGGTTGCGCCCGAAGTAGCCGCCCACGCCGTCCCCGAACGACAGGTGCTGGGATGGTTTGCTCCATATCGCCCGGAGCTTTTCGACCGGAGAATTTCCCGTGCTTCGGCATGGAGGTTGAAGAAGGCCGCTTCTACGGGTTCCCGTCGTACGGGATACCCGGCTTCAAGCTGGGCATGTTCAACCACTTCCGCGAGCAGGTCGATCCGGACACCATGGACCGGGAACCCAACGCCCGGGACGAGGCGGCGCTGCGAGGGTTCACCGAGCGTTATTTCCCGGAGGCAGCCGGCCCGACTCTTGCGCTGAAGACCTGCATGTTCACCAACACCCCGGACGAGCATTTCATCATCGACACGTTGCCTGACCACCCACAGGTCTCCGTCGCCGCTGGGTTCTCCGGGCACGGCTTCAAGTTCTCCAGCGTGGTGGGCGAAATCATGGCCGACTTGGCGGAGCACGGCCAGACGGAGCACGACATCGGGCTGTTCCGCCTGGGCCGCTTCTCAACGGACGTTTAGCCGATGGCCGCTCAAATGGAAAACCCCTTTGCCAACCCGTTTCCGGGCATGAACCCGTATCTGGAATCCAGGCGCCTGTGGCCGGAAGTTCACAACAAGATTATCACTGAAATGCACCGGTTCCTCCGTCGGACGTTGCCGTTTCGGTACACGGTCATCATGGATGAGCGTGTGCCCGTCGGCAACGATCCCTCGCGAGACGCTCCGGCGCGGTACGCCGAACCCGATCTTTCCATCCGGGGCGGCGAAATGCGCGAGCGTGCTGTTGCCCCCTACCAGACGGAGGGCAGGGTAATCGCCAGGTTGCCCTTGGATGACGAAACGTCCCCGGAGATGTTCATCACCATTGGCGAACGCGGCCAGGAAGACCCGGTAACCATCGTGGAGCTGCTGTCCCCCAGCAACAAGATTACGGGCGGACACGGGCGCAGCCAGTATCTGGACAAGCGCCAACGGGTAATTTTCAGCGAAACTCATCTGGTGGAGATCGACCTCGTTCGCCGCGGCCGGCCCATGCCCGTGGAAGGCTATGACGGCGACGCGCCTTACCGGCACCTGATCAGCCGATGGCCGACGCGCCCGGAAGTGGACCTGTATCCTTTCCGCCTGCAAACGCCAATCCCCGACGTCCCGGTGCCATTGCTGGAAGAGGATGCTGAGGCGGTGGTCCCGCTGGGTTCGTTGGTTGACGATATGTACGAACAGGATTACTACTCCAATTACGCGGACTACAGCAACGACCCGGAAGGGCCACTGTCGGACGAAGATCGCGAATGGATCGACTGGGTGCTGCGCGAAAAGGGGTTGCGAACCTGAACGACCGGGGAATAGCGCCATGAAAATCACCGCTGCTGCAGCTATCGCCGGGCGTCCAGGCTCAGCGTGATCTGGCTGCTGGTGGCCGTTGGGGGCGCGGCCGGGTCGGTGCTACGGTACGCCGTGGGCCGGCTGGCGGCGCACTACCTGGGCGCAGACACGGTGGTGGGCACTTTCGCGGTCAACATCGCCGGCTCCTTTGCCCTGGGCGTGCTGGCCACCATTTTCATCACCCGATCCGAGTGGCCATTGGAGCTGCGCGCCATGCTGACGGTGGGGTTGCTGGGAGGTTTCACCACCTTTTCCACTCTGGCCTACGATGGTGTGCGGCTCGTATCCAGCGGAGAACTGGGTCGCGCCGGCATTTCCATCGCAGCCAACCTGGCCGTTGGGCTGGCGGCCGCCTACGCTGGCGTATTGGTCGGTCGGTCGCTGTCGTGAAATCGCTGGTGCGGGGTTGCGGATCTTTCGCCTGTCGATTCGAGAGGTTCTTGGCCGGCACTTTCGAGTGTTGAGCGTTGAGCGTGGCGTCCGCTATAATCGAGACACTCTGTGATTCGCCAGAATGTTATGCCCGTAGACTATTACGAGACCCTCGGCGTCGACCGGGGAGCCAACGATGAGGAGATCCGTCGTGCTTTCCGCAGGAAGGCGATGGAATTCCATCCTGACCGGAACAGAACCCCGGGCGCCGAGGACAAGTTCAAGGAAATCAACGAAGCCTATCAGGTCCTGAGCGACCAGGAGAAGCGCACCCGCTATGACCGTTTTGGCCACGCCGGCGTAAACGGTGGCGGCGAACGTGGATTTGACGGCTTCGACCCGTTCGGCGGTTTCGGCGACATATTCGACACCTTTTTCGGAGGTGGCGGGCGCACTGCCAACCAGCCACGCAGCGGGGAGGACATCAGTCATCGGGTCAACCTGACCTTCGAAGAGGCCGTGTTCGGCTGCGACAAGGACATCGAGATCAATCGGGTGGAGCCTTGCCACCACTGTTCCGGAGCCGGCAACGAACCCGGGACCGCCATCAACACCTGCCGCACGTGCAACGGCAGCGGCCAGGTGCGCCGCGCCCAGCGCAGCGTGTTTGGTCAGTTTGCGGTGACTACTCCCTGCTCCACCTGCAATGGCAACGGCCGGTCCATAGAAACCCCATGCTCCAACTGCCGCGCCCGAGGGTTCGAACGGCGCCGTCGGACCCGCACGGTTACCATTCCCGCCGGCGTCGACAACGGTATGCAGGTGCGCATCACCGGTGAGGGTGACGCCGGATCCAACGGCGGCCCGCCGGGCAACCTGTATGTCCAGGTGCGCGTGCGAGAGCATCCGTTCTTCGTGCGCGATGAATCGGACCTGCTGTACCACACGTCGCTCAACATGGCGGAAGCCGCCCTGGGCATGACCAAACCCATCCCAACCTTGGAGGGCGACAACGTCGATCTCGAAATACCGCCGGGAACCCAGGCGGGCAGCGAGTTCCGCGTCCGTTCCCGCGGCGTACCTCGCATCCGACGCGACGGCCGGCCCACTGACCGACGCGGGGACATCCGGGTCCTGGTGGACGTGGACATTCCGTCCAAGTTGAACAAGTACCAGCGCAAACTGGTGGAGGATCTCGCCTATTCCCTGGCCAACAATGGTAAGAGGCCGCCGGCGCCTCCTCGGAAGAAGCGCGCCAACAGCCGGAAACCTGCCCAGAACGAAGCTGCGGAACCGGAAGACGTAGACGTTGAGGCCGACGCCGAGACGCAGGAACCGCAACCAGACGACAAGCAACGCGGCCTGTTCGACCGTATCAAAGACACCCTGACCTCAAGCGGCGAATAGCTTGCCCCTTTCCGAAGCTAGACGCGCGATGTGGCGACCCACGACCTGACGCTGACGGTGCGATGTCCTGGCACGAACTGAGCATCAACGTTCCCTTCGAATACGTGGAGCCCGTGTCCTACCTCTTTGAGCGGTACGGGTACGGGTTGAGCGTTGAAACCAGGCCCGGCGAGCACGCGGTGCTCCGTTCTTACCTGCCCAGCCTGTCACGGCAGCGTCTGGCACACATCGAGGTGGGAATCAAGCTGGCGTCCAGCGTGGCCGACCTGGGCGAGTTGGAAATCCGGCCGCTGGATGACAACGAAGACTGGCGCGACAACTGGAAGCAGCATTTCACACTCTTGCGCGTCGGTCAGAACCTGGTGATCAAGCCTTCCTGGATAGACTACGAAGCCCAGTCCGGCGACATCCTGGTGGAACTGGACCCGGGACTGGCTTTCGGAACCGGTTATCACCCAACCACTTATTCCTGCCTGGAAGCTCTGGAAGAAATGGTTCGAGCCGGCTGCAACGTGCTGGACGTGGGAACGGGTTCCGGCATCCTGACCATCGCCGCCGCCAAGCTGGGCGCGGGCCACATTACGGCGGTGGACATCGACGGTCATGCCGTGCGCGCCGCCCAGCGGAATTTTCGCCGCACCGGCATCGCCGACCGCGTCAACGCGCAGTCCGGCAGCCTCCCGAACGCCGCGACCCGTGGGCAGCGGTACGACATCGCGGTGGCCAACATCAGCGCGCGCGGCATCCGACTGGTCTCCCCGGCAATCCCCGAACTGCTGGCCGCAGACGGGGTGTTCATCGCGTCGGGCATTATCGTGGATCAGCACGACGAGGCCGTTGCGGCGATCAAAGAGGCCGGATTAGTGATCAACGAAACCCGGCAGAAAGAGGACTGGATCACCATTCTCAGCGGGCACAAATAGTCGAGTAACGTCGATCATGGAAACCGTCACGCTGGATCGTTTCGAGCTCGTCGGCCCCCTGGGCAGCGGCGCTGATTACGACGTGCGCGCCGCAGTTGACCGGGAGACCGGCGGGCCCGTGGTGCTGAAGCGGCCGTCCCCGCAGGCCGTGCGCCGCCAGATGCACGGCCCAATCGAGGAACGCTCCGTCCGTGCGTTGGAAGCGTATGAACGAGCCGGACAGTATTGTGAGGCGGTGCCCCGGGTGATCGGTGTTACCGAAGTGGCCCTCCACGACGAGTATTTCAGTGAGGATCTGGGCCAGCCCTACTCGGTGCGGGTTGAAGAGCGCGCCGCTGGAATCCCGCTGGTGGGAGACCCCAGAAGTCGCATCTTGCGGGTGCCCATCGGCCTGGGCCAGAATCTCTTTGCGTTGCATCCGCTAGCCCTGCCCCATGGGGTCGCCGATTGGCCGGTCCAGGAACAGTTGCTTGAGGCGCAGGAAATCTACGCCAACGCCGGCTATGCGCTGCTCGATCTGGGCCCGCACAACGTTTTCTACTCCCCGAGTACCGGCCGGATCTCGCTGATCGATGCCACCGCGCTGGTCGGACACGGCGTGGAGCGCAGCCAGGGGAACCGCGGCCCCCAGGACGTCCACGATTTCTACGTCGAAATGGTCAAGTTCTACCTCGCGCCGGAGTTGCCCCCCACCGACGCCGCCGGGTACTTCGACCCTTACAACCAGCGGCCGGTGATATCCATTGAAGACGAATGCGACAGCCTGACTGGCGCATTCGTGTCGGTTGACGATGCGCTGCGGGAGACCACGACGGCGTGCCTGGGTAAAATCCGACAGCGCGGGTACGAGTCCGTGTCCGATTTCGCAGCGGACTTGCGCGAATGCCTGCGCCTGATTACCATCCGAAACGATCAGATGGCCGAAAGGCAGGCTGCTTTGGAAGCGTGGCGCGCCGCGCTGAACCGGCTATCCGAAGACCACTGGACCCGTTATCGATTCGACGCTGATACCGAGCTGGCCTCATTGGCCGGCTGATCCGCCGCTAAACAACCTCTTGCGAGGGTGCAGGAACTATGCTCACCAGTTCGTTGGCAATTATTCACGATAACGCCGCCCACGGCGAGGACAACTACCTGACCCGGGATCTGGGCGACGGCAACTTCCTGGACGTGGTGCTGGACGGCGTCACCGGTCACGGTGGCGACGAGGCCAGCGGTTCCGTGGCCGACGCCCTGAACGCTGCTACCATCACCGGCCCGGACGACATTGTCGCCATTCTTGACGAGCAGAACGCCGAGTTCCACCAGGTCGGCGGGGGACGGTTCCTGCTGACCACCGCCTCGGCCGCTCTCTATTTGGATGGGCAGCTGCACATTATCTCTGCTGGGGACAGTCCCATCTACGTGATCCGCCCGGACGGGTACGAGCAGTACAGCGGCCGCATGGGTGGGCTGATCCGTCTGGGCGTCTCCAAGGCCATTGGGGCCGAATCGACCCTGTCCGTTTTTCAGACTTCGGTGGGTTTGTCGCCGGCGGATCGCCTGGTCTGTTGCACCGACGGCGTCAGCGACAATCTGCTGGGCGACGAGCTGATGGAAATCGTCCGCAACTCCGCGGATGCTGATGAGGCATCGGGGCGCGTCAAGGAACTGGTAGACCAGCACATCGAGCAGGGACGCGACATCCGGTTCCGCGGCGGCAGGTTCCGCCACGACGATGAGACCGCGATTTTCCGCTTTTTCGCCGAGAACTAGCCGGTACAGCTTGGTCGATTTGTGTCGCCGATTAGCCTCGACTGGCGATTAGCGACTGCCGAAGGGCACTAAAATTCCGCGTGTGTTAGACTGTCTGGCAGTTTGACGCCGGTTGGCCTCGATAATTTCCAGTCTCGGTTGAGGGATGTTTGAGCCGGGGCAGGCCGCAAGGAGTACACAATTGGGCAAGATTAAGGTTGCCATCATCGGCGTGGGCAACTGCGCGTCTTCGCTGGTCCAGGGCATCCACAAGTACGTTGAGGTTCCAGATGACGACCCAATCCCCGGCGTGATGCACAACCGCGTCGGAGAGTACCGCATCGAGGACATCGAAGTCGTTGCCGCTTTCGACATCGACCGCAATAAGGTCGGCAAAGATCTGTCGGAAGCCATCTTCACGGAGCCTAACAACACCATCAAGTTCGCCGAGGTTCCCCATCTCGGGGTACCAGTCGAACGAGGCATGACCCATGACGGAATCGGCCGATATCTGTCCGATCTTGTAGTCAAGTCAGAGCACAGCACGGCCGATATCTCGGGCATCCTGCGCGAACGCGAAGTCGACGTCGTGATCAACTACCTGCCGGTGGGCAGCGAGATGGCAACCAAGTGGTACGTCGAGCAAATCCTCGACGCCCGCTGCGCAATGATCAACTGCATCCCGGTTTTCATCGCTCGCGAGGAGTATTGGCGCAACCGTTTTGAGGAACGGGGTGTGCCCATCATCGGGGATGACATCAAGTCCCAGGTCGGCGCGACCATCGTTCACCGCGTGCTGACCCGACTGATGGAAAACCGCGGCGCCGAAATTGACAACACCTACCAGTTGAATTTCGGCGGCAACACCGACTTTCTGAACATGCTGGAACGCGAGCGCCTGGTCTCCAAGAAGATCTCCAAGACCGGCTCCGTCACCAGCCAGATGCAGGAAGAGCCCGAGGCGGACACTATCCACATCGGACCCAGCGACCACGTGCCGTGGCTGCAGGATCGCAAGTGGTGCTATATCCACATCGACGGCAAGGTCTTTGGCGGCGCTCCCGTCAAAATGGAAGTCAAGCTGGAGGTCTGGGACAGCCCCAACTCTGCCGGTGTCGTAGTGGACGCCATTCGGTGCGCCAAGCTGGCGCTGGACCGCGGTCAGGGCGGTGCCGTGTACGCCCCTTCCGCATACTTTATGAAGAGCCCGCCCGTCCAGTACTCGGACGCCGAAGCCCACGACATGGTCGAGGCATTTATCGCCGAGCCGACGGTAGCCAGCGTGAAGGTCAAGCACGGCGACGGAGAAGAATAACCGGCGCCACTTCTCTGCGTGCCAGGTCCCGGGTTGACTGACGGGAGCAGGCTATGAAAATAGCCATGGTCTCCCCTTACGATTTCGCCTGGCCCGGTGGCGTTAACGTCCACGTCACCCAGTTGTCCGCCGAACTGCGACTGCGCGGGCACGAGGTGACTGTAATTGCGCCAGGCACGCCCGTGCTGTCGGCCGACCAATGCGGCAGGCCCGGTCACTTCATCCCCATGGGTCGGTCTGTCCCCCTGTTCGCTGGCGGTTCCACGGCCCGGGTCACTCTTTCGTGGTGGTTGTGGCCGCGCGTCAGACAACTTATGGCCCGGGAACGGTTCGACCTGGTGCATGTGCACGAACCGCTGGCTCCCCTGTTGCCGCTGATGGTTCTGCACCATTCCAACGCGGTGAACGTAGGCACCTTCCACGCATTCTCAGACGGGCAGCAGTTATACCGCTGGTCACGGTACGCCCTCCGGACCTGGCACCGGCGCCTGCACGGACGCATCGCCGTTTCCGAGGCGGCCCGAACCTTCGTTGCTCCGCATTTTCCGCAGCGCCAATATCGCGTGATCCCCAACGGCATAAATTTCCAGCGCTTCGCCAGCGCCAAGCCGTTCCCCGAGCTGCGGCACGACAGAAAAAACATACTGTTCGTGGGACGCAAGGATGAGCGCAAGGGCCTGCGGTATCTTCTCGAAGCCTTCGCCCTGTTGATGGAGGGCCGGCACGACTTGCGGCTGATCGTCGTCGGGCCTGGCGAACCCGATCGGGCGTGCGAGTCATTGATCAACGCAATCAGCGGCACCAGCCGCGACGTGGTAAGAGTGACCGGCCCCGTTTCCGACGCTGACCTCCCGCGCTACTACGCCAGCGCGGATGTTTTCTGCAGTCCTGCCACCGGCGGAGAGAGTTTCGGAATCGTGCTGTTGGAAGCCATGGCCGCGGGCGCCCCGGTGGTCGCGTCAAACATCGACGGGTATCGTGACGTGGTGGCGCATCGACGAAACGGATTGCTGGTTCCGCCTCGTGATCCGTCCGCCATTGCCGCCGCCATCGCTGACCTAATCGATGATCCCGGGCTTGCCCAACGGTTGTCCAATGGCGGAAAACTGGTGGCGCAGGATCATCGTTGGCAGCGGGTCGCTTCGGAAGTCGAGGACTATTACCAACATTGCATGGAGGAGGCCAACCACGGTGGCAATGCCCGGTAGAGAGGAACTGCGCGCGGCAATGCTGCGCTACGTCGAGTTGCCCGGAGCGCGGGCGCTCCATGCCGTTGGACTGACCCCCAACGTGATCACCGTCTTCGGTTTCGCGGTGTGTGTGGTCGGCGCGGCGCTGGTGGCGATGGGATGGCCGCTGTACGGCGGCATCGTGTTCCTGGCGGGGAGCATCCTGGATCTGTTCGACGGAGGACTTGCCCGTCTCACCGGCCGAGCGTCACCCTTTGGCGCGCTGCTCGATTCCGTATTCGATCGATTGGGAGAGGCCGCCCTGTTTGTCGGGTTGGGGCTGTACTATCTGATGGGGGACCTGTCCCACCCGGTGATGATCCTCAGCATCCTTTCTGTCCTGCTGGGTTTGGTGTTTTCCCAGGGTGTCTCCTACTTGCGCGCCCGTGGCGAGGGCCTCGGCGCCTTCACGCGCTCGGGCATCATGACGCGGACCGAGCGGGTGGTTATCCTCGGCATCGGGCTGATCGCCGAAGGGTTGGCGCCGTTGCCGATCATGGTGTGGGTGCTGTGGGTGATTGCCGCGGTGTCCTGCTTCACCCTCTTCCAACGCATGTTCACCATACGGGGGATCCTGGAGCGCCAGGCGGAGGAGAGCGGTTAGCCGTGGTAACATAGCGACCACGTTTACGGCAGGAGGTACACAATATGGCGTCACATTCCATGGGGCTGTCGCTGCACGACGCTGCGCGGCAGGTGGGAGTTCCCTTTACGGTGGAGAACGAGCCGGTTGACCGGTACGTCAAGGTCAACGGCCTCAACCTTCACTATCTGGAATGGGGCGATCCGAGCTTGCCGACGATAATGATGCTGCACGGGATCCAGCAGCAGGCCCACAGCTGGGACTTCATCAGCCTGCCGCTATCCGTCGACTACCATGTTATCGCGGTGGATCAGCGCGGCCATGGGGACAGCGACTGGTCACCCGAGGAGGACTACTCCACGGACGCATACGTGGGCGACGTCGAGGCGTTGGTATCCGCCATGGGGCTTAAAGATTTCCACCTGATCGGCCATTCCATGGGCGGGCGCAACAGCCTGGCCTGGGCGTCGGGCCGGCCGGGCACTTTGAAGTCGTTGACCATCGTTGACACTGGACCCGAAACCCAACGGCGTGGTTCGGACCGCATCCAGCGGTTCCGCGAACTTCCCGACGAGTTGGACACTCTGGAGGAATTCGCGGCCCGGGTCATGGAGTACACCGGCCGCTCCCGCGAGCAGACGCTGGGCGCTTTGAAGTACAGCATCCGGCAGCGCGAGGATGGGAAATGGACGTGGAAGTACGACAAGGTGATCCGCCGACGTGGCTTTCGCGCACCAGCGTGGACATCTGAACAGCTCTGGGCCGGCTGGCGCAAGATTGACTGCCCGGCTCTGGTGGTGCGCGGCGCCCGCAGCGACATTTTCGCCGACGAGACGATGGTGCGGATGGCTGCCGAGCACCACGACTGCACCACGGTGACCGTTGACAACGCCGGTCACCTGGTTCAGGGTGACAACCCGCCTGATTTCCTCAAGGCTGTGAAAGGCTTGTTGGGCCGGTTCTCCTGAACCTCGATGCGGGCCAGTAGAAAAAGGGGCAGGTTTCCTACTTGCCCCTTTTGTGTGCGCCGTTCGATCAGGTCGGGAAACGGGTATGGGTTAGAACCCCAGGATGCGCGGCAACGCTTCTCCCAGGGCGTAACCCAGCACGGCTGAGGCGGCGCCGATTCCCAATATCTCCAGCCCCTGCAGGATGGGCGATTTGCTCACCACCCGGCCTTTCGCCAATCCCAGGATGAACAGGCCGGCCAACGACAGCGCCACCGACAGGCCGATGGCGAGCGGGCCCACGGCCAGGAACAGGAAGGGGATAATCGGGATTATCGCGCAGCCACCGAAGGAAACGCACATCGCCAGCGCGTCTTTCAGCGGGCTGCCGCCGATGTCCGGGCTGATGCCCAGCTTCTTTTCGAGAAGGGTATTCAACCAGAGGTTTTGGTTGCTGGCGATTTCGTTTGCCAGGTGGACGGCCTCTTCGTAAGTGTTGCCCTCCCGCTGGAACAGGATGACCAGTTCCGCCAGTTGTTCCGCCGGGCGCTCCTCCAGTTCGCGGACCTGTTTGGCGATTGCCGCTTCCCGGACGTCTTCCTCGGCGCGGGAGCCCAGGTACGCGCCGGCTGCCATGCTGATCATGCCGGCGGCGGCGGTGGCGAACCCGGCCACCAGGACGGTACCGGCGGTTCCTACGGCGATTGCCAACGACGTGGTTACGGCCAGCGTGCTGATGATCCCGTCCTGCGCCCCGAACACCACTTCCCGCAGTCGGCCCAGGTTGGCGACGTGGAACGGTTCTTTGTCCAGCGCCAGGGCAGCGTCAACGTAGGTTTGCAGGTCGATGGGCAGCGCCGGCCGCTCGGGGGACGTTTCCAGGAGCTCCGCGTCAGTTGCCGCCGGTGATGGGGTTGGGATCAAGAAATCGGGTTCAACTGTGACGTCGCCGGCGCTCTTCATTTGCAGCAAAGCCAGGGCATCGGAAAAGGCAATTTGGTGCTCTTTCTCTTCCTCCATTGCGGCGGTCAGGACGTCAAACGCGTCGGCGCGACCGTCCCGCATCGCGTCGTTGATCATGCGCGGGTAGGTGCGCGTGTACTCCCGGGTTTCGCCGGCAATTACGTTGGCGAGGTTTACCGCTGTACTGTCGACCGCACCCGATATGGCGAGGTATTCCAGCCCGTGCCTGGTTTCGGCGCGAGCGACTTCCTCGAAGACCTCGGCAACCTCGGGATACCCTTCTTCGCGGGCCTGGCGGGCATAGGCGGTGTATGTCAGGTTGGCGATGGCCTCTGCCACGATGGCCTGCCACAGGTTGCGGTCCGTGGCGGACATGTCGACGACCGCGGGCGGGGAATATGACATGATTCCCTCCAAATTTCAGGGATCAGGCAGAAGGTTCGACAGCGCTATGGACAGACCGCGCGAACGGTCAGCGCGCCGTCCCAACCACGAATGCCGATTAATTTCAGAGGCGTGGAGAGGCGTGGTGAGCTAACACCAGCCAGTCACCGCCGGATCGCACAAAAATATTCGTGGCCAGGACGCCGAATCCCTGGGCCTGCCCTTCGACCACGCTGGTGATGCTTTCGATGCAGGTGACGAAACCGCAGTTCCCTTCCAGGGCGATGTTTACGTAATGAATGTTGAAGTGCATCAGCGCTGCGCCGTTGAATATGCCCTGCCATGAGCGCCGGATGTCCGGCCAGCCCACTATCGGCTGCCAGCCGGGATGGACGCAGAGCGCCCGTTCGGACTGCTCCCACACGGCGTCCATCTGGGCCATGTCCAAGGATCCAAAGGCGTCGTAGAAGCGCTGGTTGGCGTCCCGCAGGGACAGGATGCTGGCGTCGTCGGGAAGCATTATCGGCGAACAGTCTCGTTTGTATGGGGTTATGCGCCGACGTTCAGGCCAGCAGCCTGCTGGCGAAATCGTCGAGCTGGCGCAAGGCCTGGTCCCGAGGGGCGCTGTCGGCGAAGACCATGGCCCGAGTGGCTCCGGCCTCTTCGTAGGCCTTCAGTATCTCCGGGTCAGCCGGCTGGCCGAAAACCGACACCTCGATCTCGTGCGGATCGCGCCCGGCTTCCTGCGACAAGCGAACTATTTCCTCCCGCCTGTCGTTGAGCTGTTCCGGCGAGATGCGATTGGGCATCCAGCCGTCGCCCCACGCAACCACCCGACGCGCCACGTTCGGCGCGTTCCCGCCAATGAGCACCGGGGGATGCGGCTTCTGTACCGGCTTGGGCGAGGAATAGATCGGAGGGAAGTCGATGTGCCGGCCGTGATACTCGCCCGTCTCCTTGGTCCACAGTTCCTTCATGGCTTCAATCGACTCGCGGGTGTACCCGATCCGCTGTGAGAACTCGATGCCGAAAAGTTCGGTCTCCTCGCGCAGCCAACCGGTGCCGATGCCGAACAGGAACCGCCCGTTGCTCAGATAGTCCAGCGTCGCAATCTCTTTGGCCAGCAGGATCGGGTTGCGCTCGGGCACCAGGCAGATCCCCGTGCCCAGTTTGAGCGTCGACGTGACCGCCGACGCGCGCCCCAGCGCCACGAAGGGGTCCACGCACTCGTAGTACATCTGCGGGATTACGCCGTCGGGGGATCCGGGCCATGGTGTCTTGGGGCCGGCCGGTATCGCCGGATGCTCAGGCACCCACAACGACTCGAAACCGTGGGCCTCGCAGGCCTGGGCCAGCTCGGCGATGTCGATGGACGACTGGGTAACGAACATTGCGATGCCGATATTCATGGAACCATCCTTGGGACTGAACGGGTCGCGGGCAAAATCCCGGTATCGTCATTATAGCGTAGGGGCGAATGACCATTCGCCCCTACTGCAACTGCGGTGGTAGCCGGCTCTATGCGTGGGGTGAGAAGCTGGCGGGGACCAGCACCTTGGTCGACTGGTTGACCAGGAACTCCCGGGTCGGCGGGGGCCAGTGCGGCGTGGCGGAGGCCTCGGCGCGGATCTTGTCGCGCTGGGCCAGGTCCTCGTAGGGCCAGATGTGGACCCACTTGTTCAGCCCGCCGATGTCGCTGTACAGGCCGGCGGCCAGCGGCGAGAACTTTTCGCGATGCTCGATGGCCGCGGACCAGATGTCCAGCACCTTGGGCATGGCGCCGTTCTGGTACTCGTAGATGCGCATCTCGTAAACGTTGCCCTGTTTCTGTCCGCCGCCCATGGGCCGCATGAAGGGCGCCGGATAGTAAATCTCCGACTCCATGTGCAGAATGGTGCCCTGGCTGTCCGGCGGCCAGTTGGGGTCCTTGCCGGCCTCGGCGCGGACTTCGTTGCGCTGGTCGAGGCTGTCGTAGGGCCAGATGTGGATGACCTGGTTCAGGGGGCCGATCTCGGTGTGGAAGAACGCGGCCAGCTTCGAATACTTTTCCCGGTGGGGCAGCGCCTTCTCGAACGCTTCCTCGAAGATGGGCACTCCGCCGGGCTTGAGATCGTAAGTGCGAACTTCGTAAATCATTAGCCGTAACTCCTGGTAAGCGGGATCCTGGTCAATTGGGTCGTCGACCGGGAAGGCCCGTGCGACGCAGAAAGTCTAGCAGACCCCCGGAATCCGGGCAACCGGGGTCAGCTTGCAGCGGCGTTCACGGCGCCAAAACCGTCAGCGGGGGTATTGGTAAGTTGCGTAGCGTCCAGAACAGAACGATAACCACCAGCGCTCCCCAGGCTACGCGATGGGAAACATTGAACCGAGGGAGCGACGATCGTCCCAAGGTTCGCGCCGCGCCATAAGCTCCGACTGCCGAGAGCAGCGCCAGCGTCACCACCGTCAGTGTATTGTAGGCCAGCGCGCCGCGCAGATCGCCATGCAACAGGCGGTGCAAGGCCCGTAGCGTGCCGCAACCCGGGCAGTAACAGCCGGTGAAGAACAGGAACAGGCAAGGGGGGTACGTGCCCGGAACCCTGGGGTCAACAAAGTACAGCAGGCCGGCGCCGGCGGCGCCCAACAGGACCAGCGGCGGCCAGACCAACTTGGGCGATGGCATCCGTCGCGAGCCGCACTCCAACATTTACCTTCCCCAGCCCCGGCGCAACACGCAGCCATCACTAGAGGAAGAAGGTGCCGACCACGCCCAATAGTATTGCCGCAATATAAACGAGCAATATGCCCAAGCCCAGCCCAAAGGAAATCCAGATGAAAATACGCGCGTTCCGCGCCGCGGCCTCCGCCCCGGCATAATCCCCGGAACCGTCGCGGGACATGCCGATGGCGGCGAAAACAATGGCCACTATCCCCAGGGGCAGGCAACAGAAAATGGTCACGAGTATGGCTAGTATCAAGTTAAGTGTATGATTGGAACCGGACACAGCCGACACTCCTGCAAGCTCAGCTTAATGCGGCGAATTGTACCATAGCGGTGGCCCCATAATCGGCGGAATTAATGCGCGGCAGGGGAAATCAAGCGACGAAAGGAGGTTTCGCACCATGGGCGCAACTGAAATGGTGGCAAAGTGGATCGTGGAAACGACGTATGAGGACATCCCGCCCGACGCCATCCGGGTGGCTAACGAGTCCTGCTTCGACGTGATCGGAGTCATTCTGGCCGGCTCCACGCAGAAGGTGGGCGACATCATCCGCAACTACGCCGGTGATCTTGGTGGCAACGAGGAGGCGACCATCCTCGCCACCGGCGAGCGCACCTCCGCGGTGAACGCGGCCCTGGTGAACGGCACCATGGGGCACGCCCTGGACTATGACGATTTCGGCGGTTTCGGGCATCCCACCGTGGCGATCTTCCCCGCTTTGCTGGCATTGGGCGAGACCATCGGCGCCACCGGCCGCGACCTCATGGAAGCCTACGTGGTGGGTTGCGAGGTCGGTCTGGCCGTCGACTACGCCACGCACTACCACACCCAGCAGATGCACCGGGGGTTCCACAGCACCGCGATCCTGGGCCGCCTGGCGGCGGCGGCGGCCTGCGCCAAGTTGCTCAAGCTGGACGAGCAGCAGACCACCATGGCCCTCGGCATGGCTGGTTCCATGGCCGGCGGCGTCATTCACAACTTTGGCACCATGACCAAGCCCCTGCACGCTGGCATGACCTGTCGCGACGGCGTTATGGCCGCCCAGCTGGCGCAACGAGGTTTCACTGCCGGCGACCAGATCCTGGAACACCCGGTGGGCTTCACCGCAACCGTCATCGGCGACGAGCACACGAACCTTGAGGAAGCCGCCGACAAGCTGGGCAAGCCCTTCCGCGTGCAGGACGCGCTGATGATCAAGAAGTACCCGTCCTGCGGCGGCAACCACGCCATGCTCGACAGCGTGTTCGGCCTCATGCGGGAGTACGAGTTCGGCTACGAGGACGTCGCCAACGCCGAGATCGTTCAGTCCTACGCCTCGACGGTCATGCTCTACGAGGAGCCCGAAACCGATCTGAAGGGCAAGTTCAGCGCCAAGTACAACATGGCCGCCGCTCTGTTGGACGGGGAAATCAACATCGACACCTTCACCGATGAGAAGATCGTCGACCCCGACGTGGTGGACATGATGGAGCGGGTCAACATCCGCGTCCAGTCCAAGTTCGAGCGGGGCGGCGGCACCGTTTCCAAGGGCGTGCCCATCCGCGTGACCCTGAACGACGGCCGCGTGATCGAACACGAGACACCGCGCGGCCAGATCCTGGGCAGCCAGGCGAACCCCTGGGGCATGGACAATATCGCCGGCAAGTTCCGCGACAACGTGGGCCTGGTGCTGCCCGAAGATCGTGTGGACGACGCCGTCCGCCAGTGGCAGGACGTGACGCAGGTGGGCGACGTTGGCGAGGCGATCCGGGGTACGCTGGTGCGTTAGCTCCTCAAGCGCCCCAGCGGTGCGAAATCAATCGGGGGCTTGCCAGGGCTAGCCCCCGAATTTATTGCACACGTTCGGCGACGCCTAGTCGTCGTCCATCTCCGGCATGAGCACGAACTCGGGGTACGACTCCATGCCCAACTCCGCAGCGTCCTGGCCGATGCGCTCGGTGCTTTCGGTGACGCGCAGGCCGATGGTCTTTGAAATGGCGAACCATACCACCCAGGAAACGCCGAACACGAACGCTCCGACCGACAGGATGCCTACCAGTTGTGTGACGATGTTTCCGCCTGAGGCGATGCAGACGGCGATGGTTCCCCAGACCCCGGCGAACAGGTGAACCGGCACGGCGCCGACAACATCGTCCACCTTCACGATCTCCAGCAGCTTGATGCCGCCCGTGCAGATCAGGGAGCCAATGATGCCGATCACCACTGCCCAAATGTGGGTTACGAAATCCGGCCCGGCGGTGATCGAGACCAGCCCGGCCAGGCCGCCGTTCAGACCGACCATCAGGTCAATCCGCCCGAAGAACAAGCGCGAGACGGACAGTGCGGTTATCACCCCGGCCGCGGCCGCCAGGTTGGTGTTGATCAGCACGACGCTCATCGCCACCGCGTCGGCGGCCGTCCCCAACGCCAATTGGGACCCGCCGTTGAAACCGAACCAGCCCAGCCACAGGATGAACACGCCCAGCGTCACCAGCACCACGTTGGACGGCGGCGTCGCGCGAACTCCGCCATCACTGCGGAATTTGCCGAGCCTCGGCCCCACCACCAGAATGCCGGCCAGGGCTGCCCAACCTCCGGTGCTGTGCACGATGGTCGAACCGGCGAAGTCCTGGAACCCCATTGCCGACAGCCAGCCGCCGCCCCAGGTCCATGCGCCAACAATTGGATAGATGAACGCTGTGATCAGGAGGGTGAACAGGAAGAAGCTCCACATTTTCACCCTTTCCGCCATGGCCCCGGAGATGATGGAGGCGGTGGTAGCGACGAAGACCATCTGGAAGAACCAGTCGGACATGACCGAGTAGCCGTTGTCAATCACCGCTGCCAATGCCGATTCGTCCCCGCCCAGCAGGGCGATCTCATCGGCCGACGGGCCGTACAGCGGCCAGACCACGGTGCCTATAACCGTCTGGACGTTGCTGTACATCAAGTTGTAGCCGATGAAGAAGAAGGCCAGCCCGGCGATGGAGTAGATGCCGATGTTCTTCAGGCAGATCATGGAGGCGTTCTTGGTGCGCACCGAGCCGGCTTCCAGCATGGTGAAGCCGGCGCACATCCACATCACCAGCGCGCCCCAGATCAGGAACGCAAACGTGTTCAGTACGAACTGCGTCTCTCCGTCGACGCCGGACGCGTGCGCTGCGTGCGGCCAGGCGATGAACGCCAGCGCCGGCAGGATCAGGGCCGCTGCAATCGCTATGACACGGTATCTCGAATTCGGTAGGGCGGATATCAATCGCATCTTCATGCTCCGTTCTTGAGCGCCAAGCTCGCCGCATTGCAACCATGCGCTGCTGTTTATCGAGTGCAGCTCGAATCTGGCATTGTGGCCCACCGCTAACCGCCAATCGGCATGGCATGGGTGGGCCTGCTCCCGGTGCCGGGAGGAAAATCCTGGTTATGAGCGCCGCGTCCCCCGATTGGGAACGCAGCTTACGGTTCCAATCGGATGGAGTCCCCGACTTTGATGTCTCCGCCTTGCAGTACGACGGTCAGGATGCCGCGCTTGCCGAAAATCTCCTTCTGCAAGCCCGGTATGAGAGCGTCCATTTTCTGGCACGGCTCGCAGTCGCCGGTCACCTCCAGCGTGACGTGGTTATCCGGGTCGCCGATGAAAAAGACGTGACCCTGGCGGGCCGTTGAGAGGTCCATGCCGGTGACCGTGATGTTTTCCTTAATCTGTCCGGGTTCCAATCCATAATGGTCGAGGGTTTCCTTATCCATGACCAGGACTTGCCGGAGATTTCGCGGATTGCGGCTCCGGTCGCCGTCCAACCCTTCGGCCGAAATTGCCCGGGCCTCTTGTACCGGGTCGGAAGGGGTGCCCTTCACGCGGGCGATGTGCAGGTTGACTATGGTGCCGGATTGCATGGCGTGGCTCCTCGTTATCAGGCCGGGCCCGGCCTCGTTTCCATGGGTCGCTAACTGACCGGATTTTAGGATATGGCCGGGCTGTTGGCAAACGGGGTTTTGCCGCATGTCCGAACCATTGGGTAGAATGCACGTCAATCCGTTCGCCCCGGCGTTTTTCGGGGCACAGTGAGGCGTTTGATATGGCTTACGAGTTCATCAAAACCGAAGTCGTGGACGGAGTGCTGGTGATGACCATGCACGACCCGCCCACGCGCAACGCGCTTGGTCCCGACATGGCCGCCGAGATGTTCGAGCGGCTGGACGAGTTCGAAAACAACCCGGAAGAGCGCGTGCTGCTGCTCACCGGGACCGAGCCGTCCTTCTGCTCCGGGGCCAACGTGCGCGGTTTCCGCCAGCGCATCGAAGAGCGCGAGGGGCAGGCGGAGCCGGAACCTCTGACCTGGGGCAAGATGGAGTACATGAAGGGGCGCCCGCGAAACCCGGAGAGCGGCCCCCGTGTCAACTTCGTTCCCCTCCGCATCCATGACCTGCAAAAGCCGTCCATCGCGGTGGTCAACGGCCCGGCGGCCGGGGTCGGTTGCGGTCTCGCGCTGTCCTGTGACATCCGGGTTGTCGGCGACAGCGGGCGACTATCCGAGCGGTTTGTGCTCAACGGCCTGATACCCGGCGACGGCAGTTGCTGGCAGTTGCCCAAGCTGATCGGCGTGAGCAATACCCTGCTGCTCCAGTACACCGGGGACTGGATGGGCGGCGAGGACGCCGTGCGCATCGGTCTGGCCAGCAAGTGCTTCCCCGACGATCAGCTGATGGAAGGGTCTATGGAACTGGCAACTCGAATCGCCCGGGGACCCACGGTCGCCCATTCGCTGACCAAGTACCTGGTGCACGAGAGCATGGACCTCACCTTCCACGAGGCGCTGGAACTGGCCTCGGCGGCCCAGGAGCACGTTCGCCGCACCGAGGACCACAAGATCGCGGTGCAGTGGTTCCTGGACAAGAATCGCGGCATGCCGCCTTTCGTGGGGCGCTGATCTCCCTCTCCGTCGTTCCGGTCTTCCCCTCTCCGTCATTCCGGCGGAAGCCGGAACCCAGAGTCCTCGACGAAAAAGCCCTCCGTTGCCCTTGACGACGGGGGCGACACAGGCTATAGTGTTTGCCCACTGACTGAGATGCGGGCGCCTTCCAGCGAGGGTTCCCGGCCACCGGCGGAAACGCCGTCGAGGCGACATCCGGTTGGTGACCTTAAAAACTGAATAGGAAATTTGAACTGTAAGAACCGAGTCTTAGGAATTTGAAGTTCCTAGCGTGGGTCAAATTTTAAAGGGCTTACGGTGGATGCCTTGGGACCAAGGGCCGAAGAAGGACGCGGTAAGGCTGCGAAAAGCCTCGATGAGCCGTCTAACAGGCGTAGTCGGGGATCTCCGAATTGGGTAACCTGTTCCGGCGTTGAGTCGGTCCACCCGCATTGCGGGAGGTAAGTGGGGGAACTGAAACATCTAAGTACCCCGAGGAAAAGAAATCAACCGAGATTCCCTTAGTAGTGGCGAACGAACGGGGAACAGCCCAAACCGCAGCGACCTAACGGCATGAGGGCCTATGTCGTTGCGGGGTTACAGGACACTTCTGGGGCCGCCTCATCAGGCTCCAGGGAGTTACAAACTTCATCTCTAGTCGAAGGACCCTGGGAAGGGCCGCCGTAGACGGTGACAGCCCGGTAGACGAAAGGGATGGAGCTCCCGAAGTTGATCCTAAGTACCATGGGGCACGTGAAACCCTGTGGGAAGTTGGGGGGACCACCCTCCAAGGCTAAATACCCTTGGTCACCGATAGCGCACCAGTACCGTGAGGGAAAGGTGAAAAGAACCCCTGGCGGGGAGTGAAATAGACCTGAAACCGTAAGCCTACAGAAGGTCGGAGTCCGTTTCGACGGATGACGGCGTGCCTATTGAAGAATGATCCGGGGACTTACTGTATGGAGCGAGGTTAAGGGACTGTAGTTCCGGAGCCGCAGCGAAAGCGAGTCTGAACAGGGCGACCAGTTCCATGTAGTAGACCCGAAACCGAGTGAGCTACCCATGGCCAGATTGAAGGTTCGTTAACGCGAACTGAAGGATCGAACTCGTGGCTAGTACAAAAGCCTGGGATGAGCTGTGGGTAGAGGTGAAATGCTAATCGAACTCGGAAATAGCTGGTTCTCCCCGAAATGCATTTAGGTGCAGCCTCGGGAACTAGGAGGACGGAGGTAGGGCACTGAATGGGCTAGGGGGCGTGAGCTTACCAAACTCAATCAAACCACCAATGCCGTTCTACCGATACCCGGGAGTGAGACAGTCACAGATAAGTGCGATTGTCAAAAGGGAAACAGCCCAGACCACCGGCTAAGGCCCCCAAGCGCAGACTAAGTGGGAAACGAGGTAGGGTTCCCAAAACAGCCAGGAGGTTGGCTTAGAAGCAGCCACCCTTTAAAGAGTGCGTAATAGCTCACTGGTCGAGGGATCCTGCGCGGAAAATGTAACGGGGCTCAAGTCTGTCGCCGAAGCCGTGGATGTACAGGTATCCGTACCTGGGCATGGTAGGGGAGCGTTCCTCGGGCGAAGAAGGCAAGTCGTGAGGCTTGCTGGAGCGCGGGGAAGTGAGAATCCCGGAATGAGTAGCGTAAATCAGGGTGAGAATCCCTGACACCGAAAGCCCAAGGTTTCCTACGCAACGTTGTTCGGCGTAGGGTTAGTCGGTCCTAAGCCGTAGGCAAGAGCCGAAGGCGATGGACAGCAGGTTAATATTCCTGCACCGCCGTTGTTTCGCTTTAAAACCAAGGAGGGGTGCGGGAGGCTAGGCGGGGCGTGCCCATTGGACATGGTGCGTCCTTGCTTGTAGGCGTGCCGGGGCAGGCAAATCCACCCTGGCGTCAAGCTGAGGAGTGAGGGAATCCCTACCTACGGGAAAGGAGACCCCGTTGAGGCCATACCGACAAGAAAAGCTTCGTGGTTATGGAGCTGCGGCGACCGTACCGCAAACCGCCACTGGTGGGCTGGGATAAACGTCCCTAGGTGTTCGAGCTAACCTCCGCTAAGGAACTAGACAAAAGGGCCCCGTAACTTCGGGAGAAGGGGCCCCCTGGATGGTGAAACCGCTGGCCGGTGGAGCTGTCTGGGGGCGCAGAGAAGAAGGCCGGGCGACTGTTTAACAAAAACACAGGTCTGTGCTAAGGGGAAACCCTACGTATACAGGCTGACGCCTGCCCAGTGCCGGAAGGTTAAGGGGCGGTGTGCAAGCACCAAACTGAAGCCCCGGTGAACGGCGGCCGTAACTCTAACGGTCCTAAGGTAGCGAAGTCCCTTGTCGGGTAAGTTCCGACCCGCATGAATGGTTGAACGACTTGGCCATTGTCTCGGCGGAGGGCTCGGTGAAATTGCGGTGCCCGTGAAGACGCGGGCGACCCGCGGCAGGACAAAAAGACCCCGTGGAGCTTTACTGTAGCCTGGCATTGGGCTGGGAGCTGTCATGTGTAGGATAGGTGGGAGACTGTGAATCCCCTACGCCAGTAGGGGTGGAGTCGCCGTTGAAATACCACCCTTGGCTGTTTTTGGTTCTAACCTCAGCAAAACTGGGGAACAGTGCTTGGTGGGCAGTTTAACTGGGGCGGTTGCCTCCTAAAAAGTAACGGAGGCGCCCAAAGGTCCTCTCAGGACGGATGGAAATCGTCCACAGAACGCATTGGCATAAGAGGGCTTGACTGCGAGACCTACAAGTCGAGCAGGGACGAAAGTCGGGCAAAGTGATCCTACGGCACCGAGTGGAAGGGCCGTGGCTTATCGGATAAAAGCTACCCCGGGGATAACAGGCTTATCTCGCCCAAGAGTTCACATCGACGGCGAGGTTTGGCACCTCGATGTCGCCTCGTCCCATCCTGGGGCTGAAGGAGGTCCCAAGGGTTCGGCTGTTCGCCGATTAAAGGGGTACGTGAGTTGGGTTCAGAACGTCGTGAGACAGTTCGGTCTCTATCCGCCGTGGGCGCAGGAGGCTTGAGGGAACCTTTCCCTAGTACGAGAGGACCGGGAAGGACAAACCTATGGTGTTCCAGTTGTTCCGCCAGGAGCAGCGCTGGGTAGCCATGTTTGGCAGCGATAAGCGCTGAAGGCATCTAAGCGCGAAGCATCCCCCAAGATTAGGCCTCCCTCCCCGATTCAGTTCGGGGGTAAGACTGCAGCGAGACTAGCTGCTTGATAGGCCGGATGTGTAAGGCTGGTAACAGCTTCAGCAAACCGGTACTAACCAGTCGAGTGATTTGACCCACGCTAAGAGCTTCTAATTCTCTTGGCTCGGTTCGGCGCTCATCATCAAAAATCGATCGCTAAGTTCAGATTTCCTGTTCAGTTGCCAGGCGCAAACGCGCCGTCAACGCGGGGTGGAGCAGTGGCAGCTCGTCGGGCTCATAACCCGAAGGTCGTTGGTTCGAGTCCAACCCCCGCTACCAAAGTCCAGTAAAGAGCCCCCGGTGATCCCGGGGGTTCATTCTGGCGTCTTTCTCGGAGGTTGCTCACGATGAAACGGGACGATTATCTGGCCGATAAGGATGTGGCCGGTTTTGTGCATTGGGCCAGCCATCTGGTCAGGGGCGAGTGGCGATTGGAGCATGCCTGGGAGGACAAGAAGCACGGTGATCCTTTCGAATGTTGCACGTTGTATGGGGCATTCGGACAATACCGATGGAACTGCGACGAATTCGCAGATACCATGCAGAAATTCGACGCCTATCGCCAATCCTTTGAAGACATTGGGGTTATCAAAACCCCCGATCAACGAGACCGTTTCGTCGACATCGCTCAGGAAATCGTGGATTGGGGTGAAATTCGGGGCTTACGACGGTTGGACCAGTGGCGGCAAATGCAACCTACGGGGTTGCAGACGCATATTTCGAACGTCAGGAACAAACTCGACCCACTAAGTTCCGACACAGAATATCTGCGTGGGTTCAAATTCATGGGATCCGGCTTTAGCAAGATTTATTCGGCGCTGATTCCAGGCCTGCCGATCTACGACAGCCGGGTGGCGTGCGCTCTGGCGTGTCTGATTGGGATTTATTGTCAGGACAAGCGTTTGTGTCCTGTTCCGCCTTTGCTTGATTTAGGCATACCGCCAGGTCAAGGGAACAAGGGAGGTAGATGCAAGCAGTCGATTTTCTATACCCAGCAGTCAAAATATGCAAAAGCCAATCTGCAATTTGCATGGCTGATGCAAGGTCTGGCTGCGAATCCTGGAGATTTCAAGAATGTTCCCGAATCCCAGCGGGTGGACGCTCTTCAATCGGCGTTGTTCATGCTGGGCTATGCCCGGCTTGACGATGACGCAATTGTGAAAAGTCGCTGAATTTTGCCGTTGGTCTAAACCCGGTCAAGAATCCAGCGCGCCACGTCAAAGGTAAAGCCGGGCAGCACGTCCTCGCCGGAAAGCGTCGCCGGGTCTTCCAGCAGCTCTGGCTCAGGCTGTCCGGCCCGGTAGATATAAACCCGGCGGTTGCGTGCGTCGATGAGCCAGCCTAGCAATGCGCCGTTCATCATATAGATCCGCATCTTGGCATGGAGCGGGGCCAGGTTGTCGTAGGTGGAGCGGATTTCAACGACAAAATCGGGGCAGAGCGGGTGAGAATCGCCGGCCAAATGCGGATGGGAGTCCCATTTTTCTTGCGTCGTCCACGAACCATCAGGTGAGAGAGTGCCGCCGGTTACCGGCATTTGAAAGGCGGCGCTGGAACCTCGGGCCACCCCGCCGAACGCGCGAGCCCACAACCCCAGCTCAATGCCGAAGTCGTGCTCGTGGCCATCGCTGGGGTGATGAACGGGAGGCATGATGATGATTTCTCCTTTTGGACTGAGCTCGAACCGCCAGGAGCTTTGGTTGTTCCGGTTGCAAAACTCGGCGAACAGCTTTTCCAACTCGCGCCCGGTTGCGGTAATGCCCAAGCTCTGCGGGTCGATTACCAGGGCGCTATCCGGGGCGATGTTGATTTCCGCGGCGGTGGTCATGGTTTGTGCTCCTCTGCCGGCAACCCTCAGATGACGCCCTTCCCGGCCAGCTCGCGCAGCGTCTCCGTCGTCATCCCCAGCAATTCCCCATACACCCGCTCGTTGTCATGCCCTACTGGAACCGAGCCGCGCCAAATCCTTCCCGGGGTTTCTGAAAACCTGGGGATCAAACCGACGCCCGCACCGTCTTTCCCAGTTGATCGTCCTTCCATTCGACGTGGACGTTCCGGCTGCGGTAGTGGGGGTTCTCCGCCATCTCTTGGGCGTTCATGATCCGGCTGCATCCGACCTGCGCTGCGTTGAAGATGCGGACCACATCGTCCACCGTCCGGTCTTCAACCCACCCGCGCAGAATGGCGTCGAATTCGATGCCCGCCGGCGAGTGGATCTCCCGCCGTGCCGAGGCCCATTTCGGGTCTTCTGGATCCAGTCCCAGGACGCGGCAGACCCTCGCGTAAACTGCCGGTCCGACCGCAGCGATCACGACCCAACCGTCCTGCGCCTGGAAGGTGTCCCACGGCTGGGCGTTGCCGGCTCTGTTGCCGGCCCGTTCCCGCACCAATCCCAGCTCATGGTAGGCCACCATGGTGCCCGATAGAATCCGATGCACGGCTTCGAATTGGGCGAGGTCGATAACCTGGCCCTGCCCCGTGCGCTGCGCGTGGATGTACGCCGCCAAGGATGACCACAGGCAGAACAGGGCGGTGATGTAGTCGGCCGTCCAGGGAACCGCTCGCGTCGGTGGTTCCGGCTCCGGGTTGCCCATGAGATTCATCATTCCGCCGAAAGCTTGGGCAGTGAAATCGTACGACGCCCGGTTCACGTATTCCGGATCGCCGTCCTGCCCGTAGCCGGACACGTGGCAGATGACGATGCCAGGGTTGATTTCCAACACGGCCGCATCGTCCAAACCCCACTTGTCGTAGGTGCGGGCCTTGGAACTCTCCATCCAGATATCGGCGCGCCGCAGCAGCTTCAGGAAAATCTCGCGACCCTCCGGCGTGCTGAAATCCAGGGTGGTATGGAACATGTTGCGGTGGTCCTGTATCCAGGAACTGGCCACCGGAGTTCCGTCGGGCGCCTCGATGGGGAACTCAGCATGCCTCCAGTCCTCACCGCCGCCGGGTCGCTCGATATGGATCACCTCGGCGCCCATGTCCGCCGCCATCCCCGCAGCGGACGGCTCGGCCACGATGGTGCCCGTGGAAAGTATGCGCACACCCTGCAGCGCGCCGAACTGTTCAGGGACCAATGTAGGTTCGGGCGGCCCCATTTACGCCTCCCTGGAGCGCGGCGTCGAAACAGCGGCAGGGCTAAACCCGGTCAAAAATCCACCGCGCTACCTCAAATGTGAAGCCGTGGAGTACGTCCTCACCGGAGAGGGTGGCCGGGTCTTCCAGCAGTTCCGGTTCCGGCTGTCCAGCGCGGTAGACATAGACACGGCGGTTGCGTGCGTCTATGAGCCATCCCAGCAGCGCGCCGTTCCGCATATACAGTCGCATCTTGGCGTGGAGCGGCGCCAGGTTGTCGGACGTCGAGCGGATTTCAGCGACGAAATCCGGGCACAAATGGCTGGCCTGTCCTGCCGAGTGCGGACTAGAAGCCCAACGCTCCGGGGACGTCCAGGCGGCGTCTGGACACAGGATTCCGCCGGTAACGGGCATCCGGTACGCGCCAGCAGAGCCAGTGGACGCGCCGCCGATCTCTTGTTCCGCGAAGAACAGGTGACTGCTCAAGGCAGTTTCACGGATGTCTCCGGGGTAATAAACTGGCGGCATAATGATGATCTCCCCCTCCGGGCTGAGCTCAAATTGCCACGGGCTTTGGTTGTGCCGTTTGGTGAACTCCACGAACAGTTTTTCCATCTCGCGCCCGGTGGCGGAACTACCCAAGTCAACGGGGTCGATCACCAGCGCACTGTCCGGGGCGATGGTGCCTATCTCGACGGTGGTCATAACGCGCTCCATTCGCTGCTCGGCTCGGCGACGCGTTAGTCCGCTGCTGCCGCGGCCCCTGATGCTTCCAGCCGGTGCACCACCTCGTAGGTGTGGAATTCCCCGGGGCCCAGCAGGAAGTCCGGCGGCCCACCGGCGTGGGCGGAGCGGAAGGCGTCGCTCCTGGTCCAGGTGTGGTGGTCCTCTTCAGTCTCCCAGTGGGTAACCACCAGAAATTCCTCGTGGTCGGGGGTATTCTGCATCTTCCACAGCTCGAAGCTGATGAAGCCGGAATGATCCTGGACGGCGCCCCGGGCCTTGAACATCTCTTCCAGGGTGTCGCCGAAGCCGGTCTTGACCTTGATGCGGTTGGTGGCGATGAACATGTTGCCTCCTTGTGGCGACTGCGATGGTCGTGTAGTTCTAGTCGTCGAGGTTCAGGTCGGCCAGTTGCGGCAGCGTCTCGGTTGCCAGGAGTTCCAGGGAGCGCAGCCCTTTGGCGCGGTCGGCGCCCCAATCGTGGCAAAGCATCAGCAGCGTGCCGAATCCGCCAGTGTCATCGTACAGATCGCGGATCTTCCGCGCGCATTCGTCCGGGTCGCCCACGATCCAGAAATTCTCCAGCATGTACTCCGGGGTCAGCGCGGAGTTGGGCAGGTCTGGATCGGTCTTGATGCCATCCAGTCCGCGCTGCCCGTGTCCCAGCAACGGGACGAAATACTTGTCGAACGTTCGCGCCGGCGGGCCGTTCATCACATCCGATACCGCCTGCTCGGTGGTCTCGCCGACGTAGACCTCCCGGGCGATCCGCCACTGGTTCCGGGACACTTGCCGACCCGCCGCTTGCGCCCCATTGGAGTAGGCGGTCCAGTGCTGGGGCAAGTGGGAAGTGTGCAGGAACAGCGTGCTCATGGGCCACCAGCCCATCTCCCCGGCCACCTCCAGCGTCGGCGATGACGGGCTGCTGCCGGCCACCGCTATCGGTGGGTGCGGCTTCTGGTAGGGGCGCATGTGGTAGGCCAGCCCCATCTCCGGCCGTGCCTCCGGCACCCTGACGGTGTAATACTCGCCCTCGTGGGCAAACCCTGCCGGATCTTCGTTAGTCCACATCTTGAGGATGACGTTCGCCGCTTCGCGCATCCGGTCCCGCTGCTGGCCCGACTGCCGGTCCATGCCGAACATCTCGGAGTCGGTGGGCACGCCGCCGGACCCTATGCCGAAGAAGAAGCGGCCTCGCGCCAGGTGGTCGAGCATGGCCATGCGGTGCGCGATCATAATCGGGTCGTGGAAAGCGAGCAGCGATACGCCGGTGCCCATCACCAGGTTCCTGGTCACGCCCAATGCCCGGGCGATGAACAGATCCGGAGCCGGCATGTTCTCCCACTCGGTGGTGAAGTGCTCGCCGATCCACGCCTCGGAGTAGCCCAGCTCATCGGCATAGGCCATGAGCTCCAGGTCCTCGTCGTAGGTGTCCGCGTGCAAGCGACCCGGCGGGTGCAGCGGCATGTTGAACAGTCCGAGTTTCATGCTTGCGTACCTCGCTACAGCGACTGCGCGACTTTGCCCAGCAGGTTGATTGTGGCTTCCATGTCCGCCGCCGGATCGTCACCGGCCGTCACCGGAGTGACCAGCAGCTCGGAAATGCCCATGTCCAGCATCGCCACCATGCGCTCTCCCACCGTGTCGGCGTCGCCGGTGAGCACCGTGGCCTCGATCATGGCGTCGCTCCAGGTCTCCTCGGCCGCTTCGGGGTATCCAGCCGCCGCCCACATGCGCTGGTAGAAGGGCAGACGCGGGTAGTTGGACAACTGCTGCTGCACCGCCAGCCGGGTTGCGTCGGCGTTATCGCTGATGCAAACCGGCGCGTGCGCGATCAGCGGGGGAGTGTCCCGGCCGGCCTGTTCGGAGCCGCGGCGCATGGCCGGCAGCGCCTTGTCCCGCAGGTACACCGCCGGGCTCACCCAGCTGATGGCGCCGTCGGCAAGCTCACCGCACAACTCATACGAGCCTTCCTGCAAGGCGGACGCCATCACCGGCACGTCCACCGGCCTCGGGATGCTGGCGTGCGCGGTGTATTCCTGGCCGTCGAAATCCACCGCTCCCTCGTGCAGCAGGGCCCGCAGGATCTGCAGGTACTCGCGCAGGTTGGTCAGCGGTGAGCTCAGGCTGAAGCCGAACATCGAGCGCATGGTGGGCCGGTGGCTGGGGCCCACGCCCAGCCGCAGCCGTCCGGGTGCCAGCTGGTCCAGGACCTGCACCTGCTGCGCTGCGACTATAGGATGCCGAGGATAGGTCGGGACAATGGATGTGCCGAACACGATGCTGTCCGTCTGCACCGCGGCGGCGGCAAAAAGGGTCAGGGCGTCGAGGCCCGTGCCGCCGGTGGTGAGCCAGGCGGCGTGGACACCGGCCGCTTCGGCGCGACGCATGAGATCCAGGGACGCTTCGGCGTTCGGCGCTCCCGCGTGGATGCCGATCCGTTTGGTGGGCATGGCAATACCTCGTTCAGGGGGTTACGGGTTTGGCATTATCGTAACACCGGCCATGGAATTTGTAGAGGACGGGATTGCTTTCCCGTCCTCCGCAGTCCGTGGGTATGGCCTGGCGGGATCAACCAACTCCGGGGGCGTAATCGGCGCCAATGTGCCCCGCCTCCACGAACTCGGCGTATTCCTCTTCGGAGTATCCCAGTAGTTCCCGATATACGTACTCGTTGTCCTGGCCGAACATGACCGGACCCCGATGGATTCCCAACGGCGTTTCCGACATCTTGTACAGAGGGCCGGGGTACAGGTGTGTGCCGCAGTCTTCCTGGTAGGCTTGCCGGAAGAACTCGCGGGACTGGACGTGCGGGTCGGCAAAAGCGTCGGCCTGGTTCATCACCACGCCGGCGGGGATGCCATGCTCTTGCAGCGCGATCATCACTGCTTCCGGAGAGTGGCCGCGTGTCCATCGCGCAATCACCGGGTCGATGTCGGCCTGTCGGGCGTGCCGACCCTCCGCGCTCGCCAGTTCCGGGTCATCCTTCAGATTCTCCGCGCCGATTACCTCGCACAGCGCTCGCCATTGGTGGCCGTCGTAGATCGTGATGACCACCCACCGGTTCTCGCCGGCGCACGGGTAGCAGTTCTGCAAAGCCCACGGGTGGCGGTTGCCCAGAGTCCCGTGAGTGCGCCCGTTCATCGCGTAATCCAGGTAATACTCTCCCAGGAACGGGAACACGTTCTCCGCCTGACCCAATTCCACCAGTTGCCCTTTCCCCGTGCGTTTCCGGTGCCGGAGCGCGGCCAATACCGCAAACGCGCCCTGAGCGCCGCCGGCGGCGTCGGACATCAGGACGGTGGTGTTGTAGGACGGGTCGGTGTCCTCGTAGCCGCGCAGCATCGTGTGGCCCACGACGCCCTCGATGTGCACGCCGTGGGCGCGGTAATCGCGATAGGGGCCGTTGCTCCCGTAGGCCGGCATCCGCAGCATGATGATGTCGTCCTTGACCGCGCGCAGCGATTCGTAGGAGATGCCCAGCTTTTCCATGGTCTCGGTGGGATTGTTCTCGATCAGCACGTCGCTGATGGCCACCAGACGGTCGAAGATCTCGCGTCCGCCGGGATCCAGCAGGTTCACGGTCATGCTCTTCTTGTTGCGGGCGTGGGAGTTGAACATGGGCGAGCGGTTGAACGGCCGATTGCCGGGCACTCTCCCCGGAGTGCCGCCTGAGTACAGCGGCAGGTTGTCGATCTCAGCCTGGGACAGGCGCGGGGCTGCGCCACGGGTCAGGGGCACGAAGGCTTTGGTGGATTCGACGCGGATCACCTCCGCGCCCAAGTCTGCCAGAAACGAGCCGCAGTAGGGACCGGCCCACACTACGGTGATTTCCAGGACCCGCATACCTTCCAGCGGCAGGCGAGGCATTCCTACTCCTTTTTTCAGCTCTATGGGTTGGGACCGGTCGTTGGTCAGGACTGAGCCCGACGGCGTCCGAACCAGTTCCGTATGTTTCGCACACCCGTAGGAGCTTGGTTCAGCAGAGCCAACGCATCGTCTATATTTCCCCGGATGAGGTGTGTAACAACTCCTCTGATATTGAACGACGCGATAAGGGACAAGATATCCGCGATTCTTGCGGCAGCGGTTGCAATGTCACGGGTAGCGGCGGCGGTGTTGGATGTAGTTTCGGCTGCCTGCGCTGCCGCGATGTCCAAGTTGGCGGTGACCTTTGCGGCGTTGGCAGCGGTTTCGGCGAGCCGAGCCGAAGAGGTGTCCAAGTTGGCGGCAATGTTTGAGGAAACACCTGCCAGGTCGCCGGCGACCTTTGCGGTGTTGGTGGCGGTTTCTGCGACGCCGGCTACGGCAGTGTCCAAGTTGGCGGCGACGTTCGGGGAAACATTTGCCAGGTCGGCAGTGACCTTCGCGATGTTAGCGGTGGTTACGGTGACGTGGGCCGAAGTGGTGTCCAGGTTGGCGGCAAGGTTTTCGGAGACGCCTCCCAAATCTGAGATCACTTTGGCAGCAGATGTGGAGGCAGTTTCCACGTTGCGAAGGATGCGCCATATCTTGGGCAGGGTAACGATAACAGCGACTGCTATGACGCCACACAAAACGGCAACGGCGACCGCAGCGATGATGATTGCTATTTCCATTTGACGATGATCTCTCCATCTGCCACGTCGCTGGCCGAAAATGTGCGAGTTTGCTAGTCGGTTTGGCTTGATTGCGTGAAAACGACGTCGTTATCGATGAAGGCAGCGATTTCCGTGTCCGAGAAGCCGAGTTCACTTAGCACTTCCACCGTGTGTTGACCCAGCAATGGCGCCGTGCGCCGCAACCGCCACGGCGAACCGTTCATGATGAAAGGACGTCCCGGATACCTCATTCGCCCGGCCACCGGGTGGTCGCCATCGGCAAACACCCCACGGGAGTTGAACGACGGGTCGACGTCCAGGTCTGCCATCGTGTTGATGGGGCCGGAAAGCACCCGGTTTTCCTGGGCGGCGCTCCATGCCTCGGCCCGGGTGCGCTCCAATATCCAAGGGAGGAAGTGTTCCGACTCAAACTCTTCCTGCATTTCCGCGTTGCCCTGGGATGATGGGTCTTTCCATCGCTCTGTGCCCAGCTCCGGCGGGTAGCCCAGCATCGCTACAGCGCGCGGAAAGTACATCCGGCTGCCGTTGATCTGAAAGTACCCGTCAGAACAGGGATATACCGCGTTCGGGTAGCCGCCTGAGCCGCCAGAAGCCGGCCGGTGGCTGAGTTCCCCGGTGTACTGGTACGCCAGCAGCGCGCTCTGCCGCCGGTCAACCGAACCCAACTGCGTTTCCAGGATGGACACGTCGATGTGCTGTCCAATCACCCCGTCCCCGTCGCCATCCGGCCAGAAGGATCCGGCCAGGACAGCGCCCATGGTTGCTACCGCAGCCACCGCTCCAGCCTGGTACAGCCCCACGTTTCCGCCGAGTTTCAGCGGTTCCCTATCTGCAAGCCCGGTGGAGTGCATCTCGCCGCCCATGCCGTAAAAAACGATCTCCGAGCCGCGATAGTCCCGGTACGGACCCGTTTGGCCGAAGTTCGAGATGCTGGTGTAGATGATGGCGGAGTTGATGCCACTCAGGTGTTCGTAGCCTATCCCCAACCGATCCGCTACCCCAGGTCGGTAGCTTTCCACGACAATATCGGCCCACGAGGCCAACCGTTCCACGATGCCGGCAGCTCCGCTCTGCTTCAAGTCCACGGCGATGCTGCGCTTGTTGGTGTTGAGGTGCAGGAACTGGGCGCTCTTTTCGGGATCCGGTTCATCGGCCGGGAACGGGCCCATCCGACGAGACCCGTCACCATCGGGCGGGCATTCCACCTTGATTACGTCCGCGCCGTAATCGGCCAGCAGCTTGGTGCAGTAGGGACCCGCCACGTAGTGGGTGAAATCCAGTACTTTGAGGCCGGTCAGTGCGCCTTCAGGCAGGCTCGTCATCGGTGTGGGTCCGTCGCGCCGGATGCGCTACCATTGCACAATTCGCTGTACGGGTCAACTTGGAAACTAGTCTGGATCGGCGCGCGTTGTGTAGACTTGATCCATTGAATTACGCGCGGGCGCTCTCCCGCATATGACGGCGGCCCGTGGCTCGCCTGGGCAAGGAAACAATGGGGACTTTTGAACTCGGCAAGATTCTGCCCTGTACGCCGGACGAAGCATGGAACGCGGTGATCGATTTCCCGTCGCGCACCATCCACGGCCCGGCCTACCGCCGCTCCGATCTGCCCGACGGCCAGGAACCCCGGCCGGGGAACCGCATCGAGTTGCAAATCGGACGGGACAAGTTCACCAGCCTGATGACCGTTGTCCAGGAACCCGAGATGCTCAGCCACCGTACCGTCGGACCAGGCTTTTCCGTGGAGTTTTCCTACTGGGTCCGCCTCTGTTCGGACGCAGATACCGGGTACACCTCGGACGACGATGGCAATGCCTATCTCACCGTGCAGGCCGAATATGCCGGTTGGCTGGGGTCGCTGATCGCGCGATTGCGACCCGGCGCTTGCCGCCGCTACGTGGCCGGCGAGATGGCTGCGATCGATTCTGGGGCCAAGTCCGTGTTCGCAGAGCCTGTAACCGACTGACGCCGGAAGACCGGCGTCTCCCACCGGAGCGATGACATGACCACCGGCAACGGTTTGCCCAATCCGCCTTCCGCGCCCCGGCGCGCCCACACCGACACCATTCATGGCGACGCCCGCGTCGACCCCTGGCACTGGCTCCGGGATCAGGACGACCCGGAGACCATGCAATACCTGCGCGCCGAGAATGAGTACACCGAGGCGTTTCTGGCCCCTTTGGCCTCCTTGCAGGAACGGATCTACGAAGAGATCCGTGGGCGCATCAAGGAAGACGACAACACCGTTCCCGAAAAAGAAGGCGACTTCTACTATTACGTCCGGTTTGAAGAAGGCGGCCAGTACCCCATCTACTGCCGCCGCGTTGGCAGCCCCGACGGGCCGGAAGAAGTGCTGCTGGACGTGAACCTGCTCGCCGAGGGCCGCGATTACACCCGGGTCTCGGATTTCGAAAACAGCCCCGACCATCGCCTGGCGGCATACGGCGTGGACTTCGACGGATCCGAGCAGTTCACCATCCGGGTGCTGGACCTGGAAACCGGCGAGACCCTGGCCGACGAGATCCCCAACACCTACTACGGCCTGGAATGGGCCAACGACAATCAAACCATTTACTACTCGGTTCTCGACGAGCACCACCGGCCGGTCTACGTCTATCGTCACACCCTGGGCGCTGATCCCGCCTCCGACGAGTTGGTGTACCAGGAGGATGACCCGCGGTTTTTCGTCGGCGTTGGCAAGTCCAACAGCGGCCAATTCATCTATGTTGGCGCCGGCGGCAACAACATGTCCGAGTGGCGGTTCCTGGACGCCGATGATCCTGCTGCGACACCGGTATTGGTCGAGCCTCGGGCCACCGACTTCGAATACGACGTGATTGACCACGGGGATCGCTTCTTCATCCGCCACAACGGCAAGGGCGCGAAGGACTTCATGCTGGCCACTGCCCCGATCGACAACCCCGGTTGGGATCATTGGTCGGACTTTATGGAGCACGAGCCCGGCCGACCCATCCGTGGGATCCAGGCTTACCGCGATCACCTGGTTGTCGCCTGTCGGCAGGAGGGCCTGCCCCAGGTCATGGTGTGGCGTCTCTCCGACGGGGACACCCACTTCATTTCCGGCGTGGACGAGGACGACTTCGCCATGTCCGCCCGCGGCGGCCGAGAGTTCGACACCAGCACCCTGCGGTTCGGCTATACGTCCCTGAAAACCCCGGCGGCGGTGTACGACTACGACATGGCGACCCGGGAGCGGGTGCTGCGGAAGCAACAGGAAATACCCTCCGGCCACGACGTCAGTCATTATGAGACCCGCCGGGTCTGGGCTGCGGCCCGCGACGGCGTCGCGGTTCCCATCAGCCTGTTGAGGCGTTGGGACACCCCGGTGGACGGCAGCGCTCCGCTGTATCTCTACGGCTACGGCAGCTACGGCCTGAACATGGACGCCAACTTCAGCGTGTCCATTTTGAGCCTGGTCGACCGCGGGTTCATCTTCGCCATCGCCCATATTCGGGGCGGCATGGAAATGGGCTGGGATTGGTACGAAAACGGCAAGCTGCTGAACAAGCGCAACACTTTCAACGACTTCATCGACTGCGCCGAATATCTGGTTGCCGAAGGATACACCGCCGCCGGCCGCATCGCCGCGGCCGGGGGCAGCGCCGGCGGGATGCTGATGGGAGCGGTCATCAACGAACGCCCCGACCTCTTCGGCTGCGTGGCCGCCCACGTTCCGTTCGTCGACGTCCTCAACACCATGCTGGACGACACCCTTCCCCTGACCACCATGGAATACAACGAGTGGGGCAATCCCAACGACGAGGCGTCCTACCGCTACATGCGCACCTATTCACCATACGACAATGTGCGCGAGCAGGACTACCCGCCCATGCTGGTCACCGCCGGCATCAGCGATCCGCGGGTGACCTACTGGGAGCCCGCCAAGTGGGTCGCCAAGCTGCGCACCATGCGCACCGACGACCGACCGTTGCTCCTCAAAACCCACATGGACTCGGGCCACGCCGGCGCCTCCGGCCGTTTCGAGCGCATCAAGGAAATCGCCGGGGAGTACGCGTTCGTCCTGCACGCGCTGGGTATGGCGGATGGTTCGACAAGCTCACCATGAGCGGGTGTATTCCTACGGCATGAACGGATATATTCCTAACCGCCCATCCTGAGCTTGTCGAAGGATGCCTACAGCCCGATGAACCGGCGGGCGTTCTCGCCCAGGATGCCCTCCACCTGGCCGGATGTGAGCGGCAGAGACGCCAGGTAATCGGATTCACTCCCCATGTCCACCAGCGGATAGTCCGTCCCGAAACAGACCTTGTGCGCCCCGTGCTTGCCGATGATGGCGGTCAGCGTCTCAGCGGTGAGTTCGCGAATCGACGGCGGCCAGGTGGTGTCCACCAGCACGTTCTCGTGACCCATAAGCTCCTGCTCCGCCTCATCCAGCATGTAGAACCCGCCCAGGTGCAGGGCGATGACCTTCAGCCGGGGGAATCGACGCACGATGTTGGCGATGCGCTCCGGAGCGGCATACAGCGGCGCGTCGGCTCCCTGGTGTGGCAGGCGGCCGGCGTGGATGGAAAGGGTCATGTCGTCGCCCAGCTCTTCGTAGACCGGGAACCACTGGGGATCATCGGGGTAGAACCCGTTGATCACCGGGTGCATCTTGATGCCCTTGACGCCGTTTTCGCGCAGGTACCGG
This sequence comes from Dehalococcoidia bacterium, assembly GCA_965207585.1. Lineage (GTDB taxonomy): Bacteria > Chloroflexota > Dehalococcoidia > Lucifugimonadales > UBA3495 > Bin87. Next base: position 3,700,330 of record CBDBMT010000003.1, on the reverse strand, counting down.
ATCTCGCCGGCCTTGTCCGGCAGGTCCGGGTGCACCGCTCCAAAGGGGACGAGGTTTTCGTCCGCGATGGAGATGAGCCAGTCGTTGGCCCGGCGCACCTGGTCGGCTCGCGCCGCTACTCCCAGCACGACCGACTTGTCCACGCCGGACGCTGCCATGTGCGCCTTGATGCCGTCGACGGTGTTAGCGGCGATGGCGGCAAATCCCAGTTCCGACTCCATGTTTTCCGCCACTGCGCCGGCGATCCGGTCCGGCCAGATGTGGGTGTGAACGTCAACGCGCATGACTGCCTCCGCGTCAGGGGTGAACTCCGACCGTGCTATTATAATTGCCCATTCATTTCTTCCGGTGTGCGGTGCGCAATGATACGAGAGGCCATACTGGCGGCAACGTCCGGTGAATCCCTGTCCATGGGTGACGCCGTCACGGTCATGCGCGAGGTCATGGAGGGCGAGGTCACACCGGCGCAGTTGGGCTCCTACCTGACCGCCCTCGCGCTCAAGGGCGAGACGCCCGAGGAAATCGCCGGCTTTGCCACCGTGATGCGCGACAAGTCCCTGCGTGTCACTGTGGACGGTACCGCCATCGACACCTGCGGCACCGGCGGGGACCGGAAAGGCACTTTCAATATCTCAACCGCCGCCGCGTTCGTGGTTGCCGGGGCGGGCCTAACGGCGGCCAAGCATGGGAACCGCGCGGCCTCCGGGGATTGCGGCAGCGCCGACGTGCTGGAGGCCCTGGGCGTGCGGATCGAGTTGCCGCCGGAAGCCGTGGAGCGTTGCCTGCGCGAGATCGGCATCGGTTTCATGTTCGCCCCGGCGTACCATCCCGCCATGCGCTACGCTGCGCCCGTCCGCCGCGAGATTGGCATTCGCACCGTTTTCAACGTCCTCGGCCCCATGACCAACCCCGCCGGTGTCCCCTGCCAGCTCATCGGCGTGGGGTACCCCGAGGTGGCCGAGAAAATGGCCGAGGCTCTGCGGCTTTTCGGCACGCACCACGCCATCATCGTCCACAGCGACGACGGCATGGACGAGTTGTCCCTGGGCAGCGATACCGCCGGTTGGGAGGTGCTGGACGGAGACATCCGCCCCTACGTTGTGCGCCCGCGCGACCTGGGCCTCCCCCACGCCACGCCGGAAGACCTGCGCGGCGGCGATCCGGCGGCCAATGCAGAAACCATGCGCGCCATTCTTTCCGGTTCCGGCGGACCTGTCCGTGACGCCGTGGTGCTGAACAGCGGCGCCGCCCTGGTGGCTGGCGACATGACCCCCACCCTCGCCGAGGGCATCGAAATGGCAGCGGCCTCCATCGCTGACGGGCGGGCCGCCGAGAAGCTGGACGCCATGGTGTCGTTGACGCGCGAACTTTCCCCGCCGGAGCAATAGAGGAGACGGCAAATGCCTAGCATCCTGGACCGGATCGTCGCCAAAAAACGTGAGGAACTCGCGGTTTCCAAAGCGGCAGCCCCGCTGTCAACGTTGCGAGATACCATTGCCACGCGCCCGCCCGCCCTGGACTTCCCCGCTGCACTGCAAGGCGAGGGCATCAGCCTCATCGCCGAGGTGAAGAAAGCGTCCCCGTCCAAGGGCCTGCTGCGGGAGGATTTCCAGCCCACGGAACTAGCTGCTATCTATTCTGGCAACGGGGCCGCCGCGATCTCCGTGATCACCGACGGCCATTTCCTCGGCGAACCGGCGCACCTGACCGCCGTCAAGGAAAGCGGCGCGTCGGGATCCGCACCCGTGCTGCGCAAAGACTTCCTGTTCGATCCTTACCAGGTGTATGAGGCGCGCGCCATCGGAGCCGACACTTACCTGCTGATCGTCGATATCCTCTCCCCGTCGCAGCTGGCCGAGCTCATCCATCTCGGTTCCGAACTGGGGATGACGCCGCTGGTGGAAACCCACGACGCTGACGAGATCGCGACGGCTGTTGAGGCTGGCGCACAGGTCATCGGCATCAACAACCGCGACCTGCACACCTTCAACACCGACCTGGCAACCACGGAGTCCCTGGCTCAGTTGATCCCGTCGGGCCGGGTTATCGTCAGTGAGAGCGGCATCAGCACGCCCGAAGACCTGGCCAGGCTGGAACCCTTTGGGATCAACGCGGTGCTGGTGGGTGAGGCTCTGGTGACCGCCGACGATACCGCCGGCAAGGTGCGTTCACTCACCGGCGCGCCGGTTCCGGCATAGGTCTCCGACTGTGGAACACACCACCGTCAAGATCTGCGGCGTCCGCCGGCTCGAAGATGCGCTGGTAGCGGCCGAGGCTGGCGCCGACTACTTCGGCATGGTTTTCGTTCCTGGCCGCCGGCGCCGCATCGAACCTGGAGCCGCGCGAATCATCACCGATAGGTTGCGCGATGGTGACCGCGAAGGACCCAAATCGGTAGGGCTCTTTGGCGACCAGCCTTTGGACGAGGTGTTGGAAACCATCGCCACGGCTGGCCTGGACTATACCCAACTCTGCGGCGACGAACCCCTGGACTACTGCCGCGCAGTGCTCCACCACGCCGGCGTGATCAAGGTTCTCCACGTGTCCAACGACGACCGGCCTGACGCCGTAGCCGAGCGGATCGACGCTTTTGCCGATGCCGGATGCACCGTGACCCTGGACAGTCAGGTCGCCGGACTCCATGGGGGTACCGGCCAATCCTTTGACTGGAGCATCGCCGCTCAACTGGCCGCCAGCGGTCGCCGTTTTCTCTTGGCCGGCGGGTTGACCCCAGAAAATGTCGCCGAGGCGGTGGCGGTCGTCCGCCCCTGGGGGGTGGACGTTTCCAGCGGTGTGGAAACGGATGGCATACAGCACCCCGCCAGAATCAGAGAATTTGTGGCCAATGCCCGGCGACCCGCATGAATCACCGGAGGCTGTAACGCAATGGTAGTCACCACCCAGACCAATCTCCCCGACGAGCGAGGCCGGTTCGGCGACTTTGGCGGCAAATTCGTTCCCGAAACGGTTATGGCCGCCCTGACGGAGCTTGAGGATTCCTACCGCGCCGTCCAGGACGATGCCGGGTTCGCCGAGCAGCTGGACCACCTGATGACCAACTACGCCGGTCGCCCCACCGCGCTGTACTACGCCGAAAACCTGAGCCGGCACTGCGGCGGCGCTCGCATCTACCTCAAGCGGGAGGATCTGGCGCACACCGGCGCCCACAAGATCAACAACGCCCTTGGCCAGTGCCTGCTGGCCCAGCGCATGGGCAAGCAGCGCATCATTGCAGAGACCGGCGCCGGCCAGCACGGAGTGGCCACCGCCACCGTCTGCGCCATGCTCGGCCTCCAGTGCATTGTATACATGGGTTCCGAGGACACGGTGCGCCAGGCCCTAAACGTCTATCGTATGCGGCTCCTGGGCGCTGAGGTCATCCCCGTCGAATCGGGTACCCGCACCCTCAAGGACGCTATCAACGAGGCCATTCGCGACTGGGTAACCAACGTGGAGACCACGCATTACCTGATTGGCAGCGTGGTCGGCCCGCACCCGTATCCCATGCTCGTCCGCGACTTCCAGTCCGTCATCGGACGCGAGGCTCGGCAGCAGATCCTCGATGCCGAAGGGCGCTTGCCCGACGCCGTGGTCGCCTGCGTGGGCGGCGGCAGCAACGCCATCGGCACCTTCTACGAGTTCATCGGTGATGAGGACGTGCGCCTGGTCGGCGTGGAGGCCGCCGGCGAGGGAGTGGAAACCGGCAGGCACTCAGCCACCCTGTCTGCCGGCCGTCCGGGGGTGCTCCACGGGTCGCTGTCCTACCTGCTGCAGGACGAGCACGGCCAGATCCAGGAGGCGCACAGCATCTCTGCCGGCCTCGACTACCCCGGTGTGGGACCGGAGCACAGTTGGCTGAAAGCGACTGGCCGCGCCCAGTACCTGTCGGTAACGGACGACGAGGCCCTGGAAGGCTTCCGTCTCCTCTGCCGGACGGAAGGCATTATTCCGGCCCTGGAATCCGCCCACGCCATCTACCACGTCAGCCGCATGGCTGCCGATATGCCGGCGGACAGCGTGATCGTGGTTTGCCTTAGCGGGCGCGGCGACAAGGATGTGCCCTCCATAGCCGAGCGCGAGGGCATTGGTTCCTGACTAGTCGGGACGTGACCGCTCTGCGGCCGCGTGCACTCGCGGCACTGCTGGGTCTGGCGGCGGTAGTTTTGATGCTCGCCGCCTGCGCAAATGAGGTAAGCGAGACCATCGGCGCCGCGAGGCAATTGGCCGGCAATATCGTTAATAATGCTGAGCCCTCACCAGTTACTCCAGAGCGCCCGGAATCTTTCAGCACGTCGCCAGAATCACCGGAGGTTGAATCGCTGCTCATCTCTCTGCGTGGCCTTACCGTTGCCGCCCGCGGCAGCGACATCGAGTACAACCGCCGCGACTGGCGCCACTGGATTGACGCCGACCGGGATTGCCAGAACACCCGCGCGGAGGTTCTCATCGCCGAGAGCGTGGCTCCGGTCTCTTTTGACCCGGAGGACGATGGCGACAAGTGCCGCGTACTTGCCGGTCGGTGGGTGGGCCCTTGGACCGGAGAGGTGTTCACCGACGCCTCCGATATTGACATCGACCATCACGTTCCTCTGGGCCACGCCCACGAATCCGGCGGCTGGCGTTGGGATTCCGAACGCAAACGTGCCTACGCCAACGACCTGACCCACCCGGAGAGTCTCCAGGCCACCAGCGCGCCGGTCAACCGCTCCAAGGGCAAGCAACCGCCTGACGAGTGGAGACCCGACGAAGCCGACAGTTGGTGCCGCTACGCGGCCGACTGGGTAACCGTGAAGCAGAATTGGGAGTTGACCGTCACTGCCTCCGAGGTTGCGGCTCTGGAAGAGATGCTTTCCACGTGCAACGACATATCCTCCTGGGGCCTGTCCGGCGCCCTGGGCCGCTAAAGATTCAATCCCGCTATGCTATAATTCCCGATGCCCGTAGACATAATTTGCCGCCCGAACTATTCGCATTGTTCGGGCTGAAAGCGCTAAGGAGGCGAGCCATGGAGATGGGATTGGACGGCAAGGTAGCCATTGTCACCGGCGGTAGCGAGGGCATCGGCAAAGCGGCGGCGCAGCGCATGGCCGGCGAAGGGGCTAACGTGATTATCGTGGCCCGCCGTCAGGACGTTCTGGACGCGGCCGCCGACGAGATTCGCACCTTCACCGAAGGCGAGGTGCTTCCCCTCTCCGCCGATGTCACCGACAAGGAAACCGCGGCCCGCGTGGTCAACACCGCCGTCGAGCGGTATGGCCGCGTCGATATCCTGGTCAACAACGCCGGAACTTCCATGGCCAAGGGTTTCGAGGACGTCAGCGACGACGACTGGGAGCTGGACTTCGAGCTCAAGGTCTGGGGCGCGGTTCGCCTCATTCGGGCGTCTATTCCCGAGATGCGCAAGGTCGGCGGCGGGCGCATTATCAACGTGACCAACCTGGGCGGCCGGACCCCCGGCGCGAACTCAATGCCTACGTCGATTTCCCGAGCGGCCGGCATCGCCATCACCAAGGGCTTGTCCAAAGACCTGGCCAGCGACAACATCCTGGTCAACACCGTGTGCATCGGCCTCATTAAGAGCGGCCAGCACCAGCGCCGGTACGATGCCCGCATCGTGAATGAGCCGGATCTGGATATGGACGACTTCTACGCGCAGTTGGCTGCCGGGCGCGGAGTGCCGTTGGGCCGTGTAGGCGAGGGCTCTGAGGCCGGTGACGTGATCGCGTTCCTAGCGTCCGAGCGCGCCAGCTATCTCACCGGCGTCGCGATCAACATTGACGGCGGAGCTTCTGCGGTCGTCTAGTTGCAACCTGTCCTGTCCCGGCCTGCTTGTCCGAAGGGGAGACCATTGTGACCGAATCATTTCGAGACGAATTTGAAGCCCCGAACCGGCTCCTGCTGGGCGCCGGGCCCTGCACCGTGCATCCCAGGGTCCTGCGCGCCATGACCCAGCCCGTTGTCGGGCACCTGGATCCGGTCTTCTTCCAGGTGATGGATGAGGTGTGCGAGATGCTGCGCCAGGTGTTCCACACCGGCAACACCGTGACCATGCCCATATCCGCCACCGGCACCGGGGCCATGGAAACCGCCTGTGTCAACGTCATTGAACGGGGCGACACGGCAATCGTCTGCCGGAACGGCTATTTCGGAGTCCGTCTCGCCGACATCGCTCAGCGCTGTGGAGCGAACACGATCATGGTCGATTCTCCCTGGGGCAAGCCCGCTGACCTCAACGCTCTGGAGGATGCGCTCAACGCCAACCCCGGCACCAAGATGGTCGGACTGGTCCACGCTGAGACTTCCACCGGGGCGATCACCCCTTTGCAGGATGCCATCGACCTCACCCACCGGCATGGCGCCCTGGTCGTCGCCGACGCCGTGACGTCCCTTGGCAGCCACGACGTCCAGGTTGATGATTGGGATATCGACGTATGTTACAGCGCCAGCCAGAAGTGCCTGGGCGCGCCTCCGGGTCTGGCTCCCATCAGCTTCGGCGAACGCGCCATGGACGTCATCAACAAGCGCGACACCACCGTGGAGAGCTTCTACTTCAACCTCCAGGGCGTCGCCGAGTACTGGAACGAAACCCAGCGCGTTTACCACCACACCAGCCCCATCACCATGATCTATGCCATGCGCGAGTCCCTCCGGATGATGATGGAGGAGGGCCTCGACGAACAGCATGATCGCCACGCCCGGGTCGCCGCCGGCTTGCGCGCCGGCCTGACCGCCATGGGCCTGGAACTGGCAACCGACCCCAAATATCAGCTCAACCCCATCACCGTGGTCAACGCCCCCGAGGGAGTCAACGAGGCTGAAGTGCGCGCCCGTCTCTTGAACGATTTCAACATCGAGGTCAGCGGCGGGCTGGGCGAGTTCCGCGGCCGCGTCTGGCGCGTTGGCATGATGGGCAACGGCGCGCGCGAATCCAGCGTGCTGTCCCTCCTGTCAGCACTCGAAGTCATTCTGGGCGACATGGACTACGAGGTGGCCTACGGAGCCAGCGTAGCGTCGGCCCAACGCAGCTTCGCGGCCCATGGCGACTGACCCGGGACCCGGAGACTTCTGTCGTTGACAAACTGGGGGGGCGCTGTCAGTGCCCCTGGCTCCTCATCGCTCCGCCTGATACGCCGCGTCCAGTATCTCCACCACGTGCATAACCCGCGCATCGGCGCCGGCATCCCCTAGCCCCTGCTCTAACTGGCTGATGCAGCCGGGGTTGGCGGACGCGATGACCTCCGCTCCCGTCGCCGTGGCGTTGCCGATCTTGCGCCGCTGCAATCGCCGGGACATGTCCCGCTGTATCAGGGAGTAAAACCCGGCCGAGCCACAGCAAAGCGACGACTCCGCCATCTCCACCAGTTCCAACCCCGGGATTGCCCGCAGAACCTGGCGGGGCGCTTCCGTGATCCGCTGGGCGTGCGCCAGGTGGCACGGGTCCTGCATAGTGACCCGCCAGGGCAACTGGGCGTGTGGCGGCTCCAACGGAAGTTCAGCCAGGAACTCGGTGATGTCCCGCGTGTTAATAGCAAACTGGTGCGCCGCGTCGGCGTATTCTGAATCGTCGCTCAGCAGGTCGCCGTACTCCTTCATCGACGAGCCGCACCCGGCCGAAGCCGTCACAACCACATCAACGCCTGCTGCTCGGAAGGCGTCGATGTTCCTCCGCGCCATGCGCCGGCCCAGTTCCAGGTCGCCGGCGTGCAGATTCAATGCGCCGCAACAACCTTGCGCTGGCGGAACCGCGACGTCGCACCCATTCCGTTGCAGCACCCGCACCGCCGCGCGCATGGCGTCCCCCTGCATCAACGGCATGACACATCCGGACAGCAGGCCCACGGTTGCGCGCCTTTCACCTCGTGCCTGGAACACCGCGCTGCGAGGTACAAAGAACTGCTCGCCCATGACCGGCATCTGCGCCTCCATTGCGGCGAGATCCCCTGGCAAAAGGCCGAGCAGCCTGGACTTGCGAACCAATCGCTGCATACCGGACCGTTGATATAGGCGCATGAGATGACCGGCCAGGCGCAGCCTGCGTTTATGGGGCAAGGCGGCCCGCAGGAAGAACTTCGACAGCCGCCCCAGTTCGGGACTTTGCAGGTTGTTATCCTGCACCTGCGCCCGAGTGTGTTCCATCAGCCGGCCATAGGGCACGCCCGATGGACAGACCGCCTCGCAGGCGCGGCACTGCAGGCACAATTCCCAGTGCGACACCAGCCGTTCGCTGATGCCGGCCCGCCCTTCGTGCACCGCCTTCATCAGCGCGATCCGGCCGCGCGGCGACTCCGTTTCCAGCCGGGTCTCGACGTAGGTGGGACACGCGCTCAGGCACAAGCCGCAGTGCACGCAGCGGTAAAGGTCGGCCTCGGCGGGAGCATCCGGGCCGGCAAACGCGGGTCCATCGTTCAGCGAACCCTCGAAGGGTAATCCATACGGAAACCCGTGGCCGGCGTCAATCCCTCCGCCCAGGTGCTGGCTGCCGTCCGAATGCCGGTCCGGTGCGCTGACCATCATAGTCCTCCCACGAAGCGGCCGGGGTTCAGGATGTTCTGGGGGTCAAATTGCCGCTTCAATCGGCGCATGATCTGCATGCCCGATGTTTCCGCACCCCAAACGTCAATATAAGCCTTCACGTCGTCCGGACATCGCTCGACGATAGCTCCGCCGCCAAAATCGGCAGCCGCGGACTGGATGCGACGCAACCCGGCAGCCAACTTCTCAGGATCGGCTGATGCTACGTCATCCCACCAGAGAAGACGCCCCCCTCCGAATCCCACGTCGGCAATCACCGATGGCGGTGAACCGTGACCCAGGGGCGCGTCAGCGAACGTCAGGAGCTCCCTCAGAGCTGACGGTCGGGCATTTATTCGGACGCATATCGCAGGCGGCGAAGCGGGGTCTGCCGGCAGATCGGTGATAGCGCGGATCAGGCTCTCCGCCTCCTGTCCGGTAGCGACGTTCGTCGTCGCAGCGACCGGAGCCCACAGGCCCACAGTGTCCTCCACCCGCCGCGTCATCGACGCCGGTCTCCCTCCCTGAATAGCTACAGTGAACGCGCGCCCGCCGACGGATGGAGCCACGCGTTGGGCAGCCCCGCCGGTCAGGACGTGCAGTCCCAGGGGAGCATAATACTGGGCCTGCAAGTTTTGAGCCGCGCCGGCAGCGGCATCGAACCCGTCGAACGCGGCCACGATCACGGCCCAATCTGTGGGCGCCGGAGCGAGCTTGAAAGTCGCATCGGTAATCACCGCCAGCGTGCCCAGGGAACCTGTATAGAGCCGGTTCAGGTCGTACCCGGTTACGTTTTTGACCACCTTGCCGCCGGCCTTGGTCTGGGTTCCGTCCGCACCGACTACGCTGATCCCGATCAGCCAGTCCCGGGGCAGGCCGTAGGCCGATCTCAACGGCCCGCTGATACCGCTTGCCAGCGTACCGCCCACCGTCGCCCGGTCGCTCAACGGCGCCGTTATTGGCACGTGTTTGCCGTCTTGTGCCAGTACCTCGTTCAGCTGGTCAAGAGTCACGCCTGCCTGCACGCTCACCGTCAGATCGGCCGGCTGAAAGTCAACCACACGGTTCAGCCTGGTCAGGTCCAACACGATACCTGGCCGCGCTGGGGGATTGCCCATTTCCGAAAGCGTCCGCCCACCGAAGGGATAGACGGCGACTCCCGAACGATGTGTCCAAGCCATGACTGCGGCCACACCGTCAGCATCGGCGGGCCGCACGGCGACCGTGGGGACGAATGAGCCGATGGCATAGTCGGGTAACTGCGCCGCATCAACAACGGCATCGGGGCCGAGGATGTTGGACAACCGGGGAGAGATAGCTGAGGTGGACATAGCGGATGATTGTTCTACCCGCCGCGACCGTTACGCCCCACCAGACCGACGCCGCCGGCGAATCCTACAAAGGCCCCTGCCGATGCCTTGACCAGCCAGTCGGATATCGCAATCAGGCTCTCTTGCGCCGGGGTTATCTGTGATCCTGGAACTGGGGCAAGCCATACCAAAAGGCCTACACCAGTGAAAAATATGGTGAACAGGCCCGACAGTATCCAGGTTACGGGTTATTCCTCTACGGCCCACGACTGCCCTTCCTTTTGTGCTGTTTTAGCGGGATGCGTCGTCGCTGGCACCTGCTTGCCCGGGTTGCTTGGCGTACCACCTGATAATTCCTATGACAGATACCGTAAAACCGGCCAGCCCCAGGCACATTATCGTAAGTCCTATGATTTGCACCGCCTGGTCCATTTCGGTCCTCCAGAACAGCCCGTCAAAGTGGGATGCTCAACCCTGCTATCAGTATAAACCAAGTTACGAAACTTGCTCACGCATACATCCCGGCGGTGTGTGCCGCCGGGTGCGCGGACGGTCGCCAGTAGCTCCCGTCGGGGAATATCTTGCCGGGATTTAGACGGTTTTCGGGAGCGAAAGCCTCTCGTACCCGCTGCATCGCGGCCATGTCCGCGTCCGTGTACACCAGCGGCATGAACTCCTTCTTTTCCAGGCCGATGCCGTGCTCACCGCTCAGGGTCCCGCCCAGCAGCGCGCATTCTTCCATCAACTCCGCCGCCGCCGCCATCGCGCTTTCCATAACGCCGGGTTCGCGAGCGTCGAACAACATGCAGGGATGGAGGTTGCCATCGCCGGCGTGAAACACGTTGGCGATGGTGATCCCGTAGCGCTCGCTCACTTCGCTGACCTTGCGCAGCATCTGCGTCAAGCGGGTTCGCGGCACTACGCCGTCCACCAGGTAGTAGTTGGGCGCGATGGTCCCAAACGCGCCGAACGCCGTCTTCCGACCCACCCAGAGGCGTTCCCGCTCCGCGTCGTCCTCGGCGACCCGCACGTCGGCAGCGCCGGTATCCCAGAGCGCTGCTTCCACTTCTCCACTGACCTCGTCTACCTCTTCGTTCAGGCCCTCCAGTTCGATCAACAGCACCGCGCCGGCGTCGTTGGGATACCCCGCGTCGGTGACGTTCTGCACCGCCTTGATGCTCAGCGCGTCGATCATTTCCAGGGCGGCGGGAACAATCCCGTGGCCGATCACCGCCGACACCGCGGTGCACGCGGAGTCGATGTCGGGAAAGATGCCCAGGAAGGTGCGCACGGTCTCCGGCAGCGGCAACAGACGAACCAGGATCTTGGTGGCGATGCCGAACGTGCCCTCGGACCCCACGAATGCGCCACGCAGGTCGTATCCCGTGGCTTCTCGCGCCATACTTCCCAGGTGGATCACCTCGCCGTCTTCCAGCACCACCTCCATGCCGATGACGTGGTTGGTGGTCGCCCCGTATGCGAGGCAATGCGGGCCGCCCGCGTTTTCGGCGATGTTCCCGCCCAGGCTGCACGCCCGCTGGCTGGACGGGTCGGGCGCGTAACGCATCCCGAAGCCTCGCACGTGGTTGTCCAGGTCCAGGTTGATCACCCCCGGCTCCACCAGGGCGGTGCGGTTCACCGTGTCCACGTCGAGGATGCGGTTCATGCGCGGGAAGGCGATTTGCAGCCCTTCCGGCGGGGTGATCGCTCCGCCGCTCAGGCCGGTGCCGCTGCCACGGCCCACCACGGTTACGCCGGCCTCGTAGGCCAACGCCATCACCCGGCTGACCTCGTCGGTGTCAGCCGGCAAAACGACCGCCCGGGGCATCGAGCGGTCGACGGAGCCGTCGTATTCGTAGACCAGCAGGTCCTCGCGGTGCGCGATTACATAATCGTCACCGACGACGGCGCGAAGACTTGCCAGGAGGTCGTTGCCGGCCAACGTGCGATCAGTCCTTTCGGCGCTGGTAGATCTGGATACGGTGCCGATTGGCTTCCACCACGAACAGCCTTTCCTCCGGGTCCAGCCGCAACGAGACCGGCCCCCAGAAGTAGGGCTCGCTCTGTGCTGAGATCAGGTAGGGAGTGTCCAGGTGGTCCGGCAGGTCCGGCACCAGGTTAGCCATCTGGCGCGTGTTGTACTCGTCGGGGTTTACCGACATGAAGTCCTGCGCCCACTTGGACAGGGTCGCCTGCCCCCGCAACATCTGCACGAAGTTTCCGTCCGGATCCAACAGCTGCAGCCGCTCGTTGCCCCAATCGGCTACGTAGATGTACCCGTCGGAATCGACAGCCACGGCGGATGGCCGGCTGAACTGCCCGTCGCCGTCACCGGAGGAACCGTAAGTTGCCAGGTGATCTCCGCCGGCCGTGAACTTCTGGATGCGGTCGTTCCGCCAGTCAGCGACGTACACGTTGCCAGAGCCGTCCAAGGCGACGCCCCAGGGCATGTTGAACTGGCCCGCGCCGTCGCCAAATTCGCCCCACGTCGTTACCGGCTCACCTTCCGCGGTGAACACCTGCACGCGATGATTGTACTGCTCGGCTACGTACACCGTTCCGTCGGGCGCCACGACGATCCCTGACGGGCCGTTCAGTTGCCCGCTCCCGTCTCCCTTCTCGCCCCACATGCGGACAAACTCGCCCTCCGTGTCGAAAACGGTGACCCGATGCAGGTGCTCGTCAGTGACGTGGAGGCGCTGGTCGGCGCTCATCGCCATGCCGATGGGCAGAATCCATTGGCCCTCGCCCCGCCCGGTGCCCTTGCTGAATTCTCCCAGGTAGTCCTCCTCCCAGTTGAGGACTCCGATGCGGATCAGGGCTTGACGCGCCGCATCCGCGTGGTTCAGCACGAATATGCGTCCGTCGTCGGAAAATGCGCAGTCGTAGGGATTGATGAACCCTCGCCCGCTCTGGTTGGTGGTGACGCCGATGGTCTTCACGTATTCCACCGGCCCGGCGCTGACCGCCGTCTGGGTAGTCATGGCTACCTCTCCTCTTTTGCGTAGGGGCGAATGATCATTCGCCCCTATCAGTCCATGTCGATATTCCGGCGCGACGGTTATGCGAGTTGGTACTCCCGCGTTGCCGTCAGCAACCGCAGCAGATTCGCGATGCGCTGGTCGTCGGCCTCGGTGCGGGAGCCCTCCCGCAAGTCGGTCTCGCCCTGCTGGTTGGCAAAGGCGTGCAACGAGTTGCTGGTGGCTTCCGAGATTTCCAACGGGCCGATGAGGTCCACGCAACTGGCTACCTGCTGCTCAGGCGAGAGCACGCCGTCCGCCTCGCGGGCCATCCGATCGATGATCGCCTTGACCCCCGGGTTGCCTGGATCGCCAAGCTCCTTGCCCACGAAGTTGACCCGTTCCACCAGCGCGCCACTGTCGATCCACTCGGCGCCCTCGTGCCATCCTTCCACGCTGGGCGGCTGGAAGATGCCCTGCCCCATGTACATGGTCTGGCGCGCCAACTGGTCGGCTCCGAAGGTTGGCCCCTGGTAGGTGCCAGCCATGCGCACGGCTCCGACGACCAGTTCCACCGGGCCCTTGACCCGGGCGAACCGCGCGTCCTCCGACTTGAAGTAGTCGGAGTTGAACAGGGTGCGCAGCACCGACCGGATTTCGTGGTCGGATTCGAAGAACGACTTCATCATGTCGTCGATGACGGCCTCTCCGGCCTCGGCCACGTCGTCAGCGGCGAAGTACTGGAACAGGCGGGTGCAGATGAAGCGCGCGGTGGCCTCCTGCTGCACGATGATGTCGATGATGTCCTCGCCGTTGAAGTTGCCCGTGTGGCCGAGGAAGGTCTTTTCCCCGTCGTCGTGGTCGTAGTCGCGGTAGTTGAAGTGCCAGTTGATCCGGCTGTACGGCCAGATGGAGTCCCGGCTGGCCCGGGTGGACATGTACTCGGCATTGCCAAGGGTCCATCCGGTGAACGCGCGGGCGCACTCCTTGATGTCATCCTCGGTGTAGTTGCCCACGCCCATGGAGAAAAGTTCCAGCAACTCCCGCCCATAGTTCTCGTTGATGTTGTCTTTGTGGTTGTCGTGGTTGTCCAGCCAGATGATCATGGCCGGGTCCTTGGACAACTCCACGAGCATCGTGTGGAACGAGCCCAGGGAGTGGCGGCGGAACGTGTTGATCTGATTCACCAGGGCGTTGGCCTGGTTCAGCTTGGAGTATCCGGTGGCGAACAGGCCGTGCCAGAACAGGGCCAGCTTTTCTTCCAGCTGGTTCTGGGTCGTGACCATCCGGTACATCCAGTAGGCGCCGGCGCTGTTGAGCTCCCGCATCTCGGCCATTTCGGAATGGTAACGCCGGATGACGTCATCAGGGATGACGTTGGCTTCGCCCGGATGCAACAGGTCTTCGACCACGTTCTCGTAGCCGCGTTCCACCAACTGCTCCAACTCGTCCCGGTTGGCGCCGAACCCGGCCCTGCGCATCAGATGAGCCATCAAGGCAATGTCGGCATTGCTCATAATTGCCTCCTCAGTATCTCGTTTCGGAGTGAATGATTGTCGTCACAGGCGCCGGTTAGCTGCGGATGAAGTCCCACTGCTCGAACTGCCCGTTGACGATGTTGACCGGATCCAGGCCCAGCCACTTGTCCGCAATGGTCGAGTAGGTGGAGCGGAAGTCGTTGTTCCAGTGCAGGTCACCGTCCAACTGGTCGCGCTCGGCCAGGGACGGGTACTCGCCGTAGAATCCGCCGTTCACCGGGTTGCCGATGATGAACGCGGTTCCGCCCGAACCGTGGTCGGTTCCGGAGCCGTTGTCGCGGATGCGGCGGCCGAACTCGGTCCAGACCAGCACGATGGCGTCGTCGGCCTTGCCGTGCTCATCCAGGTCGGCCAGGAAGTCGCTAACCGCGCCGGACACCTGGTTCCACAGTCCGCCGTGGACCTTGACCTCGTCGCCGTGGGTGTCGAAGCTGCCGTGCTGGGTGTAGTAGATGCGGGTTCCCAGGTCGGCGGTCATCACCTGGGCCACGTTCTTGAGGGCCTGGGCGATGGGGTTCTCGGCATACTCCACCGAGGAGGAATACTTCTCCGGCGCCGTGCGCAGGATGTCCGCGCCCTTGAGAGCGTCCCGGCCGGTCTGGCCCAGGTATTCCATCACCGCGTCCTGGATGGTGCCGCCGTACATGGAGCCGAAAGCCTCCAGGCACAGCCCGCGCACGCGCTCCTCTTCAACGTCCGGGAACAGCCCGTAGGTTTCCAGGTTGCCCACCGAAGCCACGGGGACGCCGGGCGCGCCCATGGAGCGGGGCAGGCCACGGCCGAAGTTGACGCCGGTGATGACGTTCTGGCCGGAGGGGTCCAGGTCGCGGATGACGCGCCCAAGCCAGCCCTCGGTGGCAATCTTTTCCGGCTCGCAGGTGTGCCAGATGTCCATGCTGCGGAAGTGCGACCGGGTTGGGTTGTTGTACCCGATCCCGTTGATGATGGCGACTTTGCCCTCGTCCCACAGGGCCTTGATGGGGGCCATGTTGGGGTTGAACGCAAACCGGCCGTCGATTGGAATCACCTGGTCGGTTGGTATTCCCACATTGGGGCGAAAGTCATGGTAGTGACCATCGGTGTAGGGAATTACGGTATTGAGTGGGTCATTGGCGCCGGTCAGCTGGATTACTACCAAAGACCGGTCATTGTTCGTGGTGGTCATCGAGGATTGGCCTCCTTATTCGGGCGCAACACGAAACGGCAGCGCACGTTTGGCTGATGTTGGCAGTTTAAAGTGTGCTCCCCGGCGTGTCAACGAAAATCGGCTTGGC
Organism: Dehalococcoidia bacterium; assembly: GCA_965207585.1. Taxonomy (GTDB): domain Bacteria; phylum Chloroflexota; class Dehalococcoidia; order Lucifugimonadales; family UBA3495; genus Bin87. The sequence continues at coordinate 3,684,737 of CBDBMT010000003.1, read as the reverse complement.
GACAGTTTGGGTTGGGACCGCCGGTCTCGCCGGAATTGACAGATTATCCGCTTTTGCCATAATCCAGTGGAAAAATTCGCTCTTTGGCCGGTGTTGCTGTGACTTCTCGAACTCTGCAAGTGTGGGTGCCTACCGAAGATATCATCCGCTATGCCTTCAGCAGGTGCCGCCGCTATCGGACTCCGATGGAGCTCATCGAGTTCATGGCGACTATCGGCCCGGTCGTGGGTGATCCTACTATCGTTCGCCATATTGCCACGTCGGTGTCCCAAATCGGCGGTATGGAGCCGCCGGAGCGCAAGATCAAGCACCTGGATGACCTGATGAGCCAGGTCCGTTTCCCCCCGGAAGTGGCGCGGGCGATTGAGGACGTCGTGGACCGGGTGGTAGTTCCGAGGGAATTCTTCAAGTTGGCCGACCGGATGGTGGCGCCGACGAAAGAACTCAGGCGCGCAATTCGGGAAGCGATATTGACCGAATCCGCCGAATCATCCGAAGCTATCAAGCAGGTCAGGAACTCACCCATTTACCGGAAATGCCACGAAGAGTTGATGACTTCACTGACAACCACCCGGGACAATTTGGTGCGTTCCATCGGCCACAACCTGGTCACGTTCTCGTTGGCTGCCGATATTTCCCGACAGGAAATGCTCGACGGCGCGCTGAAACTATACCCGGAGTACTCGGCGCTGCTGGATATGTCCGCCAGAGCGTGCGGAATGATCCTGCATCACCCGGAAACCTGGCCGCAAGATGAAGCTACCCGTATGCGAATGATGGTCTTGCTGAACCAGGCCAAAGCCCGCGAAGCGATCGTGCAGGAAGCCTTGGACAAGGACTTACCCGTCACGAACGCGCGTAAAGTTGCGGCGTTCCTGGATGACCTGTTTATCGATTATTGCGAACGCACCATCGCCGCCGGCGCGAATGATCTGAGCACTCTGCCATTTTGGGTTCGGGTGCAGCAAAATACTCCCGCGCCGGATAACTAGCCGGCCAGCCCTGGCCGGATCGTTTCGGGACGCCCCTTTGATACCGCTCAGCCCGTAGGCTATACTACCCGCCGCCCCGCGCTTGGCCGGATTTGACGCCGGCAATCGGGGACGCACTACCAAATCGGAGCCGTTGGCAAAATGGATTTCAACATCGCCGTATTGGGTGGCGACGGTATCGGGCCCGAGGTAACCGCCGAAGGCGTCAAGGCCATGCAGGCCGTGGGCCGCGCCTTTGGCCACAATTTCATCCTGGAATACGGTGACGTCGGCGGCATATCCATCGATAGACACGGCACTCCCCTGACGGACGGCGTGCGGGACCTGGCCACGTCGGCCGACGCGGTTCTGTTCGGTGCCGTGGGGGGACCCAAATGGGACGACCCTTCGGCTCCCACCCGTCCGGAAGACGGTCTGCTCGCATTGCGCGCCCATCTGAACGTCTTCGCCAACATCCGCCCCGTCAAGGTCTATCCCCAGCTCACCGACTCCAGCGTGCTGAAACCTCACGTGCTGGAGGGCGTGGATATGGTCGTGGTCCGCGAGCTCACCGGCGGCCTCTACTATGCCCAGCCCAAGGGCCGCACCGAAACCCCCCAGGGAGTCGTCGGCGTCGACACCATGCGCTACTCCGAATCTGAAATCGAGCGCGTGCTGCGTGTCGGGTTCGAGCTGGCCCGCGGTCGCCGCGGCAAGCTGACATCGGTGGACAAGGCCAACGTCCTGGAGACCTCTCGTCTCTGGCGCGCCACCGCCACCCGTCTGGCCGACGAATACCCCGACGTGGAACTGGAGCACGCCCTGGTGGACGCCTGCGCCATGCAGATTGTCCTGCGTCCCGCCTCCTACGACGTGATCGTTGCTGAGAACACCTTTGGCGACATCCTCACCGACGAAGCGGCCATCCTCGCCGCGTCCATGGGCCTCCTGCCCTCCGCCAGCCTGTCCGGGGTGCCCCAGGATGGCGCACGGACTCCGGGCTTCTACGAGCCGATCCACGGAACCGCGCCGGACATCGCCGGCCAGGGTATCGCCAATCCCTGCGGCTCGATCCTCAGCGCCGCCATGATGCTGCGCTACTCCCTGGGACTCACCGAGGAAGCGGCAGCCATCGAGCGCGCCGTCCAGACCGTTCTGGAGCAGGGCTACCGCACGGCCGACATTGCCACCTCCGGGGATACTGCCACGGCAACGACCCAGATGGGCGACCTCATCGCCAGCGCAATCGGCTAGGTCGGATCGGACCCCGTGCTCAACGTTCTTTCCGGCGTCGGCCTGGCCGTCGCCGTAGTCATCTTTCTGGCCAGCGCGGTGGCGGTGGTCTTCCTGGGAACCTATCTCGCCAAATATGGCGACGCCCTGGCCTCACTGACGGGTTGGGGCCGCCTGTTCGTGGGAAGCATCCTCGTCGCCTTGGCCACCTCCCTGCCGGAGGTGTCGAACAACATCACGGCCGTTCGGATAGACAACCCGGAATTGGCCCTGGGGGATGTGCTCGGCTCCAATATGTTCAACATATTGATCCTGGCGGTCGTTGCGTTGCTTTTTGGGGGCAAGCGGTTCGTGCAGCGGGTCGCCCCGGAACAGGGCTACTTGATTGTCCTGGCCGCCGCGCTGACCGGGCTGGCGGTGATTTTCGCGCTGATCAAGAGCGGAGTGAGCGTGTGGCAGGTTGGCCTGTCGTCCATTATCGTCCTGGTTGTTTACTTCATCGGAATGTGGATCGTGTACCGGCGCCGGCCGGCCGGCTCCCAGGAGGAGGAAGAGGAGGCTGGCATAACACTGCGCCGGGCCTGGGTGATGTTTGTCCTGGTCTCCGTTGGCGTGATTGTATCCGGGGTTCTCCTCGCTCAGAGCATGGACCAGATCGCTCACGAGACCGGCATATCCTCGGGAGTCCTCGGCATCCTGGCGGTGGCCCTGGTCACCAGTATGCCGGAAATCTCAGCGACATTCGCCGCTGCCCGCCTCGGCGCCGCCGACCTGGGCTTTGCCGGCGTGTACGGCAGCTGCGTTTTCAACATCACCATCCTCGCCTACGCCGACTTCTTCTACCGCAAGGGTGTCGTGGTCAATACCGCCGATCTCGAGCATTACATCGCCGGCGTGATCGCGTTGGGGCTGATTGTGATGGGCGGCCTCCTGTTATGGGGGCGCAATCGTCTGCCGCAACCCGTTATTGTTGGGGCCCTGGCGCTGATGCTGGTGGTCACGGTCGCCGGGGCGATCTGGGTTGCGCTCCTGGGCGCCCCGTCCCACTAGATTTCCGCCCCCTCGAACCGGGCGATTTCGACGAACCCGCCGGCGTTGTCATCCCAGTCGAAAAGCGCCGCTGCCACCACGCGCTCGCCGTCGATTCCCACCACCAATTGCTGCACGGGATAAGCCGGACCGTCTCCCCAGGGACTGGTAGCCACAGTCCGGTCCGTTTCTGACAAGTAAGCCCGGCCATTGGGATGAGAGTGGTAGATGATCCGCGCCGGGGTCTCCGTATCCAGGCTGTTGTTCAGTTCCAGCAAGTCCGCGGTGCTGAACACGTAGGCCGACTCGGCCGTGCGCTCTGCCACCGTGGGGTGATTGCCGGATGCCTGGTCGTTAACCACGGGGCGTATTCCGTTCACCAAGGTTCCGTCAGCTGGGCCGCTGAGCCATCCGCAGCACTCCGCGGGAAAGGATTGCCGCGCCTGGCGAAACACGGCCTGCATGATTTCCGCCGGAATTTCCAGCGGTTCGCCAAAATTGGCCATTAAACCCCCTTGTTACGAAAACCGTAACCTGATATTCTAATTCGGCCGTTTATGGACTGGTTACCGTAATACTCCGGTAATACAGTAGCGGTAAACTGAAATCGCAAACCGACAGCCCGCCCCGCGCACCACGGCGCCAATCGCGAACAGGACGAGGAAATGCAGACCCTAACCCGCAAGTCATTGAAACTCAAGGCGTGTCCCCGCTGCGGGGGCGACATCTGCCGCATGAGGGACACCTTTGGAGTGTACCACCAGTGCGCCCAATGCGGCCGCGAAATCCGACGCGTGGCTTCCAGCCCGACCCCGGCTACGACCGTCGCCGCCATGGATATGCCGTCGAACCCGACCCAGCATCGCGAGAAGGTCACAGCCTGATCGAGATACCGAGCACAAGCAACCGCAGGCAGCGGCCTCGGACTTGGCTCCGAGGCCGCAAATTTTTAACACCGCATCTCGACCGTAGCGACAACCGGCATCAAATTATCGTCAACCAGTACGCACAGTCACGACCGGCGGCCCCCACACGCCGTCGTTCAAGGAGATGAGATGATGGAGAGCACACTGAATCGGGCCCGGTTTGTCCGCGGCGTACGCCGCCGGCGCGTGGATCTGGGCTCCTGCCCCCACTGCGGCGGCGACGTGCGCCTGGTCCGCGACATCTACGGCGATTACCGCCAGTGCTTGCAGTGCAGCCGGGAGATCGCGGCCGACCCGGCGCCGATGGTTCAGTCCGCGCCGGCTGCCATGCCCCCGACGCCGGAATCGGACGAATTGCTGGTGGCATGACTCACCGGCACTCCAGTCAACTTTATCGGGGTCCGAGCTCTGAACTCGGACCCCGTTTCCATGCTCTGATGCGTGGCGCTTCCGCAGATCACCGGAACCGGCGGGGCATGTTGTCGTTGCGTTCCTTGACGAATACGGCGTATTGCCTCACCGCTTCTTCCTGGGACGCGGTTTGGATCGAGCCGGGTCGCAACTGCCGGATGTAGTCGATTGCCTCGTCCGCTTCCCATCCGGTATTGACCAGGTAGGAGGCCAGTATCGTCCCGGTCCGGCCAATCCCGGCAGCGCAGGTTACCACCGTGGGCCGTTCCCAGGTTTCGATCTGCTGCTCCGTGAAGGTGACGATGCGGTCAATCTGCTCCACTGACGGCGCTTGGAAATCCGGCACCGGCTCGAACAGTTCCTCGAAGCCCCACGGCTCACCAGAGATCGTTTGCTCTTCCATGCGCACTATCGCGGTGACGTCGTTGAGCTCGAAGTAGATCAAGTGCCGGCGTTCCGTCGGCCCCATGGCTCCGGCCAGCGCGCCGGGCAAAATCCAGCTGAAGTTGCGAAAATTGTCTTGCATGGATCGCTCCGTGTTCCGGCGAACCGGTCCGTGCTCAGCGGGTTGTCGCACCAACCTGCTATCTCCGACCGGGAGGCGTTGGGTTGTGCCCTGGCCCGCCAGCGGCATGTGACCGGCTTGGTCATCAATCACGTGATAATGGGTCTGGTATAGTATGGGCGCCGACGGCCATGCGAACCGTTGCGATTTGGCAGGAGATCGAATGGAGTATAGCAACATTACGCTTTCGGTGGGAGACCGCGTCGCTACCCTCTGTCTGAACCGGCCGGACGCCCTGAACGCCCTCAACCCTGACTTGCTCGGCGAGTTTTCCCACGCCGTCGCTACCGTCGGCGATGATTCCTCCATCAAGGCGATGGTAGTGCGCGGTGAGGGCCGGGGCTTTTGCGCCGGAGCCGACCTGCTGTATTTCGACCAGATTTTCGACGCCTTGTCGCTGTTGCCCGATTACGTGAGGGACCTCAACGACGCCTTCTTCGCTCTGGAAGCAATGCCCATACCGACCATAGCCGTCGTGCATGGCTACGCCTTGGCTGGAGGAATGGAACTGATGATGGCCTGCGATATGGCCCTCGTCGCCGACGATGCGCGCATCGGAGACCAACACGCCAACTTCGGATTGATCCCTGGCGGTGGCTCCACCCAGCGCCTCCCCCGCCGCGTGGGCATGCCCCGGGCCATGGAGTTATTGACTACTGGCCGATGGTTATCCGGCAAGGAAGCCGTCGAGTGGGGTTTGGCCCTCCGATCTGCGCCGCCCGAAAGCCTTGAGGACGAACTGGAATCCCTGCTGGATGGCCTGCGCGGAAAGAGCCGGGTGGGATTGAGTCTCATGAAAAACTTGGCCCGTCGGAGCCAGGACCTTCCCCTGAAGGACGGCGTCGCGTTGGAAGGGGCTACCTTCACCCACGTGTTCGCCACGTCGAACCATCCTCGTGAGGGGATACAGGCTTTCAAAGAGAAGCGCCAGCCCGAATTCTGAAACCTTGCCGTCGTCGCCTCATCTCCTCACCGAATTATTGCGGCCTGGGTCCAGTAGGGCCGCTCAGGATTTATTGGTTTGAAAATCAAGGACATTCTCAGCAACCGAAGAACCATCTCCTTCGAATTCTTCCCGCCCCGGGAGGCGGACGGCGTTCCAACCGTCGTCGATGTTGCCAGCCGCCTGCAGCGGTTCGCTCCTGACTTCGTCTCCGTGACCTACGGAGCCGGAGGGGGCACCAGGGCTTTCACCGAAGAGATCACCATGCGCCTCAAGAGCCGCGGCGACATGGAAGTGATGGCCCACCTGACCTGCGTGGCCCAGAGCCGCGAGGAAGTCCATGGCGTGCTGCAGCGACTCCAGGCTGCCGGCATTGAAAATGTCATCGCCCTCCGTGGCGACCGTCCTCCGGGAACCGAAGATGATCCGCCCGGTGAGGACGAATTCGCCCACGCCACCGAACTCATACAGCATATCCGCGCCAATTTTGACTTTGGCATCGCAGGAGCCTGCTATCCAGAAGGCCACACCGAGTCCATCAGCCTGGACTCGGATATTTCCTACGCCCGCCTGAAGCAGGATCTCGGCGCGGACTTCCTGATCACCCAGCTTTTCTACGACAACAGCTATTTCTACGAGCTGCAGGACCGCGCCGCCGCCGCCGGAATTACCATTCCCATCATCCCCGGCGTCCTGCCGATTCTGAGCACCCCGCAAATCCGGCGCTTCACCTCCCTGTGCGGCGCGACCATTCCGCCCCTGCTGGACGCCCGCCTGGAGCGCTTCGCTGAAGACAATCGCGCCGTGCGCGAAATCGGAATCGAACACGCCACCCGCCAGGCCGAAGACCTGTGGGCCAACGGCGTGCCGGGCATTCATTTCTACGTCCTCAATCGCACCTATTCAGTCTCGCACATCCTCACCGACCTGCACATCGGGGGCCACGGCGGCGACTGATCCGGCCGGGCTGCTGATCGTCCATGCTCTCCACCGGCGTTGACTTTATTGAGATAGACCGCGTGGCCGGTGTCCTGAACCGGTACGGCGATCGGTTTCTGCGTCGTGTTTTCACCCCCGGGGAAATCGCCTATTGCCGGGGCCGTGCGCCCAACCTGGCCGCGCGTTTCGCGGCCAAAGAGGCGGTAATGAAATCCCTCGGCACCGGGTTTCGCGGCGTCGGCTGGCGCGATGTTGAGGTGGTCCGCGCTCCCAGTGGGGCGCCCAGCCCGCGACTCCACGGACGGGCCCGCCGTCGCGCCGAACGGTTGGGCGTCACGGAAATCGCCATTAGCCTCTCCCACTCCAGGGGGTTTGCCATGGTCGTCGCCGTGGCCGTGCGCCCCGACACCCCGGAGTCGCTGGAAGCCAGTAAGGCCACGCTCTGGGGAGATGCCGTGGCTCCCCGGGCTGGTTGACCCAATGGTTGTTAAGGTCGTCACGGTTGCCCAGATGCAGGCGCTGGAGGCCGCATCCGAGGCCGCCGGCGTCAGCACCGACACGCTGATGGAAAATGCCGGGTTGGCCTGCGCCCGGAGCGTCGGGGAGCGCATGGGTGGAGCGGCTAGCCGCCGGGTAGTCGTCCTGGTCGGGCCAGGCAACAACGGCGCCGATGGTCTCGTTCTGGCCCGGCACCTGGCGCGTTGGGGCGCTGATGTGTGCTGCTATATCGTCCGCGGACGTCCCGCCTGTGATCCGAAGATGATCGACGCTCTGGCATACGGCGTCGCAGTAAGAGACTTGGCCGACGATGGTGGATTGTCCGATTTGGGTGGCTTGCTGCGCCGTGCCGACGTGGTCGTCGACGCAATCCTTGGCGCCGGCCGTTATCGTCCTCTGGATGGTCAGGTGGGCGATGTTACCGCTCTCGTAAATTGCATCCGCTCACACCGCCCCGATCTGCCCGTCATCGCCGTAGACCTGCCCACCGGCGTCAATCCCGACATCGGAGATGCTGACCCTCGAACACTGTGCGCCGACGTAACGCTCGCGCTTTGCCATCCCAAGTACGGCATCGCCAACTTCCCCGGGGCCGGCTATGCCGGACGGATATCCGTGCTTGCTATCGGCCTCCCGGATGAGGTATCCGAGTCAGCCGACGCTGACCTGCCCACCGAATGGATGACCCCGGACTCTGCCCGCGTCCTGATTCCCGCCAGGCCGCTCACGTCCCACAAAGGAACTTTCGGACACCTGCTGATCGTTGCCGGTTCCCGCAATTTCGTCGGCGCGGCTTCCCTGGCCGCCCGGGGAGCCCATCGCGCCGGCGCCGGCCTGGTGACCCTGGCCGCTCCCGAATCGGTGTATCGGATCGTCGCCTCCCGTCTTACGGAAACCATCCACCTGCCGCTTCCTGAGGACGCAGACGGACGCATCGACCCGTCGGCCGCCGAGGTGATACGTGAGCGAATCGGCAACTATTCCGTCATGGCGGTGGGCTGCGGCCTGGGTTGGTCGAGCGGCACCACCGTCATGATGAATCACCTCTTGTTGCGTGACGAAGAGGCTCCTTCACTTCCCATGGTCATCGACGCCGACGGGCTGAACAACCTTTCCCGATGTCCTAATTGGGCCGACCGCTTGCGCGCCCCAGCCGTGCTGACTCCCCACCCCGGCGAGATGGCGACCCTCACCGGCCAACCCGCCGCCCAAGTGCAGGCAGATCGCATCGGCATCGCCAGCCAGTCAGCGGCAGACTGGCGGCAGACCGTCCTGCTCAAGGGAGCCCACAGCGTGGTCGCCTCTCCGGACGGAAAGCGCTGCGTACTGCCCTTCGCTAATCCTGCGCTGGCCGCCGGCGGGACTGGCGACGTGCTCACCGGGATCATCGGCGGCCTGTTGGCCCAGGGTCTCGCACCCTACGACGCCGCGCTGCTGGGCGGGTTCCTCCACGGCACGGCGGCGGAGCAAGTGTGCGCTGAATACGGCAACGCCGGTGTTGTCGCCAGCGACCTGCTGGACCGCATCCCTGCCATCATGGCCGGCCTGCGCCGGACGGAGGTTGCACGTGATTAGCCTCACGCCGGAGCAGTCGGCCCGCCTGTCCGAAACCCCGGTGGGTCACCTGGCCACCGCCGACGCCAACGGCCGGCCCCACGTGATCCCGGTCTGCTTCGCCTACGACGGTCAACGCATCTACTCCGTCCTCGACGCCAAGCCCAAGCGCGGCAGCCTCACCGGCCTGCGGCGTGTGCGCAACATTCTCGCCAACCCCCAGGTCTCGTTGGTAATCGACCACTACGATGAGGATTGGACCCGGCTCTGGTATCTGCTGCTCCAGGGCCACGCCGAGCTGGTTGAAGATGGTCCGGAACCGCCGGCGGCCATCGCAATGCTGCGTGAGAAATACCCCCAGTATCGCGCCATGGAGTTGGACGGCAACCCGATAATCAAGATCACTCCCGAGCGCGTCACCGGCTGGTCCGGTAGCTGACCCATCACACGTTGCCTTGACCCCATAGCCGCGGCACCCTAGAATGCCGGCACCCGGTCCCCAGGGCCGTCTGTCGCAGGTTTACATGACCCAGATTGTGTTCATCCACGGCCCCGGCGCCGGCGGCTGTGCCGATTCCTACATCAACCAGCTCTACCACTACCCCAACAGCCTCGCCCCGAATCTGCCCGGGCACTTGGACGGCGCGCCGTGCAGCAGCGTAGAGCGTTACACCGAGTGGCTGCGCGGATGGCTGCACGCCCGTGGACACGATCATGACCTGGTGCTGAGCGGCTTCACCCTCGGCGCATGTGTCGCCCTGCAATACGCTCTGGATTACCCTGACGAGGTTAAGGCTCTGGCGCTCATGACCATCGCCATGCGCCCCAAGCGGCGGCGCCCTCAGGATTTGCAGTTCCGCCTGGACGCCGGCAAAGACCCGGAGACATACGAGAAATGGCTCGGCATGATGGACGGCATCATGCACTTCATCGAGCCTGACCTGCGCGCCCGCCTGCTACAGCGGCACCGGGAGGTTGGTCCCATCGCTCAGCATGGGGACCTGGTGGTCATTGACCGGTTCGACGTGCGTGACCGTATCCACACCCTGAAAACTCCGCTGTTGTTGATCCAGGGCGTCGACGACCCCCTGGCCACCGGCGACTACGAAGAAGAAATCCATCGCGCCGTCCCCGGATCGAAGCTGATCAAGATGAAAGACGCCGGCCATTTCCCCATGGTGGAAAAGCCGGACGAATTCAATGCTGCTATCGATGCATTTCTCGCCCAACTTCCCGACACCAAGCCCCCTCTCCCTTGATGGGAGAGGGTTGGGGTGAGGGTGAACTTCCATCATCCCAATCCCTTGTGTCCTGTACATCCATGCCAACCCCAACAATGGAGGAACCCCACCGTGGACGGAGTCACCGCTGTAGCTAACGTGTTGAAAATGGAGGGCGTGGACTGGATCGCCGTCATGCCTTCCAACCCGCTGATCGAGGCGGCGGCCATCGCCGGAATTCGCCCCGTCGTCTGCCGCCAGGAGCGCACCGGCGTGCACATGGCCGACGGCTTTTCGCGGATCACCAACGGCAACAAGATCGGCATCTTCCTCGCCCAGAACGGCCCCGGCGCTGAGAACTCCTTCGGCGGCGTCGCCCAGGCCTACGCCGACTCCGTTCCCATCCTGGTGCTGCCGGCCGGCGTTGCGCGCAACCGCCTCGGCGTAGAACCGAACTTCCATCCCGTCCAGGCCTACTCGACCATCACCAAGTGGGCCGGCCACGTCAACTTCGCCGACCGGGTTCCCGAACTTTTCCGGCAGGCTTATACCAAGCTGCGCTCCGGCAAGCCCGGCCCCGTCCTGCTGGAAATCCCGTCCGACCTGGTGTCCGACCAGATCAGCGAAGAGGACTTCGACTATGTCCCGCCGGTGAAGATGCGCGTGGCTGCCGACCCCGCGGCTATTACGCGCGGCGTTCGTGCCCTGATGTCCGCCCGTTACCCGGTGATCCACGCCGGCCAGGGTGTCCTTTACGCGGAGGCCACCGACGAGTTGCTGGAGCTGGCAGAGTTCCTCCAGGTCCCCGTGATGACTACCCTGGAGGGCAAGAGCGCCTTCCCGGAGAACCACCCGCTGTCCCTGGGCGTCGGCGGTTCCAGCCAGACCGGGCCGGTGCACCGTTTCCTGACCAACGCCGACGTGGTGTTCGGCGTGGGCGTCAGTTTCACCAAGAGCGGATTTACGGTGCCCATGCCGGCCGGCAAGACCCTGATCCACCTCACCAACGGCGACGGCGACATCAACAAGGACTATCGGACCGACTACCCCATCCTGGGTGATGCCAAGCTCGCCCTGCGACAGTTCATTGATGAGCTCAAGGCCCAAGGAGCTCAGCAGCGCACGCCGAACCAGGAGTTGGCCGCCGAGATCACCGCCAGCCGCGAAGCCTGGATGGCCGAGTGGCTGCCCCGGCTCACCAGCGATGAAGTCCCCTTGAATCCCTACCGCGTCGTGTGGGACATCATGCACACCGTCGACCTGGACAACACCATCGTCACCCACGAGTCCGGCAGCCCCCGTGAGCAGGTGTCGCCCTTCTGGGAAGCCCGCGCTCCCCGCAGCTTCATCGGCTGGGGCAAGTCCACGCAACTGGGCTACAGCCTGGGCCTCGCCATGGGCGCAAAAATGGCTGCCCCCGAAAAGATGGTGATCAACTTCATGGGCGACGCCGCGTTCGGCATGGTGGGCCTGGACGTTGAGACCGCCGTCCGCGCCAACATCCCCATCACCACTGTCGTCATGAACAACTACACCATGGCCATCTACCCCGACAGTCGCATCCCCACGGCCGTCGAACGCTACGGGCTGAAGGATCTCAGCGGCGACTTCTACCAGGTCGCCCTGGCTCTGGGCGCCTATGCCGAGCAGATCACCACCCCGGACGAAATCAAGCCGGCCATGCAGCGTGCCATGCAGGCCAACGCTGACGGTCGCCCCGCCCTGCTGGAGTTCATCACCAAGGAAGAGGGCACCTTCTCCAAGTTCCGCTTCGACTAAATCGTTAGCGGCCAATCTTGCCGCGTTTTTGTGCGTAGGGGCGAGCAACGGTTCGCCCCTGCATTTTTGTCGGGCTGCCATCGCGGGCAGCCCCTTCACGCCGTACAATGGAACCATGGCAGCACGCCCTGAAATGCCCGAAACGGCAAATGACATCACCGCCGAGTGGATACAACAGGCGTTGACCCACAGTGGCGGTCCTGACTTGCCACCCATCGCCGGGGTGGTGGTCGAGAACATCGGCGCCGGCGTCGGACTGGTAGGAACCATCCTGCGTTGCCACCTGTCTTATCTAGACGATGCCGCCGATGCGCCGCAGTCGGTGATCGTCAAGCTGCAGAGCTCACACCCGGAGACGGTACAGACTGCACGCCGGCTACGGCTGTACGCCCGCGAGTACGCCTTCTATCGCGACATTGCGCACCAACTGTCGCTGCGTTCCCCGGCGCTGTTCTATGGCGATTTCGACGAATCCGATCACCGTTTCGCCCTGGTGCTGGAGGATCTGGTCGGCATGAGCACGGTTGACCAGGTCGATGGGGCGAGCGCGGCGCAGGCGAAAACCGCCGTGCGAGAGGTTGCCCGGATGCACGGCGCCTATTGGAATCGAGTGGACCAGCCACCAGTGGCCGGCTTGCACGAATCCGCCAGTCCAGAAAGGGCGCGCCTCGTTCAGCAGGTTTATCAGGCCAGCCTTCCCCGCGCGTTCGAACGCCTGGGCAGCCTGTTCCCCGAGCGGATGCGACGGTTGGCTGAGGCTTACGGGCCGGGACTAGTGGAGCACACGAACGCCACTGCCGCCGGCCCGCTGACTCTCAGCCACGGCGACTTCCGGCTGGACAACATGTTCTTCGGAAATAGTGGGAACGATGATTTCGCGGTGGTCGACTGGCAGGTCTGCGGGGTGCGCAGCGGACTTTACGACGTAGCCTATTTCCTCTCCTCCAGCGTCCCGGTCGAAATCCGGCGGGTGATCGAGGCTGACGCCGTAGCCGAGTATCACCGCGTCCTCATGGGCACTGGGGTCACCGACTTCACGCTCGAAGAGTGTTGGCGCAGCTATCGTCAAAACATACTCGGTTGCTTCCAAACTCTGATCATAGCCGGCGGGCAGCTGGATCTCAGCAGCCAGCGCAGCCGCCAACTGGCTGAAGCATTCGTCACCCGCACGCTGACCGCCATCGACGACCTGGATGCGAAAGAGTTTCTGCCCGGTGGTGCAACTCCTTAGCGATGGTAAAGGTCGCGCGCGGACACAATGGCCAGGCGCCCTGCCATACCCACCGGTCCAGATGACATAACCCTCGACTGGGTCCGCCAAGCGTTGGCGCACTCTGCGGGCTTCGAACCCTCGCGGTTACAGGCCATTCACGCCGAGCCTTTGGACTCCGGTCGAGGGCTGCTGAGCACGGTTATTCGTTGCTGCTTGGTATGGTCAGCTGACGGTCCACCGCGGCCCGGCAGCATGATCGTCAAGCTGCGCAGTCGGAATCGAAAAACCGCTCGACTCGCCCGAATTCTCAAGCTGTATCGTCACGAGTACGTGTTCTATCAGCGCATACGGTTGCTGTCGGGCATTCAGGCGCCGGCGTTACTCTACGGCGATTTCGCTCCCTTCAGCCATAGGTTCGTGATCGTTATGGAAGATTTGGCCGATTCGGAATGTGTTAGCCAGATAAACGGAGCCAGCCATGCCCAGGCAAAGCGCGCCGCCCGTGCGGTTGCGCGGATGCACGCCCGCTACTGGAACAACTTCGATCACACAGCCTTGTCGAGTGTACCGGACTACACCAGGAAATATCGGCGCTTGACTCAACTTGCGTACCAACTCAGCCTCGCGCCCACCCTTGACCGTTTCGGAAATCTGTTCAACCCTGCAATGCGTCGACTTGCCCGGATCTACGGCACACGCCTCGCCGATCATATGGCCCAAATCTCCACAGGACCCAGGACCTTCACCCACGGGGACTTCAGGGCGGACAACCTCTTTTTCGGCAGGCCAGGATCCGATGACGTGGTCGCGATCGACTGGCAAAACTGCGGGATCCATTCGGGTTTGCGCGACATAACCTATTTCCTGTCCACCAGCCTCACGACCAAAACCCGGCGAACGACCGAACGCGATGCCGTAGCCGAATATCACGATGCGCTGATAAGCGGAGGGGTGGGAGGTTACTCCTTCGACGCATGTTGGCGTGACTATCGCCAAGTCATGCTGAGCTGCCTGATCGGTCCGGTACTCACCTGCGGCAGCCTGCACTTCAGCGACGACGCCAGCCGACGAACCATGGAAATCGGCCTGAGCCGTACCCTGGCGGCAATCGAAGACTTACGCGCGGAAGAGTTCTTGCCTGGCCGACCACGGGCTTTCAGCGTGGGCCATGTCGCATCGATGCTGACGGCAGGTGTGGCCCGGGCCTGCCGCAAGATTGGCACCTCCCGACCCGACTGAGCAGTGGAACCCTGAACGGCGTTTTGCCAGAGCCACCGCATCAATTGCTGACACCATCCGATGGCGCATTCCACTGCACCGAGTCTAGACTGTCCGCGTCCAATCTAGACAGACGGAGCCAGTGATGACTGTTGCCGGACCACCGGTAGAACCCACGGATCTCATGGCCTTCCGCGCCGAACTGGAGCAGATCATTGCCGGCGCGCCCGTTGCGCTTGATACGGCGTCTCCGGACCACGCTGCTGGCGCGCCGGACCCGGCGCCTGACGCGGATCTACCGGAAGATCAGGTCCGTGCCCGGCCCAACCATGTCGCCTCATATCAGCCAACCATATTGGACCTCCCGCCGTGCGAGCGTCCTCGGGAACGCCTCCGCGAGCACGGGCCGCGTTACCTCAACAACGCCGAGTTGGTCGCCATACTGTTGCGGTCTGGCTTGGCCGGCGAAAACGCCATCAGTCTCGCCATGCGCATTCTCGCCGAGTTTGACGGTCTCGCCGGTTTGGCCCGCGTCGGGTACGCGGAGCTGTGTGAACAGCGCGGCCTGAACCACGCCAAGTCCAGCGAAATTATGGCTGCCCTGGAACTTGGCCGTCGTATCGCTTCGCTTGCCCCCGAGGAACGCGCGCAGATATCCTGTCCGCAGGACGCGGCCTGCCTGCTCATTGCGGAGATGGAGCCGCTGGTGCAGGAGAACCTGGTCGTCCTGTTGCTCAACACCCGTAACCAGGTCGTGGCGCGTCGTACAATCTACATCGGAACGGTGAACAGCAGCGCGGTACGTCCTGCTGAGGTTCTGCGCCCTGCTATCCGAGAGAATGCCCCTTCCATCATCGTGGCCCACAACCACCCGTCCGGCGACCCGACGCCCAGCCCGGAGGACATTTCGGTAACCCGCGACCTGGTCGCCGCCGGCAAGCTTATGGACATCGAACTGCTTGACCACCTGATCATCGGACAAGGTGGACGCTTCACCAGCTTGAAAGAAAAACGACTTGGGTTCGATTAAACCTGCCTTTTTATCGTCATTCCGGCGCAAGCCGGAATCCAGTCCGTATAGACCCGCACAACAAGGAGATCACGCGATGAGTGACTACTTCCTCAACCCCGAGAGCCGCGGCTACAAAGAGCTCGCCGAAGGCGCCCGCACCCGCACCTTCTGGGGAGCCCAGATGCTCTTCTCCCTGGTGGAGGTCGAAGCCGGGGCTCTGGTGCCCCTGCACACGCATCCCCATGAGCAGGGCGGCATCATTGTCGAGGGCGAGCTGGAAATGGGCATCGGCGGCGAGGTGCGCGTTCTGAAGCCGGGCGATATGTACATCATCCCCGGTGACGTTGAGCACTACGCCCAGGGACAGGAAACCAAAGCCATCGCGCTGGACATATTCAGCCCGGTGCGCAAGGAGTTCAAATACTAGGCGGCGTCTCCGAAGTACTCCGCCACGGCCATAACCAGGTTACCCATGTGCGGGTGGTCCGGTTCCACGTCCACCCCGATGCCGAACTCCTGCAATTTCCGGGTGCATACCGGACCCACTGAGGCGACGGCAACGGAGCTGCCCAAGCTCGCCCGCAGTGATGCTTCGCGCCCGGCGTCGGCGGCGATGGCAATCAGGTTCGGAACCTGCGGCCGGCTGGTGAACGCCAGCGCGTCGATTTCCCGCTGTTCCATGCGGTCGATGAGGTCAACCACCGGCGCCGGGTCGTCGGGTAACCCCCAGTCGTACAGCGTGAGCTCTTCGTAGTCCGCCCGTTGCTCTCGCAGATACGTGGGGAGTTCGGAGTCCGGGCCGCCGTAGCGTTGGAAGATCACCCGTTTGCGGTTGAGTTCCAGGCCTCGCATTGCCGCAATCAAGTCGCTTGAGGTGTACGGTTCCGGCGGCATGATATCGATGGGTATCTTGTGGCGCCGCAGGATACGGCCCGGTTTGGGGCTGCGCGCTACCACGGTGATCTCGCGCAGCGCCGCTTCAAACTCCGCCAGTCTGCCCATGCCCTCCGCGATGCCCATCATCGCGTTTGCGCCAACGCCGGTCAGGAAAATGGCGGTATCGATGCGCCCCGCACAAACGTCAAGAACGGCCTGCTGCACCTGCGGGCTGTCCTGCAGGTAGTGCTCCTGCATCACCGGCGCGCCGAAGGGCACGCCGCCGTGCCGACGGATGAGGCTGGCCATTTCGTCGGGCATCCGGGCCTCGACGAAGGCCAGCACTCGGCCGTTCAGAGATGCCTTGGCCATAGCGACGTCATTAAGCCGCTAAACGGCGCACTCGCCTTCGCCGCGCTCCAGCACGTACTGGTTGGTCCGCTCCCAGTCGAAGTACATCTCGCCGCCGCCTTCGGCCTCGTGTCCCACTTCCTGCGCGCGGGCCGCCACGGAGGTCATTTCCTCCAGGCCCACCCGGTCCAGGAAGTCGTTGAACCGTTCGGACTCGTCGGCGCGGTTGTACTTATAGTACGTGACGATGTCTTTCAGCACCGAGGGCACCAGCTTGGCCGGAACCTTCACTTTGGGCACGCGCGTTCCGATGCGAGAGTCCTCCACCTGATTGTCGCCGTAGTTTCCGCCCAGGAACAGCTCGTAAGAAGGAATCTGCTGGCCGTCGACGCCCTTGACCGCCGCGCCGTGGAACCCGATGTTGGCGATGTGGTGCAGGCCACAGCCGTTGGGGCAGCCGCTCATCTTGATGCGGATGTCTCCCACGCCCTTGTCTTCGGACAGCCCATTCCAGTCCGCCATCTCCGTCCGCAACGCCTGAGCCAGCCCCATGGACGCAGTGATGCCCAGTTTGCAGCTGTCCGTGCCCGGGCAGGACACCACGTTGCTGATGTGGCTGTGGCCGGCTTCCGCCAGCTCCAGCGACTTCAACGCTTCCCAAAGGCTGTGCAGGTGACCCGTGGGCACCCACCTCAGCACCAGGTTCTGTTCCTGGGTCGCCCTTGCCTTGCCGCCGGTGTAGTTCCGAACGATGTCGGCCAGCCCGTGGAACTGCTCTGGAGACAGGTCCCCTCGCACTATCTTGATGTACGCGACATGGTAACCTTCCTGCCGCTGCGCCTCCACGTTTGAACTCAGCCAAGCCTGGTACTCGGGCTCGCTGTGGTCGCCGTTCCCGGTGGATGGTTGGGCGGGCGGGTCCTCACGCTGGATCTCCTCCGCGGTCATGAGCGAACGGAAGTCTATCGGCCCGATGTTCGCCAGTTCAGCGTCCACCATGTCCCGGAACTCGTCCAGCCCGATGCGGTCGATCAGCACCTTGAGGCGCGCCATCATGCGGTTCTTGCGCAGCATTTCGGCGTTGTTGAACACTGTCCACACCGCCAGGGCCACGCGCAGGTATTCATCCTCGGACACCCACTCGTACAGGGGCTTGGCCAGCCGCGGCATGATCGACGTGCCGCCGCCGCAATACACCTTGAAACCCTTGCGCTGCTCACCGTCCACTTCTTTGTACTGGGACACGAACGTGAGGTCCTGGATCGCCGCCGCCACTTCGTCCCGCTGGTCGTTGCCGGTGAACGCCGACTTGAACTTGCGGGGGAAGTTCTGAGTGATGGGGTGGCGGACGCCGAACCGCACGTAGGCGGTCAGGTACGGCGTCGGGTCGAAAACTTCTTCCGGGCTCACGCCGGCCGTCGGAGCTCCCACCACGTTGCGGACGGTATTGCCGCACGCCTCGCGGGTGGACAGGCCCACGCTGCCCAGGATGCGCAGCACTTCGGAGGTCTGCTCCAGCGGAATGTGGTGGATCTGGATGTTCTCCCGCGTGGTGATGTGGCCCTTCTTCAGCGGCGCGTACTTCTCGGTCACGTCGCCGAAGCAGTCCAGCATGTCCGCCGAAATGATGCCGCCCGGCAGCTTGACTCGGATCATCTGCACGTCGGCCTGTCGCTGTCCGTACACACCCTGGCGCAGGCGGAAGGGGGTGAATACGGTGTTATCCAGGTCCCCGGTGCGGAACCGGTCGACCTCCGCGTCAAAGCGCTGTATCTCGTCCTCCATGAACGGGATGATCGCGGGCGCGTCGGTCGCCAGCCGCATACTGGATTCGTGAATGTCTTGCTGGCTGGGGATTTGCGCTGGGGTGGTCAAGGTGTCCTCCTCCGATTTCTGGCAATAGAAAACCCACCGTTGCCGTGCGGCAAATCCGGTGGGCGCAGGTGCGAACCCGAAGTTTTCAGTCAGGTCTATCCTGCCCCCGCTGTCGGGGGACAGGTACATGTGCAGATGCAAATCCTTTTGCAAGTACTATGCATTTGCGAAAACTATACTGCTGAGGTCGGGAATTGTCAACGACGGATTTGGGCCGAAATTTGGGAAAAATTTGTCAGCATGAATTGGTGATGATCAGCGCAGGGACCGGTCGGATTTTACGCTCCCGGTTCCCACGGTATGCCCCGAAACCAGCCACATAACCCGTTCGGCGATGTTGGTGGCCCGGTCGGCGATCCGCTCCAGGTCATGAGCAACCCACAGGAGGTACGTCGCTCGCTCGATATTGCGGGGATCCTGCAGCATGTAGGTGAGCAGTTCCCGGTAAATCTGGTTGTACAAATCGTCGACGGCGTCGTCGTCCTTGCAAACCTTGCGGGCCTGCCATTCGTCCCGGTTCGAATACGCCTGCAGGCTCTCGCGAAGCATGGTTAACGCCAGTTCGGCCATTCGTGGGATGTCGATCAAGGGCTTGAGCAGGGGCTGGTCCCCGATGCGCAGGCAGATCTTGGCGATGCCTTCGGCATAGTCCCCCATGCGCTCCAGTTCCACGCCGATGTGCACCGCCGACAAAACCTGCCGCAGGTCACGGGCCGTGGGCTGCTGGGTGGCCAGCATCCCCACGCACTTGTTCTCCAGCGTATCTTGCAGCCGGTCGATCACGTCGTCTTCGTCGATAATCTGCTGGGCCAGCTCCAGGTCCTGGTTTTCAAGCGCGTTGAGCGCGCGTCGGGTCGCCTGTTCGACGTGCGTTGCCATTTCCGCCAGATCGGCTTCCAAGCTCGACAGATCGCGTTCGTAATCTGATCTCAGCATTCGACGCCCCCTTTTCGTGAACCTCAAACCGCCTGGAGCCACGCGGGCGGCTAACCAAAGCGGCCGGTGATATATGCTTCCGTGCGCTCGTCGGTGGGGTTGGTGAACAGGGTGCGGGTGTCGCCAAACTCGATGAGATGAGCCACCCGGTTTTCGTCGGGCATCAGGAAGGCGGTCTTGTCCGATACCCGGCCGGCCTGCTGCATGTTGTGCGTCACGATGACGATGCTGTAGGTTTTCTTGAGTTCTTGCATCAGTTCTTCGATGGCCAGCGTGGCGATCGGGTCCAGGGACGAACAGGGCTCATCCATCAGGATCACGCTGGGCTCCACCGCCAGCGCCCGGGCGATGCACAGTCGCTGCTGTTGCCCGCCGGATAGCGCCAGCGCCGATTCCTTCAAACGGTCTTTCACCTCGTCCCACAGCGCGGCGCCCTGCAGCGACTGCTCCACCAGGTCGTCCATGCTGCCCTTGAACCCGTTGATCCGAGGCCCGAAGGCGATGTTGTCGTAAATCGATTTGGGGAAGGGGTTGGGCCGCTGGAAAACCATCCCGATCCGGTATCGGATCTGCGTCGGGTCCGATTCCGGAGCGTACAGATTGAAGTCGCCAAACCACATCTGCCCTTCCATGCGGAAGATTTCGATCAGGTCGTTCATCCGGTTGATGCAGCGCAGCAGCGTGCTCTTGCCCGCGCCGCTCGGCCCGATGATGGCCGTGATCTCGTTCTCCGGCATGTCCATGGTCACGCCCTCAATCACCTTGTTGGAGCCGTAATAGACCCCCACGTCGATGGCGCGGACGGCGGCACGGGTTTCCACCGAGGTTGCGGCCATTCTGGTTTACCCCCCTTGGTTCTTCTGCAGCCGGTTGCGCAGGAAGATGGCGAATGCGTTCATGCCCAGCAGCATGATCAGCAGCACGACGATCCCCGCGGCCGCCAGGTGGTGGAACTCTTCCTGCGGCTTGGAAATCCACACGTAGATTTGGATCGGCAGCACTGTGAATCGGTCCAGCGGGCTGGCCGGAGCGAATGGCACGAAGGACAGCGCGCCCATGATGACCAGCGGCGCCGCCTCTCCCATGGCCCGGCTAACCGCCAGGATGATCCCGGTGAGGATGCCAGGCATTGCTTGCGGCAACACCAGCCTCCATATCACCTGCCACTTGGTGCCGCCCAGCGCAAAGCCGCCCTCGCGTATCGAGGATGGAACGGCCCGGATCGCTTCCTGCGAGGACACGATTACCACCGGCATGATCAGCAGGGCGAGGGTCAGGCCGGCGGCGGACACGTTCTTGCCGTCGGTCCCCGGAGCAACCATCACGAAGAAGGCGACAAAAATGGACAGCCCCAGAATCCCGTAGACGATGGACGGTACTGCAGCGAGGTTCTGTATGTTCGTCTGGATAAGCTGGGCGATGCGGTTGCCGCCCGCGTACTCCTCCAGGTATATGGCAGCCGACACGCCCACCGTGAAGGACACGAAGACGCAGATCCCCATCACCCAGATGGTGCCCACGATGGCCGGGAACAAACCGGAATTCACTGCTTTGCTGGACGGGATGTCCGTCAGCAGCGTCTTGATCGAAGTGCCGTCCAGGTTCAACCAGGTTACAGCCTCCGACAGCACGCTGTACAGCAGCGCCAGCAGCATCAACAGGGCGACCAGGACCGCCGCGACGCACACGGCGTGGAAGATGGAAGCGTTCCGCTTGCGTTTCGACAACCGCTGGCTGTAACCGTGCTCGATCCCGGCTGCCATTATTCGTACACCTCACGAAACTTGGCCACGACGAACTGGCTCAACAGGTTCATTAGCAGCGTGATGATGAACAGCGTGATGCCTACCGCGAAGAGCGCCTGGAATTGGGCCGTTCCCGGGATGGCGTTGTCGCTGAAGTTGGTCGTCGCCATGAAACCGGTCATCGTGTTGACCGGGTCCAGGGGGTTGAACGTCAGGCTGTCATTTTGACCGGCCGCTATGAACACGATCATCGTCTCGCCAATCGCCCGGGACATCGCCAGGATGATTGCGGCAACGATACCCGACAGGGCGGCGGGCAACACCACCTTCGTGGCTACCTCAACCTTGGTTGCACCCAGGGCGTAGGCGCCCTCCCGCAGCGCGTTGGGGACTGCCCGCATCGCGTCCTCGCTCAGGCTGGACACCATGGGTATGATCATGACGCCCATCACGATGGCGGCTGACAGCGCGTTGAAGATGCCCACGTCGTCGCTGAACGAGCGCAGGATTGGCGTGATAAAGAAGAGGGCGAAAAACCCGTACACCACCGTCGGGATGCCAGCCAGCACCTCAAGGATCGGCTTGGTGATCGCCCGGAGACGCGGGTGAGCGTACTCGCTCAGGAAGATCGCGCTCAGCAGGCCCAGCGGCACTGCTACCACCATGGCCAGCACAGCGATCATCGTGGTGCCCACCAACAGCGGCCAGATGCCGTAGGACCTCGGAACCAGCAGCGTTCGCCACTTGGTGTCCGTCAGGAAACGGTGCCACTTCACTTTTTCGGGCACGCTGAAGGAGGCGGTCTGCAGGCCGACGCCCTTGCCGGGCCCGGCAAGGGCAGTCACCGTGACCTTATGCGACCGGCCCGGCGCGGCGTTTGCGATTACGCAGGACGTCCGGTCCGCCGCCAGGCTCTCGCAATCGGAGAGGTCGGCGTTCAGACTGGGCAGCACCGACACCTCATACCCGGTGGGCTCCTGCCCCACCGCAGGCCGTTCCCAGTTCACGTAGATCAGCGCGTCGGTGGTGGCGCGCACCTCCACCTTCGGGACTACTCCGGGGGCCAGGGTGATGGGAGCCTCACCGGTCGATACCTCGATTGCGCTTGTCGCCACCCGCTCGGTCGGATTGTTCTCGTAGAAGTCCGATGTGAAGAATTGGACCCCCTCGAACAGCAGCACCGACACGATGCCGACGGTGGTCAGCACTGAGACGGAAGCCAAAATAAAAAGCACCCACTTGACGATACGTTCAAGTAGGTACTTATTGCCGCTGCCCGTGAGCGGTAGCCCTGACGGCGGGATATTTTCGACCGCCGGTTTGGGTCCGATTATCTTGTCGAAAAGCAAAGCGGTTCACCTGTCTGGATGACGAGCGGGAACCTGATCGGGATGCTCGTCTGGAGTATTTGCCCGCTACTTTCCCGGTTGAACACTATTATAATATGCCGGCCGGCCCTTGCCGACAACCCAAATTTCAGTGATACAGAACATACCCGCTTCGGATAGCGCGCGTTGCCGCTGCCCGACGCACTGACAGCCAGGGGGACCACTTGAGCCAAAAACTGCAACTGAGCGTGGTCGACCAGTCGCCCATGCGCGAGGGCAGCAACGCCGGCGTCGCGCTCCGGGAGACCATCCAACTCGCCATGGCCACGGAGCAAATGGGTTACCAGCGCTATTGGGTGGCCGAGCATCACAACCTGCCCAACTTCGCCGGCACGGCTCCCGAAGTGATGGTCGGCCAGATCGCCGCCCACACCAGGAGCATCCGCGTCGGCTCCGGAGGCGTGATGCTACCCCACTACAGCGCGCTCAAGGTGGCCGAGACCTTCCGCATTCTGGACTCGCTGTACCCTGACCGCATCGACCTGGGCATCGGCCGCGCGCCGGGGAGTGACCAGATCACCGCGGCCGCCCTGGCCTACCCCAGTATGCCCAAGGACGTTCGGCACTTCCCCCAGCAGGTCCGCGACGTCATCAACTATATGCACGACACCCAGCCCGATGATCATCCCTTCAACGAGGTCCTGGCGGCGCCGGAGGAATCGGAGACCGTCCCCCAGGTGTGGCTCCTCGGTTCCCGCTACGAATCTGCGTTCATGGCCGCCAAGATGGGCCTGCCCTTCGCCTACGCCCATTTCTTCGGCATGGGCGCCACCGACGGGCCGCAGATTGTCGAATCCTACCGACAGAACTTCGAGGCGTCGGAATACCTGTCGGAACCATTGGTCAACGTGGGCGTACAGGTTCTGTGCGCCGACACCGAGGAGGAAGCCCAGCGCATCGCGGCCAGTCGGAACCTGGGCCGCCTCCGCTCGGTGACCAACCGGGCCAAGGGCATCCCCCACCCGGACCTGGCTGCCAATTACAAATACCTCGCCAACGAGTGGCAGTTCATTCAGCAGTACAGCCGCAATTGCGTCGACGGCGATCCCGAGCAGGTCAAGGCCGGACTGGAGCAGGTCGCCGAAGACTACCAGACCCCGGACCTGAGCGTGGTAACCATCTGCTACCACTACGCCGACCGCGTTCGCTCTTACGAACTGGTCGCCGAGGTTTGCGGCCTGGAACCGTTAACTGATTAGGGGCGAATGGCCATTCGCCCCTGCATCATTGCGGTTATGGCCGCTTGAGCTTTACGCGCCCAGCTTGGCCGCCAGGTCCACGAAACTGTCCGCCACCACGTTGAACGACGGGTCCGGAGTCGGGTCCGGCGTGCGATCCGGCCCGTGCTCCCGCGGGCGCGGCACGAACCCGGTGCGCAGGCCCACCTTGGCCGATGCCAGCAGATCGCCCTGGTGCGCCGCCACCATCATCACCTGCTCCGGTTTCAGGCCCAGCAGCTTGACTGCCGTTCCGTAGCTCTCCGGGTCCGGCTTGTAGTGCTGCGCGACCTCGGCGCCCAGGATGCAGTCCCAGGGCATGCCGCCGTTCTTGGCCATGTTGGTCATCAGCGCGATGTTGCCGTTGGACATGGGGGCGATCACGAACCGGTTCTTGAGCCGATACAACCCAGGCACGCTGTCGGACCAGGGCCGGAGGTTGTGCCAGAAATAGGTCACCTCCATCTTCTCGTCATCGTCCAGCCCGCTGATCTCAAACTCGTCCAGCACCTCGTCCAGGGACATCCGGTGCAACGCGTCGAGGTTGGTCCACGGCAGTTCGCCGGTTCGCACCTTGTTCATGTAAGGGCCGTACTTGCTGCGCCACGCGTCCGCGAAGGCGCCCCAGTCCCGTTCGATCCCCTTGATCCGCCCCATGTTCGCGCACTGCTCGGTGATGCTCGACCGCCAGTCGACCACGGTGCCGAAAACGTCAAAAATGCAGGCCCTGATGTCCAGCCCCAACGGGGTATTCGCCATGATGTTTGTCTCCTTATCCGGCAGTTACGCCCTGCCGTTGCCGCCGATATCCTAGCATATCCTTGCGATTGCTCTGGACCAGGCACGATAGGCGTGCTGTCGGTATCGCTTGGCGCCAACGGATTCCTGCGTCGATCGCTCGCTTACGCCCACGCCCGCTAGACGCTATAATCCGAACCATACGTCCGGTTCCGCTGCAGGCAGGGGTAGGTGCGAAGATGAAAGATCGCTACGAACAGGAAATCGAGCAACTGCTGAACGAGCTGGAAACCGACGCACCGGAACCCACACCCGCGCCGGCCGACGCTCCACCGCCACTGGACGACCAGCCATCTCCGTTCGCGCCGCGGCCACGCCGCTCAAAGGCTTTCATCTCCCCCACCAAGCTGGCCATCGCCGGCGGGGTCCTGGCCCTCGTTGGCCTGTTCGTGGCCAGGTTGATGTGGCTTTCCCTGGCTGGCCTGGTGCTCATGGCTGCCGCCGTAGCCTGGATGTTCTTCCGTCGCATGGGCAACCAAAGTCAACAATACTGGCGGGGCCGCCCCATTGACCCCGAGCCCCAGGGGGCCTGGCAGCGGTTCCGTCGCTGGTTGGCCAAGTAGTTACCAGCCGACAGCCGCTCCGTCCTTTCGCGGTTCGCTGCCGCCGCTGAGCACGCCGGACTCCGGATCCCGGCTGATTGCCTGCCCTCCGCCCATGCCGCCGGCTCCGCCGCGCTGAGGGCCGTGCATCACGTTGACCCGGTGGCCCCGCTCGTGGAGCCCCATCACCACTGCGTCGTCGACGTCGCCTTCCAGCCAAACGGAATCGCCGGCCACCTGGAACCGCAGGGCGTCCAGCGCTCCCTGGGCGTCCATGCCGAAATCCACCATGTTGGAGATCACTTGCAGGTGGCCCTGCGGTTGCATGAACCCACCCATGACGCCATAGCTCAGCCAGAACTCGTCATTTCGTGTCGCCATGGCTGGAATGATGGTGTGGAACGGCCGTTTCCCGCCCTCCAGCGAGTTGGCATGGCCGGGCCGGACGTTGAACAACGACGCGCGGTTGTGCATCACGATCCCCGTCCCGGGAACGACCAGGCCCGAGCCGAAATTGGCGAAGACACTGTTGATCAGCGAGCAGGCATTTCCCGCTCCGTCGACCACGCTGATGTACACCGTATCACTTCCCGGAACCATCTTTCCGTAGGGCGCAGTGTCCATCGCCCGGTCCGGATTGATCAGGCCGCGCCGGCCCTTCGCGTACTCCTTGGACGTCCACATTTTAGTGGGTACGTCAGCGCAGCGTGGATCGGCCAGGTATTCGAACGCGTCGGCGAAACCCAGCCGGGTCGCCTCGATCAGGTGGTGGTAACGCTCCGCGCTCTGTGGCCCCATGCCGGCGATGTCGAACCCCTCGACGATGTTCAGCGCCTCCAGCGCGATGATGCCCTGGCCGTTGGGCGGGCATTCCCAGCAGGTCACCCCACGGTAGTCCGTCTTGATGGGTTCGTCCCAATCCGAGTGGTGCAATTCCATGTCTTCTTCGGCCAGCCAGCCGCCCTGCTCCTGGACGAATTGCGCCATGGCGGACGCTATGTGCCCGGTGTAAAAGGCCTCGCTGCCGCCCTCGGCTACGGTGCGCAGCGTGCGCGCCAGTGTGGGCAGTCGCATCACCTCTCCTTCACGGGGCGCGCGCCCGTTCACCAGCATCTCCTGGCCCGAGGGCAGCGCGGCCAGTTTGTCCTCCTGTTGGCGCCATTGGAACCCGATGATGTCGCTGACCGGAAACCCGTTCTCCGCGTAATCGATGGCCGGCGCCAGCGCGTCCGCCAGGCTCAGCGTCCCCTCGTTCTCAAGCAGTACCTCCCAGCCGTGAACCGTACCGGGCACCGAGATCGACAACGGCCCGAACGCCGGCATCCGACTGTGGCCCTTGGCGTGCAGGTCGTCAATCGACGCAGCCCTGGGAGCCCGGCCGCTGCCGTTCAACGCTGTCACCTTCCGGTCCGCCGCTTTCCACATCAGCGCGAACACGTCGCCGCCGACTCCCGTCGACATCGGTTCAACCACGTTCAACGTGGCCGCCGTAGCCACCGCCGCATCAACGGCGTTGCCCCCGTCCATCAGGACTCTGAGGCCGGCCATGGCCGCCAGGGGTTGGCTGGTTGCAACCATTCCGTGGGTGGCGTGGATCGTGGAACGGCGTGAGTTGAAGAACATGGCAATGGCTCCGGTTTTGGGTGGCGGCCAGTTTAGCACGGCCCCGGCTGCCGGGGTGTAAGGGCCGTTATGATAAGATGCTTGCGTTGTTCTCCGGGACGCCTGTTCCGGCATCCTTCGACACCCCGGCCAGCCTATTAGTCGTCACCACCCAGGAGGTTCCTTGATGGCCATCACCGTCGGTCAGCCCGCACCCGATTTCACCCTGCACGAAAACCCGGCCACGCGCCACAGCCTCAGCGATTACCGGGGCAAGAACGTCGTCCTCGCCTTCTTCCCCGGCGCTTTCACCGGCGTCTGCACCACCGAGATGT
Organism: Dehalococcoidia bacterium; assembly: GCA_965207585.1. Classification (GTDB taxonomy): domain Bacteria; phylum Chloroflexota; class Dehalococcoidia; order Lucifugimonadales; family UBA3495; genus Bin87. Next base: position 3,657,561 of record CBDBMT010000003.1, on the reverse strand, counting down.
GCACCTTGCGCGACAGCATCGGCGAGTTCGAAAACATGAACGCCGCGGTTATCGGCATCACCGTTGATCCGCCCTTCGCCCAGGCTGCCTGGAAGGCCGCCAACGACGTCAACTACACCTTCCTCAGCGACTACAACCGTGAAGTCGTCAACGCCTACGACGTTGCCCTCCCCGGCCTGGCCGGCATGGAAGGCTACGTCGCCGCCAAGCGGGCCGTTACCATCGTCGACTCCGAGGGCATCGTGCGCTACCACTGGGTCTCGGATTCGCCGGGCAACGAGCCGAATTACGATGAGGTCAAAGCCGCCGTCGCCGCGCTGGGCTGATCCTCACACTTCTTCGCGAAACCCGGGGGCGGCCGTCAGGCCGCCCCTTCTCGTTGCAAATCGTTCGAGCCTTGCCGGCTAGGCCGGCCAGGGGTGATTGACCAGCCTCTCCACCACCATCTCCGTTAGCCGCTCGGCGTCCACCTCCAGGCACACATCGACATTGGCCTCCCGGCCCGTCAGTCCGTACCAGTCCACAACGGTCTGCCCGCGGGTCAGGTCACTTCCCGTGTCCACGGCCACCGGCAGACGCTGCATGGCCATCAATGTTGGATCAGCTGCCGCAGCGACGGCCGGCACGTCGTTGTAGCGCACCGCTTCTCCATCCGCCAACCGACCCAGCCGTCGGTACGCCGCCTGCGTGTACGCCGAGGCCGACACCAGCAGTTGCATCGCCGGTGCCGAACTGGCGCGCAGCCGCTCGAATTGCGCATCCGAAAACCCGCATTTGTCGCACACGTCCAGGCCCACCTGGATTATCGGCGCGCCGGAGTCGTACAGGATTGCCGCCGCTTCCGGGTCTTCGTGGATGTTCGCCGTTGCCACCGGCGACACGTTGCCCGGAACCCTCACCGCGCCGCCCATGACCACCACACCCGCCAGGGCATCGACCATTTCCGGAGCCAGACGCAGGGCCAGCGCCACGTTTGTCATGCGACCCAACGCCAGGACGGTTATCTCACCTGGGGCGGCCAGGGCTCTGGACGCAATCTCAACCGCCGCCCGACGCGCCGGCTCGTTTTCAGACGGCTGCGCGGGCGGGGCATTGTTACTCACCTCGCCCAAAGCGTCGCCGCCGTGGATGTGCGACGCCCAACCTGCGGTCGGTGGTCGGATGAGCGGCCCTTCGGCTCCGAGATACACGGGTACATCGGCCCGGCCGGCTGCTGCCAGGATTCTGCGGGCGTTGTCGGCGCACCGCGGCATCGAGCCGTTGCCGTAGCTGATGGTCAGCGCGTCGACTTGCAGTTCGGGGCTTGCCAGGGCCAGCAGGATGGCCGCGCAGTCGTCAACCCCCGGGTCCGTGTCGATGATTACCCGCTTCGTCATCGTGATCCTCCAGCCCTTTTGCCAGGTCCAGCTGCGCCTGAGATCAGTCCTTCTACTGCCGCCCGCTTTGACGCCGGCACTTGGTTGCGGCATTATACCTGCCGCTAGGCGGGCGCCCCCGATGGAGATCGTGGGGATCAAGCCCACTCGGAGGGACGAGCAATGCCGGTCAACGAAGTTCAGGGTGTGGTTTCGCGCGCCAAAGGCGCGCCGGTCGAACTGGTTCCGATCCTGGTGCCGGACCCGGGGGAGGGCGAAGCGCTGGTGCGCGTGCAGGCCTGCGGCGTCTGCCACACCGACCTGCACTACCGGGAGGGCGCCATCAACGACGAGTTTCCCTTCCTGCTGGGGCACGAGGCGGCCGGCGTGGTTGAGAAGGTCGGCCCGGACATGACCAACGTGCAACCCGGCGACTTCGTGATCCTCGCCTGGCGGGCTCCGTGCGGCAACTGCCGGTCCTGCCTGCGCGGTCGGCCGTGGTACTGCTTCGCCAGCCGCAACGCCCAACAGAAAATGACCCTCGCCGACGGCTCCCCGCTGTCGCCGGCGCTGGGTATCGGCGCCTTCTGCGAGCTGACTTTGGTCGACGCGTTGCAGGCCGTCAAGGTCGATCCGTCCGCCAGCCCCCTGGCTGCCGGCCTCATCGGCTGTGGCGTCATGGCCGGCTTGGGCGCTGCCATGAACACCGGCGGCGTCGGTCGCGGGGATTCCGTCGCCGTTATCGGTTGCGGTGGGGTGGGCAACGCGGCCATCGCCGGTTCCCGCCTGGCCGGCGCGCACACCATCATCGGCGTCGACATCGACGAGCGCAAGCTGGAGTGGGCACGCGACTTGGGCGCTACCCATACCATAAACTCAACCGACACGGATCCCGTTGAGGCGATCAAGGCTTTGACTGACGGCAACGGCGCCAACGTGGTAATCGAGGCCGTCGGCAATCCCGCCACCTACGAGCAGGCTTTCTACGCCCGGGATCTCGCCGGCACCGTCGTCCTGGTCGGCGTGCCCGATCCCACCATGAGAATCGAACTGCCCCTCATCGAGGTGTTCGGACGCGGCGGTTCGCTGAAATCTTCGTGGTACGGCGATTGCCTGCCCACGCGCGATTTCCCGATGCTCATCGACCTGTACCTGCAAGGGCGGCTGGACCTGGATGCCTTCGTCAGCGAACGCATCGGCATTGGCGACGTGGAGGCCGCCTTCGCCAGCATGGAGCGCGGCGAGGTTCTGCGCTCCGTAGTCGTCATGTAGACCCGTCCGTGGCAACCTTCGTTCTCATCCACGGAGCCTGGCACGGCGGATGGTCATGGTGGAAGACCGCGCCGCTGCTGCGCCAGGCCGGCCATCGCGTCTTGGCCCCCAGCCTGACGGGCTTGGGGGAGCGGGAGCACTTGGCGGCGCTCCTGCCGCCGGCGGCGATCAATCTTGACCTGCACGTCCGCGACGTCGTCGCCGTGCTGAACGCCGAAGACCTGACCGACGTCATCCTCGTCGGCCACGCCTACGCCGGCATGGTCATCACTGGCGTCGCGGAACTGGTTCCCCAGCGCATCTCAACCTTGGTCTACGTCAATGGTGTGGCCCCTGCCGACGATGAGGCCATGGTCGATCAGCTCGAGGCTGTCCGCGGCCCCGAGTTTGTCGCCCGCATTCGCGGGTTCATTGCCGAAGGCGCTCCATTCATGCCCGCCCCCACCGAACCCGAGGAGATTGCCAGCCGATGGGCCATAACCGATCCATCGGACCAGGCTTTCATGCTGCCCCGGCTTTCTCCCCAGCCGACTCTCACCTTTGCCCAGCCGGTGCGGGTCAGCAACCCCGATGCCGCAGCCCTTCGTCGCGAGTTCATCCTGTGCAGCGAATCGGGCTTTGAGCCCGTGGCCCGGCGCGCGGCGGCTTCAGGTTGGGGCGTTCACCACATCGACACCGGTCACGATCCCATGGTCACCACGCCCCGGGATCTGGCCGACATTCTGCTGGCCATCGCTTCACGGTGAACTGGCGCGCGGTGTTCCTGAATCCTGCCGATGCTGACCATAAACGCCTCTGTTCGACTGCTTGGATGACCGTCCGCAGGCTATCGAACCTCGTCGTGCAGCATCGAGCGACTTGCGAAACCACTTGACGAGTTAGGGGTGAGGCAAGTTTCCGGGGTCAACCTACACTCATCGCCGGTAGGAAGTTTGGCCGGTTTTGGGGCCTGAAATCGCCCTGGAACCGGCCAATTTGCTGCGTTTCCCGCGCAGCCCGTTGCCCTGCCCTTGAGCGAGGTCTTACAATCAAACCAACATAAAGAACGCCGCCAACGAGAGCCTAACCTCGTTAGCGGCAGACCGCCCCGCTGTGAGGAAGCACGGTCATGCTCAATATAAAGCCGCCGCCGGCGGATCGTCAACGGGGCGATCCAGGCGTTCCCGATTTTGGCCTGATTGGGACGATCCTCGACGAACTGCACCACGACGAACTGATTGCCAAACTGAACGACTACCGCTGGACCGGACGGCCCGGCTACGCCCCGGAGGTCATGTGGCGGGCAACGCTCGTCCGCTACCTGCTCAGGTTGCGGTACACCCGCGACCTCATAGCCCAGCTCAAAGCATCCCGCCTTCTCAGGCGGGTTTGTGGTTTAAGGGATACCGTGCCGCACGAGGGCACTTTCTCCCGCTTCTACGCGAGGCTGGCGGATCATAAGAACCTCGTTGACGCGGCGATCAAGGACGTTGCCGAGCGTGTCGGCGCAGAGATCGAGCGGCTGCGACACGAGGGCGTGGTACCGGAGAAAGCCCCTGCGCCGGGCCGCATGGTCGCCATTGACAGCAGCGACGTTGAGGCGTGGGGCAACGGCAAAGTGAAACCGGACAAGCGGATCGACCGAGAGGCTGCATGGGGCCACCGGACCGCGAAACTGGCCGTTGACGGCGAAGAACTGTTCTACGGGTACAAACTCCACGCCGTATGCGATGCCTACTACGGTACACCGCTGGCATGGGCCGTGCTGCCCGCCAATGCCAACGACAGCCCGACGCTGCCGCCGCTGGTGGACCAGCTCAAACGGAACCACTCCAACTTGCCAGTCCGGTACATGATGGCTGACCGGGGATACGACGCCCTCAGCAACTTCAAGGACCTCGACGACCGGCGGATCTACGCCGTCATTCAAGTACGCGAGATGGGCAAGGACAAGCAGAACGGGTATACGGCGCAGGGCCAACCTCGCTGTCTCGGCGGTCAGCCCATGCAGTACGTCGGCACCAAGAAAGGCAAGGGCCACCTGTTCCGGTGTCCTGCCGAAGGCTGCGAACTCAAAGGCGAGCGGACGTACCTGGGCGACCGTTGCCAGAGCCAGCACTATGAGGGTTGGGATGGCGAACTCCTCCGGCGCGTGGGACGGCTGCCACGGGCGAGCAAGCGATGGGCCACGCTGTACAAGAAGCGGACCAGCGTTGAGAGGATGTTCGGCAGCCTCAAGCGCAGCCGCCTGCTCGACCGGCACTGCTACCTGGGCATCAAGAAAGTCCGGCTCCACGTCGGGCTGTCGCTGCTCACTTACACGGGAACGATGCTGGGCCGTCTGCTGGAGGACGATTACGCCGGTATGCGGGAGATGAAGGTAGAGATGCCTGTCGCCAACTGGACGGCGCGAGCGGCGTAGCCGGGTGCTAAAATAAACGAACGGAGGTGCGTAATGAAACGCGATATGTCCCTTATCAAGGCAATCCTCAAATGGGTAGAAGCCAACGGACAGTACGGCGGACGGTTCTCGGTCATACCCAGCTTGCCCGGCTACGAGGATAACGATGTCCAGTACCATGCTGACCTGTGCGAGCAAGCCGGTTATTTCACCGCCGTTCGATCTCAAGGCGGTGTGCTTGTCCAGTGCTTGACCTGGGCCGGACACGAGGCACTGGACGCCCTGCGCCGAACGGCTGACTAACCGCAGAGCCGGTTATCGGAACGCCGTAACCTCTGGCACCTTGCCGAACTTAGCAGCCGTGCCTGTGGTATCAATGATGGCGGCGCAGAAAGCCCAGCTTTGACCGAGTTTGATCGAATTGATGTTGTCGAGGGCATGGCCGACGATGCTGCCATTGGCATCATACAACGGGAATTGCACTTGGGCGTAGGACAAGCTGCGTTTGACATCAGCAGTGCCGGCAATGCACTTCGTCCCATACTGACCCGTCCGCAACGTCGGCGCATCCTCAATCACCAAATGCTGGTCCTCGTAGTGAACCGACGAGACCGAGGCCGCCTTGACGGTAGGGCTGGCGGCTGCCCTCGGCGATTGGGCAACAATTTGTGCACGGGCAGCCGCAACCCGTGTCGCCGCCGGCTGCGCTGTTTCGACTGGCGCACTGCCGCCCCCGCCAATCGCGTTGATTATCCCAATCAGGACAATCACCCCGATAACGCCACCGGCGACCAGCCATAATTTCTTCGTCCTTGACATAGCAAAACCTCCCTAACCGGCAATCCGGCAGGGAGGCACTATCGACACAGAGGCAACGCTGGTATGATGCCCGGCGGGTTTCGGCCCTCTGGCAGTTCCTACCTACGGGATTTGCCAGACACGGCCCGTTAGTTGACGCTAACGGGCCGCGCTTGTTTATCAATTATCGACTGCGGTGGAACCCCCTTGCGGCTACACAGGATTGGCTACTTGCCACAGTCTCCGCACACTGGCATGAGCACCGCAAGGAGGCACAAAAAGTGCCAACCGCGTAAAAATGCTCATGCCGCCGACCCCTGGAACAGGGTCAGCCAGGCAATTGAGACTGTGGCGATGCCGATATTACGGCGTACCCGTTATCATTGTCAACGGGATTTACCGGCCACGGCCAAGGGCATCATCGAGCTTGTCCAGCCAATCATCGTAGACAGTACGAGGCTTGGCAATCTCGACCTTAGGGCGACACAACCCGCACGGCTGCGCCTCCCGGTCTAACAACTCCCGTGCCTTTGCCACTGCCTCATCGAGCGTAGCCATGCTGGCATTCCCGACCCGCTGAAACCCTCGCACTCCCGGAGGAAAGCTATTCCCGCAACCCTCTTCCTGGTGGACCAGCCGCGTCCCGGGGTCATAGACGAACCAATCGAACGCATAAACCATGGGACTACCTCGCCGGCGCGTCGATCTCAATCAGGATGTCAGCCTTGGGGGCCTCCATCTCCTGGATACCCTGCAAGATTTTCTGAATGCGCTCCGCACCAAGGCGCGACAACCATTCCTCATGGCACAGTGGGCATTGCTTGGTGATCGTGGGCCGCTTCTCGCTATCCAGTCGGACCACGATCTCGTTGCCGCAATAATGGCACCGGAACCTAACCCGTACCACGTCGTTGAACCCAAATACGATCTTCGCTTCCGACACTACCATCGAGCCTCCTCGCAGGGATGCCGTATCGTAGCACCCCCTCTGGCCGCATTGTACGATGCGAACTGGAGTTCGTAACAGGGGGCCGGCAAGGTCGATAAAAAGGCCCGCCGATAGTCCGGCGGGCCTCGTTAGTGGTAGGATGACCGGGGCGACTTGTCGCCCCTTTCTCGTTCCCAGCGAGCAAGGGGCAGTCTTGGCAGTTGCCGAGGAGGTGGCGTTGTGGACCCGGTTGAGCTAATGCTTGCTAATCCACCCGTATGACCAGCCGCCCCGGTCAGTTTATCACACTGACCGGGGCGGCTGCTTCCCTGCCTATGGGCGCGCAGGGCAATCGCGTCTTAATGAGATTTTTAGAAATGTGCTAATGTCCGATGATCCATTGCAGGTCGTGGAGGTAGGAGGGCATGGCACAAGCACCCAAGGCAACCATTCTCGATCATTTCGCCGAGTTGGACGATCCCCGGGTAGAACGCACCCGACACCACAAACTGGTGGACATCCTGGCCATCGCCATCTGCGCCACCATCTGTGGGGCTGATTCCTGGGTTCATATCGAGCTGTTCGGCAGGAGCAAGCTGGCCTGGTTTCAGAGTTTCCTGGAACTGCCCCACGGCATTCCGTCCCACGACACCTTCGGCGATGTCTTCGCCCGTCTGGACCCAGTGCAGTTGCAGGATTGCTTCATCTCATGGACCCAGGCCATCGCCGAGTTGTTGCCTGGCGAGGTGGTGGCTATCGACGGCAAGACGGCCCGACGGTCCTATGACCGTGCTGGGAAGAAGGGGGCCATCCATATGGTCAGCGCCTGGGCCACCCAGCAAAGCCTGACCCTGGGTCAGGTCAAGACCGACGAGAAATCCAATGAGATCACTGCCATTCCTCAACTGCTGGAGATGCTGGAGTTGAATGGCTGTATCGTAACTATCGACGCCATGGGCTGCCAGCGAGAGATTGCGCAGCAGATCACAGATGGTGGTGCCGACTATGTGCTGGCGGTGAAGGAGAACCAGGGTCAACTGTACGAGAATATTCAAGACCTGTTCGAAGGGGCCGAGGCATTGGGCTTTGACGGCGTGCCCTATGACTACGCTCAAACCCTGGACAAGGGACACGGGCGGGTGGAACGGCGGGAATGCTGGGTCATCACCGAGCCGGACTGCCTGGACTATCTGGACCCCCAGGGGCAATGGCCGGAACTGAAAGCCGCCGTCAGGGTGGTGGGCCACCGCACCACCGCAGCAGGCGACGCCAGCCAGCCCCGCTACTACATCAGCAGTCTGGCCGGGTCAGCGGAACAACTGCTGGCCGCCATTAGAGGCCACTGGAGCATCGAAAACTCGTTGCACTGGACCCTGGACGTGTCCTTTCGGGAGGACCAGTGCCGAGTCCGCAAAGACCACGGACCACAGAACATCAACACCCTGCGCCAGATCGGACACAACCTCTTGAAAAACGAGAGAACGCTGAAAGTAGGCATCCAGGGCAAACGACTCAACGCCGGATGGGACGAGGACTACCTGCTCAAAGTCCTCCTCGGATAAGACGCGATTGCCCTGTATGGGCGCGACTTTCGCAAGCATCCCTGCTGGCAAGGCTGTTTTGGCAGGCCGGTTCCCATTCCCACCGTTTTGCAAGTCGCTCGCATCGTAATTTTCTTGACGCATTTCGGGTTACGCAGTACCATGATTCGACGTCGGAGACCTACCTATGCCGAAACGAACTTACCAACCCAAAAAGCGACGCCGCGCTCGTGTGCACGGCTTTCGCTCACGTTCACGCACTTCCGACGGCCGCGCCGTGTTGCGCCGCCGGCGCTTCAAGGGCCGGCACCGGCTCTCCGTTTAGCCAACCATCCGTTGGCCACCTTGAGCGCCGCCGGTTTCCTTCAGTCGATGCAACGGCAACATAGGCTCGGCGCCGCCAGTCGCATCTCCGAGATTCACTGCCGCGGGCGGAGCCTTGCCAACGGCCTGTTGGTTATGCGCGTATTGCCCAACGGGCTGGATCGCAGCCGTTTCTGTTTTGTAACCGGGAAACGCGTTGGCAATGCCGTGATCCGAAATCGCGTCAAGCGCCGTTTACGCGAGGTCGTGCGCAACTCCGCTGCTGCTCCCGGCTGGGACACCGTTCTCATTGCTCGTAAGGGAGCCGGCAAAGCCGATTTCAAGCAGTTGGAAAAGGCTGTGCACAACCTGATCCGCCGGACGAGACTGAGCAGTCCGCCGGTCGTTTCGGAGACCACGCATGATCCGCGGGATACGGCGAAATGAAATTCGTCGCTGTGGCCGCCATCCGCTTGTACCAACAGGCGCTGTCTCCCTACCTGCCCGGGGTTTGTCGCTACCAGCCCAGCTGCTCTCAGTACACTGCGGACGCAATCGTCCGTTACGGCGTCGTGCGGGGCACTTGGCTCGGCGTCCGCCGGATTTTACGCTGTACCCCCGTGGGCGGCCACGGGTATGACCCCGTCGTTTGACCGTTGATAATGACCCACGATTTCCTGCCCTCCCGCAACCCTCTGATCCCCTGGGCCTTACCCGCTAAATCTCGATTTCTGAGGCTGCTTCCGGCCTTTGCCGCTCTGGCATTTTTGTGCCTTGCGGTCACCGGATGCGGCCGCGACTTGGGGGCTTCCACCAAAGGATGGGGCTCCGTCGCTGCGGCCAACGGGATTGTGTACGCCACCACGTTGACCGGACAGGTATACGCCCTGGACGATTTCGGGGTTGATGGCGTGAGTACCCGATGGGTCTCCGGGCTGGGCAGCGAACAGGGATTTGGCGGCGCCTACGGCTCGCCGGCGGTGGGCCGCTACGTTTACGTGTCCGGCATCGACGGCTTTCTTTACGCTTTCGACGGTTCCGGCGGCGCCGGCGCGGTCCAGGTTGCATGGCGTCAACCGCTGATCGAGGCCGAGGACATGCCGCCGCTGGTCGGCAGCCCGGGGCTGGATGAGGCTGGCGGGATCATAGCCGTTGGATCCGAAGACGGCGGTCTGTACGCGTATAACGCATTGACCGGAGAGAACCTTCACTGGTCTCCCTTCCGCACCGACGGGAAAATTTGGTCTACCCCGGTACTGCGCAATGGGGTAGCCTATTTCGGTTCGCAGGACGGCAGCGTCTACGCCGTCAGCCTGGAAACCGGGGCGCTGGTGTGGCGTTTTGACACCGGCGCGGCCGTGGTGGCCACTCCCCTGGTGCACAAGAACCTTTTGATAGTCGGCTCCTTCGATCGCCAGTTGTATGCCCTGGGGCTCAATGACGGTCAGCCCCGCTGGCAGGTGGAAGCGGAAAACTGGTGGTGGGCGACTCCCGTCTCCTCCGGGCGGGGGATTTACGCCGCCTCCTTGGACGGCAACGTTTACGCCGTGGACGACAACGGGGTGTTGCTCTGGAAGTACGATATGGGCGCGCCAATCGTCGCCGATCCCGTGCTGGTCGAACGCGGTATCGTGGTGGCTTCCCGGGAGGGTCGAGTGGTGTTGCTCCGCGCCTCGGCGTCGGCCCAGGAAGCGCCCCAGGAAATGGCCTCCTACAGTATCCGCGACGGCGAGATCAAAGCTCCACTGGTGAAATCCGGGACCATCGGTTTGGGCGGCGCCACCGAGCAGGAAGTGGTGTACGTCGGAACCGACGACGGCAAGGTGCGGAGGTTGCAGGTGCTGTCCGGCTTTATGCCACATTGGTGCTACGACACGGAAGACAACGTGCAGTGTCCGCGCAACTAGGAACCCGAAGCTGCTGACCGGCGACAGGCAGGAATAAGTGGAATTTTTCTCCATATTCATCCTCCTCTGGAACGAGGTGATCATCCGGCCGATGCTCAACACCCTGCTGGTGTTGTACGTGCTGTGCTTCTACCAGATGGGCGTCGCCATCATCGCGTTCACCGTGCTGGTGCGCGTGGTGACCATTCCCCTGACCATCAAGCAGCTGCGGCAGATGCGCGCGATGACCGCCATGCAGCCTCGAGTCCGGGAAATCCAGCAACGCTACGAGGGCGACCGCCAGCGGATCTCCCAGGAGACCATGCGGCTGTACCGCGAGAGCGGTGTCAATCCCATTGGCTGCCTGGGCCCGTTGATTGTCCAGATGCCCATCCTGATCGGCCTGTTCCGGGTGTTGATCCTCACCCTGTTCAACAACCCGGAAGACCTGGTCAACCTTTCCGATAAGCTGTACCCATGGATCAGCTTTGTCCCAATCCATTCAGCGGCGCCGGTCAACAACACTTTCCTCTGGCTCGACCTGAGCCGGCCGGACCCGTCGCCCATCGTTATGCCGATCCTGGTGGCCGTCACCACCTGGGTGCAGCAGAAAATGACGCAGATGCCGTCTCCGGATCCGCGTCAACAGTCCAGCCAGACGATGATGTTGTGGATGATGCCCATCTTCCTGGGAGCATTCTCCCTGGGCTGGCCCAGCGGACTGCCCCTCTACTGGGTGGTTTCCAACCTCATCGGCATCGCGATCCAGTATTTCATCACCGGTTGGGGGCCCTTGTTCCCGCTGTTCCCGCGACGCGGGCAGGACGCGGAAGATACCGCGCCGGTCGTTCCGGCTCCCGAACCGCAGGAGAGTAGTTCCGATGAATCAGATAGTTCAAACCGGGAGAACCGTCGAAGAGGCCGAAGAGCAGGCGCTCGCAGCTCTCGGCGCCGACCGCAGCGAGGTAGAGGTCGAAATACTAAATAGGGGTCGCCAGGGATTCCTCGGTATTGGCGGCGAATTGGCCGAGGTCCGCGTGACCCGCATCGGCGCTGCGCCGGAGAGCGTCCAACCCGATGCGGACCAGGGCGCGGCGGGCGAACCTGAATTGATAGATGAGCCGGACCCGGCCGACGAGCCGGCGCCGGTTCAAGTTATTGCTGCGGACACTCCCGCCGGGACCGCCGTCCAGGCGGTCCAGCGCATCCTCACCGCAGTGGGCGCCGATGTTGACGTGACCCTGCGCTCTGAGCAGGACGAGTTGGCCGGCGGCCCCGTTATCGACATCAACGGCCCCGACTCCGGGCTCTTGATTGGCCGACGCGGGAACACCCTGCATTCGCTCCAGTTTATTGTCCAGAGCATTGTGCGCCAGCAATACGATGAGGACGTTCGCGTTTCGCTGGACGTCGAGCAGTACCGTCAGCGACGCGAGGACTCTCTTCGTGAAATGGCTGATCGGGTCGCGGATCGCGTCGCGCAGACCGGCCGGAGCATCACGCTGGAGCCCATGGCTCCCGCCGACCGCCGGGTGATCCACCTCTATTTGGGCGAGCGCGAGGGTATCCGCACCGAAAGCGTCGGGTACGGCGACGCCCGCAAGGTTCAGATTATTCCCGAGCGGGATTGAGCCGGCTGAGTACCCATTGTCGGGGTTTTGGTTGTATTGTCGGCGGCGTTTTCGTTGACCCGCTTCCGGCTGCCACATAGAATGCAACCATGGATTTGCAGCCGATAGCCTGGGCAGGGTCAGACCCCTTGGATCACCCTCGCGAGGAGTGTGGTGTGGTGGGCGTGTACGCGCCGGGTTCGCACAGCGCCACGATTGCCTCTATCGGCCTGTTCGCATTGCAGCATCGGGGCCAGGAGTCGGCCGGGGTCGCCGCCGTCGACCAGGGCCGGATCAAGGTGCACACCGGTATGGGGTTGGTCTCGGAAGCCTTTCGCGATGGCGACATTGACGGCATCGGCGGGGAGATGGCCATCGGTCACACCCGGTACTCGACCACCGGGGCCAGCCGCAGCGCCAACGCCCAGCCGCTGCTCGTCGACGGATTGAACGGCCCGCTGGCGGTTGCCCACAACGGAAACATCATCAACTCCAGGCAGTTGCGCGAGCAGGTTCAGTCCCAGTGGGGTTCCGTATTCGAGACCAGCACCGACAGCGAGGTCATCGCTCACCTGCTGGCCAACGCTCCGGGCAAAACCTGGCCCGAGAGGGTTTTCCACGCCATGGCCCGGATGCAAGGGGCATTCTCGCTGACGCTGCTGACTCCCGACGCGGTCATAGCGGTTCGCGATCCCCTGGGCATCCGGCCCCTGTGCCTGGGCCGCCTCGAAAACGGCTGGGTAGTCGCCTCGGAAACCTGCGCATTGGACCACATGCAGGCGGAGTTCACCCGGGAACTGGAACCCGGCGAGGTGGTTGTCATAACCGGCCGCGGCGTTGAGAGTGCGATATACGGAGACTCCGCCCGCCGCAGCCGTGCGCTGTGCGTCTTTGAGTGGATCTACTTCGCCAGGCCGGACAGCGTAATGGACAACCGGCTCATGCACACCGTCCGGGAGGAGATGGGAGCCCGGTTGGCGCGGGAACATCCCGTCGACGCCGACCTGGTGATAGGTATTCCCGACTCTTCCACTTCCGCCGCTGTTGGCTACGCCCGCGAATCGGGCATCCCCTTCGCCAACGGGTTGGTTCGCAACCGATACGTTGGGCGCACTTTCATCGAACCGGAACAGCAGCGGCGGGACCGGGGCGTCCGCCAGAAGTTCAATCCAATGCCTGCGGTCCTTGCCGGCAAGCGTCTCGTCGTCGTGGACGACAGTATCGTCCGCGGCACCACCACCCCGCATGTCGTGGATCTGCTGCGTCGCGCGGGAGCCACGGAAATCCACCTGCGCGTGTGCGCTCCACCCATCAAGCACCCCTGCTACCTCGGCGTGGACATGGCGACGCGGCAGGAACTGATCGCCGCCAACATGACCATCCCCGAGATCCGCGATTTGACCGGCGCGGACTCCCTGGGTTACCTCAGCGTGCGCGGTTTGATGGATTTGGTGCACGGTCAGCAGGGCGGGTTCTGCGACGCCTGCTTCACCGGCAACTATCCGGTTCCCGTGCAGCTGGAACTGACCAAGCAGACCCTGGAACAGGCCACCGCCTGATGACCACTGGCGAGGTTGGCGCGGCCTTTCCTGCGTCCGGTGAGTATGAGGCCGCCGGAGTCGCTTTGGACGCCATGGACGGCCTGAAAGATCGGATCAAAGCCTTTGCCGCCATAACCCACGGGCCGGAGGTGCTGGACAGCAGCGGCGGTTTTGCCGGGCTGTTCGCCCTGAGCGGTTACCGGGATCCCGTGCTAGTTGCCAGCGCCGACGGCGTGGGCACTAAACTCAAGATCGCGGCCCAGCTGGGGCATTTTGAGGGCGTCGGTCAGGACTTGGTAACCCTCAACGTCAACGACATCCTCACCAAGGGCGCGCGGCCGCTTTTCTTCCTGGACTACATGTCCTTCAGCGCGTTTGACGAGCATCGAATGGAAATGCTGATGCGGGGCATGGTCTGGGGCTGCCGGGAGGCCGGCTGTGCTTTGATCGGCGGTGAAACCGCTCAGCTCCCCGGTGTGTATGCCGACGCCGACTTCGACCTCGCCGGTTTCGTGGTGGGCGTGGCCGAGCGGGACAAACTGCTGGACAGTAGCCGCGTCGTCCCCGGCGACCGACTCATCGGTATTCCTTCCAGCGGGGTGCACACCAACGGGTTTTCGCTGGTGCGGCGGGTTTTCAACACCGATGATGATCCCGATGTCCTGTTCTGCCCCTGCCCGGGCCTGACCCGCAACTTGGGCGACGAGTTGATGGTGCGGCACCGCGCCTACTACCCGCTGCTGGAACCTCACCTGGGCAGCATCAAGACGTTGTGTCATATCACCGGCGGCGGCCTTCCCGGAAAGATGCCCGCATCCCTGCCGCCGGGCGTAACCGCCGAGTTTCATATTGGAGCCTGGGCCATCCCGCCCATATTCGGCGCAATTCAACGGTCGGGCCGGATCAGCGACGAAGAGATGTACCGCGTGTTCAACATGGGGCTCGGCATGGTCGCCGTGTGCGATCCGGAGCGCGCGCCGGATCTGCTAGTTGGTGTGCCGGACGCGCTGGACGTTGGTGAGATTGTCGAGAGCTCCGGTCCGAGCCGGGTCGTTTTTCGGTCGGTCTAGTCGAACTCGGATTATTCGACAGGGAAGAAGTTGGAGGTCGTCATGAATCTGAAAAACCCGTTTGGCCGCAATGCCCGCAATAACACCGCTGACAAATCCGAGCCCGTGCTTGACGTCATGCGTCCCTGGTGGGCCTGGGGTCCCCTGGGCCTGATCTGGTACGGTAGCCACCACTCCGCCACGCCGATGGATCCCGGCCAGATGAACCATCCCGGTGACGCGGGTCATTTCCACCATCATAGTGATGGGGGCGGTGGTTTCGGCGGCTTCGACGGAGGCGGCGGGGCAATCTAGCGTTCGAACCGTATTCAACAGGAGCAATCACCCAAGTTGAAAGCATTACTCAGCGTATTCGACAAGACCGGCATCGAGGAGTTCGGCAAGTCCCTCGTCGACGCCGGCTATGAACTGATCAGCACCGGCGGCACCCACCGGAGCATCGCCGACGCCGGCGTTCCCGTCACTCAGGTATCCGACGTCACCGGCTCGCCCGAGATCCTCGAGGGCCGCGTCAAGACCTTGCACCCGGTGATACACGGTGGGCTGCTGGCCCGCCGCGATTCTCCCGCGCACATGGCGGAACTGGAACAGCACGGCATCGGTCCAATCGACGTGGTGGTCGTCAACCTCTATCCCTTCGTGGAAACCGTCAGCGGGCCCGATGTCACGCTGGACGACGCCCTGGAAAACATCGACATCGGCGGCCCCACGATGCTGCGGGCCGCGGCCAAGAACTTCCCGTCTGTTGCTGTCGTCGTCGACCCGTCGGATTACGATTGGGTCGCCGCAGCATTGTCCGGTCCCGGTCTTGACGCCACACAGCGGCGCGCCTTGGCCGCCAAGGCCTTCCAGCACGTCGCGGTGTATGACGCCGCCGTGGCCGACTACCTGGCCAATGATCCCACTGCCGAAGATGAGATGCCGCAGCAGGTGACCATCGGCCTCACCCGCGTCTCCAGCCTGCGCTATGGCGAGAACCCGCACCAGCGGGGCGCGCTGTACGTCCCGGCCAGCGGCGGCGAGGGTGGCCTCGCACGCGCGAGGCAACTGCACGGACGTGAACTGTCATTCAATAACCTGATGGACGCCGACGCCGCCTGGCGCACGGTCAGCGATTACGCCGACGCGTCGGTCTGTGTGATCAAGCACGCTAACCCCTGCGGCCTCGCCTCACGGGACGACGTCGCCCAAGCCTATGAACTGGCGTATGAGGGTGACTCGGTGTCCGCCTTCGGTGGCATCGTCGGGTTCAATCGCAGCGTCACCGCCGCGGCTGCCCAGGCCATGGATCCCGTATTCTACGAAGTGGTCATCGCCCCCGGCTACGATGACGAGGCCCTGGAGATCCTGCGGCGAAAACGCAACCTGCGCATCCTGACGGTGGATCCGGTTGCCGGGCCCGCCGGTTCGGCACACTACGACGTTCGCCCGCTCAGTGGCGGCGTCCTTGTGCAGACCCCCGACGTCATCGACGAAGATCCCGGAGCCTGGGCTACTGCTACCGAGCGTGCGCCAACCCCAACCGAATTGGCCGATCTCGCATTCGCCTGGAAAGCGGTGAAGCACATCAAGTCCAACGCCATCGCCTTCGTGAAGGACCGGACCCTGGTAGGCATGGGCGCGGGGCAACCCAACCGCGTGGTCAGCGTCCACCTGTCGCAGCGCGCGGCGGGCGACAAGGCGGCGGGGTGCGTGCTGGCTTCCGACGCTTTCTTCCCCTTCCCTGACAACATCGAGCTCGCGGCCGAGGCTGGCATCACCGCCATTGTCCAGCCTGGCGGGTCCATTCGCGATGACGAGGTGATTGCCGCTGCCAATGAGGCCGGCATCGCTATGGTGTTCACCGGCGTTCGTCACTTCCGTCACTGACCGCCCCCTTTGGACGCCTACCTGGACATCGAGACCACCGGCTTCATCGGTGGTCGCTCTTACCCCACTGTCGTTGGCATCGCCGTGGATTTTCCCGGCGACTGGACGACCACGCAGTTGGTTGGGAATGGCATCACCGCGGACGCCGTGCTGCATGTGCTGGAAGGCGTCACCACCATCTACACTTTCAACGGCGCCAGCTTCGACCTGCCGTTTCTCGCCTGGAAACCCGGCGTGGACCTCCGCCGCCGGTATGAGCACCGGGATCTCATGCGTGAGTCCCGTCGCGCCGGACTGAAGGGCGGATTAAAGGCAATCGAGAAGGCCCTGGGCATAGCGCGCAATCTGCCGGATATGGCCGGATACGATGCGGTATTGCTGTGGGACAAGTACCGTCGCGAAAATAACCGCGACGCTTTGGATATGCTGCTTGAGTACAACCGCGAGGACGTGGAAAACCTGCGCGTCCTGCGGAATATATTGGAGGATGAAAGTTGGAACTTGGACTGAAAGGCAAGAACGTGCTGGTGACCGGCGGCGGCAACAATATCGGCCGGGCGATTGTGCTCGCATTTGCCGCAGAGGGCTCCAACATCGCCATCGCGGAGTTGAACCATGCCGCCGGCAAGCGCGTTGTCGCCGAGGTCGAGGCCCTCGAATCCGGAGCTTCGGCCATCGTGGTGGATGCTGACGTGACCGACCAGGCCCGCACCGCTGCCATGATGTCGGAGGCCATCGACCGTCTGGGCAGCGTGGACGTCCTTGTCAACAATGTTGGCTGGACCATCGACCGCCTTTTCATGGACAAATCGCGGGAAGAACACGTCAAGGAAGTAGACGTCAACCTCTGGGGCGCCATCAACTGCATACACGCCGTCCTCCCGCACATGATCGAGCGACAATCCGGCGCGGTGGTCAGCATCAGCAGCGACGCCGGCAGGATGGGCGAGTACCGCGAGGCCGTTTACTCCGCCTGCAAGGCCGGCGTTATCGCCCTGAGCAAGTCCCTGGCCCGTGAGACCGGACGCCATGGCCTCCGGTTCAACATGGTCTGCCCCGGCCTGGTGGTTCCCGATCAGTCCGAGGTGGCCGGCTCGGAGAGCATGTGGAGCCAGGGAATGCAGGACCTGTTCACCGACGAGGTGCTGGAGCGCGTGAAGCGCGCCTATCCGCTGCGTCGGATCGGATCCGCCCAGGAGGTTGCCAACGCGGTGGTTTTCCTGGCTTCCGATGCCGCCAGCTTCATTACCGGGCAGACCCTCAGCGTCTCCGGCGGCTACACCATGATGTAAGCTGCCCTCGTTCCACCCATTTACAAAGTCAGGGGCGGGTTCTGAACCCGCCCCCAAGCATCTCACCTGCAGGGACGATCATCCGTCCCTGAATTGGATCGATTACTGTTGGTTCGTGCCAACCAGGGCCCAAGCCTTCTCTTCCATCGCCGGAATTACGGCCTGCACCAGGTCATTGTCGAGGCCGGCGGCCACGGTGGGGTAGCCGGCGCGGTCGATCATGCTGGCCAGGTTGCCGGACTTGAACTGATCCAGAGTCCAGGCCAGGGTGTTGCCGCTGGTGGTCACGTCCCAGTAGATCCGCACGTCCTGGTTGCGCGGGCCGTAGTGGTAGTGCGGCGCAATCTCGAAGCAGTCGAAGGCCAGCAGCTCGAACTCCTGCCCAAGATGATCGGTCAGCACGTGGATGGCCACGCCGCGGTCGTTGGCCGCGCCGATGTTGGAGCGGAACTCGACGCCGAAGCGGATGTTGCCGGCCTCGTAGATGTGGTCGCCGCGGAAGTGCGTGACGGTGCGCCGCTCGTCGCGCGCCTTGCCCAACGCGCAAGCCTCGACCTCATCCATCTTGTTCTCGTCGATGCCGTTCATCTCTACGGCGGACGCCAAATCGTCGTACCCGGCTCGGCGGACCATCGCGGGCAGGTTCGTCCGGATGTTTTTCAGCGTCCAGCCCAGAGGGGTGCCGACGGTGGTCTTGTCCATGTGCAGCCGGATGTTCATGTTCTCCGGCCCGTAGTGGTAGTGCGGGTCCTGGTCAAAGCAGTCGAACCGCAAAATCTCGGTGTCGTGGCCGTCAACGTCGCCGAAAACCTGGACCATCAGGCCCTGGTCAGGCATGATCTCCTTACGGTAGGACAACGCTACGTCCACCGGCCCGATATTGATGATGGTGTCTCCCTTTTCCATGAGCTCGCCTCCTCGTGGAATGTGCGTTTGATCGGCGGTCGCGGTTGCCGCGACCATCCCTTTTGCGCGGATTATAGCACTGCCGGAAATTAGCGCAAGAACACTTTTCAAAAGTTCGCCCAATGCCGTCGCAAGTCTTACCGCTCCGCCTATAATTGGAACTACCCCCCTCTACCCCATGAGTCAGCGCCCCAACATCCCCATCACCGCGGATTTTCCGGGCGCCGCCTGCCCGCCCCGCAGCGTAATCCGGTTTGCCGGAGTGGGCGGCCGTGAGCATCGCGCCACCGTTACTTCCATCCGTTCCCGCCGTGCGCACGCTGTGGACGAGGATGGCGTCGAGTGGAGAGTCCCCTACCCGGCCATACTGTCCGTCGACCCTGCACCCGCACCCGAATGCACTCTGCACGAAATCGAGATTCTCGGCAACCGCCTCTTGGCCGCGTTCCAATCCGGCGGAACGTTGCCGGCCGGTTGGGCGTTCGGGTTCGATCTCGCCACTTCCCGCGCCGGCGTCTGCCGGTATGCCGAGCGGCGCATCGATCTGTCGGTCAGCTACTGTCTCGCCGCTACTCGCGCCCAGATCGAGGATACGGCGCTCCACGAGATCGCCCACGCCATCGTCGGACCTCGGCATAATCACGACGCCGTATGGAAGGCCAAGGCCCGCGAAATCGGTTGCGCCGGTGAGCGCTGCCACCGCGTCCAGCATTCCACGCCCAGGTGGGTCGGAGAGTGCGGTTGCGGCCAGCAGTGGTTCCGTCAAACCCTGCAACGCCGCATCATGCGCAACCGCGCCTGTGCCAAATGCAGCGGTGTCATAAGGTGGCGCCGGAACACCGCCGACACATGAACTAACCGGCTTTCTCAGCTGTTCCTGAGCCCCGGCGAGGGCGTCCGAACTGCGATGCTATAATGCCGCCGCTGCAAGTCTCGCAGTTGCGCGCCAATCCGCCCCGAGGCCAGGAGATTTTCGCATGAAGATAGGTGTCAGCATCCCCCGTCTGCCGGACGCCGACGGCATCCGCGAGTTCTGCGAGCGCGCCGAACGGCTGGGTTTCGAGTCGGTGATGGCTGGCGATCACATCGTGCTCCCCGTGGGTGGCACCAACCAGTACCCGTACACGCCCACCGGCGCATTCCAGCGTCCATCGGACGAGCCATTCCTGGAAACCATGACCATGCTGGGGTTCATGGCCGCCTGCACCAGCGAGATCCGACTGGGCAGCACCGTGTTGATTCTCCCTTACCGCAATCCGGTGGTCCAGGCCAAGATGTTTGCCTCGCTCGACGTTCTGTCCGGAGGCCGGATCATCTGCGGCGTCGGCGTGGGCTGGCTGGAAAAGGAGTTCGATATCCTCGGCGTGCCTTACGCCGACCGGGGGCCAATGACCGACGAGTTCCTCGCCATTTTCAACGCGCTGTGGACTGAGGAAGTTCCCGATTTCCAGGGCAAATACTTCCAGATCGACGGCGTGTACTTCGAGCCGAAACCCATCCAGCAGCCGCGCATCCCCATCTGGGTCGGCGGCCACACCCGGCGCGCCCTGCGCCGCACTGCAAAGTACGGTGACTGCTGGCACACCACCCGCCAGACGCCCGATTTCGTCGCCCAGAACCTGCCCTACCTGCGGGAGCAGACGGAGCTGGCCGGTCGCGACCCGGCTGACATAACGATTTCCCTGAAGCGCAGCCTGCACTTCACTGACATGGGCGGCGCCGAGGAGGGAGTGGGGGTACGCTCCGGCGGCGCCCTCATCAACACCACCCAGGCGGTGATTGACGACGTGCACTACTGCAACGAGTTGGGAATCGACCAGCTTACGTTTGACTTTCGCGTCGATGGCATCGGCCCGTGCATCCAGGTAATGGAGCACCTGGCTGAACACATCCTGCCCGTTGCGGAGCGGCTGGGCTGAACCGATGCCGGCGGTTGCCAGATGAAAAGGGGCGAATGGAAATTCGCCCCTGACTTTTGTGCCGGTTCCGCCCGGCTCACAACCCGCTTTCCTTGAACCATTCCGCGCGTTCCACGAGGTGCTCGGCGGTCATCCGCATCTGCTCAATCTGCTCGTCGGACACCGCCCGCTTCACCGAGCCCGGCACCCCCGCCACGAAGCTGCGGTCGGGCACGTCCACGTTGGACAGCACCACGGCGTTGGAGGCGATCAGGCACTCCTTGCCGATAGTCGATTCGGTGAGGAAAGTGCAGTTGTTTCCCAGCAGGCTGCCCGTGCCAATCCGGTCGCCATGCACCACCACGCAGTGACCGATGGAAACGTAGTCTTCGATCACCAACCCGTCGCCATGCACCACGGAACCCTCCTGGATGTTCACGTGATTGCCGATGGTGATGACGTCGCCGTCGCCCCGTATCGTCACGCCCGGCCAGACGCTGCTGTATTCGCCGATCACCACGTTTCCGACCACGTAGGCGGCCTCGCTCACCCAGGCCGTGGGCGCGATCTTCGGTTCGATGCCTCGCAAGCTGCGTATCAAGATGCTTCCCTCACACTAGAACGCCCCGGCCCCTGCGAGCCGGGACGCGAAGTCCGCCTAGGATTATAGCGCGAAGTAGCGGCGCCAGACAGTGGTGGCGATCACTCCCGCCACTCCTTCACCGCTTGTCGCGCTTGCCGTTCCCGTTCCCGCTCGATGATGGCGCGCCGCTTGTCGTATTGCCGTTTGCCCCGCGCCACGCCCAGCTCGACCTTGGCGTGGTGGTTCTTCAGGTACAGGCGCAGCGCGGCGAGGGTCAGACCCTTCTCTGCCGTCTGAGACGCCAGGTCGCCGATTTCGCTGCGGTGCACCAGGAGCTTGCGCGGTCGCCGCGGCTCGTGGTTCATGTAGCTCCCGGCGTCGTAGGGCGCGATATGGGCGCCGTGCAGCCAGAGCTCGCCATCCTGCACCCGCGCGTAGGCGTCCCGCAGGTCGACCTTGCCGGCGCGGATCGATTTGATCTCCGTGCCGGTCAGCACCAGCCCAGCCTCAACCCGATCCAGGATCTCGTAGTCATGCAGGGCTTTGCGGTTCACCGCAACCTGGCGGTTGTTGCCGCTGCCCGTGGCTTGGGCCTTCTTCTTGCTGTTTCGGTTCTTCCTCGGCATAATCGCCGCCCTTTCTTTTGTCCGGGTCGCGGCCCGCCCCATCGGCTGCCCATCCCGGTAGATTCCATTTTACCCCGAAGCTAGCGCCGGGCGATTTGCTCGCTGAGCACTTCAAAGGCTCGTTTCAGGGCTGCGTCCTGCTCGAATTCTATCGGCAGCGGGTGTGCTTCGGCTTCGATCTCGATGTCGGGGGTCACTCCCTCGCCTTCAATCTGGGTTCCGTCCGAAAGGTACCATCGCCGGATGGTGAAGTAGATCGCCGAGCCATCCGACAGTTCGCGAGCGATGTTGACGCTGCCCTTGCCGAAGGTGCTGGCGCCCACCACGGTGGCGCGTCCGCTGGTCTGGATCGCTCCGGCCATGATCTCGCTGGCGCTGGCCGAGAACTGGTTGACCACTACCACTATCGGCACGTCCGTAGCCGGGCCCCGTCGGGCAGCATCGTAGTCGTTGCGGTCGCCCTCAGCATCGATCTCGTACAGGATCGTCCCGCTGTCCAGGAACAGGTCGGTGACGCTGATTACTGATGCCAGCAGGCCCCCCGGATTGTTGCGCAGGTCCAGGATCAGACCGCGCCCATTCGCCGCTTCCAGCTCGTCCAACGCGCGCCGGACCTCGTCCTCGGTGGTGTTGGAGAAGCTGTAGATCCACAGGTGGCCGATGCCGTCTTCAAGCATCCGGAACGCGGTGCTCTCTATCGGAATACGTCCCCGGGTGACCGTGATGCTGACGTCCTCAAATTCTCCGACGTGCCGCACCAGCAGCGTGACCTCGGTTCCTCCGGGTCCACGGATCAGGTTCACCGACTCGATCAGCGTCAGCCCTTCGATGTCCGCGCCGTCCACCGCCAGGATCAGGTCGCCGGCGCGTATGCCGGCCTCCTCGGCCGGCGCGCCCGGGATTGGGGCGATTACGGTCAGGCCGGCGTCCGTCAGCGTGACCTGCGCGCCAATGCCCTCAAAGTAACCCCGATATCCCTCCTGTTCTCTGGAATGCTGCTCTGCGCTGAGATAGGACGCGTGCGGGTCTTCCAACGCGGCCAGCATTCCGCGAATTGCCCCTTCGGAGAGGTTTTTCGGGTCCAGAACCTCGTGATCGACGTGTTCGTCCAGCAGGATGCGATAGGCCTCGCCCACGGTTCCCAGTTCAGTGGGTAACCGGTCGTCCGGCGGAATCGGCTCCGTCGCTAAAGCGCTCACCCGGTTGCAGCCGGCCAAAACCACCAGCATTGACAGGGCAAGCAGGAGCAGCGGCAACCTCGCGGTTGTCAAACGATCAGTCATCGGCTGCATTGTAGCACGGGCCTTTTCGTTGACACTCCGTCGCGCCCACTGATAGCATCCCCGGCACGTCTTGTCCCGAGTCTGGAGTAGGAAATTGGTTGGCATCGCAGCCTATGGCGCGTACATTCCCCGCTACCGTTTGGGAGCGGACACCGCAGGCTGGAACTCCCGCCAGGAACGTGCCGTGGCCAACTTCGACGAAGACAGCGTCACCATGGCCGTCGCTGCCGGTTCCGACTGTCTCGCTGGCCGCGACCGGTCCCTCATCGACGGCATCGTGTTCGCCAGCACCACCCCGCCTTACGCGGAAAAGCAGTGCGCTGCCATCGTGGCCGCCGCTCTTGACCTCCGCACCGACATCTTCGCGGTGGACGTTGCCAACGTGCTCCGCGCTGGCACCAACGCTGTCCAGACTGCATTGGATGCGGTGGCCTCTGGTCGAGCCGGCCAGGTGCTGGTTGTCGTCGCCGATAGCCGGCAGGGCCCGCCCCGAGGCGAAACCGAGAGAGCATCCGGTGACGGCGGCGCAGCTTTTGTCATTTCCAACAATGGTGTGATCGCCGAACACGTCGGCAGCCACGCGGTGACCGACAACATGCTCGATGCGTGGCGCACGCCGGGAGATCCTTTCGTGCGCACCTGGGAGGATCGTTTCGCCACTGAAGAGGGCATTGAGCGCATCGTTCCCGACGCCGTCAGAGGATTTGGGGAGCGCACCGGCATTGACGTTTCCGACGTCGCGAAAATTGCCCTGTACTCTCCCGACGCCCGTCGTCACGCCCGGCTGGCGCGCCAGCTGGGGTTCGCCGACGGCCAGGTCCAGGAGCCCCTTTTCGGCGCTATGGGCAACACCGGCGCCGCCTTTGCGCCCATGCTCCTGGCGTCAGCGCTGGAAACTGCGAAACCGGACGATCTGCTGTTAGCCGTGTCGTACGGCGACGGCAGCGACGTTATCGGTTTCCGTGCCACCGATGCCATCGCCCAGGCTCCGTCACCGCCCATGGGGGTTTCAGGTTGGCTCCAGGCAAAGCGCACCCTGGGACACTATGAGACCTACGCGCGCTGGCGCGAGGTCTGGACGCTGGACGACGCCTCCCGCCGTCCCGCTGCCGCATCGCCGTCCGTGTCCGCACTCTGGAGGGAAGGAGACAAGAACGTGCGGCTGTACGGAGCCCGATGCCGCAGTTGCGGCTATGTGCAATACCCGGCCCAGCGGGTCTGTGTGGAGTGCCGCAAGGTGGACGACGGCGAGCCGGTGCGCCTCAGCGAAAAAGCGGCGGAGGTGTTCACCTATTCCATGGACTACATCGCCGGGGCGGTCGATACCCCGCTGGTGGTTACCGTCGTCGATTTTCAGGGCGGCGGCCGCGTCCTGTGCATGATGACCGACCGCGAACTTGACGAGGTGCACGTTGGTATGCCGGTGGAAATGAGCTTCCGCAAGCTGCGCGTCGTCAACGGCATCCACAACTACTATTGGAAAGCCATACCCAGGCGCACGCCCGACCCGGCGGCAGTAGCCGCGTAATTGGAGGAAAGAACGATGAGCGGAATACGAGACCGGGTTGCCGTGGTCGGCATGGGTTGCACCCGTTTTGGCGAGCGTTGGGACGCATCGGCGGCGGACCTCATGGTAGAGGCCGCGTATGAGGCTTACGAAGACGCCGGATTGGATGCCGGCGACATCCAGGCGGCCTGGCTGGGCACCGTCAGCAGCTTCCGCACCGGCCAGCCCCTGGCCGAGGCCCTCAAGCTGGACTACATACCCATCACCCGAGTTGAAAACGCCTGCGCCACCGCCACCGACGCTTTCCGCAACGCGTGCTACGCCGTGGCCGCCGGCGTGTACGACATCGTCCTCGCCATGGGCGTTGAGAAGCTCAAGGACAGCGGCTTTTCCGGTCTGGCCATCGCCGCCGGCCCCGGCTCCGACGTCGAGCCGCCCACGCCGCCGCCTTCCCAGTTTGCCATGGCGGCCACCCGCTACTTCCACCACTACGGCATCGACTACGACGATGGCAAGCGCACCCTGGCCCAGATCGCTTCCAAGAACCATCACAACGGCACGCTGAATTCCAAGGCCCACTTCCAGCGCGAGGTCAGCGAGGAGCAGATCATCAACGCCCCGATGATCGCGTGGCCCCTTGGCCTCTACGACTGCTGTGGCGTCAGCGACGGCGCGGCCGCCGCCATCATCACCACGCCGGAGATCGCCCGTACCCTCCGCGACGACTACGTCCTGGTCAAGGGCCTGGGCCTCGCCGTCGGGGCCTTCGGAGTCCTGCGCAACGACTGGGATTTCACCTACTTCCCGGAGACTGTCCGCGCCAGCCAGGCTGCCTACGAAGAAGCTGGCATCACCGATCCCCGCGCCGAGATCGACATGGCGATGGTGCACGATTGCTTCACCATCACTGAGCTGATCATCATGGAAGACCTGGGGTTCAGCCCGCGCGGCCAGGCCAGCGCCGACGTGGCCGACGGCGCGTTTTCGCTGGAGGGCGACCTGCCGGTCAACACCGACGGCGGCCTCAAGTGCTTCGGCCATCCCATCGGCGCCAGCGGCATCCGCATGATCTACGAGGTCTACAAGCAGATGCAGGGTAAAGCCGGCGGCCGCCAGCTGCAAAAGGCCGACCTGGGCATAACCCACAACCTCGGCGGCCGCCCAGGATCGTTCACCTGCTCGGTGGCCGTCTTCGGACGACCGGATTAACGGATGGGGACAAAGAACGAGCACTGTACACCCATCGTGGCGAAGGAGCGAAATGACGCAAGCCGTAAAACGCGACGCTGCATGGTTGCTGAACCAAATAGCCGATTCCTTCGAATCCGGCGAATACTTCTGGGGCAAGGGTACCTATTACCGGTTGACCGGCGACGGGCTGGGGATGTGCGCCGTGGGAGCCGCCAGGTTTGAAATCGCCGGCAGGCCGTGGGAACGGTCCCAGAGTCTGGCCCGGAGCGAACCGGGTCCTCGTCAGTACGATCCAGCTTACTCCATGCTAATCGGAATCTTGACCGGAGAAAGTCGGGAAATTCTCGAAACTGCCGCAAAAGCGCTGATCGCAACCGACCCCCAAGATCGAGTAGATCAACGGTA
The DNA here is from genome assembly GCA_965207585.1 of Dehalococcoidia bacterium. GTDB lineage: Bacteria > Chloroflexota > Dehalococcoidia > Lucifugimonadales > UBA3495 > Bin87. Next base: position 3,631,317 of record CBDBMT010000003.1, on the reverse strand, counting down.
CTCCATGGCGGAGTTCAAAGTGACCTACATCAACGACAGCCTGGAGTCACTGGAGCAGGCAGTAGGATGGATCCGAAGCGCCGCCCGGTACGTCAACACTGTGAGCGTGGACATGGACGCCAAAGCGACAGTCTAAGGCGACGCTCGCAGCGCAACGAACCGCAGCATGCATAGGAGTCGGGCGCGGGTTTGAATTCAACCAAACTTGCAAGCCTGCGCCGAGGCTGTCGTCACCCGCCAATTGCTATAACTGTTGGCGATGGTGAGCGAGATCACAGAAACCCATGAATTGGTAAGGGTGTCCGGGCGGGGCGCGCTGGTCAACTTTGAGATTGACGACACCGTCCCGCTCAACGATGCCTGCCGCGCCCTGCGCGAACACTTGGGCCGCAACCGCCAGCTCTACTCGGGCGGCGAGGTCATCGCCAATATCGGCGTCCGCCTCCTCAGAGACGACGACCAGGATCGCATTCGGAAGGTCATCGAATCCGAATCCGGTCTGTCGATCAGACAATTCTGGTGCCGCCCCGAAATCCTGGAGCGGGAAAGGCAGCGCATCGCCCATCTGATGGAACAGCAGGCCAGCATAGCGGGCTGCCGTCTGCCCGGCGCTGACCCAGGCGAACCTGCTGAACTGGATGAATATCACGAGGCGAGCGCCCCGGAAGTTCTGGGCGAAAACTCCCCCGCCGAACCATCTGCCGACGATGGCAGGGACGAGTATCGCGTGCCGGTGGATATCGCGCGCGGAAACTTGCGCGCCGGCGAGACGCGGCGCTTTCCGGGACATGCGGTCATCCTGGGCAACGTCAACCCCGGGGCGCAGGTGATAGCCGAAGGAGACATCATCGTCTTCGGAGGGTTGCGCGGCCAGGCGCACGCCGGCGCCAGTGGAGACATCACCGCTACCATCCTTGCCATGTCCATCGCCTATCCGGTGCTCCGCATCGCCGATTACTCCTGGCATCGTGATGGGCCCACCAATGGAAACGCACGGCAAAGCAGTGATGGCAATGGCCCTACCCTGGCCCGGGCGTCTAATGGCGCCATCCAGGTTGCACCATACTTGAAGAATAATTCAATACAGCAGGGAGGCAATCCCAATGAGCGGTAAGACCATCGTCATGACTTCCGGCAAGGGAGGCGTGGGCAAGACTACCGCAACCGCCAACGTGGGGACCGCGCTGGCCCTCCGTTCCAACCGCGTCGCCGTCATCGACACCGACATCGGACTCCGCAATCTCGACGTGGTGATGGGCCTCGAAAACCGAATTGTCTATGACTTGGTGGACGTCGTTGAAGGGCGCTGCCGCTTGGAACAGGCCCTGATCCGGGACAAGCACGCCGGAGACCTGTATCTGATAGCTGCCGCTCAAACCCGCGACAAGGACTGCATTACCACCCAGCAGCTGGTTGGCCTGTGCAAGCGCCTGGAGGACGATTTCGACTTTATTATCGTGGATTGTCCAGCCGGAATCGAGCAAGGTTTCCGCAACGCCATCGCCGCCGCCCAGGAAGCCATTGTCGTCACCACTCCCGAAGTTTCTGCCATCCGTGATGCCGACCGGGTGATTGGCCTGCTCCAGGCGGCGGACATCCGCGAGATCCGGCTGATCATCAACCGCATCAATCCGGCCATGGTTCGCCAGGGCAACATGATGGACGCCTCGGACGTCCTGGAAATGCTGGCCGTGGACGCCATCGGTCTGGTCCCTGCGGATGACCGCGTCATTACCTCCACCAACAACGGCTCGCCGGTGGTGTACGACCAACAGTCGGCCTCGGGTCGCGAGTTCGTGCGCATCGCCGGCCGCATCGACGGCGAGCACATTCCCCTGATTGACCCGGTCGACGAGACACCCACCTCCATCATGGACAAGGTCCGTAACATCATGGGGATCAATCGCAAGGCTTCTTCCCATGTTTGATCTGCTGCGCAAGAAACGACGACACGGCCCCAGCAACCCACGCCAGGTAGCCCGCGAGCGGGTTCAGTCGGCCATCCGCCGGGACCGGATGGAGGTCTCGGCCCCGCAGTTGAGCGCCCTGCGCGTGAGCATGCTCATGACCATCCGGGAACACCTGCCGGTCGCCCCCGAGTTCACCGAGTTCGGCATCCAGCGCGAAGGTGAAGAGCTTTTCCTGATTTCCCGGGTTCGCCTCCAGCAGGGCCACTGACGCCTAACCACGTCGGTGGCCGTTCCTCATGGAGGAATGGGTCCGGGGGACTTGTCTCGGAATTGCCCGCGCCGTCACCGGCTGCGCACCCACGCGCATCACCGCAATTTGACCCCCGGTTGCCGTGGGTTATAATGCGCGAATTAGCCACAGCTAACCACTGGTAACGACGGCATCAGCACGTTTGGCAGCGGATGTCCGCCGGTTTCTGACCTGCGCTTTTGGCCAGACCACGTCGGTCGTTACACCCGGTCTTGGTCGCACGCAGGAGTGTCGAAATGGCCACGGCTCCCGCCCCGCAGCGCAACTTTTTCCAGCAAAAAGCCTACCGGTTCCTTGCGGCGCTGGTGTTCCGCGACTTCCGGTTCCTCGCGGTGGCCTCGCTGTCCAGCGGCAGCGGCGCGTGGGCGCTGATCGTCGCTCGCGGGGCATGGGTTTACAGCATCCCCGAACTCCAGGGCTCCTGGGGTCTCTGGGTCGGGTTGATCACCTTCGCCGCCATGTCACCCCGGTTCTTCGCGACGCCTTTCATCGGCTACCTTGCCGACAAAATGACTCGCAAAACGCTGCTGCAGTGGGTCTACGCATTGCAGCTCACCCAGGCGGCGATCATGGCCGTGCTGGTGATGCTCGGCGTCGACAATCCATGGTACGTCCTGTTGCTGGCCATCGTGAACGGCACCCTGCGCGCAACACAGCAGACCGCGGCCCAGGCGTTGACGCCGAACCTCGTGGACCGGGATCGTCTCCCCAACGCCGTGGCCCTCAACGAAGCCATGCAGCAGGGTTCGCGGGCCGTTGGTCCGGCGATCCTTTTGGCGGTGTCCGCGACGGTGGGCAGCAGCGTGCTGTTCGGTGGGGGCGGCGCGGCGTTCAGTATCCAGAACCTGGTGCTCACCATTGGCACCTCTGCCATCGTGTTCTGGGCCTGCGCGGTCTTTTACCTGGTCGCACTGGTGGCCGCGCTGAGCATCCGCACCGTGTCCTCCGGCGTCATTGACCGCCGGAGGAGTTTCTGGGCCAACACCGCCGCCGGGTTCGCCTATTCGTACAGCACGCCCCTGGTGTTCGGCATCATTCTCATGGCCCTTGCGCACTGCGTTCTGGTCATGTCTTTCGAATCGATGCTGCCGCCGCTTGCCCTGGAGAAGTTGTCGCCGGACGGCATCACCTTCAACGAGAACGACGTTTACGCGCTGATGGCCGCGCTGGGCATCGGAGCTTTGCTCTCGTCAATTTTCGTGGGCGGTATCGTCAGCCACATGACACGGGGTAGAGTGTTCCTGTTCCTTGGATTCACCAGCAGCCTGACCCCGATTGGGTTGGGACTCTCAGCCCAGACTGGCATCTCCATGTTCGCGGCGATCTTGATGGGATTGGGCACTTCCGGATTCATGACCATCACCCACACCATCATCCAGTCGGTGGTGCCCGATGAAATTCGCGGCCGAGTTTCGTCCGTCTACTCCATGCACGTGGGCGGAAGCATGGCCTTCGCCAATCTGCTGTACGGACGCCTGGCGGACTTCTGGTCGCCGGGCAACGTCATGGCGATTGCGGGCGCTGCGTTCACCATCGTGGTTGTCGGGACGCTCGTGGGCAGCGGCTTCTGGCGCGGCATCTACTTCCGCGGCGAGGCCCGCCCGGTGGCCGCCGCGGCCAGCCCAGCCGGCGGAGACAATTAGACAGCAAGGGAGTTAAATTTTGCCCGCAGACGAGATCGCCCGCTACATCGAAACTACCCCCAAATCCCGCGCAATCTGGGAAGAGGCTTGCCGGTATTTACCCGACGGCGACAGCCGCCATTCCATCTTTTGGAACCCGTACCCAATCTTCACCGAGCGCGCCCAGGGCGCGGTGGTCACGGACGCCGACGGAGTCGAACGCCTCGACTTCATCAACACGATGACCACCATGATCCTGGGTCACGGTCCCGCCCCGGTGCTCGACGCCGCGCGCCAGCAGATGGAATTGGGTCTGGCCTACAATTCGCCCAATCGCCACCAGGTGGAACTGGCCAAACTGCTGTGCGAGCGCATCCCCTCTTTCGATCAGGTGCGCTTCACCAACTCCGGCACCGAGGCCACTCTCAACACCATCCGCGCCGCCCGTGCCTTCACCGGCCGCAGCAAGTTTGCCAAGGTGGAAGGCGGCTACCACGGCACCCACGACGCGGTGCTGGTCAGCCTGCGCATCGACCCGACCGCCGGCGGTCCCTACGATCATCCCGAGCCGGTCGCATCCAGCGCCGGTCTCGCCGATGGCGTCCTGGAACAGGCCGTGATCGTTCCTTACAACGACGTTGAAGTGGCCCGCAACATCCTGGAAGCCAATCGCGCAGATCTGGCAGCGGTAATCGTCGAGCCTGTCATGGGCTCCGTGGGGATGCTGCCCGCCGACCCGGCGTATCTGTCCATGCTGCGCGAATTTGCTGACGACAGCGGGGCATTGCTCATCTTCGACGAGGTCATCAGTTTCCGCGTCGCGCCCGGCGGCGCCCAGGAATACTACGGCGTCACGCCTGATATGACCGCCCTGGGCAAGATCATCGGCGGCGGCTTCCCGGTGGGCGCCTTTGGCGGCAGGTCCGATGTCATGGCGCAATACAGCCCGCTCCAAGGGTCCGCCATCGCTCACGGAGGCACCTTCAACGCCAATCCCATCAGCATGGCCGCCGGCGTCGCCACTCTGAATGAGCTCACCCCGACGGTGTACCGCCGCCTCGCCGAATTGACGGAGATGCTCCGCCAGGGTATCCGCCAGGTGTGCGCCGAGCTGGAACAGCCGGTGGTGGTCACCGGCGCCGGGTCGCTGTTCGGCATTCATTTTGGCAGTGGGCCGCTACACAACTACCGGGACATCGCCGGCACCGACAAGGCGCTGGCGGGACGGGTGTTCATCGGGATGCTCAACGAAGGCTTCCTGCTGGCTCCCAACCTGGTGGGCGCCGTGTCCACCGAGTTGGGCGAGGTCGAGATCGACGCCTTCGTGCGCGGGTTCAAGCGCGTCCTGCAACGCCAGATCGATTAGCCTATAGCCATAGAAGCCAAACGGGGCAGGTGATGAGCCTGCCCCGTTTCATTTGCCTGGATGCTCCAGCTCAGTCCACCGGAGGCCGCTTCTCCCACTGCTCCGGCGCCGGATACACCGGCGTGGCGAGCTTGCGGATGTTCTCGGTGGCGAACCAGTCCGCGCACTCCTCCCGCCACTTGATGAAGTGCGGGGCGTTGCGATGGGCTTCCACCGCCGCCTCGTCCTCGTACACCTCGAACAGGTGGATCTTGTTCTCGTCCTCGGTGTCCTGCAGTACGTCGAAGCGCAGGCATCCCGGCTCGTCGTTGTTCGAACCCCTGGCGTCTCCCAGCATGGAGGCCATGAACTGGTCCTTGAAGCCAGGTTTGATGTTGATTTCCACAATCAGCGCGATCATTGTAATCTCCTTTCAAAACTAACCGTCATTCCGGCTTTCGCCGGAATCCAGTTGCCGTTAACTCGTGCTAATTCCGCCGGATTATAGCAGCGACCTGCCCAAAGTTGTAGAATGCCGGCATAGTCGGCTCGCCACACGGGAGGCAATCATGGCAGATATCCCCATCGTGTACACCCTCACGGTGTGCCCCGCATGCGATTCGCTGCGCGCCGCCTGGCGACGCGAGGGCGTCGAGTACGAGGAACGCCGCGTTGACCAGAGCCAGGATACGCTGGACGAGGCCCTGGACTTTGGGGATGCCGTTCCCATCATCGTGTGGCCCGATGGCAAGGTGGAGACTGGTTTTCGCGGCCAGCGCGGTTGAGAGATCGGCTGACCGGCCGGTGGCCTGTCCCCAACCTTCCCCTCGGCAATCGCCGGAACCGAATCGTCGAAATTGAGAGGTGCAATCATGGTGCAGGAAGCCAGCGTCGTGACCCCGGAGCGCTACTCCCAGGGCATGACCTACGATCAGTACATGGACACGGTCAAGGTCAACAAGGCCAGGATTGAGGAATACTACGCCAATGTGTCGCTGGACTCTGAGCAGACTGCCCGGCTGCAGGAGTTGGCATCCAGGGACAACGGCCCCTCGCGCATGATGGTAATCGGCGAGGACTGGTGCGGCGATGTGGTGCGCGAACTGCCGGTCCTGGCCCGTGTCGCTGAGGCGGCCGGGCTGGAACTGCGCATCTTTCCCCGCGACGAAAACCACGACATCATGAACGAGTTCCTCAAAGAGGGGCTGTATATGTCGATTCCCGTCGCGGTCTTTTACGACCAGGGGCACGAGTACATTTGCCACTGGATCGAGCGATCCGAGGTTGCCAACCGGGAGCAGGGCGAGATCGAATCCGCCATCCGCTCCGAGGAGCCCGATATCTCCGACCAGGATTTCGGCCGGCAGCGCCGCGCCCGAACCGCGGCCCGCGCTGGGGACTGGCAGAAGGCCACCGTGGACGAACTGGTGGGTCTCCTGCAGGAACACCTGCACTGACGCCCCGCGGCGTTCTCAGGATTGCCCAATGTTGTCGGGGCGGATGTTTGTCCGCCCCGATGCTTATTCGACCAGTTCCACGGTGAACCGGAAATTCTCGATGACCGGATTCGCCAGCAGCCGGTCGCACATCCCTGCTACATCCCTTTCGGCCTGAGACTGGTCTTGGGTGTCGACCCTGATTTCCAGGTACTTGCCGATTCGGACGTCCTCGACGGTTTCGTAACCCAGGCTGTGCAGACCGCCCATAACGGTGAGTCCCTGGGGGTCGTTCACCGCGGGTTTCAGGGTCACGTAGACCCGTGCCAAAAACATCCTGGTCGCCCCGCTTCTCTGGTCGTCCGGTCGCTCAGCCGCCGGACGACTGCGTCATGTCGATCCCGGTGGTGCACGGCAGCCCGTTGGCGAACTCCGGGCCGGTGTTCCCGGGGTAGTCCTCGAAGAACCGGGCGATGCGCTCCGGATCCACACCATCCATCCGGTCCAGCACGCCCCATGTGGTCAGCGCCACCATCCCCTCCGGTATCGCCAGATAACGGCGGACGATGGCAAATTCGCGGGCCAACGGGATGGCTTCGACCGCTGCGCGCAACGCCGCAACCTCGGCGTCGCTGGCCAGGTTGTAGCTCACGATGATGTTGCCGTGTTCCAGGTTGTGCACCAGCAGTTCGTCCGGCAAAGGGTGGTTGTAAAATCCGCAATCGCTCCACGCTCCCCAATGGCGGCCGGAAGTCGGTGGAACCGTGCTGTAACCCTCAGGGATCACGTCGGTTATCTTCATCTGGGACGGAAAGTGGTCCCGGCTGGGCATGGCCTCTACCCGGATCGGCCCGTCAGTGGGTTGAACCATGACGGCTGCGACCTCCGTCGGCGTTGGAGTTGCGGTGGGCGCCGGCGTTGCCGGCGGCTGCGTTGGCGTCAGCGTCAGGGCGGATCCTCTCACCGCCGGCATGATGGTGGGCGTGGGCGTGGGCAAGGGCGTCGGGGAGGGCAGAGGTGTGGCGGTAACGATTGCGAGGGGCTGCGCTTCCGGCGCGGGAATCGGCTCCATCGTTGACTGACAGCCCAGCAGCGTCAGAAACAGTCCCAGGATACAGGCGGTTCCCAGCGCGCTCCGCGCGATCATAACCGCCGGTCACCTACGGGTTCATTACGCCGCCGGTGGTGCACGGGGCTCCGTTAGGGAACTCCGGCCCCAATTTGCCGGAATAGGCCTCGAAAAACCGTTCGATCCGGTCTTTGTCTATGCCGACAACTTGGTAATTGTTGGCGTCGTCCACTTCTCTCACGTTCCACTTGTCAATGACGCCCCAAGTGGTGAGGGCGATGGTTCCCTCGGGGAAGAGTTCATTGCCGTCAGCATCCACGGCGCCCGGGTCGTAGGGTCTGGCCACTCCCCAGGCATTGGTCAGGCCGATGTCGTCGAACGCATCTTGCAGCTCGTCAATCTGCGCCTGGTCCGCAAGGTTGTAGCTGACGACGATGTTTCCGTGCTCCATGTTGTGCACGATGCGCTCGTCGGGCACCGGGTTGGTATAGAAGCCGCATTGCACCCAGCCGTTCCAGTGCCGCCCGGAGGTCGGTGGCGTGGTCAGGTAGCCCCCCGGCACCACGTCGGCGATGAACAGATTGTCCGGGAAGTGGGCCGCGCTCGGCGCGAGCTCCGCCTGAATCCCGATGCCTTCCACGTATTCGCTGGCCTCGCCCTGCCCGGTGCCGCCAAAGTTGACCGGCAGCACCACGGGCACCAGCAGCGCGATGATGAAAAGTCCGGCAATGGCGGCGAAGGCAACCAGCAGCCAACGGCTGCGGAACCCGCCGCCGGTGGCGATGGGCGGCGTGCGCCGCTGGGAACGCCGCGCGGCGCTCCGCCGTCGATGTCGGGAAGGAGGCAAAGCGATTCCTTAAGCGCCGCCCGGCAGATATCGACGCTTACAGCGTTTCGCCCGTGAGCAGCCGGTAGGCCTGGCGATAGAGTTCGGCCGTGCGCTGCACAATGTCATCGGGCAGTTGCGGAGCCGGCGGTTCCTGGTTCCAGCCCTGGGCCGTCAGGTAGTCACGCACGAACTGCTTGTCGTAGCTCGGCTGTGATTTCCCGGGAGCGTACCCTTCGGCGTCCCAGAAGCGGCTGGAGTCGGGGGTCAGCAACTCGTCGATGAGGATCAACTCACCGTCCAGGAAGCCGAACTCCATCTTGGTGTCAGCCAGCACGATGCCGCGGTCTTTCGCGTAGTCGTGAGCGTGCAGGTACACCGCCTTGCTGATGTCCGCCAGTCGCTGCGCCGTTTCCGCGCCGACCATGTCGACCACCTGCTCGTCGGTCATATTCTCGTCATGCCCTTCTTCCGCTTTTGTCGTTGGCGTGAAGAGAGGTTCCGGGAACATGTCGCCTTCGACCAGCCCGGTCGGCATGGGCTTGCCGGAGACCGTGCCCTGCCTGCGGTATTCGCCCCAGGCCGAGCCGGTGATGTACCCGCGCACGATGCACTCGATGTCGATGCGCTCCGCCTTTTTAACGACCATGGCCTGCCGCCCAACGTTGTCTTCAGAGTAAGCGGGGTGGGCGACCACCGGGTTGTCAGCGTAAGCGGCGGCGCCCGGACCGTCGGCCAGGGCCACGAGGTGGTTGGGCACGATATGGTCGGTCAGCGCGAACCAGAAGGCGGACATGCGGTTCAGCGCGGCCCCCTTGTCCGGGATACCGTTGGGCAGCACCACGTCGAAGGCCGAAATCCGGTCGGTGGCGACCATCAGCAGCAGTTCATCCGTGAGCTGGTAGGTGTCGCGGACTTTTCCGCGATGCATGCGGTCGGGCATTCGAGTTTCAATAATCATGGCAGCAATTCAAGGACCTGGGTCGTGTCGGTTGGAAATAGTGTGTCAGGCCAGCGCGGGGACGGGCAGCAGCCCGATGCGCTTGAAATTGTCGTCGATGTACCGTGTGTAGTAGCCGTAGTCGAAGAGTTCGTCCATCTCCGCCGCGCTGAGATGCTGGGTGGCCTCGGCGTCCGACTTCAGCAACTGCCGGAAGTCTTGGGCGTCGTCCCACGCGCGCATGGCGTTGCGTTGCACGATGTCGTAGGCAGCCTCCCGGGACAGCCCCTTATCTTCGACCAGCGCCAGCAGCACCCGCTGGCTGAAGATCAGCCCCCGGCTGCTTTCCAGGTTCTGCCACATCCGGTCGGTGTCCACGCGCCAGCCGCTCACCACGTGAGTGAAGATGCTCAGGATGTAGTCCAGCATCAGGCAGGTGTCGGGCAGGATGATACGCTCGGAAGACGAGTGGCTGATGTCCCTTTCGCCCCAAAGCGCGACGTTCTCCAAGGCCGGCACCGCGTTGCCGCGAATCGTTCGCGCCAGCCCGCAGATGCGCTCCGTCAGTTCCGGGTTGCGCTTGTGTGGCATGGACGACGACCCGGTCTGCCCGGCGCCGAACGGCTCTTCCACTTCGTGGATCTCCGTGCGCTGCATCCCCCGGATCTCGGTGGCGAACTTCTCCAGCGACGCGGCCACCAGAGCGGCCGTCGTGATGAAGTGGGCATGGCGGTCGCGTTGCACCACCTGGTTCGATACCGGCGCCACGTCCAGTCCCAGGTGGTGGCACACCCGCTCTTCGATATGCGGTGGTATCGTGGCGTGGGTTCCCACCGCGCCCGAGATCTTGCCCACACGCACCGATTCGCGCGCTGCCGCCATCCGCTCCCGTTGTCGCCGCAGTTCGTCCCACCACAGGGCCAGTTTCAGGCCGAAGGTCATCGGTTCCGCGTGGACGCCGTGGGTTCGGCCCATCATCAGCGTGTCCTTGTGCAGGACGGCCTGTTCGCCCACGGCTTCGATGGCGGCGTCGATTTCCTTGAGCAGCAGGTCGGCCGCGGCCACCAACTGCAGGGCCTGGCCGGTGTCCAGCATATCGGAAGAAGTCATGCCCAAGTGGAGCCAACGCCCTTCCGGGCCCAGCGTCTCCGTGATCGAACGCAGGAAGGCCGTGACGTCGTGGCGGGTGGTTTCGAAGATCTCCATCATCCGCTCGTGGTTGTACGCCGCTCCGCGCAGCGATTCCATGTCCTCCAGCGGGATGACGCCGGCCTCGGTCCACGCCTCGCATACGGCCAGCTCAACGTCCAGCCACATGCCGTACTTGTTTTCATCAGACCAGACCTGTTTCATCGCCGGCCTGGAATAACGGTCAATCACAGGGTCGCCTCCGCACGATCTCCATAACGCCGTGACATTTTATCACAGCAGGTTTCCGGACCAGTTGTCCGGAACGCCATACCTACGAACCTCTGGCTGGTGCGGATTGCCGGGATCAACTCCCGGTGAGGGCGCTCATGTACCGTTGGACGGCTTCCAGCACCGGCCCAAAGTCGGTGAACGGAGTGAAATCGATCCCCGCCTCGTCGCACATCGCCGCCATCTGGCGGTGGGCGAACACCGTGTCCGCCACCTCGCCGGCCTCGAAATCAGAACGACCGTCGCCCATGAAAAATACGTGATGGCCCTGCTCCTGGAAGCGCCGCACGATCAGTGCTTTGCTGTTGCCCAGGTGTGGTGCGTCGGGATACGCGAAATCGTATCGGTAGCGCGAGACCCTCCCATCGCGATCAAATTCCGTGGCGACGGCGTACACCGGCATGTCTGGCTGCCCGCAACCGTCCAGCAGCGCCTGGATGTAAAAGTCCAGGCCCTGGCTGATGATGCACATGGGGATCGAATGGGTCTGGCAGAAGGCCGACAACTCCGCGAAGTGCGGGCGGAAGTTCGCGTTGGCGCGGACGTAGGACTGCATGGCGACTTTGTCCGCCTGCATCCGCAGGAACGTCTCTTCCTGGTAGTCTTTCAGCGACAGCTCGCCCGCCCGGAACCGCTCGCGCACTTCCGTCCACGTCGGATGGCCGAACTCGTGCAACAGCAATTCCGCCACGTTCTGGGCCGCGGCGGTATCGTCGAAATCGGTGAGGACCGCCGGAAGCCGACGGTCCAATCCCAACGTTCTAGCGTTCACGGAGAGACTGCCGGTAGCGTTCCACGGCGTCACGGATGTCGTCGTGCTTGATGCCCAGGATCTGGGCGGCGTAGTAAGCAGCGTTGCGCGCGCCCCAACCGCCGACGGCCATCGCCGCGACCGGAATGCCGGGTGGCATCTGCGCCGTGGACAGCAGGGCGTCCCAGCCGTTGAGCTCGCTTGACGTCAGCGGGATCCCGATTACGGGCAGCGTGGTCTGGGCGGCCAATGCCCCGCCCAGCGCCGCGGATCCGCCAGCGGCCGCGATGATTACCTCGATGCCCCGCTCCCGCGCCGTCGATGCGTATTCGTGGACCCGCTCCGGCGTGCGGTGCGCCGACATGACGCGGACCTCGTAGTCCACTCCGAGCGATTCCAGGGTGTTGATGGTCGGTTGCACCGCTTCCTCGTCGGAGGCGCTGCCCATGATTACTCCTACCAGCGGCAAGGTACTACTCCTTTGGTGATTTTTGTTCAGACGTCGATTTCGGCGATGTCGCGGAAGGCGTCAAGCAGAGCGGACTGGATGGCGGCAATATCTTCTTCATCGTCGCCGTCCAGGTCAACTTCCTCATCCTCCACGATCACATAGCCGGCGTCCGCATCGTCGATGCCTACGCGCACTTCGATCTCCACTGGCTCGCCATCGTGCCAGTAGAGCGTGTAGACGATCTCGTCAGCCAGCTCGTCGCCCCCGGGCCCGTCATCGTCGTCGTCGAAATCGTACTGCCATGACCGGTCCACCAACAGACGCGCGCCACCGTCCAGCAGGATGTCGTTCATCTCGCCCATCATGCCTTCAACGGCCAACTCACCCGCGAACCGCTCGAGCAGCGTGCGCCGCTCGGCAACGTCCGCCATCTGCTTGCCGTAACCCTCGTTGTCCACGCGGACGCGCAGTCGTTTCAGGTCATCCAGCCAGGGCATTGATCACTCCTCCGTGGTGGGCTTGGCGTCGCTGTGTTGGCTAGCGCGTTTCGCCGACAGCCCGTTTTTGCCGCCCGTTAAGGTAACAGAACTCGTCAACGGCGCGAAAGTCAGGCAGACGCAATCGATGCGCCAGTGCGGCCAGCGTGTCCAGAAGGTCGATGTAGCACAGGCCAGGATGACCGTTCCGGAGCCCGGCCGGCAGCATTCCCAAACGACGCAGCGTCCGCTCGGTATGCGGACTCCAGGGCGCGAAGAGCGTCGGTTCCCGCAGTGTCAGCAGATATGACGGCCATTCCTTGCCCGCGCCAGCCAAGCCGAACCCGCCGGTCTCCGTGGCGCACTCCTCGAACCGGTTCTCCAGTTTGATGGCGTCGTACAGCAGGAAGTCCACTGCATCGCGCACGTCTGCGATTGGGTTCCCGGTGAACCGTTTCGCTTGCCGCCCCCCTGCTCCCCGGTATAAAGCCGCGGCCTCCGCTTCCGTGAGTGCTGTCAGGTAATCCTGGTCGAGCCAATCGGCGCGTCCGTCGTTGCCCCAACGGCGTTTGCGGAAGCCGTCCAACTCCCCGGCCTGGTCTGCGCGGCGGAAGATTTCCGCTAGGACCGGCCAATCGGGCGCAGTGGCAACGTTGCTCGTCATCAGATGCGGCTGATCGCTGAGTTATCGGATGGTGGCCGGCTGCCCGGACCGAAGGTCCGCAATGTCCCGTCGGTAGTACGCGCCGTCAAAATTGATCACAGCCGCCCGCTGATAAGCGCGGTCGCGGGCCTCTCCCACATCATCGCCCATGCCCACGCAGGCCAGCACCCGTCCGCCCGAGGTGAGGAACCGCCCGCTGCCGTCATCGGCGTTGCGGACGCCCGCGTGGAACACCAGGCTGCCGTCGTCGCCAGTGTCTTTGTCTTCCAGCCCGTGGATTTCCAATCCGGTCTGGTACGACCCCGGGTATCCCCCGGAAACTATCACCACCGCGACCACTGGGTCGTTCGACCATTCCACGGGCGTAACATCGGCCAAGCTGCCCGTCGCGCAGGCCATCATCGCCTCCACGGGGTCGCTGACAAGACGTGGCATGATCGCTTGCGTTTCCGGGTCGCCGAACCGGCAATTGAACTCCAGCACCCGCGGCCCATCATCGGTCAGCATCAGCCCGCAATAGAGCGCGCCGCGATATGGTGATCCGCGCGATGCCATTTCCCGGATCACCGGCAGCATGATTTCGCTGTGGATTTGCTTGGCCAGGGTTTCGTTCCACAAGTCAGGTGGGCCGTAGCTGCCCATCCCACCCGTGTTCGGTCCGGTGTCGCCTTCGCCCACGCGCTTGTAGTCGGTCGCTGCCACCAGGGGCGACAGGTTCTCCCCGTCGGTGAACCCGAACACGCTGACCTCCGGGCCGTGCAGCCATTCTTCGATCACCACCGCCTCTCCGGCCTCGCCAAAAACCCGGTCCTGCATGCACATGGCGATTGCAGTCTTGGCCTCTTCGAGACTCTCGCACATCGCGACTCCCTTGCCGGCGGCGAGGCCGTCTGCCTTGACCACCAGGGGCCGGTTTCGGCTCTCGGCGTACATCAGGGCGGCGGACATGCCCCGGAACACCCGGTAATCCGGTCCGGGTACACCCGCCGCGTCCAGCACGTCCCTTGAGAAACTCTTGCTCGATTCCAACCGGGCGGCGGCGCGGCTCGGGCCAAAGCACGGAACCCCGGCCGCTGCCAGCCGGTCCGACAAGCCCAAGGCAAGGGGAACTTCCGGGCCCGCCACCACCAGGTCAATTGACCGTTCCACCGCAGTGTCCACCAGACCTTCGATGTCAGTTTCGGCAACGGGCAGATTGGTACCGACCATTGCCGTACCGGAATTACCCGGCGCTGCCAATAGCTCGGTGACCGTAGAGGAACGCGCCAGCCGCCACGCCAAGGCGTGTTCCCGGCCACCGGAACCGACTATCAGAATCCGCACCGCCGGCTACTCCCACTCGATGGTGCCGGGCGGTTTGCTGGTGATGTCGTAAACCACGCGGTTCACGCCGTCAACCTCGTTCACGATGCGGTTGCTGATTCGCGCGAGCACGTCGTAGGGCAGCCTCACCCAGTCCGCCGTCATCGCGTCCTCCGAGTTGACGGCGCGGATGGCGCAGGCGTAACCGTAAGTCCGGTAGTCGCCCATGACGCCCACGGTGCGGTTGTCGGTAAGCACCGCGAAACTCTGCCAGATGTCCCGGTACAGGCCGGCCTCGTGGATCTCTTCCAGCACGACGCGATCGCAGTCGCGCAGCAGTTCGACCCGCTCCGGGGTGACCTCGCCGATGATCCGTATGGCCAGGCCCGGGCCGGGGAACGGCTGCCGGTAGATGATTTCTTCCGGCAAGCCCAGTTCCAACCCTACGGAGCGCACTTCATCCTTGAACAGGTAGCGTAAGGGTTCGACCAACCCGAAGTTCATCCGCTCCGGCAGACCGCCCACGTTGTGGTGCGTTTTGATCCGCGCCGAGGCCCGGTTTTCCGGGGTCTCGCTTTCGATCACGTCGGGATAGAGGGTGCCCTGGGCCAGCCAGCGCACGGTTTCGATTTCCGCCGCCGCGTCCTCGAACACCCGGATGAACTCGTTGCCGATGGTCTTGCGCTTGGTTTCCGGGTCGATGACCCCGCGCAACCCATTCAGAAAGCGATCCGAGGCATCCACGTAGCGCAGGTCCATGCCCATGTTTTCGTGGAAGGTTTGCTGCACTTGTTCCGCCTCTCCGTGCCGGAGCAGGCCGTTGTTCACGAAGATGCAGGTCAACTGCGGCCCCACCGCCTGGTGCAGCAGCGCCGCCGCCACCGACGAGTCCACGCCTCCGCTGAGCCCGCAGATCACCCGGTCGCTGCCCACTTGCTCCCGCACCCTCGCTACCGTGTCCGCCACGAAATTGCCCGCCGTCCACGACCCGGAACAGCCACAGATCTCCCGCACGAAGTTGCGCAGGATTGTCATGCCGTCCGGGGTGTGCTGCACCTCCGGGTGGAATTGCAAGCCGAACCACCGCCGTCCATCCGACACCGCCGCGCAGTCGCTGTTCTCGGTCCGCGCCAGCGTGGCCATGCCCTCCGGCAGCCGCTCCACTCGATCCCCGTGGCTCATCCACACCGGCGCAGAGGCGCCCAGCCCGGCCAGGAGACCTCCGGGAGAATCCGCAATTTGCAGGTCGGCGTGGCCGTACTCCCTGGCGTCTCCGGGCGTGACCTTGCCGCCCAGCTGGTGCACGAGGGCCTGCATACCGTAGCAGATGCCGAGTACCGGCATATCGGATCGCAGAACCCAGTCGGCTATGGTCGGCGCGCCCTCGTCGTACACGCTGGCCGGGCCGCCGGATAGGATGATCCCGCTAACGTTCAGGTGCGCGATACGGTCGCGTCCGGCGGTGGCCGGTATGATCTCAGAGTAGACCTCCAGCTCGCGGATGCGCCGGGCGATCAGGTGCGTATATTGGGAGCCGAAATCGATAACCGCGATGGCATCGGGCTGCGCTGTGCTGCTCATAAACTCCCTGCCGGCGTCTGTGGGAATCGGTCATTATATTAGCACAGCGGCGGCCCGGTCCCTGACCGCAGTGCGCCTGCCGGCCTGCTAAAATGATGCCCTCAGATCCGGGACTTTTCAGCGGACATTATGACCGTTTTTGCGACAACCCGAACGCCACGCTTAAGCCGACCCCAAACCGTCCAGTGGCCATTGCCATTGAACCAGCGCAATCAATTCGACGGTTTGGATTTGCTTGCAGCGCTGGACGCGGAAACCATCCCGTTGTGCATCTTCGACCCTCAATACCGGGGCATCCTGGACAAGATGCAATATGGCAACGAGGGAGTCAGCCGGGGGCGTGCCAGGTCATCGCTCCCGCAGATGAGCCAGGAGACTATCGCTCAATTCATTAAAGGCATTTCCAGGGTGCTGGTTCCGTCAGGTCACTTATTTCTATGGGTGGACAAGTTCCATATCTGCACCGGCGTAGAGCCGTGGCTGACTCGGCACGGGCTGGAAATCGTTGACCTGGTGACTTGGAACAAAGATAAAATGGGTATGGGCTATCGTACGCGGCGGTACGCCGAATACTTGGTGATCGCTCAAAGACCACCCAAGCGCGCCAAGGGGATCTGGCAGCGGCACGATATTCCGGACGTTTGGACAGAAACCGTTGAGCGCGTCGGCAATGTTCATCCAAAGCCCGTTAACCTCCAGGCTCACTTGATCGAGGCGGTTACCGACCCCGGAGACGTGGTCCTCGACCCGGCGGCCGGCAGCTATTCCGTGATGGCCGCCGCCCACCAGTCGGGTCGCCAGTTTCTCGGCTGCGACATCGCCGGCTGATAGGTCGCAAAATCATTTAAATCCATGTCCAGGAAGAACGACAATGACCTCCGCGAGTTACAACAAGGTGCAAGAAGTTGGCGGCAGATTCGTCCAGCCGACAACCGCGGTGGCGGAACGCATCGACCAGTTGTCTCTGGCTTACCCCCATGAGCAACTGCTGCTCCAGTGCCGCCAGCGACAAGCCCAGTGGTTGAAGCAGACGCTTGCCGTCTACTGGGGTAAGAGCTTTCCTCAACCCTTCGTCGGATTCGACTTGGATGAAGGGATGTTTATCCTGGAATGGCAGTCTGACACGGAGTGCAATACGTTGACTATCGATGCTGAGAGGCGCAAAGGTTGGTACGACCCATGCCCCTCCGACCAAATTGATCCCGTATTGGTCGCTGAACTCGACCTGGACTCGGAGGAAGGGTGGGAACGCCTTCGCTCTGCCCTCACGACAACCCAACGGTAACCACCGGCGGCCCCTACTACCGCCAGGTCCACCCGAACAATTTTCAGGACGGCCGGGTATTATCCTCGGCCTTTGGATTGCAGGATACGGGTTGCCCTTGTGCATTTCGCTCAATGATGGCGCTCGCACCACGGCCCGGCGATGTTACTTTGAATACACCCAGAGCGGAGAACTCTTGTCAGCGGCAGTGGTGGAAATATCATCGCATGAGATTGAAACATCCGGGGCGGATCGGGTCGTTGACGAACCCAATGAACAAACTCACGCCCACGTTGATGCCATTTACGAAAGTTCGCTCAGTCGGCGACAACGGCGCGGAGTGGCACAGTTCCTCGCTACTGCGGCCAACAAAAGAGGCCCGGCCTACTTGCCGGATGCTGGCTGATGCCCGGCGTCGATTTGCCTGACAGTGGGACAATTATCCTGCGGATGGACTTCCAAACCGAAATCACCCGCGCCGCTGAGACCCTGGTTCAGGGCGGCGTCCTCGCTATTCCCACCGATACGCTGTATGGGTTGGCGGCGGACGCGCTGAACCCCGACGCCTTGGGCCGCGTTTACGCCGCCAAGGGCCGCCCCGCCGATATGCCCCTGCCCGTGCTGGTGTCGGGCTGGGAACAAGCGCTCCAGGTCGCTGTGGCCTCGCCGGACACTGAAGTGTTGGCCCGCCGCCTGGCCGATACCTACTGGCCGGGGCCCCTGACTATGGTGCTGCCTGCCGTACCCGGTTTGCCCGCACGCCTGACCGCCGGCCGTGACACCGTCGCCGTGCGCATGCCCGACCATCCCGTCCCCCTGGCCCTGGCCGAAGCCCTGGGTCGCCCCATCACCGGCACCAGCGCCAATCGCAGCGGCGAACCGGACATAACGGACCCGGACGAGCTGCGCCGCATCCTGGCGCCTCGCGTTGATGGTATCATTGTGTCAGGCCCTAAACCCGTGGGTGGCGCCAGCACCATCGTAGCGCTATCCGGCGACGGCATCAGTCTGCTCCGTGAGGGCGTATTGCCCTACGAGCGCGTACTCGCAACCCTCGAAACGGTCGGGTGGGGCAAATAGCGAGGTCGGACATCACATCGGTGGAAACATACGATAGCTACCGGGCCGGCGTGCACGCCGAACTGCGATCGGCATTCGACGGCCGGCAGGGCATGGTTTACGACCTTCTCCGCTATCATCTGGGATGGGTGGACGAGCGGGGCAACCCCGCTGATGACACGCTGACCTCCCTGCACCATTGCGGCGTCCTGACGATGGCATCTGCCGACGCGGTTTCCGGAGCGCACGCGGAGGCGGTTACTGCCGCCGCCGCCGTTGAGTTGGCGTACAATTTCGTGCTCGTGCATAACGACGTCCAGGCTGGCCGCATCGACCAGGACAACGACCGTCCCAGCATTTGGTGGGTGTGGGGTCCCTCTCAGGCCATCAACGCCGGCGATGGATTGCACGCGCTGGCCCGCTCCGTGTTGATGCGCATGTCCGATGCCGGGGCGGATGCCGAAATCGTCCTGGCCGGCCTCCAAACACTGGACCGAGCATGTCTGACCCTTTGCGAAGGGCAGTACATGGATCTGACGTACCAGGACCAGATCATGGTGTCAGAAGCCGACTACATGGACATGATCGAAAGAAAGTCCGGCGCGCTGGCCGGGTGCTCGACGCGCCTGGGAGCCCTGGCCGCCGGCGCTCAATCGGGCACTGCCGACGCCCTGGAGCAATGGGGCAGGATGCTCGGGATGGCCCGCCAGGTGCGGGAAGATATATCCGACCTCTGGGGCCGCTCCGGCGACGGGTTCACTCCGGCCAACATCCTCAACAAGAAGAAAAGCCTTCCCCTGATCCACGCCCTGCAAAACTCGGGCACCGCGTCCAAGCGCGAACTGGGCGCCATCTACATGAAGCGCGTGCTGGAACCCGGCGATACGCCCCGGATCGTCGCTATCCTGGAGGAGGCCGGTTCCCTGGAGTACGCCAGCAGGAAGATGGATCAGCTGCTTCAGGACGCGCGCTCCGCTTTGGCGGGCGACGACGTTATGTTGCAGTATCCGGAATCGTTGGATTGGGCGGCCCAATGGGTCGTCGGACGCGACGCCAACTGAACTTGACGGACGACCGGAGCATGACCAAGCGCGCGCTCAACCAACTGGACGTGAACGGCAAGACCGTCCTGGTGCGTGTCGACTTCAACGTGCCCATCGAGCAGGGCGTTGAGTTCATCGCCAACTACGATCATCGGTTGCGCGCCACCCTGCCCACCATCGAATACCTGATCGAGCGGGAGTGCCGGGTAGTGTTGTGCTCTCATCTGGGACGTCCCCGCGGCAAGGTCGACGAGACCCTCCGCCTGGCGCCCGTGGGCGAGCGGCTGGCTACTCTGCTGGGCCGTCCGGTTACTCCGCTGGACGACTGCGTGGGTTCGGTGGTCGCCGCTGCGGTCGCCGCGATGTCACCGGGTGATGTGTGCCTACTTGAAAACCTGCGGTTCCATGAGGGCGAAGAGAGCAACGACGAGGTTTTCTCGGCGCAGTTGGCAGATCTGGCCGACTGCTTCGTCATGGACGCTTTCGCCGTGGCCCACCGCGCCCACGCCTCCACCGTCGGCGTCCCCCGTCTTCTGCCCACCGCCATGGGCCTGCTAACTCAACGTGAGGTCGAATCTCTGGGAGTCGCCCTTGAGAACCCGGTGCGACCGCTGGCCGCGCTAATGGGCGGCGCCAAGGTGAGCGACAAGATCCTGGTTCTGGAAAACCTGCTCGCCCGGCTCGACCGCCTGTTCATTGGCGGCGGCATGGCGGTGACCTTCCTGGCCGCCCAGGGAAAACCCGTCGGCGCGTCGTCCGTGGAAGCCGACCGCCTGGACTTCGCCCGCGACGTGATGAACCGGGCGGATGCTGCTGGCGTTGCCGTGCATCTGCCTCCCGACCTGGTCGTAGCCAATGAGTTTGATCCTAATCCCGGCGCCGTGGACACCGTGACCGCGGACTCCGTTCCCGATGGCTGGTACGTCATGGACATCGGCCGGGATGCGGCCTCCACTTACGCTGCAGCCCTGGCGGATTGCAGGACCATCCTGTGGAATGGGCCCATGGGCGTATTTGAAATGGAGCAGTTCAGCGTCGGCACCCGGCAGGTGGCCAACGGCATTGCGGCCCTGCCCGACGCAACCACCGTCGTCGGCGGCGGGTCCACCGCAGAAGCCGTTGAATCGCTGGGCCTCATGGACAGTATGACCCACGTATCCACCGGCGGCGGTGCCTCCCTGGAGTTTCTGGAGGGGCGCGTCCTTCCTGGAATCGACGCCATCCCCGATGCCTGACCACTTACCGTCCAACGGAGCCAAGCATGATTGATCTGGAACAGATCCACGACAGCATCGCCAGCACACCCTCCAAGATCGTCCTCCTGGTAGCCGATGGCTTGGGTGGGTTGCCTCATCCGGACACCCGGAAGTCCGAGTTGGAGACCGCTCATATTCCGAATTTGGACGCTTTGGCCCAGCGCAGCGCCTGCGGTCTCACCACTCCCGTGGAGGTCGGCGTCGCTCCCGGGAGCGGGCCCGGACACCTCGCGTTGTTCGGGTACAATCCTCTGAAGTACCTGATCGGGCGCGGCGCGCTGGAGGCCCTTGGTATCGGAGCCGAACTGCTGCCCGGCGACGTGGCCGCTCGCGGCAATTTCTGCACCGTGGACGACGAGGGCTTGCTAACCGACCGTCGGGCCGGCCGGATCCGGACCGAGCTGAGCGCTCCGTTGTGTCAGCGCCTCGACAGCATCGAGATCCCCGGCGTCCAGGTGGACGTGATGCCGGTGCAGGATTACCGCTTCGTGCTGCGTCTGCGCGGCGAGGGTCTTTCCGAGGCGGTGGAAGAGACCGACCCGCAGCGCGAGGGCCTGCCGCCCCGACCGGCGCGTGCCCTGGAACCTGGGGCCGAGCGCACTGCCGAAATCGTCCAGGAGTTCGTGTCCCAGGCCGGTCGCCTCTTGTCGGAGGAACAACCGGCCAACATGGTACTCCTGCGCGGATGGGCGCAACTGCCCAACCTTCCCGAATTTGGTCGGGTCTATCATTTGAACCCGGCCGCCATCGCTGCCTACCCCATGTACCGGGGGATTGCATCCGTTGCCAGTATGCGGATCATCCCAACGGGAATGTCCTTTGGCGATGAGGTGGACACGCTGCACGCCAACTGGAACGATCACGACTTCTTCTTCATCCACTACAAGCCCGCCGACGCCGCCGGCGAGGACGGTGACTTTGATGGCAAGGTGAAGTGCCTCGAGGAACTGGATACTCACATCCCGCGCATCCTCGACCTGGAACCCGACGTGCTCATGGTTGCTGGTGACCACGCCACGCCCGCCGTCATGGCGTCCCACAGCTGGCACCCGGTTCCCTTCATGCTCCACTCCCGGCTGACGCTGGGGGAAGGCGTCGACGGTTTCAACGAGCGCGCCTGCGCCCAGGGGTCCATCGGCCGTATTCCAGCCGAAACCATCATGCTCCTGGCTCTGTCCCACTCCGGCAAACTCGGCAAGTTCGGCCCGTAGCCAGTTCGCCGAACCCAGGATCCTGTGATGGCTTCTCCAACCAACATCGTCGCCGGCAACTGGAAGATGAACACCGATGTTGCCTCCGGCATCCTGCTAGCCTCCGCGGTGGCGGCTGGAGCCTCGATATTGTCCGGCGTCCAGGTCGTGGTTGCGCCCCCCTTTGTGTCGCTGGGGGCGGTTCGGGACGCGGTGGCCGGCAGCGGTGTGGCCGTGGCCGCGCAGAATATGCACGCAGACGATAGCGGCGCGTTCACCGGCGAGGTTGCCCCGCCGATGCTGGTCGGCCTGTGTGAATACGTGATCATCGGCCACTCTGAGCGCCGCCAGTTCTTCGGCGAAACGGACGAATCCGTTGGACGGAAGGCCGCCGCCGCCCTGCAACACGGGCTGCGCCCCATTGTCTGCGTCGGCGAGACCCTGGACGAACGGGAGTCGGGCCGAGCCGCCGAGGTCATCCGTCGCCAGGTGGTTGCTGCTCTGGCCGATGTCGACCCCGAGTCTGCGACCGGCTTCCTTGCCATCGCCTACGAACCCGTGTGGGCCATCGGCACCGGCCGCGCCGCCACGCCCGAGATCGCGGACCAGATCATGGGCGGTGCAATTGCGCCTACCATCGCGGCGGCGCTGGGAGTCGAGGCCGCCTCGGCTACGCCTCTCCTGTACGGCGGCAGCGTGAACCCGGCCAACGCCGCCGACTTCGCCGCCGTGCCCAGCATCAGCGGCGCGCTCGTTGGAGGCGCGAGCCTCGACGCCGGTACCTTCCTGGAAGTGGCGGCGGTGTTCTCCAACCGCGACCAATAGCGTCTGATCGGCCGCTTCATGTCGGCCACGCGCAATCTGATCGCAATCGTCGGCCCCACTGCGGTCGGCAAAACCGCCCTTGCTATCGCCCTCGCCCAGCGTTTTGACGGCGAGATTGTCAACGCCGACAGCCGGCAGGTCTACACCGGCATGGATATCGGCACCGCCAAGCCCACTGCGGCCGAGCGCAGCAGCGCCCGGCACCACCTCATCGACATCCGTCCGCCCGATTCGCCCATCAGCCTGGGCGAATACCTGCCCCTGGCCAGGGAGGCTATCCGGTCCATAACCGCTCGTGGCAGGTTGCCCATATTGTGCGGAGGCAGCGGGCAGTACGTGTGGGCCGTCCTGGAAGGCTGGAAAGTCCCCCGGGTGCCGCCCGATCCGGATTTCCGTGCCCGCCTGGAGCGTCGTCTCGCTGGCGAGGGTCCGGCGCCCCTGTGGCAGGAACTGCGTCAACTGGACCCAGACCGCGCGGCCACCGTTGATCCGGATAACCCGCGACGCATCATCCGCGCCCTTGAGATTGTGAACTCAACGGGCAGTCAGGTCGCCGCTGGCAAGAGCGCTCAACCTCCGTACCGTTCCCTCGTCATAGGCTTGACCGCCGACCGCGCCATACTCTACGAGCGCACCGACGCCCGGTTCGACGCGATGATGGCGCAGGGGCTGCTGGACGAAGCGCGTTGCCTTGCCGCCGCGGGATCTGTCCTCGGGAGCGGCGCGCTATCGGGCGTCGGCTACACTGAGTTGGGCCTCCACCTGGCCGGTGAAATGACGCTGGACGAAGCAGTGGTACGTTCCAAGACTCGGACGCATCGGCTCGTCCGCCGGCAGTACACCTGGTTCAAGCCGGGAGACGCGCGCATCAATTGGCTCGACGCTGCTCATGGCCTGCCGGTGGCTGAGGCCACCACACTGGTGCGCCGATTTCTGGAGCCTATGACCCCTTGTGATACAATTGGCCCTTGACGGAAAAGCCCCCTCTCGGCGCAGGAGTCGCGACGATGGAATTCACCAAAATGCACGGCGCTGGCAACGACTACGTTTATATCGATGCCCGGGCAATGCCGGAGCGGGATTGGAACAGCCTGTCGCGGGCAATCAGTGACCGCCACTTCGGAGTCGGCGGCGACGGCCTCATCCTGGTCATGAATTCCGACGTGGCGGACCTGAAGATGCGCATGTTCAACTCGGACGGCTCCGAAGGAGCCATGTGCGGCAACGGCATCCGCTGCTTCGCCAAATACGCCATCGAACGCGGTATCGTGTCCAACTCTGCCCAGCAGGTGACCGTTGATACGATGGCCGGCGTGCGCACCATCGTGCCCCATTACGCCGGCGCCACGGTGGACTCCGCGCGCGTGAGCATGGGCGCGCCGCGGC
This sequence comes from Dehalococcoidia bacterium, assembly GCA_965207585.1. GTDB lineage: Bacteria > Chloroflexota > Dehalococcoidia > Lucifugimonadales > UBA3495 > Bin87. The sequence continues at coordinate 3,607,192 of CBDBMT010000003.1, read as the reverse complement.
TCGCCCCGTCGGAAATCCCCGTCGATCTTGACCCCGCCATCGCCGGCCAGAACGGTCCCGTCCTCAACTACGCCATCCACCCGGGCGATTTCCGCCTTTTCCTCACCTTCGTTTCCATGGGCAACCCCCATGCGGTGACGTTTATTGACCAGCCCATCGAGGAATTCCCCTTGCACAATATCGGCCGCCTGGTCGAGCGTCATCCCATCTTCCCTGATCGGGTGAATTTCGAGATCGTCAACCTCCGGGACAACGGCAACGTGGATGCCAGGGTCTGGGAGCGCGGATCCGGCGAAACCATGGCCTGCGGCACCGGAGCGTGCGCCATCGGCGTCGCCTCCCGCCTGTTGGGGCACACCGGCGACCGGGTGGCGGTCAACCTTCCCGGCGGCACCCTGAACATCGAGTGGGACGGCGCCGGCGAAGTTTATCTCGAAGGCCCAGCGGCCGAAGTATTCAGCGGAGTGTGGACAGAATGAGCAATTTCGTTTCCGGCCCGACCACCTATGACCAGCTTCGTTGGTCAGCGAACGCGTTTCGCAGTCTTTCCAACGATGCCACGTGTATCGCGGCCCGCGCCCCGGAGTTCCGCCAGCCGTTGCTCCAGGGCCGAGAAGACGCCGACTGGGCGGGACTGGTTCGCTATGTGAACGAGTGGGGTTGTCGCATCCCCCAGAGTAAAATCGGTGAAATCGCCGCCGCCGTGCGGGGAGCCGGCCCTTACCTGGAGCCCATGGCCGGCTCATCATTGGAGTTTGACGACCTGCGTTGCTCGACCCTTGACGTGGTGGAACGCGCCTATGACCATCTCACCGAGACCAAAGGCATCGGTCCCACGGGGGCGTCGGCCATCATGACCGTGCTCAATCCCCGGCTGTTCCTGTCCTGGGGCACCGGCATCCGCAAAGCCTATTTCCCCAACGACAAGCCCAATGGCGCCACCTATTCCCAGTTCCTGACCGTCATGCGCATGGCTGCTCTGTCCATCGCCAGCGACGCCCGCGCCAAAGGCATTGACGACCCGGCCGGCGCGCTGTCCGCGCAGCTGGGCATCGACCCGCCGTTCAGCCTCGCCAAGTTTGTGGACGAGTACAACTGGGTGACTCTGGAACGCGACATGGCTTATCAGGAAGGTGTGGCGGCGGCAGTGTAAGCGCGCGATGGCTTGGGAGGTTGAAGTCACCGACGAATTCGCGCAGTGGTACGATGGCCTCTCGGAGCGTGAGCAGGATGATGTCGGCGCAGTTATTGATTTGCTTGCAATTGAGGGTGTGCGCCTCTCCCGTCCACAATCGGCGAGCATCGCCGGCGCTCGCAACTCTCATATGCGCGAGTTGATAGTGCAAAGTGGTGGACGACCCATCCGAGTGTTCTACGCTTTTGATCCGCGGCAGACGGCCATAATGCTGATTGGCGGCGACAAGACCGGCGTCAGCAACCGAGCCTTTTATGCGCGTTACATACGGATAGCCGACAATCTCTACGACGCATACATCGCGGAGCTGGAGCGAGAGGGCTTACTCTGATGCCGGGACGACATAAATGGAGCGATTTGAAGGCGCGAATGACGCCTGAACGTCTCGAACGCATGGCGACCAAAACTGCTTCATTGCGCTCCGTGTCGCCGCCAACTACCTACGAGCAAATCCAATGGGCTGCTGAAAAGTATCAAAAGCGCCCTGACTGCAAAAAATATGTTCGCGCATATGCGAAAGTTTCTACTCACGAATTTCAGTATGCTGCGCTCTACGGCTGTGATGATGAAACTGCCGAACGCTTGCGGAAGTTCTTGGCGGACTTTGAATGTCGCACGGATGATCATGAGAAAAGGTATATCCAGAACGTTCTCAGACGAGAAAGTGACCGGCTTAAGTCACTGGTTGAAGTCAATTTGGAAGCGGCCGACGTTGGCGACCGTGAATTTGATGCAATCGAATTGACGTTCAATCGTCTCGTACATATCAAAGGCGTTAGTGGAACCACAGCATCGAAAATTTTGGCCGTCGTGCTGCCGGGTTTTTGTGTGATGTGGGACAATAATATCCATGACGAGTACTTCCCTGACTTTCAACCGAGAGATGATAGTTCAGCCTACCGTTATCGCTGCTATCTCTCCGTTATGAGAGATGCGGCATTGGCTATCGCGGCCGATTACAGTGGGCTCAAGAGCACCGGTTCTCGCCTCCCGATTGCCAAGTCTATTAACGAGTACAATTTCCTCACGATAACCAAAGGTGAGATTTGTCCCACCTTCGACCCCTCTCAGGAGAATCATGCCTAACCTCTCCAACCGCCTCGGCAAACTCGCCCCGTATCCTTTCGTCGAGATCTCCCGGATCATCGCGGAGAAGCGCGCCGCCGGCGCCGACGTGGTTACCTTTGGCATTGGTGATCCCGACATTCCCACACCTCAGCCCATCGTCGACCGCCTCCTCACCGCCTCGCAGGACCCGCCCAACCACCGGTATCCCGAAACCGACGGCCTGCCTGAGATGCGGCGCGCCATCGCTCATTGGTACAAGCAGCGCTTCGACGTTGACCTTGACCCCGATACCGAGGTGCTCCCCCTGATTGGCGCCAAAGAGGGTATCGGTCACGCCGCCTTCGCGTTTCTGGATCCCGGCGACATCGCCTTGGTTCCCGATCCCGCGTATCCCGTGTACGCCGTGGGCACCATGTTCGCCGGCGCCGAGAGCTACGTGATGCCCCTGTACCAGCGCAACGGCTGGCTGCCGGAACTGGATGCCATTCCCGAGGACGTCGCACGCCAGGCCAAGGTCATGTGGCTCAATTACCCCAACAACCCCACCAGCGCGGTGGCCTCCCAGGAGGACCTGGAATCGGCGCTGCGCTATTGCCGCGAGAACGACATCGCCATGCTCCACGACGCCGCGTATTCCGAGGTGGGCTACGAGGGATACCGTGCCGGCAGCATGATGCAACTGGAAGGGGCCAAAGAGGTCGGGTTGGAATTTCACTCCCTCTCGAAAACCTACAACATGACCGGCTGGCGCATGGGCATGGCCGTGGGCAATGCCGACATGATCAAGGCCCTCTTCCAGATCAAGGCCAACCTCGATTCCGGCATCCCCCAGGCCATTCAGGAAATGTCCATGGAGGCGCTCACCGGACCCCAGGACTGCATCGATGACAACATCACCACCTACCAGTGGCGTCGCGATCGCGTGCTCCAGGCCCTGACCCGCATGGGCCTGAACGTGGAGACGCCCCGCGCCAGCCTGTACATCTGGGCTCCGGTGCCGGAGGGTTTCACCTCCGCAGATTTCGCCGCCCGTCTGCTGGAAGACATCGACATCGTCGTGACCCCAGGCTCTTCCTATGGACAGTACGGCGAGGGCTACATCCGCCTCTCCCTGACCACCCCCGACGAGCGGGTCGAGACCGGTTGCCAGCGGCTCGAAAACTGGACCATCCCCGCACCGCGAGGCTAGCCGTGACTACCGCGAAAACGCCATCGCGCCTGATGACGGCCCACGAGCTCCTGGAGATGGAGCGGGTTCCCGGCAAGCGCTACGAACTCATCCGCGGCGTCCTCACGGAGAAAGAAGTGCCTACCGGACATCCGCACGGTATGGTCGTGTCCAACAGCCATGGCAATCTCTTCCTATACACCATGTCCACTGGCTATGGTGACCTCATCACCGGCGAGCCGGGGTACAAACTTGAGAGCGACCCGGACACGGTGCGCGCCCCGGATATCGCCTGGTTTGCCCCGGGCCGCATCCCGCCCGGAACCACCGGATTCCTCGAACTTACTCCCGATCTGTGCATCGAGGTTGCATCGCCCAGCAATTCCCGTTCTGATCGCCTGCTCTCCGACAAGGCACGGATGTGGCTGGACTTCGGTGCCCGCGAAGTCTGGGTGCTCAACCCGGAGGACACCAGCGTAACCCGCTATCGCCCCGGTCAGCCCACTGTGACGCTCGACGAGGACGACGTTCTGGACGGCGAGGAACTTCTGCCGGGATTTAGCGTTCCCGCCTGGCAGCTGTTCCGGCGACAGCGGTAAACGTCGTCTATGCCTAAATCCCGTCAACCCAAACCCACTGGCCCGCAAACCGAGCGGGCAGTACTGGTTGCCGTGGAAGCCAAGAAGCGAGGCGAGAGCCTCTGGGGCCTCGACGACACGCTGGTCGAACTCGATTACCTGACCCGGTCGGCCGGCGCCGAGGTTGTCGCCACCGTATCCCAGCGCGCGGAGCGCATCACTCCGACCTATCTGGGCAAGGGCAAACTCCAGGAGCTCCAGGACCTGCTGGAGGACGAGCGACCCGACGTGGTGATTTGCGACGACGAGCTTACGCCCACCCAGCAGCGCAACCTGGAGTCGGCGCTTCAAATCAAGGTCATCGACCGCACCGCGCTGATCCTGGACGTGTTTGGCCGCCATGCTCGCACCCGTGAAGGCCAGATCCAGGTCGAGTTGGCCCAGCATCAGTACCTGTTGCCCCGGTTGGTTGGCCAGTGGTCTCACTTGGAGCGTCTCGGCGGCGGGATCGGCACCCGCGGCCCCGGAGAAACCCAGTTGGAAACCGACCGCCGCCTGATCCGACGTCGCATTCAGAAGATCGAATCGGAGCTGGACAACGTGCGCAAGCGTCGCAGCCAGTACCTGGAGCGCCGCCGCCGGTCCTCCACGCCCATGGCCACCCTGGTCGGGTACACCAATGCCGGCAAGAGCACCCTGTTCAACGCCCTGTGCGACGCTGGCGTTCCCGCTGAGGACCAGTTGTTCAACACCCTGGATCCGGTGACCCGTCGCCTCCGCCTCCCCGACGGCAACGAGTTGCTGCTCAGCGACACGGTGGGGTTCATCCAGAAACTTTCGCCCACCGTGGTCGCCGCCTTCCGCGCCACCCTGGAAGAACTCAGCGAAGCCGATCTGTTGCTGCACGTCATTGACATAACTCACCCCAAGGCTCCCGAACAGGCGGAGGTGGTCGAGCAAACGCTCGCCGATCTCGACCTCGGCGGCAAGCCGCGCCTGCTGGTGATCAATAAGCTGGACCTGCTCACCGACGATCCCGCCGACGTGGAAGTACTCGACCGCATCGACCTGTCCGCCATCTCGGGCGCGGATTCCCCCGCCGTCGGCGGACGGGTATTCGTGTCCGCCGCCCGGGGTTGGAACCTGCCGGCCCTGCTTGAAGCCGTCCTGGACCAGGTGGGCGCCTCCGTTTCTATGCCGGCCCCCGCCACCGTCTAATCCGTTTCTGACCCCGAACCTCCATGTCACTGCGCCGCAAGATCCGCATCATCCATACCTCGGATACCCACTTGGGAGACGACTGGGACCCGGAATCCGCGCAGCGCGCCCTGTCAGCAGTGATTGACGGCGTGCATGGCCTGCGGGGTGACGCCCTGCTCATCGCCGGCGACGTCTTCGACAACGCCCGAATTTCCGACGCCGTGCTCGAATTCTTCGTGAGCGAAATCGCCCGCGCCGCCGTGCCCACGGTGATACTGCCCGGCAACCACGACCTCTACGACTCCGCCTCCCTTTACCTGAGATCGCCCTTTATGAACGGGCCGGCCAATCTGCACATCATTACCGGCACTCGCGGTCAAACCTTGTCCTTCCCGCAACTGACCCTCGATGTATGGGGCCGTGCCATGGACAGCCACACGCCGGCGTTTCGTCCCCTGGCCGGCATCCCACACCATCGCAACGGCCACTGGCGCGTGGCCATGGCCCACGGCCATTACCACTACCCCGACGACACCGAGGAACGCTCATCTCCCATTCGCCCCCACGAAATTGCCGATGCCGCTTGCGACTACATCGCCCTGGGCCACTGGGAGCGGTTCGAGGAAGTTTCACAGAACGGCGTAACCGCGTTCTACTCCGGCTCGCCGATGGGGGCGTCAACCACCCGCGGCAATGTGGCCGTCAACGTCGTCGATTTTGATTCTCAATCGTTCCCGAGGGTAACGGTCTCGCAGATAGAATGGCCGATGGCCGCCGCGTCGCTTGCGAGCCTTCCGCTAGTCGCAGACAATTGAGCAGGAGCCACCGATGAAATCCATCTCCCGCGAACATCGCATCTACGTCCTTCATCCCGAAAACGAGCCAGCCGTCACCATCGACTCCGGCGATGACCTCATGGTGGAAACTTGGGACGCCTTCGAGGGCATACGCGAGCCCGGCGTTCTGCAGGAGAAGTCCCTGAAGGGACCGGCTACGGGCCCGATCTACGTCAACGGCGCCGAGCCCGGCGATGCCCTCCGTATCGAGTTCGTCAGCATCAAACCCAAGGAAAACCCGGCCCACATGGTTATGCCCGGCCGCGGATTCCTTGAGGCCGAGTTCACCGAGGGCTACCCCACCGTTATGAGCATCGACGGCGGTGAACTGGTGCTGCCCAGCGGAATGAGGTTGCCCTTGAACCCGTCCATGGGCCTCGTGGCGACCACGCCCACCTACGTTCAGGAAACCGCCAGCGACAGCGGACCCTACGGCGGCGACATCGACATGAAAGAGCTGGTCGAGGGCAGCACCCTCTTCCTGCCGGTGTTTGTGCCCGGCGCCCTCTTGGCCATGGGCGACTGCCACGCCGTGGTCGGCGACGGCGCGGTGGCCGGCACCGGAGCCGAGTGCTCCGCCGACACCCACGTGCGCATTACCGTGGAAAAGGGCATGAGCCTTACTGGCCCCCGGGCCATCACGCCGGACCACTACGTCGTGCTGTCCCACGGCGACGATCTCGGCCCCGCCATGAAGCAGGCCGTCCGCGAAATGGTGGACTTCCTGATCACCGAAAAGGGAATGGCGCCCTACGACGCCTACACCCTGTGCAGCCTGGCCGGCGACGTGCGCGTCTCCCGCACCTTCCGCCCCATCAGCCCGGTTAAGATGATGCTGTCGCGCCAGGCATTGGATCAACTGTAGCCTAGTAGTTTTCTCCCTCATCGCCGCCGTTTCCCACGGGATAGGAGGCTTCGTGATGGCCGTGGTCGAGCGGGAATACGATTTCGAAGGGTCAACCTACGGGTCCGGTAGCGGCGGTGATCTTTTGCCGGAGGGCTCGGGCGACGCGGAGCAGGAGGGAGGTTCGGGATGCATTAGCGGCATCGTCTGGGCGCTGGTCATTTACGGCGTGGCCCTCGTGTTGGCTATCATCATACCGGGAGCCGGGGATTTTTGGGGCGTGGTCGTCGGGTCGGAAAGCGAAGGCATTAACTGGGTACGAGAAAGCGCCGACGTTCGTCTCCTGGTTTTTGCCATTATGCTGCTGCTACTCTCGCCGGCGGGTTGGTGGGGCGCTCTTATATCGTTCTTGGCAGGAACTGTTTTGACCATAATTGGCTGGTGGGTATTGCCGGGCGACGTCTGGGGGCTGCGCTTCCCGGACTGGTACATTGATAACAGCGTCGGGATGTACTGGCTGTTGTGGATAGCGACCCTAGCCAGGTCACTGGTTCGTTTCTGAATAGCCGTCGATGGAGATGGTGATTGCTGCTGTCGCGCCGTCCTACGCCACCGAAAAACCTCCGTCCACCGTGATCACCGCCCCCGTCACGTAGTCTGACGCCCGGCTGGACAGGAACACCGCCGCGCCCTGCAACTCTTTCGCATCTGCTGCACCTTCCGCCCCATCAGCCCGGTCAAGATGATGCTGTCGCGGCAAGCTTTGGAGCAGCTATAGGCGTGGTTTTATTCGCGGACAGCAGAGCGCGTAGCCGTCGCAGGTCATCGGCATCTACACATTTTTCAAATGTGCTGACTTCTCCGGCGCCGGGCAAGGGCAATCGGGCGACGGCTCTATTTCGTCCTGCGATGGGGACATCGAATTGCACGGTCCTGGAAGCGTCCAGTCCCCATACGCTGGTGGCGGCTTCCTGAGCTTCGAGTCCCAAAAGGACCACTATCAACGCCGCCGCGTGTTCGAGAACCAGATCCATCCATGTCTCGGCGCATCTGCTCAGGGCTTCTGGTACGCCTTCACCATTCGGTGTCCTGCAATGAACCGCGGGAGCCAAAGCGAAGTCTCGACCCGACACTGCTGGGGATTCCAAGAGTTCACCTGCTCGGTTTCTGAGATGTCCATAGAACTGCATGCCCTTTCCGGGAACTCTACGCCCGTTGCGGTCGAACGTGATCCTTCTCACAACGCCATTCGAGCTTACCCGGGTCCAACCTGCATCATTCTCAAAGTGCCGTTGGAAAAAGCTCGCGGTGTAGTGATCGCTCCAATCAAGTCGCGGCGTGTAGCTGTCCTCTCCCACGCGCGGGCTACGCGAGATGAATAATATCGGCGCTTTGTCGATATGGCCCAACCACGGCTCGACTACCTGGTATGTGTGGGCCGGCTGCGCTGCTGCTACCTTGGCGCAAGGATGCTCTCCATCCATCCCCGCCAGTATCAGCTCGGGGCAGCGAGTGATTTGAAGTAATAGTTCGTGCAGTTCCATGATGGCTTACCTCGCTCGTGAGTGGATGATGAGCGAAATCTAGCACCGCGGCACTCAATTGTAACCGAGCCAATTAACTGAACTTTCTGCTGCGGCTTACGTTATCGAGTGCCCATTGTCCACGACGAAAAACGCCTCAAATTCAACCCCGCCCTTTTCAGCAGCCTCGGAGCGAGCCGCTTCAATTTTTTCGCGGTCGGCTTCGTCTGCGGCGATGTCGTCCAGCCAAACCTGGAGTGCTTCGAACACCAAGTCAGAAACTGTCTGGCCACTGCGATTCGCCACTTCTTCAAGCGCCGAATACAGTTCGTCGGTAACGGTTAAAGTCTTCATCGGATACCCCGCCGGCAAATCTTTGCCCGAGTGGCGTGTCATGTTTGCGCTCGGTTAACCCTACGCCACCGAAAACCCTCCGTCCACCGTGATCACCGCCCCAGTCACGTAGTCCGACGCGCGGCTGGACAGGAACACCGCCGCGCCCTGCAGCTCGTTGGCGTCGCCCCAGCGGCCCATGGGGATGCGGCGGTTGATCAGGTCGTAGCGCTCCGGCTGGGTTTCCGGTATCGCCTGTGTCAGCTCGGTCATGAACCAGCCCGGCAGGATTGCGTTGGACTGGATGTTGTCGCCGGCCCAGGCCACGGCGAAACTCTTCGCCAGCTGCACGATGCCACCCTTGCTTGACGAATACGGCACGCCGCTGCCGCCGCCGCCGAAGATGCTGTACATGCTGCCGATGCAGATGATTTTGCCGCCGCCCTGCGCCTTGAAGTGCGGGTAGATCGCCTTGCACGACAGAAACGCCGCCCGCAGGTTAACGTCCAGCACGTTGTCCCACTCGGCGGCGGTGATATCCTCCGGAGCCTTGCGCACGGTGGCCCCCGCGTTGTTGATCAGGATGTCCACGTGTCCGAAATGCGCCACCGCTCGTGACGCCATATCGTCGATATCCGAATCGCTGGTGACGTCAGTAGGGATCGCAAAGGCGCGACGCCCGGTCGCCTCGATGGCCTCAACCGCGGCCGCGTTCTTCTCGGCGTTGCGCGCGGCAATGGCAATGTCCGCCCCGGCGTCGGCCAGTCCCAATGCCATGCCCAGACCCAGACCCCCGTTACCGCCGGTGATCAGGGCTACCTTGCCGGTGAGGTCAAACAGGTTGACGTTGCTGCTGGTCATTGTCGTCGTCTCCGTTCGTTGCGGGATTGATCGCCGCCAATTGGCGCTGCGCTATTCTGCCATCCGCTGGCGTCGACTGCCACCGCACGCTGTCAAAATATTGGAGGCGACCCACCGGGCCGCCCCCAATTGCGCCAAATGTGGGCTCGGCCTACAAGTTGATCAACGCCGGCGCTGCCACAAATGCCGGAGCGAACACCAGCGACACGATCGCCATCAGCTTGAGCAGGATGTTCAGGCTGGGGCCGGACGTGTCCTTGAAGGGGTCGCCCACGACGTCGCCTTCCACTGCGGCCTTGTGGGCGTCCGAGCCCTTGCCCCCGTAGTTGCCCAATTCCACGTACTTCTTCGCGTTGTCCCAGGTTCCGCCGGCCGAGGCCATCATGATCGCCAGCATGAAACCGGCTGAGACCGACCCAATCAGCAGCCCGCCCAGCGCCGCCTCGCCCAGGATGAACCCGGTGGCAATCGGGGCCAGCACGGCCATCACGCCCGGCAGGATCATCTCCCGCAACGCTCCCCGGGTGCTGATGTCTACGCAACGCGCGGAGTCGGGAGTGGCCGTGCCTTCCATCAGGCCGGGTATCTCGCGGAACTGACGGCGCACTTCGTCGACGATTCCCTGGGCCGCGCGACCCACTGCCTGCATCGTCAACGCGGAGAAAATGAACGGCAGCATCGCGCCGATAACGAGACCCACCAGGATCTGGGGCTGCAGGATGTTGATGCCCGCGCTTCCAGCCGCCAGCCGGCCATCTTCGCTCAGTGTGATCAACCCTGCGCTCACCGAATACGCGGCCAGCAGCGCCAGCGCGGTCAACGCGGCCGATCCAATGGCGAACCCCTTGCCGGTGGCCGCCGTGGTGTTGCCCAGGGCGTCCAGCGCGTCGGTGCGCTCCCGCACCTGCGGCTCCAGGTTGGCTTGCTCGGCGATGCCACCCGCGTTGTCCGCTACCGGACCGTAGGCGTCGGTCGCCAGGGTGATGCCCAGCGTGGACAGCAGTCCCACGCCGGCCAGCGCGACGCCATAGAAGCCCGCGAACCAGTACGCCAGGAGGATGGCGACGGACACGCAGATCACCGGTATCAACGTGCTCAACATCCCGGTGGCGATGCCGCTGATGATTACCGTGGCCGCGCCGGTCTGCGACGATTCCGACACCCGCTGCGTCGGTTTGTAGCTGTAGGACGTGTAGTACTCGGTGGCGAGGCCGATTATGGTTCCAGCGACGAGGCCGGCCACCACGCAGCCGAACCACCACCAGTTGCCGGTGAGGGTGATGGTAAGTATCGCCGCGAAGATTATCAGCAAGCCGCCGGCGGCGAATATGCCGTAGCGCAGCGCCCACAGCAGCCTCTCGAAGTCGGCCTGCTCGCCGCTGCGCACCACGAACGTGCCCAGTATCGCGGCCACGATGCCCGCGCCGGCCAGCAGCATCGGAAACACCGCGTCGTTGCCGAACACCGCAAAGGCGGTCGTGCTGGCGGCCGCCAAAGCCACCGCCGAGATAATGCTGCCCACGTAGGATTCGAACAGGTCGGCGCCCATGCCGGCAACGTCACCCACGTTGTCACCCACGTTGTCCGCGATCACGCCGGGGTTGCGTGGGTCGTCCTCGGGGATGCCGGCCTCCACCTTGCCCACCAGGTCGGAACCCACGTCCGCCGCCTTGGTGAAAATCCCGCCGCCCACGCGGGCGAACAGGGCGATGGAGCTCGCGCCGAACCCGAACCCGGCCACCGCGCCAATGTCCTGAAATATCAGGTACAGGATGGTCACGCCCAGCAGGCCGATGCCCACCACCGTGACGCCCATCACCGTGCCGCTGGAGAATGCCACTCGCAAAGCCGGGTTCAACCCCCGCATCGCCGCCGCTGCGGTGCGAATGTTGGCGCGGACCGCGACGTTCATCCCGACGAATCCGGCCAGGCCCGAACAGATGGTGCCGGCCAGATACGAAATGGCAGTAGCCGGTACGCCCAGGTTGTGGGTGAAGACCGTGTAGTCCAGGACGCCCAGGACCACCGTCACCACTACCACGAAGGGCAGCAGCGACATGTACTCGCGGCGCAGGAAGGCGGACGCGCCGGTGCGGATGGCGTCGCCGATCTCCCGCATACGCTCATTGCCCTGGTCCGAGCGGATGACCCGGACGGCCATGAAGGCCGCAAACGCCAGGGCGATTACCCCGGCAGCCAGGGCTACGATGATTGATTCCATACTCTCCTCTCCGTTTTTCGGCTACAAATTCCGACAAACATTGCGAAACTAGCATACCCCTAATTGAGTGTCAATTAACGCCGCTGTCAGTTTTCCGCTTCCAAATCTACGATGCGCGGCGTGATTTCCCCGTCCTGGATATCAAGAATGGCGACTGTACCCAGGGAACCGGGGGTATGGCGACGGCCGGGGTATGTGGGGCTGCCCGGGTTCACGAACAACACGCCGTCTTTCTGCTCAACCATCTCCTCATGAGTGTCCCCAAAAACCACCACGTCAACCTCTCCGCCGAATTTCTTTTGCAGCAACGCGCCCAGGCCTGTTGCCGGCCAAACCAGACCAGTCCCGTCGGCCGTGGTCGCAATCGATGGCGGCGGCCACTGTATGTCGTGCACCATCCCGATCCGTACTCCCGCCACTTCGACGATGCGCGAAACATTGGCCAGGCGGTCACCAGGCTCGACGGGGTCCTCGTAGCCCCGCACCGCCAGCACCGGCGCCAGTTCCTCCAGGTAGTCCAGCACGCCGATGCATTCCAGGTCGCCACAGTGGAGCACCAGGTCGCAGCCGGCCAGCGCATCGAAAACTGCCGCCGGCAGGTCCCGGCCGCTCCCCGCGGAATGAGTGTCGGAGATCAGCCCGATCTTCACCGGATCAACTTACGCCCGTGCCGGCGCCAGCGCTTCCAGCGTGCCCAACATGGTGTCCCGGTCGGACCCGTGGGGGAAGGCCACTAGCGGCATTTCGACCCCGTTGTTCCGGAATCGGGCGATTTTCTCCCGGCACTCTTTGGGCGTGCCAATCGCGGTGATGTTGTCGACCATCTCGTCGGTTATGCAGGCGGCCGCTTTCGCCCGGTCTCCCTCCGCCCACGCCGTGCGCAATCGGTCGCACTCCTCTTGGTATCCGTACCGGCAGAACAGATCGTGGTAGTAAGTGCCCATCCCTCCGATGTAAAAGGCCATGTGCGCCCGCGCTTGTGCAACGGCGTCGGACACCGTCGCGTTATCCTCGCTGGCGCAGCTGAGGATCTGCGGCGCCGTGGTGACGTCGGACACCTGCCGGCCCGCCGCCTGCGCCGCGCGAGCCAGCGGTTCTTTCACCTCGGGGAGCTTTTCGCGATGAGTCCAGATGGGCAGCCACCCGTCAGCTAATCGGCCGGTCAGTTCCAGGTTGCGCTTCCCCAGCGATGCCACGTAAATCGGCACCCGCTCCTGCACCGGCCGCACGCCCATGCGAAAGCGCTTCAGGTTGTAGAACCTGCCCTCGTAGTTGACCCGCTCGCCTGAAAGAGCCAGCCGGATGATGTCGATGTACTCGGCGGTGCGGCTCACCGGGTGGTCGAATTTCACCCCGTGCCAGTCCTCGATCACGATGCGCCCACTGCTGCCGAGCCCCAGAATGGCCCTCCCGTTGCTGATCCGGTCCAGCGAGGCGATGCTCTGGGCCACCAGTCCCGGCGTCCTGCTGTACACGGTGACAATTCCGGTTCCCAGGCCGATGCGCTCTGTGTGGCACGCCAGCATCGTCAGCACGGTGAAGGCATCCCGTCCCCATGACTCCCCGGTCCAGAAAGATTCGTAGCCCAGGCGGTCGGCGGCCTGCGCCACGGCGATGAGGTCGTCGTCATCGTTGTTGTCTCGGCTGCTGAAGGTCAGCGCCATGCGTGCGGTGGTCACGATTGTTCCTCAGTTGCGGTTTTGCCAGATGTAGTACGGGTCCAGCGATTCGTTGGTCATAGTCTCTCCCAGCGCTTCGCCGGCCGCCGGAAACGCCCTGCTTTCCTGCTCGATAAGGCGGTTCAGCTCGCGGGACCAGCGGTCGATGTCCGCGCTGTCCAGCTTGCCCGACAGCATTTCCGAGAACCCGGCGACCACCTGGTCGGTGGGAATGGCCAGCGTCGGTCCGGAAATGACGAACACTACCACTTCGGGCATGTTTGCCTCATCGTGATAGTCGACTCCCAGTCTTTCCAGGATGTACTGCATCGCTACGCCGCGCACGATGTCATCCACCTGGTTGGGCAGGTGCATCAAGTGCAGGAACGGCCGGTCTCCGCCTTCGCGCAGGGCGCTGGCGAATTCGCTTTCCACCGTGCGGTAGTATTCGTCGTTGAATACGTCCTCAGTTGACAGCAGCCTGACCTCTGCCGCCGGACCCCGGGTATCCACCACCACGAATTCCTTCAGGTGGGGAAAGATGGCCAGAGTGATGTCGGGGTACCGTCCGTTTGGTAGTGGCCCGCCGCTGAGTTCCTGGAACAAGGTTGTGCTCCTTGCGCCCAATCGGCCCCGGCCGCTCACCGCGATTGGGGAGGTTCCTCGATCGTGGTGTCAGCCGGTGATCAAATCCCGTATCGCCGCCGCGACACCAGAAAGGTCGTCAACCTCGGCGTCCGCCTTGCTGTCCGGGTCGTTGGGATCCTCGGGTTCGTAAAAGCCGCGGATCCAGACGGATTTCATGCCCACCCGGTTGGCGCCCACCACGTCGTTGCTGACGTGGTCGCCCACGTGGATGGCGTTCGCCGGGCTCGAATCCAGCGCCCCGATAGTCATCAGGAATATTTCGTCCGAAGGCTTGGCCAACAGGACCTCGTCGGAAAAGGTCATGGTCTGGAAATAGTCCGCCAGCCCGTGTTGCTGCAAAAACTGTCGGAAGGTATAGCCGGGCGTCATGCCGGTGTTGGAGATCAGGCCAATCCGCAGGCCCATTTCACTTACGGATTCCAGGGTCTCCTGCGTTGCCTCGTGAAACCGGGGCGGATAGTCGAAGAATGACTCCGCGTACACCCTTTCGATCTCGGCAACCGTGGGCTCGGGCAGGCGGGACACGAGGCCGTCCTCGATCAGGTTGACGAAGATCTCCACCTGCTCCCGAAAACTCACGTCCGCGTTTTTGTTGCGCACCGCCCGGCAGGCTCGGTAGCACCCCCGGTAAGCCTCGCGGATATGATCCGGGTCGTGGTGAATCCCCTGTTCGGCCAGCAGATCACGAGCGCCGTCCAGACGAACTTGCGCCCGCTGCAGGCCCAGTTCCCGGTTATCCAGTATCAGGGTTTGCCAAAGATCGAATGTTACGGCGTTTATCGTAGCCACTGTAGTTGCGGTTCCTCCCACCTTGGGAGCATCGTTCCCGGGTCGCGCGACCGGACTAAATCGGCGGTCGCCGGGTGTGCCAGTCCGTCGCCTGCTGGTATGCGTACGCGGCCCGCAGCACCGTTGATTCGTCAAAGTTGCGGCCCGCCAGGTGCAGCCCCACGGGCAAGTCGTCCGGCCCAAACCCGCAGGGCACCGAAATCGCTGGGGATCCCGTGATGTTGTATACCCTCGTGTACTTGGTCAGCATGGGCACCGCCGGCAGCGCTTCGCCGCCGATCTCGATCCGCCTTTCCAGTATCTTCGGAGCCGTTACCGGCTCAACCGGGCCGGCCAGGAGGTCGACGGATTCCAGCAAGCCGGCCACCTGCTGGCAGAAGACCTGTCGCGCCTGCTGTGCCCGCAAGTATTCCGCCGCCGAGATGAACAACCCCTCTTCAAGCCTTTCGCGGACCTGGGGGTACATCTTGTCGCCGTCGCTGAGCAGGACGTCCCGATGGGCCGCCGTCGCCTCGGCGCTGAGGATGGCGTTGCTGATGGGTTGGGCATACTCGTACAGGGGCAGGGATACGTCCACAATCTCCGCGCCCAGTTCGCCCAGCACGGTAATCGCCTGTTGCGTCAGCGCCGCCACGGACGGATCAATTTCCGTTTCGAAATATTCTCTAACCACGCCGATGCGCAAGCCGCGAATATCTCCGGTGAGCGCCGTCGTGTAGTCGGGAACCGGCACGTCCGACGTGGCATGATCCCGTGGGTCGTGGCCGGCGATCACGTTCATGGTCAGCGCCGCGTCTTCCACCGTCCGCACCATGGGACCAGGATGGTCAAGGCACCATGACAGCGGCGTCAGACCAGCCCGGCTCACCCGCCCGTAGGTCGGTTTGAGACCGACAATACCGCACAGGGCTGCGGGGATGCGCACGCTGCCGCCGGTGTCGCTGCCCATGGTGATGGTGCACTGGCCCGCCGCCGCTGCCGATCCGCTCCCGCCGCTGGAGCCGCCGGTGATCCGCTCCGGGTTCCACGGGTTGTGCATGTGGCCGTAATCACCGTTCTCCCCGGTAGGGCCAAATGCGAACGGGTGCATGTTCAGTTTGCCCAGCAGTATTGCGCCGGCCTGGCCGAAGCGGGTCGCCACCGTGCAGTCCTCGTCGGGCACATAGTTGTCGTAGATCCGTGTCCCCGACGTGGTCTTGACCCCCGCCGTGTTGAACAGGTCCTTCAACCCCACGGGAATGCCGTGCAACGGCCCACGGTAATTTCCCCTCCCGATTTCCTCCTCCGCCCGTCGCGCCGCGCTCCTCGCCTGCTCCGGCATCAGGGTGATGAACGAGTTGAGAGTGGGTTCGGTCTTTTCGATCCGGGCCAGGCAGGATTCCACCACCTCCACCGGGGACACATCCCGATTACGGATGAGGCCGGACAGTTCCCAGGCCGACATGTAATGAAGTTCGCCGCCTGCCATGGTCTAACCCCTCCCGGTTCCGGCGCCGGATGCTTGTTGCATTGATGGTATGAAAGCCGATGGAATGAAAGCCGAAGGAGACTCGGCGCCGGAGACGTCGATCTCATACAGGCGAGCCAGACCTTGGCGCATCAGGGCAACACGGCTCGCCAAGTCTTGGGCGCGTTCTTCGTCCGACACGTCCAGACCCAACGCCTGGGCCATGCGCAGAAATCCCTCGCCAAACCCTGGTGAATCGGAACCCGTGGCCATTAGCTCTCCCCGCAACATCGCCATGATTTGCTGTGCAGGCGGGCGCCCGCAATTATGGCCCAATGATCCCAAGTTGGCAAATAGGACAGCCGCGCTCGTGCTCCTCCCAACGTCCCTGATCCGCCCGCTGTTGCCCGTGTTCTATACTGCGTCGTTCAACATGGGTCACCATCCACAATGGCGTTTTAGTAATGCAATCTTTCTGCACCCATTGCGGCGCCGCGCTTTTACCCGGCGCTATGGAATGCGCGGAGTGCCACTCGGTCCTGGCGTCCGCTGCCGCTCCAACCGACGCGCGCACATGGGGTATCCGGCAACCCGCCCTGGGGTTGATGGCCCTCGTGCCTACCGCCGTGTTGATCGCGTCCCTGGCGCTGGTGATCCCCCTGGCCATCGCCGCCGTGCTTTCCGCCACTGCGTTGGGATTGCTCCAGGTTGCCCTGGTGTGGCTCCTTGCAATCCGCACCTGGCCGCCTCCATGGGGCCTGGTGGGGTTCACCAGGCCGCGGACTTCGATCCGCTACTCCGCGATGCTCGCGGCTGCCGCGCTGGTGTGCAGTCTCGGTTTCGCCCAGCTGTACACCATGGCCGCGCTGGCTCTGGGCTGGGACTTCCTGATGCCTACCGAAATCCCGGATGGCCTGCTCCTGCCCGGTGGCTGGGTAGTGTTCAGCGCGCTGGCCCTGGCGGTCTGGACCCCGATCGCCGAGGAAACGTTCTTCCGCGGGTTCATTCTGCGGGGTTTCGCCAACCGCTGGCGATTGGCGCCCGCTCTCGTCGCATCGGCCGCCGTGTTCGCCGCCCTGCATCTGGCGCCCGCCCTGCTGTTGCCCGTCTTCTTTACGGGCCTGCTGCTGGGATGGCTGTACCACCGCACCGGTTCGCTGTGGCCCTGCGTCGCCGTCCACGCCGCCCAGAACCTGTTGGCCGTGCTCAGCGCATGGTTGGGTCTGTAGCCAGGACGATTGTAAAATCCTTTTACATCCGCTCATGGTGAGCCTGTCGAACCATCAACCACCGTAACGAGCATCCTTCGACAAGCTCAGGATGAGCGGGTAGAGGGCCAGTATATGAGGCGACTTGCAATCGTCCCGGGCCTGGTGCCGCGGTGGACACCCGCCGGCCCGTGGGATAGGCTAGTTGCAGCTTGATCATTTAGAGCGTGAGAGATGTCAACCCAGACTGCCGCTGCCCCGGACCGCATCGCCGCCAAATTCGCCGCCGTCAAGGCCGAGGGCCGACCCGGCCTCGTGATGTTCGTCACCGTCGGTCATCCCTATAAGGACGCCGCCCTGGACGTCGTGCCGCGGCTGGTTGAGGCCGGCGCCGACGCCATCGAACTGGGAATGCCCTTCAGCGACCCCATCGGCGAAGGCCCCGTGATCCAGGCGTCCAGCTTTGTGGCCTTGCAAAACGGCGTCACGGTCCGGGACTGCCTGGACACCGCGGCCGCGCTGCGACCCCAGGTTGGCGACACACCCCTCATTTTGATGGGCTATTACAACCCGATCATGTCCTTCGGACTCTCCGAATTTGCCGCCGCGTGCGCCGAGGCCACCGTGGACGGCCTCATCATCGTTGACCTTCCCAGCTCCGAAGCTGAGGCGCTGGTTGCCGAACTCGACCCCTACGGCGTGCGGCTGATCCCGCTGCTGGCCCCTACCAGCACCGACGAAAGTATCGAACGGTCGGTCTCCCTTGGCGGCGGTTTCGTCTACTGCACCAGCGTGGTGGGGATCACCGGCGCGCGATCCGAGGTCTCCGGTCGCGGACTGGACCTGGTCGACCGCGTCCGCCAGCGTACTGACCTGCCCATCGCGGTCGGGTTCGGCATCTCCCGTCGGGAGCATGTTCTGGAAGTCGGCAAACGGGCTGATGCGGCGGCGGTTGGCAGCCTGCTGGTGCGCGCCCTGGCCGATGGGCCCGAGGATCAGGCGGCAGATCGTGGAGCCGCTGTCACCTCGGAGCTCGCCGGAAGGCCGCTGTAGGTTGGTCTCAAATCGCACTGCGACGCCAATCGCCGCGGTTTCCGAAATGTCGACATTTATCCCGTTGACAACGCAGCAGGACGGGAGTAGCATTTCCATCGAAATGAGTACCGCCTGCCGCCAAATCGTCCCCGGGTATTACCGCCCCTTTTACTTTTACGCTTACCGCAGCACGGCCAGCGTAAACCCGGCACGGGAAGCCCGATAACACTTGGTGACAACCACTTTGGCAGGACTTCAGCCGGACGGAGGCTGAAGTCCTTTTTGTTGGTAACGTCGGCCCCTCGCATCCGGTACCGTCAGGAGGACAAAAGATGGCAATCTCACCGGCAAAAGACGTGAACGTTATGAGTAACAACGCACTGATTAAACCGTCCGATTTGGAAGCTCGCATTCCCCTATCCTCGAAAGCCGAAGAGGTAGTGCTCGACACCCGCCGCCAACTGGAGAACGTGCTCAACGGCGACGACGAGCGCTTTGCCGTCATCGTCGGTCCCTGCTCGATCCACGATCAGTCCGCCGCCCTCGACTACGCGGAACGCCTCAAGCCTCTCGCTGACAAACTGGCTGACCGTATCATGATCGTGATGCGCGTCTACTTCGAGAAGCCCCGCACCACCGTCGGTTGGAAGGGCCTCATCTACGACCCCAACCTGAACGACACCTACCAGATCGAGGACGGTCTGCATCGCGCCCGCCAACTGCTGCTTGAGATTGCCGAAACCGGTCTGAGCTCCGCCACGGAATTCCTCGACCCCATCGTGCCGCAGTACGTGTCCGACCTCGTCACCTGGGCAGCCATCGGAGCGCGTACCACCGAGAGCCAGATCCACCGCCAGATGGCCTCCGGCCTGTCGATGCCCGTGGGCTTCAAAAACGGAACCGACGGCGACCCCCAAACCGCGGTCGACGCCCTGGTCGCCGCCCGCACTCCACAGGCGTTTCTCGGAATTGACCACGATGGCCAGGCTTCCATCGTCGAGACCCGCGGCAACCGCAACTGCCACCTGGTCATGCGCGGCGGCCGCAGCGGCACCAACTTCGACGCGCGCTCCATCGCCGCCGCCACCGACGCTCTCCGCAAGTCCGGCGCTCCCGCCCCCATAGTGGTGGACTGCAGCCACGGCAATTCCAACAAGGACCACACCCGCCAGCACATCGCCTTCCGCGATGTCATGCAGCAGCGGTTGGCCGGCAACTCCGACCTCATCGGGGTGATGCTGGAGAGCAACATCAATCCCGGCGCCCAGAAGCTCGGCGTCGACCCGTCCGAACTGGAATACGGCATCTCTATCACCGACTCCTGCATCGGCTGGGATGAGACGGTGGACCTGCTGGAGTGGGCCTACGAATCGATTGGCAGCGAGGTTGCGGTACCCGCGGATTAACGCCTTGCCCTGCTCACCCGTCCGATCCAAAGAGGGGCGAACCGGCGTTCGCTCCTCTTTCGATTCCTGGCGGGAGGCGACCCCTTCCAAACGCAACCGCCGTGTTATAATCCGGGTAATTCCCAGTATAAATTTGGCCCCCGGAAAGTCGGAAAATCATTGCCATTGCAGTTCTAGGAGGCCGGTATATGTTCCCATCAGTTAGCCTCATTTCAGACGTTTCCCGCGAAGATGTTTCCCGAATTCGCGATTGGCTGCGAGACCCCGAGGTCAGTTCGTTGTGGTACGGCACTGACGACTCGGACGGTCACGCCCTGCACATCGGATACGCCCCCGAAGTGATCCAGGATGCCGACGACGACACGTGGCATCAGACCTTCAACCAGGACGAACGGCGCATCTACTCCATCTACGCCACCGATGAGGCCCACATCGGTGAAGGTCAGTTGCTGGTCGAATGGCCGCTGGAAGAAGCCCAACTCTTCATCCTGATCGGACGCAAGGATCTCTGGCACCACCACTACGGGACCTCGGCGCTGGTCACCATGCTGGACGAAGCCTTCGACAATCTTGAACTTCACCGCGTATGGGTGGACGTTCCGGAGTACAACGAGCACGCCTTGCAGATGTTCCGACACCTCGGCTTCGTGCTTGAAGGGCACCTGCGCCGCACTCACCGCAAGGACGGCAATTGGTACGACTCTTTTGCCATGGGTCTGCTGGTCGACGAGTACCACCGCCGCCGCGAACGGGTCCTGGCCCAGTACACGGCGTAACCCGCGTCCGAGACGCCTGTGTTCGAGACGCCCGTGTTCCAGATGGAGGAATCATCATGCCGGTCATAACCATCAACGGCGTCATCGGCAGTGGCACTCTGGAGATCGGCCACCTGGTCGCCCAGAATATGGGCCTGAACTACGTGGATCGGTATATCTTCTCCGAGGCGGCCCGCCTGGTCGGGTCCCCGGTCAGCCGCCTCATCGAAAAGGAGCAGCGGGTGGTGCCCTTCCGGGAAAAGGTCGCCCGCTTCATGCAGACCGTCCTCGAACGTTCCGCCGTGGCCGGCGCCGGCGCGGAACCCTACTTCGGCCGCGGCATCGAGATGCTTCCCGCCGAAGCCTACACCGAGCTGGTATCCGATGCTGCTTCCTCGTCCAACGTGCACGACCGGGCGTTCATTGAGGCCACCACCTCAGTTATCAAAGAGCTGGCCGGCGGTGGGGACGTCGTCATTATCGGCCGCGGCAGCAACATGATCCTGGCCGATGCCCCCGGCGTCATTCACGTGGGACTCCTCGCTCCCATGGACGTTCGCATCGACACCATGGCCAAGCGGGAGTTGTTCTCTGCCGACGAGGCTCGCTCCTACTCGGAGGACCTGGAAAACGCCCGCGTGACCTTCTATCGCAAATTCTTCCGGGTCGAGGCCAACGACCCCACCAAGTTCCACCTGATGCTCAACATCGGCCGCATCTCCCAGAGCACCGCCGCGGAAATCATCGCCCACGCCGCCGAAGACATCACCGCAGCCGTCCCCGCCTAGCCGTGCTGCCCATCTCCGATGCCGGGCGGCATCACGGTTCCCTCCCGGTCGTCAACCTCGTCCTGATCGGGATCAACTGCCTCGTATTCCTGTACGAGATGGTTGTCGGCGGGTTCGGGTTCCTTTTCGGAGGCGGGAACCTGTCGATCTACGTGTTCTTCCTCCAGTTCGGCTTCATACCGGCCGAACTCTCCTCCGGGCGTGGGTTCGAGTTTTTGCCCGTGGGAGCAGGAGCGGTCAGCATTGCGTCGCCCATTCCAACGTGGGGCACGATGCTCACCTGCATGTTCATCCACGGCAGCCTGATGCACTTCATCGGCAATATGCTGTTCCTGTGGGTGTTCGGCGACAACATCGAGGCCGCTTTCGGCCACATCAAGTATCTGCTGTTCTACCTGGTGGCCGGCGTGCTGGCGACACTCTCCCACTACGCCATTGACCCGTCTTCTCAGACTCCCCTGGTCGGAGCCAGCGGCGCCATCTCCGGCGTCATGGGCGCTTATCTCCTCCTCTACCCTCGCAACCGCATCCGCACCCTGATCATCTATTTCCTGATAACGGTCATTGAGCTGCGCGCGGTCTGGCTCCTTGTCATCTGGTTCGCGCTGCAAGCCATCCAGGGGCTCCTGTCAATCGGCGTCAGCCACGACGTTTCCACCGCCTTCTTCGCCCACATCGGCGGTTTCGTAGTTGGGGCCATAGTGGGACTGGCCGTCAAGCCCTTCCTGCGCGGCCCGGGCGGCCGCGGCCGACGGGGCCGCTATGATGACGGATACCAACGGCCGTCGCAGTACTGGCGCGGCCGGCGAATTGATTGAGCTGGCTGTATGCCCTACGATTGATCTATCCGAGGATGCGCGAGGCTCACATGGACGTGAAAGAAGTTACCAAAACGGCGCGAGAGTACGTAGCCGAAATTTTCGCCGATGAGCAGATTACCAACCTGGGCCTCGAGGAAGTGGTGTATGACGTGGAGTCGGAACGATGGCGCATCACCTTCGGTTTCGCCCGGCCCTGGGACCGGCAGGGCGATATGGGGGTACGGATGGGCCTGAAGGCCCCACGAGCCTACAAAGTGGTTCACGTTGACGACAGCAACGGCAACGTCGTTGCTCTTATCGACCGCATCCTTCCCGACGTGAAAGCCTGATGCCAGTGACGGGCTTTCTCGCTGACACCAACTTGCTCGTGTTGCTCGTAGCAGGCAACGTCAACCCGGATCTGATTGCCAAGCATCGCCGACTGGATGGGTACACAGTAGCCGACTATGTGGCGCTTCGGGGCCTTTTCAATCTGGTTGACCGGGTATTTTTGACCCCGAACACGCTTACCGAAACGTCAAATTTGCTGGGACAGCACGGCGAACCCGAACGAACGCTGCTGATGGACGGCCTCCGGGCGTTGATCGAGGGCAGTGACGAAATCGTTATCCCCAGCGCTCAGGCGTCAGCTAGTCCGGCATTCCCAGGTTTGGGCTTGACGGACGCAGTTCTGCTGGAGGCGGCCAGTGAGGAAATGCCGTTGGTCACCGTGGATGCGCAACTGTACTCGCTGGCGACAGCGAAGGGACAACACGCGGCTTGGGACTTCCTGAACGAGCGAGAAATTGACCGGGTTGACAGGCACAGATAGCGCCAACCCTTGCTTGGGGACGCTGCGACTCACCGATGCTGCGCCTCTCGAGCCCAGCAATGCACAAACTCGCCTGCTGTCCGTTGGCGGCGATCTGTCCATTGTTGCCTTGGAGAAAGGAGCGCGCGCGGCGTGGACTTTCGGCAATTCATGGCGGGCCGCCCATGCCTACGCCTCCGGGTACGGGTTCAACCCCAGCATATCCCGCGCTTGCTGCGGCGTCGCCGGCTCGCGGCCGTGTAGCCGGGCCATGGTGACCGCCCACTCGATGTACTCGGCGTTGGATCTGGGCTCCGGGTTGTTGGGCAGGAACGGGCTGTCTTCCATGCCGACCCGGATGTGCGCACCCGTGGCGATGGCGATAGCGCACAACGGGAAGGTCTGCCCCATGCTGCTGTGCGCCAGCCAGGTCGCTTCGGGATAGTGTTCCCGTATGGTGTCGGCGATGAGCATGTAATTGCGCGGTGAACCCACCATGTTCAATCGGCCGTCTCCCCAATGCGCCCCCGGCTCCACCAGGAAGTACCGCGAATCCCGGATGTAGCCCTCACGCATCAGTGTGATGGCAGCGTTCACGTTGCCCACGTCGTGCACGGCCGGCTCCGGGAACGTGCCGCGCTGGTAGCAGGCGTCCAGGGTGGCCACGATGTCCTCAAAGGAGTTGGGGCTGGTCACGGTGCGCCGCTGGCCGGTCTCCGGATCGGCCACCCAGCGGGTGCCGCTGCCCAGGTTCAGCGACACCATCTCCACCGGCTGCGGGGTTTCCAGCAGGTATCGCGTCACCGCTTCCACCGGCACGTGGGCCTGTCGCGCCGTGGTGTGGTTCAGGACCAGGTCGCACTGCGCCCGGATCATCGCGTCCGTTTGCGCGTACCACGCCGGGTCGTAGCTGATGCCGCCGTCCGGCGTCCTGGCGTGAATGTGGACTATCGACGCGCCGGCTTCGTAGCACCGGACGGCCTCCTGCGCTACTTCTTCCGGCGTCCACGGCACGTTGGGGTTATGTTCCCGACCGCGACTGCCGTTCAGACATCCCTTGATGATGATGGTATCCATGATTCCCGCCTGTTCCGTGTTTGTCATGGCAAGCGCAGCGCGGCGATCTCGTTGCTCACTGCACGCTAACATGGGACGGAATCTATCCCGTCCCATCGGTTTGTTCGCTATGCTATCATACTGCCGGCACGGGATTTTCGGGCTTTGCCCGGCCGTGTCGAGCCCGCAATTAACGTACCAGCCGGAGGAAAACTAATGCCGGACTACACCCCCAACATGGTCCTGACCAGCGACAAGGAATACAAGGTAGTCGGGACACGCCCGGTGCGCCACGACGGCGCCGACAAGGTCACTGGAATGGCCCGCTACAGCGCCGACCTGAACCTGCCCGGTATGCTGTTCGGGAAGGTCCTGCGCAGTCCTCACGCCCACGCCCGCATTATCGCCATCGACACCAGCCGCGCCGAGGCCATGCCTGGCGTCCGCGCTGTCATCACCGGCGCCGACATCGTGGAGCCCACCGGCCGCGCCTCCGATCTGGCCGAGGGCGCGATGGTCAACTTCAAATTCCTGAGCAACAACATCATGGCCCAGGACAAGGCCCTCTATAAGGGTCACGCCATCGCCGCCGTCGCCGCTACTAACGCGCACACCGCCGAGGAAGCCCTGGACCTGATCGACGTTGAGTACGAGGTGCTGCCTCCGGTCATGCACGCCCGCGAGGCCATGGCCGAGGACGCCACCCTCGTCCACGAGCGTCTTGCCGCCTTCCAAACGGCCGGCACCCGCGCCGGTGGCGTGCTGGACGACGACGATCACACGCGCGGCACCAACACCGCCAACCACTTCGAGTTCCGCATGGGAGACCTCGACGACGGTTTCGCCGATGCGGACATCGTCGTTGAGCGCAGCGTCTCCACATCCGCCGTTCACCAGGGATACATCGAGCCCCACAGCGGAACCGCCATGTGGCACGACGACGGTTCGCTGACTATCTACTCCAGCAGTCAGGGCCACTTCACGGTCCGCGACCACACCGCTCGACTGGTCGGCATCCCCGTTTCCAAGGTCAAGGCCGTGCCCATGGAAATCGGCGGCGGCTTCGGCGCCAAGCTGGCCGTGTACATGGAACCCCTGGCCGCGCTGCTGGCCCGCAAGGCCCACGCGCCGGTCAAAGTATCCATGAACCGCACCGAGGTCTTCGAGGCCACCGGCCCCACCTCCGGCACCGAGATCTCCTGCCGCATCGGCGCGACCAACGACGGCAAGATAACCGCCGCCGAGGTGCACTTGATCTTCGAGGCCGGCGCGTTCCCCGGCTCCCCGGTCGCCGGCGCGGCCAACTGTGTGCTGGCCGCCTACGACATCTCCAACACCTGGATCGAGGGCTATGACATCGTGGTCAACCGGCCCAAGACCGCGGCCTACCGCGCTCCCGGTTCGCCGGCCGCGGCCTACTGCGTGGAAGTCGCCCTGGACGAGTTGGCCGAGAAGCTCGGCGTCGACCCCGTCGACCTGCGCCTGATGAACAGCGCCAAGGAAGGCACCCGCCGTCCTACCGGCCCGCTGACGCCCATCGTCGGTTATATCGAGACGCTTGAAGCCACCAAGGCGCATCCGCACTACAGCGCCCCCAAAGACGGGAAAAAGCGCGGCCGCGGCGTGGCCTCCGGCTTCTGGGGCAACAACACCGGCCCGTCCGCCGCGGTTGCCCTGGTCAACCCAGACGGCACGGTCACCCTGACCGAGGGCTCGCCCGACATCGGCGGCACTCGCGCCTCCGTGTCGCAACAGTTGGCCGAGGTGCTGGGCATCGCCGTCGAGGACGTCAATCCTCAGATTGGCGACACCGATAGCATCGGCTTCACCTCCAACACCGGCGGCAGCAGCGTTACCTTCAAGACGGGCTACGCCGCCTACACCGCCGCGCAGGACGTCAGGCAGCAGATGATCGCCCGCGCCGCCCGCATCTGGGAGGTCGAACCCGAGGACGTGCTCTACGAGGACGGCGTCCTCAAGCACCGCGCCGACGACCAGCTGCAGATGACCTTCCAGCAACTGGCCGCGCGCCAGGTGCCCACCGGCGGCCCCATCGTGGGCCGTGGCGGCGTCAACCCCGGCGGAGCCGGCCCCTGCATCGGCGTTCACATCGTCGACGTCGAGGTCGACGAGGACACGGGCAAGGTCGAGATCGTCCGCTACACCGCCGTGCAGGACGCCGGAAAGGCGATCCACCCGTCCTATGTGGAAGGCCAGATCCAGGGCGGAGCCGTCCAGGGTATCGGCTGGGCCCTCAACGAGGAGTACTACACCAACGACCAGGGGCACATGGTCAACTCCAGCTTCCTGGACTACCGTATGCCCACCAGCCTCGACCTGCCGATGATCGACACCTGCATCGTGGAGATCACCAACCCCAACCATCCCTACGGCGTGCGCGGCGTGGGCGAGGTGCCTATCGTGCCTCCGATGGCTGCCATCGCCAACGCCATCTACGACGCCATCGGCGTCCGCATGACGGTCCTTCCCATGAACCCGGGCAACGTCCTGGAAGCGCTCTGGGAAAAGAACGGGAACTAGCGTCCATGTAGGGGCGACCGGCCGGTCGCCCCTACGGTCCACTATTGCAGCGTAGGGGGTGCTGAAATGCCTGACGTATGGATACCCGCGCAGATGCAGCGTATCACCGGCGCTCCCGACCGTGTACAAGTCGCCGGCGCCACCGTGCGCCAGGTTATCAACAACCTGGAGCAGCTCCATCCCGGCATGAAAGAACTCCTCTACGACGAAGAGTTGGATGACATAACCCCCGGTCTCGCCGTAATCGTTGACGGCGACGTCAGCCAACTCGGTCTGATGGAGCGGGTCAGCGAGGACACCGAGATGCACTTTCTGCCGGCAATCGGCGGCGGCTGAATCCTGAACTTGCGCCTAACCGACAGCGCCGGGTCAACCTACGGGTTGGCCCGGCGCCGTATTATCGCATTGCCGCCCAGTTACAACAGGAACGGTGGCCCGATCGCCCCTTCGGGTCTTGGCTCGATGCGCTCGTTCACCAGGTCCACCTTGAACCCCAAATCTTGCAATAGCTTGTAGCCTACCAACGGGACTGCCGCCGGTACGGCGCCGTTGACGAACCCCGTCCCTTCCAGCATACCAACCGCAATGTAGATGGGAGTGGGTTTGATTGTACCGTCAGCCATCATCAAGGCGGCGCTGGCGTTGGGCACAGTATCTAATCCCAGGGCGTCAATGTCGGCCTGTGGTATACCAACCCAGGTCGCGCCGGTATCCACCAGAAAGTCGAACTCCCGCGTTTCTTTGTTGCCGCTGATGCTGCCCCTGGCGTAAGTTACGCCCATAAATGTTCTCCTCCGTTCCCGAACTTTCGCTGACGCTGCGATTATACCGCCACCGGGATCGCTATTCTGGGAACAATGTCAGCACTGCTGCGCCCCTGGTGTAATCTTCCCCGATGGCGGAACTGAACGCTGCCACGCCAATCCCTTCCCGCAGTATCTGATACTCTTCCGGCTCTAAATCCAGGTCGTCTGCCTCCAGCTGCGCGACAACGCGCCGTATGTCAACGTAGCCCAGGAACTGCCCGTTCGTAGCCAGGTGTGCGGTTGCCCGTTGGTATTCGGCATCGGATGACAAACTGTCTCCCTCGCCGTTCTGCCGCTCCACTACGGCGGCCAGCGCGCTTTCAGTAGTCCCAATGGTGAGGTATTGGTCGTGGAGTACGTAGCCCGGCCGGTAACCGATTGGGCCGCCCATCATCATTCCCAGCAGGCCCAAGTCAAAAACCGTGGCGTCATCATCTGCGCCCACGTCAACTGAGCTGGACTGCAATCCGGCCTGTTCATGCAGCAGGCTGGCAACCTCGTCCATCGTATCGGCCAGCCCATCTTTACCGTCTTCCCGATAGGAGAGCATCATCACGGCGTCAATGGCGTTGGCGGCCGGATCGTCTGCCACGGCGTCAAAATTAAATTCGCGCACTGCCAGAATGGCCTGGCCGGACAGATGATCGAAGAAATCCGCTTCCAGATCAATTCCCGTAAGGTCTTTGACCAGCCAAAACCCCAGGTCCAGCGTGTCCGCCAGGGTAGAGTCCGGGTCCAGTTCCGGCGCGTTGCCGCTCGCCACTTCGGCCACGCCGTAGTTGATTTCGTCAATCAATTCAGGGTAGGGGAACAGGTCGGCCAAGTCATGATCCCGCAATGCGGTTCGCCAGTGGTCAACGTTGGGGTCGAAGGCGCCGGCCGTGAACCCCAGGGTATCGGTGGGCAGCAGGTTGGCCGGATCTTGCAACTCCATAATTTCCAGCCCGTAAGTGGACACGGTGGGCGATACCACCTCCATCGTCACCCCGCGCTCTACCCACCCGGCGGAGCCGGCCACCCAATCGGGGGCCTGGTCGGCGAAGGCCGCCGGGCCCGGCATGCTAATGAGACCCGCTGCGAAATCGGCTGACAACTCCAGGACCTGCTCGTAGTCCACGTATATCGAGGAGAAACGACGTTCCGGCAAAGCCGCACGGGCGGCCCGGAATTCAGGCGTGTCGGCCAATGATTCGCCGCCTTCGTCGTCAATGCGGGCGAGGATACTTTCCAACGTCTCCAGGTTAGTGGTGAATACCAGCCAGTCCCTGGTGACGGCGTAAGCCTGTAACGCATTCTCATCCACCCAAGTGTCATAACCGCCATGGGAGCCGGAGCGGAAATTCGCGTCCGTTTCTCCCTCCATATACTCCAGCCATTTCGACAGAAATTCGGCGGCAGCGTCCTCGTCGCGCACTCCCACCGTGACCGCCGCAGACACCCCCTCCCAGGTCTCCGCGCCGTCGTCAAAACTGATGCCACCGTCCGAAAGCTTGAACTCGATCACGGCGGCGGCTATCTCCGGGCCGATCCACGGCATCACCTCCGTCTCAAAGTCGATCCCGGTATCGTCTTCAAATTCGTCCCGCAATTCATCGATGAGATCGGCAAAAGCGGGATATTCGTTGAAGCGACCCCAAATATCCCGCATTTCCTCGAACTGCCCCCCGCCAGGCGTCAGAGAGACCCAAGCATACGCCAACGTGTCCGACGGGTAGTAGCGAGCCGAGTATTCCGGCTCTTTCGCGCCAACCAGCAGGGCGAGGATCGGCGCCGGAATAGGCAGCAGCCTGAAATACATGGCCGCGCCCACGGCGATGACGGCAATGATAATTACGGCGGCGATTGCCCCGATAATCTTTATAACCAACGTTGCAATATCTCCCTGCGCCAAATGGCCTTTCGCTATCAGTGTAGCATTGCCAGCCGCTCTGCCCGTTGACAACGCCCATCTTCCCGGCTACATTGGCTGCGCGGTTCGCCCGCGCATTAACATTCGAAAACCGGACACCGGGCGCCATTCAATCCCATCGGCTTAATTGGGGAAGGCGGTGTAAATCCGCCGCGGTTGCGCCACTGTAAGCGAGACGCCGGCCAACAGCCGGCCGGACTCGCAAGCCAGGAAACCTACCCGGCGTTCCTTCGGAACCTTTCTCTGCGCCCAACAGGGTCGTTCCTTGTGCGTCGCGCCCGATGCGCCGCTCGAACCCTGGCAGACTCAAGCACCAGGGTTTTTCTTTTTCAGACCCCTCGCTGCAATACCAAATGACATCCTCCAACGCCGGAATCAAAATGACCGTCGTGGGCGTGGGCCCCGGCGCTCCCGACATGATCACCCTCAGAGGCCGCGAGGCTATCCAGGGCGCTGACTTGGTGGTGGGTTTCAAGACCGTACTCGACGTAGTCGCCGGCTGCACGGGCGACGCCGAGGTGCGCCCCATGGCCTACCGCGACCAGGAGGCCGTGCTGGACTATGCCCAGGAGCAGGCCCAACTCGGCAATCAGTGCGTGGTCTGCGTCTGGGGCGACCTGAACGTATCAGCGAAAGAGCTGTTGAACCGCGTCCGCCGCCGCGCCGAGACGGTCGAGCTTGTGCCGGGCGTCAGCAGCATCCAGTTCGCCTGCGCTCGCGCCGGCATCTCCCTGGAGGAATCGCTGTTCCTGACCCTGCACCAGCGTTGGGATCGGGGCTCCGAACTGGGCGAGTTAGTCGAGACGCTGAACCAGGGTCGCCGTAACGTGATCCTGTTGCCGAGACCCTTCGACTTCATGCCGCCGGCCATCGCTGCCAACGCCATCACCGACGGCGCCAACCCCGACCATCCCGTGACCGTGTTCCAGCGGCTTACCCTGCCCGACGAACAACGTTGGGACGGCACGCTGGCCGAGCTCGCCCTAGTCACCGACGAATTCAGTGATCTTTCCATCATGGTATTTCCCCGGCCGGCTGAGGACCCGAACTGATCCATGACCACCGAAGCGCAAACCGTGGCCGGTTCCATCGTGCTGGTCACCACCGCCGACACTGACATCCTGACCGCCGAGCGCGCGCTGGTGGGTATGCCCTGGGGCGACGCGGTGAACGTCCACGCCTTCAATCCGGTGGCCCTGGAAGGCGAGTCGGACACCGCGGCAACCGCCCGCCTTGAACTGCTGGAGGCAGCCAACGACGCATCGGTGGTCGTCCTGCGCCTCCTCGGAGGCCGGCGCGCCCTCGGCGACGCGTTCGATCCGCTCTGGGAAATCTGCCTGCGCAACCGCACGCCGCTCATCGCCTGCCCGGGTCACCAGGAATGGGACGACGACCTGGTCGCCGCGTGTACCGCCCCGGTCGCGGAGGTCGAGACCGTCTTCTCCTACCTGATGCGCGGTGGCGTGCTCAACTTCCGCAACCTCTTTCTCTTCCTCGCCGACACCTACCTCGGCGGCGATTTCGGCCACGAGGCGCCGGCCCCCATGCCCTGGCAGGGCATCTACCATCCCGAGATGCCCGAGGGCATTTCCGTCGCGGACTATCGCCTCGCGCGTTTTGACCCCGGCCGGCCCTCCGTTGGCGTTCTGTTCTATCGCGCCCACTGGATGAGCGGGAACTTGGCCTTTGTCGATGACCTCATCGCCCGCCTGGAGGCCCAGGACGTCAATGTCCTGCCGGTGTTCTCCTATAGCCTCAAGCATCAGCCGGAGGACGGCGAGGCCGACGGCGGCCACACCTTGACGGAGTACATGGTTGACCCCGATGGCGTCCCCCGCGTGGACTGCATCGTCAACACCATGGGCCTGGCCATGAGCGACCTCGACCACCAGCAAGGAGGAACCGGCGCAACCGTCGCCACGGGCTGGTCTCAGGAACTGCTGGACAACCTCGACGTGCCCATCATCCAGGGCATCGTCAGCACCGGCAGCCGGACTGAGTGGGAGGAAAGCTCCCTGGGGCTGGGTCCCATCGACACCGCCATGAACGTCGCCTTCCCCGAGTTCGACGGCCGGATCATCACCGTGCCCGTGTCGTTCAAGGAGGACACCGGCGCCGCTCCGGATACCCTGTCCGCCGGCCGGATGCAACGCTACGTAGCCCAGCCTGACCGCATGGATTATCTGGCCAGGCTCGCCTCCCGACACGCTACCCTGCGGCGCAAGGCCAACGCCGAAAAGCGCGTCGCCATCATCCTCAGCAACTACCCCACCAAGGACGCGCGCATCGGCAACGCCGTCGGCCTCGACACGCCGGCCTCCGCCATCAATCTCCTCCACGCCCTGAAACATGCCGGCTACAAGGTGGACGACATTCCCGCTGACGGTGACGAGTTGGTCCAGCGCATCATCGAGCGTTGCAGCAACGACACCGACACATTGACCGAGGAGCAGCTTCGTCTCGCCGCCGGCCACGTCGAACGCCGCGACTATGCCCGGTGGTACGCCGGCTTCCCCGAATCGGTCCGCGCCGAACTGCTGGAAGCCTGGGGCGAACCGCCCGGCCATGTGTACCGCACGGGAGACCGCTTGGCCATTGCCGGCGTCCCCATGGGCAACGTGTTCGTCGGCCTGCAGCCGCCGCGCGGGTTCGGAGAGAATCCCATCTCCGTCTACCACAACCCCGATCTCACGCCGACGCACCACTACGTCGCCTATTACCGTTGGATCCGCGACGTGTTCCAGGCCGACGCCATGATCCACATCGGCAAGCACGGCACGCTGGAATGGCTGCCAGGCAAGGGTGTGGGTCTGTCCCAGGCCTGCTACCCTGAAGTGGCTCTGGACGATATTCCCCTCTTCTATCCGTTCATCGTCAACAATCCCGGCGAGGGCACCCAGGCCAAGCGGCGCACTCACGCCACCATCATCGACCACCTCATCCCGCCCATGACCACCGCTGACTCCTACGGCGACATCGCCAAGCTGGAGCAGCTCATGGACGAGCACTACCAGTGCCAGACCTTGGACCCGGCCAAGCTGCCCACCCTGGAAGCCCAGATCTGGGAGATGGTGCAGCAGGCCGAGCTACACCGCGATCTCGGCGTCGACGAGCAGCCCGACGATTTCGGGGAGTTCATGCTGGAAATCGACGGCTACCTCTGCGAGATCAAGGATGCCCAGATCAAGGACGGACTCCATACCCTGGGCCAGCCGCCCACCGCCGAGCAGATGGTGGGCCTCCTTTGCGCCCTGACTCGCCTGGACAACGGAGCCGTGCCCAGCCTCCGCCGCGCTCTCGCGGAAGCCCTGGGCTACGATTACTACGCCCTGCTGGAGGATCCCGCCGCCGCCGTCAACGGTAGCGCTCCCTCCGCCTTGCACAACGCAGATGGCGATGCCCCCATCCGCAACGCCGGCGACGTCATCGAAGCGCTGGAGTCTCTGTGCCGCCAGGCATATCAGCGCCTTTGCGACGACGCTTTCGCCGCCCATCTGATACCCGCAGTGGTGCACGACGCGCTGGGGAAGCATGACGCCCGCACCGAAAGCGTGCTCTCCTACGTGGGCCAGCACATCTACCCGTCCCTCCTTCGCACCACGGACGAGATCGACAACCTGTTGCGCGGGCTGGAGGGCCGATTCGTGCCGCCCGGCCCTTCCGGGGCTCCCACCCGGGGCATGGTCAACGTGCTGCCCACGGGACGCAACTTCTACTCGGTTGACCCGCGCGCGCTGCCCTCGCCCACCGCATGGGATGTTGGCAAGTCCCTGGGCGACGCCCTGCTGCAGAAGTACCTCGACGAGGAAGGCGGTTATCCGGAAATGGTGGGCGTCGTGGTCTGGGGCACCTCGGCCATGCGCACCCACGGCGACGACATCGCCCAAATCCTGTACCTCCTCGGCGTGAAACCCGTCTGGCAGGCCGAGAGCCGCCGCGTCAGCAGCCTGGAAGTGATCCCCGTCTCCGAGTTGGGCCGGCCTCGCATCGACGTCACCGTTCGCATCAGCGGCTTCTTCCGCGATGCGTTCCCCAACCTCATCTACCTGATCGATCAGGCCGTCGCCCTGGCCGCGGCACAGGACGAATCCCCAGAGCAGAACTTCGTCGTCAAGCACGTCCGAGAGGACGCCGAACGCCGCGCTGCCGCGCCGGAACAGGAGGCCACCGACAGCGCGGGTGATCCCTCCCTGTTCCGCATCTTCGGCAGCAAGCCGGGAGCCTACGGCGCCGGCATCCTCGGCGTCCTGGACGAGCGCAACTGGGAGACCGTCCACGATCTCGCCGAGGTGTATACCTCCTGGGGCGGTTACGCCTACTCGCGCCAGGACTTCGGCGTCACGGCTCGCAACGAGTTTCGCACCCGGTTCGGCCAGATCGTCATCGCCGCCAAGAACCAGGACAATCGCGAGCACGACGTGTTCGACAGCGACGACTACATGCAGTACCACGGCGGTATGATTGCCACCGTCCGGTCGCTCACCGGCCGGAGCCCTCGCCAGTTCTTCGGCGACAGCAGCGATCCCTCGCGCGCCCGGGTCCGGGATCTCCAGGACGAGGCCCGTCGCGTTTTCCGCAGCCGCGTGGTTAATCCCAAGTGGATGCAGTCCATGCAGCGCCACGGCTACAAGGGCGCTTTCGAGTTGGCCGCCACCGTGGATTACATGTTCGGCTACGACGCCACCGCGCAGGTCATTGAGGACTGGATGTACGAGGACGTCACCGAAGAGTACGTGCTCAATCCCGACATGCAGGAGTTCTTCCGGCAGAGCAACCCCTGGGCGTTGCGCGGCATCTTCGAGCGGCTGCTGGAGGCGGTGGAGCGCGGCCTGTGGGAAAACCCGCCGCCCGAGATGCTGGACCAGCTCCGCCAGATGTACCTCGAACTCGAAACGGACATTGAGGCCAGGCAGGAAGCCGGAGCCCGAACCAATCCCGCAACCACTTCATGAGCAGGAGGACGCGGCCGATGGAAAACACGCTCGAATTGCTCAACGAACTGACCAGTGACCCCAGGATGATGTGGGTAGTGGGCGGCGGTTCCGTCGTCAGCGAGAACCACGCCCACGGCATCAGGCAACCCGAAGTTCACGGCGGCTGGGCCACAATCGAAGCCGACAACTGGCATTTCCACCTCCAGCTGGAGAAGATCGACGGCATCCAGTTCGTGGAGGCTAAAAGCCACGGGGAGCTCAAGTCTTACTACGTCCGTTTCTCCCACCAATGGGACGAGACCCTGGTGCGCTGCTACTTCCCCAACCCGTACCTGGACGATAACGAAAAGCGCACCGAGTTGCAGCCCGACAAGCTCCGGGCTTTCGAGGAATCCCGCGATCGTTGGGTCGGCAAGGAGGACGACCTGATTTTCGTCGAGCGCTGATCTTTCGCGATTATCGATAATGTCCGGTTCGCGGTATTGTTTATCCGCAGGCAACGGACTACAATCTCAACCGTTGGGGGGACTTGAGACTCCCTCCCGAACCAGAGGAGTGAAAACATGGGTATGATCAACCGGTTCCTGTCCGCCACCGATACCGCCGCATGGGCCCCGTGGATGGTCCTCGGCGCCATGGCCCTCTATATCGTCGGTTACGTTGATGGCGGAGTCCACGCCGCTTCCATCGGCGCGCCGGGCATCCTGACCACCGTTCACGAGTTCTTCCACCACGCCCGCCACGTGGCCTTCATGTGCCATTAGGCTCCAGGCTGGCTCGACGTTGACTTGACGTCGGGCCGCCTCCTTCTTCCGGCTGGGGCCGGAACAGGATCGGCAAGTTTCGCCGCGCGAGCGCTCTGCGGAGCGTCTGGAGGAGTGCGTCGTGAATCTGCCTGATCGCTTCACCCGTTCACACGGCGGTCGGCCGTCTGGGCCGCATGAGCTGTTCAGTCAGATAGTCATCGGAGGTATATGATGACGCGCATCCTCCCCACTGCCATCGTAATGGGAGTAATCGTAGGCTTCCTCGTTGCGGCCTACATGAACATCTTCAACGTGCCAGTCATGGAATGGGCCATCGGCCTCGAAGGGTGCGATATCGATCGCGCCGGTTGCGCCGAACAGTTGGCCAACCCTGAGGAAGAGGAAGAGTTGCCCCTGGCTTTCTTGATCACCCTGGGCGGTCAACGCATCGGAATGAGCCTTGGTTTGGCCGTCATCGGGATCCTCTTCGGAGCTGTGTTCACCGCGTTGTATCACCTGATGCGCAACGCCACCCCGGGCTGGAACCCCTGGGCTTGGGCCGCGGTGGCCGGGTTGCTCGGCTTCTGGGGCGTTTCCATGTACACCCAGCTCAAGTTCCCCCTGAACCCCCCGGGCATCGGTGATGAGGGTACGCTGCTCGCCCGTCAGGGTTTCCAGTTCCTCTTTATGGCGGTGTCGACCATCTCTGTGGGCCTGGTCGTTTACGGCGTAGGTCTGATCAACCGCAGTTCGACTGGATCCGGCCGATGGCTCCGTTACGCGGGCGTTGGAATTGCCTACGCTGTAGTGGCGCTCCTGCTCGCTTTTGCTCTGCCGAGCGTTCGAGATGCAGCCCCGGATTGGCTGCCGCCCGAACTCACCATAATGTTCCGCACTTTCACCGCCGTCGGACACTTCCTCCTCTGGATGGGCATTGCCTTCGCCACCATCGGTTACCGTTCCTACCGTGAGCGCGATGCACACGCCTATCGCCAGGGGAGCGGCGCGGCTCAAGCGACCGCCCGCTGATCCGATAGCGCCTTTACGGTGACACCGTGACCCAGCAGCCCGCCGCCGGCCGTGAACCCAGGTTCCCCTTTACTGCCATCGTCGGCCAGACGCCGATGAAGCGGGCGCTGCTGCTCAATGCCATCAACCCCCGCATCGGCGGTGTGCTGGTGCGGGGGAAAAAGGGCACGGCCAAGAGCACCGCCGTGCGCTCGTTGGCCGCGCTGCTGCCCCAGGTTCCGGTGGTGCCCGGCTGTTCCTACAGCTGCCCGCCCGGCGCACCCCAGGATGTGTGCCAATGGTGCCAGCAGACGGGGCGAGCCGGCAGTCCGTCCGCTCGCCAGGTTCGCATAGTCGACCTGCCCGTGGGTGCGACCGAAGATCGCCTGGTGGGCTCCCTGGACATCGAACAGGCCATCAAGTCGGGCGAAAAGAACTTCGAGCCTGGCCTCATCGCCTCTGCCCACCGCGGCATTCTGTACATCGACGAGGTCAACCTGCTCAACGACCACCTGGTGGACGTGCTGCTGGACGCCGCCGCCATGGGCCGCAACTACGTTGAACGCGAGGGCATATCCGTCAGCCACGACGCCGAGTTCATGCTGGTCGGCACCATGAACCCCGAGGAAGGGGACCTTCGCCCGCAACTGCTGGATCGCTTCGGTCTCGCCGTTGAGGTCGACGGCGTTTTCGAGCCTGCCGAGCGTCGTGAGGTGGTTCGCCGACGCATGGCCTTCGAGTCCAGCCCCTTCGACTTCATGGACGATTGGGCCGACGCCGAGCATGCGGAACGTGAACGGTTGTTGAGCAGTCAGCAGCGCCTGGCCGACGTGGTAGTGCCGGATGAAATCCTCGAGCTGATCACCGACATCTGCGCCGAGTACCAGGTCGACGGTCTGCGGGGCGATATCGTCATGTACAAGACCGCCAGCACCATCGCCGCCTACGAGGGCCGAACCGTGGTCGACGTCGAAGACGTGCGGGAAGCCGCCCTGATGGCCCTGCTCCATCGCCAGCGTCGCCAGCCCTTCCAGCAGCCTCACCTGGTCACCGAGCAGCTGGACAACATGCTGGAGGACTTCCAGAACCAGCAGCGTGACCGCGAGCCGTCAGCCGACCAGGACTCCGGCAACGACGACCCCGGCAACTCCGATAGTGATAGAGAACCGGACCCTCCCGAAGATCAGACGGAGGACCCGGCCGACGCAGCCCTCGGTGACGAGTGGTTCGAGATCGGCGACCCCTACGCTGTCCAGAACCTCCAGGTTCAACCCCCGGACCGTCGCGCCCGGCGCTCCTCTGGACGCCGCGCCACCACCGTAAGCGGCACCTCGGCCGGCCGGTACGTCGGGGCCCGGGTTCCCGACGGCCCCGCGTCCGACCTCGCCCTGGACGCCACCCTTCGCGCCGCCGCGCCCTATCAGCAGTCCCGCCATCGCGCTTTGGACGGCGACGCGGCCGCCCTGCTCATCGAGCCGTGGGACGTGCGCGAGAAGGTACGCGAGACCCACACCGGCTCATTGATCCTCTTCGTCGTAGACGCCAGCGGTTCCATGGGCGCACAGCGCCGCATGGTCGCCGTCAAGGGGGCGGTAATGTCGCTGCTGCTGGATGCCTATCAGCGCCGGGATCGGGTCGGCCTGATCGCTTTCCGGGGAACCGGCGCCGAGGTCCTGCTCCCGCCCACCGGCAGCGTTGAAATGGCCCAATGGTGCCTACAGGAGATGCCCACCGGCGGCCGCACGCCCCTGGCCCGTGCCATCTATCTCGCCATGGAGACACTGGAGACCGAGCGTTTGAAGGACCGGGACGTGCTGCCCCTGCTGGTGCTGCTGTCCGACGGTCGCGCCAACGTGACGCTCGCCGGCGATCAGTCCTCTAACGTTCTTATCCTGCCTGATGAAGTGCGCCAACTGGGTGAAACGGTTGCCGCCGCCAAAATCCCGTCCGTAGTCGTGGACACCGAGCAGGACTTCATCAAGCTTGAGCTGGCGAAAAACATCGCCGACGCCATGTCTGCTCGCTACATCAAACTCGACGACCTGGCGGCCCAGAGCCTGGCCGACGCCGTCCGGCGCGAACTGCCCGGCGAGTGGCCCGTGGAAGACCCTGCATACCCAGTTGCGTAAATCGTCAGAATCAGGATTTCCAAGATTTGAGGATTATCAGGATTGAAACCGTCCTGTGATGGTGATCCCCCAATCCTGTCCAATCCTAAAATCCGGTAAATCCTGATTCTGATGTTGTCCCGCCGCAATTCCCGACCCGGCAGGGATCCACCGCTTTAGCCAAAGCCCATGTCCGCTGAACTCGCCCGGTCAGTGATAACATGATTCCATCCTGATCCACGTAACGAGGTCTCAGTATGCCGCGCACCCTGCCCTACGCCGATATGGATAAAGTCCTGTCTCTCTCCAAGCGACGGGGTTTCGTGTTCCAATCCAGCGAGGTGTACGGCGGCCTCGGATCAACCTGGGACTACGGCCCACTGGGTGTCGAGCTCAAGCGCAACGTCAAGGAAGCCTGGTGGCGGTCCGTCGTGTCCGAGCGCGACGACGTGGTCGGCCTGGACGCTGCCATCCTGATGCACCCCCGGGTCTGGGAGGCCAGCGGCCACGTGGAGAATTTCAGCGACCCGCTGGTCGAGTGCCGCCAATGCCACCGCCGGTTCCGTCAGGACCAGCTCGAAACCGACACCTGCCCCGAGTGCGGCGGTGACTTCACCGAGCCGCGCCGCTTCAACCTGATGTTCCGCACCTTCATGGGCCCGGTCGAAGACTCCAGCAACGAGGTGTTCCTGCGGCCAGAGACCGCCCAGGGCATCTTCGTCAACTTCCAGAACGTGCAGACGGCCACCCGCAAGAAGCTGCCCTTCGGCATCGCCCAGATTGGCAAGGCCTTCCGCAACGAGATCACCCCCGGCAACTTCACCTTCCGCACTCGCGAGTTCGAGCAGATGGAGATCGAGTTCTTCGTCAAGCCCGGCACCGATGACGAATGGCTGCAGCAGTGGGTGCAGTCCCGCTTCGACTGGTACGTGAGTCTGGGCATCCGCCCCGGCAACCTTCGCCTTCGCGAACACGCCGGAGACGAACTGGCCCACTACGCCAAGGCAACCTACGACATCGAGTACCGCTTCCCCTGGGGCTGGGGCGAGCTGGAAGGCATCGCCAACCGCACCGACTTCGACCTGGGCCGACACAAGGAGTTCAGCGGCGAGGATCTGACTTATTTCGACGACGAGATCCACGAGCGTTACCTGCCCTACGTCATCGAACCCTCCGGCGGCGTCGACCGCGCCACCCTGGCCTTCTGGCTGGACAGCTACGACGAGGAGCCCGACGGCAACGACACCCGCACCGTGCTTCACTTCCACCAGGCCCTGGCTCCGGTCACCGTGGCCGTGCTCCCGCTGAGCCGCAACGCCCGCCTGGCTCCCACCGCCCGCAGCGTCTATGACCTGGTCCGTCGCCGCTTCCGCTGCCAGTTCGATGATGCCCAGAGCATCGGCCGCCGCTACCGCCGCCAGGACGAGATTGGCACACCCTACTGCGTCACCGTCGACTTCGACACCCTGGACGACCATGCCGTAACCATCCGCGACCGCGATACGATGACCCAGCAGCGCATCCCCATCGCCCGCCTCCTCGACGTCCTCCAGGACCGCTACGACCACGGCTGGTAGGCGACCCGCCGCCCATCGCGTTAACTGCATGGACTTTGTGATGGCTCGGCTTGATCTCTCCGGTTCATCCTGTGTATCGATGTAAAGCTGGTTTTTCGTCTTGCCCCCTTCCATCGTCGCCCAGATGCTCCGTACCGGCCTCTACACCGCCGTAGTCGGCCGGAGCGTTCGCTTCTACCAGTCCACCGACTCCACCATGGATGATGTCGCGGAGTGGTCCGATGCCGGCGCCGAGGAGGGCTCAGTCGTCGTCGCCGAGACCCAGACCGCTAGCCGGGGGCGCATGGGCCGCCGCTGGATATCCGACGAAGGCAACCTCTATTTCTCCGTGCTCTTCCGCCCCGAAGCGGACGCCCTGCCCTTGCTCAGTCCGCTGGCCGGCGTTGCCGTCGCCCGCTCGATCCGGCAGGTCGCCGGCGTCTACCCAACCATCAAGTGGCCCAACGACATAATGATCGACGGACGCAAGGTCGCCGGCATTCTCGCCGAGAGCGCCCTGTCCGGCTCCCAGATCCAGCACGCCGTGGTCGGCATCGGCGTCAACGTCGCCCTGGACGTATCCGCCGCCCCCGAAATCGCCGCCACCGCCACCAGTTTGAACCACGCGTCCGGATTGGAAACAGACCGCGCCGAGTTGCTCCGTCGCATCCTGCAGCACATGGACGCCTTGTACCTGGACCTGAGACGCGGACGCTCTCCCATCGCCGAATGGCGCCGGTGGCTGGACACCCTCGGCCAGCGCGTCACCGTCACCCACCACGGCGCAACCGAAACTGGCCTCGCCGAAGCTATCGACGAGCACGGCAACCTCCTGCTTCGCACCGATGCGGGCGAGTTGTTGACCCTAACCGCCGGAGACATTACCCTCCGTGCAGCCCAAGGAGCCCACGCCGCCAATGCTTGAAAACCTCTACCTCGACGGCAAAGTCGTCGTCATCACCGGCGGCGGAACCGGCCTCGGCCTCGAAATGGTGCGCGCCCTCACCCGCTCCGGCGCCAACCTTGCCCTTGCCGGTCGCCGTCCCGGTCCCATCGAGGCCGCCCGCGATGAGGTCATCGCCGCCGGGCAGGATGCTATCGCTGTACCCACCGACGTTTCCAAATCTGCGGATGCCGACACGCTGATCGCCGCCGCAATGTCACACTTTGGCCGCGTCGA
Organism: Dehalococcoidia bacterium; assembly: GCA_965207585.1. Taxonomy (GTDB): domain Bacteria; phylum Chloroflexota; class Dehalococcoidia; order Lucifugimonadales; family UBA3495; genus Bin87. The sequence continues at coordinate 3,566,176 of CBDBMT010000003.1, read as the reverse complement.
CGTGCTCATTAACAACGCGGCCATGGTCGCCGACAACGTCCTCAAACCCATCTGGGAAATCACCGATGATGACTGGGAATCGGCCATGTCGGTCAACCTCTCCGGCGCGTTCTACTGCGCGCGCGCCGCGGCTAAGCCCATGGCTGACGCCGGCAAGGGCAAGATCATCAACGTGGCTTCGGGTTTCGGTCTCCGAGGGGGTCGTGACATCTACATGTACTGCAGCTCCAAGGGCGGCGTCATCCAGTTGACCCGGGTCCTGTCCTTCAGCCTGGCCCGCTACGGAATCACGGCCAACAGCATCGTCCCCGGTTTCATCCCGACCATCGACCCCGGCGCAGAAATCAACCGCACCCTGCCCCAATCCGGTGATTTCCTGCCCACGGGCAAGTTGGGCAAGCCCGAGGATCTCGGCCCCATCGCCGTGTTCCTGGCCTCCGATGCGTCCGACTATATGACTGGCGAGATGTTCATTCTGGACGGCGCGGGCCTCGCCGCCGGCATCTCCCCCACCGGCCACGCTCCCGTCGCCGCGCTGGAACCGTAGTCCATCATCTCCATCTGAAAGCGGCTACCCATCCGTTATTGCGAGGAGCGTAGCGACGTGGCAATCCCGTCCCAATCACACCTCCCTGCCGAGTTCAGCCTCGCCGGGCACAGCGCCATTGTCGCCTCCGCCGGCGGTGATGAGTCTCCCTTCCTGGCCGCAGCCCTGGCCGAGGCTGGAGCGTCGGTGTTCGCCGTGGCTCGCCGCCAATTCGCCGCCGATGCCATCGCCGATGCAGTATCCGCCGTCTCCGGGCGCGACACCGCACGCCATGTAGGACGCTGGGACACACCGGACGGAGCCGCCGCGGTGGTTGACGCCTTCGCTGGAGCGCATCCCCAGGTCGACATCCTCGTCAACGACACCCGCAGCTTTTTCGCCAAACCCGCGGCCGATATCTCCCTCGCCGAGTGGGACGAGCTGCATGCCCGCAACGTCCGCGCCACCTTCATGCTCAGCCAGGCCGTGGGTCAGCGGATGCTGGATCAGCAGTACGGCCGCATCGTGAACGTCATCTCCAATCTGGCCGAGCGGGCTGTCATCAACTGCTCGGCGTACAGCGCGACGCAAGCCGCCGTCCTGTCCCTGACCCGCTCCCTGGCCGTCGAATGGGGCCGCAGCGAGATCCGCGTCAACGCCGTCGGATCCGGCTGGTCAACCGCCGAGGACATCCCGCTGGAAACCCAGCGCGAGGAACTTCTGGTGCGTTACACCCCCATGCGTCGCAAGGGCCATCCCCGCGACCTCGCGGCGATGCTGGTCTATCTCTGCTCCCCCCACTGCGACTACCCCTCCGGCCAACCCGTCTACATTGACGGCGGCCTCAACGCCCATCCGTAGCCATTTGATCTGGAACGTCCTAGGAGGAACCACGATGTCGGTGGCCAATTTCACGCGGGCGCAGGTTTTCTCTTTGAAGGATCACCCGAATCTGAATGAGCGATGGTTGCACCGACAGTTGCATGAGGATCCCTCGCTGCTTGGTTTGGGAGATCTGCAAGTGATTGAATCGGAGCGTAGGCAGCCTCCCGGGGGACGGCTTGACTTGCTGCTGCGAGACCCTGAGACACTTGCTCGGTATGAGGTTGAAATCCAGCTTGGGGCCACCGACGAAACTCACTTGGTAAGGACCATCGAGTATTGGGACATAGAGCGTCGCCGTTATCCTCAATATGAGCACACGGCGGTCATCGTTGCTGAAGACATTACCAGCCGCTTTCTCAACGTGATTTCCTTGTTCAATGGGTTCATCCCTCTCATTGCAATTCAATTGAAAGGCGTCCAAGTTGGCGACGTGTTCACGTTAGTACCTACCAAAGTTCTCGATGTGATGTCCTTGGGCACTGACGAGGATGATGAAGGTGAGATCTCAAATCGGGCCTTTTGGGAGCGGAAAACTTCCGACGTTTCTCTGTCACTGGTGGACAGTTTGGTAGCCATGGCCCGAGAGTATGCTCCCAACATAGGCCCAAATTTCACTAAAAACTACATCGGCCTTGCCATACCGGGCGGTTCTGTCGAAAACTTTATTATTTTTGTTCCCAAACAGTCCCATGTAATTGCACAGTTTAAAATTCCGCAGAGCGATATTTTGTCCTCTAAAATTGAAGCCAGCGGCTTGGCCTTGCTTGCCTACCGTAAGCAGTCAGGGCGTTACCGAGTCCAAGTCAGGACGGCTGACCTAAAAGATCACGACCGCAAGAAATTGGTTGCTGATCTCATCAGAATGGCTCATGAAACCTATACAGGCGAGCCCTGATGCAGTGGCGACCGCGTCCGCCTTGATCGGCGCAAAACAGGTGCACTCATGATTACTCCGGAGCAATCCCGAAAAACCCAGTGCTACCTCGCCGCTGCCGACCGCGAGTTCGCCGCCGGCAACCCCCTGGCCGCCACCGAGCGGCTGTGGGACGCCGTGGTCTGCACCCTGTCGGCAGTGGCGGGGCACAACGGCTGGCCCCACTCCAACCGGGACGAATTGTATGATGTGGCGATGCGCTTGAGCGAACTGGATGAAGACCGGGACGAGCCTCTGCTCAGCGCATTTTCTGCATCGGAAGGCCAGCCCGACAAAGTGCGTTTCGGATATTTTGATACGTGCTACGGGCGTGAACGTGAAGAGGATGCCCGTTTTTTCGCCACTTGGATGATTGAAATGGTCGCGACGCTGGACGAACGCTATGACGACGTTGCCCATAAATCAACACGTTAGCGTCGCCCGGGATTTTCTGGCCAAGTCCAATCGAGAATTCGCCGTCGAAGATGATCTCATCGCAGCAGAACTACTATGGCGAGCTGCTGCGCACGCACTGATAGCGGTGGCACAGCATAATGGCTGGCACTACGACAGCCACGGCGCGCTGCGCAATGTCGCCAAGCAACTTGCGGAATTGCAGCAAAGACCGCAATGGCGTTCCGATTTCAGTACGGCGGAGGATTTTCACACCCATTTCTACCATGGCCGGCTCACCGAACGTCGGAAAGACTTGGACCGCCCCAAAGTAGCCCGTTTCGTCAACCGCCTCCTCAGCCTCTTGGTGGTAAAATAACCAGCGATGATTTCCGCCGCTTCCACCGCCCGCCCCAATCCGGTGCGCCGTTTGCCCGGCATGCGCGATTTCGACGCCGGCACATGTCAGCACAAGCAGGACGTCGAGCGCCGTCTGGCAGACTTCATCGGGCGCTTCGGCTACTCCGCGCTGGAAGTCCCAGTTCTGGAGACCACCGAGCTTTTCCTGCGCAAATCCGGCGGCGACCTGGCCTCCCAGATGTACTCCTTTGTTGACCCGGGCTCCAACGCGGTCAGCCTGCGCCCCGAGTTCACCTCTGCGATCATGCGGCACTACCTGGAGATCAACGAAGACCACGACGAACCCCCGTTAGTGCGCTGGCAATACTGCGGCCCGGTCTTTCGCTACGATAACGGCAGCGCCGCCGGCACTGGACAGTTCACCCAGGTCGGCGCCGAGCTTGTGGGGTCCAACAGCGTCCTGGCCGATGCCGAGCTCCTGACCCTGGCAGCCGGCATTCCCGCAGAACTGGGCATTCCCGATTACCGCGTGCGTCTGGCCGATCTGGACGTCCTGGATAGCGTGCTGGGTACCGTCGGACTTTCCGATCGCGCCCGCGAGTTCATCGTAGCTAACATGAACCGGATTGGTGAGGGAAACGACAATCTCGCGTCGGTTCTGCAGCGCGCCGCCGAGCTGCACGTCGTTTCTGGCATCGGGTTGCCCGACGAGGAAAAGCACCTGGCCGTTGCGGTCAGTGGACTACCCGACGGCGCAGCCCGCTCGGTTCTGGCTGGATTCATGCGCTGGAACACTTCGGCCGACATGCCTCTGGGCCGCCGTTCTCCCGATGAAATCGTCGACAGACTACTCCGCAAACTGCGCGGCGGCGATGCTTCCGATGCCGTCGAACGCGGCCTGGCCTTGGCCGGCCAGTTGGCCAGCGTTAAGGGCGACCCGGCACAGGCGCTACCTCGGGCCCAGTCCATAGTCGCGGCGGCCGGCGCCGATACCAAGGCCATCGACCGGCTCATCAACCTTACCGCTCTGGTCAGTGAGGACGCTGCGGTGTCCCATCGTCTGGAGATTGATTTCTCGCTGGCACGCGGAATCGCCTACTACAACGGCATCATCTTCGATATCGTTCGCGGCGATGCGGACGTCTCACTCGGAGGCGGCGGGCGTTACGACGCCCTGGCGCGGGCTCTCGGAGGCGCCGCCCCCGTTCCCGCCCTGGGATTTGCGTGTACCCTGGAAGCGTTGCTCTGCGCAATGCCTTCGGATAACGGAGCGTATCGTGACGCCGACGCCGTCTTGGTATCGCCTCGAGACCCGGCATCCAACGCCGCCGCACTGCGCGCTGCTGCCGAAATGCGCCAGAGTGGAGAGGTTGCCGTGCTGGATGTGGGCGGCAGCGGCAAAAGAGCCGATTTCGGTCGGACGGTTACGGTGTAAACGCGGAGCATCGCCTTGAGACTGGTCATACCAAGCGACGGTGAACTGGGTGAGCCGACCATGCGGTTCCTGGCGTCCTGCGGCGTCAGGGTCAACCGGCCCAATTCCCGGCGTTATACCGGCTCGATACCGTCGCTGCCCGGCATCGACGTGCTCTTCCAGCGCACCGCCGACATCACCACCAAGGTGGAAGAGGGCAGCGCCGAGATGGGCATCACCGGCCTGGATCGGCTGATGGAGTATCGCCACGACGACGACGCGGTGCTTCCGATCATGGAGGATCTCGGCTTCGGCGGATGCGACTACGTGCTCGCCGTTCCCGATTCGTGGCTTGACGTGACATCCGTTGACGACCTGGCCGATCTTGCCCTGGACTTCCACGAACGCGGTCAGCAGCTCCGCATCGCCACCAAGTACCCGCGATTGCTCCGCCGCTACCTGTTCGAGCGCGGGATCAACTACTTTACCCTCGTGCCCGCCAGCGGCACCTTGGAAGCGGCCCCCATCGCCGGCTATGCCGACCTGATCGCCGACCTGTCCGCCACCGGAACCACCCTTCGTGAGAACCGCCTGAAGACCCTCGACGGCGGTACGATCCTGTCCTCCCAAGCCTGCCTCATTGCCAACCCGTCCGCCCTGGCCGGCTGTCCCGACGACCTCGAACTCGCCCGTTCCCTGACCGAAATGCTCGAGGCGCACCTTCGCGCCGACCCGTACTACCGGATCACCGCCAATGTCCAGGGCCGTTCCGCCGAGGACGTCAGTGCCATGATCCTCGCGCGACCGGAAATCGCCGGCATCCAGGGACCCACCGTCGCCCGCGTGTTCAGTGTCGAAGAGGAGGACTGGTATGCCGTCTCCCTGTTGATCCGCAAGAACCGCCTGCTGGACGCCGTCGCCCACCTGCGCGAATGCGGCGGGGTCGACATTGCCGCCGCGCAGTTGTCGTACCTGTTCAAGGACAGGTCCCAAGCCTTCACCGGCTTCATGGATCGGATCACATCGCTGAACGGCAAGGATGCCGGCCATGCCTAACCTGCCCATGCACATCTACATTTGCCAGCAGGTGGCCGTGGAGTTGGATTGGGGTTACGTGCACGATCACCCCGGCGCTGCGTACCTCGGGTCGACCACGCCGGACATCCGCGCCATGACCAAGTGGGACCGCGCTCGAACCCACTTCTCCGACCTGTCGGTGACCCACGTCGGCGCTGGGGTTCAGCGGATGTTCGAGTTGCACCCGCACCTGGCCGGCTCGGATAACGGCCTGTCCCCCCACACCAAGTCGTTTCTGCTGGGATACGTCAGCCATCTCGTCGCTGACGAGACGTGGATCACCACCATGTTTCGCCCCCACTTCTCTCCCGATAGCCGAGTCACCGACACCGAGATAGAGTCGCACATCTGGGACCGCGCTCTGCAGCTGGATATGGACCGTGCCGTTCTCGACGAAAACGCCCGTCTCGTTGCCGAAAATGACGCCATCGCCGCCATCGACCAGTTGCCAGCCCTCGAGTTTCTCCAGGATGAGTTGATCGACGAATGGCGTAGTTGGGTGGCTCGCCTGCTCGGTTGGGATTTCACCTGGGAGCGGCTCAAGCGCGCCCTCAACCGCATGTACCGCGACAACGACGAGGTGCAGCAGGTCGTGGACGGTTTCCTCGAGCACATGCCCCAGAGCCTGGAGCGCGTGTACGAGCGCATTCCCCGTGAGCTCATCGATACCTACCGCCAGCGGGTCATCGACGAAACCAAGATCCAGGCAAGGGAGTATCTCAGTGCGACTTAAGATGGTGCGCGGGCTGTCCGCCGCCGAAACGGCGCTGACCCGCATCGACCCCCTCGACCTTTCCGCCCTGCCCGAGCCTGTCTTACAGCGCACTCGCGATCTCTTTGGCGCGGAGGCAACCCCGGAGTCGTCCATCCTGCAGATGCTCCGCGACGTTCGCGCCAGCGGCGACGCCGCCGTCAAGCGCTACGCCAGCCTGCTCGACGGCGCTGAGCTGGACAGCCTGCAAGTCCCGGAAGCGGAGCTGGAAGCTGCCTGGGAAACCACTCCCGATGACCTGAAACAGGCCCTCGAGCTGGCCGCCCGCCGCATCACCGAGTTCCACGAGGCCACTCTCCCCCGCGACTGGGTTGACCTTGGCGGCGGTTTGGGCGAGTTGGTGCGACCCTTGGAGCGAGTCGGCTTGTACGCTCCGGGCGGCACCGCCGCTTACCCTTCAACCGTCCTGATGACCGCCATCCCAGCCCGCGTCGCCGGCGTCAGCGAGGTGGTCCTGGCCACCCCGCGCCGCGGCCGGGAACCTTTGAATACCACTGTCCTCGCCGCCGCCCGTATCGCGGGCGTTGACGCGGTGTACCAGGTCGGAGGCGTTCCCGCCATCGGCGCCCTGGCCTACGGAACCGAGACCATCCGCAAGGTCGACAAGATCTGCGGCCCGGGCAACGTCTTCGTGGCCTACGCCAAGCGCATGGTGCAGGGCCAGGTCGATATCGACGGCGTGTTCGGCCCTACCGAGACCATCCTGCTGGGCGACGAGACCGCGAATCCTGTCTTCTGTGCCGCCGATCTCATTGCCCAGGCGGAGCACGACCCCATGGCTTCGGCTATCCTCGTCACCGACTCGCAAAACCTGATTGATGCGGTGGAAGCGGAGTTGGACTCTCAAATCTCCGGCAATCCCCGCGCCGAGACCATCCGCCATTCGTTGGAACGCCAGGGCTGCATCGTGGTTGTGGACACCTTTGACGAAGCCATTGCCGTGGCCAACCACATTGCACCGGAGCACCTTTGCCTGATGGTGGCGGACCCGTGGGCCTGGGCTGGGCAAGTCCGCAATGCCGGCGGCCTCTTCCTCGGCGAGTTCTCGCCGGAAGTCATGGGCGACTACATCGCCGGCCCGTCCCACGTAATGCCCACCGGAGGCACCGCGCGGTTCAGCTCCGCCCTGAGCGTCCACCACTTCCTGCGCACCATGCCCGTGGTAGGGCTCAGTCCTCAGCGTTTCATCGATCTCGGCGCCGCCGCCGTCCGTATCGCCGAGGCTGAGGGCCTTCCCGGTCACGCCGGCGCGGTGCAGGCCCGCCTTGACCACATCGCCGCCACGCAAACCCGCTAACGCATTTGGAACGGCCTCCCATGCCTGACATCGAAGAACTGCTCCTTCCCCACATCAGTCGTTTGAAGACCTACCAGGGCGTGTCCCCCAGCGAAACGCTGGCTGAGGAGGCGGGCATTCCCCTGGAGCAGGTCATCCGGCTGAACGGCAACGAAAACCCCTACGGCCCCTCGCCCCAGGTCGCCGAGGCTTTGGGTAGTTTCCGCGACTACAACCACTACCCCGATCCTGCCCAGCGTCGCCTGCGCGAGGCGTTGTCCGACTACCTCGGCGTATCTGAGGACAATATCGTCGCCGGCAACGGCAGCGACGAGATCATCGATCTGCTGATGCGCATGTTCCTGGCCCCGGGCGATGAGATCATCATCCCGGTGCCAACTTTCGGCATGTACTCCTTCTCCGCTGACGTCGCCGGAGCCAAAGCCGTCTCGGTACCGCGCGACGAAAACTTCGACATCGACATCGAGGCCATTCGCGGGGCCATCACCCCCCGCACCAAGGCCATCTTCTTTCCGACGCCGAACAACCCCACCGGCAACGTGGTCACCGAAGCCCAGGCCCGCGCCCTCCTCGACACCGGCCTGCTGGTCGTTTCCGACGAGGCCTACTACGATTTCTGCGGCGAGACCCTGATGCCGTTGTTGTCCGAGTACCGGAACCTGGTCGTCCTGCGCACCTTCAGCAAGTGGGCCGGCCTGGCCGGACTTCGCATCGGGGCCGGCGCCATGGACTCCGAACTCGCGGCCACCATGATGGGCATGAAGCCCCCGTACAACGTCAACCTCGCCGCCGAGATCGCCCTGCTGGCTTCGCTGTCCGACACCGCCCACCTGCTGGACCGGGTAGACGCCATCGTCAAGGAGCGCGGGCGCATGTACCGGCTGCTCTGCGAGATTCCCGGGATCACCGTCTGGCCGTCGCAGGCGAACTTCATCCTTTGCAAGATGCCCGAGGGACGGGGCCTGGAAGTCTACGAAGCCATGTGCCGCCGGGGCGTGTTCCTGCGTTACTTCGACAACGAACTCCTGCGCGACTACATCCGCTCCAGCGTCGGCAAGCCCGAGGAAACCGACGCCGTGGTCGCCGGCTTCCGCGCCGTTCTCGGGGTCGACTAGCATGACGATTGTTGATCCGTCCGCCCGCGCCGCCAGCCTGGAGCGTTCCACCGCCGAGACCAGCATCTCCATATCCGTGGACCTGGACGGGCAGGGCCGATATGACGTTGACACCGGCAACGGCTTTCTCGACCACATGGTCAGCCAGATCGCCCGTCATGGCCTGTTCGACATAACCCTGAAAGCCCAGGGCGACACTCACGTCGGGTGGCACCATCTCGTCGAGGACACCGCCATCATGCTGGGCCGCGCTTTCGGCCAGGCCCTGGGCGAGCCGCGCGGCATCCGTCGCATGGGACACGCCATCGTCCCGCTGGATGAGACGCTGGTGATGGTAGCCATCGACTGCAGCGGGCGCCCTTACGTCTCCGTAGACACCACCCTCAACGACACCATGGTCGAGACGTTGTCCGGAGACCTTGTAGCTCACTTCCTTGAGTCCTTCGCCATCGAGGCGCGGATCAATCTGCACGCCCAGGTGCTCGCCGGTGTCAGTCCGCACCACAAAGCCGAAGCCCTCTGCAAGGCGCTGGCCCGCGCCCTCCGCGACGCCGTCGAACCCGATCCGCGGGCGCTAGGCCAGGTTCCCAGCACCAAGGGGACCCTGGACGCCTGACCTCAACCCAGCGACAGGAGCGGGGTGCAGGACGTTCGGAGTCTGCATTCCTTCCTGGCCACCAGCGGGTTGGGCGGCTGCTATGCGGCTGTCCGTTCGCGTATAATGATACTAATCAGGGCCCGACGATTCGGCTCTGACAGGAGGGCACCATGACGATCATCCACAGCGGCGTTAATCAGGTCAACCGGGTCCTCGTGAATGTTCTGGACAAGCCTTTCGTGGCCCGCGTATTGTCCCCGTTCCAGCCCATCGCCAACACGCTGACCAGTCGTTACCTCAACTACGCGATGCCCGGCGACTGTTCTGGTACGTCGTCTCCCGTGGCGTACACCATCATCGACGCCGATGGCAATAAACGGTGGAGCGGAGACACGGCGGAACTGAACGAAAACCCGGAGCACCGCCGCCGCAATACTCGCTGAAATCCACGGTCACCAATAAAGTAAAGCCCTCCCCACGCTCGGGGAGGGCTTTTTGCATCTGCTCGAAGAGTTGGTCTACGCTCCACGCACCGGTCGTCCCCGACGGGCCAGGAAGTCGGGGAACGCCTCTTCCGCCAGGGTGCCCCGCAGCACGTTGGTGGTGAAGTCCTTCTCGTTCATCCACTGCTGCTCCAGGCTCTCGCCCTTGTGTTGCAGGAGCAAACGCTTGATGCCAATCACCGAGGGCGTGTCGTTGGTGGCGATCTCGGTGGCCACTTCCATCGTTTTCTGTCGTAACCGGTAGGTCGGCACCAGGTGGTTGAGCAGCCCAATGCGGTAGGCCTCTTCCGCTTCCACGATCCTGGCCGTGAACAGCAGTTCCTTGGCCTGGGGCCAGCCCACCTGGTTCGTCAGCGTCCACGTCGAGTTGATCCGTCCGTACGCTGCCGCCAGGAACCGGAACCGTGCCGCGTCCGACCCGATCCGGATGTCCAGCGAGGACGATAGCACCGCTCCGCCGCCGTAGGCCAGCCCGTTTATCATCCCGATAACCGGCTTGTCCGAGGCGCTGACCTCGTAGCCACCCCGTTGTCTCCGGGTGGCGCGTTCGTCCATGCCATCCCGGGTCAGCGTGCCCGCATTGAGCGCGGCCTGGTCTTCCCTCTGCTCGTGGATGTCACCGCCGGCAGTGAACGCCGGCACTCGCGGGTGGGTGTCCGCGCCCGTGATTACGATGCACCCAATCTCCGGATCCTCGTTGGCGCACCTCACGGCGTCGTGAAGCTCCTCCGTCAGCTGCCGGTTCATGGCGTTGAGCACTTCCGGCCGGTTCATGGTTAGAAACGCGACGTGCCCCACCACTTCGCGACGCCGGTCGCCGCTGCCTTCCCACTTGGAGACACGTTCTTTGTCGGACAGAATGTACTGGTAAGCCATGGAAATCGTCGCTCCTGTTGCGCGGTTCAAGTGGCCGCATTGTATGGGCAGCCGCCGGCCCTAGTCAAACCAGACAATTGACATACCACCGCGTCGGCACGATCATAAACCCAGGTGCCTTTTTATGTTGCCCGGAACCACTGACCACCATTCCATCCGCCATCGCGTGAGGCGGTGGGCCGTGGTGGCAACGTGCGCCCTTTTCATCAGCCTCGGCATGTTCGGCCTGGTTGGCCTCGATGCTCGCGCCGGCGCCCAGGCGGACACCGTCCTGAACCTCCGGGTCGAGAAGACCATCAGTCCCGTCAAGGCCCGGGTGATCCGGCGTGCCGTCGACCGGGCCAACGAGACCGGGGCCCAGCTCCTCATAATTGGCCTGGACACGCCGGGCGGCCTGTACAGCAGCACCCGCGAGATTGTCGAAATTCTCCTCGGCTCTCCCGTGCCGGTAGCCGTATTCGTCTCGCCGCGGGGTTCCCAGGCCGGCTCCGCCGGAACGTTCATCACCGCGGCGGCCCACATTGCCGCCATGACCCCCGGCTCAAACATCGGAGCCGCCACCCCGGTCTCCGGCACCGGCGAGGAAATCAGCGAAACCCTGGCCGATAAGGCAACCAACGACGCTGCCGCCCTTATCCGTGCTATTGCGGAGGAGCGTGGCCGCAACCCCGATGCTCTGGAGGAAACTGTCCGCTCCGCCGCCTCCTACAGCGCCAGCGAGGCCTTGGAGGCAGACATTATCGACCTGATCGCCGATGACATCCCCGCGCTCCTTGTCGCTCTGGACGGCCGCACCGTGGTCACAATCGCGGGAGAACACACACTCGAGCTCACCGGCGTCGAAGTGCGGGAACTCAAGATGCAATGGCGGGAGCGCTTCGTAGATTTCATCTCCAATCCCAACATCGCCTTCCTGCTGCTGACCCTGGGCAGCATCGGATTGATCATCGAGATGCTCACTCCGGGAGCCATCGGCCCCGGCGTTGCGGGCATCATCTGCCTTGGTCTTGGATTCCTCGCCCTGGGCAATCTCCCGTTCAATTGGGCCGGCGTGGCATTCATTCTCTTGGCCATCGTTTTGGCGGCCCTGGAGATTTTCGTATCGGGGTTCGGCGCGTTGGGAATCGGCGCTGCGGTGAGCCTCGTGGTCGGTGGTCTATTGCTGTTTGGGGACTTTGGCGGCGGACGCATCACTCCCCCTAGCTTCCCCACGGTATCGATAAACCGTTGGGTTCTGGTCGGCGTCGGTGGTGTATTGTTGTCGGTCGCCGGATATCTCGCCTACGAGGTGATCATGTCCCGCACCGGCCGACGGCGCGGCGCCGGCAAAGGTGGAGGTAGTGGCAGGGACGGACGCAGCTCGCCCGGCGAACTCGTCGGACGAACCGGCACGGTCACATCCTCGCTGAACCCGCGGGGTGTGGTCGCGCTGTCCGATGAGACCTGGTCCAGCGTCAGCAATGACGGCCTTACCATCCCCGCTGGCCGCCGTGTCCGCGTGGTCGCCGTGAACGGCCTGCTGCTCACCGTCGAGGCCGAGGGCGGTCCTGCTGCCATTGAAGGCCAGGAATGATGCTAGAATGAACTCGATAGCCCAGCACACGCCGATCCGATAAGGAGGCACCAACATGGCCGCAGGGATTGTCGTCGTCCAGCAATATCAGCGCATGGTAGTCCAGCGATTTGGAACCTATATCGGCACCCGGGGACCGGGCCTGCGCTTCCTCATTCCCATCCTCTACCACGGAACCAAAGTTGACCTTCGCGAGCGGGTCACCCGCGTTCCGACGCAGAAGTACATCACCGCCGACAACGTCGTGGTGGACATGGACTTCGTGATCTACTACCGCGTGATGGACGACCAGGTCGACCGCGCTGTGCTGGAAGTCCAGAACTTCGAGGCGGCCGTCATTAACCTGGCCTTTGCCACCCTCCGCTCCGTGATCGGCTCCCTGGATCTGGCCACCACCCTGTCCGAGCGCGAACGCATTCGCGACGACGTCCAGATCCGCATGGACGAGGTCACCACCCGCTGGGGCGTCAAAGTTTCCCAGGTTGAGATCAACGAGGTTGACCCGCCTCCCGGCGTCAAGGCCGCCATGGAGCGTCAGAAGTCCGCCGACGCCATCCGCACCGCCGAGATCACCGAGTCCGAGGGCCAGCGTCAGGCCGCCATCAACCTGGCCGAGGGCGAACGCCAGTCCGCCATCCTGCGGGCCCAGGGTCAGCGCGAATCGGAGATCCTGCAAGCCGAGGGCGACCAGCAGGCCCAAGTCCTGCGCGCCGAGGGCTTCAGCACCGCCCTGGAGCGCATCTTCAGCGTCGCCAGCACAGTGGATGCCCGCACCATGAGCTTGCAGTATTTCGACACCCTCAAGTCCCTCGGCTCCAGTCCGTCAACCAAGTTCATCTTCCCCATGGAGTTCACCTCCATGCTCTCCCCCTTCCTGGGCATGGGCGGCATGAACCCGCAGGACGGCGGGAACAACCGGAGCAATACCGGGAACGGAACCACGGCGGACAACGAAAACCGGAACTGACCCGTCGGCTATTTCGGTTACAACAGAAAAAGGGGCAACCAAGACGGTTGCCCTGTTTCGCTCAGTCCATCGGGTGCCCGAAATGGAAATCCCCAGATTGAACATGTGGATGATACGTGCCGGCCAAGATGGTCACGTTTTGCCTTATTTCCTTGACCAACGCGTTGCGTATCTTGGCTGGGACGATACTGGCATCATCTATCCAGAAACTACCAGAGAAGACTTGCGCGACCGGGTGGCTCGTGCCAATCCGATGATTACATTTAGCGCGGTTGGAAACGCCACCCGATGCATATGGGAGTTCTGCCGCGAAGTTCAGATTGGCGATGCTGTCGTGACCTATGATCCGCAGCAGCGGGTCTATCATATTGGCATTGTCAGGTCTGACGCTGAATACAGAACAATTGTATGGCACTACGAAGACACCGGTGAGCCATTCGATGACTGGGGATACGTGCGTCAAGTTGACTGGGTGACGACATTCCTCCGCGATGCGCTATCGCAAACCGCCCGCAACAGCCTGGGCCGTCCGCCGACCCACTTTCAGGTTCCTGCTGAGGTCAGCAAGGAAATCCGCCGCCTGTGCGGGTAAGGACTGCCGTGCGCTAACCATTCTTGCGCTTGGCTTTGTCGGGCCGTTCAGCTTCCGATTTCTCCCGCCTTTCCACTTCGGCTTTGAGTACGTCCAAGGGTAGACGCCTGAGCAGTTCTTCCCAGAATGGCTTTGGCGTTTTGGCAATTAGCATTGTAGCCCCCGTATTCAGCATGCCCCAGAAAACTACAGCCACTTCAACGGTCAGCCAGATCATGCAGATGCTGAACGCCTGATCAACTGGCCCTAGCCCCAGCAATTCTGATAATAGCAGCTTTGCATCAAGCGGGCTAATGTGCGTCATAGCGTCGGTAAGCAGGATGCGCGCCGCCCAGAACCCCGCCCAAATCAGACTCACCGCTACCCGCGCTAAGCGCGTGAGCGGAACGCCAGCGACCGACGCCAGCAGCGAATCGTCGCCGTCTACTCCTTGTCGTCTCCCCGCGCTGCCCAAATCCAAATCCGCTATCGACCGGTAAAATCGGCCAGCAATCCTGCCCCGTCTCGCAGCAACTCCATCGCCGCCCCATACGGTTCCGCAGCCTTTCCGTCTATCTGCCTCAGCAGCTCGCCCAGCTCGGCGTCCCCTTCCAGCCGCTCTGTGATCCGCCGGTACAGTTCCTCCTGAACCGTTTCCAGGAACTCGGCCCGGCGTCGTTCGGCGCGGCGTTTTTCCAACCCGCCGGTGTCGGACAGGTAATCCCGGTGCGCGGTCACGCTGTGCCAAAGATCCTCGATCCCTACGTTGGCGTACGCCTGCGTCAGCAGGACCGGCGGGTTCCAGCCGTCACCCAAGTCCGACAATTGCAGCATCGCCGTCACCGCCGCCGAGAGCTGGTTGGCTCCGTCCCGGTCGGCTTTGTTGATTACATAAAGATCGGCGATCTCCATGACGCCGGCCTTGAGCGTCTGTATCGAGTCCCCTGACTCCGGCGTCATGGCCACCACCACGGTATCCGCCACGCCCATGATGCCCAATTCCGTCTGGCCCACGCCCACCGTTTCGACCAACGTGACGTCTTTCCCGGCCGCGTCCAGCGCCCGTACCATGCTTTTCACGATGCGCGGCAGCCCACCGGATTGCCCCCTGGTCGCCACGCTGCGGATGAATACGCCGTCATCCAGGTAATGCCGCTGCATCCTGATGCGGTCGCCCAGCAGCGCACCCCCCGTAAAAGGGCTGGTCGGGTCCACCGCGAGGATGCCCACCGTTTTGCCTTGACCTCGCAGGTACTCGGCCAGGCGGTCCACCAGCGTGCTCTTGCCCACTCCCGGCGGCCCGGTGATCCCCACCGCGTATCCGGACCCGGTGTGCGGATCCAGGCTCGCCATGGCTTCCGCGGCTGCGGTATCCCCGCGCTCCAGGAGCGTCAGCACCCGCGACAGAGCCCGCAACTCCCCGTTCAACACACGTTCGGCCAGTTCGCTCATTCCACTTCCAGGCGACGAATATCGTAATCGTCGCAACGAAACACGGCGGCCAATTTAGCATCGGCCTGTTGTCGGGTCAAGGACGGTCGCATCGCCCAAATCCACCACCTAATGAGAGAAAAAGACCTCGTTGGAGCCAGGGGCAAAGCTGGCTATGATGGTTACGGGACAAACACAACCATCACCAACGAGGTGCAGTCATTATGCAACAGGGAGTCCTGCCATTCCAGTATGGGACGGAGCATCGCGCTGGGGGCATGACGGGGCTGTCGGGGTTGGCGGTCTATCTGGAAATGGCCGATGCGATGGGGCTGGGCGAGTCGATCCGGCGCTACGTGAAGGTCAAGGAGGGCGGACAGGGATGGACGGACCGGCAGATGGTCACCGCGCTGGTGCTGCTGAATCTGGCCGGTGGAGAAGGAGTGGACGACCTCCGGGTGCTGGAAGGGGACGAGGGTCTGGGCCGGATGTTGGGCCGGGTGGAGACGCACCGGCAGCGGGCTTGTGAGCGCCGGGAGGAGGGCAGCCGGTGGCGGGGCGGGCGGCGCCGCAGCGTCCCGTCTCCGTCGGCGGTGTTCCGGTACCTGGGCCGGTTCCACGACCCGGTTCAGGAGGAGGCCAGGCAGCCCCATACGGCGTTCATACCCGCGCCCAACGGCGCGCTGCGCGGGCTGGGGAAGGTCAACGCCGAGATGATGAGCTTCGTCCGGGACCACCTGGAGCAGGAGCAGGCGACGCTGGACATGGACGCGACGCTGATCGAGACCTACAAGCAGGAGGCGCTGTACTGCTACCAGGGCTACAAGGCCTACCAGCCGATGGTCACCTACTGGGCCGAGGCGGACCTGGTGGTCCATTCGGAGTTCCGGGACGGCAACGTGCCAGCGGGGTTCGAGCAACTGCGGGTGCTGCGGGAGTCGCTGGCCCATCTGCCGGAGGGCGTGGTGAAGGTGATGCTGCGGTCGGACACGGCGGGGTACCAAGTTGAGTTGTTGCGGTACTGCGCCGAGGGGAGGGATGAGCGGTTCGGAGTGATCGAATTTGCGGTGGGGGCGGACGTCACGGAGGGGTTCAAGCGTGCGGCAGCCGAAGTGGAGGAGAGCCAGTGGCGCCGGTTGCCCCGGATGGTGGGGGAGTTGGCGGTGGAGACGGAACAGGAGTGGGCCGAGGTGGACTTCGTGCCCGATAGATTGGCTTATTCCAAGAATGATCCCGACTACCGTTTCATAGCGGTCCGGGAGCCGCTGAGGCGGCCGCCGCTGCCGGGCATGGAGGATGACCTGGAGTTGTCGGTTCCGGCGATGGAGATGCCGGACCGGGGCTGGTACAAGATCCGGGGGATAGTGACTAACCGGGAGCTACCGGGAGATGAGGTGGTGCGGTGGTACCGGGAGAGATGCGGGAAGGGCGAGGAGGTGCATGGTGTGCTGAAGGAGGACTTGGCTGGCGGGAGGCTGCCGTCGGGACAGTTCGGGGCCAACGCGGCCTGGTGGGCGATAGCGGCGCTGGCGTTCAACCTGAACTCGGCGGTCAAGCAGTTGGCCCTGGGCGGTCAGTGGGTGGACAAGCGGCTCAAGGCGGTGCGCTTTGCTCTGATCAATCTGGCCGGACGGGTGGTCTGCCACGCCAGGAAGCTGCTGATCCGGCTGGCGCGGGGCCATCCATCCTTCCCGCTGCTGGCGGGAGCGCACCGGAGAATAGCGGCGCTGGCCCACGGCCCACCCTGACCTGGGACGGTCTGCGCCACTACCGACGGGCATTCAAGCGACGGGGACTCCCGCCGTAGGGACACTGCGCCCTTCTCCAGGACCGGTTGGCATAGACCTCGCCCTGGCGTCGCCGGCCAACGCCCCAAAATCCCCTTCCAGCGCCTACTCCTGCCACGCCAACCCACTGCCAACCTGTCAGCCGTCAGCCGATGCCCCAACCGGCCCAATCAAGGAGCCCCAAAACCATTTTTCTCCCATTAGGTGGTGGATTTGGGATCGCTTACCCTTAACAACTCCCGCACCAGGGGTTATCATCGTTGCGCTTTCAAACCCACGCCTGAACCCCAGAGGTGACCTCCATGACTACCCGCACCGACACCCTCAACGGCCGCGTCGCCATAGTTACCGGCGCCGCCAGCCCCATCGGCATGGGCCGTTCCATTACCACGGGCCTGGTTCGAGCCGGCGCCCGCGTCGCCATGCTCGACATCAACGAGGATTGGCTCGACCAGACCGCCAACGACCTGCGCGAGATCGGCGGCGACGAGTGCGTGCTGCCCATCATCGCCGATGTCACCGATCCCGACTCCGTGCAGAACGCCGTCCAGCGCACCATCAGCGAGATGGGCGGGCTCCACATCCTGGTCAACAACGCCGGCATCAATCCCCGAACCGCCGGCTTTGGTGGCAGCGCGTCCGGCAGCCGCACTGGATTCTTCGATATCCTTCCCGATGCCTGGTTGCGCGTGATTTCCGTCAACCTGAGTGGCCCATTCCTCATGGCCAACGCCGTGGCCGGCCACATGATGGAGCAGGGTTTTGGCCGCATCATCGGCGTCACCACCAGCATGGACACCATGTGGCGCAAGGGTGGCGCGCCCTACGGCCCGTCCAAAGCGGGACACGAGGCCCTGGTCGCCATCATGGCCCAGGACCTCGAAGGCACCGGCGTCACCGCCAACGTGCTGACTCCCGGCGGCGCCACCGCCACCAACATGGTCCTGCCGCCGGAGGGCGCCACGGCCGACGCCCTCATCCAGCCCGAGGTCATGCAGGCCCCGGTCGTCTGGATCGCGTCCGACGACGCCAGCGACTGGAACGGCCGCCGCATCATCGCTTACTACTGGGATGAATCGCTGCCTTTGGCAGAGCGTCTCGAAAAGTGCGGCGCGCCCGCTGCCTGGCCGCAGCTGGGCCTCCAGGCCGTGCATCCTGATTGGTTCGGCCGCGGCTGATTTCCGACACGAACCCACTAAAGAGAAGGGGCGGGTTTCAAACCCGCCCTGTTTGGTCACGCCAATCGGCCTTGCCAGAGCCTATCCAACCGCGAGTGCCTCAGCGTCAGCAATGTAGGCGTTCGTTTCCCGGATGCGCCTTTCTGTGTGCCGATTGCACGCCCCGGTGTAGAAGCAGGCCCCGTGCAACTGGCTGAGCCGGCTATAGTATCGTCCCTGTAGGGAGTCGGATGCACGGCCTGATGCCACCAAGTCGTCCAGGCAGTTGCTGGTAAATCCGGTTGGCCCGGGCTCTTCTCCTATGAGGGCAAGGATCAAAGCATCGGTGGCCCGCTTGGTGGCGCACCAAGCTTTTTCCGCCGCGTCGCGGATGTCGTTCTGTTCCAGCCTTTCGACAGCCTGCGCATGCATCAGGTGAGCATCGGCGAAGATTTCGTCAACGCGGTCTTGAAGTGTAGCGGTGGTCATGGGGAGTTTCGTCCCGTGAGTATCGAGCGAGCGGCATTGTCATTTGGCTGGCTAAGGCTATCCGGCAGATAGCGCCGCGGCGTCAGCAATGTAGGCGTCGGTCTCCCTGATACGACGCTCGACGTCCGGGCCGCAAATCCCGCTGTAGAAGCAGGTGCCGTGAAGATAGCTGATCCTGGTGAAGTAACGCCCGACCAGCGTTTCGTAAGCGTCGGATTGACGAGCGAGGGACAGGAGCGCCTCAGTAGTATCGTGAGTGCTGGGAGGTTCCTCTCCGGTGCGGGACAACGCCAGGGCATCAGTGGCCAGCTTGGTGGCGCACCATGCCTTCTCAGCGGCGTCGCGGATGTCGCTCTGTTCCAGCCGTTCAACAGCCTGAGCGTACATCAGGCGGGCGTCGGCAAATATTTCGCCAACGCGGTCCTGTATTGAAGTGATGGTCATATTTCGGTGGCCCCAGACTCGTAGAGGTATCTTTCCTATTCGCCAATGATGGCGTGTCCTCAGTGCCGGAACCCCGTATCGAACCCCCGCGCGTTGGGGTTGATCAGCAGGTCGGGACGGCCGCCCCAGCGTTTGAGGAACCGACCGAAGTTCTTGCGGCTCAGTTCGTCCCGCTGGTTCTCCTCCAGCTCCTCCCACTGGCGGTGCTCATGGCGCACCAGCGGCAGGCTGCTGTCGCATACCACCCGGTAACCCGAGTTCTTGAACTGGAAGCAGTAGTCGATGTCCAGGTTGCGATAGAACCGGAAGGACTCGTGCATCAACCCCACGGAGAGCAGGTCGGCCCGGCGGAACGCCATGCAATACGCCTGCATCGCGTCGGCGTCGCCCCGGTCGACCTCCTCGTGGAAGTGCTGCATGTCATCGGTCGTCAACCCATACGGACCGAACACCCCGATGCTGTTGTCGGCCAGGTGTTCCGCCACTGGCGACAGGATATCCCCGACCACCTCAGTCGAGGCATCCAGCAGCACGATGTACCGGCCTCGAGCCTGCTTCAACCCGATGTTCTTGCCGGCGGCGTCTCCCACCACGTGGTCGCAGTGGATGACCCGAACGTTAGCGTGCTCTGCCTGCGCCTCCTCCAGGTACTCCGCCGTCCCGTCGGTGGAACCGTTGTCCACCACGATGACCTCGACTGAGGCGCTGCCGGTGTGACGCAACACCGCCTGAACACACCGGCGGACATCTTCCACGTAGTCGTAGGCGTTCACCAGGAACGTGAAGTCGTAGAGGTCAGGTTCGCTCAGCACCGAAGGCACTTCTCGTGACGCGGAAACGGACGGCCACCGCGCCTCTTGCAGTTCCAGCGGGGTTTGCGGGCGCACCCGAGTCGCAATCCCGGTGTCCTCAACGACCATCCCGCCTTCCACCATCTGCAACCGCAGGGCGTCGGCGTCACGGTACGACGCCTGCTGCCGCAGCGCGGCCCGGCGCTGCATGAATTCGCTGTTTTGCGTGCCGATCTCGTACTGCTGCGGCACCTGGTCCAGGTCCAGGCCGAAGACGCGATCAAAGTCCAGGATCAGCTCCAATTTGTCCGCCGCCGGCAGCTCCGACCGCGCCATCGCCCACGTGATCGCCAACGCGGTGGGCAGGTCCAGGTCATTGTGTACCGCATCCCAGAACTTCCCGCTCCATTCCTGGCCCTCGGCGCTCAGGGCGTGGTGACCCGAGCCGTTCCCCGACATGTTGCGCCACACCCAGATGCGGTTGCGGAGGCCGGTCAGCGCCTTTTCCGCCGCCCGCAGCGAGGTGAAGGTAAAGTTCATCCGGTGTCGATAGCGCACCGTCATGCACAGGTAGCGGAACGCCAGCGGATCGAAGCCGCGCGTCGACAGATCTTCAATCAGGAACACGTTCCCGGCCGACTTCGCCATCTTGGCCCCGTCCGCCAGCAGGTGTTGACCATGCACCCAGTAGTTCACGTGCTGCTGCCCGAACGCCCCTTCACTCTGGGCGATCTCGTCCTCGTGATGCGGGAACACGTTGTCGACGCCGCCGGTGTGGATGTCGAACTTCTCGCCCAGGTACTTGTGTGCCATCGCCGAGCATTCGATGTGCCAGCCGGGGAACCCTTCGCCCCACGGGCTGTCCCACTTCACGTCACGGCCCGGTTCGGCCGCCTTCCACAGGGTGAAGTCCCTCGGATCGCGCTTCAGCGGGTCCGCCTCGGCGCGCACTCCTTCGAGCAGGTCGCCACCGAAGTTGCGCGACAGCTTCCCGTATTCGGGATAGCTGTTCACGTCAAAGTAGATGTTGCCGCCGGCTTCGTACGCGGCGCCGTTGTTCATCAGCGTGCCCACCATATCCAACATTTCGGGGATGTGGTGCGACGCCCAGGGAAACACGTGCGCCGGAAGTATGTTGATCCGTTCCTCGTCCTGCCAGAAGACATCGGCATAGAACTCGCCGATCTCCTGCAATGACTTGCCCTCGGCCAGCGCGGCCATGATCATCTTGTCGCCGCCGGCTTCGGCCAGTTCCTGGCGCATGTGTCCCACGTCGGTGATGTTCTTGATGTGGTAGACCTCGTTGCCGTCGGCCACCAGGATCCGGCGAATCCAGTCGGCCATCAGGTACGTGCGCAGGTTCCCGATGTGCGCATACCGGTACACAGTGGGCCCGCAGGTGTACATCGAGACCCTGCCGGGCGTCATGGGCCGGATCTCCTCGACGTTTTTCGTCAGGGTGTTGTAGATGCGTAACATACCTCTACCTCCGGCGGGCGCAGTTGGCCCAAGTTTAGCACGCACGTCGCCCGGTTTGCACTCGCATCATCCGCGCGCACTCTGCCGCTTTCACTGCGGACCACGCTTGCGGCTTCGTCCCCGAGAACGCGCCAGTATAGCTGCGCTGCCGATCACCGCTAGCCCAATGCACCATCCCACTACCCGTTGTTGGGACACCTTGCCATCAAGCGGGTTTCCCCTCGCCATCGGCGCCAACGGTTCCATGTGCGAGTGTGTGGGGGCGTCCAGCAGCACGTGCCCCCACGCGCCTCCAAACGCCGATAGCGCCGCCGCCAAAGGTGAGATTCGCGGCTCCATGTGCAGCGTGTTGCCGGGCATCGTCCCGGTAGCCCGGTTCCACAACCTCATGCCCTGCCCCAACGACGGACGCAACAGCAACAGCGTTACCGCCGCTACCGCCGTCGCCCCCGCGAACGTGTGCGTTATTTTATGGAAGGACAAGTCTCCGCGGAGCGTGTATCCGGCCAGGACTTCGCTGTCTATCGCCACTTGCATGAAGCCGTATGGCGGAACGCTGAAGTGCCGACCCAGAGCGGCCTTTGCGGCCAGCCCTGGCCCCATGTGAAACGGTGTGAACGGCATACGTGACTATCCTGCGGCTAATGCAAGTAGGGGCGAATGACCATTCGCCCCTGTAGTCTTCAGCGTGTGTAAGAGTCTCTTACGGGCTCCGCGTCACCGCCGCTCCTGAAGCTTTCAGCGCCTCGATCTGCGCCGCCGAGTATCCCGCTTCCGCCAGGATCTCGTCCGTGTGCATCCCGAACCAGGGCGCTGGCGGACCCAGCCGCGGCGGCGTCGCCGACAGTCGGGCGGTGGTGCCCGAGTGGTCCACGCTGCCCCATACCGTGTGGTCCCGCGTCACCACGAAGCCGGCGTCGCGCACCACCGGGTCGTGACGGTAGTCTTCCATCGTCAGGTTCGGTGACACCGAAACCCCCAGCGGACGCAGCTCCTGCATCCAGTGCTCGATGGTATTGCCGCGGATCACCTCGGCGATCGCTTCGCTGTCGTGGTGGATATCGCGGAAGTTCAGCGCGGACAGCAACGATCCGTACGCAGCCACGTCGGGACAGTGGATGTAGAGCCACCCGTCGGCCGCCTGGTACAAGCGCGAACCTGCCGAGTACCCGCGCGCTTCCATTCCCTCGATATCCTCGCGCTGGTATCCCTCATAGTCCAGGAAGTAAGGCGACTGCAAAATCCCCGCAGTCAAAGCCAGGCCGCTGTCCACCGCTTGGCCTTTGCCAGTCCGGTTCCGCTCGTGCAACGCCAATGCCACGGCGTAGGCCCCCATGAGGCCCGTGCCGTAGTCATTCACTGCGTAGGGCGCCAGCATCGGCTTGCCGTCCCTTCCGCCGCGCCGTACTTGCATCCCGCTGGTGCCCTGCGCCAGCTGCTCCCATCCGGCCCGCTCCGACCACGGCCCGTCATACCCGAAAGCGTTCAGCGACGCATACACGATGTCCGGCTTGACCTTCTTGACTTCCTCGTATCCCAGCCCCAACCGCTGCACTGCGGATTTGCGGTTGTTCTCCACGATCACGTCGGCCGACTCGACCAGCTTCCAGAAAACGCCCCGGCCCTCCTCGGTCTTCAGGTTAAGCATGATGCTGCGCTTGCCCCGGTTGACGTCGATATAGCCAACTGGATCCAGGATACGCGTCGGGTCGTCGATCTTGATGACGTCGGCGCCAAACTCGCCCAGCGTGCGGCCGCAGGTCGGGCCAGCGAGGATGATGCACAGGTCAAGCACCCGTACCCCCTGCAGGGCGGACATTACGTCGCTGTGTCCGTTGCCGGCGGTTGCCCGGGCCGGCGCGCTCTGCGACTCTGCCAGAACCTCGTCGGTGTGCTCGCCCAATTTGGGGGCGCGACGCTGGATCGCTCCCGGCGTTCCCCGCAGGCGCACCTGCACGCCCGGTTGTTTCATGGTGCCGTGCTGGGCGTCTTCCACCTCCACGACCATCTTGGCGTCCACCGCGTGCTCGTGCACCAGCCACTCGTCCACGGTCTTGCACACCGTGCACGCTCCGCCCTGCGCGTTGATGTCCGCCTCCCACTGCCACGCGGTCCGCTCTTTGAACATCTCGGCGAACCGGTCCTGCCAGAACGCCAGCGTGTCCGCGTCCACTGGCCGGCCGAACAGCGAAGTGGCCTCCTCAATCCATTCGGTCTTGCCCGCAGCGGTCAGCGTCTGCCGCGCGAAACGCTCGAACATCCCGTGGTGATACACCCACCGGCCGTCGGCGCACTGGTACGGATGCGACATCACCGTCCGCGGAAAGTCGAACAGGTCGACGTACTCGTAGTTGTTGAACTTGATGATCCGGCTGCCCATGGCGGTGAACATCGCCGAGTGCAGCGGCACTTCGATCCGTTGCCCCTTGCCCGACTTGTCCCGCGCGTTAATCGCCATGGCCACCGAGACCGACCCCAGCAGCGCCGAAAAGGTGCTGGCAATGGGCAGCGGCGTGAACAACGGCTCGCCGTCGCTCTCCGAAGTCTCGGGGTAGAACCCGGTCTCCGCACTTATGACGGGATCCCAGCCCGGTTCGTTGCGGCTCGGATGCTCTTCGCCATAACCGGGCAGCGAGCAGTAGATCAGCCGCTCATTGTTCGCCGACAGCTCCTCGTAACCGATCCCCAGCCTGTCCGCAACACCCGGCCGGAAGTTTTCGATGACCACGTCCGCGTTGGCCGCCAAGCGACGCGCGTTCTCTCGACCGGCCCCCGTCTTCAGGTCCAGGACCACCGACCGCTTGCCCCGGTTCCAGGTGGCAAAGGCCGGTTCAGACCGGGCCGGGTCGCCTCCCGGCCGCTCTACCTTGATCACGTGCGCGCCCTGGTCGGCCAGCAGCATGCCCAGCATTGGCCCGGGCACGTACTGCCCGAACTCCACCACGTGGATATCTCGCAGCGCGCCTGAAGTGCCGTTGGTAGTCATTGATTTACTCCTCGGTTTGGTGTTCTCCGTTCAGAGTGGGCGGCGGCTCGTCAAAGGGCAGGCCGTTTTCTTCCGCCTGTCGCTGGCGGTCAAGCCATTGCACCCAGAGTTCGTGCTGTTCGTGCATCCCCGCGTGTCTGCCCGCCTTCTTGCCCGCTTCCAAGCCCGCTTTCTTGCCCTCTTCGAGGCCCTCTGCACGCGCCCTCTCGCGGGTCCGTTGCCGGTACCATGACCCGAATACCATGTCAATGACCTCCGTCAAGATGTACGCGGCCGTAGAGCAAACCCGATGTTGGGCGCCCCGGCTGCGATGATGCCGATGGTCTGAGCGTCCCAACTTTCGCCGCCGAGGGTGCTGAAACTGTTGTAGCTGCTGATGCCGGTAAGTATAAGCCAAAGCGTGGTGAAGATGCCGGAAAACCACCGGATCAGCCTGGTGGGTATGTTGAGAATGCCCGTGCGTTCTTCCCAATTGCCGGGCCCATCATCTGACGGTCGCATGACCTTGAACGTAACCTGTGGCAGTTATGGCTTTTGGCCAAACCGGTCCGGGTCACACCCTTCCAGGCTGATCTCAGTGTTGCCCGAGGCCATGAGCTCCGCTATCCCCTTGCCCATCGCCGGCCCCAGCAGGATACCCTTCTTCTGGCCCCCAGTGCAGATGTATACGTTATCCCAACCCGGCGCCTGTCCCACGATGGGCAGCCAGTCCGGCGTAACGGGCCGCAGGCACGCCGTGTGCAGCACCTGCTCGGCGCCGCTCAGCGCGGGCATCAATCGCGTCGCCCTTCGCATGATGTCGTCTCGCGCCTCGTCGGTCAGCGACAGGTCGAAACCCACGTCCTCCTCAGTGGCCCCGCACCAGATCAGCCCGTCCGGCTTCGCGTACATCGAACTCCCGCCGCCGATGAGCTCATAGTCCAAGCCAGGGCCGTCCGGCCGCACTCTGATGATCTGCCCCTTCAGCGGATCCACTGGAATGGCAATGTCCAGCCATTGCTCTGCAACCCGGCACCAGGGACCAGCCGCAATGAGGACCGCCCCGCAGGCGATTTCGCCGTCGTTAGTCACCACAGACTCCACCTTCCCGTTGCCCAGCCGGAATCCCACCGCGCTGCCGGCGACGATGGTCGCCCCCAGTTTTTCGGCACCAGCGGCCAACGCTTGAGTGAACTCCAGTCCGTCCAATGCCCCGTTGCCCACCGCCCGGATCCCGCCGATTACCTCGGGAGTGATGCGTGGTTCCAGGGCCAGAACATCCTCACGCTCCAGCCACTCCGCGGAGAATCCCGGCTCCGGCGCGCCGTTGAACGTTTCCAATGTGGCCCGCAGGTCATCCAGATCCTCCGGAGCCAGTGCTACCTTCAGGATCGACATGATCCGGCCGTGGTAGTCGATACCCGTTTCCGACGGAAGTGCGTCCCAAAGCTCCTTGTGCAACGCGAAACTTTGCAGTGCCATGGGCCCTAGGGGATCCGGCCAGCCGTGTCCTTCCAACGGATTGAGCCCGCCCGCGTTGTATCCCGACGCGTGGCTGGCCACACCCTCGCGTTCGATGACCGTCGCTTTCACCCCGTTGATGGCCAGGTAATAGGCGGCGGCGCAACCTGCCGCTCCTCCACCGATGATGACTACGTCTGTTGCTTGTTCGCTCATGATGCCGTCCTCAGTCTCTGACGCAAAATTGGGTTAGGATATAATTCTCGATTGGGAGGTGTCTATGCCAATTTACGAGTACCGGTGCCCCGATTGCGGCAATGAGTTCGAGTCCATCCGGCCCGTTTCCCGCGCCGACGATCCCATCGATTGCAAGGCGTGCGGCAAGCCCGCCACCCGCCAGATATCGAACTTCTCGTTCAAGTCCGACACCTTTACCTCGCCCAAGCTGAGGAACCGTCCCGGACAAACGTACCGGGGCAATCGTGCGCAGTCCGAGGGGGAAACGCAGCAACCCGACGCTGGCCAACCTGCCGTTTAGGGCTGCCTCGCCCTGGCCTCGTTGCACGCGATGCAGGTGCAGGCCGCCCGCAACGCCCGGTAGGTGTAGATGCCGGTGTAGTGCGCGTCGCTCCACAGGAACTGCAACGCGTACTGCCCCACCGCCATCTGGTCCAGCGCCCGCACGTCCTGGGGCACCGTGTCCGGGTCCAGCAGTGCCCGGCCCGTCATCTCTTCCACGCACGAGGCGCACGGGCAGCGCAACCGCAGCATGCGGTGTGGGTAGATTCCCCGGTGTCCGTCGTCCCAGTTGATGATGATGGAACTTCCGGTGATGTCCACATCAACCGGCTTGATTCTCTCGTTGGTAGCCATCGTCGCTATCCGCCGGAGCTTGGTGCCTGCACCTCGGCCAACCGAGCCGGCCGGGGCATCTCGTCCGGGTCCGTGGGTATCTCGATGATGCTCGGCCCGTCCACCGCCAGCGCCTGAGCGAACGCCTCCGCGATGTCCTCCGGCCGGTCGACATAAAATCCGGTTCCGCCAAACAGTTCTGCGTACCTGTCGAACCGCGGGTTCACCGTGTCCGCCCCAACGTACCGCTCGTTGAACGCGTACTTCTGGTAGGCCTTCTCCGATCCCCAGCAGTCGTTGTTCATCACCACCGATATGTTCTTCAACCCGTAGCGTACCGCGGTCTCGAACTCCTGGGCATTAAAGAGGAACCCGCCGTCGCCGTTGAAATTCACCACCGGCCGGTCCGGCGCGGCAAAGTTCGCGCCAATGGATGCCGGGAAACTGAAGCCCAACCCGCCAAGATCAAGCGCCATGATCAGGCTGCGCGGCTGATAGTAGTTGAGCCGGTCCTGCCCGAAGTTAGGCGCCAGCCCCGCATCCAGCGCGATGATGGCATCCCGGGGCATCACCTTGCGCAATTCGGCGTAGACACGCTGCGGCTTGATGTAATCTCCGGTCAGCGTCTCTTCCGCCTGCAAGCGGGATGCCCGCGCCGCGTTCCAGCCAGCCACCCGCCGCGTCCACTCGGGGTCCGGCCGCAATTCCGCCGCCGCCACGATGCCGTTGATCTCGTCCACCACCGCGCCCACGTCACCTTCGACGCCCACCGAGATCGGGTAAATCCGTCCGATCTCCTTGGGGTCTATCTCAATATGCACGATGCGCGCGTCGGCGGGAATAAATCGATGGTCGAAGAACGTCGTGGACTGTCCCAACCGTGTACCCGCCGCCACGATTACGTCGGCGTTCCTCACCGCGTCGATGGCCTCTTGCGCTCCCAGCCGACCCAGGTGACCCAAATAGTTGGGATGGTCGTTGGGCACCGCGTCCGCCCGCCCGTAGGAGGTAACGATGGGCGCGCCCGTCAGCTCCGAGAGCCTGGCCACCGCCGCATCCGCGAGGCTCCATTCCACGCCGCCGCCGGCCACGATCACCAGCCGCTTCGCCGCCATTATCTCCTGAGCCGCGGCCTCCACCTGCGCCCGGTCCCCCCGTGACCGACCCTGTCCGGTCCGGTAGGCCGTTGGTGCCATCAGGTCAACGTCGACCTCCGCCCCCGGCAGCAGGTCGCGGGGGATGTCCACCAGCACCGGTCCCATTTTCCCCGAGGTGGCGATCCGGAACGCCTGCCGCAGCGCATCAGGCAACCGCTCGATCTTGTTGATGGCAAAGCTCGCCTTGGTGATGGGCTCAAACAGCGCCACCTGGTCGAATTCTTGCGTCGAGTCCAGGTGCTGGTGGTCCCGCGACGCTGACGGCGCCAGCACCACCACCGGCGAGTGCGCCACGTATGCCGATCCGATCCCGTAGGTCAGGTTCAGCACGCCCGGCCCGTTGGTCACCAGGCACACCGAAGGAGCGCCAGCAATCCGGCTGTAGCCATCGGCCATCAGCGCCGCGCCCTGCTCGTGCCGCACTCCCACGAACTCCATGTCGTCGCGGTCGTAAAGCGGGTCCAGCACGTCCAGGAAAGACGAGCCCACGATCCCGAAGATCTTGCTCACGCCCTCCTGCTGAAGCAGTTCGATCACCGCCTCCCCTGCCTTCATTCGTTGGGCCATCGCCAAACGCTCCTTTTCCTGCGTAAATCGACCGGAAGTGTAACATAGACCATCAGCCGGTTCGGAATGCCGTGTGGAGCCGGCAGCCAAGGAGACGGGACATGAAAGAACTGTGCGACATGTCAGAAATTGAACTGCTCCAAACTCATGGAGCGGTGATCGAAGAGTTGTTGTGTCGGGGAATCGCTAAGACGCGCAACAATCCCATTGGCGACTATACCGAACGGCTCGTCTGTGATCAGATGAAATTGAAGATGGCAAACAAGAACCAAAAGGGGTTCGACGCAACCGACAAGGACGGCAAGCGCTATCAAATCAAGGGTGGGCGCAAGACAAACGGAACAGTTCCTTTCAGTCCGATTCGGAATCTTGAGCAGCAGACTTTTCAATCTGTGATAGTCGTGGGGTTCAAAGACGACTACTCCATCCGGTCCGCCGCGGATATCCCCCACGAGCTCGTCGAGTGTTTGGCGAATTTCAACGAGAGCGTCAACGGTTTCGTTCTCCGCCTCAATGAACAGAAAATCCAGCATGATGGCGTTACAGACATCTCCGACTGCCTTTACCCAGTGTAAGGAACGCTATTTGAGGATCTCGCTATCCCCTCCATCCCGTCAATCCATGCAAACACCGCCGCCGCCCCATGCTATAATGCCGCATCACTCACCGAGGAGGCCTCCCCAACATGAGCACAGTGGCAGTGGAGGTGGTGTACCGGGGGATTTTTCAAAAAACCCTGGCCCGGAACATCGTCCGCACCATCGTTTTTGCCGCCCGTAAAGAAGGCAAAATAGGCACGGCTTTTGGCCGCTACGGCGACTCCCCCGAACGGAACGGCATCCCTGCCAAGCAGTTCGCCATCGTGTCCGACAGCCCCGAGGAGCTCGAGGAAAACCTGGCCGTCTACGAGGCCCGCGAGGTGGACGTCACCATCAACGTCGACGACACCATGTGCAAGGGAATCGAGTCCTGGGCCTGGTACGGATTGCAGCCGATCAACGCCCTCACCAAGCCCGGCGGAACCCTGATCGTAACGTCCCGCCAGGAAGCCGATGCCCTCATTGAGGACATCCACCAGAAGGACTCCGCTTACAACCTGTCCATCGTACCCGCCACCACCAGTTTCTCCGGTCTCTGGGTATACAAGGACGACCACACCGACGTCCGCATCCTCGGGGCCCTCGCCAAGGTCTGCCCCGAGCTGGTTAGCCTGGACTCCATGCTGGCCGCCCTGGACGACCAGGGCTGGGGCGGTTTGAAACTCACGTCCGCCCGCAACTCTTTCGACCGCACCGTCCAGCGGCCCGTCGAACCCGGCGAGGGCAACGACGAAACCCCCTTCAGCTTCGAACTGCTCGGCTGGCGCTCCATGGAGGACGGCCTGGTCATCCGGGGCATCGACGAGCCCACCGGCTTCCGCAGCGACTCCCTGGCTGAAGGCTACGACCCCATCCGCTCCAACGCCTCCGGGGACACCAGCTACCAGCCCACGCGCAACGCGGTCTTCAAGAAGTTCAGCACCCGTTCGATGCGGCCGGTGATCAACTTCGAGACTTGCATCAAGTGCACCCTGTGCTGGCTCCAGTGCCCGGACACCTGTTTCGACGTGACCCCCGACGGCCTGTACGATGCCAACATGGAAGCCTGCTGCGGCTGCGCCGTCTGCGAAGCCGTGTGCCCCGTCCCCGAATGCATCACCATGGTCAACGAGGCCGAGTTCAACGACAACAACAGTCAGTGGGAGCACTGGACCCGCGACAAGGACGGCTACCAGAAGTGGATGACCCAGCTGATCGAGGTCCAAAAGGCTCACGACGCCGACTCCGAGCGCAGCCATGGCTACCACAGCCCCGGCAAGTATGAAGCCGAATCTGAATCCGAAGTTGCCCTGACCGGAGACGATGACTGATGGCCACCCAAACCCTTCCACAGACCGAGCTCCCGCAGGAGCGTGAGGAGCTTATCAGCGGCAGCGAGGCCATCGCCATCGCCTGCTCCCTCGCCGACGTCGACGTTATCACCGCCTATCCCATCCGGCCTTACGACACGGTCATGCAATACGTGTCCAAGCTTAAGGCCGATGGCGCTTTCGACTGTGACTTCATCGTCGCTGAAAGCGAGCACTCCCAGTTCGAGATCGTCAAGCACGCCTCCGCCGTCGGCGCCCGCACCTTCTGCGGCTCCAGCGGCGTAGGCTGGTTCTACGCCTTCGAGGCTATCACCGTCACCGCCGGCCTGCGTCTCCCCGTGGTGGCAATGGTCGGCAACCGCGCCCTGGATGACCCGGGAGCCTTCGGCGTCGAACATAACGACGCCATGGCCGTCCGCGACCTGGGCTGGATGCTCTACTGGGTCGGCACCGCCCAGGAGGCGCTGGATACCGCGCTTCTGGCCTGGCGCGTGGCCGAAGACCCCCGCGTCTTCCTGCCCGCCGCCATCTCCTGCGATGGCTCCTTCCTCACCCACTCCCAGGCCATCGTCAACGTGCCTACGCAGGAACAGGTCGATCAGTTCCTGCCCCAATACGATCGCGGACGCCTGCAGCTCCATCCTGACAACCCCATCACTGTTGCGCCGCAGGTCAACGAAGACTGGCTCATGGAGATCCGGCGCCAGACGGACGACGCCATGCGCCGCACCAGCGACGTCATCAAGGAAGCCTACGACGAGTTCAAGCAGCTCTTCGGTCGCGGCGACCCCAGCCCCTTCATCGAAGAGTACATGACCGACGACGCCGAGATCGTCCTGGTCGGTATGGGTACTCTGGCCATGCCCGTCCGCGTCGCTGTTCGTCGGATGCGCGAACAGGGCAAGAAAGTCGGGTTTGTGCGCGTCAAGTTCTTCCGTCCCTTCGCCACTGATGAGATCCGCGAGGCCCTCAGCCATTGCAAGGCCGTCGGTGTCATCGACCGTGACTATTCCTACGGCTCGCCCTCTTACGGTGGCGTGCTGTTCAACGAGATCCGTTCCGCCCTCTACACCCTGGACAACCGCCCGCTCATGCAGAGCTTCATCGCCGGCCTCGGTGGCCGTGAAGTTCTGGTGCGCGACGTGGAAGAGATGACCTCCATGGTCCAGGACTCAATCGACTCCGGACATGTCAAGGAAGAGAACACCTGGATCGGTGTCCGCGAATAGTTGCCCCGTTCAAAATAGTTGCCCCGTTCAAAAGGAGAGCCGCTATGACTACCATGACCCAAGAACTCCCCCAGGTTAGGGGCGTCAAGCAGATCCCGGTGTTCGAGGGCTTTACCTCCGGCCACCGTACCTGTCAGGGCTGCGAATCCGCCCTCGTGATGCGCCTGATGATCAAGGCCGCCGGCCCCCGTACCATTGTGGTGGGCAGCACCGGCTGCATGTACGTGGCCAACACCACCTACTACAGCACCCCGTGGGTCGTGCCGTGGATGCACACCCAGTTGGGCTCCAGCGGCTCCGCTGCCACTGGCACCGCCGCCGGACTCGCCTCCCTCATGCGCAAGGGCAAGATGCAGGAGGAGCCCATTAACGTCATCGCTTTCTGCGGCGACGGTGGCGGAGTGGATATGGGACTGTCCGCAATTTCGGCGGCCCTGCAGCACGACGAGTACAACCTGCTCATCCTCTGCTACGACAACGAGTCCTACGCCAACACTGACATCCAGGTGTCCGGTTCCAGCCCGTGGGGCGCCAACTCCACGTTCTCCCCTCCGGGCAAGGTTCACCGCATCATGAACCGCCGCTGGAAGAAGAACACCGTCCCCATGCTGGCCGCCGGCCATCCCGACGTCCGCTACGTCGCCACTGCCTGCGGTTCCTACGGGCCGGACTTCACCAACAAGATCCGCCGCGCCCTCACTATCGGCGGCCCCACCTTTATCCACAGCATTGACCCGTGCCCCAAGGGCTGGGACTACGATCCCAAGTACTCCCACGAGTTGGGTATGCTGGCCGTGGAGACCGGCATCTGGGTGCAGTACGAAATCGTCGATGGCGAGCTGATCCTGAACGGGCCCTCCCGTGCCATTGCCCGCGGCATTCGCCGCCGGAAGCCCGTTACGGATTATCTCCAGCGCCAGGGCCGCTTCGCGCACCTCACCGAAGAGGACCTTAAGTTCTTCCAGGAGCGTATTGACGAAACCTGGGAGAAGTGGTGGATCCCGGGCATCGTCCCCTTTGGTCCCCACGACGAAGGCGAATAGCCGTATCTGGCTTTGCCGACCAGCGTTGTTCAAGGGCGGGTTCAACACCCGCCCTTTTGGTTTGATACTTGTACAGTCGTCTATCCGCCAAACACCTAAAGGGTGCGTTGACCCCTCGTAATAATGTGTTAGACTTGTCGCGGAACTGACACCGCGAGGTAAAACAATGGTAAAGGTTGCCCTGACATTTGAAGGCGATGCCGATGATGTGATCGTTGCGATCCGACGACTTGCGGTCGGTGATGCTACTGTCGCTGCACCTGTTGGTAATGCAACTGAAACATCCGTGGCGTCCGCGCCTGCAGAGTCGTCCAACGATACACAGTCAGAGGCGGCACCCGCGGTTCCCGAAGGTCGCTGGACCATCGAACATGTCCGTGCTTTCTGGGGTTTCCTGGCCGATGATGCCCGGGAAATTTATCAAAGAGTTGCTCAAAGCGCGGGCTACGTGCTTTCTCGCCAGGCGTTGCTGGAAGAAATGCACCTGACCGTGCGGCAACTGTCCGGCCGTTTGTCTTCGCAGGGACACGCTGTGCGCCGCATCCGCCGCGTACACAATGTTTCCTTGCCCCATCCCATGTCCTTCGACTCCCAGGCTGACGAGTACCGAATGCTCCCGGACGTTGCTGACGCTATTGTCAGGCTCAACCTCTGAATGCTAATCTGCGCCATCCCAACAGTTGCCCTTTCGAATAGGGTCAACCCCGGAGTATCAGCATGAGAATGGACCCCATCAACCTCTATGACTATGAGGCTCGGGCCAAGCAGGTGCTGCCCCACAACAACTGGGAGTTCATCGAAGCCGGTTCGATGGACGAGATCACCACCGCCCGCAATCGTTCCGCCTTCGAGGCGCTGACCCTGCGCCCGCGTTTCATGCGCGACACCACCGAGCGCAAGGTCTCCACGACAGTCCTCGGGCAGGACATCAGTTTCCCCGTCATGATTGCCCCCACCGGCGGCCACGGGAACGCCCACCCGGAAGCCGAGTGCGCCACCGCTCGCGGCGCCGGCATGTCCAATACCCTCATGATGTGCAGCACCTCTTCCAACTGCAGCTTGGAGGAGATCGCTGAGGCCGCCACCGGCCCCCTGTGGTTCCAGCTCTACCACCGCGGCTACGACATTACCGAGAACCTGGTCAAGCGCGCCGAGGTCGCCGGCTATCGGGCCATCGTCCTCACCGTCGACACTCCAGCCCCCAGCCCCAAGGAGCGTGACATCCGCAACCGCTACGAGCGCCCCGGCGAACTCGGCAACTTCCGCGAACAGCAGGACCAGTTGGCGGCGGTCAGCGGCACCGACGAGTCGCCGCGCTGGGAAATGCCCCAGTCTCCACCCCTGACCTGGCAGGAGATAGAGTGGCTTCGCGGCCTGACTGATCTCCCTCTGGTGCTCAAGGGCATCCGCGTCGCGGAAGATGCCCGCATGGCTGTGGAACACGGCGTCGACGGTGTGCTCGTATCCACCCACGGCGGCCGCCAGCTCGACAGCACCTTCTCCAGTATCGAGATGGTGCCCGAGATTGTTGCCGCCTGCGGCGACAAGGCCGAGGTGTACGTTGACTCCGGCGTGCGCCGCGGTAGCGACGTGTTGAAAGCCCTGGCCTTGGGGGCCCGCGCCGTCGCCGTCGGTCGTCCCCTCTATTGGGGTTTGGCGGTGAACGGAGCCGAGGGTGTCCACCACATGCTGGAACTCCTCCGCGAAGAGTTCAACCGCGCCATGGCCTACTGCGGCCAGAACAGCGTCGACGACCTGGAAGACCGCCTGCTCAACGTGCCGCGCGAGTGGGGACCCTTCCGCACCGAGAACGACATCGCGGAGCACCTTCCGTTCTAGTCGTTTGCTCTGCGAACTTCGTCGGAAATGCCCAGGGGCGGATGATCATCCGCCCCTGATTTTTGTGCCACGTTATCGGATTGGTCCGTCAGTTGTCCGCCGCGACACCTAACGTCCCTGCGCCGATCTCTGCCAGGAACCCGGCCAGCAATCCGTTGAAGATTTCCGCCTGCTCGTAGTGGGTCGAATGCGCCGCCCCGGCGACCACCTCCAGCCGGCTCCCCGGTATCAGGCGGTGCGCCGCCTCGATCACGTTTGGCGGAAAGATCCGGTCTTCCTCTCCCACCACCAGCAGCGTCGGCACTGCGAAGCCAGCCAGATCCGCCGCTTGCGGCCCCGCCGGGTTGCGGAACAACCCGGATACGATGCTCAGCGGCATGGGCGGGTTCATCCTGCCGATAGATCCGAACAGAAACGTGAGTTCCGGCTCGCCGTCGATGAACCCGTCGCTCAGCGCCCGTCGCAGCGGATCATCCGGCGGATGCACGTTCTCCAGCAGCGATACCACCGAGGGGTCGCCGATCCCGCCCGTGGCGTCTGCTAGCACCAACCCGGTCACTCGCTCCGGATGCGCCAGCGCGAACCCCAGGCTCGTCACGCCACCCATGGACTGCGCAACCAGCGTCGCCTGGCCGATCCCCAAGTGGTCCAGCAATGCCTCCAGATCAGCGACGAATGTGGCCGGTTCCGGTTCCCCGCCGGAGCTGGGCGTCAGTCCCCATCCCCGGTGGTCGAAGGTCACGCATCGGTAATCTCGTTGGAATACCGGCACCTGTCGCCACCAGCTGAGATGGCTGCCGCCCCGTCCGTGGGCGAACACCAGCGCTGGCCCTTCGCCGTGGCTCTCGTAAAACATCTGCGTCCCGTTGATGTCTGCGTATGGCATGTAGCCCTCCGATTTCGTCTTCGCAGTCTCTGTGGATACGCCGCGCGCCGCGTTTCCAAAATTTATACCGCCCAATCCTCGCGTCGGTACGCGGCGTCCCAGAACATGTACTCGTACCGGCTGCTCGCCATGAAGGCGTAACGCATCGCCTCCCGTTCCTGCTCGCCGACCCGCTCCGCCATCTCGTCCACAAACCCGGTCCAGGCGTCCACGCTGGATTGCAGGAACCCCTCGACGTAGAACCGCGTCCATTGCCCGTAAAGCGGGTGTTCCGACTGACCCACTTCATCCTTCAGCAGGTGATACGTCCACGGACACGGCAGCAGCGCCGCCGCCGTAGGACCCAGCCCGTGCATCGCCGCCGTCACCAGCATGTGGTTGACGTAAGCGGTGTTCGTCGGCGACCTGCTGGCTCCCTCAACTTGCTCCATGGTCAGCCCCGCTGCTTCAATCAACTGATGGTGCAGCGGCCGCTCCACGGGGGTCATCACCCGGTGCGCCAGGTCCTGCAGCAGTTCGGCGTCCGGAGCCTTGGCCAGTGTCATTGCCACGGCCCGGCCGAACCCTTCCAGGTAGTGATAATCCTGCCCCAGGTAGTACTGGAAGGTTTCCAGGGGCAGCGTTCCCTCCTTTATCTCTCTCAGGAACGGGTGCCGGAATATCGCCCGCCAAATCGGTTCCGCCTCTGCCCGCAATTGTTCGCTGAATCCTGCCATGCTCTGTGCTCCCTTTCCATCCTGTTCATCCATGCCAGTCCGTGAGCGTCCAGGGGCAACGGCCTTAGAACGGCTCGTTGATCAGCACCAGTTCCGCGTAGGCGGCGTAGCGGCATCCGAACCCGGCTCCCGCTTCGCGCGCGTGCGCCGTCAGGAACTCGAAGGGGCTGTTCCCCACGTCGCCCAGGTTATCCAGGTACACCTGGTGTTCCCGCAGCGACGCCAGACCAGTCTCCCAGTGTTCCGATACGTCCACCGCGTGCGTCGGGACCGTTGCCCCGAACACCGCAACGAACCGGACCTCGTTCCACGGTTCGGTTCCTTCCTCCAGCAGCTCCGGAAATATCCAGCGGTTTCCCGCGTCCCGCGCCGCGTCGAACACTGCCAGCCCCACCCACCGGTGGTCCGCCATGTTCAGGTGACCACTGAAAAACTGAAGGTGATGGTTGATGGTGATCACCACGTCCGGACGGTGCTTGCGGATCATTCGGCTCAGATCGCGCCGCAGCGGCAGACCGTACTCAATCACTCCATCCGTGTGGTCCAGGAACTCCACGGTGTCCACTCCCACGACTCGCGCCGCGTTGATCTCTTCCTGCGACCGCAGCCGCGCCACCTCCGACGGGTTCATCCCGTCGATTCCGGCCTCGCCCCGGCTCACCATCACGTACGTGATGCGCTTCCCTTGCGCAGTCCACTTGGCGATCGCCGCCGCGCCTCCGTACTCCAGGTCGTCCGGGTGGGCCACAATCGCCAGACCCGTCTGCCAGTCCTCCGGCACGGGCACGTTGGGCGACTCACGTTGCTGCATAAATCCTCCGTAGCGTTCTCGATGTCATTGCCGCGGGCCGTGCGGACGCGGGCGGTGCTGTGACAACTCAGAACCGATTGCCCGCCATCAAGCCAGTCGCGGGCTTGGCGACTTTACCACGGCCTCTGCCGTCGCCACGCGATAGCCGCCCGCATCCCGAACCGACATCACCAGCTGCCGCGTATCCACGCCCGTCGCGTCGGTGTCGTGCCCAATCACCACGCCATCGCAGCGCAGTTCCATGCCCGGCGTCATCGCTGCGTGATGGGCAATCGACAGCCGGCCGCCCCACCGGAAGTCCTGGCCGAAATTGGCCCCCATCAAACCTTCCAGCCATCCTGCCGCGATCGCCGTCAGCCCGTTGCCATCGAGAGCCATGTCGATGCCGGCCATCGCGTTCGCAACCCGGTGAAAGTCATTCAATTGCTCCCAATTCGGCAGCCGCAGTTCTCCCAGGTGAGCGTAATCGCCGGCGCGACTCGGGGTCAGGTTTGCTGTTACCGGTTCGACCTCTGTCGTTTCTGCGCTTTGCGGTGGGAGCGCCGCTTCTCGGCCAATGACAAAGGCAGCTTCCGACCGCAGGATCTCGGTTCCAATCTCGTCCACCGCAAAAGCCGCCGCTCTTATCCAGACGTTTCCGGATTTCTCTCCCGCTTCTCGCACCCATCCGCCGACCTGCACCCGTCTCCCCATGATCGGCGGACGCATGAAATCGAACCGCTGCCACACCGCAGTCAACGTTTCGCCGCTGTCGTTCCTGGCCAGCATCGCCCGGCAGTCCTCCGCCATCAGGTTTGGAAAACACCCACTAGCCCCGACAGCTCGCCGGTACTCGGCCAGCGCAGCTTCATCCACCACGTACTCCAGGTTGCCGATCTGATCTCCGGCTCGCAGTCCTTTCCAGGAATCGGCGGCCGTCATGCGCTTCCGCCGGTCCGCCGCGCGTACTCCATCAAGTCCGCCGCTGCTGCGTCCTCGTTGCCCAGAGCGCGGTTGGCCAGACCACGGCCCCGGTATGCGTCGGGTAGGTTGTCGTTCAGTTCCACCGCCTTGCTGAAGGCTTCAACGGCCGTCGCCAAATCTCCCAATGCTGCCTTTGAGTTCCCCATTGACAGCCAGACGCCGGCCAGTTCGGCGTTCTTTCCGATGGCAATTTCATATTCCGCTATTGCCGCGTTGTGATCGCCCAGGTCAGCCCGCGCCACTCCCCGGTTGTGGTGCAGCGTCGCCGTATCCATGCCGCACTGCTGCGCCAGGTCGAAATCGGCGATGGCGTCGGTCGGCTCCCCACGGTTGCGCTTGGCAATTCCGCGGTTGTAGAGCGCGTTGGCAAACGTGGGCACCAATGCGATGGCTGCATCGTAGTCCGCGATGGCCGCGTCGTACTCGCGACGGTCGCTGTAGAGATTGCCCCGGGCGTAGCGGTAGTCCGGCTCACCCGGCCTCAGTTGGATCGCGCGATTGTAGTAGGCAAGGGCCGTGTCCCGGTCGCCGGTGTCCCGGTACGCGATGCCCAGGTTGTATTGGGCATTGGCGTGGTCCGGGTTGATCCGCGCGCACGCCAGGAAGTCCGTGATGGCTTCCTCGTAGCGTCCCAGCGAAATCCGCGCCACCCCGCGCGCATAGTAGTAATCGGCGTCGTCCGGCTCCAGTTCGATGGCCGCCGAGTAGTCGCTGATTGCGTCCTCGTAGTACCCCAGGTGCCTCCTTACGACGCCCCGGGCATAGTACGGCACCGGATACTCCGGGTCGGCGACGATTGCCCTGGTGTAGTCGGCGATGGCCTGGTTCAGGTCGCCGCCGTTGCGGTATGCCAGGCCCCGATAGTAGTAGGCCGGCGCGAACTCATCGTTGATTTCCAGCGCGTGGTTGAAATCGTCGATAGCGGCGTGCAGCTGGCCTGCCCTCAGGGCCAGTTGTCCCCGCGCCGTGTAGTGGAATTCCGTCGGTAAATCGCCGCCTGTGGTCATCTCGTCTGCCCGTTGGCCGTCGTTGTTTCGTCGTGACTCTCAAACATCCCGGGTGTTTCTCGGGCCCTGGCCGAGCGATGCAGTATGCGAACCTCTATGATGCCCTTCTCTTCGAAGGCTCACAGCTCTGTTTCGTACAGATCGTATTCGGAGTGGCTCATGCCCAGGGCTTCGTAGGTCCGCTTTGCCACCCAGTTTTCGCGCATCACGTACAGCCGCATCCCTCGGATGTCATCGCGCGCTCCCGCCATGTCGGTGAGCCGCTCGTACAGCCGCCGGTACACACCCTGACGCCGCGCTTCCGGCTTGACATAAACCGACTGGATCCACCAGATCCACCCATTGCGCCAGTCGCTCCATTCCGTGGTGACCATCAGTTGGCCCACCGGATTCCCGTCAGCCTCCGCTATCAGGTAGAACGCCTTGGTTTCGTCCACCAGCGCGGCGTCGACACCCGACCGCAGCGTCGCCCGGTCCAGCGATATCCCTTCCGATTCCAGCGCCATCGCGGCGTTGAACCTGGCGATGGTTTCCCCGTCATCGACCCCGGCTTGGCGTATGCTGAACTCTCCTGGCATGGCGTC
Source organism: Dehalococcoidia bacterium (assembly GCA_965207585.1). Taxonomy (GTDB): domain Bacteria; phylum Chloroflexota; class Dehalococcoidia; order Lucifugimonadales; family UBA3495; genus Bin87. Next base: position 3,526,769 of record CBDBMT010000003.1, on the reverse strand, counting down.
ATAATTCTAGTTACCCGCGATATAATAGGCAACCTGACTGCGCTGCATACGCTTACCCGGTTTTGCCGTCCCCAGCCGCGGAGCCGCGCACAGGAAAACCGGAAAAGGTACCAACAGCACCGTCCCACCAGCGAGGAATGCCATGCCTAACCAGGAACGATTGATCAACGACTTCTGCGACTTGGTCCGCATCGACAGCCCGTCCGGCGAGGAGTGGGACGTTGCTCTCCACGTTTCCGACCGGCTGTCCAACCTGGGCTTCCAGGTCGCCCGGGACGAACACGGCAACGTCATCGCTCGCGAGGATGGCGACAATCCCCTCCTGCTGTCGGCCCACATGGACACCGTAGACCCCGGCCGCAGCATCCGGCCGCAGGTCATCGGCGACCGCATCACCTCCGACGGCAGCACTATCCTCGGCGGCGACTGCAAGGCCGGCGTGGCTGCGATCCTCGAGGCGCTCCAAACCGTCCATGAGGACGGTCGCCCCCGCAGACCCGTCCAGGTGGTGCTCACCCGGGGCGAGGAAATCGGCCTCGTGGGCGCGTCGAATCTCGACTTTTCGATGATAACCAGCACCGAAGCCGTGGTATTCGACGGCAACGGGCCGGTGAACTCCATCACCGGCGGCAGCCCCACCTACATGGCCTTCGACATCGACATCAAGGGCCGGGGCGCCCACGCCGGCGTAGAACCCGAGAAAGGTTTGTCTGCCATTCGCATCGCCAGCGACATCATCGCTGAACTGCCCCAGGGCCGCATCGACCACGAGACCACCTTCAACGTCGGGACCATTACCGGCGGCACCGTGCGCAACGCCGTCCCCTCGGAGGCCACCGTGTCCGGCGAGTTCCGCAGCATGAACATGGAGTCGCTGGAGCTCTTGCGGATTCAGCTCGTCGCCGCCGTAAACACCATCCGCGGCCGCTACACCGAGGCTCAGATCAACGAGAACCTGGAAATGATGTTCCAGATGTATCGCCTGGATCCCAACGAGGCGACAGCACAGCTCGTCACCCGGGTCATGCGCGACATGGGCCTCCAGCCCGACATCCGTCCCTCCGGCGGCGGCACCGACGGCAACGTATTCCGCCTCCACGGCATCGAGAGCGTGGTCGTCGGCATGTCTACCAACCTCATGCACACCATCGACGAATACGTCGTCGTGCCCGACCTCCTCAACACCGCCCGCTTCTGCGAAGAACTGATGACCTTCGGCGCCTGACCTGATCCGACGGAAACTGGCCGACGCCGTTAGGCGCCGGCCATGTCGGTGCAATCTCCGAAGCAAGCGCTAATCGTCGTCGCTGCCTGTGTTGAATACCTGAGCAGCAACCTCCGGTGCCAGCGAAACACCGGCCCTTTCCAGTTGTGCCTTGATGCGCTCGTGCTCCTCTCGACGCACCTGTTCGGTCACCTGTTCCCGCACTTTCGCCAGGATTTCGGCTTTCTTCGCCTCTCGAATGGCTTTGCCTTTTTCAAACATCTTTCTCATCCAATCAAAGGTGGCGGCCAATGGCACGATGAACGCCCAGTAAAGCTTGGTCACCAGGACCTCAAATCCATGGTACAGGAAATGCTCGCTCCCTGACCACCATTGCAAAACGAACAGGCTCATGCAGCCCGCAACGACGAACCCGGTGGCCTGAACGCCGATGCCCCGGTCACCAAGTCCTTCGGACAGTTGCCCGGTATCTAAACTTCCACTAGCCATTCGAGCCCGCAGGTGCGTCGCCTCTACCCGTTGACCCAGTTACCAACCAGCTTGCTCAAACTTTTCCCAAACTCTTCGCGCTGCCACTCCCTCACCTCGCCGTCGCCGCCGCTCATTTCGTGCGCCAGGCGCTCCGGCCGCAGGGCGATCCTTTCCAGGCTGGTAGTAGGCCAGATGTGGCTGACCGCCAGATCCAGCTCTGCGCTCAACCTCGTCCGCCATTGCTTCAGGGCCTTCAGGCGCTCTCTCCCCTCCGGCGTCCATGGGTCGCCACCGCGATCCGGCCTGGGCGGCTTGGGAGCCTCCGGTCCGGTCATCCCCCGGTCGATAGCCTCCATCAACTCCCCGAAGCACCGGGATGCGAGCATTCCACCGACTCCTCTGGGCGGGCTGCCGCCGCACTGCGCCATTGCCAGGAGGTCGCTGTTGCTCGCCGCCTGGGTCGGTGGAACGTCCCACGCACATGCCTTGCCGTCTCGGAACGCGTAGAGTTCCTGCAGCACCGCCGCTTCTCTTGGGTTGAGTGTTTCCCATCCTTTCACCCGCCGGAACGCCGTTTCCAGCGGTTCCTCCGGCGGATGCCTTAGCGCCTCGATCCGCATGCACTCTTCGCGGACCCATCCGACCCGGCCCAGCTTGTCCAGCCGATACTCCAACTCATCGGCCAGCGGCAGCAGATGGTGAACGTCGCTGGCGGCATACTCCAGCGCCGGGCCCGAGAGCGGACGCAGCCCCCAGTGCGACACCTGCAGCTTGGGGTCCTTGGCGATTCCCATCCCGCAGAATTCTTCCAGCACCGCTCCCAGGTTGGGTCTTGACACGCCCAGGAACCGCGCGGCCAGTCCAGTGTCGAACAGGTTGCTGACTTCAAAGCCGAAGTCTCGGTCGAAGTAACGCACGTCCTCTTCGCAACCGTGCATTACGATCGCTACAGCCTCGTCAGCAAGCAAGACGCCCAACGCGTCGAGATCCTTTACTGCCAGGGGGTCCAACAGGTACGTGCCCCGCCCGTCTGCGATCTGTATCAGGCAGATCCGCTCCCGGTACGCGAACCGGCCGTTCCGCTCAGTATCCAGCGCCAATCGCGGCGCCTGACGCAACTCCTCCGCCACCGCGTCCCAATCACTCTGCTCGCCGATATAATGATACTGATTCCGCAACAACTACCTCGGATAGCGCAATTGAATCGTTCCTTTTCGTCGTGCCCAGTGTAGCACACCAGACCGACGCCTGATCGTCTCGATTTGCTGCATGCTATACTCCCGACACATCCCAACCGCAAGGAGCAATCCATCCCATGAGCGGCGCAGACCTCAAGCAGACCCTCCAGCAGGGCGGCCGTATCTTCGGCACCATGATCAGCATCAACCGCAGCCCCCGCTGGATACCGATCCTGGATGGTGTTGGCCTCGACTACGTGATCATCGACACCGAGCACAGCCCCCGCAGCCGCGGCGAGTTGGGCGACTACCTGACGATGTTCAGCACCATCAGCGTCGTCCCCATCGTCCGTATCCCCATTCCCGACTCTCACTACGTCACCATGGCCATCGACGCCGGCGCCCAAGGTGTACTAGCCCCCTACTGCGAGACCGTCGACCAGGTACGCGAAGTCGTCAAGGCCGCCAAGTTCCGCCCCCTCAAGGGCGCCGCTGCCGAAGAGGCCCTCGAGTCCGGATCGTTCCCCAGTGACGCCAGCCAGGAGTACCTCGCCGCTCGCAACCGCGACAACATCTGCATCATCGGGATCGAGAGCCAGGCCGCTGTAGACAACCTGGACGCCATCTTGGCCGTGCCCCACATCGACGCCATCTTTGTCGGCCCCAACGACATGAGCATCTCCCTCGGCGTACCCGACGACTACGCCCAGGAGATCTACAAGGCGACGGTCAAGGGCATCATCGACAAGTGCGAAGCCAAGGGTCTGCCCACCCTGGTCCACCACCAGACGCCCGAACTCTCGGAATACTGGATTGAGCAGGGCGCCCGTTTCGTGCTCCACGGCACCGACCGCCGCGCCCTCGCCGAGGGTTTCCGCACCGAGTTCACCCGCCTGCGCGACAAGGCCGCTTCGGTGTAAGAACCGGCTGGCGCAACCTGATGGGCCAAAATGTCGTAGGGGCGAAATTGCTTCGCCCCTACTTTGTTTTCTATCGTGCTGGCGCGTTCAGCCGCACGGTCCATGTCTCCGGATCAAATCCTATCCCGATTACCCTGTCCATCCATGCAATAGCTAGTTCCGCGAGCTGCCTTCCCACCGCTCCCGCAGCGACGCGATGTAGACCTTCTCGTACTCCCCGTGGTGCCCGTTGGCCGGATCGTCCGCCAGCCTCTCCGCCCACATGTACTCCACGTCCGCCCACACGATGGGAAACTTGGGCTGATCGAAAAATGCCGCCACCGCGTCAAACGGCGACGCGCCTTCCATGTATCCCAGCATCTGGAAGTTGTCGTACAGATTCCCCTGTTCCGACATGAACCGCCCCCGCATTGCCGCCATGATCATGTAGTTCGCCATCACGCACCCGCCAAGCCGCTCATGGTGAGCCTGTCGAACCATCGACGACTCTAACGCGTCAGAATGTGTACCGTCGTTACGTCCCCGGCGCCGGAGCACTGCGCGACACCGACCCGAGCGTTCTCAACCTGCCGCGGCCCGGCCTCGCCCCGTAGCTGCGTTACCGTCTCGTGCACCATGCGGATGCCGCTGGCTCCGAAGGGGTGACCCATGGCCAGCAGACCGCCATCGGTGTTCACGGGAATGTTACCGCCCAACGCCGTCCGTCCTTCTTCCGTGGCGCGCCACGCTTCTCCGAAGGGCGTCAGGTGCAGCGCTTCTATCTGCTGCAGCTCGCCGATGGTCGCGGCGTCATGGACCTGGGCGATGTCAACGTCCTCCGGCCCGATGCCCGCCATCTCGTAAGCCTGGAGCGCCGCCGGCTCCGTGCGGTACGGGCTGAACGCCGAATGGTCGCTGCCCCGCCCGTTGTAGTTCCCCGAGGTCAGCGCCGCCGCCGCGACCCGAATGGCCCGGCTCCGGTCGACGCCGTAGGTGTCCATGGCGTCCGCCGCGCAGAGCACCGCCGCCGCGCCGCCCTCGCTGGTCGGGCAGCACTGGTACAGCGTCAGTGGATCGGCGATCAGCCGCGAATTGAGCACGTCCTCCACCGAGTAGGTTTCCTTGCGGTGCGCGTAGGGGTTCATCGACGCCGCCTGCCGCGCCTTCACCGACACCTGCGCCAGTGCCGACGCCGGCGCTCCCGTCTCCTCCATATATCGCTTCGCTCGAAGCGCGTACCCGGCCATCATGTGGTCGCCGCCGATGTAACGCGCCGGGCTGTTCTCCGCGGTGACCGTCACCGGACCGCTGGGCACCTTCTCGGCGCCGAACGCCAGCGCCAGGTCGAACACTCCCGACGTGATCCCCCAGTACGCCTGCCAGAACGCCGTCGATCCGCTGGAGCAGGCGTTTTCCACATTGATTATCGGCACGCCCGTCAGCCCAAGCTGCGCCAGGGTGGTCTCGCCAATCGACATACCGTGATAGTACACGTGGCCGAAATACGCCACGGGTATCGCCGACCACGGCACTCCGGAGTCCCGTAGCGCATCGACCACCGCGTCCCGTGCCAAGTCCGACAGGCTCTGCTCGGGAAATCTCCCGAAGGCGTGCAAACCTACGCCAACCACCATTACGTCGCGCCCTGGCCGAAACTGCGTCATCATTCCCCCTATTTGACTTGACCGTCATTCCGGCAAAAGCCGGCATCCAGAGTCCTAAAGCGCTAAGACGTTCTGGATTCCCGCTTTCGCGGGAATGACGAGGCAACTTTCACTTACCCCGGACGCCATTTGTATACCACGCGCTCCGAGTTTGCTACGCCTGCCATCTCCACCGTCTGCAAAGCCAGCGTGACCGACATCCCCACCCGCAGGTCACCGTGGTCGCAGTCGACCACCTCGGCCAGCACGTGCGGCCCTTCCGGCAATTCCACCTCGCCGAGCACGTACGGCACCTGACCCGGCCAGCCGGGAGGCGGCACTCTCACAATCGTATAGCTGAACAACGTACCCTGTTGCGCCAGCTCGACCGCTTCGAGGACGGAAGACGTGCATGATTGGCAGAACGTGGCCGGCCCGAACACGTACACGCCGCACTGTTGGCATCGCATCCCCAACAATACGCCGCGCTCACCGCTGTCGTCGGTCAGCCGGAGGCACTTTTCGTCCACTGAAACAACCATAAAACTCAACCGGGCTCCACCCGAGGACGCAGGCAGGGTAGCAAATGGGCAGCAGAGTCTAGAATCCGCTCCGTTTGCTGTCAATTGAGACAACCGCGTCAAATCGCGGCTGTAGTCCGTTTCCTTTCGACTTTACAGTTCCATGCTAACTCACGTCCCCCGTCCGCGCCATATCCGGCCGACGCCATTGTCCCTGCGGGCTTTGCCGAATCGTTGCGGCCTGGTAGGGTTGCTTGACGGAATGTTGACTGTCTCACCTGAGGAGTGTATTGTCCGTCGATGACGTGCCCGGCGCGCCGCACATGCGTTGGGTGTTGGAGGTACCATATGTCGTTAAAGTCAGTCTGGCTCGGTTCGTTAGCGTTGTCCCTTGCGCTTGTCCTGGCTTGCGGAGGAGCCGCGGCTCCTGCCGCACCTCAGATCGTCGAGGTCACCCGCGTCGTGACCGAGCAGGTTGAGGTCGAAAAGGTGGTCACCGAGCAGGTTGAGGTCGAGAAGGAAGTCGAAAAAGAGGTCGTGGTTGAGAAAGAGGTGGAGGTAATCAAGGAAGTGCTGGTGGTCGCCACTCCGGTTCCTCCGGTTGTTGGCGTCGTTCGCCAGCAAGATGATCCCACGGGCACATTGACCGTGAGCCTGGAAAACCTCGGTGCGCAGGTTACCGACCCAATCCTGCAAGGCCGCGCCGGTCACGCTCAGTACCAGGCGCCCATCTACGACGCTCTCCTCGGGTTCAACTACGATTCCCAGTACGGCGGCGTCGGCCCCGGGGTGGCAGAGGAATGGGGAATCGACCCCGACGGCAATAGCTGGACTTTCAATATCGCGCCGGGCTTGGTGTTCCATAACGGCGAAGTCCTGGACGCGCACGACGTGAAGTTCAGCCTCGAGCGCACCATGTACCATGAGGAAAGCGTCGTGGGCGACGGCAACCGCCTCAACCGGCAGCTCAGGCAGCCGTCCGAGGAAGCCATCGAGGTTATCGATGACCTGACCCTGCGAATGCACACCGACGGACCTAAGCCTCACTTCTGGAGCCTGCTGACCCGGGCGGTGTTCCAGGGTGGGCAGATCATGCCCAAGGACTACATCGAATCCGTGGGCGATGACGGTTTCCGCGCGGAGCCCGTAGGCAGCGGCCCCTGGATGTATGCCGAACACTCCGTGGGCGACTACTTCCGGTATGAAGCCTTCGACAAGTCGCACCGCGGCATCCCTCACTATGCCAACCTGAGCCTGCTGCTGGTGCCCGAAGAAAGCACCAAGCTGGCCATGGTTCGCACCGGGCAGGCCGACCTCATCGACCTGGTGCCGGAGTCCGCCCCTGAAGTGGAAGCCGCCGGCGCGCAGCTCACGGTCATCGAGGGCGTCGGCATGTTCATCTACCAGTTCTGGGGTCTCTACTGGCCCGAGGCCCAGGAGTTACCCATCGGTGATATTCGCGTGCGGCAGGCGATGTCCCTGGCCATCAATCGCCAGGACATCATCGACTTCACCCTGAACGGCTATGGGCGGCCTTCCATGCCCTTTGCGACTTTCCCCACCAGTGTGGACGTGGACGTTCCTCGCTGGCAAAAGTGGAGCGAAGAAGCCCTGGTGTACGATCCGGACCGCGCCAAAGCTCTGCTTGCTGAAGCCGGGTATGCCGACGGGTTTGAAGTCACCTTCTGGAGCACCAACTTCTCCGGCACGCCGTACATGAACGATCTCAGCCAGGCCGTCACCGGTTTCTGGGATGAGATCGGCATCAAGTCCGACCTGAAAATCGTTGAAGGTGGCGTGTTCAGCCCCATGACGCGGCGGCCGAGCCACGATGAATGGGGCGAGGGTTTCAACGGAGCCGTTACCATCTACCGTAACGCGGGCCGGCCTTTGCCAGTGCCTCGGTATCAGTCCACTTTCCACCCCGACAGCAACCACGTGGCATTCGGCGATCGCGACAGTCTGACACCCGTGGGAGAGGAATACTTGAGGCTCCACGAGATCGCCATCTCCGAGCGCGACGATGCCAAGCGCGCCGAGGCTACCAATGCCATCCTCCAGCTGGTGGCCGACCAGTGGATCGGTGTCCCTATTGTCCAGGGCGTCAGCCTGTACGCCTCCAACCCGGAGACCGTGGGCCGCTGGCAGGGCATCTACGGCCGCGGTGAACTCGGCGATGTATTCCATCGCATCCCCCATGCCGAGGGCAATCCCTGGCAGTAGTCAGGTCTGAACCTCCCGTTTCAGGGGTAGCACGTTCTCCCGGGCACGACCCGGGAACCGCGGCGCCACCCCTGACACTTAAACTCTCTTCGCGCCGGTACTGGCCGAACAGTCCGGCGCGAACCATTCCTTAGAGGTCGGGGATTTGCAAAAATACATCCTCAACCGGCTTTTGCAGGGCATCGTCCTGCTTTTCATAGTCGCTCTGATCGTGTTCGCGCTAGCCCGGGCAACTGGAAATCCGGCGGACCTCATGGTCCCAGAGGATGCCACCGAGGAAGAGCGACAGTTCATTGAGCGGAACCTGGGCCTCGACCGCCCGTATCACGTTCAGCTCTTCGTGTTTCTCACCGGCATCGTGCGCGGCGACTTCGGCGACTCCCTCGTGTACAAGAAGCCGGCGGCGGAACTCTTCTTCGAGCGCCTTCCGAATACCCTGAAGCTGCTGCCGCTCTCGATGATCATTGCTGTCGGTGTGGCCATTCCATTGGGGGTTATCGCCGCCGTCAAACGTGGGACTTGGATCGACCAGGTAGCCGGCGCCATCGCGGTGTTCGGCGTGGCCACGCCCAATTTCTGGATCGCCATCGTCTGCATCTACATATTCAGCGTGTGGCTGGACGTTCTCCCGCCCGGGAGAATGGGCGGGCCCTCCCACTACATTCTGCCCGCGTTTACCCTGGGCACGTTCTCCATCGCCGGGATCATGCGGCTGATCCGTTCCAGTATGCTCGAGGTGCTCGATACCGAGTACGTCAAGCTCGCCCGGATTAAAGGTTTGCAGGAGTGGAAGGTCTTCTGGAAGCATTGCCTGCGCAACGCCTTGATTCCGGTGCTGACGCTCTTCGGTGTCTTTGTCGGCGGATTCGTCACCGGAGCTATCGTTACCGAGACGGTCTTTGCCTGGCCGGGCATCGGACGCCTCACCATTGATGCTGTGGCCCAACGCGACTTCCCGCTGCTGCAGGCGGTGATCCTGTTGGACGCCGTGATCATCCTGGGCGTAAATTTGGTGGTCGACATTACGTACGCTTACGTGAACCCCAGGATCCGGTACGACTAGGAGCGATATGGCCAGCGACCGCGTAGATACCAGCGTGCAGGTACTGGAAGTATCGGGCGAACGGCAGGAGCGGCTGAGGTATGAACTCAAGCGGCTGCCCTGGGTACCCGTGATCATCATTGCGATCATGATATTCGCGGCCATATTCGCGCCTCTCATCGCGCCCCATTCACCAACCAAGCAGTCCCTGCGCGACAAGCTCAAGCCGCCGGCCTGGCAGGCAGAGGGCGAGGCCAAATATCTGCTGGGCACCGACATCCTGGGTCGTGACATTCTCAGCCGTTTGATCTACGGCGCCAGGGTCAGCCTGATCGTGGCATTCACTGCCCTTCTGGCCGGTGGCGCCATCGGCGGCGTCCTGGGCCTGCTGTCGGGCTACGCCGGCGGCAAGACGGACACGTTTATCATGAGGGCGGTGGACGCCACCCTTGCCTTCCCGACAATTCTGTTCGCTTTATTGTTAGCAGTGACCATGGGGCAAGGACTGCTGACCGTGGTCCTTGCCGTGACCCTGATTCTCTGGGCGAGGTTTGCCCGGGTCACGCGGGGCGAGGTATTGGGTCTCAAAGACAACGACTTTGTCGCTCTGGCTCACGTCCACGGTTGCTCCGGCACCCGGATCATGTTCGTTCACATAATGCCCAACGTTTTCAATTCCTTCATGGTCATGCTGACGTTGCACGTCGGCTTGGTCATCCTGACCGAAGCCTCCCTCAGCTTTCTCGGCGCCGGCATCCCACCGCCCACGCCATCGTGGGGACAGATGGTCGCTGACGGGCGAGCCAAGGTCGCCACCGCTTGGTGGATTTCCATCATCCCCGGCGTCGCGATAACCATGGTTGTGATCGCGTTCAACGTGTTCGGGGACTGGTTGCGCGATCGCCTGGATCCCAAGCTGCGCCAACTCTAGGGTCTGTTGACCATCGCCGTCATCGAGCTATTTCTGCTGCGTAGCCAGTCTGCTGAGCCGGTCAACGGCCAGGCGCGCCAGGTCCCGGGACCAGAGCAGCGCGGCGGCGCCGATGAGGATGATGACCAGGCCGCCACCCAGCATGAATCCATTCACGTCGGCACAGAGGCACGGCGTACCCACCGCCACCACGTAGCCGCCGGCGAGCATTGCCACCAGCGATGCGGCCCAGAGTACCGCGGAGGTCAAGGCGATCCAAACGCCCCTGCCGGTTATCTGCAATTTGAGCGTCCTTCGGGTACGATTTGACGTGGTTTGCTCAGGTGAGTGCGAAGCAATTTTAGCACGGACACTTCGTCGCTTGACCACCCCCAACTCGCGTGATAGCGTGAGCCCTACGTAATCCGTCGCCGTCCGCACGTTTGCGGCGATCCGCGCCCGAGTTGAGCTATGAGCAGCATTCTTGGTCTGGACCCCCTTTCTGAGCGCCAGTCGTGGGAAAAATCCCTGGGTGAGTTTCTGGAGATTGTGGTCCGGTCCAATCCCGACAAGATCTTCGTGGAGATCGCCGGGCAGCAGATCACCTACGCCGATTTCTATCGCCGCTGCCGATCCGCGGCCACCATGTTCCGCGACTTGGGCATCGGCCACGGTGATCGCGTTTGCCTGTTCCTCCCCAATGTTCCGGAGGTCCTGTACACCTGGTTCGGCCTCGCGCTGATCGGTGGCATCGCCGTCACCATCAACACGGCGTATCGGCGCGATGAGATGGCCTTCATCCTCAATAACGCGGAGGCTTCCGCCCTGGTCGCCCACGAGAGCCTGCTTGACGTGGCAACCCAGGCTGCTGACATCGCCCCCTGTGTCCGCCATCGCCTATTCGTGGGTGACGATGCTCCTCCGTCAGGGTGGACCAGGTACTCCGACCTGCTGGCCCAGTCCCCGGAGATCGCCGAACTCCCACCGGTAGCGCCCACTGACATCTCCATGCTCCAGTACACATCGGGTACCACCGGCAATCCCAAGGGCGTTCAGGTCACCCACCAGATGTACGTCTCCGCCGGGCAGGGTTTCGCCCTCTGGACTCAGGCGACCCCGGACGATCGATTTTTCACCTGCCTGCCCTACTTTCACGCCAACGCTCAGTACTACAGCACCATGGGCACCCTGGCCTCCGGCGCCACCCTGATCGTACAGGACCGTTTTAGTGCCTCGCGTTTCTGGGACCAGGTGCGCGAGGCTCGCGCCACCGTCGTCAACTTCATCGGCATGATGATGCCCGTACTGGCCAAAAACGATCCGCAGCCCGACGACGCCGACAACACCGTTCGCCTGTTCTACGGCTCACCGGCCTTTTCGCCCGAGTTTCTCGCTGAGTTCGAGCAGCGCTTCGGCACCGACATTATCGTCGGCTTCGGCATGACCGAAACCTGCTACGGCACCATCGAGGCCATCCGCGGCGAGCGGCGTCCCAATTCGTCAGGGCAGCCTCGCAAGCATCCCGACGCTGCATTCGAAAACACCGTGCGCATCGTGGACGACCGCGGCAATCCCGTCGCCAACGGTCAGCCCGGCGAGATCACCATCCGCAACCCCGCCACCATGGCCGGATACTGGCGCAATGACGCCGAAACCGGCGCATCCCTGCGCGACGGCTGGCTATTCACCGGTGACCTCGGTTGGCTCGACGACGACGATTATCTGTACTTCGTCGACCGCAAGAAGGACGTCATCCGTCGCCGGGGCGAGAACATCTCCTCCCAGGAAGTGGAGGATGTGATCAAGAGCCACGAGCATGTCCTCGACTGCGCCATCATCGCGGTTCCGTCTGATCTCGGCGAGGACGAGGTCAAAGCCTATATCACGCCGCGGCCCGGCGCGTCCCCACAACCCGAAGATGTCATCTATTGGTGCGCCGACCGCCTGGCTTATTTCAAGGTTCCTCGCTATATCGAAATCCGCGACGAACTTCCCCGGACCCCAAGCCTCCGGGTCAGAAAAGACGTTCTCCGCCAGGAACGCGAGGACCTCATCTCGGGTTGCTTCGACCGCGAGGCTGCCGGTATCCAGATCCGGAGATAGTGGCGCTCCATTGCTCCTATGATCCGCCTGCATATCAGGCGACATAACGATTACAATTGAGACCAGCGAGGTGCAAACCTAATGAATAAAATCGAAGCCATCTTCCGACCGGAACGTCTCGACGTTGTTAAAGATGCTCTCAGCGAAGCCGGCATCGTGGGCCTGACTGCGACCCAGGTGTCCGGTCGGGGGAACCAAGGCGGCGTGGAGGTCACCGCAGCACGCGGTCTCGGAACCTATCGCATTGACATGTTGCCCAAGGTAAAGGTGGAAGTCGTGGTCAACGACGAAGACACTGACAAAGCAGTGGACGTTATCCGCACCAACGCCATCACCGGCGCCCCCGGCGACGGCAAGATCTTCATCTATCCCGTCGGTGACGCAATCCGCATCCGCACCGGCGAGCACGGCTCGGACGCCGTATAGAGCACGCTGGCCTGCCCGTGCCGGCTTTCCCGTCCATTTCTGTCTTCTCGTCATTTCCACCCTCCCTGCCATCCCTACGCCCCGTCATTCCCACCCCCTCGTCATCCCAACCCTTCTTGTCAGTCCTATCCTCCCCGTCATTCCGGCGAAAGCCGGAATCCAGGAAACGCTGCTGGACTCCAGCCCCGTATCAAGTACGGCGTGACGTTCTTTCGCCGGATTGACCACTGGCAAATTACCGGAGACGACCCCATGCCTGAACCCCGTTATTGGCTGTTCAAGTCCGAGCCTTCTTCCTTCTCCTACGACGACCTCGTGGCTGAGGATGACCAGACCGCCGAGTGGGACGGCGTCCGCAATTACCAGGCGCGCAACTTCATGCGTGACGACATGCGCGTCGGCGACTACATCCTCTTCTACCACAGCAACGCCAAGCCACCCGGCGTCATCGGTACGGCCCGCATCGTCGGCGAGGCCTACCCCGACGACACCGCCTGGGACCCCAACTCCCGCTACTACGATCCCAAGTCAGACCCGGCCAATCCCACCTGGCTCATGGTTGACATCAAAGCCGAGCGCCGGCTCCCCCGTTTCGTCAGCCTCAACGAACTCAAGGCCAACCCCGCCCTGGCCGAAATGCAGGTCATCAAGCGCGGCCAGCGCCTCTCCATCCAGCCCGTAACCCCCGAGGAGTGGGCCGAGGTCCTCGCCATGGCGGAACGGCCGGCATGATTACTTTGCCTGCATCAGACGACGAGAAGTTGCGCCAAGTCCGAAAGCTGGAAACCGGCAAATTCAGCGAGGAGGAACTCGAGATCGCGCTGATTGTGGTTCCCGATTTGTTCGATCCGGCCCTGTTTTTCTGCGGACGACAACTTCCAGTGGAATCCGGAGCTTTGGACCTGTTTGGATTGGCGGGTAAAATAGGGTCTCGCTTCGGTTTCCATACTGATGACGGTTTTGATTTTAACTTTCCGACGGTCTATGAACTCAAAGCCCGCAAACTGAGGCGTGGAGATGTTTGTCAGGCACTCGACTATGCACTGGCAATCCGTGAAATGAATGCGGAAGATCTTGCGTGGCACCTGGTTCGTAGTTCGAAAGACGACACGGGGATCCCGCGTATGGACCCCGAGAGTTTGCAAGATATTATAGAACCCCATGCAGCCCGGCCACACTATTGGGTTTACCCCGTGCTGGTGGGAACAGACTACGATGCTAAGGTTGCGCGGCTAGCCAAACATGCCCAAGTCGAACTGTGCACCGTTAGCGAATTGTGCCTTGGGTGGCGCGAGAGGCAGTCGATGATGCGCGGAGACCGGCAATGAGCGCTCCGATTGCACAAGACCGTCTCGAAATCGAAGTTGAGGACTTCGGGCCGATAGTCCACGCCAAGGTTGAACTGCGCCCGATGACCGTTTTCATCGGCCCCAGCAATACAGGCAAATCGTACTTGGCCGTTCTGCTGTACGCGCTGCATCGGTTTTTGGGTGGTGTCAATCAACCTCCCCCCGGGATGCGACGCCTTGGGTTCTGGCGTTCCAATCTTGGAATTAGCGTACCGGAGCCAACAGAGGAAATCATCGCTGCATTCGTGCAACTGGCGCAAGAGGTCTCTGACGACAGCATCGTCTTGCCCAACAGAATAATCGAAACGCTGCGCTCAGAATTTGACAGATCTGGAAACAAGATGGGTTCGGAAATCCTGCGATGCTTTGGTATGGATGCAATGGCAGCACTAGTCCGTAAAGGCCAAGCCGAACGTGCGCATCTAACAATCCGACACTACGATGTTGATGGTGCCCTCCTTCACCACACTCTATCTTTCGACTCACAGGCCGTGGATTTTCAAACCGAGATACCACTACACGTCAATGCTTCTTCAGCTGGCCTGGACGAGCAGGCGCTACGTTATCAGTTGGAAAATATACGCCTTCATTTGCAAGATATAAGTGCTGTTTCCAAGCGGCTCGAAGACGATGCCTGGCCCATTGCATATTTGAGCGTAACAAGCTCATTGATGGATTTGGTACTCCATCAGATGTTTGGCGATCTCGATTTACGAGCATTCTATTTGCCGGCGGACCGCACTGGAGTTATGCACGCGCATAGCGCAGTGGTCAGTGCAGTAGTTGACAGTGCGCCGATGGCCGGGCTACGGCCAGTAACTCGGACTCCCTTGCTTTCCGGCGTCTTGGCCGATTTTCTCAGCCAGCTTATCCGAATTGACCAATCTCCAATTTGGGGTACAACACGACAGCCAACAAACGGGTTGGATCTCGGTATGCAAATAGAGAAAACGATTCTTGGCGGTGCCATCGGTATTGAGCACTCCGAGATCATCCATTACCCGCACTTCACCTACCGTCCCGACGGCTGGAAGGAAAACCTGCCTCTGATGCACGCCTCTTCCATGGTGTCGGAGCTTGCCTCCGTAGTGCTTTACCTGCGCCACCTCGTGCAACCCGGTAACGTTCTCATCATCGAAGAGCCGGAATCCCACCTGCACCCGGCCATGCAGGTTGAACTCACCCGCCAACTGGCCAAGCTGGTGCAGCAGGGCTACCGTGTCATCATCACCACCCACAGCGAGTGGATACTCGAGGAACTTGCCAACGTGGTACAGCGTTCGCAACTGCCGCCCGAAGAGCTGTCAACCGTCTCCGTTAGCGACGCCGCCTTGACCCACGACCAAGTGGGCGTGTGGCTGTTCCGCCCTAAAACCCGCCCCAAAGGTTCAGAAGTAGTTAACGTTCCCTTGGGCGAATCCGGTCTGTACGATTCCGGATTCGACGACGTCGCCATTGCCCTCAGCAACGATGGCGCCAACATCTTCAACAGGATAGGACGAAACGGATGACCGGGTTGTTGCCAGCGGTTCGCAGCCGAGTTGATCAATCGTGCATTGTGAGTAGATGCAACAAAGGCGGATGCAGCGTGTCATTGGGGCGAGACTCCCGTAACCGCTTGGTCATTGACTGCGACGTGCCGGGTTCGCCTTTCGGTCCAAACCAGACCAAATGCGACTATTTGGTATTTGAGGAAGCCCCAAATCAGCCCGGTCGAGCAATACCCATAGAACTGAAGAGCGGCCGTATCAGGGCGCGAGATGTAATCGAACAGCTACAGGCCGGCGCGGCTGCGGCAGAGAAGCTGATTCCCCGGCAAGTTGATGTGCGATTGTTCCCTTTACTGGCGTTTGGCAACATACCAAAGGGCGAAAGGACCACCATCAACAACGGCACGGTTCGATTTCGCGGCGAGCCCGAGCGAATTAAGCGCATCCGTTGCGGTGCGCCTCTGCCACAGCCATAGCGGCGCACGCCGTTGCCTACAGCGCCCCGCTGCTACAGCGCCCCGCTAATCGTAATATCCAGCAACGCCGGCTTTCCGCTCTCGAATGCCCGTTTGATCGCTGGGCCGATTTCCGCCGGATCGTCCACCCGCTCGCCGTGGACGCCCATTGCCTGCGCCATCATGGCCAGGTCCAGGCGGTTCGCGAAGTCCATGCCCACGTAGTCGCTGGCCCGCTCTCGGTCGTCCAGCATGTCGCGCAGGTAGACCTCCATGTTCACCTTGAGGATGCGGTACGCCTGGTTGTTGCAGATAGCGTAAACTACGGGAATGTTGTACCGGCTTGCCGTCCACAGCGCCTGCACCGTGTACATGGATGCGCCGTCGCCCACCACCGCCAGCACCGGCCGATCCGGATGCGCCAGCTTGACCCCCAGCGCTCCCGGCATGGCCCAGCCCAGCGCGCCGCCGCGAATGCCGTAAATGTCGCCGGGCTTTTCGAAATCGAAGGCCCGATTGACCGCCGGCCGCGAGGTCACCGCTTCGTCGGCGATGATGGTGTTCGGCGGAACCGCGTCCGCCAGTTCGTGCATCATCCGCTCCACCGGCATGGGAGAGTTGTTCCACGTGGCCGCGATCCGCTCCTGGTAACGCTCAGCGTCCCGCTCCCGCGCCGCCGCCAGGGTGGCCGCCCGTGTCGCCGCCGCTTCCCGCTGACTGCCGGTCAGGTTCGACTCCAGCGACACCGCAAGGTCGGCCATGCCCGCGGCCGGGTCAGCCATGATTCCCACTTCCGTCGGGTAGCTCTTTTCTATTTCCCAGTAATTGCTGTCCAGGTGGATCAGCTTGGTGTCCGGGTTCAAGAAGGGCACGTCAACGTAGAGGAATGACGCGAACACATCCGTGCCCACCGCCAGCACCACGTCGGCGTTCTGGAACTGTCGCGCCGTGGCCGGGCTGTTGGTGTTCAGCATCCCGCCCCACTGCGGGTGCGCTGTCGGGAAATTCACCTCCGAGTACGATGTGGCCACAACCCTCGCTCCGGTCTGCTCGGCGACCCTAACCACCTGCTCCACCGCGTTAGACTGCGCCACCCGATCCCCGACCACGATCATCGGGTTCTCCGCTCCCGCCAGCAACTCTGTAGCTCGATCCACCGCCGCCGCGTCGGGACGGATCCGAAAGTAACCTTCCGAAGAAGCCACGGGCTCGAAATCCACCTCTTCGTCCAGCGTATCCCACGGGAACGACACGAACACCGGCCCCGTGGGCGGCGTCTTCGCCTCCTTGAACGCCCGCCGGATCGCTACCGGAATATCCGACGCGTGCCGGATCTCGACGCTCCACTTGGTGTACTGCTCGGTCATTTCCACCAGGTCGCCCGAGAGAACGGGCTCGCTGATCAGCATCCTCGTATCCGAGTTCCCCGCCGTCAGCACCAGCGGCGTGCCGCCCCGGAAGGCGTTGTACAACCCGCTGATCCCGTTGGCCAGCCCGCCGGCGATGTGAATGTTCGCGAAGGCCGGCTTGCCGGTGGCCCGCGCGTATCCGTCGGCCATCCCAACCGCCGTTCCCTCTTGCAGTGCCTGTATGTATTGCAGCTGCGGGAAATCCTGCAGGCCGTCCAGGAACGGCGTCTCGCTGGTGCCGGGGTTGCCGAATATGTATTCGACTCCCTCAGCGACCAGCATCTGCGCCAAAGCATGCTTGCCCAGCATTCGCGTCATAATCGGCCTCCCTGAGCCATTGCCGTCTTCCGGCGAAAGAACAGCCTGCCCCGTGCCTGAAACAGGGTCATCCCGTACTTGATATGGGGCCGGAATCCAGAGTCGCCCTTATTGATAAATCATCCACTCCAGCAGGTTGTTGTCCGGGTCGCGGGCGTACAGGCTGACCGCCGGCAGCACGCCTCGTTGCCGCGCGCCTTTCCGGGGACCCGGTCCCCGTATGACCTCGACCCCCGCGTCCGCCAGCATTTGCTGGCATTCTTCAACGGTGCCGTCCCAGACGAAGCAAATGTCGGTGCACCCGGGCACCGCTGTAGGTCCCCGGTAGTCCGCTATGTGCCCTTCGGGATGTACGTTGATCTTGGAATCTCCGACCTGAATGGAGAAGATGGTGGCGGTGCCGGCCCGCCACGCCTCTTCATCGTTGATGTCGAATCCCAGCTTCTTGTAGAACGCCATCAGCTGTTCCGCGTCGGCGGTGGGCATGGCGATGTGGTCAATTCCTACGGTGCTCATTCCGTAAGCCTCCTTGGCTCTGGCTTGCTGCTCTCGCTCCTGCTTTCGACGCAACCAAGCCATCTCTCGAGGGAGTTCCCAGATGCGTTTGGCAGTGGCCCAATACTCTGGCCCCAGTTCCGGGTTGTCTGGATCAGCAGCGATGCCGGCCTGGATCGCTGCCTCCTCTTCCGGAGTTGCCCAAATGTGGTTTGGCTTAAGCTTGGGCATAATCCCTGTCCTCTCGTGGGTTGGTCTTTCGCAGGCTGATGATGCGCCTTCTGCTACCACGCCAAGTATAGATGACACGGTGCAAGCGGTCGCCGATATATCCGGTAACCACCCAGCGTTCTTCACCATGCGTGTCATTGGAATTATACACGGCGGTATCCCACTCAAATTCATAGATCGCAGTGAAGTCGATCTTGTGCTTGTCCGCATTCTCCTGCCGCTTCCGCTCGTCCCACTCGTAGTCATTCGTGGGATTCAGTCGGCCGCTTGCGATTGCACTGCTGACTGCCGGGCCAGGAAGTCCAGGATGATCCTCTGCGTCTCACCGGCCGCCTCGTTGGTCATCAGGCCGTGTTCCGCGCCCGGTATCTCGTGCGACTCGGCGCCGGCGATGCCTGCGGCCAGGCTGCGTCCGCATTCAACGGGAATCCGGCTGTCCGCGTCACCGTGGACCACCAGTGTGGACATCTTCAGCTCCGGTAGCCGCGATTCAAGTGAATCCCCGATGTCCAGGTACGCCTGCTGGGTAGCGGCAATGCCGTCGATGCGGGCCACGTTCTCCGCTGCAATGCGCGCGAACCGTTCCGGGTCGTCGCTCATCAACTGCGGAAATCGCTCCGAGATCGCCTGCTCCACCGCGGCGGACCTTCCCACAGCAGCGATCCGCTCCTTCAGCCGGCGCAACTCCTGGCGACGTATCTCCTGTTGCGCCTCTTCCGAGTAGCTCATCGTGTTGATCAGGATCAGCGTGCCCATCAGCTGCGGATAGTCCAGCGCAAACTGCATCGCGATTGGTCCTCCCGCCGACGATCCCAGGATGTGGGCTTTGCCGATGCCTAGGTGGCCCAGCAACTCCCGAAGGTCGCGGGCGCAGTTGGCCATATCGTAGCCATCCTCCGTCGTCTCGGACTCGCCGCACGCTCGCCGGTCATAGAACACGCAGCGATAACTCTCGGATAGCGCGCCGGCCTGCCGGTTGATGGTGTCCTTGCTGCCGTCACCGCCTCCCAAACCGCCGTGAATCAGCGCCAGCGCCGGCGAGTTGTCGTCGCCAAACACCTCGTAGTGCATCCGGTACCCGTTTATCTCTGCAAAGGCCATCGTGACAACCTCCCGCGCGCCAATCCGAGCGCCGCCCGATATAATTGACAGCCTCATCTGCGGCAATGCTCGTCCTACCTCAAGCGGCTCAGGTCAGATTCGCAATCGGCACAACACTGTGCATCTGAGGACATAGGAGTATGATGCATCAGGGCAACAACAAACGCAACAGCCAGGCTGTCGCCTATATGTTCATCGCGGTGGTCGGATACTCTGTGATACCGCTGCTGGTGTCCCTGATAAACGGTGCATCCAGCCCGTTTCTTTTTAACGCCGGCTTGACTTTTGGCGTCGGAATCGGACAGGCAGTTTTCCTGTGGGTGTTCTTCCGGAGGGTTTTATTTAGGCTATCGATATTATCAATAGTATTGCGAAAGACCTTCACTTATTCAATGTTGCTTACTGTTATACATCGATTCGATTACGGTATGTTTGCATTGGCCACGCGTTTCATTGACGTATCAGTGGCGTCTGTTATATTCGAAACTTGGCCTATCGCATCTCTACTGCTGATCGCATATCTGTTCAGGAAAGAGGGACGGTATCAGAGAATTACGCCCGGTATGCTGCTGCTGCTGGGACTGGCGTTTATCGGTTTTTTCTTTGTGGCGAGCAGTCAGACCGGACAGTTCCAAAACTGGGTAAGTGCTGGCTTTTTGGAAACCGGGATCGGGCTGATCCTAGTGCTCCTGGCTGTAGTCGTTGCTTCGTTGGTGGCGTTTACGTTTCTATGGGGAGAGGACTTTCGCAGGACAATTTCCTGGGACATAGCCGATAGCGACAATGCTATCGTAATGGTTAGCTGCGTGATATTGGCATCCTGTATAGGTGCTCTGATATCGTCTGCACTCAATCTCGTTATTGGAGTCGGAATAGGTGAGTCAATATCTACCGAGGCCTTAACCGCCGCTGTGGTTGGCGGGGCTATAGCTTATGGCCTGGCGAATATCACCTATCGTGCCGCCAACGTGATTACGGCTAATCTGGGTATAAATGCGATGGCCTATGCGACGCCTTTGGTAGCATTGTTGTGGCTCTTGATTTTTTCACAAGTGAACGTCGCAAGGTTTGATTTCCTGATAATTGGAGCCGCTGCGATAATCACTACCAACTTGCTCGTCAACTTTGAGGCCGAAGTGCGTTTCGGTTTCAAAGCCCTGATCCTCGCCCTCTGGACCTTTGGTACCTTCGTCTATCTGCGCGATGAGCTGTTGATGCTTTTGCCTTTTGGCGGCTGGCTGTGGCCCCGGGAAACTTACCTCGGCGCCCTCGGTTTTTCGGCCACCGTATTCATCCTGCTGCTGACCTTCCGGGTGGCCCGGCTGGCGCCGCGCACGCAGGACGAGGACAACCGCATCTTTGCCCTGCATCGCGCCGTGGAACTGTTGGCCCGACGCGGCCTGATTGCGCCTGTGACCAGCGAGCACATCCGCGGCATCGACAGCGCCCGCAACCCGGAAGAACTGCGCATCGCCTACTCCCAAGCCAAACTCTGCTTCGTCCGGGCCGCCGCCGTCGACCACCCGGTGGCCGACCAAAAGCTCCTCGCCAGCGCTGAGGCCCAACTCAACATGGTGGTGCACTCCCGCCAGCAGGGCACGGATTTCGGCGAGCTCTTCTCCCTCATCATCTTCGGCGGCGGCACCGTGCTGCTGTCCCTGCTGTCCCGGCCCGAGGTCTTCGGATGGGTAGGGTACATCTACGAGGTTTTCAGCGTCCTGTTCCCTTCTGTGATCGTATTCCTCATTGTCAGTGTGTGGGACCTGCACCGTGACCGCGCCGACCTGGTGCTGGCCGCCCCGAAGGGCGCCGATCAATACGGTGTTATCTTCCGCGACCCCCGGAACCGGCGTTTCGAACGCGGAGTTTCCGCCGTCATCGGCTTGGGGATAGCCGCTACCTACGCCGTTCTGCTCTGGTACAAGTGGTTGGGTTGAGGCCCGTCGACGGACGGAATAACCAGCCCAGATCCGTTGCTATAATGTCACATGGCGATTGTACGAATACCCAATCGCATACCCAACCTGGCAGGGAACCGCCTGGCCATTGCCTACATGCTGCTGGCCGTGACCCTGTTCTCTTCTCTGCCTCTGGTCATTGAGCGGGGCGGCGGTGCTAAGACGCCTTTTCTGTTTAACGCGGGCATGAACGCCGGCGTTGCGCTGGGGTGCCTGGTCTTCATTGCCATCCTGTATCGCCGTCTGGTCTTCAATCCGGCCAGCCTGCTGGTAATTGCACGGCGGGCCGTGGACGTGAAACTGGCGCTGTCGGTGGTTGCGACCTTCAACTTCGCTCTGTTCGCCTGGTCCACCCGTCTAATCGACGTCTCGGTCGCCGCCATCCTCTTTGAAACTTGGCCGATACTGCTCATCCTGCTGATGACACGGCTCTTCCCGGGCGGCGCCCGATATCGGGAACCGGCCCCGGAAATGCTGTTCCTGCTCGTTTTGAGTTTGGCCGGTTTCGCCTTCGTGGTGGTCGGACAGGCCGGCGGGTTCGCTGACATCCAAACTGGGGGTCTGTCCGCTCTTGTTGTCGGCGTGATCCTGGCCGTAGCTGGAGCCGTTGCCACGTCGTTCACTGCCTTCGGTTTCCGGTGGGGAACCGATGTTGTCCATGCGATTCCCTCTGAAGCCCGGCAAGGCATCGGCGAGCACTCGCTGGAGATGTTCGGCGTGCTCGTGGCTTTCTTCATCGCCAACACAGTGGCTGCCGTTCTGAACGGCTATGCCGGCATGAACACCGGTGAGGCGATGGATTCGCGGACATTGCTCACTGCCGTCGTCCTGGGCGCGGCCATCAACGGGATCGCCAACGTGGCCTGGCGCAAAGCTAATTTGATTACCGACAACCTGGGCATTAACGCGCTCGCCAATACCACCCCGGTGTTCAGCCTGGTCTGGCTTTTCCTTTTTTTCCAGGTCGCGCCGGAACGTCCCGATTATCTGGTTATCGGCGTGGTGGGGATCATCACCGTCAACTTGCTCATCAACTCCGAGGCCGAAATCCGCTTCGGCTTCAAGGCGCTGCTGCTGGGGCTGTGGGCCTGCGGCGCGTTCGTCTATCTGCGGGATGATGTGTTGCAGTACCTGCCCTTCGGCGAATGGCAATGGCCCGGAGAAACCTATTTTGGAGCACTGGGATTGTCGGCCACGGTCTTCACCCTGCTCCGTTCCTTCCGGGTGGCCCGGCTATCCACCCAGACCCAGGATGAAGACAACCGCCTGTATTCCCTGTTCCAGAATCTTGACCTGCTGGCGCGCCGGAACGTGATTGACCAATCCGTGCGCGATCATATCCTCGCCATCGACTACGCTGTCACTCCGGAAGAATTGCAAGACGCTTACCGGAAGATCAGAGGCTGCCTGGCCGACGCTGTGGCGGCCAATCCTTCTCCCGAAGACCGGTTGGATCTTGCCGAAGCGGAAACGCAGCTCAACGTAATCGCTCACTCTCGACAGCAGGGCATCGAGTTCGGGGAGCTGTTCGCCTTGATCATCTTCGGCGGAATCACGGTGTTCATCGGGCTGGCTTCCCGTCCCGGCGTGACCGGATGGATTGCCTTCCTGGTCGAAATGCTCGTGGTATTGTTCTCCGCGGTGATCTTCTTCCTGATTGTCAACGTTTGGGATTTGCACCGCGACCGGGCCGGCGAGATTCTCGAAAAACGGGTATATCAATACCATGCTGCAACCGACCACGCCGGTACCGGCGTGGTCCTCTACGAAGGCTACGGCGTGGCCTTCCGCGACGCCGTGAACCGCCGTTTCGAGCAGACTACTTCCGTCGTGATCGGTCTGCTCGTAACCGCCGCCTTCGCCGCGCTGCTATGGCAAAAGTGGATGCCATGACCACGGAGAGCCGATTTGCCGCCACGATAGCTCACCTGACCAGGCCGGCCGTCGTGCTAAAATTATCGGGCAGGTTTCTCTGATCCATGACGACCCAAAACCACATTTACTTCGACCACGCCGGCACCACGCCCATGGACGAGCGCGTCCTGGAGGCGATGCTGCCCTATTTCACGCAACTCTACGGCAACGCCTCCAGTGTTCACACCGTCGGACAGGAGGCGCGCTACGCCCTGGACGCTGCCCGCGAACGTGTCGCCCGCGTGCTGAATTGCCGTAACCGGGAGGTCGTGTTCACCAGCGGCGGCACCGAATCCGACAACGCCGCCATCCGCGGCGCCGCCTACGCGCTGGAGGAAACCGGACGCCACGTGATCACCGCCGCCGCCGAGCACCACGCGGTTCTCCACGCCTGCCAGATGCTGGAAAACCGGGGCTGGGAGGTAACCTACCTTCCCGTCGACGACTATGGCCGCGTGGATCCTCAGCAGGTCGCTAACGCCATCACCCCGGACACCGCTCTCGTTTCCATAATGTATGCCAATAACGAGATCGGCACCATCAATCCCATCCCGGAGATTTCCGCAGCGGTCAAGGACCGTGCCCGGGCTTTCAGCCGCACCATCGTCATGCACACGGATGCCGTGCAGGCTGCCGGCTTCCTGGACCTGGACGTGCGCCGCCTCGGTGTGGACATGATGAGCCTGTCCGGCCACAAGTTCTACGGCCCCAAGGGCGTCGGCGTGCTCTTCCTGCGCCGGGGTGTTCCCTATCTCCCTCTGATCACCGGCGGCGGCCAGGAGCGCGAACGCCGTTCCGGCACTGAAAACGTGGCCGGCATCATCGGTCTTGCAGTGGCCCTGGAACTGGCCGACAACCAGCGAGAAGAAATCGGCGCCCACTGCGCCGCCTTGCGCGACCGCATCATCGCCGAAGTTCAGCATCGCATCCCCGATGCGATACTCAACGGCCATCCCGCCGACCGGCTGCCCAACAACGTCAACTTTTCCTTTGATGGCGTGGAGGGCGAGTCCATCCTGCTCGGCCTGGATCTCCAGGGCATCGCCGCCAGCAGCGGCAGCGCCTGCAGCAGCGGCTCGCTGGAGCCCTCCCACGTGCTCCTGGCACTGGGCCAGACCGCGGATACCGCTCGGGGGTCCCTCCGCATTACCCTCGGCAAGCACAACACCGACGCCGAGGTGGACCGCCTGTTGTCTGTGCTCACTGACCTCATCGGCGGCCTGCGCCAACTGCCTACCTTGACCGGAGCCGGCGATGATTAGGCTCCACAGTCTCGTTCTAGCCCGGCGGATTGCGCCGGTTTTCCTGTTGGCTTTGCTGGTCCTGGCGGCCAGCTTGGCCTGCTCGTCACAGTCGCCCAACATCGGCAGGTATTACAAGGGCCGGATCCTCCACGTCAGCGTCGCCGACTTGCAGCGCACCGATGAACTGCGCTGGACTACCTCGACCCGCTATCCCGCCCAGGGGGCGGTCGGCGAGCCCCTATACAAGCTTTCTCCACAGTCCGACGAAAACGAACTCGTCCTCCTCCGGGTCAGGGTCGAAAACCACACGGCCACCAGCGCCATTGTCAACGTCGATCGCGATTCGGCGCAGCTTCGTGACTTCTTTCAGGGCAAGTACGCTCCGATTGACGTCGGCGCGCTGGCTCAGGAAGCGGAAGTCCCCGAGAAGCCGTCCGACCGTTGCAACGTCCCGGTGAATCCCGAAACCCCGACGGAGTGCGTCAGGTTCCTCTGGAACGCCCTCTACGAGGAACAGCAGCCCGACGGCCAGGTCAATCTGGTCCACCGGGCGCAGCAATTGCCCCGGGGAACCGGCCTGGACGGTTGGCTGGTGTTTGAAGTCCCCAAGGACACCGAGTTCCGTTCCTTCCGTTGGGGCGCCGGCGATACCGTCATCATCGACTTCTAATCGTCGCTGGCGCTTATCGTCAACGGGGCGCTAAGCGTATTTTGGGATGAGCCGGTCGGCGCCAACCGCGGCGCCACCGGCCTCGTCAGTATGGTTTCCATGAACCGATCCGCCGGCTCCGACACCATACCCGTTGGCCGACGCGTTTTTCACCTGGTAGCCGCCAGTTGCACCACCCTTTTGGCCCTGGTCATGCCGGAGCCGGCCTATATGACCCTGGTCGGCGGGGGCGCTCTGCTCTCGCTGGCCGTGGACGTCGGTCGCCAACGCGCCGGTTTCTTCAACCGCGTCTACCTGGGGTTATTCAGCTCCATCCTGAAACCAACCGAGGCCACGGACATAACCGGCGCCACCTGGTTGTTGATCGCGATATTCTTCGCGTTCTACTTCTTCGGCATGGAGGTCGCGCTGCCGGTGCTGATGTTCGTGGCCGTCGGGGATCCGGTGGCCGCACTGATCGGGCCGCGTTGTCCCGGTCCGAGATTTTGGGGCAAGTCGCCCCTGGGCAGCCTCGCTTTCATCGCCGCATCCCTGGCCGTTTGGGCAATCCTGGTGGCTGCGGGATTCGGAGCTTGGTCCTGGGCCGTAGCGGTTACCGCCATCGTGGCGGCCGCGGTGGAGTTTACGCCACTGCCGTTGGACGATAACCTGACCGTGCCGCTGGTCGCCGGCGGCTTTATGGTGGCGGCCCGAGCAGCCGGTCTGTGACCGCGCGCTGGACTAGACGGCCGCGCCGTCGAACTCGATCACTTCCGCGCGCTGACGTTGGAAGTTGAGGTACGACGCCTTGGACATCGCCGGACGGAAGGATGTTGTGACCCGCTTCGCCTCTTCGGCGTTGTCCGCCAGCAGGTCAATCACCGA
The DNA here is from genome assembly GCA_965207585.1 of Dehalococcoidia bacterium. Lineage (GTDB taxonomy): Bacteria > Chloroflexota > Dehalococcoidia > Lucifugimonadales > UBA3495 > Bin87. Next base: position 3,500,630 of record CBDBMT010000003.1, on the reverse strand, counting down.
CATCGCCATGATCTTCGCCGGGTTCACCACCGCCTGCTGGTAATCCGTGATCACGTACTCCGAGCTGTGACCCGGACCCTCCGCCCCGGCTGTATAAGGGTGGATCGCCGGGAGAATGTGGCTCAGGTCACCCATGTCGGTGGAACCGCCCCGATTGCGCGACGGCGGCATCATCAGAACGCGGTTCTCTTGGAGCAGGTCGTTCGCGTTCACCCGGAACGTGTCCAGCAAGTGCTGGTCGTGCCGCATCGGCAGGTAGCCCGGTATGTTGGTGATCGACACCGACGCCCCGACTGCCAGCGCCCCAGAGCGGAAACACCGGTCCACGATGTCCGAGTAGCGCACCACCGCCTCGGGAGTCCCTGACCGCACCCGCCATTCCAGCCGCACGTCCGACGGCACCGAGTTCACCGCCTGCCCGCCATGCGTCATGATGCCGTGGATCCGCACCGTATCCGGTTCTCGGTAGAGCTCCCGGTTGGCGTTGATGGCTTGCAGCGCGAAGTTGGCCGCGTTCAGCGCGTTGATGCCCAGGTGCGGCGACGACCCGGCGTGGGCCGCTCGACCCGTGAACCGCACGTACTTGACCACGTGCCCGTTGCTCGTCCCGCCCATGGCGAACGAGTGCGATCCCATGTCGCTGGCCGTATGGCACATCATCGCGATGTCAACGTCGTCGAATTCGCCCAGCCGGATCAGCTCCTGCTTCCCGCCCATGAACTCGATCTTGCCCTGCTCGCGCAGGTCCAGCCGCCGCGCCACCTCGATGAACTCCTCGGCCGGCACGGCGAACGGCACTATCTCGCCGTTGAGTTCAGGCAGCACCTCAGGCGCGGAGAGCCCCATCACTGCGCCCAGCATCATCCCAATCTGGCAGTGGTGTCCGCAGGCGTGGGCGGCCCTGGTGCCTTCAGCAGCGTGCGGATGCCCGTCCACGATCAGGCTGTCCAGTTCCCCGATGATCGCGACGCGCGGGCCGGCCCCGGCGCCGCCTTTCACGTTCCCCTTGAGTCCGGTCAACGCCAGGTTGGCGCGAAACGGGATGCCGAGCTTGGCAAACTGCTCCGCGACTACTCGGGCCGTCCGATATTCGCTGTACCCCGGCTCCGGGTGTTCCAGGATGTTTTTGGACACCGCGATCAGGTCGTCGCTGTGCCGGTCAATCGCGGCGCATGCCGCCTGCTTCAGTTCTTCGCGAGTCGCCATAAGTCCCAATCCAACCCGAAATCCTGTCCATCCTGTCCATCGATGTAAGTTATTATCCGTCCGTGAAGGTCTCTTCGGCCGCCAGGCTCCGCATGAATTTCAGATACTCCCGTGACGTCATGTCGGGTCGGTGGTTTGCCACCACTTGGTTGGCCTCTTTCGCTCCGTCGGCCATCAGGTCGATCACGGTCGACGCCATGGCCTTGGCTCCGGTCACCACGGCCATCCGGTAATCCTGGATTACATAATCCGCGCCGTGGCCGATGCCGGTGGCGCCACCCACGTAGGGGTGCAGCACGGGCATGATGGCGCTCACGTCGCCCATATCGGTGCTGCCGGTCCGGTGCTCCGTGCGTCCGATGTTCTCCGCGCCCACCAATCTTTCCGCGTTGGCGCGGAATATGGCCTGCATCCGGTCATTCTGGAGCATCGGCAGGTAACCGGGGATGGTCTGGATGTTCACCGTCGCGCCCATCGCCATCGCCCCCGCCCGCAATGCGCGGTCAACCTTGCGATTAGCGTCCATGATGGCGTCCAGGGTCTTGCCCCGGACGAAGGTTTCCATCCGTACCTCTGCCGGCACCGCGCTCACCGCTTCGCCCCCCTTGGTGATAATCGGATGCACCCGGATGGTGTCGGTGTCCACGAAGGTCTCGCGGTTGAAGTGGATCGCCGTCATGCCCAAATTGGCGGCGTTCAGCGCGTTGATGCCCAGGTGCGGCGAGCCGCCGGCGTGGGCTCCCTTGCCCACGAACTGGATCCGCTTGGCCACGGTGCCGTTGTTGGTGCCGGTGAGACAGAGCTGCTTCTCGCTGGGCGCGCTGGTGGTGTGCATCATCATCGCCAGGTGCACGTCGTCGAACTCGCCCAACTTGATGAACTCCGGCTTGCCGCCCAGAAATTCGATCTTGCCATCTCGACGCAACTGGTCCCGGTATTCGATCTCGATGTATTCCTCGGCCGGCACTGCCATGGGCAATATGCGCCCGCCCAGGTGGGGCAGCACGTCGTCGCGCATCAGCGCCCTGGTGACCCCCAGCATCATGGCGATCTGGCAGTGATGCCCGCAAGCGTGAGCCGCGCCCGTGTCCGCGTCGGCATGCGGGTGCTCATTGACGATCAGACTGTCCAACTCGCCCATGATCGCCATGCTCGGCCCTTCGCTGCCGCCGATGATCTCCCCGCGCAGGCCCGTCATGCCCAAACCCGAGCGGAATGGCACCCCCATGGCCGCAAACTGCTCGCCAACCAGCGCCGCCGTTTTGAATTCCCGGAACCCCGGCTCAGGGTTGGCCAGGATCTGCTGGGACAGGCTGATCAATTCCTCGGCGCGGGAATCGATCTCCGCGAATGCTCGGTCCTTCAGTTCTTCTTTTGTCGGCATCCAAAGCTCTCCGGGGCAATCTCAGGCCACGCTCGGCGACCGCGCGCGAATGGTAACATAACCTGCGGCCAGTGCCTAATTAGCCCTGCACCGAAACCGTCATACCGGCGAAAGAACGTCACCCCGCACTCCGATGCGGGGCCGGTATCCAGAAATCCTTGCTATGCTGGGGATTGCCGATGCGTGGATTTTATGGGTTCCTGCTTGCGCAGGAACGACGGATACGTTGCTGCTTGACGACACGGCATAGATCGCAGCCAAGTTATAATTCAGGAATGCCACTACGAATAGTCATCTCTCCCCAGGCGTTCAAGCACAGCATCGGCGCCCGCGAAGCCGCCCTGGCAATCCAGCGCGGCGTCCTCCGAGCCGCACCCGACTCCGAAACCATCCTGATCCCCGTGGCCGACGGCGGCGACGGGACCCTGGTCGCGCTCATCGACACCACCGGCGGCAGATATCATGAGGCAACGGTAACCGGCCCCCTCGGCGATCCTCTGGTTGCCCGTTGGGGCGTCATGGGCGACGGCGAAACCGCCGTCATCGAAATGGCTTTGGCGTCCGGATTGGCGCTGATACCCGATGACCGCCGCGACCCGCGACGCGCCACCACTCACGGCACCGGGGAACTGATGCGCGCGGCCATGGATGAAGGTTATCGCCGGGTCATCGTCGGCCTGGGCGGCAGCGCCACCAACGACGGCGGAACCGGAATGGCAGCGGCTCTCGGCGCGCGGTTTCTGGATGCGAACGGAGATCCTTTGCCTCCAGGTGGAGCTGCCCTCGGGGAACTGGTACGGGTCGATGTTACCGACCTGCATCCCGCCTTATCCGAGGTCACCATCATCGGCGCGACTGACGTTACCAATCCCCTGTGCGGTGAAACGGGCGCGTCCGCGATCTTCGGGCCGCAGAAGGGTGCTACCCCCGAGATGGTCGCCGAGTTGGACGGCTGTTTGGCGAATTATGCGCGCGTGGTGCTGTCTGATCTGAGTGCCGACGTGCTCCACACTCCCGGCTCCGGCGCGGCCGGCGGTCTGGGCGCCGGCCTGATCGCATTCGCCGGCGCCGAACTGCGCTCTGGGATCGATATGGTCTGCGACGTGCTCGACTTCGACCGCCATGCCCCGGGCGCAGACTTCATCATCACCGGCGAGGGCCGCGCCGATCGGTCCACGGCGTTCGACAAGGCCCCGGTGGGCATCGCCCGCCGCGCTCGGCGGTTTGGCGTGCCCACGGTTCTGATGGCCGGTAGCCTGGGCCCCGGCTACGAAACGCTGTACGACCACGGAATTGACGCCATCCTGCCCATCGCAGAGGAACCGGCCGACCTCGATTCCAGTCTCCGGCGCGGCTCGGAACTGCTCGAAAGGGCCGCCGAACGCGCCATCCGTCTCTACGGTTTGGGGCGCGGTCGCTGATGCAGCCTTTCACCCTGGATTTCGAGCACTGGCTGCCCAGGCAACCCGAGGAAGTGTTCGATTTCTACGCTGACGCTTTCAACCTCGAGAAGCTGACACCGCCCTGGCTGCGCTTTGAGGTCGTCACTCCCGCGCCGATCACGATGCGGGCTGGTGTTGAAATCGACTACCGTCTGCGGCTGCACGGCGTAAGTCTGAAATGGCGCAGCCGCATCACCCACTGGGACCCGCCGCACCGCTTCGTGGATGAGCAGATCCGCGGGCCGTACCGAACGTGGGTCCACGAGCATACGTTCACGCCCCACGAGGACGGCACCCTGGTCCGCGACTACGTGCAGTACGACATGCTCGGCGGCTGGTTGGCCGACCGCCTGCTGGTGCGCCGCGATCTCAGGCGCATTTTCGCCTACCGCCAGCAGCGCCTTGCCGAGATCTTCGGCGGCTAGGCCACTCCGCCGCTGCTCCCGCGATCCGGTCAGTTGATGCGCGACGACACGAACTGGAGCACAATCCCCGCCAACTCCATCGCCCGTTCCGCGTCCACGTCGTCAAACGCCTCCGACGGTATGCCGCTGGGCAGGTATTCCGGATACCGGGTGATGTCGTAGTACTTGTCCAGCTGCCGCGCGTCCGCCTTGATCGTGTCGAAGAACATCTCAAAGATTTTGGCGTCTTCGCACAGGTCGATCAACGAGTTCCCCCACACGTCCTCCGCGCCCCGCCGGTACAGGTACGCCTTGACCGCTTTCTCCGCGGCCTGCTGGCTCAGGAAGCAGGCGACATTGTAGCGCCCGCCTCCCCGGTTGAATCCCGCGTCCTCAAGGTCCTGCTCCGCCTGTCGAAACCAGCGCGCGCCTTCCGCCAGGAAATCAGGCATCGAAAATCACCCTTCCTTGCTTGCAGGCACGGTACAGCGCCGGCAAAGTGTCTTGCAGTTCTTCGAATTCCGCCGGCGTGTAGACCTGCGCCGTCATGCCCACTTGCGAGCCGATGTGATACGAAAAGAAATCGGCCCGCCGCCCGAAGGGGCGGTCCTGGTCGTGGACGAACACCAGGTCGATGGTGCTGCTGGGCGAGTAATCGCCGCTCACCATGTCGCCGGTCAGAATCGCCTTCTCGATACCCAGCGTAGGCAGCACGTCCATGATCTCGGACAGTTGCTGTTCCATCATCTGCCGCCGGAACTGGATGAACCCTACTCGCATCGGCATTGCCCTACTCCTTGTTCAGCAGCACCATGTGGACTTCGCGCGGCCCGTGCACGCCCACCACTATCGTCTGTTCGATGTCCGCGGTGCGGCTGGGGCCGGTGATGAAGTTCAGGTAGCTTCCCATCTCGCCGCCGTTCCCCGCGTACTCCAGCCTCCGCAGGGTGAACAGGTCGTCCAGCGTGCCCACGACGTCTGACGGCCGCACAATTGCCACGTGCACCGGCGGCACCACCGACACCAAACGGCTCAATCCCTGCCGGGGCAGCACGACCACCGATCCCGTTTCCGCGATGGCGTAGTCGGCTCCGGTTATCCCCATGCCCGATTCGGCCAGCCGTTGCCGCACTTCGTTCCGGCTGGCGGGCCCATCGTACACGGCCGGCCAGCAAAGCCCACCCGCCGCCGCGACCGCGGCATCCACGGGCATCGTGTCGAACACCGGCTGCTCCGATCTCGCTACCGACGTGGCTCCCAGGCTCCTCACTAGCCACGAGACATAATCCAGAGCTTCTTCCACCCCGTCACACCGCTGCACGTTCCAGCCTCGCAGGCCGGCGGTTTCGGCCAATTTATCCAGGAGTTCAGCCCGTTCCTGGGCGATGCGTTGGCGAACGGATTGCGCCTGCTCTTCAATCTCTGGCAACTCCTGCATCAACACGTCGTAGGGTTCCGCTGGCGGTCCGCTTTGCCGGCCCAACGCCGTGCGCACGGTCTCCCGGAATTGTTCCGGTGGGATACCCAGCGAGCCACCGCGCGGCCCCGTCTCTCGATTGAACGGGATACCCATAAACTAATCCTGCGAACGGCTTGAACCCTGGCCTGACAGCTCGTCCCGCCAGATTTCCGAGAAGGAACGCGGCGCGGGAATGGGCAGGTCCCGGGACCGCGCCCAGCGGGATACCAACGGCAGCCGCGTGGATCCTAATACGCCGCCTTTCGCCATCGGGGACAGCAACTTCCGGCCGATCTTGCGCCCCATGCTTAACAACCGGGGACTCGACATAACAGTAGCGAACCCACGGGCAAGCAAACTCTCCGTATCGGACCCACTGCCCCGGTAAGATTCTGTCCCCTCCGCTATATTATGCCGCAGGTGCAGCAGCATTCGGGGGATGTTGATCTGCACCGGGCAGGCGTCGCGGCACGCGCCGCACAACGTCGACGCGTTCGGCAGGTCCTTCGCCTGTCCAACGCCCACCAGCCCCGGCGTCACGATGGATCCTATCGGCCCCGGATACACCCACCCGTAGGCGTGGCCGCCCACCCGTTGGTAGACGGGGCACACGTTCAGGCACGCCCCGCAGCGGATGCAGTACAGCGACTCGCGCAATGCGGGATCCGCCAGCAGCCGGCTCCGCCCGTTGTCCACGATGACCAGATGAAACTCCTCCGGCCCGTCTTCGTCCTCGGATCGACGCGGTCCGGTGACCATGCTCATGTACGACGTGATGCGCTGTCCGGTGGCCGAGCGCGGCAGCAGCCGCAGAAACACCGCTAAATCCTGCAACGACGGGATAATCTTCTCCATGCCGGCCAGCCCAACGTGGACCCGCGGAGCGGACGTGCACAATCGGCCATTCCCTTCGTTGGTGATGATCACCAGCGATCCCGTCTCCGCTACCAGGAAATTTGCCCCGCTGATGCCCATGTCGGCGTCCAGGAATTTCTGGCGCAGCACCACGCGAGCCACCCGCGCCATCTCCTCGATGTCGTCGGAGTACGGCACTCCCAGTTGGTCCGCGAATAGCTGGGCCACTTGTCCTCGTGTCTTGTGCAGCGCCGGCGCCACCAGGTGGGACGGCGTCTCGTCGGCCAACTGGATGATGTACTCGCCCAGGTCGGTCTCGAACACGTCGATCCCTTGGGCCTCCAGCACGTGGTTGAGCCCAAGTTCCTCCGACACCATCGACTTGCTCTTGGTGACCGTCCGCACGTCGTTGGCCCGCGCGATCTGCGACACGATGGCGTTGGCCTGCTGGGCGTCCACCGCGAAATGCACCTGTCCGCCGGCCGCGGTGACGTTCCGCTCCAGCATCTCCAGGTAGTAGTCCAGGTGCCCGATGGTGTGCTCCTTGATCCGACGCGCCTGTTGCCGCCATTCCTCCCATGTTTCCGGCGTGACCTCGGCGATGGCCTCGCGCCGTGTGCCGTCAAAGCCCGTCCCGGCGCGCCGCAGCGCCTGGCGCAGCTGCACGTCTTTCACCGCCGCCTGGGAAGCGGGCACGAACTGCCGCGTGACGACTTCCGCCATGTCTAACTCCCCGCGCCGTCCAGGACCTGCGCGATATGCCGAACGCGGAGCGGCAATCCCTGTCGGCTCACGGCGCCGCCGATGTGCATCAGGCAGCCCATGTCACACGCCGTCAGCGTACCCGCTCCGCTGCTGGTCGCCGCCGCAACCTTGTCGGCCAGCATCTCCTCGGAGATGTGTGGATACTTCACCGCAAACGTCCCGCCGAACCCGCAGCACTGCTCGGCGTCGGGTAGGTCGACCCGCTCAACACCCGGCGCGTCGTCCAGCAAACGCCGTGGAGCCTCGGTGACTTCCATTTCGCGCAACAGGTGACACGATGGATGATACGCCACTCTCGTGCCGCCGTTGGCTGCGTCCGCCGCTTCGGGCTGGTAGCCCACCACGTCCGCCAGGAACTCGGTGAATTCGTACACCCGCTGGCTCAGCCTATTCGCCCGGTCCAGCATCTCGGGGTCGTCCGCGAATAGATCCAGGTAGAACACCCGCATCATTGCGCCGCATGAGCCCGACGGAACCACCACATACGCCCGGTCTTCCAGGATATTCAGCGTTCGTTCTGCCAGTTTGCGAGCCTCGGCGGTGTAGCCCGAGTTGTACAGAGGCTGCCCGCAGCACGTCTGGCCCTCCGGAAAATCAACGTCAACGCCGGCATCCCGCAGCACCCGCACGACGCTGACCCCAACCTCTGGATAAAGCTGGTCGACGATGCAGGTGACGAAAAGGGATGCCCGAATGGGTTGCGGCTGGCTCAATTCAGTTCCTCTTGCGCGGCGCCGCAAGGTTAGCAGAGTGCCACCCATCGGACAAGGCGAGCATGCGGCGCGGTCTTGGTCTGAGCTCGGTCGCTGGGTATCATAGTGCGGCCATCATCCTCGCGAACAGGAGAACAATCATGGTGGAGGAACTGGGCAGAATCACCCGCCCCGCGACCGCCAACTACCAGGGAAAACGCAAGCTGCTGCTGGCCCCGCTGGTGCACTTGGCCGTACCCCCGGAGTCAATGCCCGCCGATGGCGCCGAAATTCTGGCGCGCTACTGGGATCAGGTGGATATCCAGGTACGGGCAGTGCAGAACGCCCTGGGCAGCGTCACCCACGTCTACCACGAGAACCTGCCCGAGGGAGGTGACGCCGGCCTCGGCTACCTGGAAGCCACGGCCCAGGGCAGCCGCAAGCTGACCGCCGGCCTGGTGGAAGCGGGGGCTGTTCTGGAAACTGCGGAATCCATGGAAATCCTCGCCGAAACCCTGGACCTGCAACGCTGCCTGATGCAACCGTTGATGAGCCCCGCAGTCGCCGGCCGCCTCCAGGATTGGTTTGGCGAGGCCAATCACCGCCGCTGCGAGTTCGTCGCCGACGTCATCGACACCACGCTGGGCGATGACGAAACCGGGCTGCTGCTCATCAACGAAAGGCACCAGGTCCAGTTTCCCGGCGATATCGAGGTGATCTACATCGCTCCGCCCGCCCTGGATGAATTCCGTCGCTGGCTCCAAAACTGGAGCGAGCAGCTCCAGCGAGAAATGGCCGAACCGCCACCGGAGCCCGACGAGGACGGCGTTCCCGATCCATCGGCCTGACACACGCAACGAAACAGCCCCGGAGCTCGCGCTCCGGGGCCGTGTTTACTGACTTGGCTTACATTCAGCGTCGTTCAGATCGGCAAACCTGTGCTGGCGGGAGTGCGAGGGAGTCGAACCCACCTACCCCGCTCGTCACGAGGCATAACGGATTTGAAGTCCGCAAGAGCCACCGGGCCCCATCCACTCCCGCGAATCGGCGCTTAGCTCTCCAGCACCGCGTCGATCTTCCGCTTCAGCGCCGGCTTGGGCTGCGCGCCCACCACCTGGTCCACCGGCTGACCGTTCTTGAAGAAGATCAGCGCCGGGATGCTGCGGATGCCGTACTGCGCCGCAATTTCCGGCGCGTTGTCCACGTCCAGCTTGGCCACGTTCAGCTTGCCTTCGTACTCCAGCGCCAGGTCGTGCACGGCGGGAGCGATCATCTTGCAGGGCCCGCACCATTCCGCCCAGAAGTCCACCATCACCGGCAGATCCGAGTCCATCACGTTGCTTTGCCAGTTCTCTCCATTCACTTCGATAGGTTCGGGCATCTCTGTTCCTCCAGGGTAGACACTCATTGGCCGCGCGCGACGTGGACACCAATCGTCCGCGCTCGGCGACCGGGATGGTACTAATATTATACAGGGGCGGCAGACCGGTCAATCAAGCCCGCACGTGTGCCACGAACCGCCGCATGTTCGCACACCAAGGGCTTTTAGATTGTCTATCCGAATTGCCAAAACCGTCATTCCGGCGAAAGCCGGAATCCAGAAGATACTGCCGTTGTAGGGACGTCGACGGCAGCAAGACGTTCTTGGATTCCGGGATCAAGTCCGGAATGACCGGAATAATCGAACGGACCTGGTCCCCACGCTCGATCCAAAACCCGCGCTGACCGTCCAGTGTTACTATATTCGCCATGACTACTGCAACCTCCACCGACACGATCCCGCACTTGCAGCGCGGCGATGTCGTCGAGCTCGACCTCCATGCCTGGGGTCGTCTTGGCGAGGCCATGGCCAGGCACGCCGGGTGGGATATCTTCGTGTTCGGCGGCATACCCGGTGAGCGGGTCGAGGCCGAAATCGTGGCCGTGCGCCGGAAATACGTCGCTGCGCAGGTTACGCGGGTGATACGCTCTTCCCCGGCCCGGGTCGAACCGCCGTGCAAGTATTTCGGCCAATGCACCGGCTGCCAGTGGCAGCATGTTGACTACGCGGAACAGTTGGTCGTCAAAGCCGAGATCGTGCGGGACGCACTGGAGCGAATTGGCAACTTCCATGCGCCCGTGGTGCAGCCAGCCCTGGCCTCTCCACGACGGTTCCACTACCGGAACCATGCGCGCTTCAACATCTGGCGCGAGAGCGGCGCCCTGGGATTCACGCACCGAGAGCGCCGGCGCTTCGTGCGCATCGACCGCTGCCTGCTGATGCACGACGGCATCAATGACATTCTTGCCAAGTTGCAGGGTCGCTCCGCCGAGACCTCGCAGCTGGCCATCCGCTGCTCGCCCGATACCGGCGATTACCTGGTCCAGCCGACCCTCAAGAACCCTGAAGTCGAGATCGCAACCGGACAGAAAACTTACCGCGAGTCCGTCGCCGGCCAGGAGTTCCGGGTGGCGTCGCCGTCCTTCTTCCAGGTCAACGTGTGGCAGGCGGCCCGTCTGGCGGAGTTGGTGAGGGACGCGCTGGAACTCACCGGGCATGAAACGGTGGTCGATGCCTACGCCGGCGTCGGCACTTTCGCCGTGCTGCTGGCGCCCCATGCCGGTCGGATCATCGCCGTGGAAGAATCCACGGCAGCCATCGCCGACGCGACGGTGAATGCCGCCAACCACCCTAACGTCCAGTTGGTCACCGGGAAAGTCGAAGAGATCCTCCCCGGTCTGGACGTCACGCCCGACGCCGTGATCCTGGACCCGTCTCGGTCAGGATGCCAGCCCGCGGTGCTTGACACGCTTCTCGCCTTGCGACCCAACCGCATCGCGTACGTCTCCTGCAACCCCGAAACCCTGGCTCGTGATTTGCGCATTCTGAGCCGGGGCTACTGCATCCAGTCAGTGCAGCCGGTGGACATGTTCCCCCAAACCCACCACGTCGAGTGTGTTGCAACCCTGGTCGCCAAGCCGGAAACCGCGGAGATCGTGCTGGCGTCGGCCTCGCCACGTCGTCGGGAACTGCTGTTGGGCCTGGGCATCGATTTCCGCGTCGCGCCGGCCGGCATACCGGAAGAGCAGGATCCCGACGAGAGTCCCGAGCAGATGGTCCGCCGGCTGTCGCGGGAGAAAGCCCTGGCGGTTGCCGAGGCGGATTCGTCTACCGCCGGTTACTACGTCGCCGCCGACAGTACGGTGGTGCTCGATGGCGAGTCCATAGCCAAACCCTCGGACGCCGAAGAGGCGCGGTCCATGCTCCGCCGCCTGCGCGGGACGACCCACCAGGTGATCACCGGCTACACCGTCTACGACGCTGCCACCGGCCGCTGCCTCACCGATGCCAACGCCGCCGACGTCCAGATGCGCGAATTCACCGACGCCGAGATGGAACAGTCCATCGCCAGCGGCACGCCCATGGACAAAGCCGGCGCCTATGCCATCCAGGACCCCGACTTCAGACCCGCCTCCCTGCTTTCGGGCTGCTATTCCAACGTGATGGGCCTGCCCGCGTGCAAAATCATCGATACCCTGGCTGAATTGGGATGCGCGCTGCCGGAACGGGCGTCGATGAAAGTCCCTCCGGGATGCACCGTCTCCTGCTCCCTGCGGCCCCTATCACCTTGACCACGTCGGACCACCTACCGTGAACGTTTTCGGCATCGGCACCCTGGAGTTGCTGGTTATCCTGCTCGTGGCTTTCATCGCCCTGGGTCCGGGCAAGACGGTTGAAGTCGCCCGCACCATCGGCAAGATGGCCCGCGAAGCCCGGCGCACCTTCACTGACATCATGGATGCCGCCTCGGTCGACGAACGCGGCGGGCGCACCCGGGAAAACCCCGGTACCGCGACCCCACCGTCGTCCCCTTCTGACCCGGTCCCTCCTCCGCCGCACCTGGCAGCCCAGAACGACGCCTCCGACAACCGCCCGGCGTCCCAACCTTCCGACCAGCGGTAAGGCCGGGCCCGATGAGCCAGTCGATGCCGTTGCGGGAGCATTTCCGCGAACTGCGTTCCCGCGCTCTGGTCTGCATGGTCGCCCTGCTCATTGGCACGGCGGTCTGCTTCTACTTCTACGAGGAAATCTACGCCGTTCTCCTCTGGCCGGCCCGCCACGCCGCGACCACGGACACGGTCAACCCTCTCCGTTTTTACCAGGACTTCAACCTGGACGTGTTCCGCCCGGCCGAGCCGACAGGGGCGGACCCTGGGTTCAAGCCCGTTCGCACCGAGGTCACCGAGTTTTTGAGCATTACCGTCCGGGTCTCGCTCTTGGGCGGCTTCGTTTTGGCCCTGCCCGTAATACTCTACAATGCGATCCGCTTCGTCGCTCCCGGACTCACGCCACGCGAGCGCAAGATTCTCTTTTCCTTCCTGCCCGCCGCTCTGCTGGCATTCGCCGGGGGCATGGCCTTCGGCTATTTCGTGATGATCCCGCCGGCCCTGAGCTTTCTCATCGGCTTCGGCAGCGAGGTTGCGGACCCCCTCATCCGTATCAGCAACCTCGTCAGCATCATGATCCGGCTGCTTTTCTGGTTAGGATTGTCCTTCGAGACGCCGCTGGTGATGTACGTGCTGGCGGTCTTGGGCGTGGTCAATGCCCGCAGTTTCGCCCGCTTTCGCCGGTTCTGGCTGGTCGCCGCCTTCGTGATCGCGGCGGCGATTACGCCCACCATCGATCCTTTGAACCAGGCCATCGTCGCCGGGCCGCTTATCGTACTGTACGAGGTAGGCATCCTTCTCGCTCGCCTGGCCGGCCGACGCTCGCAGTCCGCGCTGAATGCCGAACCTGCCAGCGAATGACAGCGAAAACGGGCCCGCAAGAAGCGAGCCCGTAAATAGTGCATCCGTTGCCCGGTTGTCAGGAACGTTGCTCTTCCGACGATGCGCTGCGATCCGTCGTCGGTTTCTCGTCTTCACCGGTTACGGACGATTTGAACGAGCGGATACCCTTTCCCAGGGCCGAACCGACTCCGGGCAGCCGCGAGGCGCCAAAGATCAGCAGCACCACCAGAAGGATCAGCAGTAGTTCGGTCAGGCCAAGTCCCGCAATTCGCATTTCGCTCTGTCTCCACGGAGATGCGTCTATTCTATCAGAACGCCTGACGCCTCACCATTTTCATGTTCATGAGCCGCCGATGCGGAACTAACGGCGCGGTCCGGTCTTCGCCGGGCAACTTTGTATCCGGCAGGGCCGCTGACCGCCGGGTAGTGCGTTGCACAATTCCGTTGATGGGAATACCATTGAACGGCCAACCATACCGCCAACTCTAAATTGGCTAGCGGATCAACGAATAATCGAGGAGGACCCCAGTGGCTGACCAGCCCAGTGAAAAAGCAATAGCCAGGATGCGCCTTTTCGTAGAGCGATATTGCGAAAAATCCGGCACATTCACCCACCCGGAAGAGGGCGTCGCCGAGGCCGTGATCTTGGGTCTGGCCCAGAACGTCGACGAAATCGGCCGGCCGCTCTGCCCCTGTCGTTTCTACCCTTCCAAGGAAGAGGAGATCAAGCACCGCACGTGGATTTGCGCCTGCGACGACATGCAGATCTACAAGTACTGCCATTGACTGCTGTTCGTGAATGAGGCAGGTCTGCCCATCACCGAATATCTGCCCGAGGACCACGAAGGCCGCGCCATTTACGGTGAGGTGAAAGACCCCACGCCTGACAAGGGTCGCCCCCTCCGCGACAAGGCCGAGGAACGCGAGATCGAACGCCGGGAGCGCCCATCCTGACCCCAGCGGAAATCAGGCCGAACTGAGCCTGACCTTTGCAGAAACTTCCGCCCCCGGTGCGCACCGGGGGCGGAAGTCGTTCGTGGCGACTCAACCTTGCCGCACCCACCTGCCGCCGCTATAATGCCACAGTCCGCGCGCAGCCCCCGCAATATCGGCGCAAGCCGGATTTAGGGCGCGTTGTGCTCGAATAATCCACCCATCCGGACAGATTGATGACCACCGTCTCGGAGTATGACGTAGCAGTAATTGGCGGCGGGCCCGGCGGCTATGTAGCCGGCATCCGAGCCGGTCAACTGGGCCTCAAATCCTGCGTCATCGAAAAAGAAGCGCTGGGCGGTGTCTGCCTCAATTGGGGCTGTATCCCTTCTAAAGCCCTTCTCAAAAACGCCGAGATCGTCTCTTACGTCCACCGCGCCGACCAGTTCGGGCTCCAGTTCGACAACTTTCACGCTGACTACAGCGTGGCCATGAAGCGCAGCCGGCAGGTCGTCGACCGCATGACCCGCGGCGTCGATTTCCTCCTCCGCAAAAACGGCGTGGACAGCATCTCCGGAACCGCGCGCATCATCGCCCCCAACGCAGTCGAGGTCACCGGCCCGGACGGACAAACTTCCCGAATCTCTGCCCGGAACATCATCATCGCCACCGGTGCGCGACCCCGCAGCATCCCGCCCCTGCCGGTGGACGGCGAGCGCATCATCACCAGCCGCGAGAGCATCGTCGCCGAAGACGTGCCCGGTTCGATTGCCATCGTCGGCGGCGGAGCTATCGGCGTCGAGTTCGCTTATATCTACCGCATGTACGGCGCCGAGGTCACGGTCATTGAGCTGCTGCCCCATATCGTCCCCAACGAGGACGAGGAAATTTGCCAGCAGCTGGAGCGGGCTTTCAATCGGCACGGCATCAAGATGGTCACCGGAGCCGGCGTGACCAATGCCCAGGCCGACGCCAGTGGCGTTACCCTCACCATCGACAAGGACGGCGTAACCGAAACCGCGCGGTTCGACAAGGTGCTGGTTGCCATCGGCGTCCTGCCCAATACCGAAAACCTGGGACTCGAAACCGTCGGCGTGGCCACCGAGAGGGGATACGTCGTCATCGACGACAAGATGGCGACCAACGTGCCCGGCATCTACGCCGTCGGTGACGTGACCGGCAAGCTGGCCCTGGCCCACGTCGCGTCTGCTCAGGCCGTCACCGCCGTGGAATCCATCGCCGGCGAGGAAACGCAGCCGCTGGACTACACCTTCATGCCCCGGGCCACCTACTGCCATCCCCAGGTGGCCTCGTTCGGGCTCACCGAGGCCCAGGCCATCGAGCAGGGCTATGAGGTCAAAATCGGCCGCTTCAACGTCCAGGCCAGCGGCAAAGCCGTCGCCATGGGTGAAAATGACGGCATGGTCAAGCTGGTCATCGACGCCAACTACGGCGAGGTGCTGGGCGGCCACATGTGCGGCCCCGAAGTCACCGAACTCCTGGCGGAGTTGCAGATGACCCACCTGCTGGAAGGCACCACGCTGGAACTCGGCTGGGCCGTCCACGCCCACCCCAGCGTCGCGGAGATGGTGCACGAAGCTGCCCTGGACGCCGAGGGCCGCGCCCTGCACATGTAGAACGGTGCGCAAACGTCGCCCAGGCTTGGGCGGCGGCGCAAATCTGCCATTGAGGAAGGGATATGCTGAGAGCGGACGTCCCCGAACTTGACAAATCCGACCTGCTGGGTTTCTACCGGCAGATGAAGCTCATCCGCGAGTTTGAGCGAGAGTCGGAGCGGCAGTACACCCGAGGCAACATCAAGGGTTTCCTCCACGTCTACAACGGCGAGGAAGCCATCGCCGTCGGGGCCATCAACACCCTGCGCCCCGACGATTACATCGTGACCCACTACCGGGACCACGGCCAGGCCCTCGCCCGCGGCATGACCAGCAACGAGGTGATGGCTGAGCTCATGGGCAAGGTCACGGGATGCAGCAAGGGCAAGGGCGGCTCCATGCACCTGTTCAGCTCCGATCTGAACTTCATGGGCGGATATGCCATCGTCGGCGGCCAGCTCTGCATCGCCGCCGGCATCGCCCTCGCCGTGCAGTACCGCGGCGACGACCAGGTCGTTCTCTGCTTCTTCGGCGACGGCGCGGTCAACGAGGGCGAGTTCCACGAAGCTATGAACCTCGCCGCCATCTGGAACCTCCCCGTCATCTTCTTCTGTGAACATAACCTGTACGGCATGGGCGCTTCATCCAAGGAGACCCTCGTGATGTGGGACTCTCTGCATGAGATGGCCGCCGCCTACGGCATGTCCCGTTACGAGGTAGACGGTAACGACGTCCTCGAGGTGCGTGGTTTGATGCAGAAGATCAACGCCGAAGTCCGCTCCGGCAGCGGCCCGGCATTCGTCGTCGCCCGCACCTACCGCCTGCGCGGCCACTCCGTAGCCGATCCCGCGAACTACCGCCCCGAGGACGAGGTGTCCTACTGGGCCGGCCAGGATCCGATTCCTCGCTACCGCGATTGGCTCACCGACGAAGGAATCGCCACCGTGGAGGATTTCGACGAAATCGACGCCAGCGTCGACGAAGAGATCGTGGTGGCCGCGGAGTTCGGCGAGACATCTCCCTGGCCCGAACCCGCCGACCTCTACGATCACGTCTACACTGATCGACCGACTGAAGGTATCCCCGCGTAACACGACCAAGCCAGTCGAGAGGAACCATCATGTCGGTCATGACATATCGCGACGCCGTATCCTCAGTTCTCCGCGAAGCCCTGGATCAGGATGAGCGCGTCTTCCTCATGGGGGAGGACATCGGCCCCTACGGCGGCGCCTTCGCCGTCACCAAGGGTTTCTGGGAGCAGTACGGCAAGAAGCGCATCAAGGACTCCCCCCTGGCCGAATCGGTCATCGTCGGGGCCGGCGTGGGCGCCGCCATGGCCGGCCTGCGGCCCGTGGTCGAGCTGATGACCATCAACTTCAGCCTTCTGGCCATGGACCAGATCGTGAACCACGCCGCCAAGATCAGGTACATGTCCGGCGGCCAATTCTCGATCCCCCTGATCATTCGCACCGTCACCGGCGCCGGCGCTTCCGTCGGGGCGACCCATTCGCAGTCCTTCGAGGGCTGGTACGCCTCCGTGCCGGGCCTCACCGTCGTCACGCCTTCAACCCCGCGCGACGTCATCGGCCTTTTCCGCTCCTGCCGCGAACTCAACGACCCGGTCATGTTCGTGGAGCACATCCTGCTCTATGGCACGCGCGGAGAGGCCCCCGACAGCGGCGATTTCCGCATTCCCATCGGCCAGGCCGGCATCACGCGCACTGGCGGCGACATAACGCTCTGCGGCTACTCCCGCATGGCCCTGGTCGCCGAGCAAGCGGCAGATATCCTCGCCCGCGAGGGCATCGAGGCCGACGTGATCGACCTGCGTTGCCTGCGCCCGCTGGACATGGAGACGGTGGTAGCCTCGGTGAAGAAAACCCACCGCGCCCTGATGGTCGAGGAAACCACCCGCCTGGGCGGTTTTGCCGGCGAATTGGTGTCCCAGGTGCAGGAAGAGGCCTTCGAGTACCTGGACGCTCCGGTGGGCCGCGTCGCCGGCGCAGAAGTGCCGATACCCTATTCTTTCCCCCTCGAGCAGATGGCCATCCCCAGCGCCCAATCCGTCGCTGCGGCCGCCCGCAAACTGGTCAACGGCGCCTGAACCTGCCCAACGCTGCCAGCCGGTCGTTACCCCCACACCCGACAACCACAGGAGAACATCGTGGCTACCAACGTCGTCATGCCCCAGATGGGATACGATATGCGTGAAGGCACCGTCGTCCGCTGGTACAAGCAGGAAGGCGAAACCGTCGACCGTGGCGAGGTGATCGCCGACATCGAGACGGACAAGGCCACGGTCGAATTCGAGGCCTACACCGGCGGTGTCCTGGGACGCATCGTCGCCGAGGCCGGCGTCGCTGTCCCGGTCGGTGAGCTCATTGCCATCATCACCGAGCCCGGCGAATCGGTCCCCGAAGTTGCCGCTCCCGCCGCTAGCCCGGCCCCGGCCGCTCCCACGCCCGCCCCGGCCGCGGCGGAACCTGAGCCTCCCGCAGCGCCGGCCCCTGCTTCCGACGGAGGCGTCCGCGCGTCTCCCATCGCCCGGCGCCTCGCGCGCGAACGCGGCATTGACCTCTCGCTGGTCACCGGCACCGGACCCAACGGACGGATCACCGAGCGCGACGTCGAAAACTTCCAGGCACCTCCGGCAGCTCCCGAACCCGCTCCGGCGCCGGCGTCCGCACCTGAAGTTGTTGCCGCCCCGTCCGACTCCCGCATCGAGCTCAGCCGCATGCGGCAGACCATCGCGCGGGTCACTTCCGACAGCAAGTCCACGGCTCCGCACTTCTATGTCACGGCGGAGATTGACATGGGCAAAGCCATGTCCTTGCGCCGCGATGTCAACGACGAGTCCGATCCCGAGAACCGCGTCAGCGTCAACGACCTGATGGTCAAAGCCTGTGCGCTGGCGCTGGCCAAGCACCCCAAGTTCAACTCGTTCTTCCGCGGCGATCACCTCGAGGTTCACGGCGCCATGAACATCGGCATCGCCATCGCCCTCGAATCCGGCCTGATCCTGCCCGGCGTCAGCAACTGCGAGAGCAAGAGCCTCGTGCAGATTGCCGCCGCCACCAAGGACCTCATCGCCCGCGCCAACAGTGGCACGCTCCGCAACGAGGAGTACAGCAGCACGACGTTCAGCATCAGCAACATGGGCATGTTCGACGTCGAGAGCTTCACCGCCATCATCTACCCGCCCCACGCCGCCATCCTGGCCGTAGGCAGCGTCAAGCAGCAGCCGGTGGTCCGCGACGGCGAGCTGGCCGTCGGCACCATGATGAAGGCCACCCTGTCCACGGACCACCGCGTCGCCGACGGCGCTGAGGCCGCTCAGTTCCTCATGGAGATCAAGCGGGTCCTGGAAAACCCGGTCAGTCTGCTGCTGTAGCGGAGATGCAACTATGCCCAATGTTGAAACACTTCCACCGGCCGATGTTCTGGCAACTCTGGCCTCCGCGCCGGATGGCATCACCGCGACTATTCTCGACCCTTGGTATAACAAGGGTGTCGGCGGTGAGCGTGATGACTACAACGATTGGTTGAGTGAGGTCATAGCTGCTGCTGCACAGGTATCTCAGCATGTCTTCGTGTGGGGGTTCCCGGAGATCGTCGCCCACCAGGTGGCCCGAATTCCGACGGGCTTTAAGCTCGTCGCCTGGCTGACTTGGTACTACAAAAATTGCCCTTCCGTTATCCGTGGCTGGCGTTCTGCGCAAAACGCTTGCTTGCATCTGTCCTCTGAAGGTGCAAGAACTTATCCCGAGCACTTCTTGAACGGTGCCCAGTTGGAACGATGGAAATCCGGCAAAATGCGATTTGTTCCAGGACCGCCAACAGTTCTGGAAGTCCCGTTGAACGTCGGTTTCGTGGGCAGAGACGAGCAGACTGGTCATCCGGCCCAGAAACCGCTGTCCGTTATTAAGCCCTTGATTTTGATGACCACCAAGGAAGACGATCTGGTTTTGGATCCGATGTGTGGCTCTGGCACAACTGGCGAAGCCTGCGTGCAGTTGGGCCGCCGTGCAATTCTTTGCGATCAGTCGGAGGAATGGATTGACGTGACCCGAGAGCGCGTAGAACGTTGCTATCAGGGCATCGATTCAATAATGGCGGCGTGAGGTTGATGTGGACGGTCGGGATGCGGTCATTAAAGGCCCCTATAACCAACGGTCAATACGGGCGAGAATAGAAGCGTTCTTTCTGGACAATTTGGGAAAAGTCGCCACTAGGGAGCAGATAATTCAGGTTGCGACCGACCCTGTAACTGGCCGTCAACCGGAGAACTGGCATCAGCGCTTGTCAGAACTCCGGACGGACATGGGATATACGATCCTTTCTTGGCGGAACCGTGGGGATCTCAAAGTCAGCGAATACATGATGCCTAACGCCGAAAGGCGAAGCGCGGCATCTGGGCGAGCTAGACCTACGGCTCATACATGGGAAGAAGTTCTGCGAACAGCTGATTACAGATGCGCGTGGAGCGAAGGCGGAATATCGTGCGGCTTGCGTCAGGGCGACATTGACCAAGTTGGTGGGGGCACAGTTCGCTTGACACCTGACCATAAGACGCCTCATTCACTGAATGCGGATGCCGACCCTCAAGACGCTTCCAAATGGCAGCCGTTATGCGGGAGGCATCAGGTAATGAAACGGAATTATTGGGACGATGAGGCCGGTTGGCTTAATGTTCTCGCCATCGTTCAATCAGCTTCCGAAGAACAAAAACGCCAAGTGCTGGATTTTCTGACTGATTATTTCCAAGCGGACCGAAACTAGCCAGGAGCTCCTACCATGCCCCAGATGACCGGCGGCCAGGCTGTGGTCGCTTCCCTGCACGCCCAGGGTGTCGACACGGTATTCGGCATCATTTCCGTCCACACCCTCGACCTTTTCGACGCGTTGTTCGACCGCCAGGATGATGTCCGGTTCATCGGTGGGCGTTTGGAGCTGGGCTGCGGTTACATGGCTGACGGCTACTCCCGAGCCACCGGCCGCCCCGGGGTAATCCTGACCAGCACCGGTCCCGGCGCTGCCGACTCCGTCGGCGCGATGGGCGAGGCATATTTCTCGGCCTCCTCCGTTCTTCAGGTGACCACCAACGTCGAGGCCGAGTTCGTCGGCAGCGGCAAGATGGCGACCCACGAGACCAAGGACCAGTTGGGGATGTTCGCCGCCGTGACCGACTGGAACGCTCGCATCAACCAGATCGAGTCCATTCCTGACCACTTCGTCGAGGCTTTCGTCCGCTTCGGCGAGCGCCGTCCTCGCCCCATCGAGCTCGAGGTCCCCACCGACCTCCTCGGTCAGCAGGCCGAGGTCGAGGTCCTCCGGCCGCGCCAACCGGACGTGCCCCAGGGCGACCCGGTTCAGGTGGAACGCGCCTGGAACCTGCTGCGCGGCGCCAAACGTCCGGTTATCTTCCTCGGCGAGGAGATCCATACCACCGGCGGGGCGGATGACATAATCCGCCTTGCGGAGCAAATCGGCGCTCCCGTGGTGACCGGCGACGGTGCAAAAGGGACCTTCCCCGAAAGCCATCCGCTGTCCCTGGGCATGGCCCTCGGCAACCGCATCTGGGGTCAGAACCCCGTGCTGGACTGGATGGGCGACTGCGACGTTGCGCTGGTCTTGGGGAGTAACTTGCCCTATCGCTCGACTTCCGGCGTCGGCCTCAAGCTGCCGGAGAAGATCATCCACGTCCTCCTCGACGGGGATTACATCGGCAAGAACTACGAAACCGAGGTTGCCATCGCCGCCAACAGTGGCGCAGTCGTCCGCCAATTTTTGAGCTCGGCCGGCAACGCTGACATTGGTGCCAGCGATGACTATCGCAAAGAAATCGCTGAGCTGAAATCCAGCGTCTATGCCGGTCTGCAAGATCAATGGGGTCACGAACTTAAAGCTTGGGAGTCTGTCCGTTCGGTCATCCCCGATGACACGATCTTCTCCCTTGACGCCACCGTACCCGCCAACCGCGCTGTGCGCTGCCTTCAGATGGATCGCCCCCGCAGCTACATGTATCCCCATGGCTGGGCCGGCCTCGGTTTCGCCTTCCCCGCTTCAATGGGCGCCAAGGTGGGCCGTCCCGATAGCCCGGTGATCTGCGTGTCCGGCGACGGCGGTTTCCAGTACAACGCCCAGGAACTCGGCACTGCGGTCCAGTACGGCATCAATCCCATCGTCATGGTCTTCAACGACAACGCCTGGGGTGTGCTCAAGGGCTACCAGCGCGACCGCGGCGACCGCCAGATGGCTACCGATCTCGTGAATCCCGACTTCATGAAGCTGGCAGATGCTTACGGGATCCCCGGTACCCGCGTCAACAACGTCGCTGAAATGACCCGCGCCGTCCAGGACTCCGTCGCCGCCGGCCGCATTCACATGATCGAGGTCGTCATGCCGGAGGGATTCCCCGCCTTCTGTAGAAACTAGTGGACGGCAACCACCCAACCGTCGTTCCGGGTTCCTTCACGTCATTCCGGCGAAAGCCGGAATCCAGGCCCTAGCCTTTTACCCGCCGGCTTTTTAGAATCGGGTTGACCTGCGCGTGCCCAAATGGTGCGGCATTACGGTGTTATCCCGATGCACCAAACCCTACCGGCATCAGTCGCCCGCCGGCGCATCTATCCACTTTCTCCCCGTGATCTCACCGAGGAGCAAATCGCGGTTACCTTCGCGATGACCTCCCGCCGGCCGGAACCCTTCGACGAAATCGCCACGCAGGTTTCCGCCGAGCGCGCCGCCGACTTCAACGAACGCTGGGTCGTGGGCTACGGTCACGCGTCCGTGGCCGAGCACGCAATCCTGCACCTGGCAGTGGAGAACATCTCCCGCCTGGCCTGCGACACCCTTGAGGACAACCGCCTGGCGTCCTACACCGAGAAGTCCTCGCGCTATCAGATAATCGACCCGGAGAGTTTCCACGTCCCATCGGAGCTGGACAATCACCCCGCTCTTCGGGCCGAGTACGTCTCAACCTGCCGCGCGTTGTTCGTGGCCTACGCGAGGCTCATCGATGGCACTATGTCCCATCTGCGGTCCCGGCACTCCCAGCGCGACGGCGAAAGCGATTCCGCTTACGGCCTGCGTTTGCGTCGTCAGGCCACCGACGCCTGCCGCGCCGTCCTGCCGGCGTCCACCCTCACCAATGTCGGACTAACCGCGAACGCCCGCACACTGGAGCACGCCATCAGCAAGTTGATGTCCTCGGAACTGGCCGAGGAGCGCGATGTGGGCTCAGAGTTGCGCGAACAAGGCCGGTCGATCACTCCCACCCTCGTCAAGTACGCCGACCACAACCCCTACCTCGCTGGGCACCGGAGGGTACGTCCCGCTGAGGATGAAGCGGCCCCTAACGCTGCGCCGGTATCCGTCAGGCTGCTCGACTACGACCGCGACGCCACGCGCAGACTCTCAGCGGCCTTGCTGTTTCGGCGGGGCGGCGACTACGGCCGCGCTCTCGCTTCGTCCCAAGCCATGACCGAAACGGAGCGGATCGAGATGATTGACGGCGCGGTCCGGGACATCGGCCCGCATGACGCCCCGCCTCGCGAGTTAGAGATGGTCGGATACACCTTCGAGTTCGTCTTTGACTATGGCGCCTTGCGGGAATTTCGTCGCCATCGGATGCAGACCTATCTTGGACAACCGCTGACCGTCGCCAACGGCTGCGACACGCCTCCCCTGGTTGAAGCATCCGGCCTGACCGGTGTGTTCGAGCAGGCCGTTTCGCAATCGGAGCGGCTGTATTTAGCGCTGGCGGGCCAGCATCCCGCAATGGCCCAGTACGCCGTGACCCACGCTCACCGCCAGCGGGTACTGTCTCGGATGAACCTCCGCGAGTGCTACCACCTGTTCAAGCTGCGGAGTTCGCGGCAGGCCCACCGTTCCATCCGTGAGCCGGTTCTGGAAGCCATGCGCCTTGCCGTGGAGGCCCAGCCGGAGCTCTTTCGGCACCTGCCCTTGCGCAATGCCCCTGACTGGTGGTCGTTCCCGGAACAGTGAGTCGGCCGGCCGTTACGGATCCGAGCAGTCCCTGGTGAAACCGCAGTTGCGGCAGACGATCTTACAACTGCGTTCGTGCATGCGGTTGCCGCAGATTTCGCAGTCCAACCCGTCGTCACGCTTCGGAGGTCGTGGAGTTTGAGGTACGGTTCGCTGGCTGGTCATGTTCCATTACCTCCCTCTCCAGATTGACGGCGGCGCCGGCGGTCCGCCAATGATGCGTGCGCTCAGGAACATCTCGCCCGTGGGCACGGTCGGCCCATGCCGTTCGTCCGGCAGCAACGCCACCTCGTGGAACCCGAATACCGATTGGTCCAGTTCCAGCTCCTTGACGCCGCTCCCGTCGTGTTCGTTCACCACAATGCGGTCGATCAGCATCCGCTCGTCGTCGCGCACCAGCCAGATTTGGTAGGTGTCCGCCGGCATGCCGGACACCATCAGGACTCCTTGCTTCCCGGATGGATGCAGCATCAGGAGACCCTGGGCCGTCGG
Source organism: Dehalococcoidia bacterium (assembly GCA_965207585.1). Taxonomy (GTDB): domain Bacteria; phylum Chloroflexota; class Dehalococcoidia; order Lucifugimonadales; family UBA3495; genus Bin87. Next base: position 3,476,605 of record CBDBMT010000003.1, on the reverse strand, counting down.
TTCGGTGCCCATGGGGGAGGTCATCGAAAGTTTCTCCGTCTCCGGCTGGGCCGACAACACGGTGGCTTCAACCATGTCAGCCATTTCCTGCTTGACCAGGTCCACCGACTCCGTCCCGTCGTCGGCTTGTGCTGCAACCTGCGTCGAACCTGCGATCTGGCTGATGTTGGAGGTCAGGTTCGCCGAACCCACCGGACTGCGCACCCGGACCTCGCGGCCAGCCGGCGCCGGAGACTGCAGGAGCTGCGCCTGTGGTGGATCCAGCTGTGTCGGCTCGTTCGCCGGAGTCATCGCAGCGACCGCCGCGCTGGCCGACGCCACTGCGACCGTTTCCTGGTGGGCTGCCATCTGCTCCCGCTCGGCTTCCAGATTGTGGATCTCCTGCTGCTGCGACATGATCAACCCCAGCGATGCCACCAGCGCAATGCTCATCACGCCAATGGCCGCTGGCGCCAGCCATCGTCGCAAGCGTCGCATCGACCAGCGCGGGTCGGGATCAATGCGTCGTCCCGTTTCCGAGCCACTCCTGCGGCCCACGGAGTTGGCCAGCACACGCTGCTTCAGGCCAGCCGGCAGCGGAGTTTCCGTAACTGCGGCCGTAAGCCTCGCCGCCGTCTCCTGGAACCCCAGCAGCACTTCCTGACAGTGCGGGCACCGGATCACGTGGTGGAACACCGCCTGGAACTCGGCATCGTCCAGCGCGTTCAGCGCAAACGCCGCCAGCTCCCCTTCGGGATGCTCCGATCCGGCGTATATTTCGCCTGGGTTGTCAGACCACATGAGCTTCCAACGCTGTCTTGAGCTTTTGCATGCCGAGACGCATTCGGGTTTTCACCGTCCCCAATGGTATTCCCAGCATCTTCGAGATCTCTGATTGACTGTAACCGTGCCAGGCTGAGAGGTACAAGGGTCGGCTCTGCTCCTCGGGTAGGGTCAGCAGCGCCTCGCGTACCAGACTGGCGTCAAAACCGCGCTCCACCTGGCGTTCCACGCTGATCTTGGAGTCAGGTATCCGATGCAGCGCGTCCATCTCCGGATAAACGGTGTGATCCGTGGTGCGCCTCCGTGACCGGTACATGTCCACCACCTTGTGGTGCGCCACGGACATTATCCACGTGCTCGGGGCCGCCATTTCCGGCCGGTAGCTACCGGCTTTCAGCCAGATGTTGGAGAACACCTCCTGAACGGCGTCTTCGGCCAGCGCTTCGTCTTTCAGAACTGACACCGCCAACGAGAAAACCCGCTGGGCGTAGCGATCGTAGATCTCCTCCAGGGCTCTTTCGTCGCCCGCGCCGACTGCGGCGATGCGTTGCGCGTCTTCACGATGTGGGTTATCTGACACCACCCCTCCAAAGTTATCAGGGGTTCGGCAATTCCTGGTTATCAGCATATACGCGCGGGCCGCCCGCCCGGATTGCTCGGATCACAAATCGTTGGCAAGACCCACAGGAGCCGAGCCCCCGTGTCACACCACCAGACTGTCGAATATGTCCTGGATGTTCGGCAGGTTCTCCAGCGACCAGATCAGCTCCAGCGCCTGTTCGCATTGCTGCTCGGTGACCGTAGGGCAGGCCAGCCGCCGGAACTTGGCGTCCACGTCGGCGTCGCTCAGAGGATTCTTTCCGTGCCCCTTGGGGAAGCTGGTTTCCGCCACCTCAGTCTGCCCGTTGCTCTTGATCACCTCGATGCGGCAATTGTACTCGGCGGGATACTTCTCCGTGAACTCCGCGTTTTCGTCGATCCGCATCTTGTTGATGATCGTCCGCAGCCCGGAGTCAGCGATGCGGTCCGGCGCAAAAGTGGCCGGCGTCACCTCTCCGTCTCTCAGCCCCACCGCCGCCAGGAAGGGGATGCTGTGGTCGGCCGTTTCGCGGGTCTTGGGATCCCATTTCTCGGGCTCCGTGGACGCGCTGCTCACCGCCGAACGGTACGACTGGATCTTGATCGACGCGATGTCGCTCACGTCCACCCGGTCGTGCAGCTGGATCGCTAGGTCGATGGGCGCCTGTGTGTGTATCTGCGACGGGTAGAACTTGAAAATCGTGTCCGTGATCCGGAACGGGGCGTCGTCCCCGCCCATGGCGTCAAGCTCGATGGGATACCCGATGGCCTGCTCCCACAACCCCTTGCGGCCCTCGAATGGCTCGAATGGCCCGGTCATCCCCTCGGCCGCCAGTTGCGCTGCGAATATGCCGGACCGCGTTGCCGCGGCGGCCGCGCAGCCCTTCCACATCGACAGCTCGCCCATCCGAGTCACCCGCAAGGGGACGTTGGGCACCACGGCCAGCGAAATCGCGTGACCCATTTGCTCTTCGTCCAGCCCCAGGATCTTGCCGGCCGCGCAGGCCGCCCCGATCACGCTCAGGACGCCCTGATCCCACTGGTTGTCCGGCACGTGGTCGGCGATCCGACAGAAGGCCTCGTAGGCCAGCGCAATCGCCGTGATGATCGTCCGCCCGTCCGCCTCAACGCTGTCCCCCACGGCCAGCGCTGCCGGGATCATGTCGCTGGGATGTCCGCCGCCGGGCGAGAAGTACGAGTCGTTGCAGTCCAGGTACCGCACCATCACCCCGTTGGCGAACCCGGCCATGTCCAGCGATGACCGGTCATAAGTCCCCAGGATCCGGGCCGAGGTCTTGCTGGTCACGTCTCCCGCCAGCTTGCGGGCCACCTTGGCCGGCTCGCTCAGGTAGCCACCGACGGCGCAGCCCAGCGTATCGGCAACGGTGCGCTTGACTTGATGCACCACCTCGGGCGGCAGGTCCTCGTAGGTGAGATTGCAAGCGTAGGAGCTTAACAGCTCGGTGGTGCGGTCCATATCCCCCGTTACCTCTCTTCTTCGCGTGTGACGGTCAATCCGACGCGAACCATTCTACAGTCCGCAGGTCAGCAGTCATGCTTGATCGCCGTTCAGCGAATGACCGCTTCTGCCATCCGCTCCATCTGCACCGACATTTCCTCCTCGGTCTCGCAGTGCTCGGGACGCACCACTACGCGGTCGGCTCCCGCGTTGAGGAAGTCCTGCACCAGTTGCCCGTCCGGAGCCTGGCCGTACACCGAGATCGAGAGCGATTTGGGGTCGCGCCCCCTGGCTGCGGCCAGCTCGTCCAGGCGCTTTCGGCTTTCCTCGACTTCGGCCGGTGTGATGCGGTTCGGCAGCCACCCGTCGCCCCAGGTGGCCACCCGCTGTAGCACCCGTCGCGCCAGTCCACCCAGGATGACCGGCGGGTGTGGCTGCTGGACTGGCTTGGGGTTCGACTTCACCGGCGGGAAATCGTAGTACGTTCCGTGGAACTCCGCTTCGTCCTTGGTCCACAGCTCCTTCATCACGTCCACGGCTTCTCGCGTTTGCGTCCACCGATGGTCAAAGTCGCCGCCGAAGATCTCAGTTTCCTCCCGATTCCAGCCGGCCCCGATCCCAAAGAGGAACCTCCCGCCGCTCACCCGGTCCAGCGTGGCGATCTCCTTGGCCAGCATCAACGGGTTCCGCTCCGGCACCAGGGTGATGCCGGTTCCCAGCTTGATTGTGCTGGTGGCCCCGGAAGCCCGCGCCAACGCGATGTAAGGATCAGCGAAGTGGGCGTAGGTCCACGGTATCGGCCCGCCCGAGGGAAACTGGCTTTCGCTGCTCACGGGCAGGATCGGGTGCTCGGCGTACCAGATCGATTCAAACCCCAGCGCCTCCGCGGTGCGGGCCATGAACGCCGGGTCCAGCGTGTAAGCCGGCAGCGGTATGGAAGTTCCAACTGACATAACGATGCTCCTTGTGTGGCTGCCCTATCGGCGGGCGGAAAAGCGGTCAAGCTCGTGGGGCCAATTGAGGATCGGCCTGTCGCTGGTGATTAGCAGATGTCCTTCCAGAGCAGTAGCTACAACGATGCGGTCGGCAGGATCTCCGTGCATATCGAGCAAATCACCTGCCCGAGCGGCGATTGCGCTAGTGACGGGAATATCGTTGAATCCTTCATCCAGCAACCATTCATGCCATTGCGCGGCGTTCATAGCAGTCTCAAGCCGGCCCTTTTGTTGCAGCATACCGATTTCCCAAATTGAGATCGCGGAAAACGCGGCTTGGCCGTTCTGAATTGCTCGTGCAATTCTACCGGGTGCCTCTGGGCCGAGCCGTTGGTTTGCGTCAAGGTACCAGACGAGAGCTTGGGTGTCGCCGAGTATCAACTTGCATCCTCCTCTTCGATGCGTTGTCGCCGGGCGTCCCTTCGTACCGTTTCAGTAGCACAAGGCCCTTTTCCTCATCGAACACGGCAACTTCCCCGTCGTAGCTCTCCGCGACAGCCGCGATAATTTCGTCAAGTTGCGCCGCAAATTCGCTGGCGTTGACCGTCAGGAATTTGTGCCGATGCAAAATCGACACGTCAACCTTCTCGGGCATACGGAACTCCCGAGACTTGAGCTCTTCCGGCACAATGAACCAGGACGCCGGCATCGGCCCGGAAATGTCCCAATCGTCATCGGTCTGGACGTCCGGGTTGGTGTACCACTCAACCGGCATCGGACCCTCGATGTCGCCGAGTATTTTGACCTTGCCTTTGAGACTGCCATATCCAGCCAATGGCGGCTCCACGTAGCGCGTGATTTCCACCCTCGCCCCGGCGTCGTCAGCGATTATCAGCGCTCCCCCATCCCGGTAGACTTCGGTAACCAGCTCCAGGCACCGTTCCTTGAACTGGGCAATGCGGAGGGCGCGATGGCGAGGCTGTTTTTCGTGCGGTTCCTTCATTACTACCACCACCGATTGCGGTTGCTTTAAGCGTCACCGAACAAAGCTCGGCGTACTTCCGTGGAGGTCAAGCCCAAGTACTCTGCAACGTCAGATATGATGCCGCTCAACGTTCCCACATTCAGTTGCCGATGACGAGGAACCGACACGCGATGCTCCGTGCCACGAAAATTGCTTGCCAGTCGCAAATGGCTGCCCCGCTGCCGAATCACGTGGTATCCGTAGTTGCGGCGCAACAACCTGACCAGCTCGTCGCCCGAAAGATCACGTGGAAGCGTCATACGACCATGACTTCATCCTTCACCAAGTGTAGCCGAATTGCGGCAGGCAACTCGTCATCATCAAAATGACAAAGTACCGCGTCCTTTACCATCGCTTTCAGGTCTGTCCAATCGCTCCCTTGCGTGAAGATGCTATGGCCAACGGCCCGAGCATCATAACCACCTTCGACGGCCTCAGAAACCTCAAAAACAATCTCGTCCACTTCCCCGACGGCCTCCTTATCTGGGAATCGCCTCAGTCATCCGCCGCTACCGCTTCCCGCACCCCCACAATCGCGTCGTACACCTCCGCGCCCTGTCCCACCAGGACATCCACGTCCTCGGCCAGCACATAGCCCTGCTGCACCAACGTCTCAACATATTCGCGCACCCGCGCCAGGTATTCGTCCCGCGATGCGTACCGCTCTTCGATTGATGGCCGCGGGTCGCCGGACGCCATCCGCTCGGCCCGGGTTACGGCAAAGGGAATCGCCCCGCCGACCACGGTGCCGCCCGGCGACAGCACCTGTCCCGGTCCGCCTATGTCGGCGTGGCGCACGTTCCATCCCGTGTACGTGGCCAGCGGCACCGCGACGGCCGGCAGCCTGATGCCACCCACTTCGTTCCCGTCGGCATCCACCGCCGATACCAGCGACGGATACGCCTCGCCGACTCCCGGCGGAATCACCGTCGGAACGGCTCGGTCCGGCCCGAAGTCCAGGCGGCGCATGACCTTGTGGTGCTCGGGAAACTCAACTCCCGGCAGCGCGCGGAAAGATTCCGCCAGCTCCCCGGCCTCGATGATCGTGCCATCCGCATGGCTGGGATACCCATTGCCTGGCGGCGGCTCGTTATGGGTAACCCAATTGTCCAGATGCACCAGCGCCGCACGCATCAGCGGGCGGTAGTCGACGTAGTTCAGCGCCTGCGTCCCCCTGGCCCCCGTATCCGGGTTGGTGTCGGAAATCGGCAGGCTGGCCGGCGCGTGCTGAGTGCCGCAGAACAGCCACGAACGCACGTTGTCGGGCAGTTCGGCATCGCCGTTGCCATCGGCGGTGACGTGGGCCAACGCGCCGTGCCCGCCCCAATACTCCGACGACGTGTTGGTGTAGATCACCTTGGGAGCCACTCTCCGGCGGGTCACCTCGGCGAGGATGCCCTCTGCTCCTCCCGGCTCCAGATCCAGAAACGGCGGCAGGTTGTTCACGCTCCGGTTGGACAGGCTCGATGGCTGACCGAACCGCACGTTGAACTCGCCCATCTTGCCGCCGGCCACGTTGGGCAGCATCCCCTCGAAGACGACCCTGCCGTCCTCGTCGCGGTTCAGCCCCAGGTGCAGCATCTGCCGCAGGAACCGGCCGCTCTGGCTGCGTCCGTAGGCGTAGGCACGACCCAGCGCGCCGGCCAGCGGATTGGCCGTACCCGCAGCGTCCGTCTTGCCGTGACGCAACCAGGCCACGATGTCCCGTGTCGCCAGCAGGCCCAGCCCGACCAGCGGAGCGTGGGACGTTTCGTATACCACCCGATATACCTTGCCGGCCTCGAAACCGCCGTCCATGGTGACGTGCGCCGCGTCCGGCACGCGCCTGCCATCCACCAGCCGGGCGAAAGCCCATCGTTCGCGCGGTATGACGGTCTCGGGCGCGTCCTCGTATTCCTGCACGGTGAGCACGGAATCCCAGCTTTCCAGGTGGTTGGTGGGATACGGCTGGTGGTCCCGGTCCGACAGGAATTGGTTGTCAACGTCGGTCAGCGGTTGGAAGGAGACCACGATCTTGCCCGAGACCGGAGAGCCATCGGAGTTGTGCGCGTTGGGCACGTTGCACCGGAACAGACCCGGCGCATCCGGCACGTCGTGCTGCCAACCGCACCAGACCAGGCTGTACCCCTGCCTCATCAGGAACCCGTTTCCCGGATGCGGATCTGCTTCCGGTGATGCGTCGGGCGCGCTGTTGATGTTCTTCAGCGCCAGTTCCTTTCCCCGGTTCAGCACGTCCAGAAGCAGCCGGCCGTTCCCGTGGTCGTTGTCCACCGGCTTGATGATCCGGAAATCGGACGAGAACTCCACCGACCCATCGTTGCTTCGCGGCGCCAGCGCGATATCTGCGATCACTGTGTTGTCCGGATGCGACGGATCCACCGCGAAGTGCGCCAGCCCGTCGATCTGCTCGTACCGACCCACATGGCCAAAAACCTGTCCGTCGGCGAACGGCTTCCGCTTCGTGATTTCCAGTCTGACTAGCGCCATTTCCATTCCTCCGTCGCTGTATCCCGTCCATCCATGCCAACCCCGGTCAGAAGACTTCACTGGGATCCACGTCCAGGTCTGTTGGCGGCTCTGCGCCGGTGTTGTCTCGCCACCATTGCGCGAAGGGTTCGTCGCCCATCTGCTCTTTCAACCGGGCCAGGTGCGCCTTGACCTGCACCATCATGGGCAGCTGGTGATCCGCCACCAATTGGTACGTGCGCGCCACCCATTCCAGGGCGTCGGGCAGGTTCCCCCGCTGCTCCTCAACCATGCCCAGCTGTCCGTAGGTCCGCGCCGCCCGCAGCACGTCGCGCACGTTCTCGAAGGCGATGCGCGCCTGGTCGTACCAGTGATAGGCCTGGTCCAGATCCCCCTGCTCGTGGTGGACTACCCCTAGTTGTCGCGCCTCCACGCCGACGCCCCGCAGGTCGCCCATCTCCTCCCGGTACTCCATGGCGACCCGCAGCCACTCGTCGGCCTCGTCGGCAATGCCCCTGGCCTGCGCCAGGGTCCCCAGGTGGTGAAACTCCACGATCATCTGCTCGGTCATGCCCAGGCGGTCGCTCAAACCTAGAGCCTGCTGGTACCAGGACTGCGCGTCCTCAAACAGGTACTCCGAGTGGTCCACCGTTCCCAGCGAGTGGAAGATGTAGACCGCCGTTTCCTCGTCACGGTTGTCTTCCACTATCTCCCGCGCCCGGTGGTACCAGCTCCGCGCCTCGTCGTACTCGAACCGCAGGTGGCACGCGGAACCAAGGGCGCGGAAGTCGTTGACCATTTCCTCGTAGTCGGGCAGCCGCTGGTGGATGTCCAACGCCCGCAAGTACCATTCCTTGGCGCCGCCGTACTGCCGTTGGTGGTGTCGCACCTGCCCGATGGCGAAACAGGCGTCGGCGATTGACTCCTGATCCTCGCCGCCGTCTATGATTTCCAGTCCGCGCTCCAGCCACTCTGAGGCAGTGTCGTAGTGCCCCCTTCGCGTGGCGATCAACCCGTTCTGGTGATAGACGGCGGCAGTGCGCGGGTCCGTCTCTCCGTCGGGTTGTTCCAGCAGGTAGTCCAGAAGTTGCCGGTTGAAAAGGTCGGCCCGTTCCAGGTCCATCCGTTCCACCGATTCCATCGCGTCCGTTCCCAGCAGGTATTGCCAGAACTCGATGGCGCCGTTGCCCTCCGCTTCGCCGGCGGTGTGCCCGATGGTATCCAGCAATTGACCGCGCAGCCGCCGCAACTCCGGGAACCGTTTCTGCATCCGGTAAACCTGCGCCAGCGGTTGGAACAGCACCTGCGCGTTGTCCCACTGCCGGTACTCCAGCGCCAGACCCAGCGCCTGCGTCAGGTTGCCCTCCTCCGCCAGCACGGCGGTGACGCCCGTGTCCTGGTTCTCGTACAGGCTTTCCATAAAGTAGTCGGCAGTGTCGGCGTAAACGCGGACAAACTCCATTTCCAGCTGCTGTATCCCGTTACCGGACACCTGCCGGCCCAGCTTGCGCCCCAGGAACCACGGCAGCGACGGGTTGATCTGGTAGACGCTGGGCGAGATCGACTCCAGGAACCCGGCGGCGTGCGCCGAGCGCAGCATCGTCCGGCACGCTGCGTACGAGCGTCCGGAGGACTGCATTCCGCCTTCCGGCGAGAGCAGGCTGCGCGATGCCCCGGCGGTGAGGTCGTCGCCCACGATCTGGCTGTACGCCCGCTCTTCCGTGATGTGCGACAGCACATCCAGCATGATTCGGCGCTGGAACAGCGACAGGAACGGCAGATGCGTCCGGTTGCGCCGCGACATCCGCGAGAACGAATACTCCATCGCCGCCGTCAGGATCGCTCCGCGTCCGGCCTCGCCGCCCTCCGGCTCGTTTTCCATCAGCCGCGTCATCTCGCTGACCACCGCGGCCGCCGGCACCTCCTTTACGGGCGGAATCGCGATCTGCATCGCCAGCGGGTGCCCATCCAGCAGATCCAGGAGTTCAAAGAAGTCCGGGTCGACTCGCGTAGCCGGAACCTCTGAGCCGTGCATGATCTGGGCGGTCAGTGCCAGCCGGTCCGCCCCGGCCAGTCCCGCCAGCGTCAGCGAGGCATGCGGAACCGAAACCCATTCTTCGTTGGCCCTTCTGCCCAGCAGCAGCGCACTCGTTCCCACCGGCCCCGTCGTCACCTCTCCCAGGAACGCCGCCAGTTCCGGCAGCTCCTCTTCACCCAGCAGCCCGGGGGCTCCGTCCGGGAAACCGGCGACATTTTCCAGGTTGTCCCACACCAATAGCGACGCGTTTCCTTGCAGGTACGCCGTCACCCACCGCCGCTGCTGCTCCGCCGGCATGTCGGCAAAGTCCAGGCCCGCCACTGCCGTCCCGATCTCGTGGACTACCCGCTCCAGACCAGCCGGCTGCGACGTCTCGAACGCCGCGTAGAAAACGCCGCCCGGGTAGGCCACGCGGGCCGGCTTCAGGAACCACCGGCACAGCGCCAGCGCCAGTTCCGTCTTGCCCACGCCGGTGTCACCCGACAGGTGAACCACCGAGTGCGCTTTCAGTGCCCGTTCCAGTTGCCGCAGCTCCGCCTGCCGACCCACCAGGCCGTATTGCCCGGCCACCGGAATCTGCAGGTCCTCCGTGGGCGCCTCTTCCGGATGAATCACTGGCGGACCCAGCGGATCCGGTTGGTGCTGCGCGATCACCGGCGGCTGGTGGTTCCGCGACTGGTAGACCCCCGGCAGATGCCAGTCCCAGAACACCCTACGGCCGTACATCGTGACCCGTTCCGGCGTGTCCATCAGCGCGCGCCTCACCGAGGCCACCGCCTCCGCCACCGTGTACCCCTGCGCGATGCGACGGTAGAACGCCCCCACCGCGCCTTCTGCCGCATCAGGATGCACCGGAACCGGCATCACCGTTACCTGGGCAACGCCGGCCTCCGACATAGCCGTTGCCGCCTCCGCCCATCCCGTCAGCTGGGGAAACTCTTGCTGCACCCCTGCCGTGATCAGTGCCACGTTGACCCCGCCCGACGCCAGCGCGCGGCCCAGCTCGGCGGCAGCTACGGCGTCGGGGCCGCCGTCATCCCGCTCCAAAATGATTGTCCCGTCATCGCCCAACGTGGCGCCGTCGATGTGGGCCACGTGGTAATGATTCGGATTGCGCTCCAGAAGAGCCTGCAAGGCACTCAGCGTAGCCGGCCTGGGATTGTCCAGCGAAACCTGCACGTTGAGTCCCTCCAGCGCGGCCACCGTCGCGTCCGCCAGGCTGCCCCCAGCGGCCGCCGGCTCCGGCAGCAGCGGCCCTGCGCCTGGGACCTCTAACGCCAACGGGCTGGTCGAAAGCATCAGCACGTTCAGCGTCTCTTCCTCTGTGACTTCCGGATCATCCGCAGGCGCGTGGCTGGCGGATTGCCGCAGCACTCCAACCAGCCCGTTGATGAAGTATCCCAGTGACGGGTCGTTCATCAGCTCCCACGGCAGGGACATGAACTCTGCGCGCGTGGACACGATGGCCAGCGCCCCGCGCTCGTCTCGGCCCATCAGTTCGTCCAGCAGCTCGCGGGCTTCGCTGTCTGCCCCAAACGCCGACTCGAACAGCAGTCGGCCCAAGTTGCGCATGGCCAGTTCCACCGCTTCGATTTGAGCGATTCCGCCAGGCGACCCGCGTCGGAACTCCGTGTGATAACGGTCCAACGCTCCGCGTTCTTCTTCGGAGAGGACTATCCCGAAGGCTGCCGGCGCTGCTTCCCGCGCTTCGCCCGACGCTTCAACCAGTCGCACCCGCACCTGTCCGGTGTCGAGCAGATCGTGAATTTCCAAACTAGCGGCCATTTTGGAGAATTGCTCCTGTAAGTTCTGCAGCGGTTAAATTGCTTGTTTCGAGTAAGCCGGACGCGCCGATAAAGCATCAGGTTGCCCCGTCGGGAGACTTCAAGGTGCGTGCGACATAACATAACGTAGAAAATGCTAGTTCGTGCTCAATAACCTTCCCTGTCTGGCGAGAAACGGACTGCGTTTCGCAGACTTCTAGCAGCCATTCAACGCTATCCCTGCCCGCGCCAGGCGAGAATAGCTACGTCAAGGTACTAATGTTGTTGACCGGTCTAAACACGTCGTCGCCCGGTTGCCATGTTGCCACACCGTGGGAACTCACTTATAATTCACCGCACTTTTGGGCAAACCTTTCGACCTCTATCGAATCGGCGGCATTATACAACATAATGCCGCCGTTTATTCCCCGATTACGCACGGATAACCTCCTTGACCGCACCTGCCAAAGTTCGGCGTTCCTGGTTGTTGACCCCGGTTTCGCATCCGCATCGCGTGTCCAACGCCCCTTCGGCCGGCGCCGATGTGATCGTCCTGGACCTGGCGGAATTCGTGGCTGAGCCAGATAAACCCGCAGCCCGGGAGTCCGTGCGCGAGGCCCTGATCAGTGCTAAATCCACCGGCGCGGAGGTGTTCGTTCAAATCGATCCCGAGCTGATGCTCGCTGATCTCACTGCCGCCGTGTGGCCCGGCCTCGACGGCGTTGTCGTCACCCGCGCCGAAACTCCTGAACAGATCACCGCCATCGATACCATCGTGTCCGAACTGGAAAGCCGCCGCGGAATGTTGCCGGGCAGCGTCGAACTGGTCCTGTCCCTGGAAACCGCCGTTGGCAATCACAACGGCTTCGAAATCGCCACGGCCAGTTCGCGTACCTGGGGTCTCTCCCTCGGCCGCGCTGACCTGGTCATGGACCTGCGGCCCGAACCCTCGGGTGAAACCCATCTGATGCAGTACCTCATGCAGCGGCTGGTGACCCTGGCGTCCGCCACCGGAACCATCCCCTTGGGCGCGTGGTGGCGCTTCCCCGACCGCGGGCTGCTGGCCACCCCTGAAAACACCCTCGCTGCTGCCCAACGAGGCCGTACCATCGGTTTCAAGGGCTCCTTCTGCGTTCTGGACAACCAGGTTCGTCCTTTGAACACCGGCTTCACCCCGTCCGAGTCCGAAGTTGCCGCGGCCCATGCCCTTTGCGAAGCGTACGCGTCAGCCACTGCATCGGGCACGTGCGTCATGGTATCCGTGGACGACCGCGTTCTAACGCCGGACATCATCGCCCAGGCTGCCAACACCATCGCCCTGGCCGACGCCTGCGCTACCCGTGACCGTTTCAAGGCCGCCGCCGTCAAAGGTATTCCCATCCCCGTTCCCTAGGAGCCCGCTATGGCCACCACACCACGGCGATTGAAGCGGTCCGGCCTGACCATGCCCATCGTCACCCCGCGCTTCATCAACAACGCCTGGCATCGCGGCTGCGACTTCATCAACATGGACCTGGAAGACTCGGTCCCTCCTGATCTCAAGGACGTGGCCCGTAACCTGGTCCGTGAATCCATCCCTGTGGTCAACAAGGGCGGTGCCGACGCGGTTTGCCGCATCAATCACGACCTGATGGAAGCGGACCTCAACGCCGTCATCTGGCCCGGCCTCATGCAGGTCAACTACCCCAAGGCCGAGTATCGGCACGAAATCGAGCGCATGGACGCGATCATCACTCGCCTGGAAGCGGAGCGTGGCATCAGGCCCGGCACGGTGGAAATCGGCGCCAACATCGAGACGGCGGTCGGGGTCGCTAATGCCTACGAGATCGTCACTGCCAGCCCCCGCGTGCGCGACTTCGGCGGCGCCGCCGGTTACGATATGTCCCGTGACCTCGGCGTCGAGATGTTCGTCGACTTCGACCAGTTCGTCTACGGCAAGGGCGAGGTCGAGCTTGCCGCCCGCGCCGCCGGACGCGAACCCCATGCGTCCCCCTTCACGCCTAACATAACCGGCAGCGTGAGCGACCCCGACCGCGCCTTCGCCGAAGCGGACGCGGCCCGCAAGTGCGGGTTCCGCATCGGTGGCGGATTGCACCCCGCCGTCGTCGAGCCTCAGATCCGCGGCTTTGCCGCGTCCGACGACGAAATCTCGGACGCCCTTTGGGTGCTCCAGGAGTATCGCAAATTGGAACATTCGGGTGAAACCTGGGTCCAGGTCGACGTCTCCTCTGTTGATCGGGAAGAATCTCCTCGACCGATGGCAGCGGATTCCTATCTGGGCCGCCACCGGGTGATCGATCGCTACGAGGCTGCGAAGGCAGAGGAACTGTTGCAATGGCAAGCCCTGTGCCGGGAACGTGACCAGGGGAAAGCGGAAGCCGTCGATCGCGTGCGCGCTGCCGAGGCCATGGAATCCCCCAGCTGATCGGGAGTTGTCCAACATGTCCATCCTGGTACGACGCTCCAACCTGATCGTCCCCGCCGTCCAATCGCGGATGGTCTCCCGCAGTTGGATGCACCATGCCGACGCGGTCACCATCGATCTGCAAGACGGCACTCCTGCCGCCGAACTCGCTCAGGTTCGTAAAACCCTGCGTCAGTCCGTGGCTCTCGCCGGCAAAGGCGGCGCGCAGGTCTTTGTGCGCGTCAACGCGGAGTTCGTCTACGCTGACAGCGACGCCGTGGTGGGACCTGAATTGACCGGGATCGTGTTGCCGGGAGTCGAGTCGGCCAATCAGGTCGAAGAGGCCGGTGCGATGTTGGCCAACCTGGAGAAGATCCACGGCGTGCCCCGAGGCTCCCTCGAAATCACTCCCTCCATCGAGAGCGCGGCCGGCGTGTGGCACGTGCGTGAAATTATCACCGCCTCTGACCGCGTGCAGCAGATTGTCATCGATGAGGCCGCCCTGGCTGCTTCTCTCGGTATCACCCAGTCCTCGGAACACGATGCGTTCGTATTTGCTCGTGGCCGAGTGTGCATCGAGGCAACCGCCGCCGGCGTGCAGCCCATCGCCGTTGCCGATCCCATGGGCGTGCAGACCGGACAACTGTCCCACGAGGGGATGGCGCAGATCGCCACCGACGCCCGGAACCTGGGTTTCAAAGGCATGGTCTGCGGGCACCCCAGCTGGGTCGTGCCGGTAAACGAGGCCTATACCCCTGCCGAATCGCTCGTGGACTACTACACGCAGGTTCGCGAGGTCTTTGCCCAGGCTCTGGCCGCCGGCACTGCTGCCGCTCCGTTTGCCGGACGTATGATCGACGTGCCGGTGGATGAATGGGCCAAGGACGTGCTGGCTATGAGCGCTGCCTGCGCCGCCCGCGACGAAGAGAAGCGGACCGCCTTTGCGGCCGCCGAAGTCGCGCTCGATCCCACGGTACCGTTGATCGGCTAACCTCGGTGTGCGGTAAGCCTCATTTCTGCTGGGCGGGCCGGCATTAGCCCGTTCTCTTGTGCGCTGTCTGCCCGGGGTATCCTCGTTTATCCTATAATGCCCATTTGCGGGCCGAGCGCACGTTGTTCCAAACCACCCTGCACCCGGTCGCATTCTTCAGGAGATTCCCATGATTTACATCGACGACGAACTGCGCCGCCGTGTCGATAACGCGTTGGCCGACCGTTGCCCCATGTTTATCGCTACCGTATCGCCAGACGGCGAGCCCCAGATCAGCATGCGCGGCAGCGTGCTGGTGTTCGACCGTGAAACCCTGGCTTTCTGGGAACGTGGATGGCGAAATTCCGCCGCCAACATCGAGAATGGCTCCAAGGTGGTGCTCTTCTACCGTCACCCCACCGATCGGGTCAATTTGCGTTTCTACGGCACCGCCACCATGTACCGCGAAGGCGCGATTCGGGATAACGTCATGTCCCGCACGGTCCAGGGTGAACTTGACCGCGACCCTGAGCGTACCGGCGCCGCCGTCCTGGTCCGCCTCTACCGCATCAACCAACTCTCCGGCGAGGTGCTCCAGGAACGATGAACCGCAGAATGTCGATTTCCATTTCGCACCTCACCGCCCAGGCCCTGCGCATCGAAGCGGGTAAGCCCTGGCACTCCAACCTCCTGATTAATTCAATAGCCGCAGGCGTGATCGTCGGCGGCTCCGCGGCTCTGGCGGTCGCGATCATGTCGCTCATACCCGGATGGGGTGCGGTTTCCCTGGCGACCACACCGACCTTCTGCATCGCTTCTCTCTTGTGCGCCACGGTGATAGCCGTCAAGTCCTGGTCTCGTTGATCGCCGGCCCGCCGGTACCGTTTCTCCGCGGCTTTACGCACCCCCGTAGACGCCGGCCAACGGCCGTACCCGCGTCGGTTTGAATTCGCCAGGATCATCGCCACTGCGGCAATTTCTACTCAGGGGATACCCTTGTATGGGTATCAAACGCGACCCATCTGCCGTGTACCTGTCTCCGTGCGGTTAGCAAGGCCGTCGCGCATCCATTGACAATCCGGCGCAATGAAACCCGGTCTCCCTCCGACGGCATGTGGTACACCACACGTTCCATTGACGCTGCCCGCAAGATGTCCCCGAACCGCTCCTTCGCCTCTGCGGAGAACTGGTTCAGGGTATGGCAGTGAAACACGCACAGCGCCGATTCCTGCGGTACGTCCTTTAACGTATCGGCCAGCAGATCCACGGCGTCACCGCGCAATATCGCCGGTGGTGATTGCAGCCAGACACCCCTGGCCGCAGCTAGCCGGGCTCTCCGATCCTGGTGCTCCGGCCACAGCAACGCCTGCATCCACTGGTATTCCTCGTCGTCGCCAAGGTCCACTGGCGCCAAGTCGATCCCTACCCTGAAATTCACTTTCGGGAAAATCGTTGGCAACTCCGGCAATCCATTCCTGGCGTCGCACTCGAGTACGACCTCCGAGCCTGCCGGTCCGAATTCATCGCCGTTCGAATATCGGTACCTGTACTTGTCCCAGTTCAGGTTCAGTCCCGCGCTTGCTCCCACTTCCAACACTGCAAGCGGCGTGTTCGGATGTTCGCTCGCAACGACCCCGAAACCAGGCATCAGGTACGCGCACCGACCAACCTCGTTGGTCTGGACCATCCGCGTCTGCAGCAAATCAACGATCCGGTTGCGATGCGCCTCCGCGAAGGCGGTGAATGTGCGTCCCAAATCTTGCGCCGGATGGCCGGCCGTTCCGGCGCGTCGGTATTGGGCGGCCAGTTCCGAGTTAGGAAATGACGCAACTACCCGTTTGACGGCCGCAAAAAGCAGATTGGGTATCGGTTGCCCGACCCGACACATCCGGGCCATGCTGAGCAGCTCAGGCTCTCTCGCTACCGTCTCGGACAGGACCTCGTAAGTCCGGGAACCTGCTCCCTCGTCCGAAGCCGCTGAACACTCCTCTGCTGCAAACCGCCTGAACCGCTCCGCCAGCGCGGCACTCGACCGCTGCTCCGGCGGCTGGTGTTCAACCTCGCTGCTTTCCATGCGACCACCGCGTTATCCGGCTCCCACCACCAAAGCGTCCGCTGCCTTCACTCCCTGCCCGGCCGGCAGAACCATCAGCGGGTTGATGTCCAGTTCGCCCAACGAGCCCTCCAGCTGCGCCGCCATCTGCGATACGCCCACCAGCACGTCCGCCAGCGCGTCAACGTCCGCCGCCGGCGCCCCGCGGAACCCGCGTAGCAGTGCTGCACCCTTCACCTCGTCAATCATCTCCAGGGCGTCCTGCCGCGTGATCGGGCACAGCCGCAGCGCCACGTCGTTGTACACCTCCACCATTACGCCCCCCGTGCCGAACAGCAGTATCGGACCCAATTGCGCGTCGTAGGACACGCCCACGATGGTCTCCACGCCGCCGGACACCATCTCCTGCACCAATGCGCCGTCTATCCGCGCATTCGCGTCGTAAGCCCGCGCTCCGGTGGTCACGTCGTCGTACGCCTGTCGAACCGCATCGGCATCAGTCAATCCCAGCCGGATGGCCCCGGCCTCTGTCTTGTGCAGGATGTCCGCCGAGTTGACTTTCAGCGCCACCGGGTACCCGATCCGTTCCGCGGCAGCAACCGCCGCGTCGGCATCACCGGCGAGTTCCTCACGCGTGGTCGATACGCCGAACGCGCGGATCAAACTCTTGCTGTCGTACTCCGATAGCGATTCGCCGCCCTCTAGGGCATTGGCCGCCTCAGCCTGCTCGACGGTCATCTCGGCAGATTCAGCGAACCCTCGGGCCAGCCGTTGCTCGCGCCAGTCGTGGTAGTCGTTCAGGAACCGAACACCGGTGGCCAATTTGTCGGGCACGTAGAAAACCGGCACTCGCGCCTGACGCAGCAAGGGCAGCCCCGATTGCGCTCCCCGGGTGCCCGTCCACAGGAACGCCACGGGCATCCCGCTGGCGTCGCGCTGCGCGATCACCTGCGTCGCCTGCGGGTCAGCACCCGCCGACGCCACCACCAGCGTGCCGATGCCCTCGTCCTCCGCCATGTACGACATGATCGCCGGGAAGTCGTCGCTGTTGGCGAAGCCGGTCACGTCGGACGGATTGGCCGCCCACCCGAAACCCTTCAGAATGTCGTTGATCCCGTCCCGGGCCCGGTCCGAAAGCGTCGGCAGATCCAAACCAGCCTGCCCGAACATGTCCGCCGTCAGGCTGCTGATCCCGCCCGAGTGTGACACCACGGCAACACCACGCTTCTGCGGTCGAGGGCACTGCGCCATCATGTTCGACACCTGCAACAGGTCGTCGTAATCCTGCACCCGTATCACGCCGTACTGCGCGAACGCCGCCTCGTATACCTCGTCCACGCCCGTCAGCGCCGCCGTGTGCGACCCGGCCGCCCGCGATCCCAGGTCCGACCTACCGATCTTGATCAGCACGATGGGCTTGCCGCGCTCCGCCGCCATCCGCGCCACCTCCAGGAACTTGCGGCCGTCCTTGAACCCCTCCACGAACCCGGCAATCACCCGCGTGTCGTCGTCATCCAGCAGGTACCGCGCGAAGTCGCAGAAGTCCAGGTCCGCCTCGTTCCCCGTTGACACGATGTACGTGAACCCGATGCCCTCGTCCACCGCCCGCGTCAAAAACGGTCCGAACGCCGACGCCCCGCTCTGGCACACCAGTCCGATCGGCCCGCTCAGGGCCGACGCTCCCAGCGACGACGCGCTGGCCCAGATGTCGTCCTTCAGGTTCGCCAGCCCCAGGCAGTTCGGCCCGCTCACCCGCATCCCCGACTCTCGCGCGAACCGACCCAACTCCGCCTGCAGGTCGCGCCGGTCATCGACTGCCCGCTCCGAGAACCCCGCCGAGATCACGATGGCCGACTTGGCTCCCTTCTCGTGGCTCTCCCGCAGCGTGTCCAGCACCGCGTGATACGGAACCACGATACCGACCACATCGGGCGCCTCCGGCAGCGCCGACACCGACGGATAGCACTGCAACCCCTGCACCTCTTCGTACCGCGGGTTCACCGGATACACGTTGACCCCGCGCTCCATCGACCCCATCGCCGCCGCCACGAACCGCCCGCCGTATTGCATCCGCGGCGTCGCGCCCACCACCGCAATCGACCGCGGGTTCAGCATCCGGTCAATCGAAGCCAGCTGTTCATCCGTCCAGAACGCCATGACATAACTCCCCAAACGAAGGGGCGAATAACCATTCGCCCCCAACAAATCAAAATCCTGTCAATCCTGAAATCCGGCAAATCCTGATTCTGACAACTCCTACGTCTCCCCCGACCGCCGCGCGTCCGCCCGCCAGTCGTCCGGGCTCGGCCCCCGGTCGATCAGCACGTCCACCACCGCCGGCAGACCCGACGCCCGCGCGTCCCGCAGCGCGTCGCCCAAGTCCCGCGAGTCCGCCACCTGCACGCCGAAGCACCCGAACCCCCGGGCCACCGCCCCGTTATCCGTCTCCGCGAACTCCGATGCGATGTACTGCCCCGGCGCCTGGTGGTGCCGCACCATCCCCAGCGCGCCGTCGTTGAACACCACGCAGACGATGGGCAGTTGATACTGCATCGCCGTCGACAGCGCGTTCACCGTCATCATGTAACCGCCGTCGCCGGTCACCGACACCACCGGCCGGCCCGGATACGCGATCTGGAGCCCAACCGACGCCGGCAGCCCCCAGCCCATGCCGGCCGTGCCGCCCGGGCAGAAGAACGTGTGCGCCTGCTGTGACTGGAACAGGTGCGCCATCCACGTCCGGTTGTTCCCCGCGTCCAGCGCGTACACGGTGTCCGCCGGCATCGTTTCCTGCAGGACCCGCACCAGCCGCTGCGGCAGCACCGGCGACGAGTCGGTGTGCAGTCCCGCGTCCTCGTAGAACTCCGCCTCCTGCTTCCGTCCCGGCAGCGCGCCGGCCCACTCGCTCCGGTCGCCCGCCGTAGTCGCCGACGCCTCCGCCGACGCCTCCACCAGCTGACCCAAGATGCTCCCCGCGTCGCCGATCAAGCCCAGCTCCACCGGGAAGGTCCACCCCGCGTTCCGGTCGTCGATGTCAATCTGGATGATCCGCTGCCCCCGCGGGTTGAAGATATTGGGCCGCTCCCGCACCGTGTCCTGCGGGCTCAGCTTCGCCCCCACGATCACCACCGTGTCCGCGTCGCCCACCGCCCGGTTCGCCGCCTCCTGGCCGTAGACCCCGACCATGCCCACCGACAGCGGGTGCGTCTCCGCGATGGCCGACTTCCCCTTGTAGCTGGTCGCCACCGGCGCGTTCCACTGTTCGGCCAATTGTTGCAGCAGGCCGTGCGCCCCCGCCATGTGCACCCCGTTCCCTGCCACTATCACCGGCCGCCGCGACTGCGACAGGATCTCCACCGCCTTATCGACGTCCGCCGGCGCCGCCTGCGGCTTTGCCGTGTTCAGGTATCCCGCAGTGTCGTGGATGAACGGCGGCGACTCCAGGTCAACCTCGCCCGCGATGGACGCCGTCCGCATCAGCAGGCACGTCGGACCCGGCCGGCCGCTCATCGAGTGCTTGATTGCCAGCTGCGCCCCCAGCGCCGCTTCCTTGGGCGACGTCGCCAGCGTCGTGTACTTCGTCATCGACCGGAAGATGTTGTGCAGGTCGATGCTCCCGTACTCGCCGGCCCCCGACTGGTTCGCCGGATGCTGCCCCACGCCGCCGTCCGAGGTGTCCGTCAGCACCAGCATCGGGCTGCTGCTCAGCATCGCCTCCATGATCCCGAACGAAGCGTTCGACCCCATGAACAGCCCTTGCCCCATGATCACCGCCGGCTTCCCCGTGGCCCGCGCGTAGGCGTCGGCCATGATCGCCGCCGTCTGCTCGTGCCGCGTCAGGTACGTGTTGATGGCCGGCTCCTTCCCCACCAGGTTGGTGAAAATCTGCCCTGTCCCGCCGCCCGGTATACCGAACACGGCGTCAATCCCCGCCTCCTCCAGAAACTGCACAATCAACTCATGGGCCTGCGGCATGGTAAATCTCCACTGAAAATGTCATTACTACGGTGAGGTCACTGTCATTGCGAGCGAAGCGCGGCAATCCCAATCTCTACTCCGCTCATCCTGAGCCTGTCGAAGAATCGCCGCACCGCCCGCCAGGTAGCGCCGATGATACCCACACCCCGCCGGCCGGTCAACAAACCCGCTCGGCCGCGCATCCCCTGACAGTAACTGTTCACGTTTGGGGTAGCCGCCCGGCAGCAAGACCGTCATACCGGCGAAAGCCGGTATCCAGGAAATCCTTGTTATGCTCACGATTGCCTGTGCGTGGACTTTCTGGGTTCCGGCTTTCGCCGGAACGACGCGTTTCCCCACGGACTCTGAGCATTTACCCCTGACAGCAGCGTGTTGTTGACCCGATGATGGAATGATAGTATCGCTCCATAAATGCTGCTTTCAGGTACGATGCCGGTGAGAGTTCGACAATTGGACGCACCGGCTTGGCATCACATCCCATGGAACATCAGACCTCCCACCATTCCGGCGTTGCAACCGAATCTGCCGTAGGCGCGGTTAGAGAGTACCAACCGGCGCTTGTAGATTTGCCGGATACTCCAGGCCGTTCATTCAAAGACGGCGAGTTGCTGATCGCCTGCGAGGACGCGCTCTCGTTCACCCGCAACCTGCCCGACGGCTGCATCAAGCTCGTAGTGTCGTCTCCGCCTTACAACCTGGGCAAGTCGTACGAATCCAGGACCTCTATCGAGGAGTACCTGGACAACCAGGAGTTGGTGGTTAGCGAGTGCGTTCGCATTTTGCACGATCAGGGTTCGATATGCTGGCAGGTTGGAAATTACGTGGATCGGGGAGAGATCATCCCACTGGACACGATCTTCTATCCAATGTTCAAGCGCTTGGGGCTGAAACTCCGCAACCGGATAGTCTGGCATTTCGGACATGGCTTGCACAGTTCCAAGCGGCTTTCCGGGCGGTACGAGACAATCAATTGGTGGACCAAGTCGGACGATTACACCTGGAATTTGGACCCGATCAGAATACCATCCAAATACCCCAACAAGCGGCATTTCAAAGGCCCCAATGTCGGCAGGCTGTCGGGAAATCCCAAGGGTAAGAACCCCAGCGATGTTTGGGAGTTTCCCAACGTGAAACACAACCATCCGGAAAAAACTGTGCACCCGTGTCAATTCCCGGTGGAACTGGTCGAGCGTCTGGTGTTGGCGCTGACCGACCCCGGCGACCGGGTTTTCGATCCATATATGGGTGTGGGTTCATCTGTTGTCGCGGCGTTGATGCACGACCGCATCGGATTGGGCTGTGACAACGTGGATGAATACGTCAACATTGCGGCAGATCGCATTGACGATCTGCGTGCTGGTCGGTTGAAAACACGCCCGATGGGAAAGCCGATCTACGATCCCAGCCTGCCCAACGGCGGGAATTGATGCAGATCAAATCCATCTATTCCCACTTGAACGGCGAGGAATTTTTGCTGGTTCACCGTCCTCGTCTTTGGGAAGAAGTCAAGCAGGTAATTGCTTCGGTGGACGCTGAGGCGTGCCGGACCAAAGTTTCTCGCGAACGGACGATGCGAGGCCGGCTTTTGTACTCGCCCAAAGACATGAATGACGCCTTCAAAGCGGAGTTCAAGGCCCGGGATTGGGGCGAACGCCGGAATTCGTTTATGTCGCCCCCGACGAGAAATTGCTTCGCGGCATCTATGACCTTACAGATGATGAGCAGAGGAATCGCATCGAAGCCGCCGGCTACGATCCCATCTTGTCCTACAACCAAACCGATTACCTGAAAGATCGGGTTGCCATCGAGATCCAGTTTGGAAAGTACGCTTTCGTTGCCCACGACCTTTTTGTTAAGCATTTGAGCTTTTACGTCGCGGAAATCATCGACGTGGGCATCGAGATCCTGCCCATGAAGGAATTGGAGCGAGAGATGTCCTCGGGCGTTCCGTACTTCGAGCGCGACTTGATGAACGTGGTTCGTCAGGGCCGGGGTGTGCCATCCGTCCCGCTCGTGCTGGTTGGTGTCGCACCATAGTCACAGATGGTGGCACGCCTGCTCGACGCTGAAATTCCTCCTCGCAACGACCCCCACGACTGGAACTCCTGGGACAACTACCAGCACGTCCAACACCGCCGGCTGAGCGAGCATCATTTCGTAGTCGGATATCGGGATACCCTCGTCACCCGTCATTTTGAGCCACTCCGGATCGTCCGCATCGATGGCTACGTCCGGTGCCGTAATGGGGTGGTCCTGGAAGTGACCAAGGAACTTCAAGCCAGATACGATGGCTCGGGACGCATGTACGTCCGCTGCTACCTCTATCGCTGCATCGGGATCCTCCCGGGTCGGCACCTCTTTCTGAAATACCGCAACCTTCACGAAAATCCCGATCACTACGTCCACCGGGTCTACGATCCGTCCACCGGCGCGGAAATATTCAACGAAATCCTCCAACGCTATCAGTTCCCTACGTTCCCCGAAGTCCTGGACGAACTCGCCCTCCTGGCCCAGGATCTGAACGTCGCGTAGCCCCAGAGTTTACGGTTGGGCCCCGGCGCTACTCCTTCCCGCTAGGCAGCGCGCAGAACCCTCCGTCCATGGCGGCAAGGCCCGCCCCAAATCCGCGCGGTTCGTCTCCTGACGGTTGCCCCCGTCTTTCTGCTGGGCCTCGATACCCGACGCCGAGCCGCGGGCGTCCCGTCCGTCCCGCCCATCCCGGCTGTGATCGTCTCAACCTCAGCCAATCCGCGACGAACCTGACCCCGTCTCGCGCGTACCCGGTTCGTGGGGGAAACCTCAGAATCAGCATTCTCAAGATTTGAGGATCATCCGGATCGGGACCGCCTTGTGCCGCAGCTCACCCAATCCTGCGAAATCACAAAATCCCGCAAATCCTGATTCTGACAATCTCCGAAAGTCGGTCCGCATCAGTGACACCCACCCCTTGCGACCACGCTATAAGAACATATATGCTGATTTCACCTGGCAAAACAGCTGTTGCCAATCTCAAACTCAGAGGCAGGATTTCGGATCGACGGCCAACCCCGTCAGTGAAAAATCGCAACCGGCCCAGGGGGCAATCCGCGGCTTACCCTTTCGACTGCTCACCCGCTTTGCCCTCTGCTCCACCGGGACCATCCGCGCCCGCGCGCAGGGATGACAGGACATCCTGAGTACACGGAAAAGTAGGATAAATAGTTGCGTACCCCGGCCGTGTCCTGACAACGGTCCGAAATCCTGCCTCTCCAATTCACCGCCTTCGTCAACCAGAGGAGCCAATGCCATCGGAACCGTGAAACATCATCGGCAACGCAGCCGTTTCTTTCTCAATCGGGCGACCGCCCATCTGTCATTCGGCCGGACCGACCTTGGAGTCGATGCTTTGCGCCGTTCCGCCAGTCATTCCGTGACCGCGGCGGCCGTCAACTGGGGCCGCCCCCATTCCACCCGCCGCCGGCTCATGACCGCCCTCTACTGCGTGATCTGCGACGGCGGTCTCGCCAATGGACACATCCGGACCTTCCGTGAGGTTTACGCCGTCACTGACGCCTGGCTGGACTCCCTCGAGCCCACAGCGCGCCGGCGCGCCCTGGCGCGCCTGCACCGCCGCGTGCGTCGTCTGGTCACGGACATCGAGCGCACCATCGACGGACACCGTCGCCCGGCCCGCGCGCGGGACATCATCGAGCGCCTCAACACCGGGTCCGGTCCGGCGCCTCCGTTCCCTCCGGTGAAAAACATCGGTGAGCTGCGTGCCTTCCTGGGACTCCCCGACGACCCGGCCCACGCCAGCCACCCCGTCAATTGCCTCCTGTGTCGCACCGCCGACCCGTTTCCTCTCCGCCACGGCCCGCCCACGTAGCCGCCCGCTGCACCCAATCAACCGCTGCCCGTCCTCCCGCCCACCCAATCTGTCTTTGCGAGGAGCGAAGCGACGTGGCAATCTTGTTGCCTGAAGGTCGCCCCCCGATCAGAGGGACTGACGCTCTGCATTCAGGGACTATCAGGCTGGCCAACCATTCCGTGATGGAAATCTCATAATCCTGCAAATCATAAAATCCCGTAAATCCTGACTCTGACGTTGATGATCAGGCTGGCCAACCATACCGCGATGGAGAACTCGCAATCCTGCCAAATCATAAAATCCCGTAAATCCTGATTCTGACGTTTTCCCGCTGAAAACCGGGTACCCGTGAGCGCCGCGCACGTTTGACATAACGATCCGTCCATATCTCGTGCATCCTGTCCATCCATGCCATGAACCCCGGTTGACCCCATCCCCGCGCTGCCCTATCATCCCGGCCAATTGGACAGCCGATAGCCGGCTGTCATTGCGAGCGAAGCGCGGCAATCCCGTTCCCCTTCGGAACGTCGGTAGCCCGCTAACCGATGAGAGGTGCAGCCATGCGTGGATCCGAAGCCGTAGTCAGGGCCCTCGAACAGGAAGGAGTACGTTACATATCCGGATTCGCCGGCGGCGGCCTGAATCCCCTCTGGGGCCCGCTGCGCGCTTCCTCCATCCGGCCCTTTGCCGCCCGCCACGAGCGCCTCGGCGTCGAAATTGCCGACGGCTACGCCCGCGCCACCGGCCAGGTCGGCGTCGCCATGACCGGCACTGGGCCCGGCGCCACCAACTGTCTCACCGGCATCGCCGGCTGCTACGCCGACAACGTGCCCGTGCTGCTCCTCATGGGCCAGCACCCCATGCGGAACCTCGGCCAGGAATGGCAGCAGGAGGTGTCCGCCAGCATCTTCGACGGCCTCTGCAAGTGGCGGGGTGCTTTCACCCGCGTCCAGGACATCCCCCAGGTCATGCGCCGCGCCTTCACCGCCTTGCGCTCCGGCTCCCCCGGCCCGGTGGTCCTCGAGATGCACCAGGACGTCCTCACCGCCGAGGCCGACGAGTCCGTCCTCGCCTACACCCCGGTGGGCACGCCCGGCAAGTCCGGCCCGTCCGACGCCGAGGTCCAGCGCGCCGCTGATATGCTCGTCAACGCCAGCTTCCCCATCCTCAACGCCGGTGGCGGGGCGATGAGTGCCGGCGCCTCCGACGAGGTTCGCGAGCTCGCCGAGATGCTATCCATGCCCGTGGCCACCACCATCATGGCCAAGGGAATCATCCCGGAGAACCATCCCCTTTCCTTGGGCGGCGGCGTCTATCCCCGCAGCCGCTACGCCTCCGGCGCAGCCATCCAGATCAATCGCAAGGCCGACGTCGTTCTGGCCGTCGGCAACTCCTTCCGCCAGCCCAATGGCACCGACGGCCGTCCCATTCCCGAGGGCGTCAGCATCATCCACGTCAACGCCGACCCCGCCGACCTCAACAAGACCTACCAGGTCGACTTGCCCATGCTCGCCGACGCCAAGCTGGCCCTCCGCGCCATCATCGACGCCGTCCGCCAGCGCATCGGTCCCAACGGTGGCGGCATGAAGCAGGAGATCGTCGACGAGATCCGCGCCTGCCACGAAAAATCCGAGGCCGAGTGGATGCCCCGCTTCACCGATTCTGAGACTCCCACCAACGGCTACCGCGTCGTCCACGAGCTCCAGCAGGTCATCGACCCGGACCGCACCATCGCCCTCCATGACGCCGGCGGCAGCCGCGGCTACGTGGTGCCCTTCTGGCAGACCACCCTGCCGCGCAACTTCGTCGCCATGGGTGGCATGGCCGCCATGGGTTGGTCCGTCGGCGCTGCCATCGGCACCAAGCTGGGCCGCCCCGACCACCTCGTCGTCCATGTCCTCGGCGACGCCTCCTTCGGCATGACTGGCATGGACCTCGAGACCGCTTCCCGCATGGGCTTGCCTATCCTCACCGTCGTCATTAACAACGGGGGCACCGGCGGCGGCATGATGGGCATGGAAGATCCCAACGGCACCCCCCCGGAAGTGGCCGTCCTCGGCGGTAACTTCAGCGTCGTCGCCGACGGCCTCGGCTGCTATTCCGAACGCGTGGAGAACCCGGAGGACATCCGCCCGGCCTTCCAGCGCGCCATCCGCGCCACCGAGGAAGGCCAGTCCGCCCTCGTCGAGGTCATGATCCGCCCCCTCCCCACCCCCGAGCTCCCCGACGACTGGTCCCTCTAAAGACTTCCTCCAGATCTGTCACTGCGACTGACGCAGCCACGCGCCAATCCCGCACTGACAAACCACTTTCGCAAGGGCGGGTGTTGAACCCGCCCTTGCTGCTATTCTGACACCATTCAATGCAGGAGGGACCACCATGCAAACCGTCACCATTGACCGTGCCAAGCGCCTCAGGGAGGAACCGCAATTCGGTCACAACCGCTGGCACCCGGACATCCCGCCCATCGTCGAGGTCGACACCGGCGAGGAGGTAGTGCTCGAAACCCGTGACGCCTCGGACTCCCAGATCCAGCCTGGCATGGCCGTGGCCGATCTCGCCGGCCTGGACGCTAAGGTCGGACACCCGCTCACCGGCCCGGTCTACATCAAAGGCGCTGAGCCAGGTGATCTTCTCGAAATCGAGTACCTTGACATAACTGCCCAACCCCGCGGCTGGACCCGCAACCGGCCCGGCGCCGGCTTCCTGCGCGACGTCTTCACCAACCCGTACCTCGTCCATTGGGATATCGCCGATGGTTGGGCCACCTCCGCGCAGATCCCGGGCGTCCGCATCCCCGATGGCTCTTTCATGGGCACCGCCGGCCTGGCTCCGTCCCACGATCAAGTTGCAGCCTGGGCCGCCCGCGAGGCCGATTGGGTCAACCGAGGCGGCACGGCGGCGCCTCCCGACCCCGAGGACGCCGTTCCCGCCGGCGGACAGATCGCCAACGAAGGGCTGCGCACCATACCACCCCGTGAGAACTGCGGCAACGTCGACGCCAAGCAGTTGACAACCGGCTCCCGCCTCTTCATCCCCGTTGCGGTTCCAGGCGGCCTGTATTCCGCCGGCGACGGCCATTTTGCCCAGGGCGACGGCGAGGTGTGCATCACAGCCATCGAGATGGGCGCCACTGCGGCCGTCCGTTTCGCCATCCACAAGGGCGAGGCCGCACGGCATAACATAACCTTTCCCCGCTACACCCACCCCGGCTACTTCCTGCCGCCGGAATGGGCCGCTCCCCGCAATTTCACCGCCACCATCGGCTACCCTATTCGTGCCGACGGCACCCAGGAAGGCGAGGATAGCCTGACGCTGGCTGCCAGGAACGCTCTGCTCAACATGATCGCGCTGTTGCAGGAGCGCGGCTGGACGGCTGAACAAGCCTACGTAATCTGCAGCGTGGCTGTGGATTTGCGCGTCAGCAACATCGTGGACCTGCCGAACGTCACCGTGTCCGCGTTCCTTCCCGAGGACATTTTCAACGGCTAACGCGCCCTCATACGTGCGGCATTCTTGACATGAGTCATCCCGGATTTTAGGAAACGAGGAAATCGGTCCAAGAAACGCCTGAAAAAAGAAGCCCCCTTCTGGTGGACTGGGAGTGTCCAAACTCCAAACCACCGAAGGGGGCGTTCGTATGTTGCAGCAAGGGGCGGGTCTGCGGCAAGGGCAGCAGGTGGCGGATCTGTTGGAATTGTTCATCGGACCCTTGGGTGGTTGGCTGGACGCGCGGTTGGATCGGCGCTTGGTACGCACCTTCTTCTTAGCCTTGGTGTCCATGGTGCGCCTGCGCCATAATCGTTCGGGGTTGCTCCTCAGTGAGTTGGGTGGTCATATCATTTCCCCAGACCGTGCGCCAGCGGGTACCAAGCGCCTCAGCAATCTGCTGCGCTCTCCCAAATGGAGCCACGGCCTGCTGGAAGGGTTGCTCTGGCATCGTGCCGAGTTGAGCCTGGCCCAGTTGCGGGAGCGCGACCAGACGGCCCTGGCCATCTGGGATGAGAGCGTGCTGGAGAAACCGGAGAGCATCGCCCTGGAGGGACTGGGTCCCGTGCGTTCCAGCAAGGCCGCCCGCCTGAAGCGCATCAAGCCGGGCTACTATCATCCCCCGGGAGGGCGGCCGGTATTCGTGCCCGGCATGCAATGGCTCACCGTGATGGTGGCTGGGATGCAAGGACCTCCCACCCTGGCGGCCATGCGCTGGTGGACCAGCCGCGGTCCCTTGGCCAGCCACCGCAGGGAGCAAACGACCCAGTTGCTTTCCCAATGCGCCGAAAGGTGGCAACAACGGGTGATCCATGTCTTCGACCGCGGCTACGCTGGCGCTCCCTGGCTGGGCGAACTGAGCAGACACCAAGCGCGGTTCATCCTTCGCTGGCCCACCCGCTACCACCTGGTTGACGCCAAAGGGCAGCGTCCCGCTTGGCAGATCACCCGAGGCAAACGCTCCCAAGACCACCGTCAGCTCTGGGACCTGCACCGCCGGCAGTATCGCAAAACAGGCATGGTGGCCGTCCCAGTGCACCATCCCCAGATGGATGACGACCTGTGGCTGGTGGTCTCCCGCCCCGGCAAGGGTCGCAAGCCCTGGTACCTGCTCACCAATGAACCGTTGGACACCACCGACGACGCCTGGCGAGTGGTCCTGGCCTACGTTCGCCGCTGGCAGGTGGAGATGTGCTACCGATCCTGCAAGACCGACCTGGCCATGGAAAGCCCTCGTCTCTGGTTCTGGGAAAACCGGCTCAAACTCCTGCTCATGGCCAGCCTGGTCTACGCCTTCCTCCTCTCCCTGCTCACGCCACCACTGGCGCCCCTGGTTCGGGAAATCCTGCGCCATTGGTGCCACAGAACGGGAAAGCGGCACCGCCAGGTGGCGATACCGCTCTCTAGATTGCGCTCCGCATTGAGTTCCCTTTGGCTAACCCATCCCCCTTCCCTCTCCTACACCACTCCAGATTCGGGATGACTCATGTTTTTCGATCTTGAGTGGGAACGGGTCAGCTGGTGAGGTTCGACCGATCAAATGCGAGCGCGGCTAGGCAGCAAAACGCCCCGACCATTTGCCACCGGCCGGGGAGTTCTGCTGTTCCCCGCGGAGACGAGGAACCCATCCGCCGCGCAACCCGCTCGCCTTTGGGTCGCCGACGTGTCACCTGCGTCGCGGGCGTCGCCAACCGAGCTCCGCGACGTGGTTGCGATTAGTTGATGCGCTTGACTTCCAGGATTTCACCGGGAGCCAAGGCGACCCGCTTTACGTTGATGCCCATCTTGAGCATCCAGTAGCCGAGCGTCGCTTTGCTGACACCCAGAGTGTCGGCGGTCGCGGTCAAGCCCTGGTCGTTGACCAGTTCCGGGAGCAGCCGCTCCAGAGGCTGGTCAAATTCCTTTTCTACGCGGAGCATCAGCTTGGTTTTGCGTGCCATGATCCACCTCCATCGGTGTACCAATTTTTGTACATTCACCAATCGGCAGCGCAAGTACGCTGTTTTCCCGTTACCGGAAGTGATTTTGCGCTACACTATCGACTGATTTGACGATTGTCAAGCGCAACCAAAGAACAATCCTAAAAGTTTTTTATATTCTTTTAGAACGCTGCTGGTTACGTGCTCATTTTGACACACGCGGACCCGGGACGCTAGGAACTGGGGAACCAAATCCGGGCAATTTCTGCGATTTTCGCGGTTTGGCGCTGATCCAGGCCAGAGCCGGTGGCTCGGCAGAAGACTAACGGTGATGCGACCGGCGGAGGATGCACTCCGTGGCACCTCCGATTTCCAATCCGGAGCTGATACGCCCGTATACGCGCTGGTGTACTGCTTGTGACGAAGTGTGCTACCCCGCATTCCTCATCCGATGATCGCAAATTAATGTACCTGAGACAGGTACATGCACAGTGACCGGCCAGGCACGTTTAAAAAAGTCCTACCTTCGTTGGGAGTGTAATAAACGGCTGGAGGTGTACTGTCTTGGTTTCTGTACACGTGCTGGGAGTGATTACACAGCATTGTACAGGGAGTACACTGTTAGCGTGCTAGGCAGTTGTCGATGAGTGTATCATACATTCGTAATTGGTAACAGCGAGACCGATCCATTCTACTTGAAATGTACGGACGCACCATCAAGTGGGCGTTACATTCCACAAATGTAATGGGCGCAGGTTTGATGCAGGCGTGCGTCGGTTGCTTGAGCAGGTCGACTGCGCCGCGCGCAGGTCCACGACAGTTGACACCTCTGGGCGGGCTGCCTAATCTTGCCGTCGACCCTACAGAGCCGCGTTGGCGGCTGGGACGGAGACTACTTTGAACATCCCTACCTTGCGCGACGTGTACCACGCCCGCGCGACCATCAGCTCTTATTTCTCGCGCACGCCGCTAACTTATTCCACCGGACTGAGCCAAGCGCTGGACGCGGAGGTGTACCTGAAACACGAGGAACACCTGCCGTTGGGCGCTTTCAAGGCTCGCGGCGGCATCAATCTCCTCGCCAACATGGACCCGGCCGATAGGGAGCGTGGCGTGATCACTGCTAGTAGCGGTAATCACGGTCAGTCGATTGCCAGCGCTTGTCGGGTCTTTGGAGCCAGAGCCCTGATTGGGTTGCCGGTGGATGCTAACCCCAATAAGGTCACGTCAATGGAAGCTTTGGGTGCAGAGCTGATCTTCCACGGCGCGAACTTTGACGAGGCTCGCCGGTATTGCGAACGACTGGCCGCGGAAGAGGGTTACCGATATGTACACCCGGTTAACGAGCCGGAACTTATCGCCGGAGTCGCCACGGCCAGCCTGGAGATCATTGAAGATCTCCCCGACGTGGACGTGATGTTTTTGCCTATCGGCGGTGGCAGTGGAGTTTCCGGGGCCTGCATCGTTGCCCAAGCGCTCAACCCGGAAATCCGAGTTGTGGCGGTGCAGTCCGAAGCCGCGCCGGCTGCCTACCTGTCCTGGCAGCAGGGGCAACTGGTGCAAGCGCCGATGCGGACCTGGGTGGAAGGAACGGCCACGGCCGAAGGCTATGAGCTGCCGCAGCAGATCATGAGACATCGCCTGCACGATTTCGTGCTGGTGAGCGAGGACGAAATTCGCCGCGCCGTGGCGATGCTGATCGAAAAGGCGCACACCCTGGCCGAAGGAGCCGGCGCTACCGCGTTGGCCGGCGCCGCGCGCCGCGGGGACCTGGTTCGCGGGCGAAAGATATCGATCACGGTGAGCGGCGGCAACATCACACTGGCGCAACTGCGCGATTGCATCGACCTCTACCTGGTGGAATGACTGCTCTCTTCCAGGTAACGCGCGAGCTCATCGCGCCGGAATTCGGGCAGAGTCCGTTCGCCGTTTCTATCGATCAGCCACAACCCGTCTGACGGCTCCATCATCTGTCCGATTTCCCAACCGCTGACCCCCACCCGATCCAGAGCACGCAAGGCGGCCGGAACGTCCCCGGCCGCCATCGTCGCGATCAGCGCACCCGATCCCAGCAGGCCCAGAGGATCCAGCTCCAATACTTCGCAGATGGCGGCGCACTCGGGGAGCAACGGCACGCTCTCCGCCTCCGCGACCAAACCGAGGTTCGACGCAGCGGCGATTTCCCTAAGCGCGGTGATCAATCCGCCTTCGGTGACGTCGTGCATGCTGTGCACGGCATTCGTCTCGAACAAGGCCCGCGCTGCCGGCAAGATACTGATTCCCGGATCGTCCAGGTAGCTCGCAGCGGTGTCCAACGCCGTGCCGTCAATGCCGCGCGAACGAAGTTCAGCCGCGTATTCACGGGCCAGGATAGCGGCGCCTTCGATGGCCACGCCGGTGGTGACGATGATGCTGTCACCGTCTTGCGCTCCGCTCGTGGAAACCAAGCGGGCACGATCTCCGAGCTCGCCCAGCATCGTGCCCGCTACGATGGGCCGCGGGAGGCCGTCGGTGACTTCCGTATGTCCTCCGATGATTGACACTCCAATCTGCCGACACGCTTCCGAAATGTCCCTGAATATGCTCCGCAGGTCGTCCGTGGTGACGCTGGTTGGCAGCAAGACGGTTGGCAAAAACCACCGCGGCACGCCGCCGGTGCAAGCCACGTCGTTGGCGTTGACCTGCACGACATACCAACCCACGTTGTTAGAGGCGAATGTTACGGGGTCGGATTTGGCAATCAGGAGCCGATCGCCCATGTCAACGACCGCGCAATCCTCTCCCACGCCAGGACCCACCAACACCCTCGGGTCGGCGACGCCCAGATCTGAAAGTAGTTCCTCCAGGACATCCGGAGGCAGCTTGCCTGTTTCCAATTCCTTTACCTATCGCGATTTCTGATAGCAGCGTGGCTTACTTGCAAGGATACAACAGGACGCCGCGCCGGATAGAGCTCTGGGTGTCATCGGCTCCGATCCCGTTGGTTTGGTTGCAAGGCGAAAGGTACGTGCTATAATTTCGTCACGTTCCGATTGGGCCGCCAATCGGATATTTCCGGCGCATTCGTCTAGCGGCCCAGGACACCGCCCTCTCAAGGCGGAGATCAGGGGTTCGAATCCCCTATGCGCCACCAGTTGCAAAGGTCGCCGACGCTACAGGGAGAGCGTCGGCGACCTTTGGTTTTGGCCCGGACTGAGGTGGCCGCCATGGCGGTTTCGGCAACACTGATAGCGTTGACGCTCGTGTTGGTCTCTGCTTTTGCCCACGCTACCTGGAACCTGTTGCTAAAGCGGGCCCAACGGCAGGAGGTGTTCGTCTGGTGGTTGTCTGCTGCTGGAGTCGTCGGCGCCGCGCCCGTGGCCGTATTCCTTGCTTTTACCACTGAATTCTCGGCTGTTGGTCTGTGGTTTGTTGTCGCATCGTCTCTCGTTCACATCTGCTATTTCCTCAGCTTGGGACGCAGCCTCGCCCGCGCTGATCTGTCACTGGCCTACCCAATTGCGCGGGGTTTCGGCCCGGGATTGGTGCCGATTCTCGCCGTGTTCGCGCTGGACGAAAGCGTTACGCTCCCGGCGTGGTTCGGTATAGGCGTTATCGTCCTGGGCATTTACACCATGGCCTGGTGGGGCCAGTTACGCAATATCGTTGCCGGTCAGCTCGCCGCCACCAGGGCGGGAATAGCCTATGCGCTGGCGACTGGAATATGCATCGCTCTTTATACGCTGATCGACAAACAGGGGGTGGCGTATGTGAGTCCCTTCCTGTACCTCTATTTGATGACATGCGGCGTGGCCGTCGGCATGCTGCCTTACATCCTGCGCACCCACGGAGCGTCAGCGGTAGTGCGGGAATGGCGCACTGCAACGTGGCCGATCACCGCGGCGGCGGGCCTCTTGTTCCTGGCGTACGGCTTGGTACTGACCGCGATGCGGCTCACGGATGTAAGCTACGTCGCTCCGGCTCGGGAGGTAGGGCTCCTGTTCGCTCTCCTGCTCGGGGCAGTCGTGCTGAAGGAAGTGGTTACAGCGGGGAGAGTCGTCGGAGCTGCGATGATACTCGCCGGTCTGGTCCTGATCACCGTGTTCCGGTGATACGCGGCCCGCGGGGGCTATAATGGCGTCGATATCGCGATACCGCCCCGCAGGAGGAGTAGTGCCATGGCCGACCAATTGGACCTGTTTGAGGCGATCTACAGTCAGAGGCAGATCACCCGATACAAGCCGGATCCGGTGCCGCAATCCGAGCTTCAGAAGATGATCGACGCCGCGGTGCGCGCCCCCAACGGCGGCAATACGCAACCGTGGGAATTCGTGGTTGTGAACGATCTGGACACCGTGAAAGCTCTTGGCGAGCTGTACAAGAACACCTGGCTGGACGCCATGGGGTGGGAGCCTTTGCCAACCGAGTCTCGCGTTTACCGGCACGCCCGATACCTGGCGCATCACATGCCCGAAGTACCGGCGATGATCGTAGTGTGCGCCGATCACTCGCGCGGCAGCGGGTTCCAGACGGGCCAGCCCATCGAACGGGGACGCCATGCGGCATCCGTTTGGCCGGCGATCCAAAACCTGTTCCTGGCCGGCCGGGCGCTGGGATTGGGCACCCGCATCACCACAGTGCTGAACCGCAAGGAGGACGAAGTACGCGAGATTCTGGGGCTTCCGGAGCACGCCGAAATGATCTGCTTGACCCCGGTCGGTTATCCGCGCGGAAGTTTTGGCCCCACCAACCGACGCCCGGCTTCGGAGGTCACCTCGTTCAACCGCTGGGGCTTCCGCGATTGGTCCGACTAGCTGCCTGGAGTTCCCATGACCGATGCTCCCACCTTGAAGATCGACGGCGTCCGCTACATCGTCAC
Organism: Dehalococcoidia bacterium; assembly: GCA_965207585.1. Classification (GTDB taxonomy): domain Bacteria; phylum Chloroflexota; class Dehalococcoidia; order Lucifugimonadales; family UBA3495; genus Bin87. The sequence continues at coordinate 3,442,061 of CBDBMT010000003.1, read as the reverse complement.
GATGGACGCGGATCGCCGCATGGTGGCCGACGGTTCGGTTGTCATAACCGGCAACCGCATCAGCCAGGTTGGCAAAGCCGCCGAACTTTCGTCAGTCGCGGCGGACCGGACAATCGACGGATCCGGCATGGTCCTGACCCCTGGGTTTGTCAACGGCCACATGCACATCAGTTACGCCCACGCGGCGCGCGGCCTGTTTCCAGACGATCTCGGCGCCGAGTACCTGCCCAACGTGTTTCGGCTCCAGCAGGCGATGACCGCCGAGGATGAATACGCGACCTCGATGCTGGCCATCGTGGAGTTGTTAAAATACGGAACCACGACCTTCATCGACCCGGGCACCACCACCCATGTCGAAGAATGTCTGGCTGCGTATGATCAGGCCGGTTGCCGCATAGTGATTGGCCGCAACGTGCAGGACCGCCCGAACCCACTGAACTTGCCGGTGTACAAGACCGACGAGGCGATCCGAGCCACGGAAGAAATCATGTCCCTGGCGGATGGCGCGGCGACCGGGTTAGTGTCCGCGTGGTCGATGCCGTTCTCCGCAGAATTCTGCACGCCGGAACTGCTGGCCGCGTGCGACCGGATCGCTTCTGAACATAACACACGGTCCACGCTGCACTTCACCAACGGGCCCCGTTGGATCGAAGAGTGCCGGCGAACCCACGGGTGTTCGCCCACGGAGTACCTGGACCGATGTGGGGTGCTCAATCCCCAGATGACCTTGGCCCACTGTCTGGGGATCGGCACTGACGAAGCCCACCTCATCGCCGAGCGGGGTTCCGCGGTGGTGATGTGCCCGACGGCGGCGATCAAAGGCGGGGCGGGAACCGCCGCGAATGGGTTGCTTCCGGAACTGCTGGAATTCGGGGCAACCGTGGGACTGGGAACCGACGCGGGCAACAACTCCAACCTCCTGGAAACGCTGCGGTCGGTTTACCTGGCGGCCGTGCTGTACAAGGACGGCCGGCGGGACGTAAGCATGATCCCAGCCGAGACAGCGCTGGAGCTGGGAACCATCGGCGGGGCAGCCGCCTTGGGCATGGATCAGCTCATAGGCTCGATCGAGCCTGGCAAGGCTGCGGACCTGGTGCTGTTCGATACGCGCCGGGCCGAATGGGGCGCGCTCCATAATCCAATTAACAACCTGGTTTACAACGCTGACGGTCGCAGCGTGCACACGGTCATCGTCGACGGTAAGGTTGTCGTGGAGGATCACCGGCCGCGGTTCGTGGACGAGGCGTCGTTGGTGGACGAGGTCCAAGGCCGGGGAGAGGCCCTGTTAAAACGAACCAGCGTGGATTTTCCGCCACGCTGGCCTATCGTTTAAATCTGTCGAGCGCCGAGGTCAGGTTTCCTGGCCGGGTTCACCGATGTCCCGGAGGATATTCTCCAGGGCCTGATCCAAAGCCGGATCCAGATCCACAGGCTCGACGTACGGGGTGTACTGGTAGTCCAGGCGCACCTGGTCGATGATCTGCTTCGCTTCGCTGTTGGTGCGACCAAGCCGCTCCAGGTTGTCGAGGAGTTCCTGCGACTCCCGATTCCCCATCTGCTCCAGTTCCGACAGGTCCATTTCGATTTTGAAGATTGACCGGAGCCGGCGCAATATGTCGTAGTAGGCCCGGTGGTCCTGGGTGATGCCCAGCTGGTTGTTGTTGCTGGTCATGAAGGGGTACATGGGAGCCATGGCGCCCATCCGGAACATCTGGACGTCGGGATACTGGTAGTGGGCAACGGAAACCAGAGCCATGCCGATGGTCGGCCCCTGCCGGCCCCGGCTGCCGTAGCTGCTGAACTGAACGCCGTGGCGCTCCAGCTGCTCGCGCATCTCCGGGCGGGAATAGACGCAGGTGATGCGCCGTTCCAGGTCCGGGGGCGCGGGTCCGTTGACGCCTTCCACAGCAACGGTTTGCTGGACGCCCAATTCCTTGACGGCAGAGAAGAAAGCTTCGGCGTAGATATCCAGGCGATACCAGGGTTCCTCGCCGAGAAAAACTACCAGTCCGCTGCCGATCTCGTAGAAAGAGTTCTGCCGTGACATGGCGACGCTGGGCAAACCTTCGTTGAACGCCGCGGATGGCCGGAAGGCATCGTGAGTGCCAGCCACCTGGAACGGGTAGCACATCCGGTTGACATATTCGCTGAACTGCCCGACCTGCCGTCCACCGTTTTTCTCGATGAGGTAGCGCGGCAGCCCGCTGGAGATGCGGCCACCGTTGGACCACTGGCGGCGCCAACCGGCCAGCAGATAGCTGGCTTCCGGCTTGTCGGTGAAGGTGAATAGATCCTCTGGCATAGTTGACCGCCTCCCTGCCCGGCTGCCACGCTGAGGTTTGAGCCAATATAACACATCGACCGTGATCGGCCCCTTATGAGACGGGCGCTGGTCGTTGTGGAGAGACGGACTTTCGGCGGAGTCTAGTTGCGCGAGAAACCGCCGCCACCGATCCCGCGGGTCTGCTCGTTGACCAGGAAGGTGGCGGTGTCGCGTCCGCGGGCGGTTTCCAGCTCGGCGTCGAAGCGCTGGCCGCCGAACTCGCCCAGCATTTCGAAACGGCGTTCGGTGTAGACGCGGCCCTCGTAGCCTTCGGCCTGAATGTCGCGCTCCGGCTCCCCGGCGAGGTACATCTCGACCGCGGTGGTCATCAGCGAATCCCGATCCTCGCCGCTGAGAAAGTTGGGAGCGCGCAAAAAGACGTACCCCCAGCGGATGCCCTGGTGTTCCATCACGGGATCAACGTCCTATCTCCACGTGGGATTCCAGATCGTTTAGAAGGGAGTGGTCGCTGGGTACGGGTCTTGGACGGCGGTCCCGGCCGGCAGAGATCCATGGGTCGGACAAAAAGAAGAGGTGGTGGGCGGTGAGGGACTCGAACCCCCGGCCTTCTGCGTGTAAAGCAGACGCTCTAACCATCTGAGCTAACCGCCCGGGAGCAACCGAAAGCAGGCAAAGAAATGGCGCGCTTGGCGAGATTCGAACTCACGACCTCTGCCTCCGCAGGGCAGCGCTCTATCCACTGAGCTACAAGCGCGCGTCGGAAATATGGTGCCGAGGGAGGGATTTGAACCCACACGTCCTAAAGGACACTGCGCCCTGAACGCAGCGCGTCTGCCGTTTCGCCACCTCGGCAAGGTGGTTTCCGTTTCGTAGTCCCGCTGCGGCCGGTATGGTGGGCGATGGAGGATTTGAACCTCCGACCTCCTCGGTGTGAACGAGGCGCTCTAACCGCTGAGCTAACCGCCCGAGCGTGACCTACGATGATTCATTATAGCCCTGGTGCACTCACACGGCAACCGCGATGTCGCAGCGCGAGGCGGGGCGAAACAGGGGACCCGACGCGTCATTGCGCAGGGTCCCCTAACTGGCACGTTATGTAAAAAAGCGGCGGAATTCGTGCTTGGCGTCTACATAACGTGCGTTGTGCGAACCAACCGTAATCAGTGCGCGCCGACCCCGCTGATCTCTTTGCCAGGTTCGCCCACGGCACCCGATTCCAGCAGCTTGGCGAACTCCCCGGAGTCGTAACCCAGTTCTGCCAGCACTTCCTCATTGTGCTCGCCCAGTAGCGGCGGAGCCATTCGCAGCTGGGCCGGAGTCCCTTGTAGCTTTATCGGCGAGTTGGGAACCCGAAGGTCCGGCACGTGGGGGTGGTTGATCTCCAGGAACATTTCCCGGGCGTTGACCTGTTCGTCGGCCACCACGTCCGAGGTCTTGTTGATCGGTCCCACGGGAACTCCCGCCTCGTCGATCACCTTCACCCAATGCGCCACGGTGTTGGAGGAGAAAATGCCGTTCAAAAGGTCAACCATCTCGGCGCGGTGCGCAACCCGATCGGGATTGGTGGCAAACTTGGGATCGTCCTTCAAGTCGGGATGCCCGATGGCGTTGCAGAACCGCTCCCAAAGGTTCGGGTTGGCCACCCCCAGAATGAAGAAGCCGTCGGAGGCCTGGAAGCTCTGGTACGGCACGAGGCTCGGGTGGCCGGATCCGAGGCGATGGGGTTCGATTCCGGTTCCGATAAAGCCGGTGGCATGGTAGCTCATGGCGGCAACCTGACCATCCAGCAGGGCCGTGTCGATGAGCTGGCCTTCACCGGTCTTGTCCCGATGGTACAGGGCCGTGACGATGGAGCCGTAGGCGAGCATACCGGTGAAAAGGTCGACCAATGAAAACCCAACACGCTGGGGAGGGCCGTTGGGATCGCCGGTGAGGTGCATCAACCCGCTGTAAGCCTGGATGATCAGGTCATAACCGGGCTTGTTGGCCATCGGGCCGGTGCGTCCGTACCCAGAGATCGTGCAATAGACGATGTCGGGATTGATCGCCTTGATGTCCTCGTAACCCAGGCCCATGCGGGCCAGGGTGCCGGCGCGGAAACTTTCGATCATCACGTCAGCTTCCGTGGCCAGCTTTTTGACGATATCCAAGCCCTCTTCCGACTTTAGGTTGACGGACAGGCTGCGCTTGTTCCGGTTGAACGACATGAACTGGGTGCTTTCGCCGTTCCAGATGGGCGGCCACTTGCGGGTTTCGTCGCCATCGTTGGGTTCTTCGATCTTGACGACATCGGCCCCCATATCGGCCAGATTCTGGGTGCAAAACGGGCCAGCCAGGGTACGGGTCAGGTCGACGACCTTGATGTTTTCCAGAGGCTGAGACATCGTTCGGGTCCTCGCTTTTTCAGGTTTTGCGGATTATAGCATGGGGGTAATGTTGCGTTGACGGGGGGGATGTCAGGTGTTAGCGTGTGGCCGAATTTTCGTTATGTCAGGTTTCGATGACGCGCGATCACGGCAACCGCCCGCTAATCATTTCCCTGGGCGGCATCAATATGGATCTGGTGACCTTCTCGAATCGCCTGCCAGTTGATGGCGAAACGGTGGTAGGCGAGCGGTTCGTGACGTATCCGGGAGGGAAGGGTGCCAACCAGGCGGTGGCCGCGGCGCGGATGGGCGCCCGGTCGGCGATGGTCGGGCGGGTCGGAGACGACATATTCGGGCCGCAACTGATGGATTTGCTACAGGGGGCAGGCGTGGAGACCGGCGCCGTGGGGGTCTCGTCAGCAACCAATTCCGGTATTGCGGTCATCAGTGTGGGAGAAGGTGGTCAGAACCGGATCGTGCAGGTTCTGGGCGCGAACGACACGTGCGGGGATGCCGAATACGATGCCATTGCGGCGCTGCTTCCACAGGCTTCCGCGCTCATGCTGCAACTGGAAGTTTCCATTGAACTGTCAATCAAAGTGGCCGAACTGGCGGATGCCCAGGGAGTTCAGGTAATTCTCGATCCTGGTCCGGTGCGGCCGGTGCCTGAGGAGTTTTACCCTCACGTCTCGGTCATCACGCCTAACGAAACCGAAGCGGAGGCGTTGGTGGGGTATCCGATTGTCGACATGCTCGCGGCGGCCAGCGCGGCCGAGGAGCTGCTGGCAAGACGCGTCGGGTCGGCGGTGATTAAATTGGGAGCTCAAGGGGCGTACTGGGCCGTCGGCAGCAGCAAAGGCGAGGTCCCTTCGTTTCCAGTACAAGCTGTCGACACCGTGGCGGCCGGCGATGCGTTCAACGGAGCTTTGGCCGTGGCGCTGTCGGAAGGACATTCGCTCGAGTCGGCAGTCCGATGGGGATGCGCTGCCGGCGCGCTGGCCGTGACACAGGTGGGAGCCCAGGACTCCATGCCGACGCGGGACGCCGTGCTGGCGTTGCTGGAACAATCGGCTTAGCGCGATTACACAGTGGCGAACCATTGCAATGACCAACGGGGACAAATTCTGCGCCGGATGCGGAGCCCGCCTAGCTTTGAGGGAGCACGAGGGTCGGGAACGTCCCGTGTGTCCACAGTGCGGGCGGGTGGTCTACTACGATCCTAAACTGGCGGCCGCGTGCGTCATTGAACGGGACGGAAAGACGCTGATGGTGAGGCGGGCGGTGCAGACGGGCTATGGATTGTGGAGCATGCCGGGCGGTTATGTCGACCGGGGGGAACCGGTGGAGACCGCGGCGGCACGGGAAGTGGAAGAAGAGGCGGGCCTGCTGGTCGAAATCGAGCAATTGATTGGGCTGTTCTCGGATGTGGGCAATCCGGTGGTGGTAGCAGCGTACGTGGCGACAGAGGTAGGGGGTGTGCTGGCCCCGGGACCCGAGTCTTTGGACGTGGGGTTTTTTGCGCTGGACGATTTGCCGCCCTTGGCATTTCCCAGAGACGAGCAGATTCTAAGGCGTTGGCAACGCATTCGAAACCAAGGCTCGTGAGTGGACGGTCATGTCATTGATGCGACGCCTGGCGCCGGTGCGAAGCCTGGCTGAGCAGACCGGCCGGATCCTATTGGATGCGCTGTACCCGTTGGAATGCGCAGGTTGCGGTGGCTCAGGGAAGATTATCTGCGACCGGTGTGTGGAGGAATTGCCCTGTTTGGTTTCGCCATATTGCCGGGTTTGCGCAGCGCACAGCGAATTCGAACTCTGCCAAACATGTGCGCAGTCGGGTCGGCGGTTCGATGGTGTGCGGGCGCCGTTCCGATATGAAGGAAGCATCCGGCAGGCGATTCTGGCCATGAAATATGGCGGCATCAGGGCTGCCGCGCCGCAGTTGGGCGACATGCTGGCCGAATACCTGGGGGCCAATCCACTGCCGAGCGACCTGATGGGGCCGGTACCGATGCACACAAGCCGACTACGGGAGCGTGGCTATAACCAGGCGGAACTGCTGGCCCGTCGGGTGGCTGGGTGCTGCGATGTTCCATATCAGAGTGACCTGTTGGCGCGAACCCGTCGGGTCGATCCGCAGGCCGGTATGTCCAGCGCGACCAGTCGGGCGACCAACGTGGCTGATAGTGTCGTGGTGGTCCGTCCCAGCCAAGTTCATGGCCGGCAAATTATCCTGGTGGACGACGTGGCGACCACGGGAAGCACGCTGAACGAGTGCGCGGGGGCGCTCAAGGACGCTGGGGCCGCGTCGGTCTGGTGCCTCACGCTAGCCGTCGTCGGGAGCCATCGCACGGGCGAGTGACCGCTGGGATTGGTTTGGCGGGAAGAGCTCGTTTGGACAGGTCATTCCGGGGTGGATCTGGTTTGACATCCTAGATACGGTCTGCTGAAATGGCGGTAACGGCTATCAGACCGACACAACAGGATCAGGAGGCAGCATCATGGCAGGCAACACTATCGTTTACGTTGGCGCCGAAGCCAGCGGACTGTACCGGAAGACGGCGGGCGATGCTCACTGGGATCTGCTCAGCGATGGGCTGGCGCCGGCCACTCAGGCTCGGGCCGTCGCCATTCATCCCAACGATCCGCGCACGATCTTTTGCGGAACGCAGCGGGGCGTCTACCGGAGCACCGACGGCGGTGACCACTGGCAGCGCATGAACATGACCGAGGGGCGGGTGGTCTGGTCCATTCGGTTCCACCCCAACGACTCCAACATCATGTTCCTGGGCACCGAGGGCGCCGAGGTATACAAGAGCGAGGACGGCGGCGAGAACTGGGCCCACATCGCAACTGTGTCCAATCCGGAGCAGGTGCAGATGGCGTTTGCCATGCGCATCCTGGGAATCGACATTGAGGCGAGCAACCCGGACAACATGTACGCGGCCCTGGAAGTGGGGGGCGCGGCGAGCAGCACGGACGGCGGTCACAGCTGGACCATCCGCAACAGCGAGTTCGCCGGCGACGTGGACCTGCTGGACCTGCACGGCGTGGCCGTGGGCGGAGCGGATTCGCAGTCGGTGTTGATCTCCAACCGCACGGGCGTGTGGCGGAGCGCCGACCGCGGAGCTTCGTGGCAGGACTGCGAGTTCGACCGGTTCTCCGACATCAAGTACTCGCGCGGCATCGTCCGTGATCCCAGCGACGCCAACACACTGTACGCCTGCGTGGGCATGAACTTCGGCAGCGAACAGGGCGGCGTCATGCGGACGACGAACCTGGGCGAAAGCTGGGAGCGGTTCGACTCCGGCGTCAACCCGGGCAGCACCACCTTCGGCGTGGCGGTGAACCGCCAGGATCCGTCGCAGGTCTACTTCTGCACGCGGCGGGGCCAGGTGTTTGGCACCCATGACGGCGGATCTTCCTGGTCGTCAGACCAGCTGCCGGACATGGCGCAGAACGTGATCAGCGTGGCCTGCACTTCCGCATAGCCACACCGCGAACGGCGACTGACAAAAAGAAGGGGCGGGCTCACGGGCCCGCCCCGATTTATGTCGCTATGCCAGAGGCTAGCTGCTGGCTTTGGGCAGCCAGTCCTGGTTCCAGGGGAACTCGTCAGGGCCGGCGCCGAAAGCAGGCTGGCCCTGGTCGATGCGGTCGCGGTAGGGGCTGGTGACGGGCTCGCGGTAGGGGTAGAGACCGCCCTCGTACATCTGCTCGCCCTTCTTGAAGTGGGTGGCCTGTTCCAGGGTCTCCACGAAGGGCATGTTGATGTCGTAGAGGTTGCCGGCGCTGGCGCGAGGCCGGGGACCGGCCTTGGAGACGTGCCCGTAGAGTTCGCGGCCGATGATCCGCTCGGCGGCCCAGACGCAGTCGATGAGCTTATCGATGTCGACGCCGGTGGGGATACCCATATCCTCCATCATGTGGAGCAGGTCTTCCGTGGGGGCCATGCCGGTGGCACGCCCGTTGCCGCAGTAGGGGCAACCGCCGAACCCGCCGATGGTGCCGTCCAGCTCAAGGGTATCCTCGGGGCCCAAAATGCGCATGGCGGCGTAAGCGGAAGCGATGGCCATGTTGCGGCCGTTGTGGAGGTGCAGCCGGAAGTGGTCGATTTCGGGCCAGCGCTCCTTGACGCGGGTGATGCTCTCCTCGACCTTCGCCGGCGTGCAGTGGCTCATGGGGTCGCCCATGGAGCAACTGCGGACGTCGATTCCGGCCTCTTCCCACAGACCGTGCTGGTATTCCAGAAGTGTCATCAGGGTGTCAACCTCGAACTCGCCGAGGAAGTTGGAACCCCAGGAGGCGTTGCAGCCGATGCCGGCCTGGGTGATCCCCAGCTCCTGGGCCTGGGCGATTATGGCCGGCCAGCGCTCCATCTCCTGCATCTGGCTGCGGTTGGTATTTCGGCGGGCGAACACGTCACAAAGGTGGCAGGACAGGCGCGGGTAAGCGTCGCGCTCAATCGTCAGGGGTGGAGTGTAGGCACGGGCGCGCTCGACGCCCCGGGCATTCAGGGCGAGGGCGGTGTAAGTGACGCCCAGCTTGGGGGTAAACTTCGTAACGATTTCGTCAATACGCTCCATCTGGGGCGTCCACCGGGGACTGACGAAAGAGCCGACGACGATGCTGGTGAGGCCGGTTTCGGACAGCATGTCGAGGAGTTCAACCTTATCGTCAACGGCGATGTTGGCGTCCTCGATCTGCATGCCCTCACGCATGCCCTCCTCTTTATAGTGGACAGTGGGCCATTGGTTTGGCATGGGAAACTCCTTGCGCCGGGAGGCGCGCGTGACTAGGTTCCGGGGCGCGCGAGCGCGCGGAATGCCGAAATTCTAGGGTTGGCCCGCCGGCGTTGTCAAGAAAAGGGCGACCCGGAGAACGCATCGGCTGAATGGAGGCTTCCGCCGTCGAACAATTAGCGGTTCACGGGCCACGGGTGCGTACTCCAACATACGCAATCAGCTTATAGACCAGTTTGGCGGCGGTGTACCAATGGGCGGGGAGCCCCTGGTCGGGGGCCAGCTCGCATACGTCGAAACCGACGACGCGGCGCTCTTGGCACACACGGCGGAGGATACCGGTCAGTTCCAGCCAGCGCATGCCGCCGGGTTCCGGCGTGCCCACGGCAGGCATTTCCGCGGGATCCAGGACATCCAGGTCTACGCTGACGTATACGTCTGAGGACAGGGCGGCGATTATGTCATCCAGGTCGCTTTCGGTTTTCGGTGGCCAGTAGCAGACGGGAACGCGGTGGTCGTCAATGTATTGCTGTTCTTCGAGAGCCAAGGTGCGCACGCCAACCAACGATATCGGACAACGCTCGGCGATGCGGCGGGCTCCGGAGCCATGACCCCAGCGTGTACCCTGGTATTCGTCGCGTAAGTCGGCGTGGGCATCGATGTAGAGAACGGATAGGTCAGGATTGCGGTCGAGGTGGGCGAACGCAGATCCGATGGAGGCCGAATGGTCACCTCCGATGACGCCGGTGAGCTTTCCAGAGCCCTGGGCTGCATAGTGAGAAACCGCCAACCGGACGCGTTCCACCATTTGGTATGGGTCACCGACGTGAGGCTCCAGAGGAGGCGCGGTGTGGATGCCGAAATCGGCAACGTCAACACCCAGCTCGATATCGTAGTCCTCCAGGGCAGCGGACGCGGTAATGATGGCCGCGGGGCCGTGACGGGCGCCGGTGAGGAAGGATGTCGTGCTGTCGATGGGGACGGGGATCAGGACGGCAGACGCGCTTTCCAGCGAAGACTGCTCGGGCGGGAGCGCCAGGAAGTTGGTGGGCGTCCAGGGGACGGGCGGGATTTCGGGATCAGGCAACGGGGGAGCCGGAGGCGGCGGTTTGGAGCAGGGTGCGCTGGCGCTGGGTTTCGCGGGCGCCCTGGTCGGCGTCGAGCCACTCCAGGCCGCGGTCGAGCAACCAGGTTTTCACGTTGCGCAGGTCGAACAGGGACCGGACGTCGGCGAGGGCCTGCTGATGATCGAATGACTTGCAGGAGAAAACGTCGATGTTGACGTAGTCGCGTTCCGGGAAGGTGTGGACACTGATATGGCTCTCCGCAATGATAACGAAGCCGGAGATGCCGTTGTCGGCGGGTTTGGGGCCGTGGTATTCCAGGACTTCCGGTTCGGTGATCCGGGTCATTCCCAGGGCGGCCGGATATTCGTCGAGGAAGGATCGCAGGCGGTCGGTGTCCCACATCATGGCGTGGTCACCGCCGAAACCGTCAATGATCAAGTGCATCCTGCTGCCGAGCCCCCGCCGATAAAATAAGCCCCGTAAGGACGGGGCCGCGCCGTCTTGTGAAATTGCGGCGCATAGAATATCATAGCCGCCACGCTAATTCAAAGGGTGAAATCTGCTGCCGCAACCCATCGGCGCCGAGGTCGCAAATCCGTTGACCCGGCGTCGGCGTATGCCAGCCAACCGTGATATCGGTTGTTCCGTGGCCTCACGAACTCCACGCATGGAAGAACCATGGCCGTAGACGCTGAAAACCAAGATGACCTGGAGATGGATCCGGTGATGGAGGCAGCGGACGTCGACGCGATGATCGAGGTCCGCGACCTGACGCACTACTACGGACCGATGCCGGCGGTGGAGAACGTGAACTTCACGGTGCGCCGGGGTGAAATCCTGGGGTTTCTGGGTCCGAACGGCGCCGGGAAGACGACCACGATGCGGATTCTGACGGGGTTCATGCCGCCGACGCGGGGCACGGTAACGCTCGACGGGTACGACGTGGTGGAGAAGTCGCTGGAAGTCCGCAAGCGGGTCGGATATCTGCCGGAATCGGTGCCGCTGCACACCGAGATGACGGTGACCAGCTACCTGAAATACATGGGCACGCTGAGGGGCATGAACGGCCGCAGCATCCGCCGGCGGATTGATGACGTGATTGACGTGTGCCGCCTGGAGGACTACAGCAAGACCCTGATAGGGAAGCTGTCCAAGGGATTTCGTCAGCGTGTGGGCATCGCCCAGGCTATCCTGCATGAACCGGAAGTGCTGGTGCTGGACGAGCCGACTATCGGGATAGATCCCATCCAGGTGGTGGAGACCCGGAGCCTGATTCAAGATTTGGGGCGGGAGCAGACGGTCGTCCTGAGCAGCCACATCCTGCCCGAGGTCAGCATGATCTGCGAGCGGGTTCTGATCATTCACGAGGGGCACATCGTGGCGGCCGACACGCCGAACAACCTGGCGCAGCACCTGCGCGGCGTGGCCCAACTGGAAGTTGAGATCGGCGGGCCGCCGGCGGACGTTCTGCCCGTGCTGCGGAATATAGACGGAGCCACCGAGGTGACGCATCACCCCCGTCCTGGCGTGAATGCCTATCGTGTCAAGTTCCGGGAGGGGTTGGATCTGCGTGACGATATTTCGCGCACCGTGGTGAGCAACGGCTGGAGCTTGCTCAGCATGCAGATGAGCAGCATGAGCCTGGAGGAAATATTCCTGCGGGTGACGACAGCGGAAGACGACGTAGAGTAACCGGACCGGATAACGATGCGAACCATCCGCGCGGTGGCGTTCAAGGAAATCCAGATCTACTTCAGTAGCCCCGTGGCGTACATCGTGGCGCTCATCTTCATGGCGCTGAGCGGGTTCTTCTTCGTTCGAGACTTGGGAAACCCGTTTCCCGAGGCTTCTCTGAGCAATTTCTTTCAAGGGGCGACGTTCCTGCTGATTCCTCTGGCCCCGGCGCTGACAATGCGCCTGCTGGCGGAAGAGCAGAAGCTGGGCACGATTGAACTGCTCCTGACCTCACCGGTGCGGGACTGGGAAGTGATACTGGGCAAATACCTGGCAAGCTTCGTGTTCCTGCTGTTCCTCCTGTCTCTCACCTCCTATTACGTAATCCTGCTGCTGCTGTTCGCGACGCCGGACCCGGGGCCGATTTACTCCGGGTATTTGGGCCTGATCCTCTATGGCGCGGCCGCGCTGTCGGTGGGCATCCTTACGTCCACGCTCACCAGCAACCAGATTATCGCCGCGGTGGTGGGCACGGGGATCCTGGTGGTGCTGTACGCCACGTCCTTCATCGGCGATGTGGTCACCGGGGTTTGGGCGACGATATTCAACCAACTGGGTTTCACCAGTCATTTCAACGACTTTGACCGAGGAATCATCGATTCGACGCACATCGTGTACTTTGTGACGGTGATCGCGTTGTTCCTGTTCCTCTCGATACGCGCGCTGGAGTCGCGGCGCTGGAGGTAGCATGAGCCAACAGCGCATTGGCGACGGGCCCCGAGATTGGCGCCGGCGCAGGGGACGGGACCGCCAGGCAGACGGCGGCCCCGGCGACCAGCCGGAAGCGTTGGAGGAACAGTCGCGCACGCTGTTTTCCTTTATTGAGCCGGCGTTCGACTTGATCGCTGTTTTCTACGCGCCGATACTCATTGCCGGCGTGATCGGTCTGATCGTTGGCGCAGTGCTCCTGGCGTTCATCGGCTCCCTGAAGCTGTACGGCGGGATCGTTATTGGCATCGGGGCGGTGTTGATCCTGTTGGTAGCGCTGTCGTATTTCAGCCAGGTGCTGGCCGCGTTTTTCAGCCGGACCGGGCGGTATGGAGTCAATACGGTGATCATGACTGCCGCCTTTTTTGGGCTGGTGGCGTTGGTCAACTACGTGGCATTCGAAAACCACGTGAGGTCCGACACCACGGCAACCAACCAGTTTTCCCTGGCGCAGCGCACGCGTGACCTGCTGGACGGGTTGGATCGTCCGATAAACGTCATAGCCTATTATCCGGACCAGATACCCAGCATTGAGATGCTGACTAGGCGGGGCAAGGTGGAGACCACCCTGAGCGAATTCTCGCGGCGCAGCGGCAATTTCACCTACCGTTTCATTGATCCACAGAAGGAAGCAGACTTGGCGCGCGGCCAGGGGGTTACGGCATACGAGACCCTGGCGGTGTCAGCGGTGGGCACGGACATCATCGACCTGGTCCAGCCAACCGACGGAGTTTACAGCCGGCTGGAACAGGACCTTTACACCGCGCTGCTGGTGGCGACCGAAGCCGAGCGGAAGAAGGTCTATTTCCTGAGCGGGCATGGAGAGCGCGACGTCACCCGGCAGGCTGAAGACGGCTACCTTAAGATCCGCGAAGGTTTGGAAGTGGACAACTATGAGGTGGAGACCCTGCCTTGGGCTCCGGTTGATGAAGACGTAGAGGTGCCCGACGATGCCGCGCTGCTGGTGATCGCCGGACCAACGGGAGAGCTGCCCATAGGGCACTTGGACGCGCTGAATCATTACATGGCCGGAAGGAACTCGAACGGCACCCCGCGGCGGGAAGCAGCGAGGATAATCTTCCTGGCCGAGCCGGACACCCACGATACTTTCCGCGCCTTCCTCGCGTTCTGGGGCGTGATTGTCACCGACAGCTACATCCGGGACGTTGAAGGGTCACAGCCCAACGCGCCGCGCACATTGCGGGTGGGCATCTACAATCCGGATGCGCCGCCGGAGATCGTAGCTCCGCGAGGGCAGCCCCTGAACGTGGCTTTCATGCCGGGCGCGGCCGCGGTCGAACCGATACTTGAAGAGACCAACACGCGGCTGCCGCGTCCCATTGCCGCGACCACCCCGTCGGCGCGCCTGATCGACGACATTGAGCGAGTGGACCCGGTGGATGACGACCCGCAACGAGTGTATTTCCCAGCTATGTACCTGGACATCATCGCTCCGGTGGGCGGCGCGGCGCCGACGACCCGTCCACCGGACAACGAAATCGCGAGCATGGTCGTGTTCGGCGACTCGGATTTCGTTTCGAACCGCAACGTGGACCGCGGCTCCAGCGCCGCGCTGTTCCTGAACTCGGCGAATTACCTGATGGGTGACTTTTCCCTGGTGTCCATACGCGACCGGGAGTTCGTGTTCCGGGAGTGGAATCTGGACGAGAACGAGAAGAAGTTCGTACAGTTTTCCACATGGCTGCTGCTGCCGGGCTTGATGGGCATCATGGCGGTCATGGTCTGGTGGATTCGCCGCTAGTGCAAGGCGTCCGGATTCCGGCGCTGGCCGGAACTACAGAGTGATTATCAGGCGATGAACATCCGGTTAACCATCCTGCTGGTGTTCGTGCTGGCGCTATTTGGGGCGTTGGCGCTTTGGTTCAAGCCTTGGGAGCAGGACGCCCCCCGCGAGGATGAGCCCTGGGCATGGCGAATCGACGACGACGCCATCGTGCGCGTTGAGGTGACGCACCGGGGGCAGGCGGGTGGATCAATCGAGTGTTCCGACGAGACTATCCCGATTACGGGCGAAGTGCAAACCGTAGCTTATGACAAAGACCTCGGGCGGGGGAAATGGTTCATCGTGGAGGGCGACGAGCGCGAGGAGGTTTACCAGGACCGGTGGGCCGGAACGCCCCTCCTGCTGAGCGGGCCTCAGGTCAACCGCGTGCTGGGCCAGACGATTGAAAACCCGGCGCAGTACGGGCTTGACCCTCCGGAAACGGTGATCATCATAACCGAGGAAACCGGGTTGTCTTACGAGTTCTGGCTGGGCAACCTCACCCCCGACGAAGGCTACAGCTACATGCGACTGGTGGGCGACACGCAGTTGCTCACGGTGCCTGAAGTGTGGGGGCGGGTGGTCAACTGCCTGGCGGCGAGCCCGCCGTTCATTCCACCGCCGCTGGAACTGGGGTATTTTTACGAGGAGGAGTTCCGGGACATCCGGGAAGTCGAGATCACTCACGACGGCGTCACAGCGACCTACGCGCCGGAAGAGGGCAGCCGAACCTGGTACGTTACCATCGGCGACGAGCGGGAAGCGGTTGTAGAACCTGAATGGTGGTTCTCGCAGCTGCAGTGGTTTGGTCAGCCGGGTAAGCCGGGCGGACCGGACGCGCCCGGCGGATGGCACGTCGATGAAGAAGGGGCGAATGATCCGCAATACGGGCTGAAGCCTCCGGATACTACGGTGCGGATCAAGACGCACGAGAAGGTGCACGAATTCTACATCGGGGGCGGGCACCTCGAGGTGGACCAGGATAATCAGCCCATCCTGGACGACGCCGGCAACACGCAGATGCTGGTGCATTACGCGGGGCTGCCGGATGACCCCATCGTATACGTGGTCAACCGCGTGCGTGCGGAACGGACCTTCTGCCTGGTTGAAGATCCCCCAACAGAAAGACCATACAACTGCCCATAGCCGGGTCGGTGAGGAGGCCATTTTGAAGGCAGAGATTATCTCCGTCGGCACGGAACTGCTGATGGGCGAGTTGACGGATACTAACGCCAGCTGGATTGCCGGTCGGCTGCCGGCCCTGGGCATCCAGCTCCAGTGGGTCAGCATTATCGGGGACGACCTGCCGAAGCTCACCGAGGCGTTCGTGCAGGGGTGGCTGCGCTCCGACATCATCTTCACCACCGGTGGCCTTGGGCCCACCCAGGACGATCTGACGCGAGAGGCCGTAGCGGCGGCGCTGGGCGAGACGCCCGTGGTTCAGGAGCCGGAACTGGAAAACCTCCGGCAGTGGTTCCGAAATCGGGGCCAGGACATGCCGGCCCACAACGTCAAGCAGGCGCACCTGATACCTTCTGCGGAGTTCATCACGAACCGGAACGGCACGGCTCCCGGATGGTGGGCGCAGCGGGACGGGAAGCATATCGTCTGCATGCCTGGACCGCCCGGCGAAAACCGGGCCATGTGGCAGGACGAGATCGATGCCAGGCTGAAGGAAATCGTCGACACCGAGGTCACCATCACCCGCAACATCAAGACGCTGGGACTGGGTGAAGCGTCGGTGGACGAGATAATGAACGAGTTTTTCGGCCTGGAGAACCCGTATCTTGGAATTTATTCCAAGGCCGACGGGATCCACCTGCGGATTATCGCGCGGGCGGCGGACGAAGCTGCAGCGCGGGTGATGATTGCGCCGATTGAGGACGCCATCCACGACCGTCTGGCGCCGTACGTATGGGGCTACGACGACGAAACGCCGGAGCTATCTGTGGGCGCGGCGCTGGTCGACCGGAGCATGACGCTGGCGACCATGGAATCGGTCAGCGGCGGTTTTCTGGCGAATACGATCACGGAGGCGCCGGACAGCAACCAATGGTATCGGGGCGGCAACGTGGCGTACACCATCGAAGCGATGATCGCGTCGGGCGTGGATTCCGGCGTCCTGGAGACCCACGGGGTGGTGAGCCAGGAGACAGCCAACGCCATGGCCCAGGTGGCCCAGTCCGCGACCGCGGCCGATTTTGGCATCGGGCTGACCGGAGTGCTGGGACCGCAGGAACTTGAAGGGCACCGCCCCGGAACGATTCACATCGCCATCGCGCATGGGGACGACGTGCGGGAGTTTCCGCTGCGCACGCCGCCGCGTCGGCTGGTGATCAAGCGGCGCTCGTGCAACACAGCGCTTACCGAGTTACGTAAACTCATCACAGAGGTCGCGCCATAACCGGGCGCCAGTCACCAATGAAAAAGGGGCGAATGACCATTCGCCCCTGATTTTTGGTGTTCCGGACCCAACCTACATGGTGAGTGACCGGTAGAGCATGGGCAGCCGTTCCGGCAGGGCCCAGATGTCATCCAGAACCTCGTAGTTCAGGTCGCCGCACATGGTCTTCAGGTAGTCGTGCCCGGCCTTGTCGACGGTCAGGCAGAAGGGGTTGATTTCCTTGCGCTTGGCTTCCAACAGGGCCTGGTGGGTGTCGTGGACGGCGTATTCCTTCTCCACGCCCTCGCGGCTGTAACCGCGGTCCTGGGGCCGTCCGTCGCTGATCAGGAACATGATCTTGGTTGCCGCGTCCTGATTTTCCAGCTTGGTGATGGCGTGGCGGATGGCCGAACCCATACGGGTGGCGTGCAGCGGGGTCACCTTGTCGATGCGCCGCTTGATCTTGTCGTTGAACTGCTCCTCGATGTCCTTGATGACGTAGAACTCCACGTTCTCGCGGCCATAACCGGAGAAGCCATAGATGCCGTAGGTGTCGCCGATTGACTCCAGGGCATTGATCAGAAGGGCGCAGCTCTCGCGCTCGAGGTCGATAATGCGCTTGTAGTGGCGGCGCACCAAACCCTCGCGACGGCGGCGGAGCCAGACCATGTACTCCACCGGGTCGTCCGGAGCGTCCCGGTCGTCCACGGAGTGGCGGCCCTCGTCGATGGCCTCGGCGGTGGAGGCTGACATGTCCAGCAGGAAGACCACGGCCACGTCGCGTTCAACGCGGTTGCGGCGCCAGTAGATCTTCTCGTCCGGGGGAACGTTCATGCGGAGGTCGGCCCAGGCTTCCAGGGCCGAGTTCAGGTCGATGTCCTCGCCGTCGATCAGGCGGTAGGTCTTGCGCCAGGTCTCCGGCATGATGAGCTCGAACTGGCGCTTGATGTGAGCCAGCAGCGAGGCATAGTTGCGAAGCGAGTCGTTGTAGAAGTTCGGGTCGCCTTCGTCGAGAACCTTCTCCTTGACGATGCACCAGCGCGGCTTGTAGTCGTTGGCGCGGAAGTCCCACTCGTCGTAGACGAAGGTCTTGGGCTCCAGCGCTTCCAACTCGCCGCCGGCGTCGTCATCGTGCAGGATGGGACCATAACCACGCCCCGGGTCGTTGGACGGCGGGGGCACGCCGGCTTCCTTCATGATGTTCTGCGCGAACATGGCCATGCTCTGGTCAACATCGCCCTCTTGGGCGTCGAGCTCGAGCTCGGCGCTGTCCTGGAGCAACTGCTCGAGTTCCTCCTGGGTCATCGGTTCGGCGTCGCCCATCTGGCTCTGGTCCATCTGGAGCTTGGTTAGCAGCTGGACCATTTCGGGCTTGAAGTCGCCGCGATACTCCACCGGCTCGGGGGATTCGTAGGGGTCTCCCTCACCCTGCTCGCCTTGCTGTTCGCTCATCTGCGCCTGCAGCTTGTCGAGCAGAGCCTGGTATTCTTCCTCGGAGAATTCACCAGGATCGTCCAGATCTTCAGGTTGGAACTCGTCCTCCGGTTCCTGCTGGTTCTGGAGGCGGGAGATGATCTCGTAGGCCCGCAGGGCCGCTTCGGCCGTGTCCTCGATGGAGGCGCGGACGGTGCGGAGGCGGTGCATGATACGGGCGAGCATGAACGCTTCTTCCCGATAGTCCTGCGGCACTGGGAGACCTTCGAAGCGGTCCAGGCTCATGTGGACCAGCAGCTCGATCAGAGCTTCCTGCAAGGGAAGTTCCTCGATACGCGGGCGTTGGGTGAGCGCGTCGCCCTGCACGTCCAGGGCCGGACGGCGAATGCCGGGGTACTCGGTTTTTATGCGGTAGTCCAACCGGCAGTCTTCCAGCACACTGAACAGGTCGAAGGCCATGCGACGGTCTTCGAACAGGGACAGCAACCGTCCGATGTCAGTGTAAACGCGCATGGTTCCGCCGGGACCCTCTCCGACTTCGATCGAGGGCGCGGTGTCGGAGTCCAGCAGCTGGAAGTGCTCGGCGGTGGCAGTGCGAATGGCTTCGATGCGCGCCTGGATGGCCTCTTCCATCCGGAACCGGCGGTCGTCGAACACATTGGCCGGTTTGACGAAATCGAACTGGAAGCTGCCGAATTCCAGGTGGGACACCTGATGCGTGGCAACAACCTTGAACCAGGCGAAGTTCTGCGACTTGTCGTTGTAATTGTCGATCACCGGAGGCAGATAGACCTTGGTGCCGTCGGTGGACGCGGTATCCTGGTCGACCCATCCGATCTGGCGACGGACGAGTTCGGCGGTGGACAGCACCTCGATGTTCTCGCCGGACAACGCGCGGGTGTAGAGGCGCATGATGCCCTTGACCCGTTCCAGGTCGAGGCTGGAGGACAGCGTCTCAAGCATGGATTCGGAGGTATTGGACTCGATTTTGAAGAAGGCGATACCGCTTTCGGGGTTCTCGTTGAGGAGCTCGACGCCGTGCTGGTACCACTGGTCCAGTTGCTGCAGGGTGATCCGGTTGAGCACCGGGTCCAGGCTCTTCAGGAAGGGAGGGACCGCGTCCGGTGTGCTGGCCAGCAGCCCATCGCACAGGTCGAGAATGTGGCCTTGGGATCCGGCGGAAACGTGGGACAGGGCCTGTGCGCCGTCGTAGAGGAACCGGGAGGTATCGCGGAGGCCCATCTTGGCGAGCTTTTCGCCCAGGCGCAGGAACCGGCCGGTCTGGCCCTCTTCGACGTGCTGGAGTGCGCGGGGAGCCATCTCCAGGCAGGCCTTTACCTCGCGCCAGCTGCTATCGGTCAGGGCGCGGGACATGGACAGGAACGCCTCGCGTTCTCGTCCCATGGCCGGCAGGACGTCACGCCCCAGAACGAGGCACTCGGCGGCGACGTCGTAAGACTTGTAGGACAGAGCCTCGATCAGCGATGCGAACACTTCCACGTCCCAGAAGGGCAGGTTACGCACCAGGTCGGGGCTAACCTCGAAGAACCGAGCGGCGAGCGTGCTGGACTTCCAGGTGCCCTTGTAGAGCGAACGACCCAGCCCGGCCCAGCGTGGGATGTACTGGGGCCGGAGGTTGGTAACGATAGACGGGCTGGCCTTGAAGAAGGCGACCGCCAAAGTCGGCGAGTCCTGGGATAGGTAGGTCCCGCAGCGCGCCCACTGCATGAATGAAGCAAAGGCAAGGGATCGTGCCACCTCCGGGCTCACGCGGTAGTATTCCACCGCGGATTCCCAGGAGCGTACGGTCTGGGTGCCGATGGCGACGCCCTCTCGGGCCCACAGAGCCGTTTCCTCTTCGCTGAAAGACTCGGCCATGGCGTCGGCGACGGCCTGGTAGGCTTCGGTTACTGCCGGCGGCAGTTTGGCCAGTTCGTCCAGCAGGTCGCCTGTAGCGGAATTAGTCAAGGCTCGTGTCCTCCTTTGTCAGCTCGGCATTGATTCTCAGTTCAGCATCGATGGTGTCGAGGAACTGGTCGAGGATTTTGGCGGTGGCTCCATACACGAGATGTTGCTGGTAGCCGTAAGAACGCACCGAAATCCTCTCGCCATTTTCGATCCGGGAGTCCCAGCGCAGGGTTGCGGGATCGCGAAGAACGTCGATCGGTATTTCGACAACCTCCGCGATTTCGTGGGAACTGGGGTTGAACTGGTACGGATAGGGAATCGTCCCGACGAAGACCTTTACCAGGAAGTTGGAACGGGTGACGTTGTCGTCGAGGCGACCCAAAATTGTTATGTCGTCTCGGGCGATGCCCATTTCCTCCTCGGTTTCGCGTCGGGCAGTGTCCTCGAAATCGTCGTCTTCCGGATCCCGGGCTCCGCCGGGGAACGACATTTCACCCTTGTGGTGCTCGACCGTCATGGACCGCTTGTTCAGCAGGACGCAGAACTCGCCGTCTTTGGGGTACAGCAATAGCATTACTGCCGCCGGCATCAGGCCTTCAGCGGCGGCAGTAACTTGCTGGCGGTTGGCCAGCGCGTTGCGGACTAGATCGAGGGTGATTGCACCCATTGAGGTTCCATCATCTACTCAAAGATGGAGTACACCACCTCTTCGATGCTCCGCTGCAGTTCGGTTTCATCGCTCAGGGTCCAAACGATGGCCACCTGGCAGGCGCGGCGTGCGGGGATGCCCTGCTGCATCAACCGGCCGGCGTAGATCAAGAGGCGGGTGCTGGCGCCTTCGGCCAAGCCGTGCTCGCGGAGGTTGCGTATCTTCTCGCCCAGGCGCGCGAGGGCATGGGCCTGCTCCATATCGCAGCCGCTTTCCTTGGCCACGATCTCGGCTTCGACGTCGACAGGCGGGTAGTCGAACTCGATGGAGATGAACCGCTGGCGGGTGCTGTGCTTCAGGTCCTTCAGGGCGCTCTGATAATGGGGGTTGTAGGAGATGCAGAGCAGGAAGCGGTCATCGGCCTCAATGATGTTGCCGGTTTTCTCGACGGGCAGGATGCGCCGGTGGTCGGTGAGGGGATGGATGAGCACGGTGGTGTCCTTGCGGGCTTCCACCACTTCGTCCAGGTACAGGATGGCGCCGGCCTTGACCGCGCGGGTCATGGGGCCATCGATCCAGCGGGTGCCGTTGGCATCCAGCAGGTAGCGACCAACGAGGTCGCTGGCCGTGAGGTCCTCGTGGCAGGCAATGGTTACCAGCGGGACGCGAACCTCACCTTCGCGCATTTCCTGCGCGCCCTCGCTGCGGATCGTGGTGATGGGCCGGCCGAGTTTCCAGGCCATGTACTCCACAAAGCGTGTCTTGCCGCAGCCGGTGGGGCCCTTGAGCAGGACCGGGATGTGCTGCTCGTAAGCGGCCTCGAACAACTCGAGTTCGTCGCCGACAGCGCGGTAGTAGGGTTCGCTGCGAACCAGGAACTCCTCGATGGCGAATTCCTTGAAACTGGGTTCGTCTTCCAGCATTTCGATGTTTGCTTCAACCATTGCCTTGATTTACCTTTCCTTTGACTCGAGCCTGCCACAAAGCGGCCACTTCGCTTTCCAACGCAGCCAAATCAGCCGAATTTTCGACCACCACGTCGGAACGCCCGTTACGCTCTTCTGCCGGCATCTGCGAGTTGATTCGCTTTCTGGCTTCCTCTTCGGTCATTCCGTTGCGTTGACGCAGGCGTTCGACGACCACGTCGGCTGAGGTGTGAGTGGACCAGACTTCGTCGACCAGCTTATCCCAACCCGCTTCGAAGAGCACCGCAGCTTCCACGACTGCAACCTCAACGCCATCCACGACGAGGCCCGCTTTGCGGTCCTCGACCATCCGAGCCATCAACGGATGCATGATGCCGTTGAGCCGCTCGAGTTCTGCCGGGTCAGCGAATACTATGGATCCAAGTTTGCGCCGATCGATTTCGCCTTCCGTGGTTAGAATGTCCTCTCCAAAGGCTGCAACGACCTGGCGCCAAGCTTCGGAGTTCGGTGCGTAAGCCTCGTGGCCCAGCCTGTCGGCGTCGATAATCGACGCGCCTTGCGCCCGCAATAGCTCGGCAACTACGCTTTTGCCACTTCCAATACCGCCAGTTAGACCGATTGTAAGCATGACCGCCCGAATTAATAGACTGCCGGGCATTCTAACAAGGCAGTAAACATCGGTCAACCGAGACGTTCGGGAACGAGCCCGGCCGCGAAGGTTACAGCGCGCGATATCTGACGTCGACGCAGCGGGCCCAGCCACGCGACTCCAATGACGGGCTCTTCGCCCAGGGCAATCGCGTCTTAATGAGATTTTTAGAAATGTGCTAATGTCCGATGATCCATTGCAGGTCGTGGAGGTAGGAGGGCATGGCACAAGCACCCAAGGCAACCATTCTCGATCATTTCGCCGAGTTGGACGATCCCCGGGTAGAACGCACCCGACACCACAAACTGGTGGACATCCTGGCCATCGCCATCTGCGCCACCATCTGTGGGGCTGATTCCTGGGTTCATATCGAGCTGTTCGGCAGGAGCAAGCTGGCCTGGTTTCAGAGTTTCCTGGAACTGCCCCACGGCATTCCGTCCCACGACACCTTCGGCGATGTCTTCGCCCGTCTGGACCCAGTGCAGTTGCAGGATTGCTTCATCTCATGGACCCAGGCCATCGCCGAGTTGTTGCCTGGCGAGGTGGTGGCTATCGACGGCAAGACGGCCCGACGGTCCTATGACCGTGCTGGGAAGAAGGGGGCCATCCATATGGTCAGCGCCTGGGCCACCCAGCAAAGCCTGACCCTGGGTCAGGTCAAGACCGACGAGAAATCCAATGAGATCACTGCCATTCCTCAACTGCTGGAGATGCTGGAGTTGAATGGCTGTATCGTAACTATCGACGCCATGGGCTGCCAGCGAGAGATTGCGCAGCAGATCACAGATGGTGGTGCCGACTATGTGCTGGCGGTGAAGGAGAACCAGGGTCAACTGTACGAGAATATTCAAGACCTGTTCGAAGGGGCCGAGGCATTGGGCTTTGACGGCGTGCCCTATGACTACGCTCAAACCCTGGACAAGGGACACGGGCGGGTGGAACGGCGGGAATGCTGGGTCATCACCGAGCCGGACTGCCTGGACTATCTGGACCCCCAGGGGCAATGGCCGGAACTGAAAGCCGCCGTCAGGGTGGTGGGCCACCGCACCACCGCAGCAGGCGACGCCAGCCAGCCCCGCTACTACATCAGCAGTCTGGCCGGGTCAGCGGAACAACTGCTGGCCGCCATTAGAGGCCACTGGAGCATCGAAAACTCGTTGCACTGGACCCTGGACGTGTCCTTTCGGGAGGACCAGTGCCGAGTCCGCAAAGACCACGGACCACAGAACATCAACACCCTGCGCCAGATCGGACACAACCTCTTGAAAAACGAGAGAACGCTGAAAGTAGGCATCCAGGGCAAACGACTCAACGCCGGATGGGACGAGGACTACCTGCTCAAAGTCCTCCTCGGATAAGACGCGATTGCCCTGGCTCTTCGCCGCATGAAAGTGAATGCAGCCCGGCTTTTGATAGAATTGGTCTCAGCAGGTTATGGGAACAAGCCACAAAAGGGGGACGGCCATGCCGATCATGAGGCTATACACGGGCGACGACGGGCAGTCACACATTGAGCAAATCGAACTGGAATCGCATCCGGAGTACGCGGCGATGCAGGCCGCCCAGGGTATCGTGTTCCGGCGGGTTGAGCCGGGGTATTTCAGCGACTGGCACTGCGCCCCGCGCCGGCAATTTGTCATCACGCTGGAGGGCGAGGTTGAGATCGGCCTGGGCGACGGGTCAGTGCACCGGTTCGGCGCGGGCCACGTGACACTGGCGGAGGATTTGACCGGTCAGGGTCATACTACGCGAGCGGTGGGCGATCAGCCACGGCTTACCGCTACCATTCCCCTGGACGGTTAGCCGATACCCCCGCCGTTGGTTGCCACGCCGGTAATCCGGGGTTCTCTCCATGACCACGTCAACGGTGACATATCCGCCGCGGCCAGTGGTTGACCGCAGCGACCTCCCGCCCGGTCCGCCTGAGCTGCCGGTCGTCGGGCAGACGCTGCGCTATGTTCGCGATCCGATCCGGTTCATGCTGGATTCGGCGCGGTATGGCGACCTGGTGACGCTGTCGGTCAAGCCGGCGCTGCTGCTGATGGTGAACCACCCCGACCTGATACGGGACGTGGTGGTCACCAACCACCGGCTGGTGGGCCGCGGTCCGAACACCGACGTGCTCAAATACGCGATGGGCGACGGGATGGTGACGGCCGGACCGGTGGAGCACCTGTGGCAGCGGCGATTGATGCAGCCGCAGTTCCACCGGGGCCGGGTGGAAGGCTACGGCGAGTTGATGCGGGACTACGCGGCCTACCATCGTACCCTGTGGTCCGACGGACAGCGCGTGAACATGGCCCGCGAAATGGGTTCGCTGACCCTGCGGGTGGTGGTCAAAACGCTGTTCGGGTTGGAACTCCCCGACGACGTGCGACGGATCGGCGAGGCGTTCGAGCTGATCAACAACTATCTGGTCAGACGGGTGAACCAACCGCCCAAGCTGCGGAGGCTGATGCACCGACTGCCAGTGCCGTACACGGTGCGTTTCCGGAGAGCGCGGGCCGAACTTGATCGCATCATCTTCGGGTTGATCTCCGAGCGGCGGGAGAGATCGACGGGGGAGGATGATCTGCTGTCGCTGCTGCTTGACGCCCGGCTGGAGGACGAGCAAGGAGTCGGACAGCCGCTGACCGACCAGCAGGTGCGCGATCAGACCATCACCATGTTTGCGGCGGGGCACGAAACCACCGCGGTGTGCCTTACCTGGACCTGGTACCTGCTGGCGACCAATCCCGACGCGCAGCGCCGTTTCCACGCGGAGTTGGATGACGTTCTCGGCGGCCGGTCGCCGGAGTTGTCGGACCTGGCGAACCTGACCTACACGGACAAGGTGCTTGCCGAATCGCTGCGACTGTACCCTCCGATCTGGTTCTGGTCACGGATGGCGTTTCAGCCCTTCGAGTTGGGCGGCTATCACATCCCGCCTGGAGCGCTGCTGGCGGCGCCGCAACTGGTGATTCAGCGGGACGCGCGCTGGTTCGAGGAACCCTTGGCGTTCCGCCCGGAGCGGTGGACTGACGAATTCCGGGAAGGTCTGCCGCGTTACGCTTACTATCCCTTCGGGGGAGGGCCGCGCCAGTGCATTGGTGAGGGCTTCGCGATGATGGAAGCCAAAATGATCCTCGCGACCCTGGGGCAGCATTGGACGGTCCGCCACGACCCACGGCACAAGGCCGAGATGCTGCCGCTGATTTCGCTCCGGCCCAAAGGCGGGATGCCCATTTTCCTGGAACGGCGAACCAATAGATAAGGGCGACCGACAGGTCGCCCGAGTTTTGAACGCTGGCGCGTGTGGCTGCCCCGCCTGGGTTCGAACCAGGGCTTACAGCTCCAAAGGCTGACGTGCTACCGCTACACCACGGGGCAATGCAAGATCATTATAGCATTGTGCTGAGATTCCCCGGTTTTGCGTGCGATATACTGCGGCTGCGAACCCAAATTTGCAAGCAGGTGATGCGTTATGGAAACGGTAGGATTCATTGGTTTGGGGAACATGGGCGGCGGGATGTCGGCCAACATCCAGCGGGCCGGCTACCCGATGGTCGTCTACGATCTGCGGGAAGAGGCGGCGCTGCCGTTGCTGGAGGGCGGAGCGCGGCTGGCCAATACCCCGGCGGAGGTGGCGGAGGCCAGCGACGTCACGTTCACGTCGCTGCCGGGTCCCTACGAGGTGGAGGCGGTGTCGACAGGGGCATCGGGAGTGCTGGAGGGCATCCGTCCGGGGAGCGTGTACATCGACCTGTCGTCGAGCCGGCCGACGCTGATACGGGAGATTGAGCCGCAGTTCCGGGCGAAGGGTTGTCACGTGCTGGACGCGCCGGTGAGCGGGGGGAAGACGGGAGCGGCGTCGGGGAACCTGGCGGTGATGGTGGGAGGAGAGCGTGAGGTGTTTGAGCGGGTGAAGCCGATCCTGGATGCCTTTGGGGACAAGGTGTTTTACGCCGGGGAGATTGGAGCGGGGAGCGTGGCGAAGCTGGTGCACAACATGATCGGGCACAGCGTGCGGCAGGCGATCGCGGAGGGACTGACCCTGGGCGTCAAGGCGGGCGTGGACCCCGAACCGTTGTGGGAATGTGTGAGGCGCGGGGCACTGGGCCGGATGTCCTTCCTGCACGAGGGGTTGGTGCGGACGATGTTTCGCGGGGAGTTTGAGCCGGCGAGTTTCGCGCTGAACCTGGCGCACAAGGACATCTCGCTGGCGACGGAGTTGGCGCGGGAGTACGACGTTCCGATGCCCATGTCGACGCTGGCGCAGCAAATCTCGCTGCAGGCGATGAACCGCGGCTGGGGTCAGGCCGACAGCAGCAGCACCGTTCGCTTGCAGGAGGAACAGGCCGGAGTTGAGGTGCGCGCGCCGCAGGTGGACCCGGAACGGTCAGCTCGGTTCATCACCACGCATCCGGACGCAGAGTAAAAGCGATCAAGCGCTAGTTGCCGCATCGAGCGAGGGCGGTCGATGCGGCCGCCCCCTTGCATTGGTCGAATGCGACGCCCCGGTCAGTTGGCCAGCCGCCGCAATTGCGCAGAGACGATGTCCACGAACAGAACGAGGACCAGATACCAGAAGAGGATGAGCGTCACCTCGGTGAACTTGAAATGGCTCATTGCCAGGCGGAACTCGGTGCCAAGGCCGCCGGCTGCGACGAAGCCGACCACGATGGTGGTGCGGATGATAACCTCCCAGCGGTAGAACAGGTAGGTGATGAACTTGGGCAACGCTTCCGGCAGCACGCCGTAGAGCAGCACCTGCATCCGGCCGGCGCCGGTGGAACGTAATGCGCGCATCGGGCGAGTGTCGAGCCCTTCCACGATTTCGGAGCCGAGCTTGCCCAGGATGCCGCCGTTGTGGATGGCCAGGGCGATGACGCCGGGCAGGGTTCCCTGGGTAAAGACGAACACCAGGATCATGGCCCAGACCAGTTCCGGCACGGCGCGACTGACGGTGAACAGCGCGCGGACCAGGAAGAAAGGCGCGGTCCAGAAAGGCGAGCGGTACGGCGCGAGGCTGCCCATCATCACGTTGCGCGCGCCGAACATGAACAAGGCTAAGGCTCCCAACGCGGCCAAGCCGGCGGCGGCCACGCTCATGGCCAGGGTTTCGCCAGCCAGACGCGCTTTCTCCGCCCATTCTTCCGGTTTGTAGAACGCGGGCGTGGCTGACGTTTCGGCGCCGATCAGGCCGCCGGCGAAGTCCGCAGCCTTGGAGACCGGTTCCAGCGAGAACAGGTTTCGACTGGGGTATTGGTCGTCGCCAATGATGGTGACCCACGCGGCCACCGCCATCAGGAAGGCGATTGCGGCCGATACGGCGAGGAATCCGATGCGGCGGGCCGGGGCGATTGGCGCGGTGGCTCCGCCGCGGGCTACGGGTTCGCCGCGTCCGTATTGCGTCGCCATGATGCTACCCTTGCTCGATGGCGACCCGGCGCCGGACCAGGGAACTCCACAGGTCCACAACGAGCACCAGCGCGATGAGGAAATATACGAAGGTCCACATACGGCTGTAGTCGATGTCCTGCAGGGAAATCTGGATGTTGTGACCGATGCCGCCCAGACCCACGAAGCTCAGGATGGCAGCGGACCGTATCCCGCATTCCAGACGGTAAAAGGTATAACTGAGCATGTCGGGCAGCGCCATGGGGAGCCGGCCGAACCAGAAGACGCGCCATTCCGACGCGCCGGCGCCGCGCAGAGCGCGTAGGGGAGCATCCGGTACGTCCTGCAACAGTTCGGCGTAGATCCGTCCGAGAATGCCGCCATACGGCAGGCCCAAGGCCAAGACGCCGGCCATAGGCGACAATCCCAGGGCGGCGACGAAGAGCCAGGCCCATACCAGCTCGTGGATGGCGCGAAATAACGCCAGCGCAAAGCGAGCGAACGAGACGTTCCACCGGCGGGCCCAGGGCGACCGGACAACGGTTCCGGAGCCGATGATCCCCAGCGGAAGGCCGATGACCAACGCGACGGTCATGCCAGCCCAGGCGTAGGCGAGGGTGGTCCAGGTGGAGTGGGCGCCGATGGACAGGACGTCGCGGGTCAACTGCGGCTGGACCGCCGCCGCGACGATCTGACCGACGGCGCGGAGGCCGCCGGTGTTAAGTACGCCATCGCCCCAACCGATGCCCATGAGGCTGACCGCGAAAGCGATCAACAAAATTGCGGTTAGCGCGCCACGCCCGCCCAGGGGTCCCGCGTGCGCGCGGTCATTCATCCCGGAGGCCTTCCAGCGCGTAGAGGGCACTTAGCTGGTCGTCGGTAACCAGGTGGGAAGGCAGGTCGAATTCCAACTCGCCGTTGCGGAGGCCGATCAGGCGTCCGAAGTAGGTTCGCGCCACGTCGGTGGAATGGACGGTGGCCACCAGGGTTTTCCCGGCCTGCCGGGCGGATTCAGTCAGGATACCCATCACTTCTTCAGCTCGGGCCGGGTCCAGGGACGAAACCGGTTCGTCGGCGACGATGATGGCGG
Organism: Dehalococcoidia bacterium; assembly: GCA_965207585.1. Lineage (GTDB taxonomy): Bacteria > Chloroflexota > Dehalococcoidia > Lucifugimonadales > UBA3495 > Bin87. The sequence goes on along the minus strand of CBDBMT010000003.1, from coordinate 3,412,959 downwards.
GATCCTGCACCAGGAGGCGAGCCACGGCTACCCGTTGCTGCTCGCCGCCGGAGAGGAAGCCGGCGCGGACCCGGGCGCGATCCCGGACGCCCACTTGTTCCAGAGCGGTCATGCCGACCTGCCGGTCTTGCGGCCACACCAGGGAGATGACCGATTTGAACAGGCCCCAGTCTCCCAACCGTCCGGCCAGCACGTTCTGCAACGACGAGAGATTGGGCACGAGGTCGTACTGCTGGTGGATCATGCCCACCTCGCGGGAGAGTTCCCGGCCAGGATGAAGGTCCGCCAGGTTCTTGCCGCGCAGGTGGATGGATCCCTCGGACGGCTCCAGCTCGCCGGCGATCATGGACAGCAGCGTGGTTTTGCCGCTGCCGCTGGGCCCGAGCAGCGCCACCGTTTCGCCGGGGCGGATGGTCAACGAGATCGGGCGAACGGCCTCGACATCGCCGTAGGTCTTGCCGGCGGCATCGATCAGTATTGCCGGATGGTTACTGTTCGGAGATGAGGCCGAGATCGCGGGCGATATCTTCGATGGGGAGGTAGTTTTCATTGGTGGTAGGTATGAACCGGTCGGCCTGGAAGGCGTTCATGATTTCCTGGTCGCGGCCGCCGTTGGCGGCGTTCAGCTTGAGCAGGGCGTCGACCACCTTCTGGGTAAACCCGTCGCCGTAAATTTCATCGAGCCCGGGTCGGACCACCCAGTGGTAGTCCACGTAGCCGGGCGAAGTATAGAAGGCGGTGACCCGCGCGGTGTCCACCTCACCCTTTTCCATTCGGGTCTTCCAAACGTTGGCGTTGAGAGCTCCGGCCTCGACTGCGCCGGCTTCCACCTGTTTCCAGGTGGCGTCGTGGGAACCGCTGTAAGCCACGCTTGCGAAATCGTTTTCGGCTACGATTCCTTCCTGGCCCAGGAAAAAGCGGGGCATCAGATTGCCGGAGGTCGAACTCTCGCTGCCGAAGGTGAAGGTGCGCCCTTTGAGGTCGGCCAGCGAGGATATGCCCGAATCGGGCGCGGCGACGAACACCGAGGTGAAGTTCTCGTCGGTGCTGCGTTGGGCGACGGCCGCGGAGCCAGGGACCGCGAGGCGCGCCTGAACGCCCGTCAGGCCACCGTACCAGGCCAACTGGACGTCGTTGTTATCCCATCCGGTGACCAGCGCAGCGTAGGATTGGGAAGGCAGGTAACGGACGGGGACGCCGGTTTCCTCGCTGATGTGCTCGGCAAGGAGATTGAAGCGGGCTTCCAGGACGGCCACGTCCTGGTCGGGGATGCCGCCGAGGTAGAGTACGGGCAGTTCTTCTTCGGCGCAGGCGACGAGCGCCAGCAAGGCCGAGATCAATACTACGATCGCGACCGCGCGCGCCAGGGGTTTATGTAACATGTGCGTTTCACCATCATTCGTAGAGAGCGGGCGTCAGACACCCTGATAATCCGGGGAAGACGGGAAACGCGAACGCAGCAAAAATGGGGGCTAGTTGCTCACCCGGCGCGCGACGCACCCGCCCACCACTCGACCCGGAGTGGTCGGCAAGGCGCTCAAGTGAATCCGGAACCAGCGCTGCGCATACGGCGACGAATGATACCCAGCATCGGCGACGGCGTCAACGCGGCCTAATTGGGAATGTGCTTGGAGAGCGCTGGCAGGAAGCATCTGGCAGTGCTGGATTCCCCTTGTTGTCATGGGGCATTGGGGCTGCCATTCACTCCACCAGCACGTTCTGATGGCAGTGTTTCGATGAAGTCGATCAGTTTCTGCCGTTGCGCGTCTTCAATTTGGGTTCTGAGCGGCTCCGACAATCGACCCGTTCTAAAATATTCAGCGACGTGCGGAAATCTCCATTGTTCAAGCCGCGGCAATGAAATGGCCCCATACGCCGAATCCCAAAGGCCGCGGTCGTGGGATTGGAGATGCGTCGCGCGCCACGATTCCCAATGCCATGACGTTTCGCGGCCGTCATCTTTCAGAAACCCGACGTAGTAACGTCTCACTGAATGATGGTCGCCGTGGGTTCGCCGTCAATCCGGTCCGGCAAGCCTCGTATCATTGACTCGTAATACGGCCGCCACTGCTCCATTGGGTTATCGAGTTCCTGGTTATCCAGTGCGCGAAACACCGCCATGAAAGTGACGACGTCTCGTCGGAACGAATGGAGGTCCATCCGATCACAGGATTCCGGGAAACCGTCCCAGTAACTCCAGAACAGGTGCATCGTTTCGTGCATCATGGTCCAGGGACCGGGATGACCAATCCCCAGGTAGTTGGCCCAAACCCCGGCCTATCCCGGTTCTCCCACCATTCTGATGATCTGAATATGTTGATGCATCCAGGCCCGGGCCTCGTCAGTCAGACCGTAAATGTCGGCCGCGGCATCGATCTCGCGCTTTGCCCACTCGTCGTTTACCGGCGGCGTCGCCGGCGTCCACGCCAGCAATCCGCTGCCGAGGGGCTCGCCGGCCACATTGATCGGCGTGGTAGTTACCACACCATCCAGATTGCGACCCTGAACTTGCACCACATACGTCCGGCCCGGAGCCACGCCTTGAACGTCAACACACCGATCGGGGCTCCAATCCGTCGTCATCCGCAAAACGCCGCTATCGAAAACCCGGACCCGGTACTCCGTATAATTCGGGTCGGTAGTGTTCACGACCGGCACCTGGAAACTGCCCGGTTTGCGAGCCATGAATATGGCCACTTCCGGTTCGCTGGTCAGGGTCGTTATGGCGTACTCCGAGGTTTCCGTGTCTCCGCTAGACAACTCGCCTTGGACCACATAGACGTACCTTGTGTTGGGCACCAAGCCCTGGTCAACGAAAGAATCCGTTCCGGAACTGAGGTGAGCCACCAACCTGCCGTCACGGTAAATGTCAGCTCCGGCCGGATAGCGGTCCGTTTCGGACCACGCCACCTTAACACTGCTGGCGGATGTGGCGATTACACTGAATGGCCCGTCAACCGTAGTGATGGAGGCTGGCGCTCCGTTTGTCCCGGGTGGACGTGTGGGCTTTATCCAGAGGTTGAAAACGCCGGCTGTGCCATCTCTTGCCAGCGCATGATCAATTCCAGTTTCTCGGACCGTTTTCAGTAATACCCGCAGGGACCGGAGCGCTATCAGAAAAACGGCTGCGCGACTGACCTGGCACGGGAGTTGCATGAAACTCTCGAACAGACGCGGCGGCGCCTCCTGTGTTTCGGTCGGCCATAGTCGGCGCGACCGTCAAAGTGAACATTCCCGGTTCATTGATTTTGTCTTGAGTCGTGGGTTGGGTCTCAGAACTGCCCGTTTTCTGGAATGGAGCCGCCGTATCGGAACGTGGCGGGCGCGCCGGTTCCGGCGTGGGAGTGGGGGGGCGGGGTCAAGCAGTCGGTCTCCAGAGCCGTCCGGATCATGGGGATGGCCCTGCGCCGGAGCCACGCCATCGGACAACGACCATAGCGCGATGCTAACCAGCAACACGGAGACGCACAGCGCGGCAACTGCTATGGACCGGAACGACACGGTCTCCTTCCACTGCGGCGTCTGGGCAGAGCGTCAAATACCACTTTCCACGACGAATACCACGAGCCGGAAACGAACTGGCACCCGGTTATCGTGGTTTGCAGCGCTGACAATACCTGCACCGCGTTTTTCGTCACGTGTTCTTCCTGTAGGTAAGGGAGGCTCTACATCATTCAGGGGGATTCGCATCAAAGCATAAAGCGGCCGTCTACTGCCCGATTATGTTGAGCAGGGCCTGGCGCTTCTCGTTGCGAACGGCGTTCAGGGCGCGTTCCAGCGCCGCTGGGACCTGTGAGGGGTCCTCGACCCGCTCGCCGTAGCCGCCGGCCGCCTGGCAGATCAGCTCGTACTGGAACGACTGGGACAGCGTCGTGATCGCGAAATTGTTGTTCTGCACTGCGTAGCCGTCGGCATAGGTGCCGCGGGTCGCGCTCTGCACGGCGTTCCAGATGCCGTTGTTCCACACGACGGTCAGGATGGGCAGGCCCTGCGCGTCGGAAACGATGTGCCCGGCGGTGCCGGAACCGAAGATGTACGACCCGTCTCCCACGCAGCAGATCACCGTCCGGTCCGGGTCGGCGAGCTTCGCACCCAGCGCCGCGCCAATCCCCCAGCCCAGGCCGCCGGACACCGGAACGCCGAAGAAGCTGCCCGGCCTCCTGATGTCGATTTGCACGGCGTCGATGCCCAGTTCGTTCAGCACGATGGTGTCGTCGTCGAGCACGTCGGACAGGCACCTGGTGAACCACGATTTGCTGATGGGTGTCTGATCGCTGGCGGATTGGGCCTGCCGCAGCCAGCCGGCGCGCATCTCGTCATTGCGGCTGGCCCACTCAGTAGTGCGTTTCTCTGCTGCGCCAGCGTCGACGCCAATCTCCCGGACCGCATCTACCAAAGCCTGGAGGACCAATCGGGGCGTGCCGGCAAGGTTCAGGTCCACCTGGAACCCGCGCACTGGATAGGCCGAAAAGAGCGGGTCGTCGCCGATGCCGATTACCGTGCTGTCCTCGGACGGCTGATGCCGCTTGGGAGTCCAGGGCACGTCGGCCTCCAGCACCACTACCACATCCGCATCAGCCAGGGCTGGTCCGATGTCCGACCCAGCATAAAGGGCGTGGTTTTTCGGGAAGTTGGCGTACAGCGCGCCAGCTTCGAACACCGCCATACCCAGCAACTCGGCCAGCTGCACCAGCGGGGCAACCGTCCTCGGGTCTTTGCCGCCGCCGCGGGTGACCAGGGTGGGATTGCGGGCCCCGGTCAGCGCCCGCGCGGCCTGACTAATGGCTTCGGGCGTGGGCAGGCGGTCGCCGGCCTTCCGTTGCCGGGATGCGTCGCGGTACGAGAGGCCGTCAGTCTGCTCGGCCAGCACCTCCCGGGGCAGGGTCAGATACACCGGCCCGGCCGGCGGACTCTCGGCTATGGCGAAGGCGCGGTCCACCAGGTTTTCCAGGTCAGCGCCGTGGCGCAGTTCGTAGTCCCACTTCACCCATTCGCGCACCATAGCCGCCTGGTCGAAGGATTCCTGCGCCCAGTGGATGCTGCCGTCGCGGGAACCTCGGGCGTTTCCCTCGGTGATGGGTGTCCGGCCGGCGCTGAAGAGCATGGGCACGTTGGAGCGGGCGGCGTTGACGATGCCGCCAATGGCGTTGGCAGTGCCGGGAACGGTGTGCACCATGACCACCTGCGGGCGCCCGGTGATCATCGTGTAGCCATGGGCCATGCTTACGGCGGTGACTTCGTGGGGCACCGGGATGGGACGCGGAGCGGGCAGTTCCTGCACCTGGCGCTTGGCGTACGCCTCGATGATGGGCGCGAAATCCGTCCCGCCGTTGCCGAAGAAATAATCTATTCCGCGGGAGGCCAGCAACTCGAGGTAAGCTTCCGCGACACTCTCCACCGGGGCATGGTTCAACATTTCAAATCCTCGCAAACGGGGCGCGGCTACCGGAAGTCTGCCGGTGACGGGAATGCGGCCAACAGCGGCGAGACCGTGTCGATGGTTGCCGAGCCGATGCTGTCCACCGTGGGACAGCCGCACATGCCCATGGTGGCGTCAAGTTCGTCGCGCAGCAACTCCAGGATGGCGGCTACGCCCGGGGAGCCGTCAACCGCCAGCCCCCAGAACAGGGGGCGTCCGATCAACACCGCGCGGGCGCCCAGGGCGACCGCCTTGAAGATGTCGGTGCCGCGACGGATACCGCCGTCAAGGTAAACCTCGGCGTTGCCGCCGACGGCGTTCACGACCTCGGGGAGCACCTCGATGGTGGCGGGAGTGGTATCCAGGTAACGGCCTCCGTGGTTGGAGACGATCACCGCCTTGGCACCGTTCTCGGCGGACAAGCGGCCGTCCTCACCGGCCATGATGCCTTTCACGACGACCGGGAGCCTGATGTTGGATGCGAACCATTCGAGGTCGTCCCAGGTGGATGCCACGTCCCGGATGTCGCTGGGGCCGGCCGGGGCGTCGGCGGCGAACTTCCAGGTGTGGGTGCCCAGGTCCAGTTGGGCGTAGTTCGGCGACTCGGCGCCGACGTAGTCGTTGCGGATGTTGCGCTCACGCTTGGGCTTGATCTTGGCGTCCAGGGTCATGCAGATGGCGGAGTAGCCGGCCTCCTCCGCGCGGGCGGCCATCTCCAGGGTCAAGCCACGATCCTTGAAGAAGTATTGCTGGAACCACAGCGGGCCGGACGCGGACGCGGCCACGTCTTCCAGGGTGCGCGACGCGTGGGAGCTGAGCACCATGACGGTGCCCATCTCGCCGGCTGCTTTGACCGTTGCGATTTCGGCATCGGGATGGGCCGCGCTGTGGTTGCCGGCGGGGTCCAGCATGACCGGCAGGGCTATTTCCTGGCCCAAAACGGTGGTAGCCAGGGAGCGGTTTTCGACGTCCACCATCATGCGGGGCCGCAACATGATCGAATCGAACACGGCGCGGGTACGGCGGATGGTGATTTCGTCGGTTGCTCCGCCGGCGATGAAGTCGTAATGCCCCAGCTCGATACGCTCTTTGGCGATTTGTTCGTACTCGAAAATGTTGACGGGTTCGGTGGCCATGGAGTTCACCTCGAGGCAGGGTTGAAAACTTGGCGATATGCCGGCCGCCATTATACATAGAAGGCACCGTTTTCCCGTCGGGGTTCGACGGACGGGATAGCTGATCCGTTTGTCGTCACCGATTGGCCTATTGGTTGCTTGACCCTCCTACATGCCCGTGCTAGCCTCGCATCAGGAGAAAGCCGGATCGGCCGGGTGGCCGCCGCGGGGCCTCGCGCCTCGGGGAGGAAAGTCCGGGCTCCGCCGGACAGGGTGCTGGGTAACGCCCAGGCTCCGGCGCGGGAGACCGAGCCGGGGACGGAAAGTGGCACAGAAACATACCGCCGATCTGTTTCGACGGGCCGGCAAGGGTGAAATCGGGCGGTAAGAGCGTCCGGCCGCGTGTGGTGACGCACCGGCGGCCAAACCCCACCTGGAGCAAGGCCAAATAGAGGGACCATGGGTGTCCGGCCCGTCCCCGGGTTGGCCGCTCGACCCCAGCGGCAACGCTGCCCTGGCCCACAGGGCGATGCGGGTAAATCCGCATTCGGGGCTAGATAGATGGCCACCATCCGCTTTATGCGGATACAGAACCCGGCTTACAGGCCGACCGGCCTTCTCCACACTCATATCGTATCCCCACCGCCCCACACGGCATCCCATTCCAGCAGAACATGGAGAACGACATGGTCAGGACGAACCGAGCCAAAGCCAAGCTGCTCGCCGGCGAAATCGCGGTCGGTGGCAGCGTGAATTTTTACGCTCCCATAGTGGTCGAAATGTACGGAGTGCTGGGTTTCGATTGGGCCTGGATCGATTGCGAGCATGGCTCATCCAACGACTCCGAGTCGGAGAACATGATCCGCGCGGCCGAACTGCATGACATCACGCCGGTGGTGCGGGTTCCCAACGCCGAACCCTCCACACTATTGCGGTTCCTGGATCGGGGCGCGCAGGGGCTGATCGTTCCACACATCAACAACCGAGAGGAAGCTGAAGCGGTGGCTCGGGCCTCGCACTACTACCCCATGGGCGACCGGAGCAGTTCCACCGGCGGACGCACCAACCGACTGGGGAGTGGCTTGCCGCCGGCCGAATACTACGAGGCGGCCAACCGGGAAACCCTGGTGATCTGCATGGTTGAAACCCCCGAAGCGGTGGCCAACGTGCGGGACATCGCATCTGTGGACGGGGTCGATGCGATCCTGGTGGGCAGCAGCGATCTGACCCAAGCCATGGGAATGCCGCCACAGGCGGACGTGGATGCCGCGATTTCGCAAGTAATCGACGGGACGCTGGCCGAAGGCAAGGTCATTGGTGTTGCCGGCGCGGGCATGACCGTGGACAACGTGGCACGGTTCCGTGAGTTTGCCGAGCGCGGGGTGCGTTTGATGTCAGTGAACATCCAGGACTTCGTGCGCCAGAGCGCCGGTCGTTTCCTGGCGGATATCCGGGCGTAACTCGGTGAGTCACGCGGCGGTTGCCGCGGCGACTGGGGTCAAGCAACCTCGGTCGGGCTTGGACGCCAGCGATGAGAATCCTGCACTTCTCGGATCTGCACATTGGTGTGGAGAACTACGGCCGCACCGATCCGGCCACTGGGCTGTCGACGCGGCTGGGGGATTTTCTGGACGCGCTGGACGAGTTGGTGGAATTTGCCCTGGCCGACGGCGTCGACGTGGTGGTCCTGGCGGGCGACGCGTACAAGGGACGGGACCCCAGCCAGACCCACCAGCGGGAGTTCGCCCGCCGGCTGCTACGGCTTTCGGAAGGCGGGATTGCGACGTTTCTGCTGCCGGGCAATCACGATTTGCCGGCGGCAACCGGGCGAGCCCACGCCGTGGAAATATTTTCCACGCTGCAGGTGCCCAACGTTTACGTCGGGGCCAGCTTGCAGACGTATACGGTTCCGACCCGGGTGGGTCCGCTGCAAGTCCTGGCGGTGCCGTGGCCATCTCGGGGAGCGATGCTGGCTCGGGAGGAGTCCCGGGGTCTCAGCATCGAGGAGATCCGAGCGGAAACCGAGCGCCGGATGACCTTGGCTATCGCCGGTCGGGCCCAAAGGATCGACCCGGACGTGCCGGGGATACTGGCCGGGCACGTCACGGTGAACGGGGCTACCGTTGGGTCGGAGCGTTCGATGATGCTGGGCAACGACCATGTGCTCAACGTGAGCGCCGTGCAACGCCCGGAACTGGAGTACGTCGCGCTGGGGCACATACACAAGCACCAGGTACTGCGGCCGGTCGGCGGGGATGGGCCAGCGGTGGCGTACTCAGGTAGCCTGCAGCGGGTGGACTTTTCGGAAGAATCGGACGAGAAGGGTTTCTGCGTGGTGGATCTCGATCCCAAGGCTGACCAGGGGCAGAGGGTCACTGACTTGCAGTTCCACAACATTGCGGCTCGTCCTTTTGTGACCGTGGATGCCGCGGTGCCAGAGGTTGAGCAAAATCCCGTTGAGTTCGTAACGAGGGCAATATCCCGGCATCAAATTGCTGGGGCCATCGTTCGCTTGCGGGTGAAGCTGACCTCCGAGCAGTCAGGGAAGCTGAGAGACGCCGACCTGCGTCCGTCGTTGTCGGCGGCGCACTACGTGGCGAGCGTATCCCGGGAGGTTACCGACGCCGAACGCCGGCGCATCTCGGTCGAACCCTCGGATCTGCAACCGCTGATGGCGCTGCGACTGTATCTGGAGAGCCGCGGGTTCAGCGCCGAGCGGCGGGACCACTTGCTGGAGCGTGCGGAAGAACTACTTGCTTCGGCGGGGACGGGCTCGTACCAGTGATTTCGAGCAGGGAACATTTCGGCTCCATTATTGACGTACCGGGAGTTTCGGTGGGTCATTGGACAGACGTGGAAGCCGTCACTGGATGCACTGTGATCCTGACGACGGATGGCGCGGTGGGTGGAGTGGCAGTGAGGGGCGGATCACCGGGAACGCGGGAGACTGATCTGTTGGACCCGATCCGTCGGGTCGATCAGGTTCATGCCGTGTTGTTGAGCGGGGGCAGCGCTTTCGGTCTGGCCGCTGCCTCTGGGGTGCAGCAGTGGTTAGAAGAGCGCGGGATCGGATTTCAGGCGCCGCATGGTCCTGTACCCATTGTGCCGGCGGCGATCCTATACGATCTGGGCGTGGGCAGATCCGATGTACGTCCCGACGAAGCGGCGGGTTATGCCGCCTGCAAGGCCTCGGATGCAACCAACATGCCGGTGGGGTCGGTGGGCGCTGGAACGGGCGCGACGGTGGCCAAAGCATTCGGGATGGAAGGTGCGGTCAAGGGAGGAATCGGGTCCGCCTGCTGCTTGCTGCCGGATGGCGTGTCGGTGGGCGCGGCCGTCGCAGTCAACGCATGGGGCGGGATTTACGATTATCGCGACGGTGGTCTGATTGCCGGGCCTCGTACTGACAACGGTTCGATGGCCGATCCGGTAGAGGTTGTGTTTACCGGAGACCGATCCTCCGTGTCATCTTCCATGACGAACACCACTATTGGCGTCGTGGCGACGGACGCAAAGCTCGACAAGATGCAGGTTAATTTCATGGCCTCCGCGTGCCACGACGGGCTGGCGTTGACTATTCGGCCGTGCCACACGCCCAGCGACGGCGACACGATGTTCTGCGTGGCCACGGGTGAGAACGCTGCCGACGTAAACCTGACGGCCATCGTGACGGCAGCCACGCAAGCGACGGCGCTGGCAGTGCTGGATGCCGTTCGGTCGACGCACGGGCTGGCCGGCGTGCCAGCAGTCTCGGAGTTGAGGGATGGAAAAACCTGAAGGCATCGCCATTGGGTTCGTGGGCGCGGGCGTGCTGGGCAGCGGGCTGGCTCTGGCGTTGAGCGCGGCCGGCTGGCGGGTCACGGCGATCGCGAGTCGCACGCACTCAAGCGCGAATAGAGCGGCGAACCTTATCGACGGATGCGAGGCGATGGGCAGTGCGCAGCAGGTGGCAGACGGCTGTGACCTGGTATTCATCACTACGCCGGACTCGGTGATAGCCGAGGTTTCTCGCAGCGTAGCCTGGCAACCGGATCAGGGCGTGGCGCACTGCTGTGGCGCGGCGTCGACCGAGCTGCTCGATGACGCGGCACGAGCGGGCGCGGCCGTGGGGGCCATGCACCCGTTCCAAACGTTTGCAGCCATTGATGGACCGGCGCAAGCGGCCGAACGGCTGAATAGTGTGACCTTCGCGATTTCGGGCACGGGCTGGCTGACGGAGTTCCTGCCGGAGTTGGCAACTTCGCTGGGTGGAAGGGGCATTGAAATCCCCGAGGGGATGCGTCCCTTGTACCATGCCAGCGCGGTGTTTAGTTGCGGGTACTTGTCCACCCTGTTGGATGCCGCCATCGGGCTGTGGACGAGCATGGGGTTCACTGAGGAGGATGGCGTGAGGGCGACCGCGCCGTTGGCGCGGGCTACGATTGAGGCCATCGAGCGTCAGGGTCCGGCCAACGCGGTGACCGGGCCCGTGGTTCGGGGCGACGCCGAAACGGTGGCCGCACACCTGGAATTGCTGTCGCAGCACGCTGCCCATCTGCTCCCGCTGTATCGCCAGTTGACCGAGTCGTCGCTTCCGCTAGCCCGGGCCAAGGGAATACCGGAGCCGCAGATGGCGCAATTGAGGCGGACAATCGGCCTGTCTGACTGATAAAATCGCGGCACGATGGCGATTACTATTCGACGACTGGCCGAGATGAAGCGGGCCGGGGAGAAAATCCCCATGGTCACTGCCTACGATTACACGGCGGCGCGCATCGCCGACGCTGCCGGCATCCCGATCATCCTGGTGGGAGACAGCTTGGGCATGGTGGTGCTGGGCTACGATTCCACTGTGCCGGTGACCATGGATGATATGGTCCGGCACGGGCGGATGGTGAGCCGGGGGACGTCGCAGGCTTTGGTGGTAGTCGACCTGCCGTTCATGTCCTACCAGGTCGATGCAGCGGAAGCGCTGCGCAACGCCGGCCGGCTGATGCAGGAAGGCGGGGCGCACACCGTAAAGATGGAAGGCGGCGTCTCCATAGCGGCCACAGTACGGCGCGTCGTGGACGCCGGCGTACCGGTGATGGGTCACATCGGGTTGACTCCGCAGTCGGTGAACGCGTTGGGCGGTTACCGGGTGCAGGGCCGCACCAAGGCGGCGGCGCGCCGTGTGCTGGATGACGCACGGGCGCTACAGGAGGCCGGGGCGTATTCGGTCGTACTCGAGTGCGTCCCGGCGCCACTGGCCAAGGCGATCACCGAACGACTGACCATTCCGACCATCGGCATTGGCGCGGGTCCGCACTGCGACGGGCAGGTGCAGGTATTTCACGACATGCTGGGTCTGTTCCCAGATTTCGTGCCCAAGCACGCCAGGCAGTACGCTGAGTTGGGTTCAGATATGACCAGGGCCTTCGAGCGGTATGCGGAGGACGTGAGGAACGGCGCGTTTCCGTCGGCAGCGGAGAGCTTTACGATGAACGAAAGCCTGCTGGCCGACCTGCTGGATGTCTAATCCGGGTGATCCAGATCACGGTAAGCGGGACGTCAGAGCCAACGCATTCGATGTCCTGATCCGTCGCAACGGCTGGTTCCTCGCAGCGTTCTACGTTCTCTGGACGGCTCTGGCCGGTATGCTCGCCTACGCGCGGGTAGCAACGGCAGAGAACCCACCGCTGGCATGGCCCGAAATTGCTATAATCGCAATTGTTGCTGCTGCCGTCACCGTCGGCGTTGCGTTCCCGTTGGCATTCGGATTTGTGGAGGGGATACCCATGGTACTGGCCAAGTTGTACCGTGACCTGGTTCGCCAGGAAGGCCGTGAAGAAGGTCGAGAGGAAGCCAATCGTGCTTGGGAAGCCTGGAACGAACGGCGCGAGGCGGCGGAGCGGGACGGGCGCACGTTCACGGAACCGCCGCCCTCGGGCGACGGGACCAACAATGGCAACGCAGGTTAACTGAAAACTCGGAAGGATGAGTAGCAAATGCCCAGACTTGAAGGAAAAACAGCCATCGTCACCGGAGCCAGCCGGGGCATCGGCGCGGAGATCAGCAAGCTGTTCGCAGCCGAAGGGGCGCGAGTGGTTTGCGCCGCGCGCACCGTCAATGAGGGTGACCATCCGCTGGAGGGTTCGCTCTCGAAGACCATCGCCGACATCAAGGAAGCCGGCGGTGAAGCCACTGCGGTGGCCGCGAATATCTCGCTGCCTGAAGACTGCGAGCGCCTGATCGAGGAAACGCGCAGTATCTATGGGCCGGTTGACGTGCTCGTGAACAACGCAGCGCTTACGTACTACCTTCCCATCAAGGACTTCCCCATCAACCGGTGGATGCGGTCCTGGGCGGTGAACTTCCACGCGCCATTCATTCTCAGCCAGCTGGTTCTGGGAGACATGATCGAACGGCGGTCGGGCAGCATCGTGAACATCTCCTCCGGCTCGGCGGTGGGCCCCGGCCGCGGCCCGTATGCGACGCCACCCAACAACGGCACTTGCTACGGCGCAGAAAAGGCGGCCCTGGAGCGGTTCTCTCAGGGCCTGGCACAGGAAGTGTACGAGTACGGGATTTCGGTTACTGCCGTCTCGCCATCGCTGGTGGTGCCCACGCCGGGAACCGTGTTCCACCACCTGGTGGAAGGGATGGACGACCCCCGAGGCGAACCGCCGGAATTGTTGGCCAAAGCCACTCTGTTGCTCGCTTCGGAGCCGGTGGACAAGGTGACCGGGCGAGTTTGTTACAGCCAGCAGATTCTGCTGGAATTCGGCTGGATCACCGAAGGTCGCGGTTGGGGCGTTGACGATACGCGCGGGCCGGGCAGCGGATACAGCCAAATCTGATCAACCCCGTGATAATATGGCCGAAACGTCGGCATCAGGAGATCAACCATGGAGTTCCAACTCAGCGCCGCGGACGCCAACTTCCAAAGTGATTTGCGGCAATTCATCGACGAGGAATATGTTCCGGAATGGGAGCTGGGAGAACGGGGCTCCGGTGAAGAAAATTGGGAACGTACCTTGGAAGTGCGTCGAAAACTTGCCGACCGCGGCTGGCTCACCATGCACTGGCCTGAGGAATATGGCGGGCAGAAAGCTTCGCCGGTACGCACGGCCATCTTCAACGAGGAGATGACGTACCACCGAGCTCCCGGGCGGGATAACTTCGGCGTCCGGATGATGGGCGCGACGCTCATGATTCACGGGACTGACGAACAGAAAACGGAGCACCTGCCGCCGGTTGCCAAGGGCGAGGTGCAGTGGTGCCAGGGGTACAGTGAGCCAGAATCGGGTTCGGACCTGGCGTCGCTGAGCACCCGTGCCATCCGCGACGGCGACGAGTTCGTGATCAACGGGAGCAAGATCTGGACCTCCATGGGCCACCGGGGCGACTGGATCATGCTGCTGACGCGGACCGATACCGACGCGCCGAAGCACCGGGGCATCAGCTTTTTCCTGGTCGATATGAAAACGCCCGGGATTGAGGTGCGACCCATCATCAACATGGGCGGCCGCCACGAGTTCAACCAGGTGATTTTCGACAACGTGCGAGTGCCGGCACGGAACATCGTGGGCGAGGAGAATCGTGGTTGGTACGTGGCAGTGACGTTGCTGGACTTCGAGCGTTCCGGCATCGACTACTCAGCGGCGGCCCGCAGGCACCTGGACGACACCCGGCAGTGGGCGGACGGCATCCGGCGGAACGGGAAGCCGCTCAGCCAGGAACCTTGGGTTCGCAACGCGCTGGCCGACCGGTATATCGAGTGCGAAGTGGCCAGGCTGATCGCGTACAACGTGGCGTGGATGCAGGGTGAGGGACTGGTGCCCAACAAGGAAGCCTCTATGTCGAAGGTCTTCGGCAGCGAGACGGTGCAAAGGACCACCGCGTCGTGCCTGGAGATCATGGGGATGTACGGCGGGCTGCGCGACGAGAAATGGACCCCGATGGAAGCCGACATGCAGGAGCACTGGCTCCGCGCGTTCTCTCATACCATCGCCGCCGGAACCAGCGAAGTGCAGCGCAACATCATCGCCAGCCGTGGCCTGGGCCTGCCGAGGGGTTAAGCACATGTCAGATTCCCCCGTCCTCTACTCGCTGGACGCCCACGGTGTAGCCACACTTACACTGAACAATCCGGAGCGGCGCAACGCTCTGTCGTCTCCAACACTGGAGGCGCTGGAGCGTCTGCTGGGCGAAATCTCGGACGATTCGAATGTGCGCGTTGTGGTTCTGCGCTCAGAGGGGCCGGTGTTCAGCTCGGGCCACGACCTGAACGAGCTGGTGAACGGCGATGCTGCCGAATACACGGCTGTATTCGAGGCCTGCACGCGGGTTATGGAGGCCATTCGCCTGTTGCCCAAGCCGGTTGTAGCGCAGGTCCAAGGCCTGGCTACGGCCGCAGGTTGCCAGTTGGTGGCTACCTGCGACATAGCCGTGGCGGCGGACACCGCGGCTTTCGCCACGCCTGGCGTGCAGATCGGCCTGTTCTGCACCACGCCCGGGGTCGCGGTGGCCCGGTCGGTGATGCCGAAAAAGGCAATGGAAATGCTGCTGACCGGCAAACCGATTTCAGCGCGTGAAGCCCTGGAGTTTGGTCTCATCAGTCGTATCGCGCCGGCCGACGAACTGGAGCAGCAGGTAACCGAATTGGCGCATCAGATCGCCTCGGCCAGTGCGCACACGCTGGCCCTGGGCAAGGCGGCGTTCTACCAGCAGATCGAGATGGACCGGCCATCGGCGTACCAGTTCGCGAGCAAGGTCATGGTGGACAACCTCCTGGCCGATGACGCCAAGGAGGGCATCTCGGCGTTCCTGGAAAAGCGGCAACCGGTCTGGACCACCTGAAAGCAGGCGGGGGAAAATCATGGCGCTCAAAGAGTTCATCAAGGAATCGTTCGACGCCAACTGGGAATGGCTGGTCCGGTACGTGGATGGTCTGACCCAGGAGGAGATCGAGTTCACGCCCAACGAGCAGTGCCATTCCATCGGATTCATCGTATGGCACTACGGGCGCGCCCTGGACATGTGGGTGCAATCGCTGGCCAAGCAGGAGCAGCAACTCTACGAGCGCGAATGGGCGGCGAGATTGGGGTTTGAGCCGGAACCCATGAACGTGGGCTTTGGCTACACCGTGGAAGACCTGACCGGCTGGCAGTGCCCCGGGAAAGCGCTCCTCATAGAGTACGCCGACGCCGCGCGCAACAACCTGCTGGAATTCCTCGACGGCCACGACGACGAGTCGCTGGTGAGCACCCAGATGACCAACCGCCGGGGAGAAAGCATGGCGGTGGCCGATATGTTCCGCCTGCTCATCTGGGAAGTGAACCAGCACGGCGGCCAAGCCGGCTACCTGCGGGGGATGCAAAGGGGGCTGAACCAGTAAGAACTGTTGCAATGGCGAGTCCATGATTACGTTGCGTCCCTACCAGCAAGACCTGCTGGAACGATCCCAAGCCGCCCTCGCCCCGGAAGGAGCGAGGGTAATGACTCAGTTGCCCACTGGTGGTGGCAAGACCGAGATTGCCGGCGCGTTGCTGAAGGATTTTCTTGTTGACGGGCGTAAGTCGGTTTGGCTGACGCACCGGGAAGAACTGGCTAATCAGACTGAGGAACGATTGTCATCAAATTGGTCTGTGTCTGCAATGGCAGGCACGGATAGTTGGAATCCGCGACGGCCGGCACCTCGAATCGTCAATGGCATTGTGATTCTGAAGGCGCAGACGGTAAGCCGGCGCAACAAGGATTCTACAGCGGTCTGGGACAACTACAGCCCGGATGACTTGCTGGTTATTGACGAGGCTCATCACGCTCCCGCCACCGGTTGGGAACGTGCCATCGAACAATGGCCCGGCCGGGTTTGGGGACTAACGGCCACGCCATGGCGACTGTCTCAGCGGGAAGGTTTTGACCACCTGTTTCATACGCTGGTTACGGGGCGGCAGACGACGGAGATGCAGGACGATGGGTACTTGGCGCACTCTCGTGTATTTGCGCCAACACCAGATGACAGAATCAAAGGCGGCGAAGTCGGCCAACTGGGCGATTTCACGGAAGGTGGCATCGCAAAAGCCAACGATGACAGCGGCGATGGCGGCAATTTCATAATGACCACTTTGGCGGTGAATTACTGGCGTCGAATGGCGGCAGGCCGGCAGACTGTTGCCTATGCCGTTTCAAAAGGTCACGCTGCTAACTTGGTGCGAGAGTTCACCAATAGAGGAATCTTCGCCGCGGCGATATTGTCCGACACGCCGCAGGATGAGCGAGAGAGGGCAATCGCCGATTTCAAGGCCGGAAAGCTTACGGCGCTGGTTAATGTGGCCGTAGCCACCGAAGGCTTTGACTTGCCCGATGCCTCCTGCGTGATGATAACTCGTCCTACCAAAAGCCTGGCTCTGTACCTGCAAATGGTGGGCCGGGGTTTGCGGCCCAAAGATGACGGGAGCGACTGCCTGATCCTGGACCTCGCCGGAAACGCGGAAGAACATGGCCTACCAGAAGATTACCGTGAATGGTCGCTGGCTGCCCGAGGTAATCCAGTGGCCGGAGATCCTCCGGTGCGCTACTGCCACGAATGCAACTACATGGCCCATCCCGCACACCACAATTGCCCGGAATGCGGGACGGATTTGGGCAAGCGTTGCCCACGCTGTTGCAAGTTCCGCCCATGGAGCCGTTGGTCGGAAGAAGATAGGTGTCCTCACGAGCATGAGAGCGTGTGTGATCGTTGCCACCCTGATAAGCACGCCGAAATCGGCATCGGTAGCCGAAGTCGAAGGCGTTGCGAATACTGCCGGCGCAACAAGCCGTTCAGTGAATGGACCCGTGAGTTGATCTGCGAAGTGAATCACGAGCCGGTTTGCGATAATTGCGATGATAATTTCCACCGCTCCATAGGCTTGCCTCGATGGCCAGATTCACCAGACATTGCGGTCAGTCCCACAGGGTACAATTCGTACATAAATCGGGCAATTGGGAATAGCAAGTACAGTTCATCAAGGGATTGGCTCAATGTAGTCGCTGACTTGGAAACTGGTATCGCATCAGCACCGGAATCTGCCAGAATTGCAAGAGCTTACGCCTTGCGTGGGACGGCGTATCATAACCTGAAGCGATATGACGATGCGGTTATAGATCTCAGCATCGCCGTCGAGCGCAATCCACAGTTCACCTTTGCTTACAAGTACCGCGCTGATGCTTTGCTGGCAATGGAACGGTTTGAGGAAGCACTAGACAATTATTCACAGGCAATTGAATTGCAGGTGTCGGACAATGGCCTGTACTCAAGCCGTGCCTCTGCTTTTCGCAAAGCTGGTCATTTGGAGGACGCGCTCTCGGATTACAGCATTGCCATCCACTTGACAGAGGACGACAATTATTCAGGATTTCTTTATTTGATGCGCGCATCCATTCACATTGAACTCGGAAACATAGAATCATCCAAAGCCGATTTTGCATCAATTGAGACAAAGATTGATCCGGATAGTGATTCCTTCGGCATAGTTATTCTATGCGGTATGTATGAACGAAGGGCCGAAATGTACGAGAAGATTGGCTGTTCCGAAAAGGCGGAGATTGACCGTCAGAAAGCCACAGAACTGAGCGGTAAAATTGCGGCCGGCAGTAACCCCAACCAAGATTGACGCCGTGAGCGACATGCTGCAAAGAAGATCTTACCATCCCGGTCGGTTATGACGCGCTACCACGAGTTCAACCGCAGCGGTCAACATCATCCGCACAGTGCAACATTGGTGATGTACGATGAACGAGGCACCATCCTCTGGCCTGACGGTCGCGGGAGTCTCAGTTGAACGTGATGATTACAGGAGAGCCGGATCATGGTTGAAGAAGCGGGAGTAACTTTGACCGAGCACTGTTACATCATCAGGAAAAAAGGCATTCTCAGTGAAGAGCCCATCGTGAAAGGCACGCGCACTCCGGTGCGCGCTATTGCAGAACTCTGGCGATTGGGATACGCGCCGGAAGAGATCCGCAGCGGACTACCCCACCTGAGCTTGGCTGCCGTGTTTGACGCCCTCAGTTACTACTGCGATCACACCGAAGAGATAAACCGGTACATCGCAAAAAACCAAGTCCCACCTGAACTTATTCATCCGAGCGTCAGGAACCTGTGAACGGCGAACTGTTCATATCAATCTACCTTGATGAAGACGTGCACCTCGTTATCGCAGAGTTGACTACCGCTCGAGGATTCAGAACTGTGGCGGCGCGTGGCGCGGGTCAGCTGGGCAAGCAGGACGCCGAGCAGCTTGCGTATGCCGCGGACCGAGGTCTATGTTTAGTGACGCACAATCGTGGGGATTTCCAGGAATTGCACCGTCAATACGCAACCGAAGGTCTGGCACACGCCGGAATCATCATTGCGGTTCGCAGACGGCCTTACGAAACTGTCAATCGCCTGTTCCAACTGCTGAACGCGATCACGGCGGACGAAATGCGCAACCAAATGCTCTACATTTGATGCGAGGCTCGTCCCTGCTATCGGACCTTGCAGCCAATACACGGGAGACGTTAGCCATGACCACGAGCACACTGCGATACCGATACGACCCGCTGCACCAGGACGTCATCTGTCGGGAAACCGCGATAGACGACTTGCCGGCAGTTGTGGATGGGCTGGGCGCCAGCCGAGCTGTGATCACCTGCGGACCCACTATTTTGAGCGCGTGCGACGTGGTGCCGCGCGTCCAGGAGGCACTGGGATCACGATACGTTGGGACGTACTCGGGGGTTGCCCCGCATTCGCCGGTGCAAACGGTTGAGGCCGGCGCGGCGATGGCCCAGGAAACGCAGCCGGACGTCTTCATCAGCGTGGGTGGCGGCAGCACGCACGACACGACCAAGGCCATAGCCGTCCTGCTCGGCGAGGGCGGCGATATTCGGGACTACGCCATCATCTTTGAGCCTCCGGACAAGATCACCGTGCCACCCACGCCTTCGCCCAAGGTACCGATCATCAGCGTACCCACGACCATGGGATGCGCCGAGTTCAGCCGTGGCGGGGGCGGCGTCACGGACCTGGCGCAGGGGCGCAAGCTCAGTATCGCTGGGGAGGGCGTTACCCATCGCACGGTGGTCATCGACGGGCAAGCGCTGGCGACCACGCCGCTCCGGATCCTGGTTTCCACGGCCATCGGTCAACTGAGGATCGCTATCGAGACGGTTTACTCAACCGGGCATAACCCCATCGGCGACGGGATGGCTCTGCACGCTATCCGGCTGCTGTTCCAAAACCTGCCCAACTGTAAGGACGGGGACATCGACACGCTGCTGGCCACCAAGACCGCGTGCGCCATGGCTTCGCTGGGGT
This sequence comes from Dehalococcoidia bacterium, assembly GCA_965207585.1. Lineage (GTDB taxonomy): Bacteria > Chloroflexota > Dehalococcoidia > Lucifugimonadales > UBA3495 > Bin87. Next base: position 3,393,119 of record CBDBMT010000003.1, on the reverse strand, counting down.
CCTTCGGCGGCCTGGGGCTGAACACCGCAACCTGCCACCACGTGGGCGGGCTGTATGACGTCCCGCACGGCGAGGCCAACGCGATCCTGCTGCCGCACAGCATGCGCTACAACCTGGACGCCTGCGCCGACCGGCAACGCCTCATCGCGGAGGCCATCGGCGTGGCCAGTTCCACCATGACCGACGAGGAGGCCGGGTTGGCCGCCGCCGACGCGGTGGACGAACTGTGCCGCGAACTGGAGCTGCCCCGTACCCTGCGGGAGGTGGGTGTCCCGGAAGATGGCCTGGAGTACATTGCCACGGCAACGCTACAGGACCGCAGCCTGAGCACCAACCCCAAGCAGGTGGTGGATGCCGGCCCGATTATGGAAGTGCTGCGGGCGGCGTACTGACCCGAGGCTACAGGTTCTCGATGTGAACCGGCTCAACCGGGTCGGGCAGGTCGAACGCGAAGACCCGAGAGTAGAAGTACAGCTCGGCTTCCAGGGCGCGCTTGATGTTTTCGGCGCGGCGGAAGCCGTGCTGCTCGCCCTCGAAGGGCAGATAGGCGCAGGGGATACCCTTGGAGCGCACAGCTGCGTACATCATCTCGGCCTGATTGGGCGGGACGATGCGGTCCTCCAGCCCTTGGAAAAGGATGATCGGGCAGGACAGTCCTTCGGTATGGGTGATGGGTGAGCGGCTCCGATAGGTTTCCGCCCCTTCGGGATAGGGCGCGACCAACCGGTCCAGGTAACGCGATTCGAACTTATGGGTATCCTCGGCCAATGCGGTGAGATCGGAGACGCCGTAATAGCTGGCGCCGGCGGCAAACACGTTGCGGAAGGCTAGCGCCGCCAGCGTCGTATACCCGCCGGCGCTGCCACCGCGGATGGCCAGCCGATTGCCGTCGGCGAGATGCTGGTGAACCAGGTGCAGAGCGGCATTGGCGCAGTCGTCCACGTCGACGATGCCCCAGTTGCCGTTGAGTAACTGACGGTAGGCCCGGCCGTATCCGACGCTTCCGCCGTAATCGACGTCGACGACGGCAAAACCTCGAGTGGTCCAATACTGGATGGACAGGTCCAGCGCGCCGGAGGCGGCGCCGGTAGGTCCGCCGTGGCTAAGGGTCAGCAGCGGCGGCAGCGTACCTTCGGGGGCGACATAGTCGGGGTTACGGGGAGTGTAGTACAGGGCGTACGCCGGCCGGCCATCGGTAGATGGAAACTCGATGGTCTGCGCCGGGGAGATGTAGTCAGACGACACGTCGATGGCAGCAGACTGGCGAACCGTCTCCCACTCACCGTTGCGGAGGTTGACCCGCATCAAGGACATCGGCCGGCGAGCGTCACCTGCGATTACAGCAGCGGTGGTCCCTGACACAACCAAGTCGCCCCGCCCCATCTCACCCGCCGGCACGTCCAGTTGGGTGGTCGCCCGTGTGTTCGGGTTGAGGAGGTTCAGGGACCATGATCCCCGGCGATTGACGGCGCAGACGATGCTGCCGTTGCCGGCGAATCCATAAGCGCGGGCGCCGAACACCCACTGCGGACGGCCGTATTCGGCATCGTCGGGATAGAGAGGCTCCGGGCCGCTGTCGCGGAGGCGATACAGGTTCCACCAGCCGGATTGATCGGCGACGAAATGCAGCACGCCCTCCGGAGACCATTCGGGTTGGCACACCGAAACCGTTTCGCCGCCCGCGACCAGGGTAACCTCGCCCAAAGCGCCGTCATCGAGAACGGGAGCGGTCCAAAGATGCGTTCCGTCCCAGGGCATGTTGGGATGGTTCCAAGACATCCAGGCCAACGTGGACCCATCCGGGCTCAGACGGGGCGAGGACACGAAATCCCAGCCGGCGAAAAGGACGGTCTGCTCCCCAGAACCGTCGGCGGGGACGCCCGCGATGGCGTTGATGATGTTGTCGGGGTCGGAATGATCCTCCCGCACGCAGATTAGCCGGTTGTGCGCGCGGTCGAGCACGGCGTCGGCGTAGCGCAGCGGGGCGTCCGGTGTGATGGGTTCCGGCGTGCCTTTCGGGTCGATGCGATACAGGCGCTGGTCGTCGAAGTTCGAAAACCAGACCATTCCGGCATCGGCGATCCAGGCGCCGCCGCCGTATTCGTGGACGCGGGTGCGCGCATTGAACGGTGCGGGGTTGACGTCGGAGACTGAGCCCTCGGGTTCCATGCGCACTATGACATAGCGCCCGCCCTCGGACGGGCGAGACTCCGTCCAGAAAATCGCGTCGCCATCTAAAGATAAGCTGCTGATGCCGATAGACTCAGCGACGATGGCATCGGCGGTGATCGGCGAGCGCCAGGAACCGTACGGAGCGATGGTTGGGGAGGCAGGGGTGGTCAAGGTAGGGCTCCGTATGGTCTGGCTGGAATTGAATGGCTTGGAATTTGTGTAGCTTACGCGACGGCCGGCATAACCTCGGCGGCCACGGTCTCCATGGCGGGGAAGACCACGTCGGGGTCGCCGGAATACGGGGAAACCACGATGCGGGAGACGCCGATGTCGGCGAAAGCCTGGGCGTTGGCGCGCATCTCGGCGGGCTCCGTGCCCAGGGCGAAACGCCCGGGCCGTCCACCCTGCAACGGCACGCTCACCGAAACGGGAATGGATGCCGGATCGCGGTCGGCGCGTTCGGCCCGCTCCTGCAGGTAGCGGATGCCCTGGGCGAGGTCCTCCGGCGGCATGGCGGTGGGGTGCCAACCGTCGCCGTGGCGGGCGGCGCGGCGGATGGCGGCGCGACTGGTCCCACCGATAATGAGGGGGATGCCCTCCGGCCGAACCGGTCGCGGCGAGAAGGCCATGTCCGAGAACTGGAAGAACCGGCCGTCGTGGCGCGGTTCGTCATCGCACCACAGGGTCTTCATGATCGCAATGGATTCGTCGGTGTACGGCCCGCGTTCGGCGAAGGGGACGCCCATGGCTTCGATCTCGGTGTCGATCACGCCCACGCCGACGCCCAAAGCCACGCGGCCGCCGGAAAGCTGATCGAGGGTCGCTGCCTGCTTCGCCAGCCGCATGGGATTGTGATAGGGCAGGACCAGCACGCTGGTGCCCAGGATGACTCGCTGGGTCTGCGCGGCGGCGAAGGTCAGGATGGTGAGAGGGTCGTAGTAGGGTCGGTTCCCCAGGCGCTCGTAAACGTAGCTGACGTTGAACACGTGGTCGCTGGCCCAGACCGAGTCGTAGCCGAGTTCCTCGGCGCGGGCCGCAACGCTCACCACATCATGGACGTTGGTGAGACCCTGGTTGTTGGAGAGGGAAAAACCGATGTTCATGGCAACCTCGCTGTGGATGTCGCGGTCAGTCTTCGAAGAAACGGCGCGGGTTGTCGACCATCATGGCCTGCACGTCGGAGTCCGATGCGCCTAATTCGATGAGGCGGGGCAGGACGTTGCGGGTGATGAAGAGGTAACCGTCCGGGTTGAATTCCTCGCGTTCGCGCCGCAGTTCCTCGGAGGGTTGCACCACCGGGGTCGAATGGTCGTGGGACAGCATGAGGCGGTGAGCCCAGCCGGCGTCGATGAGCTGCTTCACCACCTCGGTCCGAGTCTCCCATCTGGGGGTCTCCGGGGTGCGGCCGCCGGGATAGCGGTCGAGCCCGAGCCAGACGCCTTCCTCGAGGAGCCCTACCAGGTAGCCCACGTCGGTGTCGTCGTTGCTGTGACCGATGTAGACTCGATTGAGGTCGACGCCCTCTTCCTTGAGGATACGCACCTGCTCTTCGCCGACGCGGTCCGGCGACCAGGTATGGGTGCTGATGCGGGTGCCGGTGGCGTTGCAGGCGCGGGCGGCGGCGCGCAGGACGATCTCCTCGTTTTCGGTAATGCCGCCGCGATCGCTGGCCACCTTGATGATGCCGGCCTTGACGCCGCTGTCCTCGATACCCTCCTCGATCTCCTTGATGAACAGGGCGGCGACGCGATCTACCGGCGCGCCCCAGAAGATGCGGGGCACGGCCAGGTGGTTCCCGGTGCAGGGGATGGCATGAACGCCGGAGCGCTGGCTGACCTCCTGCATCATGGCGACGTCGCGGCCGAGGTCGAAGGTGGTGACGTCGATGATGGTGCGGACGCCGCCTTCGTAGGCTTCCGCAAGGGCCGCGGTGGCCGCGTCGGCGATGGCCTGGCGGTCCTGGAAGGCGGGGTAGGTGGCGGCCGCGCCGGCGGCGCCCAAGGTGATGTGCTCGTGGCTGAGGGTGAAACCCATCTCGGAGGAGTCGATGGGACCGAGGACGGTGTTGACCTGCGACATTGCGGTTCCCTCCGGCGAAAGACGAGACTTTACAGGGATGGACAGGATAAACAGGATTATCGCATTCAGACCAGATGGATGATTTCTACATTACCCCAATGCTTTTGGAGGTGCTCGGCGACGAGGCGACGATGGCACCTCTCGGGTTGATGCTCGCTGCACAGCAGGCAACTGTCGGCGATTATATCCTGCGGGATGGCGGCGCGGATGAGCCGGCGGTCGATGATCGAGTGGAATTGAGGCACGTACTCATCCCAGGTTATGTCGCGTTTGCGGTAGCCGTCCAGCAGCGCGTCGGTGGGCGAGAGTCGGGGCAGGTGGACGTAGTCCATGCCGCAGAGTTCGCGGAGGAACCATGGTAGGTCGCTCTTCTTGGAGAACCCGGCCAACCCCGACGTGTTACGCCGGCGGACGTCGACTACCCGCTTGGCGCCGGATTCCCGGAGCAGGCCGAAGAACTCGGCCGCGGACTTCCGGGTGAAACCTATGGTGTAGAGCTTCACGGAGCGGTTCCCAATGCGTCATTTACGGGTGGCAGGTCGGTCATAACGTAGGCGAATTTGCGCGCTTGCCGGTCAAGAGCTTCAGTGATTACGTCAACTCGCGTGCGGAACATGTCCCCGTGCGGCGGCAGCTTGTGGAGTTCTAGCAGTCGGGTCATCGCGTCGTCGTGACTTTCCAGGAACCCATCCGCATGAATGTGGGCCACGGCGACGTCGCGGATGGCCAGGGCTCGTGCCACCAACAGGGTGCGGTGACATTCGAGCGGTTCCTTTTCGGTGCATAGCAGAGCCACGCGGTTTTCATCTGACACCCTGGTGACCCGTCGCAATGCGTCCTCGAATGAATCGGTCACCGCCACGCGGTCGTACTGAACGCGCCCTTCCGAGTTGTAGCAGGACCGGTCAACGGGACGACCGCCCAACTCGCCGCCGAGATAAGCGTAACCGATGCCTATGTCGTCGAGCATCCGATTCAGGCCCTCATAATTGAACTGGGACGCGTAGCGGCTGTACGGCGCCGACCGTACGTCGATGACCTCGTCGACGCCGTGGCGGACCAGCAGACCGATGAACACCTCCGGCGGGTGATTGGAGTGTCCGACGGTCAACACCATCGGATTAGTCTGGTTCAAACGGCGCTCCTCGGTCAGGGTCTGATGATGGCGGCGATGAGCTTGTACGCGTTGCCTTCGAACGGTTCGCCTAGGCTCACGGTCAGGTAACGCTCGCCCACCGAGTATTCGCGGTAGGGAAGGTTGACGGATCCGCTCTCGCTCACCGGGTCGGTGATGCGGAAGCAATAGGTGTCGCCACCGTGACTGAATCGGCCGCGCAATATTGGGTAATTTGCGCTGGGGCGAGACGGCTCGGAGACGATAACGGTCAGATCATCGACCCTGACCAACCGCAGCGAGGTGTCGTGTGCGGCGGCGATGTCAACCGGAACCTGATCGTTTTCACCGCCGCGGGAGTTGAAACCGTTGGTCCACAGCGGGGCCGCAGGGTCGGCCAGCTTGGACAAGTCATCCCATGTAAAGCGTCCCGTCTTGCGCCACTGGCGGGAGGTGTTCAGCAGCCAATTTTCTTGCTGGTAGCCCTTGGGTTTGTGACCCAGGAGAGACAATTCGATAATGTCCAATAGTTGTGGTTCGTTGCCGTCGGCATAGCACCTTTCCCGTTCCGAGACCGACTCGTTTTCGCGACTGCTCACGGGACGGATCCAATTGCCCGAGTGGGCCTCCTCCGATGTTTCCTTGCCGGCGATGCAACGGCCCGCCATTTTACGGGAGTTGGCGAGGCAAACGATGTTTTTTGTTGTCAGCGTGGTCACAGAGGACTCCGCGTCAATTCAGCAATCGCAGCGCCGCCCGCAGGTATCCGATGGCGGCTTCCGTGTTGAGGTGATCGTCGGCGTCGCGGAGGCGGCCCTCGGCGTCGATGCTGACGGCGGACCACTCGGGCAGCAGGGGCGACAGCAGTTCGGAAACGTTGCCGGAGTGCAGACCCCCGGCCACCACCAGGCCCAGTTCCGGGGCGGCGTCGCGAATGGCTGCCAGGTAGTCAGCGGAGCGGGCGGCGTCGAGGGGAAGCCCGAGGCCTTCGGAGGCGTCGACCAGTACGTCGGTAACCAAACCGGAATAGGCAGCGCAGCGGCGAGCCAATTCGTCGGGATCGTGGTTGACCGATTCCATAGCCTCACGTCCAGCCTGGAATACGATGCGGCTCGGACGGGTACGGTCGCGGTACGCCGCTAGGTCGTCAAGGTCAGGCCAGGGAGCGCCGCGGGTGGCGTTGATCTGGACGCCGTGGCAGTTGGGGCCGCCGACCTCGGTGGCGCGGGCTAACGCATCCGCCAGGTTCGCGCTGGGTGGCGGGCGATAGTGGACCAAGTTCAGGCAGCGGCGATCGTCGGAGAAGATGGCCGCGATCCTGTCCGGCGGCGGGCAGCGATTCGGGGCGTCGCTCGGTTCGCCTGACAGCAGAGCGTTGCTGAGCAGGACGCCGCACATCAGCAGGCGATTGGGCTCAGCTGGAACCGATGCCAGCACCGCATCGACTTCGTTACGGGAGCAGAACCCGGTGATGCCGGTGTAGGGAGTCATCAGTTAGCAATCACTATGTCGCTGCAAGGATCTGCGACGCGGTAGTTTGGCCCCCATGACGAGATTGCCGCGCTGCGCTCGCAATGACACTATCCGGACAGGCCAAGTTGCTCTGATGCCATCTGGCGGAGCAGGTATTTCTGCACCTTGCCGCTGGAGGTCATCGGGTAGTCGTCCATGACGACGAGATGGCGGGGTATCTTGAAGCTGGCCATTTTGCCGCGACAGAAACCGTCCAGATCGGAGTCGGTGATTGCCTGGCCCGGTTCGACGACTACGCAAGCGCAGGCGACCTCGGTCAAGCGCGGGTCCGGCACGCCGATTACCTGCACCTTGTTGACCGCCGGGTGTTCCAGCAGGAAAGCCTCCACCTCGGTGGGGTCGACGTTTTCGCCTCCCACCTTGAGCATGTCTTTGTAGCGACCCATGAAGCGGATGCTGCCGTCGTCGCGCATGGTCGCCACGTCGCCGGTGTGGAACCAGCCGTCGTCGTCGATGGCCTCCGCCGTTGCCTCGGGGCGCTTGTAGTAGCCCTGCATGAGGGCGTAGCCGCGCACCAGCAGCTCGCCAACCGTTGACGGCGGCAGCGTCTCGCCGGTTTCGGGGTCGATGACCTTGAACTCGTAACCGGGGAGCGCGTGGCCGCTTTCGACGCAACGGTCGTCTTCTGGCGCGTCCAAGAAGGTTCGGGTGGCGCCCACCCCAACCTCGGTCATGCCCCACGCCGACAGCGAGGGGCAGAGCTTCTGCTGGGTGAGGCGCGCGGTGGGTTCGCTGGAGGCCATGCCCACGGCGAGCAGGATGGTGCGCAGACTGCTCCTGTCGATCCGGTCGACGTCGGGATGGTGGGTCAGGTCGAAGAAGTGGGTGTCGAACCCGTCCATCACGGTGGCCCGTTCGGACTCAAGCAGACCGAGCACCTCGCCGGCATCGAACATGGTGGTCAGGACGATGCGCGCGCCGGTAACCCATGACATCAGCGGCCCCTCGTACAGCCCGAAGCAGTGGAAGAGCGGCAAGTACATCAGGATTACGTCGCGGGACGACATGGCCATTCGGTTGGCCGCGTCGGTGATGGTGCGGATGGGGTTATGGCAGTGCATCACGCCCTTGGGGAACCCGGTGGTTCCGGACGTGTACATCAGCAGGAAGGTGTCGTCCGGGCTGACGGCGGATTCGCGATGGGCCAGTTCGGTGGCGGGGACCTCGTCGGCCCCAGCCAGCATGGCATCCCAGTCGATTGTGCCAGCAGGGTGATTTTCGCCCAGGACGATGACGTTGCGGAGCGCGGGGAAGGCGGACGGACACAACTCGCGCGCATCACCGGCGTCGATTTCGGGAGCGACCTCGTGCAACATGTCCAGGAAGTCGACCGGGCCGGAGCGGTCCATCAGGATCAGGGCGGTGGAGTCGGAGTGGTTGACCAGGTATTCCATGTCGCCGGTGCGGAATCGCGTGTTGATGGGCACCAGCACGGCCCCGATCTTGGCGACGGCTCCGAACAGGAAGAGCCACTCCGCGCGGTTCGGCATCCAAATGGAAACCTTGTCACCGGGCTGGACGCCGAGGTTGATCAGGGCTCGCGCCACCCGATCGGCTTCATTGCGAAACTCGTCGAAGGTCCACCGCCGACCCTCGTACATGAGGGCCTCGCGTCCGCCGAACCGGCCGGCGGCCTCATTGAGCAGGTCTCCTATGGTCTGCTTTGGAAACCAGTCGGACATGGGATGCGTTCCTCCGGTATTTGCATGGATGGACAGGATAATCAGGATCAATCCCAATGTCACCGTAATCCGGATTATTGCCGTTCCTGCAAGCGGCGGAAATTTATCAGGCCACCGTGTGAATCGCTGCTTGATACGATCGACCTAAAGCACGCCGCGTTAGGCGTTGGCCCAATCGGTGGATATTGGGGTCGGCTGAGCAACCCACGGGTCTGCTCAGCCAGTTCCTTGCGGTGGGCGAGCCAGACGGCCTTGCGTCCGTCTTGCAGCCGGTGGGCAGTTGGAGCATCTTGCAATCGTCTCTACCTGCCGCCCGGTCGTTCACTGATGAGGCCCATTGTCTCCAGTGATTGCCAAGCGTACTCCTCAATCCCCTGATCCGGAAAGTCCATGTGGATGTCCAGTCTGTGCTTGATGCGGCGATACAACTCGTCCACCTGCTCCGGCGTCAGGGATGCCGGGTCGGGAAACCGATAGTGGTAGCCATGGCGGCCTCCGTTACTATAGTAACGATGCAGCCCCTCCATCCATTCGCGCAGATGGCCTTCGGTGTACGCCCAAATGACCCGTGAGCGTCGGTCATGCCTTCCTCGCTATCGTGCCAGGCGCTGGATGCCCGCTTTCGCGGGAATGACGGGACGAAAGCCAATCCCGTTTATCCTGTTCATCGATGTGAATTAACGCACTCCCAACGTCAGAGACTTCAACTCGGGCATCACTTCGGCGGCGAAGAGGCGCATGCTGGCTTCGGCGTCATCGTAGGGCATGGCGGCGTAGCTGAAGGCGCCCACGTAGGTGTCATGACCCGTTCGTTCGCGGATCTGCAGGATTTTCTCGTAGCACTGCTCGGGGGTGCCCCAGACCTGCAAGTTGACGAAGAAATCCACTACCTCGTCGTCGCCATAGTCGAACATCTTCTCGGCGACCTTGCCGTAGTACTCGTAACCCTTGATGTCTTTGTGGTGGTCGGCCTTGAACTGGTAGTGGTCCATGACCGTGTGCCAGTAGCCGCCGATGTAGCGGCGGGCCATGTCGCGGGCGTAATCGGCGTCTTCGTGGCAGAAGGTCCAGCAGGCGACCACCGGCGGCGGCGGGCCGGCTGATCCTGCTCCGTGGCTCTCGTACCAGGCGTTACGGTAGTTGGTCAGGTCGCGCTCGACCTCGTCCCAGGGCTTTTGCGGGATGACCAGCATGCCCACGCCCAGTTGGGCCATGATGCGGCTGCTCTCGGGGGAGATCGCGGCGGCGTAGGTGCGATCCTTGAAGCTGCGGAACGGGTTGGGCCGGATCTCACGACGCGGCTGCTTGATGTACTCGCCGTCGAACTCGCAGAACCCGCTTTCGAGGCCGGCCAGGAGGCACTCGGCGGATTCGATGAAGCGCGTGCGCGACTCGTTCATGTCGACGCGGAAACCGTCGTATTCGACCTTGGCCAGGCCGCGGCCCACGCCCAGGATGAATCTCCCGTCGCTGAGGTTGTCCAGCATGGAGACCTGTTCGGCGACGCGCATAGGGTCGTGCCAGGGCAGGACGCAGACCATACTGCCCAGCTGCATGTCGGTGGTGCGGCCGGCCATGTAGGTCAGGAACTGGAGCACGTCGGGGCACATGGTGTAGTCGGTGAAATGGTGCTCCACGCCCCAGATGGACTGAAAACCCAACGGTTCGGCCAAGTCGGCCAGCCGGAGTTCCTGCCGGTACACCTCGTAGTCGGTGGAGAACTTGGCCGGGTTCTGGAAAATGGTGGCAGCGCCTACGTGCATGATGGCCTCTTTGCAATGATGCGGTATCCGTATCCAAACAACAACCGCCTACAGCAGCGGCCGCACTTTTTCGGGCGCGCAGGCGTGCATGACGGCCTGGGTGGAGGCGATTTCGGGGCGGGCGGCGATGACGCGAACCAGGGCGACATCCAGGCCCTCGGCCAGCTTGGCGAATGCGGCGGCGGCCCCGTCGGGCTTGCCGTAGTAGCCGACGGCCAGCAAGGCGTCCGACGGGTAGGCGTCCGCAACCTCGTCCATGTCACCACCCCGTGAACGGATGGCGTCGGCGCCGGCCAGTTCCTCGGTGTATCCCATGCGCTCGAAGTGGGCGCGGTAACCGAACTGACGCTCGCGCTCCGTGGGAACCGCAGCGCCCAACGGGTAGCCCAGGCAGTTCTTGGCGAAGGCGCGGCGGGCGACGTCTTCGTCCTCGTCGACGCAGATGCGGATGTACTCGACGACCTTGCACTCGGACGGGTCACGGCCGACGCGCTCCGCGCCCTCGGCGATGCGCTCCCGGCTCCAGGCAATCTGGGCGGGAGTGCACCAGTTGAGGCACACGCCGTCGGCGATTTCGCCGGCCAGCCGCAGCATCTCGGGGCCCAGCGTACCCAGGTAGACGGGCGTGTTCGGCACCGGGCGGATGGCGAGGCGAATGTTGTTGTAGTTGATGTGTTCGCCCTGGTAGGAAACACGCTCGCCGCGGACCAGGCCACGAACGGTGGTCAGGTAGTCGCGCATGAGGTTCAGGGCGGAAACCCGGGGGAAACCGAGGTCGCGGCGGTTGGCGGGCCGGTAGGCGCTGCCCGCGCCGATGCCCATGATGAACTTGCCGCCGGTTTGCTGGCTCATGGTGCCGCCGGACATGGCGAAACCTACCGGAGTGCGGTACATCACCGGCGAGACGCCGATTCCGGTGGTCAGGCCGCCCTCGACGACGTCGCAACTGGCCTGCCAGCGGCGGGCGCAGACCTGGAATGAGTCGGTGCCGATGTTCTCGGGCGTCCAGATGCTTTCATAACCCAGCTCAGCGGCCTCGCGGGCCAGGTTGGCCTGGTCGTCCCAATTCATTCCCAGGGTGTGGTCCAGTCCGACGCCGATTTCCATTCCGTTGCCTCCAGCCATGCTGCTTGTCAGATGCGAAATTTTACCACGCGAGCGTCGAAAGTTCGGGTTCATCTGGACCTACCGCCCTCAGGAGTGGGTGGCGATGCCGTAGGGTATAAAGCCCGGTGCTATAATCGGCGCCGGTTTGCGAGGGGGGGTCTAGCAACTTGGCCACATTCCTGGGCGCCCGAGCCAGCGAGACCTTCGGCTCGTTCCGGCGGCGCGACTTTTCGCTGGTCTGGGTGTCCGCCAACATCGCCATGGCCGGCCGGCAGATGGAGATCATCGCGGTGCTCTGGCTGGTGCTGGAGTTGACCGGCGACGCTCTGCTCGTCGGGCTGGCCGGCGGCTCGGCCCTGGGTCTGGCGTTCCTTTCGGTTTTCGCCGGCGCGGTGGTGGACCGGATGCCCAGGCGGCTGCTCATGGCGGCGGGTCATTTCATTGCGGCGGCGCTGGCGTTCCTGCTGATGGCCCTGCTGCTTGCGGATGCGCTCAAGGTCTGGATGATCTTCGTGATCATTCTCGGAGGCGGCGCGTTTCGGACCATCGAGCTTCCGGTCACGAACGCCCTGCTGATCGACACGGTACCGCGAGAGCGTCTCACCAACGCCGTGGCCATGCTGGGTTTGGGACAGAACCTGACGCAGTTTGTGGGGCCGATCGTCGGCGGTTTCCTGTATACGCCCCTCACACCGGCCGGATTGTTCGGATTCATCGGCGTGCTGTATGTAGTCGGAGCGTTGCTGGCCCTGATGGTTCGGACGCGCAACGCAACCGCAGGCAACACCACGCCCAAGCAGATCATCATCGGAGTCGGCGAAGGCTTGCGGCACGTGTGGCAGCGCAAGGAACTGTTCATGGCGCTGCTGATCGCGGCGATGTACAACGTGACCGGCTTTCCGTTCACCACGGCACTGATGCCCATCTTCGCCAAGGAAACGCTGCAAGGCGGGCCGGAGGTGCTGGGGCTGCTCAACGGGGCGATGGGCGCGGGCGCGGTGATCGGTGCATTGGTGGTGGCCGGCATCGGCAACCTGCGGCGGCAGGGATGGTGGCTGGTGTGGGCGGTGAACGGCGGTTGGCACGGGTCGATGATCCTGTTCGCCGCCGCCGTTCTGACGCTGCCGGGGCTGTTGCCCTTTGGGGCCGTGCTGGTGGTGGCCCTGGCAATCAAGGTGTTGACAGGCATCGGTCGTTCCGTGTCGCTGGTGCTGGTGATGACGGTGCTGATGGGGAACTCGGATCCCGAGTTTCGGGGTCGCATGGGCGGAATGCGCGTGCTGTCGATCCAGGCGCACTTCCCGGCCAGCGCGCTGAACGGGTGGATGGTGACACAGATCGGCGCACCGCTGACGGCGCTGTACCTGGGGATTGCCGGCTCGGCGGCGGTGTTTCTGTGCCTGCTGTCGCGACGGCTGCGGGAGGCGTGAATCTTTACATCGATGGACAGGATGAACGGGATGTGGAGACGTTGGATCAGCAGGGGATGTCCATAGCGCGCATTAGCGGATTGCCCACAAGCGCTGGAATTCGTCTCCTGTCAGCGGACAATTTACCAAGTCGTCAAGTTCAGAGTTGGTGAGCTTCAGCCGTTTGGCGGTATCCGAAAGAATGTATTGGGGCAATTGGCCACGGCTGGAGTGCGAAAATTTTGCGACCCGATGTTCCCGGCCGTCGAACTCGAACCACCAGAAAACATGGTGGCGACGCCTATCTTCTACCGCGCCCAGCTTACGACGCAAAGCCCGTTGCAACTCCCTTACGTCCATCCGGGCTTACCAATGACACCGGCGGATGATGCCACGCAATTTCGCAAGGTCGGCGGCGGCGGATACGCCAAGTCTCGCCTCCCGCTCTTCCAAAGATTCGCGGTACTCCGACAGCGACGTCAGCAGGTCCTGAACCGCCTCTTCAATCGATGCGCCCTCTCCGTACTCCTCAACCTCCAAATGATGAGAGACAGCCAGCACTTCCTCCGCGGAAGCCTGAATCTCCACCACGAGGTCTGCGGTCAACTCCCAATCACCATTCCATGAACAATCGGACGGAATGACGTGCAACACTTTGCCCGAGTTAGGCCGGTCGGCATAAAGGTTGGATGGTTCGGCCATGGGACCTCCATGATTTGCATGGGTATAGTTTCCGGTTTTCAATTAGCACGGTGTTACAGCACCGCGCAATGCCCCGGTTCCTGTGCATGGATGAACGGGATGGTTGCATCAGAGTTCTTGCAACGTGCCGCCGGCTTATGCTTGGCCGGCTTGGGCGAGCTGGATTTACTGCTTGCCATCGCAGGAAACTTGCTCGATTTCCGCCTCCCGCAGTTGCCAATCCAGTTCGTGAAACCAGCGACTCAGTTGAGCGTAGTCGGCTTTATGTAGTTTTAGAATGGCCTGCTGAATTTCAGCTACGGTTTTCATATCAGGGTCCCCTTGGTGAGAGGGACGGTCATCAGACGGCTGTGGCGGCTCTGCCGGCGTTAACGCGCTTTCGAACATGATCGAGGTCATCCCGTGGACAAGTCCCTTTGGCATGGGCTTGTCACGTTGGGGCCTGAACGACATTTCACACCTCCGTTTTGATGTCATACTGGGATCGGGCCACCGTCCACCGGTGTGTCCCCGGCGGCACGCCCAGGCGGCTATTGCCCTATTCAGCACCGACGAGATGCTGGTTGCCGGGCAAGGGCGGGATATGCTCGTAGGAAAACGCCGGGATGTCCATGCGATCGCTCGCGTGCTCTATCGTCAGGGCGCACAGCCGGCCGGCGGCGTCCAGGTCCAGAAGCGTGTCCTCGTCCAGGTCTCGCGTTTCATCGACCTTGGCGGGATAGAGTTCGATGTACAGGGTATCGGTATCCGAAAAGTATTTGACCTTCATAGCCTGAACCTCCGGTCAAAAAACGCATTGTGGACGGTGATTCCATCAGGAAGTAGGACCACTCTCAAGTACCTGCCGTCCATCTCCGCAATTGGCGCCCATCGTCTGATTCGTCCGTCGGACTGCACCATTTCACGAACCGGGTGGTCAATCACCCGCTGAATCCACTCAAGCGTTATGAAAGAGCGGTCAGGACGCCGGCTAATCGATTGGAAGTACTCAGTGAACTCCATGAGACGATGCCCTTAGCGTTACCCTACGATAAAACGAGCGCCAGTGCCGATGTCACCGCAACCGCAATGCTGGTCAAGATCGTCGCAGCCGCGACAGTCGTCGGGAACCAATTGGCTTGTAGCCAACTTCTTGCAGGATGGTGTTTGGAATAACGATATTTCCACCCTTCCCACGTAATGGTACCGTTCTGCTCCTTGAAACCAGCTGAAAGAACCATCCTCAGCGCAGCCAGTTGAACATGGCTGGGATATGCATCGAATTTTTTGGGACCTTGATGGATCCGGCTTTCCACGTGCGCCATATCATCAAGCAACGCAAGCATAGCTTGTTCCAGGACTTTGGATTCTTTGATGTCATCAGCCATGGAATAGCTCCATCACGCCGCCATGCCCATTTCGCGGAGGCGGGCTACCAGGTATTCCTGCGGCCTATCCCCCTTCACGCGGTTGCAGTGGGCGCAGAGGAGTTGCAGGTTTTCGATGTGATCCGTGCCGCCGGACGACTGCGGGATGACGTGGTCGACCTCCAGGTGGCGGAACTCGAACGCGGACTTGCAGCCGTTGCAACGGCCCTCCTGCTGGCCGAAGAGGACGTGCTTATTCTGGCGGTAGGGGATGGGCGCGTCGATGTCGGTGCGCCGGGGAACGTCGGTGCGGGCGGTCACCAGTCGGTTGTGGAAGAGCTCGCCCATGGTCTGCTGGAGGCGCATGTTGACCAGCTCGACGGCTTTGGGCGATATGTCGATGCCAATCCAGCGGCGGCCCAGGTTCTCGGCGGCCACGCAGGCGGTAGCGCAGCCGCAGAATGGGTCCAGCACCACGTCGCCCTCATTGGAGGACGCCTTGATGATGCGCTCCAGCAGGGCGAGGGGCTTCTGCGTGGGGTAGCCGATGCGCTCTTTAGACCAACCCCGGACAAGGGAGATGTCAGCCCAATTGGTGGAGACTGGCGTGCCAAGAGATTCATCCAAATACCGTTTGTACATTGGAACGTTGCCGGGCTTGGTTTGGGCTACTCTGCCTTCTGCAATCAGTTCTCGCATTCGCTCTTGAGAATACCGCCAGTATCGGGTAACACCCATGACTTCATACTGCGGGTTCCCCTTGGCGGCGCCTCCCGGCCCCAACATATTGTCCAGTTTGTACCTCCGCCCATCTGGATCTGAGTATCTGTAAAATCGTTCCACGTAGCCGGGATCCAGCGGACCGTACTGTGAATTGAACACGTTCCGGTCGGTTTTCACGTACAGCAGCAGATGGTCGTTCACGCGCGCGAAATGTTTCGCTCCTTGACCAGTGTTGCCTTTCGCATCAGATCTTTTCCAGATGATCTCGTTGCGAAAATTCCGCACCCCATAAATGCTGTCCATCAACGTCTTCAGGTAGTGGCTGGCCGTCGGGTCGCAGTGCAGGTAGATGGAGCCGGTGTCCTTGAGGACGCGGCGCATTTCCAGCAGGCGGACGGCCATCATGCAGAGGTAGGACTGCATCCCCTTGCCGTGGGTGAGGCCGGCGGTCTGGAGAACCTGGTACATGGCCGGCTGCTCGTCGGCGATGAGGCCCATCCAGGCCACGTCTAGGTCGGACAGGGTCCAGGTGTCCTTGAAGGCGGCGCCGGCGGCGGCTGAACCCACCGGGGCGGCGTAGTTGCGGTTGGAGTTGAAGGGCGGATCGAGGTAAATCAGGTCAACCGACGCGGAGTTGAGGCCGCGCAGAATTTCGAGGTTGTCCCCGGTCCAGATGGTGCGGTCGGCGAAGTTGGGGGTAGTTGCGTTGGTCATGGGTTGGATTTTAGCACTGCAATCCCCGTTGACCCGCCCGGTGGCGGTCTCTACAATCGCCCCAACTGGTAGGTGATACGGAGACATTGACCGCATCGGAGGGACCACCATGACCACACCGACCATTCCCACGGAAGAGCAAGTATTGGGCTGGTTCGAATCGCTGAGCAACTGGGGACGCTGGGGCGATGACGACGAACTGGGCACGCTGAACCTGATCACGGATGCGAAGCGGAAGGAGGCGGCCGGCCTGGTGCGGGAAGGCATCAGTGTCACCTGCTCACGGCTGCTGGTGCCGGAGATGGCGGCGGACGTCACCAGCATCCCGCCGCTGCACTACATGGTGTCCACGGGCGAGTCGGCGCCATCGGAGGGTGGCGGCGGCGCCAGCGACTTTTTGGGCGTGTCGTTCCACGGGCTCACCGTCACGCACCTGGACAGCCTGTGTCACCAGTTCTGGAACGGCAAGATGTACAACGGCAAGGATGCGGGTTTGATCAACAATGCCAACAAGGCGGGAGCCGGGGCCGTTGATGCCGTGAAGAACGGCGTGGTGACACGCGGTGTGCTGCTGGATATCGCCGGCGTGAAGGGCCGGGACTGGCTCGACGCCAACGAGCCGGTGTTCACCGCCGACCTGGAGGCGGCTGAAGAGGCCCAGGGCGTTCGGGTCACGGAAGGGGACGCGCTGTGCATACGGCTGGGCTGGTACAAGCGTCGGCAGGAGGTTGGCCCCCCGACGGCTGCCGAAGGACGTCCGGGTCTGCACGCGGAGACTCTGCCCTGGCTGCGAGAGCGCGGCGTGTCCATCGCGGCGTGCGACGCATCCTGGGACGTTGCGCCCGGAGAATACCCGTACGTCGGGCTGCCGATCCACAAGGTTGGCATCGTCGGCATGGGTCTGTGGCTGATTGACGCGGCGAATTTCGACGAGGTCGCGCCGGTGTGCCAGAGGCTGAACCGGTGGGACTTTATGTTCACCGTCGCTCCGCTGCGCTGGCATAACGCCACCGGGTCGCCGGTGAACCCATTGGCGACGTTCTGATGACGTCTCCCGTACTCAGCGAAACCGACCAGGCGCACAACCGTAGCGTCTGGTCGGAGTGGCTGCGTCGTTCCGATTGGAACGATGTCCCCAAAGCTGGCGGTGGGGCTCACGAAATCCGGGATGCCTGGGACGTGGGCTACGCGTTGGCGACGGAATACTGGCCGCTCCGCAACGAAGTGGCGGACGCGGCTGAATACCAAGACGACATTGAGCCGGCGGTCATGATGACCTGCTATGGGCTACAGGATGGCGCTGGAAGTTTCAACTGTGACGATCTGCCTGAGAGGATACGTAGCCGCATTCTGTTCGCGGCCCAAGCGGCCAAAAGCGCGTCGCGTGGCCAGGACAGCATCGCGGCCTACCTCGCGCATAACACCATCGCAGACCTGCCCGAGGAGGACGAGTGGCACCTGTTTGTACTGGCGAATTGCCTGGACGACATGTGGCGCGACGATCCCTCGCCCTTGGCGGGGACGGTTTTCAGCCCGCCGGACATCGCCCGCCTGATTGCGGACATTCTAGACGCAGCCCCCGCATCGCTATCGGCATCGCCGGAGGATTAGGCAGGCGCATCCGGCCAATCTGCTATGATTGCCGTACTGGGGTTGAGGATTGGAAACGACCAACAGGGTTGGCAGGGAGGAATGATGAAATCCAACGCCAAAAAAACGGCGATTGCGCTCATCGCGTCGTTGGCGGGGTCTGCCGCCTGGTTCCTGCTAATGTACGGCGTCTATCAGTGGGGCTATCACTCTGGCGGCTAGAATAGTGCCGGCCGACGCGGCGATAGTCTTGAAGAAATCGATGAAATTGAACGCTTCAACCGTCACCGCAGCCGTCGCGATATTGACGTTGCTGGTCACCATCGGAACCGGGATGTTTTACCTGGGCAGTCTCTCCAATCGAGTAGAAAACCTATCAGTTGAGATTGATGATCTGCGTGAAGAAGTGCGCCGCAATAACAGCCGCATCCTCCATTTGTTAGACAACCACACCCACGACGCCGACGGAAATGCCGTGTTCACCATACCGCCGGGGATGGAACCCACCGGCGCCAATCCCAACCAGCCTGCGCCGGCGCAATGAGCCCTGACAACGAATACGGCCCCGGTCTCCTGGCTCCCTACCGCGTCCTCGACCTTACCGACGGGCGCGGGCTGCTCTGCGGCAAGATGCTGGCCGACCTGGGCGCGGACGTGGTCCAGGTGGAGCCGCCGGGAGGCAGCCCGGCCCGCAGGGTAGGCCCGTTCTACAAGGACGAGCCGGGGGCCGAGCGCAGCCTTTTCTGGTGGGCGTATTGCGCCAACAAGCGCGGCGTCAGCCTGGACATCAACACTGCGGACGGCGCGGCGCTCTTCCGGCGGCTGGCTGGCCAGGCCGACTTTATCATCGAGTCGGGAGACCCGGGCCGCATGGCGTCTTTGGGACTTGGTTACCCAGAGCTGCGGGAGTTGAACCCTCGCCTGGTGATGGTGTCGATCACGGCCTTCGGCCAGGATGGGCCTTACGCCGATTACCTGGCGTCGGACATTGTGGGCATGGCGCTGGGCGGGTTTATGCACCTGACCGGGGACGGCGACCGTCCGCCGTTGCGGGTCAGCATGCCGCAGTTCTATCAACACGGGAGCGCGGCCGGGGCGGCCGGCGCGATGATCGCCCACACTCATCGGCAGTTGACGGGTGAGGGGCAGCACGTGGACGTGTCCTGCCAGCAGGCCGTGGCGCGGACATTGGCCCACGCGCCGCAATACTGGGACTTGGAGCAGACCATCCTGCGTCGAATGGGGGCGTACCGCGAGTCGGCGGGCGGAACGTTCACCCGAATCAACTGGCCGTGCAAGGATGGCTACGTGAACTTCCAGCCGGGAGGCGGAACCGCGGGCGCGGCCCGCAGCGTCCGCTCCATGTTGGCCTGGATGGCCGAAGAGGGAATGGGCAGTCCCGAATTGGAGGCGGTCAACTGGGAAGAGCTCGGCTACGGCACGGCGCGGGCTGAGATCATGGAGCTCACGGTGGCAGCGGTGGCTCCGTTCTTCATGACCCACACGCGCAACGAGTTGGCGGACGGCGCGTTGGAGCGGCGCATCCTGCTCTTTCCGGTGGCGACGCCCAACGACATCCTGGCGCACCGACAGCTGGCGGCGCGGGACTATTACGACCGGATTGAGCATGACGACATTGGAGAAACGGTCACGTATCCGGGCCATTTCGTGAAGGACCTGACAGACCCTTCACGGGTAGGGGTAAGGCGTCGAGCTCCGCGGATCGGGGAGCACAACCGGGAGATTCTCGGCGGCGAATTGGGCCTGAACGAACGCGACCTGGCGCGGCTCACGGAGTTGGGCGTGATCTAGTAGATCAATGGTCGAGACGGAGCGATTGACGATGGCTGCTTTGCCGCTGGAAGGCTTGAAGGTCCTGGATTTCTGCTGGGTGGCAGTGGGCCCGATGACCACTAAGTACCTGTCCGAGTACGGGGCCACGGTGCTGCGGGTGGAGTCGGCCAAACGTCCGGAGACGCTGCGGCGCGCTGGGCCGTTCGCCGGCGGGGAATCTGGGGTCAACCGTTCCGGATACTTCGCCAACTACAACGCCAACAAGTACGGGCTTTCCATCGACATGAGCCACCCGCAGGCGCCCGACCTGATCCTGCGCATCGCCGAATGGGCAGACGTCGTTACCGAGAACTTCACGCCGGGAACGCTGGAACGCTGGGGCCTGGGTTACGAGGAACTGAGCCGGGTGAACCCGCGCATCGTGCTGTTCAGCGCGTCGATGCTGGGACGCGGCGGCCCGATGCAGACCCAACCCGGGTTCGGCGCGGTGCTGTCATCGCTGGCGGGATACACCAACATCATCGGCTGGCCGGACCGAGGGCCGGTGAATCCGTATGGTGCGTACACGGACTTCGTGTGTCCCAAGTTCGCAGTGTCCGCCATCCTTGCCGCCGTCGACCGTCAGCGGGCTACGGGCCGGGGAACGCACCTGGACATGTCCCAGCTGGAAACCAGCCTGCACTTCGGCGGGCCAATGCTGCTGGACGCGGCCGTCAACGGACGGGAGCCGGACCTGGTCGGTAATCGTCACTACGCGGCGTCGCCACACGGTGCGTATCCGTGCGCGCCGGACGCCAACGGCGAAACCGACCGGTGGATTGCCATCGCGGCGTTCGACGACGGGCAATGGGCCGCCCTGCGCGACGAGGTCGCCGCCGACGGGTTCACCGATATTGCGTCGGGCGAGTTCCGCACCTTCCGCGTCCGCAAAGCCCACGAGGACAAGCTGGACGGCATCATCGCGGACTGGACCGTGAGCCAGGACCGCCACGAGTTGATGCGTCGCTTGCAGGCGGTGGGGGTTCCCGCCGGCGTGGTCAATGATACGCGCGACCTGTTCGAGGATCCCCAGTTGCGCCATCGTGAGCACTTCACCTGGCTGGATCATCCTGAGATGGGGCCTTATGCCACGGACTACACGGAGACGCAGCTTTCGCTGACCCCCGGCCGGTTGGATCGCCCCGCGCCGTTGCTGGGACAGGATACGGAGTACGCACTGCGCGAGATCGTAGAGTTGAGCGAGGCGGAGTACCGGAAACTGCAAGAAGCGGGAACCCTGCAGTGAAGCCGGCGTTTGCTAACGCTGCTCACCTGTCGGGCGGTGTCGTTTGTTCCAACTGATTTTGCTGGCGGTCCACATCGCCGCCGGTTCCGTGTCTCTGGCGACCGCTGGGGTCGCGTTGGTCACGGCCAAAGGTGGGCGGTGGCACGTACTGGCAGGGCGGGTCTACGCGGTTGGAATGACGATAGTGTTCCTGACGGCGGTGCCGCTGGCCGTCCTGGTGCAGAGCTCGTTCCTGTTCTTGATTGCCCTTTTCAGCTTCTACCTGGTTTTTGCCGGCTGGCGGTTCGCGCGAAACCGTCGGAGGCGGGCCCATCCGGTAGACTGGATTGCCGTCTCCGCCATCGGCATCACCGGATTGGCGATGTGGGGTTATGCGGTGGTCCTGGCTTTGGACGGCAGTTCCCAATGGGTCACGCTCGTCGTTTTCGGTGGTATTGCCCTGGCGTTAGGACTGGCCGATGCAAAGTTCCATCGGGACCAACCGGGAGGGCAGAGGCGTGTGGCCAGACACCTCACCAACATGATGGCCGGCACCATAGCGACGATCACAGCGGTAACGGTGGTGAACATCGATATGGAACCGGTCTGGGTGCCCTGGATATTACCCACAGTGGTGATTACGCCGCTGATTGTCTGGTGGAACTTCCGCGTGCTGCGACGCGCGCGTTCAAGTTGACATCCCCACACGCGGTGGCTAAATTGATCGCCACTTGATTGAACCACAACCAGTTGCGAGGCTGTACCCATGCTCAAAGACAGAGTCCACGACGAATTGCTGTCGCCGGAAAACCTGCGAAACCCGTATCCGTACTACGCGATGCTGCGGGAAGAGGCGCCGGTGTATTGGAACTCTAAGTTCGACACTTGGGTGATCACCTCGTACCAGGCGGTGGTGTGGGCGCTGCGGCATCCCGAATACTTCTCATCCGAGGTGTTCCTGCGGGACGACAAGCCGCCCAGCCCGCCGATTTCGGAAGAGGATTTTCCGAAGTACAAGTACAACCTGGACTACATGAACAACTGGTTCATCCGGCGGGACCGGCCAGACCACCTGCGGATGCGCCGCACCGTCCACCCGGTGTTCAACCCGAAGTACATCGACAATCGCTTCCGGGCGATGGTGCAGAGCATAATCCAGGACCTGTTGAAGGACTTCGATCCCGAGAACGGTGAAATGGACGTGCTCAAGGACTTCGCTAACGCGATGCCGGTGCTGGTGATCGCGAACTGGCTGGGCATGCCCGCCGAGGACCGAGAGTTCATCCGGACGCTTTCGCGGCAGCTGCTATCGCTGGACCAGGAGTCGCCGGACCGGCACACCCGGGTGCATGAAGCTATCACCACGCTGAATGATTACGTCAATCCACTGGTGGAGGAGCGCGTCAGCGAGCCCTCCGACGACCTGCTGTCGGTGCTGGCCATCGGCGAGCGCGAAGGCGACCTGAGCCGGGAGGAGGTGCTGGGCAACACCCTGCTGCTGCTCATCGCCGGTCACCAGACCACCATCAACCTGGTGGGCAACGGCACCATGGCGCTGATGAAGAACCCCGAGCAGTGGAACATGCTCAAGGAGGATGACAGCCTCCTGGTGCGGGCGACGGAAGAGTTGCTGCGGTACGACTCGCCGGTGAAGCGCGCGCCGCGCATCGCACTGGAGGATATCGAGCTGGGCGGACAGAGGATCCGCGAGGGCGAAAAAGTGATGACGATCATCAACTCCGCCAACCGGGACCCGATGGCTTTCGAGAATCCCGAGGACCTGGACATCACCCGCTACCCGAATCCGCACGTGGCTTTCGGCGGCGGGATCCACCACTGCCTGGGCGCCAACCTGGCGCGGTTGGAGGGACAGGAGGCGTTCCGGGCACTGACCCGCAAGTTCCCGCCCTTCAAGTTCGCCAGCGACCCTGACGAGCTGGAATACCACAACCTGCTGAACATTCGCGGGGTGGTGAGCCTGCCGGCAGCCTGGTAGCGGGCATTCCTGCACGCGGGATGACGCGAAAGGGGCGGGTGTTACAACCCGCCCCCTATTGTTGCCCCTCGAACGCCGGGCTATGGTTCAACCATTCCGTAGCCGACGTTCTTGACGGTGCGGAAGTAGGTTTCGGGTCCGTTCTCCAGCTTGTAGCGCAGGCGGCGGATGTGCACGTCGACCGTGCGCGTGCCGCCGATGTTTTCGACGCCCCAGACGCTGGCCAGCAACTGGTCGCGGGTGAACACCTTGCCCACGTTGTCCATCAGGAACTGGAGGAGTTGGAACTCCAGCCAGGCGAGGTCGACGGGGCGCCCGTTGGCGGTGACCTGGTAGGTGGCTGGGTTGAGCGATATGCCTCCGACCCGTATGGAGCCGGATGCAACAGACGCGGAGGCATGTCGGTCAGCCAGGCGCAGGATCCGCTTGATAAGCTCCGCGGGCGAGCAAGGCACGGCGACGAAGTCATCGGAATCCCCATAGAGATCTGGATCGTCCATCTCGTCGTCGGGGACACAGCGGAGAACCAGTGGTCCGATGTCGTCATCCGGTTGCACGGGTGCGTCTGCGTCGGGGGACAATAGCAGCACCGCCGGGGAGTCCGCGCCGTAATCGGTATCGGTGTCGTAGGACGCTTCCGGGCCGATCAGCTCGATAGCGCCGGTGTCGGAAGCGGCGGCCAATGCGCCCCGGATCATTTCCCAACCCTGTCCCAAGAGGAGGACGCGAGGAGCGGCGTCGTTGATGGATTGATAACCTGCATAAGTGATCATCGCCGAACCTGCTCAGCAGCTTGAAGATTGTTTGGCAGGTCGCTGCCGATGCCCTTATATTGGGCGCAACGGATTAACGGGCAATTACGAACTGATTACGCTTTTGTTACATGGTGTGCAGCATCGATTGGTACGGCGGCCAGCAGTCGCGTTGCATGTGGCCGGCGCGGCCTGGGTTACCGATTTTGGAGACGGCCGTTGCGATTTCCTCCCCTGGTTGAAGGTCGATTCATCAAGCGACTGAACCGATTCGCGGCCCTGGTGGACGTGGAGCGCCGGGAATATTTGGCGCACGTGCCCAACTCGGGCCGTATGGGCGAACTGCTCGTACCGGGATTTCGGGTCCTGTTGGCGCCGGCCCCCCAAGGAACCAGCCGGAAAACCAGCTTTGACCTGGCGCTGGTCGATACCGGAAGGGTGTTGTCCTCTGCCGACGCCCGGCTGCCGAATAAGCTGGTCGCTGAAGCATTGACACGGAAACGCCTGCCGCAGTTCGCCGACTACCCGGTTGCCCGCAGCGAGCAGGTCTTCGGCGAGAGCCGGCTGGACTTCCTGCTGGAGGGTCCGGCGGGCAGGTGTTATGTCGAGACCAAGTCGGTAACACTGGTGGAGGACGGCGTCGGACTGTTTCCAGACGCCCCAACCATTCGGGGCGTGAAACACCTGCGTAGCCTGATAGCGGCGCGGGACGCGGGCCATGAGGCGGCGGTGGTCTTCGTGATCCAGCGGGCGGATGCCGAGGCGTTCACTCCCCACGACGTTGCGGATCCATTGCTGGGCGCCACCTTGAGAGAAGCGCGCGACGCCGGTGTGGCGGTCTGGGCCTATCGCTGTAACGTAACAGAGCGCAGCATCGAACTCTCCGACGCCGTGCCGGTTCTCCTCTAATCGACCGCGCGTGATTGGTGAGTCGAACCGTCCGTTGGCATTTGAAATGGATAGCGCTCAACCTCTACTGATGGAGGTATACCGTCGGTTGCTGGATGCCTACGGGCCGCAGGGCTGGTGGCCGGCGAGCAGCCGGTTCGAGATGATCGCCGGGGCGATCCTGACGCAGGCGGCGGCCTGGCGGAACGTGGAGCAGGCCCTGGACAACCTGCGTTCCGCCGGAGTAGATGATTGGCCGGCGGTGCACGCGCTGCCGCTCGATGATCTGGCTGGGCTGGTGCGGCCATCGGGCTACTACAACGCCAAGGCCCGCAAGCTGAAGGCATTTGCCGCGCACGTTTGCGGATATTACGACGGGGAACTGGACCGCATGTTCGTCGCGGAAACGGGAGTGTTGCGCCGGGAGTTGTTGGGCATCCACGGCATCGGGCCGGAAACCGCCGACGACATCATGGTGTACGCGGCCGGCAGGGCGTCGTTCGTGATCGACGCCTACACCATCCGCATCATGCGGCGCGTCGGGCTGACGCCGCAAGGCCGCGACGATTATCACAGCTGGCAGGCAATGTTCCACGCCGGCATCCCGGCGGACGCGCAAGTGTACAATGAGTTTCACGCCCTCCTGGACCGGCACCATAAGGAAGCCTGCACCAAGAACGCGCCGCGATGTCACGGTTGCTGTTTGCTGGACCTCTGCTCCAGCGGCATGGCCGCCGTCGATGGCTTACCGGTGCTATGATGATGACATCCAAGTTGGAATCGGAGGACACGAAATGCAGGTAGTCAGGCTCTACACTGGCGAAGACGGCGAATCGCACATCGAGGAGATGGAGCTGCCCTTCGAGCAAATGGGCCACGCGCTCAGGACGGCGACGGAGGCGGCAACCGGCGTGCAGTTCAGCTGCTTGAGGCCCACCCAACTGGTCGACTTTCACACCGCGCCGCGCCGCCAGTACGTCATCACGTTGCAGGGTCAGGTGGAAATCGGTTTGGGCGATGGGACGAAGCGGATTTTCAACGTGGGCGACATCGAGTTGTGTGAGGATCTGACCGGACGCGGCCACACCACCCGCAGCGTGGGCGACGTGGACCGCATCAGCGTGCAGATACCGCTGTCGGACCAGACGCCCGGCGGTGGTCTCGGCGTATAGGCGCGGGTCATCGTACCTTCGCTCGCGGATACGTACCTGACGCAGACAGGCGATCAAACGCAGGAGACGACCATGGCCATAGCACCGCTGCCCGGCGACTTGGAGATGTACTACGACGACGACAACTTTACCGACCCCTGGCGTGATCCGGAGACGGTCGAAACCATCGTGTTGCATCACGGCAACGCCAAGAACGGGCGACTGTGGTACGCGTGGCCGCCGCTGCTGGCTCGTCAGTACCGGGTGATCCGGGTGGACATGCGGGGTTTCGGGCGGTCGACCGTGCCGGAGCCCGGATATGACTGGTCCCTGGAGGGCTTCGCCGGCGACCTGCACAACCTGCTGGATTACCTGGAGCTGGATCGAGTGCACCTGATCGGCGAGACAATCGGCGGCACCATCGCGCTGCAGTTCGCCTACCAGTACCCGGAGCGTCTGCACACCGTGACCACGTGCACGTCACCATACAATTTCACGGGCGTAGACACCTACCAGAATTACTACCGCCTGGTGGCGGAAGAGGGCGTGGAAGGGTGGGCGCGGGCCACCGGCGGGCGTCGGGTCAGTGCGGACGCGGCGCCGGAGCACCACGAGTGGTACATCCAGCAGATGGGCCAGACCGCCCGCCACGTGGTTCTGGAAACCCTGGCCTACCTGGGCACCCAGAACCTGTCGGGGAAGTTGCCCACTATCCAAACGCCGGCGCTGGCGATGGTCGGCGAGTTGAGCGAGGGAGACATCCCCGACCGGGCGCAAGGGCAGGCGGAGATGATGCCCAATTGCCGGTTGGCGCGGGTGCCCGGGGCCGGCGGTTATGTCCAGCACTCGGCGCCGGAAAAGTGCGTGCAGGCCTGGCTGGAGTTCGTGGGCACGGTGCACGAGCCAGCGTGATTGTCTGAATCAGGATTTGCGGGATTATCAGATTGACAGGATTTGGCGATGCCGACCGTTGGTCTCGACCAAATCCGGCAAATCCCGAAATCCGGTAAATCCTGATTCTGACGAATATCCTAGAACAGGGACTTGGACTGGCCGCCGTCCACGTTGATGCAAGCGCCGGTGATCAGGCCAGCGCGGTCAGAGGCCAGGAACGCCACCGTCTCGCCGATGGGCTCGGGCCAGCCGAACTTGCCCATGGGCAGGTTGCGGTCGATGAACTCGGCCACGACCTCCGGCGTGTTGTTCTGCTGGAAACGGTCCCAGGTGCTGCCCGGAAAGTCGATGCTGCCGGGGGCCACACAGTTGACCAGCACACCGGTCTGCGCCAGCTGCAGGGCGAGGTGCTTGGAGAACGCGATCATGCCGGCTTTGCCGGTCATGTAGTCAACCGAGCCGCCGTGCTCGCGGCCGTAAATCGACGAGATGTTGATCACCCGGCCCCAGCCCTGCGCCTGCATGTGCGGCAGGGCCAGCTTGGTCATCCGCACGGCCGAGATGAGGTTCACCTCCAGACCCTCAAGGAACTGTTCCATGGAGGTCTCGTCAAAGAGGACGGAGCCGCGGCGGCCACCCACGTTGTTCACCAGGATGTCGGGCGCGCCGAGAGCGGATGTGGTTTCCTGCAGGAACCGCTCGGCGTCCTCGGGGTTGGTGACGTCGGCCTGGCTGCCGTTGGCCTTCACGCCCAGGCCGGCCAATTCGGATACGGTCTTTTCGACGGTTTCGCCGTCGCGTCCGCAGATGGCAACGGCGCAGCCTTCCCGGCCCAGGGCCAGGGCGCACTGTCTGCCGAGACCGCGGCTGCCGCCAGTGATCATCGCAACCTTGCCATTCAGGGTCAAATCCATGGGATTGCCTCCCTTATTGTCGAATGAAATGGGAACGGGGGAATTATAGCGGGTCGCATGAACACTGGTTTGCGTTTGAATCTACGTCGGACACGACGTCAACCCACCAACGCGGCGACAAAATTCGTGCAACCGGGTTGCACGGTGGAAAAGGGTCCAATTGAAAAGTCCCGGAGCAGGCGCCTATGGAGTTGGATCGTACTGCGCTGGATCAACCGATCCAGAAGCTTCTTCGACGACGGTGACGATCAAGTCAACGGATGCTTGCAGTGCTGCAAACCATTTTTGCCGCCTGTCCGCGTTCCATTGTCTGTCGTTGGGAAGCTGTTGCATCAAAGCGAAAACCAGTCGATATTCACTGTCCTCGTCGCTGATGCGGCGGGGAATCGTGTCGCTGGCTGGGGTGTGGGTTTCCCTTACGGAATCATTTGTGGTCACTGAGCGGGTCCGTCTGTTCGAACCATTAGCGTTTCGTTTCGTTTCGCGTCTTCGTTCCCTGGTCTTGCTTTGTACGATGCCGGCACTCTCGCACATGCCTAAAAAGAACGTCACCATGCGATCTCTCTGTGCTTCAGGTTCAAATTGCCGGAAAGCATCTCGGACCGCGACTTCGCTGTCCAGAACCGGATCCACGATGGCGAACACTTTCTCGTAGGCCTCACGCACGACTCCTTCAAGGGATCGTACAAACCCACCGTCGTCGTCGCCGGCCCGCGCAAGGTTTTCAAACAAAGTCGTCTGCGTTCCGTCTGTGTCTATCAGCCCCAAAAAATTGAGCGCCTGCAATGTTCGCGACGCGTTGCCCTTGGGAATGCTAATGGTCTCCAACGCCGCCGGGGATACCTGACCCGGCAAACCGCGTTCGCGCTTCCGCATGATGACGTCCATCACGTTGCTCGTGGCGGCATATGGAGCGAATTGCTCTTTGAGTGGCTGAATGACTGTTCCTGACGATACCATATTGCGGCACCTCACCTGTAGAATGACAGAATAGTAACGCATTCCATTGTATAATGTCAAGTACCGGCATTCATGCCTATTTGTGCCAGCATGCGTGATCTCTTCCTGGCATTTGAGCACTGATTAGACGGTGCTCGCTGATCAGAATATAACAAATGGCGGCACTCCATATGCGCCACGCTTCCGCGACACCTTGCCCGAATCCGAGATGTGCGCTGGATTACGCTTATGTGCACGCAGATAACCATGTTTCCGAACACTGTCGGCATGTGTGCCAATGGCTCGGTACGCTAAGGCAATCGGGCACAATGGAGCGAAATCGTGACGCAAATGATGACATGCTATAATGCGGCGCGATTCTTATTCGAGCGGAGCGCTGATTGGATGATTAAGCGGTTTTCGGTTCTGTACGTGGGGCAGATCGACCTGGACAACGTGGGCGCGGACGGCACGCCGGCCGACCAGCGCCGTTACAGCAACGAGCAGTTGATCCAGGCGTACGATCACGCGGAAGCGCTGGCCAGGCACATGGATGAGCGCGGTTTCTACTGCATGTGGATGGCGGAGCACCACTTCCAGCACGAGGGGTACGAGTGCATCCCCAACCTGATCCTGATGGGCGTTCATCTGGCGGGACAGACCAGGAACCTGAAGTTCGGGCAGGCGTTCAACATCATCCCCATGTGGCACCCGCTGCGGGTGGCCGAAGACTTTGCCATGGCCGACATCCTCACGGGCGGGCGCATGATCTTCGGCGTGGGCCGCGGCTATCACGCGCGGGAAGTGGAGACTTTCGGCGCGCCGGTTATCGACAACGACGCCAACCGCGAGCTCTTCCTGGAGCAGATGGAGGTCATCCTCAAGGCGTTCAACGAGGATTCCTGGAGCCATTCCGGAAAATACTACACCATACCCCCGCAGGTTCCCTATCGCGGGTACGACCTGACGGAAATCACCATGGTGCCGCGACCGGTCAGCCGGCCCGTGGAGATCTGGCAACCCATCGCCAGCGGCCGGACGTTGAACTATATCGCCGAGCGCGGTATCAAGGCCATGGTCGCGTTGACCGGCGAACGATACGCCGAGCAGATGATCACCCAGTATCACGACGCCGCTACGGAAGCGGGCCGTGACATTCCCCTGGGCGGCGACATGGCGTTGGGGTTCGGATTCTACATCGCCGGCAGCCGGGAAGAGGCCATCGAAAAGGTGCGGCCCTTCCACGACGAGCGCTACAAGTGGTTCGCCCCCTTCGGGTTCGTCCGGTATACCGACGAGCAGGGCCGACCGTGGGGAACCCCGGGAGCGCCGGCGCGGACGCCGCGCATTGAGGACGGCGTGGACCAGAAGGCCTGGTTCTGTGGCAATCCGGACGACTTCATCGGGTTCCTGCGGGAAATCGAGGAGAAGTACCCCGGGCTGGAGGACATTGTGCTGCAGTGGCCGGAAGGGATGCCGTGGGACGAGTTCAGAAACCAGTTGTCCATCTTTGCTGACGAAGTGATGCCGGCCTTCACGGGGAGAGAGGCCGCCCTTCCTGTCGGCGACGACTGACGGTAAATACCCGGCCGCCGGAGCGATTGCTTGGCGAATCCTGAACACGTTGCCATCGCCAAAAGGCGAACGTTTGCCATAGCGCGCTGGCGAGCGCGCGAATTTCAAAGCCGCCCGCGCCTGGATCTTGCGGGCGCGTATCTAAGCGGGATCAGGATGCCAGGCGTGGACTTGGGATTCGACGATCTCACGCAGATCGATCTGACCAGGGCGGACCTGCGTCATGCCAACTTTAGCGGAGCCCGCTTGCGCGGGGCATTCCTCACGCGCTGCAACCTCAACCGGGCGAACTTCGCGGAATGTCAGGCAGCAGAGGCTTCGTTCCTGCGTTCCGACTTAAGGGGCAGCAACTTTGACAGCGCGGACCTGAGGGGGGCCGATCTTTCCAACTGTGACATCGCCTTCGCCACGCTTGTGGGCGCAAACCTGGCCGGCGCGGACCTGACCGAAGCCGACCTCACCATGGCCGACCTGACCGACGCCAACCTGAGCGGGGCCAAGCTGAGTGCAGCTTGCCTGGATGTCGCCAACCTGACCCGCTGCGACCTGCGCCGGGCGACGCTGGTGCGCACCCGCCTTGACCGGACGCTGCTTGAGGAAGTCGTCCTCGACATGACCCTGTTCGCTGACTGCGACCTGAGCGGAGCGTTGGGATTGGAAACGCTGCGCCACGATGGCCCCAGCATCGTCGGAGCCGACACGCTGGCGCGCTCGAACGGCGGAATTCCCGAATCCTTTCTGCGGCCGGCCGGAGTACCGCCGGAGTTCATTGAAGGGCAAGCGAGGCTGGGCAATCAAATGACGCCACACCGGCGGGTCCTGCTGATCGGCTCGGTGGTGGACGACACCATTGTCAGGTGGTTGGAAACGGAGCTGAGGTCGATGGGCTTGCAGTGCTGGAGCCTGCTGGCGGACGACGAGGAGGCGGCGCACAATGCCTCGGTGATCCCGCCGATGAGTCGGTTCCGGGACTTCGACCGGGTGGCGTTGCTCTGCTCGCGGGACGCGCTGGAAAGTCCAGCCTGCTGGCGGCTGTACCAGGAGATCATGCAACGCCAGGCAAATTCAGCGGCCCGCCGCTCCTACGTGGCGGCCCTGGCGATGGACGACTGTCTGGAGAACGCCGGCGACGATTTGTACCGGCAACTCAGCAGCGGCCCATCGGCGCGACTGAGACCGCGCAAGGACCGGGTAGGGGGATACCGACGAGACCTGCCGGGGGTGTTGGCGACGCTGACCGCGGAAATCAAGGTGCAGCCAGACGAATGGGACGACGAGCCGCAGGACGTCGAATCTGAGACCGCGACCGGGTAACGCAGCGCGGGGTCAGTGCGGGTGGTGGGAATAGTCCCACTCCGCCGGGACGTACTCGATACGGACGTCGCTGCCCAGCATCAGGCAGGCTTCTCCCCACTGAGAGGGTGAGGCGATATCCCAGACGTCGCTGTCGGCGGGGCGGAGGCGGATGCCGTCCTCGCCGCCGTAGATCAGCATGATCACGCCTTCGCCGGAGTCCTCTGAGAGGGCGGCCATGGCGGGACAGGGCTCGCCGTTTTCCCATCCGACGACGTCACACCAGACGTCCTCGCCCATTGGGTCCGGCGCCAGGACGCGCACGATGGGCTGCGGGTCGGTCAGCAGATCGAAGACCCGGTTGAGGTCCATGGGGCTGTTGCCGTCGGCGATTACTTCTACTTCGTAAAGCATTTCGGTGAATGGACCGAGGAGGGGTTGCGCGCGGCCGACCGCATCCGACAGTTCGGCGCCGGGCCCGGTGCTACAATGTCCGCGCTTGTTGCATCCGGACAAAAACGCAGGGAAAGGAAGTGGTTATGGCTGGCATCGAATTTGAAAAACACACGCTGCCCAACGGTCTGGATGTAATCCTCCACCAAGACCGCTCCATCCCCGTGGCGGCGGTCAACGTGTGGTACCACGTGGGTTCCAAGGATGAGGAGATCGGGCGAACCGGCTTTGCTCATCTCTTCGAGCATATCATGTTCCGGGGCACGCGACACCACAAGGCCAGCCATTTCGAGCCGCTGCAGAAGATCGGGGCGACGCTGAACGGCTCAACCACGGGTGACCGCACGAACTACTGGGAGGACGTGCCCTCCAACTACCTGGAACTGGCGCTGTGGCTGGAGTCGGACCGAATGGGGTTCCTGCTGGACGCGCTGGACCAAGAGGGGTTCGATACTGAACGCGACGTGGTGAAAAACGAGCGACGGCAGAGTTACGAAAACCGTCCCTACGGAATGGCCCAATGGCACATCCAGCAGTCGCTGTTCCCGCTTCCGCATCCCTACCACTGGATGACCATCGGCTCCCAGGAGGATCTGGACGCCGCCAGCCTGGACGATGTGATGGACTTCTTCCGCCGGTACTATTCGCCTTCCAATGCCAGCCTGGCCATCGCGGGCGACATCGATACCGCCGAGGCGCTGGACCTGGCGCATCGCTACTTCTCGGACCTGGATCCCGGGCCGAGCGTGCGCCGCATCGAGCGGGCCGATTCGCTGCTATCGGGCCGAGTGGACCTGGAGATGACCGACCGGGTCACGCTGCCTCGCATCTACGCGGCGTGGCTGGCTCCGGCGAACTTCTCGGGGGACGACGACGCGGGCGACATTCTGCGCGCCATCCTGTCCGACGGGCAGAGCAGCCGGATGTACCGCACTTTGGTCTACGAAAAGCAGATAGCTCAATCCGCCTCGGTGGGCTACCACGCCGCCGAGATCGCAGGCCAGTTCCGAATGGAACTGACCCCGGCCGAGGGTCACACGCTGGATGAGGTTGAGGAAGCGGCCGAAGCCGTGCTGGCCAGCATCGTGGGCAATCCGCCCACGGAAGAGGAGTTTGAAAGGGCCGTAAACCGCATCGAGATGCAGCACTACCGGACGCTGTCGCGTGTGGGAGGCTTCGGCGGCAGAGCCGACGCACTGAACTACTTCAACGTGTTCACCGGCGACCCGGACGGACTGAACCGGGTGATGTACCAGTATCGTCGCGTCACCCTGGATGACGTGCTGGAGGCGCACAGTCGGATCATGGAGGCGGGGCAGGTGCGGATGCGCGTTTACCCGGAGCGGTCGCTGAGCACCGCCACGGTCGCGCTGGATCGCAGCCAGCAGCCGGCCGGCGGGCCAACGCCCTCATTCGCGCCTCCGGTTCCGGAGCGGGCCCGGCTGGCCAACGGGATGGAAGTGACGGTGGTGAACGAGCCGGGAACGCCGCTGGTGACCTTTGCGCTGCTGGCGAGAACCGGCGCGATCGGAGACCCTGCGAGTTTGCCGGGATTGACGTCGTTCATGACCGCGCTGATGGACGAGGGGACTGTCAACCGCAGCAGCCAGGAAATCGCTGCCGCTTTCGAGCATATCGGGTCGCGGCTCTCGGTAGAGGCGCGCAAGGAGATCACACTGCTGACAGCGGAGACGCTGAACCGGCACTGGACGCACGCCCTGGGACTGGCCGCCGACGTCGCGCGCAACGCCAACTTCCCGGACCACGAGCTGGAAAGAGTGCGGCGCGAGCGGCTGACCGACTTGCGCCGGGCCCGCGATGATGCGGGGTTCGTGGCCGACTCGAACTTTGGCGCGCTGGTATTCGGGCCGGGCTCTGCCTATGCGCACTCCAACCTGGGAAACGAGGCCACCGTGTCGACCGCAAGTCGGGATCAGTTGATCGCGCGTTACGGTGAAGCGCTGCGGCCGGATCGCATGTGTCTGCTGGTGGCCGGCGACGTGAGCCTGCGAGAAGCCGTGTCCGCCGCCGAGAAACATTTCGCCGATTGGTCAGCAGGGACGAGCGATGCCTGGGGCATCGGCATCGCTGACGGCGCGGCCGCGCCCGGGCCTCGCCTGTTCCTGATCGACAAGCCGGGCGCCGCCCAGTCAGTGATCCGGGCCGGGATGCCGCTGGTGGAGCGCCGGGATGCGGATCACATGCCACTGTCCGTGTTGAACTACGCGTTTGGCGGACAGTTCTCCGCTCGGCTCAACCAGAACCTGCGCCAGGATAAGGGGTACTCCTACGGGTACAACTCAGGCATATCGTGGTATAACGCGCCGTCGCTGCTGTCCGCCGGTGGGAGTGTCCAAACGGAAGTGACGCGAGAGGCGGTGGTTGAGACGCTGCGCGAGTTCGAGGACATCAGCGGTGGGAGGCCGCTCACCGTGGAAGAGTTGGAATACGCGCGGAACGGACTGCGACTGGGATACCCGTCCGGGTTCGAACGGCCCGCGCAGCTGTTGGGCCAGCTGATACCGCTGGTTCAGTTTGATCTCCCAACTGACTACTTCCGGACGTTCGAGCAACGACTGGAAGGGGTCAGCTTGGCCGACACGCACCGGGTGGGAGCGAAATACCTGGGAACGGACCGACTTATAGTGTTGGTGGTGGGAGACCGGGAGCGGGTCGAAGGGCCGTTGCGGGACTTGGGCTACGTGATGACAGTGCTGGACGCTGAAGGCGTGGCGGTAGGCTGATCCCTAAACTGTGCAACGATCCGCTGGATCGCACACGCGGAAACGGCCTGACCACAACGGTAGGACGCATTGATCACCGCAGTGCCGCACGTTGCGCGGCGAACAGTGGTTCCATGCCGCGCGCGGCCAGGGCCAGGGCCTCGCCCACTCTCTGACGTGGGAAGGGGTTGCCTTCTGCGGTGCCCTGGATTTCGACCACTGAACCGGCGTCGGTCATGACGATGTTGAAGTCGGCGTCGGCGGTGGAGTCTTCAGAGTAATCGAGGTCCAGCAGCAATTTGTCGCCATTCAGCCCGACGCTGATTGCAGCCACCGAGCAGAGTAAAGGAACCCCATCCAACTTTTGCGTTTCGACCAGCGACCGCAAAGCCAGACGCAGCGCGACGAAGGCGCCGGTGATGGCGGCGGTGCGGGTGCCGCCGTCGGCTTGGAGCACGTCGCAATCGAGGTAGATGGCACGCTCGCCCAGGGCTCCAAGATCGGTGGCGGCCCGCAGCGACCGGCCGATGAGGCGTTGGATCTCCTGGGATCGGCTGGCGGTTCTGCCGGCGTCGCGGTCGCGGGATCGCCTGGTGGACGTGGCGCGGGGGAGCATGTCGTATTCCGCCGTCACCCACCCCGTGCCGCGACCCTGCATCCACCGGGGCACCTGTTCCTCTACGGACGCGGCGCACAGGACTGCGGTGTTGCCCATTTCGATCATGGCGGACCCTTCGGCGTAGGGTTGGCAGCCGGAGGTGATGCGGACGCTGCGCGCCTGGTCCGATCGTCGTCCGTCGGCCCGGATGAGGCTGTTGTTCATGGTGCAATTATCCTGAAAATCGTTTCTGCCATTGTGCCATATAGTCTCAAAGCCGACGCTGGCCCGGGTTACGCCGACAATTGGTTGCATCGCCGGCGGTGAAGGCGCACAATCGGCGCGTGATTTTCGGACTGTTTGACTCTCCGTGGCATCTGCTGGGCCTCGCCGGCTGGTGCTTCCTGATGGGTTGGGGCTTTCGCATCGGGTTGCTGCGCATGGCTCTTTCGCTGGGCGCCTTGGGTCTGCTCATCGGTCTGGCGTGGCTGTTCAAGGACGCAGAAACGCCGGCGCTGGTGTACGGTCCACTGGCCTTCGTCGGCGTCATCTGCGTAATCAGCGTGGGCATCTTTGGTCGGGGACTGGAGCAGCGGCTGGGTTACGGGTCCACGGCGGTTCGGGTCAATCACGCCGGAGGATTGCTCTTGGGGTTGCTCATCGGCGCAGCGGTCTGGCTCTTCGTGCTGTAAAGCGCGTGCGGGTCTCAGCCATTCGCGGCGGCTTGATGCCCTTGGGTTAGCATCCGGGATGGATTTTCCGCGCTGCTATAATCCGGCTCAACAATGCCGGACACAGCTGACCGACGCGAGGCAGGCGCATGAACGCGATCAAATCTGACACCGACGCCGTGGGCGTGATCCTGGCGGCAGGTCGCGGCAGCCGAATGCGGTCACGGCTGCCCAAGCCGCTGCACCGCGCCGCCGGCAAACCGCTGATCAGCTATCCCGTCGAGCTGCTGAGCCAATGCGGAATTGAGAACATCATCGTTGTGGTTTCCCCAGAAAACGGCGAGGCAATTTCAGCCGTGTTGGGCAGCGGGATAACATGCGCGGTGCAGCCAGCCCCGGAAGGAACGGCCCACGCCGTTGCCAGCGCGCTGGCAACGCTACCCACCGCGCCGTCTCAGGTGGTCGTGTTGGCGGGTGATACTCCGCTGGTGCGGTCCCAATCGCTGCTCGCTCTGATGTCTGACCACGCGAGTTGCAGCAGCCGGCGCATGACCATCCTCTCCGCGGCCGACGCATTCGCTCCTGACTTGGGACACATAAAAAGGGTTGGCTCCGCCGGCGCGTCCGGTCCGGTCATTGCCATTGAGGAAGCGTCAGAACGGCGGGACGACGCCATCGGCCCGGCAGAGGTCAATACCGGGGTGTACTGCTTCAACGGCCCCTGGCTGGCCGACATGGTTCACCGAGTCCGTCCGGCGCCGTCCGGGGAGCGCTACCTCACCGCGCTGGCTGCCATAGGGGCCGACGCCGTATCCGCCCTGCCCATAGCGTGGGCCGACGAAGCGATGGGCGTCAACGATCGTCTCCAGTTGTCCGCCGTCGAGACTGCGCTCCGCGACCGCATCAACTGTCATTGGATGACAGAGGGCGTTACCATCGTTGACCCAGCCACCACCTATATCGACGCTGACGTGGCGATAGGTTTGGACACCGTAATATTGCCCAATACGATGCTCACCGGTCGCACCATCATCGGCGAGGAATGCGAAATCGGCCCCAATTCCGTTGTCAGCGATACCGTTGTCG
This sequence comes from Dehalococcoidia bacterium, assembly GCA_965207585.1. Lineage (GTDB taxonomy): Bacteria > Chloroflexota > Dehalococcoidia > Lucifugimonadales > UBA3495 > Bin87. Next base: position 3,356,194 of record CBDBMT010000003.1, on the reverse strand, counting down.
GCGACCGTTGCCGCATCGTGGCCTCAACCCTGGAGGAGGCTCGAGTCCATTCTGACGTAAGCATCGGTCCCTATTCCCACCTGCGTCCCGCGGCGCTGATCGAGGAGGGGGTGCATTTGGGCAACTACGTAGAGGTGAAAAACAGCCGGGTGGGCGCGGGTGCCGCCGCCGGCCACTTCTGCTACCTGGGCGACGCCGACATCGGGGACGGTGTTAACATCGGCGCCGGCGCCATCACCTGCAACTACGACGGGGTAGATAAGCACCAGACGGTGATCGGGCGCAGCGCCTTCATCGGAAGCGACACGATGCTGATCGCTCCCGTCACCGTGGGAGAAGGAGCGACTACCGGAGCGGGGGCCGTGGTTACCCGCGATGTCCCGGAGGGTAGACGCGCCGTTGGCGTTCCTGCTAGACTCCTCCCACAACAAAGCGGGAGCGACTGACCCGCTCTCGGCGTCGCGAGCGCCGGTTGAGGGCCACTGGCTTGGATACTGATAGTAGCTTACCTCCGTTATTGTTCTTGGCAGCTTCGCTGCTGATCTTCGCTTGGGCTAGTGTCGCTGTAGCGTCCAGACGACAAAGCCAGGCCTCTGCGGTCTTTTTGACCCGGCCGTCATCCCCGGTAATTGGGATTTTATTAGCCGCCGCCGCTGCCACAGCCGGCGGCTCTGCGTTGTCCATCGCATATCAATTGGGCAACGGCTCGCCGGCCATAATCGCGCTGGCGGTCGCGGTACTGGCGACTTCAGCAGTCCTGGCGAGTGTTTACCTCGGCGCCCGATTGTGGGCCCGGCAATTTCCACGTGTCGCTCGCCGTGTGGCGGACCCCAGGCGCTGGACTGGCGACAGAAACGCAGCCGGATCCGAAGGCGGTCCAAGTTTGCCGATTGCCATCGAAGGAAATCCGGACGGTGATCTGGAGAACGGTCATGCAGATGGGTCGACGCTGACGCCCGCAGAGCTGATGAACCTGGATCGCAACGACATCGACATGGTCCGGTCCATCAGCCACATGGATGATCTGGATGTCAAGGACATCATGGTGCCACGACTGGACGTTGAGGCCGTGGAAGTGACGATTCCGATGGACCAATTGGTCAGGATGCTGGTCAGCACCAGGCACACGCGGGTGCCGGTTTACCGGGATACGATGGACAACGTGGTTGGGATCATCCATATCAGCGACGTTTTGCAGGTGGTGGCCGACGGGGCGACCGAAGCCAGTGTCGACGCCATCATGCGGGAGCCGGAATTCGTGGCGGAAAACATGGCCGTCGACGATCTGCTGCACCTGATGCGCTCGAAGTCGCTGCAAATGGTCATCGTGGTGGACGAGTACGGCGGCGTGGAGGGAATTGTCACCCTGGAAGACGTGCTGGAAGAAATCGTTGGTGAAATCGACGACGAGTTCGATGATGCTGCTGCCGAGGAGTTCGCGCCCGCGGCCGATGGATCCTGGCTGGTCAAAGCTACCGCGCCGGTGGAAGACGTTTCCCGCGTGCTGGGCCTGGAGTTCGAAGCCGGCGACGTCAACACCATCGGAGGATACGTCTACACGCGGTTGGGCCGGATGCCGTCCGTGGGCGACGTGGTGGTTTCGGACCAGACCGCGATCGAGGTCACGCAGGTGCGAGGACGCCGCATATACGAACTGCGGCTGGTGCCCCCAGCCGCAGAAAAGCGAGGCAAGGCCGGATAGTCTTCCGGCCAACCAGCGGTGAAATTTACCGGAACCCTATCAACTCTCCGCTCAGGATCAGAAAGTGGTCGTACCAGCCGCTGGGGGCGGGCACGACCAGGTGGATGGTGGCCCGGTCACTGCTGTTCAGGCGGAGGTCCGCAGCCCGGACCACTTCACTGTGCGTGGCTGCATAGAGGTAGTTGCGCTCAGAGGTGTTGACGAACATCAACAACTCCTCGCCCTCGGTGATCAAACGGGGCGCGCGGGTGAGGTTTCCAAAGCTGCCCACCCCCGGGCCGGCGGGTCCAAACAGCCACATGGCGCCGCGTTCGCCAGGATTGGCGGTCACTGAAGCGTACCCGGCAGCAGGGTTGTCCGCAGCGGTGTAACGGGCGATGGAGCTGCCGGAGACGCTGACCTCATCCAGTTTGGCGTCGATCCCCAGCGTGGGAACGATCAGGCGGGACGCCGCTGGCTGGGTTCCGACAGGCCAGGCTGCGGAGCTGGGCATCTCGGTGTAACCCAATTCAGCCAGGCGGTGGGAGTACGTCCCGGCGGGCAGCGAAACGACGGACGCTCCCGTTCCGCCTTCAGTGCCGGATGGGGCGGCGGCCTGGATCAACGTGGCGTCCTGACGCAGAGCGTCGTAATCATCCAGGCTGGCCCTCAGGAAATAGAGATACCCGTAGTAGGCGATGCCGGCCGCGGCCAGGATTCCACCGACTGCCAGGAGAGAGATGCCGGCCCAGCGCAACCCGTAATATTGCGCCCGGGTGCGCATCTGAATGTAGTCAAGTCCAATTTGCATATCGGTTTCCTGTTTATTCCTCGCGCCACTTTTCGCTCGTTCGCGCGATTCAACTCCGCCGGGATTCCGGCGGCGTGCCAGTTGAATTCGACTCGGGCGGGCACCGCGATCAGTGCCTTCCCGCCCGTATGGGTTCGTTGACGAATATATCGCCGTTGCGGATTTTGATGTTGTATCCGCAACTGGGGTTGGTGCAGGTCCAAGCCTTGTAGTGAACCGGAGCACCCTGCGCACCATAGTCCGAGAGTGGCACCAACGCCCCGATGTTGCACTGCTGACAAATCGGGAACTCCATCGCTTCCACCGACATTACCTCCCTTACCCGTTCCAGACTGGGTATGCAGCGCGGAGTATAGGCTCGCCGCCGCCGATTTGCCCGTATATGCAGTAGCGGTCTTTAACGGTTTTACAAGACCTGGCGATTATCCGGCGCTTCGCATCCTAAAAATGTGCGGGGCAGTGTTTCGCACTGCCCCGCAACGCCGAATGACGGCAGCCGGTGGAACTACTCGAGATAGTCGCGCAATTTCTTGGACCGCGTGGGATGGCGGAGCTTTCGGATGGCCTTGGCCTCGATCTGCCGAATCCGTTCGCGGGTAACCCCGAATTCGCGGCCGACTTCCTCAAGGGTGCGGGTGCGGCCGTCTTCCAGACCGAAGCGCAGTTTGAGCACGCGACTTTCCCGGTCGGTCAGGGTGTCCAAGACCTCCTGCACCTGTTCGCGGAGCAGTTGTGCCGAGGCTGCGTCGGCCGGCGCCAAGGTGGTGCGGTCCTCGATGAAATCCCCGAGGAAGGAGTCCTCTTCCTCCCCGATGGGTGTTTCCAGTGAGACCGGCTCCTGAGAGATCTTCTGGATCTCCTCGACCTTTTCGGGGGTCATTTCCATGGCTTCCGCCAGCTCTTCGGTGGAAGGCTCGCGGCCTTTTTCCTGCAGCAGGCGGCGATGGTGCCGCATCAGCTTGTTGATGGTTTCCACCATGTGCACCGGGATGCGGATCGTGCGTGCCTGGTCCGCGATGGCTCGCGTGATGGCCTGGCGGATCCACCAGGTTGCGTAGGTGCTGAACTTGTAACCCTTGCGGTAGTCGAACTTTTCTACCGCGCGGATCAAACCGATATTGCCTTCCTGGATCATGTCCAGCAAGGCCATGCCACGGCCGATATATTTCTTGGCCACGCTCACCACGAGGCGGAGGTTGGCTTCGGTCAGATGAGTCTGGGCCCGCTCGCCGTTCTTCATCGTGATGTAGTAATAACCGGCCGCTTCGAATTTCTTTTCCTCCACGCGGTCGATCAGTCCGGGCTCGCGCAGCAACTGGGAGAGCAGCAACAGCGAACATTCGTCATCGTGGACATACACCGAAGGCACGTCCAGACCCTGTTCCGGGCTGTAGCAGCCCTCCACGCCATCGGGATGCAACTCCGCCCAAATCGGCACGTAGCCGGTTACCACGTCGACGATGTTCTGGGGCAAGACCCAGGTGTCCAACGAAAGCTGAACGATGCGCTGGTAGGCCACCTCGGGGCTGATGCTGAGGTCGTTGGCAACCTGGTCAATCATCTCCTGGGACACCTCGGCGTCGATGGCTTTTCGCAGCGCCGGGGAATCCTTGACCTCGTCCAGCGGCATGGCCTCGTTGAGTTCGAGATAGCGGGCGAGGGATCGAACCAGCGGAGCCGCGTTGGCGATACGCGCCAGCAGCATCATGGTGGCTTCCCAGACGGCGTTGTCCAACTCGACGTCGCCGATAACCGGCAGGTAGTCAACGCTGAAGCCGTTGGCCAGTCGGGCCGCCACCTTGCGGCAGGTGTCTTTGGACTCGAGCAGTGGCTGGCCATCGAGGGCTTTTTCAATCTCTTCGGGGTTGTCCAGCTTGGACAGATAGCTCATGCCGTCGAACTTGCGCAGGTGGTTGAGCCCCTCGAGCTCACGGGCCAGTCGGCGCTCGTCGGCGGATGTGAGCAGGTCGACCCGGCCGATTTCGCGCAGGTACATGCGTACCGGATCATCCAGGGCATCGGTGCCTTCGGAAGTATCGACGTCTGCCCAATCGCGTTCTTCACGCTCCATGTCCCGAGCGGACGGGCCGTCCAGCTCGGGAAGGACGGTGCGGACGGCAGCGGCGCGTCGGATTTGCCACTCGTCTTCCGTCGAGTCCGGATCGTCGACAATCACAACGGCGACGTTCACGTCGTCCTCTTCGGCGCGTTCGTCTTCGTAGTCTGATTCGTCGGCGACGGCCGCACTGGAGCGGGCCCGGCCGTAGTTATCTGAGTCGTCGGAGATGGCGACCGCTTCACCCGCGTCGTAGTCCCCGTCTTCGTCGGGAACGATTACGTTGCGGCGGTTGTTCATGATGGTCATAAACCTCTCCTTTATCTGTGGTGTGACGAGGCCGGCTGCCGGAGCAGGTCGATCTCGCGTCGTCGTTGCGTGTTGATCAACCAATTAGCGAGGATTTCGGAATCGGATTCGAAAATGTCCTCGTCCTCCATCGCATCGGTTGATTGATGGATTTCTTTGTTCAGGTGTTCCTTTTCGAGGTTTAAACAGGCTTGCTGCCAGGCCCGTTCGACTTTAGACGGAGTGGAGAGCATCAGGTCGGTGTCGCGCAACTGGTTGAAGTGAGATTCCAGTTCGGGCGGAACCGATGCCTCGTCACTCGAGTTGGTGTCCATAACAGAACATACGGATCGAAAAATTTCCCGGTTCTCGGTTCGGCTGAACCAGCCTGGATGCACGGAATTGGCCGCGTTTTTTTCCAGATGGTCGCGGTGTTGCAGCAATATCGACAACACCAGCTCTTCGGTTCGGTTCCGATCGCTGCCTGGCAGCGGGGATCCTTCGTCGGCGGTAGCGGAAGCGCGATTACCGCGCCGGACCGGAGCCTGAGTCCGGGATACCATGGGCATTGCTGCACGCAGGGTAGCCACGTCCACGCCAAAATGGGCCGAAAGCTCGTCAAGGTAGAAATCTCGCTTGATGGGGTCCGGTACGTGCGCCACGAAGCGCAACATGGTTTGCGCGGCCCAGGACCGTCCGTCCGCGGTCGTCACGTCGACGCGCTCGGTCAGCGCGGCCAACAGGTAGTCGAACAGTGGGGCGGCGGCTTCAATAAACTCGGGCCACTCGTGAGGCGACTGGCGAATGTAGTCGTCCGGGTCTTTGCCGGGCGGAAGTTCGGCGATACGAAGTTCCAGCGCCTCCGGCTGTTGCAGCACGGATCCGCCGGTTTGACTGGCAGATCTCTGGTCTCGTTGCTGAAAAACACCCCAGGACGATTCGAGGCTCCGCAGCGTGGCGTTACGGCCGGCAGGGTCGCCATCGAGGGCCATGGTGACGTGATGGGTCAACCGGCGCACCAGGGCAACCTGATGTTCCGTCAGGGCGGTTCCCATGGACGCTACCACGTTGTCGAAACCGTGCTGGTGGGCCATCACAGCGTCCATGTAGCCTTCGACGATGACGGCGCCGCGCTGGCGGACGGGTTCCTTGGCCAGGTGCATGGCGTACAAAATTCGGGATTTGTCGAACACCGGCGTCCGGGGCGTATTGAGATATTTCGGGGTGACGTTGTCGTCCAGGGCCCGGCTGCCGAACCCGGCGACACGGGCGGACCAGTCCCGGATCGGGATCATCAGCCGACCGCGAAACAGGTCGTAGAAGCGTCCGTCTTCAGTCTCCCGGGCCAAGCCGGCTTCAGCGATGGTTTGCGGCTCGTATCCGGCGTTGGTCAGGTGCGCCAGGAGCCGATTGTCCCGCGCCGGGCTGTAGCCGAACTCAAAGGTCTGCAACGAGCGGTCGTTGAGACCCCGCCCGTGCAGGTATTCCCGCACAAAGGCGGCTTCCGGTTCCGCCAAGACCTGCTGGAAAAATTGGCGCGCGGCGTCGTTGATTTCGAACAACAGACGGGAGCGACCGCCGGTTTCCGCCTGGTCGGTGATGGTGACGCCGACACGGGCGCCCAGGCGGGTCAGTGCTTCCCGAAAGTCCACCCGGTCGGCCTTCATCACGAAGGAAAACGCGTCACCACCCTCAGCGCAGGCGCCAAAGCAGCGCCATGACTGGCGGTCGGGAAACACGAAAAACGACGGCGTCCTTTCCTGATGGAAAGGGCAATTCGCCTTGAAGGAGCTGCCAGCCCTCTGCAACTGAACGTAACCGCCGACCAATTCGACGATGTCCAGCCGGCTTTTTACGTCATCAAGTTGCGTCATAGGAAAGCAAATTACCACAAAGACAATTCGCCAACCGTATTTTACCACAGAACCATCAATGTGCGCACCGTCGGGTTCCAGGCAAGTAAGTGAGCGGGAACCGCGGTCCGGGCTACCCACATGGCCCGAGCGCCGGTCACAAGTCGGGTTCGTAGGCGACCGTGACAACCGCTTCGATTACTTCGTCGCCACGGGATGCCGCCACCCGGATTATGTTATCGCCGGGCCGAAGCAGCAGGTTGGCTGCCCAATGGCCGGTGGGATCGGGCAGCGCCGGGATCAGGTCGTTTATCACTACTTCAGCGTCGGGCGCAGTGACGCCGGCGATGGTCAGGAGGCGGGTGCTTACCGTAGACCCGTCGGGAGGATCCGTGATGGTCAAGGTCAACTCTCCCTGAGAGCCCTCGTAATTGACCTGCAGGAACTGGCGCTGTTGTTGTGAGGATGAGCCGTGATACCCGATCACCTCAATGACGTTTATCCCTTCGGACAGCGGCACCATGCCAGCATAGTTTCCGTCAGCATCCGCCTGAACCCTGACGTCGCGCTCGGGAAATGCGCTGCTGGAATAGATCAACTCAACGATTGACCAGGGCAGCGTGGATCCCGAAACGACCGTCACCGGAGGGCCGTAGATGGTTGCCATATCCGCTGGCTCGCGCACCTCCAAAAAATGGGGTCGCGGCGTGGGCGCAGGTCGGGTCGGGGTCGGTGTGGGCCTCGGCGTAGGCGTAGGCGTGGGAACCGGCGTAGCAGGCGGAGTTGGGGTCGGCAGGACAGTGGGGGTGAGAGTGGGCGATAGGGTGGGCGTAGCGGTTATCACGACGGGCGTGGGCGGTGCCTGAGTCGGGGTGGCTGTGGGCTGAGGCCGTACTGTCCGGTAAGGAACGGCCGGCAGGCCCGGCAAATTCGATAGCCAAAGCGCAAGGAACAAAACCACCAGCAGGACTGCGGCGGTGACGGCTACGATCTGCTGCCGCAAGGTACGACGGTCCGAAGCAGCAGGAAGGTCGCTAGGCGACAGGAGCGCCGACGGGAAGCGTCAGCGTGAACACCGTGTGGGGCCCGTCTGCCGTGGGGAGCGTCGACTCCACGGCAAGGTCTCCGCCGTATCGCAGGGCCAGGGTTCGGCTGATGTACAAGCCGAGGCCGGACGTGGTCTTTTCTTCACTGCGGCCCAGTTGCGGCGTCCATCCGCGGTCGAAGAGGTGAGTCCGGTAATGAACCGGGATGCCGGCGCCGTCGTCGGCCACACGCACCTGGAAGTTGTAGGAATCGCGGGTAACCGTGATTTCGATATAGTCCCCGCCGTAGCGGAGCGCGTTGTCCACCAGGTTGGCGATGATGTGTTCCAGGGCGGCGGCGTCGGAATAGACGAGGCCGAAATCCTCAGGTTCCGACCACCAGGCGATGTCCTTGCCCTGCTCGGCGGCCTGGCCGGTGTAACGCTCCACGATGCGGCTGACAACGGCGGAAGGTTCCACCGGATAGCGCTCTATGGGCGCGTCCGGCGTTTCCAGATTGATCATGACCTGGATGTTGCCCATCATGAGCCGGAATGATGGCGCCTGCTCTTCGATCTCGTCCAGCAGTTCGTGGATGCTGGCCGACACGTCCTCGCCGGTGGCCGCCAGCACGCCACGAACCTCGCGGCACTTGCCGAGGATGCGGCGCATGGGGCGGCCCAGGTCGTGCTGGAAGGTCTCGAAGTGCTGCTCGGTGAGCCGGCTCCAGTCGTCGGCGCCGTTGAGGCCATTGGCGTGACGGTGCCGCATGCCGGAGACGACGTAAACGCTCACGGCGAGGGCCAGTCCGAGCACCACTCCGGCGATGCCGATGTAGGACAGCGGCTCTATACTCAAGGGCTCAGGGAACAATTGGGCCGGATCCAGGAACAGCGAAGCGATCATCAGGGCCAGCCCCAGGACGGCCAGCGAGATGCCAACCATGGCGGGCCACGGGTGGAAGGTGAGTCGTCGTCGCGTCAGAACCGCCATGGGTCGCTCTACTCGCGCGGGGGCAGAAGCCGGTAGCCGCGGTCCCGCACGCTGATGATGAAATCGTTGGCGCCCAATGATATGCCCAAAGCCCTACCCAGGGACACCTTGATCTCGCGGACGCGGACCCGCAAGGAGGCGCGGGTGTCGTCGCCTTCCAGGTAGCGCTCCAACCGGTCGAATGGGACCATATTTCCCGGGCTGCGATACCAGGCTTCGGCCAGTTCGCGCAGGATGTCAAACCGGCGGCCGGAAACATCCGACACCGGCGCGGCCTGCCCGCTTTCGTCGCGTACCAACACGGAGCGAGCGTCTGTATCGACGATAATACGGCTTCCGATGGGTATGGAACGGGGCTCGGCTCCCACCAAGCGGCGGATGCGCAGCGCAACTTCTTCGGGTGAAGCGAGCTTGTCGATGAACTCGACGGGCGCTTCGACCTGGAGCGCGCTGCGGGCCACGGTGTCGCGCTCGACCCCCTGGCTGTACTGGGTGAACATGAGGACGGGGAGGCGAGGGTGCTGCCCAACGATGCGCTTCAGGATGTCCAGGCCCTTGAACTGGTCGTCGCGGTACTCGCCGAGCCGGACATCCAGAATCACGCCGTCCGGCAGGTCCTGGTCGATGGCGTCCAACGCGGCCCACATCATCTCGTCGGCTGAGCCGTGCTCATCCTTGCCGATGACCGTTGTGCCCCAACCTTCGTCCTCCAAACGGCGGCACACGGCCCGTACGATAGCGGATGCCGCTTCGTCGTCGACGATGAGTATGTTGCCGGCGCGGGGGGACATGGCGCTGCCAGATTACCGGGCCGGTCGGCTGCGGTGGCGGAACACGTCGGCCAGTGGGATGGACAGGCCGGGCAGCAGGGGCGTGGTCAGCGTATCGTTGACAGTCACCCTGGCACGTTCCACGTATTGGCCGTCGCGCAATTCCAGTTGCCGGACAGTATCGTCGCGCCGGTCGCAAATCCAGTATTCCGGGATACCGGCCTCCTCATAAACCTGACGCTTGCGCACCAAGTCACGGTTGCGGTCGCTGGAAAGGACTTCCATTACGATGTCCGGCCGCCCTTCAATCATCCGATCGCCTGTTACGGCCCGGCCGCCGCGAATGATGATTGAGAGGTCGGGCGCAAAAAGCCGTGGCAGCTCCGATGGCAAGCCGATGACGACGTCGTCATGCACTTCGCCCGGCGGTTCCTCGAACCTGTCAAAGTAGTTCTCAAAGTGAACGCTGAAGCGCCGCTGCACGAATTGGTGGTCCAGTCGGGGTCGGGGCATGATGTAGAGCACTCCGTCGTCCAGCTCCATCTTGAGCTTGTCATCGGGTTCGGGGAGCTCCAGCTCCAGGAACTCGGCGACGGATACGCGCATGCCGGTGTGCGGTTTCGTCGGCGTGGTCATGGTTTCGCCTCTCGTATGTAAACCATTATAAAGCCGTTTCCGGGCCGCCGTCGTAGCAGAGTCAGCGCGGTATATCATGTATCTGGCATACAATGGTTGACCCGTTTTTTCGGGCCCTCGGGAATGCACCTCGCGAATGGAGCAAAGGAGCGCCATGCAGAGCACCACGCACACCAATACCCATAACGCTGGAACCGCGACAGGGACCCTCGGGCGTCGCTGGCCGGTATTGGCGCTGTGGATTTGCGCGCTGCTGGCATTGGCGATTCTGGCCATTGGCGCCGAGCCGGCGGGAGCGGCGCCGGCCGGCCAAACCGCCAATCAGAATCAAAACCCAACGTTCTCCGACGAAACCGCAACCCGGACAGTCGCAGAGAACAGCCGGGCTGGTACTGCGATAGGGGAACCGCTGCCTGCGGCTACGGACCCCGAGAACGATACGCTTACCTACACGCTCGACGGCACTGACAAGGACAAATTTAATTTTACCAACGGCAGCCTACAGATTTCTGTAGCCGCGGGCACAACTCTGGATTACGAAAGCAAAGCCGCGTACAGCGTCCAGCTTCAGGTTTCTGACGGAAAAGACGACCAAGACGTTCAGGAAACAGTTTCCGTTATCTATGACACTATTGCGGTTACTATCAACGTAATCGACGTGGACGAACCACCAGGCCAGCCATCCGCCCCAACCGTCCTCGCCGCAGATACCGAAGGCGATACCACGTTGGAAGTACGCTGGACTGCTCCAGCAAATACCGGGCCCGCCATCAGCGATTACGACGTGCAGTATCGCGTTGGCAGTAGCGATAGTTTCCTCGATTGGAATCATAACGGCACCGGCACTTCCACCACTATATCGGGCCTCCAGCCCGACACTGCCTATCAGGTGCGAGTGCGGGCCAGCAACGATGAAGGGACTGGCGATTGGTCCGAATCCGGAACCGCTCAAACCGGCAGCGCTACTACTCCTTGCACGCGCCTGGATGTCGACCAGGACGAAGAGACTACCCCCGGCGCTACCGTTGACATCACCCTGCGGTTCGAGCCGAGGGGGTGCGACCCTACCGGCGACGACGGCGACTTGCACGACGAAATCACCATCACCCTCTCGGAGGAGATCACTATTCCTTCCGGATTTGATGAGGATGACGTCTCCCTGCGCGCGGCGCGGAGATACGAACTGCGCTGGACCGACGTCAACCGCAACGACGACGAACCCCACGAAATCGTCCTGCCGGGCTGTGGCGACTGGGAATCCGGCTCGGATGATGCCGTTTGCGACGAAACCGGCTTGCCGGTAACCATTCAGCTCAACAATTTGAGACTGCCCAACGTGCCGGCTGATTCTGACGACCCCTACGAAGTGACTATTCGATGGGAGAACGGACAGGTATTCCAAGATGTGATTGGCGTGGATGCGACGCTGGAAGTTGACGGTGACGACGAGGTCGGATACGGCGAAACCATACGGTTCGAGGGGTTGGGTTTCAGCGACGGTCTCACCGTTGACCTTTACGCCGCGCGCAGCGACGGTTCCGCGGACTGCGCAACGGCCGGCGGCGACGGTTGGACGCGCATCGGTTCCGCCGACGTGGGTTCCAACCACCGCTTCCGGGCCGACGTGGAGGTCGTTTCGAGCCTGTTTCGGTCCGCCGGCCGGCATCAGGTTTGCGCGCGGGACGGCGGCGGGGTCTTCAACATCACTTCCCTGACGGTCGTAATAACGGCCGGCCTGGAGGTGGCGGGCAGTTCCGAAGTGTCCCCCGGCGGCGAGGTCATCCTCCGCATCGTGGGCGGGAGCGGTTCCCGGGTGAACGAGGTGCTGGTCGCCGGTCAGCCCATCAGGCAGTGGAACCAGGCAGGCGATACCCTGCGCGTGACCCTGCCGCCCCGGCACAGCGGCCGGGTTACCATCGCGGCGCGGCTGGACGGCAGTTCCGAACTGGTTACCGTCAACATCACCATTCGGGACGCTGAACTTACGGTTCGTCCCGACCGGGGCCTCGGCCTGGGCGAGCAGTTCCTGGTCAACTCCAACAACCTGGCGGGCAGTGAAGTCTGCGAGGTGACGCTGGGCGGTATCCGGCTGGCTTTCCTTGACGACGACCAGGGCGACGTCCGCTCCAGGAACGATTGCCCCGAAGTGATCCGGGGCGGACGTTTCACTGCCACGGCTGCCCTGGTGAACGACAATGGCGATGTCAACAGCGACCTCATCAACAAGCTGCTGCAATCCGACGGCGAGGAAAAGCTGGAGATTACCGACAGCGCCGGCGTCAAGGCCTCGGCCACGGTCAAGGTGGAGAAGCCCACGTTGACCGTTGTGCCGGACGAAGGCGAGGTGTCCCCCCGCGACATCATCGTTTTCCGCGGCAAGAACTTCCCGGTGGACCAGCGCTATTACAGTCCGCCCCTCGTCACTCTGGAAATCAACGGCCGCGTAGTGGCGAGCGAGTATACCGACAGCAGCGGCTCCTGGGAGTATGAATACCGCGTTACCTCCAGGGCTGAAGGCGGCGAGAGTATCCGCCCGCTGGTTAAAATCAACGACTATCCCCTCCACGACCTGACGCTGGACCTGGACCTGGTGGTGACGCCGGGCAGTCTGGCTATTGAACCGAACCGGATCGCAGTCGGCCAGCCCATCACCGTAAGGTTGTTTGGACTGGACCGGTTCATTGGCGGTTACTCGGTACAGCTCAGAAACGGGCCCAGCCTGGGGTTCGAGGGCAGAGCCAGTTTCGCGTCCGACGAGTCGGGAGAGTTCGAGGGTGTCACCGTGATACCCCAGGACTACCACCGGGATTTTGCCGAACGGAGAGACTACACGGCCACGCTGCAGGTCTACCATGGCCGCGACCGGTTGCCCGGCGTGGCGGAAACCGTAACGCTGCTGCCGGAGCGCTACGTAGCGCCCACGTTCGCTCCCGATGCTCCGGCCGCCCCCGCGGTTGCCGCCGACGGGCCTTTCGGTCTCACCGTAACCTGGGCAGAACCGGCCGACGATGGCGGCGCTCCCATCACTGACTACGACGTTGAGTACAGCGTCGCCGGCAGCAGAGTTTACGCCGACGCGGGCTACGACAGGGCCGGCACCAGCCATACCCTCACCGGCCTCGCCCAGGGCACTGAGTATCAGGTGCGGGTGCGCGCCAACAATGCCGCGGGGAGGAGCGAATGGTCAAGGCCGGCAGCCGGGGCCACCGAGCAACTGGTCGCCAGCATCGAAACGGCGCCGGACACCTTGTCCGTCGTGGCCGGCGAACCGGCCGGGTTCCGCATCACCCTCTCCCACCCCGCAGACGTCACCGTCAGGCTGACCCACGAGACTGACGGAGGTTTCGCACCCGACGGCAGCGGCGAGTGCGTGATAACCGGCGGCACAGAGTGCGTATATTCCGTAGATACATCGGAGGGCCAGGACAGTGATCCCGGTTCGCTGACCGTGAGCATCTCACCCGCGGCGGAGTACGCCATCGGAACGCCAGCCGCACGGGTCGTCATACAGAACCCGGCGCCGACTCCCACGCCGGTTCCACCCACGCCGACACCGACGCCGGAACCCACGGCGACCCCGGAGCCCACCGCCACGCCGGTCCCGCCGCCCCCGACCATCGACCAGGGAGCCCTGACCTCCACCATCGTGGCGGCCGTGGCAACCGGGGACAGCGAGACGCGGGACCGGCCGGTGGCCGAAGAGGCCCCGAGCGGCGGGGGCCTGAGCGGCCTGGCCATCGCGCTGATAGTGATCGTGGTGGTGATCGTCCTGGCCGTGGCCGGAGCGGTGGTGGCCCTGGTGATGCGGCGGCGTGGAGGTGGAGGAGGTGGCGGTGCGGCCGGCGGCGGAGACGGTACGGACCAATAGCGTCAAAAAAGGGAGGCGGGCTTGAAACCCGCCTCCATCGATAAGCTAAAACCGTCATACCGGCGTAAGCCGGTATCCATGAAATCCTCACCTTGTTCACAATGCCCGGTGCATGGGCTTTCTGGGTTCCTGCTTTCGCAGGAACGACGGTGTATTTCAGTTTTTCAACAGGCTCTACGAGTCTTTGGTTAGGTTGGTCAGGAACTCGCTGTTGGAGCGAGTGCGGGCCAGGCGTTCGAGGACGCGCTTGGTGGCGTCGCCCATGTTGGCTTGGTCGCCACCGGAGGCCAGGGTCACCATGCGGCGCAGCAGCCAGATCTGGGGCATGGCTTCCGAGTCGTAGAGCAGTTCCTCCCGGCGGGTGCCGCTGCGCACCACGTCGATGGCGGGGAAGTAGCGCTGGTCGGCGAGCCGGCGGTCCAGGTGCAGTTCCATGTTGCCGGTGCCCTTGAACTCCTCGTAGATCACCTCGTCCATGCGGCTGCCGGTGTCCAGGAGACAGGTTGCGATTATGGTAAGGGAACCGCCCTCTTCGAGGTTGCGGGCGGCGCCGATGAACCGCTTGGCCGGGTACAGGGCGGCTGGGTCGATGCCGCCGGACAGCGTGCGCCCGGAGGTGGGCAGGGCCAGGTTGTAGGCGCGGGTTAGGCGGGTGATGCTGTCCAGCAGAATCACCACGTCGCGACCGGTTTCGGTCATGCGCTTGGCGCGTTCTACGGCCAGTTCCGCGACCCGGCATTGCTCTTCCACCGACTCGTCGAAAGTCGAGGCGAATACGTCGCCCTTGACCGCGCGGCGCATCTCGGTGACTTCTTCAGGGCGCTCGCCGATGAGCACCACCATCAGGATCACTTCGGGCCGGTTCTCGGTGATGGCCGCCGCAATCTGGCGCAAAACCGTGGTCTTGCCGGCCTTGGGGGGAGATACCACCAGGCCGCGCTGACCCAGCCCGATGGGGGCGAACAGGTCGATCATGCGCGAGGACAGCCCGCCCTGCGGGTGTTCGAGAACGATGTGGTCGTCCGGGAAGATGGGCGTCAGCGACTCGAAGATCCGCCGCGAGGCCGGTTTCTGGTCCTCGGGATCCAGCAGGTTGATGCTGGTGGCCCGAGTCAGGCCGTAGCGGCGCTCCCCTTCTTTCGGCGGCCGCACCAGCCCGGTGACCGTGTCGCCGGTCTTGAGGTTGAACCGGCGAATCTGCGACTGCCCCACGAACACGTCGCCGGACACCGGCGGATATTGCAGCGAGCGCAGCAGTCCGTGGCCGGCGTCCATCACCTCAAGGATGCCCGACGCGGTCAACAGGTTGCGGTTGGCGGCGGAGTGTCGGACGCGGTTCAGCAGGGCGTCCCGGCCCAGGTCAGCAAGGGACCCGTCATCCCTGAGGCCCACGTCCGGGGCCAGTGCGAGGAGTTCCTCGTGGGACATGGTGCTGAGTTCGGCGATGTCGACGTAGCGTCCGGGGTGAGAACCGTTGGAATGCGGCTGACCACCGTCCGCTGCGTCTTCAGCCGGAACAGGGTCCGCCAGCGCGGCGCCGGCGTCGTCGTTGACCGGGGGGCGCCGGCGTCGTCGGGGAGCGGTCGGGGTGCCAGTGCGAGCGCGGACCATCTTGTCAGCCTCCGGAAGCTTGCTGCCAGTCCTGCAGGAATCGCGACAGGCCGGCGTCGGTGAGGGGGTGTTTTATCATTTGCGTCAATACGTTGTAGGGTATGGTGGCGATATCGGCGCCGGCAGCGGCGGCGGTCACGCAATGCCGGGCGCCTCGGATACTGGCGGCCATCACCTTGGTTTCCACTGCCTGCTGGCGGTAAACGGCGACGATGTCCTCCACGAGAGCCATGCCGTCCTGCCCGATGTCGTCGAGTCGGCCGACGAAAGGACTGACCACGGTGCTCCCGGCGTTGGCGCCCAGGAGCGCCTGGTTGACCGTGAAAACCAGCGTTTGGTTGATCTGTATTCCGTCCCGGGCCAGAACGCTGATGGCCTTGAAACCTTCTTCGGTGCTGGGGATTTTGACCCAGGGGTTGGGGATCCACTCCGCTATGTCTCGCCCTTCGGCAATCATGCCCGGAGCGTCGGTGCTAACCACCTCGACGGAGATTGGCCCGTCGACGATATCGGCGATCTCCTGGACCGCCGCCCGGTAGCCGGCCGCGCCGCCGATACCTTCCTTTGCTGCCAGGGATGGGTTGGTGGTGACCCCGGAAATAACGCCGAGTTCGGCGCCCATGCGGATCTCGTCAATGTTGGCGGTGTCCAAAAACAGTTTCATGGTGCATCCTCCTCGTGCCCGGGAGAAAGTCTTTCTGCCGGTTCAAGGCCGGCGACCGACCGTTGTCGCGGGTGAACGGCCGCCGGAGCGTTCGGCTCCGTGCCGGGTTTTAGAGTTCAGGATCAAGGAACCGGCCCGAGCCGGAACGTGGGTTGCGTGTTAATTTGCAGGCTTTCGGCCTGCGGAGACGGTTAGTCCGCAGAGAATGACCATCCGCCGGCTCGCCGGAAAGGCAGCTGTCTTCCTTCTCGTACCGTTTGGTATGCCTGTTCGATGAGCGCACTGAACAATGGATGGGGGCGGTTAGGGCGAGACTGGAACTCGGGGTGGAACTGCACGCCTACCATGAAAGGATGATCCGGCACTTCGGTGGCTTCGACCAATTCGCCGTCGGGAGACAACCCGCTCATGACCATACCCGATGCTTCGAGGTGTTCCCGGTAGGTATTATTCACCTCATACCGATGCCGATGGCGCTCCCTGATTTCGGGGCGGGCATAGGCGGCGGCGGTCCTGGTGTTGCTTTGAGGACGGCAGGGGTAGTGGCCCAAGCGCATGGTGCCGCCAAGATCGGTGATGCCGCGCTGCCCGTGCATTATGTCGATCACCGGATGCTCGCAGTCGGGGTCGAGTTCCGACGAGTTGGCTTGTTTGAGGCCGGTGACGTCGCGCGCCCAGTCGATGACCATGACCTGCATGCCCAGGCACAAGCCCAGGTAGGGCACGTGTTTGTTCCTGGCGTAGCGGCTGGTGTCGATCATCCCCTCGACTCCCCGGGAGCCGAATCCGCCCGGCACCACGATGCCGGAGACATCGTTCAAGTGGACATCCGGTCCGTCCCGCTCGACGGCTTCCGAATGGACCCAGCGTACGTCTGCCCGCAGGCCGCAGGACGCGGCGGCGTGTCGTAATGCTTCGCGTACTGACATGTAAGAGTCGGGGTATTCCACGTATTTTCCCACCACCGCGATGGGAACCGCGCCGGTCGCGCCGTTCATCTGGTCTACGAGCGTGCTCCACTCGTCCAGGTGGGTTTCTCCGTTCAAGCCGAGCGATTCCGAGAGGCAGCGTCCCACGCCAAAGTGGTCCATCACCAGCGGAACCTCGTAAACGTTGTTCACCGTGGGCATGGGGAACACGGCTTCGGTGGCCACGTCGCAAAACAGGGACAGCTTTTCCCGGATGCCGGGGGTGACATCGGCATCGGAGCGGCATACCAACGCGTCCGGTTGTATTCCAATGCTCCGCAATTCCTTTACACTGTGCTGTGTTGGTTTGGTTTTGAGCTCTTCGGAGGCCGAGATGTAGGGGAGCAGGGTCAGGTGCATGTAGAAGACGTTGTTGCGGCCCACGGTGTTCCGCATCTGCCGTATGGCTTCCAGGAACGGGAGCCCCTCGATGTCTCCCACGGTGCCGCCGACCTCGACGACCACGACGTCCGCGTTGGATTTTTCCGCCAGGCCAATGAGCCGGTTCTTGATTTCGTTGGTCAGATGCGGCACGGTCTGAATGGTGCCGCCGAGAAAGTCGCCGCGCCGTTCCCGGGTGATCAGTTCGAGGTAGGTCTGCCCCGCGGTCACGTTGCTGTCCCGGGTCAACTCGACGTCAATAAACCTCTCGTAGTGTCCGAGGTCCAGATCGGTTTCGCCGCCGTCCTTGGTTACGAATACTTCCCCATGCTGGTATGGTGACATGGTTCCGGGGTCGACGTTGAGGTAAGGATCGAGTTTGATTACGGTTACGGAGAGCCCCTGGCTCTTCAGGATGCGCCCGATAGAAGCGACGCAGATCCCTTTGCCGATGGAGCTGACCACTCCCCCGGTCACGAAGATGTACTTAGTGGGCATACGGACTGCAGCCGGCCCTGCGCCGCACTTTAATCAGGATCACTTCGCTGGCCCTGTAGGACAATCGTGGTCCTCTCGTCGGAACCTATGGTCTTGCCTGATCGGGAACTGCGCCGGCAGTCGTCATGAACCTGTGCCGGCTTGCCAAGGTCGGTCCGCATCGGGACGTCAGTAATGAGTGGGAAATGATACCTTTGGCACTAGTATCCTACACGCCGAGGTTGTGAGCGTCAAGCGGGCGGGATGAGTAGGATCCGCCAATTTACCCGCCTGGCAGGCAGTTTAGAAGGCACAATGACCGCGAATGCGACGATGGCGTCATTGCAGCGTTCCTGAGAGAACCCCAAGGAGTGACCACCCGCAACACTACGCGCTAAGGCCGAGCTCGGTGAGAGCAGTTGCCACGGTATCCCCGATATCCGCCGGAGTGGGAATAATGCGCGCCCCGGCCCGTTCCAAGGCGCGGATTTTCGACTCGGCGGTGGCCGACTCGCCGGTGATGATCGCTCCGGCGTGCCCCATGCGTTTGCCCGACGGCGCGGTGGCGCCCACGATCAGTGAACATACCGGTTTCGTGAACTCGTACGAACCGATGAATTCGGCGGCTTGCTGCTCCATGTTGCCGCCGATTTCGCCGATGAACACCACAAGGTCGGTGTCGGGATCATTGTTATAGAGGCTGAGAATATCGACGAAACTGCTGCCGATTATCGGGTCGCCGCCGATGCCGACGCACGATGACTGGCCGATTCCCTGCCCGGTGAGCTGGCCGACGGCTTCATAGGTCAAGGTGCCGCTGCGGGATACGACGCCCACCCGGCCGGGCATGTGAATGTTCCCGGGCATAATGCCCACTTTGCAGCGGGCTCCCGGGTTGATCATTCCCGGGCAATTGGGGCCAATCAGGCGGGCCGGGTTCGCCTGCACGTACCGATACAGGCCGACCATGTCGTGCACCGGGATTCCCTCGGTGATGCAAGCGATGAGCGGTATCCCGGCGTCTACCGACTCGGCAATGGCATCCGGCGCGAAGGGAGGAGGCACGAAGATCAGCGACACGTTGGCCTGGGTGGCGGCGATGGCCTCATCTACGGAGTCGAACACCGGGACCGCGTCGTCGAACAGCTGGCCGCCTCTTCCGGGGGTCACGCCGGCCACCAACTGCGTGCCGTATTCCCGGCAGGCTCGGGCGTGGAAACTGCCCTCGCGACCCGTGATGCCCTGCACCAACACCCGGGACTGCTCGTTGAGAAGAATTCCCATGAGCCTACTCGTCCGCCTGGATGTTGGAAAGCGCTGCCGTAACTTCCGTCAACGTGTCCGCGAACGTCACGTTGAGGCCGGAGCCGGCGAGGATGGATTTCCCTTCGTCCAGGTTCGTCCCCAGCATACGCACGACCAGCGGCTGTTGGGCCTGGTGTTCCTCGTAGGCCATGGTGATGCCCCGGGCTGCGACGTCGCAGCGCAGGATGCCGCCAAAGACGTTGACCAACACGCGGTCAACTTTCGGGTCGGAGAGGATGATGCCTACTGCCTTGGCCACCTTTTCCTCGGTGGCGCCACCGCCAACGTCCAGGAAGTTGGCGGGCGCCGCGCCGGCGGCGTTGGCCACGTCCAGCGTGGCCATGGCCAGACCGGCCCCGTTGACCAGGCATCCCACGGACCCGTCGAGGCTCACATAGGCGATGTCATCGTCAGCGGCTTCGGCTTCCAGAGGGTCTTCCTGGTTGCGGTCGCGCAACTCCTGCAGGTCCGCGTGGCGAAACAGCGCATCGTCCTCGACGTCCATCTTGGCGTCGAGGGCCATGATCGAACCTTCACCGGTGACAATCAGCGGATTCACCTCGACCAGGGAGCAATCATTTTCCACGAAGATGCGGTAGAGGGTGGAAAGTACGCCGGCAGCGTCGCGCAGCGCGGAACCGCTCAAACCGAGACGGGTTGCGACCCGCCGGCACTGGTATGGCATCAAGCCGAGGACAGGGTCGACCGGTTCGGTGATGATGGCGTCGGGGTTTTCCGCCGCCAACTGCTCGATGGACGTTCCCCCGCCGGCGCTGGCGATCACCACCGGGCCCCGGTGGTCCCGATCCATGGTCACTGCCACGTACATCTCGCTGCGAATGTCCGCCAACGCCTCAACCAGTACGGATTCTACTGGCACGCCGTCGGCGTCGGTCTGGTTGGTAATTAGCCGGGAACCCAGCAAACCGGCGGCAAAGCTGCGGGCTTCATCGGAGCTGTTAACTACCTTGACACCGCCGGCGAGACCGCGGCCGCCAGCGTGAACCTGAGCTTTAACGGCGGACCGGCCGCCGAATGACGCGGTAGTGGTGGCCGCTTCGTCCGCAGTATATGCCAAACTACCATCGGGCACTGCAATACCGTAGCGGGCGAATATTGCCTTAGCTTGATACTCGTGGAGTTTCATGGCGGGAATCATTGTGCCGCAAGTATTGGCGGGCGTCAACGCGCAGCGGGCGGCGAACTTCGCGCGGACGTCCAATGTCTTCGGCTGTGAATGGGCGGCCGGATGGTTATGGTATGGTATTAGCGGCACGGCATTCGGAATCCGTTACAGTCTGTCAGCTCGATGAAAGCGGGCGGGTGGAGCCGGATTGCCGAACTTCTGCTAAGCCTAGAAAACGGTTGAGGTGTTTCACCAATGGTTGCTCACACGGAGCGTATGGTGCCCGTTCGCGGCGGGATGTTCAACGTCCAGGTCGCAGAAGGCGGTTCCGGCGACGCGCTGATCTACCTGCACGGAGCTGGCGGGTACGTCGGATGGCCGGACTTCCTGGATCGGTTGGCGGAGGACTACCACGTCTACGCGCCGGCGCATCCCGGCGTCGCCAAGTCCACCGGCCTCAACCATCTGGACGACCTCTGGGACCTGGTGCAATTCTTTGAAGAGTTTCTCGACGCCCTGGGGATCGAGCGCTGCCACTTGATCGGGCATTCGTACGGGGGCTTCTGCGCCGCGGAGCTGGCGGCTCATCGTCCCGACCGCATCTCGCGGCTGGTGCTGGTGAACTCGTTGGGGTTGTGGCTGGAAGACAAGCCGGTAGCGGACTTTTTCATCCTGACCCCCGACGAACGGCGCGAGATGCTCTGGCACGATTCCGAAGGGGAACTGGCCCATGCGTACGTCGCGCAACCCACCGAGCCTGAGGCCCGATTGGAGCACACGCTGGACCGCATTCAGACCCTGCAATCGGTCGCCAAGTTCACCTGGCCGATCCCGGAACGCGGCCTGACCAAGCGGGCCCATCGCATCGTTATGCCCACGCTGATCGTCTGGGGGGACTCCGACCAGGTTATACCCCCGGAGTATGGCGAGGCGTTCCGCGAACTGTTGCCCAACGCCACGCTGACCGTCATCCCGCAGTGCGGGCACATACCTCAATTGGAGCGCCCCGAAGCGTTCTTTGGCACCGTTCTGGGGTTCCTCCACGACTGAGCGCCGGCCAATAACCAGGCCCTCATCGCCCTCGGGTTACCAACACGGAGTACCAACATGGCCGTCAGCACCGCCTTGCAGGAGGCGTTCAACCGCCACATCAACGCCGAGTTCTATTCGTCGTATCTCTACCTGTCGATGTCCACCTATTGCGATTCCATCGACTTGCCCGGTTTCGCTCACTGGATGCGCATCCAAAGCCAGGAAGAGTATGACCACGCCATACGGCTTTTGACTTACCTGGAGGATCGGGACGGGCGGGTAACTCTGCTGCCCATCGAGCAGCCGCCCATAGAGTTCGATTCCGTGGAAGACGTGATGCGCCAAACCCTTGAACACGAGCAGCACGTTTCGCATTTGATTAATCAACTGTATGCGGTTGCTGCCGAGTCTGCCGACTTCGCCAGCCAGGTAATGCTGCAGTGGTTCGTGAACGAGCAGGTTGAAGAAGAGAAAACAGCCCGTGATGTGATTGCTTCCCTGGACAAGGTGGCCGGCCGCAGCGACGCCTTGCTGCTGCTGGACCGCGAGATGGGAGCACGCACCCTGGCGCCCGCTGCCGCCTGATGGACAGGGAGGTCACCGAATGACTCTCAACGAATTCATCCTTGACGCGCTGGACAAGGAAAACGGCTTCCTGATGGAGGCCCTGGACGGGTTGGGTCCGGACGAACTCGCCTGGCAACCGGCGGCCGACGCCAATTCCATCGGCTGGATTCTCTGGCACATGGTGCGAGTCGAGGACATGTGGATCCAGTTCTTCGCCCAGTTCCAAACGGAATTGTGGGAGACCGAAGGTTGGCACGAGAAATTCGGCTTGCCCACCCGTGACAATGGCTTTGGTCATACTGCCGAGCAGGTGAACAACTTCCCCGCATTGGATCTGAGCGAATTTCTCCGCTATCGCGGGGCGGTGCGGCAGGCCACGCTGGCTTATCTGGACACGTTGACCCCGGACGACATGGAGCGTGTGCCGAGGGAGCGGCGCCCCGAGATGTCGCTGGGCGCTATGTTCCGCCAGATCATCGGCGAGATGTACCAGCACGTCGGTCACATTGCCTACCTGCGAGGATTGCAGGGCAAATGATCCTGGCGAGCCGTCGCCACGTTGTCGTGGCCGGCGCTGCCATCTCAATGCTGCTGGCGCTTGGGTTGGTTCTGGCCGGCTGCACTGAACGGATGCCGGCTCCCGGTGTCGATGAGAGGGCAACGGATCCTACGGCAGTCGATTCCAGGGCTATCGAACCTGAGGCTGGCGACGGAGCGATTCGCACGTCATCTCGGGTTCAGGAGATCAACGTGGGCCCGGCCCGCCGGGAGTGCTATGGGCCGTTTCGCCGCATGTGTCTGATCGTGGACGGCGGGTTCTTTTACGACGAAATCCAGGGGTTCACCCACGAGCCGGGGTACGAGTACCGCCTGCGCATTGAGCGATACGATGCGTTCCCGGGACAAAAGGAGCCGCCCCAAGACGCGGGCAGGTACGGTTATCGCCTGCTGGAAGTGCTTTCAAAAACCCGCGCCTCTGGCTCGGTTCAGGAGGCAACGGTCGCGCCAGCTCGGGTGCAGTGCCCGAAGTCCGACGGGTTCCGTTTACTTGTGCGTGATGCCATGATACCATCCCCGCCGTCATAGCAAGTCGCATCCGTCGGCGGCATTAATTCCGCGCCCAACAGGGCCTTACATCGACGGCGCAAGTCCGTTTGTGGATAGGGGCATCGTGCCTCTCTCTGCGGGACTTGCGCCTTTGCGTGCGGGAACCGGCTTGCTATGACAGGTAGCCCTATCCTACTCGTGGAGGGAGGTTCCCAATGAGAATGACAACCGCCAAGATTTTGTTCAGGTCCGGCGGACGCATCGGGCGCAAAACCTACTGGTCGTGGATGGCCCCACTGATGTTGCTGAACTTCGCAAGCATCCTTGTCTTTGGCCGATGGGGGGCGGTCGATCCTCTCTACGGCTACATCCTTGTCCTGCCGTCGATTTACGTGACCTTTCAGGTCTCGGGCAAGCGGTGGCACGATGTCGGAAGCTCCGCGTGGTGGAACCTGCTGATGCTGATCCCCTTGCTGGGGATACTCGTTCCCATCGCTTTGGGAGCAATTCCCGGCGACACAGGCGAAAATCGTTTCGGGTTCCAAGACCGCGCACCGGCATAGGTATGAAAACTCCCGCCGGGGCAGTTTGGCGACAGGCCCGGCGGGAGTGAAAGGAGAGAGCGATGGGTGTTGAAGTGCCAGTGCGGGCTACGACTGCTGCGTTGTTCTTCTTTGCCGCTGCAATAGCGTTGTATTTTTCAACAGAGCAACCAGCACTATTGCCGCTGGCTAAAGGTAGTGTCCTGTTTTTTGCGGCACTGGGGCCGACCCGGTGGGTTGAGGAAATGTTTCTACAATTTCCTGTCCGCCTTGACCATTGGCGTCGTGCTGAAACTGGAGAGAGAGGGACAGACCTTGTTCGCATCGGGGGCATGTTAAGTGCAGCCCGTTATGTGGAGTTGCTGTTCGGGGCTGTTCGGATCGTCGTTCTAGCCACTGGTCTGGGATACGCAATCCGAGGCGTCTGGCAATTGGCATAATCAAAACGGCCACGAGCAACACCAGCGCACCGACTGGTGCTGCCATAATCAAAACCACGGCGAACCAATCGAAAATCGTTAGGTCGGTCATCATCGGCCTCCCCGCAGTGAGCCCTACCGCCGTTTGCCGTTCTTGGGCCGTGCGCTGGCTACCCGTCCAGCGGTGGCCGCACCTTTCTTCCTGGACTTGCCCGCCGTTTTATTGGCTTGGCGGAGTTTGACGGGCGCAGGGTTCGTTCTACGTGGGGCGGGAGTGCCGCGCCATCGTGCTACCGTTGCCGGCGACGGGGGCCATTCGTCGTCGTCGTCGTCGGTGTCGGTCTCACCTTTTGGGCGTCGTCGCCTCGTCGGGTCCGGCACAAAGCGCGTCGTCGCCGGTGCTGTGGACTCCCCGTGCCGTTCCGCCCGATCCGCCACCTCCGCAATCGTGGGTGTTTTGGTGTCCCGCTTGCGCTTGGTGTCGGTGGCCGCAACCCGCACCACGTCGGCCCATTCCGTGAACGGCGGATTGACGCCGGCCATTTCGCCCGGCGTCTGCCCCTGCACGCCCTCATGCTCTCGGAACAGGTTGTAGTTGATGGCCCAGCCGTCAAAGTACCGTTGGCCCGACTCCAGCCCTTCCAATCCCCGCAGCGTCTTTTCGCGGTCTCGGATGGTGCCTTGCAGCCGTTCCGACAGGTTGTTGTTCACCCGCGCCCGCAGCCCCTCGGACTGGATATGGTCCGCGTCGGGGAACACCTGCTTGATTGCGCTGGTGTAACTGCCCAACTTGTCGGTGGTGATAGACCGGGGTGGCGCGTCCGCCGCCGCCATCGCCTTCCGCATCACGGCTACGGCGGCACGCTGATCGCGGTTCGGAGAAAGATGCACGGCCAGCGCATAGCGAGTGCCCGCGTCCATCACGTTCCAAAGCCACATACTTTCGCCGCCGACCTTGACCTGTATCTCGTCGGCTACCCATTTGCCCGACGTGTGGGCCTGGTAGTCGTCAAGGATGTCTTTGGCGACAGCGGTGTAGTCAGTGACCCACTCGTAGAGCGCACGCTTGGACGGTTCCGGCATGGGGTAGGCATCATCCATCGTCTCGGCAGTCAACTTATACGACGTGCCGTTGTAATACATCTGGATGGCCGCGCCGATACGCTCTGCGGGAACTCGGTGGCCCGCCACTTGCCCGGTATGCAGGAACCGCTTGGAACAATCCTTGCAACGATAGGTCTGCTTGCCGTTGGCGTTGCGCCCGTTCTTCACAACCTTGTCATGGTGGCAATACGGGCAGTTGATCTTGCGGGTACGGATTTCGGTGAACTCGGCCATCTCCCTGCCATAGTAGCACATCCCGCAAACGCGCCATTTCGGTTATCCAGCCACACCCAAAAATCGACTGTAATGCCCCACCACGCAGAAGTAAACGGAACCGCCCGACGAGCTATGCCTGTTGGTGGATGGCCGTGCGGTCCGCGATTCTATAGACGGTTTCACCTTCCAGCCCGGCTTCGACTACCGCATCCGATTTGAGAGTTATGACTCTGGTACTCGGCGATTACTGGATATAGTTGAGAAGGCTCCCGCTCAGAGCGACGTGGAAGAAATCACGGTCGGCCCATGGCGGGTAGGTTGCTATGAGGAGGCCCCGGTTACGGCCGCGTGTATCGTGGTGAACGGTGAACCGTACTATGGTGTGATTGAGGAGTTCCCACGAGGGCATGGCTTCGAATACCGCCTGAGCGTGGAAAGGTATGACCTGTTCTCAGGCGTAACCGGCCCGCCGCCTGAGCTGCCCAGGTACGGTTATCGTTTACTGGCGGTGCTGTCCGAGATGCCGGCCTCGCACCCGCCGTCGGCCAACTAGCCACCAACCGCGCCTCTTCGCCGCAGCCGTCGCAGCCCTTCTTCCAGGGCGACCCAGGGCAGCAGCGCGCATTTGATGCGCACCGGGTATTGCCGCACTACTTCCAAAGCTTCCAACTCGCCGAGCTCGGACAGAGCCACCGGCGGTAGCGGTTTGCCCTGCATCAAGTCCCGGAACAACTGGGAGAGGTCAGCCGCCTGCTCCACGGTGCGACCGTGCACGTTGTCGGCCAACAGCGATGCCGACGCCTGGATGATGCTGCACCCCTCGGCAATGGCGCTGACGTCCTGGATGGATGCCGGATTTGCGCTGTCGTGGCTGAGGCGCAATTGCAGGGTAGCCCGGTCTCCGCAGAAGGGATTGAACTCCTCGGCTTCGACGTCGGCGGACGACAACGGAGCACGGTGCCGCGGACTGCGATAGTGGTCCATGATGACGTCGCCGTAAAGCGCGTCGGGATTGTCGGGGAGCGAGGACATGGTACGCCGGCGTCTGGATTCCGGCACAAGCCGGAATGACAGATTGCCGGAGAGAAACTTACTCAGTGGTGGCGATGCCCTCGCCGTGCATTGCCGCTTTCAGGGTGTGCCAGGCCAGGATGGCGCACTTGATGCGGGTGGGATACGCGATCACGCCGGCGAGCATTTCCAGGTCGCCCAGCAGGTCGTAGTCGAGCTCGGCGTCGGGTTCGGTGAGCATGCGGTGAAACTCATCGAACATGGCCATGGCGTCTGAGGTTGATCCCCCCTTCACCGCCTGGGTCAAAAGGGACGCAGAAGCGCGGCTGATGGCGCACCCGTGCCCCTGGAAACCAACGTCGCCTACGGTCTCCTCATCGACCCGGAGTTGCAGCGAAATCTCGTCGCCACACAGCGGATTGAAGCCGTCCGCGTGGTGGGTGGCGTCGTCCAGGGTGCGAAAATTGCGGGGGCGCCGGTTGTGTTCGAGAAGGATTTCCTGGTAGAGATCGCTCAGGTCGGATGCCATCAGCCGAAAACCTCAATGACTCGATCAATGCCCTTGATCAGGGCGTCGATTTCCTCGGTGGTGTTGTAGAAGGACAGGGACGCCCGCACCGTCGCCGGTATTTCATAGCGAGCCATCACCGGCTGGGCGCAATGGTGGCCGGTGCGCACGGCGATGCCCTCGGCGTCCAGGATGGTGCCGATATCGTGGGCGTGGGCCGATTCCATATAAAACGACAGGATGCCGCCCCGGTTCTCTGCGGTGCCGATGAGCTTGACGCCCTCGATCTCGGAAAGACGCTCGGCGCCGTAGCGCATCAACGCCTGTTCGTATGCGGCGATCCGGTCCATGCCGATGCCTTCGAGGTACTCCACGGCCGCGCCGAGTCCGATAGCGCCCGCGATGTCCGGGGTGCCGGCCTCGAACTTGTGGGGGATCACGTTGTAGATGGTTTCCTCAAAGGTCACGGAACGGATCATCTCACCGCCGGACTGGTAGGGGGGCATCTCGTTGAGCAGATCGGCCCGGCCCCATAGAACGCCGATGCCGGTGGGCCCGTACATCTTGTGACCCGAGAAAGTCAGGAAATCGGCGCCGAGAGCCTGAACGTCAACAGGAAGGTGCGGTATTGACTGCGCGGCATCGAGCATGACCGGAACGCCGCGAGCGTGAGCCAATTCTACAATCGACTGCACCGGGTTGATGGTTCCCAGCGCGTTGGACTGGTGCACCACCGACACGAGACGAGTGCGCTCGTTGAGCAGGCTTTCGTACTCGTCCATCAGCAGCTCACCCTGGTCGTTGAAGGGAATGACCCGCAGGCGGATGCCGATTTCTTTGCCCAAAATCTGCCAGGGCACGATGTTGGAGTGGTGCTCCATGCCGGTGATGATGACCTCATCCCCGGCCTTGAAGAACTTGCGCCCGTAGCTGCTGGCGACCAGGTTCAGCCCCTCAGTGGTGTTCCGCACGTAGATGATCTCGGAGGCGTCGGGAGCGTTGATAAAACGGCGCACCGCTTCACGCCCGACCTCGTAATCATCGGTGGCCCGCTGGCTCAGGGTGTGTACGCCGCGGTGAACGTTGGAGTTGTTGTGCAGGTAGTAGTTGCTGATGGCGTCGATTACTGACCGGGGCTTCTGCGTGGTGGCCGCGTTGTCCAGATAAACCAGGGGTTTCCCGTTGACCAGTTGGTCCAGCACCGGAAAATCCCGTCGGATGCGCGCCACATCCTCGGCGGTCAGCGCGCCGGCGGAGGAACCGGGGACGTTGCCTGTTGCGGTGGTCACGAGCGGCCTCCGATGGGCAGAGCGATGTTGGCGGAAGGTATGGCGTTCCGGAACCGTTCGTCGAGATATTCCCGCAACGGTTCCAGCGCCACCGTGTCGATGATTTCGCTGGCGAAGGCGTGGATCAGGATTCGGCTGGCGGTGAGCAGATCCAAGCCCCGACTGCGCATGTAGAACACCGTGTCGGCGTCGATGTGACCCGCGGTCGCGCCGTGTCCGCACTTCACGTCGTCGGCATAGATGAGCAGGCTGGGCTTGCTGTCCACTTCGGCTTCTTCGGACAGGAGCAGGTTCTTGTCGGTTTGCTGGGCGTCCGTCTTTTGGGCGTCCTTGCGCACGGTCACATTGCCGCCGAATACGGCGCGGGAGCGTCCGTCAAGGATGCCCTTGTAGAAGAGCCGGCTGGTCCCATAAGGCTCCGCGTGGTCGATGTTGATGTAGTTGTCGATGTGCTGGTCCCCTCCGGTGAGGTATAGCCCGTTGAGCACGCACTCGGCCCCGGTTCCGGCGAGGGTGACGCCGAAATCGTTGCGGCCCAGCGCCGCGCCCTGGGCGATGGCCACCGA
The DNA here is from genome assembly GCA_965207585.1 of Dehalococcoidia bacterium. Taxonomy (GTDB): domain Bacteria; phylum Chloroflexota; class Dehalococcoidia; order Lucifugimonadales; family UBA3495; genus Bin87. Next base: position 3,327,380 of record CBDBMT010000003.1, on the reverse strand, counting down.
GGAGAACGCGGAGTCCTTCTGCTGCAGGACCCGGCTGACGCCGACGTGGTAAGCTTCCCGTCCCTCGAACAGCAGGCGATAGTGTTCTACGTTGGCTCCTTCTCCCACCGAGGCTTCCATCACGGTGTTGGTCAGGTAGCGCGTGTCTGGCCCCACGAAGGTCTCTATGACGGTGGCTCGGGAATTCGGAGCAGCTGAAATGACAAGGCGCGGATGGGTAGCCCTTGGTTGCTCCCGACCGGTGGTCAGGTACACAACGTTGATGATGCCGGCATCGGCTCCGGCCGGTACGGATATGCCGATCCCGTCGCCAGCGAAAGCGGTATTGAGCGCTGCGAACCCATCTTCATCAGGAGCGACGAGGTGGCCCAACACCCTTTCGGCTAACTCAGGATCGGATTCGACTGCGTCGGCCAGGCCGGCGGCAATTCCCGCGCCGGCCGCAGTTACGGTTGACAGACCAGGAGCGAAGGCTCCGTCGACGACCACCAGGGTGCGCCAGTCCGGCTGCCACGGCGCAACGGACTGAACTTCCGCCTGGGTCGGGCCTGTTTCACCGAGAAAGGAGAGGTCGGCATACGAGAACGCTTCCCGGGCGATGGGGCCGGCGTTGGTGTACTTCCAGGGCTCGTTGCCGCGCCTGGCGGTGGGCAAGCCGATTCGGTTGAATGCTTCCCAGCCGCGTTCCCGCATTGCTCGCATAACCAGCGAAACGGGGTCCGGCTGCGCGGCATACGCGGCGGCGTAGTGGGGGTAGGTCTCAACGACGGTCGTAGTCATAAAAGCATGATCCGCGATGGAAGATGGCGGTTATCGACCCTGGCGAAATCCTTGCGGCGGCTGTGGCCGGCAAAGTTGGGGACCTATTTTCGTGATGAATCCGTTCACCTGCCGCAGGTTCAAATCGACGATGTAATGCGGGAGATTGTCCTCGTAAAAATTCTCGTGCAAGTCTTGGGCGGAGTGGAACATCATATCCAGATCCGGATCCCGGTCCGCGGTTGCCAGTCCGGCTACCAAGGACCTTAAATCTTGATGTCTTCCATGCGTAACGCCGGCATCTTTCCAGTTTTCGGCTACTGCCTTTACGATTTGCGCAGCAGAGCCCCACCCTTTTTCCGACGCTTGGCGCAGATCCCCGTCCCTCAAATAGCTATGGGCCTTGCTCATCAGCTCGAAACTGGCCGCTGTGTAGTCGCGGGTTTGCGGAGAGAGGCGCTGCCAGTCCGCATCGGTCAGGACTGCGCCTGTCGGGTTGTTCCGGGGCGTCATGAGGCAATTGCGGTGTCGATGGCGAGCATTCAGGAAGGATCCAGATTCCGCGCTAGACGGCTGCGTCCGCTTCTTCGCGAACCCAGTCGTAGCCCCGAGCCTCCAGTTGCTCGGCCAATTCCGGGCCTCCGCTCAGGACGATGCGACCGTCCACCAGCACGTGCACTTGGTCCGGGGTTATGTAATTCAGGATGCGTTGGTAGTGGGTCACCACCACCGCCGCGTTATCCGGCCGGCGGAGACGGTTCACTCCATCGGCCACGATGCGCAGTGCGTCGATGTCCAGTCCGGAGTCGGTCTCATCCAGCAGCGACAGGGTGGGCTCCAGCAGGGCCATTTGCAGCACTTCGTTGCGCTTTTTCTCCCCGCCGGAAAAACCTTCGTTGACGGATCGCCGGACGAGTTCCGGATCTATTTCCACCTCGGCGACCTTGCTGCGCAGCAGGCGGTCAAATTCGCGGGCGCCCATTTCCTCTTCGCCCAAATGGACCCGCTTGGCGTCCACCGCGGCCTTGAGGAATTGCCACGCCCGCACGCCCGGAAGCTCGACCGGATACTGGAAGGCGAGGAACACGCCTTGGCGCGCCCGGTCCTCCGGCTCCATGTTCAGCAGGTCCATGCCCTTGTACACGGCAGAACCGCTGGTGACCGTGTACTCCGGGCGGCCGGCCAGGGTGTTCGCCAGGGTGCTCTTGCCGGATCCGTTTGGGCCCATGATCGCATGAACCTCGCCTGGATTTACCGAAAGGTTCACGCCTCGCAGTATTTCCTGGTCGTCAATGGACACCTGGAGATCCTTGACCTCGAGGATGGGTGAAACTGATTCGTTGGCGGTGGTCATCTTGGTTTTGAGCGTCCTGTGATTCGGGGGGAAAACGGAAACCTGAGAGGCTGGGCGATACTAACCCACTGTTCCTTCCAGGCTGACCTTGAGCAACTGCGAGGCCTCCATGGCAAACTCAAAGGGGAGTTCCTGGAAAATGCCTCGGCAGAACCCGTTGATGATCATGAAGTGAGCGTCTTCGACGCCGATGCCCCGTTGCTGAAGATAGAACAGCTGGTCGTCGGATACCTTGGACGTGGTGGCTTCGTGCTCCATTTGGGCGGTAGGGTTCTTGACCTCGATGTACGGGACAGTGTGGGCGCCGCACTTGTCGCCTACCAGCAGGGAGTCGCATTGCGTGAAGTTTCTCGCGCCGTTGGCGGAGGGATTGATCTTCACCAGGCCACGATAGGTCTGCTGGCCCTGGCCGGCGGAAATCCCCTTGGCGACGATGGTGCTCCGGGTGTTCTTGCCCATGTGGATCATCTTGGTGCCGGTATCGGCCTGCTGCCAGTTGTTCACCAGGGCCACCGAGTAGAACTCGCCAACAGAGTTGTCGCCTTGCAGGATCACGCTGGGGTATTTCCAAGTGATGGCGGAGCCGGTTTCCACCTGCGTCCAGGAAATCTTGGAGTTCGCACCGGCACACTTGCCCCGCTTGGTGACGAAGTTGTAGACCCCGCCCTCTCCGTTGCGGTCGCCGGGGTACCAGTTCTGCAGCGTGCTGTACTTGATCTCGGCGCCTTCCATGGCAACCAACTCGACCACGGCGGCGTGCAGTTGGTTGGACTTCCGCATGGGCGCCGTGCAGCCTTCCAGATAGCTGACGTACGACCCTTCGTCCGCGACGATGAGCGTCCGCTCGAACTGTCCGCTGTCCGCCTGGTTGATGCGGAAGTAGGTCATCAACTCGATGGGGCAGCGCACTCCGGGTGGGATGTACGCGAAGGAACCGTCGGAGAACACCGCGGAATTGAGGGTCGCGTAGAAGTTGTCGGCGTAGGGGACCACCGAACCGAGGTACTTCTGCACCAGGTCAGGGTGATTTTGAATGGCCTCGCTCATGGAGCAGAAGATGACGCCGGCCTTTTCCAGCTGTTCCTGGTAGGTGGTGGCCACGGACACGCTGTCGAGCACCGCGTCCACCGCCACGCCGGCCAGCCGGGCCTGCTCTTCCAGAGGAATGCCCAGCTTGTCGAACGCTTCCAGAACCTCGGGGTCCACTTCGTCCAGGCTTTGCGGTCCGTCGCCCGCGGATTTCGGGGCAGCGTAGTAGTGAATGTCCTGGAAGTCGATGGGAGGGTACTGGACGTTGGCCCATTTGGGCTCCGTGTACGTCTGCCGTGACCAGAAGCGGAATGCGCGGAGCCGCCAGTCCAGCATCCACTCCGGCTCGTTTTTCTTGGCCGAGATGAGGCGCACCACGTCTTCGCTGAGGCCCTTGGGGATGGCCTCCTGCTCGATGTCGATGGTGAAACCCCACTGGTAGTCGGAGTCCAACTCTTCGGACGTGGTGTCCCGGGAAATCACGCGTTGAGCCTGGGTGGTCATTGGACCCATTTCCTCCCCGGCCGGCGATGATAGCGGCGCGCCGGCAGACGTTTCGATAATTCCCGACCATTAAGGTCAACAATCATCGTAGACCAGGGTATCCGTTCTGTCAACGATGACCGCGAACGTGCAACTGTGTGTATCTCCCATGCGCCGCCCGACCCGGCAAATGCTATACTTCGGGCAGAAACGTCCACGCCCGGAAAACGTAATTATGCCAACGATGCCCATTTACTGCGACGCCCACACCCATCTGGACCAGTATGTGCCGGAGGAGATACCCGGTATCCTGGAGCGGGCCAGCGAGGTTGGCGTGGGCTACATTCTGCTGGCCGGCACCACCATCGAATCGACTGAGCGCTGCATCGCGCTGGCGGACGAACACCCGATGTTCTACGCCGGTGTGGGCATCCACCCCATGCAGGCCGACGATCCGGTGAACGACGAGGCTTACGGCCGGCTGGAATCGCTGGCGAGAGACAATCCGCGGGTGGTGTGCATCTCGGAAGTGGGTCTCGATTACCTGCCCACCTCGCCCGACCACGAGGTGCAGGACCAGGTATTTCGCGCTCACATCCATCTGGCCAAGAGCCTGGGCCTGCCCATCATCTTCCACTCTCGAGAGTCGCATCCGGCGGTGTTCAAGGTGCTGCGCGAGGAGAACGCCGGACTGGTGGGCGGGGCCATGCACTACTTCCAGGGGGACGCCGAAACGGCGCGTGAGGCCATCGACTGCGGCTTCTTCATTTCGCTGGCCCGGCCTTTGACCCGGCTGCCCGAGCTTCGGGAGGTCGCCCGCGATATCCCGTTGGAAAACATCGTGCTGGAAACCGACGCCTACCCGCAGCCTTTCAAGAAGTACCGTCACAACTGGACGGAGCCGCGCCACCTGGCCGACGTGGCCCAGTGCCTGGCCACCGTAAAGGGCATCTCGGTGGAAGAAGTAGCGGAAGTGACCACGGCAAATCTCAGCCGATTGCTGAGGATTGACAACCCGACGACGCCGGGCTCCACACAGTGACCGTGACGGGTGCTGGCAGCCAACCGTCCTCACCAGCCCGCGCAGTATCGTCAAGGAGTGCGTTATGACCGCCCAAGAAGAACGGCAGCATCCTGATGCTCCAGAACAGATTGAACCCCGGAGCCTCAATGATTATCTGGAGGTCATGACCAAGGCCGTTTTCCAAAGCGGAATGTCATGGAAGGTGGTCAACACCAAGTGGCCGGGGTTCCAGGCCGGTTTCCAAGGGTTCGATGTGGCAGCAGTGGCCGCTATGGACGAATCGTCAATCGACACGCTGGCGGCCGACACCGCCATCATTCGTAACCGCCGCAAGATCGTGGCCACCGTGCACAACGCCCAGAAACTCATCGAGCTGGAGGAGGAGTACGGCGGCGACATCCGCAACTACCTGCGTGCCCACGGCGACCTCGAGGCCACCATCAAGGACGTGCGCAAGCAGTTCAAGTACATGGGCGACATCGGCACGTATTATTGGCTGTACGTCACCGGCGAGGACGTACCCGGCTGGGACGAGTTCTGCAGCCGCGGGCATTAGGGAGCGTTGACATTTCCGTCATTCCGGCCTTGAGCCGGAATCCAGTACCGCCCAGTGGACTCCGGCTTTCGCCGGAGTGACGACTGAAATCGCGACAAGGACTAATTTCGGAGGTTGAGGCCATGACCACCCCTGCTACCTGCCAGTTGGCCCTGAAAGAGTGGGCGATAACCGTCAAGGCCCTGGCCGACGGCGATCAGATCATGATGCTGCGCAAGGGCGGCATCCACGAGGAGAGCAAGGACTTCCGCGTAGTGCATCCAGAGTTCCTGCTGTATCCCACCTACCTGCACCAGAAGGAAGACCTGCTCAAGGACAGTCACCAGCCGGTCCTGCGGCAGTTGCTGGCCGACGACCCTGACGACAAGGATGCGGTCACCTTCACCCACTGGGCCCGCGTCCACGAACTGATCGAGATCGACCAGCAGGGCAAGGTCGAGGACCTGGCGCCGCACCACATCTGGACGGACACCTACGCCCAGTCCCGCCTGCACTGGAAGCCCATGGTGCCGCTGACCATCATGCTGCTACGCGTCTATGAGATGGAAAGCCCAACTACCGTGTCTTACATACCCGAGTATGGTGGTTGCAAGTCCTGGGTGGACATCATCCCCACCGTTCGCCTGGGCAGCGCCAGGCCGGTGCTGAACGATGCCCGGTTCAACGAGATGGTCGAAGCGGTCCGCGGGAGCCTGGGGCTGGTGCCGGCGTAGCGCCGCGCAGAAATTTGATGACACCAAGTCGTTGACGGGCAGCGGATGGGTCCGATAAGCCATAGCCATGCCGATTTGCGGAGGCGAAGGCTATGGGACTGGACGTGGGCGTGGTTACCGCCGAAGGAGAGGCGGGAAACGAATACCGCGGCGGCAATATTGACCGTGGGTTTCGTCATTGGGCATTTGCCATCATATTCACCCGAGGCCATTACGTGCAAGGCAACGACATCCGTCGCAGGTGCTTTGAGATTAGCCGGAAACTTTGGCGATACGCTCGGGAAGCTTCCCGCTCCATAGCAGCACTAGCCAAATCATCATGCAGCCTGAGAATCCCCGCCCCCTTCGCTCTGGACACCCTCTCCCACCCCGCACTATCCTCGAGCTGTGCGGTGTGCTGCGCGGCTGGGGCCGGACCGACTCGGTTGAGCGGTTCGCCTACTTTGCTTCACAGGAACAGCCATGGGCACTTTTTACACAGACGTCTTGATCGGCAACGTCAACGGCGGCGACATGTTGCCGGTATCGGCATTGGTAGATACTGGCGCGTCGGACTCAGCGTTTCCCTCTGATCTGCTGGAAGCGTTGCAAATTCAACCAACAGGCAACCCGGTTTTGTATTATCTGGCCGACGGGAGCACTCTGGCGTGCCAGCGCGGGGAAGCTCGACTTTCCATCACCCTGCCCTCGGGACGGGTTGCTGCCGGAACTTGCCCGGTCGCCTTCTGGCCCGATGAGAGCGGTCAATGTATCGGGGCGACCACGCTACAAGTGCTGGCGTTGGTAGTTGACGCTGCCAATGAGGAACTAGCCGCAGCTTCCGGTTTGAGACGCGGTTGGGCCGGTGACATCCCACGGTAACGCCGGCGAGACAGGTTCGAGAAGTCCGCCCCGCTGCTGATCACCTACCGAAGAGACTTCACCATGCTATCCCGTCTATCTATGCTGGAACAAGAAAGCCGCCGGCGCAATCTGATCGCCGACGATGAAAAGCTCACCGCGGCTTCGGCCTTCGCCCTGGTGCGCGACATGCCATACCAGCGTGCCAGTACACGCGAGCCTGAGGCTATCGTCCGCGAGTGGCGTGGCACCTGCTCCGGGAAGCACTACCTGTTGGCCGGCATCTTTCGGGAGTTGGGTATGGACTCGCGAATCGTGATGTGCACACACCGGTTTACGCGGGAAAACACTGCCCACTTCCCAGATGCGCTCCGGTCGCTCGTCGCCGGCGAGCCGGTCCCGGATGTGCACACTTATATTCGCCTGAAAACCGATGCCGGATGGATGAACGTCGACGGCACCTGGCCGAGCGCCGCTGAGCCACTGGGAATGCCGGTCAATCGGACGTTCGTCGAAGGCCGTGACATGGAGATAGCCTGCGACCCGTTGGACTCGTTCATCGTCCCGTCCGGCGACGACCCGCAGGCTTTTAAAGAGCAACTGATTGCGGAATTTTGCGGTTCCTCAAGTACAATACGAGATGAATTCATTGAAGGCATGAGCCGCTGGCTGAGCGACGCCACTCAAGAGTGAGGCAATCATGAAATACCGCCAACTTCCCCGCACTGACTTAATGCTCTCCGAGGTCGGCTTCGGCGTTTGGACCGTGGCGACCAATTGGTGGGGCCGCATCCCCGAGGAGACGCGCCGCCAGCTGCTCGAAGAGGCGCTCGAGCTGGGCATCAACTTCTTCGACACTGCCGACACCTACGGCGACGGTTACGGCGAAGAAGTCCTTGCCAAGTTCATGAGCCATCGCCGACACGAGATGATCATCGCCACCAAGTTCGGCTATGACATCTACGACCAGACCACGCCGCGCGTCGGCCACCAGGAGCGGCCGCAGAAGTTCGAGCCGGAGTTCATCCGCTTCGCCTGCGAGCAGTCCCTGCGGCGGCTGAAGACCGACTACATTGACCTTTACCAGCTGCACAACCCGCGCATTGAGGCCATCGAAAAGGACGAGGTCTTCGAAGTCCTGGAGGAGCTGAAGCACGAGGGCAAGATCCGCTACTACGGCTCGGCCTTGGGCCCCGACATCGGCTGGTTCGAGGAGGGCCAGGCGAGCATGGAGGAGCGCCACGTCAGCAGCTGCCAGATCATCTACAGCATTCTGGAACAGGACCCGGCGAAGGACTTTTTCCCCATCGCGGAGAAAGAACAGGTTGGACTCCTGTCGCGGGTTCCCCACGCCTCCGAGGCGCTGACCGGACGCTACGACGAGCCGCCGGAATTTGACGAAAACGACCACCGCTCCTATCGCCGGCACCAGTGGCTAAGCGAGGCGCTGGTCAAGGTGGACCAGGTCAAGTTCCTCGCCGGCGAAGAGGTCGGCCGCACCATGAGCCAGGCCGCCATCCAGTTCGTGCTCCACCAACCGACCATCACCAGCGTGCTGCCGAACTTCACCACGCTGGAAGAGTTGAAGGAGTACTCTGAGGCTGTGGAGACGCCGCCCATCACTGAGGGCGACCAGGCCATAATCGACGATCTCTGGGCCAACAATTTCTACATTGAGCCAGCCGAACCGGAGTTCCGCGAGATCTGACATCCTTGCGGTAGCTTGAGTTTCCCCTCGGCAGCGACGGGTCAATCCTCGTTGCGCCAGGGATCCGCAGACTGGGAACCCAGGGTTTCCGTCCCGAAAGCGTTGTGATGGCGACGAAATCGGCGAACGTTTGACACTGGAATGGGCTAGTGATAACTTTCACATAGCCCATTTTCGTATTGCGACAGGAGAGTGCGTTCCTGATGCCCGTTAACATTTGCGTGCTGGCCAAGCAGGTCGTCGACCCGGAAATGCCCGCCGCCGCCTTCCGCATCGACCCCGACGCCCGGCAGGTGGTTCCGCCGGCGAACATCCCGCCCGTGGTGAACGGCTTTGACGAAAACGCCGTCGAGGCCGCCCTGCAGATCAAGGACGAGCAGGGAGCGAACATTACCGTCATTTCCTCCGGCACCACATTTGCCTTGGACGTGATGAAGAAGCCCCTGTCCATGGGCGCCGACGAGTTGGTGCTGCTGCAGGACAACGCCTTCGCCAACTCGGTGGACTCTTTCTTCACCGTGCAGTTGCTCACCGCCGCCATCCAAAAGCTGGGCGGTTTTGACCTGATCATCTGCGGACGGCAGGCGTCCGACTGGGACAACGCGCAGGTGCCGCTGGGGGTCGCGGAGACGCTCGGCATGGCCTGCATCACCCTGGGGAAGAAGGTGGACGTGCAGGACAGCAAGGTGGTCGTGGAACGCCTGGCCCCCGACGGGTTCGAAGTAGTCGAGGCGGACCTGCCCGCGCTGGTGACTGTCAGCAACGAGCTGGGCCAGCCCCGGTATCCCACGCTGCGGGGCATCATGGCGGCGACGCGCAAGCGGCCGACGGTATGGACCACCGGCGATCTCGACATCGACGACGCGCAGTTGGAGCCGCGCCTGACCCTGCACGATCTGTTCGTGCCCGAGCGTGACCAGGACTGCGAGATCATCGAGGGCGACGACGACATGGACTCCGCCCGCAAGCTGGCGTTGCGGCTCCGCGAGGACCGCCTCATCTAGCTTGATTCAGCAACACCGGCGGGTCAGCGACCCGCGTTATTTTCGGGCACGGCCCACGGAGTGAAAAATGGCAGACGCTACCGGCATCCTCGTTTTCGGTGACGCCCCGGACGGGCAACTGGCATCAACCGCCCAGGAACTGCTGGCAGCTGGCCGCTCGCTGGCCGACGCTCTCAACCAGGAACTGGCAATCGCTGTAATCGGTGCCGACGTCGCCGATGCCCCCCAGCAGGCCATCGCCCACGGCGCGGACAAAGCCTACGCGGTTACCAGCCCGGCTCTCGCCGACTATCATCCCGATCTGTACCTGTCGGCGATGCAGACCGTTGCCGCAGAGGACAACCCGGGTATCATCCTTATTGCGCGGAACAACGAAGGCCGCGAACTGGCGCCGCGCCTGGCATTTCGCCTGGGAGTCGGGTTGGCCCAGGACTGCCTGGAAGTGTCCGCCGACGCTGGAACGGGTCGCCTGCTGGCCAACCGTCCGGTGTATGGCGGCAGTGCCATCGCCGTGGTCAGCTGCACCCACACGCCGCAGATCGCTGCCATCCGCCCCAAGACCTATGAGCCCCTGGATGCCGATGCCGGTCGCAGCGGACAGGTAGTCGCCTTCCCGGTGGATATCGACCCCTCGGCGGCCAAGACGCGAGTGGTCGACGTCGTGACGGAAGAAGCCGAGGGCATCAAGCTGGAGGACGCCCGGATCGTTGTGTCCGGCGGCCGCGGCCTGGGCGGACCCGAACCCTTCTCGCAGCTGGAGGAGCTGGCCGGTCTGCTGGGCGGGGCCGTGGGAGCGTCCCGCGCCGCCGTGGACTCTGGTTGGGTTCCCGCCAACTACCAGGTGGGGCTCACCGGCAAGACGATTACGCCCGACCTCTACATCACCGTAGCCATTTCCGGCGCCAGCCAGCACATGGCCGGCTGCAGCGGCTCCAAGGCCATCGTAGCCATCAACAAGGACGCCGACGCCAACATCTTCAAGGAAGCGCGCTACGGCGTGGTCGGCGACTGGGAAAAGGTGATCCCAGCGCTCACGGAAACGGTGCGGGAGTTGACGCAGTCGTAGGATGGGAAAAGCCTAGACTCTAACCGGCTTCCCCTTCTAAACCATTAGGCCGATTATGTGGCGAATGAGGTCATCGTTCTCTATTGCCCCATCGCTTGCTTCGATGGCGCCATCCGGGTGGAACAGGTCCAGAGCGTAGGTATTTTGGCCTCCGGGAACCAGGTCTATCGACAGTTCCCACCGATCCGTGTCCCACCACTCAATGCGGATGCCCCCGTCCCCTCCGAGCGCAACGTCGGGAGCGGGCAAGCCGATGGCCAGACCAATCTTGATGATGCGGATGGCGTCCGCAATGCAGTCCGGGTCGACGGACGGCGCGCCATAGCCGTTCCAATTTTCTTCCAGCCTGGCAATCTGCCGGAACCGTGTTGCCAGCTCGTCCGGCAATTCGGAGGCATCCCGAAATAGAACCCTTTCCGCAGGCGTCATGGTGTAAGCTCCGTTCAGTCCAAACGCCATTCCTCGACGATTATTGGCCAAGCACGTATGGTGAACGAGCCGCCGGAACAACGTAGGTGCAAGGCGCTCATAAGCCAAAGTACCGGAGTTCGGTATCTACTTGTTGAGCGGTCAGAGCCGCTTCGTCCCATTCAGCACGGGCACGAGAGAGAGCGGCGCTTGTCGCTGCTAGAATGGCACTTCCCAGTGCGCTATCTGCAATACGATCGAAGCCCTCGTCCGCAATGGGAAAGGTTTCCGCATCCGGGTATGCTTCCCAGATAGTGTCGTAAAACTCGATCCTCATCGCATCTAGAATATTGCTGATCACGAATTCCACGAGGGCATCAGGGTATGCAGTTGCAAGTCCGTAAAGGAATCCAACGGTTACAGCGTCAGGAATTATGTCAGGGTCGGCGCGGTGGTAGGCACCACAAGGAGCAAGCGCGCCAGATATGGCGTCGCTGAGTTCAGTGAACAGATTGTCGTGAGCGAGTTCGGCAAAGACGGGTTCGGTCGGGATCACACTGGCGTCGGATGCAGATTGTGCAAGTATCCCTTCTAGCCAAGCGATGAGGTGCCAAGCCGTGTAGGTGTATTCGGACACTTGCATAGCATCTGTTCGCCCGCTGAGGACATCAACGACCTCGCTGGCGAGACGGCGGTCTGCTTCGTTCATAACGCATCTCCTAACCATTGGCCGACATCTGACCTAATATCCTACCAGAGGATTTCGAGGTGTCCCTAGCCATCGCCTGCTGTGATCATGGTGTTGTCAATCTGCCGCGCTGATGTTTAGTCATCAAACAGCTTCCGACGCACTTCGTCTTGGCTGATTTCGAGGTGCCCGGCAACTCTGGCCAAAATAGAGTGCAGCGTGCCGACTTTCAGCGGATTGTGACGCGGGACTAACACGTGATGGTCCCTATCTCTTGCGTTGGAGACCAGTCGCATGTGGCTGCCCCTTTGCCGCATCACGTGGTATCCATAGCGTCGGCGCAGCAGTCGTACCAACTCATCGCCAGACATATCCCTGGGCAGCATTACACTACTACCACTTCATCTTTCACCAGACGCAGCCGGAGCGTGCTTGGCACCGCGTCATCGTCAAAATGGCACAACACGGCGTCTTGTGCCATGGCTTTCAGCTCCTCCCAGGAATCGCCCTGGGTGATTATGTCGTGTCCCACCGCTGTGGCGTAGTAGCCGCCTTCCTCAGCCTCGTGGACTTCAAAAATTACTTCCTCTGGCATAATCGACATCCTCCGTTGCCCGTTGGTCTCGCTCCTTAACCCAATACCACGTTGTCAATCAGCCGCACCGTTCCCAGCCGTACCGCAATTGCGATCATCAGCCTCTCACCATCCTGCACGGTTGCGAGCGGTCGCATGGTTTCGGCGTCAACGGTGCTGACGTAGTCCACCGCATCTATCAGGGGCTCCCGGCTCAGGATGTTGTGGGCGGCCCGCTGTATTCGTCCTGCATCTCGCTCGCCGCGACGCCATACATCCTCAGCCGCGCACAGGGCCCGGTACACTGCGGGCGCGGTTTCTCGCTCCTCCGCGCTCAAGTAGGCGTTGCGGCTGCTTAACGCCAGGCCGTCGGGTTCGCGGATGGTGGGCATGGTTACCACGTCGACGCCGAGGTTCAGGTCGACGTTCATCTTGCGGATGACCGCCACCTGCTGGCCGTCCTTCTGGCCGAAGTAGGCCCGGTCGGGGCGGGTGATGGTGAAGAGCTTGGCGACCACCGTGGCGACGCCGCGAAAATGACCCGGCCGCGCCGCTCCTTCCATGCCCTCGGCTACCGATCCCGGCTCGACCCAGGTGTCGAAACCGTCCGGATACACTTCGTGCGGCGGCGGGACGAACACCAGGTCGGTGCCTTCCGCTTGCAACAACTCCAGGTCGCGCTCCGGGCTGCGGGGGTAGCGCGCGAAGTCTTCGTTTGGTCCGAATTGGGTCGGGTTGACGAAGATCGACGCCGCCATGGTCTCGCTGTCCGCCCGCGCCCGCCGGACGAGGGACAGGTGCCCCTCGTGCAACGCGCCCATGGTCGGCACCAGGCCCAGCGGACGCTCGACTTCGCGGCACAATGCCGCCATCTCTGCACAAGTTTCAACAACTTTCATAATTCAACATCCTGAACATCCTGTGCATCGATGTAAAGAACTTCATTCAGGCGGAAACAGCTCGTCGATTTCCCGCTGCATCCGCTCGGCGTCGGATTCGGCTAGGGCGGTCCCAACCGCCGCGCCGGCGGGCGCTCCCATGTCAGCGTAAAATGCCTCGTCGTAGTCTCGCGGCCTGACGACCACGGGCATGGGAACCGCGTGGCCGAACACCAGCGCCTGCTGCTTGCTGTCCAGGCGAGACAGCACGTTGCGCAGCTGCCCGGCGTCGCGGGCGCCCATCAAAACGGCGTTCATGTCCCGGTCGTCGTTCAATGCGCAGGAAAGCCTGGTGCCAAGCTGGCTCATCACTTCGGAGTCGATGCCGCTGGGCCGCTGGTCCACGATCATCAGCGTCACGTTGTATTTTCTCAGCTCCCGGGCGATGGCGCCGAAAATGGTTTGGGACGCGATGTCGGGAGTGAGGAATTTATGGGCCTCTTCGACGAAGATTACCAGCGGCCGCGGTTCGTCGCCCTGTCCGCCGTCGGCCGACTCCTTGCGTCTCACCCAAGTTTCGTGGATGCGGCGGGTCAGCAGGTTGCTGACCAGCACGTACGCGGCGGTGTTGCGTCCGTACTGTCCAAACTCCAGCACCACGTGGTTGCCGCGTTCCAGCTGTTCGATGATGCCGCCGGCGCTGGCGCTGCCCTGTCCATTTTCCGCCAGGAACCCGAACCGTTCCCAGGAGAGCAGGCGACGGTGCAGCGTTTGCAAGGCCGACAGGTTGACTCCGATTTCGGCCGCCAGATCGCCAACATCAGCGGCGCTCAGCGCCATGAATTCTCGCAGCCAGTTCTCCCGGTAGTGCCTGGCGACGTTCCACGAGGTGGAGGCGGCAACCTCTGACAGGTTCAGCGACTCCCGCAGCACCTCGATGTCCGCCGGCTCGACCTCGTTGTAACCGATGCTCACGATCCCGTCGGGCATGACCCCGCGGCGGCGACTGCTGGCTTCGTCCAGGGTGAAGGTGACGACCCGGGATGGGAACAACTGCTTCAGCCCCTTGACCTGGCGACCCCGGTCGTTGTCCTGGCCCTGCCAGCCGTACTCGCTCTCCATGTCGAATACCAGCGACACCGCTTGGGTCTGTTTCACCAGCCCGGCCAGCAGCATCCTCGCCAGGAACGTTTTGCCCGTTCCGGAAGCGCCAAAAACGCCGACAGACCGGTTGGCCAGGGCTGCCAGGTCCAGCCGCACCAACGACGATTCCATGCCTTGCGGTGAACCCAACGCGAAGTCTCCGTCCCGGGCGCGAAACACCGCGTCGATGTCGGTTTGCGACGCCGCGAATACCGGCGCGAAATGCTCCGGGATCGTCTTTGCCTGTTCGGCAGTACCCTGTTGGGAGCTTTCAACGGGGACGGCCATGCTTGGCATCACTGACAGTTGGCCGTAAGCCAACGTCCCCGCGATGACCTCAGCGGTGAAATCGCCAGCGTCGACATCGTCCGTCGAGAACGCCGGCGGAAAATGGCGCACGCCGTCGTCCACGGCCCGCAATTCCACGTCGGTCACCACGGCGAAATAACGTTGACGGCGTCCCTGGATGGTCACGAAGGATCCCACGGCTACGTCCTCGGTGCCCGCGCCGTAGCCGTCCAGCCGGACGTCCAGGCCACGGGAAAGCGAACCGCCGACGACTTGACCCAGGCGGCGGGTTTCTGCCGGGCCGGCCCCATTGCTGCCGAAACTGTCCATCAGCATCATCCACCCACCACGCGCAGCAGCGCCCGCATTCGGTGGGGCTCTCCGGATAACTCCGCTGCCAGCGCTTTGCCGGCTCCAAGCAGGAACCTCCGGGAATCTGACCTGGCAGCGGCCGTTTGGCGGAGCAAATTGCCGATTGCAGTATCTGATGCCGGTGACCGTTCATCCAGCAGCAGCCGCAGCCATCCGAAATCGTTGCCAAAGTATGCCAAATCCCCAGCATCGCAAAGGAAGATAAAGGAGTGGAGGTCAGGCGGCAGGCTCGGCAGACCGGCACGGATGCCCCCAGCGCCCTGAAAACCGACGATTGCCGCGGTAAACCGGGTGATCAAAATGGCGCTCAATTGGGGGTTGGCCGCATACACCTCGTCTTCCGTTTCCAGGTCTGCCCCCCTGGGGGTGAGAGGTCGCGTGGGGTCCAGCGGTTCGCGTCGGACTTCCAGCACTACCGCGTAGACTGGAGGTGATCCAATCCGAACCAGCGACCCCAGCGGAGGCACTGCATGCGCCTGGTAGCATTGCGCCTCGACGCGTTGCGATTGCGACGCCGTCACCTCTCCAACGCGCTGGCCGGGTTGAACTTCCTGCATGGGCAAATTCTAGCACGACGAAGGTTGACGCCGGTGCGGGCGATGCTATAATTGGTTGTCGCAAATCCATGCAATAACGGTGGTATGCGCATGTCTGGACATGAATCGGCAGTGGCGCGCCTGCGCTCCGAAGGCTACCGGATGACCCCGCAGCGTCTGTCCGTACTGGACATCGTTGCCGGCCGGCCCGGCCACATCGGCGCCGATGAGGTGTGGAACCTGACCAAGGAACAGCACCCATACGTCGATTTGGCGACCATCTACCGCACCTTGCAGTTGCTTAAGCGCCTCGGCGTGGTGACGGAGGTGGTGATTGGCAACAAGCTCCACTTCGAGCTGGCCGATCACCACAATCGCCACAACCACATGGTTTGTTCCGAATGTGACGCGGTGCAGACCCTGAGCCCCGCCTATCTGGCGGAATTCAGCCAGCGCCTGGAGCAGGAATTCGGGTTCACGCCCGACCTGGACAACATCACCATCGGCGGCCTCTGCTCCATTTGCCAGCGCTCCGGCTGACCAGCGGGTCCTGACCGACCCACTTTGTCCCGAACCACTCAGCGTTTTCTTCGCCCAGCAGGAGGGCAAATGATGTCTTTTACAAATGGTTGCATAGCAATTTTGCTCTTTTTGGCGACCGTGGCCGCCATCGCTTGCGCTGGTGAGCAGCCGGTCGCAGCGCCGGCGTCGGCTCCAACCCAATCAGAATCCGGCCCACTCAACGTGGTGGCCACCGTATCGCCCATCACCAGCATCGTGGAGAACGTCGGAGGGACCCGCATCGCGCTGCAAGGCGTCGTGCCGGAGGGCGTAAACTCCCACACCTTCGAGCCTGCGCCCGCGGTGGCGGTTGCCCTCTCCGGCGCCGACCTGATTTTCCTCAACGGCCTTTTCCTCGAGGAACCCACGCTGGAAATGGCCAAAGCCAACCTGAAGCCCGGCGCCGCTATCGTCAGCCTGGGTGAACAGACTATCACCCGCGACCAGTGGCAGTTCGACTTCTCCTTCCCCGAAGAGGATGGGCATCCCAATCCCCACCTGTGGCCCGACCCCATCCTGACGCTCCGCTACGCCGAGATCGTTCGCGACAACCTGGCGGCGAGGGATCCGGTCAACGCCGATTATTACCGCGCCAACTATGACGCTTTTGCCGGGCGCATTGCTGCGCTGGACGAAGCCATCAAGACCATCATTCCCACGATCCCGGTAGAGAACCGCAAACTGCTTACCTACCATGACTCCTGGGCATATTTCGCCGATCGCTACGGCCTCACCGTCATCGGCGCTGTCCAGCCGTCGGACTTTTCTGAACCGTCGGCCCGAGACGTTGCCAATCTCATCAGCCAGATCAGGGATGAAGGGATCCCGGCCGTGTTCGGCTCGGAAGTCTTCCCCAGTGATGTCATGCGGACCATCGCCGCGGAGTCCGGAGCCGAATATATCGACGAACTCTCCGACGATGACCTGCCGGGCGCGCCTGGTGATCCCGACCACAGCTACCTTGGTCTGGAGGTCGCCAACCTGCGCATCATGATCCCGGCTCTGGGTGGAGACGCGTCGGCCCTGGACAACGTGGATATATCGCCGGTCTTTGACGGCGCGTCCAATGCCGTCTATCCTCAGTAATCCCGTCGCTAAGAATAATCAGGATCAGGTAACCTACGATGCTGCACCCTCCAGAACTGGCGCACCTCCACCGGCCCGACCCCGACGCCCGGCCCGTGGTGGAATTGCGCAACGTCATCGCCGGCTACAACAGGTCGAAGGTGCTGCAGGATGTGGACCTGAAAATCATGCCCGGCGATTTTGTGGGCCTGTTGGGGCCCAGCGGATCCGGCAAAACCACGCTGCTGCGCGTGATCCTGGGCGCGGTGGACGTGCAGCAGGGCGAGGTGCGGGTCAACGAAAAGCCGGTCCGAGGGCGCAACAACCGGGCCGGCTACGTTCCCCAGCTGGAAACCATCGACTGGAACTTCCCCGTCACCGTCGAGGAGACGGTCATGATGGGACGCACCATGGCCAACCCGTGGCTGCCCTGGTACCGCAAGTACGAAAAGGAACTGGCCTACGACATGATGCAGCGCCTGGGGATCGCCGATCTGGCCAAGCGCCACATCCGCCAACTCTCCGGCGGTCAGCAGCAACGCGTCTTCCTGGCCAGGGCGCTGGCCAGCAGCCCAGATCTGCTGCTTCTTGACGAACCCACGTCCGGCGTCGACCTCAAGACCCGTGACGACGTGATGCACTTGCTCCACGACCTCAACCACGCTGGCGTGACCATCCTGCTCACCACCCATGAGATCAACGCCGTCGCCGTGCATCTGCCCCGCATCGTCTGCCTGAACGGTTCCATAGTGGCCGACGGGCCACCCCATCGCGTCATCACGCCCCACATCCTGCAGGAAGTGTACGGAGCCGAGATGCCGGTTATCCAGTACCAGGGCATGACGCTGGTCGCGGAGAGCGCGCACTTCTGGATCGATCGTAACGGAGGCGAGCCTCTGTCCACCATCCCGGACGATAGCCACCGGGAGCCGGTGATGTCGCATCTCCACCCCACTTCCGGAAACGTGCCGGAGCATCATCACCATCGCAGCGATCCCGAATAATCCCGGGTTGACCCCGGTTGATCCTGGCTTGGCTACTCCGCTGCGGCAGTCGTTTGCCAGTTGCCTTCGGTGATATTATTCGCCCCATCCTATTCTGAGTCATCGCGTGATGGTATTGCTTGAACCCTTTGAGTTCGGATTCTTCGTCCGTGCGATCATAGCCGCCTTCCTTGTGGGCGGCTTGTGCGCTTTCATGGGCACGTACATCGTGCTGCGCAGCATGTCCTACATCGGTCACGGCCTGGCCCACGCCATATTTGGCGGCGCGGTGGTCAGTTCCGCTATGTCGTTCAACTTCTTTGTGGGCGCCACCTTGTGGGGGTTCCTGTCCGCGCTGTTGATTGCCTGGACCACCCGCAAAAATCCCATCGGCTCCGACGCGGCCATCGGCATCGTGACCACTGCCAGCTTCGCCCTGGGCATCGCCATCATCAGCCGCAAACACGGCTTCACCCATGACTTCGAAGCCGCCCTGTGGGGAAGCGTGCTGGCGGTGGAGAGAGCCGACATCATCGCCATTGCTGTGGTGACCGTTGCGGTGGCAATCGTCTTTTTCTTTGCCTACAAGATGTTCCTCTTCAACACCTTCGACTCCGACGTGGCCCGATTTTACGGTATTCCAACCGCGTGGATGGACGCCATATTTGCCCTGATGCTGGCCGGCACGGTTGTGGTTTCCATGCGTGTCCTGGGGGTAACCATGATCGCTGCCGCCGTCGTCATTGCCCCCATCGTCGCCCGATTGTTGACCAACAGCTTTGTGAAGATGACGATCCTGTCCACCCTGATCGGTATAATGTGCTCGGTGACGGGCATCTATATGAGCTATTTCATCAACGTCTCTTCCGGTGCCAGCGTCGTGCTGCTGTCGGCGGCCGTCTTCGTCGTTGCCCTGGGCTGGTCCAGGGTCCGGCGAAGTCTCTCTCGGAGTCCGGCCGAGGTGCCCGGCCTGTCCCGCTTGCCCGGCGGTTCCGTGGATTAATCGTTCATCAATTGTCCCCCAGGAGGTGGCCATGGCCCACGCACATCATCATCACGCGGCGCCTTCGGTCGTGGAAGGCCGAACCGGTTTCCGAAGGGGAGCGGCATTCATCATCGGCGGCCTGTCCAGCGGGCATGGCGTCTTTCACTCCATCGCCCAGAGTTTCATCGTGGTGCTGCCCGAGGTCCGAGACCTGCTCCTCGGCGGCAGCGTAATCGCGGTCAACAGCATCCAATCGGCCCGTGAAATCGCTTCCGGTGTGGTGGCGTTGCCCGGCGGCGTGCTTACTGATGCCCTGCGCCGCTACTGGGGCTGGGTGATGGCGGTCTGCATGGCCCTGTTCGGCGTGGGCTGGCTGCTGATGGCGGCAGCCGGATGGCAGGTGCCGGGCAGCGCCTGGGTTGCGCCGGAGGCATCGGCCATAGCAACCGGAGCGGAAGCTCCCTTCAACCCCGTGGGGTATGCCTTGTTGATAATAGGCATGTCCGTAGTCGCCATAGCCGCGTCTGTCTGGCACCTGCCGGCCATGGCAGCTTTGTCGTCCCACTTCACCCACCGGCGGGGTGCGGTGCTGTCCTTCCACGGTGTGGGCGGAAACATCGGCGACGTGCTCGGGCCGGTGATCACTGGGGCGCTGTTGGCGGTGCTGGCTTGGCAGGCCATAATCACCATCTACGCCGCAGTGCCCATCTTCCTGGCCTTCTTGGTGTTCTGGGCGTTTCGGGATATTGGGCAACGGGCGCAGGCGGCGGTGGAAGAGCGGGCCGTCAGCACCATGAGGATGCAGATCGACGAGACCAAACTGTTGGTCCGCAATCCCCGCGTCTGGGGCATCACTGTGGTGGCAGGACTGCGCGGCATGGCCTATCTGGGATTTCTCGTTATGCTGCCTCAGTACCTCGTGGACGAACTGGGATTTACCATCACCGAGCACCGCAGTTTTGAGAACCTGTTCATCCGCGGTTCTCTCATCGGATTGCTGGTTTTGGTGGGAATCCTGGCCAGCCCGATAATGGGATACCTGTCCGACCGGTTCGGGCGCAAGATAGTCCTGATACCGGGAATGCTTTTCCTGACTGTCGTCACCCTCCTGATGGCGCCATTGGTCAACGGCCCTGAGGACCGCCTGGTGATGACTGTACTGCTCGCTGCCCTGGGGCTCTTCCTATTCAGTGATCAACCTATCCTCACCGCCGCCGCCATGGACATTGTGCGCGAAGGGACGGCGGCAACAACTCTGGGACTGCTCTCCACCTCCCGATTCATACTGGCCGCGGCGTCCCCTCTCATCGCCGGCTGGTTGTACGGCATCAACTTTGACTACCTCTTCTACTACACGGCGGCGTTGTACCTGCTGGCAGCCGTGATCCTGGCGATAGTCCGCCTGCCCCAGCTGGCTCCCGACGACGATCACGGTCACCATGACGACCACGGGCATGACGGTAACGGACATCACGACGATCATGGCCACGGCCACGGTGACCACGGCCATCGTCACCACTGATCGCTGATCTCTAAAAAACCGAGGGGCGACCGATGGATCGCCCCTCTTCGCTTTCGTGGTGTTTGCCGTTGACGAGAGTTAGTCTTCGTTCTGCTGCGTCTGGCTGCCCTTCACGGTGATGGTGATGTGGGACATGGCGGTCTCGCGGGAGCCGTGCCAGTGGTCTTCGCCGGCGGGGATGATGGCGACGTCGCCTTCCGTTACCGTCACTTCCTCGTCACGGGTGGCCACGATGCCGGTTCCCTCGGTGACGATGAGGATCTGGTCGCCGCTGTGGGTGTGGAACTTGTTGCGGACGCCGGCGCCGAAGTGAACGATGCCGAAGTTGAAGTTGTTGCTGTCGTCCGGGTCCAGGATGGCCTGCCGGCCCACGGGCCCGGTGAACAGGGGAGCGGTTCCCTCGGTCCTTTCTACCGCCGACATCTTTACGATTTTCATGGGTCTCGTTTACCTCCAGAATGGGTTCGGGGTCGAATGTCCTGAAAATGATACCCTGCGCCGCTTATGTCGTCTAGCAGGTTGGAAGGCCTCGGGATCGGACGCGCTCATGAGCGGCGCCTCTCGTTGACTCCCGAAACTGCGAGCCGTACACTGCGGGGCCAGTTGACCCCTCGATTCGAGCTGTCCGGAATCCGCCGAGGAGGTATCCCAATGAGTTTTGACCTGTATGAAAAGGGCATGAAAGTCGAAGCTGTCGCCGATTTCGAAGTCCGTGAGGTGATGGCATCCCCGGTGGGTTCATCGGTGCGCAGCATCACCACGGGAGACGTTGGGGAAGTCCGTGAAAAGCGGACGATCGGTCCGGCGACCTGGCTTATCGTCTACTTTGACAGCGTAAAGCGCCAGATCAACATTGACCAGACCAACATCGACAACATCAAGCCTGCCTGAACCCGTCGAGGTCTTCCGACATGACCGACAACCCCATCGCCCAGGTCAACACGCTGGTCTTCGATATCTTCGGAACCGTGCTCGACCTGGGCGGAAGTCTGTCCGAGCCGGCCGGTCGGTTCCTGGCCGAGCACGGATCGAAGGTCACTGCCGACAAGTTCTGGGACGACTGGCGCGGCCGTCAGCGCATCGAGCAATACCAGGACAATCTATACATGCTGGGTCACAGCGGATACCTGGAGACTTGCCGGCGCTCCTTCGTCTATTGCCTGCGTCTCCACGGGGTGGAGTTCGAATACGCCGCCGTGGACCGGTTTATGACTGTGTATGACAATTTGCGGCCCTTCGATGACGCGGTGCCGGGTTTGCGAAAACTGGTCGACAGCCAGCGATTTGGCTTGGTGGTGCTGTCGAACGGTGAGCAGTCTTACCTGGAGCGAATGGCAGCGAACAACGTCGGAATCCCTTTCGATCACGTAATTTCGGTGGAGAAGGCCGGCGTTTTCAAGCCTCACCCGGCCGTGTACCGAACGGCGACCCGCATCCTTGACAAAGCGCCCGGCGAGATCATGATGATCTCCTCCCATTCGTTTGACGTCACGGGCGCGCGGGCGTCTGGGTTCCGGGCCGGTTATGTAAACCGCTACAACCTCCCCAATGAGGAATCGGTTTACCTTCCTGATTTCGAGGTAGCGGACTTTCACGAGTTGGTGGACCGGCTGCTATCGCCTGCCAAGTCTGAGGTTGGCGGCCAATAGCCCATGGCCTCTGTCGCCGCGGCCGGGTGGCTGCGCGCATTCTCTGCTCTCCGCCACCGGGACTTCCGGTGGTTCTTTCTGAATATCGGGGTCCAGTCTTTCGGCCAGGGCATCCAGTTCCTGGGTATCGGTTTTCTCATCCTGGATCTCACGGGTGAGAAGACCGCCCTGGGTTTGGCGGTGAGCCTTTTCGGGGTGTCCAACTTTTTCTTCACCTTCGTCGGTGGGGTGCTGGCGGACCGGGTGGACCGCAAGCTGTTTTTGATCGCCTGCGTACTGGGTAACGCGGTGATCACGCTTGCTCTGGCCGTGCTGGCGCTGACCGGGCTGGCGCAGATGTGGCACGTGTACACCGTCGTGTTCATCCTGGGCGGCCTGATGGCGGTCCAGATGCCGGCGCGGTTCGCCCTGGCCGCCGACCTGGTGCCGCGCGAAGACATGATGAACGCGGTGGCCCTGCACACGTCCATCGGCCAGATCGGCAATATGACGGGCCCCTTGGTCGGCGGCTGGGCCATCCAGTACATCGACACCTGGGCCGGCATCATGATCAACGGCGTCAGCTATCTGGTGGGGGTCGCATTCCTGATGATGGTGACGCGGCCCACCGCTATGACCCGGCGGAACTCCTCCCCCATCAGCGACTTCGTGGGCGGTGTTGCCCACGCCATTCGCACTCCCATGGCGGCGGTGCTGATCTTCTTGTCCGCTACCTTCGGCTTTTTCGGCATGGCCTACATGCAGGTCGTGCCCGCGTTCACCACCGAATTCCTGCGCGTGAACCAGTTCCAGACCGGGGTGTTCATGGTGTTCCGCGGCGCCGGAGCATTCATGGGATCCATGGTGGTTGCCAGTTGGGGCGACAGCAAGAATAAGGGCCTCTTGATGTACTTGCAGCTCGTGATCTGCTGCGTCGGGCTGATCGCCATGGCCTGGTCGCAGTGGTTCTGGGCCGCGTGCATGCTGGTTGCATTGGTCGGATCGACCAGTATCGGGGGCTTCTGGCCGGTGTCGAGCTCGATGATGCAGCTGACGACGGCTCCAGATATGCGCGGCCGGATGATGGCCATGATGCAACTGGCCCCGGTGTTCCACTTCCTGGGGGCGTGGCCGCTGACGTGGCTGGCGCAGCTGTATGGCTGGTCCGTCGCGATCACGAGCGGAGCCGCCGTTCTGCTGGTCATTTCGTTGGCCGGGTGGATGTACCGCCCCATGGTGCGCCGGATGAACGAGATCTGAGTGACACTGGCGCTGCGCCAGGGATTCGGGGAATGCGGAGAACGTTCGCCTACTTGCTTGCGGGAAACAACTATCGTATATTTCGCGTCAACAGGCGCCCATCTTCATCAGCCAAGGAGAGCAAAATGGTCAAGCCCAAGCAAGTTGGTCATCTCGTCATCAACGTTTCCGACGTGGCAGCGTCCACCAAGTTTTACACTGAGATCCTCGGCTTCGAGATCGCGGTGCAGCGACCTACCGCCACCTTCCTGACCTGCGGCGAAATCCACCACGACCTGGCCCTGTTCCAAGCGTCCGAGGACTCGCCGGCGGTAGGCAAGGGCCACGTCGGGCTCAACCACTTTGCCGTGCAGGTGGAAGACTTCGACTCCCTGCGCGATCTGTACCACACGCTGCTGGAGCACGACGTCAAGGTCGACCGCACCACGGACCACGGCATGACCGGAAGCGTCTACTTCGAGGACCCGGACGGCAACGGCATCGAGTTCTACTACGACAAATTCGATACCGCCGAAGAGGGCCTGGCCGAGATGCGCCGCGAGGGCCGGGAGAACACGGTCCTGGTCATCGACTAAACCTTTTCTTCTGTCATTCCAGCGAAAGCCGGAATCCAGAATCGCGTCGAGGCGGGTTCTGAACCCGCCCCGTTTAGATTCCGGAGTAATGGAAGCTTGGTCAACGTGCCGGCGTTTCGTCTTCACCGTCGGGTAAATCGAACTGCCCCAGGATGTCAGCCAGGGTGCCTTCGATGCTTGGGTCGAGTTCGACCGGCTCCTCGAAGGGCTGGAACTGGTAGTCGTTGCGTACCCGGTCGATGTACCGTCGCGCCTCGTCGTTGCGCTGGGCCACCCGGTCCAGGGATTCCAGGAGGCGCGTTGCCTCCTCTTCGTACCGGGGCCTCAGGTCGGACAGGTCGATGTCCAATGAATACAGGGCCCGCAGCCGGCGCATGATGTCGTAGAAAGCCCGATGGTCGGTGGTAATGCCCAACTGACCCCCACTGCCTCCGCTGAAGGGGAACATGGGCGCCATGGCGCCGACCCGCACCATCTCCACGTCGGGATGCTGATAGTGCGCAATGCTCACCAGCGCCATGCCCACCGTGGGCCCCTGGCGTTGCTGCGAACCATAGCTGGAGAAGAGCATTCCGTGCTGGCGCAGCTCGTCAACCATCGACGCCTTGCTGTACACACACGACACCCGGCGTTCCAGCTCGGGCGGCGCCGGACCGTTGTAACCTTCGACGGCGGCAATCTTCGGATTTCCCAATGCCGCCGCGGCCTCGAAAAAGGCGTCCCCATAGAGGTCGATCCGATACCAGGGTTCGACCCCCAGGAAGATGACCACACCGTCTCCGGCGTCCCAGAACCCGTTGTCCCATCGCATGGGACGGCTGGGGAGACCGTCGTCGAAAGCAGCCCTGGGCCGGTACAGATCGTGGGTGCCCGCAATCTGGAAGGGAAAGCACATCCTGGAGATCTCTTCGGTCATCTGGCCGATGCGTCTCGCCGATAGCTTGTCGATTAGCCAGCGAGGCATACCACTGGAGATGTTGCCGCCGTCGGACCATTGTCGCCGCCAGCCGGCGATCAGCACCCGCGCCTGCGGGGTTTCGTCGAGGGCGATGAGCGGATCGGCCATGACTTTGTCCTCGCGCCGATGCTAGATCAGCTGGGCCGGTGTGAAGATGCCATCCATGTCCTCTTCAGAGGCCGGGGCCTTCGGCGGCTGGTCCAGTTGGTCATCCATGAACCAGTACACCTGCTTGAGATGATGGGTGCTGTGGCTCAGGATTATGTTTAGCAATTCCAGGACGGTGACCTCGCCGCCATAGTGGGCGGGCACCACCCGGTCGAACCCTTCGGTGTCGCCGCTGTTGAGAAACTCAGTTATGTCGTCTGCCACCTTGAGCGCGTACGATGCGATGTCGTCGGGCTTGGTCAGGTAAGCAACGCTCTCCTTACAGGCCCGCATGTCGTCGGTGTTCATCGAACCGCGCGTCCGGCTGGTGTAGGCCAGCTCGGGGAAGGATACGATATGCAACAGGGTATCCCGCAGCATTTCCGGCCGCCACTGCACCGGCTGAGCAAGCTGCTCTTCTGAAAGCTCGCACGTCGCTCGCGCCGCCGCCTTCAGTATCCGCTGGTACTTGTCGGCCAGCCAGGCCGTCTTACCCGAAAGGTCGATGGGAGCATCGTCCAGCCCCAGCGCCGGGATCAGCTTCTTGGGGTAGTACCCGATGATTACTTCCGTACCGTCAATGATCGTGACGGGAGCGGACAGGACACCCCTGGATTTCAGATCCTCGCGGGCGGCATCGTCGGTCAGCAAGTCGTGGTGTTCATACTGAACACCGTTGGTCGCCAGAAATTCTTCCAGCGTCCGGCAGCTGAATCAACCAGGGTTGGTGTAAACGTGGACTTCCCTAGTGGTGGTCGTCATCGGAATTTCTCCTAGTCGGATCGAGCTTATTCGCCGGAGCGGAACCAGTCGGACTTGCGCTCGGCGATCATGATCGTGGTGCAATTGGTGTTGGCGCGGATGCAGTCCGGCATCACCGACGCGTCGGCGACGTGGAGGTTCTCCATGCCGTGCACCCGGCAATGCTGGTCTACCACGGCCATCGGATCGTCGGCCCGCCCGATCTTGCAGGTGCCGGAGATGTGCTGGGAGGTGCTCACTACCCGCTTGAGCCAGTCGTTCAGCGCCTCATCGCTCTCCAGATCGGCCGGCAACGGGTCCAGCAATTCGTCGGCGACGTCCTTGTAGTGGTCGCTTTCCAGCAGGTTGACGCACACCCGGACCGCCTCGCGCATCCGTGAAAGGTCAAACTCCTCCTGGAAGTAGTTGTAGTTCAACGCCGGCTGATCATGCGGGTCGGTGCTGGCCAGTTGCAAGTGGCCGGACCCTACCGCCAATTCCAGGATGCAGGTGAAGCGGATGCCTTCGGCCTCCAGGGGGTCGCCGGCGATGGGCGACGAGAAGGAAGATTGCATGATCTGAATGTCGTTGCGCAGGTGGCTGTCGGTGGCTGTATAGCGGAGGCACACCTGCGTTCGGGGGGCCGATGGGTCCAGGGGAAAGTCGTCCTTCACCTTGACCGGAACGCGGATGTTGGGATGGTCGCGGAGGTTCTGGCCGACGCCCGGCAGTTCATGCACCACGGGGATACCCATCTCTCGCAGGTGGTCGGCAGGGCCGATGCCCGACAGCAAGAGCAACTGGGGCGACGCGATGGCGCCGGAGCTCAGGATGATGTCGTTGGCCTCCACCGTGAAGACTTCGCCGCCGCTTTCCACTTCGACGCCCACGGCCCTTTTGCCCTCGAACAGGATGCGGCGACAGGTGACGTTGGGGCGAATGGTCAGATTCAGGCGGTGCCTGGCCTCGCGCAGGTAGGTGATGGACGTGCTCATGCGCACGCCGTTGGGATTATTCATCGGGACCGGGCCGACGCCGCCGGATTCAGGGTGGTTCATGTCCGGGTCGTGGGGATGGCCGGCGTCGCGGCAGGCGTTCCAGAAAGCGACCTGCGCTGGCAGCCAGTCTTCCTGGCGGTGCCGTCGCACCGGAATGGGCCCGGTGTTGCCGTGGAAGTCGTCGCTGATGTCAACGTCGGTTTCCATCTTGCGGAAATAGGGCAGACAGTCGGTGAACTTCCACTCGTCGTTGCCCAGGGCCGCCCAGGCGTCGTAATCCTCGGGGACACCGCGCAGCAGCACCTGGCCGTTGATGGCGGAAGAGCCGCCGACGACTTTGCCGCGGGGCACGGGCATCGGGTTGGCCTGTCCAGGGTTTTGCGCCCAGAAGGTCCAGTTGTGGGGCGCATTTACGGCGGACGCTGTCTGGTCGTAGCCGTACTTGAGGTCGTCCGGATAAAGGTCAAAGTCGGGATAATCCGGCCCGGCTTCGAGCAGGAGAACCGACCGGTCGGGGTCTTCGGTCAGCCTCGCCGCCATGGTGCAGCCGGCGGAACCCGCCCCGATTATGATTACGTCGTACTTCATCGCGTTCCGCCTCCTGGTAAACGCCTCTGGATCGTTGCTTGGGGCGGATTATCGCCCCTATCGTCGTCGCCGGCAAGGGCCGGGCAGCATCAGATCCCGCGCACCATTGTGATAGACTACCCACCGATTTTGAGGTGCAAGGCCTCGATTGGCACATACGATCAACAAAGGAGAGGTGCCCAATGCCCAAATATCTCTTGCAAGCCAACTATACCACCGAGGGTTTTCAGGGATTGCTGAAAGAGGGAGGGACTTCACGTCGCCAGGTTTTTGAAGAGCTGGCAAGCGAGCAGGGCGGCACATTGGAGTCTTTTTACTACGCTCTCGGAGGGGCCGATCTCTACATGACCTTCGACCTCCCCGACACGGCGACCGCGGCCGCGGTGTCCATGACCATAAGCGCCGGCGGCGCCCTCAACATCACGACCGTCCAGTTGATAACCCCCGAAGAAATCGACGCCGCCTGCGGCAAGACGGTAACGTACCGGCTGCCCGGAGCATAGGCTTCTCCGTTGAATTGGAACACCGCCGGATCCAACATGAACGAGGGAGTCATGTCCCCAGCAACACGCCCCGAAAAGATCGCCACCTACGGCTCGGCTTATAAGACCCTCGTAGACGGATTGCGGGAATTCCCCACGGAAATGTGGGACTTCCGCGATGAACACGGTTGCTGGAGCATTCGGGAGCACCTGGTCCATATCACCGACAGCGAGGTCAACAGCTACATCCGCTGTCGCCGCCTGATCGCGGAGCCGGGGGAGCCTCTGATGGCCTATGACGAAAACGGCTGGGCCAGCGCCCTGGGCTATGCCGAGCGCTCCGCGGAAGAGGCTTTGGAGCTGTTCCGCATCCTGCGCCAGCAAACCTACGACCTCATCAAGACGCTGCCCGAAACGACCTGGGCCAACACCTGTTACCACCCCGAAAACGGGGACATGACCCTGGACGACTGGCTGAACGTGTACGCCGTGCATATTCCGGAACACCTCCAATACATGCGAGAAAATTACAACGAGTGGCTCGCCTCCCGCTGAGCGGCTCGCCACGAGCGCGGCGACCTCCGACGTTCGCCAACCGATAGCAATTGCGCTATACTGCGGCCAATACTCGGTACGCGCCTACGGCTGGTTTCGTAACCACCCTCGCGGCGAATGACAAGAAGCGGGCGACCCCGCCACTTCTCAGCACAGGAGATTTGCCATGCAGTTCGGCTTGCTTTACGAATGCCAGCGCCCCTTCCAGGGCACCGAGATCGACTGGAACGCGCTTTACAAGGAAACCCTCGAACAGTGCGAGTTGGCCGACCAGGTGGGCTTCGACAACCTCTGGTTTGTGGAGCACCACTTCCTCACTGGTTTCTCCGGTTCGCCCTCCCAGGATGCCATGTTCGGCGCCCTGAGCCGCATCACCAAGCAGATTCGCATCGGCTACGGTGTCTGCATCCTGCCGTACCATCATCCGGTTCGCGTGGCCGAGCGCGTGGCGCTGCTCGACCAGCTCACCGACGGCCGCATCGAGGTCGGGACGGGCCGCTCCAACGCCTACGAGCAGACCGGCCTGGGCATCGACCCCCGGGAGACCCGCAACCTGTGGAACGAATCCATCAGCATGCTGCCCAAGATCTGGACCTCGGACGAGTATGAATACGAGGGCGAGAACTGGAGCGTGCCCAAGCGCCGCGTGCTGCCCAAACCCTACCAGCAGCCGCACCCACGCCTCTACCTGGCCTGCACTTCCGAGGACAGCTTCCGCCTGGCCGCCCAGAAGGGCATCGGCGTGCTGTCGTCCGCTTCCTACGCGGTCGAGGTGCTGAAAGAGAAGGTGCAGATTTACCGCGACGCCCTCAAGGACTGCGAGCCAGTGGGCGAGTTCGTCACTGAGTTCTGGGGCAACAACGTTCACGGCTTCTGTGACGACGATGACGACTACGCCAAGGAACTGGCAGCGGAGTCGATGAAGACCTTCTTCGGGCCGGACAAGCCCTACATCGCGGGTCGCATCGGCGCATACGAAGAACTGCTCGAGGCCTGGGGTGGCGTTCCCGATCACCTTTCCGCAGACTTCAGCCGCTGGCTTCGTCAGTCCGACGAGGAGCACCAGCAGTTGGCGCAGGATGTTGGCCTCTCGCTGGACGCCGGTCCCGGCGCCGCCCGGGCGGCCATCGCCCAGCTGGACGGCAAGACCCTGTCCGACCGCGGCGTCATCATCGCCGGCAACCCCGAGTCCTGCATCAAGACCTGCCAGATGTACGAGGACATCGGCGTCGACCAGGTCATGCTGATCATGCAGACCGAGACCATCCCCCACGAGAAGGTGATGGCCTCTATCGAGAAGTTCGGCAAGGAAGTCATCCCGCACTTCCGGAACGGCAACGGCGCCAAGTAGTTCCGTTCACATCGGTTCACCGGGTAGGGGCGAATGATCCGTTCGCCCCTACATTCATTTGGGTCAGGCCATGGCTATGATTTCGGATCAAGCGCCCGTCAAATTCAACGTTCGGGTCAACCAGTACCGCTACTCCTACGAAGACCTGCTGCGGATCTGGCGGGAGGCAGATCGCCTCGGCTACTACTCGGCCAGCCTGTTTGACCTGCTCACCGTTGAGGCTCTGGAATGCTGGACGACGCTGACAGCGCTTCTAGCCCAGACCCAACGCATCCGCGCCGTGCCCATGGTACTCGCGAATCCCTATCGGCATCCGGTGCTAACGGCGAAGATGGCGGCCACCCTGGACGTCATCAGCGGCGGCCGGGTCACCCTGGGGATCGGAGCCGGCGGCAGTCGCAGCGACACTACCAACAGCGGCCTGCCGTTTCCCTCCACTCGGCAGCGGTGCGAGATGCTGGAGGAAGCGGTCACGATTATCAGACGGTTGTGGATGGAGCCATCGGTTGATTTCGTGGGAAAGCACTATCAGGTTTCCGATGCGTCCATCGAGCCGAAGCCGACACAGACGCCCGCTCCGCCCATTCTCGTAGGCGGCCACGGCCCGCGTTACGTGTTGCCCGCCATAGGCCGCACCGCCGACATCGCCAACGTTGGCTCCAATGACACCGTCGACCAGCACCGCCGGTACGCCGGCATCATCCGACAGGCCGCCGGGGCTGCGGGGCGGGATCCGTGCGGCATTGAGCTCACGCATAATGCCGACTGCATCATCGCGCCCACCCAGCGGGAGTACCAGCAGGTGGTGGCAAAGTTGGCAGAGGCGGCCGGTATGACGGCCGCGGCGTTTGAGACGGATCGGCTATGCAAAACTCTTTCCGGCACGCCGGAGCAGATCTGTGACCGCATCAACGAGTACGTCGAGTTCGGGATCCGCTACTTCTTCGTCGTGTTCCCCAATCCCGCGCCGTCGGAGACGCTGGCCTTGTTCGCGGAAGAGGTAATGGCAAAGTTCAATCGTCCGTAGCGCTCATGCGATGCTGGGAGGGGGCAAGCCTCGGTTGACCCAACGCCGAAAACAGCACCGCGGCTGCGGCGCTCACGATAGAGATAATAACTATTACCGGAGCAATCTCCCCGGTGGCGTCAAGGATCGCACCTGTAGCGGGTGGGGCTAATATTCCTGCTATCGAGGCGAAGATCAATACCATGATTGTATTCGCCCCAAAACTGCGCCTTCCAAAATAGATGCCAACGACGGCAATTTTCGAGGCTCTCATCGCCCCGACTCCAATGCCCACCAAGGCAGAGGCCAAGAAGATCATCGGCAGACTGCCGATGCCCAAGAGAAGCAGGCTGGGTCCCAATCACCTGAATGGCGGCAAATCCTGATAGTGCGTATCGGATTGGAATTAGGTAACCGATCCACCCGCCGACCAGGATGAAAATAACGCCAGTGTATTCCTGAATGCCGAGACCCAGGCCGATTGTACTGCGGGTGGCGCCCAAGTCGGACCAGATGTAGGCGAAGTACACGTTGCCGACCGCTTCGGTTGCTGACAAGCACCCTGCGGCGGCCATTAACAGCCACAGCTGGCGCGATTTCACGGCCTCCCTCCAGCCATAATCCGGCAAGGTACGGGCGCTCTCAGCTATCGTCCCGTCAGGATGCTGTCCGTAATCCTCGGGCCGGTTGAATACCCTTCCGGACAACGGGGTGGCCGCCGCCACGATTGCGAGCCCAATGGTTGTGGCCGCCGCTGGCCATCCCACGGCAAAGACCAGAGGAGGAATCAACCACTTGACAATTGCCCCTCCCACCTCCGATGCACAGAGCATTACCGCCAGCGCGATGACAAGCCGGCGGTGAAACCAGTGGTTGAGGGCAGCTAAAGTCGGCAGGTAAGAACCCAACAGTCCCACGGTGCCGATCCAGACCAAAGAAAGCGTCAAGAGTCCTGGGACGCGCATGGCAGCCAACAGGATAACGATGCTGGCCAACGGCAGGCCAATCTGCACCATCCGCCGGGGCCCATAACGGTCAAGGCCCCAGCCGGCAACAGCCCATACCGGGAACTGGGTTGCCGCTCCAATCCACAGAACTGCGGGATGAAACCAGTGCAGCCCAATCCCGAAATCACCCGTCATTGCCCAGGTGAACCCATGATCAACCAGAGAGCCGGCAAGTTCACTCCCCACCAGGACAATGACTATGCCGATGACAACCAGCCGCCACCCGTAAAACAGGCTGCCGTCGCCATCGCTTCGGAGAAAATCGGAGACGCGCGAGTAGAGCCGCTGCCCCGTCATACTTGCCCGCCGCGCGGGTCAGGCGTTGCCCCCGCTGCTCGCCCCCTGCGTCACCAACCGCTGCACGTCGGCGCGGCGTCGCTGCGATGGCGACAGGCGTGGGTTGCCCAGGAACAGGAACATGATGGAACCCATCGCGCTGACGGCCGCGATGGACGCCAGTGGCAGCGTGTAGCTGCCGGTGATGAATTCCTGCATCCACGCGACATAGGGCACCACCACGATGAACATTATGTTCATAGGTATCATGGAAATGCCGGTGATCCGGGCGAAGTTGCTGCGCCCAAAATACACGCCACGAATGGCAGTGGTCAGTGGCGTTCTGCCGCCAAACCCGATGCCCATCAGCACGGTGAACAGGTAGAACATGGGCAGCGTTTCGGCCATGAGCAGGATCACCATGGCGATGGATTGCAGGAAAGAGAATCCGAAGATGGCCAATCGGATGGGCACGCGGTCGCCAACCACTCCCCCCACCAGGATGAAGGCCGTGGACACGGCGGTCTGAGCCGAGATGACCCCGCTGATTTGCCCCAGGCCGAACCCGCGTTCCACCATCAGGAGACCCAGGTAGAACATCACGCTGATGATGATGATGGACGAGCTGGCGTGCCCCATGGTAATGAGCCAGAAAGCGCGAGTGCGGATTGCTTCCTGCCAGGTGTAGTCCGGAGCCACAGAGCCGCCGCCGTTGGCGGTGCGTCGTGGGCCGGCCGATGCGGCGGTCTCGGGATCAATGCCGTCGGGATGCTGACCGTAGTCCTCCGGACGGTTGCGCACCAGCAAGGCCAGGGGAACCGAAGCCACCATGCCGATGGCGCCCACCAGGAGCGCTGTGTTCTGCCACCCGAGACGGCCCGGTATCTCGACGCCGGCCTTGACGTCCCAACCCATTAACCACGCCATCAACGGCACGACGAAAACGCCGCCGATGCCGAAGCCCAGCATGGGTATGGACATGGCGGTTGAGCGGCGCAGCCGGAACCAGTTGTTCAGCGCGGTGTTGGCGGGCAGCCAGGAACCCAGCCCCGCTCCCAGACTGACCACTACGAAAGCCAGGTAGAACATCCACAGGCTGTCGGTCCGGCTGAAGATTACGAACCCGCCGGCAAAGATCACCAGTCCGATGGCTACCATCTTGCGGGGACCCAGCTTGTCCACGCACCAGCCGGCGATGGGTCCCATCACCGTGCCTTCCACCCGCGTCAGCGTGAAAGCCCAGGACAACTGGAATGGAGTCCAGCCGAAGTTCTGCGACAGAACCGGCAACCACAACGAAAGGGCTTGAAACAGCGGCACCGTGCCGATCACCATGATGCAGGCGCCGATGACGGCCAGCCACCACCCGTAGAAGATCCCGCGCGCCAACCGGATCGGATGGGCCAGCTCACTCGCCTGAATCAATTACGCGCTCCCGTTGCGTTGCGATTTTCGCAATCCAATTCGCCCAAGCAGCGAATCCGACTTGCCAATTATACTCCACCCAGCATTGGTATCGGTATTTCCGATATGTTAAACCTTGCCATATCGGGGTCGGCACGGTTTCCGAGATGGGATACATGCGCAAAAGAGCGCAAGCACACCGCCGAGGGTGTCGTTGAGACCGTCCAAATCTTCAGCGCCGGCTTCGGTGTCCATCGGAGCCGGCGCTGTGTGCGTGAAGGCTTCTTGTCCGGACCCTGGCGCTAGCAGGTATGGGCGCCCCCCTCGTCGAAGAGGTGGCACGCGGTGGTATGGCTCGGTGTGTACTCCCTGAGCAAGGGCACATCCACCGAACAACGGTCCATGACGAAAGGACACCGGGGGTGAAAGGTGCACCCCGACGGTGGGTTTAACGGCGATGGCACCTCGCCGGTGAGCACGATCTCCTCGCGCTGTAGTCTTGGGTGAGCCGGCAGCGATGCGGAAATGAGCGCGCGGGTGTACGGGTGCTGAGCGTTGGTGAACAGCTCTACGGGCGGCGCTTCCTCTACGATCTTGCCCAAGTACATGACGCCCACCATGTGGCTCATATAGCGCACGGTGGCGAGATTGTGCGCGATCAGCAGATAGCTGAGCTCGTAGGTGGACTGGAGCTCCTTCAGCAGATTCAGGATCTGAGCGCGTATAGATACGTCCAGGGCGGACACCGGTTCGTCCAGCACGATCAGCTTGGGACGGGTGGACAACGCGCGGGCGATGGCGATCCGTTGGCGCTGCCCCCCGCTGAACTCGTGGGGATACCGCTCGGCGTGGAACGGATGCAGTCCAACTACCTGCAGCAGTTCTTGTACCTGGGCACGGACCGCGGAACGGCTGAGGCGCTGGTGCGTGATCAGCGGTTCCGAGACGATCTGGTCGACACGCATCCTGGGGTTCAGGGAGCTCCACGGATCCTGGAACACGGCCTGCACCGAGGCCTTGAAGTTTCGCCGTTCTGCTCCGGAGAACTGGTTCATTGGGCGGTCATCGAAATAGATGTTGCCCTCGGTGGGCTGGTCCGCCATCAGCAACATGCGGCTGGTGGTGGTCTTCCCGCAGCCCGACTCTCCGACCAGGCTGTACGTCTCGCCCGGCATGATGTTGATCGAGATGCCGTCCACGGCTTTCACCGTTCCGGTACGCCGCCGGAGCACGTTGCCCCGGAAGACCGGAAAGTGGCGTCGGATCCCCTCCAGCCGGACCAGTGGCTGTTCGCCCGGACTGGTTGAATATCCCGTGGTGTCAGCAGCAGTGGCAACCATTATTCCGCCCTCCAGCACCGCGACACGTGACCCGGGGCCACCGTGAATTCCAGCGGGTATTCGTTGCAGCGCTCCCAGGCGTGGGGACAACGCGGTGCGAAGGTACAACCTTGAGGCAGAGCGTCCAGCGACGGCGGCTGACCCTCGATTGACGGCAGCATGTCGACATCGGTGTCCAGGTCTGGTACGGATTCCAGCAGAGCTTCAGTGTAAGGATGGGCCGGCCGGTCGAACATGTCCTCCACATCGGACTGTTCCACGATGCGTCCCGCATACATGACAGCGACGCGGTCGCACATCCGGGCCACGATGCCGAAGTCGTGGGTGATGAAGATGATGGCCGCGCCCGTCTGCTCCTGGATGTCCTTGAGGAGGCGGAGGTACTGCAACTGGATGGTCGCGTCCAGCGAGGTGGTTGGTTCATCGGCGATCAGCAGGTTGGGCGCGCGTGCGATTGATATCGCTCCGACCACCCGCTGGCGCATACCGCCGCTCATCTGGTGCGGGAAGTTGGTCAGGCGATCTTCGGCTGCTGGAATGCGGACGTTTTCCAGGAGTCGGATTGCCCGGTCACGCAGCGACCGCCGGGGCTCGTTGTATTCAAGGCGCAACGATTCGACCAACTGATCGCCTACGGTGAACACCGGGTTCAGGGAGGTCAGCGGGTCCTGCATGACCATGCAGATGCCCGATCCGCGAATATCGCGCATTTCGCCGCGGCTCTTTTCCAGCAGGTTTTCGCCCAGGTAATTGATACTTCCCTCGACGATACGGCCCGGGTGCGGAACCATGCCCAGGATCGACCACGCGGTCATGCTCTTGCCGGAGCCCGACTCGCCGACGATGCCTAGGGTCTCACCGCGCTTCAGCTCGAAGCTGATGCCGTCCACCGCTTTCACCACGCCGGTTCGCGTGAAAAAGTGGGTCTGTAAATCCTGCACGCGCAGGATTACGTCGTCTGTCATCCATTCACCTATTTGTTTGAGCGCCGGCCAATTGACCGTCACCCGCGCTCATCACGGTAATCGGGAATCTCAATTTCGGCCACGCTGGGACCATCGCATGATTAGTGGTCAACTATTATACCGTAAGGGCATGAGGGCAGAGGCCGACCGAGTCAGACCATCCACGCTGCCGAGGACTTAGGTTGATCCTCTACTTGGAAACGGACGCCCGTCAGTTTGCCGCAATGTTGGCGTGGACCGTCTTTCCAGTTAGCACGCCGAGCTGGGCGGGCGTGATGTGATTGCCCAACTCCGCGCCGCTCTCGGCCGACACGCGCACGTAGTTGTCGGTGAGACCGCTCCAGAGCATGACGCCATCGCCAGCGGGTCGGGCTGTTTCCCACAATACTGGGCGGACCTGGCCTTTCATGTTGTCGCGGAACTCCTGGAAGCCGATCGAGGCGGCGGCGGTCAGTTCACCGGCGCGCCGGCGCTTGTCCGGTGGAGAAACCTGATCCGGCATGTGGTGAGCCGAGGTGCCGGGACGTCGTGAATATGGGAAAACGTGGGCGTCGGCGAACTTCATCTCGCGGACCAAGCACAGGCCGGCGGCGTGATCCTGTTCGGTTTCGCCCGGGAAGCCGGCAATGACGTCGGTGGTGATACCGGCATTGGGGACCAGTCCCCGGATGGTCTCCACGGCTCTGCGGAAAGTGTCGGTATCGTATCGGCGACGCATGGTCTTGAGCACGCTATCGCTGCCGCTTTGCAAAGGCACGTGGAAGTGCGGGCACAGGCGTGGGTCCTCCCAACGCGCCAGGAGGTCCGGACTGATTTCGTGGGCTTGCAATGACGAAACGCGCAACCTCGGCAGGTCGGTTTCGCTCAATATCCGGTCAAGCAAACCTGGCAAGTCCGTACCGTCGAGGTCGAACCCGTAAGTTCCAAGTTGCGTGCCTGTCAGCGTGATTTCCTTGAATCCTGCGTCAACATACCGGCGCACGGCGCCGATGATTTCAGGAGGGCTGATGCTGCGTTCACGGCCCCTCACCTTTGGCACGATGCAATATGCGCAGACCTGGTCGCAACCCTCCTGTATTTTGACCATCGCCCGGCTGCGACGAAGGATCCCGACAGACAAGGGATTGTCATCGCGAGCCCCCACGTCAGCCGCAATCCCACGACGTCGGGCACTCTCGGATACGGCCATAGCCACCAGGTCGGGTTTCGACCGATTGCCCACCACCAGGGAGACCTCGGGGATGCGCCGCAGATCCTCCTCCGCCCGTTCGGGATAGCATCCAGCAGCGACGACCACCGCCCCCGGATTGGCCCGATGGGCGGCACGCAGGGCTTGGCGAGCCTTGGAGTCCGCGGTGGCGGTGACGGTGCAGGTGTTCACGACGATGATGTCAGCGTCGCGTCGGCTATCCACCAGACGATAGCCGGCACGGGCGAACTCCTGCGCCAGGACGGCGCTGTCCGCCTGGTTCAGCTTGCACCCATGGGTCTCAATAGCAACGGTACCGGCCTCGTCTATTGGCATACCTCCATCGCTGGAGCGAACCTTTGCTGGCCGAGGCATCACGTGCAGAGTTCCGTCGATAGCCACGGTTCACCCGCCGAAGTCTGCCACGTCGTCATCGGGGTCGACGGAGGGCAGGGTATCGTCACCACCCGGTATTCGAGCCACCAAGCGGTCGATGCCTTCATCCAGGTCATCCATAGCGAGGATCAGATAGTCGACTCGGGTCCGTCTTTCGCGCACCCGCTCGGCGGCATCCGCCAGGGCTGATAGGTGATCGAAAGCGTCGCGGATGTATCGGTCTTTCTCCTCCGCGCCGACGCGCTTCACAAATTCCCTGAGCCTGGTGTCGTCGCTGACGTCTTCTCCGTACCAAAGCGCGACGCCCCGCGACGCGGCGACCAGGCTACCCCAGATCAGATCTTCCGCCTGGCTCCACTGGCCGCGTTGCATTGCGACGTGAGCGGATTCCTGCAACCGAACCGCCTGGTCGCGGTATCGGGCCAGGCGAGCCGGCAGAGATCGTGAGGGTGATGTTGATCGGCGGTCAGACATGCTATGTGTTGGATTTTAGCAGACCTTCGTGGCGAGCCCTCGAACCAGGTAGTACACTGGCTAACCGCCGTTGGCCTGTCCCAGGCATCCAACTATCTGGCGAGGTTCGATTATGACAACTGTTTCCCCGTTTCGCCATGTGGCCTACCCGGTTCGCGTTTTCGCCGGCGATGATGCTTTGTCCAACCTTTCGGCGGCAGTGCGGCGGACCGGAGCGGTGCGGCCCTTTGTGGTTTGCGGCCAGTCGGTTGCCAACCGCACGGATCTGCTGGATCGGGTCACCGAGGCGCTGGGAGAAAAACCAGCCGGGATATTCGACGGTGTGCAGGCCGGCTCGCCCGTGCCGTCGGTCATGCAGGGCGCTGCGATGGCCCGCGAAGCCGGAGCCGACTTGATAATTGCAGTGGGCGGCGGCAGCGCGGTGGTGACCGCCCGGGCGATTATCATCATGCTGGCGGAGGGAGGCCATCCGCGCGATCACGCCACCAGGTATCCAGAGGGACAGCCACCAGTGAGTCCGCGGCTGATGGCGCCCAAGATACCCAACGTCCTGGTGCTGACCACGCCTACCACCGCCGCAACGCGAGCCGGCACCGCCGTCATCGACGCTGATACGGGCCACCGTCTGGAGATGTTTGACCCCAAGACACGACCCGCTGCCGTAATCTGGGACTCCGATGCCCTCCTGACTGCGCCAGCGGACCTGTGCATCAGCGCATCGGGATCGCTGTTCAGCGGGGTGATCAGCGCGCTGCAGGCGCCGCGGGTAAACCCCATGGCTGCGGCCGATCTGCTTTCCGCGCTGGGATTGCTGGTGGAGAATATTCCATTGATTCGCAAAACCGACGCAGACGGGACCTCCCGCGTCAACCTGTGCGTGGCGTCGTTTATGTACAACCGCGCGTGGGACACGGGGGCCAGCGGATCAGCCCTCGGCGTGGTCAGCGCGTTGGCGCACAGTCTGGACACCCGGTATCCGGACTGCGACCACGGCGCAGCGTACTCGATAACTACCGGGCCCGGAATGAGGTTCAACCGCGACTATAACGCGGCCGGGCAGGCGCGGGTAGCAGACGCCCTGGGTGTCCGTGAGCGTGGCGACAGCGATCAGGATGCCGCGGATTCAGCGGCGGCGGCGGTTACCGGGTTTTTTGAAGCCGTCGGCATGCCCGTGCGGCTGCGCGAAGTCGGCGTCCCGGCGGAGGGGATTCCACAAATTGCCGAGGATGCACTGACCGATTTTGGCCTGCACCGCAACGTGCGGCCGGTGAACGGAGCCGAAGAACTGGAGGCAGTGCTGCGTTCGGCGTGGTAGTGCGGTTAGTCTGACAATGCCGGCGTTTCGTCCCACCAAGCGGCGCCGATGATCTGGCTGACGCTTTCCACTTCCCAGCGGATGAGCAGTTCCTCCAGTTCGGCCAATATGCGGAACGGCGCGTTCAGGTCCGCCAGGTTCGCGCTGCCGATCTGGACCGCAGTGGCGCCGGCCATCAGGTACTCGGCGGCGTGGCGGCCAGTCATGATGCCGCCCACGCCGATGATTGGAATGTCCACGGCCTGAGCCGCCTTGTGCACCAGCGCCATGGCAATGGGACGCAAAGCCGGGCCCGAAAGTCCCCCGTACCCGGTGCCCAACACAGCCTGCCCCGTTTCCACGTCGACGTGCATCGCCGGGATGGTGTTGGAAATGGTGAGCGCGTCGGCGCCGGCCTCCGCCGCGGCATGGGCGATCTCAGTGATGTCGGGCACGTTCGGGGACAGCTTGGCCCATATCGGCAAGTCCGTTTGGCGGCGGACTCCGCTCACGGCCGCCTCCGTCAAGTAGGGATAGTGGCTGAACATTGCGCCGTCGTCCACGTTAGGGCAACTGAGGTTCAGTTCAATCGCCGAAAACCCTATCACCCCTCGGGTTAACGAGGCCATCTCCTCCCATTGCTCGGGAGAGTCGCCGGCCATGCTCATCACGATGTTTGCATCCAATTCCGCCCATTGTGGAGCCAAATCAGCCATCGCCGCTTCGATCCCGGGATTGGTCAGCCCCACTGAATTCAGTAAGGTGGTCTCGCCCGCCTCCAGGCCTTCCCGGAACGACGCGGGAAACCAGCGCGGCTCCGGGTTGCCCAGTCGCGGGTTGCGGGTGAAGGTTTTGGGCAATACCGCGCCCAGGGATGCCAGCGGAGCATCCGGAGCCAGGCCGCGCCCGTACCCGTCGTATCCGAAGGTGCCGGACGCGATCATGACTGGATTGCTCAACGACAATCCTTCGGTTTTGCGCGGCGCCAGATCTACCGACAGGTCCATGGTGTGCATTGGCTCCTTCGGCATGAAGTAGGGGCGAATTTTGGTTCGCCCCTACCTGGTTAATGCGGGTTTGCCGCGAACTACAGGCGCGGGATATCCTCGTCTTCCTCATCGAACGGCGAGAAGATCCTTGAAGCGGTCAGCTCGACTTCCCGATCGATTTCGGAATCATTGTCGGTCAGGGATTGGGCCCTCCGCACCAGTTCGTCCTCTTCTTCTGCGGTCCTGATCTGGAAGCCGGCGTCACCGATGCCCGTGCCGCCAAATTGCGACAGAGCCTGCCCGGCGATCAGCTCCTCGTCGATCAGTTCGGCCGCGCCGTCGAGTCCGGCGAACTCTTCCGGCATGTCACCGTCGCCGGAGAGCCAGGAGGGGGCCAATTCGCCGGCAAAGTCGTCCATAGCTTCCCGCAAGGCGAAGTCGTTCTCCGCCTCTAGCAGAGAGTCCAGCCGGGCCGGGATCAAACGGCCGATGATCACGTTCTCCTTGAGACCGCGCAGCCAGTCCCGGTCGCTGGCGACCGCGGCCATGGTGAGGACCTTGGTAGTTTCCTGGAATGAGGCTTTGGACAGGAAGCTGTCCGTGGTGAGCGCAGCCTTGGAAACGCCCAGCAACAACGTCTTCGCCGTCGATGGCTCGCCGCCCTCGGCCAGCACCTGGGCGTTCTGGTCCTGGAACCGGAACTTGTCCACCACGTCGCCTGGGATGAACTCGGTGTCGCCGGCTGTCTCGACTTGCACCCGCCTCAGCATTTGCCGGAGGATAACCTCGATGTGCTTGTCGTGGATGCTCACGCCCTGGGATCGGTACACTTCCTGCACTTCGTCTACCAGGTAATGCTGCAACCCCTCGAGGCCCCGGATGTCCAGCAGCTCGCGGAGGTCCAGCGGTCCGTCGACCAGAGCGTCGCCGGCCATCACCTGCTGCCCGTCAGTGACCTTCAGGGTCATTTGGGAGCTCACGTCGTACACGCGGGACTCTTCCTCGCGCCACACGACGGTGACCCCATCGGCGGACACTTCGGCCTCACCCTGGAAATCGGAGCGAATTTCGTTCATCACGTCGGTGTTTGCCAACGCAGTGCTCGTCTCGCCTTCTGCTGCCGGCGAGGGTTCGGTGTTCAGCACCACGGCCAGCAACTTGCCCTCTTCAACCGGTTCGCCTCGTTCCACCAACCGGATGGCTCCGGGAGGCAGCGCGTAGTCGTGGCGTTCCTCTTCGTCATAGGTGACCCGAATCCGCCGCGAGCCATTGGGATCTTCCTCGATGGAAATGGCGCCGTCGATATGCGTCAAGACGCCGGCGCCCTTCGGCGGCCGCACCTCGAACAGCTCCTGCACCCGTGGCAGACCCGTGGTGATGTCGGAGCCGGCGATACCTCCGGTGTGGAAGGTCCGCATGGTCAGCTGGGTGCCGGGCTCGCCGATGCTCTGGGCCGCGATGACACCCACCGCCTGGCCGATCTCGACGAGTTGTCCGGTAGCCGGCAGCCGTCCGTAGCACATCTGGCAGATGCCGCGACGGGTCTGGCAGGTCAGCGGCGACCGAACCGGTACCCGGTCAATGCCGGCGTCGCGGATCTTTGCAGCCAGTTCCTCGTCGATCATTTCATTGCGGTCAACGATGATCTCGCCACTGGCCGGGTCGGCGATCACGTCGCCGGCAATGCGGCCGACGATACGTTCCGGCAGATTGGACAGGGTGGGATCGTTGGGCCGCGGCTCCACGTAGAAGGGTTCCGCGAACTCGCAGTCCGACTCCTGGACGATCACTTCCTGGGAAACGTCCACCAACCGGCGGGTCAGGTAACCGCTGTCGGCGGTTCGCAGCGCCGTGTCGGTGAGACCCTTGCGTGCGCCGTGGGTGGAGATGAAGTACTCCAGCGCCGTCAGGCCTTCGCGGAAGCTGGATTTGACGGGGCGTTCGATGATGCGGCCTTCGGGGTCGCTCATCAGGCCACGCATACCAGCCATCTGCTTGATCTGCGAGATATTACCCTTGGCTCCCGACTTGGCCATCACGGCGACACCGCCGTAGTTGGCCATTTCGGACTCCACCACCTGCTGCATGTCGTCAGACGCCTGTGTCCAGGTGTCGATGATCCGCTCGTATTTTTCCTCCTCGGTCATCATGCCCATCATGAAGTTGTCCTCGTGCTCGGCCACTTTCTGGCCTGCCGAGTCGAGGATGTCCCGCTTGCGCTCCGACACCTGAATGTCGTTGATGGCGATGGTGATGCCGGACTTGGTCGCGTAGTAGAAGCCCATCTCCTTGATCCGGTCCAGGGCTATCGCCGTCTCCTCGTTGGACAGGTTTCGGTAGAGCTCCGACGTGAGATCCTTGATGGCGCCCCGGTCCATCAACTCGTTCTTGTATCCCAGGGCTTCGGGGATGGTTTCATTGAAGATGAGGCGGCCCATGGTGGTCTCGATCTTGCCGTCCGTGCCGGCCACCTTCAGCACCGTTATCGGGGCGCGCAGGTCAAGCTGCCCGTCAGAGTACGCGATGCGGGCCTCGTCGATATCGTAGAACACGCCGCCGGCGCCTTTGGCGTCCGAGACCAGTTCGGTCAGGTAGTAGCAGCCCATCACCATGTCGAGGGTGGGCGCGACCAGCGGGTCACCCGAAGCGGGGGACAGCATGTTGTTGGTGCTCAGCATCACCGAGCCGGTTTCGTGAACCGCCATGGCCGACAGGGGCACGTGCACCGCCATCTGGTCGCCGTCGAAGTCCGCGTTGAACGCTGAGCACACGAGCGGGT
Organism: Dehalococcoidia bacterium; assembly: GCA_965207585.1. Classification (GTDB taxonomy): domain Bacteria; phylum Chloroflexota; class Dehalococcoidia; order Lucifugimonadales; family UBA3495; genus Bin87. Next base: position 3,284,439 of record CBDBMT010000003.1, on the reverse strand, counting down.
GCAACTGGATGGCGCTGCCTTCGATCAGCACCGGTTTGAAGGCCTGGATGCCCAGCCGGTGCAGGGTGGGCGCCCGGTTCAACATCACCGGACGGTCCTTGATGACGTCCTCGAGGATGTGCCAAACCTCCGGCGAGGATCGCTCGACCATGCGCTTGGCGGCCTTGATGTTGGGCGCCAGGGCGTTCAACACGAGGCGGTGCATCACGAAAGGCTTGAACAGCTCGAGGGCCATCCGCTTGGGCAGGCCGCATTCGTCCATCTTCAGTTCTGGGCCGACCACGATCACGGAGCGGCCGGAGTAGTCCACCCGCTTGCCCAGCAGGTTCTGCCGGAACCGGCCCTGCTTGCCCTTGAGAAGGTCGCTCAGGGATTTGAGAGCGTGATCGCGCTTGCCCTTGACTGCCTTGCCCTGCCGACCGTTGTCGATCAGCGAATCGACGGCTTCCTGAAGCATCCGCTTTTCGTTCCGAATCATCAGACCCGGAGCGCGCATGCTCGCGAAGCGCTTGAGTCGGTGGTTGCGGGAGAGCACGCGCCGGTACAGGTCGTTCAAGTCGCTGGTGGCAAACCGGCCGCCATCCAACTGAACCATGGGCCGCAGTTCCGGCGGGAGCACCGGCAGCACGGTCATGATCATGTCCTGCATCCGGTTTTCGCTGCGCCGGAAGGTTTCCAGCAGGCGCATGCGCTTGCCGGCCTTGGTGCGGATCTGCGAGGAGGTGGCCCGCATTTCCAGTTCGGTAAAGTACCGTTCCTGATCCAGGTCCAGGTCCAGCAACTTCAAAAACTCCAGAATTGGCTCAGCGCCCATCTCGGCGTCGAACGCCTCACCCCAGAAGGGCTTCAGTCGGTCGTAGCGGCTGGTGGAAAGAGTGGTCAGGTGCAGGCCCGGCGAGCCGCTGCGGGCGATGTAGAACTCGTCCGGCAGTTCGGTCTCGTTCCGTGCTGCGGCTGGCAGTTTCAAGTCGTCCCACAGCCAGTCCACGTCCATGCTGCGCGGCCGCTGGGACGGATCCCAACGGAGCCACCGCATGGCCTGAATCAGGTCAACGGCTTCCTTCCGCCGCTCGGAGACGGCGCGCAAGAGATAATCATCGACAACGCCGATCAAGTCACGAAGCACCGGCAATTGCCGCCGCCACAGCGAGATTTCTTTTTGCTGATCCTCCGGCGTGATGTCGGTTTGGATGAACTCGATGCGGTCTTCCAATTCGCCGATCACTTTCATATCGGCGCTGTCAGCCTGCAAACGCTCCAGCAGCGCGTTGAATGCCGGCAGGTTCCAGCCACGCCCTTCTGGGTTATCGTCCGAGCGGCGGTAGTTCCAGCTGCGGACCGCTGCTTCGACGGTGGACAAGGCGTGCTCGATCTCCGCCAGGTCGTCCGACAACGGCTGCTGTGCGGTCGGTCCGAAGGACGCGGAACCAACGCCGGTCACTGCGGCGGCTACGCCGCTGACGGCAGGCAGCAACGCCTCATCGTAGACGACAGCGATATCACTGCGCAGGCGTTCAACGGCGTCGACCAAGTCGTCCTGCGACTCCTCGCTGGGATTGCTATGCCAGGCGTTGAAGGCGTCAACCATGGTTTGGGCGTGCGAGGATTGCTGTTCCAACGCATCCACAATGGGCATGCTGCCGTGGTGAAGGCCAGAGATCGCCACCGCGACCTGGTCGCCCTCGATCGCGGCCAGGGCCAACTTGTCGGGAGAGTCGATGACCCCTTCCGCCAACAGCAACTGGCCGACCGCGTAAGTCGCGCGTTCTGCCTTAATCCCTTCCGCCGCCAGTGCCAGCACGGCTTCCAACTCTGCGGTGAAATCGTCATCCTCCGGATCCTGAACGCCAGACAGGCGATCCAGGGCGGCCTTGGCCGCAGCGACTACCTGCGGGAGGGTTTGCGACGGGGGGGTGATAATCGTCACGGCCTCGTGCAGGCTGCCGTCCAGCGCCCAATCGCTCACACGGTCCGCGATGCGCTGCCACGCGCCGTAGGCAACCGCCAGAGGGCCTTCCCGCAGTTCGTCGACTTCGGTGCTATGTCGCTCCAGTTGCTCACGCATCAGGTCGATGTCGACCTGGTTGATCACGTAGGCCGAGTAATAGAGAACGCGGGTGAGGTCGGACAATTTCAGGTCAAGCGCCAGGCTCATCACGCTGGGAGTGTTTTTCACGAACCAGATGTTGGCCACCGGGGCGGCCAGGGCGATGTGTCCCAACCGCTGGCGTCGAACGTTCGCCCGCGTGACCTCAACGCCACAGCGGTCGCACACGACGCCCTTGTATTTCTGGCGCTTGTACTTGCCGCACTGGCATTCCCAGTCCTTGGTTGGGCCGAAGATTCGCTCGCAGAACAGGCCATCCTTTTCAGGCCGCTGCGTGCGGTAGTTGATGGTTTCGCCCTTTTGAACTTCGCCCGACGACCACCCGGTGATCTGCTCGGGCGAGGCGATGGAAATGCGAATTGCGTTGAAGTCGGATGAAGTGGCTTCGCGGTTGTCCAGCATTCTGACCATAATCTAGTTGACCTCCGCGGTGAAGAGATAGTCGTCTTCGCCAGGCAGACCCAGGCTGCCGTCTTCCTGCTCCTCTTCGTCCTCCAGTCTCACGTTCAGCCCCAGGCTTTGGAGTTCTTTGAGCAAGACGTTGAAGGATTCCGGGATGCCGGGTTGGGTGATGGGGTTGCCCTTGACGATGGATTCGTAGGTATTTACCCGACCGGTTACGTCGTCGGATTTGATTGTCAGCACCTCCTGGAGGTTGTGCGCGGCCGAGTAGGCTTCCAACGCCCAAACCTCCATCTCACCAAAACGCTGGCCGCCGAACTGGGCCTTTCCGCCCAGGGGCTGCTGGGTGATCATGGAGTAGGGGCCGGTGGACCTGGCGTGGATCTTGTCCTCAACCAGGTGGATCAGTTTCAGCATGTAGATGCTTCCGACGGCGACCGGCTGATCGAAAGGCTCGCCGGACCTGCCGTCGTAAAGTTGGAACTTGGCGAAGGTGGGCGGCGAGATCAGTTTGTCACGGTGCACATCCAGCGCCATCTGATGGAGTTCGGCCAGGCCGAGCCCGTCGGGGTTCTCACCAGCGACGTCCCTGAGCCAGAGGTACAGACACGCCTCGCGCGCATGGCCGTGCTGGGTCTCATCGTAGATTGCTTCCGGATCGAAGCCCTGCTCGCGCAGCCAGGCGTAAACCTTCCTGAGGTCGATTTCGCCCTCGGGGTCGGCGCTGTTGTCAGCGGCCTTGGCCTGCTCGGCAAACCACCAGCGAGCCAGCGAGTCTTCGATGTTGTCGTCGTCAGCGCCCTCGAACACGGGGGTAAGGGCTTGGAAGTTCAAACTCCGCGCCGCCCAGCCCAGATGGCTTTCCAGCACCTGGCCCAGGTTCATGCGCGAGGGTACGCCGATGGGGTTGAGGATGATGTCGACCGGGGTGCCGTCAGGTAGGAATGGCATGTCCTCTTCGGGCAAAATGCGTGACACCACGCCTTTATTGCCGTGCCGACCAGCCATCTTGTCGCCGACGGAGATCTTGCGGGTCTGCGCGACCCAAACACGGATCGCCTCGTTAACGTCCGGCGGCAACTGGTCTCCGGGCTGTTCGTCGCCGCGCTTTTCGCGGCTGAGCGCCTTCACGCCAATGACCTTGCCGCGCTGGCCGTGCGGGACCCGCAGGGAAGTATCGCGGACATCCTTGGACTTTTCGCCGAAGATGGCGCGCAGCAGGCGTTCCTCGGCCGTCATTTCGGTTTCGCCCTTGGGAGTGACCTTGCCGACGAGGATGTCGCCGGGGCCGACGTCTGCGCCGATCCTGATGATCCCGCGTTCGTCCAGGTCCCTCAGGTTGCCTTCACCCACATTGGGAATGTCACGGGTGATTTCCTCGTCACCCAGCTTGGTCGACCGGCTTTCAACCTCGTACTTCTCAATGTGGACGGAGGTGAACTGGTCGTCCTTGACCAGGCGTTCGCTGATGATGATGGCGTCCTCGTAGTTGTAGCCTTCCCAAGACATGAACGCCACGAGCACGTTCTGGCCCAGAGCCAGCTCGCCGCCGTCGGTGGAAGAACTGTCGGCCAGTGTGTCGCCCACGTTGACGTGGTCCCCCTTCTGCACGACGGGCCGCTGGTTCAGGCAGGTGCCCTGGTTGGTCCGCGCGAACTTGATCAGCCGGTGGGCGTGTTCACGGCCGGCATCGTCCACCACGACGACTTCGCGGCCGTTCACGGACACCACAGAGCCTCGGACGCGCGACAGCAGCACCTGTCCGCTATCCCGCGCGACGCGGCTTTCGATGCCGGTGCCGACGATGGGGGCCTGCGGCTGGAGCAGCGGCACCGCTTGCCGCTGCATGTTGCATCCCATCAGCGCGCGGTTGGCATCATCGTGTTCAAGGAACGGGATCAACGCGGCTGACACGCTCATGATCTGGAGGGGAGACACGTCGGCGTATTCCACTGTGGCCGGGGGAGCCAAACGATAGTTGTCTCCCTCGCGCACCTCGACCAACTCGTCGGTGAACTGGTACAGATCGTCGAAGCCGGAGTTGGCTTGCGCGATTCGATATTGCTCTTCAAGGTCGGCCGTCAGGTATTGGACGCTCTCGGGACGAGTGTCAACGAACGGCGCGACATCGATGGCGAGGTCTCCGGACAGCCGCCGGAGCCGGCGCCAATGATCCTCGGTGATCGTATCGCCGGCTGCGACGATAACTTCACCCTTGCGGGTGCTTACATCTGCGGCCACCTTGTGGCCGATGGGATCGAAATATCCGGGCAATCCGGGAGTACGGCAATCACCCAGCCACAACTGTTTGATTACAGGCCAATAGGGAGTCTCGATGAACCCCAGCCGGTCAATGCGAGCATAGGCGGCCAGGCTGCTCAACAGGCCGATGTTGGCTCCTTCCGGTGTCTCGATGGGACAGATGCGACCGTAGTGCGACGCATGCACGTCGCGCACGTCGAAGCCCGCCCGTTCCCGGGTGAGGCCGCCGCGGCCCAACGCAGAGAGGCGGCGCTTGTGGGTCAACTCCGCCAGCGGGTTGGTCTGGTCCATGAACTGCGAAAGCTTGTCGCCGCCGAAGAACTCCCTGATGGCGCCGGTCACCGGTCGTACGTTCACCAGCTTCGCCGGGACGGCATCCTCGGGTTTTTCCAGGCGGCCGACCCGGTCCTGGAACATCCGGTGCATGCGGAGCAGGCCAATGCGCACCTGGTCGCGCATCAGTTCGCCGGCCACGCGGACGCGACGGTTGCCCAGGTGGTCAATGTTGTCGCGGGGCTCGCTGTTGGCGACGTGCTGCGTGATCAACGCCTCCAGCGTGTCGACAATGTCCATCAGGTCAAGCACGCGGCGCTCGTCCAGTTCGATGCCCGGAAGATTGAACCGGATCTTGTGCATGTTGCCGTTGGCGCCGCAATTCACCTCGGTTACCACGCCGACGATACGCGAAGCTCGAGCGCGAACCGGCGTGAGCCGCCACGACTGGAACGGACCCTGGCTGACGCGCTCGGCGTAGATCAACTGGCCCGCTTCGACGATGCTGTCGCCGGCCAGAAAACGGTTCTTCATAATGGCGACTTCGCCGTGGGAAATGGCGTCGTCAGACGTGGAACCGCCGAAGATCGGTTGTGTGGCAATGGCCACCGGGTCTCCCAGGGTCTCGGTGACCTGCTGTTGGACCCGAACCGTGCGGGCGCCGTCTTCCTGCGTTCCAATCAGAGACAGGAGCGTACCGGCGTTGGCGGCGTCGTAGGTCTCCACGCGAACGGTCTGCTCGTCCTCTGACTGTCCTTCGAACAGGTCGACGGATACGATCCGTCGGTCGGCCCGTCGCGCCAGGTAACCGTAGTTGATTAGGGCGTCGACATCACGGTCTGAAAGTATCCGGTGCTCCCGGCCCGAAGCCTCGAAAATTTCCGCGGGCGTGGCCCCGTCGCCATTTTCCATTCGGTTGCGCACGACGTCTAGGACGTTCTTCTGGTGTTCGGTCAGGACCTGCGAGCTGGATCGGCCCAGGCGCTGGTCCACTTTAATGCGGCCCACTTCGCCGAGGTCGAACCGCCGGCCGTCGTAGAAATGGTTCAGTACGAAAGTGCAGGCGGCGTCCACCTGTACTGCCGGTTCTCCGGGGCGCAGCCACTTGTACAGGTTCCGCTGGGCCAGGCCGATGCGATACGCCTGCTGGCTGTCGAACTCGCGGTCAGGGTGCATACGGTCCCACAATGACCGGAGTTCCTCGTCACGAGGATTGTAGTCGCGATCTTCCGCGGGCTCAGCGCCGGCGACAAAGCGGCGGCATTCGTGGTTGTCCACTTCCTCGAACAGCGCCCTCATCTCCTCGGCGCTGACGATGCCCAACGCGTAGAGGAACGTGGACACACCCATGCGGCGACGGCGGTCGACGCTGACCGTGATCGTTTCCGGAAGGTTGCGGCGGCGGGCGTAGTAGTGAGTCCAGGTGGACAGCTCGATGCGAGCGCCGCGGCTGGCCGATATGCGGGCCTTGTAGTACCAGTTTTCCAGTTTCCCGCACTCGGGGCACGCCGGATCCTGCGACGGCTCGCGTTCGAAGTATACGCCGGGGGCCCGCTGGAGTTGGCTGACGAGCACTCGCTCGGCGCCGTTGATGATGAAAGTGCCGGTGTCGGTCATCATCGGCACGTCGCCGAAGAAGATGTCCGATTCGGTGATCTCGCCCGTTTCCTGGTCCCGCAACTGCGCTTTGACGTACAACGGCTGGGAAAAGGTAATCTCGCGCTCCCGGCACTCCTCCGGACTGAACTGCGGCGCGTCGAACCAGTGGTCCAGGAAATACAGCTCGAATCTCTCGGCCCGGCGCGACGCCTCGCCATTGGCGAAACGCCGGGTTATGCCGGCGACGATGGGCGAGCAGTCCCGGAAAGTCTCTGCCAGTCCGTTTGTCTTGAACCAGTCGAAGGATTCGATCTGGCTTCTGATGAGATTGGGCACGTCCAGAACATTCGCGATGCTGGAATCCGAATAGGTTTTCACGTCGCGAGCGGACAGACCGCGTTCATTCCTGCCTGAGCGTTTACGGGTCAAGACCATGAAACGACCCTCCTGATGGGTGCGCAGTGGGTGGTTAACGAAATTTTGCCTGCTCCTCTGTAGTTCATGAGCAGACACGAAGACACGGCCTGCCGCTGCCGGCAAGCCGCATCAAAGGGCCAGTTAGGGCTGAGGGAGCAGGCGGAACTTCAAAAAATCAGAGCGATGAGTATTCTGCGCATATATTGAAAGTGCCGATATGGTATCTGATTTGGAACAGATTTGTCAATCTGAAAGCCATCGACTTTCGGGCCTTTCCAGAGTCCTCGTCAGAATCAGGATTCACTGGATTATGGGATTTTCGGGATTGTGGTCATGATCACCGCCACCGGCTCAATCTTGATAATCCGCAAATCCGGCAAATCCTGATTCTGACGATCTCATCCGCCGCCGCCCCGAACCTCGAGGCTCGGCTTGGTCATCTCCTCCGGATTGAGCAGGGCGTCAAGTTCCGCTTCGCTGAGGGAAGTGTCGCTTCGGGCGATCTCCCGAATCGTGTGTCCCGTTTCGGCGGCCTTCTTGGCAATGCCCGCAGCGGCGTCATAACCAATGGACGGAGCCAACGCCGTGCCCAGCATCAGGCCCTTTTCCACCATGGCAGGACCCGTATCCGTCGCGGTGATCCCGACCACGCACTGGTCTGCGAAATTGCCCGCCGAGGCGGCCAGCAACGACACCGACTGCAGGAGGTTGTAAGCCGCCAGGGGCATCATGGTGTTCAGCTCGAAATACCCGCCGGCGCCGGCCAGGGCGACCGCCGCGTCATTGCCCACCACGTGGGCTGCGACCTGGATAACCGATTCCGAAATCACCGGGTTGACCTTGCCCGGCATGATGCTGCTGCCCGGCTGAACTTCCGGCACATTGATTTCGCCCAGGCCGGCGCGGGGCCCGCACCCCAGGAACCGGATGTCGTTGGCGATCTTGTGCAGGCTGATGGCAACGGTTTTCAACTGGCCGCTCGCCTCGACAATGCCGTCCAGCGCCGACTGCGCCTGGAAGTGGTTGCCCGTTTCTCGGATGGCGATCCCGGTCATCTCGGCCAATCGCGCGCAGGTCCGTTGTGAGAATTCCGGGTGGGTGTTCACGCCGGTGCCGACCGCAGTGCCGCCGAGCGCCACCTCCGCAAGGGCCTCCTGGGCCCGACCCACCCGGGTTACACTGTATTCGGCCTGGCCGGCGTAGCCGCTGAATTCCTGGCCCAGGCGAACCGGGGTCGCATCCTGCAGGTGGGTCCGTCCTGTCTTGATGATCGGCCAGAACTCGTCGGCTTTCTCCTGCAAAGCTGACCGGAGCGACTCCAGCGCCGGCTCCAGGTCCTCTGTCATGCCAAGAAGCGCCGCCAGGTGGATCGCCGTCGGGATCACGTCGTTGGAAGACTGCCCCAGGTTGACATTGTCGTTGGGGTGCACCAGCCGCGAGCCTAGGTCGCCACCCAGGATCTGCGAGGCCCGGTTGGCGATCACCTCGTTGGCGTTGGTGTTGGTCGAGGTGCCCGAGCCGGTCTGGAAGATGTCCAACACGAAGTGATCGTCGTGTTTGCCATCGACGACTTCTTGAGCCGCCTGCACGATGGCATTGCCGACCGTCGGGTCCAGGACGCCGAGATCCATGTTGGTCTGGGCCGCGGCCAATTTTATTAGCCCCAAGGCCCGTATGAATTGCCGGGGAAAGCGCAGGTCGCTGATGGGGAAGTTCAGAACCGCCCGCATGGTCGATGCGCCGTAAAGGGCGTCGGCGGGGACTTCCATCTCACCCATGGAGTCGCGTTCGATGCGAGTTGCCGAAGTAGTCATTGCTTGGTGCCGTCCTCTGTTGCGTTGGTTGTCGTATCTGGGATGGTGGCAAAAGCACGAGCCTGTGGAAGGAGCGATACTATTTGCCTTCCTTAATGAAGTCCGCCACGCGCTCGGCGATCATGATCGTCGTGGCGTTGGTGTTGGCGCGGATCACGTCGGGCATCACCGAGGCGTCGACCACGCGAATGTTCTGCATGCCGTAGACTCGGCAATATTGGTCAACCACCGCGTCCAGGTCCGAGCCCGGGCCCATCTTGCAGGTGCCGGACGAATGGTGCTGGGTGTAGGCGTTGCGCAACATCCACTGGTCCAACGCGGCGTCGGATGCCAGATCCTCGTCCGTGGGAGACAGGCGCTCGGCGACGAATTCGCGAAATGTGGGCTGTTCCGCAATCTGCAGGCCCAATCGCACCGCAGCACGCAGCCGCTGCCGGTCTACCGGGTCGGATAGGTAGTCGTAGAACAGGTCCGGTTGCACGTGAGGATCGGTGGACGTCAGACGCAGGCGACCGGCCGTGGCCGCGTTCTGCAAGGCCGCGCTGAAGCCGAAGTGGAAATCATCGCTATCAATGTTTACGCTGGCCGGGCGATGCTCGCTGGTCATCAGAAGCGGAGAAAGCTGGATGTCCCCTCGGGTTCCAGTGCCCTCCGGGCTATATCGCAACGCGACCTGGATGCTGGGGGCGTCCAGATCCGGGGGGTCGCCCACTCCGCGGAACAGGCTGAACACCGCAGGGTGGTCCCGCAGGTTCTCCCCTACCCCGGTGAGCTCGTGCACCAGCGGTATCCCCATTTCCCCAAGGTGGTCGGCGGGACCGACCCCCGACAGCAACAAGATCTGGGGAGATCCGACGGCGCCGGCGCTCAGGATTATTTGGTCGCCGTACACCTCGAAAATCTCGCCGCCGCTCTCCGCTTCGACGCCGACGGCGGTCTTGTCTTCGAATAGCACTCGACGCGTCACCACGTTGCCGCGCACCGTCAGGTTCATCCGATGGCGGGCGAGGGACAGGTAAGTCAACGAGGTGCTCATGCGGACCCCGTCGATGTTGTTCAGCGGACGCGCCGCTACGCCGACCGAGTCCGGGTGGTTCTGATCGGGGTCTTCCGGGAAGCCCAGTCCACGTACCGTGTCGTAGAACGCTTCCGCGACGGGCAGCCACTCGTGTCGCTTGTAGCGGCGCACCGGGATCGGGCCGGAATTGCCGTGGAAGTCGTCGCCGCCGAAGTCGAGATCGTTTTCCAGGCGGCGGAAATAGGGCAGCACCTTGGTGAACGACCACTCGTCGTTCCCCCAGATCGCCCAATTGTCGTAGTCCTCCGGCACCCCGCGGAACAGCACCTGGCCGTTGATGCTGGACGAACCCCCCATGGCCTTGCCGCGCGGGATGATGATGGGCTCTTCCTGCTGTGGCGTGCCCCTGGCCAGGTAGCCCCAGCTGTGCGGGCCGTATGCGGAACGCCAAACGTTGTTGCCATCTTTCAGATCAATCGGCAGGTGTTCGAAATCCGGGTAGTCGGGGCCCGCCTCGAGGAGCAGGACCGACACATTCGGGTCCTCGGTTAATCGGGAGGCCAATGCGCACCCGGCCGATCCTCCGCCGACGATTATGTAGTCATACTGCAAGGGGTTACCTCCCGACGGTTCAATCCCGGTTTGGAGTGACGTTCGTTACAGTCCGCAACTGTCCAGCAGGCAATTAAAAAAATCGACGTCGTCGATGCCGGCAAGTGTTTCATCGTGCCGGTCAGCCAAGTGACGCATGATCCGCGGGGTGTTCATTGGGACCAGCAAAGCGGTGGCGTTGATGCTGATGATTCCGATCATAGGGTAGGCTGTGAAACGCCCCGCGGCCTGGGATTGCTGCTCGCAGCGCAGGCACCGGACGGTAATTTCCTCGTCACGCTCGTCATAAATCAGGCGGATCAACGGAGCCCCGTCCAGTTGCGTGTCGTACACTTCGCCGTTGCCGAACTGGTCGGGACCAATGTATTCCGCGGCCAGCGAGTTCGTCCACCCTTCCGGCGGGTACACGACCCGATTACTATCCCTGGGCATGTCCGGCACCTCGAAAACCAGATAGAAAACGCGTTGCACGATTTTACCCCATCGCCGTTGCGATCCGCCACGCCGAACGACTCCAGGGTTGCGGTTGCCCCGCACCCGGCAGTGTGGCACCATGTGCCTCTATATTGCTACGATGGTCAGTGCGGTGTGTTCAACCCCCGCAGGAGTACGCCCATGAGTTTGGATATCTTTGACGTCAGTGGCCAGAAAGTATTGCTCGTCGGCGCGGGTCGGGGCATTGGGAAGGGCATCGCCCTGGCGTTTGCGCAGGCCGGAGCGGACGTAGCCGTAACTGGCCTGACCTTCACTGGCGTGAACCGGGTTGCTGAGGAGATCAGGGCCATGGGCGGGACTTGCCTTCCGCTCACCGGGGACGCTACCACTGCGGCCGACACCGACGCGATAGTCAACCGTACCATCGCCGAATTCGGGCACATCGACACGCTGATCAACTGCGTCGGAGACGCCATCCGCAAGCCGGTGGCACAGCTTCCCGGCAGCGATATACCCGGCATGACCGAAGCCGAGTGGCACAGCATCGTCGATATCAACCTGACCGAGGCATTCCAGGGTTGCCGCGCTGTCGCGCCCCACATGCTGGAGCGGAGACAGGGCAACGTAATCAACATCAGCGGCTGGGCATCCTTCCGGGGGCGCCCAATGTCGGCAGCGTACGACGCCGCCAAGGCGGGCCTGATGCGCTTCACCGAGTGCGTGGCCCAGGAGTGGGCGCCTTTCGGCATCCGCTGCAACGCCATCGCCCCGGGATCCTTTCCCGATCCGGAGCAAATGTCCGAGGAGGCTTTCGCGGCCCGCGACGCGGCGGCTGGGGAAACCGTTCCGCTCGCCCGGGTCGGCAGGCTCATTGAGGTTGGCTACCTGGCCGTTTATCTGGCGTCGCCCGCCGCAACTTACGTGACCGGCCAGACTTGGGCTATCGATGGCGGAGTGAGCATCAAGCATCCGTAGAACATATTGACCAAATACCGTCGTTCCTGCGAAAGCAGGAACCCAGAAAATCACGGCAAGCGGAACGTTAGCTTTATTTTTTACTTTCTGGATTCCCGCGAAAGTGGGAATGACGGACTGGATGCAGGAGATCCGCCATGACGATGCATTATGAATTGCTGGCCAACCGCATATTGGAGCGCGCGGCAACCCACTTCCCCAACAAGGAAATCGTGACGCGAGTGGGCGAGGATACCCATCGCTATACTTACGCCGAGATGTTCACCCGCACCGCGCGATTGGGCAACGCCTTGCGGGAACTGGGGATTGCGCCCGGGGATCGGGTCGGCACTTTTGCCTGGAACACTTACCGACACCTGGAAGCGTACTTCGCGCCGGCCACCATTGGTGCGGTCACTCATACGATCAACATCCGACTGGCACCCGATGACATGGTGTACATCATCAATCACGCCGGCGATAAGGCCCTGCTGATCGACCCGGACCTGGCGCCCGTGATCGAAGCCATCGCCGACCGGCTGACCTCCGTGGAGCATTTCGTTATCCTCGGCGGGCCGGACGAAATGTCCACGACCCTGCCCCGCGCCGTTTGCTACGAAACCCTCCTGGATGCGACGTCGCCCGAGTATCGCCCGGCCGATGTCGATGAATACTCGACTATGGGCCTCTGTTATACCTCGGCCACCACCGGTCTGCCCAAGGGCGTGGCCTACTCCCACCGGGCTGTATATCTCCATTCAATGACTGCCGCCACGGCCGACATGCTGGCCGTGTCAGAACGAGACCGGATCATGGCCATCGTGCCGATGTTTCACGCCAACTGCTGGGGTTTTCCCTACGCTGCCACGATGTTCGGCGCTTCCCAGATCTTCCCCGGCGTGCGGCCGGACCCGCGCGTAATCTGCGAGATGATCGAGCGCGAGCGGGTGACCATCAGCGCCGGCGTGCCCACTATCTGGATCGGCGTGCTTGACTACCTCCAGCGCTCGGGAGTCGAATATGATCTGACTTCGCTGCGCCAGGTCGTGAGCGGAGGATCGGCGGTTCCTCTGGCGGTTTTGCAGGCTTACCGGGACCAACTGGGCGTCGAAATTGTCCACGCCTACGGCATGACCGAGGCGGCCCCGCTGATCTCGGTGAACCGGCGGCGCAGCTGGCTGGACGAGATGTCCGATGAGAAACGCCTGGAGCTGAACGCCAGCCAGGGGGTCGTCGCCCCCGGCATCGACATGAAGCTCGCCGACGAGAACGGCGATGACTTGGCTTGGGACGGCGAACAGCGCGGGGAACTCTGGTTCCGCGGGCCGTGGCTGGCGGAGGAGTACGTCGACGACGAGCGCAGCGTGGAGACTTTCATCGACGGGTGGTACCACAGCGGGGACATCGCCACCATCGACGCCAACGGCTACATCCAGATCGTTGACCGGGTCAAGGACATGGTGAAGAGCGGCGGCGAGTGGATTTCGTCGGTGGACCTGGAATCGGCGATCATGGCCCACCCTGACGTGCTGGAAGCCGCCGTGATCGCCATACCGGATCCGCAGTGGCAGGAGCGGCCGCTGGCCTGCGTGGTTGCTCGCTCCGAAGCTTCCGGCCCGCTGACCAGGGACACGATTTTGGACTTCATTCGACCGGATTTCGCCCGCTGGTGGCTCCCGGACGACGTGGTGTTCATCGACGAAATTCCCAAAACCAGCGTCGGCAAGTTCGACAAGAAGGTATTGCGGGAACGGTTTGAGCATCACCGCTGAACCCATCGGATGAGCCCCGCATCGGCCGGTCCGTTGGCCGTCTCGGCCGTCGGTCTGCGCAAGGACTACGGTGACCGCGGCGTTCTGAGGAGCGTTGACATATACGTGCCGTGGGGCCAAACCGCGGTGCTTTTCGGACCCAACGGGGCGGGCAAGACCACGCTGCTGCGTATCTTGGGGGGCCTTTCCCGTGCGGATGCCGGCGAGGTGCAAATCGCCGGGCTGCGGATGCGGGGTTCCGGCGGACGGGCGCGGACCCTTCTCGGTTTCGTCGGTCACCAGACCCTGCTGTACAGCGACCTGACCTGCCGCGAAAACCTGATTTTCTACGCGAAACTTTACGGTATTGACCGTCCCGCCAGCCGCATCGACAGTGTCCTCGAGCAGTTGAACCTCGCCGACCGGGCGGAGCGCCGGGTGCGCACTTTGTCCCACGGGATGCAAAAACGCCTGTCAGTGGCCCGCGCAATCCTGCACGAACCCGCGGTCCTGTTGCTGGACGAACCTGAATCGGGTCTCGACGCCGATTCTGTCGCAGCCCTGGGCGAGTTGCTGCGGGATTGGTCGGCGTCGGGCAAGAGTGCTTTGCTGACCACGCACAGTCCCGATATCGGACAGGCCTGGGCCGACCGCATCTTCAGGCTGGAGCGCGGGAGATTGGCAGAGGAGATGCCTTCATCTAGGGACGCCACCGCAACACCCGGGACCGCTGACGGCTGAGTCGGCCCAATCGGATCGTCGCCCATGCGACTGTTCAGCGCGACCCTGGCGATAGCGTGGAAGGACGTCCGGCTGGAGATTCGTTCCCGCGACACCATCGTTTCCGCCTTGATCTTTGGGCTGATCGTGGTCGTCGTGTTCAATTTCGGCCTGAACCGGACCCCCGGAAGCCTGGCGCCGGTGGCGCCGGGTCTCCTCTGGGTAGCGTATGGTTTCGTCGGGGTGCTCGCGATGAACCGGGCGTTCGCGCGGGAGCAGGAGCAAGGCGCGCTGGACGGGCTGCTTGCGGCCCCGGTGAGCCGCGACGCCGTCTTCCTGGGCAAGATGCTGGGCACGCTGGCATTCATGCTGGTCATCGAGGTCGTCCTGCTGCCGGTGTTCGCGGTCATGCTGGGCTTGCCAACGCTGTCTCCGACGCTGGGACTGATAATCCTACTTGCGACCGTCGGTTTCGCCACCGTAGGGACCTTCTTTGCTGCCATCGCGGCCCAAACGCGGTCACGTGAAATCCTGCTGCCCGTGCTCTTCTTTCCGGTGATTGTTCCGGTACTCATCGCGGCCGTGGAGGCCACTGCCCTGGTGTTGCAGGGCGGGCCAATGTTGCCAGTCTGGACTCGATGGCTTCCGCTTTTGGTGGTCTTCGACGCACTCTTTTTGGTAATATGTCCATGGATATTCGGGTATGTGTTCGAGGGATAGCGTAGCTTGGCCGCAATAACGGGCCGTGGCCCTTTCGACAGCCCGATTCGTTCCTCCCTGCGCGATCCCCGTTCCTGGCTGCTGGCACTTGCGGCAGCTCTGACCATCATCGACGGGTATCTGATCTTTGTGGTGGCTCCCACCGACCAGGTGCTGGGCCATATCCAGCGTATCTTCTACATCCACGTCCCCATCTCCATCCTGTCTTTCCTGGGGTTCCTGGTTTGCGCCGTGGCCGGCGTCGGTTACCTCATTCGGCGAGGTGAAGTGTGGGACCGCGTGGCTCATGCGGCCGCAGAGGTCGGCGTCGTGTTCGTCACCCTGGCCCTGGTCACCGGGGTCATCTGGGCCCGGCCGGTGTGGGGGGTGTGGTGGACTTGGGAGCCGCGGCTCACCACAACGTTGATCCTATGGCTGATCTACGTCGCGTACCTGATGATTCGTCACTACGCTCCTACGCCGCAGCAGGGACGGGCTTGGTCAGCCGTGGTCGGCATCATCGGGTTTGTCGACGTGCCAATTGTCTATTATTCCGTGCAATGGTGGCGATCGATACACCCGGTGCAGGTGATCGGGCCCGAGGCGGCAGACGACGCCCTGGAGCCCATCATGGCCCGCATCCTGGTCTTTTCCCTGATCGCGGCCCTGGCGCTGTTCACGTATCTAATGTTGGAACGTGTAGCCCTGCGGGGAACTGAGGACGCACTTTCCGCCATCCGCCGTCAAGGAACCTACGATTAGAATGACTGTGCCACCCAACAACCTGCCGTTCCTGTTCGCCGCTTTCGCCGTCGTGTGGGCGGTGTTCTTCATCTACGCCGCCTACATGTCATGGCGTCGTCAGTCGGTTCAAAGGGATTTACAGGAACTTCAGCAAACAATGGAATCGGACAGCGAGCCCGACGCTGACGAGGCGGAGCGAATCGGGTAGGTATAATGGTATGCGATCCACCTGCCGAGGCGCATTGATTTTCCATGCAGACTGACCCATACACCGGACCGGTTCCCGCTGTCACGCAAGTCGCGGAGGAGGAAACAGAGCGATCCGCGTGGCGCAACCACCGCACGCGCCTGCTCATCCTCGGCGGCGTGATCGCCCTGGCTGTAGCCTACATGGTGTACGCCGCCTTCCCCGGTAACACGCTGTATTTCGTCACCGTGAGCGAGTTCATGGATGACCCCGAACTTCACGATGGTCAGACCCTGCGCGTCGCCGGCGCCCTGGCTCCGGATACCTTTCGTCGAGAGGGTGGGTCTACACTGTCCCGTTTCAGCCTGGGCGACAAGTTAGCCGATGTGCCTGGGATCGCGCCCGGCAGTCCGCAGATGGAGGCCAGTTACGTTGGCGTCCTCCCGGACCTGTTCTTCAACCCCCACTCGGAGATCATCTTGGAAGGTCATTACGACGGGCACGCGGGCGTTTTTGCCACTGAGAACATCTTGGTCAAGTGTCCCTCCAAATACCAGTCGATGCAGGCTGAGAGCCCTGACGCCATACCGGGAGCCGCGGCGCCCGCCCAGTCCTACTGATTCCCGGCTGATCAGATCCCTGGCCGAGAACTCGAAACAGGCAACCGCAACGCACCGATAAATGCAAGAAAGGCGGCGCCTCGAGGCGCCGCCTTTCTTGTACTGCCAAGTTTTGGGCGGGCTAGAACGCGTAGGCGTTCATCAGCTGCTCCACGGAGCGCTCGCGTGCCTTGGCCCGTATGGACTCCATGTTGCCCTCAAGCGAAGCCCGGGACTCATCCTTGTAGATGACGCCCACGGGCAGACCGCCCTGTTGCACCAGGTCGTACGCTGCCTGTTTGCTGGACGGGTCGTGGTCTTCGGGAATGTCCCACAGGGCCGGGGCGATGCCTTCCCTGGCGTTGCCCTTGATCAACTGGAAGGTGTCGTTGTAGGTCACGCATGGCGACTGCACGTGGATCATCGCCATCCCGTCGTGATTCATCCCCTCGTTGATCAAGCGTGCCAGGACGCGAGGTTGTCCGGAAAAACCGGACGCGATGTACGAAACGCCAAGAGTGAGGTACAACTCCAGCGGATCCAGGTCCTCTTCCACCTTGCCGAAGGGCGTGCTGCTGGTAACGGCGCCCATTTCAGTGGTGGGCGAACTCTGCCCCTTGGTGAGGCCGTACACCCCGTTATCCATGATTACGGCGGTGAGATTGACGTTGCGAGCCGCCTGCGGGGCGATGTGTTCGCCGCCGATGCTCAGGAAGTCGCCGTCTCCGGCCACGATGATCACGTTCAGTTCGGGCCGCGCCATCTTGACCCCCATGGCGACGGGTAGCGTCCTGCCGTGAATTCCGTGGATACCGTAGGGTTGTTCGCCTTCCAGCAGGTGAACCAAGTTGCCGCTGCAACCGATTCCCGCCACGACGACGTTGTTTTCAATGGGCAGTCCGGTTTCCTCCAGCCGATTGATCATGGCGAATTCCAGTGCGCGACGCACACCGAAGTCCCCGCACCCGGGGCACCATTTGAAGTCGTATTCCGGGTTCTTCTTGCTCATGCCCGTGCTTCCTCCATGTGTTCCGCCATGATCTTTTTGACCTGAGTCACCAGTTCGCTGACCTTGAAGGGCAGGCCGGTGTACTGCGTGATCGGCGTTGAGTTGACGCGGTGGAACCTCAGTATGTTGGCCCACTGGCCCTGGTAGTTGAGCTCGGGGACGATCACCAACTCCTTGGACCGCAATTCCTCGCGCAGCTTTGGTGGGATAGGGTGCAGGAACATCGTGAAATACCAGGCGATGTCGATGCCCTCTTCGCGCAGCGCGTCGTAAGCCTCCCGGACCGGCCCTTTGGAACCGCCCCAGGGCATCAACGCGATCCTGGCCTGGATATTGTCGCTCTCGTAGTGGTCTTCTTCCAGGAGCTTCAGCTTGCTGAACCGGCGCTCGGTCATCTGGATGTGCCGGCTGGGCAGGTGCGTGGTGTCACCCATCTCGTCGTGTTCGCTGCCGTTGGCCACGTAGGCGCCGGGCCCGCCCGGCAGTGGCATCGGCGACAACTCGTAGCCCGAGTAACGGTGGTAGCCGTTGCCACCTTCGTAGGTCAGCCGCTCTTCCACAGCGACCCTGCTGAGATCGGGCTTCGGGATGTTCTGAACCCGTTCGGCCATGGACATTTCGCTCATCAGGATCACGGGGCCCTGGTACCGTTCGGCCCAGTTAATGGCCTGCACCGCCCCGTAGAAACACTCTTCCACCGAGCCGGGAGCGATGATCGGCATCCGGACGTCCCCGTGAGCCGGGAAGAGACATCCCATGAGGTCTGACTGCTCGGTCTTGGTGGGCAAGCCCGTTGCCGGTCCCCCGCGCTGAACGTCGACCACGACAAGCGGAATTTCAGCCATCCAGGCCAGACCCAGTCCCTCGCTCATCAGCGATATGCCTGGTCCTGCCGTTGCAGTCATGGCCTTCTTGCCGGCGTATCCTGCGCCGAGGATTGCCGTGATTGCTTCAATTTCCGAAGAGACCTGGTACGCGAATTTATCCTCGCCTACCAGATTGCGCTCCATCCACAGCAGGATGGTGGTGGCCGGCGAGATTGGGTAGCCGGCGTAGAACTCGAGGCCGGCGTGGGTGGCGCCCAGAGCGATGGCCTCGTTGCCCTTGAGCATGAGCTGCTGGTAATCCGGCGGATTCGGCGGCGCCAGGTCACCCAGGACGAAACCGCTTTCGGCCGCGTTTTGGCGGCCCAGCCGCATGGCCTCGATGTTGGACGAGATGATCTCGTCGTCGTTATCCCTTCCGCGGCGGAACCGCGCTTCGACGAAGTCCTCGAGGTACTCCTGCGGCATGTGCACCAGTTGCGCCAGCGCGCCGATGACTACCATGTTCGCCGCGCGGTTATTGCCGGTGGAACGAGCCAGGGAGTCGACTGCCAGGCCGAAGGACCGCGGGTCGGTCATGGTGAAGTCGTCGGCGTTGTAAATTATGACGCCGCCTTCACGCACCTCTTCGGCGTGGGTCTCGTAGGCTTCCTCATTGAATGCGACCAGTACGTCTACCTGGTCGCCCGAGCTGAGAATGGGTTCAGTACAAATCCTGGCCTGGGTCCAGGTAGGCCCTCCCAAAATTTGGGAGGGGAACGTCGCGTAGGTCAGGGCGTGATACCCAACCTGTGTCGAGGCCTGGGCCAGTCCTTCGGCCGAAGTAACGACGCCCTGCCCGCCTTCACCAGCGAACCTGACGACGAAGTCGTTCATTAGCATCAGGAGGTTCCTCCGAAACGGCCGTTATCGGCGAAAACAGGGCCGGCCTGATCCTCTAAGGGATTCACACGTTTCGGAACGCAGTTAAAAAAACACCTGCCCACGTCCGTGCGGGAGGCGCTATTGACTGTCACCGAAATTTTGGGCCACAAACTCGTCGTGCCGCGTTCGACATCGTTAATCGCCAACACGATAACGCCGTCTTTTGATCGCACGGAATATAGCATCGGGCTTCGATATTTGTCAATTTTGCGCGTCCACGCCCGCTGTCAGCATTTCGCCATTTGGCCCTATGGTCGCGCCAATGGGCGTCAGGCCAGCCTGACGCGAGGAACGTCTCCTGCCACCGGGGTCACCCTGCGGTTGCTTGTCGCTATAATGTCTCAGTTATGCGAACCAGCCTTGACGTGATCATACCGTGCTTGAACGAAGAACGTGCGCTTCCCGGGAGCGTTTGCCGGCTTCACCAGTTTATGTCATCCAACATGGATGAATACGACTGGAACATCGTGGTCGCCGACAACGGCTCCACCGACGGTACACTGGAAGCCGCCGCCAATCTCGCTGACCAGTTCCAGGAGGTGCGCTACATCAGCCTCACCGAACGTGGCCGCGGCCGGGCCTTGCGCCGAGCCTGGACAGATAGCGCCGCGGACGTCATGGTCTACATGGACGTCGACCTCTCCACAGACTTAGCGCACCTGCCAGAAATAGTGTCGGCAGTTGCCGATGGGGACTACCACGTCGCGATCGGCTCCCGCCTGCTTCCCGACTCGCGGGTGGCCGGACGAACCCTGAAGCGCGAAATAACTTCACGCGGGTACAGCCTGTTGTTCCGGTCCATGTTTCTCACGCCGTTTCGTGACGCGCAGTGCGGGTTCAAAGCGGTCAGCCGGAGGGTTGCCCACGATCTGGCGCCACTGGTTGTGGACAATGGATGGTTTTTCGATTCGGAATTGCTGATCCTCGCCCAGAAGTGCGGTTTTCGCATCCGGGAGATACCGGTGCGCTGGACCGACGATCCCGATACCCGGGTCCGGATCATCCGGACCGCCTGGGAGGACGTCAAGGGCCTCCTGCGACTCAAGTTCGGTGGCGTCGGCAAGGTGCGCCAGCAGCTGCGCGCCGCCGGAAAGCTATAAGCAACACGTTCGGTAATCTGGCCTGGAACCGCGTCGCACCGGTCGCTGGATGAGGGCGGCGCGGCCAGCTTGGGGGAGGTCTCTGTGCTCGACCTGATCATCGAGCCGATGCAGTATGGATTCATGCAGCGCGCGCTGCTGGTGTCAGCCCTGGCTGCCACTGCCTGCGGCATCGTCGGCACATTCGTCGTCCTGCGCGGCATGGCTTTCCTGGGTGACGCAATCGCCCATTCGTCGCTGACCGGTATGGCCGCGGCGTTCATATTCGGCGCCAACATATTCCTCGGAGCGCTCTGCTGGGCGGTGCCCGCGTCGCTGGTGATTTCGACCCTGTCACGTCGCACGGGCATCCGCATTGACGCAATCATCGGAGTGATGTTTGCCGGCGGCTTTGCCGTAGGAGTCATCATCATCAACTCGCTGGCCAGTTATGCTGGGGACCTGCTCGGGATACTGTTTGGCAACGTACTGGGGGCTTCCTGGCTCGACGTTCTCAGCGTTGGGATCCTGGCGCTCGGGGTCATGGGAGTAGTGTGGGCTTTTTATAAGGAGTTGGTGTTCACCACGTATGACGCCACCGTGGCGGAGGCTGCCGGCGTGCCGGTGCGTTTCCTCGAGTACATGCTGCCGCTGCTGGTGGCGCTGACGACGGTCGCGGCCATAAAAACGGTGGGCAACGTGATGGTCATGTCCCTGCTGGTCGTCCCGTCGGTTACAGGTACGCTCCTGGCCCGGCGGCTGTCAACCATCATGGCCGCCAGCGTAGCGTGCGCGTTGCTCGCGGTGATAATCGGGTTGTACTGTTCCTATTATTTTGACCTTCCCACCGGGCCCACCATAGTAGTGGCATCCGTAGGTCTGCTCCTTTTAGTGGCTGTGCTGTCTCCGCGCCGGGGATTTCTGATGTCGTGGCTCCGCCCGAATTCATCCGCGGCGACTGCGTCCGATACTTGACCGTGCGACAATCTCGATACTAAAATGTTGTCTCAAAAAATCGCAATTACTGATATTGCAAAAAGTACGCCAGCGTACATTCTCGAAGTCCTCTATGTCACCGCTCCGGCATCCACCAGGCCACGGTCCAGGTGGAACGCTCTGCGGCCGACTGCGCTGAAAACCAGGGTGTGGGGTACTTCCTTGTCAGATCAAACGCTGAAGCGCGACGATATCGATGCTCAAACACGCTCGCCGTAGCAATGGTGTGTAGTTGATCGTCTGACTCGACGCAGCCTTTGGTGCTCGTTAGTTGCGGAGGACGCTGATGGCTGAAAATGAGAGCGCTGCGAGAGGCCGTGCGCACGACGATCACGCGGCGCATGACCATGGCGGGCACGACCACGGAGCGCACGACGATCACGCGGGGCACGACCATGGCGGGCACGACCACGGAGCGCACGACGATCACGCGGGGCACGACCATGGCGGGCACGACCACGGAGCGCACGACGATCACGCGGGGCACGACCATGGCGGGCACGACCACGGAGCGCACGACGATCACGCGGGGCACGACCATGGCGGGCACGACCACGGAGCGCACGACGATCACGCCCACGATCTGAGGGAAGCCGGGCGCAAAAATCTGGTGATTTCTCTGGTGCTTATCGGCGGTTACATGATCGCCGAGATCATCGGGGGCCTGATCTCAGGCAGCTTGGCGCTGCTGGCTGACGCGGCCCACATGTTCACTGACGCCGCAGCTATCGGATTGGCTCTGTTCGCAATGTGGATGGCCAACCGGCCGGCGTCGGTGGAGCGCACCTTTGGTTTTCACCGCACGGAGATATTGGCGGCCCTGGTCAACGCTTTGAGCTTGTGGTTGATCGCGGGGTGGATTTTCTTCGAAGCCTACCATCGGTTCAGCGAGCCCCCGGAGGTGCAGGGACCTCTCATGCTGGCCGTGGGTGGAGTTGGGCTGTTAGTCAACATCATTGTGGTGTTAATCCTGCACCGCTCGTCCGAGCACAGCATCAACGTGGAAGCAGCCTTCTGGCACGTGGTGGCCGACTTGCTGGGGTCCGTCGGCGTAGTCATTTCCGGCGTTCTGGTGACCCTTTTCGGCTGGTGGATCGCCGACCCCATCCTCAGCGTGCTGATTGGCCTGCTCATCCTGGCCAGTTCTTGGAGCCTGATGCAGAAAGTGATGAAGGTACTTCTCGAAGCCACACCGGAGGGGTTGGACATGTATCGCCTGTGCAGCACCATGGAAGCCGAGCCGGGAGTGACGCTGATCCACGATGTCCATGCGTGGACCATCACGTCAGGCTACGAAGCGCTCACTGCCCATGTCCTCCTGGATCCGGCGTTGCCCAATGAACAGATAGATTCCGTACTCCGCCGTCTGCGGCAGATCGCCAGCCAGGAGTTCGGCATCAGCCACATCACCTTGCAGGTAGAGCAGACATTGGACGGCTGCACCGAAGACCACCATGTGGGCCACCTGGAAGCGCTGGAGCGGACCGCCGGACGGAGATTGCTGCCGTTCTAGTCCGCCAGGTTATTTCCGGGCGATCCTCGGATCTGCAAAAGAAGAACCCTGGCATCTTGCCAGGGTTCCATCCGTTCGCGATATGTTCGCTTCAGTGCACGTGCCCAGCGTGATCGTGCGCATGGTGCTCGTGTTCGTCACACTCGTGAATATCGTGGACGTGGCCCGGCTCGTCGGCGTGGTGGCAGTGGGTATCGCATTCGTGGATATCGTGATCATGCGCCTCCGCATGATGCTCATGGTCGTCGCATTCGTGGATATCGTGGACGTGGCCCGGCTCGTCCCCATGATGTTCGTGGGTATCGCACTCGTGAATATCGTGCTTCTGCATTACCATCGTTTGCGCCTCCTGACGTCGCGATCTATTCTCTCTGCATCCGTGCCTATCGCGGATGCTTGCTTCGTGTATCAATATAACCTCTATTTTGACACAGCGCAAGAATAAGCCGCTGGTTACCGGTATTGCGATGGACGTTGCCCGCCGTTATACTTTCGCCCGTCGAAGAGGTATTGGAGACTGGTAACGCCCCTTGGCAGTGAGCCGCTTTCTCAATGAGCGCTGACATCCTGGCAACCGAACCCCGCGAGTTCAACAGCCGCCGCAGACGGCTGATGGAATCCCTGTCAGAAGGCGCAATTGTCCTGGCCGCAGGCCATGACGCGTCGCGCAATAGCGACGTCGACCACGAGTATCGCCAGCCTTCCACCTTCTGGTACCTGACCGGGTTCGACGAACCCGATGCCGTAGCGGTGCTGCGCCCGGGTTCCCACACTCCGTATACCCTTTTCGTACGTCCCTATGACCCCACCTTTGAGATCTGGGTGGGCCATCGCGCCGGCGTGCGGGGCGCGGTCGGGCCTCTGGGAGCCAACGCTGCCTACTCCATCGATCAGCTGGACAGTCAACTGCCCAAGTTGCTGGCTGACTACGATACGGTGCATTACGCCCTGGGGAGCGACGACCGCGCAGATGGGATCATCTCCAGCCTGGTCAAGCGTCGCCGCGCCATGGCGCAGCGGGGCGCGAAGCCGATTCGGCGCATTGAGGACCCCACCCCTGCCATCGACCTGATGCGCCAGATCAAGACGGACGATGAAATCGCGCTCCTCCAACGGGCGATCGACATCACCGCACACGGCTTCGATGCCGCCATGCGGACGGCGGCGCCGGGGGTTCACGAGTACGAGGTTCAGGCGGCGCTGGAACGGCCATTCCGGCAACTGGGTTCGCCGCGCAACGGTTATCCTTCCATCGTGGCCGGTGGGGCCAACGCCTGCGTCCTCCATTACATTCGGAATCGGGACGCGCTGGGTCCTGAAGACCTGCTGCTGATCGACGCCGGAGCTGAGTACGGTTTCTACACCGCTGACGTTACGCGAACATGGCCGGTATCCGGCCAGTTCACCCCTCCGCAACGGGCGATCTACGAGTTGACCCTGGAGTCCCAGCGCAAGGCCATTGCCGACGTGAAGCCTGGCGCCGGCTTCGACGATGTGCACCGAACAGCAACCAGGACGTTGGTCCAGGGCCTGATTGATTTGGGCATAATGTCAGGCAGTGTCGATGGCATTATGGAGCAGCAGTCGTACCGCGACTACTATATGCACGCCACGTCGCACTGGCTGGGACTGGACGTGCACGATTGCGGCCCCTACCGGGATGATCGGGGCCAGGTACGCTTGCGGCCCGGGATGGTGCTCACTGTTGAGCCGGGGCTTTACTTCGGCCCTCAAGCAAGGCAAGCCCCCGACATCTACCGGGGTATCGGCATTCGTATCGAGGACGATGTGCTCGTCACCGAAGACGGTTGCCGTGTGCTTTCGGAAGCCATACCAAAAGACCCGGATGAGCTGGAAGCCATTGTGACCGATTCCCGCTGAGATCGTTGGCCGTTGACTGAATGTCCACCATGTCGGTTCGCGCGGACGCTATCGTGATGAAATTGCCAAAAGAAGGTTCGCCGGCCGCCGCACTTGATGTGGTGGTCGCGGCGTCGGAATTCCTTCCGCCTGCCGCGACCGAACCGAGCGAGATATCGCTTTTGGTTTCCACGGGGGATTCGTTCCCCGTTATTTTTTGGCCGGTCACAGTCCGGGTTTCCGAGCCGCCACGCCCGGTTTACGGGGGCAAACCACCAATCGCACCCGCCGCACCGATAAGTGCGGCGGGATTCGCTCTCAATAATTTCCAGCGAAATCGTTCGATTTCGCTCTTTTTTGCCGTTCCAACCGCGCGGTTGGCTACACCATCCCATTGGGATCAAGAAGAGAACGTCATGAGGGATGCCTATTGAACACTGCGCCGTTCGGCCCGTGGTGGCCGCGATTGGCCAAGGCCAATTTCCCCAGTCCACAGGAAAACCGCCCCACCTTCCACTTGCAGGAGGATTAATGAGTTTTGCCACGATGGCTACTCTAAAGCAAATTCCATTCCGGGTGATGCTGGTAGCTGCCGGCCTCGCCGGCGCGGCCCTTCTCACAGCTGCGGCGTGTGGGCCTTCCGTACAGGCTCCCGCCGACCCGGGTTCCGCGGCGACGTCCACCACTTCCGGTAGCGCTTCGGCATCCGGGACCACTTCCACTGGCGCAGGCGCCGGCCAGCCGGCTAAAGCCGTCGATCCAGGCATGTACGCCAGCCTGTCCGGAGATATTCCGATTGACGGATCGTCGACGGTGTTTCCGATCACGGAGGCGATTGCCGAAGAGTTCGGCGGTCTGACCAATGGTGAGGTTCGGGTAGTAGTCGGCGTCTCGGGCACCGGCGGCGGCTTCAAAAAGTTCTGCTCCAACGAGATCGTGATCTCCGACGCCTCACGTCCCATCAAGCAGAAGGAAGTCGACCTCTGTGCCGAGGCTGGGATCGAATACATCGAGCTGCCAATGGCCATCGACGGTCTGTCGGTGGTGGTGAACCCGGAGAACGACTTTGTGGACTGCCTGTCTGCCGAGCAACTGAATAAGATCTGGAGTCCGGAGTCCGAGGGGGTGGTGACGCACTGGAACCAGATCAACCCCGACTGGCCTAACGAAGAGGTCAAGATGTACGCGCCGGGGGTTGACTCAGGAACGTTCGACTACTTCACCGAGGCCATCAACGGGGACGGCGGCGTCTCCCGCGGCGACTTCGTCGCCTCCGAGGACGACAACGTGCTGGTGCAGGGAGTGTCCGGCGACAAATACAGCATCGGGTACTTCGGTTACGCCTACTACGTGGAGAACAAGGACAAGGTGAAGGCGGTGCCGATAGACGGCGGCAACGGCTGCATTGCGCCGACGGACGATGCCATCAACAACGGGTCGTACGCGCCGTTGAGCCGCCCGCTGTTTATCTACGTACGATCCGACGCGGCGCAAGAGCCCCACATAGCCGAGTTCGTTCGGTATTACCTGAGCTCGGACGGCCAGAAACTGGCGGCGTCGGTGGGATACATTCCGTTCCCGCAGCAGGTGTATGACCTCGGGCTGACGAAGTTCAATTCGGGAGCGACGGGCACGGTGTTTGGCGGCGACAACTCCTTCAAGGGTTCCGTCGTTGACGGGTTGATGAAATAACCCGCGACAACGATCAGACAAGCGTAGGGGCGAATGGTCATTCGCCCCTGCTGTTTTTTGTGATTGCGGATTCCTGGAATCCTTCGGCCGATGTACCGCCCCAAGTCAATCGCGTTCCAGGAACTCCCGCACCTGTTTTTCCAGTGGCTCCCGGTCGTAGACGCCCAGCAGCAGCGCGGCGTTCCGCATCCAGTCGCCCTGGAAATACCGCTCGTAGAGGACCTGCCGGCCGGCGAAGGAGCTGCACGCCGCATCCCACGCCAATCGGAAAAGCCGCACCCGTTCCTGTGCGGTCGCGGTATCGGTGTCCAGGTAGGTGTCGAGCACGTCAGCCATCGGCCCGCCGAAATCACCTTCCGATGGCAGTGCCATGAGGCTGCTGGATCCTAGCAGTTGGATGATCTCCGCCATCCTGGGGTACATTTTGATGAACAGGTTGCGCGCCACGTTGAGCGGCACCCGGTCCGGCAGCATGACACCCCAGTCGTCGATCTTCGCGTTGACCTCTGATTGAGTCAGCAGCGCCTTGGTGATTTCCAGGTTCTCCACCAGTTCGCCCAGCAATCCCTGCACCTGCGGTATGTCCCCGCTGCCCAGGGTTTTCGCCATCAGGCTGGCGATTCCGGTGATGAACTCGCACTTGGCGATGTTCTTGGTCACGACCTGGTGGCCAGTGTGCACGTACTGACCGGTCTCGTTGGACATGTTGTTGCACTTGTGCCGGTCGCCGTACATGAAGATCCGTTCCCAAGGCACCAGCACGTCGTCGAAAAAGACGATAGCGTCCATCTCCTCGAACCGAGATCCCAGCGGGTGGTCGAAATGAGACTTGCCCAAGTCGAAGCTTTCCCGGCAGATAAATTTCAGCCCCTCGATGCCACAGGGCACCGCGAAGGCGAAGGCGTACTTGTGCGCGTCCTCGTCCCGCGCCAGCAGGGAGGACCGCGTGGGATAGACCATGATCTCGTCCGATAACGGTCCGAGGGTTGCCAACACCCGTGGGCCGCGCACCACCAGCCCGGCACCCGTTTCCTTCACCACGTGCAGGGCGACGTCGGTGCTGTAATCCATTGACGTGGCCGACGGCGCCCGGTTCCGTTGCAGGTTCACCAGCGTGTGCGTCATGCACAGATCGTTTTCCCTCACGTGCTCGTAGTAATTGACCACGTTCTGCTTGAATTCCGGCCGGTTCTCACCGAAAAAATCGCCGGCCGCTGCCATGGACATTATCGTCACGTTCAGGAAGTCCGGCGTCCGTCCCATCATCCCGTAGCTGGCGTGGGCCCACTGCGACATCATCTCCCGCCGCCGCGCCAGGTCGTCCTTCGTATTCGGGATGATGAAGGACAGTCCCACCGGGTCGCCCGTGGTCGGAGACGGATAGGTCATCGCGCAGTCGGCAGCTCCATCGTGCTGCATATCGTAAAGCTGCGCGATGGACCGCGCTCCGTTGGCCAGGCCCGGAAACTCGGTGACGTCCTCGATCCGACGGCCGTCCATCCAGATTTCTCGTTCCTGATCTTTGAGGCCGGACAGATATTCGGCCCCGGTTCTCGCGGGCATGCTATGTACCTCCCACTTCGTAGTATTTCATTGGTTTGATTATGTAGTGTGCAACCGCGCTTCGGTCAGGTGCCCAGGTATCGCTTGAGCCAGTTCATCGCATGCACGTTGAAGTCAGTGCACGGGCTGTGGGTCAGGTCCGGATACACCAGCAGCGACTTGTGCGCCTTGATTCGGTCGAACACGGGCATGATGGTCTCGTAAGGGCAGGTGGTATCGGCCATCCCGATGTTCACCAACGTCGGACATTCGATAGCGTCGGCCAGCGTCATGGCGTCAAAGTAGCGCAGCGTATCCAGAATCTCCTGACGCTGCGCGGGGTGCTCTTGCGCGTAGTTGCGCAACTCGTGGTAAGGCGACGTCCCGATGTCAATCGCCACCGGGTAGTTGCACATGAACGGCTCTTCGGCCACAGCCGCCGCCAGTCTTTGGTCGAGCGCCGCGGTTGACAGCGTAAACCCGCCGCCCTGGCTCCGGCTCCACATCCCGATGCGACCGGCATCCACCTCATCCCGTTCGGTAAGGAAATCGACGCCCCGGACGCAGTCCATGTACGCGGCTCGGTAGTAGTAGCTCTCCCGATCCGTGACGTTGTAGGTGAGTTTCGTGCCGTGGGGAAGATCCCATTCGGGTATGCTTTCGCCCTGGGCCCGTGGAAACAGCGTGAGGACGGCGAACCCGTGCATCACCACGTGGTACGGAATTTCCTTGCCGCCGCCGTAGCCGGGCACCGCCAGCATCGCGGGAAACTTGCCCGATGACGGCAGATCCCGGGGCAGCGTGTAGAATGCCCGCAACCGCTGTCCTCCGTAACTTCGGAGGGTCACGTCCCGGGTTTCATACTCCCGCCCGCTGCGTTCTGCATTGGGGGAGAGTTCGGCATCCACCGGCGTTTCGTTCAAGATCGCCCGCGTGGCGTCCCAAAAGTCCCTGACCGCCTGGTCCATGTCCGTCCCTCCTGTGTGCAATTGAGTCCACAGCCGCGTGCCACTTGGCGCGAACACCGGGCCGTGGTGATCCGGGTACCGTTGGCGGGCACGGTCAGTCCGCGCAATGCGGCTGTAGCGTCATCCTGGGACAAATGTTATCACGGCAGGTTCAGCCCCCTCCCGTCTCTGCCCGATGCGGGTAACCGTATTCCGCCACCAGAAAAGGCACGTAATCGTTCACGGCCCGGATCACCTGGTCGCTCATGTGGGAGGGATTCTTCTCGAATCCCACGATCGACTCCACGTACTCCGTCAACCTCGGTTCAAAATCGTTGTAACTTTCGAATCCCAGGACATCGTAAATGCGTCGTATCTGGCCGATTTTGTCCCGTTCCAGTTCCTCGAACCGAATTTCCACCAGGCGGCCGGACGGTATCAGGGTCCGCTGCTCAAGGTATGCTTCCGCCATGTCCCGGTAGACCTCGAGTTGTTTCCGGAGCAACTGGTCAAAATCCACCCGCTGCAGGGCGTGCCAGTCATTCATCAGGCGGATCAGACGCGCATAGGACCGCACGGTGTCGTACGGATCCCGCTGGATATAAACGAACCTGGCGTCCGGAAACAGGTCCAGTAGCGCCGTGATCCGGCTGGTGTTAGACGGGGACTTGAGCAGCAGCGGTTTACCGTCCATGTAGTAGCTGGCCGCCCGCAGGAGTTTCGTGTACTCCTGCTTCCACTGCTCCAGTCGCCCGGGCTCAAGCCGATCCTTCGGGAACAGGTAGTCCAGCGAGCCCTCCGCGGCGCGCGGGAAGTGCAGATAGGCGTAGGGACTCAACCCGGAACCGCACATCATCGCGATCTCTTCTTCCTGGGGCATGGCGAAGTCGACCGGAATGTTGTCCACTCCCCGATTCGGCGGCAAGCTCTTTTCGATCATCCTGCGTACCCGGTTCTGGCCGGCCAGGAACACGTCCGGCATCGCGGCCTGGTACGTGCTCACGAAACCCCACCGCGGGTCCATGGAAAGCAGGTTGTGCAGCAGGGTAGTGCCCGATCGCCAGAACCCCAGTAGGAAAAGCGGCTCCGGGTGCAGCTCTTCCCGGGCGATGCGACCGCTGTAGGCCATGCTCTGCCACAATCGCATGGGCGCAAACAGGGCGTTGCAAAACAGGAGTCCCATGTACCGCGCCATGAACTCGCGGTCCACCCCGTGCTTGAGCCCCAGGCGCAGCGCCAGGGACAGCCTCCCGGTCGTCAGGAAGCTGTTGAACCCGGAGGCGAAAGTCGCTGATTTGGTCGGTTCACCGGGGCGATATCCTGCCCGACGAAGGCGCGACGGTCGGCTGGTCTGGGACCGCTCATTGGTCAGTCTCGGGCTGGCCATCTTTCCGGCTCCTGCATCCTCGATCCTCGTTCCCTGGCGGCAGGGTTGGGGCGATGATATCGGCCATACCCGCGTTGTCAAACCCCCTATTCGCCTTGAAGCAGTCGCAGCGCAAGCACGCGCCCCGCGCGGTCGCCGTGTAAAATCCCCCCGTGCTCGCGGGCCACACTCCGCCGGCGCGGAGTATTTTGCATGGCACGCTTTGGCGTCCGTTCTACATCCCCGATGCTCGAGGTTCTGGGCAATCAACGGTTTCGGGCCATCTGGTACGTCGTGAACGTCGCCGAGCTGACCCGCTGGATGGAGCTGCTGGTCACCAGCCTGCTCGTCTATTCCCTGACCAATTCCGCCCTCATGCTGGTGCTGGTGCTGGCCTTTGAGAACCTGCCCCGGCCCATATTCTCACCCTTCACCGGCATCATCGCCGACCGCTTTGACCGCAAGAAAATCTGGTTCAGTTCGCTGGCAATCAAGGCGGGGGCTGGTATCGCGCTGTTCGTTCTTCTGCTCTTTGGGCTGATCGCGCCGTGGCACGTTTTCGCCGCCATGCTGCTGCAGGGCGTCAGCCGTGCCTTGGAGGACCCAGCCCGCCGCACCGCGATTTTTGACATCGTGGGGGAACGGCGGGTAGTCAACGCTCTGTCCATCGACTCCATGAGCCACACCGTGGGACGCATGATCGGCCCCTTCGTCGGCGGTTTCCTCGTCGAGCACGTCGCGTATCTGTGGCCCCACTACGCCGGCTACACCTGGACCTATGTCCTGATCGTGGCCATGCACATGGCATCCATGGCGTTGGCGATCCGGGTGCGCATCCCCCAGGTGGAACGGCAAGGGCGGGTGGAACCCGTCTGGAACAGCCTGGGTGACGTGGTTCGCGCGGCGTTCAACCACCGGCAACTGATGGGAATGCTCTTCATTACCATAATGATTAACGGGTTGACCTTCCCGGCCCGCCAGTTCGTGCCCGCCATTGGGCGAGATCATCTGGAGGTCGGCGAAACCTTGATTGGCCTACTGGCGGCGGCGGAGGCCGTGGGCCAACTGGTAACGGCGTTTATCCTGGCGTCGGTGGGAACGGTGCGCTACCACGGGCGCATTTTCGCCGCCGGCGCGTTCACCGCGATGGTGCTGTCAACGGTCTTTGTCTGGTCGCCATGGTACGGTGTCACCTTCGGCATCCTGGTGCTCAGCGGGATTGGCATGTCCTGTTTCGGAACGATGCAGGGGGCCATCACCATGCGGTCGTCGCCGCCGGAGATGCGGGGCCGCATGGTGGGTTTGCAGAGCCTGTGCATCGGCATCGGCACCCCGCCCGGCGGGGTGTTCATGGGTTGGCTCGGCGACCAAATCGGGATCCAGTGGTCGGTTACCTTCAACGCCCTGGCCTGCATTGTCATCTCCTTGCCGGTGCTGTTCCTGACGCCATTGGTCACTCGGCCTTCCCCGCCGCCGCCCGAGAGCCGTCCCCAGTCTCAGCCCCGGCCCGCCTGATGCCATTGCCCTGCGGATTACCGCGCCGGCGGTCCGAAGACTGACCGTGAGGCTCTCGATTGCCGCGTGCCACCCCTGCCCTGTGCTAAAATCCCGGTGTCTCTTTTGCGCCGAATAGTGAGCCGCCATGCCTCCCAAAGCCGCTGCCAAAACCCGCCGCTCTCGCCAGTCAAAGAAGCCCGGAGTCACGATTTCCGACGCCATACGGCTGTTGACGGATGAATACGGCCCGTTCGAAAGCGAGCCGCGACTGGATCCAGCGCATGAGCTCGTGTTCACCATCCTGTCCCAGCATACGTCGGACCGAAACTCCGAACGGGCTTTCCGAAATCTGATGCACACCTTCGGAACGCTGGAGGCGGTGGCGGAGGCCGAGGTTGCCGACATAGAGGAAGCTATCTCCGGCGGTGGGTTGGCCCGTGTGAAGGCGCCTCGCATCAAGGAAGTGCTGGGCATGATCCTGGAGCTGAACCAAGGCTCGCTGGACCTGCACTTCCTCGCTGAGATGCCCATGGACGAAGCCCGGGCTTGGCTGCGACAACTCCCCGGCATTGGCCCCAAGTCAGCCGGCATCATCCTCAGTTTCTCGCTGGGCATGCCGGCCATGGCCGTGGACACCCACATCTACCGTGTCAGCCAGCGTCTGGGCATCATCGGCCCCAAGGTCAGCGCCGACAAGGCCCACGAGATCCTGGAGGCGGCCATGCCGCCCGAGGACGTGTACCCCTTCCACGCCGCTTTCATCACCCACGGCCGCCAGGTGTGCAAGGCGCAGCGTCCCCGGTGCGGCGACTGCGTAGTCAACTACGGTTGCCCGTCGCGCGACGAAGAGGCGATACGGCAAGCTGCCGCCAGCGCCGAACCCACCGAGACTGAACCCGTATCACGCGAAACCGCCGACAACGACCGCCCCGACGGCCAGGCTCCCGGGCGTCGCCGACGACGCAAGGATGCCGCTACTCCCGTTCCCCACACCCAGGTCGTCAAGGAGCTCCAACCGTGAAAGTCGGAATCATCAACGTCACCGGATACGCAGGATGCGAACTCGTCCGCATCCTGCGCCATCATCCCGAGGTGGAGATCGCCTCGGTAACCGGACGCAGCGCGGCCGGTCAACCTCTGGGGGAAGTGTTCCCGCACCTGGATAACATGGACCTCGATATCACCGCCGACCTGTGCGATAACCTCGACCTCGTATTTTCCGCCCTGCCGCACAAAGCCAGCGCCGAGGCGTGCATTCCCCTCCTGGAGCAGGGGGTCAAGGTCGTCGACATTTCCGCCGACTTTCGCCTCAAGCAGGCTGACGTTTACAGCCAGTGGTACGGCGTCGAGCATCCAGATCCGACCTACCTGGAGGAGGCGGTCTACGGGCTCACCGAACTGAACCGCGATGCGGTGGCTGACGCCCGCTTGGTCGCCAACCCGGGGTGCTATCCCAGCAGCGCCATCCTGGCGCTGGCGCCGGCCATTCAGAACGACCTCATCGGAAGCGACATTATCGTCGACAGCAAGTCCGGCGTTTCCGGCGCGGGCCGCACCCTGAGCATGACCACTCACTTCTCCGAGGTGAATGAGAACGTGATGGCCTACTCGGTCAACGGCCATCGCCATCTCCCTGAAATCAGCCAGGAACTCGATTCGATCGCTGACGATCCGGTGAACCTCACCTTCCTGACGCATCTGATCCCCATGACCCGGGGCATCCTCAGTTCCTGCTACGCGCCGCTGCGGGGGGACATCGCGCAGGACCCGGACGCGAACGCTCGCATCCGCGCGCTCTACCAGGAATTCTACGCCGACGACGCCTTCGTGCAGGTGACCAACGCGCCCCCGCAGACCAAGCAGACCCTGGGCAACAACCAGTGCTTGGTCTACCCGGTGGTGGATCCGCGCACTGACCGGCTCATCGTGATCAGTTGCCTCGACAACCTGGTCAAGGGAGCAGCCGGCCAGGCGGTCCAGAACATGAACCTCATGTGCGGCTTTCCGGAGGAAATGTCCCTGGAGTCCCTGGCCGTTTACCCGTAAAACCGACCCCTGTGGTAAACTGAATCCACGTGGTTGTCACCACGCCAAACGCCCCGGTCGTCTAGCCTGGTCAAGGACGCCACCCTTTCAAGGTGGAGATCATGGGATCGAAGCCCATCCGGGGTACCAGCAAATGAAAATGCCCTCTGCCTCTGGCGGAGGGTTTGCTTTTGGCCGCTGCCGGGCGCAACCGCTCGTACTGCGCCGACACTGCGGGTCACGGTTGCACCGGACCGAAAACCAGCATGCGCGATGCGCCGGTTCGGAGCGCATTACACTACTGCAATTGGTCAACCCGGAATCCAAACTCGGCATCCGAGCTTTTATCGGCGGAGGGCCAGACACAAGGTATCCTGACTACCAGGTGCCAGTCGGCGGTTGGACTATCCTGTTCCCTGCCGCTATCCTATGCCGACGCGCCAGCCACCCGGCTGGTCGCTAAGTCCATTCCCAACCAGCAGGAGCTTTGAATCATGGCCGGCACCAAAACCGCACTCACCGTTGACGTCAACGCCGAGCACATCGGCCTCATCAACTCTTCCAAGGAAAAGTACAACATCGCCGATGAGGGCAAGGTCGTCCGGATCGTTATGGACTACATCCTCGTCAACCCCGACATCCACGACCGGGTTTTCAAGGACGTGCGCTGCCTCCGCTGCGAGTAGCCCCGAGCGCAGTTGAGGCTATTCGACGGTGTGTTTGACCGCCTCCATGGCCAGGAAGTAACCGTACACGCCGAACCCGTAAACGCATCCTTTGCTGACCGGCAAGACGGCTGACACCGTGCCGCGAGCCGTCGGGTTGCTGGCGTGTACTTCGATCACCGGCATGGGCATCTGCTGGATTGCGCCCCGCAGCGGCCCATTGACCGTGGTGTATCCGGCCGGATTGATCAGGCAGGCATCGTAGCCTTCTTCCCAGGCGTCGTACAGCGCGTTCACCACCTCGCCTTCCACGTTGGAGTGAACGATCTTCACGTCAATGCCGAGGCTCTCGCCGTAGCCGCGGATCTGCTCGTTCATCTGCTCCAGCGTGTTCGGGCCGAAGATCTCGACCTGCACCTTGCCGCGCATATTCATCCCCGCGCCCTGAATCACCAGCACCTTGGTCATTATCTGTCTCCTTGAGGTTACTCGGAATGGCCGTCGGCGTTGCCGTTGGCCCGATTTCCATCCAGGATGTTCGTGAGCACCCGTCGCATACCCTGAGGTTCCGCGTCCGAGTCATCAACGTCGGGCGCGGGTGGTTCAGTTGCCGGCGTTGGCGTCTCGGTAACGTAGCCGGCCAACAGGACGTCCAACTGGAGCATCAGCAGCTTGTTCCAGGCTACCGAAGCCCGCAACGCCTGGACCGGATCGGGCATTGCCTCCAGGAATACTCCGGCGAATGCCGTTTGGGCGAAGGACATCGTGCCGATCATGAACCTGGCCGGCACCGATCCGAGATAGCCGCGCTCCAGCGAAGGGTTGCTGTGAACGACGCCCATAGCCAGTAGAAACACCGGAAACTGCTCGTCCAGCTGGAAATCGATGCTGTGCCTCAACCAGCGCGCCAGGCTGTGCTTGCGTCGGTCCAGCCGGATCTGGTCGATTTCACCCTCAGCGGTGAGGAAGAACCTAGCCGTCTGCGGAAACTGCAGGAAGTGGTCGTATACGGCCGAGGTCAATTCATCGGCTCGGTCCAGCAACATGGGTCCGCTCGCGCGAACCAACTCCAGGTCCTCCGCGGAGAAACCCATGAAATCGGCCATCTGCTGCATCCGGGTAGGCCAGTCGAATATCATCGGTGAGTCCTCGCAGCGCCGTGTTCGGCGTCAGCCAGACTATACGCCCCGCGCCGAATCCGGGCAACCCGGGACATAGGCCGGTGGTCTGAGTTCCAATCAGGTGGGGCAGCACGTTTGCCCGGCACGGGCATCAGTTCTCGCCGCCTCCCATCCGCTCTGCGCGCAAGAACCGTTCCAAGTCGCGAACCAGGTCTGCGGGGTCAGGCATTTCCGCAGCGTCGACCGCCGCATCGTACTTTTCTTCCAACGTGATGATGTATTGGCCCAGTTGATCATCGTTGGCGATCACTTTTTCCACCTCTCGGTCGAAGGCCTCTGCCATCACCGTGAGCTTGCCCAGATCAACGGGCAATCCCAGCATGTCCGACAGGTTCTGCGCCAGGCCCAGGCCGACCCGGAAATTCGGTGTCGCGTGGAGGTAATGGGAAACGTGACCCCACAGTGAGGTGTAGCTAATGCCTCGGGCCGCCAGCGATTCCGAGACGGGCAACGTGATGCCGGACGGTCCCTGGTAGTTGGAAGTGCGGACGTTACCCCGGTCAAAGGCCGCCTGGATGCGTCGGTTGGTCGACGTTCCGCTGAACTTGGTTACGCGGGTGTGGGGAACCGCATCCAGCAAGGCGCCGATATGCACCACTGATTTGACTCCGCATTGTCGCGCCAAATCACCCACCAACGAGGAAAACGTGCGCCACTTGAGATGCGGTTCAGTCCCAAGGTAGAAGACCACGGGAGGCGCATCGCCGGCTCCGGGCCACAGGTAAAACTCGTTGGCCGGCCACTGCAGATGCCTTATTCCGTCCTTGCTGCGTGTTGACCGAGGCCGTTCCTGCGCGAAATTGAAGAATTCTTCGGGATCTATTTCTGCGAATTTTTGCGCTCCCAATGCTGTGAGCATATAATTCAGGGTCGCCGTGGCCGCGTCTCCCGCGTCGGGCCACCCGCGAAACGCCGCGATCATGCGCTCGACCGGCTGCTCCGGAAACTGGCTTACCAGAACGTAATCATCGAAAGAGGCCATCGATCAATCCTTAGCGTTATGTCGAGTAAATTCGCGTGTATTCACAACGTCGGGAATTTTAACACCCACATCCGGGCCGGGCAATCACGCCCCGGCACCCGGCCGGGCACGACTAAATTTCGATGCGGATCTCGCCGTACCGTGCCAGGAAATTGTCTTGCAGGGTAGCGAACTTTTCGCGGTAGGCGGCGGTGTGAATGGGGTCGGTGGTCATGATGACTGCGTCTTCACGATTGTCGGCGTAGTAATTCTTGCGGATTCCCGCTTCGTTGAAACCGTATTTGTCGTATAGCCTCTGGGCGACAAAATTCGACACGCGCGCCTCAAGGGTTACCTCTGTAAGCCCTTGCTCGTAGGCCACCCGCAGTGTTCCGATGATCAAGAGTTCTCCGATCCCACGTCCGCGCAGTTCTTCCCGCACGGCGATTTCCGTGATGTGGGCCTGATCTCCCTGCAGCCAGATGCCAACATACCCGGCTAAATCGTCCCCTTCCCTGTCAGGTCTCATGCCCAACACGGACCTGACACCCGTGAGCATCCGCCCCCACAACGACTCGTCGGGCGGTCCCGGTTGTTGCCGGCTGTCGATTGTGCCCTGATCGGCGTGTCCGGGGTCATCGGGGTGGTACGCGACCAGGAATCGGGTGTAACGGCTGTTGAGTTCGCGGCGAAAAGGTGTCCCTACCCAGCCGGGCGTGAACGCTTCTTTTTCGATCTCGATCACCTGCGGGATGTCTTCGGCCCGCATCCGGCGCAGAGCAATATCCATAACCGCCGCTTCCCGGAGAGATTGCGCCATTCTAACAGCGGTGGACTCTGGATTCCTGCTTCCGCAGGAATGACGGGGAGGAAAAGCGGAATGATGGGGGAGAAGCAGGAACGACGGGGAGGAAAACTGAAACCCTGCCCCAGGCTCCTCGATCCGGCAGTTCAGGCGGCGCTATTAGCCAGGGAGAGACACTGACCCGTACTGCCCATCAAACCCGGGAGTCACGTGGACTTTACCGATCCTGGCCTGCAAAATTGCCTGGGTTAGCGATTCCCCGGTGGCTGCTTCCAGGTCGCTGGCGGAAGCCCACAGCAGCGCATCGAGTTCGCTGCCCACAGCGTCCGTGATCGCGGAGTATTCCCGCGTCACGGTTCGCGTGTTCACACCCACCCCTTTCACTGCGGAGATGATCTCCCGCAGCGGGATCAACCGGGCGTATGGCGGCCCGCCGTCATCGCCCCGGATGAAGCCGTCGGCATCCGGCTGCTTTTCGTCAACCCTCGCTTGCCCCGAGACTTCATTGACCCGGTGCAGTACGCCGAGGGTCAACTGACGCCCGCACACCGGGCAAATCGGACCGTTTCGCGCCAGGTCGGCCGTACCCAAAGACACGCCGCACTTGCGGTGGCCGCTGTAGTGGTACTTTCCCTCCTCGGGATAAAACTCCACGGTGTAGGCCACGCCGCCTCTATTCACCGCATTGACCAGGCCATCCCACGACAGGGGCGCCGAAAAGGCGGTTACCTCCCGGCCCAGGTTCCCCGGCGAGTGGGCGTCGGAGAAGGAGACCACGGCTCGGTGGGCCAACTCGGGAACGGCACGATTCATCGCCGGGTCTGACGACAGGCCGCTTTCCACCGCACGGACCATAGGAGCCAAATCGCCGAAGCACTCGTCTAAACTGTCGAATCCGGCTTTGGATCCATACACCCCGTACCACGGGGTCCAGGCGTGGGCTGGGACCACCAGCGATTCCGGGCAGCAGTCCAACGCCGTTTGCAGCAGCTGGCGGGAGGACAGGCTGACGGTGGGGCGTCCGTCGCTTTCCAGCTTTCCGTACTCTTGCAACCGGCCGGTGAACGCCGCCGCGGTTTCCAGGGTAGGCATCAACACCAGGAGGTGGATGCGGCGCGTGCGTCCGTCCTGACGATACACGCAGCTGATCTCGGTTCCGGGAACAAACCGGACCCCGGCGTATTCGTAAAGTCCGTCGCCGCGCTCGGTCAGGTTCGAATGCAGCGCGTCAGCCCAGTGGGGATGGGTAAAGTCGCCCGTCGCCAGCAGGTCGATGCCCTTGCGCTTTGCCCAAGAGGCCAGGTTGTCCAGCGTCAGCGACTTGCTGCAGGCAAAGGCGTACGGGGAATGGACGTGCAGGTCGGCGACGAATGAACTGGCCAGTGCGGCGGTCATGTCACGCCGCCAGAAGCGTTTCGGCCAGTTCACGCGGTCGCTGGGCGGTGACCTGGTGGCCCGAGGCCAATTGCACCACCGTCGCTCCGGGTATGCGAGCTGCCATGGCCTGCTGCCGGTTGGCGCTGATCAACCGGTCGTCGGTGAGCACGACGTAGGTCACCGGACAGGGCAGGGAGTCCAGGCTGATGGCAACCGGCTCCGTCAGCATTTTGAGAGGCAGCGGCCCGAAATGGCCGATGGTCTGCACTCGGTCCATCGGGTCTAATCCACCGCACCGATAACGGTTGATCGCCTCGGCGGGCGCCGGAATGTCCCTTCCGATAAGTGTGCCCACCGTCTTGCACGCACGGATGACCATGCGTACCGGGGTCGGGTACATGGAGACCGCGGGCTGCCCGGAGGCCGGCACGATGCCGCATACGAGCACGGCGCGCCGGGGAGCGCGGGGAAGTTCGCTCAACGCCTGCAAAGCCACCGTTCCGCCCAGTTCATGGCCGACGAGAGTGTAGTCCGTGAAATTTTCCTGCTCCGCAACGCGGACGACCGACTTCACCGCCTCGGCCAGGTCGATCATGCCGGCATCCTGGGCGGCGTCGGCTCCATGACCGGGCAGGTCAATCGCGCGCACGCGGACCGCCTGTCGCGCCCGAAACAGCGGCGGCGGGTGCTGTTCCGGGGCCGTCATGTGACCCCAGACCTTGCCCCAGCTCTTCGCGCCCTGGCCGGCTCCATGCACTAAAAGAAAATCCGACACGTTCTGCCCCTGACTTGTTCGATCGCTGCCTTCTGTAAGCCCTCACCGCGCCATGACTGCCGTGAGCGCCTTAATTGTGTCGTCGTCCTGATCCGGCAGCACCGTTCTCGGATCCAGCCGCACTGCGTCTTCTTCGATCCGGGCTATCACCGGCGTGGGTTGTTCACGCAGTGAGGACAACACTGACTCCGGGGAACGGCCTGAAGGCGGATCAATCGTCAGCGCCCACGACGGCAACGTTTCGCCGGGCAGGCTCCCCCCGCCGATGGCGGACCGAGCCGGCTCGACGCGCGCCGCGATTTGGTTGGCAGCCAGAATGGCACGCCATTTTTCAGCTCTGCATCGCACGTCGTCGGCGTTCGCCGAGATCATGCGCCAGACGGGGACCCTGCTCTCCGCTTCTCCCATGACATAGTGCGCCAGCGTTGCCGTCAGGCTGGCCAGGCTCATCTTGTCGATCCGGACCGCGCGGGCCAGCGGAT
Organism: Dehalococcoidia bacterium; assembly: GCA_965207585.1. GTDB lineage: Bacteria > Chloroflexota > Dehalococcoidia > Lucifugimonadales > UBA3495 > Bin87. Next base: position 3,244,326 of record CBDBMT010000003.1, on the reverse strand, counting down.
GCCGCTCCAACTGCGCGACCAGTTCCCGTTTGCCGACCACGATACCCGCCTGAGGGCCACCCAGGAGCTTGTCCCCGGAGAAAAACACCAGACCGACGCCCGCCGCAATGCTTTCCTGCGGGGTTGGTTCGTGGGCCAACCCATACCGTTCAGTTGGCAGCAAAGCGCCGCTGCCGACGTCGTGCAACACCGGGACGCCCGACGTTTTGCCCAGCGCCACCAGATCGTGCTCGTCAACGAACGCGGTGAAACCCTCGACCCTGAAGTTGCTGGCGTGGGCTTTGAGAAACGCGCCGGTCTGGTCGCTCATGGCGTCGGCGTAGTCCCGGACATACGTCCGGTTGGTGGTACCGACGTCCACGAGGGTGCAGCCGCTTTGACGCAAGACGTCCGGTATGCGGAATCCGCCGCCGATCTCGACGGCCTCGCCGCGGGCGACGATGACCTCGCGGCCGGCCGCCAGCGCCGACAGGCCCAGCAGCAGCGCCGAGGCGTTGTTGTTCACCGCCAGCGCCGCCTCGGCACCGGTAATGCGCCGCAACAACGATTGCAGGTGCGCCTGCCGCGATCCGCGTCGTCCAGTTCCCAGATCGATTTCCAGATCGGAGTATCCCCGGCCCACGGCATCGGCGGCGACGAGGGCGGCGTCGCTCAGTGGCGCGCGGCCCAGGTTGGTATGGATGACAACTCCGGTCGCGTTGATCACCGGACGAGGGGACGGCTCGGTCAGGCTTGCCATCAATGACAGAACCGCTTCGGCGATCTCGTCGCCAGACGGCGCGGCGCTGCCGGCCAGCACTTTCTTCCGCGCTACTGCCAGCGCCTCCCGGGCCAGTTCCACCACCATCTCCCGCCCGTGCGCGCACACCGCAGCCGAGAGCGATTCGCCGTTCACGACGCGCTCGACGCTGGGAAGGTTGCGGAGTTCGGAAGCGTTTATCATCTGTAGCCTGGACTGCCGGGCGGCCACCGTTGCAGCGAGCCCCATTGTCGGTTGGTATTCTACCATCTTGCCGGCAGGCCGCCGGTAAGGGCAACTGCCTCCGACCCGAAGCGGCAGTCGCGTTCCGGTGGCAGTCCTGATGCGCTATCATAGGGACAGTTCAAGCTGCGCCATCAGCAGGCGGCTGGGAACGGATACCATGAAACGGAAAACGGTAGGCATCGGGATTATCGTCATACTGGCAGCGGCCATCCTGTTCGGGACGGTAGGCTCGGTGATGGAAGTCGTCGCGACGACGTCCGCTCCCCCCGCGCCGCGAGAAGGCGAATACGTGGCGCGCCTGGCCACCGACGAAAACCCGGCCCTGGAAGCGCTGAAATACGCCTGCCCGTTCCATTAGGCGGCGACCCGAATGCCGGCGCGCCCGAACATCGGGCGACGGACCGTGTACCGCAGGGGCCGACCCCCGAACATTGACTCCAGGAGAAAGCATGACCCCGGATATCGGTTTGCCCCCAGAGCTTGACGCTCTCAAAAACACCGTACGCCAGATCATCCGCGACGAGTGCATCCCGCTCGAACCGGAGTATCTGGCGCATCCTCCCCAAGAAGGCGAACCGGAAAACGGCGCTCCGCGCGGGGTTCTTGAAACCGTGCCCGGTGTGCTGGGTACCCTCTCCGCGGAGCAGTGGGGCCGCCTGAACAACGTCTCCAAGCAGACGGGGATCTACACTTCCTTTGTTCCCGAGGAGTATGGCGGCGGCGGCATGGGGGCCCTGGGGCACCTGGTGCTGGAAGAGGAGGTGCACCGCAGCATCGTTCACCTGCCCACCTCGCCGGTTCCGATGTTCATGATCGGAGCCTGCACCCCGGAGCAGGAGGAGAAATACCTGTATCCCGCCATCAACGGTGATCTGTACTACTCCTTTGGGCAGACCGAGCCACAGGCCGGCTCGGATCCCGGAGGGATGATGCAGACCCGCGCCGTGCGCGACGGAGACGATTGGGTTCTGAACGGCACCAAGATGTTCATCTCCGGCGCTGCGTCGGCCGATTTCCTGCTGGTGCAGGCCGTAACGGATCCGGACAAGATGCAGCGGGGCGGCATCACGATGTTCATCATCGACAACCCAACGCCCGGCGTCACCTTCGAGCCCATCCGCGTCTGGATCGTGCCCACCAAGGCCCAGCAGCATTACATCCACCTGGACAACGTGCGCATCCCGCAGACCCAGGTGCTTGGGGAAGTTGGCGGCGGGTTCACCCTGGGACAGCAGTGGCTGGTGCATCACGACCGGCTGCTGCGGGGCGCCATGGCCCTGGGCATCCTGACCCGCGCGCTGGAAATGGCCATCGAGTGGTCCCAGCAGCGCGTGACCTACGGCCGGCCGATCGCCGACCGCCAGGCAATACAGTGGATGCTCACCGACGTATACATGGACATCATCGCACTGCGTTCGGTTGCCCGGGAAACCGCCGCCCGGGCCGACGCCGGGGAGGACGTGCGCGTGGAGGCGTCGATGGTCAAGTACGCCGCCGGCGAATGGGGTTGGCGCAGCATCGACAAGATCATGCAGGTCTTCGGCGGCATGGGCGAAACCCTGGACCTGCCCATCGCCCACTGGTACCACATGCTCCGCCATGCCCGCATCGGGGGCGGAACGTCGGAGATTCATAAATTCGTGATGGCCCGTGCGCTCCTCGGAGGTCGGGTCAACTTCCAGGGTTAGGACCATTCTATGCACAATCCCAGACGCATCCTGAGCGCCGCTGCTCCGCTGTTCGTCGCAGTCATTCTGCTGTCCGCGGTTGCCTGCGCAACGACGACACCGGCTACGACGCCGACCGATGACACCTTGACTTCGGGGCCGGCGCTGGACCCGGCCCAAGTCGAGGGTGGCTCTTACGACGCTCTTCGGGTTTCCGGCTTGGGCATCGCCACCGGCACGCCGGATTTGACCAACCTCTCCCTCGGAGTATTCGTAACCGCCGAAACCGTAGCCGAGGCCCGCGACGCTGCCGCCCTTTCGATGACCAACGTGATGGCCGCCCTGAAAAATCAGGGCGTGCTTGACGCCGACATCACCACCAGCTATTTCCGAATATCCGAAGAGTACGATTACAGTCGCCAAACCCGCAAAAAGGTGGGATATTCGGTCAGCAACGGACTGAGGGTCATCGTTCGACAAACCGACTCGACGGCTGCCGTCATCGACGCTGCCGTTGCTGCCGGGGGTGACCACATCGAGTTCAGCCACATCGACTTCTCCTTCTCCGACAGCTCTGCGCTGGAAAGGGAAGCGCGGGAAGCCGCGGTTGCCGACATGCAGGAAAAGGCCTCTCAGCTGGCCGAGTTCGCCGGGCGCGAACTCGGCGACCTCAAAATGATCAGCGATGTCCCCGTCGATGTCGATGCCGGAAGGTATTCTCGGAATGATCTATTGATGGCGGCCAGCATGGAGGCCGCCTACGATACCCCCATCGCCGTGGGTGATGACGACATCGCCGCCATCGTGTATGGCGTGTACGAGCTGAAGTGACGCCGATGGTTCTCAGCGACCGCAGCATCCGCAAGCAGATCGCCCAAGGCCGCATCGTGGTCAAGCCCGTCAACGATGCCGACATTCAGCCGGCGAGCATTGATCTGCACCTGGACAGTCGGTTCCTGGTTTTCTCCAATTCCCGCCAACCCTACATCGACGTGCGGGAGCCGCTGGACAACCTCACGGAAGAAGTGACCATCGCCGATGGCGAGCCGTTCATGCTGCATCCCGGGGAATTCGTGCTGGGCAGCACCCTGGAGCATATCGAGCTGCCCAACGATCTGGTGGCCAGGCTGGAGGGCAAGAGCAGCCTGGGTCGCCTGGGCCTGCTGATCCACAGCACCGCCGGGTTTGTGGATCCCGGCTGGCGTGGCCGGCTGACGCTGGAATTGAGCAACGTCGCCCGGCTGCCCATTGCCCTGTATTGCGGCATGAAAATAGGCCAGATATCGTTCCTCCAGTTGACCACGCCGGCGGAACGGCTGTACGGCTCCCCGGAACTGCGGAGCCGCTACCAGGGCCAGTCCGGGCCTACGGCCAGCCGTTTCCACCAGGATTTCTCCGGGTCCGGCAGCCCGTGACCTCCCTGGCCACGCCCAACGACCCGATGGCCCGGGCGATTGCTCTGGCCCGGTCAGCTTTGGGGTCAACCAGCCCCAATCCCGCCGTGGGGGCAGTAATAGTTGGCGCAACTGGTGTGGTTGGCGAGGGTTTCACGCTCCCGCCCGGCCAGGCACACGCTGAGGTTGGCGCGTTGCAACAGGCCGGGCAGGCGGCCAAAGGAGGCACGCTGTACTGCACGCTGGAGCCCTGCTGCCACTACGGCCGCACGCCGCCGTGCACCGATGCCATCATTGGCGGCGGTGTCAGCCGGGTCGTCTACGCGGTCACGGACCCCAACCCCCGCGTATCCGGCGGCGGCGCGGCGGCCCTGCGCGCCGCTGGCATAGAGGTGCAACACCGCCCGGACGCGAAAGCTGAGGAGATGTATCAGGCTTTCGCCAAGCACGTCATCACCGGCTTGCCCTTCGTGGTGGCCAAGTTCGCCATGAGCCTGGATGGCAAGATCGCCACCCGCACCGGTGACTCGCAGTGGATCACCGGCCCCGACGCGCGGGCCCGAGTCCAGCAGATGAGGAAAGAGTTGGACGGCATCATGGTGGGCATCGGGACGGCGCTGGCGGACGACCCGCAGTTGACCGCCCGCGACGACAACGGCGATCCTCTGCCGGTCAATTTGCAGCCCTTCCGCGTGGTCGTGGACAGCGATGCCCGCACGCCGCCGGGCGCCCGGATGCTGCGCCAGCCCGGCCGAACGCTGATTGCCACGGCGGGTAGCCCAAACTCGTCTCGCGTCGCAGCGCTGCAGGATGCGGGCGCCGAGGTGCTTTCATTCCCCGGAACCGACGGACGGGTGAACCTGTCCGGATTGCTTGAACACCTGGGTCAGCAGGGGGTGGTCAGCCTCATGGTCGAGGGCGGCGGGGGAGTGCTGGGCGCGATGCTTGACGCGCGGTTGATCGACAAGTTTTCTATCTTCCTCGGGCCCATGTTGATTGGGGGTGCGGCCGCGCGTTCCCCGATTGAAGGTGCTGGCGCGACGACGATGGCCGACGTGTTGCGGCTCGAACGCACGAGCACGGAAGCGATTGGACCCGACTGGTTGATAACAGGTTATCCTGCTGAAGGAGGCGATTGAATGTTCACCGGCATCGTGGAAGAAGTGGGGCAAGTCGCCTCTCTGTCCGACTACAGGCTGGTCATCCAGGCCAAGACCGTGCTGGAGGATGTCCACGTGGGCGATAGCATCTCCGTCAATGGAGCGTGTTTGACGGTGGTGGAGTTCAATACCGACTCATTCGCGGTCGATCTGGCGCCGGAAACACTGCGCCGGACGTCGTTGGGACAGGTTGGCCCCGAGAGCGCAGTGAACCTCGAACGCGCTCTTGCGGCCCATGACCGGATGGGCGGGCATATTGTCCAAGGCCATGTGGACGGCACTGGAGACATCACGGCGATCACCCCGGAAGCGGACTGTTTCATCCTGGAGATCGAAACGCCGGCGTCGCTGGCGCCCTACATTGTGGAGAAAGGGTTCATCGCGGTTGACGGAATCAGCCTTACGGTGGTACAAAGTGCGGAACTCCGCTTCACGATTTCGATCATTCCGTTCACCATGCAGCACACTAATCTGCACGAGCGGGAAGTCGGCGACAGGGTAAATCTCGAAGCGGACATCTTGGCAAAATACGTGGAGAGTCTGCTGGCCGCCAGGTTCGCCTGAGCCGCAGCCGTCCATACCGCTGGATCCAGAATTTAGATGCAGTTGGCAAGCATCGAACAGGGCCTGCAAGACCTGAAAGCCGGCAGATTCCTCATCGTGGTGGACGATGAGGACCGCGAGAACGAAGGCGACCTGGTTATGCCGGCCGAGTTCGTAACTCCCGAGGCCGTGAACTTCATGGTTACGTACGCCCGGGGGCAACTCTGTATGCCGATGACCGCGGACCGGCTGGCCGAGCTGGACATACCGATGCTGCCGAGCCGGCATTCCGACTCGCCGATGCCCACCGCGTTCACGATGCCTGTTGACTACGCCATCGACACCACTACGGGCATCTCCGCGCAGGACCGGGCGGCCACGATTCGAGCGCTGATCGACCCGGACGCGCGTCCTGAGGACTTCATCCAGCCCGGCCATCTCTTCCCCTTGCGTTACCATACCGGCGGAGTCCTGGTTCGTCCCGGCCATACGGAAGCCATTGTCGACCTTTGCCGGTTGGCCGGTCTTTATCCCGCCGGCGTCGTATGTGAGATCATGAAAGACGACGGCACGATGGCCCGCCTTCCCGACTTGATCAAGATGGCTGCGAAGCACGAGTTGAACATCCTGTCCATAGAGGACCTGATCGCATACCGCCGCGAGCACGACCCGTCTGGTCCGGAGTCGGACTGAGAGGCCGGGCGACGGCCTGCAGTCAACCCCGCGTAGGCCCCTCAATAGCCGGTTTACCCGGCTGCAAACACTTCCGCTTCCCTCGGAGGAATAATGCCCCTATGCAGCCTTGAAGAGGCGCTCGAAGACCTGACTGCTGGCAAATTTGTCATCGTGGTCGACGACGAGGGGCGCGAGAACGAGGGCGACCTGTTCCTGTTCGCGGAGCACGCCACTCCCGAAGCAATTGCCTTCATGGTTACACACGCGCGTGGCCTGGTGTGCGTGCCGATGCAGGGCGAACGCTTGGACGAACTCCAGATCCCGAACCTGCGGAGCCGCAACTCTCCGTCACCGCAGCCAACGGCGTTCACAACCTCGGTGGACTACAAACGAGGCACTTCAACCGGCATATCGGCCTATGATCGCAGCGCGACCATTCGCGCTCTGATTGACCCCGACACGCTTCCCGCCGATTTCATCCATCCGGGGCACATGTTCCCCCTCCGGAGCAACCCGGGCGGTGTCCTGAACCGCCCCGGCCACACCGAGGCTATCGTCGATTTGTGCAAACTCGCTGGCGCATACCCCGCCGGCGTAGTGTGCGAGATCATGAATACCGACGGCACGATGGCCCGGCTGCCGGAACTGGAAGAATTCTCCGTCACGCACGACCTCAAGATCTTCAGCATCGCCCAGCTGATCGCCCACCGTCGGATCAGTGAATCCCTGATCTCTCGAGTGGCGGAGGCGAACCTGCCTACCAAGTATGGTGTGGCGCGGATAATCGGCTATCGCAGCACGATCGACAGCGGCGAGCACGCCGCGTTGATCGTCGGAGACTGGAAGGAAGGCGACGAAGTGCTGGTTCGGGTGCATAGCGAATGCCTGACCGGCGACGCCTTCGGCAGCCTGAAATGCGACTGCGGCGAGCAGTTGGATCTGGCCATCCGGATGATTTTCGACCAGGGGCGGGGGGCCCTGGTCTACCTGCGCCAGGAAGGCCGCGGCATCGGCCTGCACAATAAGATCCGGGCCTACTCCCTGCAGGATCAGGGCATGGACACTATCGAGGCCAACGTGGCCCTGGGTTTCCAGCCGGACGAGCGCAAGTACGATCTCGCCGTCCAGATCATGCGCGACCTCAACATCACCCACGCGCAACTGGCCACCAACAATCCGCACAAGATGGCCGGCATCAGCGGTCTCGGCATCCAGGTCACTGGACGAGTGAGCCTGGCGGTTCCCCCTAACGAGACCAACGAGGACTACATGCGGACCAAGCGCGACAGCATGGGCCACCTGCTGACTCCCATGCAGCCGAGCCCGCCCGACGTATCCATCTAGTCGCCCCCCAGCCGGCTCACCAGCCAGGCCTCGATGAAGCCATCGATGTCGCCGCTTAGGACGGCGTCGGCGTTGCCCATCTGATAGTCGGTGCGGTGGTCTTTCACTGACTTGTACGGGTGCAGGACGTAACTGCGGATCTGGTTACCCCACTCGGCAGAGACCCGCTCGCCGCGCAGGGCTGACAACTCCTGGGCGCGTTCCTCTTCTCGCAAGGCCAGCAACTTCGCCCTCAGGATCCTCATCGCGTAGTCGCGGTTCTGGTGTTGCGATCGCTCGGTCTGGCAGGAGACGACAATACCCGTAGGCACATGGGTCAACCTGACGGCCGACGCGACTTTCTGCACGTTCTGGCCGCCGGGGCCGCTGGAGCGGAAGAAGTCCATTTTCAGGTCGTCTGACCGCAGTTCCACTTCCGAATTGTCATCATCCGCTGCCGGCAGCACCTCGACGCGGGCGAATGACGTTTGACGTCTCCGGGCGGGGTCGAAAGGTGAAATGCGCACCAGGCGATGCACCCCCACCTCGGCGTTGAGGTAGCCGAAAGCGTGCTGCCCGCCGATTTCCAGTGTGCTGGTCCTGAGTCCGGCTTCGTCGCCGTATGCCGTGTTCAGCACCTGGACAGGCCGGTTGCTCAGGGACGCCCAGTTGGAATACATGCCCGTGAGCATCTCGACCCAATCGTGGGAATCGGTGCCCCCGGCGCCGGAATGAATGGTCAATATCGCCGGCCGGTCGTCGTAAGGACCCGACAGGGTCAGTTCCATTTCCGCCCTGGCGAGGCTCGCGGCGGCGGCCGCAGTCTCGGCGGTTAGCTCATCGGCGACACTTTCGTCACCGCTTTCAATCGCCAGCGACGTCAGTTCGAGCAGGTCAGTTACCTGGGACCGCAGGCCATGCCACAGCTCGACTGAGTGCTGCAATTGGCCCAGTTCCTGCATCTTGCGCTGGGCGGCTTGCGCATCGTCCCAGAAACCCGGGGAAGACGCCTCCTTTTCCAATTGCGCGATGTATTCTTCACGCGCTGACAGGTCAAAGACGCTCCATGACCGCGTCCAACTTCGCGGACATTTCTTCAAGCTGTTGGCGCAGTTCTTCCATCGTGGCTCCCTCCAGACGCTGGGATAACGTTCGGTTTTCGATTATAACCCAGGCCCCGGCGCCGTACCGGAGTCTCTGAAACGGCGTTCGGATTACTCGCAAAGTCCATCCGCTATAATGATTCGCAGAGTTTCCCGTCTCAACCATCAGGCAGGTAAGACAATGCTGGACCACGGAGCCCCGGAACACGCCGTTGACGATCCCATCGAGTCGCTGCGGCATCGTATGCGCCATTCGGCTGCCCACGTGATGGCCGACGCGGTGCTGCAACTGTTCCCGGGCACCAAATTCGGCATCGGCCCGCCCACTGCCGACGGTTTCTACTACGATTTCGAAGTGGCCCAGCCCTTCACGCCGGAAGATCTGGAACGCATTGAATCGCTGATGATGGACACGATTCGTTCCAACGCGCCTTTTGTCCGCGAAGAATTGAGCCGCGATTCGGCCAAGGCGATGTTCGACTCCCAGCCCTACAAGCAGGAGGTCATCGATGATCTGCCCGACGAAACCACCCTGAGCATCTACCGCCACGGCGAGTTCACCGACCTCTGCCAGGGGCCGCACGTGGACAGCACCGGGGAGATCGCCGCCGTCAAGCTGCTCAACGTGGCCGGCGCCTACTGGCGGGGCGACGAAAACCGCCCGATGTTGCAGCGCATCTACGGCACCGCTTTTGAGTCGCAGGCGGAACTGGAGGCGCACCTGGAGCGTCTCGCGGAAGCCGAACGCCGGGACCATCGCACCCTGGGCCGGCAGCTCAACCTGTTCACCGTGCATGAGGAGATCGGCCCCGGATTGATCGTGTGGCACCCCAGGGGCGGCGTCATGCGTTCGATCATCGAGGACTACTGGCGGGACATCCACTATCGGCGCGGCTACAACATCGTCTATTCGCCCCACATCGGGCGGGCGCGACTGTGGCAGACCAGCGGGCACCTCGATTTCTATCGGGACAGCATGTACGCGCCCATGGAGATCGACGAGCAGGAATACTTCCTGAAGCCGATGAACTGCCCCTTCCACATCCAGGTCTACCGGTCCGCTCTGCGCAGTTACCGCGAGCTGCCCCTGCGAATTGCGGAACTGGGCACCGTGTACCGTTACGAGCGCAGCGGCGTGCTCCACGGCCTGATGCGGGTGCGCGGGTTCACCCAGGACGATGCGCACATCTTCTGCCTGCCCGATCAGGTTGCGGCTGAAGTTGGCGACGTGCTGGACCTCACTTTCGAGATCATGGCCGCTTTCGGGTTCGAGGACTACGACATCATGCTGTCCACACGGCCCGAAAAATACGTGGGCGAACCGGAGATGTGGGATCATGCCACCGAGTCGCTGCGCCAGGCGCTGGTCTCTCGTGGTCTCCCCTACGGCATTGACGATGGCGGAGGCGCGTTCTACGGCCCGAAGATCGACATCAAAATCAAGGACGCATTGGGACGGGATTGGCAATGCACCACCGTGCAGTTCGACTTCAACCTGCCCGAGCGTTTCGACCTGGTTTTCCAGGATGACCAGGGCAACCGATCCCGGCCGTACATGGTTCACCGGGCCATCCTGGGCTCGCTGGAGCGGTTCTTCGGCGTCCTGGTGGAGCACTACGCCGGGGCGTTCCCGCTGTGGCTGGCTCCGGTTCAGGCCACGGTGATCCCCATCGCCGACCGCCATAACGAGTACGCCGAAGTGGTCGCAACTCAGTTGCGAGATGCCGGCTTCCGGGTCGAAGTCGACGACCGCAGCGAGCGCATGAACCAGAAAATTCGCCAGGCTCAGTTGCAGAAGACGCCGTACATGCTGGTCGTCGGCGACCGTGAGGCCGAGGCCGGCGCGGCCGCCGTGCGCACCCGAGACGGCGACAACCTGGGCGCTCTCCCTTTGAGCGAGGTGACCGACCTGCTGCAATCAGGCTTGGTTGGCACACCCGCAGTTCGCTGAGGGCGAAAAGTCAGTCGCCCAGCAGAGGAGTCCGACGGTGGCGATATTCAGAACAGCCGGCAAGAAACCCAAGGTTGAAGTCAGCACTCATAAGGCTACCCCTGAAGAGCTAGCCGAGCACCGCAGCTACGTTGAGCGCTCGGAACGGCTGCGGGCGATGCAACCCGAACTGATGCAAAAGCACCCCGACCAGCGCGTGGCACTGACCGAGAACGGCACGTTTGTCGTCGCCGACTCGATGGAGGAATTGGTGGCGAAAATCAAGGAACTGGGGGAGCGCCCCGGCTCGGCCGCCACCCTGTTCCTGAACACCAAACCGCGCCGGGTAATACTGTGATTTCCGGCTATTTTCGGGCGGATGGAGGGCCATACGTGCGGTGCCGCCTGCATCTGCCTCGGCTTGCAATCATTGAGGATGTAGATTTCCTGATTGATACGGGAACAGATACTACCATTTTGCACCCTGATGACGGGACCAGGGTCGGCTGTCCATTCGATGAACTGTCGGATCCCGTTGACGTGACTAGCGCCGGCGGCCTTCAAACCTATTACGCTGAGACCGCGGTGGTATCGTTTTACGATGGCGAGGCCAGGCACGATTTTCGCATCGCCATTCACATCGGCAAGCCGGATCCAATAACCGACGGGCTGGATTCGCTGTTGGGCCGGGACGTGCTGAACGAGATGGAGATGGAATACGCGCCGCGGCGGGAACGGCTCATTTTCCAGTTGGGCGGGGAGCGGTAGCCCTTACTGCGCCGTCAACTGCTGGAACTCTTCGCTCAGGGTTTCCGCGTCGCTCCCTCTGCCGTAGCCCTTGCGGAAGGTGATGACGCCAGGGCCGTCCACCGCGATCATTGATGATTGGCTGACGATTTTCAGGTCGCGGAGCATGGAGCCCACGGGTTGGGTAGCGGTCATGTTGGCGTAGCCGTTCTCGGCTATGTAAGCCTCCAGGGTAGCGGCACTCTCGTTGAAAGCGACCACGTAGAAATCAACCTGTCCGGCGTATTCGGCGACGATGGGGTTGAGCGTCCGCAACTCGGCGCGGCACACGGGTCACCAGGTGGCGAAGTAGTGCATGAAGACCGGCCGGCCGCTGCCCACGATGTCGGCCGAATCGATCCGTGACCCGTTGGACAAGTCCATGGCGAACGCGGGCGGGGTCTGGCCCACCTCAGTGCCCACGTCGACGGCCGGAGCTTCAATGGGCGGAGGGGCCGGTGGCGCAGCCGGAGCCGGCGTATCCGTAGGTGCGGCAGCAGCCGTCGGAGCCTCGGGGGCAGCCGCCGGCGGCGACGTGGCAGCGGGAGGATCCGCAGTAGGCGGCTGGGTGACAGCCGCGGCGGCCGTTGCCGTCGGCGCATCCGTGGCCGCCGTTGAGCCGGACGTGGCGACCGCAGGCGCGGAGGTTGCGGTCACTGCTGCCGGTGCGCTGGTGGCCGGTTGTGCTGCTGCCGGTTGCGTTGCGGTCGGAGGCTGGGCTGTCACTGCCACCGCCGGTGGCGGGGCGTCCGTTGGACTCGCTGGCGCCGGCGACTGTTCGGCGCCGCAGGCCATTGCCAGGGTCAAGAGACCGGTCGCGGCGGTGACTGTCAGATATTTCGTAACTCTGTTCATCGGTTTCCGTTGGCGGCGTCAACGACGCCGGGATCTACTGTCATCAAGCTGGCAGCTGAAGGTCCATCAGCCGCTTGTCCTGTTCCTGCTTGACGTCCTTTTTGGTCGGTACGGCGTGGGGGTCAGCGGTAAGGGCGGTGAATTGCGGCGACCATTGGTCCGCGCTGCCCATCAACTGTCGGTGGTAGAGAACTCCGTCGGCGTTTACCGCCATCATCGCCATCTGCCGCGTGATTTCCAAGTCAGCCAGCATGGTGCCGACGGGCTGTGCGGCAATCACGTCGGTGTAACCGTTCTCTTCGAGATACGCTTCAATCGCGTCCGCGGGTTCATTGTAGGCGACAACGTAGAAGTCGATTTCAGGAAACTCACTGGCGATGGGGTTCAGCGTCTGCAACTCAGCGCGACACTCCGGTCACCAGGTGGCAAACCAGAAAAGATGGGCCGCCCGGCCGCTCGCTGCCTGATCCGCCGACGAAACCTGGGTACCGTCCGACAGCACCATGGCGAACGGCGGCGTCTGCTCGCCGATCTTGAGCTTCAGGTTGCTCTCGTCAACCGCCATTCCCTTCATGTCCATGGACTCCATTTCCATGGGCATGCCGGCGCCCTCGTTGGCGGCCGGGGCGCAAGCGAGGGAGAAGACCGCCAGCATCGCCGCCCATAGCAGGACGGCAAGGACGATGGGTCTGTTCAGTGATCTGGTCTTCATGGTCGTCGCCTTTTCGGGCGTGTCTGGTATGCTGGCACGCAATTGACGACGATTGTAGCAGAGCGTCCCGTGTTTCAGGATGCGCTTTCCAGTGAAACCCGGATTTGAGCCAAGGAGCGTTACACCGTGACCAACCGACTGATCAACGAGACCAGCCCGTATCTCCTGCAACACGCTCACAATCCGGTTGATTGGTACCCCTGGGGGGAGGAAGCGCTCACACGCGCCCGGGAAGAGGACCGTCCCATTCTGCTGAGCATCGGTTATTCGGCCTGTCATTGGTGCCACGTGATGGAACGTGAGTCCTTCGAGAACGAGGACATCGCAGTCCTGATGAACGACAACTTTGTGAACATCAAGGTGGACCGGGAGGAACGGCCCGACCTGGACGCCGTGTACATGGAAGCGGTGCAGATGATGACCGGCAGCGGCGGGTGGCCGATGACCGTCTTCCTGACCCCGGAAGGCCGCCCATACTACGGCGGCACCTATTTTCCACCCGAAGATCGAGGGGGGATGCCCGGTTTCCCGCGACTGCTCGCCGCCGCCGGCCAGGCTTACCACACCAACAAGGGAGAGATCGAACGGGTCACCCGCCAACTGGCCGAGCAGATGGGTCGCACCGGCCAGATGCCCCGGGGCTTCACTCCCCTCACCACCGAGGTGATGCACAACGCCTATTCGCAGCTGGCCACCCAGTTCGATCACCTCAACGGCGGTTTCGGCAGCGCCCCCAAGTTCCCCCAACCCATGACGCCGGAATTCCTGCTGCGCTACAACCGCCACGGGTTCAACGCTCGCGCCCTCGAGATGGTCGAGCTGACCCTCCAGAAGATGGCCTACGGCGGGATGTACGACCAGGTGGGCGGCGGATTCCATCGCTACTCTACCGACGCCTACTGGCTTGTCCCCCACTTCGAGAAGATGCTGTACGACAACGCTCTGCTCGCCCGGCTTTACCTCCATACCTGGCAGGTGACCGGCAATCCGCTGTACCGGCGCATCACTGAGGAGACTCTCGACTACGTGCTGCGGGAGATGACAGATCCGGCGGGAGGGTTCTACTCAGCCCAGGACGCTGACAGCGAGGGCGTTGAGGGCAAGTTCTTCGTGTGGACCCCGGACGAACTGCGCGCGCTGCTGGGCGTGGATGCCGACCTGGTCATGGGCTACTACGGCGTTACCGAGCGGGGCAACTTCGAAGGCGCCAACATCCTCAATGTCGGCATGCCGCCCGAAGCGTACGCCAATCAACGCGGCGTCAGCGAAGCGGACCTGCTGGCCGCCATCGCCGGTGCCCGCGTCGTCCTCCTCGACGTGCGTGAGCAGCGCATCCACCCTCTCCGCGACGACAAAGTGCTCACTTCGTGGAACGGCATGATGCTCCGCTCCTTCGCGGAGACGGGCGCCGCCCTGGGACGCCCCGACTACCTGAACGCGGCCCGCCGCAACGCAGACTTCCTTCTTGCCGCCATGCGCAGTCCCGATGGGCGCCTCCTCCGCACCTGGCGCAACGGCGAGGCCAAGCTGAACGGCTACCTGGAAGACTACGCCTGCCTCGCCGACGGCCTGGTGGCCCTGCACGAGGCCACGCTGGAACCCCGATGGCTTCAGGAAGCGGTCGCCCTGGCCGACGGCATGATCACTCTTTTCTGGGACGACGCAGTCGGCGGCTTTTACGACACCGGCAGCGACCACGAAACGCTGGTGGTCCGGCCCCGCGACGTATTCGACAATGCCCAACCCTGCGGCAGCTCAGTAGCCGCTGACGTGCTGCTGCGCCTGGCCGTCATTACCGGCAACGACGATTATTCGGCGAAGGGCGCCACCCCACTCCGCGCCATGCAGCAACTCCTGGGCCGGGCTCCGGCCGCCACCGGCCACTGGCTGGGGGCGCTGGACTTCTACGTCTCGCTGCCCCGGGAAATCGCCATCGTCGGCCCGGCGGAAGATCCGAGCACCGGGGAAATGCTCGAAGAAGTCAGCAAGCGGTTCATGCCCAACCGGGTCCTGGTGGGAGTAGCCGATCCCGCGACCCCCCCGCTGAAGGACTCGCCACTGCTGGAGCAGAGGGTGATGCAGGACGGCCGGCCCACGGCCTACGTGTGCGAGAACTACGCCTGTCAGCTTCCAGTCACCGACGCGGCCGCATTGGCGGCCCAGCTCGATGCGTGAACCGAAGGTTGTCAGGCCACCTGCCGCAATAGCCCGGCCTGCGTCACAGTTTCCCTGTTGATGGTGTCCGGCAGACGATAACGGGGCCAGAGAGTAAATCCCAACAGCACCAGAGCGCCCGCCATCACCGGTGCCAAACGGATGCCCAGGGGATTTTCGGCCGAATCCCCCAGCTGCAGTATCAGGCTCAACAGCAACGGAGGCAGTGCGTAGGTGACTTTCTCAAAGAAGTTTTGGGTCGAATAAAACATGGCTTCGCGGCGCTCATCGCGCAGCAGCGCGTCATAGTCTGCGATGTCGGCGGTCAGTCCCTTGGGCAGCAGGAACACCGCTGCCATCGGCATCCCGGCGATGAAGACCAGCACCAGCCCCTGCAGCACCAGGTGTTCTGCGACTACGATGCCCACCAGGCTCAGCAAGGGGTACAGCACGCCGCAGGCGATCAGGCAAATTCCGTAAATGCGCCTTTTGCTCACCGCACCGGCCGAGAAGAGTATCCAGATCACGAGGCCGAATACAATCGCGCCACCGATTACGCTGGTGGACAGCCAGCTTGAAGCCGCGCCATCCCTTTCCTGCTGTAGGACGCCCACGGCAAAGAATGGGATCCAGCCCTGTAAGACTCCTACTCCGGTGGTGAACATCACGAAAGTTGGCAGAAAAGCCACGAACTGGGAGTTGCGCAAGGTATCCCGCAATCCGTGCCAGAAGGGCACGCTAGCCGGCGTTATGTCCCGGGGCGCGTGGTTCCATATTGCTGACAGAGAGATGTAACGAACTACCAGCGCTACGACGGCGAATATCGATCCGGCGACCTGGAACCCCAAGGCGTCTTTGATGTATCCGCCCATCACCAGCCCTAATCCTGCGCCGCCCACTGCGAACAGGAAGATAAAGCTCACCACCTGCATCCGATCGCGTGCCGTCCGGGTGAGTTCTGGTACCAGGGCTTCCAGGGCCCCGCTGGACATCGTGGCTGCGGTGAAGAACAGCTCCAGCATCAGCACGAAGTAGACCGCGTTCCACCAGCTGCTTCCCGGCTCGGGCAGGAACCAGATCAACGCCCCGAACCCGGCATAGAACGGGGTGCTGAACATGATGAACGGAATGCGCCGGCCCCAACGGCTGCGGGTCCGGTCACTCCACCAGCCGATCAACGGGTCGGTGAAAGCGTCGATGAAACGGCCGGAGAAGATGAGGATCCCCGCCAGGACCCGCGCATCGATCTCGTATCCCAGCAGGTGTACGTCTGGAACCCGGGCCATGCCTTCGACCGCCGGAGGAGCCAGAAAGAATAGCACCCACTGTTGCCGGAAATATCCGATTGCCTGCAGGCCGATGTGATCGGAGGAAAAGAGCAGTTTATTCAGCAACGGCAAACGTGTTGCCGGTTGTCCCGGATCATTCATTGCATATCGAGTCTGGGGTCAAATTACGGCCGCAATGTATCACATTACGGATGGGTCGAACGGGCTTGCCAATCGGGGGGCGGGTACCGCCCAGCAGTTTTCGTGTGTATAATCTCTATGCTTTGACCTGTGCCGGATGCGCAGCATCCGGTTTTCCCGTTCGGGCCTGTCCAACAATCCTTGGCAACCCGCAGGGGCCCGTGAAATTTACTTGCTAAGGAGGCGATCATGGCAGAAGCCGCCAAGATCATTTACACCGAAACTGATGAAGCGCCGTTTCTGGCAACGCACTCGCTGCTGCCAATGCTGCAGGCGTTTACGAAGAGTTCCGGGATTGAACTCGAAACTTGGGATATTTCGTTGTCGGGACGCATCATCGCCAACTTCCCCGACAACCTGACCGACGCGCAAAAGATTCCGGATTACCTCCGCATGTGTGGAGAATTGTGTCTGGAACCGTCGGCGAACCTGATCAAGCTGCCCAATATCAGCGCCTCGATCCCCCAGCTCAAGGGCGCCATCGCCGAGTTGCAGGCCAAGGGTTACGACATCCCTGACTACCCCGACCAGCCGGCCAACGACGAAGAACGGGCGATCCAGGCCCGCTACTCCCGCGTGATCGGCAGTGCCGTCAACCCGGTTATACGGGAGGGAAACTCCGACCGCCGGTCGTCCAATGCGGTCAAGGAGCACGGGCAGCGCAATCCCCATCGCATGATGCAGGACTGGCCGGAAGTATCCCAGACTCGTGTCGGCCACATGACCGATGGCGACTTCTTCAGCAGCGAGGTTGCCGTCACTACCGCCGAGGCCGGGTCGGCCGCGATCCAGTTCGTTGCCGGTGACGGCAGCGTTACCGAGCTCAAGTCCGGCATCCCCTTGCAAGCCGGCGAAATCATCGACTGCGCCGTGATGAACGTAAAAGCCCTGCGGCAGTTTTACGCAGACCAGATGGATCAAGCCAAAGCCGACGACCTCCTGCTGGGCCTGCACGTCAAGACCACCATGATGCGCGTGTCCGACCCGATCATATTCGGACACCTGGTTTCGGAATTTTTCAAGGACGTGTTCGACAAGCACGCCGACGCCCTGGCCCAGGTGGCGGTGGACCCGGACAACGGCGTCGCCGAACTGCTGACGAAGATCCAGGATTTGCCGGAAGACAAGCGCGCTGAGATCGAGGCCGACGTTCAGGCGTGCTACGACAGCCGCCCGGACCTGATGATGGTGAACTCCTACCGGGGCATCACCAACCTGCACGTATCCAGCGACACCATCATCGACGCCTCCATGCCTGTGGTCATCCGCGACGGCGGGCGCACCTGGGGCCCCGACAACGAATTGCACGACACCATCGCCCTGATCCCGGACCGCTCCTACGCCACCATCTACCAGGCGGCCATCGAAGACTGCCAGCAGCACGGCGCCCTCAACCCGGCAACCCTCGGCAGCGTCGCCAACGTTGGGCTCATGGCCCAAGCCGCCGAAGAGTACGGCTCCCACGACAAGACCTTCGAGGCTCCCGGCAATGGCACGATCCGCGTTGTCGATGCGTCAGGCGCAACCCTGATGGAGCAGAGCGTCGAGACGGGCGACATCTTCCGGATGTGCCAGACCAAGGACATTCCGATCCAGGACTGGGTCAAGCTCGGTGTGACTCGCTCCAGGCTCACCGGCCAGGCAGCCATCTTCTGGCTCGATGCCACCCGCGCGCACGATGCCGAGCTCATCAAGAAGGTGGAAAAATACTTGCCGGAGCATGATACGTCCGGGCTCGAGATCAGCACCATGCCTCCTGTTGAGGCCATGAAGGCCACGATTGCACGCAGCCGGGCCGGTCAGGACACCATCGCCGTAACCGGAAACGTGCTGCGTGACTATCTCACCGACCTTTTCCCCATTCTGGAGCTGGGCACCAGCGCCAAGATGCTCTCGGTGGTTCCCCTGCTGAACGGCGGCGGAATGTTCGAAACCGGCGCCGGCGGTTCGGCTCCCCGGCACGTGCAGCAGTTCGTCGAGGAAGGGCACCTCCGTTGGGACTCGCTGGGCGAGTTCTGCGCGCTGGTCGCATCTTTCGAGCACTTTGGCGAGGTTTACGACAACGACGGTGCGCGGCTCCTGGCGGAGACGCTGGACCAAGCCATCGGTGAGCACCTGGAGAACCAGCGAAACCCCTCACGTCGGGTTAACGAACTGGACACCCGGGGCAGCCACTTCTACCTGGCTCTTTACTGGGCGCAAGCCTTGGCGAACCAGGACAAAAACCCCGAGCTGAAGGCTCACTTCACCGAGGTTGCCCGGCAGATGACCGAAAACGAGGACAAAATCGTCCAGGAACTGATCGACTGCCAAGGCGAACCGATGGATATCGGCGGCTACTATCGCCCGGACCACGACATGTCCGCCAGCGCCATGCGCCCCAGCGCCACGCTGAACGCCATCGTGGACGCCATCTAACCATCCCTGGATCAATCGGAGGATCACTCACCACATGCGAAGCAAAGTAACCGTCGTCGGCGCCGGCAACGTCGGGGCCACGACCGCCCAGCGGATCCACCAACTCGGCTATGCCGACGTGGTTCTCGTTGACGTCGTCGAGGATCTGCCTCAAGGTAAAGGTCTCGACATGCTCGAGTCCGGCCCGGTCATCGGCACCGACGCCCTGATCACCGGCTCTAACGGGTACGAGGAAACTGCCGGTTCCGACGTCGTGGTCATCACCGCCGGTATCGCCCGTCGGCCCGGCATGAGCCGTGACGATCTCCTGCTTACCAACATGCGTATCACCTCGGCCGTTACGGAGGAGGTGGTCCGCCATTCTCCCGACTGCATCATCCTGGCGGTGACCAATCCGCTGGACGCCATGGTGCAGAACGTTTTCCAGACCGCCGGCTTCCCGCGAAACCGCGTGTTCGGCATGGCCGGCGTGCTCGACACCGCGCGTTATCGTACTTTCATTGCCCAGGAGCTCAACGTCTCCGTGGACGACGTTCAGGCCATGGTGCTGGGCGGACACGGCGACGATATGGTGCCGCTGGTGCGCTACACCACCGTTGGCTGCATACCGCTCACGGAGTTGTTGTCCCAGGACCGCATCGACTCCATCGTGCAGCGCACCCGAGACGGCGGAGGCGAAATCGTCGCTCTGCTCAAACAGGGTTCGGCTTTCTATGCGCCCTCCGCGGCTATCACGCAAATGGTGGAGGCGATCTTGCTGGATCGCAAGCGCATCCTGCCCGGCTGCGCCTATCTCGAGGGCGAGTACGGGATCAACGGCCTGTGCGTCGGCGTGCCTGTAAAGATCGGCGCCGGCGGTATGGAGCAGGTGATTGAGATCAGTCTCACTGATGACGAGAAGGCCGCGTTGCAGTCCTCCGCCGCTTCGGTTCAGGAGTTGGTGGATGTGATGGCCAATGCCAAGGCGGAGGCCGAGTAGCGCCAACCACAGCTTCGCGCGGCGGACCCAAAATACTTTGGGGCGGGTTCCTTACCCGCCCCTTTGTTGTTTTGCGCTATGTATAATGAAATCAAGATCACACGAGCGATGGGAGGCTAGGCATGACCCAACGGACACCACTCGAACGGGACCTCCTTGAAAAAGCCGCCCAGTTCTTCCCCGGCAGCGGCACCGGCAACACCTCGTATCCCGACGACCTCAAGTTCCTGGTGAAGGAAGGAAAAGGCGGGCGTATCTGGGACGTGTCGGGTAACGAGTACGTCGACTGGTTGATGGGTTCCGGACCCATGATCCTGGGACACGCTCACCCGGCGGTGACCGAGGCCGTCCTGTCTGCCGTCGGTCGCGGCTCGACCTTTTTCGCCACCAACGACCAGGCAGTGCTGTTGGCGGAAGAGTTGGTCAAGGCCGTTCCCTGCGCGGAACAGGTCCGCTTCACCACCAGCGGCACCGACGCCTGTTTCCAGGCCATGCGCGTGGCGCGGGCATTCACCGGCAAGGAAAAGATCCTCAAGTTTGAGGGCGGCTACCACGGAACCAGCGATTACGCGATGATGTCCGTGTTCGCCTCAGCGGCGGTGGAGTTCCCGCAGGCCGAAGCCAACACCGCCGGCATTCCCAAAGCCCTGAACGATCTGATGTTGGTTTCCCAGTTCAATGATCTGGACACCACGGCCGCCATCCTGTCCGCGCACAAGGACGAAATTGCCGCCGTGATCGTCGAACCCTTGCAGCGCACCATCGCCCCCAGTTCGGGCTTCCTCGAAGGGTTGCGCAAGATCACCACGGACGCGGGTGTGCTGCTGATTTTTGATGAGATCGTCACCGGATTCCGCCTGGCCTACGGCGGGGCCCAACAATACTACGGCGTGACGCCCGACCTGTGCACCGTGGGCAAGATCATGGGTGGCGGCTACCCCCTGGCGGCCCTTATGGGCAGTTCCGAAGTGATGTCGGTGTATGACCGGGCCGCGGTTTCCGCGGACGATTATGTCGACCAGATTGGCACGCTCAACGGGTTCCCGATTGCCTGTGCCGCGGGTCTCGCTACCTTGGCGGAATTGCGCGGCGAAGGCACTTACGACCGCCTCCACGAGGTGGGCGGGCGCATCCGTTCGGCTCTGGTTGATGCTTGCGAGGAGGAAGGTTTCACGGTGCAGAGCGTCGGCGAAGACGCCATCTTCGACATCTACTTCGCTGATCACCCCGTGAGAAATTTCCGTGACGGTTTGGCCGCCGATGGGCAGCCCCTGGCCCGGCTGAACGCGGGTCTCCTGGAGCGCGGGATCCTCAAGTCCTGGCCGCAGAAGTTTTACCCTTCAATGGTCCACACCGACGCGGACATCGAGCAGACCGTGGAGGCCATTCGCGAGGTGGCGCCGACGATCAAGGGATGATGGTTGCTGACAGAGACAGAACAAGTGAAGGGCGGGAAATCTCCCGCCCTTCGGCGTATGACGTCGACTTGCGGATCGTCTAGCGACGCAAGCCGGCCTTGACCTCCAGCGGGCCGGTGCTGATGATGTGCTTGCGCATACCCAGCTCGGACGGCGACATGCCCATGGCCAAGCCAATCAACTGGGGCATGTGCAGGATGGGGAGGTCAATTGAGCGGCGGGCTTGGGACGCCGCCTTGGGCTGGAACCCGTCCAGGTTGAGGTGACACAGCGGGCAGGGCGTGACCATGGCGTCTGCGCCCAGGTCCTTGACCTCAGAGGTGTGCTTGCCGACCATGGCCATGGAATTCTTCTGGTTGATGGTGAGGATCGGGAAGCCGCAGCAGCGGGTCTTGCCCTCGAAATCCACCAGCGTTGCGCCCAGCGTCTGAATCAGCATCTCCAGCGACTGTTGCCGCTCCGGGTGGTCGGCAATATCCAGGGCCTCGGTGGGTCGCACGATGTAGCAGCCGTAGAACGGGGCGATCTTGAGATCGGTAAGCTGGCGCGTGATGTAACCGCCAAGACGGTCGAGGCCGTAATCCTCAATCAGGATCCAAAGCAGGTGCTTGGGTTCGGAGTTCCCACTGTACTCCAAGCCTTCCTCGGCCAAGTAGGAGTTGATTTCCGCAAGGTATTCCGGGTTCCGCATCCGGTGGTTGGCCTGGGACATCACGCCCTGGCAGGTGCTGCAAATGGTGAGGATGGGGAGGCCCATCCGCTCGGCTTTGGCGAAGTTGCGGGCGTTCAGGGTGTCGCCAAACAGCTGGTTCTTTTCCTGGATCACACCGGCGCCGGTGCACGTCCAGCCGGGGATTTCCTCCAGTTCAATCCCCAACCGTTGGCAGACCATGCGGGCCGCCGGGTAAAGCTCGGGCGCGCCACCCTGGGAAACGCAGCCTGGAAAGAAAGCGTATTTCACGAGTTCCTCCTCTGGATCGATTGGCCACTAGTATAGGGGCGAATGGTCGTTCGCCCCTACTGGCTTCGGGGTCACCGAGGTAGTCTGGCTTTGTGCCGTCCTCGCTACCCAAAAGGCGAGTTGTTGCTCACTTGAGGCGCGGGCGGGTCCGGTTCCGTCTGGTGGAATATCCTCCGCACCGCTTCGACGTTTTCGACGTTTTTGTGAGCGATGGGCGGCATCTTGCCCCGCCGCAGCGCCCGGAAGGCGACGGGCATGTAGTCCATCAGCGCCGGCATGTTGGTAAACCCACCCACCGACTTGATGGGCAACCGAAGCTCGTCCAGCCGGCCGCTGTGGCCCACCGATTCAGTGAACGCGTCGGTGTGTCGAGCGCCGTTGTTGTTCGTGTAGCCTTGCTGGATCGCTTGTTCGCGGATGGCCATGATGCGGTCCATGGGAGCGACGCCCTTGGGGCAGGCCTGGACGCACTCGTTACAGCGCGTGCAGTCCCAGACCCCGGTGGGTTCGCTTAGCGCCCACAGCCGCTCCGTGGACACGCCTTCGGCGTCGCCATCGCGAGGGTCGGCGGTAAACCGATATGCCTTGGCCAGGGCTGCCGGCCCCAGGAAGGTGGGGTCCACTTCGAGCACGGTGCAGTCGGAAACGCAGGCTCCGCACATGATGCAGGCGGTGACGCCGGAGAGGTGCAGCATCGCGTCGTTGGAAACGATGTACTCGCCTTCGGGTTCCCGTCCCATGTGCTTCAGGAACGGGTCCACCGCTTCGATCTTTTCCCAGAACATGTCGAAGTTGACGACCAGGTCCTTGATAACCGGCATGACTCCCGCCGGCTCCACCGTAATCACGCCATCCTGCACCACCGTGTTGGCGATGGTCTTGCAGGCCAGCCCGGCATGACCGTTGATGCGCATGGCGCACGAACCGCAGATGGCGCTGCGGCAGGAACACCGCAGCGACAGCGTGCCGTCGTCGTCTTCCCGTATCTGGATCAGCGCGTCCAGGACCGTGGCGTTGTCAGCGATTGTGACCGGATACTCCTGCCAATAGGGCATCCGGCCCTCGCCAGTGGGAGCCTCCGGATCCTGTCGTTTTACCCGGATGGTAACGTCCATAGCCTAGTATTTCCTCTCCTCGGGCGTCCACTTGGTAATGGTGACCGGCAGTTCGGAGGTCACCGGTCCCCCGTCGCCCTTGGTCAGGACGATGTGGTGCAGCCATTCTTCGTCGTTCCGATCCGGGTAGTCCGTGCGGAACTGCGCGCCCCGGCTCTCCTTGCGTTCCAGCGCGCCGACGGCGATGGTGTCGGCGCAGTCCAGCATGTAGCCCAGTTCCAGCGCGAAGATCAGGTCGGTGTTGAAGCTCTTGCCCTTGTTGTGAACCGGCACGTTTTCGTAGCGCCGACGCAACTGGTGAAGGTCGTCAATAGTTTCCTCGATGCCCTCTTCATTGCGGAAGACGGCGACGTTCCGGTTCATCGATTCGCCCATTTCACGCCGGATTGCCGACCAGCGATCGCCGTTCTCCGGGCGGTCCAGCATCTCCTGGATCCGGCGGCGTTCGCGGTCCAGGGCAGCATTGGCGTTGAACTCGACGTAGTCCATTTTGCGGGTGAACTCGGCCGCATGGTTGCCCGACCGCTCGCCGAACACGATGGTGTCCAGCAGGGAGTTGGCTCCCAGGCGGTTCCCACCATGTACGCTGACGTTGGCGCACTCACCCGCGGCGTAAACGCCGTTGAGATTGGTGCGGCCCTCGATGTCGGTCTTGATCCCGCCCATGATGTAGTGCATGCCGGGGCGGATCGGGATGGGTGCCTTGATCATGTCCACGCCGGCCAGGTCGATGCCGATTTCCCGGATCTGGATCAGTTTTTCCATAATCAGGGCCTCGCCGAGGTGCGTGCAGTCCAGATAGACGCACCCGTCGACGCCGTTGCCCGCGTTGATTTCCGTCTGTTCCGCTCGGGATACTACGTCGCGGGAAGCCAGCTCCATCATGTTGGGAGCGTATTTCTCCATAAAGCGGTTACCGTCTTTATCCCGCAGGTATGCTCCCTCGCCGCGCGCCGCCTCGGAGATAAGCACGCCGCTGCCGGCCAGAGTGGTGGGATGGTACTGCACCATTTCCATATCCATCAGCTGTCCGCCGGCGTTGTACACCAGCCCCATGCCATCGCCGGTCACGATCAAGGCGTTGGTGCTGGGCTCGAACAGCCGCCCGCAGCCACCGGTGGCGAGGATGACTGACTTGGCACGGATCAAGTGCAGTTCGCCGGTGCGCATTTCCAGCGCGATTACGCCCGCAGCCTGGCCATCCTCCATGATCAGGGCGGTGACGAACCATTCCTCGTAGCGCTGCACGCCCGACTTGATCAGCTGCTCAAACATCACGTGGAGCAGGGCCTGTCCGGTGAAATCGCCCACGAAGAAGGTGCGCGCCCGCCGCTGACCACCGAAAGCCCTGGTGCCCAGGCGGCCGTCATCGTCCCGATTGAAGGTGACGCCCATGTGCTCCATGTCGATCAGGGAGGCGCCGGCCTGACGACACATCACTTCAATGGCGTCCTGGTCTCCCAGGAAGTCGCTGCCCTTAATGGTGTCGTAGGCGTGGTCTTCCCAGTCGTCGCCGCGATCCAGCAGGGCCGCATTGATGCCGCCTTGCGCCGCGTTCGAGTGGCTGCGAACCGGATGGACCTTGCTGATGATGGCGGTGTTCGCGCCGCCGGCCCGGGCCGCGATTGCGGCGCGCATGCCGGCCAGGCCAGCGCCGACCACCAACACGTCGTGTTGCAAAACCTCTGCCATGTGTGTCTTCCTCCGGCCGGGCGCCGCAGGGTCCGGCGATTGATGGCGCTCACAAGCGGCGCGCCATTTGGCGGCGGCTAATTATCGCCCATAAACCGCATCGCAAGCAACAGCGAAGCGATGCTCTTGGCGTCTCGTATGCATCCGTCGGCGATCAGCCCAGTTGCTTTATCCAGTTGGACCCTCCGCACGCCGATGAATTCGTCCTCGTCGGCTGACAGCTTGGCCGGCGTCAGGTCCCGGGCCAGGAAAACATGCATGCGTTGGGTGCACAGCGCGGGTTCCGTATAGAATACGGCCAACGGGTCCAGTCGTGCGGCGGTGTAGCCGATTTCTTCCTGCAACTCCCTGAGCGCGGCGCTTTCGGGCAATTCTCCAGGCTCCATTTTCCCGGCCGGGGCTTCCAGCAGGAACTCCTCGGCCGGTTTCCGAAACTGGCGAACCAGCATCACCGTGCGATCCTCAAACACCGGCACGACGCAGACCGAGGATGGGTATTCGACGATGGTTGACGTGTGTTTTTGACCGTCCGCCTGAGTGATGACGTCTTCCCTCAGATTGATAAACTCGCCCTGGTAGATCCAGCTCGATCCGGCAGTGGCCGGCCTTTCCGGTAGGCTCGCCATTGGTCTAGGATTAATCGGAGCCAAGGGTTCGCGCCGCCAGCAGCAGCGATGCCACGCTTTTGGCGTCCTGCACCTGTCCGGATACGATGAGGTCGGCAACCTCCCCCAGTGGCACCCGCACCACCTCAATGAATTCGTCCTCGTCCGAGTCCAGGTTCGCCGGTCTCAGACCCGTGGCCAGGTATGCGTACATGTACTCGGAGCACCAACCGGGGGCCAGCCAGAACGCGCTCAACGCTTCCAGCCTGTCTGCGGTGTGACCGATCTCCTCCTGCAACTCCCGGCGGGTGGCCTCTTCCGGCGTTTCCCCCTCTTCGATCCCTCCGGCCGGAACTTCCAGAAGAAAACCGTCCGTGGGTTTCCGGTATTGCCGCACCAACAGGACGTTGCCATCGGCATCCACGGGCACCACGCATATCGACGGCGCGTGGTCCACGATCTCGCGGGTGCTCTCCCGACCGTTTTGCAAGCGGACCGTATCGACGCGCACGTCGATGATTCGCCCGCTATAGATGTGGCGCGAGGAGATGGTGGGTTCGTTATCCGGAAACGTAGTCATCGCGGCCTGCACCTAGCGTCCCGTAAGGCTGAATCCCAACCGTCGGGTCAAAGTCGCCCAGAAATAGTTGTGGTCGTTGGCTCTCAGGAACCTGGCCCGATACGGGCTTCGGGTGATGCGAACCCAGTCGCCCGGCTCGATTGGGTGGTTCTCGAACCCGTCCACGCTGATGATCGCTTCCTGTGATCCCTCCAGCCGGAAATCAACGCTGCTGGTGGGCCGGAGCACCAGCGGCGTTGTCAGGCCGACATGAGACGCCAGGGGAGTTAACACGACGTCGTCGGACAAGGGATCCACGATGGGACCGCCGGCGGCGAAGCTGTACCCCGTGCTGCCGGTGGCCGTCGCCAGAATCACGCCGTCGGCACGGAATGTGGACACGTCGGCGCCGTCGATCACCGCCCGCACCGTGATTACGCGCGACACCCGGCTCCGGGAGAGCACCACATCGTTCAGGGCGTGGTAGGGTCCCTCGCCGACCGTCTCCTCGTCATCGCCGCGGCGGAACACCGTGGCCATGAGCATGCTGTGTTCGGAGACCCTCATGTCGCCGTTCAGGTACTTGGGCAATTGCTCCATCACACCGGGAACCGTCAGCTCCGTCATGAAACCCAAGCGGCCCATATTTATGCCCAGCAGGGGGATTCCCTGGGGCGCAATCGCGCGATTCACGCGCAAGATCGTCCCGTCGCCCCCGATGGTGATTACCAGATCGGTTCCCACCGCCCGCTGGCTCAGGTCATCCGCATCCTCCGCCCGCAATATCCAGGTGTCGGACCCGAGGTTTAAATCGCCGACGATGGCATGGGCCAGGTCGAGCGCCTCGGGAATCAGGTCGTTGTACGCAATGCCGACGGTTTTCATCTGCGCAAGTCCGCCCGAAATTCTATCCGCCGGCCAGCAGGACAACAGCGGCCCGTTCTGCCGCACTTACGATCACTCCCGGCGCCACGCCGAGCCAGATCATGCACAGGGCCGCCACACCCAGCGCCACATTGACGGGCCAGGACCCTCCCAAACGCTCCGTGTGGATGGCAGGTTGCAGGAACATAACCTTGATCACTCGGAGGTAGTAGTAAGCCGACACCACGCTGTTGACCACCCCGATGATCACCAGCCAGGTCATCAGCGATTCCCCGGTGTTGATGGCGGCCGCGAAGATATAGATCTTGGCGATGAATATGCTGGTGGGAGGCACTCCAATAAGGGCGATCAGCGCCAACGCCAGGGCGATGGCAAGGAAAGGAGCCCGCCGTAGCATTCCGGCGTAATCCTCGATTTCGTCACTGTTGATCCGGTTGCCGATGCAGACGATGGCGAAAAACGCCGTCAGATTCGCCGCAGTGTACGCCGCCAGGTAGAACAGCACGCTGCTGGGTCCGAAAGTGGCCGACTCATCGCTGGCCGTTGCCACGGCGGCGACGCCAACCAGGATGTAACCCGCGTGGGCGATGGTGCTGTAGCCGAACATCCGCTTGATGTTGCGCTGTGCTATCGCCACCAGGTTGCCGATGGTCATCGACAGCGCGGCCAACCCGGCCAGCAGCACCCACCAGTCGCCGCCCAGGGCCTCGAATCCAAGGTAGAAAACTCGGAGAACCAGCGCAAACGCGGCGGCTTTGCTGGCGACCGATAGGAAAGCCACCATCGGCGTGGGAGCGCCCTCGTAAACGTCCGGCACCCACATCTGGAACGGCGCCGCCGATATCTTGAAACCGAACCCGGCCAGCAACAGCACCACCGCCAGCAGAACCGCCATGCTGCCGAAGGGCAATATGCCGGACTGCGAGGTCGTCGCCAGAACCACGGCGATCTCGTCCAGGCGCGTGCTCCCGGTGAACCCGTAAATCAGCGCCATTCCGTAGAGCATCACCGCGCTGCTGATAGCCCCAACGATGAGGAACTTCATTCCGGCTTCGCTGGAGCGGCCGTTGGGCAGGAACGCGGCCAGAGCAGCCAGGGGCAAGGTCGTCAGTTCGAGTGCGATATAGATGGTGATCAGCTCGTTGGCAGCCGTCAACAGCATCATGCCGGTTGCCGACAGCAGCATGAGGCCGAAGTATTCTCCCTGCAGCCGTTCCACGCGTCGCACGTAATCGTTGGACACCAGCACTACCAGCCCAACCGCCGCCAGAATCAGGAAGTTGAAGAACAGTGCGAACCGGTCTATGGACAGGGTGTAGAGGATGACCGATCCCTCAGCGGTCAGCTCACTGGCGCCACTGCTGGTCAAATCCGCCAATTGCCAGGCGCTCAATACCGCCGGCGCCGCCAGTCCAACGAATGACAGGCCAACCAGCAAGCCGGTGCGACGGGTGACCAGATCCGCGACGATCACCAGCATGGCCAAAGCGGCCAGCGCCAGATAGGGCGAAACGAGGTAGAGGTCGTATACAGTCATTGCGTTTACGGTCTTTGCAGCTAGCGGCTGATCCCGGCCAGACCGGCATTGTAGCCGCTGACTATCGGTTCCAGTCCGTCGCGGAACACGTCCGTCAGCCAGGCGGGATAAACCCCTACCGCGACGATGCTGATGACCAGCAACGCCACCGGAACCATTTCCACCGGAGCCGCGTCGGTCAGGTTGTCCCAACGCGCCGGCCGGGGCCCAAACAACGTGCGTTGCAACATCCAGAGGATATACCCTGCGGCCAGGATAATACCCAGAACCGCCAGGATAGTGAGCGCCGGGAAAGCCCGGAACGCGCCGAAGAACACCAGGATCTCGGACACGAACCCGCTCAGCAAGGGCAGCCCCAGCGATGCGGCCCCCGCGATGAGGAACGCTCCGGAGAGCATCGGCATCCGATTCGCCAGGCCGCCCAGGTCAGGGATATGCCTGGTATGCGTTTGCTCGTACAGGATGCCCACGGCCACAAACAGCAGTCCGGTGATGGTGCCGTGGGTGAACAACTGCATCGCCGCGCCGGTCAGGCCGGCATCGGTGAGCGCTCCGCCGACAACGGCGACGGAACCCAGTCCGATGAGGACCAGCCCCATGTGGCTGACGCTGGAGTAGGCGATGAGTCGTTTCAGGTCGGTTTGCCGCAGAGTGACCACCGCACCGTACAGCACGCTGATAATCCCCAGGGCAACAATGGGCAGCGCGAATTGTTGAAGCTGCTCAGGGAACATGCCGGCGTTGATCCGCAGCAGCCCATAACCGCCCATTTTCAGCATTACGCCGGCCAGCATCACGCTGCCGGCGGTGGGCGCGTCGGTGTGTGCGTCGGGCAGCCAGGTATGAACCGGCCAGGTGGGCAACTTGACCGCAAAGGCGATGAAGAACAGCCAGAACAGGACGCCCAAGGGCAGCGCGGCGCGGGAGGCGTCCAGCGCGCCGCCAGGCTCCAGCAGTCGGGTCATGTCGAAACTGCCCACGCCGGCGCTCACGAACACCGCCACGATGGCCACCAGCATGAAGGCTGAACCGAGGATCGTGAAGATCAGGAACTTCATCGCCGAGTATTCGCGGCGTCCGGTGCCCCAAGTCGAGATCAGCAGGTACATTGGCACCAGCTCGATTTCCCAGAACAGGAAGAACAACAGGAAGTCCAGGGCGGTGAACACCCCAAGTACTGCGGTTTGCAGAACGAATAGCCAGACGAAATACTCGCGAACGCGGTTGCTGATGTGGAAGGACACGAACACCGCGCAAAGACCAAGAAGGCCGGTCAGCATGACCAGCGGCGCGCTGATGCCGTCCACGCCCAGCAGGTAGCTGGCCTGCACCGTATCCGTGGTAATCCAATCGAACCGGTCCACCAGTTGGAATCTCTCACCGCCTCGCTGGAACAGGGCAAACACGATCACCGACAGGACCAGGTCAGCGGCGGCGGCGGCGGCAGCGAACCAGCGGATATTCCGGTCACCGCGCACCAGGCCGACCGCCAGCAGCAGCGCCGCGACGGCGGGCAGGAAGACAGTGGCGGTCAGGAGGCCGTTGAATCCGGTGGGCATGCGGGTTTATCCAAGCGCCAGGTACAGGACGATGATGACCAGGCCACCGGCTGCGGCTATCAGCGGGTAGGTTTGCACCTGTCCATTTTGGACCAGGGCGAGCAGGCTGCCGATGTTCCGAGAGATCCAGCCCAGCAGCCCGACAATGCCGTCCACGATGTTGCGGTCGATCCAGTCAGTGATCGCAGCAACGGTCCGGTAGAAGATACGACCGACGATGACGCCCTCGTAAAGGTCATCCATGTAGTAGCGCTGGGCGAGCAGGGTGTGCAGTGGCCCGCCCCTGCGCAACGGCTCGGCAGCACTGAAAGGCCTGGGCCAGGCGTAGGTGAGTACGGCCAATCCAATCCCGGTTATGGCGACAACGTTGGAAATCACCGCCATGGGGATGCTGAACGGGGGCGCGTGATGCCCATCGTGCAGGCCCGACGCGAAGTACTCCGTCAACCAGTGCGAGGGAATCAGTCCGAATATGCTGCTCACCCCGATAGGGTTGGCGATCCAACCGGCCACAACCGCGCAGATTCCCAGAATGCCCATGGGGATCACCATCACCAGCGGCGATTCGCCCAGGTGCACGTGGTGGCTGACGCCAGTCGGAGCAGGTTGGCCGGCTTCCTCGGTGTCGTGCAGCTCGCGTTCGCCTCCGCCGCGGAATTCCCCGTGGAAGGTGAGGTGCACCATGCGGTAGCTGTAGAACGCGGTCAGCAGCACGCCCACCAGGAGCATCACGAATACCAGCAGGCTGATTGACGCCGGCACCGGGCCGCCGGCGAGCCACGACTCCAGCAGGATCTCATCCTTGCTCCAGAAGCCGGCCAGCGGGAATATGCCGACCAGGCTCAGCGCGCCGATCACCGTGAGCCAGTAGGTGCCCGGCATCGCCCTGCGCAGGCCGCCCATGTACATCATGTTGAAGGTGCCGGCGGCATGGTTCACGCTGCCCGCACCCAGGAACAGCAGGGCCTTGAAAAAGGCGTGAGTGAACAGGTGGAACAGGGCCGCGTTGTACGCCCCCACGCCCAACGCCGCCATCATGTAACCCAGCTGGCTGACCGTGGAGTAGGCCATCACGCGCTTGATGTCGTTGGCCGCCAGGCCCATGGTCGCGGCGAACACCGCGGTGAACGCCCCGATCAGCGCAACCACCATCATCGCCGCCTGCGATTCGGCGAATACCGGGAAGAATCTGCCTACCAGGAACACGCCGGCGGCAACCATCGTTGCCGCGTGGATCAATGCACTGACCGGCGTAGGGCCTTCCATGGCGTCGGGAAGCCAGGTGTGCAGCGGGAACTGGCCGCTCTTGCCGGCCGCGCCGGCGAACAGTCCCAGGCACAGCCACAGCAGCGCACCACCGGCCACGATGCCAGCGCCGCCGGCGGCCACCGGGGCTGCCGCCTCCCAGATATGCGGAATGTGCAGGGCGTTCAGCCCGTGGGCGGCAAAGTCGTCCGCCTGGAAGAACAGGTAGATGATGGCCAGCAGAAAACCAACGTCGCCGATGCGGGTGATTATGAACGCCTTTTTCGCTGCCGCCGCTGCCGAGGGGCGGTTGTGCCAGAACCCGATCAGGAGGTAAGAGGACAGGCCCACCAGCTCCCAGAACACGTACATCTGGACGATGTTGACCGCGAGAACCAGTCCGATCATCGACGCGCTGAACAGGGACATGTATGCGTAATAGCGGGCGAAGCTCTCGTCGCCGTCCATGTACCCCATCGAGTAGATCTGGACCATCAGGCTGACGCCGGTTACAACAACCAGCATTACGTTGGTTAGGGGATCCAGCAGCAGCCCGATTTCAATCGCCGCCGGGCCCAGGCCCAGCCAGAGGTGCGGCGCGAAGTCGTAAACCTCGCCGTGGGCGTGAGACCTCAGCAGCCAGACGGACAGAATGAACCCGATGCCCAGCGCCGCTATCGTGACGTAACCGGCGGACTTGGCAAAGGCCGGGCCGAGCGGACGTATCACCAGCCCAATCAGCAGGAAGGATGCTACGGGCAGCAGGAAGATTGCCCAAACCAGGGATTCGGTCAGCATGGTCCGGCGATCCTCACAGCTTCCTGACGATCTCTTCGGCCACGTGTTCCCGGCCCTTGGGCACGTAGATCACGAAGGGAATGCGCTCGCTCCAGTCCAGGATGTCGCCCTCCGGCAGGATGCGGCTGGGCAGGCCCTCGGCCTCCAGCACTTCCTTCCAGATTTCGGCCGCCATCAGGTTGGGGGCGCGTTTGAATTCTACCCACATGGTTTGTTACATGGATGGACAGGGTGCAGAGGATTGGTTGATTAGTGACGCAGGGTGGCGGCGTCGGTCAGGTCGACGCTTTCGTTGGATCGGAATACAGCAAAAACTATACCCAGGCCCAGCGCGATTTCCGCGGCGGCAACGGTGATGATGAACACGGCGAACACCTGCCCCGTGAACACCGCAGAAAGTTGTTCCTGTACCGCGTACGGCGCGACGTATCTGCCCAGCGCTACCAGCGTCAGGTTCACTCCGTTGAACATCAGCTCAACGGACATCAGCACCGCGATGAAATTCCGCCGCGCCAGCGCTCCGTAGAGGCCGATGCAGAAGATGATCGCGGCTACGATGAGTAGCGACTCGAGGGACAACGCTTTATCTCCCGCGACCACGCGCCAACGCCAACCCGCCGATGGCGGCGCCCAGCAGCAGCAGCGATACTGCCTCAAACGGCAGGACAAAGTTGCCGATCAGCAGGTCGGCGAGACCGCCGCTGCTCACGCTTTCCACTTCGGCAGGGGTCAGGCCGGCGGAGGTCAAATCGGCCGCGTCGGGTATGCCGACGGCCTGGGTCTGCGCCAGTTGGGCCTTGGCTTCCAGCCCCGCTCCGGCCAGGGTGGTCCAATCGGTGGAGACGGCCGTGGCGATCATCGCGGCGAGCACCAGCGCCGATATCACTGCCGCGGGGATTTGCAATCGGTTCGGCGCGTTGCCCTGCTGTACGTCCCGAGTGAGCATGACCGCAAAGATGAACAGGACGGCGATTGCTCCGACGTAGATCAGGATTTGCACCACTGCCAGGAACTCGGCATTCATCATCACGAACAGCCCGCCGACCGCTACAAATGCCATGGCCAGCATCAGGGCCGCGCGGAACAGGTCGCGTACCAGGACCACTCCCAAAGCGCCCGCGATGGCAATCACCGAGAGCGCCCAGAATACGAGGTGCTCAAACCACATCTAGGCTTCGCCCTCGCTTTCGTCGCTGCCGGCCAGGCGCATGCCGGCCTTTTCATGCTGGTGCCAGCGCCAGTTTTCGCGGCCGACTTCGCGCCAACCCAGAGGCCGGCCGGCCCCTGGGCGGTAGTCCATGCCTTCCAACTGCGGGCGGAACCAGGTGCTGGGGTTCTTCTCGGCCTGGCGCAGGCGATCGATGGTGATCACCAGGTCAGTTCGGCGATACTGCCCCTCTTCAAATCCGCTGCCCATGAACAAGGCATCGTAGGGGCAGGCCTCGACGCACAGGCCACAGAACATGCACCGTTGCAGCTCAATGTCGAAGGTCTCCAGGCGATACTTGTCGCCCTGCGCCGGCGCAGTCTCGCTGGGCGATGTGACGATCTTGATGATGCCCAGCGGGCAGTATTTAGCGCACGATGCGCAACCCGTGCATCGTTCCTCATACCAGGTGAACTCCTCGCCTCGGAAGCGGGGATGCTGCCGTATCCGCTGCTCCGGATACGAGGTCGTGAAGGGCTTCCGCATCAGGTTCGAGAGCGTTACCGCCAGCCCTTTCACCATTTCCAGTCCGTACACTGCGTCACCCCCGTCTTGCTAGCCCATTCCAATCGTTGGCACGCCGGGAACCACCTGGTTTCCCCGCGCGCCAGTAGCAGCGTCCGAGCGGACTTTTTCGCGGATGAAGCGGCCGAAGAACAGTATCGATCCCCCGGCCAGGACAATATTGATGCCCGCCATGATCCACAGGTCCAAGGTGCTCAGCGACCCGCTGGCGTCACGCAGGAAGAATACCTCCAGGACGACCGCCGTCAGGTTGATTATGCTCAAGGGCATGAGGAACTTCCAACAGACTGCCATGATCTGGTCCAGACGCAGCCGCGGGTAGGTGGACCTGATCCAGACGAACAGGAAGACGCCGATGAAGGTCTTGATCAGGAACCACAGCCACCCGAGCCAGTCGGCAACGGGGCCGGCCCAACCCGCCAGGAACAGCGTGGCAATCAGACCCGACACTACCAGCACGCCGCCGAATTCAGCGGCCTGGATCAGCGCGAACTTGATGCCGCTGTATTCCGTATGATAGCCGGCGATGATTTCAGACTCGGCCTCTGCCACGTCGAAGGGGGTGCGGTTCAACTCGGCGGACATTCCGGCGACGAACACGAAGAAAGCCAACGGCTGCACCAGGAAGAACGGCACCGCCTGAGCGGCCACGATATCACCCAACGACATGGACCCGGCAACCATTACCACACCCAGCAGCGACAGCACCACGGGCACTTCGTAACTGAGCAGCACGGCAACGGCCCGCCCGGCGCCGAACAAGGCGTACCGGTTGTTGGAAGCCCACCCGGCGGTGAAGATCGCGATGGAAGTCAGCGAACTCACGGCCAATATGAAGAGGACACCCACGTTCAGGTCGACCAGCGCCACGTCCTTGGCGAACGGAAGCACGGCGGTGCCGAGCAGAAGAGCCGCCACCATGATGATCGGTACGGAGGTGAAGGCAAGCCGGTCGGCGCCATAGGGAATAATGTCCTCTTTGGTGATCAGCTTGGCCAGGTCGGCAATCGGCTGGAGCATACCGAAGGGGCCCCAGCGGTTGGGACCCACGCGGTTATGGAACCGGCCCAGCAGTCTCCGCTCGCCCCAACTGAGAATGGCCGCGCCCAGCAGCACCGCGTTGATCAGGATCAGCATGATGACCAGGCCGGCGACAACGAGGGACAGCCAGCAGGGCAGAACGTGGGCCGCCGCGTTATAGATAAAGGCAAACAGCGGGTTGCCGGCCAGCGGGCCGTGGGGATTGAGGAGGCAGCCGCTCATCGGTCAACCTCGCCCATGTTTATGTCAACGCTGCCCAACGATACGATCATGTCGGCCAGTTTCCAACCGACGAGCAGGTGCTCGGTGATGGTCAGGTTGATGAGGGAAGGGGAGCGTATCTTGCAGCGGTAGGGCGATACCCCGCCGTCGCTGACCAGGAAGAAGCCCAGTTCGCCCTTGGAGGCCTCAACCCGGCCGTACGCTTCAGCGCCGGGCGCGGCCCTCAGCACCATGGGCAATTCCTGGCGCACCGGGCCGGGCTCAATTTGCGCGACGCACTGCCTGACGATGCGCAGGCTCTGGCGCACTTCCTGCATCCGCACCCAGAAGCGGTCGTAATTGTCCCCGTTTTGGCCCACCGGGATGTCAAACTCAACCTGGTCGTAGGCGTCGTACGGGGCGATTTTGCGCCAGTCCCAGTTGACGCCGCTGGCGCGCAGAACCGGACCGCTCACCGAGCAGTTAATGGCCACGTCCGCCGGCAGCGGACTGACGCCGCGGGTGCGAACCATTAAAATCTCGTTGCTGAGCAGCAGGTTCTCGATTTCTTCCAGCTCGCCCTCGAAATCGTCGAGGAACTGGTCCAGAGCCGGCCAGAAATCGCCCGGAGTGTCGGCGAAAACGCCGCCCGGACGCATGTAGCTGACGGTTACCCGAGCGCCGCACAGCATTTCGAAGAGATCGAGAATGCGCTCCCGGCTCCGGAAGGTGTACATCAGCGGCGTGCCGAAAGCGCCCAGCTCCTGGGCAAAGAATCCCACGGCTATCAAGTGACTGGCGACGCGCTGCAACTCAGCGGTCAAGGTGCGGAGGTACTTTCCCCTGGGAGGAGGCTCGATGCCCAGAAGCTGCTCCACCGCGAGGCAATAGGCCTGGTTATTGATCATGGAGGAGGTGTAGTCCAGGCGGTCCGTGAGGGTCACCACCTGCACGTAGTTGCGCTCTTCAGCCAGCTTCTCGCTGCCCCGGTGCAGGTAACCCAGCACGGGCTCGACTTCTACGATGTCCTCGCCATCGAACGTGATGCGGACCCGAAACACGCCATGCGTGCTGGGGTGCTGCGGCCCCACGTTGACCGTCATTGGCTCGGTGCGGATGGTCATGGCAAGCGGTTTTCGAACCCTGACACAGGGTCCTACAGGAAGTCCTTTCGCAACGGATGGCCGTCGAAGCCTTCCCAGAGCATGATCCGTTTCATGTTGGGATGGCCCGTAAAGCGGACTCCCATCAGATCCCAGATTTCTCGTTCCTGAAAGTCCGCGCCTTTCCACACGCCTACCACCGAGGCGGCAGTTGGCTCCTCTCGCCCGTAAACCCGGCTGCGCACTACGCCGGTGTGCCGCCGGGAGATTGAGGTCAGGTGGTATACCAGCTCAAAGTGTTCAACGAAATCAATAGCGCTGATGGCGTTCAGGAACTTGAAGTCGAACTCTGCGTCGTCATGCAGGACGCTGGCAACCGACCCCAGCGAACCCGGTTCCACCCACACTGCCGTGTCGTCGCAATCAACCACGGAGTTCGGCGCCGCCTCACGCAGGCGTTGCGCCAGGGTCTCGCCCGACACCACGCTCAAGGTCACGGCTTGAAGCTCCCATCGCCCAGATTGCGGTACTTCTTGATCTTCTCGTGCAGTTCCATGATCCCGTAAAGCAACGCGTCGGGCCTTGGCGGGCACCCCGGCACGTAGACGTCCACCGGAATGATGTGGTCCACCCCCGGCACCACGCTGTAGGAACCGAAGTACGGGCCGCCGCTGGTGGCGCACACGCCCATGGAAATTACCCAGCGCGGCTCGGCCATCTGCTCGTAGATGCGTTGGATGGGCGGGGCCATCTTCCAGGTAACAGTGCCGGCCACGATCATCAGGTCGGCCTGGCGAGGAGAGGCGCGGAATGCCTCCATGCCGAACCGGGAGATGTCGAACCGGCCCATGGCGGTCGCCATCATCTCGAAAGCGCAACACGCCAGCCCGAAGGACACCGGCCACAACGCCGACTTGCGACTCCAGTTCACTAGGGCATCTACCGAGGTGACCATCAAGTTGCGCTTGAGGTCGTCCGGAACCTCAATGTACGGTACCTCGATGGGAGTTTGGGAAGCGGCAATGATTTCGTTGACCAACTGCCCTTCCGACCGGTCAATATCCCAGGTCCGGCTGTGCAGCGGTCCGCCGGACGACGGCATGGTGAAACCCGTCTGCTCTGCCATGAGGTTTAGCCCTGCCACTCCAGGTCCCGTTTGCGCCAGGCGTAGGCCCAAGCCAGGAGCAAGATGCCCACGAACACCGCCATCTCGATGAGGGCGAACAGTTCCAGGGTGAGAAACTTGGTCGCCCACGGGTAGAGGAACACCACCTCAACGTCGAAGATCACGAACAGGATGGCGAACATATAGTACCGGAACTGAAACCGGTTCCACGTGCC
The DNA here is from genome assembly GCA_965207585.1 of Dehalococcoidia bacterium. GTDB lineage: Bacteria > Chloroflexota > Dehalococcoidia > Lucifugimonadales > UBA3495 > Bin87. The sequence continues at coordinate 3,206,381 of CBDBMT010000003.1, read as the reverse complement.
GCCGATGGTCTGCACGCCGCACTCGTAGGTGTCGTGCTTGACCGCGTTGGGTCGCGCCGGGCGGATGCCAAATCGGGAGAGGCCGTGCGAAGCCAGCAACATGCTGCACGGCACAACGATGGAAATGACCAGGAAGATGGCGATCAGGCCATATTGGCCAAAGTAGTCTTCGAGCATCGGAGCAGATTCCCGGTTCGGCAGACTGGATGGTCTGGATAATTGGGCGGCGGCATTATAGCATAATGGCTACTCCTAAAAACCAAACTGAAGGCCATCCGATGCCCGCCGTTTCGATAACCGACAACTGGTCCAGCCAGTACGTTTCCGCCAACGGGATTACGCACCACTACCTGGAATGGGGAGATCAGGCGAATCCACCGCTGTTGATGCTCCACGCCACCGGGCTTTGTGCCTGGCCCTGGAAGCCGATTGCGCGCCGGCTGGCTGATAACTACCGGGTTTTAGCCTTCGACCAGCGCGGGCACGGCGATACCGACCAGTCGGACAAGGGCTACAAGTTCGAATACGTCGGGGAAGACTTGGCGGCAATCGTTGATGCCATGAACCTAAAGTCTCCGCAGGTAATCGGCCATTCCTCGGGCGGTCTGGCGGCGATCATCGCGTCTTGCCTCCTGCCCGGCAGGTTTGGCCGCGTGGTGTTGGTCGAAACCCGGGTCAGCAACGACGCGCCATCGGCGCCCAGCCAGGACCTTGCCCGGCGGGCCGAGCGGACGCGGATGAAGCGTGCAGTGTGGGAGTCCCGGCAAGCAATGTTCGACGCATACCGCACTCGCGCCGCCTTCAAGGATTGGGAGGAAGAGCCTTACGGTCAGTTCATCGAGGGAGGTACCTGGCTGCTGCCCGATGGCCGGGCCCAGCTGAAATGCCACCCGGAAACCGAAGCCACATTTTACGGAATGCGTGACGATCTTCCGGTGGAGAATTATCTGAGTGGGTTGCCTGGCGATTGGCTGCTCCTGCTCGCTGATTACCCAGGTTCCCAGCGTCTCGACGACCCGGGCATCGAGCGATTCCAGAACCTGGTGCGTGGTTCCACGGTCAAACCCATGGGCAAGGGCAGCCATTTCCTGCCCATGGAGCATCCCAACGACGTACTGAATGCCATACTCGATTGGTTCGGCGACTGACCACGGCGGACGCACTCGTCGCGGCTCCATCAATGCTTACCATTTCAACCTGACAGGAATAGATTTTGACCCCTTCAGAATTAACCTCAGCAGCAGGACCCCTGGCCGGACTCCGCGTACTGGATCTGTCCATCATTGTGGCCGGCGGGACTGCCTCCTCGCTAATGGCAGATTTCGGTGCCGAGGTGGTCAAGGTTGAGCGCCCCGGCTCCGGCGACCCGTTACGCAATTGGGGACCCTTCTACAACGGCGTCTCCTTGTGGTGGAAGGTCCATTCCCGCAACAAGCAGTCCATCACCCTGAACATGGCCGACGCACGAGGACAGGCGATCCTTAAACAGCTGGCCTCTCAAGCGGACGTCCTGATAGAGGGGTTTCGGCCCGGCACGCTGGAGCGCTGGAACCTGGGGCCGTCTGACCTCCATGCCGGCGACGTCAATCCCGGCCTGGTGATACTCCGCTTCTCAGGTTTCGGCCAAACCGGCCCCTACCGGGATCGGCCCGGTTTCGGCACCATCGCCGAGTGCATGAGCGGGTACATCGGCATGACCGGTTTCCCCGACACCCCACCCAACCTGCCGCCGATCCCGCTGGCCGACGAGATCGCCGGCGTCTTCGGGGCGATGGCCGGGATGATGGCGATCTACCGTCGGGATGCCGACACTCGCGCCGGCGGCCGCGGCGCCGGGCAGGTCGTCGACCTCAGCCTCTTCGAGCCGCTCTTCCGCCTCTGCATCCCCCACCTGACGATTTACGACCGGCTGGGCGAAATCCGTGAGCGGGTCGGCAACGACTTTCCGGATGCGGCTCCGCGCAGCCTCTACCGCACCGGGGACGACCGCTGGCTCGGCCTGTCAGCCACGTCGCAGAACACCTGGGAGGGTCTGGCCCGCGCTATGGGGCTGGATGAGCTTCTAGCCGACCCGCGCTTTGCCAACAACGCCGCGCGGTTGGAGTCCAAGGACGCTCTGAACGACGTGCTCCAGGGCTGGCTGGGTTCGCGCAGCACCGACGCCATCATGGACGAGCTGATTCCCGCCGGCGGGGTGGTTGGTCCGGTCTACAACAGCGCCGACATTGTCGCCGATCCGCATTTTCAGGATCGTGACGACATCGTTGAGATCGAAGACCCTGAGTTGGGCCATACCCGGATGCTCGGCCTGGTTCCCAAATTCAGCGACACCCCCGGGGAGTTGCGCCACATGGGACCCACGGTTGGCGAGCACAACACCATCGTCTACGGCGATTGGTTGGGCTTGTCGGAGGAGGATCTTCAGTCCCTCGCCGCCGAAGGGGTGGTCTAGTTATGTCAGCCTCAGTACTCGTCGTCGCCACTCGCAACCCGGGCAAGATGCGAGAGTACCGGCAGCTGCTGGCTGACTGGCCGGTAGAACTGATCTCGTTGGACGACGCCGGGGTGACCGGGGATGTTGACGAGACTGGCGACTCCTTTCTGGCCAACGCCCGCCTGAAGGCATCGGAGTACGCCCGCCTGTCAAATCTGCCTACGATCTCGGACGATTCGGGCCTGGAGGTGCACGCGCTGGGCGGCGATCCCGGCGTGTATTCCGCCCGCTACGGGGGCGACGCCTGCCAGTCTGACGCCGACCGCGTTGCGCTGTTACTGGACAATCTCGACGGCGTGCCGTGGGACCGGCGCATCGCCCGGTTCCGCTGCGTCACGGCCATCGCCGCACCGGGTGGCGCGGTTATCGGCACAGTCGTCGGCTCCGTTGCCGGAATGATACAATTCAAACCGGAAGGCGAGCAGGGATTCGGCTACGACCCCGTATTCCACCTCCCTTCCCTGGCCCAAACCATCGCGCAGGTGCCCCTGGAGATCAAGAACCGCATCAGCCACCGCGCCGATGCCGCCCTAAAAGCGCGCACCGTATTCCAGACGCTGTTGGACCTATAGCAAGAACTGGCCCGTCAATTATGATCGCCGACCTATTTGGCCGTCCCCTGAGAGACCTTCGCATCTCGGTCACTGACCGGTGCAATTTCCGATGTCCGTACTGCATGCCCGCCGAGATTTTCGGCGAGGCCTACGAATTTCTTCCTAAGGACGAAATCCTCACCTTTGAAGAGATATCGCGCTTGGCCTCGCTGTTCGTCGACGCGGGTGTCAACAAGTTGCGGATCACTGGCGGCGAGCCGCTGCTGCGGGTGGACTTGTCCAAGTTGATCGCCCAGTTGGCGGCCATTCCCGGGGCGGACGACATCACACTTACCACCAACGGCTACCTCCTTGCCCAGCAGGCGACGCAACTGGCCGAGGCTGGCTTGGACCGCATCACCGTCAGCCTGGACTCCCTGGATGACGAGGTGTTCAAGCGGATGAACGGGCGCGGCTTTGGCACCCGGAGGGTGCTGGACGGCATTGGTCGCGCGTCCCACGCCGGATTGAATCCCGTCAAGATCAATGCCGTAGTGCAAAAGAGCGTAAACGACCATACCATCGTTGACCTGGCTCGCCATTTCAAGGGCACCGGTCACATCGTCCGTTTCATCGAATACATGGACGTCGGCAACCGCAACGGCTGGAAACTCGACGAGGTGGTCTCTGCCGCCGAGATCGTGGCCATGATCGACGCCGAGTTGCCGCTCGAGCCCGCCGAACCCAACTATGTCGGAGAGGTGGCCAACCGATGGCGTTACCGCGACGGGTCGGGAGAAATCGGGGTGATCGCATCGGTGACCCAACCCTTCTGCGCCAACTGCACCCGGGCCCGTCTGTCCACCGACGGCAAGCTGTACACCTGCCTGTTCGCTACCGAAGGTGTTGACCTGCGCGGCCCCATGCGCCAGGGCGCTACCGACGCCGACTTGGCCGATATCATCGCCGGCGCCTGGCGCGTGCGTCGCGACCGCTACTCCGAGGAACGCACCGAGTTGACGGCTGCCGAGGCGTCGGCTCGCACCAAGGTCGAGATGTACCACATCGGCGGATGACGAGGAACTCATGACCACCGAAAATGCCAGCAAGCCGGCGGATCACCTGACTCATCTTGCCGAAGACGGCAGCGCCCGGATGGTTGACGTTGGATGGAAACCGGTTACAGACCGCATGGCCCAGGCCTGCGGGTACGTGGTGATGGAGCCGAACACCTTGGCGCTGATCCGCGACGGCCTGATGAAGAAGGGAGACGTGCTCACCATCGCCCAGTTGGCTGGCATCATGGGCGCCAAAAAGACGTCCGAGCTGATCCCGTTGTGCCATCCGCTGCCGCTGAACAAAGTGGACGTGGAACTGGAGCTTGAGGAAGCGCAAAGCCGGGTGCGCATTACCACGACGGCGACCACTTCGGGAAAAACGGGCGTCGAGATGGAAGCCCTGACCGCGGTTTCGGTGGCCGCGCTCACTGTCTACGACATGTGCAAAGCCGTTGACCGCGGGGTTCGTATCGACGGTGTGCGCCTGTTGCGCAAAACCGGAGGGCAGTCCGGCGACGTGGACCTGACCGACGCCTAGCTGCCCCGCCGGGCGATCTCTGCGCCCAGGACCCGAACCGCCTCGGTCAGGTAGATCAGACGCGCCGACACCGGCAGATCCAGCGGCCGGAACTCCTCCACCTGGTCGACTTCCAGCACACCGACCACGCCGGGAATAGCGGTCACGTCCAGTTCGGCGATAACGCCGTCGGGGGTGATGACAACGCAACCCAGGTCCAGCAGCGGAGCCGGTGTCGGATCCAGCTCAATCGCCTGTATGGTGGTCATTCCCAGGAAGGCCGGGAACGGCTGTAGTTGACCGCACAGCTCAGCGACGATGGCCTCCAGCCCGGCACTCGCCTGCCACAAGGCGTCCGGTTCGTCACCCGCTCGAGACTGCGCCGTCATCTGATTGACAACCCGGCCGGGCGAGCCTTACCATTGATTCGTCTGCGGTAGCATCGGCGTCTGGTCGAGACCGCTCGGTAGGCGACGTAGCTCAGTGGCAGAGCGGGCGCTTCATAAGCGCTAGGTCGTTGGTTCGAATCCATCCGTCGCCACCATTGCTCCGTGAGAGCGCCAAACGAAAGCCGGGTCCCATGACCCGGCTTTCGTTTGTTTCTCGGTGCGACCTGCTTAATCGTCCCGCTGCCCAAACTCCTCGCCCAGTTCGCTGAGGAACTGCTCGATCTCGGGTGAGAGCGCCACGGCATCTTCCGGGCTCGCGACCTCTTCAGCGGGACCAGATTTAGCCTCGTTGGTGTCGTAGTAGTCTTCCATCTGCTTGATGAGGCCCTGGAGGTCGGAGTTGCGCTCCACCGCCGCGTTCAACTCCCGGTATTGCCGCTGGCCGCGCCGGGTTGGCGCCAGGTCAGCAGGAATCTCTGAATACACGGACGATAGCACCTCGATCATGCGGGCCGTCCCGTTGTAGTCCTCGTCGAGTTGGACGTACTGGGGGAGGTGCACCATGAAGTTGATCGCCTCAATCTCCATCTTGTCGATGCCGTCGGACACCAGGTTCATGATCGTCGTGGGACCCTGGTAGGTACTCCCGCGCAGCTTCAGGTTGGGCACTGATCGCGACTGCGGCACCGAGCCCAGCGAGCCGGTAACCAGCAGTGGCCGCGTGTGGGGCACTGCATCATACATCGCGCCCAGCCGGCAGTACCGTTTCACGTTGAACTTTTCAACCACTTCCAGGATAGAGTCGGTGTAAGTCTCACTGTTGGCGTGGGGCTCGCGCAGGTGGAAAAACAGGTAGTCGGGGCCGTTCTCCGTGGTGGCGTACCGGATGATGCTGTTGGGGATGCGCACCCGCCGCTCGTTGTCCACCAGCCGCATGCTGGGGCGATACCGGGTGAAGTCGAAGAACTCGCCGGGGCGGTGCAAACGGCCCAATTCTTTGGAGCCGAGGTACCGTTCCAGCCGGTTCAACGTCAACGTGCCGACACTGCCCACGTCCACCCACGGGCGAATCATCGCGAATACGTGCGGATCGCGCAGTTCGGGAAGGGGTTCCTGTAGTTCAAATGCGCCTACTCTCATGGTACCGATATCTTGCCAGAGTTGCCCCCGTAATTCAAGGTATGCGCGGTTGAACGTCCGTCTCCGTTGGCCTAAAATGCCATCACCCTACGGTTCCCGTCCGCGGGCAGCCGTTTTGGCGCGTTTTGCGCTCGACTACGGGAGGCATTTGATGATTACCACCTTTGACAGCTTGTACGCGGGCCACGTGGACATGGAGAACGTTGGTTACGGCGGGACCGCAGTTAACGACCGCACCTATTCCGACGAATACCTGGCCACGGCGTTCGACAAGGGCGTCGCCATCGCGCAGACCCTGGACAAGCACGGCTACGACACCTTCTGGATGGCCGAGCACCACTTCCAGCCCGAGGGTTATGAGTGCATCCCCAACCTCCTGATGTTCATCGTCCACCTTGCGCACGTAACCGAACGGCTGCGCTTCGGCTGCGGGTTCAACATCGCTCCCATGTGGCACCCCCTGCGCCTGGCTGAGGACTTCGCCATGGCCGACTGGCTCACCAAGGGCCGGGTGATCTTCGGGGTGGGCCGCGGCTACCACACCCGTGAGGTCGAGTCCTTCGGCTCCCCGCTCATGGACCAGCCCGCCAACCGCGAGTTATTCGAGGAGCAGGTTGAGGTCATTTTCAAGGCCTTCCACGAGCGTTCCTTCTCCCACCAGGGCAAGCACTACAACTTCCCCCCGCAGGGAGTGCCCTACCGCGGCTACCCCCTCGAGGACATCACCCTGGTCCCCAGGCCCAAGACCCTTCCGGTGGAATGCTGGCAGCCCATCCAGGGCGGCACCGGGCGCGCCCTGGAATTCATGGCGCAGATGGGCATCAAGGGTGTCATCGGCGGCGGCTCTTCCGAGGGCGGCGCCATGGACGGGATCATGCACGGCTACCGTGACGCGCTCCGACGCAACGGCAAGCCGGATGCCGAGCTGGGAGAGGACTTGGCCGTCGGTTTCCACTTCCACATCGCCCCCACGGTTGAAGAGGCCGCGCGACAGGGCGCCCGTTATTACGAGGAAAACCTCAAGATGTTCGGGCCGCTGCGCCTCACGCGCGGTCTTTCCGACCAGCAGATCCTCGATATCAGCAACCCCGAGATCGCGCCCAACGCCGGCCTGCCCACCATCGAGGACGCCATCGAAAACGGCAGCGTCCTGGCCGGCCCGCCCGACCGCATCATCGAACTGCTGAAGGGCGTGGAGGAGCGTTACCCCGGCCTCCAGCGGGTTCAGGTGGGTCAGCCGGTGGGCACGCCGCAGTCGGTGATCCTGGAGCAGTTGCAATGGTTCGCCGAAGAGGTTATGCCCGCCTTCAAGGATATGAAGGTCGAGGCTGCGGTGCCTGCCGACGACTAGACGGCGCACTACACCCGTGGACATAGGGGCGAATCGTGATTCGCCCCTATTTTGTTGACCCGAGAGCGCAAGCGATCGTCTCTGCGCCGTCAGCCGAACCGCAAAACTGGTGACGCTGAATACCGGTGGGTTGCGTATCGGCCTGCTATCCTGAATACGCACCTTATATTTCGGAGACTCACCGATGCCAGAGATCACAGAATATCCGTCCGGCTCCCCGTCCTGGGCCGACCTGCTTTGCAAGGATGGCCAAGTCGCCAAAGACTTCTATGGCGGCCTGTTCGGCTGGACCTACGATGACCACCCTGCCGGGCCGGACATGGTCTACACCATGTTCAGTCACAACGGCGTTCCGGTCTGCGCGTCCGCGGAACCGGGGCCCGGCCAGGAAAACCTGCCGCCCCACTGGAGTGTGTACGTCACGGTCGACGACCTGGAAGCGGCGGTGGCCCGCACCCGGTCGGCTGGCGGAACCGTCCTCATGGAACCCTTCGACGTGCTTGACGTTGGACGCATGGCTCTGATCCAGGACAAAGAGGGTGCGGTCCTGCGCCTGTGGTATCCCATTGCGCACGCCGGCGCCGGCAAAATGCACGAGCCTGGGGCGATTGCCTGGTTTGAGTTGGCAACCACCGACACCGACTCTGCCGGGAGTTTCTATGCCCACGTGTTGGGGGCCGAGGTTGCCCCCGATCCGGACACCCCGTTCGAGTACACCCTGTTCAAAGTTTCCGGCGTCCAGGTGGCCGGCATGCTCAAGATTGGTGAGGACTGGGGGCCGGTCCCACCCAATTGGGGTATCTATATCGGCGTTGACGACGTGGATGCCACCGTCGCAAGGGCAACCGCGCTCGGGGGCGGCGTCATCGTGGAACCCCAGGATATTCCCGACTTCGCCCGTTTCGCCGTGCTGCGCGATGCTGAGGGAGCGGTGTTCAGCGTGATCGCGCTAAACGAATGGCCCGCGTAGGCGCGGGGTACGCAACAGAACTGAAGGGGCGGCCATTGTTGCCGCCCCTTCACGTTGAGTTTATTGCAACGCCCCGGGCGGATAGTTCTCTAGCCACCACCGGGCAATCTCATCGCGACGGGCGAACCACACCCCGGGGTGGCTCCTGGCATACCGCAGGAAGAGGTCCAATGCCCGCGAACGCGCCGGCCGGCCCGCGATACGGCAATGCAGGCCAACTGACATCATCTTGGGGTGGGTTCGGCCTTCTTCGTAGAGCACGTCGAACGTGTCCTTGAGGTACTCGTAGAAGTCGCCGACGCTGTTGAGGCCGCCCCTCCAGAATCGGGCATCGTTGGTCTCGAAGCTGTAGGGCAGCACCGGCCAAGGCTTGCCGTGAACCTCGGTGTAATAGGGCAGGTCGTCGTTGAAGACGCCGCTGTCGTAGATGAAGCCGCCCTCTTCGACGACCAGTTCCCGCGTGTTCACGCTGGGGCCGTACCGGGTGAACCAACCGAGGGGACGCTCGCCGGTAGTCCGGGTCAGCGACTCCACCGTCATGCGGATGGCCTCGGCTTCCTCGTCGCGCGTCTTGTTGTGGTACTCCTCCCAGCGGTAGCCGTGGCCGCAGACCTCGTGGCCTCGTTCCACCACGGCCCGCGCCACCTCGGGGTTGCGCTCGAAGGCCACAGCGCAACTGAAAAACGTGCTCTTCACGCTGTACTTGTCCAGCAGATTCAGGATCCGCCAGACGCCGACCCGGCTGCCGTACTCGAAGAACGACTCGTTGAACAGGTCGCGCTGCCCGGCCGGCACCGGCGACGGCACCTCGTTGTTGGTCTCGTGGTACGGGTCGCCGTCCAGCAGCGACGCCTCGCTGCCTTCTTCGTAGTTCACGACTACCGAGACAGCGATGCGCGCGCCGCCGGGCCATTGGATGACCGGCGGGTTCTCGCCGTAGCCGATGAAATCGCGCCTTGGTTCGCTCATTTGTTACCGTCCTATGCGATGAGACTCTGTCGGATCGCATCGATTTGCTCAACTACTGAATCCAACACGTCTGGATATTCAACTCCCGTGGGCAAATAGATCGGGTCCCACCAACTGGAATCTGTCGGCCCCAGCCATAACGGCGTATGACCGACGTCCACCCAAGCCCAACTGGACATGTCGATTCCGAACCAAACCACAACGCCATGAAGACGAAAGTATCGACCATAGCCGTATCGTTGCGGTGTGGCTCGCAGACCACTGGAATCAGCGCAACCGTTGGCGATCACTCGTTCAGTAGCGGCATCTACCAGATCATTCAGGTTAAGCACACGCCTCGGAAATTCTTGCGCGAGCTCATCCGAATGAATCGGCAAAAACGCATCGCTGTCCATCCGCTCGGTCAGTCCGTGCAGTTGCTCAATATCCCGCATGGCGGCCCGGTCGCCGGCCATGCTCGCTTGTGACTCCATTCGCTCCAGCAGGGCTCGCCAACTGGTCAGCATCATCTTGTGCCCGTTGTCGCCGATTGACACTCCCCGCAGTTCCCCGGAGGTGGGAGTATCGGAAGTCACCCGAAGTTCATGCTGCTCTTCCGCTCGCCGGCACAGTTCCGGCCAAAGCGTTTCAATGCGTTGCGCCGGCACCACAAACAACAGGGCTGAATGTGTGTCTTCAGGGAGCCGGGCGAGGTACGTGTTCGGCTGGTTGTCGGTAAGCCCGGCCCAGAACTTGGCTTCGATCAGAACCCGTTCCGTACCGCATTCGTCGTAACACGCCAGATCTATCCGTTCCCCTTCGTCACCGCTTGCCTCGGTTTGGAATCGCACGATGGAACCAACCTCTACTCCAGCATCAAGCAGCGTACGCTCCAGGGCGTTTCGCACTGGCTCAGATTGTTGCAGGATGTATCGCAGCGCCTCGGTGGCGATCAGCTCGGTCTTACCGTACATCGGCATGATATGGGCGAACAACGAGGTCATAGAGTCTCCTTTTTCAGACGATGACGGCAAATGATGTGTATCCTATCATGCCGCTACCGGCTTACCTCGTGTCTGGACAATTCTACCCATACGGTACAAAATGCCGCCAAATTCGCGCCGATCTCGAACTGCCGCTCACGGTGACCAGCATGGCTATTCCCACCGCATCCGACCACAAGCTGACCCCGCTGCTCTTCCTGGAACGCAGCGCCGCCGTGTATCCGCACCGGGCCGCGTGCATTTACAACGGAGCCGTCACCACCTATGCGCTGTTCTACGAGCGCGTGCGGCGACAGGCCGCGGCTTTGCGCAGCGTGGGCGTCGGGCCGGGAGACCGAGTCGCTTTCCTCATTCCGAACCTGCCTTCCATGCTGGAGGCCAACTTTGGGCCCATGGGCATCGGCGCGGTGCTGGTGGCTTTGAACATCCGGCTGTCGCCCCGCGAGATCGCTTACATCCTCAACCATTCGGGCGCCAAGGTTTTGGTGTTCGATTCGGAGCTGGCGGACACCGTGCGACAGTTGCGCGACGATTGTCCGGGGATCGAAACTTATGTTCAGGTGCGCGACACCGCTCCTTTGGCCACCGACATTCCCGGCCCGGAATACGAGCAGTGGCTGGCCAGTGTGGACCCGTTGCCCGAACTGCCCGGTCCGGCGACAGAGAACGACACGCTGACCATCAACTACACCTCCGGCACCACGGGCATGCCCAAAGGCGTCGAATACACCCCGCGCGGCGCGTATATCAACGCCCTGGGCGAGGCCATGGAAATGGGCATGAACTGGCGCAGCGTCTATCTATGGACGTTGCCCATGTTCCACGCCAACGGGTGGTGCTTCCCCTGGGCGGTCACGGCTGTTGGCGGTGCCCACGTCTGCCTGCGCCGTGTCGATCCCGCCGAGGTCTACCGCCTGATCCGCGAGGAATCGGTAACCCATCTCTGCGCCGCCCCCACCGTGCTCACCGGCCTCTATGCTGCTCCGGAAGCCGCCACCGCGGACCTGTCCGGCCTGACCATCATGACCGCTGGCGCGCCGCCGGCACCGCAGGTGATCCGCACCATCGAGGGCATGGGCGCCGAGATTATCCACGTGTACGGCCTGACCGAAACCTACGGCCCGTGCACTGTCGCGGCCGGTCAACCCGAGTGGGACGCTATGGACAGCGATGATCTCGCCCGCGTCAAGGCCCGGCAGGGAGTGCCCTTCGTTGTTTACGGCACTGGCCTTCGCGTCGTTGATGAGGACATGGACGACGTTCCACGGGACGCCGAAACAATGGGCGAGGTGGTCATGCAGGGCGACGCCGTGATGAAGGGGTATTACAACGACCCGGACGCCACCGCCGAGGCGTTCCGCGGCGGCTGGTTCCACTCTGGCGACCTTGCCGTCTGGCATCCCGACGGCTACATCGAACTGCAGGACCGCTCCAAGGACATCATCATCTCCGGCGGCGAGAACATCTCCAGCCAGGAGGTCGAGAAAGTCATCATGGAGCACCCCGGCGTTCTGGAGGTCTGCGTGGTAGGCGTGCCCGATCAGCGCTGGGGGGAGGTTCCCAAGGCATTCGTCGTGCCTCGTGACGGCGGCCAACTCACGGCCGACGAGATCATCGATTTTACCCGCGATCGCATCGCCCACTTCAAGGCTCCCAAGAGCGTCGAGTTCGGCGACCTGCCCAAGACTGCTACCGGCAAAATCCAGAAGTACATCCTGCGCGACAGGGAATGGCAGGGCCAGGAGCGCCGCATCCAGGGTTCGCAAGTGTAGCCTGACGCTACCAGTCTGCGAACGAAAGCAAGGAGGACAGGTATGGAGTTCGGACTCTTCCTCGAGTTTCCCCGACCCATCGACGGTGACCACCACGACGCCTTTACCCAGTCGTTCCGGTTGGTCCAGGAGGCCGAAGACCTCGGCGTGGCGTCGGTCTGGCTGGCCGAGTACCACTTCAACATGGAGCGAGTGCTGGCGTCTCCCGTAATGATCGCCACGGCCATCGCGGCCAAGACCCACACGATGCGCATCGGCACCGCCGTGTACTGCCTGCCCCTCGGGCATCCCATCCGGGTCGCTGAAGAGATGGCGACCCTGGACCATATCAGCGACGGTCGGATAGAGCTGGGTGTCGGTCGGGGCACCTTCCCCAACGTCCACGAGGGCTTCAACGTCACGTTTGAGGAGAGTCGCAGCCGTTTCGACGAATTCCTGGAAATTGTCGTTACCGCGTGGACTCAGGAAACGTTCTCCTTCCATGGCGAGCACTATTCCTGCGACGAGCTCACGGTCACTCCTCGCCCGTACCAGCAGCCGCATCCGCCAATCACCGTCGGCGTGACTTCGGCGGAGAGTTTCCCCATCATCGGCGCGATGGGTTACCCGCTGATCGTGAACCCGTCTCGCGTGTTTACCCTGGAGCAATTGGCTGGTTCTATGGCGGAGTATCGAGCCGCCTGGAAAGCCGCAGGCCATCCCGGTGAGGGACGGGTAGGTCTCCGCGTTCCCATTTATGTCAATGAGGACGCCGAAGCCGCTTATCGCAACCCCATGGAATCGGCGATGAACTCCATCACCCGGCTGGGAGAGCGCGTCGGATCCTACGCCGGTCGGACCGGCACCCTGGGAGATTGGGGCGAACAGAGCCGGATCATCCTCGGCATGGACTACGACGACTGGCTGCGAGATAAGGTCGTCTACGGCACACCCGATGCTGTTTCCGAGCGCCTGGCTGAACTCGAGGAAACCCTGGGTCTGGATCAGCTGATTTACGAGATCAACTACGGCAACCTGATGCCGGACGAGATGCAGACCGCATCCCTGCGCCTGTTCAACAAGAAGGTTTTGCCCAGACTGACGTAAATCACCAAAAGTAAGGGGCGCGATCACTAGCGCCCCTTTGCTTTATGGGATCATCCAGCCACGCGCGAGACGCGCCTAGTCCGGGGTCAGTCCCAGGTGAAGCACACCTTCCCGGTCCCGCCAGCCTCGAAAAGTTTGTACGCCTCGTCGGCTTGGTCCAGCGTGAACCGGTGGGTGAAGAGTTCCTTCAGAGGAACCTTCCGGTCGACGACGAACCGAGCAACCTCCTCCAGCCCGTTCAGGCTGAAGGTCCATGACCCCAAGATGGTCAGCTGCTTGTGGATTATCTGCGGGCTGACGTCGAAGGTCGTGGTGTTGCCTTCGCCTACGAAGCAGACCCGGCCCCACAGCATAGCCGCGTCCACGGCGTTGATCCGTGCCTCCGGTCGCCCCGTGCAATCCAGGGTCGCCGGCGAACCCTCGCCGTGGGTGAGTTCGCGAATAGCCTCGACCGGGTTCTGCGTGCCGGCGTCAATGCAAACGTCCGCGCCCAGACGCTGCGCCAGGTCCAGCCGTTCGATGTCCACGTCCACCGCGATTACCCGCGCGCCCATTGCCTTGGCGAACATGGTCCCGCTGGCTCCCACTGGCCCTTGTCCGAAAATCGCCAGCGTGTCGTCGCCGGAGATATTCAGCCGCTTGAGTGCCCAGAACGCCGTCCCGGTTCCGCAGGCGCACGCCGCGCCTTCGTCAAAGTCCAGGCCGTCCGGCATCTTGACACAGGTGTATGCCGGGCAGACCAGGTAGTCCTCGTGGCCGCCGTTGGCTCCGGATCCGTAGACCGTGGAGCCGTGCAGACACATCTGCGTATAGCCGATGCGACACATGGTGCAGGCGCGGCAGCCGGTATAGTGGTGCATCATCACCCGGTCGCCGACCGCTACTTCGGTGACCCCGGCTCCGACCTCCGCGATGACCCCACAGGGTTCGTGTCCGGCCACCTTGAGGTTCGCCGGGTCTCCGCGCTCCGCCTTGGGCGCCCGGTAGTGCCGAAGGTCGCTCCCGCACAGACCCGACGCTTTTATGGCGATTACCACCTCTCCGGGCCCGGGATGCGGGTCGGGCAGCGTGCGGATCTCTACCTCTTTGTCTCCCGTGAAAACTACTCCGCGCATGGCTAGTCCCTCCTTCATGCCCGGATTGCCGGTTGCCTACGGATCGATGAGGACGCCCGGATTCAGTATTCCGTTGGGGTCCACCGAACGCTTGACCGCCCTCAGAGCTTCCGCGAACGGATCCGGACGCTGCTGGTCGTACCACGGCCGGTGGGTGCGTCCCACCGCGTGGTGATGCGTAATGGTGCCGCCGGCTGCCATGACCGCATCCGACGCCGCCTGCTTGATCTCGGCGTGGGCTTCCAGCTCTCCTCCCACCTGCCCGAGGCCCTCAAACGTGTAGTACGGCGCCGGCCCGTCCGGGTAGACGTGGGTGAACCGGCAGGACACGCGCCCGCCGCCGCAGGTCTGTTGCAACGCCGCTTCCAACGCGCCCCGCACCATCGCGTCCATGGCGGGCCAGCGCTCCCAGGTGATGGACGTTTCCAGCGTCTCGGCTACGATGCCGAAGCCGATGGTCGCGTTACGCTCGTACGGCGCGTTGATGAAAGAATCCCGCCAGTTGCCCACGGCTCCCTGACGCCCGGCTGACGACCCCGACCGCTCGGCCGCATCGGCGACCACGATGTTCTCCTCGTCGATGATCCCACCGGCGTCCCGCGCGATGGTCACCGCCTGCCGGATGTTGTCGCCCTGCGGGATCTCGGCAGACTCGAACCCGATGATCAGCAGCGCCTGTTGGCCGTCCAAGCCGGCAAAGTCCTCGGCTTCCGACGGGTCGAGCATCCTCAGGTTGGCCGGCCACTGCTTGGCCTGCGCGATCAATCGCGCTCCCTCGGACGCGGAGTGAATCCCGTCGAATACCACACCCGCGGAGGCCCGGAACCGGGGACGGGCCTGTATCCGCATCCACGCCTCGGTAATGATCCCCAGGATGCCCTCGCTGCCGATCACCATTCGGTCAGGTGAAGGCCCGGCGCCGCTGCCCGGCAGCCGCCGCGACTCCCACACGCCGGCCGGAGTCATCATACGCACCGACTCCACGAAATCGTCGATGTGGGTATGGTTGGTCGCGTAGTGGCCGCCGCTGCGGGTGGCGATCCACCCGCCCAGCGTCGAGAACTCGAAACTCTGCGGGAAGTGGCGCAGCGTGTAGCCGTGGGGGCGTAACTGCGCTTCCAGCGCCGGTCCCAACGCGCCGGCCTGGATGCGAGCCGCCCGGGACGTTTCGTCCACCTCCAGCACCTGGCCCAGACGGGTAAGGTCGATGGTGCATACTTTTTCCGCTTCGGGCGGTTCCACGCCGCCGACGACTGTGCTTCCGCCGCCGTAGGGTATTGCCACGATGTTGGAGTTGGCGCACCAATCCAATACCCGCGTGACCTCTTCCTCGGTTCGCGGGTAAGCAATCACGTCCGGCGGGTTGGGAAACTCGCAGTTGAACCCGCGGATGCGGTCCCGGAAGCTGCGCCCATAGGTGTGCGCCGCACGGTCGTGATCGTCCATGCTGCAGAACTCAGCGACCAGCGGGTGCGGCGTGAAACGAGGCCGGCGTAGGTTGAGATCGGCGTCGGTGGGAGGTTTCGGCGGCGGTAGCGATACGCCGTACCTGCGGTGTATCCGCTCGGCCATCGCCGCGTAATCGGCCGTCGACGGCTCCCGGCCCTCCATCCCCCAGGCCCAGAAACTGCGGCGCGCCATCGCAACCCTCCTGTTCAGGCAAAAATAATGGTCGGGGTGAGTGGATTCGAACCACCGACCTCCACGTCCCGAACGTGGCGCGCTAGCCACTGCGCTACACCCCGACTATATCCAAATTGTAGCATACCCGCAGGCCCGCTTCGCAAACCGCTCATAGCGCCGTTGCGTATGATGGGCAGTTGAAAGGGGGTAGTTGACATGCGTATCCCTAACCTGGGAATGATCTGGTTGCCCACAATGATGCTGATCTTGGCGGCGGTGGCGCTCGCCTGCGGGGGTGCCGCGGAGAGTGCTCTGACGATGGCGCCTGCCGCGCCTGCCGCGCAATATGCCGAAGACTCCTATTCCGAACCGGAATCGGTGCGGAAAGAGTCCGGCCCGCCGGGCGTGGCCGGCCCGCAAGGCGCACCCGGCCCGGCCGGAGCCGATGGAGCGAAGCATTTGCGCGGACAGGCCGGTCTAGCCGCTACCCCAGCGATGGCTGCCGCGGCCATGCCGACGGCAGTGCCGCAAGCCGCGCAGCAGCAGTCGGCGCCGGCCGCTCGCCCGGCGAGCGGTGGGTCCACGCAACCGGCCCAGCCGCAATCGGCGCGACAGCTGATCGTGGAGTCATGGATCAGCATTGAGGTCACCAACATCGACGCTTCGGTGCGTCAAGTGGAGACTTTGGCGGCCCAGAGTGGTGGTTGGGTTGAATCCGCTGAAGTATACGGTGAGGCCGGTTACCGCTCGGCCACCGTGCGCATCCGGGTGCCCGCCGACCGCCTGAGCAACGGCCTGGATTCGCTGCGCGCGATGGGGCGTGTCACCGACGAAGGCGTTTCGTCAACCGATGTGACCGAGCGTCTCATCGACAATCAGGCTCGCCTGACCGCCTGGTACGCCCAGGAGAAGCGTCTGGTCACGCTGCTGGAAAACGCTCCCACCGTGGAGGACATCATCCAGATTGAGCAGCGCATCGCGGAGGTCCGTTCCGACATTGAGCACGTCGAAGCCACTCAGCGAGATCTGACCGGCCGCGTCGCCACTTCTCTGATCATAGTCAACCTGCGATTGCCCGCACAGTACGCTGCCGATCCTCCGGTGGGCAACCTGGAACTCACCACGGGCGATCCGTCCGCCGTCGCTGATGCTGTTGTTGCCCGGGTTGGCGCACTGGACGGTTACATAGGCCAGAAGCGTTCATACGATGCAGGCGGTGGCCGCGCGGTCGATTTGATGGTGTTCGTCAAGCCCGCTGACCTGGCTCCGCTGATGGACTATGCGGGAACCTTGGGAACGCCGTCCGGCAGGCAGCTGACCTCGGTCGGCCCGGCGCCCCTGAACGAGGTGCCGAACGCCCAATTCACGCTGGCCATTCGCTCCAACGTGGACCTGGAGGCGTCTCTGGCTCTCTCAGCCTCCGATCCGCTTTCCGTCGCCGAGCAGATCAGGGAGAGGGCCGAATCGCTGGGCGGACACGTGGACAGTTGGAACGAAACCAGACGGGACGAGGACGAATTCGTCACCATGGACATGGCCCTCGTGGTGAAGTCCTCAGATTTGAGGGACATCATGGAATACGGCGCGGGCCTCGGCGAGATCGATCATTGGAACTATAGCGCGCTGGGCCAAAATCCCGCTGCCGACGCCCCGGACGCCCGGCTTCAGGTATCGGTGTCCACTGAGTATTCCGACGCCGAGACATGGATCATCATCGGGGTGGTCGTTGCTGTCATGGTCGTGGTGGTCGTCATCGCTATCGTGACCATCGTGCGGCTGCGCCGCCGCAGCCGAGGAAACCGTCCCACGGGCTTGCGCACGACGGCAGACTTGGAGCCCGAGAGTAACGAATAAGGCTTAGTCGGCGGCGACCGGTTGCCTCGCCGGCCGTCGCCGTCGTCGGCCCCGCGCCGGAGCTTCTGACGGTACTTGGGCAGCGGCGGGAGCAGACTCTGCTGCTGCTGCCAGGGCCGCTCGCATTTCATCGACGAACGAGGCCACCCGCCGCAGCGCGCGACCCAGCCGCGCCATGCCGAAATCAGTGTCACCGGCCGTTCGCACTTCCATGTCGCGCCGGCCGACCCGGATTCCTGGGCCCATCTTGTTCTGCAAGGCCTGCCGCGCGTCGCCCACGGGATACCGAAATACCACGGTGATGATGCCGTCAGCGCCGCTGGCGATGGATTCGACTCCAGCGGCCGCGCCCAGGCAGCGCAGGTCTGTGATCGCCAGCAGGTGGGCGACCTCCGGCGGGACGGGTCCGAAACGGTCTTCCATGTCCGCCTTAACCGCTGGGATCTGCGCTCGGTCCATTATGTTGGACAGCCTCTGATAGAACGCCAGGCGGGCCGGCATGTGCTCAATGTAGCCAGGTGGGATAAACGCGGGCACTTGCAGGTCGATCCTCGGAGAAGGCTGGGTTGTGGCGCTGGTCGTCTCGTCGTTATTCCCGTTTACCAGGTCCTGCACCGCCTGGTTCAGCAGTTCCGAGTACAGGTTGAGTCCCACCGCGTGGATCTGTCCGCTCTGGTCAGCGCCCAGCAGATTGCCCGCGCCCCGGATCTCCAGGTCGCGCATGGCGATGCGGAACCCGGCTCCCAGTTCGTTGGCTTCGAGGATGGCGTGGATGCGCTTGCTGGCAGCCTCGGTGATTTCCCGGTTGTCGGGCAGCAACAGGTAGGCGTAGGCCCGGTGGTCTCCGCGGCCGACGCGGCCGCGCAGTTGATACAGCTGGGCCAACCCGAAGCGATCCGCCCGGTCGATGATAATCGTGTTCACGTTGGGCATGTCCAGCCCCGACTCGATGATCGTGGTGCAGACGAGCACGTCGGCTTCCCGGTTGGCGAAGGCCACCATCACGTCTTCCAGTTCCGATTCGGGCATCTGGCCGTGGCCCACCAGGATGCGGGCCTCGGGCACCAGCTTGCCCAGCTCTTCGGCAACGTTGTGGATAGTGCGCACCCGGTTATGCAGGAAAAACACCTGCCCGTCCCGCTCCAACTCGCGGAGTATCGCTTCCCTTACGGGTTCGGCGCTGTCCTCGGAGACGAAGGTTTTGACCGGCAACCGGGCTTCCGGCGGAGTGTGGATGACGCTCATGTCGCGCACGCCGGCCAGCGCCATGTGCAGCGTCCGTGGGATGGGCGTGGCGCTGAGGGTCATCACGTCCACCTCGGCGCGCATCTGCTTCAGGCGTTCCTTGTGCGCCACCCCGAACCGGTGCTCCTCGTCGATGATTACCAGCCCCAGGTTCTTGAATCCCACGTCTTTTTGCAGGATGCGGTGCGTCCCGATCACGATGTCCACCATCCCGGACTTCGCCGCTTCCACCACTTCGTCCTGCTCCTTGTGCGTCCTGAACCGGCTGAGGACCTCCACTTTTACCGGATAGGGAGCGAGCCGCTCCGCGAAGGTGGCGTAGTGTTGCTGGGCCAGCACCGTGGTCGGCACCAATACGGCCACCTGCATGCCCTCGTTGACCGTCTTGAATGCTGCACGCAGCGCGACTTCGGTTTTGCCGTAACCCACGTCGCCGCAGATCAGGCGGTCCATGGGCTTGTCGGCCTCCATATCGTTCTTGACTTCGTCGATCGCTTGCATCTGATCGGGAGTTTCCTGGTACGGGAATGAGTCTTCCAGATCGCGCTGCCAGGCCGCGTCCGGGCCGAAGCGGTGTCCGGTTACGGTTTCCCGGATTGCGTAGAGCCGGAGCAGCTCTTCGGCGATTTCCCTGGCGGCGCCCTGGGCGCGGTCCTTGATGCGCTGCCATTCGCTTCCGCCGAGTCGGGTCAGGGTCGGCGGCTGGTCGGTGGCGGCCACGTAAGCGCCAAGTCGATCCAGCTGCTCCGTGGGCACGTAGAGCCGGTCGTCCTCCGCGTATTCGAGCACCAGGTACTCCCGGTCGTCCCCTGTGGATTCCAACTGGGTCGTGCCCACAAATTTGGCGACGCCGTGGTCGATGTGCACCACGAAACTGCCTGGCGTCAGGTCGCCGAGAGACACCGCGTCGCCCAGATCCCGCCGCGTGCGTGACGGGCGGTAGCTCCGTCTTTTGACGGTGCCGAACAGCTCGGCGTCACTATAGACCGCAACCGCCGGCTCGTTGTCCGTTGCCTCCGTCTGCCACCCGCGGCTCAACGCGCCGGTCAAGACCTGCACCCGGCCGGCCCTCGGACGCGCGGTCACGTCGTCTGCCAGCGTCGCCGCGACTCCAGCCTCATCCAGCACCTGGACCAATCGCGCGGCGTGCTGCGTCACTGCGACCACCGCGCCGCCACAGGCGACCCGGTTCGCTACATCATCGGTGAAGTGGGTCAACCCCGCGCTCTGGTCGGGCAGCGGTTGCAGCATGGTTGGCGATTCTTCAGTGCCCCAACGCTCCATGCTCACGGTGGTTGTGCCGGCGGCGCTGATCCTATGGGTGATGCTGTCCCAGTTTGTGGACGGCGACGGAAACCCGTAGGGGAGCTCGCCCCGCTGCTGCCGGTTGGCTCGCTGCTGCTCGTATTTGGCTTCCTGCTCCTCAGCCTCGCCGGCCAACCGGTTGGGCCGGTCCATCACGACGATTGTGTCTGCGGGAAGGTAATCGGCCAGTGTGTGACGGTTGAGGAACCCGTTGTAAAAGGCCAGCGTCTCCGCGTTCGGTTCGATGAGCAAGTGGGCCAGCTCTTCCTGGAACCGGGCCACGGTTCCCCCGTTGCACGCGCTCAGGTCTATCCTGTCCCGTCGTTCGTGGAACCACGCGGCGTCGCAAAGCTCCGGAAGTTGCTCGCGAGCCGGCACCATGGCAACCCGGTCGGCATCGCCCACTGACCGCTGCGTTTCCGGATCGAAACGCCGGATGGTGTCGACTTCGTCATCCCACATCTCCAGACGGTAGGGCAGGCCGGCATTGGTCGGGAAAACGTCCAGGATGCCCCCTCGCAGGCTAAACGTTCCCGGAATCTCGACCTGTGGCTCCCGTTGGTATCCGAGTTCTACCCACGCCGCGAGCAGCGCGTCGATTGACCCGATTCTCCGGCCCTTCGTCAATTCATGGGCGCCTTCCACGGTTGGGTGGCGACCGGTCGCCAGTTCAGGGGACAGCGTCAGCCGAAGCGCGGAAGCCAGCGAAGTGACTACCAGCGGTATGGCGCCTTCCGCGTCCGTGGGATCGTAGCTTGCCAGCGCCGCCAGCGCGGACAGCCGCTGGTTGCCCGTTCGCGCATCGACCGCCAGTCGCTCAAACGGCAACACCTCGGGTTCGGGCAGCAGATGCACCGGAGCCTCGTCGCCCAGGTATTCCACCAGTTGATCATGCAGGCGCCGGGCGTCCTCCAGCCGTGGCGTGATCACCACGACGGGCCGCTGTTGCAGTTGCCAAAGCGCCCCGACGTACACCGCCTGGTGGTCGCCGTCGATCGCCAGGCTCCCCCGCGCGCCCAGCCGCTCCAGGTTCCGCAGATGCTGCCGCATCCTCGGTTGTGCCGCAAACAGCGAAAGCAGTCCGGTAAGCGCCATTATTCACCCAGGCAATGGTTGGTTGTTGATCACACGCCGATACGGGGCTGACCGTGGGCCAGCCCCGTGCGAAAATTGTACGCCTGTTGATCGCTCATGTCCAAGCGATATGACACCCGCTCGCCGGGTTCTTCGAGCGGGAACGAATACCCCTGGTGATATAATTCACTAACCCCCGCCATGAACAACCCGGACCTTGCCATGTCAACCTCGCGGCACATGACCGACGCCGCCACGCTGCCGCTCGAATCCGGCGAGGCCGCGCATGCATCCCCTTACCATCGCATCGTGGTCAAGGCCGGCACCAGCGTGCTCACTGGAGACGCGGGCGACGCGCTGGACATCAGTGTCATGCACGACCTCGTGTCCCAGATTGCCCAGCTCCAGAAGGTGAGCGGGGTCCAGATGCTCCTGGTCACTTCGGGGGCCATCGCGGCCGGACGTCAGTCGGCCGCCGAGATCCCGGATATACCTACCCGGCAGGTCTACGCCGCACTGGGCCAGAGCCGGCTCATGCACATCTACGCCGATCTGTTCGCCGGCCATGACCTCGGGGTGGCCCAGGTTTTGCTCACCCTGCACGACCTTTCCCAGCGCCAGTCCTACCTCAACGTGCGCAACACGCTGCTCTCGCTCCTCGATCTTGGCGTGGTGCCCATCGTCAACGAGAACGATGTGGTCGCGGCCGACGAAATTGGCGAGGTGTTCGGCGACAACGACCGCCTTTCTTCCCTTATCGCCGCCCTCATCGATGCTGACCTGCTGATCATCC
This sequence comes from Dehalococcoidia bacterium, assembly GCA_965207585.1. Classification (GTDB taxonomy): domain Bacteria; phylum Chloroflexota; class Dehalococcoidia; order Lucifugimonadales; family UBA3495; genus Bin87. The sequence goes on along the minus strand of CBDBMT010000003.1, from coordinate 3,184,110 downwards.
TGTCCGACGTGGACGGCCTTTACACCGCCGACCCCGGCTCGGATCCGACGGCCACACGCATTGACACGGTGGACTCTGTCGACGATGGCGTGTTTGCGATGGCCGGCGAACACCGCAACGCCTGGGCGCGGGGTGGGATGCCCACCAAGCTCCACGCCGCGCACCTGGTGACCACCTCCGGTATCGCCATGGCCATTTGCCGGGGGCGTAATCCGGATGCCCTGCTGCGCGTCGCGCGCGGTGAGCCAGTAGGCACCTTCTTCAAGCCGGCCCAGAGCAAGTTGGAGGCTCGCAAGCGCTGGATGCTGTCGCGCGTCGGCGACACTGGATGGGGGCAGGTCGTGGTCGATGACGGAGCGGTTGCCGCCCTGAGGCGCGGCGCGGTGAGCCTGCTGCCGGCCGGCGTCCGCAACGTGGTGGGCGACTTCACTCGGGGCGATATCATATACGTATCGAGTCTCGCCAACCATCACGTTGCCTGCGGGATCGCTAACTACTCGGCCGCCGATGTGGGGCGCATCCGGGGAATGCGATCAGACCGAATCGTCGATACCCTGGGATACCACTACGGCCAGGAAGTCATCCATCGCAACAACCTTGTCCTGTTGTAGTCGAAATCACGAGCCCGCGACGGGAGGGACGACAAATGAACGCCGCCTATCGCCTCCGCAAACAAGGCGCCGCCGCCCAGGCCGCCTCGGCCATGCTGGCCCGCACGCCCACCGAAACCCGGAACCACGCCCTGGAAAACATCGCCCGCGCCCTGGAGGCAGAGCAGGGTCCGGTACTGGCTGCCAACGAGGCCGACTATCGTGACGCGGAGGCCGACGGCATTGACGCCGCTTTCCTGGATCGCCTGCTGCTCACCTCGGATCGGCTGAACGACATGGCGACTGACGTGCGCCGGGTCGCTTCTCTTGAGGACCCGGTGGGGGAACTGATCGAGGGTTTCACTCTAGAAAATGGGCTGGACGTCCAGAAGCGTCGCATCCCGCTGGGCGTAATCGCCAGCATTTACGAGAGCCGGCCGAACGTCACCACCGACATCGTTGCGCTGGCGCTGAAGTCGGGCAACGCATGCCTGCTGCGCGGCGGCAAGGAGACCCTGCGGTCCAACACCGCCCTGGTTGAACTGGTTCACCGGGCCATTGGAGAGGCCGGCCTCTCGACCGATGCCGTCCAGTTTGTCGATGACACCGACCGCTCGCTGGTGGATGTCATGCTTCGGATGAAGGACGAGATCAACCTGCTGGTGCCGCGGGGGGGATCGGGTCTGATCAATTTTGTGGCCGAAAACGCCACCATGCCCGTGCTGACCGGCGGCGTGGGCGTCTGCCACACCTATGTTGACCGGGATGCCGACGCCACCATGGCCGCCAGCATCGTTTACAACGCCAAGGTCCAGCGGCCCACGGTGTGCAACGCCCTGGACACCGTTCTCGTTCATTCCGAGGTCGCCGGCCGCTGCCTGCCCGAAATCGCTGGCCAACTGCACGGCGCCGGCGTCGAGATGCGGTGCGATCATCGCGCCCTGACCATTCTCGGCCCCGACACCGGCCTGAACACGATCCCGGCCCAGGAAGACGATTGGGGCCGGGAGTTCCTGGCGCTCATTGCCGCCATCAAGGTGGTGGACAGCCTGGACGATGCCCTGGACCACATTCAAACCTACGGGTCAGGCCACTCGGAAGCCATCGTTACCCAGGACGGCGATGCGGCCGAACGGTTCCTCACCGAGGTGGACGCGGCGGCCGTTTACCACAACACCAGCACCCGTTTCACCGACGGAGCCCAGTTCGGTTTCGGTTCCGAGGTTGGCATCAGCACCGACAAATTCCATGCCCGCGGCCCGTTAGGACTCCGCGAGCTGACGTCCTACAAGTGGGTCGTGCGCGGGAACGGGCAGATTCGCGGGTGAGGCTGGCGCAATGCCTTTCGATTACGAACGCGAAGTCCGCACTCCCCATTCCGAAGCGTACCTGATCCTTGACGGGGAGCAGCCGGTGGGCCGGATTGACACCCACTTCATGCCCGGCCTGGCCCATGTCGCCGTGGCCGTCACCCCCAACGTGACACCGGAGCAGATCGAGGAGATACTTTCCGACATCGACGCCGATATGCTGAACACCGTGGGCACCGAGCGTGACACCCACCACTTTCACGTCTTCCAGGGCAACGAAATCCGCGTGTTCAGCAACGCCGGCTACGACGACTACCCTGGCGGCAACGGGAACGGACGGGGACACGGCCCACTGTCGCCTCCCGGCTCTGGAACCTGACAGCGGAGGCGGAAGAACTAACCTTTCCGCTTGAGCGCCCGGTGGACAGCTGCCTCTACGCCGGCGGGTGTGAGTCCGTTCTTTTCCATCAGCTCGTTGGCCGGGCCGGAGCTGGTGTACCCATGCAGCGCGACCATTTCCACGGGAACCGGACAGTTCCGGGCCAGCACTCCGGCCACTACGCTGCCCAGCCCTCCGTGCACGTAATGCTCTTCGGCGGTCACTATTGCACCCGTCTCCTGCGCCGCAGCAATGATTGCCGCCTCGTCCGCCGGGGCCAGCGTATGCAGGTTGACCACCCTCGCATCGATGCCCTGGCCGGCCAGGGTGTCCGCGGCATCCAGCGCCGGGGCTACCAGCGATCCCATGGCGATGATGGAGACGTCGCCGCCGGCTTTCATCACGTCCGCTACGCCGATCTCGAACTTGTAGCCGTTGTCGTGCACGATCTGCGTCGCCGCCCGGGGGAGCCGCACGTAGACCGGTCCCTGGGTGCCGGCGATGGCCCGCACGGCCTGCTCGGTTTCGGGGGCGTCGGCCGGCGTGATCACCGTGAACGACGGCAACGCGCACATCAGCGACAGGTCTTCGATGCCGTGGGCCGACATGCCGTCCTCGCCGGTGAGGATTCCGGCGTGGGTGCAGACCAGCTTAACGTTAAGTGATGGCTGGGATACCAGCACCCGCAACTGATCATAAGGCCGGCCGGTCCCGAAGACGCTGAACGTGCTGACGAAGGGCACCTTGCCGGCGGCGGCCAACCCAGCGGCGACGCCGACAATGTTCTGCTCCGCCGGGCCAAAGTCGAAAAACCGCTCCGGGTACTGGTCCCGCCACAGGTGCACGAACGTCGATACGTTCAGGTCACCGCCCAGGACAACGATATCCGGGTGGTCGTCGGCCATGGTCAGCAAGGTCCGGCCGTAGGTTTCCCGGGTGGCCGCGGATGCCCGTTGTGTCGCCATCAGGCCAGCTCCTTGAGCGCTGCTTCGTACTCTTCAGCGTTGGGCGCGCGCCCGTGAAAGGCCGGGTTGTTTTCCATGAAACTGACGCCTTTGCCCTTTACGGTGTTGGCGATAATCGCCGTCGGCCCACCCTCCGATGCGGTTTCCAGGGCCCGCAGTACCTCGGCGTGTTCGTGGCCGTCACACGTTATGACATTCCAGCCGAAATCGCGCCAGCGGTCCGCAAGGGGTTCCAGGGTCATCACCTCATCGGTGAACCGGTCGTTCTGGATGCGATTGCGGTCGACGATAGCGGTCAGGTTGGTGGCTCGGTGGTGAGCGGCTGACATTGCCGCTTCCCACACTTCGCCTTCCTGGCACTCCCCGTCGCCCAGCAACGCGAACACTCGGTAGTCCTTGCCGTCAAGCCGGGCTGCCAAAGCGTGACCCAGAGCGAAGGACAGCCCCATTCCGAGCGAGCCGGAGTTCATCTCGACGCCCGGCGTCATGGGGTGGGCGTGGCCCTGCAACAGGCCGTCGGTCTTGCGGTATGAGGACAATTCCTCGCGCCCGAAGTATCCCGCCGTGGAAAGGGTAGCGTAAAATCCCGGCGAGGCGTGGCCCTTGCTGAGTATGAACCGGTCCCGCTCCGGCCACGCCGGGTCCTGCGCGTCGTACCGCATCACCCCGAAATAGAGGGCGACCAGGATGTCGATTTCGGACAGCGAACCGCCGGGATGCCCGCTGCCGGCGCCGTATATCATCTCCAGGCTGTCGCGCCGCAGTTGCAGGGACGTTGCCCGCATTTCCTCAACGGTCTGTAGGGGTTGGTCAACTGCTGCCAAAATGCCACCTGTGATATAGGAAAGGGTAATAATGCGAGCCGACAAGATTATATTCCCGGCCCGAAACCCTGTCTATAAGTTCCGCTTGGAGTGCGGGTAGTCTCAATCCGTGTTCCCAACGTCCGGTGGGCTATACTGATCCGGCCAATCTTCACCACTCGCACGGCGGAATACCGCTGATGATCATCGATAGCCACTGCCACATTCTGCCTCCCGATTTCGGCGCCCGCCACGATGAGTTGGCCGCACGGGACGCCACGTATGCCGCGCTGTTTCCCGAGCCCGGCGGCCGGTTCTCCGATGTGGACAGGCTGCTCAGGGACATGGACGCTGCGGGGGTCGATCACGCGGTGGCCATGGGCTTTGGCTGGACCGATCCGGACGTGGCCGAAGAGGTCAACAACTACTTGATCCGGGCTGCCACGTCCCATCCTGACCGGATAACTGCCTTCGCGTCCGTAAACCCGGCGTGGAGCGAGGCAGCGGCGCGCGAGGCGTCGAAGTGTCTGGACTCCGGCGCAACCGGCATCGGTGAAATCCACGCCGACACCCAGGGGTTTGACATTGCCGACGCCGTGGTGATGGAGCCGTTGATGGCGCTGTTGCGTTCCCGCGACGCGCCGTTAGTGGTTCACGCATCGGAACCTGTAGGTCACCAATACCCCGGAAAGGGCTGCACCACGCCCCGTCGCTTGCTGCAATTCGCGGCGAACTTCCCGGACAACCGCATGGTGTTCGCCCACCTAGGCGGCGGATTGCCCTTTTACGCCGCTATGCCTGAAGTTGCCGACGCTCTGAGAAACGTTTGGTACGACACCGCCGCGCTACCCTTTCTGTATCGGCCGTCAGCGGTCGCCGCGGCTGCCATGACTGCCGGACCCGACCGCACCCTTTTCGGGACGGATTACCCGCTGCTCACCCATCGCCGGGTAATCGATTATGTCTCGTCTGCCGGCCTGTCGCAGCATGATCTCGACGCCATAATGGGAGGCAATGCGTCGTTCCTGGTGAATGCCGGCTGCCCACCCATGAAAACCCTGCCCGACTATCTCAGGCCCGGCCTGGACATCGTCTTGATCGGTCTGAACCCGTCGACCCGTTCGGTGGAGGCCGGCCATTACTTTGCCAACCCGCGCAACCGGTTCTGGAAGGCGGTGTCCGCCGCCAATATCGTTGGCCGGCCCGTGGGCCCCGAGGACGACGCCTCGCTGCTGGCGCACGGAATCGGTTTCACCGATGTGGTCAAGCGGCCCACCAGCCAGGCATCGGGCCTTACGGCCGCCGACTACCGCCGGGACGCGCCGTCTCTGCGCGAAAAGCTGCTGCGCCATGCACCGCGCATCGCCTGTTTCCACGGGCTCACCGCCTATCGTGCCTACCTTCGCCACGGGGAGGGGATCAAAAGCGCGGGGAACCTCGAACTGGGTAGACAAGACCTCGCGATCGGCGCCAGCCGCGTGTTCGTGCTGCCCAATCCCAGCCCGGCGAACGCGCGGTATTCGCTGGACGATCTGGCAGTGTGGTACCGGGAGCTGAATCGCTGGCGCATCGAGTTGAGCTCGTGACCACCGGCTCGGAAACCCTCCGCACGTTCATCGCGCTGCCGTTGCCCGAGGAGTGGATCGGGCAGCTTGGCGAAACGATTGCGGATTTGAGCCGGGCCCTGCCCCACGGCGTGCGTTGGGTTTCTCCGGATGGCGTACATCTGACTTTGAAGTTTCTGGGCGCAACGGACTCCCGTGTAGCGCCGCGAATACTGGACGCCATAGCCGAGAATTTTTCCGATGCCAGCTCCCCGCTGCTGTCGTTATCGGTTCTGGGAACTTTCCCCGCCGGCCGGAACCCGCGAGTGATCTGGGCCGGGGTATCCGGCGGCGCGGAAGGCCTGGAAGACCTGCACCGGCGGGCGGAGCGGGCAGTCTCAGGTTTGGGCTGGGCGATGGATGGGCGCCCGTTCCGTCCCCACTTGACCTTGGGCCGGGTCCGTGATCGAGTGAACGCAAGGCAGCGACAGGCGATATCCGATGCTGTGGCCGGGGCCAGGATTCCGGCGATTCGCAGCTGGCGTCCCGATACCGTTCGGCTGTACCGGAGCGTGCTGACGCCCCGCGGCGCTCGATATTCCAATCTTGGTGAGGTGCGAATCTGATGGAATCCACAGTGGTAACTGCCGTGCGTCCGCTGCCGCCGTATGACTTTGAACTGACCGCCGGGCAGCCCAATTATTCACGAGAGCAGCCGTTCAAGACCGAGGAATACGTGGAGGGCTGCTACATCCGGCTCCTGGACCTGGGCGATAAGGTCGCCCTCGCGAGGATCAGCTCTGTGGGCACGGTGGACCAGCCGGAGTTGTCGGTGGAACTGACCGGCGACAACCTCACTGACGCCGACGCCGACCGTGCGGCGCAGCAAATCACCTGGCTGCTCGGTTGCGATCAGGACTTGCGGCCTTTTTACGACGCGGTGTCCGGAGACTCGGTGCTGGCCGACGTGGTCAACGATTTCTACGGGTACCACAATACCCGTACCGCATCAGTTTACGAGGCCCTGGTTCAGGCGGTTCTAGGGCAGCAGATTGCAACCAACGTTTCCCGGATAATCCGCAGCCTGCTGGTCGAGAACTATGGTGTCCGGGCAACGATCGTGGACCGCGAGTGGTACGCCTTCCCTCGCTCCGAATCCCTGGCCACTGCGGAAGTTGACGACCTCCGTCAACTCAAGCTGAGCTACCGCAAAGCGGAATACATCCAGGGCATCGCCCGGGCCGCGCTGGATTCAGGTGACAACCTGGACGGGATGCACGATCTCGATGACGGCGAGGTGGTGAAGCGCATGGTCGCCATGCGCGGGGTCGGCCAGTGGACAGCGCAGTGGGTGTTGGTACGCGCTTTGGCTCGCCCCGACGGATTCCCGGTAGGTGACCTGGCTTTGCGCAAAACCGTGAGCAGCCTGTACTTCGATGGCGTGGAGATCGACGACGGCCAACTGCTGGAATTTTCCGAACGCTGGTCTCCGTGGCGATCTTACGCTACGTCGTACCTGTTCGCAGCGCTGCGTTCCGGCCGGGTGGCCGGTTCTTGACGGACAGTCGATCAGCGCAGCATCCGCATCAACCCCTTGGGGTTGTTGGAGAACTGGCGCATCAGCCGCTGGGTTTGCTTGAACTGGTTGAGCACCCGGTTCACGTCCGAGGGGTTCGTGCCGCTGCCCAACGCTATGCGGCGGCGGCGGCTGCCCTTGATGATCTCCGGCTTTTCCCGTTCTTCCAGCGTCATTGAGCGGATGATGGCCTCGGTTTTCTTGAGCTCCGATTCGTCCAGCTGGCCCTGCATCTTCTTGGATTGACGGCCCAATCCGGGCATCATTTCCATCACGGAAGCCAAACCGCCCATCTTTTTCACGCCCTGGATCTGGTCGAGAAAATCGTCCAGCGTGAAAGATGCCGTGCGCATCTTGCGTTCCAGTTCGCGGGCTTTCTCCTCGTCCACCGCTTCCTGGGCGCGCTCGATCAGCGTCAGCACGTCGCCCATGGCGAGGATGCGGGAGGCCATGCGGTCCGGGTGGAACTGCTCCAGGGCGTCGCTGCGCTCGCCGGTGCCGATGAACTTGATCGGCACGCCGGTCACTCGGGTGACCGACAGGGCGGCTCCACCGCGGGCGTCGCCGTCCATCTTGGACAGGATCAGCCCGTCAAGTCCCACGCGCTTATGAAACTCTTCCGCTGCGTTGACCGCATCCTGGCCGGTCATGGCATCGACGACGAGGATGGTCTGGTAGGGCGAAACCGCCTGCTTGACCTCTTCCAGTTCAGTCATCAACTCGTCGTCGATGTGCAGGCGCCCGCCGGTGTCCACGATGGCCCACGTCAACGCCAAGTCGGTAGCCCTCTTGACACCTGCAATGGCTACACTGGCCGGAGTGGCGGAACCCGGCTCCTCGGAGTACACCGGTATGTCCAGCTGCTTCCCCAACGATTGCAATTGGGCGATGGCCGCCGGGCGTCTCAGGTCGGCGGCGATGAGCACCGGGCTGTGTTGCTGCCGCTTCATCTGCAACGCCAGCTTCGCGGCGGTGGTGGTCTTGCCGGAACCCTGCAACCCGACGAGCATCAGCACCGACGGCAACTGGCTGGCTGGGGTGAGCCGGTGGTCGCCGGCGCTGAGGACGGTGGTCAATTCCTCATGGACGATCTTGACCACCTGCTGGCCCGGGGAAAGGCTCTCCAAAACCTCGCCGGTCAGCGCGCGGTCCTTGACCGTGGCCACGAACTCCCGGGCGACGCGGAAGTTCACGTCGGCCTCGAGCAAGGATCGGCGCACCTGTCCCAGCGCATCATCGATGTCCTTTTCCGTCAGCCGGCCCTTGCCCTGCAAACGGCTGAAAATTCCGGTCAATCGATCGGTCAGATTGTCAAACATCCCGGCACACTCCCGTAACCTCGGCGCTTGTATTGTAGGGTTGGCGGCGTCATTCCCAGCGAAACGTCCGGTTGGCGATGACAAACGCTACCACAAGCCACACCGCCAGGCCCAGAAAGTTCGGCCACTGCATCAAAACCGTGTCCCCTTCCACAGTCATACCCCGGATGGCTTCGACCAGATAGGTCAGCGGCAAAAAATCCGTGATCCGCTGCAGGATAGAGGGGAGAACATCCCGGGAAAAGAATACACCGGACAGGAACATCATGGGCAGCGACACGATGTTCGCCAAGGGCGCTGCCTGCTGCTCCGTGCGCGCCCAGCCGGATACGGCGAACCCCATCGCCAGGAAGACTGCACCACCCATGGCCGCCGCCAGCATCACCGCGAAGAAATTGCCAGCGAACTCGGCACCGAACAGAAAGACGGCGACCGCGGCCAGGATCATCGTCTGAATTATTACAACGATCAACCTGGTAATCACCTGGGCTATCAGCAGATACGTCGGGTCCAAGGGCGTTGCCAGGAGCCGGCGCAGCACGCCCTCGCGTTTCATCGTCACGAAACTGAAAGCCACGCTGAACAACCCCAACTGCATGATCGCCATGCCGATGACGCCGGGCATCAGGAAATCGATGTAACCCAGATCCCGCGCCTCCACCGCCTCTTTAGTCAGCGTGACTACTCGTTCGGAGCCGCTGATGGCAAAGTTCATATCGTCGATGCCCGATTGCAGTATGCTCAATCCGACTTGGGATTCGCCGGGACGGCTGCCGTGGTACAGGGCTTGAACCGTAGTTGGCTCCCAAACGATCCCCTGATCGCCAGCAGAGGGGCCGAAATTCGCCGGCAAAATAATTACAAGATCGCGTTTCCCATCGGCCAGAGCCGCCCGCTCGTTTTCTTCCGTGCCCGCATTCACGCGCAGCGCAGCTACGGATTCGGCCTCCGCGATGAAACGCCGCGACGCCTCATTTTGAGCTTCATCCACTATCCCCAGATCAACGTTCCCCAGTTCACCGAAATTCAGCAGGCCAAAAATGACCATGATGACCAAGGGCAGAAAGAACGTCCAGAACATGGCCGCACGGTCCCGCGACCACATTTTGATGGACCACCAAGTGAGATAAACGGCCGGCCGCGCGGGCATCCTAAAACTCCCGCAACGAACGGCCGGTCAGGTCGAGGAACACATCCTCAAGCGTGGCCAATCGCACTTCCTGCTCCCGGTGGAACCCGCGGGAAATCAGCTGGTCGATCAGATCAGATGGGGATGCCATGGCAATGATTTTGCCGGTGTCCATCACGGCCACCCGGTCGCACAATTCCTCGGCTTCCTCCATGTAGTGAGTGGTGAGGACCACGGTGCGGCCTTCCTGCTTCCAGGTTTTCGCCAGGTCCCATATCAGTCGCCGCGCCTGGGGATCCAACCCGGTGGTCGGCTCGTCAAGGAACACGACATCCGGATCGTTGACGAGCGAGGCTGCAATGGCGAACCGCTGCTTTTGCCCTCCCGACAGGGTGCGGAAGGACGCCGACTTTCGCTCCGCCAAGTCCACCGCTTCGAGCAGCGGGTCCGGGTCGACCTTCACCCGGTAAATGCTGCCCAGCATTTTGAGCAGCTCCGCGAGCTTCAGGTGCTCGAAGAACGCGCTGCTCTGTAGTTGCACGCCGATGAGTTGCTTGACCGCCTTGGGGTTGCGGCTCACGTCGATGCCGGCCACGGTGGCGCGACCGCTGTCCGCGGAACGCATCCCCTCGATTATTTCCACGGTGGTGGTCTTGCCGGACCCATTGGGACCCAGCAAGGCGAATACCTCGCCACGCTGCACCTCGAAGGAAATTCCGTCAACCGCCTGGATATCTCCATAGCGCTTGCGTAGATCCTCAACAACTATGACGGGGGCCGTTCCCTTGACGGGTTTAGGTTCGGTGGCCAGCATCGTTTGAAAGTTTCCTCGACAAAAATTGTAACACTGCCAACTGCTGGCCCAAGCCAGGGCGGAGCATCGATCGGCACCATCCGGCTGGTGATAAAATCGGGGCACGATGATCCCGCTCAGGCTTTCGGTCCGCAACTTTCTGTGCTACCGAGACGACGTGCTGCCGTTGGATCTGCGCGGCATTCACGTGGCGTGCCTGTGCGGAGCCAACGGCCATGGCAAGTCGGCCCTGCTGGACGCCATGACCTGGTGCCTCTGGGGGCAGGCCCGTACCGGAACCCAAAACCATAACGACCTGATCGCCTACGGAGAGTCGGAATGCCGGGTCGAGTTGGACTTCCTGGCCCGGGGACAGGAACACCGCGCCATACGCCGACGGCGCAGCACAGGTCAGGGTCGCACCGAGGTGGACCTGTTCATCCTCGATGACGCCGGAGACGCCCGTTCCATCAGCGGCAACTCGGTTCGGGAGACTAACTGGAAAATCCAGAACCTGGTCGGGATGGACTACAACACTTTCGTGAACACTGCGTTCCTCCTCCAAGGTCGTTCGGACGAGTTCACGCGCAAGACGCCCGCGGAGCGGAAAGCGGTCCTGTCGTCCGTCCTCGATCTTGGCCTTTACGAGTCGCTGCAGGTGTCTGCCGCCGGCCGCCGTGACCATTGGCAGTCGGAAGTGGTGCGTACGGAAGGTGCGCTGGCGCAGAATCGCAGTCTGCTGGACGCCATACCGGACCCCACCGAAGAGCTCGGTGAAATGGAGTCGCGGCTCCACCGGTTGAGCGAAGAAATCGAGGTAACCTCTGCCAATTCAAAACGGCTGCGGGATGCGGTTGCCGTCTTGCACCAGAAGCAGGAGGAATCCGCAACAGCAGGTCGTCGCATCGAGGTGCTTCGTGCCGATATCGAACACGCTGAATCTACCGCCGCATCCATCTCAGAACGCATCCAAAACGCTCACGTGCTGGCGGACCGGAGTGCAGAAATCTGCGCCGGGGCGATGGAACTGGGAGCTGCGCAAACTGAAATGGAACGTCTCCAGGCATCTCGGGTCGAATACGACCGACTGCGTAACCGGCGTAGCGAGTTGCAGGTTGCCATCGATCGGGCCCGGGCACAACTTTCCGCCGAAGCGACGCAGTTGAAACATCATCTGGACGATGTGCTGCGGCCGTCCGCCGCCCGCGCTGATAGCCTTGCCCGGGATATCCAGGCGCTGGCGGAGGCAGAGGCTACGCTCGACACCGACCGATCGGCGCTGGAATCGGAGATCGCCCAATCCAATGAGTTGCAACGCGACATCGCCCTGGCGCGGGCTGACCTGGACCGTTGCATCGCCGAGGGCAAAGACCTGCGTGCCAAGCAAAGAGAGATTCAGACGGCGGACGCGGTGTGCCCCTTGTGTCGCACACCGCTCAGTATGGACGCCTGCGGCGACATTTCAGCCTGGTACGAGGGGGAGCTCCAGAGTAAGTTGGCGCGGCACGACGAAATCAGGCGTTCCATCCACGATCTGTCCACCCGGCTTGAAGACCTGCAGGCTGGCATTTCCCAGCGCGATTCGGCGCTTTCTCAACGCCAACAACGGCTTCAGCAGCAGCGGGGCCGAATTGGTCAGGAACAACGGCAATGCGAAGAAGCCGCTATCCAGCTGGCAGCGTCGTTGCCGCGGCTCGAGCGGCTGCAACTAGCCCTGTCTGGAAAGGATTTCGCCATTGAGCAGCGCACTGCGCTGGCCGAAGTGGAAATTGCGGCAGCGAAGCTGGACTATGATGAACAGAGCCTCGACGCGGCCACGGAGAAAGCCCGAACATTGCAACACTGGGACTCCGAGTTGAGGAGGTTGCAGGACGCACGCGCCCGCTTGCCGGAGGACGAGGCTTCTCTGGCCCAAACCGGAAACCAATTGACCCGCCTGAACGAAGAGTTGCGGAGTGCGGAGGTGATCCTGGATGAAGCCCAATTGGCGGTGGCAGATCTGCCCGAAAAAGAACAGGAAGCTGCGGACGCGGACAAGGCCGTGGCCGATCTCCTGGCGGAACGGGACACTCTCCTCTCTCGACAGGGAAGGCTGCAGGGGGACGCCGAGCGCCGGGTTTCGTACCTGGCGGATATTGACGCCCTGGAAAACCGTCGGACGTCGTCAAGCGCCGAGCAGGGAGTCTATTCCGACCTCTACCACGCCTTTGGACGCAGCGGCGTCCCCGCCATGCTCATCGACGCCGCCGTACCCCGGATCGAAGCCGAGACAAACCTGCTGCTGGGTCGCATGACGGACGGCAGGCTCGCGGTCAAGCTGGAGACCCAGCGGGTGCGGCAATCGGGCAACGTTGCGGAAACCCTGGATATCCTGGTCAGCGACGAGCTGGGATCGCGCAGTTATGATCTGTTCAGCGGCGGTGAGGCCTTCCGCATCAACCTGGCGCTGCGCATCGCTTTGTCCAAGGTGCTGGCGCAGCGGATGGGACTGCCCCTGCCCACGTTGTTCATCGACGAGGGTTTCGGCACTCAGGACGCGGTCGGGCGTGAGCGCATCGTGGATGCCATCGCGTCCATCCAGGAAGACTTCGAGAAGATCATCGTAATCACCCACCTGGATGAACTCAAGGACCTTTTCCCGGTCAGAATTGAGGTGCTCAAAACCGGCGAGGGTTCCCAATTCTGGCTGAGCTGACCCGAAGCGCGTCACTCCGGCGAAAGCCGGAGTCCAGAAAACGCTACTGGATTCCGGCTTTCGCCGGAATGACGACTCAAAATTATGGCAAAAAGGAGCCTCCCATGCTAACCGACCAACAACGCCAGTTCCTCACCGAAAATCACAACGGCGCCCTGACCACTTTCCGTCGGAACGGCGCCGGGCAGATGAGTATAGTTACCTGCGGGTTGTATGGGGACGGCGTGGCCTTTACTACCACGGCAGATCGGGCGAAGCTCCGCAATCTTCGGCGGGACCCCCGCTGCACGATCCTCGTCGGCACCGGGGATTGGCGCAACTTCCTGGTCCTGGAAGGAGAGGCCCGGCTGGTCGGAGTCGATGAAGTTTCAGCCGACGAATACCGGGACACCCTGCGCGACGTTTTCCGCACCGCCGCCGGCCAGGAGCATCCCAACTGGCCGGAGTACGATCAGGCCATGCTCGACGACCGCCGCTACGCGGTGCTGGTGACACCGTCACACGTTTACGGCCGGGCCGACTGACCCGACGACAGCGAGGGCGAGCTGACGCCCGCCCTCGCAGAAAGCCGTCTTGGTGTGGATCAGTCGGCAGCGAGGCCCTCCGCGCGGCGCAGGGCGTCGACATCAAAATCGATATCGGCGTTCTGGCCGTTCAACGCGGCGAGCACGCGCTCCCCGGACAAAGGCAACTCCTTGACGCGGACGCCCACCGCGTCGTACACCGCGTTGGCGATGGCCGCCGGCGGGCCGAAGCCGGGCGGCTCGGCCACGGCGCGCGCGCCGAAGGGTCCATCCGGCGCCGGCACGTTGATCAGCACGTTCTCCAGTTCCGGCAGGTCGATGGCCAGCGGCATCAGGTAGGACGCGAAGGATGGATTTCTCACCGCGCCCGTTTCCGGATCGAACTGCTGGTCTTCGGTCAGTGCGCGGCCAATGCCCTGAACCACTCCGCCGTCCAACTGGCCCTCAACGGCCATGGGGTTGATGGCAGTCCCGACATCCTGCGCCTGGATGTAACGGAGCAGCCTGACCTGGCCGGTCTGCCGGTCAACCTTGACCTCGGCGGCCTGGGCCGCGAACACAGGAGTGTAGGGCATACTCGAAAGGGCGGCGGTGCCGATGATCGGGCCGCCGCGGGACGTGATGCTGGCGGCAGCCAGTTGCGCAAAGGTGAGGCCCTGCGGCTCGTTGTCCATCACGTAGACGCGACCGTCTTCGCAGTCCAGGGCGTCCTCCGGGACACCCAGCCGCTCCGCGGCGAGAGCGGTGAGCTTTCGCACCGTGTCCTCAGCCGCGCGCTGCACCGCGGTACCCTGGCTGTACACGATGCGGCTGCCGCCTGATTGGCCGGTATATGGAGCCAAGTCGGTGTCACGCTTGGCCACGATAACCTTGTCCATTGGTATCCCCAGGGCCTCGGCGGCGATTGCGGCCAGGGAAGTGTCGCTGCCCGAGATGTCAACCGAACCCGTTAGCAGGCTCACCGTGCCGTCGTCGTTGACGCTGATCGACGCGGTGGACGGACCGCTGCCGCTCCTCCATTCGCACAACGCCAGGCCAACTCCGTGACCGTCCTCCAAATCCCGAGGCCAGCCGATCTTTTCCTTGACCTCCTCAAGGGTTTCCATGAGCCCGTTGGCAGGCACCACGGCCCCGCTTACGGAGACGTCGCCTTCGCGCAGGGCGTTCTTCACCCGCAGGTCGTATGGGTCCATCCCGATTTCCTGGGCGATGCGGTCCATGTGGGACTCGACGGCGAAGGTCATGTCCGCGACGCCGGAGGCCCGGTACGAGCCGACGTAGATTTTGTTGGTGTACACGCCGTAAGACCGCAGCCGGAAGTTCGGCACGTTGTAGGCGCCGATGCCGTGGCCGATGCCGGAGTTGGGGCCGGCGCCGAGGTACGCTCCCACGTCGAAGATCGTGTAGGCTTCACGGGCCACGATGGTTCCGTCGCTCATGACCCCGGATCGGATGTAGTTGGTTACCGGGAGGCGCGGGCCGTTCATGGTGAACACTTCCTCGCGGGTGTTCACCAACTTCACGGGTCGCCCGGTTTTCATTGCCAGGAGGGCAGGGAAAGCCTCGAACGCCAGCCGCAGTTTGGCGCCAAACCCGCCGCCCAGTTCCATCGGGACTACCCGGATCCGCGACACCGGTATTTCGAGCGCGCCCGCCAGCGCGGCGCGGATCTGATAGGGCCCCTGGGTAGAAGCGTAAACAACCAGCCGCCCGTTGGCCTCCACATCAGCGACGCACGCCATGGGTTCCAGGAACCCCTGGTTGATACCTTGGGAGCGATATACGTCCTGCACCAAGACGTCCGCATCATTGAACGCCTGCTCGACGTCGCCCCGGTCCGCGTCCAGCAGCGTGCTGACGTTGTGCCCCAGGGTGAACCCGTATCCCTCGTACTCTTCCAACTCCGGGTGAACCGTAGCAGCGTCCGCACCCATGGCGGACAACGGATTGACCACTGCCGGCATGTCCTCGTACTCCACCTCGATCAACTCGATGGCTTCCAGGGCGGTGGCTTCATCGTCCGCAGCCACCGCTGCGATCGGTTCTCCGACGAAGTTCACGACTTCGCGGGGCATGACATACCGGTCCCGCAGCGCCCCGGAGCCGTAGCGGATATCCGGGAAATCGATGCCGGTGATGATGCACCGAACGCCCGGATGAGCTTCCGCTTTGCTGGTGTCCAAGCGCACGATGCGGGCATGATTTCTCGTACTGGGCAGCAGCTTGCAGGCCAGCATTCCCGGCAGGTACACGTCGGATGCGTAGGCGGCGCGGCCGGTGACCTTGTCATAGGCGTCGACGCGAGGGTGATTCCGCTCCAAAACTTTGAACTGCGTTGTCATTGCATGTGCCTCCATCGCCACTGGAGCGGGCCAGTTAGCTGGTTGTCCTCATTTCCTGCGCTGCGGCCATGACCGCTTCTACCACGCGCGCGTAGCCGGTGCACCGACACAGGTTGCCGCCGATGGCGAAACGCACGTCCTCTTCGGTCGGGTCCGGGTTTTCTTGCAAGAACCCCGTGGCCGACATGATCAGACCGGGGATGCAGAACCCGCATTGCAGGCCGCCGTGCTCCACGAAGGCTTTCTGCACCGGGCTGAGGCTATCCACGCCGGCCAGTCCCTCGATGGTGGTAATGGCGGAATCGTGGGCGCTGTGGGCCAGAACCAGGCACGAAGTAACCGGTTTGCCGTCCATGAGCACGGTGCAGGCCCCGCAGTCCCCTTCATCGCAGCCCTTCTTGGTTCCGGTCAACCGAGCATCGTCGCGCAGGCAGTCCAGCAGCGAATAGTCCGGTTCCACCAGCATCAAACGGATTTCGCCGTTGACGTTCAGAGTTAGCGGCTGTTTCATTTCATCAACCTCGCGGGCTGGTTACCAGGCGGTTTGCACGGCCGGGCGTCGGATGTCATTGAAATCGGGTACGTCGCCGATCGCGGTTTGCGCGGCGTGTCTCAAAGTGCGTTCGGTAAGGACCTGGGCGATTTCCCGGCGATACTCCGCGCCGCTGCGCACGTCAGCGATGGGACTACAGGACTGGGCCGCAATCCGCGCCGCCTCGGCGATATTGGCGTCGGTAGGCGTTTGTCCCACCAGGCGACCCTCGGCTCCAAAGGCGCGCATGGGCGTCGGCGCGACCGCGCCCAGCGCGATGCGGACAGATGCGCAGGCTCCATCCGATCCTATGCTTACCACGGAGGCTGCGCCCACGGCGGATATATCCATCGCGCCGCGCGGGCTATGCTTGATGTACAGGCCGCCGGTGTTCGGCGGAGGAGTGGGCAGCCGGATCTCAGTCATGATCTCGCCCGCGGCGAGAGCGGTTTGCCCCGGGCCCACAAACACTTCGGTCAATGGCAACCAGCGCTCACCGCCGGAACCCACGATGCGACACTGGGCGTCGTAGGCCAGCAGTGCGGGCAAGGTGTCCCCAGCCGGCGAAGCGTTGCAAACATTGCCGACAATGGTGGCGAGATTGCGCACCTGAACCCCGGCAAAAGCGGTGGCGCCGGCAGCCAGCGCGGGATATCGCGTTCGCACGGTGGCGTTCTGCTCAATGTCCTGGACCGTCACCATCGCGCCGATGGACAGGCCGTCGTCGTCGTTGAAGTGCAATCCGTCCAAATCCGGGACGTGCTGCATGCAAACCACTGCCTCCGGTCGCCAGAACCCGGTGCGCCAGCGGACCAGGAAGTCGGTACTTCCAGCGACTAGTCGCGCCCGGTCGCCGTGTTCCTCCAGCATCCCCAGCGCCTCATCAAGGGAGTGCGGCTCCAGGTAGTCGAAACGAGCCATATCAGCCCTCCAACGCCGACGCCTGCGTGCGGGAGTTCCTGTTTGCGGAATATCCCACTTGGCGTCGGTCTGCGGGGATTATATGGCGGGCCGAAAATCGGGTCAACGAACCGGAAACGGTAATCGTTTGGGGCGGGATCACTCCCGCCCCAGAGAAGGTCCGCTTGTGCCGCCCGTCAGGCAATCAGTGGTTGCCGTAAGGCTCGATCAACACCCGCAGGGTGCCGTCGTTTTCCTTGCGCTGGGTCAAAAGGCGGTGTCCGGCCTGTTCAGCCCAGTAGATTACATCGTAGATGTTCAGGGCGTCGTGGAGGATCGCTTCGACGAAGGAAGCGCGGTCGTACTCCATCTGGCGGCTCAAAGCGGCGATGACGCCGGCGCAATTTTTGCCGCGGCCGTCGATCACGGTCCAACCGTTGCCGTGGCCGTTTCCATTGCCGTTACCGTAGCCATTGCCACCGGGTGCCGCGCCCACCGGGGCGCGAACGTCGATCACGCCAGTCTTGCGGAGGTCAAGCTGCTCTTTGAAGTAGGCCACCGCTTCCCAGGCCACGGCACGGTCCCGCTCGCCGCTGGAACAGACCGCGCCGCGAACGCCGACGATATCGGGGTTAATGCGCGCCAACTCGTCCAGGTTCTCCAGCTTGAGGTGGCCGCTGAGCGCGGTGCTGAGACCTTCCTGTTTCGCGTGCATGACCATGTCCCGCAGCACCGGTTCGGGCATGAAGTCGAACAAGTTTCGCCCGTCCTTGGTCAGTGTGTCGATCAGGAAGCCGTCGCACTCGCCGTCGATGGCCAGCCTGACCATCAGGTGAGGGTCGAGGCCGCCCTCGAAGAGCAGGTTGTCGGCGAACAAAGAGCCGATCAGTTTGGTCTCCGCATTGCCGATGGCCGCGCGGGACTCCCGCAGTACCTCTACGGCGGTTTCGTAATCCGCAACCTGAAAGCCGACTTTAACCGAAGTCGCGTCCATCAAGGCAGCGGCGTGGACCGCCATGGCGACGGTGCCCGGCTGGTTGGGCACGACGCCGAGGGTAACGCTGACGTGCTTTTCGGGGGAGATGAGCTCCCGCACTTCCCGGACCAGGCTGGGATGTGCCGAACCGACCAGGGCTTCCTGGAGGTTTTTCAGGTCGATGATGTCGGCGCCGCCCCGGTCGGCTTCCAGCGCCTCTGCTTTGTTCTGGGCGCTGACCAGCAGCATCATCCCCGACTCGGAAAGGCCGCTGCGTCCATCGCGCGCTCCGTTACCGTTGAGCCAGGGAGCATGGGGGCGTCCGCGGATCACTTCGCGTTCCGGAAGCGATTGCGTAACGGCACGCGGAAGCAATAGTTCCAGCTCGCTCCACAGCTCAGCCTTCTCCTCGTGCGTCAGGTCCTGCAAGGGCGCGCGAACGCTTCCTCCGGCCATGCCCATCATTTCGCCCCAAGCCTTGCACATGGATACGGGCAGCGCGCCACCGGTCTTTTTCATGGTGCCGCCCCACCACTTGTCGGAAAGCGCTTTGATGTCCTTCAGGTAGTGGTTGTAGAAATCGACGTCCAGGTCGCCGTTCGTGGCGCGGTCGATGAACTGGGTGTAATAGTTATGCCGGGGGGTGTCGAACCGCCAGTCGGAGGTGTTGGCAAACATCACCTGCTGGTGGAAGCCCAGCTCCTTGGCCTTGTGGAATATCCATTCGTCCGGCGTGCTGATGACTGCGTCGCGGCCCACCAGGAGGTGGGTCTCGATGGAAATCTGCTGGTTGAAACTCGCTTCTTTTACGCCGACGACGTTGGGGATGGCGCACAGCCGCTTGAGTCCTTGGGGGCTGATGGTGATGCCGAACTGGGGCGAGTTGTAGAACATCATCGCCAGCTCGGTGTTGTCGGCGACCTGGCGCACGAAGTCGACCACCTGGTCTTCCGTCTTGGTCACCATGTATGAGGGAGCAATGATCAGCAGGTCGAAGCCCCGGCGTTCGGCGTGCTGGGCCAGCGCAATGCTTTCCCGCAGCGAGGTGTCGGTCACGTGGGCGCCGATGAGCCAGTGCCCGGCGGCTTCATCGGCCACCGTGTCCATCACCAGGCGACGCTCGCCTTCGGTCAGGCTCCAGAATTCGCCCATGTTCCAAGTGCAGCCGCCGCCGCGCACGCCCAGGCTCTGGACGTGACGAATGTTCCGGCGGAGACCGTCAGTGTCCACCTGGTTGTCCGGCGTGAAGGGCGTGACCAACGTGGTCCATTGTCCCTTCAAGGTTTGCCAGGCCCATTCCTGCGCTTCATGCTTGCGGTAACCGGCCATGATAAAAAGCCTCCAACGACAATTGCCATAGCTTGTAAGCCATCGACGCGGACAGCCGGCGAGAGACCCGGCGGTAGAATCCGCTTGGCAATCACAGTGTACGGGGGGCTTGCGATGCCGTCAATAAACGCCGATCCCGGGGACTATCGTCCTGCCAACACGGGCACTGACATCGACGCCGACACCGCCCGCGCTCAGTGCAATCCGACATGAGCCGCTGGCACTGTCGTAGCCTTTGCGCAGGTCAACGCCCCTTCTTCATGCGGGAATGCGTGGGGCTGCATCCCACATTGCGGTTTGGGCTGATATTCACTACCTTAACCGGCGACTGGTAACGGACGCAGCAACGTCACCCCGTTTTATATGCGGAGATTGACTGTCTCGTCGCTGCGCATCTGAGGTACCATCGGTCACGCTCACAAGAAGACCTTCGCAAAGGCCGGTAACCATGGGAGCCCGGATTATGACCAACTCATCGGCGTCAACCGCCACATCGATGCCAAACGCTTTGTCGCAACCGCAAATCCAAAAACGGCTGGACCGGCTGTTGAGCGATATTGACTCGGCCGCGCGGCAGCAGGTTGGCTATCCGGTGAATCAGGACTTCGACTATTCTCCTCTGGCGCCATTCCTGGAATACTCTATCAACAACGTCGGCGACCCCTTCTACCCCAGCAATTTCCGGGGCAATACCCATGAAATCGAGCGGGAGGTCATAGAAATTTTCGCCGGATTGATGCGCATCGCGCCGGTAGATGCCTGGGGCTACGTGACCTCCGGCGGCACCGAAGGCAACATGTACGGCCTGTACCTGGCGCGCGAGCTGTTCCCTAACGCGATGTTCTACTTCTCGGAAGAGACTCACTACAGCGTACTTAAAAACGTGCGGGTGCTGAACGCGCGTCACATCATGATCAGGCGGCAGGAAAATGGTGAAATCGACTACGATGACCTGGAAGCGATGATCCGGGTCAACCGTGACCTTCCCGCCGTGATCATGGCCAACGTGGGGACTACCATGCGGGGCGCGGTGGACGACATCGGGCGGATACGGGATATCCTCCGCGATCAGGCCGTGACCAGTCACTACATCCACGCCGACGCCGCTCTCAGCGGCATGATCCTGCCGTTCGTCGCCAACCCTCAACCCTACGGGTTTGACGCCGGCGTAGACAGCGTTTCGGTGAGCGGGCACAAGCTGATCGGCGCGCCCCTGCCCTGCGGCGTGGTGCTGACCAAGCGTCCCTACGTGGAACGGGTGGGTCGCGCCATTGAGTACGTGGGCGTTGAAGATACGACCCTGTCCGGGTCCCGCAGCGCGCTGGCGCCGCTGATGATCTGGTACGCTTTTGCCCAGCGCGGGCATGAAGGGTTTCGCGACATCGTCGCCGGAATGCTGGACACGGCGGAATACGCGGTGGGGGAGTTCAACGAGCGCGGGATATCCGCGTGGCGGCACCGGAACTCGGTTACGGTAGTGTTCCCACGTCCCCGCGATGAAGTATTCCGCAAGTGGCAGATGGCCCCTGAAGGCAACATCGCCCACATTATCACCATGCCCCACGTCAGCCGGGAGATGATCGACGAACTCGTCGCCGACTGCGCCGGCTGACCTAGCTTTGCTCACTCCTCCGCCGGAACCGGAGAAGGATTGGTCATTATGAACCAAGTGAACCCCTTGAACCGCATCATCGTCATGGCTCAGGACGAGGTCGGCGTCATTGCCAACATCAGCCAGGTCCTTGCCGCGGAAGGCATCAACCTGGAATCGATCAACGCGCAGGTGGTGGGCGAAGAGGGTGCGATTATCCTGACCGCCGACCGCTACGACCGCGCCCTGTACGTGCTCAATCAGGCGGGTTTCAAGGCAATCAGCGACGACGCTCTGGTGCTCCGCTTGCCCGACGAACCCGGAGCGTTGGCCAAAGTGGCCGGTGACCTGAAAGATGCTGGCGTCAACATCGAGAGCATGCACATCCTGAGCCGCCAGGCTGGATACGCGATGATCGCGCTGAAAACCGCCGATCGGTCCCGGGCCGTTGCAGCCATCGGCAGCGAAAACATCCTCTGATACTGTATAGCCGGGACGGAACTGCCTTCACCTGACCGGCTGGCACGCCGGACAGTGCCATGAACTGCGCCCCCGCACCCGGATCATCGCAACCGCGCCTGAACACTTGGGACAGGGTTCGTCGGCTGATCTGGGGATCGACCACGGCGAGAGAGCAATCGGCGGGTCGGGCCATTCGGCTTCCCGCGCGGCTGCGTATGCGGCCACGGAATGCGCCAACGCCTGGACGATTGCGGCGTGGAGAGCGCGAATCTCGTCGTCATCCAGATCATTCGCGGCTCGTTCCGGGTGTATCCCAGCCAGGAACAGGGATTCGTCGGCGTATAGATTTCCCAACCCCGCGACCACAGATTGGTCGAGCAGAACGGCCTTCATCGGCGCCTTGCGACTGCCTAGAAGCTCAGCGAGGACGGCAACCGTGAAAGCCGGTTCCAACGGTTCCGGGCCCATTTTCCGCATGGCGCCGGACGGGTCGGAAAGCAGCCAAAGGTGCCCGAACTTGCGCGGGTCGATGAACCGCATCTCCCGGCCATCGTCCAGCGGGAAGGTGTGCCGGACCATGGGCGGCGGTTCGCTGCCGGCATCGTGGATGCGCAGGCTGCCGGTCATGCCCAAGTGCAGGATGAGGAATTGATCGTCGTCCAGGGGTGCGATGAGGTACTTGCCGCGTCGCTGCACGTCACTCACTCGCCGGCCGGCCACGCCCTCAATGAACTCACCCACCGACGGCTCCCGGATGGTATTGGCCCAAGTGATTTCCGGCGCGCCCAAACGGTTGCCCGCCAGACCTGAACGGAGCAAGTACTGGCGGGTGTTTTCGACCTCCGGTAGTTCCGGCATAACCGGTCAGGCGCCGTTCGTGCGGCGCACCCCCAGCGTGACTTCCATACCTTCGATCTGCGCCGTCTCGGATTTCGCCGCGTCCTCCGGAACCGAAACCAGCAGGTCGTCGCTCAGGGTTTCCTGCCTGATATAGTCGCCATGCACAGCCATTACGCGAGCCAAGTCATCGGGGCCTTCGTAGTAGGTGACGATGCGGTCGGTGATTTCGAACCGGGCGCTCTTGCGCAGGTTCTGGATGCGGTGGGCAAGCTCGCGGGCCAAGCCTTCGTCGGCCAATTCGGGAGTGATGCGAGCGTCAACCGCGACCATGTAACCTGAGTCGAGAGCCGCAGAGTATCCGGCTATCGACACCACCGTATCGCCGTCGTCGCTGGCCAACTCCTGGGCTTGAACATGGAGGTCCCCGGCGCCGTCAGCGACTCGCAACTCCTTGATGTTCAGTTCTTCAAGAATCTGGGGGCGAACTTGTCCCAGATATGGCAGTTCCGCGTCCATGCGGGTCTTGACCACGACTTCGGCCAGCGGCTGGCGGACCTTCAATCCGGCCTTGCTGCGGGCCGCGCGGCCCATGCTGGACACGCGGATCGCCAGACGGGTCGCGTCCATGATGGGTCTGTCGATAAGCGAAGTGTCGGCCACCGGGTAGGGGGACAGATGCACGCTATCGGGCGCGTCAGGTTGGTAGCGCAGCTCCAGGTTGCGGTACATCTGCTCGGACACGAAGGGAGCCAGCGGCGCCATCAGCCTGGCCATCGTGGTCAGGCACCGGTACAGGGTAGCGTAAGCGCCGAGCTTGTCCGCGTCGTTTTCCGACCGCCAGAAGCGGCGGCGCGAGCGGCGGACGTACCAGTTGGAGAGCACGTCAATGAACTCGGCGATGCGGCGTCCGGCGTCGGTGGGGTTGTAATTTTCCAGGTGATCATCCACCACCTGAACCAACTGGTTGAGCTCCGCCAGGATCCAGCGGTCCAGCTCGGCTTCGGGGCGCCATCCCTCGGGGATCTGCGACGGCTCAAACTCGTCGATGTTCGCGTAGTTGGTGAAGAACGAGTAGACGTTCCACAAGGTCAGCAGCACCTGGCGAAGGGTCTGCTGCACCAGGCGGTCGGAGAAACGCCGGGGCTCGCCCGGATGCGACGCGGTGAACAGATACCACCGCAGGGCGTCCGCGCCGTGGGTGTCGAGGATGCTGTCAGGCTCGACGATGTTGCCCAGCCGCTTGCTCATCTTGCGACCGCGCCCGTCCAGGATCAGGCCCAGGCAGATGACGTTGCGGTAAGCCACGTCGTCCTTGAGCAAGGTGGACAGGGCATGGAGGCTGTAGAACCAACCCCGGGTCTGGTCCACAGCCTCGCAGATGTAATCCGCAGGCAGTCGCCCGTCGGTCTCGATGTCGCGGTTCTCGAAGGGGTAGTGCCACTGGGCCAGCGGCATCATGCCCGAGTCGAACCAGCAGTCCATAACCTCGGGGATCCGCCGGAACGCGCCCTGGCAATCGCTGGAGGGGCAGGGCCAGGCAACATCGTCCACATACGGCCGGTGGAGGTCCAGATCCTCGAGATCCCGGCCGCATCGCTGCGTCAACTCCGCCACACCGCCGACGCAGTCCATCTCGCCACACCCGTCGCACTGCCAGATGGGTATCGGGGTTCCCCAGTAGCGTTCGCGGGAGATTGCCCAGTCCACGTTGTTGCGTAGCCACTCCCCGAACCGGCCCTCGCGGATGTGCTCCGGGTACCAGTTGATTCGGGAATTGTTGCCCACCAGTTGATCCTTGACCGCGGTGGTCCGGATGTACCAGGAGGTCTTGGCGTAGTAGAGGAGCGGGGTATCGCAGCGCCAGCAGAACGGGTACGTGTGGCGGTAGACGCCCTGGTGGTACAGCAGGCCGCGGGATTCCAGGTCGGCGAGGATTTCGGGATCGGCATCCTTCACGAACTTGCCGGCGAAGGGATAGCTGCCGGTGATAACGCCCTGCAAGTCGACGGGCTGCACGAAGGCCAGCTGGTGCTCGCGACCCAGGCCCAGGTCCTCGTCGCCAAAGGCCGGCGCGATGTGCACGATGCCGCTGCCGTCATCCATGCTCACGAAATCAGCCGAAACGACTTTCGTCGTGTAGGAGTCAACGTCTTCCAGGGAGATTTGGCCGTCTGCGTTGGCGAGGAACTGGCGGATCGGCGTGCCGAATTCGGAGGCATCGTAGAGCGGTCGGTAGGACAGGCCGATCAGGTCGCTTCCTTTCACCTCCTGGGTGACGGTGTAATCGTCGTGCAACACACCCAGCAGCGCGGTGGCCAGAGCCAGCCGGATCGTTTCGCCGGCGGCGTTGGTGGTTTCTACGATGGAGTAATCGGCATCGGCGCTGACTGCCAGAGCGGTGTTGCCCGGCAGCGTCCACGGAGTCGTGGTCCAGGCCAGGAAGTAGGAGGGAATGTCGGGCGAGGCGCCATCCAGCCACTCCGTCGCCTCAAACGTGACGAAGGTGGACGGGTCCGGAGTGTTCTCGCGGTATCCCAGGGCCACCTCGTGGGAGGAAAGGCTGGAGACGCAGCGGGGGCAATGGGGAGCCCCGCGGCGGTCCTGGTAGAGCAGGCCGCGATCCCACAGCTGCTTGAGTATCCACCATCCGGTTTCGATGTAGTCGTTTTCCAGGGTGACGTAGGGATCATCCATGTCGACCCAGTAGCCGATGCGGTCGGTCATCACCTCCCACTCTTTTACGTAGCGGAAGACGCTCTCCCGGCACCGCTTGTTGAACTCGGCGATGCCGAATTCCTCGATTTCCCGCTTGGAGGAAATGCCGAGCTCCTGCTCTATCTGCAACTCCACCGGCAGGCCGTGAGTGTCCCAGCCGCCTTTGCGGATCACCCGGCAACCTTTCATGGTGCGGTAACGGGAAATCACGTCCTTGAACACACGGGCCAAGACGTGGTGGATGCCGGGGCTGCCGTTGGCGGTGGGCGGGCCCTCGTACATCATGAAGAGCGGCGCGTCCGGCCGGTCGTCGATGGACCGGCGGAAGACATCGCGCTCCTTCCAATAATCAAGGATCTCGGCATCGAGTTCCGGGAAGCTGACCCGGCTGGAAACCACGTCAAAGGCCGGCATGGCTGTAGTACCTCATCGTTGCGCGCGAATAGACCCGCGCCCTGTCTGAAAACCCAAAAACCTGGCTGAAACCCGATTATAGCGCAGGGCCGGTTTCACCAATACGCGTGAAAATGGTGCAAGGGACCGTGACCCTGCCCAATCGGGTAGGAGGCGCGAATGGCGGCAGTGACGTAATCTTTCGCCTGGGCCACCGCGGCGGGCACGTCGAAGCCGTGAGCCAGCCCGGCTGCAACCGCCGACGCGAACGTGCAGCCGGTGCCATGGGTGTTCGTGGAAGGGATGCGCTCGGTGGTGAACTCCTGGAAACTGCTCCCATCGTATAGAACGTCGGTGGGGGGACCGTCGCGGTGTCCACCTTTGACCACTACGGAACGCGCGCCCATGGCCACGATACGCACCGCGGCCTCCCGCACATCCTCATCGGACTGGATGTCACGACCTGTCAAATCTTCTGCCTCAGGGATATTGGGCGTAACCACCGCCGCCAGTGGTATCAGCGATTTGCAGATGGACTGGATGGCTTCCTCTCGCAGCAGGCGGTCTCCACTCTTGGCGACCATCACTGGGTCAACCACCAGGTTGGTGATGCCGTGTCGTCGGATGGCTTCGGCGACCGTTTCCACGATCTCGCTGGACGACAGCATACCCGTCTTGACCGCGTCGGCGCCGATGTCTGTAACCACTGCGTCGATTTGTGCGGAGATGACCTCGGTGGGGATCTCATGCACCGCGCTGACTCCCACGGTGTTTTGAGCGGTAATCGCCGTGAGGGTGGACGTGCCAAAGACGCCCAACGCGGAGAAAGTCTTGAGGTCTGCCTGAATGCCGGCGCCGCCGCCCGAGTCAGAGCCGGCGATGGTCATTACGGTGGGTGGGCGCGCATCGGCCATGCCAGTTACCGCCTTCGGTTTCGCAGCCGTTCAGTCCGGGTCGTCGGGCAATCGCCAGGAATCGTCGGTTTCCTCGCCGGCTTCGTCGGGACCACCGGGGACGTTGAGGGCCACAGCAACATCCCGCAGGATGCTGATGTGTTCCTCATCAGACAGGACACCGATGGGCAGCGCGGGAAGCGTTTCGATATTCAAACCGGCGCGCACGCCCAGATCCAGCGATAACCTGGCGGCGGACTGGTTGTCCTGCGCTTCGGTGATGATGACGAAATCGTAGCGTCCCAACACGGCGTATTGCGTCAGCACCTTGCTGGTTGGGGTCTCTGCATCATTCGCGGCGTCGCTCAGCAGGTTGGGGTTGTCCTGGCCCATTCGCCGGCCGCGACCCGTGAAACTGGCAAGCATTACGTACAGGGGCATAGGAGAGTTCCTGATTATGAACGTACAATTGTTGATGAAAAGAAAAATCCGTCATCAAGTATATCACTGGGCGGCTATGCCGCCGCATGGACGCGGGCCGGGCGCAGTGCTATTATCCGGGCCGAATACGGCATTCGATACTGACCCTGGAGGCAACGATGGACATCGGTTTGAATATGTCAATCTCGACCAACTCAATCGACGTGGCGGACATTGCCGCGCGGGCTGAAAACGCCGGGTTCGAGTCCATATGGTTGCCCGAGCATCCGGTGATGCCGATCAATCCGGCATCGAAATATCCTGGTTCGCCGGACGGCTCCATCCCGCCCTACATGGCGGACATGGGTGATCCTTATATCGGACTCGCCCGAGCGTCGGCGGTAACGAGCCGGATCAAGTTGGGTACGGGTATTACACTCATTCCGGAACGCAACCCGTTGGTTCTAGCCGGCGCCATATCGACCCTGGACCGTTTTTCCGGTGGGCGATTCATCCTGGGGATCGGCACGGGATGGTTGCGAGAGGAAACGGAGATCATGGGCGGCGATTTCGATCATCGGTGGACGCAAGCACGTGAGGCCATCGAGGTCATGCGCGCGTTGTGGACGCAGGATTCCGCCGAATACCATGGCCAGTACTACGATTTCCCGCCGGTTCAGTGCAACCCGAAGCCGGCCCAGGAGGGTGGCCCTCCGGTGCTTCTGGGTGGCAACGCGCGCAACGTCTTCCGCCGCGTCGCCCGATGGGGTGACGGTTGGATGCCCACTGCGGCCAGCCCCGACCAGATCGCCGCCGGCAAGGCCGCTATCGACGAGTTGGCCGAGGCGTCGGGCAGAGATCCATCGGGAATCGACATCACCGTATTCGGTCAAGCGCCAGATCGCGACACGATATCGCGGTTCGAAGATGCCGGCGCAAACCGAGTGATCATCAGGCTGGGCGACACAACCGACGCCAGTGCGCTGGATGAAATCGACCGGATCGCGGAGGCAGTGATGTAGCGCTGCATCACGCTCGGCAAGCTCATCGGCTGCCGCGGCGGTTGATCCACCTGTTAGGTGTGAACAGCCGCCGCGGCATCTTTTGTATCGCCTTTAGTGATACATTGCAAGAATAAATATTGCGTATTCGTAATGCCAATGAGAATATATTATCTTGTCGTAACTGACTACGTTCATATTGGCGGTTTTTCGATAGTATGGGACGAAAACTGTCACAATATTGTTATCACACGCCGATTATCGTGTCGCATATTGGCAAAAGTGCGAATTGACTGGGCTGATTGAAATTCCCTATGATGCCTATGCTCATGGGCGATCCGGGTAGCCGCTGCCGGGCGCGGATCGCGCTGAGGCACATAATTTGAACGCGAATCTGGAGGAAGACCATGTCAATCAGACGGCACCTGAAACTTCCGGCAATCGCACTGATGACGATCCTGGCGCTCACCGCATTCCTTGTGGCGTGTGGCGGAGCCCAGGAATCAGCCGCTCCGGCGGCTCCTGCCCCCGCGGCTACCGCTGCTCCGCAGGTTGCCGCGCCCACCAACACGCCGACCGGGCCCGGGTGGCCGGCGCCTCCAATTTGCGGATCATGATGAAGCACATCTTCCCCAACGTTTTCAACACGGTGATCGTGCTGGCAACGTTGGAGGTGGGGCACGTGATCATCCTTGAGGCCACGTTGAGCTTCCTGGGAGCCGGCATACCGCGGCCCAATCCCGCGTGGGGGTTGATGGCGGCCGATGGGCGGGAGGTCA
This sequence comes from Dehalococcoidia bacterium, assembly GCA_965207585.1. Taxonomy (GTDB): domain Bacteria; phylum Chloroflexota; class Dehalococcoidia; order Lucifugimonadales; family UBA3495; genus Bin87. The sequence continues at coordinate 3,155,310 of CBDBMT010000003.1, read as the reverse complement.
TCACCAGTTCCTACTGGATCTTCATGTTCCCCTGCCTCGCTATCGTGCTGACCGTGCTGTCGATGAACCTTCTGGGCGACTGGCTGCGGGATCGGTTGGATCCCAAGCTGAGGAATGTGTAAGTCTCCGACGGCTGACCACATCGAGCGCGCAACACGTTATAATCTCACCGACACGCCGACCAAACCAATGCAGAGGGGAATGCTGCCATGACCGCTGTACAAACTGCCACGGATACCATCCTCGAGGTCAACAACCTCAAGACCTACATCTTCACACGGGCGGCCACCGTCAAGGCGGTCGACGGTATCTCCTTCGATCTGAAGAAGGGAGAGACGCTTGGTATCGTGGGTGAATCGGGCTGCGGCAAGACAATGACGGCGTTGTCGCTGTTGCGTTTGGTCCCGAGGCCGGCCGGGCGCATCGTGGAAGGCGAGATAGTCCTCAACGGCGAAGACATCTTGCAGAAAAGCGAAGACGAGATGCGCGACGTTCGCGGCCGGCAGATTTCGATGATTCTGCAGGACCCGCAAACCTCCCTCAATCCCGTGTTCACCATTGGCAACCAGTTGCGCGAAGCGCTGGGCATCGCTCACCGGGAAAACAAGAGCTCGATGCTGGGCCGGGCGGTGGACGCATTGCGGAAAGTGAACGTGGCGGCGCCGGAGCGGCGGCTGGATGACTACCCGCACCAGATGTCGGGTGGCATGAAGCAGCGCGTGGTGGGCGCGATCGCCATGTCGTGCGAGCCCGGCATCATCATTGCCGACGAGCCAACCACCGCGCTGGACGTGACAATCCAGTTGCAATACCTGCGGCTCCTGAAGGAAATCCAGGCAGAAACCGGGCTGGCGATCATCTTCATTACCCACGACTTCGGCGTGGTGGCCCGTATGTGCGACCGCGTAGCGGTGATGTACGCGGGCCGGATCATCGAGCAGGGTGACGTGCGGGACATCTTCAGCCGTCCGGCGCACCCGTATACCCAAGCGTTGATCAATTCCGTGCCCAAACTGGAGGAACGCGTTGACCGCCTGTACTCCATCGAAGGGCAGCCGCCGTTGCTGTCCAACCTGCCGGAAGGGTGCCGTTTCGCGCCGCGTTGCCCGTATGTCTCCGATCGGTGTCTGGAAACATATCCCACGTCCATCCAACTTGCGGAGGCGCATCACGCTGACTGCTGGGCGCTGCACTCGGATTGGGAAGGAACGCCCATTGCAGAATACGTGGCGCCGACCGGGACGACCGGATAGACTGCGCGCCCCACCGCACTCCGTAATTCCCCGCAGAGGAGGTCCCGACCACGATGGCAGTTGCTACTGACAATAACCTTCTGGAAGTCACCGGCCTGAAGAAATATTTTCCGGTCACCAAGGGTCTGATTTTGATGAAGACCATCGGCTATGTGCAGGCCGTGGACGGGATCTCCTTCACCATCAAACAAGGGGAAACTCTGGGCTTGGTGGGTGAATCGGGTTGCGGCAAGACCACCACCAGCAAACTTCTGCTGCGCCTGGAAACGCCCACCGACGGGGAAATCCTGCTTGATGGCGAGGACATCAACACTTTCCGAGGTTCCCAGCTCCAGGAATACCGAACCACCGTGCAGGCGGTTTTCCAGGATCCGTGGTCTTCGCTCAGCCCCCGGATGCGGGTGCGCGACATCGTTTCCGAGCCGTTGGTGGTCAACCGCAATGTGACCACCCAGGAGAAAAACGACCGCGTTGCCGAGGTCCTGGCACAGGTCGGTTTGCACTCCCAGCAGGCCAACAACTATCCCCACGAGTTCAGTGGAGGCCAGAGGCAGAGGATCGCGGTTGCCTCCGCGCTGGTGTCGTACCCCAAGCTGATCGTCCTGGACGAGCCGGTATCCGCGCTCGACGTGTCCATTCGCGCGCAGGTCATGAATCTTCTCAAGGACCTGCAGGAACAGTATAACGTCAGCTACCTGCTCATCGCGCACAACCTGGCAACGGTGCGTTACATGGCGCATCAGACGGCGGTCATGTACCTTGGGCAAATCGTCGAATACGCCGAGACCGAGGAGCTTTACAACAACGCGCTGCATCCTTACACCAAGGCGCTCTTCTCCGCCGCGCTGCCTTCGCACCCGGACCTGATTCGGGAAGACATCGTGCTGCAGGGCGAGGTTCCATCACCGATCAACCCGCCCAGCGGCTGCCGGTTCCACCCGCGCTGCCCGTTCGCAATGCCCCAGTGCTCGGAAGAGGCGCCAGTCGAGAAAGAGGTATCTCCGGGTCACCGGGTTTCGTGCCACCTCTATTGACCAACCGCTTCCGAATATAACGGCAAACGCCCCTGGCCACGATTTGGCCAGGGGCGTTTTCATCAGTGGGTTGGGCAATGCGCTATTCGATGCCGTATACGTTTCCGTCGGCGGTGCGCACGATCAGCAACCCGTTACTCACTATCGGCGGGATCTTGATGGGAGCCCCCAGGTTCATGCTCCAGTTTTCATGCCCGGTCAATCGGTCCAACGAATACAAGATGCCGGACTCGTCTCCAACGATCAGGTGGTCCTTGATTACAAGGGGAGAAGCCCACACGCCATTCTCTGTCCGGAAAGTCCACAGCGGATCGCCGGTTATGGCGTCTAAAGCATAGACATAGTTGTCGAGGCCCCCGGCGTACAACGTGCCGCCGTTTTCGTCGTCGACCAGCGCGGGGCTGCTCTTGACCCCCTGCAGAGGATTTTCAGGCGTGAACCGCCACAGCCCCCCTTGCTGGCCCTTGGGACGTGGAACTCCGGGTACCTGCCAGAGCCAAAGCTGAGCCCACAACTGTTTGAACTGATAAAGACCTGGTATCTCCCGGCGGGTCGCTTCCACGGCGTACAACTGGCCGCCGGAGGAGAAATAGGCCCGTTCTCCATCTTCGGACACTACGGGCGAACCGCTTATGGCTCGCGGGGTTCGGAAACGGAACCATTCCTGGCCGGTTCGGGCGGACAAAATATAGAACACGCCTTTTTCGTCGCCAACGAACAGCTTGCCGTCGTGAATGGTAGCGGCGTCGCTGGCGTTGCTGTCCAGCTGCTTTTTCCAGATCAACGCTCCGGTGTGGGCATCCAAGGCATAGGTCCAACTCTCCCCGGAGCTGATGTACACGAGGCCATCTGAAACCACGGGGGCGGTTTCGACCGTGTCAGCGGCGGGAAAGCTCCAGCGCACCTGGCCGTCAAATGCGTTCCACGAGCTGACGGTATGGTCTGTACTCCCGAAGAATAGATACAAGCCGATCACCGCAGCGCCGGCCGTTATCCGGCCGGGCGTGTCACCTTCCCATTTTTCGATCATGGACAGGTCCGCGTGGGACAACGCGTACATGCCTTCGGACGAGCCGATGTAAACGTGCGTGTCTTGTGCGACAGGTTCGGACAGCAACGGGTCACCGGGAACGTCGAAGTTCCAGTACCTGATCTGACCTGAAGGCGGCGGCGGTCCAATGTCCACCCGACGGCTGTGCCTGAGGTCTCTGCCAACGCCGGTCCAGGAACCGGGACCGGCATCTATGGTCAGCTGGGTCTGGGTCTTTTTGAACAGCACCACCGGGTCGGGCGCAAACGGGTAATTGACCCAAATGACGAACACAATCAGGAGCGCCGCAATGCAAGCCGTGACGATGCGGCGCCACGAAATACGCCGTGTGAACCAATTGTGTCGTCGGTGCTGCGCCCAGGGCGGCAGCCGCACGATCACCCGGTTGCATCTCTCATTGGCGCAGCGGGACCCGACCCGTTGCCCTTCCGCCCCGCAATACGGACAGGTCAACACCAGGGGATCATCGACCAGGACATCGTCTCCGACTTCAACAAAGGGAGGGTCAAGTATGCCGACATTGCTGTCATCCCGCGTGTCAGTCGCAAAACTCACCTGGGGTTCGAGCGGAGAAGAAACCAGGGTTTCACGCGGCGGTTGATCATCAAACGCCGCTTGGGATGATACGGGTTGATCGGGCGGCGTGAGCCGCAGGTCGTCCAATTCCGGGGTAGAAGCCAGCGCAGGACCTCCATCTTCAGGCTCCCACGCGAGCGGCTCGGGAGGCGCCAAATCAGCAGGATCTGGCGGTGGCAAATCCGATCCGGCATCGTACGTTTCAGCCAACTCTGGCTCCGGCGCTCGTGAGCGCCGAGTAATCCTGCGGAATATGTCCCCAATGCCAGGCATGTTCAACTCCGCAGGATCATGCGGTTTGAGGTCCCGCCAGTTCCCCGTTGATCAGCAGGTGGCGCACCGCCGGGGTGAGCAGGCGGGCACGCGACTGCAGCTCCTCGCTGGTGGCCCTGCCGATAGGATGGGCGCACATGAGATACGGGAAGTTCGGCACGCCCATGAGGCGCGTATACGCGCGGGCGGTGTTGGCGAACACGGTGGTGATGATTGTCGCTGCCGGGATGCCCTGGCGTTCCAACGTAATTCCGTCGTGCAAACTGCCCGACGAGCAGCCCCCTCAATCCCCGACACCGGCGATGACGAAATCTGCATTGCGATGGAGGTCGGCCAGGACCTCAGGATGGGGCGGAAGCGACGAGCTGTGCTTGCGCGCATAGAAGATGTCGGCAAACTCGAACTCTTCGTTCAGGGCGTTGGCGATGGACCAGAGGATCGCGTCCGCATTGGCCTTGGAATTGTCGAGCAGGCCCAGTCGTCCGCCACGCAGGTCGATGGGACGGGCCGCCATGATCATTGATTCCTCTCCGGGATCAAATCCGGTGGGGTCGATCAACTGCACGGTGGGAATTGCTTGAGAGGCCATGAAAACTCCTTTACGGATTCGGTGCACTGACGCTAAATCACCGTGGTTACTGCGGGCACACCGTAGTAGTTCATGATCAGTTCGCTGTACATGCCGCTGTCGCCACCGGCCTTGAATATCAGAATGTCTTCGGGTCCGTCTACACTCATGCGCCGCAGATCGTCATCCCCCGGCTGTACGGCGCCGTGCACCATGCCGAGCCTCTTCAATTCCCCGGTAGACCGCCACGCGCGCTCGTACAGGTACTGTTGCATATCGGGGCGGGTCCAGCCGAAGCGGCTCAGCAGCTCGGAGTGCCAGTAGCCGATCACCCAGACCCATTTTATGTTCCGCCCGAAGTAGGCGGCCAACCCGTGCGAGGCCATGCCATCGGCGATGGAGTCCAGAAGGCTCTCGGCGGTGGTTCCGTAGCGGTTGCTGTGCATGGAGGGGTCCTGGATGGTCGCGACGGTCACCGTGGATTGTTCAGCAGAATACCCCTGGCTGACGTGGAACGGTTCCCACGGGCTGTTCTCCTCATCTTCGCCGATGACCACGCCAAACTTGGTCAAGCTGCCCATGCAGCCGCGATCCAACACGCCGGGCCGCTGTTCAAACACGTTGATCAGGATCAACCGCAACGCCCGCCCGATGGTGGAGTTGGCACGATTGCCGGGACTGAACAGGTTGTCGGTGCAGTTTAAGTCGATCTGGCGCCGGATTGGACCATTGACCGCCACCAGCAAGCCGGTGGAATTGGTGACCGCCGAAACTTCATGGATGCAATTGGGGTCGTGTTCGAACAGCACCCGCATTGTCGCCAGAACAACGGGGAAATAAGATGGCAAACAGCCCGCCATCACCGCGTTGGCTGCGGCCTGCTCGGCGGTCAGGCTCCTGCGCCGCACCGGAACCTCGCCTAGAACATGGTCCGGCTCCAGGCCAACTGCTTCCAGCATCGCCCCGACGCGGTCGGCAGTCGGAGGTATCACCGGCAGGCCATCGGTCCAACCACGCCGGTAGCACTCTTCGATTGCATCCAGGGAATCGGGGATCGTATGTACGGCCGCTCGCGGCGCTGCTTCAACCACTCAATTCCTACCTGGCCGGTCCAAGCTTGGTGAGAACGGCCGGCGACAGAGCATTCTAACAATCGTCAATCATTTATCTCAACTTTGCGGGCCAATGCACACGGGCATCGGAGCCCAGGGCCAACAGGATGGAGACCGGCGGGCGGGCCATGACGTCTGCGAACTCGGAACCGCAAAGAGCTTCAGCGTCGCATTCCAAGTCATGCTCAACCACCGGGACCAGCGGCCACGGGTCTCTGGAAATTCGGTACGCTCGCGCAGCACCGCCGGATTGCCGGTTATAGCCCCAGTAGCGTGCGGTGAGGAACTCATCCAACGAGTCCGGTTCCGCATAGTAAGTCTCGTCGCGGCCGGTGATGCTCAATTCTTCGGCGCGGCCGCGGTTTCGCCATCGGTAGCGCAGACGTCGCGTGACTGGCTCGTCGACCGGGTCCGCCAGTTTGGAGTCGTGGGACACTGCAGCAGCGAGCATCGGTTCCCGGAACAGGCGGCGGCCGGCAAGGGCGACGCAACGATTTGAAACCATTTGCTTCAGAAACACCACGCCTGTGCGGTCGTCGCGTGGGTCGGCAGGCCGCACGTAAAACCTGACGTTGATCTCCGCGAATTTTCGCGGCAGAGCCGGCAATCCCGCGAACCTCATGTTTTCCATGAGCAGGCATACCAGACTGACGTAAGCCTTGCCATTCCAGCGATCCAAAGATAAACCGGTCGGCAGAAAAGGCGCCAGAAGATCATCGCCAGTCGGCCAGGAAAGGACCGCCACATTGCGCCAGCGAGCGGTAATCACGGCCGAACTGGACGTCCGGTCAGAGTAAACTGGCGGGTCCGGAACATGTCGTTGGAGTCTCGCCTTCCGCTCGAAGACTGACCGGCTAGGTCAGCCCCTCCAGGCGACGTTCCAAACGACGCTGCTGAAGGGAAATCGTCAGATCGCCCCGGGTGCGCTCCAGGACGCCACGCATGGCGTCCGTGCTGTGGCGCAGGCCTCCGGTGACAGCTTCAGGGAAATCGACGGTAACCAGGATACCGTAAATCTCATCCATCAACTCCATCAGCTCTTCGCACCGGGAGGTATCATCGCGGCGCAGAGCGTCCAGGATGTAACGCCGCAGCTCGCCGATCACCTCCGCCATGCCGTTCAGGTAGGCCGGCGGATCCATGTTGAGGGACTCGGCGTCGGGTATTTCGGCCCCGGAAATCACCGCTAACGTTATGTTCGCCTCGGTGAATTCCTTGCGCGCGTCGGACAAAAACCCGGCGTAGTAAATCTCCGGGTTGTCGACGCGAATGCTCCGCGTCTCGTCCAGCCGGTTCGCCGCCTCGTCGATCAGGCGGCGCGCTTCTTCGAAATCGTTCCGATGCACGGCGCGGATGGCGTTGGCCGAGTTCCTGATAACCTGCCGGGACACACCGAGAGCCTGCTCCCGAGCGCGGTGCCTGGCGGTGAGTTCTTCAACCGCCTTGTTGGAAAGAGCGGTCAGATGTGGACCATAGCGAGTGGGCATGACAGTTCCCGCTAAACCCGTCCACCGGCCGCCCGTATGGCTTCAGTCAGCGCTGCCGCCGCGGCTTCTGGTTCCGGGGCGCTGCCAACCGCCGCGGTGACGCATATCGCGTCAGCGCCGGCTTCCACCACCGGAGCGACGTTCTCCGCCGTAATGCCGCCAATGGCCACCAGGGGCACGCTTGCGGCGGCGCGGGCCTGCTTCAAGCGTTCCGGGCCCTGCGGCGCTCGCGTCACCTGCTTGGTAGTCGTGGTATACATCGCGCCGAACGCGACATGGTCGGCGCCCATTTCCTGGGATTCGATGATCAGATCGATCTCGCGGTTGGAGCGGCCCAATACCTGTCCAGCCCCCAGTATCTTCCTGGCCTCTGCAACGGGGAGATCAGTTTGTCCAACGTGCAAGCCCACATGCTCCGGACCCAGCGCGGCGGCCAAATCCGCGTGGTCGTTGATGATCAGCAAGGCGTTGTTGGCGGCGCACAGGTCGCGCAAAGCCGCTCCAAGGGGCAATTGCTCCCCCTTGTCGCGCAGTTTGTCACGCAGCTGCAACATGCGGGCCCCGCCGTTGATGGCGGCGCGGGCGATTTCCATCGGGTCCCGGCCGCCCGTCACTTCGGGATCTACGATGACGTAGAGGCCGCGGATCCGGCCCGCCTGATCCCGTCGCATGGCGGCGCCAATCCGCGCGACGGCGTCGTCAAGGGCACGGCGCAACTGCAACGACCCATCGGCAGGGATTCCCTGGGTTGCGTCCAAAACGTCCAACAAGCCACGAGCAGCGTCCGCCATTTCCAGCGCCTGGTGGCGATTCTCGACAGCAAATGGCGCGGTGGATGCCCGGCCGGGATCGCTGAGACCGTCGCCCAACCAGCCGATTTCACCGCGCATCAAACCTTCGGGGAGCGCGTCGGACGCCACAATGCCGTCCAGACAGGCGACAAGGGCCGTTAACAGATCGGGTGGGGAATTGCGTTCCTGGTCCGTCACAAGTCCAATCCTTTGGGGGGCTCGCCACTGCGAGCGGAATCTATAGATTCGCGGACAGAATCAGGCATGTCGACGCCGTGGCGAGCGAAAGACTCTTCCACGTGGCGTCCGATGTTGCGAGGGTCACTGTAGTAATCCCGCGAATTGCTGCCCGTGGGGTGCGCATTATGCACCTCGCCGGTGGTTTTACCCATGGCAAAGGTGGACATGCGCCGTTGCAGGTCGTCGCTCCCGCAAGTCTGACATGCCGGCGTCAACGGCGAGTTGATCGAGCGGACGAAGATTGACGAGATTTGCCGGCACTGGAGGCAGCGGTACTCGTAGATCGGCATAATTGTCGCGGTCAAATGGGGCTGAAGGTGGCGAATGTCGTCGGAACGACCGATTGCCGCTCAGGGATCGGGATGGGTAATCTCGTGCCGGTGCTCGTGGAACTCCGGGGTAACTTGCCCGCCCATTGCCTCGCCCATGCGACCCATGTGCGAGTCGATGCTGCTAATGTGGCTGTTGTCCAGGTCCGCGGCAGCGTTGTCAGGCATCCAGTTGAGGCTCTCGCCCCAGGAGCGGTGGAAGGAGAACCCGGACACCAGTCGGGTCAGGTCGATTCCGTCGCAGCTATCGCAGGTGAGGGAATCGGACGGTGTCCAGCTGAATATCAAGCGCGATTGCCGCTCGCCACAGCCGTTGCATCGGTATTCATAAACGGGCATAACACGGGCATTGTAGCATAGGGCAGGAACGTGCTCCGCGCTGCCTCATGTATAATGCGGCCATCATCGCAGCCACGGCTTGCGACCGCCTCATCCGCGCACGGAGACCCCCAATGTCCAGCGCCAACCAGATGTCCATGGAGATGACCTTTGCCGCCAGCGATCAGAGGTCTCCACTGCTGCTATTGATCGATGGACACGCAATGGTGCATCGCTCTTTCCGAGCCATAAGCGCCAGCCGCAACCTCACCGTTTCGACCACCGGCGAGGATGTCACCGGCGTTTACGGGTTCGCCAGCGTTTTCATCCGCGCGCTGAACGAGTGGCAGCCCAGCCACGTCACCGTCGCTTTTGACACGCCGAGCCCTACCTTCCGGCACGAACGTTTCCCGGAATACAAGGCGCAGCGACCGCCCACCCCGCCGGAACTGCGCGGACAGTTCGACCGCGTGAAAGAGCTGATGGCGACTTTCGCCGTGCCGATTTACGAACTGCCGGGGTACGAGGCCGACGACATCATAGGTACGTTGAGTCGCCAGGCCGAGGCAGCCCACGTGCCCACGGTGATCCTCACGGGCGACCGGGATACCTTCCAGCTCATATCTCCGATGGTTCGGGTCGACCTGGCCAGCAGCGAGCGCGACCGCCGGATTGTGGATGAAGAGGAACTGGCGGCGCGATACGGCGGGCTGACCGCCGAACAGCAGCCGGACTACAAGGCCCTGGTTGGCGACAAATCCGACAACATCCCAGGCGTGCCCGGCGTCGGCGATAAGACGGCAACCACGTTGTTGAGCAACTACAGCACCCTGGAGGGCATTTACGAGCATCTGGAGGAGATTACCCAGAAACGGGTGCAGAACAACCTGGCGGCGAACCGGGACGAGGCTTTCGAGTATCGCTTTTTGACGACCATCAAATGCGATGCTCCCACTACATTGGACCTCGAAGCCTGCAAGTTCGGCGACTACGAGCGGGCCGAAGTGGTCGCGCTGATGACCGCGCTGGAGTTCCACAGCATTGTAGGACGAGTGCCCTCGCCCGATGCGCCGTGGGCCACCGCCTCGGAAAATGCTGACCGCTCTCCGGCCTCGGTTCCGACCGATTCGGACGAGACAACGGATTACGATTACCAAGTCGTCGATACACGGGAAGCGCTGGACGCGATGATCACCACCATCCAGGAGGCCGGCTCTTTCGCCTTTGACACCGAGGCCAGCAGCACCGATCCAATGGCCGCGGAGCTGGCCGGCCTGAGTTTCGCCGTAGATGGCGGAACGGCCTGGTACGTGCCGGTGGGGCACCATGGCGGCCGTCAACTGCCCCTGGAGGATGCGATGGCGGCGGTGCGGCCGCTGTTCACTGCGGAGGGCCTGAAGCGGTCGGCGCACAACGCCAACTACGACCTGACCCTGCTGAGCAACTACGGCGTGGACCCGTACCGGGTGGTGGACCACGACACCATGATCGCCGCCCATCTGCTGGGCAACAACCGGCTAGGTTTGAAGCCGCTGGCTCTGTCCATTTTGGGTCGAGAGATGACCGAGATCACCGACCTGATCGGCAAGGGGGCCCGGCAGAAAACTTTCAACGAAGTTGAGATTTCCGACGGCGCTCCCTACGCGGCGGCCGATGCCGATTACACCCTGCGATTGCGCCGACACTTCGAGTCGCCACTGGAAGCTCAGGGTCTGGGCGACCTATTCGCTGATGTGGAGCTGCCGCTGGTGCCAGTGCTGGTTGAAATGCAGCGGGCGGGCGTCCGGCTGGACGCCGGCATCCTGCACGAGATGTCCCGCGACCTGCACGAACAATTGGAGCAAATCCAGACGGAACTGTTCGAGTCCATTGGCCACAGCGTCAACATCAACTCCCCAAAACAGCTGAGCGACCTGCTGTTTGGCGAGCTGGGTTTGCCCAAGTCGCGGCGAACGCGATCCGGCTACTCCACAGACGCCAACAGTCTCGAGGCCCTGAAGGGCCTGCATCCGGCAGTGGACAAGATCCTCGACTACCGCCAGGTATCGAAACTGAAGTCGACATACGTTGATGCCCTGCCGGAGATGGTGAACCCGGCCACGGGGCGGATCCACACGTCGTATCACCAGACCGGGTCGGCTACGGGCCGGGTCAGCAGCAGCGATCCGAACCTGCAAAACATACCGGTGCGAACCGAATTAGGTCGCCAGGTGCGAAGGGCCTTTGTGGCCGATTCCGGCTGCCAGTTGCTGTCCGCAGACTATTCCCAGATCGAGCTGCGGGTGCTGGCCCACATGTCGCAAGACCCCTCGCTGCTGGAAGCTTTCCGCGGAGGAGAGGACATTCACGCGGCGACCGCGAGCCAGATGTTCGACGTGCCTGTCAACGACGTGGACGCAGAACAACGCCGGATCGCCAAGGTGCTCAACTTCGGCGTGATTTACGGTTTGGGCCCCTACGGAATTTCGCAACAGACCGGGTTCAGCCGGGAAGAGGGGCGGCATTTCATAGAGACTTACCTCTCGCGGTACCCGGGCATCAACGGTTACCTGGAATCCGTGAAAGAACGCACGCGGAACGTGATGTACGCCGAAACGCTCCTGGGACGCCGGCGGTATCTCCCGGACATACAGTCCACGAATCACAATACCCGGGCTGCCGCCGAACGCATGGCGATCAACATGCCGATCCAGGGTACGGCGGCCGACATCATGAAGATAGCCATGATCAACGTTCGCGCTCGAATGATCAACGAGCAGATGCGCTCCAGCATGATCTTGCAGGTGCACGACGAGTTGGTGTTCGAAGTGCCGGACGATGAGATGGACGTGATGACCAAGCTGGTGATGGACGAGATGCCGGCCGCCATGGATCTCGACGTGACGCTCAAAGTGGACGTCAAGTCGGGCTATTCCTGGGGCGATTTCTGATGCGAAAACGCTGGTGTCGCTCCACCTGACCGCGAACCAACCCCACAGGGAGGATCTTCGACGTGCAGTTGCTCCGCAGCCTCGTGTTTGTCCCCGGCAACCGCTCCAACATGCTGGAGCGGGCCTTGGGATTCGGCGCCGACATCATCATGGTGGACTTGGAAGACTCGGTGCCGCCCGGCGAAAAGGCCGCAGCGTGCGAGCTGGCCACGGAATGGGTCCCTCGTCTTGCGGCGGCCGGCAAGCGAGTGATGGTGCGGATCAACGCTCTGGACACCGGGCTGGCGTCAGGCGAGTTGTCCGCCGTAATATGTCCGGATCTGGCCGGCATCAGCATCGGCAAGGGAAACACGGCCTGGGATTTGCGGCAGGTCGACCAACTGCTGACGCCGCTGGAAATCAAGGCCCGCATGGAGACCGGCAGCATCAAGGTGGTCCCGTGGATAGAGACTGCGATGGCCATCGTCCACGTCTACGAGATGGCGCGGGCTTCCCAGCGGATCGTGGGCATCGCGTTCGGGGGCGAGGACTACACCAACGACATGGGGATAACCCGCAGCGACTTCGGCGAGGAGTGCTACTTCGCGCGGTCGTCAGTGGCCGTGGCGGCCCGTGCCGCCGGAGTAGCCGGGCTGGACGGCCCATTCGTGGGGTTCCGGGATCCCGACGGGCTGAGGACCGACGCCGGAGCGGCCCGCCGCATGGGGTATACGGGCAAGTTCGCGATCCATCCCGCGCAGATAGACATCATCAACGAGACGTTTTCGCCCGACCCCTCAGACGTGGCGTACGCGCGCCGGGTGGTGGAAGCATGGGACGAAGCGGAGGCGGCCGGAAGGGGCTCGCTTTCGATAGACGGGCGGATGGTGGACGTGCCGGTGGTGAAACGCGCGCAAAACTTGCTGGCTCAGGCTGCGGCCATTGAAGCGCAGACCGGTTGAACGCCCATCTGATGTCGTCAGATCGCATCATCCTTACCGGCCTCCAGTTCTATGGCTTCCACGGGGTCAACCCCGAAGAGCGCAGCTTGGGGCAACCATTCGTCGTAGACCTCGAGGCGGAACTGGATCTGAGCATCCCGGCGGCCTCCGACCGCTTGGATGACACGGTGAGTTACACGGAGTTGTACCGGGCGGTTAAAGCAGTGATGGAAGGCGAGCCCTGCAACCTGCTGGAGACCGCGGCCGGAACTATCGCCAACCGGATCCTGGACCAACATCCGCAAATCGACTCGGTCCGCGTCCGAGTTCAAAAACCCCGTCCGCCGATCAAGGGCTCGGTCATCGAGGCTGCGGCGGTGGAAATCTACCGGCCGCGCTCGCCTTGACCGGTCTGAGCCCACCCTAACAGGACAGCAAAACATGGTTACCAACCAGACATCCGACGCCGCCGGCTTGTCGACCACGTTCAACGAGGCGACCAAGCTCCAGTACATCAACCTGAGCAACAAACCGCCGCTGTACAAGACCTACCCTGGGCTGCGGGCGATCACACTGCCCGACGTGGCGAGTTCATCCGGCCTAGATATGTCGACCCTGCGCGCGATCCGGGGAGACGGACAGAGTCCCGCTTCGGAAGGTCCACTGACTTTGCAGACCTTGGCTGAGCTGCTCTACCACGCGGCGGCCGTGATCCGGCGGAGAACGCTGCGGGACGGCGAGGTCCACTATAGAGCGGCGGCGTCCGCCGGGGCGCTTTACCCGACCGAAGTGTATGTCGTCTGCGGAGACCTGGAAGGCCTGCGCGCCGGGGTCTACCACTTCGACCCATTGAATTTTACGCTGGCGCGCCTGCGCAACGGCGACCTGCGGCGCTGGGTGGGTGCAGCCGCTCAGGACCACGCCGCCTACCCGGCGACCCTGGTGTTCACCACGGTGTTTTGGAGAAGCGCCTGGAAATACCGAGAGCGAGGCTACCGTTATTGCTACTGGGACCTGGGTACGATTGCGGCCAACCTCACGGCGGCGGGCAATGCTGCCGGCACCTCTGTTGGCCTCAAGTTCGGGTTCGTGGATCGCTCGCTCACTGGATATTTCGGCATTGACGGTCTGGAGGAAGCGCCCTCGCTGGTGGCGACCATCGGCAGTCCTGACGGCATGCTGAACCCCGGTTCCGGCGACGTTCCCGGAATGCTGCCCCAGGAAAGCAACGAACTGGCGGCGGAAGCACTGGAATATCCGCTGTCGCGCGAAATTCATCTGGCGTCCTGGCTGAAGACCGGGGAGGAAGTGGCAGCCTGGAATGGCTCTGAGGAACTGGGCCGCAGCAGTGACAAGGAAGAACTCGACGGCACCGGCGATAGTTTCCGACCCTTGCGTTCGGGCCCCGATGGAAGTTTCGACGGGGAGTTGGACCTTGCGGCGCGGCCGGCCCAATCGCTGGGCGAGTGCATCCGTTCCCGCGGTTCTACCCGGCGATTTGCCGCCGAACCGATCGCGTGGGAGGATTTTCGCTCCATCGTTGACGCCGCAGGAAACCCGATCAACGCTCCCCACCTGTCGGACGGGTTCTCACCGTATCTGAGCATTTACCTGATCGTCAACGCAGTGACTGGCCTCGCCCCTGGAGCCTATTATTACAACCGTTTCTACAATGGTCTGCGGTTGCTCAAGGAAGGCGATTTCAGGGAAACGGCCGGGCACCTGGGCTTCGAGCAGGCGCTTCCAGCCGACGCTGCCGCTGTAGCGTTCATTATCGCCGACCTGCCGTTAATCGAGCAGGAATTTGGAACCCGGGGGTACCGGATGGCGCAGACCGCGGCCGGTATCATCGGTGGCCGCATCTACCTGGCCTCGCACGCGCTGGGGCTGGGAGCCACCGGCCTCACATTCTTTGACGATGCGGTAGTCGAGTTCTTCGGCCCTCATTCCGCCGGCCAGGAGGCGGTATTCGTGGTGCCAATGGGTGTGCCGCACCAGGACAACCGGGTGCGCCCGTTCCGGTCCCGATTGGCGGTGAGCCTGGATTCCCGCGCCAGGGGCGCCGGGCAGATCTGATCCCGCGCCGGCTATCGACAGACTAATCCCAGTCTTCGTCGTCGTCTGACGGCGGGGTTACCGGAGACCAGGCGGTCGCATCGTCGTCAGTGTCCAGGGTTGGGACTTCGTCGTCGCCTATCGACTCATCCGGGGTATCGTCGGGCATCTCCATCACCGCGGTTTCAGCCGGGTCCACGGCCTCGTCAGTGTCGCCCGTGTCAATCGGGATAAGGTCTGGATCCCCAGGGGGAGGCGGCATGAACTCATCGCGTTCCACCGTCGGTTCAATCCGATGCGGTTCGCTGACCTGGGCCGGAAACGAAACCACGTGACGCAACGCCGGCGCCTGGCCCGTTTCGCGCAGAATCACTGACAGTCCGTCCGGCTCGACCCCAACTACCGCCGCCTCGTATCGGTTTCCACCGGCCATGAGCCGATTTACACGCCGGCCCAACCGGCGCTGGAGGGCTCCCAAATACTGGCCGTCCGGCGTGTTGACGGTGATCCCGTCGTTCTGCGCGTGTAATGCCAGGACGTCGCCGGCGCTGACGGGTAACGTTTGCGGCGCGCCCGCCAGACGGCACAGGACGGTGGTGCATGATTTGCCGCTTTCTGCAATGAACATGCCGGGAAATTTTCCCGCGACTGCAGTTTGCGACCGGCCTCCCCTCAACTGGCTTTGAAGTTGATCCAGTCGGGCCAGGTTCTTGCGCGCAATAACGTTGGAGGGCGAATGCTGCTGGAGCTGTTCCAGGGTCCCTCGGGCCTCGGAAAATCGGCCGAGTTCCATCAGGGCTTTCGCCAACCGGTTGGACGCTTCGCAGTCAGTGGGACAGACGCTCAGGATCTGGCGGTTTGCCGCGGCGGCTTGTTCCCATTCGCCATTCAGCGCGCATCGGATAGCTTGTTTGCCCAGCTGGATTTTTGCGCGGTTCCCCGTGGTATCGATAACCGGCGCGCGGCGCTGCGAGTATGTCACGTTATTCACCATTATTGATTTCCCCCACCAATCGACTGCCCGGCCGAAATTAACAATGATTCAATATAGGATTACACGAGATTTGTTCAATCTATTGAGATTGCCGATTTCGACGATTTGCCGTCGACTGCGGATTTCGTCCTGAACGTGCCGCTGAGACGCCCCGGTCTCACCGCCCGTAGCGGCCGGTCAGTAATCGGTAGCGGACGATGATGAGATCTCGAAAAGTGCGCCATCCATCGCGTATTGGCCGTACCTTGCTTTCTGACCGGTAATGCCAGTCGATCCCGACCTCGGCCACGCTGAATCCGCGACGGCGCGCGAGGAACAGGATTTCGGCGTCGAAGGCGAAACCATCTAATGTCTGCAGCGCAAACAACGTTTCAGCGGCGGCGGCTCGGAATACCTTGAACCCGCATTGAGTATCGGAGATGCCCGGCGTGGCCAGCGCACGGGTCATGGCGTTGAAAATTCGGCCCATCAGCCAACGTCGCCGGGGTTCGCCGATGCGTCGGGCGCCGGGCGCCTCCCGCGAGCCGATGGCAATGTCCGCCGATGACGCGTCGACGGGCAACAGACGGTCCAACAAGTCTATGGGCATGGAGAGGTCGGCGTCGCAAAGGAAGCGATATTCGCCTCGCGCCGCCAGCATTCCGTTTTTGACTGCCCAGCCCTTGCCACGATGTGGCAGGGGAAGAAGCTTAACGCGCTCGTCTTTTTGGCCGGCGCGAGCCACGATAGCCGCGGTCGCGTCGTCACTTCCGTCGTCGGCTACAACAATCTCCCACGGGTAGACTTTCGTGGCGAGGTAGGCGCGAACGGTGTCAAGCGTATCGGGAAGTCGACGTTCCTCGTTGTAGGCCGGAATGACGACGGAAAGGTAGCAATCGGACATTACCGTCCGGCCAGGGGCCGCCTAATCGGACTCGTCCAGTTCAAAGCCCTGGTGCAGCAGGCGTACGGCTTCCTGCGCCTGGTCGCGACTGATGATGCACGAAATCCGGATTTCCGACGTGGTGATCATGTCGATGTTGATGCCGCCATCGGCCAGGATGCGAAACATTCGCGAGGCGTAGCCTGGGGTGTTCTGCATCCCCGATCCGACTACGCTCACCGACGCCAGCGTCGGGTCGCTAATCACCTGGCCGGTTCCCAGGGTCGATTCCAGCGGCGAAATGACGCGGAGCGCCCGGGGCAGGTCGTCGGTGGTGACGGTGAAGCTGATGTCGGTGGTAGTACGGTCGGCGCTGGTGTTCTGCACGATGGTGTCCACGTTGATGCCGTCAGCGGACAGTGGCTCGAATAACGCCGCCGCCACGCCGGGCTTATCCGCCACGCCGCAAACGGTCACCTTGGCGACGTTGGTCTGATACGCGATGCCAGTTACCTTGATCCGATCTTCCATCTGCCTGTCGTCCGATGCTTGATGAATGAGGGTTCCCGGAGCGTCAACGAAGCTCGACGCCACGTAGATGGGAACATTATAGACCGCGCCGAGTTCGATAGACCGGGGGTGCATCTTCGCACCGGCGGCGGCCAATTCCAGCATCTCTTCGTAGCCCACCTCTTGCATTTTCGCCGCGTTGGCAACCACCCTCGGGTCTGCGGTATAGATGCCCTCGACGTCGGTGTATATGTCGCAGCGGTCGGCCTTGAGGGCGGCAGCCAGGGCGACCGCCGTGGTGTCTGAACCGCCGCGACCCAGGGTCGTGATATCGTCATCGGGGGTGAGGCCCTGGAAACCGGCTACGATGACCAGCTTGCCCGCATCCAGTTCGCGTCGGACGCGATCGGGGTCCACTTGGCTGATCCGCGCCCGGCCGTAGGAGTTATCGGTTCGGATGCCCGCCTGAGGCCCGCTGAGGCTGATGGCGTCGTAGCCCAGGTTGCGCAACGCCATGGACAGCAGGGTGATCGACACGAGCTCCCCCGTGGACAGCAGGAAATCGAGTTCCCGCGGGTCGGGTTCGCTGGAAACGGTGCGCGCCAGGTCAATCAGCTCGTCCGTGGTGTCTCCCATCGCCGAAACTACCGTGACGATCTGGTGGCCTGCGTCATATACCTCGGCGATGCGCCGAGCCACGTTGACTATTTTCTCGGCGTCGGCAACGGAACTGCCGCCGTATTTATGAAGGTACAGGGCCATAGGTTAATCGTTTTCGCTCACGGCAACGACATGGGCGCCCATGGTGGTCGGCTGGGTCACTTCAACCCGACCATCAACTCCGGCCAGGCGAGCAGCGTCGAACATCTCGTAGGCGACGGTCATGGCTCGATCACGGGCGAATGCCAGGATGGTGCTCCCGCTCCCCGACAGGAAAACGCCGAAGGCTCCGGCCGCCTGGGCTGCGGCGAAAATCACCTTCATCTGCGGGAAAATGGTTTGACGGTAGGGCTGGTGCAGCCGGTCCTGCGTAGCGATATTGAGATATTCGGGATGCTCCGATTCCATGCTCGCCACCAGCAGGGCGGTGCGGCTCATATTGTACACCGCATCCGCGACCGGAATTTGGGCCGGCAACACGCGGCGAGCGTCTGCGGTGGCGATCCGCCGGTCCGGGACGAACAAAACCGCCTGCAGATCGACGGGCACACGTATGGGAGCGGTGTACATGCGATCGTCGTCCATGACCACCAGCCGCATACCTCCGTGGATAGCGGCGGCGACGTTGTCCGGATGACCTTCGATGGTCGCGGCCATTTCCAGCAAATCGTCCGAGGTGAAAACATCGTCCAGCAGTCGATTGGCGGCAACCAACCCTCCGGCGATGGCCGCGGCGCTGCTGCCCATGCCCCGGCTCAGCGGTATCGTGTTCTCGCACCGGAGAGACAAGGGGGGCACCGGGGCATCGGCTTCGTTGAACAAAAACTCCATGGCTCGATAGGTGAGGTTCTGCGTATCGGCTTCCAGTTCACCGACTCCTTCCCCGGAAACAACTACCGAGGGGGCAGAACTGTCCGGGAGGACCTCCACGGTCAGCGTGTTCCACAAGTCCAGGGCCATGCCCAGGCAGTCATAGCCAGGGCCGAGGTTGGCGGTCGTGGCCGGCGCCCGTACTTCCACCGTAGTCAAGGATCCCTCCGCGCGATATGCGCTGCCGTCAGCCAAGGACGCGTTCCGAAACGTAGCGGCCCAAGTCTCGGTTCTCGCGGAACTCAAACCCGCCAAAATCACCGCCGTAGCCGATGATCGGCACCTGCCGCTCGTGAGCGGACCCGTGCGAACGCAACCCGGCGGGCAGGGTGACCTCCGCCGGGTCTCCGAAAACAACGTCGGATGCGCCGGTGACCACAATGTCCCCGATGCGCTCTTCCATCAGGGAGAAACGCGCCGCGGCCTCGGCTCGGGGCAGCGCCTCCTCGATGCCGTCGGTTTCCCTGAGAACACCCAATGCGTCCTCCAGGGAGGCCGGGTCATCCAGGTGTACATAGATGCACCCACCGAGATTGGAATGATGCACGACGTACAGATCCTTGATGATCGGGACCGCGCGCGCCTTGATGCCCCGCTTTCCCAGAACGGCCGGCAGGTGCAGCATACGCCGCTTGTCGGACATCCCATGATCGGCCGTGATCAACAGTTGCACGTCGGGGACTTCAGCCACCAGTTGCCCCAGCGCATCATCTAGAATGGCAATATGCCGGCGCGATTCCGCGTGGTGCGGGCCGTGCATGTGCATCGCATAGTCAGTGGTGGCGATGAAGGCAAGATCGTAATGTTGCGCTTTTAAAGCCGCCCGCGCCGCGTTGATCGTCCAGCCGTTGACCTCCAGGGAATATATGCCGGGCGGGTCGCCAGCGGCCGTCACGGCTGCGGCGGTGGGACGTTCTGACGAGAAAGCGAGATCCGTGTCGTCGCCCAAGAGCCGCCGTAACTTGTCCTTGGATGCGGCCAGCAGCGAACGGCCGCCACGCCGGCGACATTGGGCGAATATGGTGTCGGCGCAGATGAACTCGCCCGACTCGACGTACTCCTCGATCCCGGCCCGGCGGTCCAGCCAATAGTTGGAGACGATGCCGTGCTGGGCAGGGTAGTGGCCGGTGACCATGGTAGTGTTGTTGACGTTGGTGACGCTGGGCATCATGCCGCCGCCGGTCACATGGAACCCGTCGCGCGCAAACCGCTGCAGGTTGGGCGCCGGACAGGACGCCAAGTATTCCGGGTCCAGCCCGTCGATCATCACGAGTACGGTGGTGCGCGCCATGCTTTTCAGTTCCCCAAATTAGCGCCGCCAGGCGATTACAGTTTGCGGATTATTCGACGGTGACGGACTTCGCCAGGTTGCGGGGCTGATCAACGTCACAACCCCGCCGGAGGGCGACATGGTAGGCAAACAGCTGCAGCGGAACCGTAGCGATTACCGGCGTCAGATTCGGCGGCGTTTCCGGGATGAACATCGAATGATCGGCTAACCTCGCGAGCCGGTTGTCTCCCCGCATCAGAACCGCCAGCACTTCACCGTCGCGGGCCTTAACTTCCTGGATGTTGTTCGCCATTTTGTCGTACAGATCGTCACTCGGGGCCAGGGCCAGAGTTGGCATAGCGTGGTCGATGAGCGCGATCGGGCCGTGCTTCATCTCGCCGGCGGGATAGGCCTCGGCGTGAATGTAACTGATTTCCTTGAGCTTCAGCGCCCCTTCGGTGGCGACCGGCGCGTTGATGCCCCGTCCTAAGTACAAAAAATGATCCCGGCCATAGTAATGACGCGACAGTTGCTCGACGTCTCCGGCAGATTCCAGCGCCTGGGCCACGTTGCCCGGCAACCGCGCCAGCCCGTCCACCAATTCGCCGGACATACCGGAACCCAGGTGGCCGCGGGCGGTTCCCAATCGGATCGCCAGCAGGTTCAGCAAGGTGAGTGACGACAGGAAAGTCTTGGTGCTGGCGACACCCACCTCGACGCCGCAGCCCATCAGCAACGCGTGGTCCGCCAATCGGGCGGCCTGGCTGCTTGCCGCGTTGCAAATCGTGACCAGCCGCGCGCCGCTATCTCGAACCACTTCCATCGCAGCCACGGTGTCGGCCGTCTCGCCCGATTGCCCAATGGCTACAACCAGAGTCGACGCGTCCAGGAACGGCTCGCGATAACGAAACTCGGACGCTGATTCCGCCTCGGCCGGAACCCCCGCCAGCCGCTCTACAAGGTGCCGGCCCACATGAGCTGCGTTCAGGCTCGTGCCACACCCGATGAGGACGACGCGCCGCACTTCGGACAGTTCGCGATCGCTTAGAGCGAGGTCGGGCAGGGTCACCAGGCCTCGACCGAAATCCACCCGATCACGGAGGGCGGCGGTCACCGCCTGGGGTTGCTCCATGATTTCCTTGAGCATGAAATGGCGATAGCCGTCCCGTTCCACAAGGACGTCATCCAGGTCCACGTGCAACATCGCTTTGTCGATGGGACGGCCGTTGCGGCCCAGGAAGGCGATGCCCTCCCTGCTAACAACCGCAACTTCGCCGTCTTCCAGAAAAGCAACCGGCAAGTCGCCGCTCCGTCCGACGATGGGCAACAGAGCCGGCAAGTCGCTGGATACGATGCCCTGCCCGTCATGGTGGGCGACGGCGACGCCGCCGGCGTTTCCGAGTTTCAGCGCGCACAGGCTATTGTTGTCGCCATCGTGCACCGCCACGACCGCCTGGGGACCCCGCACCTGTTCGCCCATGTGCAGCATCGCGGCCGGCAAACCCAGACCGTCGTTCATGGCGTCTTCGATCAGGTGCGAAATGACCTCGGTATCCGTTTCCGATTTGAAGTTGTGCCCTTTGCGTCGCAAATCAGCCCTGAGCTCAGCATGGTTTTCAACGATGCCGTTGTGAGCGATGGCAATCTGGCCGGTGCAATCGGTGTGCGGGTGGGCGTTGGCTTCCGACGGACGACCGTGCGTGGCCCACCGCGTGTGACCGAGGCCGGCGGAACCGTTGGGGGCCGGGCAATCAGCGTCATGGAGCAGGCCCAGGACCCGGCCGACGGTCTTGCGTAGTTGCAGCCCGGACTCAGCTCCAAGTACGGCAACACCGGCGCTGTCGTATCCGCGGTATTCCAATCGTCGCAGCCCCTCAACAACGATGGGCCACGCGGGACGGTCGCCGACGTATCCGACGATACCGCACATACCTGCGAGCCGGCTTGTCAGTCCCCGTCGGCGCTGGCGCTGCCGACGGTCATGGTTTCTTCAGGCACCATCACATCGCCCGGGTCGTCACAGTCGAACACCAGCGGCTGTCGCGACGCCTCTTGACTGCGCCCGACCGAGGAATCAACTAGGTCCATTATCGCAGCCGCCAGGGCGGTGGGACTGTGGCGGATGAACACTCCGGGCGCCAGCAATGGTCGCTCCACGATCCGTCCGACCATCGTGAGGGAGGCTGGCTCGTCCACAGTCACCGGGCACTGGCCCTCCCCCGCATAGCGTTCCAGCAAGCGCGGAGGCACCGGCGTGCTGTTGACCAGCAGAAAGTCCAGAGGCTGGCTCGTCCCCAGGTATTCCATGAGCAGGGCCAGGAAATCCGAAGTGCGGAACCCAGCGCTCTCGTTGGGCTTGGTCATCAGGTTGCAGACGTGGATCTTGATGGCGTCGGAGTCGTTGATAGCCTGCGCCACATCCTCCACCAGTAAGTTTGGCAACACGCTGGTGTAAATATCGCCCGGGCCCAGCACGATGGCGTCCGCCTCGGCAATTGCATCCAGGACCGGGGGATACACGTACGCCTTCGGGTCCAGGTAAATGTAATCGATGGCGACGTCGAGGTTGTTGTTCCTCAGGTCGATGGCCGATTCGCCGATCAGCTCCGAACCGTCCACCAATCGGGCGCACAGGGTGGAGCGTGTCAATGTGACCGGCAGCACTGTACCCCGAATCCCGAGGATCCGAGCCGCTTCATCTATCGCCGTGATGGTATCGCCAGTGACCTCGGTAAGGGCGGCCAGGAGCAGGTTGCCGAAACTGTGGCCACTCAGGCCGTCGCCGGTGGAGAAACGGTAGTCGAACAGGCGCCGCATCAGGTTCGATTCGGCGGAATCCGAGGCCAGAGCCATCAGGCAGCGACGCAGGTCCCCCGGCGGCAGGTGACCCATCTCTTCGCGCAGGCGACCACTGCTGCCTCCGCTGTCGGTCATTGCCACTATCGCCGTGACGTCGCAGTCACGGGATCGTAGTCCAGTCAGGGTGGTGTGGTTGCCAGTCCCGCCGCCGACTACGACGATTTTCTTATTGCTCATCGGCATACGGCCGAAACCCGTCGAATCCCGTAGGCAAATAGCCTTGTCGCCGAGTTTGGGCCCGTAGCAGTATATGGATGGTCAGCCGGGCCAGTCAACCGGGGTCGGTCAGTTTTCTGCGCCATACCGGCTTTCGAAATACGGAATCACGCTGTCGCCCATCTGCTCCACCACGCTCATCGCCATACGGGCATCCATCCCCGGATACCAGATCCGGAACATGAAGTGGTTCGCCCCGACGCGCTGGTGGTGGTCTTCTATCTGCTGGATAACTTCTTCTCCGCTGCCGAGGATGAACCGGTCCCGGGCCAGTTCTTCAAACGGGATCCGGAAATCCTCTTCACCCGGCAGAGCTTTGTCCTGGCCCCAGTCGGCATAAGCCTGGTACTTGGCTTCCATGTAGGGCTGGGCGTTGCGCACCGCCTCTTCGTGGGTCGGAGCGATGTGCATTTCCTTGATGATGGGCATCTCGGGCGGCATCTCCTGCCCACCAGCCTCCAGTCCCTCCTTGTAAATCGCCGTTTGCCTTTCCAGCGTGGCCAGCGTGGCATGCGGGTTGACGAACCAGGGCAGGCCGAGTTCGCCGGCCCTTCTGACCACGGTGTCGAAGTTGGCGGCCACCCATATCGGCGGGTGCGGCTGTTGCACCGGTCGGATAGCACAGGTGGCATTGTCAAGGTTGAAGTGTTGGCCGTGGAACGTCACCTCGTCCTCGGTCCACAGCCGGCGCACGAGTTCCAGGCTCTCCAGGAAACGTCCGACGCGGTGCCGCCGCTCCACGTTGAACGCCTGGTATTCGATGTCGCGATACCCAAGGCCCACGCCCAGCACGATACGCCCCTCGCTGATCACGTCCAGCGTCGCCACGGTTTCGGCCACGTCGGCGGGCGAATACAGGGGTAGCAGCAGAATGGACAGCACCAGCTGCATGTCGCCCGAATCCGCGGCCAACCGCGCCAGCAGGGGGATGCTCTGGAGGTTCTGGTAGGGAGGCGACAGGAAATGCTGCCCGCAGGCGATCGAGCCGAACCCCGCGTCCCGGGCCAGCCGGGTCAATTCCACCGTTTCCTGAAATCTCTGCGTGGCGGAATCGGTTGACGGGTGCTGGGGCATGGCCATAATGCCGAACTTCATTGGTTTCACTCCAGGGCGTGGGTTTTGGTCGCATTGATCCAGTCAATGCAGTGGTCTGGGCCGGGGTCCATCTAAGCAGGACGGCGGTAGATAAGTTTGACGAGCTTTGACGCCTTGTTAGCCCCGGCCGAACCGGGCCATCTGGTCAACAATGTCCAACCCGACGACCTCACTCCATGCGGACAGAAGTTGCTGGACTACCGGCCCGGGCCGTCCGTCTCCGATATCCCGCTTATCCACAACGGTTACCGGCAGCACGCATGGGGTGGTGCTGGAGAAGAACGCTTCGTCGGCGGTGTACATGTCATAGGGTTGGAGATCTTCCTCCACCAGGGGAATATCAAGCTGCTCTGCCAGGTCGAACACCATTCCCCTGGAGATTCCCTGGAGGATGTTGCGGTCGCCCGGCGTGCGGATCACTCCGTCAGTGACGAGGAAAACGTTGTAGCCGGTCCCTTCGGTCAGGTTTCCTTCGGAATCCGTGAGAATGGGCCAGCCCTCCGGGTCCACGTCCGCCGCCTCCAGGTCGGCCAGGTTGAAATTCATGCGACTGTAGTGCTTGACCTTGGGGTCGAGCGCATCGACCGGATAGCTCCGGGTGCGAGTGATTACGCCGTGGGCGCCGTCTTGGTACAGCTTTGCGTAGCGTCCGAACGCCGCCGCCGATATCTTCACGCAAACCGCGGGAGGCCCGGCGTCGCGGGACGAGTTTCCTGGGCCCCGGGTAATGAACTGAGTTATGGTGAAATCCCCCGCCTCGTCTCGCAGATGTTCGTTGCGGGCGATCGCCTCCTCGCTGATTTCGTACATCTCTCGCGGGGAGAGTCCGGGATCGATGCGGACGTACTTCAATGAGCGGTAGAGCCGGTCGATGTGCTGCTCCATCCGAAAACTCTTGCCGTTGAAGGTCCGGGCCACGTCGAAGATCACGTCTCCCACTATGAAGCCTCGGTCCATGGGGTCGATCTTGACCTGGCTGAAGGGCACCCACTCGCCGTTGAAATATGCAGTGTAATCCGCCATGATCCGCCTCCTTTCGCGCCAGTATAGCAAACCCTCCAGCCTCCCCCGTTTGGCCCCATGACTTGCCTCTGGACTCCGATTTCCTTCATCGTGACGGTTGAGAAGAATGCGCTTCGGGCCAAAAAGCTGGGCCAGCTGATACGAACGCTACCGCCATGACGTATCATGCTGACGGTCGGGAACTACCGCCGTCAGCAGCATCAGGAGGCCGCAGGTGTACAAGATTGGGATAGACGTGGGAGGCACATTCACGGATTTCGTGGTGGCCGCCGAGACCGGGCAGCCCCGTTTTTTCAAGACACAGACCACGCCGGATGACCCTTCCCGAGGCGTGATGGCCGGGCTACAGGAAGCCGCCTCATCCTGCGGATTGTCGCTGGACGAGTTTCTTAGCGAGATCGACCTGGTCATCCACGGTTCGACCGTTGCGACCAACACGCTGGTCGAGAGGAAAGGAGCGACCGTAGGGCTCATAACCACCGACGGCTTCCGCGACCTGCTGGAGATGCGCGAAGGGTTGAAAGAAGACCGGTACAACCTGCGGATGACTCCCGTGGAACCGCTGGCCGCTCGCTACCTGCGGGTGGAAGTCCCCGAACGCATCCGAGCCAACGGTAACGTGCATCGTCCGCTGGACATCGCCGCGTTGGAAGAGCAGTTGGACTACCTGCAACGGGAAGGGGCCGAATCCCTGGCGGTCTGCTTCCTATTCTCGTACCTCAATCCGGACCACGAGCAGCAGGCCGGGGAGATCATACGCGGGCGCTTTCCCGGCGTGTACACCTCCCTCTCTCACGAGGTCATACCCCAGATCAAGGAGTTCGACCGGCTCAGCACGACGGTGATCAACTCTTACGTCGGTCCCATGTTCAGTCGCTATCTCTCCCACCTGGGGGAGCGGTTTGAGGCGTACCCGCAGCTCAACGACGTGCTGATCATGCAGTCCAACGGCGGGGTGGCGCCCATCGACGATTCCAGCCGCATGGCGGTGCGCGCGATTCTGTCCGGTCCGGCCGGCGGGGTCAGCGCCGCCGCCTACCTGGGTCAGCTGCTGGACGAGCCCAGGATCATCGCTTTCGACATGGGGGGCACCAGCACCGACATTTCGCTGATCGAAAACGGCGTCCCCCACATCGCCAACGAGAAGTTCGAGGCCGGCTGGAAAATCGCCGCCCCCATGATCGACATCCACACGCTGGGAGCCGGCGGCGGCAGCATCGCCCGCGTCGATGAGGGCGGTATCCTGCACGTCGGCCCCGACAGCGCCGGCGCGGATCCGGGCCCGGCCTGCTACGGCAAGGGCGGCGCCGATCCCACCGTAACGGATGCGAGCCTCGCGCTCGGATACCTGGATGCGAACAATTTCCTCGGCGGCCGGGCCAGCCTTGATGCCTCCGCCGCCGGTCGGGCCCTGAGCCAGCACGTCGCCGTCCCGCTGGCACTGTCCGACGCCGAAGCGGCCTACGGCGTGTACAAGGTGGTTTGCACGGCCATCGCCGAGGGTATTCGCCTGATGTCGGTTCAACGCGGGGTTGACCCCCGGGACTTCACCATGATGGGCTTCGGGGGTGCGTCGGGCCTCCACGCCTCCGAGGTCGCGCGGCAGCTCCAGGTGAGCAAGGTGTACATCCCATCCTCGGCGCCGGTGCTGTCCGCTTACGGGATGCTGAACACCGATATCAAGTACGATTACTTCCGGTCATACCCGGTCAGCCTGGACCGTCTCGACCTGAGCGAACTGCGAGGGATCCTCGATGAATTGGGGGCGCAGGGCCGGGAAAAACTGCTGTCCCAAGGCGTTGCCGCGGAAGCAGTGGAGATTCAGTACTCCGCCGACATGCGGTACCTGGATCAGATTTACGAGGTCACGGTGCCGCTGCCAGACCCGGCGCAGCCGCACTCTGAGTTCGTCGCCGAGCTGACATCCAATTTCCACCGCAGGTACGAGGAACTGTATTCGTACAGCCAGCAGGAGCAGGAGGTGCGGTTGGTCACCCTCCGGGTGGCGGCCATCGGCAGGCTGCCCCGCATCGCTCAGTTGGACCATGCGAGCACAGGGGATGTGGCAGCGAGCTTGGGCTCGCGCCGCGTCTACATGGGCGGATGGCGCGACGTTCCAACTTATGCCGCCGACGGTCTGCCGGCGGGTGCGAAAATACCCGGCCCAGCGATCCTGGAATCGGAGTTCACAACCATTCTGGTATTGCCGGGCGACCACGCCCGGGTGGATGCTATGGGCGGCGTCGAGCTCGCAATCGACCTGGAGGCTGTTTCCGACCCTGCGGATGGTAATGTCGATCCCGCGGAGGCAGACCCCATCACCCTGGCGGTGGTCGAGCACCGCCTGGAGTCCATCGCCCAGGAGATGACCGAGGCGATGCTGCGCACGGCCATGTCCCAGATCCTCAACTCCAGCCGGGATTTTTCCACGGCGATCCTGGACGGCGACTGCCAGCTGGTGGCCCAGGGCGAGGGCATCCCCGTTCACATTAGCGCGCTGCCCGTGGCCGGTGCCGCCGTTCGCGACTATTTCGGCGACGACATCCATGATGGCGATCTGTTCATTCTGAATGACCCGTACTTCGGAGGCAGCCACCTGCCGGACATCACAATCATCCGGCCGGTGTTCCACCAGGGGCGGCTGCTGTTCTATGGTGTCAACCGGGCGCACCACAGCGATGTCGGCGGGGGCACCCACGGCGGCTACAACCCGGGCGCCAACGAGATCTTCCAGGAAGGCCTGCGCTTGCCTCCGTTGCGGATTTACGACCGTGGCATCCCTCGCTACGACCTATTGCAGATGATGTCGGCCAACGTCCGCCAGCCGGAAAACTTCCTGGGCGACCTCAACGCCCAGATCGGCTCGGTGATGCTGGCCGCCCAGCGCATCGAAGCGCTGCTGGCCGACTACGGCGCCGACCGACTTATGGCGGTGGTGGCCGAAATCCTGAATGCCACCGAGCGGCAGGTGCGCCAATTCATATCCGGTTGGCCCGACGGCGTGTACCACGGCGAGTCGCTGGTGGACGACGACGGGTTCGACAGTAAGCTGGTGCCCATCCGTGCGAAGGTCTGCATCGCCGGCGACTCGATGACCATCGACCTGAGCGATTCCAGCCCGCAGGTGGAGGGGTTTATCAACAGCGCCTACGCCAACACCCGCTCCCTGGCCCATGCCGCCATCATGTATCTCGCCCCGATGGACATTGCCCGCAACGAGGGTTCGATGCGTCCGGTGCAGATCATCGCGCCGCGCGGGCTGGTGGTCAACGCCAACCCTCCGGCGCCGGTGTGCATGAGCACCAACCACTGCGCCGAGGAGGTGGTGGAGGCAGTGTTCAAGGCGCTGGCGCCGGCGATTCCCGCTGCCGTCTCCGCCGGGTTCTCCCGCCGGTTGCGCTACGCTATCACCGGCAAGGATCCGCGGACGGGACGGCAGTTCATCTGGCACTTCTTCCTGGCCCGGGGCGGCGGCGGCGCATCGGAGGGTTTCGACGGATGGTCCAACGTGGGCGAGATCAACGTGGCCGGCGGGATCAGGTCGCCCAGCATCGAGGTGACGGAGGAGCGGTTCCCCTTCTTCGTCGAGCGTCACGAGCTGCGGCCCGATTCGGGCGGAGTGGGCGCCTGGCGCGGCGGTCTGGGCGCATTGTGCGACCTGGTCTACGAGGGCGACGGCCCCGCCTTGCTCAACACCGCCGGCGACGGCATCGTGGTTCCGCCCTTCGGACTCTTCGGCGCAACCGACGGCCTGCCCCACCGCTACAAGATCACGTCAAACGGAACCGAGCGGGTCCTGGGCTCCAAGGAAGTCGGCGTCGTCGTCAACCCCGGCGACCATATCATCTGCCTGTCCTCCGGCGGCGGGGGATATGGTTTACCCAGAGGCAGAGATGTGGATGCGGTGACGTGGGATTTGAAGAACGGGTACGTAACGGCCTGAGGGATCAGGATTATTGAGCGCGCCGCGGAGGCGGCATATACTTCAGCTGTCCCAACCCGCCGCCCCGCGCCGGAGGCTCTCCCATGGCCGCCACCCGAATCATCACCAATGCCTGGAAGGTGCGAACCCTGCCCGACATCTTCTACGAAGAACCGGATCCCGTCGAGGACGGTATGCAGCAAGAGTCGCCCATTGACCGAATCGGTCATCTCCTCCGCCAACGTTATGAAAACCAGCGGGACGTATTCATCTCGGGCGAAGTGTTTGTCTCCTACGACGTAACCGACGGCAACCGGCGGGTTAAGCCCGACCTGTTCATAGCCTTTGACGTGGATAATGCGGGAATACGGGAGAACCTGCCGAACTTCTGGATTTGGGAAATCGGGAAGGCGCCGGACTTCGTAATGGAAGTGGCGTCGCCAAGCACGGCGGCGAACGATCTGGGCTGGAAGCGGGAGTTGTACCAGCGGCTGAAAATACAGGAGTACTGGCGGTTTGACCCCACCGGCGGCCGGCTATACGGCAAGCCGATTACGGGTGAGCGGTTGGTGAACGGTGAGTATGAGGAGTATCCGTCGGAGTACGGCGTGGACGGTTCGGTACGCAGCCGTAGCGAGTTGCTGGACGTGGTGTTTTACTGGAATGGCGAGGAGTTCGACGCGCTGGACCCGGCAACGGGGATGACGATAGACAAGCGCAATGCCGCTGAAGCCCGGGCCGATACCGCCGAAGCCCGTGCCATCGTCGCCGAAGCCGCACTCAATCTCGAGCAGGCCGCCCGCAGCCAGGCCGAAGCCCGCGCCGACGCCGCGGAAGCCGAACTGGCCTGCCTCAGAGAGCGACTGCGTGGGAGAGAACCGTAGCCTGACGAGAGAGCACGATTTCTGTACCCGATTTGAACATTCTGCCGCTCCCGCGTGTTTCAGCTTGGCTTTGGTTTAGTCCTCCGCCACCACATAGTTCCGCAGCGTGCCGATGCCGCTGATCTCCACCTCGATGGTGTCGCCGGGGAACATGTCGCCGTCCGCTCCCTCGGTGCCCATCCAGAGCACGTCTCCGGGATACAGGGTGGCATAGTTGCTGAGCTCGTGGATCCAGGTGGCGGTGTCCCAGATCTGATCGGCGGAGGAGAAGTCCTCCCACACCTCGCCGTTGTGGCGGACGATGATACGAAAACCCTTGGGGTCCAGGCCGGTAACGATCCACGGGCCCATGGGTTTCCAGGTGTCGCAGTTCTTCCCGCGGAACATGGTGCGGTCAGCCTGCTGCCACGGACGTTGACTGATGTCGTTGCCGATGGTGTAGCCAAAGACGTAGTCCAGCGCCTCGCTGGCGGGCACTTTGCGGGCCTTCTTGCCGATAACCACTCCCAGCTGACCCTCGGGCTGGACTGCGCCGGAGCAGTCGGCGGGCACCACGATATTCTCCTCGGTGCCGATGATGGCATGGACCGAGCGGTAATTGGGCGACGGGCGGTCGGGATATGCAGGAGGCGCGCCGCGCCGGGCTGCCATGCCTTCCACGTGGCCCCGGTAGTTGGGCCCCGCAGCGTACAGCATTCCGGGCTTGATGGGCGCCAGCAGCTTTACCTCGGCCAACGGGTAGGTGTGGTTGGTGACCGCATAGTCCTCCAGCGGGTCGCCCCACACTTCGGTCACTCGGTCACCATCGACGATGCCGAAGCTCTGCTTTTCACCCAACTGAAAACGGCACCAGATCATGGGAATACTCCTCTGGGCGGGGAATTGTCAGAATCAGGATTTTCAGGATTTGGGAATTTGCGCGATTGGATGCTTCCCCATTGGATAACTCCAAATCCTGAAAATCCTTCAATCCGGTAAATCCTGATGCTGACGGTTTTCGAAAGCGTGTGTGCGTCAACCCTCAGCTGCTATTCCGGCGTGACCAGCGACTCCGCTTCCCCGCCGTTAAGCACCCGGAGGATGTTGCCGTAGGCAAAATGGGCAGCCCGCAGCGCGGTTTCCTGGCTCTGGCCGGCCATGTGCGGGGTGATGATCACGTTGTCCAGTTCGAACAGCGGGTTGTCCGCCGGGGTCGGCTCCACTTCCAAAACGTCCAGACCGGCCCCCGCGATCTGGCCCTCGGTCAGGGCGCGATACAGCGCCGCCTCGTCGACTACCGGCCCTCGGCACAGGTTGATGAAGAAAGCAGTGGGCTTCATCATGCTGAACTCGCGGTCGGACATCATGCCCCGGGTGCGCCGGGTCAAAGGCACGTGCATACTTACGATGTCGGAAGTTTCCAACAATTCGTCGAATCCTACCGGCTCAGCTTTCACCTCACGCTGGATGTCTTCCGGGATGTCCTCGATGTCGTAGAAAATGGTGCGCGTGTCAAAGCCGGTGAGGCGCTTGGCGACCTGACGCCCGATCCGCCCAAGCCCGACGATGCCCACCGTCTTGTCGGTAACCTCCGACAGGTCGGTCTGGTAGAGATCGCTCCGCCAGGCACGCTGCCGGGTGGTGCTGTCCCATTGCGCCATGAGGTTCCTGCTGATCCCGATCATCAGGGCCAGAGTCTGTTCCGAAACCGAAATCGCGTTGGCCCCACCATTGTTGGCCACCGGTATGCCCATTTCCAGGATTTCTTCAAGAGGCAGTCGGTCGTAGCCCGCGCTGAGGGTCTGGATCAACTTGAGCTTGGAGCATTCCTGGACGAGGCTGAGAGTGAGGTCGCTGCTGATGATCGCATCGGCGTCGCGGCACAACTCGATCTTTTCGTCCTCAGACAGCGCGGGGTTGACCACGGTGACCTCTATGTCGTCCGGGGCATTGTCCAGCATGATCTGAGGGCGTCCCCCTACTCCGCTGAAATAGGCAACTTTCCAAGTGGGCATATCGCAATCTCCTTCGGGTGCTGTCGTGAACTGCGAGCGCTATGGCGCAATTATAGGTGCAGCAATGAGAGTGTCAAAGTGACCGGGTTCGGCGCAAATCGCAGGATGACCGTCGGCCTACCGGGCTCCGCGGCGAGTCGATGGCGCGCTCAGATTGCAGACACCAGAAGGAGCATGGCGAGGCTGCGGCTGTTCGCAACCGCCGAAAAACGCACAACCCCTACTCAAAGCAGGGATGAAGTGGCGTCCCAGGCAGGATTCGAACCCGCGGCCAGCTGCTTAGAAGGCAGCCGCTCTATCCACTGAGCTACTGGGACGCGCCAAGATTAGGATAGTAACAGCGGCGCCGGACTGTCAACGTTCGACACCGCCGCCCTGCTCGAGCGCACGGCAGCACAAGAGCCGTTGAGATCAACAGACAACGCCAAGAGGGAGACAAAAATTGTAGTAGAATTGTCAGGAGCTTGATCCTTGGCGAAATTCGCGCCTGATGCGCTACGCTGCATTTCAGTACTTGGAAACGCTTCTATGACCACCCAACGCGCTAACCCGATCAGGGTCCTCGTGGCCAAGCCTGGACTGGACGGACACGACCGCGGAGCGAAGGTGATCGCCCGGGCGTTGCGTGACGCCGGCATGGAGGTCATCTACACAGGCATCCGTCAAACTCCGAGGATGGTAGTGCAGGCCGCCGCGCAGGAAGACGTGTCGGTCCTGGGGTTGAGCATCCTTTCGGGAGCGCACATGGAGTTGCTTCCCGAAATCATGCGATTGCTGGGCGAACAAGGAATGGACGACGTGTTAGTCGTTCTGGGCGGTATCGTCCCTGAAGAAGATCGGGAAGAATTGTCCCAGATGGGGGTGTCTGCGGTTTTCGGGCCGGGCACGTCCACCAACGACATCATCGATTACATCCATACCCACGCATCAGACTGACGGCCCTCCGACCGCACGACCGTCAGGTGTGCCAGGCGCCGGCGGCAAGGCTTGGAGATTCATAAAATTGGCAAAATTGACCCGCGATTCTATTGATGCAGGTATAGGGCCATCCTATAATCTGGCGCCAATTCACGAATCGAGTGCGTTTTCAGGTCGCGTCCAGCCATGAAATACAACGTCGCGCAACTGCTGAAAGAAGCAATCGGTTCGCATCGGAATTTCGACATTGAGGAGGATATCTGCGACGCCGACCATCCTGTGGAATACGTGCGAGGCTCGGTGAAAATGGTGCGTACGCACCAGGGCATTTGGGTGCAGGCACGCCTCGATGTGCGCATTCCGCAAGACTGCTCACGGTGCCTCGAAGGATTTTCGCGCACGTTTGGCATTGAACTCGATGAAGAGTATTTCCCAGAGATCGATGTCAAAACGGGAGCCAGAATTTTGCTTCCCGACGATTGGGAGGCGTTGTTCATCAGCCCGGACCACAACCTGGATTTGGCAGAGGCCACCCGCCAAGCTACGCTGGCCGCTCTTCCGCTGAAACCGCTGTGCCGGCCTGATTGCGTTGGCATCTGCGATCGCTGCGGTCGAGACCGCAACCTTGAACCGTGCGACTGTTATAATCGGGAAGTCGACCCGAGATGGGCGTCGCTACTCTCGCTCATGGATGAGCAGCAAACCTGAAGGCTAAGGCCCGAAGCGCGGATTGGGTCCTTTGCGACAACTACTTGCGAGACTTCGGCCTCAAGAATGGATTGAAAAATGGGAGCACTACCAAACAAGAAACTGACCAGAGCACGCAAGGGACGACGACTTTCGTCTCCAGCATACCGCCTCAGGACCATGCATCCGGCGCGCTGCCCGAGGTGTCGGGCAGCCAAACGCCCGCACGCAGCGTGCCCGTCCTGCGGGTACTACAGAGGCCGGCAAGTCGGAGGCTGAACGACTGCGAAACAACACCATAACGACGAGATGACAGGGCCGCGATTTTGCATCGCTAACTTGGAGAGCGGTCATCATGGCAGACATCGCCCGAACTCCGGTTTACTCATATATCTTTCCCGGACAGGGCACGCAAAAAGTTGGCATGGGGCGTTCGCTATTCGAACGGTCGCCTGCCGCAAGAGAAGTTTTCAGCGAGGCTGATGACAGCCTCGGCATTCACCTTTCGAACCTGATGTTCGAAGGTCCCGCGGAGGACCTGCAGGATACCGCTCACGCCCAGCCCGCCATCATGACCGTGTGCATCGCCATCTGGCGAGCGTGGCAGGAGTACCTGGGCCCGCAGGCCCCGGATCCTCTGGCTGTCGCCGGCCACAGCCTCGGCGAATACACGTCCATGGTGGTTGGCGGCGTGATGGATTTCAGCGACGGCATCCGTCTCGTCCGGGAGCGCGGGCGGTTGATGCACGAAGCGTCCGAATCGCACCCGGGATCCATGGCGGCGATTATCGGCCTCGATGAGTATGACGTCGCACAAGTTGCCCTTGACGCCGGAGTTGAGATGGCAAACATCAACTCCGACGACCAGATTGTGGTAAGCGGGGACAAGATGGCCCTGGCGCGCGCCATGGATCTGGCGTCCGCTCGCGGAGCCAAAAAGGTGGTTCCGCTGGCGGTCAGCGGCGCTTTCCACTCGCGGCTGATGGCCGAGGCGCAGGAAGGCTTGACCGTCGCCATTGACCAGATCCGATTGCATGACCCGCAGTTCCCGGTAATCGCAAATTCCACCGGAACGGCGATCATCAATTCGGAACAGGCCCGTAATGAGTTGCTCACCGGCCTGTGCCACTGCGTCATGTGGAAACACTCGGTGCGCTTTATGGTCGACTCCGGCGTCAACCGTTTCGTCGAGTTCGGGCCGGCGCGGGTGCTGTCCAGCCTCGTCCGTCGCATCGATCCCGAGGTGGAAGCGTTGACGTTGTCCGACCCCGATTCGATCCACAAAGCAGGTTCGGACGGCCCCTGACCCTTCAGGGGCCTGCGGATTGCCGGAGCCAGCCGTAACTTCTTTCGTTGCGGCTGTGAAGGGTCTTGACCGATAATCCTTTCACCTCAGGCATCCGACCGGGTCCGGTAGGCCGGCAGGCCCGGGTACTCGCGCTCCTGTCCCTCTATGCCGAGGACGTCCGGTCCGACTCGGCACCTGGCACGATGGAATGGTTATGCGCCGAGAGCCCGGCCACAACCAGCACCCGACGAGCCGCGGAATCGATGGTAGCTGGAATAACCGCGGAAGGCTCCGGCGTCGACGAGATCATCGGCCGCTACGCTCCCGCCCTGCCGGTTCGTTTATTGTCCATCGTTGACCGCAACATATTGCGTGTGGCAATCTATGAACTGCTCAATCGCGATCACATTCCAAGGAACGTTGTTATCAATGAAGCTGTCGAACTGGCGTCCACGTTTGGCAGTGAAAGCAGCGCTCGGTTCGTCAACGGTGTCTTGGGTTCAGTCGCCCACGATTTGCAAACATCCGTTGACAGTGCGGTAAATTAGTTTAGACTCCGCACGCCTTAGACCCATTGCGTGGCTGTATCCACGACTTTTTCACGGAGATGAACCTGTGAGTACCGTGCTCGAACGGATTACCGACATTGTGGTTGACAAGCTCGGCGTAGACGCCGGCGATGTCAGCGAGAGCTCATCTTTTCAGGATGATCTGGGGGCCGATTCACTGGATCTGGTAGAACTCATCATGGCGTTTGAAGAGGAATTCAGTTCCAGCGACAACACGATCGAAATCCCCGATGAAGACGCCGGCGAGATTCACACTATCGCCGACGCTGTGAATTACCTGAAGGGCAAGGGCGTGACGGACGAATAGGCTGCGACTTGCGTGCCGGCGCTGCATTGGACATGGGTTACTTGAGCAATGGACACGCTTGCCGAGGTCGCTCGTGTCGTCAATGTGTGCACGGATTGCCAGTTGCACGCCGGCAGAACGAACGCCGTGCCCGGAGAGGGTCCTGACGCGGCCGAAATCCTGTTCATTGGTGAAGGTC
The DNA here is from genome assembly GCA_965207585.1 of Dehalococcoidia bacterium. Taxonomy (GTDB): domain Bacteria; phylum Chloroflexota; class Dehalococcoidia; order Lucifugimonadales; family UBA3495; genus Bin87. The sequence continues at coordinate 3,119,267 of CBDBMT010000003.1, read as the reverse complement.
CGGGGTTCCACGAGGACCGTCAGGGTCGCCCCTTTGTCGGACCGGCAGGCAATTTCCTCGAAGACCTCCTCCAATCCATCGGCATGACCAGAGACCAGGTTTATATCGCCAACATGGTAAAGTGCCGCCCGCCCGATAACCGCGACCCTGTCCCCTCAGAAATCGCCGCGTGCAGCAAATATCTTGACCGCCAGATAGAACTGCTCGACCCGCTGCTGATAGTTACGCTCGGTCGATTTTCCACCGCCCGATTTATCCCCGGGCAGAGCATCAGCCGGGTGAGGGGACGTTTACGGCGCGTGAACGGTCGTCATATCTTCCCCATCATGCACCCAGCGGCCGGTTTGCGCCGCCAGGAAATGAGGGCCGCCATCGAGGAGGACTTCGCAAAAATTCCTGGCTTGTTGGACGTATTGCGCATCCAGTCCGAACCCGCTTCTGAAAGCGCTCAAATTCGGGAGGCCAGCGCTTCCTTCGAACCTTCGCCAGCACAACAAACTCGCTCCCTTTGGGACACGTTGGCACCCGCGGAAACAGAGGTCGCCGGCTCCCAGGCGGAGCAACCCTCCACCGGTGAGGTCGACGAACCAAACGAACCACTGCCCGGCCAGCAAAGACTGTTCTGATCCGCTTCCAGCATGACCGCGCTTCCCGCATCCCACCGCCTGCCTGACCATCCGCTGCGTATCTTGCCCCTGGGAGGGCTGGGCGAGATCGGCAAGAACATGATGGTTCTGGAATGTGGTGAGGACATCATCATCGTGGATTGTGGGGTGCAATTCCCAACTGAGGATATGCCCGGCGTCGATCTGATCATCCCTGATGTTTCCTATCTGGCGGCCCAGTCGCATCGAGTGCGCGGCATCTTGATCACTCACGGACACGAGGACCATATCGGCGCGCTGCCTTACGTGCTGCCCGACCTTGACGCTCCAGTCTACGCGCCCCGCCTGGCGCACGGGCTGATCACGGTCAAACTCAATGAACGACGCTCCACGCGCGACGCCGTGGTGCATGCCGTTGAGCCGGAGCAGCCCGTTGAGTTCGGCGACAGCTTCCGGGCCACCTGGTTTCGCGTCTGCCACAGCATCCCGGACGCCATGGGTATCTGCATCGAGACCCCCTGGGGCAGCGTGATACACACCGGCGATTTCAAGATCGACCACACCCCGGTGGACGGTCACACCATCGATCTGCCCGCGCTCGCTGAACGGGGAAAAAACGGCGTGCTCCTGCTGTGCTCCGATTCAACCTACGCCGAGTTGCCTGGGTATACGCCTTCAGAGCGGATCATGAGTGATGCTCTGGACCGAGCGGTCGGAGACGCCCCCGGCCGGGTGATCATCGCAACGTTTGCGTCATTGATCAGCCGGATCCAGCAGGTCATCACCGCCGCGGAAAATCACGGTCGTTATGTGGCCTTTGTGGGTCGAAGTATGGTCGCCAACGTGCAGATGGCCACCGAGATGGGCTACCTGGATGCGTTGCCGGGCACCATCGTTCCCGTGCGCGACGTGGCCGACCTACCGCCGGAACGGGTAGTCCTCATGACCACAGGCAGTCAGGGTGAACCCACGTCAGCGCTGGTGCGCATTGCCAACGGCGAAAGCCGGGACGTCGACCTCATGGAAGGCGACACCGTGGTCATTTCGGCCACTCCTATTCCGGGCAACGAGCGGGCGGTGAGCCAGACCATCGACAACCTCCTGCGGCAGGGCGCGCGCGTTCTGTACGACCGCATCGCCCCGGTCCACGTCCACGGACACGCCAGCCAGGAAGAGTTGAAGCTCATGCTCAACCTCACCCGGCCGCGTTACTTCGTACCGGTGCATGGGGAGTATCGACACCTCCGAGCCCACGCCCAACTGGCATGGGAACTGGGAGCAGCGCCGGACGGGATTTTCGTGCTGGAGGACGGCGAGATCCTTGAAATCGACCAGCACGGCGCTGCGATCACCGGCTCCATACCCGCTGGGCCCATATACCTGGATGGACCCACGGTCATGGATACCGACAGCGTGGTGTTGCGGGAGCGGCGGTCGTTGGCCCGTGACGGCGTGGTCGTTGTGTGTGCGGGCGTAGACCAGGACGGCGAACTGACCGGCCCCATCCAGGTCGCCGGTAGCGGTTTCATGGATCCCATGGACGCCAGGCATCTCTTCAAGCGCCTTGCAGAGGCGGTGGAGATGGGCGTGTCGGGCGATCTTCCCGTCGACGACCCGGACAAAGCGCGCGCAAACATAAGAAAAGTCGCGAGACAGTTCCTACGCAACGATCTGAACAAGCGGCCTATGATAATCCCGGTAATCTTGGATACGTAACGCGCTGCCGGCAAGTCAATACACCGTGACGGATATTTCGCCGCGCCTCCCAGGGGCGGCGTTGTTGTTTGTTGTTGACCGCTCGGGGCCGGACCAGTTTAGGAGTCGGGGACATGTCGACGGCTGCGGCAGCCTTCACCGGCGGGTTCAATTGGTTCAAAACGGGCATCACGGCCGGCGTGCTGGTGGTAGCCGCCATGCTGTTTGCGGTGGCCTACCTGGCCGCACCGGATTTTCCGGAATGGCTGGCATCGTCCTTGGGCGTCGGCTGGGCAGTGGCTGCAGGCTACGGACTGGCCGCATTTCTTGCCATAGTTTACCGCCCGACATCGCTCTTGCGAGCGTGGAAATGGTGGTCGGCGCTGGCCGTAGTCGCAGTAGTTGCAGTGGGAGGGTTGACTTTCTGGCAAGGAGAGAGCGGCGTTTCTTACGCCTATGGTATGGCCGGCCAATGGGGGTACGCGCTCACCGGTCGGCACCTTTGGATGTGGTTGATCCATTTGCTCGGCGGGCTGGTTATCGTCAGCCTTTTGTTGGTTCCGCACGCGTGGAAGGGGTACTTGGTCGCGGGGCGCTATATCGGAATCGCTGCCTGGACCGCGTTGGTTTTTGCCGCGATCGGGGCTAAATACGTTGCAATCGGATTGGCCCTGGCGTCCGTAGCCGTCGCCCGAGGGGTGCGGCGCCTGGTCGGGATGCGGCCTGGAAGAGCGCCCGCCGCTCCCAAACCCGTGTTCGCGCCGGCATCGACCAAGGAACCCAAGGAGCCTGACCAACCCGAGCCGCCGGCAGCGCCACAAAAGGTGAGTTTGTCCCGTTCCGGCGGATGGCAACTGCCGCCTTTGGATACGCTGGCTCCCCCGGAGCCACATCAGATGAACGGCGCCGCCATCGCGGACATGACCGAAGAGATCAAGGACGCCCTGGCAGAGCACGGGGTTTACGTGGATGTCGAGGACGTGAAGGCCGGCCCAAGAGTAATCAAGTTTGGCTTAGTCCCCGGATACATGCCGCAAAGGGTCGGCAAGGATGGCGACGCGGCGAAGCAACGCCCCAGCCGCGTCCGCGTCGGCGATATCACCAAGCGACAGAAAGACCTGGCGCTGGCGCTCAAGAGTCCGTACATCCGGATCATCGAGACGCCTGAGCCGGGCGAAGGTCTGGTGGGTCTCGAAGTGCCTAACCCGACGCCCGGAAAGGTGTTGATGCGCTCCATCGTCGAGGGCCCGGAGTTTGGCAAGATAGTCGACAAGGGCGGGTTGGCTTTCGCCCTGGGCGAAGACGCCGGCGGGCAGTCGCTGGCTTTGGACCTGGCCGCGATGCCACACCTCCTCATCGCGGGGGCCACCGGATCCGGCAAGAGCGTGTGCATCAATTCGCTGGTGGCGTCGCTACTGATGACGCGCCCACCCGACGAGTTGCGCATGATCATGGTCGACCCAAAACGGGTGGAGTTGACGCCGTTCAATGGCATACCGCATCTGGTGATGCCGGTAATCGTCGAACCCGACGACGTGCAGCCGGCTCTGCGGGGTCTCATTAACGAGATGACCCGGCGTTACAAGCTCATGGAGGAAATGGGCGTGCGCAACATCGCAGGGTACAACGCCAAGGCCGCCGAGCCGATGTGTTTCCTGGTGCTGATCGTGGACGAGTTGGCAGACCTGATGATGACGGGCGGCCTGGAGGTGGAGCAGCAGTTGGTCCGGCTGGCGCAGCTGGGACGGGCGGCCGGCATTCACATGGTGCTGGCCACACAGCGGCCGTCGGTCAAGGTGGTCACCGGGCTGCTGAAGGCCAACGTACCCGCCAGGGTCGCGTTTGCCGTGGCCTCACAGGTCGACTCTCGGGTGATCCTCGACGGCGCCGGCGCAGAGGCGCTGATGGGCAAGGGGGACTTGCTGCTCCTGAACAACGATTTCCCCAAAGCCCGGCGCGGCCAGGGCACGCTGGTGTACGACGACGAGATGGACCGCCTGGTCGACTTTTGGCGCAACCAGCAGGGGCCGCCACTGCCTCCCATCGACCTGACGGAAGATGACGAACCAGCTGGAGATCCCGACCCCGAAAATATTGACGACATTTACCAGGGCAACATTCTGGACCAGGCGCGGGATCTGGCCCTGCGCAATCCCAGGCTTACGTCGGCAATGCTAGAGCGGCGATTCAAGGTCCGGAAATCGATTGCCGACGAGTTGATCGAAGAGCTCCGGGGAGAGGGATTGGTAATCGGAGGGTGATTCTGCCGGCCCATATGCGCTCCGCTGGGTCTAACCTCGGCTCCGATCATCAGTACTTAGCACAGTACAGGAACAGCGGTGCTTCCCGCAAAGTGGCGACGCCGCGTGAGCGATCGGTGGTATGATTTCCGGCCAAGGGAGCCGGGAAACTTTGCTGATCGACCTGCACGCGCACACCTATCCCAAATCTGACGACAGTTTCGTTTCCGCGGACGAACTGGCAGATGCCGCCCGTCAACACGGCTTGGACGGGATCTGTCTGACGGAGCACGACGATTTCTGGCCGACGGATGCGGCCCGAGAGCTCACCCGCCGTCACGGTATCCTGGTTTTACCCGGCGCGGAGATCAACACTGACGCCGGGCACGTGCTGGTTTTCGGGTTGCACCGTTACAAGTTTGGGATGCACAAGCCCAGGTTCCTTCGAGAAGAAGCGGACCGGCACGGGGCAGTGCTCATCGCCGCCCATCCGTACCGACGCCGCTTCCTCGCCGATCCGGGCGAAGACCCGGCGGCGCGCTCGGAAATGCTCAATCGGGCGTTGGAAGACCAGATGCTCCGCCTGTTCGACGCGGTAGAATCGCACAACGGACGAGGTAAGGAGACGGAGAACCTCTTCTCGGAGGATCTGCGCCAGGGCCTGTCCCTTCCGGGAACCGGCGGAAGCGACACCCACTACCTTCGGCAGATGGGCACTGCGGCAACGCTCTTCGAGCGTCGCATCACTTCTTTGGACGAACTGGTCGCAGAACTGAAGGCAGGGCGAATGCGCGCGGTGGATTTGACGGTGGCCGCGCCTACGATAACGAGTCGTGCCAGCTAGCATGAGCTCAGTGCTGCAAATCGAGGACCTGCGGGTCGAGTTCCGCGTGCCCAACGGCGTGGTGCACGCCGTGAACGGGGTCTCCTTTTCGCAGGAAGAAGAGGAAGTGTTCTGCATCGTCGGCGAGAGCGGCGCCGGAAAGAGCGCGCTGGCGCTGGCAGTGATGGGCCTTTTGCCTGACAATGGCGCGGTAACCGGCGGGAAGATACTCTTTGACGGGATCGACCTGGTCACTGCTCCCGAAGAACACGTGCGAGAGCTTCGCGGCAAGGCCATGTCCCTGGTGTTCCAGGACGCGCAATCGGCCCTCAACCCGGTGCAGACCATCGGCAACCAGCTCACTGAAGTGATAATCACGCACTCGCAGTTGAACCGGAGAGCGGCCGGCTCGGTCTGCCAGGAGATGCTCCGCGAACTGGGCGTGCCGGATCCTAGGCGCATGATGTCCGCCTACCCGTTCACCCTGAGCGGCGGCCAGTGCCAGCGGGTGATGCTGGCCATGGCCATGGTCATGCGACCTCGTCTGCTGATCGCGGACGAGGTCACGTCCAGCGTCGACGTGACGCTGCAGGCGGAGATCCTGGAACGCCTGAAGGAACTGAGCCGCGATTCCAAGTCGGCGATCCTCCTGATCACCCACGACATGGGCGTGGTCGCCAACATGGCCCGGCGGGTAGGAGTGATGTACGCGGGGTACCTGGTCGAGACCGCGGAACTGCTGCCGCTCTTCAAGCAGCCTCGGCACCCTTATACCTGGTCGCTGCTGCAGAGCCTGCCCCGGCTGGACGCCGCTGGGCGCAGGTTGCAGGCGCTCCGGGGGGCACCGCCTGATCTGATCAACCTCTCGGAGGAATGCCCGTTCCTACCGCGTTGCCCGAAGGCCGTAACGCAATGTCGGTCGCAAAGGACGCCTGGGCTGTCCGAACTGGACGCCAGGCATTGGGCCGCTTGTTACAACCCAGTGACATACGCGAACGGTGAATGACGCGGGGCGTGCGGTCATGAGTTGGCAGCCAAATCGGCCACCAACAGTTGCAGCGAAAGGGCCGGATCAAGGCGCCCCTGCTTGATGGCGAGGTCGCTCTCCAGCACCCGGCGGTACCTGCTCCGTATCTGCGGCATGGTGAGCCGTCGGGCCTGTCCCATGGTCTTGCGCACCACGAAGTCAGAATTCGCGCCCATGCGCCGCCCCAAGTCTGGCTGCGCAACGCCGCGATCCGTTAGGTCGCGAGCGAGTGCGATGAGGCGCAACTGCCGCTCGATCATCGCTATGATGTAAAGCGGCTCCTGGCCGTCCTCAATCAGTTGCATCACTGAACGTAGAGCCGGTCCCGGCCGGCCATCCATGATGGAATCTACGGCCGCGAAGATGTTGGCCTCCTGAGCGTAGGGCACCATGGCCCGCACGTCGGAATCGGTGATACTGCGACCCGTAGCGTAGAGGGACAGTTTTTCGAGTTCCCGGTCTATGGTCCACAGGTCGCCGCCCACCAGCTCGGCCAGCACCTGCATCGCCGGAGGGGTGATGCCGGATCCCTTGTCCTCAGCCCGCTGCTTGATCCATTGCAGCAACGCTTGGGCGTTGGGAGTAGCCTCGCGGTGCACGGCGCAGTGCTCTGACAAAGATCTGAGCAACGGGTTGTTTTGCTGCACGTCACCGTCCACAAAGATCAGGACGGTTGTGTCGGGAAAGTCCGGCACGGCATCGGCCAACTGCGCCCACGCTCCGCTCGCAGACGCGGACCGCCGACCGGAACCACGGCCTCTTGCCGAGCCTTGCTGCGTTGCCAGCACACCCTCGATTTCGACCAGGCGCATGGTGTCGAGGAACGGCAGCGAATTGCACATCGCCAGGACTTCGTCGGGCCGCGCCTGGCCGGCCGAAACCACGTGCCGGTTGGAGTCCATGAGGTCAGCGGCGCCGGCCTCAACTTTCACTTGGCGCAGGCGCTCAGCGACGAGGAAGGAATCGCCGTAAATGACGTGGGCTGGCATGTTGCGCTCGACCAACCGGTTTGCCGCGCTACCAGAGCGATGACCGCCTGATGGTCAGTTCTCGACCAGCTCGGTCAGCACGCCGAACACCGAACGGGGATGCACGAATCCGATGGTTCCTGACAGGCCGTGGCGCGGCTCGGAATCAATAAGTGACAGGCCATTGGCGGAGAGAATCTTGAGCTTGCCGGCGATGTCGTCGACGTTGAGGGCGAGGTGATGCAAGCCCTCGCCTCGCCGTTCGATGAAACGCCCCACCGCGCTTTCCGGGGTCAGTGGCTCAAGGAGCTCCAGGCGGGTTTGGCCGATTTCGATCAGGCAGGCGCGAACCGCCTGATCGTCCAGCTCAACCACCTCGGCGTCAGGCGATCCGAAGTTCGCTACGAAGAATTCCAACGCGGCCCGGATGTCGTTGACGGCGACGCCGACGTGGTCGATGTAGTTGACGGCGCAGATCTCGGGCATCGTCGTTTCGCCTCCTAAAGTGTCTGGTGGGATCAGACTGGATACTGGGCAAGGACCTGGCGGGCGATGATCATGCGCTGGACCTCGGACGTTCCCTCGTAGATTGTGGTGACGCGGGCGTCGCGGAAAATGCGCTCGATGCGTGACTCCTTGAAGACGCCGATGCCGCCGTGGATCTGCATGGCCTCGTAAGCGGCCTTGTTGCACATCTCCGACGCCAGGAGCTTGGCCATGGAGGCCTCGTTGATGAAGGGCAGACCGGCGTCGCGCAGGGTCGCAGCGTGCATGGTGGCGACGCGAGCCGAGTGCACGCCAGTGGCGATGTCGGCCAGCTTGAACTGGATGGCCTGGTGGTGGGCCAGCGGTCGGCCAAAGGTTTCGCGGAGCTGAGCGTAGCGGACAGCCTCTTCCAAGGCAGCCTGGCCGATGCCCACACACTGAGCAGCGATGGAAATGCGGCTGGAGTCGAGGATGTCCATGGCGTAGCGGAAGCCCATGCCCTCTTCGCCAATGATGTTTTCCGCCGGGACCTCAGCGTCCTCAAAAACAATCTCGCACGTGCTGGACGCGCGAATGCCCATCTTGTTGTGCTGCGGATTGATCTGCATGCCCTTGGTTCCGGCCGGCACGATGAAAGCGCAAACACCGCGATACCCGATGGACCGGTCCTGGTTAGCGAAGATGACCAGCGTTTCCGCAACCTCGGCGTTGGTGATGAACTGCTTGGAGCCGTTCAGCACCCAGGATCCGTTGCGCCGGGTGGCGGTGGTCGCCATTGCGGCGGCGTCCGAGCCGCTGCCGGGTTCGGTGAGCGCCCATGCAGCGATGCCCTGGCCCGAAGCCAGCGACGGGATGTAGCGTTGCTTCTGCTCCTCGTTCCCGAAGCGAGCGATGGTCTCCAGGCCCAGGCCCAGGTGCGCCGCAAGGGTCACACTGGCAGCCACGTCGGCCCTGGCCAGTTCTTCGATAGCGATGGAAGACTTGCGAAAACCGCCGCCGCTGCCGCCGTAGGCCGGGTCGACACCGATTCCCGTGAGACCTAATTGGGCCATCCCACGCCAATTTTCGTGGGAGAACTCGGCCTTCTCGTCCAGTTCCGCCGAGCGCGGCATGATCTCTCGCTCCGCGTAGTCCCGGACGAGGTTCTGGAGCATCTTTTCTTCTTCGTTGAGGGTCACGTCGGTCACGAGGTTCCTCCAAAACCGGCGGCGCGAGTGTCGTCGAGCAGCCAATCAGTCATTGAGAAGTGTCGAAAAGTTTATCACAAGCCTCCGGCGGGCTCGTATTCGCCGAATACCTGGCGCAGCACGTCGCAGACCTCGCCGAGGGTGGCGTAGCGTTCCACGCACTCCATCATGGGTGGAATGGTGTTGGCGCCCTCGGAGCGGGCGGCGTCAGCCAGGCGGGCAAGACTTATCTGAACCGCCATGTTGTCGCGCTCTCGTTTCAGCGTTCGGAGCCGTTCCACCTGTTCTGCGGCGGCCGTCGCGTCGACGCGCAGCAGACCGGAGATCGGCGGCGCCTCGGTGACGTACCGATTCACGCCGACCACGATGCGATCGTTCTCGTCCACTTCACGTTGGTGGCGAAACGCGGCGTCGGCGATTTCCTGGACCTGGAAACCGTCCTCAATAGCCGCAACCGCGCCGCCCATCCGGTCGATGCGCTGAATGTATTCGAGGGCGGAAGTCTCAAGGCGGTCGGTGAGGTTTTCGATGTACCAGGAACCGCCCAGGGGGTCCACCACGTCGGCCGCGCCGCTTTCGTGGGCGAGTATCTGCTGGGTTCGCAGGGATAGCTGCGCCGATTCCTCGGTGGGCAGACTCAGGGCTTCGTCACGGGAGTTGACGTGCAGGGACTGGGTACCACCCAGGACGGCGGCCAGGGCCTGGACAGTGCTGCGGATCACGTTGTTATCCGGCTGCTGGGCGGTAAGGGTCACGCCGGCGGTCTGGGTGTGGAAGCGCAGCATCATGGAGCGGGGATTTTTCGCGCCAAACCGGTCCCGCATGATGCTGGCCCACAGACGGCGAGCGGCCCGGAACTTGGCCACCTCTTCAAACAGATTGTTCTGTGCTACGAAAAAGAAGGACAGGCGGGGCGCGAAATCGTCCACCGGCAGGCCGGCGTCCACCGCAGCCTGCACGTAGGCAATGGCGTTGGCGAAGGTGAAGGCCAGCTCCTGGGACGCGGTGGCCCCTGCTTCTCGCATGTGGTACCCACTGATGCTGATGGTGTTCCAGCGGGGCACATTCTCGGCGCAGTAACGGAACACGTCGACCACCAGGCGCATCGACGGGCGCGGCGGGTAGGCGTAGGTGCCCCGGGCGATGTATTCCTTGAGGATGTCATTCTGAAGCGTACCGCTCAGTTGATCGGGGTTTACGCCCTGCTTTTTGCCCGCCGCGATGTAGAGGCACAGCAGCACCGCCGCCGTGGCGTTGATGGTCATGGAGGTGCTGACCTTATCCAGCGGTATGCCGTCGAACAGCGTCTCCATGTCAGCCAGCGAGCAGATGGGCACGCCGACCTTCCCAACTTCACCCTCAGCCAGCGGGTGGTCGCTGTCGTATCCGATCTGGGTGGGCAAGTCGAAGGCTACCGAGAGACCGGTTTGCCCGTTTTCGAGCAGGTAGCGGTAGCGCTCATTGGTGGCCGCCGCCGTGGCATAGCCGGCATACTGCCGCATGGTCCAGATGCGCCCGCGGTACATGTTGGGCTGGACGCCGCGGGTATAGGGGAACTCGCCCGGATAGCCGATTGCATCGGCGTATTTGGAATCAGTCGCGGCCCCGTCCTCTGGCGTATAGACGGTGTCAAGGTCGAGGCCGGAATCGGTTGCGAATTGCTCGCGCCGCTCGGGAAAACGCCGCGTGACGCGGGAAAGCGTGGAGTCCTGCCATTCCTGCTTGTTGGTGGACATGATGCTTTTTCCAGTCCGTGTTTGGAGTTGTCGCGTCATTCTATCATCGGCAGCCGGTGAACTCCCGCTGACCGGGCACTCACAAAAAAGCAGGGCGTCAGTTGATCCGACGCCCCACTAGTTGATCGGGAAGTGGTCCAGACTAATCGCTGGTAAAAGCGTAGTCGGTGGGGCGCATAATGGAATGGCGGGAGACGCGAACGATGGGGCCGTCGACCTCGCTGGCGGCACGCGCCTTGTTCCACTCCGGGTCGGCCTGGAAGGACCGCCAACTCTTTTCGCGATCGCCAAGGCTGGGGTAACCCAGCATGTAGACCAGCACGTTGTTGACCCCCACGTCTTCGGACCAGTAGCCGATGTTTTCGATGCCGTGCTTCTCGAACAGCCCGATGGTGTGGTTGGCGAAACGATTGTGCACGTCGGGCAGGCGGCCGGGCATGGCCTCGTAAATCCGCAGTTCCTGCACGGCGGTAGAGATACTCGGCTGGGGCGAGTAGGGGGTCAGGCGCAGGAAGCGGTTGGTCACGGCGTCGACCAGCGGGCCGTTGGCCTCGGTCTGCTTGCGAACTTCCAGCCAGTCCGGGTCGCCGCCGAACTTGGCCCAGCGAGATTCCCGGTCAGCCATGCTATCGAAAACGTTGATGTAGGTCAGGCGGTTGCTGCGGCCGATTTCGTCGGTCCAGAAGCCAAGATATTTCACGCCGTGCTTGCGGAACAGGGCGCAGGTATGATTGGCAAACCGACCGCTGATATCGGGCAAGCGACCGGCGACGGCGTCGTAAATGCGGAGTTCGTAAAGCATTGCTTCTCTCCTTCCGGGTGTCGGGGCGACCAGCTCAATGAATGCGACGGCGACCATCTGGCGACCCGCCGCTTCTGCCGGTAGTATAGCACCGGGCCAGTCGTATGCGGGTCAATCCGCAGTGCTCCGCTATCCGTAGAATAAGCGAGTCAATCGCCCCGGAGCAGCTGCGTAGTCAACCCCGGTGCTCGGACGGGCGGCATGTCCAGTGCCGTGAGCATACACAAAACCTTAACAATCGTGTGCTTATACTCTGCACACCCGCAAGACAACCAAGCAACGAAAACGGACCAAGTCATAAGGAACTATCCGGCGTCCTCCGGTTGCGCCGTACACGCGATCGACCAGACCGGAAAGGTGTGGAATAACGTGAGCATGGGTACCAAAGCTTCCGCCAAACAACGACGCCTTTTTTTCCTGCTGCCCCTCGCCTGCCTGACTATAGCCGCGACAGTTGGGTTGGCCTGCGGCCAACCCAATCCAACGCCGCAGGAGACCGTTGAACTGACTCCCCCGGCCGTCAACACGGTTTCGCAACCTGAAGATGCGGCCACGGTCGCACCCTTGCAGGCGACTGAATCGGAAGCCGTACCCGCGGTTGAACAGCCGGCCCAGAGCGGCACGCCGGAGACTGAAATCCAGTTGGCAGCATCGGCCATAACGGCGGCGCATGACGAGGTCATGTCGGGTATCTACGAGCGAACCGTTCCGTCTGTGGTCGGATTGCGAGTGCTGAAGTCAATCACTATTGGCGGAGCCGCTCCCGGGATGCCACAGGGCGATTTTCTGTCCCGGGCAGCCGGGTCCGGTTTCGTCTGGGATGATGAGGGACACATCGTAACCAATAAGCACGTGATCGACGGGGCAGACCGGATTATCGTCGTGCTGAGCGACGGCATCCAGGTTGACGCGGAACTGGTGGGCGATGACCCGGATTCTGACCTTGCGGTGATCAGGATCACCGACGACGCGGTACGCCCGCCCGCAATTGCCCTCGGGGATAGCGACACCATCAAGCCGGGGCAATTGGCGGTTGCTATTGGCGATCCGTTCTCCCGCGGGTTCTCCATGACCTCCGGCATCATCAGCGCCGTGGGCAGAACCATCAACCCAACGGACAGCAACTTTTCAGTGCCCCGAGTGGTGCAGCACGACGCAGCAACGAACCCGGGGAACTCGGGGGGCCCGCTCCTGGACCGCCAGGGCCAGGTCGTCGGCATCAACACCCAGATTATCAGTGAGACGGGAGGATTCTCCGGCGTGGGCCTGGCGATCCCGGTGAATCTGGCCAAGTTGGTGGCACCCGCGTTGATTGCGAAAGGACATTACGAGTATCCGTTCATCGGCATTCGGGGGGTGTCCGTGAGCACGGATATCGCCCTGGCTATGGATTTGCCGGCAGGCACCCGTGGCGCCCTGGTGCTGGCAGTGGGCACCGGGACCGCCGCCGAACAGGCCGGACTGCGAGCATCGGACCGGCTCACCGTAATCAACGGAGCGGAACTGCCCATCGGCGGAGACATCATAATCGCCATGAACGGGACGCCCATGACGGGCATGGACGACGTCGTAGCTTACACTGTAGAGCACACGCAACCCGGCGACACCGTGGAATTCACCATCATGCGGGACGGCGAGGAAATGAAAATGCAAGTCACCATGGGCGCGCGACCGGAGTAGCCCGCGAACTTGGCGCCAACAAGGAACCGACGGCAGTCGATATGCTGCCGTCGGTTATTTTTGCAGGTGGCGCGCCTGGCAGGACTCGAACCCGCAACCCCTGGGTCCGAAGCCCAGTGCTCTGTCCATTGAGCTACAGGCGCAATTCCCTGGAAACTGAACGCGTGATTGGTGGGGCGAGCAACGGGATTCGAACCCGTGATCTCCTGTGCCACAGACAGGCGCCTTCGACCACTTGGCTATGCTCGCCGCATTCCTACCGGCCGATGCCAGGTTACATTTTGAGGTTAGCATACATCATCAAATCGGACAATACATCGCGCCGCGCACAATTGAATGGGGTCAGGGTATTAGATAAAATCGCTGCGTGCGAAGCCGGTAATATCTCGGCAGTGAGAATTGGGGCAAACTGATTCCGGTCAGTATCTCGTAATCCCCTTGATCCTGAGAACTGATTCGGAGGAGTTATGACACGCAAAATTTTCAGAATACTGCTGATGGGAGCCGTATTGGCCGCGATGGTCGGGTTGGTGGCCTGCGGCGGCAGTGAGGAACCGCAGGCGGCCGCGCCCGAACCCACGGCGGCTCCCATCGCGACTTCCGTTCCGGACACGCCGGCCACAGCGCCCAGTGAGGCTCCAACGCCAACTGCGCAAGCAATGACAGCGGCGGCACGGCCAGCGGCGGGGGGAAGCCGCGCACCTTCGGCGGACCTGACTTTCGATGACCGGCCACCGCAGGGCGGAACCCTGGTGCGCCTGTTCGCCGATCCGCCCACGCTGGACCCTCATCTGGCGGGGGATGTCACCTCCAGCGTGATCATCAACGAAATATTCGGCGGGCTGGTGACGCTGAGCCTGGACTACCAGCCGGTATTGGACTTGGCTGAGCACCTATCCATCAGCGAAGACGGGCTGGTCTACACGTTTGCCCTGCGAGAAAACGCCAAGTTCCACGACGGCAAACCGGTGACGGCGCACGATGTCAAGTGGTCCATCGAGCGCGCCACCGACCCCGACACTCTTTCACAAACGGCGGAGACCTACCTGGGCGATATCATCGGCGTCAAAGACAAACTGTGTACCCCGGAACAGCAAGCCGAGGGCGAATGCCAGCAAGCCGATGAGGTCCGCGGAGTGCGGGTGGTCGACGACCACACGGTAGAGTTCACCATAGACGCGCCGAAGTCCTATTTCCTGGCGAAACTGTCGTATCCCACGGCTTTCGTGCTCGACCAGGATCAGGTTACGGAGGACGGATCCTGGCTGGATCAGCCGAACGGCACCGGGCCTTTCAAACTCGCAACTTACGAAATCGGTGAATTGATCATTCTGGAGCGGAACGAGCTGTACCACTTGGGACCACCGCACATTGAGGGCGTGCAAATGATCCTGAGCGGCGGCTCCGCGATGATCATGTACGAGAACGATGAGATTCACCTGACTGGAGTTGGCCTGGACGACCTGCCGCGGCTTCTGGACCCCAGTGACCCGCTGCATCCCGAGCTGCACCGTTCGCCGCAGGACTTCGACGTGTTCTACATCGGCCTGAACGTAGCGGAACCGCCTTTCGACGACCCCAAGGTGCGCCAGGCGTTGAACTACGCAATTGACCTGCAAAGCATCGCGGAGAACGTCCTGGACGGCCGAGTGTCGCCGGCGACGGGGGTGATACCGCCGGGGTTCCCGTCTCACACCGAGAACCTGCGCAGCTACGAATACAACCCCGACCTGGCGCGGGAACTCATCCAGAGCTCAACCTACGCCGATGCGCTGGCGTCGGGCGATTTCCCGCGCGTCACGCTGACCATTTCCGGCAGCTTCGGAGCGGCCATACCTACCTACCTCGAAGTCATCCTGGAGCAATGGCGTCAGGAGCTGGGGATCGAGGTCGAGATCCAGCAGACGGAATGGGCAACGTTCCTACAGGACGTCAACGACAAGAAGTACCAGATGTTCCTCCTGGGATGGATCGCGGACTACCCCGACCCGCAGAACTTCCTGGACGTGCTGCTGCACTCCGATAGCCAGAGCAACCACACCAACTACTCCAATCCAGAGGTCGACCGGCTGCTGGAAGAAGCCCGCACAGAACGTGACCGGGACCGGCGGTTCGAGCTGTACAACCAGATCGAGCAGATGATCCTGGACGACGCTCCGTGGGTCTGGACCTGGTTCAGCGGCGAGGGCTACGCGCTGATCAAGCCGGAAGTATCGGATTACTTCCTCCTGCAAATGAGCATCCCCAAGTACCGGTACGTGTACTTCAACCAGTAAGGACGAACCGTCAGAATCAGGATTTACCGGATTGAGGGATTTACCGGACTGCGTGTTTCTCTCCGCTGTGAGCCTCCAATCCTGCAAATCATAAAATGCTGAACATCCTGATTCTGACATTTTCCTGATGGTACAAAGCCCGGGCGGTTGCAAATGGGAACATACGCGGCGCGACGCCTGATCTGGCTGCCATTCCTGTTGATTATCGTCACGTTTGTGACGTTCGCTTTGCTGCGGGTCGGTCCCGGTGACCCGGTTCAGGTCTGGCTGGGCCAACACCAGAACGATGAGGTACGAGAGCGACTGCGAGCGCAGTTGGGCTTGGACGATCCGCTGGTGGTGCAGTACGTGCGGTACATCGAAGGGGTGGTGACGCGGCTGGACTTCGGGGAGAGCTTCCAGTTCCGCGGCAAGTCCGTGGCGGAGCTGCTGGCCAAGCGCATTCCGGTGTCCCTGCAGCTCAACCTGGCGGCAATCATCATCACCCTGGGGATCGGCATACCTGTAGGGCTTTTCGCGGCCCTGCGCCAAGGTACCGGCGTGGACAATGTGGTCGTGGCGATCGCCCTGGCGTTCCAATCGCTGCCGGTATTCATCACGGCCCCCGTTCTGCTCCTCGTATTCGCCCTGTATCTGGACCTCTTGCCCACCAGCGGATGGGATGGCTTCTTTTCGCCCAAGATAGTAATGCCGGCCACGGTGATGGGGGTCCCCGGCATCGCGATAGTAGTACGGCTGGTGCGCGCCAGCGTCCTGGACGTTCTGGGTCAAGACTACATACGAACCGCCCGTGCGAAGGGACTATCTGAAACGATCGTGCGGTGGCGCCATATCCTGAGAAACGCGATGATTCCGGTGGTCACCAGTTTCGGATTCACCATAGCCGGGCTGGCCGGTGGCACTTTCATTGTGGAAATTTACTTCGGCATCCCGGGGGTGGGCTTCTTTACCATCAACTCCCTGTTCGCCAGGGATTATCCGGTGATCATGGCCTTTGCAATCATCTCCACGACGTTGTTCATGTTCGCCAACCTGATAGTTGACCTGATGTACCCGTTGCTGGACCCCAGGATCAGGCTCGGAGCTGGCAATGTTACCTGACCGATCCGGCCTGCCCGCCCGAGAGCACGGCCACGCCCAACATTTCGATGACGACGAGCAGCAGCCCGACTGGTCTGAGAACGAACTGGCAGCCGGCCAGCGGCTGGAACTGGACGAGGAACCGGCCCGGGGCCACAGCTACTGGAGCTTGTCGGTACACCGACTGATGCGAAAGAAGCTCGCGGTGGTGTGCCTCTCCATCATCCTGGTGATGTACGTGGGAGCGCTGCTTTCACCGTTGATCACCCCCTACGAATACACTGCCCAGGACCTGTCTCAGAGCCGCGCCGGGCCCACCCTGGCGCATCCATTCGGAGCCGACCGGCTGGGCCGGGATATGATGACCCGAGTGATCTATGGGCTGCGGACCACGGTGATCATCACCATCATATCTCTTCTGGGCGGCACCCTCGTCCTGGGCATTGTGCTGGGTTTGCTGAGCGGGTACATGGGCAGGTGGGTCGACTCGGTGATCATGCGCACCGGGGAGGTCACTTCCTCGTTCCCGGACATCATACTCATCCTGATATTCGTGGCAGCGCTGAAGCCAAGACTGGTGGGCTTGGTGCGGGGATTCGAGGACGCCACCGGGATAGATTGGATCCTGCGGTTGGGGATCCTGGACTACGCGATCATATCGTTCGCGCTGTCAATCTTCGGCTGGTTCGGCATGGCGAGGCTGGTGCGCGGACAAGTGCTCCAAGCTCGGGAGAGCCAATACACCGAAGCGGCGCTGGTGGCGGGGGCATCGACGGCGCGGATCCTGCGGGTGCACGTGCTGCCCAACATCCTGAGCCCGCTGATCGTGTCCATTTCCGCCGGGTTGGCGGGGGTGGCCGGATCGGAATTGGTGTTGAGCTGGATCGGCATCGGGGTCCAACCCCCCGTACCCAGCCTGGGACGGATGATGTTCGAGAACGGCAGCATCCAGGTGCTGCGCAACGAACCTCACCTGCTGCTGTTCCCCATCGGCACGGTGACGCTGCTGTTCTTCTGCTTTAACATCCTGGGTGACGCCGTGAACGACGCCTTCAACCCGCGAGCGCGTTGATCCACCGCAGACTCGTCCTTTCAACGATGAACCCTCCTTTGGCCTAATCGTCTTTATTGAGAAAAGCGACGTTGTAGGCATGCACGTTGACAGTTTAAGAAGCGCGGACAGCGGGCAAATTGCTAATGCGCAACCCCTGTGCTAACGTTTATGATGTCGAATGGCGCAGATCATCATTCGAGTAGTTGGAAGCGAGGACAGGGGCGTTGAGCACGATATCCGGTGAACCTGCGGCGGCCGTACCGGCAGGAGCTGTCGCTTGGCGGCCGTGGGGTCGAGCGGCCTTTGAATTCGCCCAGGATCACGATCGCCCCATCCTGCTTTCGATCAACGCGGTGTGGTGCTACTGGTGCCACGAGATGGATTCCGGCGCCTATTCCGACCCGGACGTCATCGAATTCGTCAACACCCACTTCACGCCCGTGCGAGTTGACACCGACCACCGTCCGGACGTCAACGCCCGTTACAACGTGGGCGGCTGGCCGACCACCTCTTTCCTGACCCCACACGGCGGCTTCATGGCAGGAGCGACCTACCTGCCGCCGGACCAGCTCCTGGCCATGCTGGACGAAGTGCGTCGGGCCTATACGGAACGCAAGCCCGAGTTGTACGAGCAGGGCAACGATATCCTGCGCCAACGCCGCGAATATGCCGGGCGTGTTTCTGCTGGGCGCGACCCCGACGCTGGCGTGGTAGACACCATCTCGCGCCGAGTGGCTGGTACCTACGATGCCGTGAACGGTGGGTTTGGGCTGGAGCCAAAGTTCCCGTCGACGCCCATGCTGCGCCTGCTGCTGCACCGGTTCCGCACCACGGGAGAACCGTTCTTCCGCGTGATGCTCGAAAAAAGCCTCGACGCGATCATCGGCGGCGATCTGCGCGACCGGATCGACGGTGGGTTTTTCCGCTTCACCACCGGCACCGACTGGACGCAGGCACAGTACGAAAAGATGGCCGAGGACAATATCGCGCTGGCCAGGGTCCTGATGGACGCGGGCATTGTCCTGGGTCGGGCGGACTATCTCCGGGTCGCCGGCGAAACGGTCGATTATATCTGCGGTACGCTGTCTGATCCGTCAGCGATGGGTGTGCGGGGAAGCCAGGGCGCGCACTCTGAATTTTACGCGGCGTCGCCGCAGGAACGATTGCAGTCGGAAGCGCCAGCGGTTGACCCGTTCTGCTACACATCGGTCACTGCTCAGGCAGTTTCGTTGCTGCTGGATGCGGCATGGAAATTGGGACGGCCGGAGTTGTCCGGAACTGCTGCCGATCTGCTGGACAAGTTGGTTGACGCCTCCGAAAAGGGTAACTTGCCACACGCCTACGCCGCCTCCGGCACGCTATCTCAGGACGAAGGCGACCTGCTCGTTGACTGGGCCAATGTCCTGCTGGCCGTATTGGACGGATACGACACCCTGCCCGGCGGATCGGAGCGCTACTTGTCAGCGGCCCAACGGGCGGCGCAAATCCTGCTGGACAGGTTCCTGGACGGCGCGCACGGCGGCTTCTGGGACGTGGAATCAGGACAGGAGCGGCTTGGCTATCTGCATGCCCGCGAAAAGCCGCTGGCGGAAAACACACAGGCCGCGGTTGGAATGATGCGACTGCATCACGCGACCCTGGACGAACGGTACCGGCAGACGGTCCGTCACACGCTCAGCGCGTACGTCGACGCCAATCGCGACTACGGCGAACTGGCCGCAGACTACGCGGTGGCGGTCGACCAATATCTGCATCCGGTAGTGGAAGTCACAGTGGAAGGCTCGCCGGGAACTGCCAGCGCCGACGCCATGCTGGCCGCCGCAATGCAGCTGAACGACCCGCACTTGATGATCAAGCTGGCGCCTGCTGCTATGGAAAATGCGCCGGCTCAAGCCCACGTGTGTTTGGATACGGTCTGCTACCCGCCGGTCACCGATCCGGCAGAGTTGGCGGCTGCCGTCGCCGAGGGTGGCGCCATTGCCGAAAGCCCTTTCCAAAACGTGCTCGACCTGCTGGGCTGACCCGGCGAAAGAGCTCACCAATCCTCCCAGGAGTTGACGCCCTGAAAACCCAAGACTGCGGCGAATTGCGCGCCGCCCACGATGGCACCGCCACGACGCTGTCCGGCTGGGTAAGCCGGCGGCGGGACCACGGCGGGATCATATTCATTGATCTGCGAGACCGCTCCGGGTACGTGCAAGTAGTGCTGAATCCGGAGCATCTGCCCGCGGAGGACTACAAGACCGCCGAACGCCTGCGCTCGGAGTGGTGCATTGAAGTCACCGGCGCAGTTAGGCTTCGGCCGGAGGGTTCCGAAAATCCGGCGTTGCCCACCGGCGAGATCGAGGTCATGGTGGAAGGGCTGACGGTACTGAACCAGTCGCTCACGCCGCCCTTCTACATCACGGATGACGTAGACGCGGACGAAAGCCTGCGGCTGCGGTATCGCTATCTGGACTTGAGGCGGCCGAAGATGCAGGACAACCTGCGCCTGCGTCATAAGGCGGTAAAGTACATTCGGGACTACCTGGATGGTCACGGTTTCCTGGAGATCGAAACCCCGATCCTGATCAAAAGCACGCCCGAAGGAGCGCGGGACTATCTGGTTCCCAGCCGAACGCATCCGGGCAACTTCTACGCTCTGCCGCAGTCCCCGCAACAGTTGAAGCAGTTGTTGATGGTCAGCGGCGTGGAACGATATTTCCAGATCGCCCGGTGCTTCCGGGACGAAGACCTGCGCGCCGACCGGCAACCCGAGTTCACCCAGCTTGACCTGGAAATGAGCTTCGTCGAAGAGGAAGACGTACTGGGCCTGATTGAAGGTTTGTACGCCGGGTTGGTCCGTGAGTTGACACCGCAGTTCAAGGTCAAGACTCCGTTCCAGCGCCTGTCACACGCCGATGCGATGGCTAGATTTGGCAGCGACAAACCTGACCTCCGCTATGGTCTGGAGATGGCCGACGCGAGCGACCTGGCAGCGGAGACCGAGTTCCGAGTTTTTCATGGCATCCTGGACCGCGGCGGCATCATCAAGGCCATGGCGGTGCCGGGCCAGGGCGGCCTTACCGGATCGGACATGCGCCGCATGGAAGAAACGGCCAAGGAATTCGGCGCGGCCGGCATGAGCCACGTCAGGCTCACCGGCAATGGTCTCCTGGACACGCTGACCGATGATGACGCACTGCTGTCTCCAGGGTTGCGCATGCCCGTAGAGTGGGTGCGCCGGCTAGCGGACAGGTCGGGCGCGCAACGCGGTGACCTGATAGTCCTGATGGCCGGCCCGGCCCGCCTGGCGAACCAATGGCTGGCGGCAATGCGCAGCTACCTGGCCGTGCAGATGGATCTGGCGGATCCGGCGACGCTGTCATTCGCATTCGTGACTGATTTTCCGCTGTTTGAGTGGGACGAAGACGCCAACCGTTGGGACTCGGCGCACCATCCCTTCACTGCGCCGGCGCCAGGGTGCGAATCCATGCTCGACGGGGATGATCTCGCGTCCATCCCGTCGCGGGCCTACGACCTCGTATGCAACGGCTCGGAGTTGGCCAGCGGCAGCATACGCATACACCGCCGTGATCTCCAGGAA
This sequence comes from Dehalococcoidia bacterium, assembly GCA_965207585.1. Taxonomy (GTDB): domain Bacteria; phylum Chloroflexota; class Dehalococcoidia; order Lucifugimonadales; family UBA3495; genus Bin87. The sequence continues at coordinate 3,098,022 of CBDBMT010000003.1, read as the reverse complement.
AAAGTGTTCAGCATTCTGGGCTACTCGGCCGAGCAAATCACCGAGCGGTTCGGGCACATACTGGAAGCGTTCGACTACGGCGCCCCGCCTCATGGCGGCATTGCCCCGGGTATCGACCGGCTGGTGGCTATACTGGCGGGCGCTGACTCGCTGCGCGAGGTTATCGCGTTCCCCAAGACCCAGAGTGGCTCGGACCTTCTGTTCGGCGCCCCCTCGGAAGTCGACGCCGGGCAACTGCGCGATCTGGCAATACGAATCGTGGAATAGTGTTCGCGGAACCGACGCCGCCGGGTGTGGTTCCGCGTCCAACGCATCAACTGCCCGCAAGGGAGGACAACCGATGAGCGAGTTCAACTACGACGGCCTCTTCGCGGAACGGGCCCCGATCACCACGCGCGGCGCGAACCGGCACGCCCGGTATGACTTCGCCGTTGCCTACCCGGACCCGGACACGCTCCCGCTGACCGGCCTCGTCGAGTCCTTGAGCGTCGCACTGGAGCGGGAAGGGCGAGACCTGGCCTACTACCCCGTGGCCGCCGGCTATCCCCCGCTGCGCGAGCTGGTGGCCGACAAGTTGCGCCGGGACCGGCAGATGGAGGTCACACCCGACGACATCGTGCTGACCTCGGGCTCGGGCGAAGCCATCAACATGCTGATCCAGGCGATGACCGACCCCGGCGATGTACTGCTCACCGAGGAATACGTCTATCTCGGGACGATGAGGCAGATGCGTCTGTGGAGCGCGAACGTGGTCGGCGTCAAGTGCGACGATGACGGGATCATCCCGGAGGCGCTGGACGAGACTATCCGAGCGCAGCATGCGGCGGGCCGGCGGGTCAAGTTCCTGTACACCATTCCCACCTTCCAGAACCCCTTGGGATGGACCACCACTCTGGAACGGCGCCAGCGCATGCTGGAAGTCTGCCAGAGCCACGGAGTTCCAATTCTGGAAGATGACTGTTATGTCGACCTGCGGTTCGAGGGTGAGGATGTGACGTCCATCAGCAGCATGGACGACAGCGGGGGCGTCCTGTATGTAGGGTCGATGTCCAAGATCATCGCTCCCGGTGTGCGCATGGGCTACCTGGTTGCGCCGGAGGTGGTGCGGGAAAGGGCGCTCAGCTTCAAATCCGGCGGGGTGAATCAGTTCGCCGCTTTAGCGATTGAAGAGTACCTGCGCAACCACATGTACGACCACATCGACGATGAAAACCAGGCCCTCCGGGTTAAGCGCGACGCGATGCTGGCCGCTCTAGGCGAGCACTTCGGCAACCGCGCCACCTGGTCGAAACCCGAGGGCGGCCTCTACCTGTGGGTGACCATGCCCGAAGGCACGGACCTGGCCAGCTTCCAGGAGCAGTCATTCAGCGAAGGCGTCGGCTACTACAACGGCACGATGTTCTCTCCTGAGGGGAATGGCGCGAATATGATGCGGCTGTGTTTTGGCCATCCGACGGCGCAAACCGTGTCCGACGGCATAGCGGAACTGGCGGCGATATTCGAGCGGAACGGAATATTCGCGGGCTGATACGCTCCATCGGCCCATAGTGCCGAGAGACGTATAACAAACCAGGGGCGGGTGAAAACCCGCCCCTGAATATTGGCGATGTCTACCAGCTAATCGTCGTCGCCCGAAGCCACGGGCTGGGCGGCCGGCTGGTGTCCGTTGGTGCGGATCGCAAACCGGGCCACCAAGTCGCCAATGCTCTGGCGGAATCCCGAGTATTCCAACTCGCCGTAGGGGAGCATGGCCGCGCCGGACCACCCTTGGGAGCGCATGGCGATGCCCTTCTCCTGGGCCAGTTGACGGGTGTAGTCCCAAGCCGGGTTGTCGAAGAAATCCGTGGAGGACTCGGAGAACTTGCCCTCGGGATTGATGCTGAAGCCCACGCAGGAAACCAGCGGCAGGCAGTACATGCCCGTCACCGCGGTGTTGATGGGAACGGGCATCAGGGGCATGACGTGGGAGCCGCGCGCGTCCCCGCCGATGTAGTGGGCCTTGGTGTACGGCGAGATCAGTTCCTCGGGAGCCGGGAAGATGCCCTGGTTCCGTACCACGGCCACCGGGTCGTCCTTTCCGGTGTAACTGCCGGCGATGTTGTGCAGCCGCGTCGCCGAGATGGCCGCAGCGGTCTGGCCCGAGTAGCGGGAAGTTACGCTCTCAATGGCGAAACGCTCGTTGTCGCGAAGGAGGACCGTGATCCGGTAGTAGTCCTCGGGGGCGTTCAGCGAGATGATGCTGTCGCCGTCGGTGTTGTCCATGTCGATGATGTTGAACGTAAAGCCTTCGCCCAGGCGGGGAAGCATCAGGCCGGCACAGTACATGGGGTCGGCGAAACCCAGGAACGTCGGGAGGTTATACGCGCCGGGTCCGCATTTGTCAGCGGCAAGAACGAAGAAAGACTCGGCCGGTCGGATAGGGTTGGTCTTGATCGGATCGTGATCGAAGGTTATCTCCGCAACAGCGGGACCGGCGCCTCGAATGTTGCCGGATGGAGCGTCGACGAGAAGGTCCTGGCCAGCGCCGTACAGACCGTACTGGCGAGCGATTTCGGTTGCTTCCAGGAACGAGTTCCAAGCAAACTGGTGGACTGCATCGTCGTTATCGCCCCGGGTGTGCGTACTGGTGATGCAGATATCGTCGCCGGTGTGGCCGACGTAAGCATCGATGAGCAGGCCGTCGCGGATGGCTTGATCCGCGGCCGAACGCACTGCGTCCATCATGCGATCCGACGGTTTGGTGTGGCCACCAATCGAACCGACGTCCGCTTTGAGCACAGAAATGGTCAAATCCATGTGAGTTTTCCCTCCCACGCGAGGGCGACCGGGAACTGCTGCCGGCGCCAAATAATACCGTTTGAGTGCGGAAAATTGCGTTTGCACGATAGCATCGCGCAGGCAAAACTGTCAATTTGAAATGCGTTGCCATGGCTGCGTCATGCTGTGCGCGTCCTGGTTTGCCGCCAACACTGCAATCCCGCTATAATATGGGCGGAACCATCGCTTTACGGGTGCTGATGAGCATAATCCTTCAAATCCTGTCTCTGCTGTTTGTGGTGCTCTGGACCGCCAGGCTTGCGCGGAACAAAGGACGCAGCGCTTTGGTTTGGGGTGGCGTAGCGGCCATTCCGGCGGTGGGCCTGCTCGACATTTTCCCAGAATGGATTACCGTACTTTGCATGCTGCCCATGCTGGCGTTGGTATTCATGCCGGCGCGTCGTTCGGTCGCCACCGACGGGGGACAAGAGGGGATGACCCCATGCCCCCGCTGCCAGCACTCCCACGAAGCGGGCCCCACTTTCTGCACCAACTGCGGCTGGGAACTGACCCGTCCCTATGCCACGACGGACACCACCGCGGCGGCGCCCGACAGCGCCGAATCAACCAGCGCGCAAAGCGCCGGAGCTGCGGACAGCGTCGAGCAACGCGGGCCAGCTGCCGATGCTAATGCGCCGCCGGCCCCAGAACCGGTGATGGCGTCGCAGCAAGTGAACGAAGCCGAGCCGTCACCGGCCCACGCCACATCACCCGAGCCTGAACCAGCGCCCGCATTTTCAATGGCTCCGCTGACCATCACCCGACCGCTCACCGCGGCCGGCATGACCGAGCTGGGACTATCACTGTTCAACCAGGGAAGGGTACGCGAGGCAGTGGATCAGTTTACCAAGGCCATCGCCCTGGATCCCCGTTACCGGGAAGCTTGGGCGAACCGCGCCCGCGCCTATACGGAACTGGGGCTCAGCGACAAGGCTGCAGCCGACCGCCAGCAACTGGAAGCGATCTAAGTCTCCAGCGTTCAGACTGCCATGATGTGGTAGCCGGCGTCCACCGGAAGGACGCTTCCGGTTACCCCGCTGGACAGGTCGCTGCAAAGAAAGAGCGCCGTCTGCGCCACCTCGTCCGCGGTGATATTGCGTCCCAGGGGCGCCTTTTCGGCGTGGGTGCGACGCATATCCAGGAAACCACTGATCCCTCTGGCGGCCAGGGTGTCCACTGGGCCGGCGGATATGGCGTTGACGCGAATGTTGTCGCCCCCGTACTCATAGGCCAGCTGCCGGACTTCGTGCTCCAGGGCTGCCTTGGCCGTCCCCATGACGTTGTAACCCGGATAAACGCGGCTGGAGGCGTGGAAGGTCATGGTGATGACGCTTCCGCCATCGGTCATCAGCGGCGCCGCGTGGCGAACCATGGGCAGAAGGGTGAAGGCGCTGATCTCCAGGGCCATGCGAAAACCATCGCGACCGGTGTCCGCGAGACGGCCGGCGAGATCATCCCGGTTAGCGAAGGCGATGCTGTGCACGAGGATGGACAACGAGCCCATCTGGTCACCGATGGCGTCAAACACCGACTGGATCTGGCCGTCGTCAGAAGCGTCGCACTGCACGAGGACCGGATCGTCCAGCGTCTCGGCCAGGCGGGCGACCCGGCTCTGCAAACGTTCATTCTGATAGGTCAGGGCGATGCGCGCGCCAGCGTCGGCAAGAGTGCGGGCGATGGCCCACGCGATGCTGCGGTCGTTGGCGACACCAAAAATGACCGCATTGCGGCCAGTCAAATCTATCGGAAACACGGAGTTACCTCGTATAGGGGTATTGTCAGAATCAGGATTTACCGGATTTTGGGATTTTTCTGGATTACATTCCCCAATCCCGCCAATCCAATAATCTTGAAAATCCTGCTTCTGACAATTTATCGGCGGAAGTAGGGAGCGACCTGCTCCAGGAATACCTGCATCTGCTCTTCCTGGCGGTAGGTGGCGAAGCGCACGATCACCTGGTCCGCGCCGGCCTCCGCATAGGCGTGGATGCGCTCACGCACGCGCTCCGCGTCACCGAAAGGTCCCCAGCGGTCACCCCAGATATTTGCCCCGTAGTAACCCAGCAGCCAGTCCTCGGCCTCCGCTTCCGCCCTGGCCACGTCTTCGTCGAGGTTGACGGTGAGATACATTACAGTGGACAGTGCATCGGGATCCCGCTCGTACTCAGCGCAGTAGCCGCGCACAGTGTCTCTGAGGTCGACAAGTTCTTCAGGGGTAGCTGAAATGGAGATGGCCCCATCGGCGAGGCGGGCGGCGCGACGAGCCTGTCGTTCGCGCTGCGCCCCCTGTCCGTCACCGCGACCGTGCCAGTGGACGCCCAAATACACGGGAACACCATCAGGTTGAACGGGTGTGGGTTCCATGATGACGTCATCCATTTGGAAATGACGGCCTTCGTAGGAAAAGGGCTTGCCTGTTCCCAGGCCCTTGACCACCTCGAGCATTTCCTCCAGTCGCCGCGCGCGTGTACGCTGCGGGACGTCAGCGTTCCGCCACTCCGCCTGCTGCATCCCGTTGAACGCTCCGCCGACGCCAACGCCCAACTGCAATCGTCCACCGGAGATGAGGTCGACGGTGCCCATCATCTGGGCCAACAGAACGGGATGACGCAGGGCCATGAGCATCACCGCGGTCCCGAGACGCACTCGGCTGGTGCGGGCGGCGATGGCCGCAAGGGTAGTCATGGCTTCCAGACGAGGCTTTGCAGTGAGGCTGTCCCCCACCCACACGGAATCCATCCCGGCCTCTTCGGCCCATGTCGCCAAGCGGAGAACGGTTTCGGCATCAGTGGGTTTGCGGTCAGCCAGCAGGAGGCCGCGCGTGGGCAGGAGGCAACCCAACTGAACGTTTGTCGCCATAGGTTAGCGAATCTCCAGGCTGGTCAGGTTCAGGGATCTGGGCTCACGACCAAGAAGGCGCGTCAGCAGACCCGGCTCCATGTGCTCATATTCTTCAACGTCCGAGCCGTCATCAAGGTCGAAACCCATTCCCTGGCTGTAATAGAACGCTACCGAGACGCCCATGCGCGCTGCAGTGCCCACGTGCTTGCGGAAGCTGTTGTTGCCGAGTTCCGGACGGAAATACGGTATCAGATCATAGGGAACCAGGATCGCGTTAGTTCCTCCGTCCCGACGAGCCGGGGACAGCGTTACGTTATGCTGGTGCTCTGCGCTGCGGATCAGCTGGTGGATGTCGCCGGGCCTGATGAATGGCAGGTCCCCTGGCAGATACAGCGCTGACACTCCACGCATGCGAGCGCTTTCAAAGGACTTGGTTATGGTGTCGTTGAGGTTGCGGCCGAGGTCTTCCATCCAATTGGCGCCAAGGGTGCGCGCCATGTTCCGGATGCGGTCATCGCCACCTACCACCCAGAAGGGATCGACGCCGGCGCCTCGGATGGCCAGCAGGACACGCCGGAACATCCCCATCGTCAGGTCGGCGCGATCTTCGGGACCCATGACTCGGGACAACCGGGTCTTGCAATCCGCCAGCGGTTTCATGGGCACCACCGGCACGACGGTGGGATTGGCTTGATCGGGCGCATCGGTCATCATCGTCGGTTCTCCAGGTCGGCAGCCAACGCGAGCACGCGCTCGGCGAGCTGAACTTTGTCATCGTCGGTCTGCATAATCGTCGGCATCACGGCGGCTTCGACCCCTTCCGCGCCAACTGCCTCCACCAAATCCGAGTCCTGGGAGTCTAGCACCAGGACATCGCAGATTTCGCGGTACTCCCGCGCCACACCGACCGCAGACACGTCCGCTCCCAGTTCCTGCATGATCTTGCCGGCGGGACCACGCACGGCGGCGCCACCGACGATGGGACTGACGGCCACGCGAGGCGCATGGCGGTCTGCTATGGCGTCACGGACGCCCGGGATCGCCAGGATGGGCGCCACGCTGAGGAACGGGTTGGATGGGCAAATGATGATTGCCGTCGCCGCATTTAGGGCCGAAGCAAATCCGGGAGACGGCTGGGCGTCCTCCGCTCCTGCGTAACTGATTGATCGCACCACAGGTTCGGCGCGTCTCTTGACGAAGTATTCCTGCATCGACAGGGTGCCAACGTCGGTATCGAGTACCGTGCGCACGGGCTGATCGCTCATAGGGATGATGGCGTGATGGATGCCCAGATTCGCGGTCAATTGGGCAGTGACCTGGCTTAACGAAGACCCTTGGGTGAGCAGTTCGGTGCGTCGGATGTGCATGGCGAAATCGCGGCTGCCCAGATTGAACCAGGTGTCGGCGCCCAGGAGGTTCAGCATCTGCAACGTTTCGAAGGTGTCGCCATCGATGCCCCAACCGGTTTCGGGATTATACAGGCCCGAAAGGGTGTAGGTCATCGTATCCACGTCAGGCGACACGTGCAGGCCATGGAACTGCTCGTCGTCGCCGGTGTTGACGACGATGGCCAGCCGCTCCGGGGGCAGGATACGGGACAACCCCAATGCCAGCTTCGCCCCGCCGACGCCGCCGGCCAGGGCGAGCACCAGCCCGTTGTTCAATCCGGTCACCGGCTAGACCGTCTGCTGCACGGCGTTCCGTTCCCGCTGAGCGCGGGGATGCTCAAAGCGGTAGGATTCCATCTGCACCAGTTGGTTGTAGGAGCCGAAAATCTCCTCCACGTTGTCACCCACCAAGTCCAGCGGATCCAGGGCTTCGTCGGAGTCGCTGTACACCCGGCGGAGGCCGTAGGTGGTGAATCGCTCGGCCGGGGTTCGACCGGCCTCACGGATCATGGCCCGGAACTCGGAGGGACGCATGAGCTGGCCGTGCATGGCTCCCGCCGAGGTCGAGATGCTCTCGTTGATCAACGTACCGCCCAGGTCGTTGACTCCGGCGGTCAGCAGCAGTTGAGACATCCGGCTACCCTCTTTCACCCAGGAAGCCTGGATATTGGGGATCCAGTTGTTGAGCATGATCCGGGCGATGGCGTGCACCTTGATGACGTCCATGCCCGTTGGCCCGGAGCGGACGTCTTCAACAGTGCCCTTGAGGTACATGGGGGCCTCGGATGCGACGAAACTCAGCGGGACGAACTCGGTGAATCCGCCGGTCTGCTGCTGGATGTCACGGAGCAGGGCGATGTGTCGCACAATCTGAGCGTTGGTTTCCCGGTGTCCGAACATCACCGTCGAAGTGGTGGGGATGCCCAAATCGTGAGCGTTGGTAATCACTTCGATCCACTGGTCAACGGTGATCCGGCCGGGGGAGATGATGTCGCGGAGTTCCTGGTCCAAGACCTCGGCGGAGGTTCCCGGCAGGCTGCCCACGCCAGCATCTTTCAGTCCCTGGAGGTACTCGCGGATGGTGCACTTGGACCGGATCGAACCGTACAGCACTTCCTCCGGGGAAAACCCGTGAACGTGCATGTCCGGCAGCTCTTCCTTGATGGCCTCGCACAGTCGGATGTAGAGGTCGCCTTCCATCTGCGGAGGCAGGCCGGCCTGGACGCAAACCTCGGTGGCGCCGTAGTCCTGGGCTTCCCTGGCGCGGCGGATGATTTCATTCACTGGCAGGAAGTAGCCTTCTTCCTCCCGGAAATCGCGGCTAAAGGCGCAGAAGCCACAGCGCTTGATGCACACGTTGGTGAAGTTGATGTTCCGGTTGACCACGTAGGTCACCAGATCACCCACCGCGCGACGGCGCAATTCGTCCGCCACCATGGTCATGGCGGTGAATTCCGGGCCGGCAGTGGAGAACAGCAAGTCAGCCTGTTCGACAGAGACGTCGGCGCCGGCCAGCGCGTGTTCCAGGACGGACGCCACTTCCGGGTTCAGCGAATTGATCAGGGCAACCAGGGTCGCCGGGGCGTCGCGGTCAGTTGCTGTGGACATAGCGTCGGATTCCCCCTTTCACGTATCCGGACTCGTCGGTGAGTCGCAGCAGTTTTTCCTTGAGAGGCGTTGGCAACGGCCACTGGGAACCGTCGGCGAAGTATTCGGGATACACCGGCAGCCGGGGACGCAATTCGCAGCCAGCCTCGCGGGTACGGCGCTCCAGCTCTGACAGTTGCGGCCACGGCGCCTCGGGATTCACGTAGTCGATGGTAAGCGGTGAGACACCGCCCCAGTCGTTGATACCGGCCCCAATATACCGCTCGTAGTCCTCGCTGAGGTTGGGCGGTACCTGGATGTTGACCCGCTCGCCCAGGATGAGACGGGCGACGGCGGTGGTCCACATGAGTTCGTCCGGCGCGGCGTCCGGGGAGTCTGACATCGGGGTGTCCGCCTTGGCGCGAAAGTTCTGGATGATGACTTCCTGGATGTGCCCGAACCGCTCATGCAGGCGACGGATGTCCAGCAGCGATTCCACGCGCTCCAGTCGGGTCTCGCCGATGCCGATCAAGATCCCGGTGGTGAAGGGGATGCCCAGTTCGCCGGCCAACTCCATGGTACGGAGACGGACGCGGGGCCGCTTGCTGGGAGCGAACTCGTGGGGTCCGCCGGGTTCGTAGAGACGGGCGCTGGAGCTCTCCAGCATGATCCCGATGGACGGGTTGGTGGGCTGCAGAGCCTCCAGTTCGCGGCGGCTCATGGTGCCGGGGTTGCCGTGGGGCAAGAGCTCCGTTTCCTCGAACACGGTGCGACACACGTGCGCCAGGTATTCGTGGGTGGTGCGGTAACCCCTGGCGGACAGCCATTCCGCGGCCTCCGCGTATCGCTGCTCGGGACGCTCCCCCAGGGTGAACAGCGCCTCGGTGCACCCCAGGCGCTGCCCGGCGCGGGCCACGGACAGGACCTCATCAACAGTGAGATACAGACCGTCCGATTCCTCCGGCGATTGGCGGAAGGTGCAGTACCCGCAGAAATCTCGGCACAGGCGCGTCAACGGTATGAACACCTTCGGTGAGAAGGTGATTACGCGGCCGCGGCCACGGTCGCGCAACTCGGAGGCCACCGACAACAACTCAACGTCCAATTGGCCACCGGCGTTTGCCAGCGCCATGGCTTCGTCGTCCGATAGCGCAGCCCCAGAGGCCACGCGCTCCAGCGACGGAAATTGGGGGGCGGTTGAGTGAACAGCTAATCCAGCAGGCACGGGGGTGGTCCGCATTATTGATCCGCAGAAGTCCGGTCAATTGTATGCAGGGGGTAGAAGGGTTTCAAGGCAAGTTGAGCGCTTGGAAAACAGAACGTTAACGTTATGTCAATCATAATCGCCGTTACGCAGCAGATATCCGATTGTTGGGAAGCGGCGGATGATTGTTATGTCAATCTACGAAAAGTTGGCCCTGACGCGAGGGGTCAACACCCGATCCGGCCCACGGCCACCCGAGGTACTCATAGGCCAAGCGGGTGGCGACACGACCCCGTGGCGTTCGCTCCAGAAACCCCTGCTGCAGTAGGAAGGGTTCCAAGACTTCCATCACGGTGCTGGCGTCCTCGCTCATGGAGGCCGACAGCGTATCCAGCCCCACCGGGCCGCCGTCGAACTTCTCGATGATGCTGGACAGCAATCGGTGATCCGTTTCGTCCAGTCCGCGGGAATCCACTCCTAGGCGGTCCAACGACTCCCGAGCCACGGGGCCAGTGACGCGATTATCCGCACGGACCAGAGCGTAGTCCCGGGCGCGTCGCAGCAGGCGGTTGGCAATGCGGGGCGTACCACGGGAGCGCACGGCAACCTCGCGCAGTCCTTCACCCTCGGCCTCGATGCCCAGGATGCGGGCCGAGCGGTTCACCACGGTTTCCATGTCGTCGTCCGAATAGTAATCGAGACGGAAAACGGAACCGAACCGGTCGCGCAGGGGAGCGCTCACCAAAGAATAGCGGGTTGTGGCTCCCACCAGCGTGAAGGGATTGATGCGCAGGTTGATGCTGCGCGCCGACAGGCCCTTGCCAACCACCCATGACAGGAAGAAATCCTCCATGGCCGAATACATCACCTCTTCGACGGCGCGGTTCAACCGATGGATCTCGTCGATGAAGAGAACGTCGTTGGGCTGAAGACCAGTCAGGATGGATGCGATGTCGCTGGCCCGCTCGATGGCCGGCCCCGACGTCACCTTGATGGTGGAAGCCATCTCGTGGGCGATGATGTTGGCCAGGGTAGTCTTGCCGAGGCCGGGCGGGCCATAGATGATCACGTGGTCGAGGGCCTCGCCGCGTATCCGGGCCGCCTCCATGGCGATGCTGAGGTTTTCCCGCACCTGGGGCTGACCGACGAAATCCTCCAGCCGGGCCGGCCGCAGGCGCACGTCCTGCTCGCCGTCATCCCCCTGAGTAGCCGGGGAGATGGGACGCGCCTCGGCGTCAATGGTACCGCCTGGCTTCTGTGCGGTGGTCATAATCGCATTCTAGGGGCTGCATCGTTCGGGGGTCAACCGCGTCGGCGGCGTGGTTGAGCCTTTCGGTTTTGTCATTGCGAGCGGAGCGCGGCAATCTGGTTAGCTTGGCATGATCCCCCACGGCAAACAAGTCTACCGCAACGAGATTGCCACGTCGCTACGCTCCTCGCAATGACAACTGAAAGGCCCTGACAGTGCCAACAGTTCGGTTGACGATGCGGAGCGGCCCTTGCTACACTTTACTTGCAATGGGCGGTTAGCTCAGTTGGTTAGAGTACTTGCTCGACACGCAAGAGGTCAGTGGTTCGAGTCCACTACCGCCCACCACGCTGTACCGAATTCATAACACCCCCGTCCAGGGCCACTTCCGCCGTGTCCCCTCCCCCTATGGGACTGTCCTGGGGCGTGGGTATCGTATAGACGATGGTCGCCCTGCCGGGGACCACCTCCACCTCCTTGACGAAGGACCGGACGAAGGCTTTGGTCTCGGTCAGTTCGCTGGTCCTGAGAAACTCGCTCATGTCGGCGGCGAAGGCGGCCACCATATCGGCGCTGTCCAGCAGTTCCCGCCTTTCGGCCAGCACCGCCCTGGCTTCCTGGGCGGCGTCCTCCAACTGCCGCTGCCTTTCCCGGTGCTCCTTGATGCGGTCCGAGGCGTCGGCCATCTCGATGTCGGTGGTTTCCAAGAGTTGCCAGATGCGGGCCAGCCGCCGCTTCACGTCCTCCAGTTCGTGCTCGATGGCCTCCAGTCGATCCCGTTCCTCCCTGGCGACGCCGTCCATCTCCTCGTCCACCAGCTTGACCAGTTCCCGGATGTTGGACTCGGTGAGGATGTTGTCGCGGATGTTGGCGATGATGAGGTCCTCGAAGTTCCTGGCGTTGAGCCTGGGGCAATCGCAGGCGCCGCTGCCCTGCTTGAGCAGGGAGTGGCAGACGTAGTAGGTGTACTTGCCGCCCTTGGCCTCGGCGGCGGTCATGGCCTTGTTGCAGGAGCGGCAACGGGCCAGGCCGCTGAGCAGGTAGGGGCTGGCGGCGCGGCGTGGGTTGGCCTGCTTCGGAGCGCGGGAACCCAGCAACTTCCTGACCTTCTGGAAGTCCTGCTGGGAGACGATGGCGGGGAAGGCGTCCTCCACCCTGACCGGCTCCTGTCCGTCCTTGGCCCGCTGGCCCCAGAGAAGGGTTCCGGTATAGGCTTCGTTGGAGAGCATGTTGTGGATGGTGGTCTTGATCCACTTCCTGCCGTTGGAGTTGGGGACGCCCTCGTCGTTGAGGGTCTTGGTTACGTCGAGGACGCTCTTGCCGCTCAGCACCATCTCGAAGATGCGGCGGGCCACGGCGTCGTGGGGCGGGTCGAGTTCCAGCCTGGGACGCCTCTTGGCGCCGTCCTGGACGTGGACCTTGCGATAGCCGTAGGGGGCGTTGGTGGAGACCCAGAAGCCCCGGGAAGCGGCCTCCCGCATCCCACGCACGACCTCTTGCGCTAAATTTTCGCTGTAATATTCGTCCACCGACTCGATGATGCCCTCCAGCAGCCGGCCGGTGGCGTTGTCCTCGGCCTGCTCGGTGATGGACACCACGCGAATGCCCTTGCGCCGCAACTGGGCCTTGAAGGCCACGGCGTGCTCCCGCTTACGGGTGAACCTGGAAAACTTCCAGACCAAAATCTCGCAGAATGGGGCTTCCGGCTTGGAGCCCTCGTCGATCATCTTCCTGAACTGGGGGCGGTCGGCGATCCTGCCGCTCTCGGCCTCGTCCACGTACTCGCGGGCCACGGAGTAGCCGTTGTTCTTGGCGTAATCCCTCAAGGCCCGAAGCTGGGCGGCCACGGAGAGGTCCACGTCCTGGCGGTCGCTGGAGACCCGGGCGTAGAGGGCCGCCGGAGTCAGGGGTTGGAACTGCTTCTTCATGTTATCCTCCTTTGCCGATAGTCCGCAGAAACAAGGCTAGGCCGCGCTGCTGTCACTGACTCACAAGCACGTCGATGGTGGTTCCCAGGCTGCTGGCAATGCGGGCCAATGCCGCAGCCGACCCAGGTTTCCGGCCTCGCTCGATCTCGGAGAGATAGCTTACGGCCAAGCCCGTCCGCTCCGACAAGTCCTGCAAGGTGACGCCTTGGTGTTTCCGGTAGGCGGCCATGGGCCTTTCTCCGTTGATGATGGCCAGGGCCACTTCATGGGGGATCCGGACGCCGTCGTCGGCGCGAACGGCGGCCAGGGCGTCCTCCAGTTCGCCATTGCGCTCCAACAGGGCGTCGTATTCCTGGCGGGTAATGGTCACGGTCTCTTGGCTAGTCATAGGCTTCTCTCCTGTGTCGAACTCTCAGAACCGACATGGTATGGGTGCCGCGCTCCACGTCGAAAATCACCCGGTGGTCGCCAACCCGCAGCCGGCGATACCGGCTGTTGGCGAGCATGATCACCTGGTTGACCAGTGACTCCGGGTCTGCGGCATACTGCTCAATCCTGGCGATAATGCGCTGCCGGTCCGGAGGGGCGATGCGGCGCATGTCCCTGATGGCTCTTGGCGACCATTGAATTGCCAGTTCCGGTTCCACAAGGCTATTTTCACAAATAGCGAAACACACGTCAAGGAGGGCCGCCCCTGGGACAGCGGGAATAACCGGCTTACTTCAGCAGCCACCAGACGACAAGGCTGAAGACAGCCAGCATCGCCAGCAGGCTGAGCACGGCGATGCCGAGCGCCTTGGCCAGATTGCCGGTCCTTCGGTGGGCGTCCTGCTCCCGGACCAGTACCGTCTCCAGCTGGCGGTACTCGTCTATGGCGGTCTCCGTCTCGGCCCGGGCTTGGTCCCGCTCCTGTTCCAGCCGGTCCGCTTCCTCGGCCAGTTCCCCCACCGTGCGCTCCAATCGTTCAACCCTGGTCCTGGCCTGCCGCAGCAGCTCCCGGTCGCTGGGGTAACGAGGTCCGGGCAGCTTCACGTACACCCGCCGGCCTTCTCTCCCCACCTCCACCTCGCCCTTGCGGATCATCCGGTCCAACGTGGACAGTGAGACTTCCAACTCCCGCGCCGCCTCCCCCTTGTCCACCCAGTGGACCTCATCTTTGACCTTATCTGACATGTAAATCACCTCGTCAATGGCGATGCGTCAGGCGATTGCACTTTTGCCAAAATCACCCTCGTTGTTTTAGCGCCGTTTCTCACACTTGCAAGAATGCAATTTTTGATTGGTCAAGGGGCATTTCAGCCCGTTTCGTACCTGGAACCAGGGGACATTGACACATCGCGGCCTCCCGGCCAACCCCTAAATCGGTCTGCTGGTCACAGTTTGCGCCCCCGGACAACAGAGCGGGCAGAAGATGCCGTATCAGCATGATTGCTGTGTCTCCTGCCGGCGCATACGTCGGCGCAGTTTGTCCCACTCGTAGGCCCCCAGTTCCTTGAGCGCCAGGGGCGGACGTTCACCGTCCCACAGGGGACGCCAGGACCGGCCCAGTATCCCCCTATCGGACAGAAGCTCCCTACTGGACACCAGGATGGGCAGCTTCATGGTGGGCATCCGGGAGGCGGTGCTAGCGTAGGTCTTGGCCACCTCCTCGGTGTCCACCACGAACAGCGTGGTCGGAAACGGCGGCTGGTCATCCCGGGGCGCGTCGGAGCGGTAGTAGCGGATGTAGGGGCGCAGGCGGGCGGCCACTCCCCTGGGGTGGCGGGCGCGCAGCTCGTGCTCGAAGTAGAAGGGCACGTGCAGGGCGTTGACGAGCAGGTGTCCCACGGCGTCGGGGGCGATGGCGTCCTCGCCCCGGTTGAAGGCCCGGTCGGAGCGGGCGGTGGGGATGCACCATCGCAGTTCGCTGGCGTCCTCGGTCATTGCTTCAGCGGCCAGTTCGGACAGGAACCAGGTGATGCCGTCGGCGTGGCCGGTCTGCCGCTGCCAGGTTAGGATGCGGTGTCCCAGGGGACGGGGCTGCCCGTGATTGTCGGCAGCAGGCTCGGTGCTCCAGGCGGCCATGGTGGTGGCAAGCTGCGCCCGGTCGCGGCGGGTGATGTACCTGATGCCCCGGTCGGACAGGGTGTAGCGCACGTCGCTCCGCTTCCCGTGCTGTTCCGTCAGCCCCCAGGTATGCGTCAGACTGCGGGTCATCTGGCTGACTCTCCCGTCTGTAACCCCCAGCCAGCGGGCCAGGTGTTCCCGGGGAATCATGGGATGGTCGGTGATCAGGTCCAGGGCACGCTTCTCCGAGGGGCTGAGGCCGAAGGCCGGGGCAGCCTTGACCATCCGCTCCGGGTCGGGCAGGGAGGCCCGCTTGCGCTCCGGCGCCTCCGGGTGAAACCGTCCGCCGGGTTCGGCCTGGGAGACCACCTGCTCCAGGGTGCGGTACATCCTGCCGATGGCCCAGTTGGAGGAAATCCAGTCTGCACGCTCCCACGCTTCGAGGGTCTCCCGGTTCTCCACGCCCACGTAGTAGTCCCGGAGTTCCGCGTTAAGGCAGAACTCGTCGGTCAGCCGCTGCTCCCAGGGGCTGGGAACCAGCACCAGCACCACGGAGGGACGGCGGTTGTGGCGGTACTCGGAAATGGCCCGCAGCCGGTCGTAGAGGGAGCGGCGCCGTAGTGCCAGTCCCTGGCGCACCACGCTGAAGCTGCGGCCGTTGTGGAGGGTGATCACCGCGTCGAACCGGCCCCGGCGCTGGAACTCCACCCGGGTTTCCAGCCCGTCCACGCCGGGGGACAGCGTGGCCGCTAGGCGGTACACCGAAGCCACGGCGTCCATGCGGCGGATGAGCAATGCCAACCATTGTCGGGACATCGGGTAGGCCCGCACGAACTCCCAGGGCGCGTCGTAGCCCAGGGCGTCGGCGGCTTCGGCGATGCCCTCCCTAGTCAGGTAGTAGCGGTGGCTGGAGGGCAGATGGGCCGTGCCTTGGCTGGCTCGCCCGGCCAAGCCGTCTTGCAGGAGGGCAGCCAGGGCGCGGTGCACCGTCGCCAGCGGTTCGCCCAGGACCAGGGCCAACTCCCCCGCGTCGATGAAGGGCAACCGGGCCAGGGCGTCCAGGATGCGCTCTCGTGAAAAGGCCATGCCTCCAGCGTAGCAGCCGGAGGCTGCCGCCGTCATCGGGCTGGTGTCAGTGACGCTGCGACGAGAGAATTGTCGCTTTTTGTCTGTCCGAAATCTGCCCGGCGGTATAGAATGTCGGAGAGGCAGATCCCTTCCTTGGGAGTGATGACAGTGAACGAGCCAACCCGCCCTAAATCGGACGTTGCCCGCCTGGGCGACGAGATCTACCAGCGCGACATCCGGTCAAAGGTTGAGACGCGCCACCACGGAGAGATCGTCTCCATTGACGTGGACAGCGGCGACTACGCCATTGGCGGCTCCGTGGTTGCCGCGGTGGGGGAGCTGCGCGTCCGGCGACCGGAGGCCCGAGTGTGGTCCGTGCGGGTGGGGTATCCTGCGCTGCGGCATTTCGGGGGGCGTCCCCTGCTGAGAGGCCAGTGATCCAGGGCGTGGTGAACGCCGCCTACGAACCCATCGTGAGGCTGGCGTTGGAAGGTCCGTCGGGGCAAAGCCGGGAAATTGATGCTGTCGTCGATACCGGCTTCAACGGCTTCCTGACCCTGCCGCCCAGGATGATTGTCGAGTTGGATCTTCCATTTCAATCGGAGGGCCAGGCGACCCTGGCCAATGGTAGCGTGGAGTTCTTCGACGTCTATGGCGTCACTGCATCGTGGGACGGGCATCCCAGATTTGTCGATGTGGACGAAGCCGACACCACGCCCCTCCTGGGAATGGCGCTGCTTGACGGCTACAGCCTGTACGTGGAGGTAGCCGCCGGCGGTCCGGTGGTGATACGGGCTGTGGAGTAGGCCCGCTCGCGCCGGTCCCGGTCTCCTGACACCACTAGGCACTCCCCGTCCCAGTACGCCATCCGCCCCACGATTTCCACCGTCTTCACGCTCACCGCGCACACCCGACGTAGCAGGTCTATCACCCGTTCCTTGTGGTCGACGAAACGGTAGGTGTTGAACCGCTCGGCGATGGTGGGGGCCCGGGGCTTGCGTTCCTTGTACTGGTCCAGCACCCACTCTAGGGCCGAGCGGCTGCCCAGTTGGTACTCCCACGCCTCCAGCGGCACTCCCCGTAGCGTGGTCTTGTCGTCCAGGATGATGGTTCCCTTCTCCTTATCGGCCCGCAGGACCGCCCGGCTGGGTTCCGCCTCCAGGTCAACCCGCTCCAGGGGATAGGGCTCCGCCTGCTCGAACCCGACGTGCAGGTCAAGCAACTCCTGCCCCATGTCCCGCCACAGGCGGAAGTCGTGGTAGAAGGGCAGGCGGGGAAACTCCCGCAGCAGGTCCACCCTGTAGTCGTGGCGGTACACCGGGTCGTGGAGGACGGCGTAGGTGTAGGCGAAGATGTTCTCGGCGGTGATGCCCTCCGGCCCGGCCAGTTCGTCGAAAGCGTCGCCCCACTCCCGCCGGTAGTGGTCGTTGAGCTGCCGGATAACCCCACTGGGTGATGTTGCAGACCCGCTCGCCATCGGCAGTGTAGCGGTAGAGGGGGAGGCATTGGTTGTCGCCGGTGAAGTGGAGGTCAACCAATTTGCCGGATGCCAGGGCGTAGAATGGCTGGTGCCGAGCGGAGAAATTGATCGCCGGGTTGCTGCCATTCCGGTGGTGAGGGAAGATTTGGGGCATCTGGTAGCGGCGATGTGTGACAATCGGCGCATAGTAACAGTGCTTCACGACGAAGGGCCGGTACATGGCGCGGGTCAGGTTCATTTCCGAGAAATGGATCGCGTCTCCCTTAGCCAGGTGGTCTTCCAGCTCGGCCGTCCATTTGATGGACCTGTTGACCCAATCGCCCAAGGCGCTGCGGTCTGGCGTTTCATTCTCGAACCGTTCCCTCTCTTCACGGTAAACCTTCGAGAAATACATTCCTTTCGCCGCAAGAGCGTCCATGTTGAAGTCGTATACCCACTCGTCCCGGTTGGTGGCAATCCCCAGTGAATATAGCCCGAACACCGCACGCTCATCCTCAACTCGCTTCGCCAGCTTGGTTTCCCGGTTAGCCAAGGGCAGCAGCTTCTCAAAGTCGCTGTTGGACTGGTTGAGCCAGTTGCCCTTTGCATCGGGAACGATCCCGGAAAATGGCAAATCGTGGATGGCTTGGTCCTTGACGTAAGCAACCTTGTCGAAGGCTTTGGCATAGTCGTCAACTGCGTTGTAGAAAACCTTGAATCCGTCCAACCCTTTCCGACGGACCAGGAAATAGACGGCGACGCCAACGCGGATTTTGTCGTCGAAGACGTTGCCGCCTTCCCGCCGTCGGCGCTCTCCACTGGTGCGCGCGTTGCCCTTGAGGTCGATGGCCCAAAGTTCGTTGAACTCCTCGGCAACTACCCTTCGAAACCCGTCGTCCTGCCGGGCGTCCAAGAACGCACTGTTGCTCACGAACCCGATGATGCCGTCGTCCGCCAGCCTATCGGATGCCCAGCGGATGAACCGCTTGTACATGTCGTATTGCTTGGTCTTCTGTGCAGTGCTGGCGGCTACGTAGGTCTCGCTGATCCGCCGGTCTATCTCCGGGTACTCCCGGTTCTTGTTGTTGTCGTTTTCGTTCTGCTGGTTGGCGTTGTAAGGCGGGTTGCCGATGATCACGCTGATGGGCTTCTCGTTCTGCTCCTGCACCCGTATCCAGTTCTCTTCCGACAGGCCGCCCAAGTTGAAGGCTCCCTGCCGCTGCACCGCGCCGCCGCTGGCCCCCGCGCCCTGCCAGTCCATGTTGTCCAGCGTGTCCACGAAGCACAGGTTGGGAAACTCCAGGTACTTGCCCGTCCGCTCCCGGTAGGTGTACTCGATGTTCAGGTTGGCGATGTAGTACGGCAGGATCGCCACCTCGTTGGCGTGGACTTCATTCAGATACTTGCGCTCCAGCCGGTCCAGGGGCAGGTGGTTGATCAGGTTGGTGATGAAGGTGCCGGTGCCGGTGGCCGGGTCCAGGATCTGGACATTCTCGTCGGACAGGGTCTTGCCGAAGTGCTTCCGCAGCAGCCAGTCCGTGCCCCGGATGATGAAGTCCACCACCTCGTTGGGGGTATAGACCACGCCCAGGCGGTCGGCGGCGGCCGGATTGTAGGCTTTATAGAAATCCTCGTAGACGGCCTTGAGGAACTGCTGCTTCTCCGCGTAATCGGCGATTTCGTCGGCGGCCCGCCCGATGGCCCCGTAGTAGGCCCGCAGCCGGTCGATGGCCTCCCGCCGCACGTTGCCGGTGAAGAAGGTGCTTTCCAGCTCGTCCAACTGGCCGGCCACGTTGTTTTCCCGGTGGAACTGGTCCTCGTCAAAGACCCGGTGGAGGATGTCCTTGGTGAGGATGTGTTGCAGTAGCATCTCCCGCACGTCGGCCTCGGACACATCGGGGCCGATGCTCCGGCGGCACAGGGCCAGGAACTCCGCTGCCCTGCCCCGGTAGTCGGCGTTGCCCTCCTCGGCCAGGGCTACCGACTGGCGCAGGTTCTCCAGCACCGCCGGCAGGTCGGCCTTGAACTGCGCCTGGGCCTGGCGGAACTCCTCGATGCTGGGCAGTTCGTAGTCCAGGAAGCGCCGTATCAGCCGGTGCAGTTCGCCGGGGCGGGACATATCCACCCGCAGGGCCACGTCGCCGTTCTGCACCAGCACCGCCGTTTCCGAGTCCTCGAACACGATGTTGTCTTTGGGGTAGCCCCGGTTGAACTTGGCCCGAATCTCCGCGTCCAGGTCGTCGTGGCTGTCCTTGGCCTCCCAGTAGCCCCGGGCCATGCGCAGGGTGTCCTTCACCGTGCCGTCGGGGATCACGTTGCCGGCCGTCTTCAGCTCGGGTATGAGCACCAGCCTTTCCCGGTGCTCCCGGCAGTAGGCGTCCAGGCAGTTCTGGAAGGCCGGGCGGATGTTCAGCTCGTTGTCCGAGCCGCCGAACTCCACCAGTTCCTGGCGCCTGGCGTAGTAGTCCGATATGTGGGGGTAGTCGGGCATCTTGTCGATACCTTACCCAAGAGGGACTGCCGGCGCAACTGCGGGCAACCGGCCTGGAACTGCGGACCTGCGGCGGAACCCCTTCCCGCAAGCCCGTCAGGTTTCCCCTCTTAGCGGACCTCAGGGGTGAAGATTGACCACCGCTCAACGGCCGGCCTGCCTCGACGCCCCGGTCGTCATTTTGGCGGTGGTCACGGCGAACCTCAATAGGCCCAGCGTGGAGTTGCGATGGGTGGCGGCCTGCCCGTTGGGGCATTATACCCGCGCCGGGCCGGGCCTTCGCTCCCCAGATCCCCTTCGTCCGCCCGGCGCGGCTCCGCTTCCACTGGTCTCTCAGGGTGTGGGCCGCCCCTCGGAAAACGGCAGGGGTCCGGAACGCCCAGCGCGCCCCGGACCCCTGGACTGTCGCCGGCCAGCCTCCAGTCCGCCTACTCCACTATGCGCAGAGTGTACTCAGCCCGGAACCCTTCCGAATAGTGGGCGCCGTCGCCGTCCCGCTCCTGCCTGATAAGAAGGGTGATCGTGGCCTCAGCGCCCACCGGGGGCGCCTCGGCCGTCGCCCGGCCATCGCCGGCGGGCCTGCCGATCATCAGCCTCACGAGAGGCAGGAGCCCGGTGCTGGAGTCTGCCGAGAACCGCTCTACGCAATTGTTCCAGTTGCCGTTGTCGATCCTGAAAGTGGTGCTTCCCACCGGTCTGGCAACCGACGGGTTGCTGCTTTCGACGGCCAGCCATATCCCATCCGCCGGCGCGCTTCCCAGCGCGATGCAGAACTGCCGGGTCAGCATCCCTGTCGTCTGACGCTCTCCGTCTTCCGACACGCTCCACGTGATCTCCCCGCCGGGTTCCTGCCACCGGACGTCGCCGGGATCGTTGCTGCACCTGTCCCGGTTCGCGCCGCCGATGCACTCCGCAATCCTCAGGCCCGCTTCGTCGTCGTCTGCCACCGTAACCGCGATTTCCTTGGCAACTCCCTGGAATTCGCCGCCGCTGGCCTCGTGCCGGATGGTGGCGGCGCGCCGGTCGTCCGGGTTGTCAACCCCGTCGCCCTGGACGGTCACCGTGATCACGTAGGGCACGTTCCAGTCGCTGGGCCCGAAGGTCGCCTCGCTGGGTCTCACTCGGACCACGCTCTCATCGTCGCTGCTGATGCTCACCGTGACTTCGCTGGTGGGCCGGCTGGACAGGGACACCTGGTAGGTCGTCGACCGCGGCCCCGCCTCCGACAGGCTCAGACTCGGGTCGGCCTCCGACAGCGATATCTCGGCCACGTCGTTGTCCGATATGGTCACCGCCACCGGGCCCAGGGAAACCCCGTCGTAGCCGCCGCCCACCACCGCGTGCTCGATGGTGGCGTGGCGCGCGCCGGTGACCGCCTCGTCGTCCTCCCCCACCGCCGTCACCCTCTGGGGCATCTGCCAGTTCTCCGGGGTGAAGGTCAGCGCCCCCGGCGTCACCCGGACCGCGCCCGGGTCGGCGCCGGTCACGCTCAGGCGCACCGTCATCAGGCCCCTGGGCCGCTTGTTCAGCGACACCGTGTAGGAGCCCGTGCCCCCGGCCTCGGATACGGTGAGCGAGTCCGCCGACTTGCTGACCCTGGCGGGAACGTCGCCGTCCAGCACTGCCACCGACACGTTGGGAACCGGCACGCCGCCGTAGCCTCCGCCGCTCAGGGTGTGCCTGATGGTGGCGGGGCGCTGGCCGCCGGGGTTGACCTCCCCGCCGTCGTCCACCGCCGTCACGGTGATGGTCTTGGGGCCCAAGCCGCCGGTGGCGAAGGTATGTCTGGGCGGACTGACCGTCACCGGGCCGTCGGCGGTGAAATTCAGCTCCACCGGGCCATCGGACGGGTGGCTCAAGGACACCGTGTAGGTGTCCGTTCCGCTCTCCTCCGCCAGGGTCAGGCTGCTCTTGGACACCGTCGCCGTCCGCTGCTGCGGCCCCGTGCCGGGGTCGTCGTCGGTCACCGTCACCACCACCGACGGCGCCGGCACGTTATCGTAGCCCCCGCCGCTCAGGGAGTGCCGGATGACGGTGCTGCGCCGGTCGTCGGGGTTGTCGATGTCGTCGTCCACCCCGGTCACCGTGACCCTCTGAGGGATGTCCCAGTTGCCCGGGCCGAAGAGCAGCCGGCTGTCGGAGAGGGCCGACCGCACCGTGGCCACGTCGGTGTCCGCGCTGGCGAAGGTGACGGTGACCGTAGACCGGGGTTGGGCGTCCAGGACCACCGTGTAGTGGCCCGTGCCGCCGTTCTCCGCTACGGTGAGGGATTGCGGCGTCATGGTCGCGCCCCGGTCACCGCCGACCGAGACCATGGACCAGTAGCCGGGGATGCCGCGCTCGTTGACAGCGCGCACCGCGTAGCATTTATCCTCGCCGGCATCCAGATCGGTGTCCAGGTACAGCTCGCCGCTCACCGTGGCCGTGGCCTCCGCGTCAGGGGCTGGCAACTGGCAGGGCGGCGCGAACTCGCGCACCTCGTAGCGGGACACCGGCCAACCGTTCACCCGCTCCACCGGGTTCCAGCTGACGAGGGCGAAGGGCGGATCGGAATACGTCCGCGCGTTCAGGCGCTCCGGCGTCCCCGGCACCGGCCCGCCGGCTCCGGGGCGGGCCGCTATGGCGGCCGTGTTGTTGTAATCGATGTAGTCGTAGTAGGGGGTGCTGTGCCAGCTGTTCCCGCTGGTCGCCTCGCAGGCCGCCTTCCGAGCGGCGGCGTCCGCTCCGATGACCGGCACGTCATTGCCGTCGCCGTCGATGCACTTCTCGTAGTCCACGACGTTGGCGATGGTGGCCGTGATGTCCGGCGTGTTGGCGCCGGCCGGGGTGATGAGGGTCAGCGTGGGGAAGGCCAGCTTGCCGTCGAAGGGTCGTGGATCAGAGGTCGTCACCGCGCCAATGGTCCACGTCCCATCGCAGAGGCCGGAAGCGCCGCAGTCGCCCTGCTCATAGCTGCCCTCGCTGGCGATGCTCTCCGCGCCCTCCGGTACGCCGCTGAGGGTTACCTCCACCGCCGGGGCCGTGTCCGGGCCGTTGCTGGACGCGTGGATGGTGTAGGCCATCTGTCCTGCCGGCGCCAGCGGGCTGCCCTCACCACCGTTCCTTACCGCCAACTCAGTGATCGGGCCCACGTGGAAAACGTAATCTCCCATGGCCGGATACTCGGTTGCGTCGGTACGGGTCGCCAAGGCGTGGAAGTTAACCACGTAGGTGCCGAGCGTCTCAAACTCCAGAAACATGTCCGTTTGAGAGGCGGTAGTCCTGCTCAAATTGAAGGGGGGGCGTTCGTGCCTGGGGTTGGGATTAAAGAACGTCCCTGCCGAACTGCTGTCGAAGCGGACTTTGACTCTACCTGGGGCTGTCGTGCCACGCAGCCCGCTCACACTTACCGTGCGGACCACGTTGCTCCAGTCGGCGATGTTGGCGTTGAAACCTATCCGGGAGTACCAAACTCTAATGCCAGCGCGATTGAAATTGCGGGACTCTTTTCGGCCGGTCTGCCACGACACGGTGGTGCCGTCAGTAACGCTATCATTGTCGGTATCATATTCGCGACCAGAGGGGTCGCGCACATTAATGATGACCGAGTCGGGAGTGAAATATCGATCGTACCTATGTCCCGGCAGTGTGATGTTATTGTCGCCGTCTTCTCTCGCCAGCAGCAACAACTCATCGGCGTCGTTACAGGGATGTTCGGTGACGTCCACGCAGTCGTGAAGCCACCAGAGGATAATCTCTCCAGTGCTCAGCACCCGCTTCGGGTCCTCCATGCACAGAGTTGCCACGTCATTCGTTCGCTTGGTAGCATCCAGTTCGAAAGCAGGCACGACGCGCGTAATCCTCGCCGTCAGACAGCGCTCTGTCAGAGGCACGGCCTCCAACGACGGAAATGCGGAGATGGCTACCGGCACATCTAAATTACGAATGTTTAAATGACTAAGGTTGCTATCAGATTCATACATAGTACCGACATCCCAGGCTCTGGTGCGATCATTGATCTGCCTGACATCGGATGGTAACGGCCCGGGTGCAAATTCCAGCCCCTCTGTCAATTCGTACTGCACGGAAACGTCGTATGCTGTGTTACGGTACCTTGAGCCCGGGCGAGGCAACTCCGGGTGATACGCCCGGGTATAGCTTGATGCCCTGATACGAAACGTTCCCGCATCGTCTGCCACGAATTCAAGAGCCACTCCGGGGTTGGCAGCGGTAAAGCGAAATTCTCTCGCTGTTCCAAGGACGTAATGAGCTTCCGTCTCGTTGTTCTCCGGAGTAGGCGGGTGCTCCGATGGCCTGGAAGAAATTATCTTTGCATAGAGCCGAGCTACGACAACTTGCCCCGTACTGTTGTCCAGGCTTGATCTACCATCAATCCGCAGACTTGCATTGCCGCCATGCGGCATGACCGGAATGGTCCAAACCCCCGTTTCGGGGTCGAGATAGCCGACGTGATCTGGGGTGTTATCAGAACCTTGATAGATTACCGGGAGTGCACTCCAACCCCCCGGAACGGCGAGTTCTGGCGGTTCCACACTCAGCTGAACCCTGACGTCCCGGATCGGGGTTTTAATGGCGCGGCTGTCTACAACCTTTAGATTGATGAGCCATGCGGGATCTAATGCAAAGCCTGGAGCAGTTGACGGATCAGACTCCAAACTGAAATGGAGCGAACCATGGGCGGGCGAGGCAGCCGCCGCCGGAGCCGGCGCCGTGGCCGCCATCATGGCGGCCACGGCTACCAGCCACAGCACGATCAGCGTTTTGGCGACAGACATGGCGGGCCGGCCTTATTCGGCTTCACGCCAGGTAAGCGTGATAACATTTGACCACACGCTGCCCGTGCCCCACGTCATTTTCGCCTTAAAGGACTCGGAACCGGGATGGGAGTGCGGATGGATGTTGGCGTGGGAGTGGCGCCAAATTTGGCCCAGTACCGAAAGGGGGCCGCTCCAGTCGGCTTCGTTTTCACCTTTTGAGTACCACGTCAGTTGTGGAGTTTGGCCGTTGGGTATATCACTCGTGTCCAGCGTCGCGTCGAGCCTGGACTTTTGGCCGACTACGAGATCGACACCTGGTGTGGCGCTCAGCGTCACGCTGGGTTCTTCGTCCTCCAGGGCAATCCGGACCGCCAGGGTGTCGTCGGTGGAGAGGTCGTGGTTGCTCTCGTGGTCGATCCTGTCGGTGACGCTCAGCGTGAGTTGGTAGCTGGGCTTCGTCTCATAGTCCAGGTCTGCTCCGTCGGCGACTTTGATCTGGACGGAGTGCGGATCTGCGATGGCCTCCACCGCGAATTGCTCGTGGCCCTCGCCGGACAGGCTGTAGTAGAAGGTGTCCGCTTCTCCCTCATAGATGGGAATCGGAGCGCCCACCAGCGTGCCGGCCGGGGAGTTCTCGGTCACGGCGCGATTGGCGCCGAAGACCGGCGGCTCATTTTCGAGGAGCTCGTCGCCTACCTGGATGGTGTACGCCTTGACCTCGCTGCTCTCGGTTACTTTGGCGCTGATGGCCTTCCAGTCCCCGCCAGCATCTGCCGGCTTGACGTGGTTGACCCAGCCGATGAGGTGGACCGAGATCTCGTAGGTGCCGGCGTCGGTGAAGATCCATTCGAAACTTTCGAACTGCCCGGGCTCCATATCCAGCGGCTTGGTGTGGACCGCTGCGCTGTTCCAGATTTCTTTACGCGCGGCGTCCCGATCCTCTGGGTCAACGCGGTAGGAGAGCAGGTGCGCTTCAGCTGAGAGCGGGATGCCGCGCTCGCGTTCCAGCTCGAAGGCGTAGCGCAACGGCGTGTCGTTGACGAGGTTGCCGTCGCCGTCCCGCCTGGCCCAGTCCTGGCCGTCCAGACGCCAGGTCGTGAAGCCCAGCGACAGGCCGTTGCTGTGCTCCGTGGCGGTCTCGTCCTCGGTGGTGCCCGGGTCGTCCACCGCGCTTTCGTCCACGTCGGCGGTGCTGGGGTCGTCCGTGCGCAGCCACCAGACCTCGGTGCCGGCCGGCACCGGGAGTTTCTCGTCGTTTGGGCCGAACAAACCCAACGCCTCGCGGAGGCCCTGGTACCGCTCCAGGGACAGCTGGCCGGCGGTCGCCTCGGCTTCAGTGGCGACCACCGCCACCTTGCGCAGGTCCGTGACGTGGATGATCAGTTCATCGATGTCAACCCCGGACTCGCTGTATTTGGTGACCGTAATTTTGTCCTCCCCCTCTTCAGCATCGGGGTCAGGTTCGAGCGTCTGCGACACATAAGGCGGGCAGGTGTTGGTGTGGAGGATGCCGGTATTGGCCGGATCCGTGTCAGTGGATTCTCCGGGGTCTGAGGCGGTCTTCTCCCAGTAGGTGTCGAAGAGGGCGTAGTGGCCCGTGGTCCGCTCGTGCGGTTCAGACATGTCAGCGGCGGCGAGGGTGTCGGGCCCCTCCCCGCAGGGTTGCGGGTTGGTGTACACGTTCAACAGGGCCGGTGTATTGCCCGGGAGTTCGCTCTGGGCTTGGGTCGGCGCGGCGGTCAGTGTAATGGTCACCGCGACGGCGGCGATCAGGGTCAGCGCCAGGACGGCGCCGAAGAGTCTCAGGGGGATTGATGCCTGGGTAAGATTGTGCATGGGTCTCTGATATTCCTCTTTCTCGAAATTTCGGTTGGGTTTGGTTGGTCTTTCCGGGTATCGCGCTCAATGCGCGTGGGGGGTGGTTACACTGGTTCATCTCCGTGCCGGACGGCTGGGTATGGGGGAAGTCCGGCAGCATCAAGCAAGAGATTAGGACCGGCATCGGCGCCTCGGCAGTCAGGGGCTGCCACCGCCACACGCAAAAAAGCGGCCAGACCCGCGACAGTCAATGCTGTCGGGATCCGACCGCCAAAGCGTCGGCCGGCATGATTTGAGGGGCTGGCCTGCCTACAAGCGCGTCTGTCCTCGGGAAACTCGGGGGGGGGGGGCTCAGAAGGGTAGGTGTGGGCAAATTCAAGCCCAAAACGCCAGATGCGCCAGGGCCCGGCAAACCCCGGTCCCAACCTCCGGCTGGAATGGTTATGTCTGATCTCAGGTTCATCTCAATTGCGCAGCGTATGCGGCGGTTGCTCAGCTATCGTCATCGCCTGGTTTGCGGTAGCCGGCATCAAGGCATCCGATAATGTGGCGGTGGGTTGCGCCCCAGTGTCAGCACGTCTTGACGGATTCCAGACTGGCAACGCAAAGGCTACGTTTCTTGATACATTATTGATACTGTGTATCGTAGCCAAGACTTTACAACGCCGGCACGGATGCCGTCAACACCGAGGTCTCGCTCAACCTTTGCCAGCCGCTACCCGAGTGTATCCGCCTTGCCTGCAGAAGCCGACGCCCAGAAAACGGGGCCAATGGGGACGTTCCGGCTGCTCGCCAGAGCGGAAACGGCAATCGCCATCTGCGAGAGTCGCTCTGGGCCAGGACCAGTCCCTCCGCGCTGGTTGCCCGGAAGCGCCGGCTGGCTGTAAGGTATGGCCAATGGCATGAGGCGGGCACGGCGATTATCTGCCCCCAAATCCACCACCTAATGGGAGAAAAATGGTTTTGGGGCTCCTTGATTGGGCCGGTTGGGGCATCGGCTGACGGCTGACAGGTTGGCAGTGGGTTGGCGTGGCAGGAGTAGGCGCTGGAAGGGGATTTTGGGGCGTTGGCCGGCGACGCCAGGGCGAGGTCTATGCCAACCGGTCCTGGAGAAGGGCGCAGTGTCCCTACGGCGGGAGTCCCCGTCGCTTGAATGCCCGTCGGTAGTGGCGCAGACCGTCCCAGGTCAGGGTGGGCCGTGGGCCAGCGCCGCTATTCTCCGGTGCGCTCCCGCCAGCAGCGGGAAGGATGGATGGCCCCGGGCCAGCCGGATCAGCAGCTTCCTGGCGTGGCAGACCACCCGTCCGGCCAGATTGATCAGAGCAAAGCGCACCGCCTTGAGCCGCTTGTTCACCCACTGACCGCCCAGGGCCAACTGCTTGACCGCCGAGTTCAGGTTGAACGCCAGCGCCGCTATCGCCCACCAGGCCGCGTTGGCCCCGAACTGTCCCGACGGCAGCCTCCCGCCAGCCAAGTCCTCCTTCAGCACACCATGCACCTCCTCGCCCTTCCCGCATCTCTCCCGGTACCACCGCACCACCTCATCTCCCGGTAGCTCCCGGTTAGTCACTATCCCCCGGATCTTGTACCAGCCCCGGTCCGGCATCTCCATCGCCGGAACCGACAACTCCAGGTCATCCTCCATGCCCGGCAGCGGCGGCCGCCTCAGCGGCTCCCGGACCGCTATGAAACGGTAGTCGGGATCATTCTTGGAATAAGCCAATCTATCGGGCACGAAGTCCACCTCGGCCCACTCCTGTTCCGTCTCCACCGCCAACTCCCCCACCATCCGGGGCAACCGGCGCCACTGGCTCTCCTCCACTTCGGCTGCCGCACGCTTGAACCCCTCCGTGACGTCCGCCCCCACCGCGAATTCGATCACTCCGAACCGCTCATCCCTCCCCTCGGCGCAGTACCGCAACAACTCAACTTGGTACCCCGCCGTGTCCGACCGCAGCATCACCTTCACCACGCCCTCCGGCAGATGGGCCAGCGACTCCCGCAACACCCGCAGTTGCTCGAACCCCGCTGGCACGTTGCCGTCCCGGAACTCCGAATGGACCACCAGGTTCGCCTCGGCCCAGTAGGTGACCATCGGCTGGTAGGCCTTGTAGCCCTGGTAGCAGTACAGCGCCTCCTGCTTGTAGGTCTCGATCAGCGTCGCGTCCATGTCCAGCGTCGCCTGCTCCTGCTCCAGGTGGTCCCGGACGAAGCTCATCATCTCGGCGTTGACCTTCCCCAGCCCGCGCAGCGCGCCGTTGGGCGCGGGTATGTACGCCGTATGGGGCTGCCTGGCCTCCTCCTGAACCGGGTCGTGGAACCGGCCCAGGTACCGGAACACCGCCGACGGAGACGGGACGCTGCGGCGCCGCCCGCCCCGCCACCGGCTGCCCTCCTCCCGGCGCTCACAAGCCCGCTGCCGGTGCGTCTCCACCCGGCCCAACATCCGGCCCAGACCCTCGTCCCCTTCCAGCACCCGGAGGTCGTCCACTCCTTCTCCACCGGCCAGATTCAGCAGCACCAGCGCGGTGACCATCTGCCGGTCCGTCCATCCCTGTCCGCCCTCCTTGACCTTCACGTAGCGCCGGATCGACTCGCCCAGCCCCATCGCATCGGCCATTTCCAGATAGACCGCCAACCCCGACAGCCCCGTCATGCCCCCCGCGCGATGCTCCGTCCCATACTGGAATGGCAGGACTCCCTGTTGCATAATGACTGCACCTCGTTGGTGATGGTTGTGTTTGTCCCGTAACCATCATAGCCAGCTTTGCCGCTGGCTCCAACGAGGTCTTTTCCTCCCATTAGGTGGTGGATTTGGGCTGCCGTGCCCGCCTTGTCATCAGCCCTGATGCGGTCTATCTTTTTTACAGGATCACATCCCAGCGAAAAGTTCGCAGTTCGGTACGCTTAGGCCCACCACACTGGATAAAATAAAGAACCTTCAGGCTGAGGTTCGCCATGGTAGCGTAGTCGGCCCTACGCTCCGTCCCGCTTGAGGGACGAATAGCCAAGCCCCTGCTGTGTCCGCAGGGGCTTGTCGTTGGTGGTGGGCCCTCGCCGGCGGCGCGCGGCGGCCTACGGATTCGTCCCGGCATCCCCTGGCCTCTCAGGGCCGGCCATGCGGTAGCCGATGCCAGGTTCAGCGAAGATGTACTTCGGCCGGTTGGCCTCCTCGCCCAGCTTGCGACGCAGCCGCTTCACGTAGGTTCGCAGGTTGCCCCGTCCGCCGGAGTGCTCCGCCCCCCACAACCGCTCCATCAGGTGGTCGAAGGTCAGCGGCCGCCCGGCGTGAAACGCCAGCTCGCAGATCAGCCGGTATTCGGTGGGGGTCAAGCGCGCCGGCCGCCCCGCCACGCTGACCTGCCGGCCGGCGTAGTCAATGGTCAGGTCGCCCAGCACAAAGGGCCCGGCCGGAGCGTTCGGGGCGGCCCCGGCCGGCCGACGCAGGGCGTTGCGAACCCGGGCCACCAGCTCGGTAGGCGAAAAGGGCTTGACCATGTAGTCCACGGCCCCGGCCTCCAGGGCCCGGGCGATGGTCTCGTCCCGGTTATATGCGGACAGGAAGACCACCGGCACGTCGGCGATGCGCAGCAATTGGCCCATCAGTTCGATGCCGTCGGCGTCGGGCAGCAGCAGGTCCAGCAGCGCCAGCCGGGGCTTTTCCTTCTCGAACAGCTCCAGGGCCTGTTGCGGGTCGCCGGCGACCAGGGGCGCGTAGCCGGCCCGGGCGAGGGTGTCCCGGACGCTGCGCAGGGTCATCGGGTCGTCGTCCACCACCAGGATGCGCTGGCGCCCGCCCGTTTCCCCCGGCGTCCGGGCGGAACCAAGCGCGGCCGGCTCCGGCGCGGCGCCTTCGGCCACGGGGAGGGTGAAGGTGAACCGGCTGCCCCGGCCCAGCCCCTCGCTCTCGGCCCGGATGCGTCCGCCGTGGGCCTCCACAATACCCTTGCAGATGGCCAGGCCGAGGCCGGCTCCAAGCGCCGCCGGCTCCCCGTAGTCGCTCTCGTCCCGGCCGCTTTCGTCCGGGCTGGAGAACTTGCGGAACAGGTAGGGCAGCCGCTCCGGTGACACGCCCCGGCCCCGGTCGGATACTGAGATGCTGACCTGGCCGGCCTCGTCGGGCTGCGGCCGGGCCGCGTCGATCCGGATGGCAGCGTCGGGCGGCGAGCGCCGGGCGGCGTTGGACAGCAGGTTGCCCAGCACCTGGGCAATGCGCCGCCGGTCCGCCATGACCCAGGGCAGGTCCGGTTCCAGGTCCAGGGTCACGCTGCGGCCCGGGTCGCCGGCCAGGAAGGCGCTGCGGGCGTCGTCCACCAGGGCGGACACCCGGGCCGGCTCCGGAGTCACCGACAGGGAGCCGCTCTCGATGCGGGCCACGTCCAGCAGCTGCCCGATGAGGTCACGCATCCGGTCCGCCTGGGACTCGATGATGCGCACGAACTGGAGCAGCTCGGCCGGGTCCAGGGAGTGCAGCGATTCCCGCAGGTTGACCGCCGAGCCCTTGATGGAGGTCAGCGGGCCCCGCAGCTCGTGGCTCACCAGGCTGAGGAACTCGGCCCGCAGCCGCTCCAGCTCCTCCAGGGGCGTCAGGTCCTGCAGGGTGACGACCACCGTGGCCACCGCGCCGTCTGCCGCGTAAACGGGCGTGGCGTTGACCAGCACGGTGACGCTGCGGCCGTCGGGCACGGTGACGACGACCTCCTCGGCGCGCACCGTCACGGCGGCGCCCAGGACCCGGGCCAGGGGCACTTCCGCCAGGGACACTTCCCGTCCGTCGGCCCGCCGGTAGCTCAGCGCGTCCAGGAGCCGCTCCAGTTCGGCCCCCGGCTCCCGCAGGACTTCCAGCATCCGGCGGGTCTCCCGGTTGACGTACAGCGGCGCCCCGGTGCCGGCGTCGAAGACCACCACCCCTACCGGCGTGGTGTTGATCAGGGTTTCCAGGTCGACCCGGGGCGGCTGCTCGCCACTGCCGCCGGACTCCGACTGCTGCATAGATTTATCACTGTTCAAAAACTGTCACCAAAATGTCACCATAAATGCGTGCAAGTACACCAGTTGTTAACCGTTGCGTTGCTAGAATCCCCGCCGGTCATTTGTCGGCCGAACATTTTTACTGCACACATCCGCCATTGGCAAGACTGTAAGGCGGATGGATTCAGGATAAGGAGAAGGATTGCAACGATATGAAGACTTGGCTCAAGAAAGGCACATGGCTCAAATCAGCGGCATTGCTGGCGCTCCCCGTCGCCTTGCTGCTGCTAATCATCGCGGGCGCGCTGAACGTCAACCCCGCCAGCGCGCAGGATGCCAACACCGGCTCCGTCGCCGCCGACCGGGCCGGCCTGGTCGCGCTGTATCACGCCACCGACGGCGCGAACTGGAGGAACAGTACCAACTGGCTTTCCGAGAAGGCGCTGGGCGAATGGCACGGCGTCACCGTCAACGACGATGGCAGGGTCACTAGGCTTCGTCTGGACAGAAACAACCTGAGCGGACAGCTCGCGCACGAAATCGGCGCCCTGAGCGAACTCGATCAACTGATCATCAGCGGCAGCAAACTGAGTGGTGCGATACCCAAGGAGTTGGGCAACCTGAGTAAACTCATAGTGTTGAACCTGTCGGAGCATACACTCTCAGGGACGATACCGCCAGAGTTAGGCAAGTTGACCAAGCTTCAACAATTGCTTATCCGAAGCTCCCTCCTGCTTGAGGGAAGGCTTCCGCAGAGCCTGACCGAACTGGAGGAGCTAGTCGAGTTGCGAATCAACGGTACCAGCCTCTGCACGCCGCAGAACAGCGAGTTCCAAGCATGGTTCGAAGGAATCAGAATAGTAACCTATAATTCATCAGGCCGCAACTGTCCCTGGGAGGACAGGGACTCGCTGATAGAGTTGTACGCGGCCACAGGTGGGGAGAACTGGACGAACAGTACCAACTGGCTTTCAGACAAGCCCCTGGGCGAATGGCACGGCGTTACCGTCAACGACGATGGCAGGGTCACTAGGCTTCGTCTGGACAGAAACAACCTGAGCGGCCCGCTCCCGCCCGAAATCGGCGCCCTGAGCGAACTTACGAGACTGCTTATCTTCGACAGCAAGCTCAGCGGTGCGATACCCAAGGAGTTGGGCAACCTGAGTAAACTCACAGAACTATCCCTGGTGGACCATAAACTCTCCGGAACGATACCGCCCGAGTTGGGCAAGTTGACCAAGCTTCGACTCCTGGATGTCCGGCTCTCCCTCCTGCTTGAGGGCAGGCTTCCGCAGGGCCTGACCAAACTGGAGGAGTTGGTGCAGTTGCAGATTGACGGTACCAACCTCTGCACCCCGCAGAACAGCGAGTTTCAGGCGTGGCTCCAGGGAATCCGATCCGTAGTCTATACTCTTGGTGGAGACCCCAACTGTCCCTTGGAGGACAGGGACTCGCTGATAGAGTTGTACGCGGCCACAGGTGGGGATAGCTGGACGAACAGTACCAACTGGCTTTCCGAGAAGGCGCTGGGCGAATGGCACGGCGTCACCACTAACGACGATGGCAGAGTCACAGGGCTGGCGCTGTCTGACAACAATCTGAGCGGACAGATACCGACCGAGTTGGACAGTCTGGGCGAACTGACGACGCTGGACATATCCGGCAATTCCGGGCTGTGCAGCCCCCTGCTCTTCGGGTTCGGCGAAGTCGTCAGCAACGCGATAGACGCGGCGAACATCCCGGACTGCGCGCCGGACGCCGCCTCGGACAGGCGCGCATTGGTCGCGCTGCATGCCGCCACGGGCGGGGCGAACTGGACGAACAGCGCCAACTGGCTTTCCGAGAAGGCGCTGGGCGAATGGCACGGCGTCACCGTCAACGACGATGGCAGAGTCACAGGGCTTGCGCTGCCCGACAACAGCCTGAGCGGGCAGATACTGACCGAGCTGGGCAGTCTGAGTGAACTGACATCTCTGGACATATCCGACAACAGCCTGAGCGGGCAGATACCGGTCGAGCTGGGCAGTCTGGGCGAACTGACGACGCTGGACCTATCCGGCAATTCCGGGCTGTGCAGCCCCCTGGCCGCCGGGTTCGGCGAAGTCATCCTCAACGCCATCACCACGGCCAACATCCCGGACTGCGCGACGTCCGCCGCTTCGGACAGGCGCGCGCTGGTCGCGCTGTACAACGCCACGGACGGGGAGAACTGGACGAACAGTACCAACTGGCTTTCAGACAAGCCGCTGGGCGAATGGCACGGCGTTACTGCCAACGACGATGGCAGGGTCACGAGGCTTGACCTGGTCAACAACAACCTGAGCGGCCCGCTCCCGCCCGAAATCGGCGCCCTGAGCGAACTTACGAGACTGCGTATCTTCGACAGCAAGCTCAGCGGTGCGATACCCAAGGAGTTGGGCAACCTGAGTAAACTCACAATATTGAACCTGTCGGATCATAAACTCTCAGGAACGATACCGCCAGAGTTGGGCAAGCTGACCAACCTTCAACTCTTGTACATCCGACACTCCCCCCTGCTTGCGGGAAGGCTTCCGCAGAGCCTGACCGAACTGGAGGATCTAGTCGAGTTGTTGATCAACGGTACCAGCCTCTGCACACCGCAGAACAGCGAGTTCCAGGCATGGCAGCAGGGACTGACGAGAGTCGTAGTCGGCAGTCCGTGTGCCTTGGAAGACAGAGACTCGCTGATAGAGTTGTACGCGTCCACGGACGGGGCGAGCTGGACGAACAGCGCCAACTGGCTTTCCGAGAAGGCGCTGAGCGAATGGCACGGCGTCACCGTCAACACAGAAGGCAGAGTCACAGGGCTTGCGCTGTCCGACAACAGCCTGAGCGGGCAGATACCGGTCGAGCTGGACAGTCTGGGCGAACTGACGACGCTGGACCTGTCTGACAACAGCCTGAGCGGGCAGATACCGGTCGAGCTGGGCAGTCTGGGCGAACTGACGACGCTGGACATATCCGGCAATTCCGGGCTGTGCAAGCCCCTGCTCTTCGGGTTCGGCGAAGTCGTCAGCAATGCGATAGACGCGGCGAACATCCCGGACTGCGCGCCGGACGCCGCCTCGGACAGGCGCGCGCTGGTCGCGCTGCATGCCGCCACGGGCGGGGAGAACTGGACGAACAGCGCCAACTGGCTTTCCGATGAGCCGATGGATGAATGGCACGGCGTTACCGTCAACGACGATGGCAGAGTCACAGGGCTTGCGCTGTCTGGCAACAATCTGTCAGGAACGATACCGACCGAGTTGGGCAGACTGAGTGAACTGACGACGCTGGACATATCCGGCAATTCCGGGCTGTGCAGCCCCCTGGCCGCCGGGTTCGGCGAAGTCATCCTCAACGCCATCACCGCGGCGAACATCCCGGACTGCGCGCCGGACGCCGCTTCGGACAGGCGCGCGCTGGTCGCGCTGTACAACGCCACGGGCGGGGATAGCTGGACGAACAATACCAACTGGCTTTCCGAGAAACCCCTGGGCGAATGGCACGGCGTTACCACCAACGACGATGGCAGGGTCACTAGGCTTTTTTGGGTCTCCAACAACCTGAGCGGCCCGCTCCCGACCGAAATCGGCGCCCTGAGCGAGCTAGAGTATCTGGGTATCTTCGGCAGCAAGCTCAACGGTGGGATACCCAAGGAGCTGGGCAACCTGAGTAATCTCA
The DNA here is from genome assembly GCA_965207585.1 of Dehalococcoidia bacterium. Lineage (GTDB taxonomy): Bacteria > Chloroflexota > Dehalococcoidia > Lucifugimonadales > UBA3495 > Bin87. The sequence continues at coordinate 3,062,711 of CBDBMT010000003.1, read as the reverse complement.
CAGAACTAGCCCTGGTGGGCCATAAACTCTCCGGAACGATACCGCCAGAGTTGGGCAAGTTGACCAAGCTTCAACGCTTGTACATCCAACACTCCCTCCTGCTTGAGGGGAGACTTCCGCAGAGCTTGACCAATCTGGAGGAGTTGGCCCTGTTGCAAGTCAACGGTACCAGCCTCTGCACGCCGCAGAACAGCGAGTTCCAAGCATGGCAGCAAGGAATAAACTCAGTAGTCGGCGACAATCCGTGTGCCTGGGAGGACAGGGACTCGCTGATAGAGTTGTACGCGGCCACAGGTGGGGATAGCTGGACGAACAGTACCAACTGGCTTTCCGACAAGCCGCTGGGCGAATGGCACGGCGTCACCGCTAACGACCAGGGCAGAGTCACAGGGCTTGCGCTGCCCGACAACAACCTGAGCGGGCAGATACCGGTCGAGCTGGACGAACTGGGCGAGCTGACGACGCTGGACATATCTGGCAATTCCGGGCTGTGCAGCCCCCTAGCCGCCGGGTTCGGCGAAGTCATCCTCAACGCCATCACCGCGGCCAACATCCCGGACTGCGCGCCGGACGCCGCCTCGGACAGGCGCGTGCTGGTCGCGCTGTACGAAGCGACGGACGGAGAGAACTGGACGAACAATACCAACTGGCTTTCCGAGAAACCCCTGGGCGAATGGCACGGCGTCAGCACCAACGACCAGGGCAGAGTCACCGCTCTGGACCTGGACTCCAACAACCTGGACGGCCAGATACCGACCGAGTTGAACGAACTGGGCGAGCTAACGACGCTGGACATCTCGGGCAATGCCGGTCTGTGTCGTCCGCTGGTCGTCCAGTTCGGCGAAGTCGTCCTCAACGCCATCAGCGCGGCGAACATCCCGGACTGCGCGCCGGACAGGCGCGTGCTGGTCGCGCTGTACGAAGCGACGGACGGAGAGAACTGGACGAACAATACCAACTGGCTTTCCGAGAAACCCCTGGGCGAATGGCACGGCGTCAGCACCAACGACCAGGGCAGAGTCACCGCTCTGGACCTGGACTCCAACAACCTGGACGGCCAGATACCGACCGAGTTGAACGAACTGGGCGAGCTAACGACGCTGGACATCTCGGGCAATGCCGGTCTGTGTCGTCCGCTGGTCGTCCAGTTCGGCGAAGTCGTCCTCAACGCCATCAGCGCGGCGAACATTCCGGACTGCGCGCCGGACGCCGCCTCGGACGGGCGCGCTCTGGTCGCGCTCTACAACGCCACCGGCGGGGCCAACTGGAAGCGCAGCAACAACTGGAACAGCCACCGCGAGTTCGACCAGTGGGAGGGCGTCCGCACCGATGCCGACGGCCGCGTGACCGTCCTGACGCTCCGCGACAATAACCTGTCGGGAACCCTGCCGGTCGTCTTGGGCGATCTCACCGCCCTGCAATCCCTGGAACTGGGCGAAAACGGCCTGACTGGGTCGCTGCCCGCCGAGTTGAGAAACTTGGTCAATCTGCAACGGCTGGTCCTGTCCCACAACGCGGACCTGTCCGGGCCGCTGCCCCTGGAACTGACCGGCCTGGTCAATTTGACACACTTCAATTTCTATGACACGGGCCTGTGCGCCCCGCCGGACCGGGCCTTCCAGGAGTGGTTGGACAGCGTGGAATACGTCCGCGGCGGGCACTGCCCAACGCCGGAGCGCGCCGAGCTGGTGGCGTTATACCAGGCTACCGGCGGGGACGACTGGCGACACCGCGCCAAATGGCTCACCGACAAGCGGTTGGGCGAATGGCGCGGCGTCACCGTTGACGCCGACGGCCGGGTCATCGGCCTGTCTCTCATTGACAATAACCTGACCGGGGCGATACCGACGCAACTGCCGAACCTGGAACGGCTGCAAACGCTGAACCTGAGCGGCAACAAACTGTCGGGAACGCTGCCCTCCTGGCTGGGCGACCTGAGCAGTCTGCAAACTCTGAACCTCAGGTTCAACGGCGTGCATGGCCCCGTGCCGGCGGAAATGGGTCGCCTGAGCAACCTGGTCGAGCTGCACCTTGGCAACACCCGGTTGACCGGTGAGCTGCCCCAGAGCCTCACCAACCTGACCAACCTGAAGCAGCTGACATTCTCCGTCGGCCTGTGCTCACCGAACAACGACCAGTTCCAGGAGTGGCTGGCCGGCCTGGAATCCTACATCGGCCACAACTGTCCGCCGCCGGATCCGGACCGGTAAGGCTGACCGCCTTCTACCACGCCACGGGCGGCGACAACTGGACCAACAACGACGGCTGGAGGTATTGGGGCTGGCGCGCAACAGCCTGAGCGGGACGCTGCCCAGCAGCCTGACGGGTCTGAGCCAACTGGAGCACCTGCAATTCGGCAACTCCGGGCTCTGCGCGCCGGCGGACGCCGGGTTCCAAACGTGGCTCAAGGGACTGTCTGACGCTCAATCGAGCTCCGTAACCCTCGATCAGAACTGCACCGACCGGCAGATACTGACCGCGTTGTACGAGGACACCGGCGGGGCGAACTGGAACCACACGGCCAACTGGCTGGACGACCAGGCAAACGGCAACTGGTATGGCGTTCACACCAACACCGACGGGCGAGTGCGGCGCATCGATCTCAGCCTCAACAACCTGTCGGGCAAGCTGCCCGCCTACGTGGCCAGCCTGACCGAACTCGAAGGATTGTGGATCCAGGAGAACGGCGGCCTGAGCGGGCCTCTGCCGCAGAGCCTGACCGGGCTGTCCAAGTTGACGAGCCTCCGCTTCAACAGCACGGGCCTGTGCGCCCCGCTGGACACGGACTTCCAGACCTGGCTGGGCGGCGTGGGCGATAAGCAAGGCAGCAACTGCGCCGAGTAGGAAATACTCACCGCGCGATTGAAAGTACGGCGCGGCCTTGATAAGGTCCGCGCCGCCATCCGCTGGCACCCAAAAAGGCGGCCTCCGCGCGGAGGCCGCCGACGCATTTAATCCCGGTGCGCTAATCCCCCACCTTGGGCGACCACTTGTAGATGTTGGTCAGCGCCCCGCCCATCAGGATGGCGCGGTCAGCGTCGGACAGGGTGTCCGTGAGGCGGAAAGCCTCAACGCCCTGCTCGTAGTTCAGCAGGTTGACGGCGCGGGTCCAGTCGGTGCCCCAGAGGCAGCGCTCCAGGCCGAAGGCGTCGAAAATCCGGTGCAGCGGTTCCCAGATGTCGGGGTACGGGAACGGCTCGTGGGCCAGCGTGCCGGCGCCGGAGATCTTGATGGCGACGTTGTCGCACTCGGCAAGGGCGAGGACGTTCTCCAGGTCAGCCCAGGGTTCCGGCGGAGCCGGCGGCTCGAAGGGTTGCGCCAACCCGAGGTGATCGACGATCAGCTGCGTGTCCGGGTTGCGGCGGGCCAGCTCCAGCATCAATGGAAGCTTGGTGGCACACATGATGTTGACCGGCACGCCGGCGCGGCCGCCGGCGGCGATGATCTGGTTCACGCCGGGATGGTCGGCCTCGTAGTCCACGTCGCGCAGCATGATGCGTGCTCCGACAACGCCCGGTCGGCCGGTCCATTCCGCCATCTCCTCGTCGATTGACGGTGATTCGGGATCGAAAGGCCGGACCAAACCGAACTTGTTGGGATGCTGATCGTAGACCTCCAGGGCGTAACTGGCGTCGTAGCGGTACATGGAGAACGGCGAAATCAGGATTGCGCCGTCGACGCCCACGGCATCCATGGCGGCGACCATATCGTCCCCGGTTGCCTGATCCGGACCCTGCAGGTAGCCGGCCCAGGGGCGCGCGGGTGTGTTGAGTTCGTAGCAGTGCACCTGGCAGTCGATGGTTAGATTGCGGTCGGCCATCGTATCCTCCTTACGGGACTGAGGGCATCGAGAGCGTTACCGATGCTTATTTGGTCAGTCGGATTGGGTGTCGTTGCTGAGCATCCAGTTGACGCCGAAGCGGTCGGTGCACATGCCGAAGTAAGCGCCCCAGAACATATCCTGGGGCTGCATCGCGACGTTGCCGCCGTCGGCCAGGGCCGAGAAAAGGCGGTCGGTTTCCTCGCGGGTTTCGGTTGAGATGCTGATGGAGAAGTTGTTGCCGGAGACGGGCGGCGGCCCGAATGCGGAACAGGAATCGCTGCCCATGAGCACGCCACCACCTACGGGCAGGGACACGTGCATGATGCGGTTCTTCTCGTGATCCGGCAGGGGCGGCATATCGTCCGGTCCCTCGGCGAAGGTCAGCAGGGCGCCGAACTCGCCGCCAAACACGGAACGGTAGAACTCGAAAGCCTCCCGGCAATTGTCGTCGAAGTGGAGGTACGTGTTTAGATTCATGGGTCGCTCCGGTTGCTCTGGGACCTCGGCAAAGTGTGGAAGAGGGCCGGCTACTCGTAACTGTTCGGGGTTGCGGGCAATTGTCATTGCGAGCGCAGCGCGGCAATCTCGTTAGGGTAGTGGAATCGTTTGGAAGACGGTTCTGCCGCGAGGACGAGATTGCCACGGCGCAAGCGCCTCGCAATGACAACTCCTGAACCTGAACAGTTACGGCTACTCGTCGTCGGGGTGGGTGGTGATGAAGCGGCCGGCGCGAACCGGATCGACGTGGGGGGCACGCACTTCCACGCCCGCTTGCTCCTCTTGCAGCCGCACCGTGATGCTGCTGTCCGACTCCGCCCAGCCTCGGTTCATCGCCTGCAACGCGATCTGCTCGGCCAGCGTCGACATGGGCATGGGCACGTCGTATTCCCGGGCCAACTCCGTCGCCAGCGAGATGTCCTTGTACGCCAGGTTCAGCGCGAAACTCGCCGGCTCAAACTCCCCGCGAAACATCGTCCGCACCAACCCCTCGTGCAGCACGCGCATGCGTCCGAGGGAACCGCGGCGGACGCACTCCCAAAGCGCCTCGGGCTCGACGCCCGCTTTGACGCCCAAAGTCATGCCCTCCGCAATCGCCTGCCGCACGCTGTGCCCGATCATGTTGTGCACCAGCTTCGCCACGCTGCCCGCTCCAATCTCTCCCGCGTAAAACACCTTGTCCCCAAAGGCGTCCAGGATCGGCTTCACCCGCTCAAACACCTCACGCTCTCCTCCCACCATCACCGCCAGGTTCCCCGACGCTGCTCCCGTCTTCCCACCGCTCACCGGCGCGTCCAGCACGTGACACCCCTTCGCCCGGAACTGCGGCTCGATCTCCCGGATCAGCGTCGGCCGGCTCGACGACAGGTCAATGTACACGCTCCCCGGACGGATGCCCTCCAGCACTCCCGATGCCCCCGTCGATACTGCCTCCACCTCGTAGGGACCCGGCAGCGACGTGAAGGTAACGTCGCTGGCCTCCGCCACCTCCGCCGGCGTGTTGGCCAGCCGCGCGCCGCCCTCCAGCAACGGCAGCGCCGCCTCTTCCCGCAGATCGTAGACGATCATCGGGTAGCCGGCGCGCTGAATGTTGGCCGACATCCCGCCGCCCATGTTCCCCAAACCAATGAATCCCACAGTTTCCATAGCGTTCTTTCGCTCCGTCGATCAAGATGACAATGGAAGTATAGCGCACCCCGGAGGCGCTCCCTTCGTATCGGCTTGGCCGGACTGTATTCTCGAACGAGTATCCATGTTGCCGGGCCGGGAGGCTTGCGATACACTCTGCTTGGTTATGGTGACCGAACCGAACGAAACATGCTGACATCGACAGACTTGACGACAACCGGTGGTGATGGCAACGGCAATGCCGTTGATGCCCACCGGTTCGTTTTGGACTGCATCACCCGCATTGCACACGACTCGGAGTTTCAGGCCTACCTGGTGGGCGGCCCGGTTCGCGACCGTCTGCTGGGAGCTCCCACTGCCGACCTTGACGTAACGGTGGTCGGGGACGCGTTGGCCGTGGCCAAGAGGGTGGCTGCTGACATCCAGGGGCGTCTGACGGTCCACCAACGGTTCGGTACTGCCACCGTCACCGCCGGTTCACTCACGATTGACTTGGTCACCGCGCGGCGGGAAACCTACAACTCGCCCGGCGCTCTGCCCGACGTAGAACCGGGGGGGATTGCAGATGATCTGGCGCGGCGGGACTTCACCATCAATGCGATGGCGCTGCCGCTGCCGGCCTCTATTTGCGACCTGGTGGATCCTCACCGGGGACGGGCCGACCTGGAGGCGGGCCTGATTCGAGTACTCCACCCGGGAAGTTTTCTTGACGACCCCACCAGGATCCTGCGCGCTGTGCGCTACGCGGCGCGGTTCGGGTTCACTATCGAACCGGAAACGGCGCGCCTCATGGCCGCGGCTTTGGCTGGGCGGGCACTGTCGACCCTTACGGGTGACCGCTTGCGGCACGAGTTGGAGCGGATTCTGCAAGAGCCCAATCCGGCAGCACCGTTGCGAGCTGCCGACGATTGCGGTGCTCTCTCGGCCATCCACCCGGCCCTGACCGCCACCCATCTGCCGGAGGTTGGAGAGCCGGTTACGCCGCTGGCGTGGTTGGCGACACTGGTCTGGCCACTGAGCGCGGATGAAGGAGCGGCCCTCAGCGCCAGGGTCAACGCGCCGTCGGATTGGGCGCGCGTGATCGCCGATACGGCTCGTATCCGCGTGTTGGCTTCGTCGATTGGCGACGCGGCCAAACCCTCGGATGTATGCGCCCTCCTGGACGGCATGGCGCCGAACGCCCTGAAAGGGGCAATTATGATGGCAACAGACGGCACGGTTGCGGACCAGATCAGGCGTTACCTTTCCGAGTGGTGGTCGGTGGCGCCCCGGCTCCGGGGTCACGATCTGTTGGCGTTGGGGGTTCCCGCCGGCCCCGAAATGGGAGAGGCCCTGCGCGAATTGCGCCGGGCGCGCCTGGACGGTGAGGCGCACTCCGTTCAGGACGAGCAGGAATTGGCCCGGAAGTGGGCCCAGGTATCAGATAAAATCGCGTGTTAGAGGCCGCCGATGGCGGATTGCAGGGAGGTAGTGCAGTGGCAACCATATTCCAGGTATCAGGTCCCGTTTATTGCGTGGTGTGCAACGATGAATTGGACGGGCCGCACCGGTCAACTTGCCAGATGTGCGGCGGACCATTCCATCAGCCGTGGTCGCCGGACAGCGACGCCCCCCGGTGCGGGAGGGCCGCGAGCCACGATGAAACCCTGGCCGTGGTGTTCCTGTGCAAAGACTGTTACAGGAACCGACGCCCACCGTCGCAGTGACGGAACGAGGAGGGAAATCCAACCATGAAAGCCGTTTACATCGAATCCCACGGCGACGTCGGGGTCCTGCAGTACGGGGACCGCCCGGACCCGTCGCCCGGCCCGTCGGACGTGGTCATCCGCGTGGGCGCCAGCGCGCTGAATCGGCTGGACATATTTACGCGAGAGGGCCAGCGCGGCCTGGAGCGGGAATTCCCGCCGCCGCTGATTCTGGGCGGAGACACGGCGGGCGAGGTGGTGGCCAAGGGCAACGCCGTCAGTACCCTGACTGAAGGCGACCGGGTGGTGGTCAATCCCAGACTGGCCTGCGGCGTCTGCCAGTGGTGCGGCTCCGGGCGCGATGAGCTGTGCCGACGGAGCCGGTTTCTGGGTACCGCGATGGACGGCAGCTACGCCGAACTGGTGGTGGTGCCGGAGGTCAACGCGTACAAGCTGAACGGCGGGGTTTCGTTTGAGGATGCCGCGGCGGTTCCCACAACGTATCTCCCGGTGTGGAACATGGCGGTGCGCCGAGCCGCCCTGCAGCCCTGGGAAACGGCGTTGGTGTTCTCGGCATCGGCCGGCGTAGGCGCGGCCGCGATACAGGTCTTCAAGAACGTGGTCGGAGCAACGGTCATCGCCACTACCAGCACCCCGGAGAAAGCGGAACTGGCCCGCAGCCTGGGCGCGGACCATGTGATCAACTACAACGAGGAAGACATTACGCAGCGCGTCCGCGAAATTACCGGCGGGGCCGGAGTGGACCTTCTGGTCGACCACGTTGGCGCGGACGTCTGGGCGCATGGATTCCGCGCGCTGCGTCCCGGCGGCCGGTATTGCATCTGCGGCGCGACCAGTGGGCTGCGAGCCGAGTTGCACCTGGGCCTGCTCTTCAGCCGGCAGATCGAGATTTACGGCGGCTACATGGGATCCCGCGAGGACATGCGCCAGATCGCGGCCAGCCTCAACCGCGGCGTCATCAAGCCGGCCATCCACCGCACGTATCCGCTGGCCAACGCCGCCGACGCGCACAACGACATGGAAGCGACCAACTTCTTTGGGAAGCTGATCTTGCAACCGTGATCGCGTGCCTGGCGATACCACGAATCAGGGCGGCTCCCGGGCCGCCCTTTCGGGGTAGTTGAGGTGAGCGGTGACCGCTATCTGCCCGGTAGCGAACCGCGAACGGCGTCGACTAAATCTTCCAAGGCAACCATTTCCGCGTCCTCGGAGGTTCGTCCACGCATCTCCACCGCCGACTGGCGGAGATTGCGCGGGCTCACTACCAGCCGGACCGGCAGACCGATCAGGTCGGCATCGTTGAACTTTACCCCGGCAGCCGCGTCGGCGCGGTCGTCGAAAAGAACCTCGATGCCGGCGGCCCACAGGCGGTCGTAGAGATCGGTGGCGGCTTCGGCAACGGACGCGTCGGACATGTTCAGGCCGACCAGGTGAACATCGTATGGCGCGATGGGCGGCGGGAAGACGATGCCGCGCTCGTCATGGTTTTGTTCGATAGCGGCGGCCAGGATGCGGCCTACGCCCATCCCATAGCAGCCCATGGTGATGGGCTGCTGCTCGCCATCAGAATCCAGGAAGAAAGCGCCGAGGGATTCGCTGAAAAAAGTGCCCAGCTTGAAGATGTGGCCGACTTCAACGCCACGAGTGAACTGGAGCGCGGCTCCACACTGCGCACAAAGATGGCCGGGTTCGGTGAGGGCGATGTCGGTGACCAGGTCGGCGTCGAAGTCGCGGGGATAGTTGGCGTTGCGGTAGTGCGTGTCGGGCTTGTTGGCCCCTACCACAAAGTTGCCGCCGTTGGTGATGGACTCATCGGCGATACGTCGGATGTTGCTGATGCCGATGGCCGAGGCTGAGCCGGCGACGATGCCGGCGGCGGCGACCTCATCGTCCTCGGCCAGGCGGAGCTCGTTGCAATGCAGGGCGTTCTTGAGTTTGACCTCGTTCACCTCGAGATCACCGCGGATGGTGACGAAGACGACCTCCCCGTCGGCAGCGTAGAACACCGCCTTGAGGGTTTGCGCCTCATCGACACCCAAAAACTCGCACAGGGAAGCGATGGTCTTCATGCCCGGCGTGCTGACTTCCTCCAGCAGCAGCGGGTCAGGCACGGGTTGATCGGGATAGACGCCGGCGGCTTTCTCGGCGTTGGCGGCATACCCGCAGGAAGCGCAGGTGATGACGGTGTCCTCGCCGGTATCGGTGGGGAGCAGAAACTCGTGGGAGTCCTTGCCACCGATGGCGCCGCTGTCCGCCTCGGCCATCACCACGGGTATGCTACAGCGGCGAAACACGTTCCGGTACGCCTGGGCCATCGCTTGATAGGACACGTCAAGCCCATCGTCGTCAGCATCGAAGGAATAAGCGTCCTTCATGGTGAACTCGCGGACGCGAACGAGACCGGCGCGGGGGCGGGGCTCGTCGCGGAATTTAGTTTGCATCTGGTAGAGGATCACCGGCAGGTCGCGGTAGCTCTGGACGTTTCCCTTGACGATGTTGGTGACCACTTCCTCGTGGGTGGGCGCCAAAGCCAGAGGCCGACCCCGCCGGTCCTCCAGCGAGAACATGTTGTCGCCAAAAGCGGCGGCGCGGCCGGTCTGCTCCCAGAGTTCCATGGGCTGCAGCGCGGGCATGCGGAGCTCTTGACTGCCGGCCGCGTCCATTTCCTCGCGGACGATCTGCTCGATCTTCTGCATGGAACGCCACGCCAGGGGCAGGTAGGCGTAAATGCCGGCGGCGACCTGCTGGATGAGGCCGGCCCGCAGCATCAGGCGATGGCTGGCCGTTTCCGCCTCGGGCGGGTCGTCGCGGAGAGTGCGGGTAACGAGACGAGAAATACGCATGGGTTAGGGGGTTCCTTCGGCTGACCAGGGGTTGATGAGTTCTACGCCGCAGTCGGTGAAATGACGCACATTGCGAGTAGCCACCGTCATTCCCAAGGACAAAGCGATTGCGGCGATTTGGGTGTCAGACTGCCCGACAACACGGCCTATGGCGCGCCGTCGCGAGGCAATGACGGCATAAGTATAAGCCGCGGCGCTGTCGAAGGGCAGGATACGACTCGCGAAATCAATCTCCAACAGGTCGTCTATCTGGCGGGACAGTCGAGAGTGATTCCCGCCCGGCGGCATAATTGCAACCCCGTAGCGCAATTCCATCTCGGTGATGGCTGTAACGTAAGCTTCTTCTATCGCTTGACGACGCCACCAGTCGATGACTTCCAACTGCGGCCGGTCATCGACCAATTCCGATGCCACGTTAGTGTCCAGGATTATTGCCATAGTCTGCGTCGTCCCTGAAGACAAACTGGATCGGCTCCCCGGAATCTCGGGGCGGCAGGACTACTTCCTTGATACCCAGAGGCCGGAACCGTTCGTGGATAGCCAGAGCCCAGTTTTTCGGCTGCGGCAGCACCTGGCGGTTGTTCAGGACGAAGTTCAGGATGTCGCGCGCCTCTTCCTCAATGGTGCGGTCATTGGCGAGAGCACGGATCCGCAACTCGTCAGCGGCCTCCGCATCGAGCTCATCTATCGTTATGCGAACCATCACGCCACCTCCGTCCGCAACGTTGGGAAATTTTAGCACGGTGGGAGTCGCGGTTATTCGGAATGTCGCGCCTGCCAAATGGCCTCAATTGTCTCAATGACCTGCTCTCCGCAATCAGGGTTCAGTGTAATTGCGTTCGCCAAGTCTGCTGCAGCTCCGTCGAGATCTCCTCTTGACATCTTGGTGTTTCCCCGGGCGTAGTAGGCGTCCGCATCACTAGGGCTCAAGGCAATTGCAAGGCTGTAATCAGCGATGGCACCCTCAAAATCCTCTATACCAGACTTGGCGACGCCTCGTGCGTAATAGTAGCCGGCGCTGTTGGGATTCAACGCAATGGCCAAGCTATAGTCGGCGATAGCGCCCTCAAAATCTTCTATATCGTGCTTGCCGTCACCCCGATGATGATAGTTAGTTGCATCGTTGGGATCCAGCGCAACGGCACTGTCAAGATCGATTATGGCACCGCGAAAATCACCCATATCATATTTGGCTGCGCCACGGGCATGGTAATAGCCCGCATTGTAACGATTCAGCGCAATGGCGAGGCCGTAATCGGCGATGGCGCTGTCAACATCTCCCAGGGCAGACTCGGCAATGCCCCGAGAGTAATAGTAACCAGCATTATCGGGCTTCAAGTCAATGGCACGGCCGTAGTCCGCGATGGCACCGTCAATATCTCCCAGATAATATTTGGTGATACCCCGCATGTGGTAGTTGGTTGAATCACTGGGATCCAGCCCGATGGCAAGGCTGTAATCGGCGACCGCGCTGTCATAATTTCCTAGATCATCTTTGGCGACACCCCGGAAAAAGTAATAATCCGCATCGTAAGGATCCAGGACAATGGCCGCGTCAAAATCATCAATGGCACCATGAATATCTCCCTTTTTGTGTTTGGCGTCTCCTCGGGCGTAATAGTAACCAGCGTTGTTGGGATTCAGCGCGATGGCAGAATCAAAATCAGCGATGGCGCGGTCAAAATCTCCCTGATCGAGTTTAGCGGCACCGCTGATATAGCATTGGTGCGCCAACTCAGTGTTGCTATTGCCGTGGGTGATTGCCCTACGCTCTTTGCTTTCCCGAGATGCGGCTATCAACCTCATGATGCCGGCCAGCGCGTAGAGAAGGTGGACGAAGGCACGCATATTACCCCTCCGGCGTTGTATCTGGTGGCTTTCTGCGTCGCACAACGGTCGAGGCAGGTATTGTCTAAAAATACCCCTATCCCATCGGATTCACATTCGGCATCCCCAGCCGGAACTGCCCCAGGTTGTCGTAGGCGCTGGTGTTGACCATGAAATGTTGGGCCGCTGCGTTGATGTCGCGCATGCAGCGTTGCAGGACACGGTCGTTGTAGATGGCGTTGCCGCCGCCGTAGCGGAAGGCCGTGGTTGCCACCCGGCACGCCACGTCGGTGGCGTAGGCGCAGGCTCCACGCAGGCGCAGCTGACGCTCGAGGTCCGGCCGTTCTCCGCGCAGGCAAAACTCCCAGGCGTCCGCGATGGCCTCGCGACACAGGGCGCGGGCAGCGCGCAGCTCCTGGTCGCAACGACCGAGATCGTGCTGCAACGCGCCACGCTGGGCGATGGTGGAGGTGAGGTAGCCGCGGCTGTAGGACCCGGCCTGTGCAGCGATCTCATCCAGAGCGCGTCGCGCCACTCCCAGAGCGAACGCAGCGTGGTCGGGCGTGACGAAACCCGGACGGCCCAGCCAGAACTGCGGCCCGCCCCGGCGCGGGTCAGTAGTGATCAGGTCGAAGGCCAATTCTTCAGGCACGAAATGGTCTTCGAGTACGAAGTCGCGGCTGCCGGTGCCCTTGAGGCCCATGACTTGCCAGTTGTCCACAAAACGCACCGCAGCGATGGGCGCGGCCATCACCATGTGCTCGGGGCCCGGTCTGTCATCGCGGACTATGCGGAAGCCCGCCAGGAGCCAGGAGGAATGGGCCGAGCCGCTGGCGAAAGGCCACCGACCGCTGACCCGCCAACCACCCTCTACCGGCGTGGCGACCCCGCGCGGGATCAATGCGCCGGAAGCGATGGGCATGGCACGCCCGGCGAACACGCGCTCCACGCCCGCGTCGGGAAGGAAAGCTCCCAGGAACGCGGCGCTGGTGCTGTTGATGAACGCGCACCAACCGGCAGACGGGTTAACGTAGGAAAGTTCGTCGCACAGATCGAGGTAGAGGTGCGGGTCCACGTCCGGGCCACCCAGTTCCCGCGGCACTTTCAACGACAGCAGTCCCTCCCGGTACAGCGCAACCACCGACGGCCAAGCCAAGGTTTCTGCGGCGTCGTTGACCTCGGCGTCGGCTTCAAGGATGGGACGGATGCGCGCAATGGCGTCCAGCAAGTGGCGACGCAGCGCCCGGCGTTCGATGGGCAATGTGGGTATGCCCTGGTCCTCCAGGGCAGCAACGTCAAAGGGAGCGATAGCCTCTGCTGTGGCAACATTGATCATGCGGCGGTCTCTTTGTGCTCCAGTTCGCGGATTTCGTCTTCAGAGAGACCAAGTTGGTCCCTCAGTATCCGCATGGCGATGCGGCGGTCTTCATCACTGCCGTCCAGGAGTTCAATCGCGGTTTCAAGCCTCAGGCGGGCAAATTCAGGATCGCGGTTTGCCCGATCTCTAGCATAGTCATCATGTCTGATGAGAGCCATTGTATTCGCTCTTTTATGTGTAGCGTTCACGGGGACGACGGGCTTGGGCAATGTCCGAGCGTTGTTGTGAGGCTTTGTCTCCGCCAGTTGGGAATAGCATCAGATTGCCGCCCTGGCGGCAAAAATAGAGTCTGATGCCAGGATCTCTGCCCATCAAACGTCGCTCAAAAATCCCTGGTGCGCCGGCAACCGGCTTATAATCTCCCCAATTGCCTTGCGCCATACGGTCAAGCACTCCGAGAATACGGTTTGTGGCCGTAGGATCCAGCCCGTCCAGCCACTCACTGAATTCCGGAGTTTGCGGGATCTCGTACATCGGCGGTCAGACTTTGACCGGCGTCTTTTCGATCTCCTCCATCAGCGCCGTCAGCATTTCGTCTTCCGAGACCACTCGTATCTTCTCGCCCTTGCGGAAGATGATGGCGCGGCCGGCGCCGGCCGCGATGCCCACGTCGGCGTCCTTGGCTTCGCCGGGGCCGTTGACCTCGCAGCCCATGACCGCGACCTTGATGTTCTTGTCGGTTTTCTTGAGCAGGTCGTCCACGTCGTTGGCCAGCTTGCGGATGTCAACGTCGGCGCGACCGCAACTGGGACAAGCCACCATGGTCGTCCCCTTGTCGCGCAGGTTCAGCGATTTCAGGATTTCATAACCCGCGATGACCTCTTCAACGCTGTCGTCACTGAGGGAAACGCGGATAGTATCGCCAATGCCTTCGTACAGCAGCACGCCCAACCCGACGGCGGTGCGGATAGAGCCGGACTTGGCGGTGCCGGCCTCGGTGATTCCCAGGTGCAGAGGGTATGGAACCATCTCGGCCACGCGGCGGTAGGCTTCAACGGTAGTCGGCACGTCAAAGGCTTTCATCGAAATCTTGATCTGGTCGAAATCCTGCTGTTCGAGCAGGCTGATCTCCCACAGGGCAGTGGCGACCATGTGGTCGACGATGCTGTAATCGCCGGCCTGGGCCTCGCCGGCTTTGGGCAGCCGATTCACCAAGTCCATGTGGCGGGAAAAACCGCGCGTCCGGCCGATGCCTCCCACGGGTGGGAGGCTGCCGAAATTCACGCCGATGCGGATGGGTATATCACGTTCCTTGGCCGCGGCGACGACCTGTCGTACCTGGTCCTCGTTGCGCAGGTTGCCGGGATTGAGACGCAGGCAGTCGATCCCACCTGCGGCACACTCCAACGCAAGCTGATAGTGGAAATGTATGTCGGCGATCAGCGGTATCCGGATCCGCTTTTTGATCTCCGCCATCGCCTTGGCAGCTTCCATGTCGGGCACCGCGGAACGGATGATTTCGCAGCCGGCCTCTTCAAGTTCATGGATCTGCCGGACAGTGGCTTTGACGTCACGGGTGTCAGTCTTGGTCATCGACTGCACGGTGATGTCGGCGTCACCGCCAACTTTGACGCCGCCGACGTACACCGGTTTGGTAACCCTTCGCTGGTTCACAGTCATTTTCGTCACCGTTGCATAAAACAGGGATGTGGCGAACTTGAAAACCCGAACTTATGGCTGACAATCATACACGATGGCCCGATGCAGGTGCCACCGCGCGGCGGCCGTGCGGTGGCGCGATGCAACCGTTTCCGGGGTCTTTCCCGGACGCGGGAACGCGAACCGGAAACGGGGTTGATGTATAATGCTGATATCATGCCGATGCCGGCGCAATGGTGGATCCCGGCGTGAGTCGGCGTACTAGCCCGACAGATTCGGGCATCAGGCAGGTGAAAGCGTGCGCGACGTTATTCAGGAAGCAGTAAACCAGTTGGAATCGGGTAATCCCTGCGTGCTGGCCACGGTGGTGCGCACCAAGGGCTCCACGCCGCAGAAGGCCGGCGCGATGCTGCTGGTGCGCGAAGACGGCACCGCCGTAGGCACCCTCGGCGGTGGCTGCGTGGAAGGAGACATCTGGTTCGCAGCGCGGGAGATCCTGCGCAACCAGGGCGGCGCGGAGTTCAAGGACTATTATCTGAACGAAGACATCGCGGCCCGTGACGGCCTGGTCTGCGGCGGCACGATGTACTTCTACTTGGAGCCCTTCTGGGATACCGACGATTTTTCCGACATTGGTTCCGAGCTGCTAGGCGCGTATGACGGCGCGGAGCCGGCTGCCCTGGCCACGGTGGTACGGTCGGAAGGGGACACCGCTCCGCTCGGAGCCAAGCTGCTGCTCCGGTCCGACGGTTCAATCGCCGGTGGCATCGGAACCGCCGAGCTGGATGAGGTCGCGCTCGAAGCAGCCGGCCGCGTGGCTGCTGTCGGCGCTAACGAATCGGTAACCATCGATGACCAGACCGAACTGTTCGTTGAGGGTTTCACTACCCCGCCGACGCTGGTGATGGTGGGTGGCGGGCACGTAGGCAAAGCAACCGCGGACTTGGCCCATCAACTGGGTTACCGCGTGTACATCATCGACGACCGCGAGGATTTCTCGAACCCCGAGCGGTTCCCCTACGCTGAAGAGACCATCGTCACGCCCTACACCAACTGGGCTGACCACCTGGACATCAACGTCAACAGCTTCATCGTGGTGGCGTCCCGAGGGCACTGGTTCGACGACGTGGCGCTGGAGTCGGCGTTGACCACCAAGGCGCGGTACATCGGTTTGCTGGGCAGCCGGCGCAAGACGCTGATGATCTACCAGCGTCTGCTGCAGGAAGGCGTGCCGCGGGAACGGCTGGCGGAGGTGCGGGCGCCCATCGGTTTGGATATCGGGGCCCTGGAGCCGGAGGAACTGGCCGTCAGCATCATGTCCGAGATCATCATGGCCCGCCGCGGCGGCAAGGGCAGCCCGATGACGATGGACGACTGGTACCTGGAACGTGCCGAACGCCGGGCCAACCGGGCGATGGGAGCCACCGCCGACTGAGTGACTATTGATCAACGCATGGCAGACAGGTTGCCATTTACGTCAGCGATCCTGCTGGCCGCCGGGGTGTCCCGGCGCATGGGCACGTTGAAGGCGTTGCTGGACTGGCAGGGTCGGTCACTCATCATCCACCAGATCGTTGCATTGCGTGAGGGGGGCGCAGACGAGGTGGTTGTCGTGCTGGGCCACCGGGCCGACGAGTTGCAGGCGCGGATTGGCGTCAACCGCGATGTGTACAACCTAGGCGGGGTGCGGTGCGTGATCAACGAGGACTACGCCCAGGGAAAAACCACCTCAATCAAGACAGGCCTCTGGGCGCTCGGACCGCCGGCCGACCCCAACGCGGCGATCTTGATGCTGAACGTCGACCAACCGCGCTCTGTCCGGATCATCAGGGAAACGTTGGATGCACATCGCAGCGGCGATGACACGCTCATTACAATCCCGACATACCGGGGAAAAGGTGGGCACCCCATCGTAGTCAGCCGGAATTTGTACAGCGAACTCATCGCCATCGACGAGAAAACCGAAGGCATGCGGGCGGTTACCGAGCGTCACCGCGACGCTACGCAACGAGTGGAGCTGGGCGCCGCCGAGTTGCTCTGGGACGTAAACACGCCTGAACAGTACCGAGCTGCGCTGAGAGAGTTTGAAGCCGGGTCAACGACCTGACAAGGACAGTCGACGCTCCCGGCACGGCAAAATGAAACCGGGGCCCGATAAACAGTCGAGGCCCCGGTTGCTGGTTTCCGTTCGTGCCGTCGCCAAGGATGCTACGGCCTGACGGGTTTTTACCCTGTCAGCGGCCACCCAGCATCGTCATGCCACCGCGGTTCCGCCGACAGGGCGTTTACAGGGGAAATGCCAGCTATGGTTCAGCTCGATCAGCGTGACCACTTCTAACCTCCTGCGTTGACGATGGTCTGGCCATCGGGTTTTCGGCGGGTGGGAGTTCCCTGTACCCCCAGCACCTTGAATACATACTATATCGTAAGTAGATGGTTGTCAACCCCAAACGCAATATTTGATATCCGATTTTCCGGCGTAAACGCAACCGAAGGTAAATAGTCTAAACTACGCTGATATGGTCGTGTTATGGGAGAAATGGCAAGCATGAACGAAACCCGCGGCAACGGAAACCTTCCGGAACCCGCCGTTCCAAGCGTTTACGGCGACGACGGCGTAACCATAATCGGGATGATCGGCGTTGTTCGCGAATCGTCCGCCAACCAAGGGGCCACGCTCAGTCTGTTCGGCGGCGGGATCAATCCCGGCGCGGAGGTCCCCTCCGGCGTGGACCCCGATTACATCCTGGACTTTGCCCGCACCCACGAGGGGGCCGGTTTCGACATGGTGCTGACCGGCTATTCCTCGTCAACCCCGGACGGATTCGAGGTGGCGGGTTACGCCGCAGCGCACACCGAGCGCCTGGGGTACCTGATCGCCCACCGGCCCGGGTTCGTCGCGCCCACGCTGGCCGCGCGCAAGGCGGCCACGCTGGACCAGCTAACCAACGGGCGCATCGCGCTGCACATCATCACCGGGGGCAACGACATCGAGCAGCGTCAGGATGGCGACTGGCTTGATCACGATTTACGGTATCGACGCACGGACGAATATCTGGACGTAATGCGTCGCATCTGGACGGAGACGGAGCCTTTCGATCACGATGGGGAGTTCTATCACCTGCAAGGGGCGTACAGCCAGGCACGTTGCCGGCAATACCCCCATGTGCCGCTGTTCTTCGGCGGAGCCTCGGAGGCCGCGCTGGATACCGCCAGCCGCCGTGCCGACCTTTTCGCCCTGTGGGGCGAGCCGCGGGCGTCCATCGCCGAACGGATCGCCGACGTGCGCCAGCGGGTAAGTGCGGCCGGGCGCAATCCAGCGGGCATGCGGTTCAGCCTGTCGGCGCGGCCCATCCTCGCCGACACCGAGGAAAAGGCGTGGAAAAGGGCAGAGGAGATCCTCGCCCGAGTCCAGCGGGCGACCGCGGGACGGATCACGCCCGGCGTCCCCACCCGGCCACAATCCGAGGGCGCCTGGCGGCTGCTGCGTTTCGCCGCGGAGGGGAACCTGCACGACGAACGGCTTTGGATGCCCATAGCGGCGGCCAGCGGAGCCTCGGGGAGCACCACCTGCCTCGTGGGCACTCCGCGGCAGGTGGCGGACTCCCTGCTGGCGTACTACGACCTCGGATGCAGCGCGTTTATCATTCGCGGGTTCGACCCGCTGGCGGATGCCGCCGATTACGGAAGGGAGCTGATCCCCCTGGTGAGGGAAGGAGTCGCCCAGCGCCGCAAAGCTGCCGTTTGAGGTCGCGTTTGTCTGGTTTGGCACTCCGAAATCGGGCTATATGATGGCGCGTATCTGATACCATACGTGCCACCGCCGCATGGGGAGGCCACCTATGGTCGATTACGCATCCCTTTTCTCCAGCAACTTGCCGAGGTCCGTAGCATCGCCGCCCGGGGCGGGTGACTCCGTCAAGTATATTTTTTCGATCACCAACGCAGTGCCGGAGGTGGTCGATGCTGACGAATACCTGGCTGCCATACGGACCGGATTGGAAACCGGCGGTGGCGCGTCGCTGGCGGGATATCCACCGCCGGGCGGTCACGTGGGACTCAGGGAAATGATCGCCGAGCGCCTGGCGGCCAACCGCGGCTATGAAGTTTCCCCGAACGATGTGTTCATCTCGGACGGGGCGGGCGGCGCGATTGCTATTGTCCTGGAGTCGTTCATCAACCCGGGTGACGCCGTCCTGGTGGAAGAATTCACCTACATGGGCAGCCTCCGGATGATGCTGGAGCGCGGCGCGGAACCGATCCACGTTCCATGCGACGACGATGGAATGCTGCCCGACGCCCTGGAAGATGCGCTGGCATCGCTGGATAGTTCCGGGCGGCAGGCAAAGTTTGTGTGGACGATCCCGGTATACCAGAACCCCCAGGGGTTCACTGTGTCGGAGGGACGACGGCGGGCGATACTGGAGGTTGCCCAGAAGTACGGCGTCCCGGTGATGGAGAACGAGTCCTACGCCGATTTCCGCATCGACGGAGACCCCTTGCCTCAGGCCATTTCGGGCATGAGCAACCAGGGCGACGTGTTCTACGTGTCGTCGTTCACCAAGCTGCTGGGGTGCGGTCTGCGCGTGGGTTTCGGTGTGCTCCCTTCCGGTGTTCAGGACGCGCTACAGCGGGTCAACTCCGAGAACCTTCCTCGCCGCAGCGTGAGCCACCTCGCCACCACCATGGTCTACGAATACATGCGGGTACATGAGGCGGACCATATTGAAGCGGTGCGACAGGCTCTACTGGCAAGACGCGACGCGATGATCGGCGCTCTGGAGAGCAACTTCCCGTCCTTCTGCGAGTGGACCCATCCCCACGGCGGCATGATGCTGTTCGTCAAGCTGCCCGAAAACGCCGACACGTGGTCGACGCTGGCCAAGGCCACCGCCCGAGACGTCAAGTACAATCCGGGCGGGATGTTCCGGTCGGATCGTGGACGTAACAACCATCTGCGCCTCACCTACAGTCACAACTCGCCAGAGGAGATTCGCGAGGGAGTGGGACGGTTGGCCGAACTCTTCCAGGAGGAGGGTTACTTCGAAGGCTGATCGGGTTAGAGACACTGCTCGCAGGCAACCATTTGTCGAACGCAGGCAAGGCGGGAGGGAGTAGCGATGGTCGTCGCCAGTCCAACCATCAGCGTGAAAGTTGACGGGATTCCTGTCAGCTTGCCGGAAGGAGCCAGCGCGCTTGATGCTGTCAACGCCGCTGGCCGGCCCCTCTCCCAACTGTGCAAAGACGCCGACATGCCGGCCATCGGCGCCTGTCGAACCTGCCTGGTGCAGATCGACGGCGTCCGAGGGTTCCCTGCCTCTTGCTCGACGCCAACCAGCGACGGGATGGTGATCCGCACGGACACCGCTGACGTCAGGCGAATCCGCTCCGGTGTCATCGAACTGACCCTCAGCATGGTTAGCAATGGCAACGGGTCCGGCGGGCCGACTGAAGGCTACGGCCTGCTTTCGGACGCAGCCAGGCTGCACGGCATCACCTCAACTCGCTGGGAATCGCGGCCACGCCAGCCTGCGGATGAATCCAACCCGGTGTTCAACTTGGCAATGGACGCATGTATCCTGTGCGCCCGTTGCGTCAACGCCTGCCAGTCCAGCCACCAGTTCATCGGCGCAATAGACGTGCTGGGCGCCGGCGGATCGGCGCGTATCGCCACCGCCGGTGACAAACCGTTGGGCGAAAGCATCTGCACCACGTGCGGCCAATGCCTCAGCGTATGCCCTACCGGCGCCATCAGCGTGAAAACGCCACTGGTCTCTACGTCGCCTACCCACGAGGTCAAGACCACGTGTCCCTATTGCGGCGTTGGCTGCGGGATCAAACTGGAGGTCAACGACAACGCGGAAGGACCGGAAACAGGCATGATCGTTGCTTCACATGACGATCCCGACAACCTGTCCAGCGTTGGGATGCTGTGCGTGAAGGGGCGCTTCGGCTACACCTTCGTGCAGCATGGGGACCGGATCAAGAGGCCGCTGATACGCGAGGGTGACCGTTTCACCGGCGATTTCCGGGAGGCGACCTGGGATGAGGCATTGGACTTGGTGGCATCGCGCCTCGCCGAATACCGCGGCGAGTCCTTCGGCACGCTGTGTTCCGCGAAAGCCACCAACGAGGACGGCTACGTGCAGCAGAAGTTCACCCGTCTGGTCATGGGGAGCAACAACATCGACCACTGCACGCGCCTGTGTCATGCGCCGTCGGTGGAGGCCATGCTGACCTCGCTGGGCAGCGGCGCCACCAGCAATTCGTACACCGACTACGAGGCGGCGGGGTGCCTGCTGGTCACCGGCTGCGATCCGACAAGCAACCACCCGGTTGCGGCCGCGCGGATGCGTCGCGCCGTAGTGGAACGCGGGGCCGGGCTAATCGTCATCAACCCCCGTCGCATTGATATGTGCGACTACGCCGACCTGTGGCTGCGTCCTTATCCGGGCACCGATGTGGCCCTGCTGAACGCCATGGCCCAAGTCATCGTTGCGGAGGGCCTGTCCGATGCGGACTTTGTGACCAACCGCACGGAGGGTTACAACGACTGGCTCGCCATTATTGATCGCTACTCGCCGGAACGTGCGGCCGCCATCACTGGCGTTCCCGCTGATGACATCCGTGCCGCCGCCCGCCTCTTCGCCCGACCACCGGCGCTGAAGGGCAGCGCCTCCGCGCCGGGATACGGCGGTTCCTGTCTGATCTGGGGCATGGGCATCACTCAGCACACCAACGGCACTCCCAACGTCCACAGCTTGCTCAACCTGGCGCTGGTAACGGGGCAGTTAGGACGGCCCGGGTGCGGAGTCTCTCCCCTGCGCGGCCAGAATAACGTGCAGGGCTGCGGCGACGCCGGGTGCTTGCCCAACTCCCTGCCGGGCTATCAAGGTTTGCGCTCGGACGCTGTTGCCAAGTTTGACGCCGCCTGGAAAGCTAACGGCTCGCTCCCCGGGGTCGCCGGGATGATGGTGACCGACATGGTGGACACCATCAGTGAACCGGGCGGCGTGCAAGCGATGTACATCACCGGAGAAAACCCACTGCTCAGCGAGCCGGACCTCAACCGAGCAGACGAGTTATTCCGCAAGTTGGACTTCCTGGTGGTGCAGGACATCTTCATGCACGAAACTGCTTTGCTGGCCGACGTAGTGCTACCCGCCACCAGCTTCGCCGAGAAGGAGGGCACTTTTACCAATAGCGAACGCCGCGTCCAGCGGGTGCGGCAGGCCGTGGCTCCGGTGGGCAACAGCCGGCCGGACTGGGATATCGTGTGCGATCTGGCTCGACGGATGTGCGACCAACTGGATTTGTCCTGGGCAGGGCAGTTCGCTTTTCAGCATCCCGGGGAGATTTTCGAAGAGATGGCTGGTTTGACGCCGATTCTGGCGGGCATATCTTACGAGCGGCTCGACACCGAGGGCGGCCTCCAGTGGCCGTGCCCAACGCCGGACCATCCCGGCACCAGCTTTCTCTATGGCGAGAGTTTCCCCCGGGGCGACCGGGCCCGGTTCATCGGCTATGACCAAGGGCCGATGGCTGAGGAAACGCCCTCGGAGCGGTTCCCCCTGCTACTGAACACTGGCAGGGTCTTGTACCACTGGCACGGCGGCACCATCACACGGCGGGTCGGCAACCTCCTGGCTCGGATGGCGGACCTGGAAGTGTCCATCAATCCTGCCGACGGGGAGCGGTTGGGCTTGCGCGATGGCGAGCCCGTTCGGGTACGCTCACGCCGCGGCGAACTGACCGGGGTGGCGCGTTTCACCTACCGGATGCGCGTTGGCGAGATTTTCATTCCCTTCGTGAAGCTGAACGAATCCGCCGCAAACTTCCTGACCAACGCCGTGTACGATCCGGACTCGCGGATCCCAGAGTACAAGGTATGCGCGGTGCGGGTAGAAGCCACCGAGTGACGGGTTGGCGGCCCGTCATCGCGCATCCTATTGGCTGCGCAATCGAGCCCGTTCCCGCCCTTCAATGAAGTGCACCGCTTCGTCCGGGCTGACGCGACCCACCGGGCCGCTGGCGTACATGGAACCCAGTACGGTGCCCCCGCGCCCAAGCAGGAGTTCGGTGGGCTGGATGTAGCCGCCGCGGTCGTCGGACCACCAGGAACCGAGCATGTCGGCCTGCTCCCGGGTGACGCCGTAGGCCATGGGGAAGGTGACGCCGGACTTGGCAGCCATTTCCTCCACAACTTCCCTGGGTTCCACGCTGGCGCCGATTATCGACAGTCCCATCTCGGCAAGAGCATCCTGCTCTGATTGCCACGCGGCCAACTGCCGCGAGCAATAGGGTCACCACACACCGCGATAGAACAACACGGCAAGGTAACGCGACGACATATCTTTCGGCAGGGTCAGCGTGCCGCCGTCAATGAGATTTAGGTCCAATTCGGGCAGACGGTCTCCCTGTTGCAGTTTGTCACTCATCATTGTCCCTCGTCATCGAGCCCGGTTTCGCCGCTGGGACGATCAGGCCAGAACAGTTCATAAAGACGGTCGGATAGCTCTTCGCACAGTTGGAGACCAGCAATCACATCTCCAGCATCCGCTTCATCTTCATAGAAATTGCTATGCAGTGTACGGGCGACACCAAATGAATTTCTCAGCCAGTTTGCCGTATCAGTTTTGCCTGATTCACCGGCCAGATTTGACAATTCACGGAGTACAAGCCAGATGGAACGGTGGGCATGGATAATCCCGCCGTGCCGGGCGCTGACAGCCTTGATGGTCTCAGCAACCATGCCCCAAGCCTTGCTGGAAGCCTGGGGCAAATCCCCGTCATCGTTGAGGTGCCGCCAGGCGCTGGCCCGGAAATCGTCGCTGAGTTGCGCGTATTTCCCAGGGGACCTTCCCGAATCCACCGCCGGCTGAGCCGGGTCCCTGGCGGCCGCCAGGCCCCGGGCCACGGCATCAGCGACGTCGCTGTCAGAGAAGGTCAGTGGCGTTGGCATTGTCAGTCGCCGACGGCTTCGGCGGTGGTCGACTTCAGACGCTCGGGCCACCACGGGTCGTCGTACTCGTTGAAGAGACCCTTCATGTGGGGCATCACTTCGCTGGCGAACAGGTCGGTGTTCTTGCGAACGAGTTCAGGTGGCATGCTTCCAATCTGGAGCAACACCATGAGGTGTCCGATGCGAAGCAACTCGCAGGCTTCGGTCAGCTTGCGTCGCACGGTCTCGGGGCTGCCACCGATGACGTGGCCCTGATCGATGTAGTCTTTCCAGCTATTCTCCTGAGCGGTGCGCTGCGCCTCTTCGCCCATCTGCGGACGCAGGGATTTGCGGATGGATTCCAGCGACCGATAGCCGGGCGATTCGGCGAAGGGCGGATACACGCGCAGCATTTTCTCGTAGAAATACTTCACGTGCTGCTCGTAGTCCTTTTCCGCCTGCTCGTCGGTCTCGGAGACGCACACGAGCTGCAGGAACCCCAGGCGGTGAGGGTTGTCGTCTACGCCCCGCTCGGCGCAGCGCTCCCAATAGCCCTTGACGATGTTGTGGCCTCGCAGGTAGCCGTAGTAGGACAGGTAGCAGTAGACGTAGTCCCGATCCAATACCCAGTCCCACGTCTCAAGGCTGCCGGAGCCGGGGATCCACACCGGCGGATGTGGCTCCTGCATCGGGCGTGGCCAGATGCTGATGTAGCGCAGCTTGTTGTACTTGCCGTTGAAAATTGTCGGCTGGTGCTGCGTCCACGCCTGCATGATGACGTCGTGCGCCTCGGTGTGCCGATCACGCAGCGTGATGGGCACCTGGCCGTAGGAGAACGTTGTGTCCATGGCGGTTCCCACCGGGAATCCGGCGACCAAGCGTCCGTTGGAAATGACGTCGAGCATCGCCATCTCTTCGGCGACGCGCACGGGCGGGTTGTAAAGGGCCAGGCTGTTCCCCAGCACGATCACTGCGCCGTTGTTCGTGGAGTTGGCCAGCACCGACGCGATCAGGTTGGGCGACGGCATGATGCCGTAGGCATTGTTGTGGTGCTCATTGACGCAGATGCCGTCGAACCCGACCTCGTCGGCGTAGCGCAACTGGTCGATGTACTGAGCGTAGTACTCGTTGCCTTTGGCTGGGTCGAAGTTCTCGTTGGGCAGGTCGACCCAGGCCGAGTGATGCTGCTGCGCGAAATCGTCCGGCAGGTCCTGATAGGGCATGAGATGGAAGAATGAAATTTTCATTGGGGGCTACCTCGGCGGCAGGTTGGCCTGTAAGGCCGGATGATCGGATTTTAGCACGAAGGAGGCCCGATCCCGCGCGTCACCGGGACCGGGCCTGTTTTTGCGCTCCGCAGGTCTAGCTCGCCAGCCAGGACTTTACGGCGGCGATGAAATCGGACGGGTTGTCCTCAAACACCATGTGCCCGGCCCGCTCAATGTTGACCGTGCTGCCCTGGGCCAGGGTTGACACCATCTGATCCGCGGTCTCCTGGGTAAGCAAGTCGGTCTCCGTTCCCCGCACGACCAGGGTCGGGCACGTGATGTTTCCCAGCGCAGGCCACAGGTCTGTCGCCGGAGCGGCGGTGCCGTTGATGCGTTGCTCACGGATCGCCGGATCAAACTTCCAACCAAGCTTGCCATCAGGCAACTGCCGGGTCTGACCCGCCAGGCGACGGCGCATCACCACCTCAGAAGCGAACCGGTTCCCGCCCTGGACATGGGCGAGGGCGTCCTCAAAGCTATCGAAGTGCGGCGGGATGGCACGCAGTTCCTCAGTGATGCGATTGCCGCCGGCAGGCTCAATGCGCGGACCGATGTCAACGATGCACAGGCGTTCCAGCCTTTCCGGATGCGCGCCGGCGAAGGCCATGCTGTTGCGGCCGCCCATGGAATGGCCGAACAGGACGAACTTGTCCAGGCCGATGGCGTCCACGAACCCGATCAGGTCGGCCACGAACGCCTCAGTAGAGTAGTCGCCGCCGGGAGCGTGGTCAGTGTCGCCGCGGCCGCGCTGATCCAGGGCATAGACGTGGTAGTCGCCGCACAGCGATTCGGCCACGTCGGCCCAGACATTGGCGTGCCCGCGCAGGCCGTGCAGCAATACCAGCGGCGGATTGCCCTCGGCGCCCCAATCGAGATAATGCAGGTTGATGCCATTGGCGGTGACGGTCCGGCTCTTGGGTTGTACTTGTGTGGTCATGGCGCGTCTCCTTGAAAATGCCGGTGAAAACGGGTGTCGTCAGGTGAGCAGGCTACTTGAGCTGCCAGTTTGGGCGACGCTTTTCGGCGAAGGCCCGCGGGCCCTCTTTGCTATCCTGGGTGGTCAGGATGTAATCGTAGGCCACGTAGGTCTTGGCGCTGATTTCGGCGATGGACATGTCCAAGCTGCTGTAGGCCAGGTCCTTGATGGTCCGAACCGCGAGTGGGGCGTTCTGAGCGATGCTCTCCGCCATTTTGACAGCTTCGGGCACCAGTTCATCCGCGGGCACCACCTTGTTCAGAAAGCCCATTTCCTTGACCCGCTCGGCAGGAAGCAGGTCGGCGGTCATCACCAGTTCCAGGACGTTGGAGATGCCGATCATCTTGGTGAGTTCCACCGCAAAAGGCGGCATGAGGCTCCACTTGGTCTCGGTGATACCGAGGCGAGCGTTGTCCGCAGCCAGGCGCACGTCGCACATCTGGGCGATGGACCAACCGCCGGCGGCGGCGGCGCCATTGACCGCGGCCACCAGGGGCTTCACGGGCCTCTCCCACATGTGGGGCTTATTGGGCGACATGCTGTTCTCAGCCCGCGCCTGAACGCCCTCGGCGTTGTCGGCGGCGCGTTCTTTCAGGTCGCGGCCGGCGCAGAAGTTGCGGCCGGAGCCGGTAATGACTGCGACCCAGGCCTCGTCGTCCTCGTTATCGAAGTGGTCGATCACGTCACGCAGTTCCCGGCGAAGCTGCCGGTTGATGGCGTTGGAAGATTCGGGCCGATTGAGCGTGATAATCGCCACGTGGTTGTCGGTCCCGGTCTTTTCGTAGAGCACGGTTTCAGGCATAACGTAGAGGTCTCCTTGGGTTCATGGGTGTCGAAGTCGAGACGGTGTCAGGCGTAGTGGCCCAGGAACTGACCGCCAATGACGTGAAGGTGTCCGTGGGGTTGGCTCTGCAAACCGTCGTAACCGAAGTTGGACAGTATGCGGAAGCCGTTGGGGCAGTACATGCAACCCAGGGTTGCGGCCACGTCGCCAAGCCGCGACATTATCCCATTGCTCCACATCTCCAGCTGCGACATGTGCTGGCGAGGCATCACCAGCAGCATTACCGGCACCCACGTCAGCCGGTTAACGATGGCGATCAGGTCATTGTCCAGATAGCGAATCCGCGCCGGTTCGCGGCCGGCCACGATTTCGCAGAACACGCAATTAGTGGGTTCTGAGCTCATGCAGATATCACGTCACCATGGGCAAAGTGCTGAGCTGCCGCTGGCCGATCAAACGGCCGGCGACGACGGTTCGAGAGGCCCTGATAACTATACGTACTGCCCATTTGCAGTGTCAACGACGGAGCCCGGCCGCGACCTTCCCCGTGTCTGAATATTCATTCACGTGTGGTATCATTGCGCCCGTTATACCACGCCGCACCAACCATGCCGATCCGCGATATGTACCGTCTGGCAATTCTGACCATCAGCAGTTCCGGCGCCCGTGGCGAGCGGGAAGACACCGGCGGACAGGCCATTCGCGACAAGCTGCCCCCGCCTGACTACGAGGAAGTCCGCTATGAAATAGTGTCGGACGACGCCGAGACCATCACCGACAGAATCGCTGCGTGGGCGGATTCCGGAGAGGTAGATCTTATCGTCAGCACCGGAGGAACCGGCATGGGACGGCGGGACGTCACTCCAGAAGCCGCCCGTCGTGCCATGGACCGCGAGGTTCCGGGCATGGCCGAAACGATGCGGGCGCAGACCCTCAAGTTCACGCCCATGGCAATGCTGAGCCGGTCGGTGGTCGGCATTCGCGGCCACACGCTGATCATCACGCTTCCCGGGAGCCCTCGTGGCGTCGGCGAATGCCTTGATGTCATACTCCCGGTGTTGCCCCACGCCATCGAGCTTCTGCAGCGCGAATCGGTTCAAGAACATCCGCGCTGATTATAGATTCCCGCTTTCGCGGGAATGACGGAAAAAGTCAACATTATTCACCGGAGACCGCGACCAAATGAGCACAGACGCCAACACGAACGAAGCCGCGCCCGTCTACTGGCCCAGGGTCAAAGAACTGCTCGACGTTATCATGGACCGCTGGATAGAGCGGCACGGTCGACAGCCCTACCCCGGCATCCACGAATACTGGTGGGAAACGCCGGAGGAGTTGGCCGCGTCCGTGCTCAACGGTTATCCGTCCATTGAGCCGGGAGTGCCGGGCGCCGAAACACACCTGGTACGCTCGCTGCGCCTGGGCTGCGGGACCTTTGGCCGGATGCCACTGCGCGGCCCGTTCCTATCGCGAGCCGAGGCGGCTGAGATCGCCGCGTGGATTGATGCGGGGATGCCCAAGGGGCCGGAAGGGTGACGCCTGACCATTGGCAGAACCAGGGCTTCCCGGACGCCTGAGAGCCGGACACAAAAAGTAGGGGCGAATAAACATTCGCCCCTACTGCTTCGGAACTGCCGCCGGGTCACTAGAGCAGCACGGGTTCCTTTTCCTTCTGGTAGACTTGGATGCGGCCACGGGTGTGGTCGATGATGGCAATCTGTCCGGAGTCAGACACATGCACCGCGCACGGGTTGGCAAACGCCTTCTCGAATGCGCCGCCGTCGTGGGTGATTGCCATGGTCCGCTGGCGGATCATGTCCGGGTTGGAGTTGAGCTTGGTCTTGCCCCACTCGGAAAGGGTGTAGTCTCCCTTCAATTGAGCGCGGAACCGTCCGTCAGGAGCCAATATCTGCACCCGGTCGTTCTCCCGATCACAGACGTAGATATCGCCGTCGTTGTCCACGGAAACGGCGTTGGGCCGCTTGAACTGGCCGGGGCCATCGCCGCTTGAGCCATAACTGGCCTGCCACTCGCCGTCCTGGTTGAACACCTGGATACGGTCGTTGCGCCAGTCGGCAACATAAACAAGGCCGTCCTTGTCCAGACAGATGCCCCAAGGCATATTGAACTGTCCGTTGCCGCTGCCGAACTCGCCGAACTGGCTCTTGAACGTGCCGTCCAGCCCGTAACTCTGGATGCGGTGGTTCTTGGCATCCACCAGCCATAGCGTGTCCCCGTCGATCCTGATGCCCGAGGGGCCGTTGAACTCCCCGGGGCCATCGCCGGCGGTACCCCAATGGGATATGTAGTCACCGTCCTCGTTGAAGATGGTAACGCGGTTCAGGTATTCGTCGGCAACGTACAGGTTGCCCTCGCTGTCCAGCGCGCAAGAACTGGGCCAGTACATATCGCCGGGATCTTCGCCGAACTTGCTGAACTCGCCCACCAGCTCTTCGTTCAGAGTCGCGATTGTCACATGCACGCCGTCCGGGCGGTTTTCATAGGAGCGATTGAGGACGTAGATCTTGCCTTCGGCATCCACAGCCATGTCCACCGGATTGCGGAACCCGGTGCCGTTGAACTCGTTGCGGCCCACGGAGTGGCTATAGGTGAAGGCCGTGTCCACAAGGCCAAACAGATGGGTACTCATAGACTTCCCTCTCGTGTCGGTCGTCAGTGGTCAGGATACGGCGGAGTTTTTCCCAGGGAAATACCCCGCCGCGTTCGTTGCGTTACCGATGGCCTACAGGAAGGGAACCTTCTCGAAGACGCCACGGTTGATGGGGTTGGAGTCGAGACCCATCCAATCTTCCAGGATGGTGGCGTAAACCTGGCGGAAGTCCATATTGGACCTGAGGTTGCCGCCCTCTTCCTGATCGGCCGGAGCCAGGGAAGGATAGACCCCGTAGATGCCGCCCTTGACTTTTTCGCCGATGGCGAAGGCCACGGAGCCGGCGCCGTGGTCGGTGCCGGAGCCGTTGTCGCCGATGCGGCGGCCGAACTCGGAGAACATGAACGTGATGACGTTGTCACTGGCGTCATGCTCCCGCAGGTCGGTGATGAAGGTGTCGACGTTGGCGGACACGTCGGTCCAAAGACGGGCGTGGTCGGTGGCCTGGTTGGCGTGGGTGTCAAAGCCGTTGTAAGGGCTGGTGGTGAACAGCACGCGGGTTCCCAGATCAGCGAGGTGGGTCTGCGCGATGTTCTTCATGTACTGGCCGACGGTGCTGCTCGAGTACTCCACATTGGAGGTGTACTTCGGCGGCGCGGTGGCCAGGATGTCGGCGCCGATGCGGGCGTAGGTGCCCGTGGAGCGCAGGTAATCGTTGACGAAACCCTGCCCGACGGTCGGGGCGTAAATCTTGCTGAAGAGGTCCAGGGCCTCGGCGCGCTGGTCATCGCCCTCGATCCCGGTGAGCAGACCGTAGGTCTCGAGGTTGCCGACGGAAGCGACCGGTACGCCTTCCTTGGCCAAGGCGCGAGGCAGGCCGCGGCCGAAGTTCACGCCGGTGATGCCCTGCCCTTCGTTATTGGGGTCCAGCTCCTTGATGACCTGCCCCAGCCAGCCCTCGGTGCCGATGGTGTCCGGCTCACAGGTGTGCCAGATGTCCATGCTGCGGAAGTGGCTGTAGGACGGGTTGGCGTAGCCGATGCCCACGAAGACGGCGAGCTTGCCCTCGTCCCAGTACTGCTTCAGGGGGCCCATGGTCGGATGCAGGCCGATCTCCCCGTTCAGGTCCAAGATCGCTTCGGCGGGAACGCCCAGTGCCGGGCGAAAGTCGCGGTAGTGGCCATCGTTATAGGGAATGACGGTGTTCAGGCCGTCGTTCCCGCCGGAGAGCGAGAGCACCACCAGAACATTGTCTTTGTTGGTAGAGACCATTTGATAGTCCTCCGTGATGTGTGGCTGGTCGTTGCGATGCTGGGTGGCCGGCTCTGAATATTTGCCTTTGGACCGAACCGGCCACGTACAATTGGGTCAGCCGATTATTCGAACTGGAACTCCGAGGTGGAGGCAATGATCTGGAACATCTCGCCGGAGCGGCGGGCGAACTCGGCGCGCTCGGCGTCACTGCTGTGAGTGAGATCGCCACCGCGACCGGCGTGGGCAATCAGCTGATCACGGGTGTCCTCGGCGAGGTTGTTGCAGCCAACCAGGTCAGCGCAGGTGTCCACGAACCGCTCAGGGGACAGGCTGTCTCCTTGGTCCATGAGCCTGGAAATCATGCTCTGTACGCCGGGCAGATCGGTACGGCCCAGGTAGTCGGCGGCGAAGTTGATTCGCTCCACCAACGTGCCGGAGTCGATCCATTCGTGGCCGGTGTGCCAGCCTTCGACGGTGGGCGGATTCATCAGGTCCATGCCCATGTACTTGGGCTCCTGGCTCAGCTCGAACATACCGGGCTTGATCTCGTCCCGATGGTCGCCGACCATGCGCAGGGTGCCGGCCACCATCTCGGCCGGGTTCTTCACCTTGGTATAGCGGGCGTTCTTGAAGGCGTCGGAATTGAAAAGGGTGCGAAGCATTTCGGTGATGTTGTAACCGCTGTCGAAGTACGTCTGCTCCAGCGCGCCCAACAGGGCCTCGTCCTTCGGCGGAGTTTGCCGCCAACTGGGAACCGGAACCTCGTCGGCGACGAAGTAGTTGTACATATGGCGGGAGATGAACCGGGCGGTCGCCTTCTGCTCAGCGATGATGTCCAGAATGTCGTCGCCATTCCAGTTGCCCGTGCGACCCAGGAAGGTTTTCTCTTCGTCGTCATGGTCGGCGGGGTCGAACCGGAATTCCCAGGGGCTGCGGCCATAGGGGAAGGGCGGGTACGGCGGAGCGATGTTCCAGCCGGTGAACGCTCGGGCGGTGGCCTTGACATCGTCTTCGGAGTAGTTGAACTCCTCGTTCATGCCGACGCCCATGGAGAACAGCTCGAGCAGCTCACGGCCGTAGTTCTCGTTGATGGCCGTCTTGTGGCTCTCGCAGTTGTCCAGGTAATAGACCATCCCCGGGCTGGTGGACAGTTCCATCAGCAATTCCCGGAAGTTGCCCATGCCCTGGTCCCGGAACATCTGGATCATCCGGCCCATTTCTTCGCCGGAGTCGATCTTGGAATGGCCAGCGCAGAAGATCATGTGCCAGAAGAGGGCCATTTTCTCCTTGAGCTGGTACTCGGTGTTGACCATGCGATACACCCAGTTCTGGATGTTGATCTCGATGGCGCCCGGGTGGTTGTAGGTCGGATGGTAGCGGAGCATGATGTCGTCTTCGACGCCCGAGGTAGAACCGGGGTTCAGCAGCTCCTCCACCACAGTGTCATAGCCTCTCGCAGCGGCGGCTTCGATCTCGTCGCGGCTGGCGCTGAAGCCCGCCCGACGGAGAAGGTGCGCCATCAGTGCGATGTCGTTGCTTCCTGCCATTGGTTCCTCCTTTCGTTTACCTTGGGAACAGGGTCCCGGCTGGCCGATTCTTTGTACTGCAAATATACCGCAATAATCGTTATTCCCGCAATCGGATTACGCCAGAAACGGCACTCCAATTGCGGAACGATTATCAGATTAGAATCGTATCGCCGGAAGGGTGGGATGTCAATAAGTTTACGCTTGCGCGCAGGGCCCGTTCCACCGGAAAGTCTCTATCATCGGGCTTGCTCAATCCCGCATCGCGGCAACCAATGCACCAGTTCAGCCGAGGCGAAAACGCTTGAACACTTCCGCATATTCCACGCCGATGCGAGGCCCGTCGCGGCGGCGCCACTCTCGCAGGTACTGATCGGCGGCTTCTGGACTGACCTGGCTGCGGTGGGCACGCAAGGCTTCCACCGCAGTTTCAATGTGATCCGTTACGTCCACGAAGTGGTCCGGATGGGTTCGGCCCATCACCCAAACCTCCCGTACTTTGTGCGGTTCCAGCCCTTCGTCGGTGAGCAGATCTGGAAACGTCAGCGGATCGCGCGCCGAAGGGTAAACCGCGCCCATGGCCGCGTCGCCGGAGGCGAAGTGATCCGGGTGATCGATGTATCCGTCGCCGTCGAGGTTGCGCACGGGATTCATGCACACCAGAACGTCGGGACGGTGCCGGCGGATCTCACGAGTGATGGCTTTGCGCAATTCCAGGTTCGATTGCAAGTATGCGTCGGGGAAGCCCAGGAACTCCACGTGGGCGAGACCCAGCACGCGGCCCCAGGGCAATCGCGTCTTAATGAGATTTTTAGAAATGTGCTAATGTCCGATGATCCATTGCAGGTCGTGGAGGTAGGAGGGCATGGCACAAGCACCCAAGGCAACCATTCTCGATCATTTCGCCGAGTTGGACGATCCCCGGGTAGAACGCACCCGACACCACAAACTGGTGGACATCCTGGCCATCGCCATCTGCGCCACCATCTGTGGGGCTGATTCCTGGGTTCATATCGAGCTGTTCGGCAGGAGCAAGCTGGCCTGGTTTCAGAGTTTCCTGGAACTGCCCCACGGCATTCCGTCCCACGACACCTTCGGCGATGTCTTCGCCCGTCTGGACCCAGTGCAGTTGCAGGATTGCTTCATCTCATGGACCCAGGCCATCGCCGAGTTGTTGCCTGGCGAGGTGGTGGCTATCGACGGCAAGACGGCCCGACGGTCCTATGACCGTGCTGGGAAGAAGGGGGCCATCCATATGGTCAGCGCCTGGGCCACCCAGCAAAGCCTGACCCTGGGTCAGGTCAAGACCGACGAGAAATCCAATGAGATCACTGCCATTCCTCAACTGCTGGAGATGCTGGAGTTGAATGGCTGTATCGTAACTATCGACGCCATGGGCTGCCAGCGAGAGATTGCGCAGCAGATCACAGATGGTGGTGCCGACTATGTGCTGGCGGTGAAGGAGAACCAGGGTCAACTGTACGAGAATATTCAAGACCTGTTCGAAGGGGCCGAGGCATTGGGCTTTGACGGCGTGCCCTATGACTACGCTCAAACCCTGGACAAGGGACACGGGCGGGTGGAACGGCGGGAATGCTGGGTCATCACCGAGCCGGACTGCCTGGACTATCTGGACCCCCAGGGGCAATGGCCGGAACTGAAAGCCGCCGTCAGGGTGGTGGGCCACCGCACCACCGCAGCAGGCGACGCCAGCCAGCCCCGCTACTACATCAGCAGTCTGGCCGGGTCAGCGGAACAACTGCTGGCCGCCATTAGAGGCCACTGGAGCATCGAAAACTCGTTGCACTGGACCCTGGACGTGTCCTTTCGGGAGGACCAGTGCCGAGTCCGCAAAGACCACGGACCACAGAACATCAACACCCTGCGCCAGATCGGACACAACCTCTTGAAAAACGAGAGAACGCTGAAAGTAGGCATCCAGGGCAAACGACTCAACGCCGGATGGGACGAGGACTACCTGCTCAAAGTCCTCCTCGGATAAGACGCGATTGCCCTGCACGCGGCCCGCCTCTTCCTGCTCGGCGCGTCGGGATATGATAACCTCGTCCGGAGAAATTGTCGGGTCCGAAGTACCCTTGCTGCCGTCGGTGCAGATCACGTACACGACATGCTTGCCCTCGGCGCACCAGCGGGCCACGGTTCCGGCGCAGCCCCATTCTGCATCATCCGCGTGGGCGACCACCACCATGGCTCGGCTGAAGTCTTCGTTATCGCTGTTGGTCAAAATCGCACCGCCTGCTGTGTCCCCGAAGTAACCGGGATCCAATCGAGACGCTGGCTAAGCGGGTGACGCTGCTTGCCCGGTTGCGCCTTGATCTCGAGTTCGGGTCATGATGTGAAGAGTGAAACCCAGCCCGGCGCCAACGAGAGCAGCCCCCGAAGCCATCGCGAACGACCACCGGAGCGTGCCCGTTACATCCGCGACCGGACCCGATATGGCGGGAGAAATTGTACCCCCAATTCCCGCTCCCATGCCCATCAACCCGAAAGCGGCCGGCGCCATGAAAACCGGCACGAAGTCGCCGGCCGCCGCCGCGCAGATCGTGTAGGTCGAGCGCAACGCGAACCCGGCCAGCACTGACGCAATGATGAAGAAGATCAGGTCCGGCGCCATCCAGAAGAGGGCGTGGCAGGCGACCTCGATCAGGAACGTCGCGGCAAAGGCCAGACCGCGCCCGATGCGGTCGGACAATGCGCCGGATCCGATCCCGCTGCCGATGCTGAGGACCCCGATGAGCATGAACAGCGCTCCCACCACCGCCACGTCGATTCCCTGCTCTACCTCCAGGTAGGCGCCGTAGCTGGTGGTGAGGATGCCGTGAACGAATCCGGAGCAGAAGGCCATACCGGTGATCAGCCAAACGTAAGGGTTAGTGTAAACCTGCACCGGCCAGCCGGCAGGACCGCTCCGAGCGGCGGCCCGTGCTGGGATCGCTGCCGTCGATGGTCCGGTCAAAGATGGAGACGCAGTGGACGGAGCTTCCCGGATGAAGCTCACGCACGCCAGTCCGATCAGCACGCTGCACGCGGCCAGCGCGTACCAGGTGTACCTCCATGCTTCATCGCCGAACACGCCGGTCAGCGGCGGGACAATGACACCCGTGAAAATTATCGCCAGGCTGCCGCCGGACGCGGCAATACCCGCTGCGACCCCACGGTCGGTTGCACGGAACCAGGGGGCCAGCATCCCCATCATGGGTGTCAGCGCTGCCCCTGACGACACGCCCACGGCAATCATGGCGGCCAGGGCTATCCAATAGCTGGGCGACCAACCCAGCAGGGCCATTGATACCGCCTGCACGAAAATGCTGGAGATGACCATCCACCGGCCGCCGTAGCGCGAGGCGGCGGCTCCCGACAGCAACCCGGACACCACGCGAGAAATTGACAGCGCGACCACCAGCACGAAGACCGTGGTGTAAGACAGCTCGAAGGTGCTCTTCATCCCGGGGATGGTGAGCGCCTGAACGTACAGAGAAAAGCTGGTGATCAGGTTGACCGCCAGCGACACGGCAAGTATCACCGCCGCATAGGTGCGCACCCATTGCGGGATGAAGGTGGCGGGAAACAATGCCATGGGCGCGGCAGAAGGACCTGGCAGGCTGCGATTGGAAACGGAGTTGGGAGGCCCAATCATAGGACAGGGCCGGCCCGCGCTTGGATCGCGGCACCGGGCTGCCTGATAGAATGAACCCCGCTGCGCCGGCGCCCGCCTACCGCCGCTACTTGTTGTGCTGATGAACGCCAGGACGGAAGAAACAGAACCACCCGAAACGGTGAACGAGGGAACGGGAAATTCCGCTCCCGCCTCTCTGCCGCCCCCACCACCTGTGCCGCCGGACGAGTTGAAGCCCTGGTACTACCAGGGGTGGTTCTTAGTGCCAACCTTCGTTTGGTGGCCGTGCAGCGCGATCCTGTTCATACGGTCGCCGTGGCACAATGGAGTGGTCAGCGGCGCATTGTCATGGGCTTGGATCATCATCGGCGGGGGCTGGATCTTTCTGAGAACACAGTTCAGAATTCAAAACGGCGACCCACTGCTGGACCCCACGCTGCTGGCGCTGGCAGCGCCGGGGATCGTACTCACCGTCATCACGCAAACGCTGTGGCTGACCCGCGATCGGCCGCATATACGGCGCATCCGGGAGGCCGGCGGGTTCGCGGCCTACGAAAACGCGGACGGAAACCCGGGGGTCGATGGGCCACCACGGTCCACCAACCCGCCGCCACCGCGGGAGAGGCGCAGACGCGGCGACCGCGGCAGTGTCCGCAGTCGGCGGCGGAGACGATAACTGCCGTCCGACCGGGAATCAGGCTGAAGTGGCGCCCAACGGCAGCCCGTCCACCAGTCCCTGGACCATCTCGACCCGTTCGTCGGTGGTCGAAAAGGCCATGCCCATCGGCGTGATTCCGATGTAGTTGGCTTTGCTGGCGTCGATGTCGCTCCCCTCGCCCCCGGCAAGGACCGGGCGGTTGCGCGAGATCCAATAGCGGCGATGGCCGAAGGACTCCTCGGAACGCACCGATTCCCCGTAGGCTCGTCCGCCCAGCCGGGTCACCTTAACGCCAGCAATCTTTTCCGCAGGCTCGTTGGGCACGTTCACGTTGAGGAAATAGGCCGGCGAGGCCTCTGGGGCATCACCAAGCCGCCGCGCCAGGTGCGCTACCACCTGGGCCGCTAGCTGGTACCGGGGAGCCTGGACTGACCCCACCGATATGGCGATGGTGGGATAACCGCGCACCCAACCTTGCGTTGCGGCTCCAACAGTGCCCGACACTATCACGTCCCAGCCCAGGTTGGACCCGCGATTGATGCCGCTAACTACCAGGTCCGGTTTGGGTGTGACCAGCTGCTCCAGCGCCAGGATGCAGGCGTCGGCGGGCGTGCCCTGCACCGCCCACGCGCTGATGGGGTGCGTCGGGGTCGCCGGGGCATCCGATGCCGGGACGTACACGGCGTCGGCGCTGCGCGGCGGCGTGTCATCGCCGGGCGCGAACTGGGCGAGGTACTGCTCGGCTGGTACCTGGTGCACGAATAGAGGCGAGTGAAGCGTCATGGACGCGCCGACGCCGGATTGTTCCCGGTCGGGCGCTACCACCGCAACCTCACCGACCTCGGCCAGGCTGCGGGCGGCCGCCCAAAGCCCGGTGGCGTGGATACCGTCATCATTGGTTAGCAAGATTTTCAAGGGTTAGCCTCTGCTTTCGAATCGACCCGGTCAATGCCGGCCCATTATTTGAGAGTCAGGATATCAGCCACATCAAACTGGCCGCCGTAGGATTACGGCGGCCAGCCAAATTGCCGATGAGCGTCACCAGATCAGTGGTGCGCCAGGCCAATGGCGTGAAGCAGCGCGTGCTTCACCTCCACCGGCGCGACGCCGGCGCGGAAGTCTGCCGACGCGTACACGTCACCGATTATGTCCACCCCCGCTGCCGACAGGTCATCGCTGAGACGCGCGGTGGCGTCCGCTATGCTGGCCATCGTCAGGGTGGTTCCGGACAGTGCCTGTTCCACCGCCGGCGCCTTTACCGGACGCGGGGTCAAACCTCCCACGGCCACGGAAGCGGCGGTGCACCGATCCCCGTCCATGGTCACGACGACGGCGCCGCCGACCACGGCGTAGAAGCTGGCTGGGTGCGCCATCTTCGCGTACTCGGCGCGCTGGTTGGCCGCGAGCACGGGCACGCTCACCGTGGTAATGAGCTCGTCTTCCGCCAACACCGTGGTGAAGGCGTCCTCGACCAGATCAGCGACCGCAACAGTGCGGCTGCCCGAAGGCCCCTGCGCCGAGACCGTAGCCCCCAACGCGGTGAGCACCGTGGCCCAGTCGGATGCCGGGTCGGCGTGCGCTAGATTGCCGCCGATGGTTCCCCGGTTGCGGACGGCCGGGTCTCCGATGCCCCCTGCCGCCTCGGCCAGCAGGCCGTTGGACCGCTGCACGTCGGCCGACGCGGCGATCTCGGCGTGGGTGGTCAGCGCGCCAATGTTGATGGTGTCGCCGCTGACCGTGATGCCCCGCAGGTTGGCGATTCCGCCAATGTCGATCACCACCTCCGGCCGGGCCAGCCGGAACCGCATCAGCGGGATGAGGCTGTGGCCGCCGGCCAGCAGTTTCGCACCCGGATTTTCGGAAAGCAGTTGTACCGCTTCTGCGATGGAACCGGCCTTCCGGTATTCAAAATCTGCTGCAAACATTGCAATCAGTCCTCCTGTTCCGGCGCCGGTTAGTGATTGTGTCCATGACCATGGTCGTGACCGTGATCATGGCCGTGGCCATTCCCGGTGTAACCGCTGGCCTGGATGGCCCGCCATACGCGCTCGGGGGTCAATGGCATGTCCAGGGACGAAATGCCCAGCGGCTTCAGCGCGTCCATCACCGCACTGTAGATGGCGGCGGTGGAGGCGATGGTTCCGGTTTCGCCGATGCCCTTCACCCCCAAGGGGTTGTGGGGCGACGGGGTCACGGTTGAGTGGACCTCGATGTCCGGCACCAGATGAGCGCGCGGGATAGCGTAGTCCATCATCGTGCCGGTGAGCAACTGGCCGTTGTCGTCGTAGACCGCTCCTTCCCACAGGGCTTGTCCGGCCCCCTGCACGACGCCGCCGTGAACCTGGCCTTCCACAATCAGAGGGTTGATCTGCGGGCCGCAGTCGTCGACGGCGACGTAGCGGTCCAGGGTAATGTGACCATTGTCCGGATCCACGCTGACGATTGCCGCGTGTGCGCCGAAGGGGTAGCTGAAGTTCTGCGGGTCGTAATAGGTGCTGGCCTCCATGCCGGGCTCAATGCCCTCGGGAAGGTTCCAGGCCACGTTGGCCTGCAGGGCAACGTCCTGGATGCTCTGGGAGCGATCGCGCGCGCCGCGAACGAAGAATTGGCCGTCCTCGTACTCGATGTCAGCCTCGTCCGCCTCCAATAGGTGGGCCGCGATAACCCGGGCCTTGTCGCGCAGCTTGCGCATGGTGAGGGCAACGGCCGCGCCGCCGACCACGGTGGTGCGGCTGCCGTAGGTTCCCCAACCCATGGGCGTGGTATCGGTGTCGCCGTGGACCACTTCCACGTCGTCGACGTCAACTCCGATCTCGTCGGCGACGATCTGGGCGAAGGTGGTTTCCTCACCCTGCCCGTGGGGCGACGTTCCGATGAACACGTTGACCTTGCCGGTGGCGTAGATGCGCACCGTCGCGCTTTCCCACAGCCCGCCGCCAAAGCCAACGGCGCCGGCCACCTGAGACGGGCCGAGTCCGCAGATCTCGCAGTAGCAGGCAACGCCGACACCACGGAAGGTTCCATGCTCGCGTTCGTGTGCCTGGTCGTGGCGGAACTGGTCGTATCCAATGTGGCCGAGCAGTTGGTCCAGTGCGCCGGAGTAGTTGCCGCTGTCGTAGGTGATGCCGATGGCCACGTCGCGGTTGTTGTCGAAGGGCTCGATCAGGTTGCGGCGGCGCACTTCCACCGAGTCGATTCCCACAGCGTCGCCAACCTTGTCCATCAGGCGCTCCAGCAGGAAGGTGGCCTCCGGACGGCCGGCCCCGCGGTAAGCCTCTACTGGGGTGGAGTTGGTGAACACGCCGTACACGTCGGCCTTGATGTTGGCGATGTCATAGGGGCCGGAATACATCAGGCCGTGCAGGATGGTCGGGATGCCCGGCGCGGCCGTGGACAGGTAGGCGCCCATGCCGGCATAGACCACGCTGCGGACGGCGGTGACCTTGCCGTTGGCGTCGGCTGCCATCTCCACGTACTCCACGTGGTCGCGCCCGTGGGTGGTAGCCACGTAGTTCTCGGTGCGGGTCTCGGTCCACTTCACGGGTAGGCCCAACTGCATGGAGCAGAAAGCCGTGATCATTTCCCACGGATAGACTGCGATCTTCGCGCCGAACCCGCCGCCAACCTCGGGAGCGATCACCCGGATCTTGTGCTCGGCGACGCCCGTGACCAGGCAGGTCACGAAACGGGCGATGTGCGGGTTCTGGGTGGTGTTCCAGAGCGTGAGTTCGCCCATGGCGGACGACCACGACGCTATAGCGGAACGGGTTTCCATGGGGGTGGGGATGAGCTTCTGCTGGTTGATGGTCTCGCTGACCGTGACAGCGGCATCAGCGAACGCGGCGTCGGTATCACCGCCAGCCGCGACCCAGTGGAAAGCCTGGTTGCTGGGCGCGTCCTCATGCAATTGCGGCGCGCCGTCGGCCAGCGCAGCCTCCGGGTTGATGATGGACGGCAGCGGCTCGTAGCCGACGTCGATCAGCTCCAGGGCGTCCTCAGCCTGGTAGCGGTTCTCCGCAACTACCACGGCCACGGCGTCACCCACGTAGCGCACTACGTCGGAGGCGATGGCGGGATAAGCCACCGCCTTGAGGTCGGAGTCCGGAATGGCCCAGGCACAGGGTATGGGGTTCAGCACGCCCTCGATGTCAGCGCCGGTATAGACGGCAAGTACGCCGGCGGACGCCCTGGCCGCGTCGGTATTGATGCTCGTGATGCGGGCGTGGGCATGGGGGCTGCGCAGGATGGCCGCGTGGACCATGCCCGCCAGCTTGATGTCGTCGGTATAGGCGGCCTGGCCGGTGATCAGACGCGGGTCTTCCCGACGCCGGATGCCGGAACCAAAAATGCGGGTTGTCATGGCGTCAGCCTCCTTGTCCGGCAGCGGCGGCGGCCAGAGCGGCCCTGACGATGTTGTTGTAGCCGGTGCAGCGGCACATGTTCCCTTCCAGTCCGGCCCGCACTTCCTCGGCCGACGGGTTGGGATTGCGCTCGATGATCTCGGTTACCGTCATGATCATGCCAGCGGTGCAGTAGCCACACTGGAGACCATGATTGTTCCAAAAGGCTTCCTGCACGGCGGTCAGGTTGCCGCCCTGGGCCAGACCCTCGATGGTGGTGACCTCGGCGCCATCGGCCTGCACTGCGAAAGCGGTGCAGGATTTGACGGTGACGCCGTTCATCCGAACTACGCAGGCGCCGCACTGGCTGGTGTCACAACCGATCTTGGTCCCGGTCAGGTTCAAAGTCTCGCGCAGGAAGTGGACCAGCAGGGTGCGGGGTTCCACTTCGGCGGAATGCGAGCGGCCATTCACGGTAACCGTGATGGGTACTTTATTTGGCAAGATACACCTCCTCTATCAGGAACAACCGCCATGCCGGCGGCGCAAGGGTGAGGTAGTGAGCAGGAACAAACCGGCAACGAACAGCGGCGCCAGTTTGTTCGTGCGGCAGTATAGACGGCGCGCCGGCGGACGGTCAAATTAGGTCAATGAGGCGGATGCGTTGCCGGATCAGGGCAGGCTTTCCAGCGTTTGGATGAACTCGGCGATCAGCCCCGGGGCCATGCGCAGGTGTTCCGGTCCGAATAACCGGTCGCCGTAAAAGCCGACGTGAAAGTCGGACGCCATCCGGTATTGACCGTGCAGATGTGGTGGCGCGCCGGTCTCCGCAATCAGGCGGTTAATCGTAATCAGTAACAATCCGTGTGAACCATGCTCCCAACCTTTGCGTTGGGCAACGGATTTGATGGCATGAGCGGCGGCGCCCCACAGGACTTCGCAGGCAATCTCCAATTCGCCGCGGTCCAGAAAATCGTTCACTAGCGTCAGAAAGTGATGGCTGCGTTCCTGATAGTAGCGATGGTTTCGCGGCACAACCATCAGTCCATGCTCTCCAGGAGTTTGAGCAGCTCCGGCACTGGCACGTCCCGGCAGTATTTAATGCCTGCCGCGTCGATTGGTATTATCCAGGCCCGGTCGCGCCGGTCAAAGCTGTGGGCGATAATGGCGTTGGTGTTGAGGTCAACGGGGCCGCCTTCTTCCTGAATCAGAGGGATGACGACGTACAGTTGCTCGCGGACGGTTTCGTGGGGCCACCCCCGGCGCGCGGCGGCGGCTTTGAGGCCGTGGGCGGCGGCGTCCCACAGCGCCTGTGATGCGGATTCCAGGTCGCCCCGTTCCAACTCAACGTCCACCTGCCCCAGCAGACGCCAGCTCTCCTTGCGGTAGTGGGCGACGGCGTCGGTTTCAGCGGCGGTCACGTGAGCTCTCCTCTCTCCTCCACGGCATGGCGCGGGCATATCGCGCCGCGAGTATAGCAGAGGGGCAGATAGGATCGATTTATGCTCCCATTAACCGAGAGCGGCCGCACGCCTCAATCGAACAACTCACTCACCGCAACGCCCAGTCCTCTGGCCAGCGCGCGAATGATCCTCAGCGACGGGTTGCGAATGCCGCGTTCAATACCGGACAAATAGGTGGCATGGATGCCGCATTCCAACGCCAACCTTTCCTGTCTGTAATTGCGCTGATTGCGTAATTGCCGTATGTACTGGCCAAATGCCCTTTGATAACTTCTCATGATCATGCCCTGACATCGGAGTGCGCCCCGTCCGTGCCAATTGTCTATGCACGGAAGGGGAAGTGTTGCTCATGGTGATGTCAGGAGCAGCTATTCAAAGAAACGCAGCCTGGAAATCGGCGCTAAACCCAGCCAACCGGCCAATGCGCCCAGACCGGCGCTGCGATGGGGCGATGCAGACGTCAGTCAATGCCGGCTGGATCGGCGGAGGGCGGTTTTACGCGCGCCGTGGCTTCTCTTGTGGCAACGAAGGCGAGTGATGAAATTGCTGGTCATGGCGGCTCTCCTTGTTCGTATAGCTCGGTCGGTTGGTATGACAGAGGCGCGCCAGTGTTGCCTCTAACGTGCCGGCCGCGATGCAACCGAACCCTTACAACAGGCTTGGCGCCGCCGATCCGGGCTCGCAGGTGCACGGCAATCGGCGCGACGAGGACGCCCCTTCGCGAGACGGGCCCCGGGAACTCCTACTGGCGAATCCGCCAGCCATAGGCGCTTCGATGAGCGTTCAATCTGCAACGATTAGTATAGGGTAATAAAATATAGATTATCAGTCAAATAGACTATTGTCTATGGACAGTAATGCGGCATCTGGTTACGGTTTCAAAAGTCACCTATTCCTTTGGAGGGAAGAGAGGACCCGCCAACGACAGGAGCTGCAAGGAGCGCAGCCGCCTGCCGTTACCGGACTTGCTCAAGAGCTGACGACTCAGGAGGAACCTATGCCATTCGCTCTGTGTCCTGGAGAAACGGAAGTCTGGTCAACGGCGATGCGAACCGGCATGCCCGGCGCCGGGTCTCGCTCGCACCTGACCGTCACGACCTACCGGGTGATCATCGGGTACGCCCAATCGGGTCAGGAGTACGACCTGTGGATGCCATTGGACATGGTGGTGACCGCCACCTACGGGAGCTTTCGGAAACGATTCTCCTTGAAGACGTTTCTCATCCTGTCGCTGTTTTTCGCAGTGCCGGGGCTGATCTACCTGCTGGTCTGGTTCTTCGGCCGCCAAGACATGATGGTTGTGGACGCCGGCGGTGAAGAGCGAGTGGAATTGGGGAACGACGTATTGCAAGGGGCGCTGCCCACGGAGTTCCTGGACGCCATCGCCTGCGCTCGCCAGTCCCTTCTCTATGGAGCCCCGGCCAGCGGGCCGGTGAGGGTCACGTTGAACCCCTGATCCGGTGGTGTGAGACATGAACAACGACAAGTTGCGAAAATTGGTTGACGACCTGGTTGAACTGGCGGGCGGCTACAACCCGAGAGGTTTGCTGATCGTCGTTTTGAGCGGATTGGCGCTTGGCTTCCTGGTGGGCGGCTTCCTGGCAATGCGGTTCGGCATTTTCTTTCTGCTGCTCCCGGTAGTGGCGGGCCTGGCGGCCGGTGGCGTAGTGGCCTACCAGAAGTTTCAAGGGAATGGAGGGTTCGCAAACGTGCGCCGCCAGGGCGACCCGACGCAGAACACGGTCGCTTCGAGCCCTTCCGGCGCGCCCCGGCAACCGAGTCCCGCACCGC
Source organism: Dehalococcoidia bacterium (assembly GCA_965207585.1). Classification (GTDB taxonomy): domain Bacteria; phylum Chloroflexota; class Dehalococcoidia; order Lucifugimonadales; family UBA3495; genus Bin87. Next base: position 3,018,660 of record CBDBMT010000003.1, on the reverse strand, counting down.
CACCGCCCACCCAGACCCCGGTTCCGGCCTCGGCTCAACTCAGCGAGCTCGAGCAGCAGGTCATGGATTGGGTGGTTCAGGCTAACGGCAACATATCGGTGAGCGCCCTCGCCAATGAACTGGGCGTGACCGCCGATTTGGCACGGCGAACCATCGAAGATTTGATCGGCCGGGGAGTCATTACGCTGGGTTGACGTTTGGCAGGGATGGTTGTCGCTCCAACCAGTGGATTCGCCCGGGTAGAGCGCCTGCGGGCATGACGCCGGGTTACTATGAATGCCGGCCGCCCTTCGAATGACGGAAACGATAGGCTGTGCTAAATTACGCTCCCATCATGCCATAGGCTAACCGGAGCGTCCCATGCTGCCGCAACACCTCACCCACGTTTTTCCCGACACCACCGACACCAATTCCGCCGGACACCTGACCATCGGCGGGTGCGACGCCGTCGATCTGGTCGAGCAGTACGGCACGCCGCTGTACGTCCTGGATGAATTTACCCTGCGCTCAAGGTGTCGGCAGTTTGCCAGCGCGTTCGCATCGCGTTACCCCAACGCCCAGGCGGTGTATGCCTCCAAGGCGTATATCAACCCCGCATTGGCGCGTATTTTTGCGGAAGAGGGCCTAGGGCTGGACGTGGTGTCGGGCGGTGAGCTGGCCGTCGCCATGGCCGGGGATGTTCCGTTGGACAGGGTGTATTTCCACGGCAACAACAAGACGCCGGCCGAGCTGGAAGAGGCGGTGGCCGCCGGCATCGGCCGCGTCGTGGTGGACAGCTTCCACGAGCTGGACCTGCTGGAACGCATCTGCGCTGAGGCCGGGAAACCCCAGGACATTCTCGTGCGCGTTTCACCCGGCATCGACCCGCACACCCACGCTTACACCACCACCGGCATCATCGATTCCAAGTTTGGTTTCTCGATCCAGACCGGCGACGCTGAGAAGGCGATCCAGCAGGCCATTGCCGCACCCCATCTCAATCTCCAGGGGTTGCACTTCCACCTGGGATCACCGATTTTCGAGCTGGAGCCCTACCAGGCGGCCACCGACCTGGTACTGCGCTTTGCGGCCGGACTGCGCGAACAGGGCCTCAACCTCCAGGAGTTCAGCCCTGGAGGGGGGTTCGCCATCGCCTACACCCGGCACGACCAACCGCCGGCCGCCGACGACTACGCGGAAGCCATCGTGGGCACGCTGACCGCAACTTGCGAAGAATTGGGCATGGAGCACCCGGCCCTGGTGATTGAGCCGGGCCGTTCCATCATCGGGCCGGCGGGCGTGGCGCTGTATCGAATTGGCGCCATCAAGGAGATACCTGGTGTCCGCACCTACGTCAGCGTGGACGGCGGCATGGGCGACAACATCCGCCCGGCGCTGTACCAGGCGTCCTACGAGGTGCTCTCCGCCAACCGTCCTGGCGCCGATCCCGACGCCACCGTAACCATCGCCGGCAAGTATTGCGAATCGGGGGACGTTCTGGCGTCGGACATCCTGCTGCCCACTCCTGCGGCCGGCGACGTGATCGCTATACCCGCGGCCGGCGCCTATTGCCCTTCCATGGCCAGCAACTACAATCTCAATCCGCGCCCTCCCATCGTGCTGGTGAAGGATGGAGAAAGCCGGCTGATCCGCCGGCGCGAGTCCTACGCGGACATGATGCTGTGTGATCTGTAAACCGGCCAGCCGGTACTGCGTCCCAGGACCGTCGACAGGACCAGCGGCGTGTGGTCGACCATCGGGCAGGACCATCTGCTGAAACAGCTTGAGGTGGGACTGGGCGCAGGTCGTTTGGCTCACGCTTACCTTCTTTCAGGTCCCCCGCACGTAGGCAAAATGACCCTGGCCCTGGATCTGGCCGCGGCGGTTAACTGTGCGGTTCTCAACGGGCAACAAGCCGGGTCCATGTTTGCGGATCAAGGCGAGGACGCAGGACCGTGCGGGTACTGCGACTCATGCATCCGGGTACGCCGCGGGGTGTTTGCCGATCTGAAGATCGTAGCGGTGGGCGGCGATCCGAGGGTATCAACCCGGATCAGCATCGACCAGGTGCGCGAAGCGGAGAGCTTCCTCGCCATAACGCCGGTGGAGGGTTCGTGGAAAGTGGTGATCTTCGACGGTGCCGAGACTCTCTCGGCGGGTCAGAGCGAGCCGGCCAACGCGCTGTTGAAGACTCTGGAAGAACCGCCGGCTCAGGTTCTGGTACTACTGCTTACCACCAACGAAGACGCCATGCTTCCCACCATCCGGTCCCGGTGCCGTACGCTTGCCTTGCGCCCGATGCCTGGCAACGCGTTATACGAGTTCTTGGTGTCCAGGAAAGGTGTCGAAGCGGGTGCGGCCCTCCGCTTGGCGCGACTGGCCCGGGGCTGCCCGGGGTGGGCTATCAACGCCCTTGACGATCCCCCGCTGCTGGACGCCCACCGGGAACGGTTGGAGCAAATCGCGGCGATGGGGTCATCACCATTGGACGCGCGGTTCAATTACGCGAACACTCTGGCCGGCAGCTTTTCCGGCGACCGCGAGTCAGTTCGACAGGAGCTGTACCTCTGGGAACGCTGGTGGCGGGACGTCATGCTCATCAAGGAGGGGTTGGTCGAGCATGTCCACAACGATGACCGGCGCGATGAACTGACCGCGCAGGCCGACGCAACGACCACGGCCGACGTCGTCATCTTTCTGGAGAGCGTCCGAGAGACGCTGAGCGCGCTGGATGCCAACGTCAACCCCAGGCTGGCCTTGGAGTACATGATGCTGGCGGTGCCGGCGGCAACTTAAAGCGTGCGACGGGCGGCTAAATCGCTTCGTAAGCTTTGTTCCGCCCCTTGGTCACCGCACGGAGCCGCCCTTGTTTTTCCAGGGTGCGGATGGCCTGCATGACCCTCGGATCGCCATGGCGACGGAATTTCCCGGTAATCTTGCTCTGAGTTCGCGGGGTCTCGCAGTATTCCAGGACCTCTTCGGCGAGCAAGTCGCCAACCTCTGGCAATGGCTCGATGGGCATCACCACCGTGTGGCCCGGATTAGCGTCCGCGTCTTCGCCAGTCACGTATTCAAGCCGGTGAGCGTGAGTCGCAAGGAAGGAGCGCACCCGGACCCGCATGGTCCCGCCGGCGCCCGACGAGCCGTACCCATGCACTATGTCCAGCGTTTCCGACGACGAGCCTGACGACAGGGTGCGGTTATAGGCGTCGATCAACTCGACAAGGGATTCGGACCAGGTCCTGCCGTGGAGGTCGATGCTGGCCATGGAGGGTCAGTCTGCTACCGCCATCAACGCCGGTTCGCTTTCGCTGCCGTTCCGCGACCTGCTGGCGGATTGCCAGGGGATGTACTGTTTCCACTCTTCCAGGATGGTCCGGTTTTCCAGGATGCGGTAGGGGTTGGGCTGCGGAGCGGTCGGCAGCCGGCGCAGCTTCATGTTCGCCTCCTCCGGCGTCCGCCCCGCCTTGTCCAGGTTGCACCGCCCGCAGGCCGCCACGACGTTGTCCCACGTGTGCGGTCCGTGTTGCCGGCGCGGAACCACGTGGTCGAGGGTAAGTTGCTGGGAGCGCTTTCCGCAGTATTGGCAGGTGTAGTGGTCCCGGAGGAACACTTCCTTCTTGGACAGGCGGCGCGGGGCAAAAGGCCGCTTGACCAGGTAAACGAGGCGGATGATCGAAGGGGAATCCAGAGCGGCATTATAGGTGCGGATCGGAGAGGGCTCGGCTCGCTGCTCCAGGAGTTCGGCCTTGCCTTTGGCGACCAGCACGATGGCGCGGCGCACGGTACAGACGTTGACCGGAACGTAATTGAGGTTCAGGACCAGAACCGGGGCGGTCAGCCGACCCGGAACCGGGGCTTTACCGTTGCGTTGATCTTCCTCCGCTACCCCAGAAGCGCCAGATCTACCGGGCCTTCCGCCCGAGCTGTTGGTGTTGGGTTGTCGGCCATTCGTCCGGTTCCTGACCGCACCCTTTTTTCGACCCGTTCGTCCCCGGCTTGCCATCTGCCAACCTCATTGCAGGTAGCGCATTCGCTGCCGCGTCGTGCCGAAACGATAACTCGCTGCTGATATTGCTTTGCCTATTATAACGCCGATTGCCATAATCCGACACGGCAGCCATGGCCACTGCATCGGAACCACTCGTCAACGTGTCATGCGTTGCGGAATATCGTGCGAGAGATGGCGCCGGCATCGACCTTGCGTAGGATGTTCGAGCGTCCTGTGTCCCATGTGCGTCGACGGGCCGGGTCGGGCATCCCCGTGTGATAAACTACCCGCCGATTTTAGGTACGAGCGTTCCGACACGTCGCGCGACGCTCCAGGACAGGACTGCGATGGTTCCCCCCGATTCGCTTTTCGGCGTTATTCCAGTATGGGTTGGCGTATACGTTCTGACCGCGCTGGCGTTCGGCGTGGCCAACTACGTCGTGTACCACCGCGTATTCCGTCTGGTACTGCAGGGCCTCCCCGTGGCCCGATTCGACCGGCCGATGACCAGGCTGTTGGGGGCCGCCGCTATCGTACTAGGGCAGCGCAAAGTGTTGCAGCGGGTGGGAAGCCTCGACCCTCGTTCGCGGAGCATCGACCTGGCCGGATTGGGACACGCGGCCATCTTCTGGGGATTCCTCTCCTTCAGCCTGTCGTACCTGATTTTCATCTTCGGCGGGTCCATCTGGCATCCGCTGGGCGAGACCATCCTCACCAGGACCGGCGTTCTGGTCTACAGCATCTACCTGGATATCTTCGCGGCGGTCATCCTGGTCGCGCTCACTTGGGCCCTCTTCCGCCGCTGGATCGCCCAGCCGCACCGATTGAGCTTTGACCTGACCCGCAAGGGCGAGTCCATTGTCATTGTAGGACTGACGGCCGGACTGATGATTGCGACCCTGCTGGTCCATTCCTTCTACGTGGCCGCCGGCGGCACGGGCCCCGAGGCCGGCGTGTTCATCGGCGGCGCCATCGGAAATTGGCTCAGCGCGATGGGCATGTCCGAGGCCATCGCCGGCATTTTGCAGGCAGTCTTCTGGTGGGTGCACCTGCTGATCGTGCTTGGGTTTGGGCTGTACATCCCCTTCTCGAAGCACATCCACATGGTCGCCGCGCCGCTGAACGCCTTCTTTCGCAACCTGGAACCGCGGGGCGCCCTGGCGAGCATGGACCTGGAAACCGTCGAGCGGTTCGGCGCGTCCCGGGTACAGGACTTCACTTGGAAAGAACTGCTGGACGGCTACGCCTGCGCGGTGTGTGGCCGATGTACCGACGCCTGCCCGGCGCACACCACCGGCAAGGTTCTCTCTCCCATGCACATCGTGGAGAACCTCAAGGAGCACATGATTGCCATCGGGCACCAGGGAGCGCGCGACGCCGAGCACGTGGAGCCAATGCCACTGATCGACGGCGCGATCCCCGAGCAGGCGGTGTGGGACTGCGTATCCTGCGGAGCCTGCATGGAAGAATGTCCCGTGGTGGTCGAGCACGTGCCTACCATCATCGACATGCGCCGCAGCCTGGTTCTCGAAGAGTCGCGAATACCCGAGACCGGCATGAACGCCCTGCTGAGCATGGAGCAGCGCGGACACCCGTGGCGGGGAACCACCTTCGCCCGCACCGACTGGGCCGAAGGTCTCGACGTCCCGACCATGGCCGAAAAACCCGACGCTGAGGTTCTGTTCTGGGTGGGCTGCACCGGCGCGCTGGAACAGCGCAGCCAGGGCATCGCCCGTTCCATGGCCAAGGTGCTGAAGTCGGCGGGCGTGGATTTCGCCATCCTGGGTGACGAAGAGAGCTGCACCGGCGACCCGGCACGGCGCATGGGGAACGAGTACCTGTTCCAGATCCTGGCCCAGCAGAATGTGGAGGTGATGAACGGTTACAACGTGAAGACCGTCGTCACCATCTGCCCGCATTGCTTCAACACCATGAAGAACGAATACCCGCAATTCGGCGGGGAGTACGAAGTGCTGCACTACAGCCAGTTCGTGGACGGCCTGATCCGGGAAGGCAGGATCAAGCCGGTGAAGATGATGGACGTGTCGGTGGCCTACCACGACTCCTGCTACCTGGGCCGCCACAACGGAGTTTATGACGAACCGCGCAACGTGGCCCGGGCCATCCCTGGCCTGAAGCTGGTGGAGATGGCTCCCCGGTGCCGGGAGCGCGGGTTCTGCTGTGGCGCTGGCGGCGGGCACATGTGGATTGAGGAGAGCCAGGGTGAGCGGATCAACCACGCGCGCACCGATCACTTTCTGGAAACCCAGGCCGACACGGTGGGCGTATCCTGTCCATTCTGTCTGCAGATGATGACCGAGGGCATCCAGTCCAAAGGCCACTCCGAAAACAAGGACGCCCGCGACGTGCTGGAAATACTCGCCGACAGCCTGTCCGACGATTAATCGAGCCAATCAGTGATGTCGCATCATGTTTTTGGAGATCTTGGAGCGTCGATTGCTCTTCCAGCCCCAACCGGTATGTGATGCTCTCCCGACCGACCTCGGCATGGAGTTCGAAGTAACCTGGTGTGAGTCAGAGCGCGGCCACCGGTTGCAGTGCTGGTATATCGCCGGCGACCGTCGACCGGACCTGACCTGGATGTGGTTCGGCGGCGCGGGCGGCAATCTGAGCCTTCGCGTCGGCGAGTTCGCGGCGGTCCGAAAACACACCGGCGCGAACATCTTCGGGTTTGATTACGGCGGGTTCGGCAACAGCCGGGGCAAGGCGACGGTGCGCAACACGGCCGCCGACGCTCGCGCCGCGCTGACCCACCTGCAACGCACCTACGGAGCGGACCAGACCCACACTCTGTTCATGGGAATATCCATGGGCGCGGCCGTGTCAATAAGACTGGCCGCCGAATCCTGGTCTCCGCTGGCCATGGCTTTGGTCGCGCCCTTCGCCTCCCTGCGCGATATGGGCAAGCTGTTCTATCCCGCCCTGACCTGGTCGGGGCGGCTGGTCGGCAGTCGCTACAACTCGGTGACTCTGGTTGACCGCATCAACTGTCCGTTGCTGATACTGCACGGTGTTGACGACGAGATTGTGCCGCTATCGCAGGGGCGCAAGCTGTTCGAGGCGGCGAGGGAACCGAAACAGTTGGTCACGGTCGATACGGCCGGCCACATGAACGTGGGCGATTACCCGGAGTTTTGGGAAGGTCTGTGCGGTTGGATGGATGATGTCGCGCTTGCCGGCAAACCTCCCGCCATGATCAGCCGAGAGTGACGGTTCGCCCGAACCTTCGACCCGGCATTGCGCCGCCGACGCGATTGACCTATCATCCGGCCAAATGGCTCACCCTGGAAGCCAACCTGTGGGAGGGAAACCATGGCACAGAGGCCCGATGTCAAGCGGATGGAAATCGAAATCGTTTATTGCTGGGATTGAGGGCACGCCGGACGCGCGGCCTGGATGGCCAGCGAAGCTTTGACCCGCACCGGTGACAACATTTCGACCTTCAAGTTGACCCCCGGAGAACACGGCAAGTTCGACATCCTGATCGACGGCGAGTTGGTCGGCGAACACAAGCACACCCCGGATGCCCACCTGTTCCCCGATTTGCAGGACTTGATGGCCGCCATAAACGACCGGATGTAACGCCGATCGCCAGACGCCGCCCGGGTCTTCGCTCGCGAGTGAAAACCCGGGCGCTTTTTTGTCTCTAAAACCCGCTCATCACCTCGATGTGGTAATCGAGCACTTCCAGATCGGGGCGAACCTCAATCACGAAATCCACCACGTCGTCGATCAGCGATCTGGTTTGATCCGCGCCTGCGCCGACGCAGGAAACGGCGAGGGTCACGCTCTGCCAGGCGTTGCCGTCGGCTCCGGCATCCTGGGCTACCGAGACGTTGAACCGCCCGCGTATTCGCTGGATCAAGCTTCGAGCGGCCTGGCGGCGGGTCTTCAGGCTGCGACTTTCAGGCACCCGGAGACTGATGTGCGCTACTGCTACGTGCATGGATTGAATCGTGCCGGTATTGACGATGGATAAGCGTCGGGATAGATTATGACTGAACGCCGAATGGCATAGGAACAATTTATCGAATGCTTCCGCCATACGTAACTTTAATGAGAATATTTGACGGATTCAAGAAAGGTCGCGATACGAGCGCATGTCATCCCGTTTCAGCGGACCAGGTACCAGCCCCATGACGACCACACCCCCTGGTGAAGTGCCCGAGGTGGTCATTTCCAGGTTGCCTCAGTACGTCCGCATCCTATCGCAACTTCTGGAAAGCGGTGCATCGGTGACCAACTCGCAGCAGTTGGGCGAGCAACTGCAAGTGACGCCGGCCCAGATCCGGAAGGACCTGTCGTACTTTGGCAGATTCGGCAAGCAGGGGCGAGGATACGTGGTCCGCGACTTGTTGCGAGAGCTCAAGCAGATCCTGGGTCTGAACTCCGAATGGAATGTGGCCGTAGTCGGCGTGGGCCGCCTGGGGAACGCGATCCTGAACTACCCCGGTTTCAACCCCGACGGATTCCACTTGGTGGCAGCATTCGACAACAATCTCGGCAACGTGGGCCGTGAGGTTGGCGGAGTGTCGGTCCAACCCATGACCGAGATGGCGGAAACGGTCGCCGAACGGGAGATCAGCATTGCCATCGTGGCCGTTCCCAGCGCTCACACGCAAACTGTAATCGACCAGTTGGTGGGATGCGGCGTGCGGGCGATTCTGAACTATGCGCCCATCAACACTCAAGTGCCGGACGGAGTCCGGGTCCGCAACATCGACCCGGTGCTGGCTTTGCAGTCGATGACGTACTACCTCACCGAGAGCGGGCCGTCTATCAACGGCTCTTCGCCCACACCCTGACCCTACTGCTGGGTTTGCCGCGCCAGTGAGCGGTGCGGCGTGGACCGACGCCGGCGCGCGACGGTTACGCGTACTTGGGCCCGCCGCAGGGAAGCCACGGCCTGCTCCAGTTCGATGTCCGATTCGCGGCTGGCGATACGTTCCTGGGCTCGCGCCAGCGCTTCTTGTGCCCGCGCCTCGTCGATCTCGTCCACGTCTTCGGCGGCGTCGGCGAGCACGATGACCTGGTTGCCCAGCACTTCCAGGTACCCGCCGGACAACGCCAGATAACTCTCGTCGCCACCCGCGCGAACCAGCAGCTCGCCCGACTGCAACACGGTCATCAACGGGGCATGGTTGGGCAGGATGCCCAACTGACCGGCAACGCCCGGTGCGACCAGCGCGTCCACCTCCCCGGAGAACACTTCGCGTTCAGCGGTGATGATTTGCAACTGCATCGGCATCGGGGCGGGCTCCTATAAATCCGTGGCCTGGAAAAATCAGGTTGTGGCCTGCATTTCAGCGGCCTTTTCCACCGCCTCTTCGATGGTCCCGACCATGTAGAAGGCCTGCTCGGGGAGGTCGTCGTGCTGGCCGTCGAGAATTTCGGCGAAGCCGCGCACGGTGTCGCGCAGGGCCACGTACTTGCCCGGCTGGTTGGTGAAGGTCTCGGCGACGAAGAACGGCTGAGTCAGGAACCGCTGGATCTTGCGGGCGCGGAACACTGTTTGCCGATCGTCGTCGGACAACTCTTCGATGCCCAGAATGGCGATGATGTCCTGTAAGTCACGGTAACGCTGGAGCACCTGCTGCACACCGCGCGCCACGCGATAATGCTCATCACCGACGACTCGGGGCTCCAGAATTCGAGCGAAGGATGCCAACGGGTCCACAGCCGGATACAAGGCCTGCGCCGCCAGCGCGCGCTCAAGGGAAACCACAGCGTCCAGGTGACCGAAGGTGGTCACGATGCCGGGATCGGTGTAGTCGTCGGCCGGTACGTAAATAGCCTGGAAGGAGGTGATGCTGCCGCTCTTGGTGGAGGTAATGCGCTCCTGGAGCGCTCCCATCTCCGTGCTCAGGGTCGGCTGGTAGCCGACCGCGGAAGGCATCCGGCCCAGCAGCGCGGACACTTCCATACCCGCCAGGATGTACCGGTAAATGTTGTCGATGAAGAGCAGCACGTCCTGATTCTGCTCTTCCCGGAAGTACTCCGCCATGGTGAGCCCGGTGAGCCCGATGCGGGCGCGGACCCCCGGGGTCTCGTTCATCTGGCCGAACACCAGCACAGTGCTCCCGAGCACCCCGGAGTCTTCCATCTCATGCCACAGGTCGTTGCCCTCACGGGAGCGCTCGCCTACGCCGGCGAATACGGACACTCCACTGTGAACGGCGCCGATGTTGCGGATGAGTTCCTGGATGATGACGGTCTTGCCCACACCGGCCCCGCCGTAGGCGCCGACTTTGCCGCCCTTGGGGAACGGCGTGATCAGATCGAAAACCTTGATTCCGGTTTCGAGAATCTCAACCGTGGGGTTCTGGTCGTCAAAGGCGGGGGGATCGCGGTGGATGGGCCAGAACTGTCCCGCTTCCACTGCGCCCAGGTTGTCCAGCGGGGTCCCCGTGACGTCGAAAAGTCGTCCAAGGGTTTCGGGTCCGACCGGAACCGACACCTTGCTACCAGTGTCGGTCACCTCGCTGCCGCGGGCCAACCCATCCGTGGAACCCAGGGCCAAACAGCGAGCCCAGTGGTTGCCGATGTGCTGCTGAACTTCCAGCACCAGGCGCTCGCCAGAGTTGTCGACCTCGAGAGCGTCGAACAGGTTCGGGAGCTGATCGGCGGGGAATTCAACGTCCACCACCGTACCGATTACTTGGGCAATTTTACCGGGCATCTTGTCTATCCTCCGGATGAGCTAACTGAAGACGAACGGATCTCCGCATGGGCACCACGGACTATCCCTCCAGAGCAACCTGGCCACCGACGAGGTCCAGCAACTCGTTGGTGATGCTGTCCTGGCGGAGTTTGTTCATAACCAGCGTCAGGTCGGAAGCCAATTGATTGGCGTTGTCGGTGGCGTTGCGCATGGCGACCATGCGGGCGGACTGTTCGCTGGCGATGCTTTCCAGGATCGCGTGGTACACCTGCATCTCGACGAACTGCGGGAGCAGTGCGCTCAGGACAGTGGCCGGGTCCGGCTCGTAGATATAGCCGACCCGTTGGGCCGATTCCAGCGCCGCCGGCTCGACGGGGAGTATTCGTTCAATCACCGGCTCCTGCTGGACCGTGGACACGAAGCGCATGTAGGCCAAGTGAACCTCGTCGAACTCCCCTTCAGTGTACCCATCGATAACCAGCCGGGAAATCGCGGTCGTGTCCGCCAGGGATACCCGGTCGCTCAGGTCGGTGAAAACGGCCTGAACGGTATCGGTGTAGCGCACCAGGAAGTCGCGACCCTTCCGGCCCACGACTATGCTCCGAACCGTTGCGTCGCTTCCCAGGATGAAGCGGGCGACCTGGCGGTTGATGTTGGCGTGCATGCCGCCGGCCAATCCGCGGTCAGGGGTTATCACCACCATACCCACGTTGTTAACCGGTCGAGTCGCCAACAGCGGGTGGACCGTGTCATCGTCCGTGGGTTGCGCGGCCAGAGTGGCGATCACCTCGTGAATTTTCTCGGCATACGGGCGACCGTCGGTTACAGCCAACTGGGCCCGGCGCATCTTCGACGCCGCGATGAGAGACATCGCGTTGGTAACTTTGCCGGTGTTCTCGACGCTCCGAATGCGTCGGCGGATGTCTCTAACGCTAGGCATGTACTGACCCCGGCTGCTGCTGCAATGGATAAACTAGGTGCAGCGGCTCCTATTGGAAGGTGGGCTTAAAGTCGTTGATGGCGGCAGTGAGCTGATCGCTCAGCTCGTCCGGCAGGTTGCCGGTGTCACGGATCGCCTGGCTGAATTCCGGGTGCGTGGCGTTCACATGCCTGAGCATCTGCTCCTCGAAGGCTCCAACCCGTTCCAGCGGCACGTCTTCCATCAGGCCGGAGTTCACCGCGAACAGCACAATTACCTCGTCACCCAGGTTCAGCGGCTGATACTGGCCCTGCTTGAGCGCCTCGGTCGCCAATTGACCGCGAGCCAACTGGGCGCGGGTGGCCGCGTCCAGGTCGGCGGTGCCGAATTGGGCGAAGGTCGCTAGCTCTCGGTACTGGGCCAGGTCCAGGCGCAGGCGACCGGCAACCTGACGCACGGCCCGGGTCTGGGCGGCGCCGCCCACACGAGACACGGACAGTCCGACATTCACGGCGGGACGGATGCCGACGTTGAATAGTTCCGGTTCGAGGTAGATCTGACCGTCGGTGATGGAGATCACGTTGGTCGGGATGTAGGCCGAAACGTCACCGGCCTGGGTCTCGATGATGGGGAGAGCGGTCAGCGAGCCGCCGCCAAGTTCGTCGTCAAGGCGCGCAGCGCGTTCCAGCAGGCGGCTATGCAGGTAAAAAACGTCGCCGGGATAGGCTTCACGTCCGGCGGGCCGACGCAGCAACAGCGACATTTGGCGGTAGGCCCAGGCGTGCTTGGTGAGATCGTCGTAGACGATCAGCACGTCCTTGCCCTCCTCCATGAATGCCTCGCCCATGGCGCAGCCGGCGTAGGGGGCGATGAACTGCAACGGCGCGGAGTCGGCGGAACCAGCGTTGACCACGATGGTGTGGTCCATCGCGCCATACTCTTCCAGGATGCCGACCACCTGCGAGACTTTGCCCTGCTTCTGGCCGATGGCCACGTAGATGCAGATCAGGTCGGTGTCTCGCTGGTTGATGATGGTATCGATGGCGATGGCGGACTTGCCGGTGGAACGGTCGCCGATGATCAGTTCGCGCTGGCCCCGGCCGATGGGAATCATGGCGTCAATGGCCTTAATGCCAGTCTGCACCGGGGTATCCACCGACTTCCTGACCACCACGTTGGGAGCGGTTCGCTCGACGGGCATGGTTCGGTCCGTAGCCACCGGGCCTTTGCCGTCCAGCGGTCGACCCAGCGGATCCACCACCCGACCGATCAGTGCGTCGCCGACCGGCACCTCGATGATCTGTCCTGTGGCCCGGACTCGATCACCCTCTTTCACTGCGTTGGGATCGCCCAGGATGGCGGCGCCCACGATGTCCGATTCCAGGTTCAGCGCGAGGCCCAGCACGTCGTTGCCGAAGTCCAGCAATTCGTTGGAGCGGACGCTCTGCAAGCCCTGGATGCTGGCGATGCCGTCACCCACTTGCAGAACAGTGCCAACGTCGACGAGGGAGAGGTCTCCGCCAAACTCCTCGATCTGACGCCTGATGAGAGAAACTATCTCTTGTCCCCTGACTGCCATCGGCCAGTCTCCTCAATGTTGCGTTGGTTAGGCCGCTTGCGCGCGGACCGTCTGGCGAAGTCGTTCCAGGGCGGAACTTGCGCTGCCGTCCAGCAATTGATCGCCAATCTGAATGACCAGCCCGCCCAGGATCGACTCATCCACACTGGCGGTGACTACCACCTCCTTGCCCACCATGCGTCCAACCAGATCCGTGATACGGTCCAGTTCAGCCTGCTCCAGCTCCACGGCAGCGGTGACTTCCACCCGTTGACGCCCCAAACGCTCATCCAGCAGGTGGGTATAAGCTTCCTGGACATCCCGCATGGCGTCCACACCGCCCCGGCTGACCAAAAGCGCCACCAGGTTCCGAACCATGGGGTGGGCCTCGGACAGCACTTCGTCGATGGCAGCAATCTTGCGCTCCAGCGGCACTTCAGCGTGACGGAGGAACAACCCGAACTCCTCGTCGCCGAGAACGTCGGCGGCCAGACGGAGTTCCTGGTCCCACGGTTCCAGTTGCTCGTGCTGCTCGGCCAGCTCAAAGATGGCCTGGGCGTAGCGCTGACCGGACAGGCGGTTTGCCACGGGTTCTCGTCTCCCTGGTTGTTATGCTGACGTGGCCGCTTTGCGGGCAGCCACATTCGTTTCACGTCTGGAACGGTTTGCAGGTCAGTTGCGGCGCAGCGCTTGTTCGCCCTCAGCCAGGACTTGATCGATCAACTCCTGATGCGCCTGGCGGTCCACACTGCGACGGATGATTCGTTCGGCGGCGGAAATCGCCAGATCTCCAAATGCCGCCCTGACCTCGTTGATGGCAGCATCCCGCTCCCGGGCGATGTCGGCCCGAGCGCGCTCGGAAAATTCCTCTGCCGCCTGACGAGCGCGTCCCATTTCCTCTTCCCGGAAACGTTCGGCAGCCTCACGTGCCTGGTCCAGAAGACGCTGGCCTTCGCGCCGTGCGTCGTTAAGCTCCTCCTCGATGGCGGAGCGTGACGTGGCTGCTTCTTCTCGAGCCCGGTCGGCTGCGGCCAGGCTTTCCCGGATGCTCTCAACTCGACTGTCCAGAGCGTTGAGCAGCGGTCGGTAGGCCAGCACTCCCAGCAGGACCAGCAGGACGACGTAGTTGATCAGGTAGCTGATCAGCGACGGAACGTTCAGTCCCAGTTCAACCATGTTGTTACACCACGAAGAGCAGGATCACTGCGACGATGAGCGAGTAAATGCCCAGGGCCTCAGCGAACGCGATGGCGAGGATCATGTTGGTGGTAATGGAACCGGCGGCGTCCGGGTTGCGGCCGATGGCGTTCATCGCGCCCGCGCCGAGGATTCCGATACCGACACCAGGCCCGACAACGCCAAGAGCGATGGCGAGGCCGGCTGCCAGGAACTTTGCGCCTTCCGCAGTCAGCGCCTGGGAACCCACCGCCAGCAAAGTGGTGAACATCGAAAGGTCAAGTGCCATTGTTGTTAATCCTCCGAACCGAAATTGGTCGCGTGATTTTGCCTAGCCCCGGGACGTCAAACCACGGGACATCAGTGCCTTGATGGGGACAAGCGCCCAGCCATCAGTGCTCCTCGTGACTTACGGCCACCGACAGGAACACCAGGGTGAGCCCTGCGAAAATTACCGACTGGATCAGACCCACCAACAGCTCCAATCCGAAGACAAACTGGGTAGCGATGAAAGGAACCAGGAAGGTGATCATAACCACCAGGATCTCGCCCGCGGTCATGTTCCCGAACAGACGGAAGGTGAACGAGACGATGCGCACCAGCTCCGACACCAGTTCCAGGATGCCCACGAAGACGTTGATCAGCCCCGACGGACGGCCGCGGAGCAAGTCGCCAAAGGCGAAGAACTTCTTGAGGTAGCCGAACCCGTGAGCGCGGAAGCCCCAATATTCAACGAACACGAATGACACCAAAGCGATGGCCAGCGGGAAGTTCAGATCGGTCCCCGCCGGGCGTATCAGATGGGTCGCCAGCTTGAATTCGCCCCCGACGTTCGCGCCGTAGCCGAGGGCCTGGTAGACCGGGACGAGGAAGATCGCCAGCCACGCGTTGAAAAGGACGAAGAAAAATATCGTGGCGACCACCGGGAACGCCCGTCGCGCCATCTCCGGGCCTAAAATGCTGGACGCGAAGTTCAGCACCAGCTCGAACAGCATCTCCACCAGGGCTTGCAACCGGGTGGGGACGACTTTCGGGTTGCGCGCGCCGCCGATGAAAAACACCAGCATGATGATACTAGTCAGCCAAGCCGATAGCATGGTGTTGGTCACCGCGAACTGCGTCAGGCCCAGGCCCTTACCTTTCTCCTTGGTATCGTCGACCCGGTATCCGACCTCTTTCTCGCGAACGGCTGCGGGGAACACGGGATCGGGCCGCAGGTGGATCCCGGGCTGGGAAACGAACGGCTTCTCAAGCCCGAACATCCTGGAGCCGACCGCGCCGACGATGAAACCCACGATCAGAAGGACTGCCGACACGATGCCGAGCAGCAGGAGTACTCGTTTGGTGGTCACGACGGTTCGTTGCCTCCGCGGTCAGAACACGGTTCTTGGGAACGGCTGGCGGTGCGGTTGGGATTATTGCTTCCGTAGACTGCAGGGAGGATCATCCGGTAGACCCCATAGAAGGCCACCACGCTGCCAAGAACCGTCCCAACCAACACTAAGAGCGCCACCTGACCGGTTACATTTCCCAGCCAGAGCCCTCCAAGGATGCCCAATACGATACATACAGCAACGAACCAACCCAAGCCGGTCAGCCGCAGTGTAGTAGTTACCCACGGCGGCATTTCCGTTTCCAAACGGCAGGCATCGTAGCATCCGCACTCCGAACTGTCAATCGGAGATTTTTGCAGAAATCGTAACCCGGTTTACGAAAACGCCCCACCTGCAGGGGCGGGGCAGTATTCGTCGTCGCGCCGCTGGTATGCATTTGGCGCCTACTTACGCTCAAAGTCTTCCATGTCCAGTTCGTTGATCAGATCAGTGAAGGCCGACAATCCTTGAAGCTCTTCTTCGGTAACCTCAGCAGGGGCGGATTCTCCTCCCGCTTCCGGGGCCACCGCGGGTTGGCCGGTTTCCTGGTCCATCGAGATCGCGGCCTTGTCCATCACCTGGTCATCCACGTAAATCGGCACTTCAGCCCGCACGGCAACCGCCATGGCGTCGCTGGGGCGGGAGTCTATTTCGTGGGTACGGTCGCCGATCCTGACCACGATCTTGGCGTAAAACGTTTCGTTCTGAAGATCGTTTACCAGGATGTGTTCGAACGTCCCGCCCATCGACTTCACCAGGTCAACGAAAAGGTCGTGCGTAAGCGGCCGCGGGACCGACATGCCCTGCATTTTAACGGCGATCGCTTCGGCCTCGGTGGGGCCAATCCAAATCAACAGGAAGAGCTCGGTGGCCAACTCCTTGAGGACCACCACCCGCTGATAGTTCATCTGGCTGATCCGGATGCTGTCGATTACCAGTTCACGCATCTCGCTCCGTCACTCCAATCAACGCTTCCGGGATGGTGTGGTCGGATCACGCTCGAGCATATTTCCAACCAGCAGGCACGCCGGATTGTACACCCGCGAGAGTCGCCGATGTCAAGCGGAAATCATGCTTTCCAACAGTCTGGCGTGAGTAGCGCCGGCCGTATCGGACGGCGAAGAGGCGGGTGTTTGCCCGCCTCGGCTAGTATTCAATTCGGACTGACAACCTAGCGGAAGGTCCCGTAGTCGGCAGTCTCCCTCTCATCGTTCGGATTGGGCGCGAAATCATGGGGTGAGGGGATGCCGGGACTCACGCTGGCGGCCAAGGTCGAACCCGCAAGCACGTCTATGCCCTTGCGAACTGACCCGGTGGCCGTGGTCAGTTCGCGCTCCAGGTCCCGCAGAGTGCGCAGCGCATAGGCATCGGCCTGGTTCCGGCGGCTTTCCGCCTCGCGCTCCGCCGCGTCGATCATCCGTCGGGAGGTTGCTTCGGCTTCACGCAGCATTTCCTCCGCCTTGCGGCCCAGCTCATGCTCGCTGAGGCGGGTGCGGAAATCCTGTTCCAACTGCTGGCGGGCCTGGTGGGCCTCGGACACGGCGGAGGACATGATGTCATCCTTGCGGGACAGCATTTCCTCGGCATGTCGGATCTCCTGAGGGACGGCCATGCGCAGCTGGGCTACGAGCTCGCCGATCTTGCTCTTGTCGACCATCACGTTGTTGCTGAGCGGCACGGACTTGCTCGAGTCCACCAACAATTCGATGCGGTCGATGATGCTGTTGATATCTATGATGACCCCCTTGGCCGGCGGTTTCAGATTGCGCGTGAGCGGCTACCGCTGCGGCAGTTGGTATTTTTCCGCAAGTGCCCGAGCCACGTGATCCGGGACCATGCCGGAGATATCGCCGCCCAACTGGGCGACCTCTTTGAGCAGGCTGGAACTGATGAACATGTGCTCCTGGTCGCTCATCAGCGACACCATGTCGACTTCCGGCTCCAGGCGTCGGTTCATGAAGAACATCTGGGACTCGTACTCGAAATCCGGGCCACTGCGGAGGCCCCGGATGATGGCGGCCGCGCCGGCGTTCCGGGCGGTGTTAACCACCAGACCGTTGAACGGCCGGACCGTGACGTTGGACATCTCGGCCACCGCTTCCCGCATCAATCCGACGCGCTCTTCGGTGTTGAACAACAGGCTCTTGGAAGGGGTGTCATAGACGGCCACGATCAGGCTGTCGAACAGCCGAGCCGCACGTTGAGCCACGTTCAGATGCCCCATGGTCACGGGGTCGAATGTGCCGGGATAAAGAGCGGTTACCATTCGGGGATACTCCAATTCGTTGTCAATTTCAGTCAGTTCACGGCGGCGCGAACGACGTAGAATCCTACCGCATTATCCCCGTAGCTGCGCCGATCAATTTCATGCAGACTATGGACATCTGCGGGCAAAGTTACGCGATTGCTGAAGCCGACGACTACAACAGAGTCCACGTTGAGCAGCCCGGATTGGGCCAGTCGTTTCAGGGTTGGAGTAGGTTCTCCCATTCGGTAAGGAGGGTCCAAAACGACAAGGTCATACGTCTCTTTGTCATCCGGGTTGGCGGCGGATCTGTTCAACCAGTCCAATACGTCGGCACAAATAACATGACCGGCATCGCTATAACCCGTGAAGTCCAAATTCTCCTGTATCACCCGACATTGACGACGGTTGCGTTCCACAAAGTCGGCGTGCATTGCGCCGCGACTGAGGGCTTCGATGCCCAAGCTGCCCGTACCGGCGTACAGGTCAAGCACGCGGCCGCCTTCCACTTTGTCGGGGCGCAGAATGTTGAAAATCGCGGATCTAACTCTCTCGGTGGTAGGTCGCACTCCGGCCACTGCCGCCCCCAACAATGGGAGACCCCTGGAGAAGCCGCCGGAAATTCTCATTGAAGATGATTTTCGTGGTGGCATTGTAAAACCGGTCGGGCAGCGGCTGACGAATGCAGCGGCAACAAATTTCGGGGCTTTTGGCCGCCATACTCCCAACAACACCTAAGTATATGCCGGCTCGCGCGCACCCGTCGGCTTGCCCGGCAGGGGGCCCTGTGCTACCATCGGTCGCGCCAATTCACGCCGCAATTAGCACGAGGCGGGAGCCCGAATCGGGAGCCCGGCCGGCTGCGGCCAAGTTTCGCATCTTCTGACTCCACTGGCCACCTGGACGCCATGCTCTCCTCGGACAATCCAACTTCAGGAACTCCGGGCCGGGGGGCCTTCCATCAGGCGTTGTCCGATGCCGCTCCGCTTCACGACGCGGGCACCGTGGTCACCATTGGGGTCTTTGACGGCGTGCATCGCGGGCACCGTCACCTGCTAAATCGAATGCTGGAGTTGGCGGAGCCTCCCCTGATTCCCACTGTGATCACTTTCAGCAACCATCCGGCGGAAGTGGTGAATCCTGAACGCACCGTCACCAAGATCATCACCCCTGAAGAAAAGATCCGGCTCCTGCACGACGCTGGAGTCGAAAGCGTTATCTGCGTCGAGTTCACCAACGACATCGCCAACCTCGATGCCAACGAATTTACGCACATGCTGGTCGATTGCCTCCACATGCGCGGCATCGTCACCGGCCCCGACTTCGCCCTGGGGCGGAACCGCAGCGGAAACCTGGACTACTTGCGGCGCCGGGGGGCGGCGCTCGGTTTCTGGGTGGAGACGGTGCCTCCCCTGGAGCTGGAGGGCAGCACGGTGCGCAGTCGTCGGGTCCGTAACGCCCTGGCGGATGGGAACGTCGATGGCGCAGAATTCCTGCTGGGACGGCCTTACGCCACCGATGGCATCGTTGTACACGGCGCCAAGATGGGCCGCCAACTGGGCTTTCCCACCGCCAATATCATTCCCATTGAGAACTTCGTGATTCCGGCCGACGGCGTGTACGCCACCTATGCCACCGTAAACGGCGTGCGACACATGGCGGCCACCAGCATCGGCGTGCGACCCACCTTCGGCCTCAGCCAGCGCCTGATCGAAGCGCACCTGCTGGATTTCTCGGATGACATCTACGACGAAAACCTGAAGCTCGAGTTCGTTTCCCGGCTGCGCGGCCAGGAAACCTTTGATGGCATCGATGCCCTCATCTCCCAGATGAACCGCGACGTGGCGAACGCCCGTCTGGTGCTCGAGCAGCACGACCGGCAGGAAAACGGCTGATCCGCCGGTCAGAGTTGACCAACAAAGGCGAGGTGAGCGTTGACCAGCCAAGTCCAGATCCCCGAAAACCTGTCCACCATCACGCGGCGAGGCGTGAGCCGGATCATCTCCGAGGAGGAGTTCACCGCCATGCTGCGGCGGGGCACACCGCTGCGCCTGAAGATGGGCTTCGACCCCAGCCGCCCGGACATCCACCTGGGTCACGTCGTCGGGCTCCGCAAGCTCCGCCAGCTTCAGGATCTGGGACACCAGGTCATCCTCATCGTCGGCGACTGGACCGCGCAGATCGGCGATCCTTCGGGCCGTTCGGCGACGCGCACCATGCTCACCCACGCCGAGGTGCTGGAAAACGCCGAATCATACATGCGCCAGTTCTTCAAGGTCGTGGACCGGGACCGCACCCAGGTGGAATGGCAGAGCCAGTGGTTCGGCGAATTCACCCTGGCCAACGTCATCGAGCTCACCAGCCGGTTCACCATCAACCAGTTCCTCCATCGGGAGGATTTCGCCAACCGCTACGCGCAGAACCAGCCCATCGCCATCACCGAGATGCTCTATCCGTTGATGCAGGCTTACGACTCCGTGGTCATTGAATCCGACGTGGAATTCGGCGGCACGGACCAGATGTTCAACCTGCTCGTGGGCCGAGAACTGCAGGGGATGATGGGACAAACCCCTCAGCAGTGTTTCATGATGCCCATCCTGGTGGGAACCGACGGCGTGCAGAAGATGAGCAAGAGCCTCGGCAACTACGTCGCGCTGGAAGAGCCACCGGAGGAAATGTACGGCAAGCTGATGTCCCTGCCTGACGAGCTGATCTCATCCTACTACGAGTACCTGACCGATGTGCCGGACGCCGACATTACAGAGATGACGCACGCTATGGAGTCGGAAACGGCCAATCCGATGGACTTCAAAAAGGAACTGGCCCATCGCATCACGGCTACCTTCCACGACGGTGATGCCGCCGACTCCGCCCAGTCCCATTTCGAGCAGGTGGTACAGCGGCGGGATCTTCCGGACGACATGCCGGAGGTTCCGCTGTCCGAAGTATCCGGGTTGCCGATCCACCGCCTGCTGGTGCAGACCGGCCTCGTCAGCAGCAACGGGGAAGCGCGGCGATTGCTGGGTCAGGGCGCGGTGGAGCTGATCCTCGCCGACGGGCGGCGACTTAGCCCCGCCATGGGTGAGGAGTTGGCGATAAACGCGGGAGACGTTGTGCGCGCGGGGCGACGTCGGTTTGTGAAGCTCATTCCCTGAACAGGCGAACCGACTTCGTTACACTGTCTGGCAATCTGCTGATTACCTTGCTGCGCGCATTGGAGACATCGGCCATGACTACTGCCAAAAAACCGATGACCGCTTCTGAACTGCTCGCGTTGCCCGATGACGGTAAACGCTACGAACTGATACGAGGAGTGTTGATTACGATGGCGCCTGCCAGCGCACCTCACGGTGCAGTAACGGACCGCATTGGCCGGCGCATCGGGAACTTCGTTGAGGCAAACAACCTGGGTAAAACCTACGCTGCTGAAACCGGGGTTTTCATCGAACACGGCCCCGATACGGTTCGCGCTCCCGATTACGCTTTCACTTCTCATGAGCGCATCGCCGGCGCGTCGCCGTCCAGCGGTTACTCCGAAATAATTCCTGATCTGGTGGTGGAAGTGATTGCGGGCGACTATCGGTCATCGGTGGTGGACGCCAAAACGCGGATGTGGCTGGACGCGGGTGTAAGGCTGGTTCTGGTCGCATACATTGGCAGTGCGGAAGTAATTGCGCATCATGCTGACGGCACGGTGCGGCGATTCCGCCCCGGCGATACCCTGACCTGCGAGCCGGTGCTGCCCGGTTTCGCCTGCGCCGTGGACGATATATTCGCCTACTGAAGAGCCCTCACACAGGAAGGATGGGCGGCGCTTCTTCCGGTAGCGCTACGTCACGCAACGAGAGGTGGCTGCCGTCGGTGAACCAGGGGTTGCGCGGGTCGCGGGAAGGCAGCAGCACGGTGGCTGTGCCGGGAGCGGTAACCTCGCCGCGCTGGTTCTCGGCCCAGATGTCCACGTCCACCAACGCGTTGCCCTGGTGGATGTACTTGCGTGCCACACGTCCCTTGCAGAACTGCGTGTCGCCGTAGACGTTGAACCGCCGCGTCTCCACCCGGAGCCGCTTCAGGAAAGCGTCGTCGCCCATCCAGTTGGTCATCAGGGTTCCCAGCCAGGACACCCGCTGTGGCCCGTAATCGTATGCGCCGGGCACGCCCACCGCCTCCGCCACCGAGTCGCGCAGGTGGCCGATGCCAGTGTACTCCAGGCCGCCGCCGGACTCCGGGTTCCGGAAGAAGTGGTTGGGATGGCGCATCGCCTCACGCAGCAGCACGCCGTGTGCGCTGGAGCGGCCGGTGCCGACCAGGAACGCGCTCACGTCCTGGAGGGACAGCGGCCCGCGAACCACGGTGGGCAGCTCTTCGCCGATTTCGGTGTCTTCCCAGTAGCGGGGCTGCCCCCCGCGCGCGGTTTCGTTGAGCACCTGCTCGTCGATCCGCGCCAGTTCGTCCTCGGTATACTCGTGGCGCTTGGGCACGTCCGCGTACTTGCCGCGCTCGCGGGAGGCCCGACGCTGGTGGCGGGTGCACCAGCCGACGACGCGGGCCACCACCTCGTCCCGCTGGTTGGAGTAGGTAGTCTCCACGTACTGAATCACGAGCCGGCCGGAGTACGCGCTCTGCTTTTCCTGCACGTCCAGGACCCGCTCGACACAGTTCACCGCGTCGCCGGGGCGGAGCACACGGAAAAACTCCCAGTCGTTCCCCGCGAAGAACCCGTGGACTCCCGGCAGACCCCACCGGGTCCGGCCCGACCAGTGCCGCATGTAGGGAGCGCACGGATGGCCGACAACGCTGCCGTACTTGGAGTAGGCGGCGTATTCCTGGTCCCGAAACAGCGGGTTGGCGTCGCCGATCCCGTTGACGAAGTTGAGCATGGTGTCCAGCGTCGCCTGGCGCACGTACTGCTCGGTGCGCATCCGCACGCCGATCATGGCGCGGGCGGCGGCCAGCGCTTCGTCGGAGATGCCCCCCTCCACTTCGGGGAGGGTTTCGACAACCTGTTGCTGGGCCTGCTGTTGGGTCATGCGATTGTCCTCGTTGCCTCGGTTTCTCAAGGTGTTGCCGGGGGTGGATTCGCCTCGCGCTCTATCATATACCGCAGCGCGGCATAAATCAGCAGGTTGACCACCAGCGCAGTTAGCGCGGCAAACTCCGTTTCCAGAAAAGCGAAAACCTGCGTAACAAAGATACTTATCAGCACGGCCCGGACAAACCAGCGGTAGGCCACGAGGCGGGAGCGCCTGAGCCGCCAGATGCCCCAGGCGACGATGATGGCGGAAGCCACCGACGATGCCAGTTGGGCCGTATCGGTAAAGGAGAGCGACAATTCATCGGCGCCGGCGATAACGCCAACGGCGATCAGGAAAACGGCCAGCCCAAGCTGGCCCAGGGCAAAAAGAGCAAAAAAAGCCAGCAGCGCCGGCCGGAACCAGCGGTGCAGCGCTACTCTGCCGTACCCCCGCGCCAGCGCGTCGCGTATTTTGAAGTAGAACCGCCAGTCAAACGCCGCCCCCGCTTCCAGTCCGGCGGCATAGGCGGTGACCGTCCGAACCAGCGGGCTGGCCGTATCGGCTCGGGCCAGCAGCCGCAGCGCCTCCTCTTTCGTATGTGCGTCCATGCGGCCCCCGGTAGCCGACGCCAGCAGGATGAAGGCGTTGGCCTGCGCCGCGTCGGAGTCAAGCGTCACGCGGGCACGGGCGGCGCGCGATACCAGAAAGATCGCGATGAAAATAATGTAAATCAGGCCGATGGTAGGCTCGTAAAAATAATTGTTGTCGTCGGTAGTGAACTTGCCCAACTCGTCAATGAAAGTTCCGAAACCGACGCCGCCCAGGATGGCCGCCAGACGCTGGACGGGGCGACCCAGCGCGACAAACAGCAGCAGCATCGCCAGCAGCATGAACAGCCCGCCCCATAGCATGTGGGCGATGTGCAAGCCGTCGCCGCCGATTTGCGGATAGCCGGTCAGCGCCAGAAAAGCCCGGATCACCAACACGGCGGCCACAGCGGCCACCAGAAACAGCTCAATCAACTCCGGGGCACTGGCGTTGTAGATATAGCCGAGCCGGCCCAATTTCAGCATCGTTACCCACCCCGGCAACGCTAACGCCGGCTGATACCTAATACACTACCTGCCGCTCTTCCAACTCCGCCAGCTCTCCCTCGCTCAACCCCAGATATCCGCCGAATACCTCCCGATTGTGTTCGCCCAGCAAGGGGGCATGACGCCGCACCCGCGACGGGGACTTGCTCAGGTTCCACATCAGGTTGAACACCGGCTCAGCGCCCAGCGCCGGGTGATCCGTGTCGCGGTACAGGCCCCTGGCCATAAAGTGCGGATGGAAGAGCCGCTCTTCGGCTCCAAGCACCGGAGCCGCGGCCACTCCGTGCGATTGCAGAAGCTCGGTTATCGCATCAGCCTCGTGTTCGGCCGTCCACCGGGACATGAGCGCGTCCAGTTCGCGGCGGTGGCGCTGGCGGCGGAATTGGCTGGCAAACCGCCCATCGGCCGCCCAGGACGGAGATCCCATGGCCTGCACCAGCGCCTGCCATTCCCCTTCTGACTGGACCGCGATGGACACCCACTTGTCCTCGCCGGCGCACGGGTAATTGCCGTAAGGCGCCATGGTCGGATCGTAGTTCCCGCGGGGTTGAAGCGAGCGCCCGGTCAGCGCCTGCTCCATCAGCCCAACGCCCTGGGTGACCACCGTGGCCCGCAGCATGGACACGTCGATGTACTGACCCTGGCCGGAGCGGTTCCGGTGGAACAACGCGGACGAGATAGCGAACACGGCGTGCAGCGCGCCGCAAATATCCCCGAAGGCATGCTTCAGGCCCAAGGGACCGCCGCCCTCGTATCCCATGGTGCTGTCCAGACCGGACAGCGACCCGATGGAAGGGGCGTAGGCGCGCAGGTCACGAAGCGGCCCCTCCTGTCCGGTGGACGAAATCGACGCCATGATGATGTCGGGCTTGACGGCGCGCAGGGCCTCGTAACCCAGCCCCAAGCGGTCCATGACGCCCGGGGAGAAATTCTCAATCACCACGTCGCAGCGGGAGGCTAACCCCTTGGCCAACTCCACGGCCTCGGGCTCGGCTATGTTCAGGGTGACACTGAGCTTGCCCCGGTTCACGTTGTGGAACATCGGGTTCTGCTCCGGGTCGGGCTGATCGCCGACGATGGGACGACCCATTCGCATGTAGTCCAGGCGCTGCCGGGTCTCGACCTTGATTACCTCGGCTCCCATATCGGCCAGGACCATGCCCGGCAGCGCGCCGGCCAGCACCCAGCCGAAATCGAGGACCCGGTAGCCGCTCAGCACGCCAGGATTGGTTTGCATCTCATTCTCGCTGGTCATCATCCGTATCTCTGTTGCCACGAGTCCGGGCTATCTCTCGGGGCGGGACGATCCATGCCGCCAGCGCCGGCATGACCGACAACACCGCCGCCGCCGCGATTTTCGTGTATCCGCCGCCGTAAACCAGGCTCAGTGTCCAGAGCAATCCGAAGCAGATCGCGCCCACGATGATCCCGGCGATGATTATGACCTCGGGTCGGTGGTTCTTTCGAAGCGCGATCTGCCGGGCAATGAGGCAACTGCCCAAGAAGACAACCGCGCAGGCAATCGCGATCCGGGTCAGCATGGGTGAAAGACGGCAGCAGCCGGCCGAATGTGGGAATGGCAAGTAGCCATGCCACCGACCGCGTTCAAATTATCCTGGTCTGGTACAACTTCACCAGATCCGCCGCGGAGTAGCCCAGTTCATCGCACAGGATGGCCCGGTTGTCCTGCCCCAATGTGGGCGCCGGTTTGGCTGTAGAAACTTCGCTGCCAGCTAGCCGATAGGGTGCACCCGGGTAGGCGACCGGGCCGGTATCGTCCCTTTCGATAACTACGAACAGGTCCTCCAGGGACCGGTCGGAGCGCACCTCCCCGTAGGTGCGCACCGGCGCCAGCGGGATCCGGTTTTCCAACGCGATCTCCAGCAATTCCGCCTTGGTGTAATCAGCCAACCAAGCTTCCACGTAACCGTCCACCTCGTCAGCGTACAGGTTGTTCATCGCGGTGCGGTTGCGGAACCGTTGCTCTTGCGACCACTCCGGTGTGCCCATTATCTCCAGGAGCCGGCGCCACTGTCGCCCCTCCGGGGAACCGACGAAGATGTGGCCGTCCTTACAGCGCAGGATGCAGTTGGGGTACGGGAAATCCAGGGCATGGTGACCGGTGCGTCGGGTGACGCGCCACTCGTAAACGGCCATAAGGGCTTCGGGGCCGTTATAAAGCCCGGCCATCGTCTCCGCTTCCGCGATGTCAATGTGCTGGCCCCCATGGATGTCACGACCCAGCAGCGCCATCACGATGGACGAGGCGGCGGCCATCCCGGCGAAGTATCCGACCTCCGGGGTGCCGAAGGTCAACGGCTCCCGGTCTGCCTCGCCCAGCCCCTCGCAAATTCCTCCGGCGGCCGCCAGGTTGATATCGTAGGCTTTGTAGTCTCGCCACGGGCCGGAAAGTCCCCACGGACTGATGCTGGCCATGACCAGTTCGGGATGCTCCGCGGCAAGAAGGTCGTAGTCCAACCCCAGCCGTTCCATTTCGGCCGGCGGCACGTTGTGCACCACCACGTCGGACTTTGCCGCCAATTTACGCAAGATCCCTCGGCCTGTGGGCGTCTCCAGATTGGCGGTGATGCCGGCCTTGTTGGCGTTGAGGTACAGATAAAGCCCGCTGCGTTCAGGATGCGGGACGTCGTCGGGCCAAGGCCCGTATCGCCGGGCGTCTTCGCCCACTCCGGGCGGTTCGATCTTGAGTACGCCGGCGCCGGCATCAGCAAGCAGCTTGCCGCAATACGGCGCCGATATCATCGAGCCGATTTCCAACACGCGCAGGCCGGACAGGAGGGAGTACGTCATGGCTACATGGAGCACCCGAGCGGGCTGGTGGCAATATTATCACAGGTCAGCCGACGCTCCGGTGAAGTGTGAACGCTTCGTGAATCTGGGCCTGCGGTGACTGCTCCTTCGCGGCAACGGCTTACGCGCGCATACAGACCACTGATGATCCCTATGTTAGACTTGTGCTCGCATAAATACCCACGAACCCGAACAGAAGGAGGCCCACGATGCCCAAGAAGCGCGGCACCGGCCTGATGATGGTCTGGTGCGAAGTTCCCGCCGACGTCGAAGAAGAGTTCAACCAGTGGTACAACACCGAGCACTTGCAGGAGCTCCTGTCCGTGCCGGGCGTGCTCAACGCCGCCAGGTACGAGGCCACCAGCAGCGGTCCCAAGCACCTGGCGATGTATGAGCTGGAATCTGCCGACGTCATCAACACCGACGCGTTCAAGAACCGGCCGCCGACGCCCTGGGGCCAGCGTGTCGGCCCGCGCGCGGTGGCCACAACCGTCATCAACAACGTTTACCAGATGATCCACCCTACCGGCCTGAGCGACGAGTTGGCCAGCGCGGACATGTCGCCAGCTCTGCAAATCGGGCGCATGGACGTGCCGGAGGCCGACGACGCCGAGTGGAACAACTGGTACTCCACCGTGTACGTCCCCAATTACGAAAAGGTTCCCGGCTGCATCCGCGGGCGCCGCTGGAAGGCCGTGCGCGGCGAGCCAGCCTACGCTACGGTCTACGAGTTTGAGAACCCCGAGGTGTCGTCTACCGCTGCCTGGCTGGAGCAGCGGGAGGCTCACCCGGATAACGGACGCATGCGCGACGTCATGACTCATGCCGCAGGTTCCCCGGGGATTTGGCGCAAGACTTTTCAGCCGTAACGGAACCGGCCGGTCAGTAGCGTAAAATGGAGGAGCGGACGCTGGTTCGCTCCTCCAATTCTTGGTGACCCATGACACTCATCCGCCGCTTGAAATTTCCTCCCTGGACCCTGGCCATCCTTCTTGTGATGTGGCTGGGGTTAGCGCCCGCCGCTTGGGGACAGGACATAGTGGGACAGGACTCCCGGCGTAACGAATCGGTCGCCGGGCCCTACACTGTGGTGGTCGACGCCCAGACGCTGCCGTCCCTCCAGTCGGTGCAGTTCTTCATCCGGATCACCGAGACCTCGACCGGGGTGCCGGCGGAAGACCTGACGGTGTGGGTGCTCACGACCTGGAGCGGAAGTGACGAAGCTGGAGAAAACATCGCCCTGAGCCCAAACGTTCCCGGGCTCTATACGGCCACTCTGAAGTTCGACCCTGGCAGATGGGAAACTACCATCCTGATTGAACCGCCGACTGGAGGCTCCCACGGCGCCGAGGCCTTCGTATTCGATGTTCCCAAACCGACCAGTGACTCGGCGGCGGGTTTCGTGTTCATCGGCGTGGCGGTGATGCTCATCGTCGGCGCGGGCTACCTGACCTGGAGGATTCGCCGGAACCAGAAGGCCCGGGCCGTGGCTCACGGAGACGCGTCGCAATGATCCCCGCTTTCAACCGCCGGTGGGTCCTGTGGGCCCTGGGCGCCGTTGCCGCCGCGGTGGCCGGCGCGGCGATGAGTGCGGGCATTGCATCGGCCCACCAGGGCATCCCGCCCGGGCAGACCCCGGCGACGGCTTGGGGCTTCATCACCAATCCAATACCCAGCCTGTTCCTGCTGGGCGCGGTTTACCTGTACGTCAACGGGCTCAACAACTGGCCCAATCCAACTCATCGCGTCAACGTTTGGCAGAAGGCGTGCTTCTTCTCGGGAATTTTGGTGCTGTTCGCCGCCCTGCAATCCCCGATCGAGCCCCTGGCCGAGCACTATTTCTCCATCCACCAGGTGCAACACCTGATGGTTCGCATGGTCGGCCCCTTGTTGATCCTGCTAGGTGCGCCGCTGACGCCCATGCTCCGCGGGATGCCAACCTGGGTCCGCCAGAACATCGTCCGCCGGCTCGTCCGTGCGCCCCTGGCCCGCTGGATCTACGGCAAGATCACCAATCCGGTGTTAACCACGGTGACGTTCCTCGCGCTGCTCTTCATCTGGCAGGCGCCGGGGCCGCACGACTTGGCGGTGCATAACGACTGGGTCCAC
Organism: Dehalococcoidia bacterium; assembly: GCA_965207585.1. Lineage (GTDB taxonomy): Bacteria > Chloroflexota > Dehalococcoidia > Lucifugimonadales > UBA3495 > Bin87. Next base: position 2,989,711 of record CBDBMT010000003.1, on the reverse strand, counting down.
GAGCTGATGCACGGCACCATGCTGACCAGCGGGTTCCTGTTCTGGTGGATCGTCATCGACCCCAAACCGCACCGCTCGCGGCTCCATTACGGGCTCCGCGTGCTTTACTTGGGCCTCATCGTGCTGCCCAACACGCTGCTGGGCGCCGGAATCACTTTTCAGGAAGAACTGATCTACTCAGCGTACCAGGAACTTCCCCGCCCGTGGGAGGGTTTCTCACATCTGTCCGATCAGCGGTTCGGCGGCCTCATCCTGTGGGTGCCGGGCGACATGATGAGTATCCTGGCCGCCGGCATCGTCATGTTCATGTGGTACCAACGCGAGATGGAAGCTAATCCGAACCCGCCCATGCCTCAGCCGGCAGTCGACGCGGATGGTGACGATGCTGTGGAAGCCGAGCCGCCGGAGCGGTAATACTCGCAATCTCCAGCTCAAATTGACCACCGGTGAACGTACTTGTACGATGGGCCCCTGTTTGATCGATTCCCAAAACGACCGGTGAACCATGGCCAATACCAACGGACTCCGTCCCGAACCGCGTTTCGACTGGTTTATACCCATTGACGGCGACGGCGCGCGCGCCGGCACGGTCCGGGCAGACCGCCCGCCCACCTTTGACTACCTGCGGCAGGTGGCGGAAACCGCAGAGCAGTGCGGTTTCTACTCCATGCTGATTCCCACCCGTTTCGCCAACGGGCTTTTTTCCGAGGACGCTCCGCTGGCCGAGACCTGGACTACGGCCACGGCGTTGGCGGCGGTGACCTCCAAAATCCGCTTCCTGGTGGCCGTGAGACCCGGGTTCATTGCTCTCGGGTTGTTCGCCCAGATGGCCGCTGCGCTGCACCAGATATCCGGGGGACGCCTGGACATCAACATCGTTCCCGGCGGCATCCAGAATGACTTCGAACGGGTGGGCGAGGTCAGCGACCACGCGACGCGCTACGAGCGGGCCGAGGAATTCATACAGGCTTGCCGCGCGCTCTGGCAAGACCCCCAGCCTGTAACATATTCCGGCGATTTCTACCAACTTGCGGATGCCTATTGTGCTCCCGCCCCCGGCCAGGACGGACCGAAATTCTATCTGGGTGGAGCGTCACCACGGGCGTTGGGGCTATCGTCCCGGCAGGCGGACGTACACCTGGGTTGGATCGAGCCACTGGAGGACACCGCTCAGCGCGTCACTGATCTCAAGCAGCAGTTTGCTGATGCCGGTCGGCCCCTCACCCTCGGGCTGCGAACCCATCTGGTAATCCGCGACGACGAAGACGAAGCGTGGGACGCCGCGCGCCGTCTCATCGCTGACGCCTCACCGGAGGTCAAAGCGCAGCGTCGGGCCGCCATCGTCGGCACCCCCATGGTCGGACAGCAGGCCCAGGCCCGCGAAGCCGAAGACCACCGCCTTGGGCGGCACTTGTGGAATGGCCTGTCCGAGGTCAGGGTCAACTGCGGCAGCGCGCTGGTGGGCACGCCCGAACAGGTGGCCGACGAGTTGCTGGATTACTGGCGGTTGGGCATGGACGAGTTCATCCTCAGCGGCTTCCCCCACGTTGAGGAGTGCCGGCGAGCGGCTGACGAACTGCTGCCGCTGGTGCGCCAGCGAGTGGCGTCGGAAAGCCGATGAGCGTTGATTCCCTGTAGGCGCAGGCGTACGCACTGGAACACCACGCCTTGAACCGTAATTTCGCTCTGCTGCTCTGGCTGCTGCCCCGCCGGATCCGTTCCGCGTGGGGCCTTTTGGCCGTTACCGCCTTCGGCGTCCTGGCGGCGGTGACCATCATGGCTCTGGGCGCGATGTATTCGCAGGGACTGGCCGAGGCGGGACTGCGGCACTCCCTGGCGATCGCATCGCCCACCGTGATCAACACCCAGATCGTCGTGCGCAACCGTCCGCTGGGTCCGGCAGACTACACGTCGCTCCGCACCGACATCGAACGGATCATCGACGAAAACACGGACTATCTGCAAAGAGGTCGGGAACGCTACGGCAAGATGCTGCCCACCCTGCCGTTCGTGCAGGTCGGCGCTCCGTTCGGAATTTCCGACGTTCCGCTGGGCCGGCCGTTTTTCATCACCGAGTTCGAGCAGCACTCGCGGCTGGTCGATGGCCGCTGGCCGTCGCCGGCGGTAGGGAGCGACCCGGTGGCGTGCGTCAACATCGCCGATGGTTGTCCGCGCATTGAGGGCGTGCTGGGGCTGGACACTTCCCGCCTCATGGGATGGGGAGTCGGCAAAGAGGCCTGGCTGGTGGTGTTCCCCGGGAACGACGAGGAGCCTGCCGAGTACATCGGCGTCGAAATCGTGGGCATCGCCGAAGCCAACGATCCCCGCGAAGAATACTGGATGGGTTCCGCGGACTATTTCCGGATGGGAGACTGGGAAGGGCGACCCGTGGCGCCCATTTTCGTTCACGAGCAGGCTTTCTTTGACGGCATCGGCGAACCATTCCCCACCCTGGTGGGAGACTACGGCTGGTTCCTGTACATCAACCCGGATGTCATCACCGCCGCAACGGTGCAGCAAACCCGGGACGACCTGACCGCCCTGGAAACGGACATCAACAGCCGATTCCCTAGGTCCTACGTCCTAACCGGACTGGAAAACAGCCGGGGCACGGGCTTGCTGGCCACGTATCAACGGGAGCTCACACTGGCGCGGGCCCCGCTGATCCTGTTCATTTCGCTGGTGGTAGTGGTCATCCTCTACTTCCTAGCCCTGGCCGTGGGCCTGCTGGCCGGCGCCCGTTCTGCGGAGTCTTCCATGCTGCGCAGTCGGGGAGCCAGCATCGGGCAGGTCGGAGGGCTGCTCGCGGTAGGAGAAGGACTCATCGTGGTGGTGGCCACCCTGATCGGCCCGTTGCTGGCCTGGGGCATTGGCAGCCTGCTGCTGGTGGAGACTATCAACCCGGCGGCGCGGGCCGGCGCCGGTGAGGCTCCCCTGGACGTTTCCCTGTCCTGGCAGATGTACGCCATGGGCGCGGTTGGCGGGCTGCTGAGCCTGGCGGTTTTGACGGTTGCCGGCGGCAGCCTGGCCCGCCTCGGGATCCTGGATTTCCTGCGAGCCCGGGCCCGACCGCCATCCGCTCCGTGGCTGCAGCGGTACTACATCGACATCATCGCGGTTGTTGCCCTGGCCGTCCTGGTTTGGCAAATCCGGCAACGGGGCGGCTTCGTTGAAAGCGAACTCACTGGCCGGGGCCCGGCTCTGGACCCATCGTTGCTGTTGGCGCCCTCCGCGGCTCTGTTGACCCTTGCCTTCCTGCTGCTCCGGGCTTTGCCGTGGTTGATGACGGGTACCGCGTGGGTTTGCCAGCAAGTGGCCCCGGCCTGGGTGAGCCTTTCCCTAAGGAGGATGGCCCGCCATCCGCTTCCCTATGCCTCATTGACCGTAGTCGTGACGCTGGCGGCGGCTCTGGGCGTGTTCGCGGGAACCTTCCAGACTACGCTGGCTCGCAGCGAAGCGGACCAGGCAAACCACAGCGTTGGCGGCGACATCACCCTGGGGGGAACCAGCTTCATTGGCCGCACCGAACAGCAGCGGATCAACCAGCTGAAGTCCATCGACGGGATCGAAGCGGTGTCGCCAATCATCCGGGAGCCGGTCGGGTTCATCGACGGACCGTTCCAGCGCGGGACCGTCATGGGCGTTGATCCGCTGACCATCGGGCAGGTTTCATGGTGGCGCGACGACTTCGTCGACGGCGAACCGACCCCCCTTGACACCCTGGTAGCGCCACTGCGAAGGACACTGTCCCCGGAGACTGCCGGAGTTGAGATACCCCAGGACGCCGAGGAGATCGGCGTCTGGATCAGACGTGACGACGCACCGACCGTGGGCGCGTCGGTGCCGTTGCCCAGCTACCGACTGTGGCTGCGCATCGGCAGCGATCGTGGATACTATCGCAATCTCGAGTTGGGGATGCTGAGCCAACACGAAACCGGATGGCGCCACCTGACCGCGCCAATGCCCGAAGAAAGCGTCACCGCGATAGCCGACGACCAATGGCGAGTGGTCTCAATCTTCATTTCAGGGGACTCATTCGCACGTACTCCGCCGGGTGGACTCTCCTTTGACGGCATGACCGTGTACGGGTCCAATCTGCCAGCGGCCGGCGAGGTGATCGAGGGATTTGAAGATATCGGTCCCTGGGTGGCGTTGCCCCAGGCTGGAAACGTTCCCGATCGCACCGAGCGTTCCCCGGATGCGGCGCACACCGGCGACACCGGCCTCGCCATCAAGTGGGAGGAGCCGTTGGGCAGGTCTCCCCGGGGCATCGTCATCCCACCGGCTCCACTGCCGTTGCCGGCCATCACCGGGCCCGGGTTTGTTCCCGACCAGACGGTCAGGATCACTGTGGACGGATACATCGTGCCCGCCCGGGTCACGGGCACCGTCAACCACTTTCCCACCTTGAACGCGCGGCGCTCGTTGATAGTGGTGTCGGTGCACGAGTTGCGGGCCTGGTTGAACCAGGCGCCGGGCGCCCAACCCATCACTCCTGACGAGTGGTGGTTCGACGTGGCCGAAGGCGCCGACCGGGAGCGAGTGGCCGCCGAGATCCTGGACGTCGGATATCGACTGTCCTTCCTGCGGGACCGCGACGACGCCGTCGACCTGGCGACGCGGAATCCCCTGGCCGGCGGAGCCTGGGACGCTCTGACCGGGATCGGACTGGCCGCCCTGGCGCTGGCCGTGGGCCTGGCCCTGTGTGCCCACGCCGCGGTGGCGGTACGCGAGCAGCGGGTCGACATGTCAGTCGGCGCGGCGCTGGGCATTCCCCAGTGGCAGCGGATCGCCGGACTGGCGCTGGAACGGGTCATCATCGGGATCCTGGGCATCGTGGTCGGCGGACTGGCCGGTTGGGGGCTAGCGCGGTGGACCCTGGGAGAGTTGGCCGGAAACGCGGCTGGAGGCGCCGTCACCCCACCTATCATATTCGTGGCGGAAGGTCCCTGGTTGGTGGCTACCTTCCTTTGCCTCGTCGTGGCGGCCATCGCGGCCATCAGCCTCGCCGGCGCGGTGGCCCGGCGGCTGCGCCCGCCAGAAGTGCTGAGAGAGGCGGAGTAGCCACGCATGACCGCCATCCTCAACTTGGGTTACGTGCTGGCGCGACGGCGGCTCATGTCGTCGTTCCGCATGGAATTGACGGTCCTCCTGGGGGTCACGCTGGCCGTAGTGCTGCTTTCCAGCGCGGTGGTTTTCAACGACCTGCTGGCAGAGACCGCGCTGCGCCGCGCACTGGCCGACGCCGAATCCAGCGACGTCAACCTCTGGGTGCGGGTGTTCAACGACCTCGACGACCCACGCACCGCCACGCCGGCCAGCGACCGCTATCTCACCAGCCGGCAGTTCGTCGCGCAACGGGTCCTGCCTCCCCTGGGAGATGCCGTCGGCGCCGTCTCCTTCCAGATAGAGACTGCGACCTTCTACTTCACGGGGCGGCCCAACCTGGATCTGCCCAACGAAGAGCGTCCCCGCGGCCGAATGCAATACATTTCGGGCCTCAGGGATGGGAAAGCTGAATTGGTCCAGGGTCGCTGGCCCGAGGTGGCCGGAGACGGGGGTTACGACGACAGCACCGGAGATACCGACGGTATCGTCGTTGAAATCGCGGTGGATTCCCTGGGGCTGCAATTCCTGGACCTTGAACTGGGCGAGGGGTTCGAAATCCTGCCGGCCACCGGAGGCGACGACCAACCGTCAACTCGCGTCGTGGTGGTGGGCGTCATCGAGCCGGTCGACCTGGAGGACGAGTACTGGTATCGCCGTCACAAACTGCTTGCGTCCCAGGACGACGATTGGACGCTGGTGCCGCTGTTCGCCTCGGAACAGGCGCTGCGTCAGCAGATTGGACGCCGTTATCCCGGCATCTACACCAGCTCCGCCTGGTTCGTGCAGGTTGACCGGGAAGGGATTCCCGCCAAACGGGTGGACGATTTGCAGCGCGAACTCCAGCGGGTGCGGCGGGACGTGACCAATAATCTCCCCAACGGCAGCACGTCCACCGGGTTGATCCGCATCCTGGAGGACCACGAAGAGCAGTTGTTGCTGGCGCGCATCCCGCTGTTCCTCATGGTGTTCCTGGTTACCGGCATCCTCGCTTACTACCTGACCATCACCGCCGGAATGGTGATTCGCGCCCGCGCTGGCGAGATCGCCATGCTCAAGAGCCGGGGTGCAACCACGGTCCAGATCGGCATCCTCACTCTGGTCGAGGGTCTCCTCCTGGCCGGTCCGGCGCTGGTCGCCGGCGCCCTGCTCTCGCCGTTGCTGGCCAGAGCGTTGGGCGGGCTGGTGTTCGACGCCGAATCGGTAGGCGCTCCCGTCTCCCTGTCCTGGCAGGCATTCGGAATGGGCGCAGCCGGCGCGGCTCTGGCCGTCATCGTACTTGCGCTCGCGACCCTTGCAGCCGCGAGCAAAGGGATCGTGGAGTTCCGCCAATCCGGGGCCAGACCGGCGCGCACTCCGTTTATCCACCGTTACTACCTGGACCTGCTGGCCCTGGTGGTCATCGCCTTCCTCTGGTGGCAGATCTCCAGCCGAGGAACCGTCCTGACCCGGAGCCTGGGCAGCCGTGATCTGGAAATCGATTTCGCCCTGCTGCTGGGCCCGGCGTTGGGTCTGATTGCGCTCGGCTTGCTGGTAATGCGGCTGTTCCCGCTGGCCCTGGGTATATCCGCGCGTATCGTGGGGCCGGTTGGACCCGGCTGGCTGGTACAGGGCCTGCGCCGTATCGCCCGCGACCCCATCGCGCCGGGGAGCCTGGTCGCGCTGCTTATGTTGGCCACCTCCCTGGGGGTTGTTGGCAGCGCGTTTTCGGCCACCTTGAACCGCAGCTTGGACGACCGCGTTCGATACGACATTGGCGCGGACATCCGGGTGCAACACGACAACGCCCGCATTGCCCGCGCTTTCGCCGGGCTGTCTGACGTGCTGCCCGATTCCGCTGAAGCGATGCGTACCGAAGGCAGCCTGCTGACCGAGGGGTTCGGATCCCAACGTGTGTCGGTCCTGGCCGTTGACTCTCCTCGCCTCGCGGACGTCGCCTGGTGGAGGAACGATTTCGCCAACGGCAACGGTCTGTCTGACCTGATGGCCCAGATCACGCCGAACTCGGACTCTCCCGAAGGGTTGCCGCTTCCCAACGGCACCACCGCGCTCTCTTTATGGGCGATGACCACTCAAACTGGCCCGTTTCCCCGTGAGCCCCTGGTGGGGGTGACCGCCCGATTGCGCGACGGCTCCGGCCGGTATTACGACGTGCCGCTGGGCGACGTGCGGGAAACCCGCCAGTGGCAGATGTTGGAGGGCAGTACCGAGCTTCGCCTGGGACGGGGCGGGCGACCTACCAACGATCCTGACGTGCCTCGACTCGACGTGCCCCCGCACACCCTGATCAACCTGCAAATCTCGGGCCGGACCAGCGGCGATCGCCCCGGCGTGCTCTTCGTCGACGGGCTGACGGCGCACACCGACGCCGGAGAGACGGTTGTAGCCGATCTGAACACCGCTGACGGCTGGAGCGTTATTGAAGACTACGTGCGACCCGGCCTCTACTCCGTGGAAACCAGCCGCAACGTGGCCCGACCCGGCACCACAGGTTCCGCCGTTTTCAGCTGGGCGCCCGGAGGCATCGGCGCGCCGGGTTTGTGGCCGGGTGAAGACGCTCCACCCGTGAAGGCTCTCGTGAGCCCGGGCATCCTGGAAGCCACCGGCGCCGAAGTCGGCGAGCAGATCAGCCTTGGCATGTCCACCTTCGCATTGCCCATCAAGATCGAAGGGGTTGCCGAGTTCTTCCCCACAGTGGACCCCAGAGAGCAACCTTTCGTTGTCACCGACCTCGGCGATTTCGTCGAGTACGCCAACCGGCACAGCCGGCGCATCTTCGGCGGCTCGGGCGAAGTCTGGCTGGACCGTGACATCGCCGTGGGCGATCTGGACCGCGCGCTGGCGGAGAGCCGGACGGCGGTTTCAAGCATGGAGGAACTGGGCCTGGCCGCCGGCAAGGCCTTGATCGCGGAAGAGGAGGCGGCGCTGCGCGGCAAGCAGCCGCTGGCCAACGCGGGTTGGGGCGGCCTGCTGGTGATCATGTTCCTGGCCCTGGCGCTCGCCAGCGCGACCGGTATCGCGCTGTACAGTTGGCTGGACACCCGGGAGCGTCAGACCGAGTTCGCCCTGCTGCGGACGCTGGGCAGCACCCGCGGGCAGCTCAACGGCGTAGTCTGGTTCAACCTGGCCATCGTCGTGATCGCGGGGGTAGCCGTCGGCACTTGGGCGGGCGCCCAGATCGGAGCCGCGCTGCTGCCGGTCCTGGAAGTCGCCGAGGGCGGCGTCCGCGCGACGCCTCCGCTGACCTTCGAAACCGACTGGCGGATGCTGGCGTTGGCGTACGCGGTGCTGGCCACGGTGAGCGTGGTCACGGTGATCTGGCTGGCCTTCGTGACCAGCCGGCTGGAGGTCCAGCGGGTGCTGCGCGCCGGCGAGGGTGGCTAGGGGAATTTAATCCACCAGCCCCAGGCTGCGGCACATCTCGAGCATCGCCTTGGCCGTTTCCTCGTGCGCCACGTCGACCATGTCGCCGGCATAGGTCACGGCGGCCGTGCCCTGGCGACGGCTTTCCTCCATGGCATCCAGCAAGCCCTGCCAGAAAGCGATCTCCTCGGTGGTTGGAGTGAAGATCTCGTTCACGATGGGCACGTGCGACGGGTGGATCAGGTGCATCCCGGTGTACCCCAGCGCCTTCAGGTTGTTGGCCCAGTAGCGCAGGCCCTCCAGATCGCGAATATCGAACCATCCGCCACTGATGGGCCATTGGATGCCGGCCGCCCGGCTGTCCATCAGGACCTTGCTGCGGAGGTACAGGGTTTCGGTGCCTTCCAGGGTCCAGCGGTAGCCCACGCTGCGGGCGGTATCCCCGCCCTTGCCGCCGCTGCCGCCCATGTGTGCCACCCGGTCCGACGCCATGGCGATCTCGTAGGCCATGCGAATGCCGGACGCGGTCTCCAGCCCGGGGTCTATGCACACGGTGTTCAGATCCATGCCGGCCTTGCGCTCGAAGTAGCGCAGCAGCACGTCCGCTTCCACCACGTCCGCCGGAGTTTCGACCTTGGGCAGCAGGATGCCGTAGAGGCCGGGCCGGGTGACGGCTTCCAGGTCGAACCCGGTCAGCCCGGTTTCCAGCCGGTTCACCCTGACGAACAAAGTCTGACCCCGTTCCGACAACTCATCGATCATCTTGGCGACCAATGGGCGCGCGGCGTCCTTGTCGTACTCCGGCACCGAGTCTTCCAGGTCAAGGATCAGCGCGTCCGGGCCGTACTGGGGCGCCTTGCGCATCCAGTCTTCCTTGTTGCCGGGCACGAACATGACGGAGCGCAGGGGCTTGGTTGTGATGCGGGGCATTGGGCAACTTCCTCCTGAAAGTGATCAAACAGCCCTAATCGTACCATCGCCGGCCGGATTGGTATGACGCCAGTATCGGCTGATACAATCAAACCAAGAGGGCAATACACATGACCACAGTCAACACAATCGAAGACTTGATACGTATCCTAGACGAGCGCCCGGAGTGGAACGAGGCGCTCCGCGTCAGGATGCTGTCGCGGGAGTTGCTCGAACTGCCCCAGGCGTTCGCAGAATTTGCGGAAAGCGCAGAGCGCCGGCTAGCGACCCTGGAAACGACGCTGGCCGAGTTCGTGGCCAACACGGATCGCCGGCTCTTGGCGCTGGAAACCGGGCAAACCCGCCTCGATGCTCGCATGGCTCCTATCGCCGCGTCTCACGCTCGTGATGGAGCACTGAGAATGGTGGCCCGCATTGTCCGGGTTGTCGGCTGCCGGGATTACCGGGTTCTGGACCTTGGGGACGTGCTGAACATGATTGACGATGCTGGCACCGACGACATACCTGCGAACGAACTGACCAGCTTTGAAAACGCGGACATCATCATCGAGGCAACCCGCCGCGATACTGACGAAACCCATTACATCGCCGTGGAGGCATCGTACACGGGCAACTGGCGGGACGTGGACCGCGCCACCCGCAATGCCGGCTATTTGACCCGGTTCACGGGACAGCCGGCCCATGCCGTGGTAGCCGCCCAACGCATCCGCCCGGGGATAGAGCGGTTAGTCGAAAGAGGCGAAGTGCACTGGGCGCAGATTTTGCAGAAGGAGCTGGAGACGGAGTAGGAAATAGTCATAACAGGCAAGAGTTGTTGACTGGATTCAACAGCGCAGGCTAGATGCGACGCGTGGCCGAGATCAGTTCCCGTACCTCGCGGATACTTTCTACAACTCTCTCGTCACCCAGGGTGTCCAGCGTTTCTACTATTGTCCGCAGACTATCCTGCGTCCAGTCATTGTCGAGGCCGCTGGGGGGCGGATGCGCGGCCCGGTTCCGGATACGCCGTATATCGTCCATTCTCCGGTACAGGGATTGCCAATCCTCAAAACAATGGGGGTTGGAACTGACGATTGCCGAGAAGTCCCCGATGTCGATGGCCGCCTCTGGTTGCTCGGAGGCGTTGCGGCGGTGTTGGTAGTCCCGAAGCTCGATTGAATTGCTGAGCGCGTTGGTGAGGTCGTAGCCGTGCGCAGCTCGCAATTTCCGGACGATAAACTTGCGGCACGGGTCACGGTAAACATTGAGAGCGTGATTCAGGGTGGTCACGTTCCCGATGTTCTCGTCACCCAGACGGATTAACAGACCTGCATCATCATCTCGCAATCTATTCCGCTGCCGAAGCTGCTGATTATCGTCGTTCAGCCTGGAGATGGTATTTTCGTATTCCGTCACCCTAGCCCGCAGTTCTTCGTTCCGTTGTCGCAACTGACTGCGCTCCTCGCGCCCTTCACCCACGGTGGCGCCGTCTTCCTTAGCCCGCGCTTCAATTTCCCTTTCCAGATTACTGACAATTTCCTCTGCCTCTTCCTTTTCTCGTGTCAGTCGCTCGATATTTCGTTGAGCAACTTCCAGCTGACGACGCATTTCCAAATTGCGGACCTCAGCTACCCGCTTGGTCCGGCCTAGCTCAGCCAGCTCGGCCCGAAGGGTGTCGAAACTATCCGGCTCCGATTGGACTTCCGCTTCCTCGGAGACCAATGCGGCTTCTTCTGCCGCCCTCCGGGAGTTTAAGCTCCGGGCCACCGCGCTGCGGGCAACGCTGTACAGTTCATCAAAGTCAATTCCTTGTCCACTCGCCAGACACGCTTTTTGTACTTCATACAGCGACATTCTGCGTACTGCTTCCGGCATATAAAAATCGGTTATGCCGGAATCCGGCTTCATCCCATTGCGACCCGGCATGCAGTTTGGCCAGTAGATTCTGACCGCGCCGCCGTAAGTGCTGATCCTGCTATGCTGCCGCAGCAGCAAGGCTGCGTTATCAACACAGTAGGCAACTTGTGCTACGCCTTGCAGCATCCTCTGCGCGTTATCCGGATTGCAGCCGGGCAATCCATCCTGGCCCGGCGTAATCAGGAATATCGGCAATCTCCGCTGCGAGTTGAGCAACTGATTGCGGGCGAAATCCTCTACGTTGCCATCGCCGAGTTCCAGCGGCTGGGCGGTTATTTTGCTGATGCCGGCGCGGCACTGAAATTGCCTGGTGATAGTGTCCAGTAGCCGGGGCGGGCCAGAGGCATGTTCTGGCAAATCTGCTCCGTCGGATGATATGAATCTGGTCAATATCTGAACTGCGACATCAGGCGCATCGTCCAGCGTACAAAGCCGCGCCTCCAGCCGCACCGCCGCCGGCAGATTAGGGTGCGAACGCTCGCCGCTAAAATGAGCGTAGCCAATAGTTCCGACCCGATTCGCCTCCAGTTCGTAATCAACCTCGCCGTCGCTGCTTTGCAACTCCTCCTCAATCGTATTTATCGCCACTTGCAGTAGCTCGGCGCCGCCCGAACCGTCGCGGTTCAGAATAGTAAAGCTGGTCTCATACTGGGTAGGCATGGCGACATACCCCATATAGTTGCCATATTCCGAAGAAATTCCCTTACTAACCATTGGTGCTAGTTAGTGTCAGAGGGTGAAGTGTGCAATGGAGCGATGGATGTGTCCCTTGGCGTCGGGGTCCAGTCCATTCCAGTTCACCAGGATGTTGAAGGCGACCATCAGGTAACTCAAGTGCGCTTCAAATCCGCGCCAGGTGATGTGTCGCATCCGCTTGCTGTTCCAGGCATTAGTCATCATGGAGAAGGTGGTTTCCACGATCATCCGCACGTTCCACTGGCCGCGCTTGCAGATTTTCACGTTGTCCGGGTCTCCTTTGGCCCGGTGAAAGCCGGTGTCGGCCAGGATGATCATCCGATCGTCGTAGTTGGCCAGCAGGGGCAGGAACCGCTGGTCGTGGACGTTGGCGGTATTGCAGTCCCAAGCTACGATCCGGCCCCACTGGTTGAGCACGATGCAGAGTTTGCCGCCCAGGATCCAGCGGTGATTGGATTTGCCCTTCCGGCCCACCTGGTGGATATCCCGGCCCGAACGCACCGGATGGCCCAATTCCACGCCGTAGCTGTCGGCCACGCCCAGCACGGTGGGTTCAGCCAGGAAGCGGCCGACCCAGCAGGATTGAGTTTCCAGCCGGCGGTTGAGCCGGGAGCGTTCGGGCAGTTGGGGGAAAAGGTCGCCATAGTTGTCCTGGAGCCAATGGTAGAAGGCGCGTTGACCGACGTTCTTCATGGCACCGACGTTCTTCATGGCCTGGAGCACGCCGATGGTGATGAGTTCGCCCAGTGAGAGCACGGCTTGGGGATGCTGGGGCGCGTCATCGGGCAGGGCGTCGTCTATCGTGCAGTAGAGTTCGGTGATAAAATCGGCGATGTTCACGAGGTCCCTCTTGCTGAGAGTGTGTCAACCCACAGCATAACGGGACTTCGTGGCACTTTCAAAATTCACTCAAACTAGCACCAATGGTTACTAAACTACCCTCGCATCCCGTAGCCTATTCAACTCTTCTTCACTAACGCCACAGAGCTCGCTTAGAACCTCGGCGTTGTGCATCCCGAGGGACGGCGCGCCCGGTACATCCGGCAGCGACTGGCCGTCGAATAGCACCGGAAATCCCGCCACCAGTTCGCCAACTTCTCCGCCGCCTTCATTCCCAAACGCGGCGTTGCGCATGGGACGCAGGGCGCCGCGGTCGCGGAAGTGCTCATCGGCCAGGATTTCGGGCACCGTCCGCACCGGGGCGCAGGGAACGTCGCCGGCCGATAAGCATTCCAACGCCTCCGGGCGTGTCATGGCGCCGATGCGGGCCTGGACTTCGGCGCGGGCTTCCGCGGCGTTTTCCGACCTCACCTGGTAACGCGCAAATCTTTCGTCCTCGATGAGCTCGGGCTTCCCGATGGCGTTGCACAACCGGCGCCACTGGTCGTCGCTGGCGGCGGTGATGATTATCGCGCCGTCGCTGGCCTGGTACTGTCCGGTCGGGCCGCTGCGGCTGTTGTTGCCGGTGCGCAGCGGGATGCCCGCCGCCAGGTCCTCTTCCAGGTTTTCCATCAGCATCAGCGACGCCAGGGTGTCCATCATCGACACGTCCAGATAGCAGCCCTTGCCGGTCTTGTCCTTCTCTCGCAGGGCTGACAGGATGGCGGTGGAGGCAAACATCGGCGTAACCAGATCGCCGATGTAAAAGCCCACCCGCGTTGGCGGGCCGTCAGGTTCGCCGTTGATGTCCATCAACCCGCTCATGCCCTGGATCTGGGGGTCGTGGGCCGGCTGGTGGGCGTAGGGGCCGGTCTGCCCATACCCGGAGATGCTGGCGTAGATCACACCCGGATTCACGGCGGCCACGTCCTGGTAACCCAGACCCAGCCGGGTCATGGAGCCCGGCGCCAGGTTCTCCAGAACCACGTCGGATTGCCTGGCCATCTCCAGGAACAATTCCCGTCCTCTTGGGCTCCTGAGGTTCAGGGTTACGCTCTTCACGCCCTGGCTGCGCTTCAGGAAACGTGTGGCGATGTGTTTCTCGGTTCGCTGCTCCGAGTGGATCCCATCCGGGCCGGCGAAGGGGCCATTTCCCCGCACCGGATCGCCCCGGTCGGGTATTTCGATCTTGATTACCTCAGCGCCCAGCCGCGCCAGCGTCATGCTCAGGAACGGCCCGGCGAGGAACACGGTAACGGCCAAAACGCGCAAGTCTGAAAGTGGTCGCATTCTTACTGTCCGCCTATTCTAAGATGCCAGATGACAGTTCACGTTGTCTCGCCAAACGCGACGGAAGTGTACCACGGAGGCCCATCCGCACAGCCCGCACACTCGTAGGTGCAGGCAATATGCAACACCGGAACAGGGACGAAAATACCGAACATGACGACTGCACAAACCATTGCGGTCAATGACATCCATTCCCAGTTGAACGGAACCAGGGTCTGCCGCATCGTTGCGCCCCGGTCGATCGCCGAGGTGCAGCGCACCGTGGCCCGCGTCCGCGACGCCGGCAACAGCCTGAGCATAGCCGCGGGTCGCCACGCCATGGGCGGCCAACAATTACTGTCCGGCGGAACCTTGCTGGACACGCGAAACCTGAACGGTATCATCGGATTGGACGCCGAAAGGGGCGTCGTCACCGTCGAGGCCGGGATCATGTGGTCAGATTTGGTGCCCGCCCTCCGTGAAATGCAGGCGGGTGCTGGACAGCGCTGGAGCGTCGTGCAGAAGCAGACCGGCGCCGACCGGCTCAGCGTCGGTGGAGCCCTGGCGGCCAACGGGCACGGGCGTGGGCTAACCTATCGGCCCATCGTCCAGGATGTCGACGCCTTCAACATGATTGACGCCGACGGCAACCATATTCGCTGCGATCGTGACCAGAATTCCAGCCTGTTCAACCTGGCCATCGGTGGGTATGGGCTGTTCGGCGTGATTGCGACCGTGGACCTGCGCCTAATGCCGGCCCACCATGTCCGCCGGGTCGTGGAAGTTACCACCATCGACAAGCTCGGGGACCTTTTCAAGCAGCGGATCGCAGACGGGTTCACCTACGGCGATTTCCAGTACCGGACCGATGAGAGTTCGCCCGGTTTCCTCTGGGACGGAGTTCTGTCCTGCTATCAGCAGGTGAGTGACACCGAGGCCAGGGCCGCCCCACCGCCACAACACTTGCTCAACGAGACCGCCTGGCGGCAACTGCTGTACTGGTCACACACCGACAAGGCCCGCGCCTTCGACGAATACGCCGGGTATTACCGGAGCACCGACGGTCAAATTTACGACAGCGACACCTTCCAGTTGAGCCAGTACATCGACCATTACCATGATGAACTCGACGAGCGGCTCGGCTGCACGGTTCCAGGTTCCGAAACTATCACCGAACTGTACGTGCCGCTGACCGAATTACCCGGCTTCATGGCCGCGTCAGCCATGATCTTGAGGCGTCACGAAGCCAACGTGATCTACGGAACCATACGCCTCATCGAGCGCGACGATGAAACAATGCTCAACTGGGCCCGACGACCATACGCATGCATTGTCGTGAACCTGCATGTGGACCACGACCCCCAAGGCGTCGAGCGCGTTTCGGGTTCCCTGCGGACGCTGATCGATTTGGCAATCGAGCGGAACGGCAGTTATTTTCTCACCTACAACAAATTTGCCACGGATCATCAGCTGGCAACGTGCTACCCTCAGTTTGCGGAGTTCGTATCTGCCAAACAGCAATACGATCCCCACCACGTGTTCTCCAGTGACTGGTTCCGCGCGTATGCGGACAATTCCTGATGCATCCCAACACCCGATACGACGTCCCGACGGTCGGCGCAGTGTCCATACTGTGGGTCGTGATCCTCTGGGATTGGTCCAAACTTCGCCGGTCTCGAACCATTCCGGCATGAGGCCCGATGCGTTTCCCCTGGGCCAACATCGCCCTGATCGTACTGGTCGTTGCCGAGCTGCTGACCGGATACCTGGGCCTCACCCACTCGAATCCCGCATGGATCGGCGCGATGCACCTGCACCGCATCTTCGGGTTTGCCATCCTCGCGCTCTTCGTGTGGAAGTCGCGCAACATTGTGGGTTCGCTGCGTACCAGGAGCAACTGGCGCCGCTCCCTGAACACGATGTTGTGGTCCATCATGCTGCTGGTGGGACTTCTGGTCGTATTAGGCCTGGGCCTGGCCTGGAGCCATCTCGGTCCTTACGACTGGATGGGCTTCTCCGGTACCACCATCCACATGAACCTGGCCTGGATGTTGATACCCCTGCTGCTGTGGCATTCGTTCCGGCACCGCATCAGCCTGCGGACCCGCTATCTCGTCGACCGTCGCCACATTCTCCGGGTAGTGGGACTGGCCATGGCCGGGTTTCTGGCCTGGCGAACCGCCGAGTTGGCGGGGATATTGGCGGCCGGCTCAGGCGCACAGCGGCGATTTACCGGCTCATACCCGGAAAACGGTCCGGATTTTCCCGTGACCATGTGGCTCAACGACAAGGTGCCCGCCATCGACCCAGTGACGTGGAGCCTGACCGTCGACGGCCACGTGGAATCCCCGTACCGGATGGGCCTGGATGAGCTCCACTCATGGAGCGAAAGACTGACCGCGACCCTGGACTGCACCGGAGGGTGGCACACCACGCGCGGGTGGGAGGGTGTCCCCGTGTCCCAACTTCTGGCTCGTGCGAGGCTCAAGCCCGGCGCCGGCAGCATCACCATCCGATCCCGCACCGGATACTTCCGCCGGTATTCCCTGGCGGAAGCCGACCGTGCGCTGCTGGCCAACCGGGTGGACGGAAAGCCGCTATCCACCGGGCACGGCTTTCCGGCGCGGATGGTCGAGCCGCACAAGCGCGGCTACGACTGGGTGAAGTGGGTCGATTCGATCACCGTCAACCAGACGGGGAAGCTCTGGCAGCCGCCATTGCCGTTGACCTGAATCAACAGCCCCGTCAAGGAACGTGGTCGGTAGCGCAGCGGCGTGGAATCTACCAGAACCCCGGGGTTGGGGCTATCGCGGGGCCTGTGCTAAAATCGGCCACCAATTACTACCAGCAGCGAGGCGACTTATGACCAACATCGTGCTCTCAAACACCAACTATAAAGTCGTCGGCACGCGGCCGGTTCGCCACGACGGCGCCGACAAGGTGACGGGGCGGGCCAAATACGGCGCGGACTTCGAGATGAGCGGCATGCTCTTCGGCAAGGTGCTGCGGAGCCCTCATGCCCACGCCCGCATCAAGTCCATCGACACCTCGGCCGCCGAAGCGCTGCCCGGTGTGCGCGGCGTGGTGACCGGCGCCGACTTGCCCATCGCCGGCAAGGACAACCCGCCGATGTCGGCGCGCGCGGCCAGCAACAACATCCTGGCCGCCGACAAAGCCCTGTTCCGCGGGCACCCCATCGCCGCCGTCGCCGCCGACTCCGCTCACGTCGCCGAAGAGGCGGTCAACTTGATCAAGGTTGGATACGAGGTCCTGAAGGCCAGCACCAACGTGCTGGACGCCATGAAGGACGACGCCGACCTGCTCCACGAGGACATGACCACCACGGAGTTCGGCGAAGAAACCGACAAGCACAGCAACGTCTCCAACCGGTTCGTTTACGAACAGGGAGACGTGGAATCCGCATTCAGCGAGGCAGACTTCGTCATCGAGCGCGAGTTCAATACGCGCACGGTGCATCAGGGCTACATCGAGCCGCAGAACGCCTCGGCGTTCTGGAATGCGGATGGATACCTGACAGTGTGGACCAGCACCCAGGGCGCGTTCGTTGCCCGCGATGCAATGGCCGGCGTGCTCGATTTGCCCGTATCCCAGATCAAAGTCGTACCCATGGAGATCGGCGGCGGGTTCGGCGGCAAGATTCCGCTGTACCTGGAACCCGTGGCTGCGCTGCTGTCGAAAAAGACGGGACGGCCCGTCAAGATGCAGATGACCCGCACCGAGACCTTCGAGGCCACCGGTCCCACCGCTGGGGCGTACGTCAAGGTCAAGATGGGCGCCAAGCAGGACGGCACGCTGGTTGCCGCCGACGCGGTCCTGATCTACGAAGCCGGCGCATTCCCCGGGTCCTCTCCGGTCACCGCCGGCGCCCAGTGCGTCTTCGCTCCCTACGCCCTGGAAAACCAGCGCGTTGAGGGCTACGACGTGGTCACCAACAAGCCGCGTTCCTTCGCCTACCGCGCTCCCGGAGCGCCGATCTCGGCCTTCGGCGGCGAGCAGGTGGTGGACGAACTGGCCGCCAGGTGCGGCATGGACCCGCTGGAGTTCCGCCTGAAGAACGCCAGCAAGGAGGGCAACCGCCGCGTAGATGGGCCGCAGTTCCGGGTAATCGGCAACGTGGAAACCCTCGAAGCGGCCAAGGACACTGACCACTACAAGTCCGATATTTCCGGGCCGAACCGCGGCCGCGGAGTGGCCAGTGGCTACTGGATGAACATCGGGCTGGCCTCCAGCGCCAGCATCAGCGTCAACGCCGACGGAACCATCGGTCTTGTGGAAGGCTCCACCGACATCGGCGGCTCCCGGGCGTCCATCGCCATGCAGGCGGCCGAGGTGCTCGGCATCCCCGCCGAAGACGTGCGTCCCAGCGTCGGTGACACCGACGCCGTTGGGTACACCTTCCTCACCGGAGGCAGCCGCACGACGTTCGCCACCGGCTGGGCCGCCTACGAGTGCGCCGAGGAAATCAAGCGCAAGATGATCGACCGCGCCGGCCAGATCTGGGAAAAGGACCCCTCGGAGATTGACCTGGCGGACGGCATCTTCAAGCACAACTCCGACGAGGACTTGCAGATGTCCTTCAAGGAACTGTCCTCCCAGCTGGCCCGAACCGGCGGCCCGATTTCCGCCCAGGTCAGCGTCAGCCCCGGCGGTGAGGGCGGAGCCTTCGGCACCCACCTGGTGGACGTCGAGGTTGACCCTGATACTGGCAAGGTGGACGTGCTGCGCTACACGGTGGTGCAGGACGCGGGCAAGGCCATCCACCCCAGCTACGTGGAAGGCCAGATGCAGGGCGGCGCCGTCCAGGGCATCGGCTGGGCGCTCAACGAAGAGTACTTCATGAACGACTCCGGCGACATGGTGAACTCCAGCTTCCTGGACTACCGGATGCCCACCAGCCTGGACCTGCCCATGATCGACACGGTCATCGTGGAAAAGGCGAACCCGGGCCATCCCTACGGCGTGCGCGGAGTGGGCGAGGTCCCCATCGTCCCGCCCATGGCGGCCATTGCCAACGCCATTCACGACGCCATCGGCGTCCGCATGGACAATCTGCCCATGTCCCCCGGCGCCATCCTCGAACAGCTCTGGGGCGAGAACGGCGGCTAACCTCAAGAAAAAGCCCTGGTCATTCACCCGGCGGCGGTTGCCAATCGCCGCCGGTCGGCTTAAGGTAATGGAATGACGACGCAAGCAGCCGCCCCCGATCTCGAACAGCGCCTCGCGGGCATCGAGGCTCGCCTGGCGGTGCTAGAGGCTACCATGACGCTGTTCATTGAGGAGCAGCGGGAGTACCGGCGCGAGAACAACGCCAGGTTGGAACGCATGGATGAGCGCATCAGCCAGGTCAATGACAACTTGTCAGGGAGACTCGATGCCTTGTCCGGGCGTTTCGACAGTCTTTCTAGCCGCGTTGACAGCCTCTCCAGCCGCGTTGACAGCCTGGGCGCCCACGTCAATCGTTCACTCTATGCAGTGCTGGGCGGGATGTCGGCCATCGTAGTCGCCGGCGTGATCGCAATCGTATTTGGATAGTCGCAACCACCCCACACCAACATTGACAGGAGCCTCTCAATGGCCCGAGTACCTTTCGCCACCCGAGACAGCATGGACGCCGCCGGACAGGCGGTCTGGGACGAAATCGAGACCTCGCGCGGCGGCGTGCAGCGCAACTACGCCGCGATCCTGAACAACCCGCAAGCGGCGAGCAACTTCGCTCATCTAGGCGGCTACGTCCGCTTCCAGACGCCGCTGGATCCCCGGGTCAAGGCCGTTGCCGTGCTGACCGCCGCTCGGGAAGCCTGCGGACACTACGTCTGGACGGTGAACCAGCCGGCCGCTCGCAACGCCGGCCTCACTGACGCCGAAATCGCGGCCATACACGAGTACCGCGCACCCAATGGCTTGAGCGGAGACGACGCCGCGATATCCGGTTTCGTGATCGAACTGCTGCGCCAGCACCGCGTCTCCGACGCCACCTTCGCTGCGGTTCAGGGCATCATCGGCGACGCCGGCATCGTCGACCTGCTGGTGGTCGTCTCTTACTACCACGGCTTGGCCCATACCTTGCAAGCCCTGGATGTGGAGCTGCCGGACGGGACGGCGGACGCGCTGACCTACTGACCCTTTGCCTCCGCTTCGTACTCGCGGAGGCAGTTCACTATCACCTCATTCATCGCCGGGAACTGGTTCTCGGCGAAGTTTTCTACCCATGCGGGTATCTTGGCGCGAACGGACGGGTCGTCCCACCGCTTTAGGTCCGCTTCCTCCAAGATGTACTCTTTTGCATCCAGAACAATCCATCCGCTCCGGTAACTTCGGTCCCTCGGCGTGAACAGGCCCGGTTTGTTCATGGCGTCGTCCAACAGCCGCCGCCTGAACGTTTCATCGGGCGCCGGCGACAGCCCCACATCGAAGTAGGGAAGGTTCATAGCACCGTCTCTGAAATTGATTTGAAACAAGACCAGCGCGGAGGAGTGTGGGAGCCACCCGGTTCCTGTTTCTTGGATTTCGAAGTCATTCCATGCCAGTGACCGGAACCGAAGAAATCCCATATCTTCACGGTCCAAGCTCCATCCATTTACAGCACCAATCGCCGTCCGAAATTCTTGCTTCATTTCTTCAATGAAGTTTGGTTTGTACTGTATGATCAGGTCAACCGCGTCTCTATGATCCATGTAAATTTGACGGGCCAATTGTCGGACACTAGTTTCCGGCACGATGTTCCTCCTCAACGTGACTGCGTATTGCTGCAAAAATGAGCGGACGTCTTCTTTCACCGGATCCTCGCTGTCACTGATGATCTGGTTGACTACATCAAGGACCATAGCATATGTAGCCGGGGTCCAATACTCACGCTCCTTCTCTCTGTAAGGCAGTGTGCCTCTCCGAGTCAGAAAGACATGGTGCCTGGTGAAATCCGGGTACGAGTCCGCCAGCGCTTTCCGGTAGCGAGTCAATTGCTCGCTGTGTTCGCTGGAAAAGACCTTGTTCTCGATGGCGCAAAGAGTTTGCTCTGATTCGTTCAAAACCAAGATGTCCAGATAGCCCCATACGCCATCAACTTCATTCCGCCATTCCCGGATAATTCTGCCGCGTGTCCAATCATCATCCAGAACTCCCGACGGCGCGCAGGTTCCTCTCAGGAAATTCGTCAAGAAACGCCCCCCAATCCCATGACTCTCTTGCGGATCCAAAAGCCAAGCCAGCACGCCGGAATGGAACTCTTCCCATCCCCATAGCGCTCGGCCTGATTCCAATCTCAATCTGCTGACGAAATCCAGCGCGTCAAACTCGTTACGCTGCTGTTCGGCCAGTTCCTTCAGCCTTTGCAAACTGGAGTCCGAAGCCAAACTTTCCAGCGCCTTGACCTGCCGGACATTTTCTTCGGCAAGTAACTGTTCCAACCGTTCCAGCTCGGGCACTAAGTTATTCAGCGCCGCCGCTTGTCCAGCATCCCTAACATCGTTCGTTTGCATGACGGTTGCCAACCTGCAAAAATAATGGCAGCAACGCCGCGATACACGCCGCCGTAGCCGGCCGATGCGGCGACTGTACCATATTCGTAACGGATCGTGATGAGGGGAACGTCATGGCTGCCATTACCAGCGACACCACCGATCGGGTTGCCGCCATCATTGGCGACACCCTCAACGGTTGGTTCCAGCCCCATCTTCACTTCGACCCCATCGTCGTCCGTCAGCGCTATGACGACTGGTACGACGAGGACTACCTGGAAGCGTGGATTGTGTGGGAGGGGGACCACGATTACATGGACTACTCTCGCATCAATGGCCTTCCCATCGACATTGAGCCCGAGTTGGATGAGCTGGGCGTCGAGCTGAGCCTTGACTCGCATTACATCGCCAAGTGGGAGTGGGAGCTCAACAAGGAGCGGATTCTCAAGTGAACCCGCCGGAACTTATCGCTGTCGCCCGCGCCCTCGTCAATGGCGTCATCGCGGGTGGCGCGCCGGCTTCCCACACCGAACTGCGTCGGGCCGTCAGTTGTGTCTACTACGCAATGTTCCACGCTCTGGCGGCCAGTAATGCCAACACCCTGGTCGGAGCCTCGCCGGCCGACCAGCAACGTTGGGCATGGCAGCAAACCTACCGTGCCGCCGACCATCGCGCGGCCCGAAACAAACTCAGCAGGGCCAGCCTGGGCAGCCGATTCCCGATTGCCATCCGCGTTTTTGGCGAAGTGTTCGCGTTGGCCCAGCGGCGTCGGCACACCGCCGATTATGATCCGCACAGCGAATTCTACGCAAACGACGTCATTGACCTCATTGAGAGGGTTGAGGCCACCATCAACGACTTCAACCAAACCACCGACGACATCCGCCGCGACCTTGCCATCCACATCCTCACCAGCGTCCGCAGCGACTGACATCCCACCCCCCAAGGAGGCGCAAAATGCCCGCCAATTACGCTTACCTGGTCCAAATGGACATCCCCACCGAGCATGAAGCCGATTTCAACCGCGTCTACGACACCGAGCACGCCAGGTACATCTGCAATGCTCCGGGCGTGCACTCGTGCATCCGCTACTCGCTGGAATCAACCACCGCTGACCAGTTTGCCAAGTATGCGGCGCTGTACGACGTCGACACTCCGGGAGTTCCCAGCTCTGAGGGTTGGCAGCGCGAGAGCGAGAAGGGCGATTGGGCGACCAAGATCCGTCCCCACGCCACCAACCGCACCCATACCATGCTGAACCGCATCGCCGACGCCGGCGACGCAACCGCCAAGGCGCCCTACATCTTCGTCGTGCGCACCGACATCCCCGCTGACGCCGAGGATGAGTTCAACCACCTGTACGACACCGTCCACCTGCCGGGCCTGTGCGGAGTCGACGGTGTCCTGGGAGCGCGCCGGTACCGCGTGGAGACCACCAACGCGGAAGGCTTCCCGAAGTACGTCGCCGTTTACCAGATCGAAAGCCCATCGGTGCTCGAGTCGGACGGCTGGAAAGCCGCGGCTCAGGACGCATGGGCCGCCAAGGTCAGCCCCAAGTGCATCGGCCTGAACCGTGCCGTGATGCGGCTGGTCGCTCAACACCCCGCAGCCTGAACGCGGTGGCGACGGAGGTCACCATCCACACCGACGGCGCCTGCCTGGGCAACCCGGGCCCGGGCGGCTACGGCGTGATCCTCGACCACCGCGGCCGGCGCAAGGAGCTGTCCGGCGGATACTCGCTGACTACCAACAACCGCATGGAGTTGCTGGCGGCGATCATCGGGCTGGAAGCGTTGACCCGGTCATGCCGGGTCACCCTGTATTCCGACTCCCGCTACGTGGTCGATGCCGTCACCAAGGGGTGGGCGGCCAAATGGCGCAGCAACGGCTGGATGCGCAACAAGCGCGAGGCGGCAGTGAACCCCGACCTCTGGGAGCGCCTGCTGGACTTGCTGGAACGGCACCCCACCGACTTCCGGTGGGTGCGTGGACACAGCGGCAACCCGGACAACGAGCGCTGCGATACGTTGGCCACAGCCGCGGCGCGGCTCAACGACCTTCCGAAAGACCCAGGCTACCCACCGGCGGACCGCCGAAAATTGGTTCGGTAATTCCTGAATCGGGCAAAGAAGGAGCGGCCGGTCCAAAAGGAGGAGTCGCTGGAGGAGCGGCTCACTACCGGTCGCTGGCGTACCATTTTATCCGCGCAGCCGCTCGGTTGCAACGGGCTGCATAATTTCGCTACAATCCGACAATTGCAACCCATTTCAGGAACAAAAGGGGAACCACCATGGCCGTATCCGCCAGCACCATCCGCAACGTCGCTTTGCTCTCTCACAGCGGCGCGGGAAAGACCACCCTCGCCGAAACCATGCTGTTCAACGCCAAAGTGATCAATCGCATCGGCAGAGTGGAAGACGGCAACACTGTTTCCGACTACGAACCGGAGGAAACCCGGCGGTCTTCCAGCGTCCAGACCAGCCTGCTGCGGATCAGCAGTGGTGATGACAAGATCAACATGCTGGACACCCCTGGGTACGACGAGTTCCTCGGCGAAGCGGTCGCCGCGATGCGAGTGGTCGAATCGGCGGCCATCTTGGTCGCCGCGCCAACCGGCGTCGACGTAGGCACAGAACGCGCGTGGGCCATGGCCCAGGAGCGCGGCCTCCCGGTGGCCTTCGTGCTGAACAAGATGGACCGCGAGAACGCCAGCTTCGAGCGCAACGTCCAGGAGTTGCAAGACATTTTCGGAAGCCGCTGCGTGCCGTTCCAGCTGCCCATCGGAGAAGCGCAGGACTTCACCGGCCTGGTCAGCGTGATTGACCCGCCCGCCGACATTCCGGCCGGCGTCATCGGCGATTTCGACGCGGCTCGCGAGCGCCTCATCGAGGCCGTCGCCGAATCGGACGACGCACTTGCTGACAAGTACCTTGAAGGCGAGGAGATCACTGCGGAGGAGGTTACCGCCGGCTCCCGCGAAGCCATTCGCAACGGCGACCTGATCCCCATCCTGGTCACTTCGGCGACGCAGAACATCGGCCTGGACGAACTGGCTCAGGTTATTCGCGACTTCCTGCCTTCGCCGGCCGACATGCCTCAAACCTCCGGCGACGACGAAATCACCGCCGACGCCGCCGGCTCGGTCGCGGCCCTGGTGTTCAAGACCACCTCCGATCCCTTTGTCGGCAAGTTGTCAATGTTCCGGGTGTTCCGCGGAACAATGAAGTCCAATGGGGAAACCTATAACGTCAACCACAACCAGTCCGAGCGCCTGGGCCAGCTCTACCTGCCCCAGGGCAACAGCCAGGACAACGTGCCGGAGGTCGTGGCTGGCGACATCGGGGCCATCGGCAAGCTGGGCGCCACCCTCACCGGCGACACACTCTGCGCCAGCGACAACCGGGTCACGCTTCCCGGCATCGAATTCCCCAAGGGATTCTATTCCCTCGCGGTGGTTCCGGCGACGCAGGCGGACCTCGACAAGATGTCAATCTCCCTGGCCCGGATCGTCGAAGACGATCCCAGCCTGCAGTTCACGCGCAACCCCGAGACCAGCGAAAGCCTCCTCACGGGCATGGGCGAGATACAGATCGAGGTCGCTCTGGACCGCATCAAGCGGAAGTTCGGCGCCAACCTGAACGTCAAGCTGCCCGTCGTACCCTATCGGGAGACCATCACCCAGATCACTAACTCCGAGTACCGTCACAAGAAGCAGACCGGCGGCAGCGGTCAGTACGGCCATGTCCTGCTCCGTCTGGAGCCGAAGACCCGCGACGAGGGGTTCGAGTTCGGAAACGAGGTCGTGGGCGGAAGGGTTCCGCGCGAGCTCATACCCGCCGTGGAGAAGGGCGTGGTCAACACCCTGAAGGAAGGCGTGCTGGCCGGCTTCCCCGTCGTCGATTTGAAGGCCGTGATCTACGACGGCAGCACCCATCCGGTCGACGGCAAGCCCATCGCCTTCGAGATCGCCGGCAGCCAGGCCCTGCGGCAGGGGATGACCAAGGCATCGCCCGTCCTCCTTGAGCCCATCGTCAGGCTGTACACCACTGTCCCGGAAACCTACACCGGTGACATCATCAGCGACATCAACAGCAAGCGCGGCCGCATCCTCGGGATGATCCCGGAGAACCGCTACACCGTGATCGAGGCTGAAGTGCCCCAATCCGAGGTGCAACGCTACTCCCAGGACCTGCGTTCGATGACCGGCGGTCGTGGCTCCTACCGGTTCGAGTTCGACCACTACGAGCAGGTCCCGCAAAACATCGAACAGCGCGTGATCGACACCGCCAAACAGGCCAAGGAGGGCGCGACGGCGTAAGTAGCCTGCGGACTGCACAACTAATGCGGGGCGGGTTTGATACCCGCCCCGTGTCTGTCAGGAGCCATTAGTTATGCAAAGATTGGTACTTTTCGATATTGACCAAACCTTGATCAGCCTCAATGGCGGCAATCTCCCGCAGAGACAAGCTCTAGACCTTGCCTTTGAACAAGTCCACGGCATCCCCATTGCCTTTCAAGATGTCACCTTTACCGGCGGAATGGACTTGCCCCTGATCGTAGAGGTTTATCGAAAGTGGGGCTTGTCTGACGACGGCCATAATCTCCCTGATTTATCAGATTTCAAAACAGCCTATTTCGATCATCTCACTAACCTTCTGGAAGTTTGGGAGGAAGGGGTAATATGCGCGGGCGTGCCGGACCTTCTCCATGCTCTGACATCAGACCACAGAGTCCAACTCGGTTTGGAGACCGGCAACTTCCAAGAAGCCGCATTCATCAAGCTCCGCAGGTACGGCCTGGATGCCTTCTTTGAAGACGGCGGGTTTGGAGGAGAATATTCTGAGAGAAGCCAGGTTGTAGCCAGTGCGATAGCCAACTGCCAAGAGAGATCCGGGCGGAGCTACGACCCCGAAGAGGTCTTCCTGATCGGAGACTCGGTGTCGGATGTGACGGCCGGCAATGCTACCGGGATCCTGACCATCGCTGTCGGCACGGGTTTCTATCCATTGGAAGACCTGGCCAAGCTCAACCCCAGGTACGTCCTGCCGGACTTGTCCGATACCGCAGAGGTCTTGGCCTTGCTGCTTGGCTCCTAGGGTTACCTCAGTCAGGAATACTCAGGCCGAATGACACCCGACGAACCCCGGATCACCACGGTTCGGCGAAAATGTCCGCTACCGCTATCGCCAGGCCGGGAATCGCAGCGATGGTGAGCGTATCGCCCGGACGATGCAGCCTTTCGGACCTATAGGCGCCCTCGCCGGAGCTAATGGCCGGACCGGCCAGCGCCAGTACGGTTTCTTCATTCGGCTCCAGGATCAAGTATTCCGGTATACCGTGCCGAGCGTACAGTTCGCGCTTGCGTTCCAAGTCATGGCGCGGATTGGATGGCGACAGGATTTCCACCGCCAAATCCGGTGATCCTTCGCAAGCTCGTTCCGTCAGAATATCCCGCCGAAGCGCGCTTACGAAGAGTAGATCAGGTTGCACTGCGGTTTCTCCAGGCAACATCAGGTCGGTGGGTGGGAGGAAAATCTCTCCCGGCGCACCGAACCGAGCAAAGTGCACGAGAAATGCTGACGCGAAGTTACGCGATACCCGCTGATGTTTGATGCTTGCCCCTGCCGCCATCTGGTACAAAACTCCGTCAATCAGTTCCCACTTTTCATCGTCGGGCTTGGCGGCGTAATCGGCGTAGGTGTACTTGCCCTTTGGCCTGGCAGTTACCATGTGAGCCTCCAATATTCCGGGCCCTTTGTGATAGCGCGCCCAGCGGCTAAAATCCCCACGTCGGCTGGTATTCTCCGAACACCTCGCGGAACACGCCCATCATCTCGCCCAGCGTGGCTTCCGCCTTGACGGCTTCGATCAGCGGATACATGAGGTTCGCGTCGCTGCCGGAGCGACGGGCCGCCGACTCCAGGTCCCGCAGGCGAGAGGCGACCTCATGGCCATCGCGCCGTCGCCTAACCTCTTCCAGGTGGGCGATGTGCCGCTGCTCGCCGGCTTCGTCAACGCGCAGGATGGGAATGGACAGGCTCTCGTTGGCATCCACGTAGTCGTTGACGCCCACCGTGATCCGTTCCAGGCGATCCTCTTCCTGCTGGTAGATGTAGGCGGCGTCGGCGATCTCCCGCTGGAAGTAGCCCGACTCCAGCGCCGGGATGACACCGCCCTGCCGGTCGATCTGCTCGAAGTAGTCGTAGGCGCGGGCCTCCACCTGGTTGGTCAGAGCTTCCACGAAATAGCTGCCGCCCAGGGGATCCACGGTGTCGGTGACGCCCGTTTCGTGGGCGATGATCTGCTGGGTGCGCAGGGCCTGCAATGCGGCGTCGGCCGACGGCAGCGCCCAGGCCTCGTCCTTGCTGTTGGTGTGCAGCGACTGGCATCCGCCCAGCACCGCGGCCAGTGCTTGCAGCGAGACGCGCACCACGTTGTTCTCCGGCTGCTGCGCCGTGAGAGACGCCCCGGAGGTCTGGGCGTGGAACCGCATCCAGCCGGAGCGTTCCGATTCCGCGCCGAAGGTTTCTTTCATTTCGCGAGCCCAGATCCGCCGCGCCGACCGGAACTTCGCGATCTCCTCAAAGAAATCGTTGTGCACGTTGAAGAAGAAACTCAGACGCGGCGCGAAGTCGTCCACGGCCATGCCCCGCTCCACGCAATGGCGCACGTACTCGAACCCGTCGGCCAGCGTGAACGCCAACTCCTGCACGGCGTTGCTGCCGGCCTCGCGGATGTGGTACCCGCTGATGCTGATCGGGTTGAAACGTGGCATCCGGTTGGTGGCGAACTCGACGGTATCGACCACCAGCCGCATTGAAGGAAGGGGAGGGAAGATGTACTCGTTCTGGGCGATGTACTCCTTCAGTATGTCATTCTGAATCGTGCCGCCCAAGGAATCTACCTTCGCTCCCTGCCGCTCGGCGGCGGCGATGTACATGGCCCAGATGATCGCCGCCGGGCTGTTGATGGTCATCGAGGTGGTGACCTGGTCCAGCGGGATGCCATCGAAGACGATCTGCATATCCTCCAGGCACGACACGGCCACCCCGCACTTGCCGAATTCGCCCCGGGCCCGCTCGTCGTCGTGGTCATAGCCGTACAGCGTGGGCATGTCGAAAGCGACGCTGAGGCCGGTTTCGCCCTGGTCCAACAGGAAACGGAATCGCTCGTTGGTTTCGGCCGGCTGTCCGAACCCAGCGAACATTCGCATCGTCCACAGGCGAGAGCGGTAACCGGAGGGATGCACCCCCCGCAGGTACGGATACTCGCCCGGCAAACCAATGTCTGCCAGGTATTCGGTTTCGGCCATATCCGTCGGGCCGTAGACCGGCTCCACCGGAAGTTGACTCAGGGTCTTGTAGGCGCCTTTGCGCTTGGGAGCTGCCTCAGCCCGCTGCCGCCAAGCCGCTGTCCGTTGCTGGATGGAGTCATCGCTGTTTGAAATAACCACTGGGAACTCCTGGAATGTTGAAGCCGCTCTCGATTTGGTCCATGCCCGATCAGGGAATAACATCGACATGCGGCGTTCCACAAGCTTTGCCGGGTAGTATATCGCACGGTCCCGCGCCTGCTCGGAGCATCAGCGGCGCCTACCCTGGGCTCAACCCCACCCTTCTCCCACCGTCCGGAACCGCCAGCAGATGACCGCAAAGATGCGAACGTGCCGCCTCACGGAAAGTGTGCTACGGTAGATTCACCATGAATCGCCGGATGCTCATCGTCCCCGCCGTTCCGCGCGGATATAGCCGCCAGCGGTTGCTGCGCATAGCGATCATAATAGTCGCGGTGGCGATTTGCCTCGCGCTGCTCGGGTGCAACCGAACGCCCGGCGAAGCTCCACCCAACAACTACGGCGCCACCGTCGAGGCGCTCTTGCCCACCGCCGATCCCACCATCCCGCCGACGCCTACGTCGACTACCCTTCCTCCCACCAACACGCCGGCACCCACGTTCACTCCCCGACCGCGGCCCACCTACACGCCCTGGCCCACGCCGACCAAGGCAACTGCCGATAACCGGCAACCGGCCATCCCATTCAACGCGCAGATGGTCGACGGGTCGCAATTCGCGCTGCGGGACGGTTTCGGTTCTCCCACGCTTTTGGCATTTTTCGCGCCCTGGTGACCACATTGTGGACGGGAGTTGCCCGCCGTCGCCTCCCTTTACCGGGACAAGCTGGATGCCGCGGGTATCGACGTCATCGGCGTCTCGCAATTCAACACCACCGAGGCTGCGACTATCGAGTTTATCGATCGTCATCGGCTCACTTTCCCCAACGTGTACGATGGGCAGGCACAACTGGCCGGCGCCTACGGCATTCAGGGCGTGCCCAGCTACGTGTTCATCGACAAGCAAGGCCGCATTGCCCATGTCAGCGCCGGCGCCCGCGGGGTTGACCTGATCGAATCCTGGGTGGACCAATTGGCGTCGGAGTGATCGCCGTCGGTCGCGCTGACTGTTGCCTCTTGCATCTGTCGATTTCTAACCGTACAATTGTTCGTAATCAGAACATGAGGTCGAACAATGGGCGTTTACTCTGCAACACGAGACAATACAGACTTTGAGATTCCGGCCGACGCCGCCCGCATGATCGCACGGTGGGAACGATTGGGGCGTCCCGCTATAGAGCTGGAGCCCGGCGTAATCGTCAGCAACCTGGAACGATGGCTGTACAACAATCCGCCGGCTTCGGGATCTACGCTGGGTCGGATCCGGGAATTCCTCTACGTGGACACTTTCGGCATCACCGCCAAGGCAGCCTGAATTCGCCGTGACTCTGCGCCTCTACCACGACCTGGCCCACCTTTGGCCGATCATCAGCCCGCCCGAGGAATACACGGTAGAAGCGGCGGAATGGCGGGATCTGATCTGGTCGGAATTCGGGTGGACGGGAAATCAGCCGGCGTGGGACCCGCGAGCCCGGTTGCTGGACTTGGGATGCGGCGGCGGGCATCTGCTGTCGCATTTCACGCGCCATTTCACCACCGAAGCCGTGGACATCTCCCCTGAGATGTTGGAAATCTCCAAGAACCTCAACCCGTACACCATCCACCACCTCGGCGACATGCGCACCATCCGGCTGGGCCGAACTTTCGATGTGGTCACCATTCATGACGCCGTGAACTACATGGTGACCGAAGAGGACCTGCGAGCGGCCATCCAAACAGCGCAGGCGCATCTGGATCCTGGCGGGCTGGTTTTGCTGGCTCCCGATTGCCTGCGGGATACATTCGGAGGCTCAAGGGTGGTGGAATGGACACGCGAAACCGATGACAGCAACGTAACTTTCATTGAATACGTCGCTCAGCCGTCTCCTGAAGCAACCACGGTGGAGTCCGTGTTCGTGTTCATCATCAACCGTGACGGTGAGATCCAGGTGGAGGTTGACCGACATACCAGCGGTCTGTTTCCCAAAACGCTGTGGCTGGAAGCGCTGAGCGACGCCGGGCTGCAGGCGGAATACGTGCAAACCAACGCCTACGAGGGCGGTTTCGGCGGCAACCTGTTCGTGGGACGCAAGCCCGTCTAAAAGATCGCTGTCTAGTTCCTCGGTGTAGGGCCGGGCTGGCGTTGCGGGTTATAATTCCCGCAGTTTCCAGGAGGCAGCCAACATGACCCAAGCGAACGCTACCACCGCCGAACGCCTTTGGACGTACGACGCCGTGCGCGTCGGCCAGGCCGGCGGCGAAACGCGGGTGACGTTATCGGCAGAAGACATCGCCGAATACGCCGCCTGCGCCCAAAATCCCGACTTGCGATACTCAATGCCGGATCCTGGCGACAATGACAGTCCCTTGCTCGCCATGCCCACCATGGCTCTGACCTACGCGCCTTTGTTGCGCGACGAAATCGCCGAGGCCAACGGTTTCGTGGCCCAGGAGCGTTCGCAGGCCAACCGGCGCCAGACTCCCTTCGCCAAGTGCGAGATGCGCTGGTACCGCCCGGTGCGGTCCGGTGAAACCCTTACTGGAACGCGCCGGGTATATCAAAAGTACGAGCGCCGCGGCAGCAAGTTCGTGACCTTCCGGGTCTCAGCGTTCGACGAAGCCGGGGCGGTCGCAGCCAGCTATGACTACACCTGCATCTTTGAATATTCCGCCGGGCAACGAGCCGTTCCAGAGGCATCGACCGGATCCGCTCCCGCCGCCGACGTGTCTCCGCAGTCCCGGACCCGGCCCAATTCCTGACCTGGGAGAACGCCCTGGCCGGCACTCCGTTGCCGCGCACCCTGTTGGTCGGCGAAACCACCGAGAACATTCTGCGCAAGAACGCCCAACGACTTGCCGGCCGCCCCAGCGAAAGCAACATCCACACCGACGAAGAGTTCGCCCGGCAGAATATATTCGGCGGCGCGGTCAACGCCGGACCGGCAACCATGTCCTATGTCGACCGCTTCATCGGTCTCAACGTTCCGCCCGAGGCCCTGTACAATGGCGGCAATCTGGTGATGCGGGCCATCACTCCATTTCGCGCCGGCGACGTGGTGACCTTCTCGGGAGAAGTCACTGGCACTGGCGGCAATCTTTACGGCCAGCGCAAGGTCCAGTGCCGCATCCGAGGCGTCAACCAGCGTGACGAACTCGTGTGCCTGTCCGACGCCACCCTGAGTTTCGGGTAAGCGCCATGACAGCAATTGACGACAGCAATACCCTGGAAACCCGGGTCCGCGCCGTCTTGGACGACCTGGACATCGCGGATTGGGAATGGATTTCCATCGACCCCCAGTACGGAGACACGGCGGACTTTTGCGCCCAGTACGGGTACGATCTGCCCCATTCCGCCAACACCATCATCGTCGCCAGCAAGCGCGGCGCCGCCGCCTATTCCGCTTGCATCGTGCGCGCCTGCGACCGGCTCGACGTCAACCGGAGAGTCCGCCGGCTCATGGGCGTGTCCCGCGCTTCCTTTGCGTCTCCCGAGGAAACCCGTGAGTTGACCGGCATGATGATCGGCGGCGTTACCGCCATGGCCTTGCCTGAGAACCTGCCGATATACGCGGACCAGCGCCTGCTGGAGATGGACTACATCATCCTCGGCGCCGGCAGTCGGTCCGCAAAAGTGAAATTGCCTCCCCAGGAACTGTCCAAGCTCCCCGGGCTGGAATTCATCGACGGCCTTTCCCTGACGGATAGCTGATCTCCAGCAGTGCATCGCCAGACTCGTTATAATGGCGGCCAATCGCCCCACCAACCTGCCGCGTCCAAAATGCGGACAGGAACGGAGGTAATATGCCTATTATTCAACGCCCCTACGTGCCGCCCGAGGACAAGCCTCCCCAGGAAGACAGCTACATCAACCCCGGCGAAGTTCCGGCGTTGAACGTGAGCACCGCAGCGGCCCCGGCGGCGGTTCCGTCCGAAGCGCCCAGCCCGCTGGATCCGATCACCTTCTACAGCGACTCCTTCCACATCTTCAGCAGCCTGTACTCCGCCGTGCT
Organism: Dehalococcoidia bacterium; assembly: GCA_965207585.1. GTDB lineage: Bacteria > Chloroflexota > Dehalococcoidia > Lucifugimonadales > UBA3495 > Bin87. The sequence goes on along the minus strand of CBDBMT010000003.1, from coordinate 2,956,657 downwards.
GTTCTTCGGTGAGCAGGTTGAAGAGCGCGAACCTATCCTCAGGGCCCGCATCAAGGTCAGTCCCCAGATGATGAAGGCCATCGCTGTGCTGTCGGCCAAGCACGTTCGGGAGTACGAAGAAGCGGTAGGACCGATCACCTTGCCCGACCAGGTGTATGCCGCCTGGGAGATCGACACCGACGGCCACAGCCACTGACCTCGCGGGGCCTCGCATGACCACAGTCGAACCAACTGACGACGCAGCGGAACCCCGCTACGGGTTGCGTGACCCGGCAGATGACGGCGGCGAAGGCCGGCCGGTGGCGGAGGACATTTCCCTGCCGGTCAGCGTCTTGCCGAACTACAACACCGCGCTTCCGGAAGAGTGGGGTTGGAGCAGAACGTCCACGAGCCAACCCAACGCCGCCACGTTCCACATCAATCATAGCGACGTGACCCGGGTGTTCGCTGACGTCCTGACTTCCGACGACAGCCCTCCCGAAGCGCCCTTCGTAGTCTCGAAGGACATCCCGGTGGTGATCATCGACAGCCTGGACCAGTATTGGGCGGGCGAATCGCGCGCCGCCCTCCCGCTGCACGGCCTGCGGGTCCCGGTCTCGGCGGACACCGTGGCCGAAGCCAAACGCAAGCTGGCCGCGGATCTGGCGGCCCAGGTGCGCCTGCTGTTGCTGCTGTCCCGCGGCGGAACCACCCTGGCTCCGGAGCTCCAAGCCAACTTCCTGATGCTGACCGAAGTGATGACCCCGCGTTCCTAGTCGTCAGCAGGGGTTGGCATTGTGTCCAGTTCCGGCGGCGTCGTGAAAACTGCCTGACCATCCTCGTTGTGAGCATGGCCAGCCAGAGCAGTCAACAATTGCTGGTGGCTGCGACGAAAATCCTCGCGGAGACCAGCCGTGCCCGCCTTTAACTCGTTGCGCAGTCCAGTCATGTCCGCCTTCAGTTCATCGCGCAATTCGTTGTGCTCTTCGCGCGTTGGAAGGCGGCCCAAGCGTAGCGTCAAGAGCGCTATGACGCCGATGAAAGCCGTAAGCGTTCCGCCGTTAATCGCAAACAGAGCAATTAAAACTGAAAGCGGTATCTCTATCGTCATAGGTCGTCCGGGTCGTGCTGGAGCGGATCGCACGGTCGCCGGGTTTGCGGGAGACGACACATCAGCCCAGCCGGCATAGCGGCGATTCGCTCCAGTTTACAGATCGGTACTATCCGTTGGCCTCCTGCAAGGCTTCCAGGACAGCTGTAGGCGACAACGGCAGCTTGTTCACGCGGACTCCGGTAGCATGGTACACCGCGTTGTGCAGCGCGGCCAGCGGCGGGATGATGGGAGCCTCACCAACACCACGCAGCCCGTAAGGGTGCCGCGGGTTGGGGACTTCGATGACCACCGTGTCGATCATGGGCATATCGAGAGCCGTGGGCATACGGTAGTCCAGGAAGGTTGAGTTGAGCATGGTCCCATCGTCGGCGTAGGTGTAGTCCTCGGATAGAGCCCAGCCTATGCCTTGCATCGTCCCTCCCTGCATCTGGCCCTCGACGTAGCTCGGGTGGACCGACGTGCCCGAATCGATGAACGCGGTGCAGCGCAGGATGTCAACCTTGCCGGTTTCGGGGTCAACCTCCACGTCGATGATGTTGCCGGCGAAGATGGGCCCGACGCCGGTGGAGGTAGCGGACGCCGATGCGGTAAGCGGGCCGCCGGTGCGCATCATGCGACCGGCAGCTTCAGCTATGGTCATGCTCTCCTCGGTGCTGGTGCAAGTGAAGACGCCATCAGCGAACTCCACCTGATCGGGTTCAACCTCCCACACCATGGCGCAGCGCTGGGCCATCTGGTCCCGCAGGTCTTCGGCGGCGGCGATAGCGGCCAGGCCAGTGTCGAAGGCAATGCGGCTGCCGCCGGTGGAGGCGGTCCAGCCCACGGTGTCGGTGTCAACCACCGTGGGGGCGATCTGGTCAACGTCGATGCCTAAGGTTTCGGCGACTTGCATGGCGACCGCCGTGCGGGTGCCGCCGATGTCCACTGAGCCGGTGATGAGGTTGAGCGTGCCGTTAGAGTTGACGTTGATGGTGGCCGATGACGCCTGGCCGGCCTGCCAGCGGAAACCGACGGCGATGCCACGACCGCGGTTGGGACCCTCTAACGGCGTCCGGTTATGCTCGCTGTTGATCATGGCTTCTTCCAGCTCACGGCAACCGAAGACGCGGTGGGGCACGCCGTTGGGCATGCGGTCGCCCTCCTGGACGGCGTTCTGCATGCGCAGTTCCATAGGGTCCCTGCCAAGCATCTCGGCCAGTTCGTCAACCACGGCTTCGACGGCGAAAGCGACCTGGGGTTGGCCGGGAGCACGGTAGGCCTGCACCTTCTGCTTGTTGCAGACGACGTCGTACCCATCCACCAGCATGTGATCCATCTTGTAGGGACCGAAGCCGGTCAACGCGCCGCCGCCCACAGGAGACCCTGGATACGCGCCGGCTTCATAGACCATGTAGAGTTGGCCGGCGACCATCGTGCCGTCGTTTTTAACGCCCATCTTGCAGCGCATGAAGGTGGCGGAAGCCGGGCCGCTGCCGATAAAAACGTCGGTGCGGTCCATGGCGACCTTGACCGGCTTGCCCGTCTTCTTGGACAGGACCGCGGCCACCGGATCGGTGTAGGTGATGCCCTTGGCGCCGAACCCGCCGCCGATTTCCATGGGCACAATCTTCACCTGACCCTCGGGCACGCCGATGATGGCGGCGGTCTGAGCGCGAACGTTGAAAATACCCTGCGTGCTGGTCCAAACGGTTACGCGACCGTCGGCGGACCACATGGCGGTGGACACGTGGGGCTCGATATAACCCTGGTGGACGGTCTGAGTCTCAAACTCGCGTTCTATGACAATGTCAGCCTGCGCGAAACCCTCTTCGACGTCGCCGACCTTGTGCTGGATGTGGCCGGCGACGTTGCTCTTCACGCCGGTGTCGTCGCCGCGTGCGAACCGTTCCACCTTGAAGTAGGTGGTCATGTCGTCGTGGAGCAACGTGGCGTCATCGGCCATGGCCTCCCGCCAGGTGAGCATGGTGGGCAGGACCTCGTAGTCCACCTCCACCAGTTCCATGGCCTCCATGGCGATGTGGGGGCTGGTGGCGCAGATGGCGGCGACAGCGTGGCCGACGTACAGCACTTTATCCTTGGCCAGCAGATTTTCGGCGATCATACGGGCATTGCCCTGCACTTCGGCAAAGTCGATCATCCGGTTCTCAATGATGGGAAAATCGGCCGCCGTGGCAACGGCGACGACCCCGGGCAATGCCTCAGCCTTGCTGGTGTCGATCCTGCGGATGCGAGCGTGGCTGTGCGGGCTGCGCAGGATCCGGGCGTGCAGCATGCCCGGCAGGTTGATGTCCGCGCCGTAGCGGGCGGCGCCGGTCACCTTGTCCACGCCGTCGTGTCGAACCGGTCGCGTGCCGATGACACGGTATTGCTGTTCGGGCTTTGCGGTGGTGGTCATGGAATTCCTCCAGTGTCTCGACGATGCGGTGGCTGCTAACCGGTGGGCAAACGCGCCGATGCCCGTGCCGCGGTTGAACGGTTCTCTTACTTGACGAATTTGGGCAGGAAATACTCTCGCGTCGGGTCATGGGGCATGCCGGGCATGTCCGCCGGTACCACCCCGTCGCTCTCCAGGGCGGAGCGGACGATGCCCTTGTTGAACGGGCTGATGTCGTCGTCCGCCATGAAGTCCTTGACCGGCATCCAGAGACATTCTTCGATTTCCTTTTCGCCCATCTTGATCTGCTCGGTCAACGCTTTCAGGCGGCATACAAAGTAGATGTCCGACTTGCCGTAGCGGTAGCCGTGCCAGTGGCGAAAACAGGCCAATGCCTGGAATTCGGCTTCGATTCCGGTCTCTTCGAAGACCTCGCGGACGATGGAGTCGACGATGTTCTCCCCTGGCTCCAGCGCGCCGCCGGGGAGCTTGTAGAAGGGCGGGCGGTTGTCGATGCGGTAACGTTCGCAAACCACCAGCAACTCGTCCCGATCGTTCACCACCACGCCCCCGGCTCCCACGTAATGCGTCGCGTACGGCGGGATAAACGAGCCTGGTATCAGGGTCAGGGTCGCCGTGATCCCGTCGTCGTCGGCATGATGGTAGCCGAATCCGCGCTGTACAGCGATGGGAACGTGCGACGCCAGACCGATGGGAATGTCCACCCAGGCCACCTCGTACCCCGCCTCCCGCCATTCCGCCATGGAGGCGTCCAGCCGCGCGGCGAATTCGGCGGGATCGACCGGCAGTTCGGCGGTGTTGACAACCACTCCGCGGAACGGATTGGGGGTAGCGACCAGGGGCGAAACCATGCGACGACTCCGTATGAATCAGGTCATATCGGGCAACGGCGGCAGTATAGCACAGGGCCGGATGGGTCCATCGGCTTGGCGCTTCGAAACGATCGCGACGGGCATTCGATCCATCAAATTTCGCCCTGTCCACCGTCGATATACTGTATTGACACCCGCGATAACTAGCCATAGAATGCCCCGAAGAAGGTTAGGATATTCGTCGGACAAATGAGATTTCTGTGTGTTTCCAACTTTCTATAGGCCATATTCTTGTCGGATTTCGTCCAATCCACATCGCTATTGACCGTTCCTCGCAAAGACAACAAGGTGAAAAGCCGCCTAACGGCAGGCTTGCCGGGCGGTTGGCTCGAACGAGAGGAGAGCAGCCATGGCCTTTCGATATATCGCATCCCCCATCACGATCCTAGGGGCAATGCTCGCGCTGGTTATGTTGGCGGCGGTGGCGTGCGGTGGCGCCGAGGCTCCGGCGCCGGAGGATTCTGGAGCAAGCCAGACTGGCGCCTCCAACGCCACCGGAACCCAATCTCAACAGGCAGCCTCGTCGGCGCCGGCAGCTCAATCCGCGCCAGCAGCTCAATCCGCGCCAGCCACGTCGGCGCCGGCCGCCCAGTCCGAACGTGCCACCCCACCCGTTCAACAGGTGGGACGGCAACAGGCCCAATCGGCCGACGCCACGCCCACGCCTGTCGCGGCGGCGTTGCCGACCGAGGTGGTGGCCGACCCGATCACGTTGGAAAACCTGATGACCGTATATCCCGACCTGGTATACGGCGGGATTTTGCGGCGGGGCGGATACTACGACCCGGCGCACTTTGACCTGCTGCAAGTGTCCAGCGTTACCAATTCCTTCAAGCAGATGATGCTGTACAACAACATTCTCCGCTACAACCCCATCGACGCTGGCAAAACCATTATCCCGGACCTGGCTACCAGTTGGGAAGTTTCGGAGGACGGAAAAACCTGGACCTTCCCCATACGTGAAGAGGTCAACTTCCACGACGGCACGATCTTAACCGCAGACGACGTAGCCGCATCCTGGTCCCGGGTTATCGATCCCCCGGCAGGCGTGGTTAGCGCCCGGCAGGGTCTTTACAGCCCCTTCGGACCCTCCATCGAAGTGATCGACCCGCTGACAGTGGCGTTCAATTTCGAGACGCCACCACCGCTGAAATACGGGCTCAATGCGTTCGCTCTGGAATGGCACGGAGTCTTTCCTAAAGCGTTCCTGGAAGAGCACGGTTACGACCTGAAGGTTGCCGGGCAAAACGCCCCCAGCACCGGCGCTTTCCGGTATCTGGAACATCAGCAGGGCGAGGTCTGGAAGAACGAAAAATTCCCCGACTACTGGAACGAAGGACTTCCCTTCCTGGACGAAGTCTGGACGTACCCGTTGGAGAACAGCACCAACCGTTCGGCGGCCTTGTTGGCCGGCAACGTCGATTACGCACAGACTATCGACCCGGCCGCCTACGACCGCATGCAGGACGATCCCAAGTTCGTGGTTGAGCCCTTCTCGTCTTATTCTTACGGCGGGATCTGGTTCAACACCGACCGGGAACCCTGGGACGACGTCAGAGTGCGCAGAGCCATGTGGCTGGCGTTCGACCGGCTGTCGGCCCATGAAGTGGTGAGCGAATGGCTGTATGGCTACCCTGGCGGCATGGGCTGGACCCTGCCCGAGCAAGCCTACCAGTTGCCGCAGGCAGAGATTGACGATCGGCTGGTATTCAACCGGGATGCCGCCATCGAAGAAGCCAAACGTCTGATGGTTGAAGCCGGTTACGCCGACGGCATCAAAAACGTTGACCTGCTGCAACGGCAGCCGGACAGCCCCTGGTATTCAGCCATCGCACAAATGGCCGAGTTGCAGTACCGCAGCATCCTGGGCATTGAATCCACGATTCGTCCGGTCCCTTCGGCGGTGTGGTTTGAAGAGTTGGCTAACCGCAATTTCGACATCACCGTCGGCGCCATCGCCTCTCCGTTCATTGACCCGTCGGCGTACATGAACAGCTTCTACCGATGCGGCGGCGGGGAAAACCACTCGAACTATTGCAACGAGGAGTTCGACGCCATCATGGCCAAGGTGGACACGGAACCCGACCTGGAGAAGCGCTACGAACTGGTGCAGCAGGCGGCTGCAATCCTGGATAACGACCCGCCGGTGGTGGAGTGGTGGTACAACCGCACCCTCGCCGGTTGGCTGGAGTGCGTCAAGGGCATTGAGGGAAAGCACGGCGCTCTGGTTCACAACCTGGACCGAATGGACACCGTGTGGATGGAAGCGGGCTGCGGCCAGTAACCGACCCTCCTAATCAAAGCGAGATTGTCAGTGGCGGGCGACGCAACGCCGTCCGCCTCAAATCCCAACCCACCCAATCGCGTTGACTCCACTGGATGTTCTGATGCAAAAATACATTCTCCGTCGAGTGCTGTTGGCGATTCCGGCCATTATCGGGCTTACCATCATCATCTTCCTGGTGATGCGTATCTTGCCGGGTGACGTGCTTACCGTGATGTTCGGGGAAGAAGGCACGTTGCAGCTCAGCGAAGAGGACCGCGCTCGCATCATCGCCAGCCTGGGCTTGGACAAGCCTATTTACCTGCAGTACGTGGACTGGCTCAAGGACATCGTGACCCTGAAGCTGGGCCAGTCGTTCTGGCGTTCTGACACGGTGATGGACCTAATCATAAGCCGGGGTCCCATCACCCTGGAGATCGCCATCATTTCCGTGATTCTGTCGTGGGTCATTGGTTTGCCGGTGGGAATACTGGCCGCAATGAAGAGAAACACGCCGTTCGATTATGCCGGGCGCTTTTTCTCCATCCTGTTCCTGGCGATTCCGAATTTCTGGTTGGGCACGCTTATCGTGCTAACACTGGTGTTGACGCTGGAATGGAAAGCTCCCCTGGGAGTAATCAACATCTGGGAGGACCCATGGGCTAACCTGCAAATCATTTGGGGGCCAGCCTTGGTGCTCGGCATCGGACAGGCCGCGTACGTCTGCCGGATGGCGCGCTCGGCGCTCCTGGAGACGATTCACGAGGATTACATCCGCACCGCCCGAGCCAAAGGCCTGGCGGAACGATTGGTAATCTTGAGACACGCGCTCCGGAACGCCATCATGCCGGTTATCACCCTATCCGGCGTGCTGCTCGGGTTCCTGATCGGCGGCTCGGTGGCGGTGGAGCAGGCGTTCGGCGTGCCCGGACTGGGGCGCACCCTGGTAGCCGCGTTCTTCGAGCGCGACTATGTCGTCATTCAGAACTTGGTGTTGATCTACGGGCTGGTGTTCGTTCTCACCAATTTGCTGGTTGACATTTCTTACGCTTGGATCGACCCACGCATCCGCTACAGCTAACCTCGAAACAGGACACACTTGTCTGGAGTATTTCCGTGGCACAGGTAACCGCTACCGACGTCATCGTACAGGATGCAGAGCGCCGCACCAGAAACTGGGTATGGGCGATCGTAAACTTTAGCCAGCGCAATCCCGTGGGAGCCATCAGTGGCCTGGCCATTCTTGGCATCGCGTTCGTCGCCGTCTTCGCGCCTTATGTCGCAACGCACCATCCCACGGAGTACGCCGACTTCAGTGCGTTGCGCGAAGCGCCCGGGCCGGCCCACTGGATGGGCACCGACGACATTGGCCGGGACTTGTACAGCCGGGTGGTGCACGGGGCGCGGATCTCGTTGTTCGTCGCCCTGGTGGCCGTGCTGGTGGGCGATCTGGTCGGCGCCGCCTGGGGCGTCGCATCCGGGTACATTGGCGGCCGCCTCGATATCTACAGCCAACGCTTCCTGGAACTGCTGATGTCCTTCCCCACGCTGATCCTGGCGATGATACTGGTATTGGCCATGGGCGCCGGGGTCTGGACTGTGATCGTTGCGATCAGCATTACGCGCATTCCCTTGTCGGTCCGCGTAATCCGGTCGGTTACCTTGAGTGTCAAGGAAAACGCGTATGTGGATGCGGCGCAGGCCATCGGAGCGTCCAGCGGACGGGTAATGGTTCGACACATTGCACCGCAGTGCGTAGCGCCCTGGCTGGTGCTGGCCACCGCCCACCTGGGTTCGGTGATCATCCTGGAGGCTTCGCTGGGATTCCTGGGAGTGGGCGTACCGATGCCCACGGCCACCTGGGGCAACATGCTGGGAGGGCCGGTGGCGGCAGGACTGATCCCACGCTGGTGGATGGTGGTGTTCCCTGGCTTGGCCATCACCGTGACCGTGCTGGCCTTCAACCTGTTCGGCGACTCCATCCGTGACGCGCTGGACCCGAAACTGCGGGGACGGACATAACTCCCCAGCGCATCCCGGGTCACCGTAGCGCGTTGCGACGACCCAGCTTATACGGCGAAACCGTCATCGGCAGACGGTGGCGGTTTCGTGACGTCAGGATCTGGCTTGCTGTAGCGATAGTGATCCTGGCGTTGATTGCGGTTTGGGCGGTGCGGGCCTACCAAGTCACGCCTCTGCTTTTCCCGCCGCCAGCCGCTACCTCCGCGGCAAACATGTCCGAAGAGCCGGCCGACTGGCCATCCGGTCGCCGCGGCATCGACGCGACCGCATCTACGCAGGAACCCAACCCGGTTCCGCCTTTCGTGACCCGGTGGGAGGTTGATCTACCGGGCGTGGCAATGGGCACTCCAGCGGTCGTCGGCGACCTGATCTATGTTTCCACCGACGGCGGTGAAATCGTGGCTCTGGAAGCCAGCAGCGGAGATACGAAGTGGGAACGCGACATAGGCTCGCCTTCGGACAGCGCACCGACGGTAGCCGGCGATCTCGTGTACGTGGGCACCAGGGATCATCGGGTGCTCGCATTGAACGGCGCATCGGGCCTGCCTGTATGGGAGCGCAATGTCGGCAACATCGTGCTGGGCTCGCCCATCGTGTCGAACGGCAGCCTGTACATCGGTTCAACCAACGGGAAACTGGAAGCGCTGGACGCGGCCACCGGCGCCATGCGCTGGTCGGCGGAGGCGAACGGCTGGGTGGTCTCGCACCCCGTCACCGACGGTTCGGTGGTCGCGGCCGCCTCGCTGGGCGAACGGTTCATCACGGCTGACCCCGAAACCGGACGCCGACGGTTGGTGTTCTATTCTGGTACGCCAGTCGCCGGCGGGCCGGTCATGGCCGACGGTCGGGCTTTCTTCGTCACCAACCGGGGAGGCGTCTGGGCGGTGGACCCGTCGGCGATCAGCCGGCCCTTCAGCCGTTTCGCCTACGTCGCCAAGTTTAACTTCTTCGCGTGGCGCTTGCGTTCCGATCCGCCCCGGCAAACAGGAGCCCTCTGGGTAGCCTCGGCAGGAGGAAAGGTGAAGTACAGTCCATCCTATAGTAGAGGCAGCCTGCTCGTGGTCAACGAGTCGGGCAAGGTGACCGCGTTCAACGAGGCTGATGGATCGACCCGCTGGGAGACCCAACTCGACGGCGAAGTCGTCGCGGATCCCGTCGTTGCTGGCGACACGCTGCTGCTTGGCACTGACGGTGGTGCGCTCCACGGTGTGAGTATCGACACTGGTTCGCTGGAGTGGACGCACGACCTTGGAGACTATCCCATGTCCGCCGCGCCTTCCGTATCCGGCCGCACCCTGTCTGTGCCCACGGTTGACGGCAAGCTCATAGCGCTGCAGGGCAGATGAAGGCCACGCCAGCGCGGTTGACGCTCGATTCTCCCGTGCCTATACTCGCCGCAAATCCCGAAAACGCACGAGAGCGCACCATCTGAAATGACGCAAGCAACGCCGCACCAACGTGACCTGGCCGGTGAATCCTGGGATCCGGGCCAGTACCTGAAATTCGCCGACCATCGGCTGCGCCCCGCCCTGGACCTGATGGGGCGCATTCCGTTGGAACGCCCGCAAGTCATCTACGACCTGGGCTGCGGCAGCGGCAACGTGACCCGCCTGCTCGCGGACCGCTGGCCTCAGGCCGACGTGATCGGCATGGACAACTCCCCCGAGATGCTCGCCCAGGCTTCGGTCTCCGGCGACGGGGCCGGAGCGACCCGGGTGCGTTGGGAGGAAGGCGACCTCTCCGGATGGCAACCATCCGAAACGCCGTCGGTGTTCTTCTCCAACGCGGTGATCCAGTGGGTGCCCGATCACCGCGAGCTGGTCCCGCGACTGTGGAGCATGCTGCCCTCCAGCGGCTGCCTGGCAATCCAGGCCCCGCTTTCGTGGGACATGCGGTCGCACCAGATCATGCGCGAAACCCTGGACAACGGCGGCGTGGACGGCGGGCCGCTAGGTTCTGAAGACTTGCGCTCCGCCGTGGGCAACCGGTGGGTCCAGAACCCCGATTTCTACTACGACCTCCTGGCTCCCGATGCCGAGCACCTGGACGTTTGGACCACGGAATACCGGCACGTGCTCACCGGCGACGACGCCGTCCTGGAATGGGTCACCGGCACCGGTCTCCGGCCCATCCTCAACGGCCTGGAAGACGGCGAACGAGAAACCTATCTCGCGGAATATCGACGTCGCTTGAACGTCGAATACCCGAAACGGTCCGATGGATTCACCCTGTATCCGTTCCGGCGGCTGTTCTTCGTCGCCGTGCGACGTTAACGTCTGCGCGTCGCTGATCCAACTGATCCCGATCGTCGAGCGGCGCGGCTGTTTCCCAATCATATCGACAATCACGCATCAGGAGGTGCAGACATGACGGTCTTGGTCTTGGGAGCTTCCGGTTTCATTGGGCCTCGCGTGGTCCGCAAGTTGGTGGAACGCGGCGAGGACGTGTACGCCACCGACATCAACCCGCTGCCCGACATTCCCGGCGTGGATGCCGGCGATGTGCGCAGCTCGCGGGTGGACATCACCGATTTCGAGCAGGTCACCCGCGCCATCGTCGAGTCACAGCCCGACCGCATCATCAATCTGGCCTACCTGCTCGGCGGCGGCGAGGGCAATCCGCACCACCAGATGCGCCTGAACATCCTCGGCATGGACAACTGCTTCGAGGCGGGCCGGCTGCTGGGCGTGAACCGCATCGTCTACGCCAGCTCCGTCGCCGTCAGCGGGCAGCAATCCAACTTCGGCGAACGCGAGATCAACGAGGACGAGGCGACCTACGGCGACAGCCAGTACGCGACGCACAAGATTTTCAACGAGTTCCAGGCCAAGATGTTCAATGAGAACTACGGCATGAGCATCACCGGCATCCGGCCGGCCAACGTCACCGGCCCGGACAAGGTGCGCGGCTCCGTGGACCACGTGCGTTGCGTCACCCTGCCGTCCCGCGGCGAGCCCGTGAGCTTCCCCTATCGCGAGATGATGCGCCTCCCCATCCATGTGGAGGACATCGCTGAGGCTTTCGTGCGGGTATCGCTGGTGGACAGCAGCGAACACCAGGTTTACAACTCCGGCGGCACGGCCATCAGCCTCGGAGACCTGGCGGAAATGGTGCGCGGCTATCTGCCCGACGCGCAGATCTCCTTCGACAACGCGGGCGGCCGCGAACACTCCGGCAACTACCTCGTAGACAACAGCCGCCTGCTCACCGAGTTCGAGCTCTCCTACCCACCCCTGCAGCAGCGCGTCCTGGAGATCATCAACGCCGTCCGCGAGGATGAGGGGTTGCCGCTGGTTAGTTGAGGTTAACCGCGCCCTGACGCAGGCAGCCACCTGCCGCCGTGCAGTCTCTTGCGCGGCGGCTTTTTGCATATCCAGCGATGGTGGCGACTCGTTGCTTGCCGCCGCCGGCCATGGCCCATATAATGCGCCCATCATCGTTCAACGCCTTGATTCCGGCGAAATCCGCACGACGCCCTGGGTTCGGAACCCGCGCATGGCCGTTGTTCCCGGCACTGCCGCTGGAAGCGAACCAGGAGGAGGCTCCCCAATGGCATTACCCGACCGCTTGAAATTCGGTATTTTCATGGGTCCGTTCCATCGCGCCGGCGAAAATCCGACCCTGGCGCTGGAGCGCGACATGGAACTGGTCCAGTGGCTCGACTACCTGGGCTTTGATGAGGCCTGGATCGGCGAGCACCACAGCGCCGGTTGGGAAATTATCTCCTCGCCGGAGATATTCATCGGGGTTGCCGCCGACCGCACCAAGCACATCAAGCTGGGCACCGGCGTCGTCAGCCTGCCGTATCACCACCCCTTCATGGTGGCCAACTGGATGACCCAGCTCGACCACATGACCCGTGGCCGCGTGATGCTGGGTGTAGGTCCGGGCGCCCTTCCAGGCGATGCCTACATGATGGGCATCGACCCCACCAAGCAGCGCCTGCGCATGGATGAGGCCTTGGGCGTCATCATGCGACTGTTCACCGAGAAAGAGCCCATTACCCACAAGAGCGACTGGTTCGAGCTTAACGAGGCCATGCTCCAGTTGCGGCCCTACCAGACCCCGCACATGCCCATTTCCGTGGCGTCCGTCCAGACCCCGTCGGGCGTCGCCCTGGCCGGCAAGCACGGCGCGTCGGTGCTGACGATCACCACGCCGCGGGACCCCAAGGCGCCCCAGGGGCTCGAGCTGAGCGAACTGTGGGACATCTGCGAGGAATCGGCCGCCGAGCACGAGCAGACGGTTGACCGGTTCGAGTGGCGCATGGTACTGCCAGTCCACCTCGCCGACACCAAAAAGGACGCATTCGAGCAGGCGCGCATCGGCGCCGGCCGCTACCAGCGCGAGTACTTCGAGCACACCATGGGCCGGCCGCAGGTCGTGGACGGGCCGCCAGACAAGATCATTGACGTCATGGCCGAGCGCGGCGCGTGGATCATCGGCACGCCTGACGACTGCATCGAGGGCATCAAGCGGCTGGAGGAGCGCAGCGGCGGCTTTGGCGCGTTCATGGTCCAGACGGTGGACTGGGCCGCCCGCGAGCACATGCTGCACAGCTACGAGCTTATGGCCCGGCACGTCATGCCTCACTTCCAGGGCAGCGCGCAAGCGACCATCGCGTCCAACACCTGGGCCTACGAACGTCACGAGACGCTGCAGGCCGGGCGAGGCCGAGCCCTGGAGCGGGCGCGGGAAGACTACGCCAACCGGAACGCTTAAAGCACCGCAGCCAGCACAGGGCCGCCGGAATGCACCTCAACGGATGCTCCGGCGGCCCTATCGGTATCACGACGATCCCACCGGAGGCCCGACATGCCACTGCACCCGCAAGCGCAAGAGGTAATCGACGCAACCCGAGCCCTGGGTTTGCCGCCTGCCAACACCGTCACTCCGGCGGAAGCGCGGGCCAACGCGGCCCAGCGTCCCCGAGCGCCCGGACCCGAGGTGGGCAAAGTCCAGGACCGTAGCGTCCCGGGGCCGGCCGGCGACGTGGCGGTGCGCATCTATACGCCCGAGGGCGACGGACCGTTCCCCATCCTGGTTTGGTACCACGGCGGCGGTTGGGTCGTCGGCAACCTGGACTCGGCGGACGGCACGGCACGGCATCTGTGCGCCGGCTCGCGTTGCGTGGTGGTGTCCGTGGACTACCGTCTGTCCCCGGAAGCCAAGTTCCCCGAACCTTTTGACGACTGTTACTACGCCACCATCTGGGCCAGCGACCACGCCGCGGAATTGGGCGGCGTGCCCGGCGTCGTGGCGGTGGGCGGCGACAGCGCCGGCGGCAACCTGGCGGCGGCGGTGGCCATCAAGGCCGCCGAGACCGGCGATTTCCGCGTCAGCCAGCAGCTCCTGGTCTATCCGGTCACCGACGTCGAGTTCGACACCGGCTCGTATATCGACAACGGGACCGGATACAACCTGGACCGGGAGGTAATGATCTGGTATTGGGACCAGTACCTCGCTGACCCCTCCCAGGCTGCCGATCCGCTGGCTGCTCCATTGCAATTGTCCGCCGATTTCGACGCCATCGACGAACTGGCGCCCGCACTGATCATTACCGCGGAATACGACCCCCTATGCGACGAAGGCGAGGCCTACGGACGCCTGCTCAACGAGCTAGGTGTGCCGGCGGAAAGCAACCGCTACGATGGGATGATCCACGGCTTCTTCAGCATGGCGAGCGTCATGGACACCGCGCGCGAGGCGATGGGCGACGCCTGCCGGTTCCTGCGCGGCGCCGTGGACGACATGACCGAGGAGTACCACCGCCGCCACGAGGGCGACCCGGCGGCCATGCGCAAGCTGCTCGATCCCCAAGCCGCCCACGTCCTGGAGCTGTTCGACTCCATGGGCATCAAGCCCTTCCAGGAAATGAGCGTTGACGAGTGCCGGGAGATCATGAACAGTCGACCCCGACCCGAAGGCCCGGTGGTCGGCAATGTAGAGGACCGGATCATCAGGAACGAGCACGGCAAGGAGCCGGGCGAGGTGCCCATCCGGATCTACACGCCGGCGACCGAGGGCCCGTGGGGCACGCTGGTCTGGTACCACGGCGGAGGCTGGGTGATCGGCAACGTGGAGACCGCCGATGCCACCGCGCGCGAGCTTTGCGTTGGCGGGAACTGCGTCGTCGTCTCCGTGGACTATCGCCTCGCTCCCGAGTACAAATTCCCGACGCCTTTTGAGGACTGCCTTACCGCCACCATGTGGGCGATGGCCAACGCCGACGCCCTGGGCAGCCGCTCGGACCTCATCGCCGTTGGCGGCGACAGCGCCGGCGGCAACCTCGCCGCGGCGGTCTGCCTGGCGCAGGACGATTTCCCGCAACCCTTGGCGTTCCAGTTGCTGGTCTATCCGGCCACCGATTTCGCCTATGATACGCGCTCCTACAACGTCAACGGACAGGGTATGTTCCTTGAAACTGCAAGCATGCGCTGGTTCTGGGACCACTACATCGACAACTCCGACCTGTCCGGCTACAACATCTTCGCGTCGCCCGGAAGGGCGCGGCTGTCGGCAGACCTGCCGCCCGCCCTGGTGATTACGGCGGAGTTTGATCCGCTCCGTGACGAGGGCGAGGCCTTCGCCAGCGCCCTGGAAGACGCCGGCGTGGAAACCAACCTCATCCGGTACGACGGCGTCATCCACGGGTTCTTCGGCCTGCCCCACGTCATCGACAAAGGCCGTCAGGCCGTCGACGCCGCCAGCGCCCAACTTGCCGAGGTGTTCGGGGCGGCGCTGGGGGAACCCGAGGTTCTGGCCGCTGCCGACAACTGACCCGCGACACCATCACAGGAGTCACTACCATGGCTGAAACCATCCAGGAACAGTACATCCGCATGAACCCCCGTTCGCGGGAACTCCAGCCGAGCTATCAGGCGCGGTTCCCCTCCGGAAGCCCGGGTCACGACGGCTACACCTCCGACCCGTTCCCCGTGGTCATCGCCCGCGGCAGCGGTCCGCGCAAATGGGACATCGACGGCAACGAGTATGTCGACTACGGCATGGGGTCCGCGTCCCTGCTGCTGGGGCACGCTCACCCCGAGGTGGTTGCAGCTCTGTCGGGCGTCCTGGCTGACGGGTCACACTACGGCGCACCCACGGAATCGATGCTGGAATGGGGCGAGCGCGTCTGCACCCTGATGCCCTGCGTGGACAAGGTCCGTTTCGTGGGGTCGGGCGCGGAAGCCACCATGCTGGCCATGCGCGTGGCTCGCGCCTACACCGGCAAGGAGAAGATCATCCGCTGGGAGTCCCACTACCACGGTTGGCACGATTATGTAATGCCCGGCAACCTGCCGCCCTTCGACGTGCCAGCGTCCATTGGCATCCCGCAGGGAACCATCGACTCGATCATCGTGCTGCCCACGGACCTTGCCGCGCTGGAGAACGTGCTGAACAGCGACGACAATATCGCCGGCGTCATCACCGAGGCTTCCGGCGCTTCCTACGGAACGGTGCCGCTGCCCGACGGGTTCCTGGACGGCGTACGCCGCCTGACCCGGGAGCATGGCATCGTCATGATCCTGGACGAAGTGATCACCGGATTCCGGTGGGCCCCCGGCGGCGCGCAGGAGAGGCTCGGCGTAGACACCGACCTGTGCACCATGGCCAAGATCATCACCGGCGGCCTGCCCGGCGGCGCAGTCGGTGGGCGCGACGAGATCATGGCCGTAATGCACCAGACCGGCGACAGCCACCACGACCGCTACGAGCGTGTGCTCCACGGCGGCACGTTCAACGCCAACCCCTATGCTGCCGCGTCGGGCAACGCCGCATTGCGACTGGTCGCCACCGGAGAGTACAACGCCCAGGCCGACCTCATGGCCGAACGCCTGCGCGTCGGGCTGCGCCAAGTCGTAGACCGGCGGGAGGTCAACGCCACCGTCTACGGCGAGGCGTCCACCTTCCACCTGTTCTTCGGCGAGCGCAGCATCGATGGCCTGGACGCGTCACGGTTGAAGAACCAACCTGCCGACATCCAGCGCACTTTGCGCCAGGCGTTGCAGGTACGCGGCGTGGACCTCATGTCCCGTACCAGCGGCGTCCTGTCCGGCACCCACACCGAGGCCGACATCGACTTCACCATCGAGGCGTTCGACGGCGCCATCGCCGCCATGATGGACGAAGGATTGGTGCAGCACTGATCCGACCGCGATTGCCACTCCAGGCGCTGCACACGAAGGCCCGTCGTCCCAGTGGCGACGGGCCTTTCGAGTCGGTGCGGACTACAGGGTGACTTCGTCCCCGACATGAACAGTCCCCGGTTTCTCCACGATGCCATACACGCCAAAATACGCCGCCAGCGCGTTGGGCCGGTAGCTGAGGATCGATCTCACCGTCTCGGTGTCGGTTTCGCCAGTTACCGGGTCCTGGTCGACGATGGCGCAGCGGGGATCCGGGGCCAGGACGCGCACCACGGCGTCGCCGATGGAAATCGTGCGATTCATCCAGCCGTCTTCCTCGTGTGCCTCACACCCGTCCAGGAGCAGCGTCGGCCGGAACCGGTCAGTGGCCAGGCACTCGTCATCCGTAAGCCCCATCCGGCCCGACAAGTGTTCCACTGACGCCCGCGAAAGCACCGAAACCGGGAACTCGTCGAAAACTTGGCAGGGCAGCTCGGACATCATCAGCAACGCCGGCTGGCCGCAGAACTCGCTGATGGCCGGCATCCAGTCGCCCATCAACGGGCGTGCTCTAACCCGCCGGCCCCAAATGATCGTCCATACCGGATTGTCCAGCTCCGGCTGCCCTTCCAGGGTCCTTCCGTCGGGGAAAGTGATCGTCAATTGCCCGGTATCGGCGTCCCACGAGGTCACCAGTTGTGCCAGCTTTCCCACCTGGCGACGGCTCAGCAGCCTGCCCTGGCTGTTGACCAGGTAGAAGCGGCGGTCGTCGACGATGCCTCCCAGGCCCAGTTTCGCTTCCCGCAGCGGTACCAGCGCCATGGACTTGACCGGCGCAATGTTGATTTCGGCAACGGTAATCACGGGCCTTACTCCAAAGACAGAAACTCGTCGACCATATTTCGCGCGTCACTGCGGTCGTAGATCTGATAAAGCAGCGCGGCGTTGCGTGCTGCATCCCCGCCGAAGTAGCGCTCGTACAATGTCTGCCGTCCGCCGAACGCGCTGCACGACACGTCCCATGCCAGCCGGAACAGGCGGATGCGCTCCTCGGCGGTGGCTGTATCGGTGTCCAGATAGCGGTGGATATCCTCGGCCAGCGGCCCGTTCAGGTCGGCCTCGGCCGGCAGGGCCATCAGGCTACTGGAACCCAGCAGATGCAGGATCTCCGCCATGCGGGGATACATGGTGATCATCTGCTTGCGAGCCACCAGCAGGGGCCGGTAGTCGGGACAGAATATCCCCCATTCGTCGACTGAAGCCTGCGCTTCGGATGCCGCCAGCAAGGCTTTAGTGATCTCCAGGTTCTCGATCAGCTCGGCGACCAGGTGCTGGGTTTGCGGCAACTCGCCTGAACCCAGCGTTTCCACCATCAGCGACGCCAGTCCCAGCATGAACTCGCACTTGACCACGTTCTTGGTCACCACCTGGTGGCCGGTGTGCGCGTTGCGGTTGGTGCGCTCCCCCCACTGGTTGCACCGGGCCACGTCGTCGTACAGGAAGACCCGCTCCCAGGGAACCAGCACGTCGTCAAAGAAGACGATGGCGTCCATCTCCTCAAATCGGCTGCCGGCCGGATGATCGAAGTGAGACCGGCCCAGGTCCACGGTGTCACGGCATTGGAATTTCAGGCCCGCGGTCTCACAAGGGATCGCGAAACCGAATGCGTACTTCCCTTCCTCGCCGGCCGGCACCCGCCGAGTACGGGCCGGGTAAACCGCGATCTCGTCCGACAACGGCCCCAGTGTGGCTAGAACCCGCGCCCCGCGAACGACGATGCCGGCATCGGTTTCCTTAACCACTGACAAGGCCACCTCGGTGCGATCATCAAAGGGGGTTTGGCCCACAGAACGGCTGCGCTGCAGGTTGACCAGCGTATGCGTCATCACGATGTCGTTTTCGCGGATGTATTCGTAGTAATCGAGGATGTTCCGCTTGAACTCCGGGCGGTTCTGGCCGCAATAGTCCGCTGCGGCCGCCATGGACATCACCGCCACGTTCAGGAAGTCGGGAGTGCGTCCCATCATGCCGCACGAAGCCAAAGCCCAGTTGGACATCATCCTCCGGCGTTTGGCCAGATCGTCCGCGGTGCGCGGCATGATGAAGGACAGCCCGACCGGATCGCCGGTGGAGGGCGATTTATAGACCATTCCATCGCGCAGAGCGGGATCGTGCTGCATGTCCAGCAGCCCGGCTACGGTTCGCAGTCCGCCGGCGAAAGCGGGGTGGGCCGTCACATCTTTCACCCGTTCTCCGCCGATATACACCTCCGCGGCGCGTTCTCGAATTCCGTCGATGTATTGGGCTCCGGTGCGCGCCGGCATCACATGCCTCCGTTCCGCCTGTGTTGCTAGTGCCGCAAGGGTATGGTATACGAGCGAAAACCGCAATTGGGAGACGCATCGTGCCCACTATCCAGCGTGGCGACGCTCAACTGCACTACTATCTCGACGACTTCACCGACCCCTGGCGGTCGGCTCCCGAGGCCATCGTTCTGCAGCACGGTTTCTCCCGCAACGGTCAGTTCTGGTACAACTGGCCGCCGCTGCTCAGCCGCGAATATCGGGTGATCCGACCGGACATGCGGGGCATGGGCCAGTCGACCATCGACCCGTCTCGCTACGAGCCCACGCTGGACACCCTCATGGGTGACCTGCTGAAAATTCTCGACGACGCCGGCGTGGACCGAGCCGTGTACGTTGGCGAGTCCTTCGGCGGCATAATGGGTATGCAGTTCGCCCACGACTACCCGGACCGCTGCCGCGCGCTGGTGCTGTGCAACTCACCGTGCCGCCTGACCCGTCGCGAAAGCTCGACACCTGGCGGCAGTTGGCTCGCCACCATGGAGCAGGGCGGCATCGGCGCCTGGAGCGCGGCGACCATCAACTTCCGCCTCGACATGCGCCACGCCGACGAGGGCCTGAAGGACTGGTACATCGCCGAGATGGACAAGACGCCGGCGGACATCGGCCAGGCCCTCCACACCTACCTGGACAGCCTCGACTTCGGGCCGCACCTGAAGGACATCAAGGTACCCACGCTGCTGCTCACCGGCGACGAATCCCTCACCACCAGCATGGAACAGCAGGAGTTCATGGCCTCCGAAATCCCCAACAGCCGCCTGGACGTGTGGCCAGGCCTGGGCCACGGCGTCAACGTGATCTACCCCGAATGGTGCGTACAGCGTATGCGGAATTTCCTCGGTGAGCGCGGAGCCTGACGACTCCGGTCTGACGGGTAACGTGCGCTTGCCAATCGCCGGTGATATGCTGAACCTATCGAGCCAGCGGTACGACGTTTGCTATGAATTTCGTCGACAAATCAGCAATTACCGCCGTAATCCTTGCGGGTGGCCGGAGTCGTCGGCTGGGACGCGA
Source organism: Dehalococcoidia bacterium (assembly GCA_965207585.1). Lineage (GTDB taxonomy): Bacteria > Chloroflexota > Dehalococcoidia > Lucifugimonadales > UBA3495 > Bin87. Next base: position 2,936,506 of record CBDBMT010000003.1, on the reverse strand, counting down.
CAAGGCCATTGAACCCTTCGACGGGGAACCGCTTATCCGCCGCGTAATCCGGCGGGCATCGGAGGCAGTGGCCGCCCGCCACGTCGTAATCGTGGTCGCGGATGCGGGACGCGCCGCGGCGTTGCCGCTGGACGATGAGCACCTGACCGCAGTCGACGTGTTTCCTGACTGCGGTTCGCTGGGCGGCATCTACACCGGCCTGGACGCCGCGCCCACCGAATGGTCGCTGGTCACCGCCTGCGATATGCCCTTTCTGTCGGCAGATCTGCTGGCGCACATGGCGGGGCTGCGCGACGGCGCCGACGCGGTGGTGCCGATAGTGGACGGCCGGCCGGAACCCACCCATGCGCTGTACGCTCGGCGATGCCTGCCGGCCATCGAGAAGCGTCTTCGGGCCGGACAGCTGAAAATCTCCGGCTTCTTCGACGACGTTTCCGTCCGCTACGTCCCGGAAAACGACGTCAAGCTCTTCGACCCCGACCTGCTCAGCTTCTTCAACATCAACCGGCCCGAAGACCTGGCGCGGGCTGTGGAACTGGCGCGATGAACTCCCCGGCCACAGCCGCAGATTCCGTGGTCGTTACGGTCGAGCTGTTCGGCATGGCTCGTGTTCGCGCCGGGGCCAGCAGTATTTCTATCGAGGTGGGATCTCAGTCGCCCGTAACCACGCTGCTGGACGCTCTCGGGCATGCGTGCCCGGAGCTGGTGGGCAACGCGTTGTGCGTATCCGATGATGGGACCATTGCCGTCGCCGACGGGTACGCGCTGAACCGGAACGGTCTGGTTTTCCTGCCGCCCGATGTCGATGCTCCGCTGGACTGGACATCGGGCGATACCCTACTGCTCCTGTCCAACCAGGCCGGCGGGTGAACGAAGTGCCCGCCTTGTACGGATACCGTGGATACGCCACGGTGGTTGATCTGACCACCGGGGAATATCGCCGCGACGCAATCCCTCCATCTGTGCTCCGGTCAACCATCGGCGGCATCGGCCTGGGAACCTGGCTTCTGCATCGTTACGGCGTCCCTCCTGACGACCACGACGGCGACCTGCGTGCTGACGCCGACCGTGTGCGACTTCTCGACTCCGCGCTGGAGCCGCACAACCCGCTGATTTTCGTCACCAGCCCCCTCGTGGGTACCCGCCTCACCACCTCCAGCAAGTTCGCCGTGATGACTCGTTCCCCATTGACCGGCTTCATCGCTGACGGGCTTTCCTCCAGTCACCTGGCCATTGAACTCAAACGAGCGTGCGGCGACGCCCTGGTGCTCACAGGCCGCTCAGACCGTCTCGCTTTGCTCCACATCGATACCGACGGCGTTCCCCGCGCCAGACCGGCCGACCATCTGATGGGCTTTTCCACAATGGACACCGAGGCCGCGGTCAAACGGGAGTTGGATGACGGTGGGCGCCGCCCCGTCCGCGTGGCCTGCATCGGGCCGGCCGGGGAGAACCTGGTCCGCTTTGCCAGCATCGCCAACGACGGCGGACGCCAGGCCGGGCGCTGCGGACCCGGCGCCGTCATGGGCAGCAAGAACCTCAAGGCCATCGCGGTTCGTGGCGATCCCGGTGCGGATCCCCCCGTCGCCAGTCCCGACGCCTTGCGGGAGTACGCTCGCGATCTCAGCCGCCGCAGCCTGGGAGCCGCCACCACCAAGTACCGCGAGCTCGGAACCATCGCCAACGTGTCCGTGTTCAACCGACTGGGCACTCTGCCCACGCGCAACTTCCAGCAGTCCACCTTCGAGGACGCAGAGGCGGTCAGCGGCGAGGCCCTTCACCAGACTCGCGCCACGCGCTCGGCTCACTGCGCCAACTGCACCATCGGTTGCGAAAAGATCGTGACCGTGGGCAAGAAAAACGCGGGAGCCAAGCAAACCGGCGAGGTCAGCGCCCGCCTGGAATACGAAAGCCTTTTCGCCTTGGGCCCGCTGGTAGGAGTCGGCGATCCCGACGCAGTAATCCGCGCGGTGCGGCGGTGTGACGAGCTGGGCCTGGACACCATTTCCGCCGGCGGGGTCATCGCCTGGGCCATGGAAACGGCAGAGCGGGGGCTGTTGTCATCCCTGGACCTTGGCAATTCAAACGGCGGCGCCGATTCCGCACCGAACTTCGGCGACGGAGCCGCCGTGGTCGACTTGCTGGACGACATTGGACATCGCCGCGGGCGTTTGGGCGACCTCCTTGCCGAGGGTACCCGGCTCGCGGCTGAGCGTGTGGGCGGTGGATCGGAGGCGTGGGCCATGCAGGTCAAGGGCCTGGAGATGCCGGGCTACGAACCCCGCAGCCTCAAGACCCTGGCGCTGGGACTGGCCACCACCCCGCGTGGCGCCTGCCACAATCGCACCTCGGCATACGACGCCGATTTCTCGCCGGAGGTGGACCGCCTGACCGTCGACGACCGTCGTGGCCAAATCGCCGTCGAAAGCGAGGACTTCGCGGCGGCGTTGGACTCCCTCATCTGGTGCAAGTTCCTCCGCCGCGCCTTTGGCGATTTCTGGGAAGAATCGGCCGCGGTGTACCGCATGGTCACCGGTTGGGAGGATTTCAACGCCAAAGAGCTTCGCCGCGCTGCCGCACACACCGCCGACCTCAAGAAGGCCTACAACCAGCGGTGGGGTTGGCGACGCTCCGACGACACGCTCCCGGGTCGCACCCTCACCGAACCGCTCTCCGACGGTGTCGCCGCTGGCGTCGGCCTCACCCGGGACGAGTTGGACGGGATGATCGCCGACTACTATCGCGCCCGGGGATGGAGCGCGGAGGGCCGCGTCGACCTGGCCGCAATCGGCTTATAGCGGCTGCTTGGACGGTACACCGACGCGGCGGGGATACTTCCCCGGAGTTCGGCGCACCTTCTCCACAGCAATAAGCCAACGGTCCGGCGGCAGCGGCGGCGACAGGTTCTTCATGGAAAGAATACCGGTGACCCGGCCGCCCAACTCCGACAGCGCGTTGGCCGCCGCCGCCGTCTCCGCCGGCCCGTCCTTCCCCTTCCACGCCACCAGCGTCCCATGCCCCTTGCACAGCGGCAGCGCGTACTCCACCAGCACCGACATGGGCGCCACGCCGCGAGCCAACGCTACGTCGAACTGCCCCCGGTAGCCTTCCGTGCGCGCCAATTCCTCGACCCGCATAGTAACCACGTCCACATTACCCAGATCCAGGCGATCAACGAGCGCATCGAGAAACGCCGTCTTCTTGGCCACCGATTCCACCAACGTCAAACGGATGCCGGGAAAGACTATCTTCAACGGCACCCCCGGAAACCCGGCGCCAGTTCCCAAGTCAATCACCCGCAACCCGTCCCGCCAATCGTTGACCGCCAGTACAGCAGTCAGGGAGTCGAAGAAATGCCGCACCTGGACCGCATCGGGATCGGTGATGGCGGTGAGGTTTGCCCGCTGATTCCCCTCGGCCAGCAGCCGCTGGTACTCGGCGAACCTCGCCAACTGCTCGTCGGACAACTCGAGGCCCAGGCGCGACGCCTGCTCGGTGAGGATCGCCATCCGCATCCCGGTGGAGGTGGTCATGGCGTCAGGAACCTGGCGAACACGTCTCGACCGGCAAAGCGTGCCCGGTCTCCCAGCTCTTCCTCAATTCTCAGCAGCCGGTTGTACTTGGCCAGCCTCTCGGACCGCGTGATTGAACCGATTTTGATCTGACCGGCGCTGGTGGCGACCGCCAAGTCAGCAATGGTCGTGTCCTCTGTTTCTCCGGAGCGCGCCGAGATCACCGGCAGATATCCCCGCTCCTGGGCCAACCGCACCGTGTCCAGCGTCTCGGTCAAGGTACCGATCTGGTTGGGCTTCACCAGCACCGCGTTGGCGATTCCATCGTCCGCGCCTCGCGCCAGTCGCTCCGGATTCGTCGTGAACAGGTCATCGCCGATCAACTGGGTTGAACCGCCCAACATTTCGGTCAGGTACTCCCAACCGTCCCAATCGTCTTCGGCCAGCCCGTCTTCGATCGAAATGATAGGGTAGGTCTTGCCCCAGTGGTCGAGCAGGTCGACCAGTTCCTTGGAGGAGAACATGCGACCTTCGGCGTGCAGCGCGTAGTGCTCGCCATCAGCAGCAAACTCAGTCGCCGCCACGTCCAAACCGATAGCGATGTCGCCGTCTCGCGCGCACCGGTATCCCGCCAACCGCGTGGCGTCGTAGAGCAGGCCCAGCGCGTCCTCATGGCAGGGCAGCGGAGGTCCGTATCCTCCTTCATCAGCGACCCCGTACGCGTATGGGCCAGTCTGCGACAATACCCGACCCACGGCCCGGTACACGGCAACCACCATCCGCAACGCACCTCTATACGTTTCGGCCCCGATGGGAATTGCCAGGAAGTCCTGCATGTCCAGGCCGCCGGCCGCGTGCCGACCGCCGCTGATTATGTTTACCATGGGCATTGGCACAACGCAGGCATCGGCTCCGCCCAGAAACCGGTACAGTGGTTGTCCCGCGGCGTTGGCAGCTGCATGGGCGACGGCCAAGGACACCCCCAGGATGGCGTTGGCCCCCAGGTTAGCCTTGTTGACGGTGCCATCCAGATCCCGCAGGCGAGCGTCCAACGCCGGCTGGTCGGCCGCGTCACACTCCCCGCAAACGGCGGGGCCAATGACGTCGTTCACTCCTGCAACCGCCCGAAGGACGCCAAGCCCTTCGTAGCGAGTGGGGTCGCCGTCCCGGATCTCCACCGCCTCATGCCGCCCGGTAGAAGCCCCCGATGGGACGATGGCGCGACCGAAAGCGCCGCCGCGCAGTGTTACGTCAACCTCCACCGTCGGGTTCCCGCGAGAGTCCAGAACCTCGCGCCCGCGCACTGATTGAATGATCGTGGAGTCCGTCATGTGAAAACGATCTCCCTTGTCTGAAATGCAAACGAGGCAATCGCGGCATTGTAAAACGCGATTGCCTCGTTTCTGCTACTGCTGATCAGCCTGAATCAGCCGTGCCCTTCCGATACGATGTCGTTGAACGTCACCCGCAGCATCGGCGCGTCAGTCTCATTCTTCCACTGGTGATGTTCACCTGGCGGCACCAGCACGGCGTCGCCCGCAGTCACCGTGTATTCCGTGCCCGACACTACCAGCGTGCCCGAGCCCTCCAGGATGAACACGGTGTGATCCCATTCGTGGTTGTGTCCGCCGGTTTCGGGATGGCTCACCGCGCCGGGCTGCATGGCGCCGTTATACAGCATCAGGTAGTTGGGACACCCGTCCCGTCCGCCCAGCATGGTGTGTCCGGTCTCGGCGTTCAGGTCGGCGTGGTTGCGGATCACCGGGGGCGTTCCCGCGCCGGGCTCGGACCCGCCGGGGCGGGCGTTCCCGCTGGCCGCGGAGAGCGGGTTGATCTCGATCCGGCGGATGTTGCTGTCACCGTCGTTGCGGGTCACGTGGTCCACCATGGGCGGAATGAACATCGCGTCGCCGGCCTTCACCGGGTATTCCTTGCCGTCGGCCACCAGCGTGCCGCTGCCCTCGATGATGTAGACCTCGTGCTCCCACTCGTGAATATGGTGGGAACTGGTCCCGCCCGGCTCGATGACGGAATAGGCAAGGGTCACCAGGGACGGGTTGTCGTCGGCGCTGATGAGACGCGCCGGCGCGCCAGCGGGGAAGTCTTTGATGTTGCGAATCAGGGGTTCCATGATCGTCCCTCCTTAGGCGGGGCACGGCTTGATGCTATCGCGAGCCACAACGGGGCGGTTCGTCATTGGCTAAGTGATTTCGGGCTGCACGCCCTCGGGAAGCTCGACCTCGAAGGCCGAGAGAATCTGCCCAACCAGCAGATAGTGACCCATCAGCGCGGTGATTTCCACTGTCTTCTGCATCCCGAAGTGGCCGGACACCTCGCCGAAGGTCTCGTCGCTCACCTTGTGGTTGCGGAACAGCTCCTGGACGTATTTCACCAACGACGCTTCGATGCCGCTCATGCCCTCGGGAGCCTTGCCGGTGGCGATGGCGTTGACCACGTCCTCCGGCACCCCGGCCTGGCGGGCCAGGCGCGCATGGGCCGAGAACTCGTACTGCTGGCGGATTTCCCGGGCCGTGGCACAGATGACGATCTCTTTCTGGGCCTCGGATATGTCCAAATCGAACCGCACGTAGGCGCCGGTGTGGGCCACGCGCGCCGCCAGGTCGGGGCTATTCAGCAGCACACCATAGGGGCCGCGAACGCTGCCGCGACTGCTGGCGATGGAGTCGAAAAATTCCTGGTGTTCAGGGGCGAGCTGGTCTCGGGTCACGTCATTCAATCGTGCCATCGGGGAATGCTCCTTCGCTTGGTTCGTGTAATCTGGCGCTGGCAATATACCGCCGCGCGCTGCCCGCGTTCAAGGGAAGCGTCCGAACGGCGCCGCGGTCAGTCAGGAAACTCCAGGTCAAGGGAGATGTCCAGGGCGTCGGTGGAGTGGGTGAGGCCGCCGATGCTAATGAGGTCCACTCCGGTTTCGGCCACCTCCCGCACCGTTGCCAATGTGATGCCTCCGGAAGCCTCAATGGACGCCCGGCCGGCGATGATGCCAACGGCCTCCCGCATCATGTCCACCGGCATGTTGTCCAGCATGATGATGTGCGCGCCGGCGTCCACGGCCTCCCGCACCTGCTCCAGGGACTCGACCTCGACTTCCACGCGGATGGTGTGCGACGCCTGAGATATGGCGTGCCGCACCACGGCTCCCAGCGGTTCTTCCAGTGAGGCCCGCGCGGCCAGGTGGTTGTCCTTGATCAGGATGCCGTCCGCCAGGTTGATGCGGTGGTTGTACCCTCCGCCCATGCGCACGCTGTACTTGTCCAGGTAACGATGACCCGGCGCGGTCTTGCGGGTGTCGACGATTCGCGCCGCCGTTCCATCCACCGCGCGCACGTATCGATTCGTGGCGGTGGCGATGCCGCTCATCCGCTGCATGAAATTCAGCGCGGTGCGCTCCGCTCTGAGAATCGCCGCGGCGGAACCCACCACGCTGGCGATATCCGTACCGGGTTCGAGCTGACCGCCGTCGCTCAGCAGCAATGCGACGTCAAGATCAGGATCGATGCGTCTAAACACTGCCTCCGCCACCGGACCGCCGGCGAGTACGCCGTCAGCTTTGGCCCGCAACATGCCGTTCCCCGTCACACCGTCCGGTATCAGCGTCTGGGTGGTCGGATCGTTGAATGCCTGGTCTTCGGTGAGTGCAGCGTCGATCAGGTTGAGGACTTCAGGCGGCAGTTGCTGACTCATGGGCGCCTCGCAAGTGCGGAAACCGCTGGATGCCCAGAGTGTGCCACGTCAGCAGCCAGCCGGCAAATGCGCAAGTCACTCAACTTGGTGAATTCGTGGCACGGGAATGGACTAACCCCTATGCTATACTTGCGCCCACTTGGAGACTCCCGTAACACTTTCGGCATGACTTCGCTTTTCACCACGCTGCAGGGCGCCGACTTGCGCCAGGCCATGCTGGGCGCAGTTGCCTACATGGAACTGTACCGGGACGCCGCCAACGCCCTGAACGTCTTCCCGGTTCCGGACGGCGACACCGGAACCAATATGTTGCTCACTCTGCGCGCCGGCGTCGACCAAATGAACAAGGACGCCGACGCTGAAACCGCCGGTGAAGTGGCCGAATCCATCGCCACCGGAGCCTTCTGGGGAGCCCGCGGCAACAGCGGCGTGATCCTGTCGCAACTGCTGCGCGGTTTCGCCGATGGCGTTGCCGGCGCCGTGGAAATCGACTCCTCCGACGCGGTGGCCGCTTTCCGCTCCGCGACGGACTCCGCCTACCATGCCGTCAGCCAGCCCCGTGAGGGCACAATGCTCTCGGTAATTCGCGGCGCATCAGACGCCGCCGTGCGAGCCAACGATGCCGGCGAGCGCGATGTCATCGCTCTCTGGCAGTTAGCCTACGCCGGCGCCATCGAAGCCCTGGCCCGCACCCCCGACCAGCTTCCGGTTTTGAAGGAAGCCGGCGTCGTCGACTCCGGAGGTCTGGGCGTGGTGGCGATAATCGGCGGCGCGCTCCAGCACCTGCTGGGCGAGACCGGGCCCGCTGCCGACCTGGGCTTGCGCAGCGTGGGCGGCGTGATCGATCCGCAGCAAACTGCGTCCGTTGCCGTCGACGCCGACTTCCTCGACGCTCATGAGGCCGAGGAGTTCGGATACTGCACCCAGTTCGTCATCCACGGCCAAAACCTTGACGTTGACGACCTGCGCAACGGATTCGCCCAAATCACCGATTCCACGGTCGTCGTGGGCGGCGGGCAGGCGGCGCGGGTCCACGTGCACACCGCAGATCCTGGCTCCGCTTTGACCTACGCCATCAGTTTCGGCGAGCTGGATGAGCTCAAGATTGACAACATGAGCCTCCAGAACCGCGACTGGGCGGCCGGGCATCGTGAACGTGCCCGGCCCACCGAGATCCGCCCTGGCATCTCGGTGATCGCGGTTGCATCGGGCAAAGGCCTCGCCGATCTGTTTTTGGACGCGGGCTGCGCCGCCATCATCCCCGGCGGGCAGACGCTGAATCCCAGCGCCAGCGAGATTATCGACGCCGCCATGTCCGCCGGCACCACCGACGTGATCGTTCTACCCAACAATCATAACGTCATTCTCACCGCAAACCAGGCGGCCGAAGCCGACACCGGTGAAGTGAAGTTGCACGTTCTGGGCACCCGCACCATGCCCCAGGGTACCGGGGCGCTGTTGGGGTTCAATCCCGAAGTATCAGTTGACGACAATCTGGCCAACATGGAATCGGCCCGCGCCGGCGTGGAAACCCTCGAAGTAACCCAGGCAGTCCGCGACTCCGTGGTTGACGGCCGCGAGGTCCGGGAAGGCGAGTACATGGCGATCCTGGACGGCAAGCTGGCCGCGCTGGCCGAAACTGCGGATCGCGCCGTCCGCGAGGGTTTGCAACACTCCGCCGCCGATGAGGATAGCGTAATCACTGTGTACTGGGGGGAAGGCGCTACGGCCGAATCGGTAGCCGCCTTGCAGGAAGAATTGGGAGAATCCTACGGCGGAGCCGAGGTGGACGTCTACGCGGGCGGCCAGCCGCATTATCCGTATCTGGTGTCCGTCGAATAACGATTGCCAGCCGCCATTCGGAGAAGGAGCCTACCGCATGGCCATAAAGATTATCACCGACAGTACCTGCGACATTGCCAGGGAAACCGTCGAACAATTTGGAATCTCTGTCGTCCCGGCCTACGTGCTGTTCGGGGAAGAGTCCTTCCGCCAGGGAATAGACATCAATCCCACCCAGTTTTACGCCCGCCTCCAGTCCTCGGCTCAGCTGCCCAGCACGTCCCAACCCACACCCCGAGACTTTACCGAGGCGATGGAACCTCTGGTTGCAGCGGGAGATCGGGTCGTGTGCATCACCGTGCCAAAAGAGCTCAGCGGGACCTACAACTCCGCTATGCAGGCTGCTTCCCAATTGGAGGACGGCGCTGTGACCGTGATCGACGCTGGCACCGCGTCGGTTGGGCACATGCTCCAGGTGATCGCCGCGGCCGAGGATGCCGCCGCGCCGGAGGCGACGTTGGATTCGGTCGTTTCCGCCGCGGAAGCCCGCGCGGGTCGAAGCTACGGGTTCGCCATGGTGGACACGCTGGAATATCTGCAAAAAGGCGGCCGGATCGGTAAAGCCCAAGCCTTCATGGGTTCGCTGCTCAAGGTGAAGCCCATCCTTAAGGTGGCCAACGGTGAGGTGCTGCCGGTGGACCGGCCACGCAACCTCCGGCGTGGATTGCAGCGCTTGGAGGAATTGGTGCGTGAACAGGGCCCAGCCTCGAAACTCGGCGTCGCCTATACCACCGACGCCGCTCCGGCAGAGGAAATACGCAACCGCCTGTCCGACCTGGTGGACCCTGAAAATACCTACACCCTGCGGGTCGGTTCCGCCATCGGGACCCACATCGGCCCCGGCGCGGTGGCAGTGTCCACCCTCCCTTAACGGCCACCGGCCGCTCCGAACACGAACGGGCTCCGCATGGAGTCGGGCGAATGGACACGCACCACGGCGAGACCGTTCCCGTTTGGCGCGACGCCTTTGTAAAAATCCTTGCCCTCGAGGAGTATAAGGGTTTCGCCGACAACGCCGTAAGTGGTGGCATCCGACGTTTCATCGAGCGCTGGGAACCCGAGCTTCGGGAGTTCCTGGATGACCATCCCGACCGTGTCGCGACGCTGATATCGGCCCCATACCGCGAACTTCCGCAGGAACAGCGCCGCCAATGGGTTTCGGCCTGGCGCAGCGCCCTGGCCGGCGAGGCCGAGACTCCCGCCCCGGAATCGGACAGTCCGCCGTCGACCAAACCAATCGAACCGGCGGAGATCGATCCTGCGCCGGCAACTCCCCTCTTCGACTCCGGAGATGCCTTCCGCCACGTCCCGGTGCGACGGCGGTTGCACGCAGCGCCCAAACTGGCCGCCAACCCGGGAGACCCAGACCAACCCGTTTCCGCAATCAGGCGAATGGACGCCCGAACCGTGCAGCGGCTGGAGTCGCTGGGGGCTGCAACGGTACGGGACCTGCTCTACATACTGCCGCGCCGGTACGATGACCGGGCCGACGTCACCAGCATCGCCGACATTTACGCCGGCGGAACCTTCACCCTGGAGGGCAAGCTGCTCGACATACGTTCCGCCAACGTCGGCCAGCGCCGGCTGCAGTTGGTCGAGGGAACGTTGCGGGACAACACCGGTGCCGTCGACCTACAGTGGTTCGGACAGGGGTTTCTTGCCCGCAGCCTAAGATCCGGCAGCACGATGGTGGTCCACGGCAAGGCCGAACTCAATCGTGGCCGGTTGGCGATCCAGTCGCCCGAATACGACGTAGTTACCGAATCCGCCCCACCCCTCAACGCCGGCCGCGTCACCCCGGCGTATCGCCTCACCCAGGGCATGACCGCGCGCAACCTGCGGAGCCTGACCTGGCGCGCTCTGGAACGGTTCCTGGGGAGTGTTGCAGAAACCATGCCCGAAGATACGTCGACCCGCGCCCAGCTTATCGGGCTCCAGCAGGCCATTTGCGACGCCCACTATCCCCCGGATCTCGCCAGTGCCGACCGGGCTCGGCGCCGGCTGGCCTTCGACGAAATCCTGTCCTTCCAGATGGCCATCCTGGGCCGCCGTCGCCATCGCGAACGTGACGCAACCGGCATTCCGGTCCAGTACAGCGGACCGGCGGTGGATGGTTTCCTGTCCGAACTGCCCTTCACACCCACCAAGGCGCAGGTGCGCTGCATCGGCGAAATCCTGGCCGACATGGCTCGCGGCACGCCTCCCATGAGCCGCTTGTTGCAGGGCGAGGTGGGCAGCGGAAAAACTCTGGTCGCGATGACCGCGATACTGGCGTCGGCGTCGGACCATCGCCAGTCGGCCCTGATGGCGCCCACCGAGGTGTTGGCAGAACAGCATTTCGCCACCGTGGGGCGGCTTCTGTCGAGCTTCGAGCAACCCCTGCAACAGCCCAACGTGTTCTCCGCGTATTTGCCCAGCCTGCGTCGTCCTTTCACCGCGGGCCTGCTGACCGGCAGCACCCGCGCCGCCCCACGACGGGAGGTCCTGCGCCTGGCCTCCGAGGGTCACCTCGACCTGCTAGTCGGCACCCACACCCTGATCCAGGACGGCGTCGAACTACCGAACCTGGCCCTTGCCATCACCGACGAGCAGCACCGTTTTGGCGTTGCCCAGCGCACTGCCCTCCGGGGCGCCGGCCCGGAGCAGCCCCACGCCCTGATGATGTCCGCAACGCCGATCCCCCGCACGCTGCAACTTACCCTGTACGGCGACCTTGACGTGACGACCATAGATGAACTTCCGCCGGGTCGGCAGGACATCCTCACCCGGCTGGTGCCTGAAGACAAGCGCGCCGCCGCCTACGGTTTCGTCCGCCAGCAGACGGAAGCTGGTCGCCAGGCGTTCATCATCTGCCCGTTGGTGGAGGAGTCGGAAAACCTCGACGTGCGGGCCGCGACCGAGGAACACAGGCGGCTGTCCAACGAGGTGTTCCCCGACCTCAAGGTGGGCCTGCTCCACGGGCGGCTGTCGGCCCGGGAGAAGGACAAGGTGATGCGCCAGTTCCGCGACGGCGAGCTGGACATCCTGGTGGCCACCGCCGTGGTTGAGGTTGGCATCGACGTACCCAACGCTACGGTGATGATGATCGACGGCGCGGACCGCTTCGGTCTGGCCCAACTGCACCAGTTCCGCGGGCGAGTCGGGCGCGGCGAACACCGCAGCTACTGCCTGCTCATGTCCGAATCGGAGTCAGAGCGAGCGCGGGAACGATTGTCAGCGCTGGAAAACAACCGGGATGGGTTCAAGCTCGCCGAGATCGACCTGCAAATGCGCCACGAGGGCGACATCTTCGGAACCACCCAGAGCGGCGACCAGACCATGCTCCGCATTGCCAACGTGTTCGACCAGGACCTCATGGCGCTGGCCAGACAGGAAGCCGCGGCCATCCTGGACGCAGACCCGGAGTTGACCGACCTGAAGCACGCCGGCATCGTCGCCGAAAGGGACCGATTCCTGGCTCGGGTTCAGGACAACATCAGCGACTGATTCGCGGCGCGGATCGCCGGCAAGACCCTGCGGACCGCGACGTCATCAATCGGACGCGACGTCGCGGAAACGGTAACCGACGTTCCAGATGGTCTCCACGAACAGGTGGTCCGGGTCCTCCAGCTTGGACCGCAGCCGCCGGATGTGCACGTCCACCGTGCGCGTTCCACCCAGGTAGTCATATCCCCAAACCTGGTTCAGCAGCGCCTCCCGCGTGTAGACCCGGCCCGGATTGGACGCCAGCAGGGTGAGCAGCTGGAACTCTTTGTAGGTCAGCGAGATCCGGCGGCCGGCCATCGTGACCTCATAGCTCTGAAGGTCGATGGTCAGTTCCCCCACCCGGATCAGCTGCTCTAAGCCGCGTCCGTCCCGCCGGTACACGATCTGGCCGACCCGGGCCACCAGTTCCGCGGGCGCCAGGGGAGCTACGATGAAATCGTCGGGGTTGATCGCCGGGTCGTACTGGCTGATGGCCGTCTCATCCATGACCAGCAGCGTCGGCAGGGACAATTGGCTCACCCGCTCGATCACCGATTGCGCCCCGATCCCCACCGCCGACAGGTCCAGCAGCACCACGTCCAGCTTGTCCGTGTGCGCCACATCCTCCAGCTCCATCACGTCGCTGCCCGCCCGGCAGGACAGGCCGGCGCGATCGATCTGGCCGGCCAGGGACGTCATTGCATCGCCCGGCCGGGTGAGCAAAAACACGTTGTACAAACCGGTTTCCTGCCTGCTGGATTGATTCGCTGGCGACCCCAGGCCGAAATTGACGCTGGCCGGTCACCTGTCTATCATTGCGCCTGTCCATCATTGCAACGAACGGCGCAATTCTAGCATAAGGCACGCCCGACCTAACCCGCCGTCCTCACTGGAGACCCACCATGACCACCGCTACGATGCTCCCCACGCAACCCGCCGAACTGCGCCGGATAATCCGAGCCGGAGAGTACGGCGGCGTCACCTCCGGCCTGGCCAATGGGCACGTGCAGGCGAACCTTGCGGTGCTGCCCCGCGATCTGGCGTTTGATTTCCTGCTCTTCTGCCAACGTAACCCGCAGCCGTGCCCGCTGCTGGAGGTCATCGAGGCCGGTTCCGTCGAGCCTTCGTTCACGGCTCCGGGCGCGGATATCAGCACCGACGTTCCCGCCTATCGCATCTACGAAAACGGCGAGATGACCACCGAACTGGCATCAGTAGCCGACGTGTGGCGTGAAGACCTGGTGTCTTTCCTCCTGGGTTGCAGCTTTTCCTTCGAAGCCGCCATGGCCGATTGTGGCATACCCCTGCGCCACCAGGAAGCGGGCAGCAACGTGCCGATGTACATCACCAACATTCCCACCCGTCCGGCCGGCATGTTCTCCGGCCCCATGGTGGTGAGCATGCGCCCCATTCCGCAGGAACAGATCGTGCGCGCGGTGCAGGTGACCTCCCGGTTCCCGGACACCCATGGCGCTCCGGTGCACATCGGCGATCCCAACGCCATCGGCATCCGTGATATCGACGCTCCCGAGTTCGGCGACGCCGTCGAGATCCGGCCGGGTGAGACGCCGGTGTTCTGGGCTTGCGGCGTCACCCCGCAGGCCGTGGCCCTCAACTGCAAGCCACCGCTGATGATCACCCACGCACCCGGCAAGATGTTCATCACCGACCGCCGCGACTCCGACTACGCCGTAATCTGACCGAGGGCATCATGACACGCACCATCGAAGACATCATTCTCGACCACGACCGGCGCGGCATCAATGCGCTGCGTCCCCACGTGCCGGCGGATTTTTGCACCCAGGCCGCTCGTTACGCATTGGTACACTCGGGCCCGGTGATCATTGCCACCGGGTTCTACATCATGATGAGCGACGCGCCGGAAACCGACGGGCCGCCGGGCGCATTCGCCATCGGCAACGCCCTGCGGGAACTGGGCAACCCGGTGATGTACACGGCGGATGAGCCGATGGCCTACATGATGGCGTCCTGGCGAGCGCGACATCGGGATCCCTCCCCGATCATCCGGTTCCCCATCATCGACGATCCCAACATCAACGAACACTTCGTGCAGGAAACCATCACCGAGCGTGACCCGGCGCTGCTCATCTCCATCGAGCGGTGCTCCCGGGACGCCGACGGCATCTATCGCAATATGCGCGGGCGGGACATAACGCCTCAAACCGCTCGCGTGGACCGGCTGTTCGAGTGTGGGTTGCCGTCCATCGGCATCGGCGACGGCGGCAACGAGATCGGCATGGGCAATCTGGCCGAGGTCGTTGCCCAGGCGGATCAGCTGCCCGACCACCCGGCAGTGGTGGGCTGCGACCGGCTCATCATATCCAGCACGTCAAACTGGGGCGGCTACGGGCTGGTCGCGGCGCTGTCGCTGGAGGTTGGCCGCAACCTGCTCCCCGACGTGGACACGGATGCCGATTGCATCCGGTTCCTCGTTGACTCCGGTGCCGTCAGCGGGGTCAGCGGCGAGCACGATTACCTGGTGGACGAGTTCACCCTGGAAGAAAACGCCGCCGTGCTGACGGAACTGCACGAACTGGTGAATGGACAGTTGTCCAATCGTGCATAGGCGCAGTTCCTGGCTTGGGGCGCATCAAGAGTCTTGGCGATGTAACTGCTCTTCCAGTTCGCGGACGCGGGCTTCAGCCCGCAGGCGCCCTTCCCGCTCACTATCTGCCCTTTCACGCTGGTCGTCGTAGGTAAGGATGTGGCGACCCGTTGCCGGGTCATGCCATGCCAGTTGACCATGCTCCCATCGAATGTACAGGTTCAGGACAGTGCTATGTCCCTGTAGAACACCCTCTTGCACCTGTTCAATGTCAATGGGTTCGTACCGTCCGTTGACCAGCCGGTCCCCGGCCAGCCGTGTGCCGTGGTATCGACCCGTTTCGTCAAAGCGCCAGTACTCGAGAATGCCCACGGCGGCATAGTCATTCCGCTTTTCCACAACATCCGTGCGCCCGGTACGACGTGAGGCGATTTCCAGTACGAAGTCCGGCGGTTTGCCCTGCTCGGAGATGACGTAAGCGTTGCTCCGGTAGTAAGCGGCCGGGTCCACGTCGAAGGCGATGAGAAGATCCGGATAGCGCAAACCTCGCATATCGGTGGTGGGTACGCGGCTGATGTAGTGTTCGCCGGCAACCAGAGTGGTTTCGATGTTGCCGAGGTGATGCACCAAGTGGTGGGTATTGCCGGTGACGTTAGTTTGGTTGAAGTTGGTCATATCGTCGGGCTCTCGTTCCGGAGGATCCGGGAACTCAGAGGGACTGCCCGGCTGTGGCATCTGAGCAAAGGCGTTGACTGTGGTCATGCCGAACCTCCAAAACAGTGATGAGCCAACTTTGGACAACCCTCATCCCACCGCCATCATCTTTTCTTCGGTGACGATGATCTTCTTCAGCTCCAGCATTTCGTCCCGCAGGTGCGCCGCCTTCTCGAACTCCAGGGCGCGGGCGGCCTCTTTCATCTGGAACTCCAGGTCTTTGATCACCCGGTACATGTCGTCCCGCGACATCTCCTCTCGGGCCACCTGGTAGGAGGCTTTGGTCTCAGCCACTCCGCGCAGGCCCTCGGTTATGTCCTTCACGGCCTTGTGGATCGACTGCGGCTCGATGCCGTGGCGCTCGTTGTGCGCCCCTTGGATCGCTCGCCGGCGGTAGGTCTCGTCGATGGCGTTCTGCATTGAGTCAGTGACCCGGTCCGCGTACATGATCACATGCCCGGAGGCGTGGCGCGCCGCGCGACCGACGGTCTGGATCAGCGACGTGGTGGAGCGCAGATAACCCTCCTTGTCCGCGTCCAGGATCGCCACCAGGCTGACCTCCGGCAGGTCAAGGCCTTCCCGCAGCAGGTTGATGCCCACCACCACGTCATAAATCCCCAGCCGCAGATCCCGCAGGATTTCCACGCGGTTCAGGGTCTCGATGTCCGAGTGGAGGTAGTGGTTCCGGATCCCCGCCTCCGACAGGTAATCGGCCAGTTCTTCCGCCATGCGCTTGGTCAGCGTGGTCACCAAAACTCGCTCCTGCTGTTCCACCCGCTTGCGGATTTCATGCAGCAAGTCGTCGATCTGTCCATCGGTGGGTTTGACTTGAATAGTCGGATCCAGCAGCCCGGTGGGCCGGATAACCTGCTCAATGATGGTGCTGGTTCGCTCCAGCTCCAGGGGGCCAGGCGTAGCCGACACGTACACCACCTGGTTGATGTGATCTTCGAATTCCTGGAAATGCAGCGGCCGGTTGTCCAGCGCCGACGGTAGCCGGAACCCATACTCCACCAGCGTGGTCTTCCTAGATATGTCCCCGTTGTACATCCCTCGCACCTGGGGCAGCGTCATGTGCGACTCGTCCACGAACATCAGGTAGTCGTCGGGGAAGTAGTCCAGCAGCGTCCAGGGCGGGCTGCCGGCCGGGCGTCGGGAAAGATGCCGCGCGTAGTTCTCCACGCCGGCGCAGAACCCGGTTTCGTCCAGCATCTCCATGTCATAACGGGTGCGCTGCTCCAGTCGCTGCGCTTCCAGCAGCTTTCCCTGCTGCCGTAGCCAATCCACCCGTTCCTTCATCTCGGCGTCGATGTCGATGAGGGCTGCATCCAGCTTCTCCCGGCTGGTCACGAAGTGCTTGGCCGGATAGATGGAAAACTCACTGCGTTCGTTGAGCACCTCGCCCGTCAGTGTGTCCAGCGTCAGGATGCGCTCCACCTCGTCGCCGAAGAACTGGATCCGCACCGCAAATTCCTCATACGCCGGCACGATCTCTAAGGTATCTCCGCGCACGGTGAACCGGCCGCGGGCCAAGTCGGTATCGTTGCGCTCGTACTGCATGTCGATCAGCTGGCGCAGCAGCGCCCGCCGGTTGTACTCCTCGCCCACTTCCACCCGGGCCACCATCTCGAAGTAGTCCGACGGGTCACCCAGGCCATAGATGCACGACACCGACGCCACGATCAGCGTGTCCCGGCGCGTCAGCAGCGAGGTGGTGGACGCCAGCCGCAGCTTGTCCAGCTCCTCGTTGACGCTGCTGTCCTTTTCGATATAGGTGTCGCTGCGCGGGATGTACGCTTCCGGCTGGTAGTAATCGTAATAGGAGACGAAGTACTCCACGGCGTTGTTCGGGAAGAACTCCTTGAACTCCGTGGCCAACTGGGCCGCCAGCGTCTTGTTGTGCGCGATCACGATGGTGGGCCGCTGCACCTCCTGCACGATGTTCGCCATGGTGAAGGTCTTGCCGCTGCCGGTGACGCCCAGCAGGGTTTGGTAGCCGAGACCCTCGCGCACGCCGGCGGACAGACGCTGCACGGCCTGTTCCTGATCGCCCATCATGCCGAAATCCGCTACCAGCTGAAAGTCAGGCATGATTCCTCCAATCCATCGCTCAGTGACGCTACCCAGCTAAAGGTGATCCGGTAACGTGAATTATAAGCCATCATCCTACCCACCACCGATGGCCATGAGCGCCTGCCGAACCTTGTCTTCCACCGTCGCGTCGGAGGACATATCCAGCCTGGCCACTGCCTGCCGGGCGTCGGCCAGCGTCATGCCCAGGGCAGTCAGCGCCTCCACTGCCTCGGCGTCAGTACCGGCGGCAGCGGCCAAAACGGGCGATCCGGCGTCCGCATCCGGCAGTTTGCCGCGCAGCTCCAGAACTACCCTCTGGGCAGTGCGCCTCCCGACACCCTGGGCTCGCGCCAACGCCGCCACGTCCTCGGAGGCCACCGCCTGCCGAAAACCGTCTTCTCCCAACTCGGACAGGATCGACATCGCCGAACGCGGGCCAATGCCCGAAACCCCCGTCAGCGCGCCAAACAACTCCACTGACCCGGCTTCCGCAAACCCGTACAGCACCGGCTGCTCGTTCTGGATGCGCAGGACGGTGTGCAGCCGGACCTGTTCGCCGACGTTACCGAGGCCGGTAATCGAAGACGCTGGCACCGATACCTGCAGGGTGACACCGCCGACCTGCACGTTGACCCAGTCCGACCCGACGGCTTCCAGCGCGCCCCGCACGCCGACCAACACTGCCTACAGTTCCTTTCCGGGCGCTATCTCGCGGGACCGCAAGTCGTCGGCCTGCACTCGCTGCAGATGGCACAGGCCCACCGCCAGCGCGTCGGCGGCGTCCGATTCCGGCTGGTGGTCCAAACCTAACCGCGAAGCGGCGATCTGCTGCACCTGTTCCTTGCTGGCCCGGCCGTAGTCGGTTACCGCCATCTTCACGTCGGCCGGCGAATACCGGTGCACCGGGATGCCCTGGCTGGCCGCGCCGATGAGCACCACCGCCTGCGCCTGCCCGATGGCCAGGGCCGATTTGGCAAACGCGCGCTCGCCGCGACCCACGAACGGATCCTCAACGGCGATGGCATCCGGCTGAAACACGTGGATCATGTTCAGGATGTGCGTGTGCAGTTGGTACAGGCGCTGCTCGATGGGCATATCGCGGCGCATCGGCACCACGCCGTAATCGTCTGCTTCCGGAGTCGGCTCCGCGTCGAGGACGGCATACCCCATCCGCATGGTCCCGGGGTCGATGGCGAGAACTCGCATCAGGCGGCAGACCCGTAGCGTTCGAGCACCTCAGCCGGGAAGTCGGCGTTGGTGTACGCTTTCTGTACGTCGGCCAGTTCCTCCAAGGTGTCCAGCAGCCGCAAGGTCTGCTCGGCGGCCCGGTCCTCCAACGGCACCACCGTCTTGGGCACCATAGACACGTCCGCCGACGAAGGTTGGGCGCCCTCGCCCTCCAGGGCAGTCTTTACCGACAGCAGGTTCTCCGGTGTGGTGTACACCTCCAGGATGCCGTCCTCGAAATTGACGTCCTCGGCCTCGGCATCAATGGCGGTCATGATCAGCTCTTCCGCCACCGTCTCGTCGTCTATCTCCAGGGTGATCAGTCCGCGGCTGTCAAAGTTCCAGGCGACGCAGCCCGCTTCACCCAGGTTACCTCCACCCTTGTTGAAGGCGGACCGCACCTCGGACGCCGTCCGGTTTCGGTTGGTGGTCAATGCCTTGACCAGGATGGCGCCGCCGCTGGGCCCGTACCCCTCATAGGTGACCTCCGCCAGGTCCTCCATCGCCTCCCCGCCTTCGCCGGTAGCCCGCCTGATGGCGCGGGTGATGCTGTCCTGCGGCATGTTGTTGGACCTGGCCTGATCCACTGCGATGCGCAGCCGGAAGTTCATATCCGGGTCCCCGCCACCGCCCTCCTTGACCGCCAGGCTGATGTTGCGCGCCAGTTTGGTAAACAGCGCGCCGCGTTTGGCGTCGGCCGCGCCCTTGGCGCGCTTGATTGTCGACCACTTGGAATGTCCGGACATTTGACACCTCCTTGACGTACCCCGTCCCATCTCGCTTCTACGGAGATTGGTGTCCAGGCGGATGCTCGCTGGCATCCCGTTCTTTTTATAATGCGTGGTCGTTGAATTTTAGCATCACGGCGTTTAACCGGTCAAAATGGCTTCACCTGCTCAATCCATGGAAATTACGGAACAATCAACCCGACAGGCCGACGCCATGGGCACCGCGCCCATGTGGCGGCTGTTGTTGCAGATGGCTTTCCCGCCCATGTTCGCCATCATCGTGATGGCCTTGTACAGCATCGTTGACCGAGCGTTCATCGGCAACGTGGTTGGCATCAACGCGCTAAGCGGCTTGTCCGCTGCATTCCCGGTCCAGATTGCGGCTGTCGCCATCGGTCTGTTGCCTGGCCTTGGCGCAATGTCGGTGGTATCCCGAGCCTTGGGCGCTCGTGACCCGCGCCGGGCCTCCCGGGCCATCGGCTCGTCACTGGCGATCCTCGTCCCCGTCTACCTCGCTGCCACCATCGCCGGTCTGACCCACCTGGACCAGATGGCGATCTGGATGGGAGCCTCGGAGCATACGGTCGAGTTCGCCCACCAGTACCTGGTCATCATCCTGCCCGGCAGCCTGTTCACCATGATCGCTATAGCGGTCAACAACCTGATGATGGCGGAGGGCCGGCCCGGCACAGCGACCGTCGTCTTGGCCGGCGGCGCGGTCCTGAACGTGATCCTGGACGCGCTGTTCATATTGGCGTTGGGGTGGGGCGTGACTGGAGCCGCGGCCGCCACCGTGACCGCCCAAGGCGGGGCCGTCCTTTTCGCTGTTTGGTTCTACCTGTCCGGGCGCAGCGCCCTGCGGGTCAGCGTGGACGCACTGATCCCCCGACTGGATCTGATCCGGGAGATTACCGCGCTGGGCGTGCCGATCTTCATCATCGAGATCGCCCGCTCCATCGTCGTCGTGGTGATCAACAACATCCTGAGCCAATACCCGGACGGCGACGCCTACATTGCGCTCTTCGGAGTGATCAACGCGGTGCTGGAGTTCGCCCTGGCGCCGTTCATTGGCGCGGCTTTGGCCTATCTCCCGTTGGCGGCCTACAACTACGGCGCCGGCTACTACCATAGGGTCCGCCAGGCCATCTGGCAGAGTTGCCTGGGCGCGACAGTTGGCGGCGCAATCATGGTCGCAATCCTCTTGCCGACGGCCGGCTACATCGTCACCTTCTTCTCAACCCGGGAGGCGTTGCCGGCCGAGTCCGGCAACGCGCTCCGTATTGCCCTGCTTGCCCTTCCAATAGTCGGCATGGAGTTCATCAGTTCTATCGCTTTCCAGGCCCTGGGCATGGCGTGGCCGTCCGTGGTGCTCACCATGACCCAGCGTGTGCTGCTGCTGCTGGCTTGGGTCTTTGGCTTGTCCCACGCGTTTGGAGCCTGGGGCGTTTGGTGGTCCTTCCCGGCGACCGACCTCAGCGCAATGCTGCTGGGCCTGGCCGCCCTCATCTTGGTATGGAAACGCGTGGACGACTGGGGTCGCCACGCCACACGCCGCCGCTTTGACATCCCCGGGTAGCGGCAGTACCATTTCGACCGATTGCTGATACCTGCCTGACCCGCCCTGCTTGAGGAGGCCATGCCATGGCTATGAATTCCAGTGGCGTTTCCCACATCGCCGTCTGCGTCCGCGATCTGGACGAATCCCTCAAATTCTACCGTGACATCCTGGGGATGACCGTGACCGTCGACCGAGTCCAGGACACTTCCACCGGCGGCCTGCCCCACGTGTACGCCCACAACCGGTCCACCCGCCGCCAGGCCATCCTGTCCTACGGCGACGAAGCCGTTCCCACCCTGGTCATGACCAGCCACCCGGGCGACGACGCCGACGGCGACGCGATCAAGCTCGACCAGGTGGGCATCAGCCACATCTCCTTCTCCGTGTCCGACGTCAAGGCCCTGGCCGACGAGCTGATCGCCGCCGGAGTGGAACTGGCCGGCCCCATGGATGGCTTCACCAATGCCAACGGCGAGGTGTCCAGCATCTTCGTGTATGACCCTGACGGCATCCTGGTGCAGTTCGACAGCGGCGGAGGCTGATCCACGCCCGCCCGTCGTATCGCATCCCGGCCGGCGCGCGAACCGGCCCCAACTGAACAGGAGCACCCATCATGCCCATGAACGCCTCGGGCGTATCTCACATCGCCATCTGCGTGCGGGACCTCGACGTCTCATTGCAGTTCTACTGCGACGCCCTGGGGATGTCCATCGTCAGTGACGTCATCCAGGACACCACCACCGGCGGCCTGCCTCACGTCTATGCCCACAGCCGGGCCACCCGCCGCCAGGTTCGCCTCGCCTATGCCGACGGCGCCAAGCCAACCCTGACCATGACCAGCCATCCCGGCGAGGATCCCGACGGAACGCCCATCAAACTGGACCAGGTCGGCATCAGCCACATTTCGTTCAGCGTTCCGGACCCCAAAGCCCTCGCCGAAAACCTGTCCGCCCAGGGCGTACCGTTGGCCGCTCCAATGGACGTGTGGACCAACGCTGAGGGACGGGTCGGCAGCTTCTACGTCTACGACCCGGACGGCATCCTGGTCCAGTTCGACGCCGGCTGATCGTGGCATAATGGTCCGCAACTACTCGCATCCATGCGGACGTGGATGCGTGAACGCGGAGGACGACCCACCATGACCGACGAAGCCTCGCAGATTACTCCGTTCCTGTGGACGGACGGCTGCGCCCGCGAGGCCGCGGAGTTCTATGTCTCGGTGTTCCGCGACTCCTACATTGTCGACGACACCGCCCTGCCCGATGATCCGGGAGCCGGCAGTCACGTCGCGTCCTTCGTTATAAAGGGCCAGCGCTTCACCTCCTTCGACGGGATTCCCGCCTACGAATTCACGCCAGCCATTTCCTTCGTGGTGAATTGCGAGTCCCAGGAGGAAATTGACCTATACTGGGACCGGCTGGCCGAGGACGGTTCGCCCATCCAGTGTGGCTGGATCCAGGACAAATTCGGCGTCCATTGGCAGATCGTACCCGCCGACCTGTCTGAAATGATGCAGGAGGGTCCGCGAGCCAACGCGGTGCTCAACGAGCTCCTCACCATGGTGAAGATCGATGCAGGCAGGCTCCGACAGGCATACAACGGCGATTAGAGGATGATCATGTCCCATCACTATGACCAACACGACCACGAAAAGCTCGTCCGCTGGAAGAACGATCTCGCCGCCACGCCCATCGAGTCCGATGGCTTCCCGGCCATGGCCTTGTTCCTGGTCAAGCCCAATGCCACCGGTGCGCATGACATCTTCCGCAGGTACCGCGCCGAGTTCGAAAAACGGGACGCCAGCTTCGCCCACTTGGTGGTCTTCGGCATGCACGGCGTTTCTGCCACCGTGCGCGGCCTGCTGGGCCAGGCCGGCCTGGCGGAAGATGACCTCCCGGTGATGATGCTGGCCCCCGCCTCCGACCCGTGCGCCGTAACCGCGGTTCGCCTCCCGCCCGGCGAGAGTATCGAGGGCGCCGACGATCCCAACGGCGGCGGCACCTGCGACTACCTTGCCGCGTGGCAGGACGTCCTGGACCGCATCAGCATCACCAGGCCCGGCCGACCGCTACGGCTCATGGGCGTCCAGGGCCAGAAGCTGACCGGCGTGGACCTGCGCGAACTGGCCGGGGCAGCGCTTGAATCGGGCGCGGCTGCTTGATCTCAAGCCGGTAACCTAACGTGAAACAGAGTGGGGGCAATCCTTCATTCGCCCCCACTTCATGGAATGGTTGGATCCAGCCATGATTACTGCCTCACCAGCTTGACCAGCCTCCGCCCTTCCTGATTGTGGCCGACGTACAGATCCCGTGGGAGTCGGCCCACACGGCGTGGCCGCCGGCCCCACCGATGTCTACCTTGGCCAGCACTTCGCCGTCCATGTTCAGGATCGTCATGAACGCGTCCAACTCCACCACGTAGACGATGCCGTCGTGGTCGACGAATATATCGCAGGGCCGGGCCAGGTCGGTCCACATCCCCAAGTACTCCCCATCGCCGGTGAACAGCTGGATACGGTTGTTCTCCCGGTCGCACACCATCACCCGCCCGTCCCAGTGCACCCAGATGCCATGGGGGATGTGGAACTCGCCGGGCCCACGCTTGCCCGGCCGACCCCACGAGTGCAGCAGCTTGCCGTCCGGCGAGAACTTGTGCACCCGGCTGTTGGCATAACCGTCGGAAACAAACAGGTCGCCGTTGGGCGCCAGGGCGATGTCCGTGCAACGATTGAAGGGACCGGCAGCCTTCCACATGGTGCCGTCAGGTCGGGCTCCGCCCGTATCCGACGGCGCGTCCCAAACGCCCATGGTCATCAACGGCTTGCCTTCCAGAGTGCACTTGACGATGGCGTGAGACTCCCGCACCGGCAAGTAGATGTGGTCCTCACCGCTGATGTAGATCCCGTGGGCGTCGGTCAGATACTCCCGTCCCCATTCGCGCTGAAAATTGCCGTCCCGGTCAAACACCATCAGAGGGTGGTCGCCCCGGTTGAAAACGTACACCCGGTCCTGGGAGTCGCAGGCCGGCTCCGCCTGGCCAATGGTCCACCCTTCCGGGGTCTTCGCCCAATCGTCCACCACCTCGTAGGTGAAATCTCCGCTGCCTGCCATTGCCATGCTGGACCTCCTTTACTTCGTCGCGCCCAATCGTCATTCCGGCCACAGCCGGAATCCACGCTTACTTTCCGTCCGCCAGGTTCATCGCCAGTTGGGCCAACGTGCGGGTCGGTACGCCGGTGGCTCCCTTGACCAGGTGGCCCTTGTTGCTGGACGCCGTCGAGGTGCCGGCTATGTCCAGGTGGACCCAATCCGCCTCTTCCGCGAATTCCCGCAACAGCATCGCCGCGGTTATGGAACCGGCCTGACGACCCCCGGAGTTTTTCATGTCCGCAACGTCGGAGCGGATCAGTTCCCGGTAATCTTCGAGCATGGGCAGTTCCCAGAAGCGTTCGCCGCTGCGCTCGCCGGCGGCGCCGATATCCTTGGCCAGCTTGCTAGAGTTGCCCATCATGCCGGTACAAGCCTTGCCCAGCGTCACGACAATCGCCCCGGTTAGCGTCGCCACGTCCACCAGGCGGGTGATCCCCAGGCTGCGGGCGTAGCAAAGCGTGTCGGCCAGCACGAGCCGCCCCTCGGCGTCGGTGTTGATCACCTCGATGGTCTTGCCGTTCATCGCCGTCACTACGTCGCCAGGGCGCTGCGCCCGCCCGCCGGGCATGTTCTCCGTGGCCGCGATCAGTCCGGTCACGTTGAGCCGTGGCTTCAACGACCCGATGGCGTTCATCGCAGCGATCACCGACGCGCCGCCGGCCATATCGCCCTTCATCGCCTCCATGTTGGCCGCTGGTTTCAATGAGATGCCGCCGGTGTCAAAGGTGATGCCCTTGCCCACCAATCCCAGGTTGTTCTGCGGATTATCCGGGTCGCCGCGGTAGGTCATGACGATCAGCTTGGGCGGCTCCTCGCTCCCCTGCGCCACGCCCAGAAATGCGCCCATCCCATGCTCGCGCATCCGGTCCCGGTCCATCACGTCCAGTTCCAGGCCGACAGACTCCGCCACCTCTCGGGCCGCCTCCGCCATCTTCGTAGGCGTCATCACGTTGGCCGGATGGTTCACCAGGTCCCGCGCCAGCATCGTCGACTCCGCCAGCACCGTACCCACGGATACGCCGGCTTCCAGGTCGGCCACGGCGCCCGCATCCCGTTCCACTATGGTGACGGATTTGATCCCGTGTTCCGGGCCATCAGTATCAGTATCACCGCCGGCGCCGTTCTCGTGACTGCGGTAGGTGTCAAACTTGTACAGGCCCAGCAGGGAGCCTTCCGCAATCGCCTGCGCCGACTCCACGGCGTTCAGACCGCCGATGCCCGCTCCGTGGGCGATGGTCGCGTACTCGCTGATGCCCTTGCGACGCAGGAACCGGGCCACGTCGCCGCTCACGCGACGCACCGCACCCGTATCGAAGTCTTTCGAATTTCCCAAGCCGGCAACCACCACCCGCTTGGCCGGGATGCGTTCCATGGTGTGTATCAGCGTCAATTCGCCCAGCTTGCCCTTGATCTCGCCGTCGGCAATCAGCTGCGAGATCACTCCGCCCAGCGCGCGGTCCACTGCGCCCGTACCTCCGCCCGCCTGGGTCACGCCCTGGAACAAATTCACCACCAACGCCGGCGTTTCGTAGTTCGTCGCGTCGCCGGCGGCGACCTTAATCATCGTTGGCATTATTCACCTCCCGAGAGGCGGCTTTCTCGTGTCATGCGCTGGCCGGATTATGCCGCTTCGCCGGTTGACGCACAACCGACGTTCGCTTTCGGCGTGAAGACGCTCGCGTTGACGAGAGATTGGATGCCGCATAAAGTCAAAGTGCGCAGTGATATACCTGCTAACCCCTAGATCCAGGCGGCAATGCGGATGTTGCATTGCCAAGTCTCCGGGAGACCTGTCCATCATGTCCCTTGCGCAAGCCAATCGCCACACCGACCTCAGCCACCGCCTGTTGGGGCAGGCCAACTGCGAACTGCGTACCATGGGCGACCGGGTGCAGGCTTCGGACAAGGCTTCCGGCGCCGTGGCCCAGGCCGTGAAAGCAATCGCCGAGGACCGGAATTGGCGGCATCGCTCGCACAACTTGCGCCGGGATATCGTCGGTTTGCTGGCCGATGAGTTCCAACAACCGCAAATGCTGTATTTGCAGGCCATCGCCGACCAGTTGCACGACAACTACTACGAGGACTGGTTGGGCGAGGCGCTGGTAACGAATCTGATTGCCCAGGTAAATTCTCTGATCCCATTGTTGTGGGAAGCGCGGGAACGGGAATCGAACCGGGACTTTATCCCCACTCCCTTGCAGCAGAGGACCATCGACCGCCTCCTCATCCCGGAAGAAGAAGCCCTTGCCGACGAGAGCATAGACTTGCCGCCGCCCATGCCGCCCTTCAGGCCACCGGCGGGCTGAAGGGTTATCAGGGTCGGCCAGATCGAACGAAAGCACTGGGAGACGACAATGATTGCGAGGATACCTCTCATCCTGGAACCGCAGCCCGAAGGCGGGTACACCGTCACCTCCCCGCTGCTCCCGGAACTGATTACCGAGGGCGACACCATCGCAGAGTGCCTGGTTAACGTAGAAGACGCTTTTGCCGCAGTGGTGGAAATCTACGAGGACCGGGGGCGTCCGTTGCCCGAGGGCATTTACGCGGACGACGCCAACGGACCGGTGTCCATCGAGGCTGTCGTCTCCATCCCATGAGATACCGGGAAGCAGTCCGCAAACTGTCGCGGCTGGGGTGTTATGAGGTTACGAGACGGGGCGGTGGCTCTCACCGAAAGTGGTTTAACCCACAAGCGCAAACGGACGCCATATTGCCGGATTGGGGCGGGCGCGATCTCAGAATCGGAACCCTGCGCTCGGCGATTAGGCAGTTGCACTTAGATTGGCAAGAGTTTCTGGATACCTAGGCCAGTACCGGAAAGGCGGAACCACCGTGGGAGCAGTCTCCTAAATGGGCCATAGGAAGAAGTCAGCGAAAATGGCTACGACTACCAGTGACAGCAACTCGCGACCAGTTTGGTTCGTTACCGGCGGTGCTGATTGGCGGATGCGTACACAATTTTGGCAGTGTAGCGATGACCACGTTCATCGCGATGTCATACGCGGAATGCAACCCGGGGACTCGATCGCCATGAAAGCCGGCGAATTTAGGCGCTATGCGACAGACGAACGAGGGGATCCCGTCGACAGCGTGGGAATCTGGGCGGTTGGCACCATTACACGAACCAGATTTAACTTTGTACACGTTGACAACCATTGGCGCGATAGCCTGCGGGTATCTACTGATACGGGTAGGCCCTTAGCCAATTATCCTGTTGACGCCATCGCCGATAGATTTCCAGCAGACCAGTGCATCTGGAGGATGGAACCTGACGACGCAGCGGCGCAAGCATTTATTACTGATGTTTTTGGCCCTAGCGCGGTTGAAAGGGATCCTCTCGATGGATCTTCATCCACGTTCGCCGTACTAGCTGCCGAATCCTACCTCCCCGCCGACTTCCTCGCCGAAATCGACACCCTTTTGGAGGACAAAAAGCAGGTCATCTTCCAGGGGCCTCCAGGCACCGGCAAAACCTACGTCGCCCGGAAACTGGCGGAGCATATCGCCGGCTCAAAAGACCGGGTTACGCTGGTGCAGTTCCACCCGTCCTACGATTACGTGGACTTCGTGCAGGGCTACCGACCTGCTCTGATGGACGGTCAACCCGGTTTCAACCTTCAGGACGGGCCGCTGTTGCGGGCGGCCAAGAACGCAGCGGGCGATGAATCCGGTGCCAAGCACTTCCTCATCATCGACGAGAGCAACCGGGGCAACCTGGCCAAAGTTTTCGGTGAGCTGTACTTCCTGTTGGAATACCGCAATGAAGGCGTAGAGCTTCAGTATTCGGAGTGCAATGAACGCTTCAGCCTGCCCGAAAACCTCTACATCATCGGGACGATGAACACCGCCGACCGCTCCATTGCGCTGGTGGACCTGGCCTTGCGCCGGCGGTTCTATTTCGTGGAGTTCCATCCCGACAAGCCACCCATAAAGGGCCTGCTCCGCCGGTATCTCAGCGATCAGTCTCCCGGCATGGAGTGGGTTGCCGATGTTGTTGACCGGGCCAACGAGCAGCTGAAGGATGACCCGAATGCCGCCATCGGCCCCAGCTACTTTATGAAACCGGAGCTTGACGATGCTGACGTCGAGCGCATCTGGAAGTATGGCGTCCTGCCCTATATCGAGGAACGGCTTTTCGGGCAGGACACGGCCCGGCTTGCGGAGTTTGATCTGGATCGGCTGCGGGGCAGCGACCCCTCACTTCAACCCTCTCCAGCAGGGGAAGAGGAAGATCTTGACGGCGAACTCGATGCGCGAGATTAACCTGCGGGAATGGGATTGGAAGGAATCCGTCTCACTCACCGCTGCTGAGCACGACGCTCTGCGTCAAGCGGTGCCATTGGATGCTATCGAGCGCGTTGTTGGTACAGAAAACCAGTACCGTCTCAGGCCAGGCTCTCACATCGGCGCCGTTGAAATCGGCGATATGTCGGTGCTCATCGAGCCGAAGATCGGCATTCCGCAAGTGCTGTCCCTGGCCTGCTACGCCATCGGGAAGGTCAAATTCCAGCCCGAGGATTTTGACTACCGCGATGAGTACGCGCTGCCGGATGCGCTGGCCATGGCACTGTCTCGCCACGCCCGCCGCGCCTTCGCCCGCGGCCTCCTGCACGGCTACCGAACCCAGGAGGAGGCGCTGTACACCGTGCGGGGGCGCATCCGATTTGACGAGCAACTGCGCCGCCGATTTGGCGTTCCCCTGCCGGTCGAGGTCCGGTACGACGAGTTCACCGATGACGTGCTCGCCAACCGGCTGGTGAAGGCGGCGACCTATCGGTTGGGCGGCGCCCGCCTGCGTTCCGCCCGGGCGAGGCGGGAATTGGGCTGGTTGGCGGCGATGCTGGAGGAAGTATCGCTGGTGGATTTCCCGCCGAAGGATGTCCCGTCAGTACGATACGACCGGCTGAACGAACACTACCGGGGCGTCGTGGAGCTGTCGCGGCTTATTCTGCGACACGGAGAATTTGAGACGGGCCGGGGAGCGGTCCGGGCTTCCGGGTTCCTGATGGACATGAACGTGGTCTTTCAAGAGTTCGTAACGGAGGCGCTGCGCGATGCCCTGGGAGTTTCGCCCCACGCATTTCTGGAAAAGCGGATCCCTGACCTTGACGACACGGGCCGCATCCACCTCCGGCCCGACCTGACATGGTGGGAGGGTTCTTCGTGTGTGTTCGTGGGCGACGCCAAGTACAAGAACATCGCCGGCGAGCGCAGAGTCCCCAACGCCGACCTTTATCAACTACTCGCCTACGCCACGGCCCTTGACCTGCCCGGCGGCCTGCTTATCTACGCCCAGGGCGAGGCCGACACGACGACCTATCGGGTACGACGTTCAGGCAAACGGCTGGAGGTCGCATCGTTGGACCTCTCCGGCACACTGGACGATGTACTCATCCGTGTCAGCGAACTGGCCGAACAGATCGCCGCCCTCCGCGCCTGTGCATCTCTGCGTTAGCGCCCAATCCTGAAAATTCCAAAATCCGGCAAATCCTGATTCTGAAAATTCACGCTGCCACTCCTGTCCGTTTCAGGGTCTCTTGCATCACCGATGCCACATCCTCCGGACCGACAACCTGCAAGTGCGGCCGCGGCACCGGCTGGTCGGCGACGGCCATGCGGGAATACACGTCCCACGTGGCATCGCTCTGCGAGGCTTCTCCCACGCCGTCGGCCCGATTCGTCAGCCGGCGACGCACCAGTTCCGGGGGCGCGGTGAACCGGATTATCAGCGGTTCGACACCAGCCTCACTCGCGGATGCGTAGAGCGGTCGGCGCACGTTCTCGTTGAGGTTGGTGGCGTCGAACACTACCGAGTACCCGTCCCGCAGGTAGCCCCGGGTCAGCACGTGCATCGCGGAAAACACCCGGCGGTGCTCCCTGCGGCTGTAACTCGGCGTGTCGACCAGCAGCTTGCGGGTCCGGTCACTGTTGAGCCACACGAAGGGCGCGCGGCGGGCCAGTTCCCGGGCGAAATGGGATTTTCCGGTGCCGGGCAAGCCGCACAGGATCACCAGGCTTGGCGACGCGTCGGTGGTTTTGGGCAACTCTTCGGCGTACGCTGATCGCAGCCGCTCCAAGTCCGCCGGTCGGAGCCCACCAGCCGTCCAGAATTTGCGCTGCGACCGAGACGTTGATCCGGACACCAGCGCTCTCCTTTGCGCCCAATTGCAGGACGGGGCGATACCCTATGCTAATAACGCCCGCAGGGCATATTGGACCACCACCAGCACGATCATCACCACCAACGGGCTGAAATCGATCATTCCGGTCTGCGGCAGCATGCGTCGGATCGGCCCCAGCACCGGTTCGGTCAACGAAAACACCACGTCGTACAGGCGAACCAGCACCTCCGGCGCTCCGTTCCCCTGCATCGTCATGTACTGCACTACGAAGCCCAGGATGATGCGGGCCAGCAGCAGGAGATAGCACAGCGTGATGAATAGGCTGATTAGCTGAAGCATGGTGAATTGCCGGGTAGCTTCGGGGACTAACCTTGGCCCAGCCGCACGGATTTCAGGTACGCGGCGTTCACCGCATCGACCAATGCTGCCGGCACGCCGGCGCGTTCGAGGGCCTGCAGGCCCTCCGCCGTGGTGCCACCCGGCGAGGTGACCATGTCCTTGAGCTCGCCGGGGTGCCGGCCCGTCTCGGACACCAACTGCACGCTGCCTTTGACCGTCTGCAACGCCAGCCGTCGAGACACGTCGCGCGGCAATCCCACGTACACTCCGGCGTCGATCAGGGCCTCAACGATCAGGAACACGTACGCCGGACCGCTGGCGCTGAGCGCCGTCGCCATGTCCAGGTATTTCTCGTCATCGACGTAAATCGCATCGCCGATGGTGGAGAGCATGGCGTCGGTGGCTTCCCGATGCGCCTTGCTCACGGAGGACGCGCAGGTCCACATCGTCATGCCTTCGCCGATCTGCGCCGGCGTGTTGGGCATGACGCGGATGATACCGTCGTGCTTCATTCCGTTGGCCAGCGATGTCATCGTCGCGCCGGCCACGATGGACATGAGCGATTTCCCGGGGCCGAACGAACCGCCGATATCAGCGTAAACTTTCGGGAGGTCTTGCGGCTTTACCGCCAGCGCGATCAGTTCGGAGGCATCGACCACGGCGCCGTTTTCGCCCGAGACCGCGACTCCGTACCTCTCGGCCAGGTAATCCCGCCGCGCGGGTACCGGCTCGCCAACCATCACATTGCTGGCATCGGCAACGCCGGCATTCAGCATCCCGCCCAGGATGGCCTCAGCCATCGTTCCGCCGCCGATGAACCCGATGTTCATGTCGTTAGTCCTCGCCCCGTTCTTCCGCCAAGCCATGTTGCAGGGAAAATCCCACGTCGGACGTGTCTCCGATCTGCAAGTCATCGTTGCCGGTGAGCCGGCGCAACCGCCTCAACTGCGTGTTGCTGCTGATCGTGAACGGACGGGGCGGACTTGTCGTCAGGTCGATCAATGCCTCCATCACCCGCTCAACTCCGTCGATCATCTCGGACAACTCTTCCGGGCTGCGGTGATTTTCGTAAAAGTTCTCGTGGCCAACGAAGTATGCCAACGAAAGGGCATATGCCTGATCAGTGTCGAAGCCGTATTCCAGCACGAGCTGGCTAAGTACTGCGTGAACGTCCTGATGGGACTTATGCCGCCAGCCGCGTTGTTCGGCGATGGCTTTCACTGGGAGCACCACGGCGCCCCAAGCCTTTTCACCCGCCTGCAAGCGGCTGCCACTGGCTAGTTCTTCGCGAGCCTGGATGATCATGCGCAAAGTGATCCGGAGACGGTCTTCGGTACTTTGAACGCCGTGCGCCGGCAAATCCGGTGCGGTGGTCATCGCGCTAACCCTCACCCCAGCCGTCCGTCAGGCCATCGCCCCGGGCAAAGGCCACCGCCATGCGGATAGATTCCACCATGGAAGTGTGGTCCGCCAGGTTCTTGCCGGCGATGTCGAATGCCGTTCCGTGGTCAACCGACGTCCGAACGAACGGCAACCCCAGGTTGGCGGTGATGCTCTCTTCGAAGCCGTACACCTTGACCGGGATGTGCCCCTGGTCGTGGTACATGCACAGGGTCACATCGTACCGGTCCTGGATTGCCTGGTGGAATATGATGTCCGCCGGCACTGGCCCGATGGCGTTGATACCTTCACTCTGTGCCTGCTGCACCGCCGGCGCGATCTCTTCCGCTTCTTCGCTCCCCAGCAACCCGCCGTCGCTGCCGTGCGGATTCAACGCCGCCACGCCGATCCGGGGGTTCGCAAATCCCCACTTGCGGAAGTTGTCGTCAGTGAGCCTCAGGTAATCGAGGATCCGGTCCTTCTTCACGTAGTCACAGGCTACTCGCAGTGACCGGTGCGTGGTCAGGTGCACCACCCGCAGGTTCCTGGCCATCAGCATGGTGGCGACGGTCCTGGCTCCCGATAGCTCCTGCAGCAACTCCATATGCCCGATGGCTTCGTATCCGGCCAGCGCGGCGGCTTCCTTGTTCAGCGGGGCCGTCGCCAGGCCGTCAACCACTCCGGCCATCGCCAGCTGTCCGGCCTTGCTGACCCATTCCATGGCCGCCTTGCCACACGGCACGCTCAACTGTCCCACCGTGATGTCCTCCGGGTTCAGGTTCCCGATGTCGACCACGTCTACCACCGCAGGATTGTCGCCAGCCGATGTGGGGTCGTCGGTGTGGTTGATTCCCATCGGAAGTCCCGTCAGCCGCGCCGCTTCTTCCATGGCGTGCACGTTGCCCACCACCACGGGGCGGCACGCCGCGTAGACTCGCGGATCCGCCAGCGCCTTAACCACCACCTCCGGCCCGATGCCGCAGGGGTCACCCATGGTGATCGCGATGGCCGGCCGCATCTTTTCGTTTTCCGTCCCAGATACCATCTCACGCCTCGTCTATCAGTGCAATTTGCGCCCGGCCGACTGGCGGCAAATTATAGCACGCACGCCGCACCGGATAGCCTACTCCACTTCAATCCCGGTTGCTCAAACCAGACGAACGTTTTAAACTTGCGGCACAAATCCGCTTTTGACTTGGCACTGTCAGGAGGCGCCATGGCCTCACCAGAAAATTTCGAGCAGGACCGCGGCAAATTGATTGAGGCCGTGATTTACCTGAGCGAGCTGTCCATCGACGACCCAAATTTTGGAATGACAAAACTGGTTAAGCTCCTCTACTACGCCGACTGCGAATCCTATATCCATTATGGTAAACCCATCACCGGCACCACCTATCTGCACTTCCCTCACGGCCCGCACCCGGAGAACTGGTACCGAGTGCGTCAGCAGATGGAAGACAATGGCGACATCGAGATACTGTATGATACTACCGGCGGCGGATACCAAAAATATCGAATGCTGCCGCTTCGCGCGGCTAACCTGGAACGCCTGCATCCAACCGATATCGAATCCCTTGAAGCTCAGGTTCGCCGATTTGACGGTTACAACACTGCCGGTATTGAACAGTACGCCCACCAAGAGCTCGGCTGGCTGTCCACGGAAGATGGTCAACCAATTCCGTATGAACTTGCCGGCGTTTGCTCCACTCCGATCAGCCTGCGCGAGATCCAGGAGCATCGTTCCGCTAACCGATAAGATTGACGCCGAGCAATCGAACTTCCCGGTCGTCCTCTACCACTTCATAGCGGATCCTCACCCTGCCAAAGGGGTTGCGGGCCGACATGGGGAAGCTGACCGCACGGATGTTGTCAGCCCAACCGTCCGCAGCAGATGGGCCCCACGGGGCCCTCTCCAAAGCCTCCTTGATGACTCTCAACGTTACCGAATCGGCTATAGGGTTGATCCAGCCTTCAGCGCCTCCTCGGCTCCAGTCCTCGGCGAAATCAACGGTTTCGATGACTGCGTAGCGTCCGCGCGAATCTGGTCGAGTCATTTCACCCACCCACCGCATCGACAACTTGGGCCATTCCCGGTACAAAGCAAGGGGGCGAATAATCATTCGCCCCGCATGTGTTCCTACTCGCACTTGTTCCACCCGCACGAATAGCACGCCAGGCATCCTTCCTGGTTGACCACGCCTCCATTACATTCCGGGCACCTCTGGGAGAAGCCCGTCGGATACATTGCGGCCGACGAATAGCCATTGGCGCCGTTCTCATTGGGTGCCCCGGCCAGGCTCAATTGCACGCCGGCAGGCGCGCTGTTCAGCGCATCGCCGCCATTGGCGATCTTGTCCAGCACCAGGGCCACCGCGTCGGGGCCGGATCCCACCAGCACGCCGTCGTCCCACGCCGGGCAGCACGTTATCCCGCGCAATTGCCGGGTGACCTCGCTGGGATCGATGCCCCCACGCAGCGCCAGTGACACCAGGCGTGAAACTGCCTCCAGCAGCGCAGCGTCGCACCCGCCGGCCTTGCCCATGGCGCCGAACACCTCGAAGGGCAACCCGTTGGCATCCATGTTCACGGTGACGTACATGTTGCCGTGTCCGGTCCGCACCCGTTCCGTGATGCCGTGGATCTGACGGGGTCGGCGCCGGGGCGCCCGGTGGCCGAGCCCGATGATCTTCACGGCGTCCGGGTCGTCAGCGTCAGCCGGATTATCGGCTTCGGATGTTTCTCCGCTAGTGCCGGTGCTCAACACCTGCTCCAATTTGCTGCCGTCGCGGTATACCGTGATTCCCTTGCATCCAAGGGTGTAGGCGGACCGGTAGGCCTCCGCCACGTCTTCCACTGTCGCTTCGCTGGGGAAGTTGATGGTCTTGGACACCGCGTTATCCGTGTATTCCTGGAAGGCTGCCTGCATCCGCACGTGCCACCGGGGGTCGATGTCGTGGGACACCCGGAAAACGTTCCTGACCCATTCCGGCACGTCCAGGTCCTCCAGCGAGCCGACACTGGCCAGCCGCTCCATGAGTTCCGGCGTGTAAAACCCTTCGTGGCGAGCCACCGCTTCCAGGAAGGCGTTCCCCTCCACCAGGCGGGTGTTGTCCATCACGTTCCGCACGTAGGACAGGGCAAACAGCGGCTCGATCCCGCTGGATGCCCCGGCGATGATGCTGATGGTTCCGGTGGGCGCAATGGTCACCGGCGCCGAGTTGCGCATGGGCGAGGAATCCGGGCCCTCGTTGTACGCGCTGTTTTCCCATTCCGGGAAGGGGCCCCGGGAATCAGCCAGTTCGCAAGACGCCCGATAGGTCTCTTCCTGGATGAACTTCATCACCTCGCGGGCCAGCTCCAGCGCTTCCACGCTGTCATAGCGCACGCCCATCTGGATCAGCAGATCCGACCATCCCATGACGCCCAGGCCGATGCGGCGGGTCCGGCGGCTCATATCGGCGATTTCCTGGATCGGGTAGTCGTTCATGTCGATCACGCTGTCCAGCATGTGCACCGCCGTCGTGATCACTTCACTCATTCGATCCCAGTCGACTTCAACGTCATCCGCCGTGTAATGGACCATCCGCGCCAGGTTCAGCGAACCCAGGTTGCACGATTCGTAAGGCAGCAGCGGCTGCTCTCCGCACGGATTGGTCGACTCAATATCCCCCAGTTGCGGGTTGGGATTGTCGCGGTTGATCCGGTCCAGGAACACGATGCCGGGGTCGCCGGTGCGCCACGCCAGTTCCGTCATTTGCTGGAACACTTCGCTGGCATTGAGTTGCTCCACAACCTGCCCGGTCCGCGGATTTACGAGGTCGTATTCCTCGCCCTTTTCCGCCTTGACCATGAAGTCTTCCGTGACCGCCACCGAGATATTGAAGTTGCTCAGGTGGGTTCCGTCCTCTTTGGACCTGATGAACCGAAGCACGTCGGGGTGCGTCACGTGCAGGATGCCCATGTTCGCGCCCCGGCGGGTGCCGCCCTGCTTGACCACGTCGGTCGCCGCATCGAAAGCGTTGATGAAGCTCACCGGGCCCGACGCCACTCCTCCGGTGGAACCGACGACGTCGCCCTCCGGGCGCAGCCGCGAAAAGGCAAACCCGGTGCCGCCGCCGCTCTTGTGGATCAGCGCCGTCTCCTTCACCTTGGTGAAAATGGAATCCAGTGAATCCTCGACCGGCAGCACGAAGCACGCCGACAGTTGCTGGAGTTCACGCCCGGCGTTCATCAACGTTGGGGAGTTGGGCAGGAACTCCAGCCGGCGCATCACCCGGTAGAACCGCTCCTCCACCGCGGCGCGCTCCTCTTCCGTCGCACCATATTCCAACTCTGATTGGGACAGGTTGCGCGCCACCCGGCGGAACATTCCTTCCGGGTCTTCCAGCACGTTGCCTTCCCGGTCCTTGGAAAGATACCGGCGTTGCAGCACGACTCTGGCGTTATCGGTCAAGGTTCCGTTGCGATCGTTGTACTCGCCGGCTATGCCGGCCTCGACCATTGCGTCGCGTATGCGTCGCCTCACCGAATCAGCCCTGCCTGCCGGTTCAATTCCCATAGCCGTTGCCACAGCAAGTACCTCCCGTAAACTCAACTATATTGATCAAACTTACGATTTACAGATAAAGAACGACGATTTGCACGAGGCTACCGTGCATCGCCGCAGTCTAAACCATTAACCCTCTCACGCGCCGGGGTCAATCGAATTGATGCGGCGGGACGCCGGCGCGACAACGTCCCGCCTCAAAGATCAGATCGTTCCGACCTCGCTTTTCCTGCTCACATCCTTGAGTCGTGCGGACAGGTCCAAGTCGAACCGCAATCCTTTGTAGAAGTACAGCACCGGCGTCTCTCGCTCCGGCCGCAGGTCTAATCCGACCAGGGCAGCCGTTGCGTCCTGCACGCGATGCCACATTCCTTCCTCCCCCGGGGTTCCCCTGGTGACCAGGCGCACCACCCCGGAAGTCATGCTGATTCCCAACCGGGTCAGCGTGTCCGCTATCAGGTCTGCGAAATCCCGCAGGGCTCCGTATGCGTACTGGTGTCCGGCGGTCACGCGCAGCGTCAGTCCCGTGGGCGTGTTCCGACAGTTGGTCACCGGAAACGCGGGTCGCAGCCGTTGGGTAATCTCGGCCCCGGCCCCTTCAGGGCACGGGCCGCAGTGGATCTCTACGTTGTAATGCACCGAATGTTGCATTTCTTCAGGCTCCCAAGCGACAGGCTCATACTGGAGTTGAGTAGTCGGCATCCGACGGGGCGGAGCAACGCCCGCCGCCGTCGGCCGTCCCAAACGGTGGACGCTTTTACGCGATGAGGTCATCATCCTCCCGCTGCGCCGGCAATGCCGCCCAGCAACTCACCAGGCACGCCCGGGCCTCTCGGTCCAGGTCATCCTGAAGCTCGGCAAAGGGGTTCGGAATCCACGAGTCGCCACTATCCGCGTCGGCGGTTTCCCAGTCCGACGGGACCCACATCTTCCGCAGCATCTCCTCCATGTCGTGGACCCGGTTGTTGTGGGTCAACAGCCTTGTGAAGGCGGAGTATTGAACGCTGCTGCTCATGATGGTGTTGAACACCTCCCTTTAGGTTTGGTTTGGCGAGCAGGTGGCAATTGCCCTTTTGGTTTGACCGGGACGCCCGGCGATGGTGGCGATGCCGGAGCGCCCTTGAGTCCATAAGTTGATACGCCTTGATGCGATCCACAGATCACGTCCTCGTTAACGCAAGGTCTGGCCCGTGGTTCGCCTGTTAGCCGTCGCGCCGGGTGGCGCGGCGAGCCCGGGTCCTGCGGGTGGTTACTGCGGCCAGGCTTACCAGCGGTTCCGGGTGGCCCTGTCGCAGCGAACGGGCTTGTTCTTCGAAGTCGTCCGCTCTCTGAAAGTCGTAATAAACCGATGCGTACCGCATGTACGCGACCTCGTCCAGCGTCCGCAGCCGCTCCAAGACCATCAGTCCCAGATCACGTGACTTGACCACGCCGCTGCCCAGGCGCTGGAGTTCCGTTTCAATATCGTCGGCCAGGCGGTCAATGTCCCGCCGGGGGATCGGCCTGCGGGTACACGCCATGTCTATTCCCGACACCAGCTTGGCCCGGCTGAATTCCTGGCGCCGCCCGTCGCGCTTTTCCACTTGCAGCGCCGGCAGCCTGACCTGTTCGTGGGTGGTGAACCGACGCCCGCAGGAGAGGCACTCCCGCCGCCGCCGGATGCCGTTTTCAGCATCCCGCGAGTCGGTCACCTTGCTTTGCGCCGTTTCGCAGTAAGGGCATTTCATGGGATTGGCCCCTTTTGGTCACTTTTTCAGACAGTTTTTGAAATCGGAATATATTGTGTTCTTGAACCCACAAACCACAATTTGTAGTAGTCAGGATTATACCGACCCTGATTCCGGTCCGCACGGTGAAAGGCGTCAGAATTTCAGCCGGATTTTCGAGATTTTCGGCCCGCCAAACGTGACGGCACAAAAATTGGCCCCCTCTCCCGAAAGCAGAGGGGGCCGCAGAGGTCGGCGAGGACCGGTCTAGCGATAGAATCCCCGGCGATTCTGGCGGTTCTGCAAGAACGTCGGGAGTTCGTAATCCCTTCTTTCCGGTACGTCCATCTCGTTCAGCAACTTGGCGATGTCGTCTTCCGGGGTCTCTATCGCCGCCGGGAAGTCCGCCGCCACCATCGTCATCTTGACTTCATCGTCCAGCCGGGCATCCCGGTTGGTCCCGAAGATGATGTTGGCGTTGGGATCGGCCAACTCCTCGACCACTGCCGCCGCTTCCTGGACTTCCAGCAACGACAGGTTGTTGCCGCCGGTAAGGACGAACAGGATCCGCCGCGACCCTTCCAGGGAAATGTCCAGTAGTGGGCTCGTGGTGCATTGTCGGGCCGCTTCCCTGGCCCTTCCTTCACCCCGACCCCGGCCGATGGACAACCAGGCCTGTCCGGCCCCGGTGAGAATCGTCTTTACGTCAGCGAAGTCCACGTTGATCTCACCCGGAACGGTGACCACCTCGGCGATGGCGCTGATGCCCTGGTGCAGCACTGAGTCCGCCAGCTTGAGCGCGTCTTCCCACGAGTAGGAGTCAGACTGTTCCTCGTTCAGCGCCAGCAGGCGGTCGTTGGGAATGACGATCATGGTATCGACATGGTCCTGCAGTCGTTCCAGGCCCTCCTCAGCGTTCTTGCGACGCATCTGCGCTTCAAACCCGAAGGGCCGGCTCACCACCGCGATGGTAAGAGCTCCCGATTCTTTCGCGATCTGCGCCACAACCGGAGCGGCTCCGGTGCCAGTGCCTCCGCCCATGCCCACCGCCAGGAACACCATGTCCGCGCCACTCACTGCCTGCTCGATTTCGGCGCGCGATTCCGTTGCCGCCTGACGACCCAGCTCGGGCTGTGCTCCGGCGCCCAGTCCGCGCGTCAGGTTGCGGCCCAGAGCGATCCGGTAGTGAACGTCGCACCGGGCAAGATGCTGGGCGTCAGTGTTCAGCGCGTAATATTCGACAACGGGCAGTTTCTCCTTATACATGCGGCTCACCGCGTTGGAGCCGCCGCCGCCCACGCCAAGCACTTTTATCAGCGGAACCCCACGTCCGATTTCGGGTATCAGGCCGTCGGGGTCATCAAAGTGCTCGGCTGGCTCCCACGACGCGGAGTTATCGGGAAATATCATCGTCCTTTCGCCTCCTGTTATTGTTGCTGAATTTGGGTTTGGTCGATGGTCAAACTGCTCCGGCGCGCTCGCGGTGCAGCGTGCGCCCGGCGATGATTGATCTATTCGTCCTCGGATTCGGGTTCGGCCGCGGCTCGCCGCGATCCGGAGCGCGCGAACGGCCGCCGGAACAGTGAAGCCGGAGACCAGTTCCGCTCGCCGGAACCGCGCGGCCGTTCCTGATCCGGACGGTTGCGATGTTTCACCGCCCACTGCATGGCGCCCAACACGGCAGAAAATTCCGGCTGTCGCAGCGATTCCGGCAATCCCGCGTACCAGAGCGGAATGCCCACGCGGACTTCGGTTCTCAAGCCGCGCGCGGCCATTTCCGTCAGGCCGGGCATGCGGGAAACCCCGCCCGTAAACACGATCCCTCCCGGCGGCATCGAGCCGATCTCCGCCCGGTAGAGCTCCTCGCTGACCAGCTTGAGCATCTGCAATGAACGCAGATAGAGCGGCTCGCACAATTCGCGTCGCAATATCATTCGTTTCGGCTGCACCTGGGTTGCCGGGATCAGCACCTCTTCGTTCGCTGGAATCGCGTCCGGCAGCGCGTGGCCGAACTGAACCTTCAGGTCCTCAGCCATTTGATACGGGATCCGCATCGCGATGGCCATATCACGCGTGAGCTGGTTGCCTCCCATGGGAACCACAGAAGAGAAGAGCGGCGTCCCCTCGCGATAAATCGCCGTCTTGATCGTCCCGGCTCCGATGTCCACCACCACAACGCCCATTTCCCGCTCGTCGGCGGTCAGCACTCCCTCGGCCGACGCCAACGGGTGGGCTATCATCCCGTCTACCTTGGCCTTGCACGACTGCAACGCGCGCACCGTGTTGCCCAGCGGCACCGACATGCCGCGCACGATGTGGGCCTCCAATTGCAATTCGTTAGTGTCGAGCCCGGTCGGGTTGCGCACCCCGGTCATCCCGTCCAGCCGGTATCGCATGGGGATCATGTGCAGCGTCTGCTCGCTGCGGCTATCCAGTTGCTGTTCCAGGCTCCCGGAGGTACTGCTCATCAGAGAGCGCAGCCGCTGCTCGGTGATCGTCACCACCTCTTCACCGCTTCCCAACATCTCCGTCGAGTTGACGCTGACCAGGTGATCGCCATTCACCACGACGTGAAACCTGTCCACAGGATTGCGTCCCACGTAGCGCAGGCACTCAGCCATGCTCTCCTGCAAGCTGTTCTTGACCTCGCCGAAGTCGTCGATGACGCCCTGCCGCACTCCGTTGGACGGGGCCACGCCGGTGCCCAGCGGCTTCAACTCCCCTTCCGGCCCGAGCCGCGCGACGATCGAAATGATTTTGCTGGTGCCGATGTCAACGGCGGCGTATATCGATTCCTGTGGCATTTTGGCGTTACCTCGGACGAATGTGGTTATGAAAGAGAAGCTATGATCGTTTGCGGGCGGCGGATCAGATGCGTTCCACCGCTCTGAGGCGCGCGCTCCTGCTGCGCGGGTTGTTGTCTGTTTCCGCGGCAGATGGGCGCACCACGCGCCGCCGAACGAACCGCACCGAGGGTTCGTGGTCACACGCGCACATGGGCAACTCCGGAGGACAGATGCATTGCGCCGCTTCCCGATCCATCCAGGCCTTGACCAGCCGGTCCTCCAGGCTGTGGTAGCTGATCACGACCAACCGGCCGCGCGATTTCAGCATTCCCGGCACGGCGTCCAGGCCAGCTTGCAGGTGCATCAGCTCCTCGTTCACTGCGATCCGCAGCGCCTGGAACGTTCTCGTGGCCGGGTGCCGGCTTCCCCGGCGTCCGCCCAGCGCGCGGGCGACCACAGTAGCCAGGCGACCCGTCGTGGTTACAGGTCGAGCCTCAACGATAGCCCGGGCAACGGCGCGGCTGCGGCGTTCTTCGCCGTACCGGTAAATGACGTCGGCCAACTCGCGCTCGTCAGTGTGATTCAGCAAGTCGGCGGCCGTGGACCCTGCCGTGTCGTATCGCATGTCCAGGGGTTCGTCCCGCTGGAACGAAAAACCATATCCCGCGGAGTCGACCTGTCGGGAGGAAAACCCCAAGTCAAGCAGCACGCCGTCGACTCGTTCGATGCCGGCCTGTCGCGCCAGGTCGCTCATGTCGGCGTAATTGCCGTGGACGACCCGCGCGCGATCTCCGTAGCCGGTCAGCCGGCGCCGGGCCGCATCCACGGAACGGGGGTCGCGATCTATCCCCAACACGACCCCGTTGGGTCCCGATGCGTCAAGGATCGCCTCCGAATGTCCACCCTCTCCCACCGTGCCATCGAGATA
The DNA here is from genome assembly GCA_965207585.1 of Dehalococcoidia bacterium. Classification (GTDB taxonomy): domain Bacteria; phylum Chloroflexota; class Dehalococcoidia; order Lucifugimonadales; family UBA3495; genus Bin87. The sequence goes on along the minus strand of CBDBMT010000003.1, from coordinate 2,894,157 downwards.
GACCCCTCCGGGGCCTACCGACAACCATCCCAGAGTCTCCGCAACCAGCACCGGATTGTGATGAACCGACACTTCCCCGTCCGTGCATGTGGAGAAGGCCAGTGTTGACCATCCACGCATGAGCGCGCCGAACGAAATGGCAGGAAGCGCCTGCTTGTGCAGTACCGCCGGTGTCATCACTTACCCACTATGAATCCACTATCCGCAGAGACGTGCCTAGCCCACGCTCGGTGTGCCCGCCCTAACGTGACTGGGAATTTAGCAAATGGGTTTGTGCCGGTGCCTGCTTTCTGAAATGCGAAATTAATCGAATTTTTTCAAAAAGTGCAAATTTTCCGGGCGCCACAGCAGGTGAATACCCCCGGGAATCCCCATAGCAAAGTTGTCAGTATCGCACCCGCGTGAAGATGAGATCTCGCTCCAGTCACTCGCCAGCAATTTGCCGCCCAACCCAAATTTGTTTTGTTGCGCTGTGATACGATTCGATGCCAAGACCCTTCGTCGAGACCCGCCATGGCCAACGTCCCGTCATTCCTGTCCCACGTCCGGGGAGTAGAACTGCTCCCGGAAGAACACGTGGCCGGGTTCCTCGACGCGGAACAAGGCCTGACGCCCGAACCTACGTCCTCCGGCCGTCTGCTGGTGGCGACGAACCGCCGGATCATCGCGGTAACAGAGGAAGGACCCACCCGGGTTGTGCAGATGTTTGCCGCCGACACCGTGACCGCGGTCAGCGTGCGCAACGACGCCCGGCGCGGCCTCTCCTGGAAGCAGTGGGCAACCCTGTTGGCCGGCGGCGTTATTGCTTATTTCCTGCTGGCCTATTGGCTGGTCGACCGCCTGCCCGACGTGGTCATACCCTTCATCAACTTGCACGCCATGGCGGCCGTGCTGATGGTCCTCATCGTGCTGTTGGGTTGGATCATCTGGCGCAGCCTGACCGACTCCGGAGGCAGCATGGTCCGCATTGACGGACACAACTGGAACGTCGAGACGCCTTGCACCGCCGGCACCGCTGACCTCATGGCCTTCGCCGGCATTGTCCTCCGGTCGCGGTCGCCATCCGCTCCAGGCCCTGAACAACCAACGGTCCGCGAGGTCAGCGCGGCGGAGTCCTGAAACGGGGGTCTTGAACTACGCCGGCACGCCAAAGGGCAGCGACGGGTCCACGTCCAGCGCCAGGTCCGAGACCTCGCCCCGTTGCATCTGGTAGAACGCTCCCGCCGCGATCATCGCGCCGTTATCGGTGCACAGCACGGGCGCCGGTATGATTGCCGGCACCGGCGACTCCGCCAGCACTCTTTGCCGCAGGCGCGCATTGGCCGTGACGCCTCCGCCCAGTACCAGCCCCCGGGCCTGGTACCGGTCGGCCATTGCCAGCAGCTTGGCGATCATCACATCCACCAGCGACTCCTGAAACTGGTACGCCAAGTTTGCCACCAGCCGGTCAACATCGGCGTCCGCTTCTTCCGGCTGCGGATACAGACCCACATCCTGCGCCCGGTGGAGCAGCGCTGTCTTCACTCCGCTGAAGCTGAAATCGAACGTGTCACGCATCCAGGCCCGCGGCAGCGGAGCCGCGGCAGCCGCGGCAGCCGCGAAGGGCTCGCCGTCTTCGGAGAAATCCGCCAGCGACTCGGCGGCCTTTTGGATCTCCGGGCCGCCCGGGAACCCCAGCCCCAAGACCCGCGCCGCCTTGTCGAAAGCCTCTCCGGCCGCGTCGTCTCGCGTCCGCCCCACCAGGCGATAGTCGCCGTGCCCTTCCATCAGGATCAGGTCCGTATGGCCGCCCGACGCCACCAGGCACGCCAGCGGGAATCCCGGTTCCTCCGCCGGTGATGCGTCACCGGGAACCAGCCAGGCCGCGTAGACGTGACCCTCCAGGTGATTGACCCCCACCAACGGAACGTCCAGCGTCAGCGCCATCGATTTCGCGGTGTTGACCCCGCTGATGAGCGCACCGGCCAAGCCGGGCCCATGGGTGACCGCCACCACGTCGATGTCTTCCAGCGTCACGCCGGCGTCAGCCAGCGCCCGGCGCAGGGTCGGTTCCATGTCGCGGATGTGCTGCCGCGACGCCAGTTCGGGCACTACGCCGCCGTGGGCGACGTGCAGCGCGGCCTGGGACGCGATGGCGTTGGCCCGCAAGCCCCGGCCGTCCTCCACAATTCCCACCGCGGTTTCGTCGCAGGATGTTTCAATGCCCAGAATCAACATGGCTCGTCCGTTTCTAAATGAATGCGCCACGGCATTATATCAACCGGCAAATCGGCGACCGGTCGGCTTTGCGCAGGATTTCGGGCGATGCTATCCTTCTTGATGATAATCAAAATCAGGCGAGGCCCGTGCGCTGGACGAATGCCACTTCGGGATCGCCAGGAGGAATAGCATCCAGATGTTGGACATCGCGCCCGACGGTTTATCGATTGGCTCCGTCTTGTTGCAGGTGGGGGAAACTTCTGGCGGGTTATCCATGCCCTGGAGTTTGCAGCTATCATTGCTGGCGCTCAGTTTCCTGGGAGTAATGTTTTTCACCAGCGCCGAGGCGGCATTGGTCGCGGTCAACAAGATCAGAATCCAGTACCTGGCAGGCCAGGGCAACGCCGCCGCAAGAGCCGTGAACCATGTCCTGTCGCAGCACGAAAAGTTCTTCGCCACCATTCTCCTGAGCCAGAACGCCTTCACCATCTTCGCCACGGCTCTGGGCACCGCCCTGGCTGCCGACCTGCTCCAGGACGCCGGCTCAGCGGCGTTGCTGACCACCCTGATCCTGACGGTGACGATCTCCATCTTCGGTGAGATCACGCCCAAAACTCTGGCGGCAACCTACTCGGAGCGTTGGTCCCTGGCGGCGGCCTACCCCGTTCTCTGGATGATGCTGCTGAGCACTCCGTTCATCTACCTCTTCACCGTGGTCCCGCGCCTCATCTACAAGGCGCTGGGCACCTCATCCGACGGTTGGCAAACCACCTTCACCGAAGGCGAACTGCGGATGATGATCGACCTGTCCAGTCAGCAGGGAGCGGTAGAATCCGACGAAGCCGAGCGCCTGCACCGGGTGTTCAACTTCCGCGACCGCCGGCTCAGCGAAATCATGACGCCGCGCACAGAGATCGTCTGGATCGAAAAAGACACCACCCTCGACGAATTCCTGGCCCTCTACGCTGAGCACAGCCACACCCGGTTCCCCGTTTTCGAGGGCAGCCAGGAGACCGTCCTGGGCATATTGTCCAACAAAGAAGTGCTCATCGCTCAGGGTCGCGGTGAAATCGGTCCCCAGGACGCGGTCACCGAAACCATGCGCCCGGTCGACTTCATCCCCGAGACCGTCACCGTGTCAGACGCCTTCGACGCCATGCAGGAGAAGCGGCTTTCCATGATGCTGGTGACCAACGAATACGGCGGGATAGCGGGCCTGGTCACGATGAAGCAACTCGTCGGCGTCATCGTCGGCACCGTCGTCGACGACGACCCGCCAGCCCTGACCGCCGACAGCCACATCGCTCAGCTACCCGACGGCGCTTACCTCCTGGGCGGCGGCATGACCATCATCGAGATCAACGACCGCCTCCATGCCGCGGGCATCGATGTTCCCGAGGGTGACTATCAGACCATCGCTGGCCTCGTGCTGCACGAACTGGGTGAAATTCCCGGGGAGAACGACACAGTCAAGACGAGCAACCTGGAAATCACCGTCACCGACATGGCGGGAGTCCGTGTGAACCAGGTGCGCCTGAGGGTGGTCGATCCCTCGGCCGAGGACTAACCGAATGAAGCTGCACCTGGTCCGCCACGGCGAGACTGACATCAACGCGTCGGGTCGCCTGCAGGGCACCACCAACTCGACCCTCACCCCACGGGGAAGGGCCCAAGCCCGTGAATTGGCAGTGGCCAGTCTCACGTGGAACCCGGTGGCCGTGTACTCCAGTCCGCTGCAGCGAGCCCGGAGCGTCGCCGGCGCCATCGCCGACCTGTCCGGTCTACCGGTGACCGATGAACCTCGCATCATCGAGATGGAAATGGGGGAGTTAGAGGGTGTGACCGTCCAGGAGATGCGCGACGGCTGGCCCGATCTGTACCAGGGCTGGCGACGCGACGCCAGCAGCGTCACCATGCCAGGCGGCGAATCCCTGGGCGACGTTCAACTTCGCGCCATGGCGGCTATCGAGGAGCTGGACGAGCGTTACGACGTCGAAGACACGATCATCGCCGTTACACACAACTTCACCATCCGTTGCATCGTCGCCGCCGTGATCGACCTTCCTCTCGCCAACATCAATCACATGGACCTGTCTCTGGGGAGCCGCACCACCATCACCTCCGGACGACGTGGGCGACGGCTCGCTACCTTCAACGCTGTGGACCACCTCACACCCGCCAACCGCACGACGTATTAGGCAGCCTGGCGCAATGGGTCGCAACAAACGGCGCAACGATCGCGGATTCTGGCCGGCGCTGCGGCTGTACACCACGGCATTGACAACCGCGCGGCGGGCCGGCCTGGGGCCAGAGGACGTGGTGGTTGCCGGCGTGTCCGGCGGACCGGATTCCTGCGCTTTGATGCGGGTGTTGGGCATCGCCCGAACCGATACCCGCTTCGGCTTCAAGGTGCAGCCCGCCCACCTGATGCACGACTTCCGGGGCCAGGAAACCTACGACGACGCTGATTTCGTCCGGCGTATGTGGCCGGACTGCATCATCGAAGAAGTGGACGTGGCCGCTTATCAACGCGAGAATGGAGTCAGCTCCTTCGAACAGGCAGCTCGGGACGTTAGGTACGAGTTTCTGGCCCGGGTCGCCCGGCGGGTGGGCGCCCGGTTGGTCGCCGTGGGCCACACCGCCGACGACCTGGCCGAAACCGTGCTGCTCCACGTGGCGCGCGGCAGCGGCCTGCACGGTCTGCGCGGCATGAGTGAACTCGACCCGTGGCCGTACCCGACCTCCCGGACTGGACATCGCTCGCTCGATGCAGATTTGCAGGTTTGGCGGCCGCTCATTGAGCTCACCAGGCGCCACACCATTTCGTACTGTCGGAACTACGGCATCGATTACCGGGACGACAGCACCAACTACATGCGCGACTTCGCACGCAATCGCGTCCGCCTGGACATCATGCCCGCCTTGAAAGAGCAGTTGAACCCGCGGATCGCCGACGCTTTGGGCCGGATTTCCCGCACCGCGGCGGCGCAAGTCGACTACATGGAAGAGCAGGCCAACCTCCTTTGGCCCCAAGTGGTGCCAGAACCCGCGTCCGATTCCGGCGCCCTGCGCCTGGACCGGAATGCCCTCGCGGAAACACACCTTGCCCTCCGGCACGTCATCCTGCGCCGCGCCTGGGTTACCGTAACCGGACACGAACACCGCCTCACCGAGCGGCACCTGACGGCTATGTCCAATGCCGTCTCTGACCCTGCTTCGGGCAAGGTAATCCAACTTCCTCGCGGTTTTCGGTTCGTCGCAGACGCCCGGTGGGCCACCCTCAGCAGTCCCGGTCAGAGCGACGACTGTCCGTACCCCGAGCCTGTACGCGAGTTCCGGCTCACCCTTCCCTGGGGACCCATCGCCGTCGCCGTCACCCGGCGCGACGGGTGGGAAGTGTCGGCCGAGTCCGTGCGTGTTGGTCACGCAACCTCCCTGGACACGGGAAACCCGCTGACCGCCTACCTCTCCTCGGGGGCGCTGGCGGAAGGCGCAACCGTGCGAACCTGGCAACCCGGCGACCGTATGCAACCGCTGGGTATGACCGGCACCCGCAAGCTTCAGGACATTTTCACTGATGCCCGGATCCCCCGGCATTGGCGCGAGCGGATGCCGCTGGTAGTCACGCCTCGCGGCATCGCGTGGATCGTCGGGAATCGTATCGCCGATTGGGCCGCCGTGCGCCCGGAAGCGAGCGAGGTAACCGCCACTTTCATCCGGTTCGATCCCCAACCCGGCAGCGCCGATACCTCCTGATGCGCATCGGCAAACCGACGCCGGCCTCGAGTTTGACAAGGAGATCACGGCTGCCGGGGTATGGGTCCGTGTCGCGCGGCGCATATTCTCTCTGGATTTGATCCCACATTCCGGGGTTCGACGAAATTGCTATTGTGTAAAATAGAGGTGGAACTGGAACGGACTTAGGGCGTGCAAAAGCCGACTGAATGCGCCTCGCACTGCCATCAGCTTTTTCGGCAACTAAAGGAGGAGTTTAGGTGCCGGTCCGCAACCTGACCAATTTCCTGGTGCACCTCTTCAGCGACGGGGATGAGCTGGAGGAGATGTACTTGTCTGCAGTGCATGACCACTGCCTGTACTGCCACGAACCGATCAGCGATTCCAAAGCCTACCTCGATTACCGGGTATGCCCGTTCTGCCGTTTCCACTACACCCTGTCGGCCCGTGAACGGATCGAGCTGCTGGCAGATCGTCGCACTTTTCGCGAGCACAACCGCTACGTGCGCTCCGTCGCGCCATTGGCATTCTCGAACCGTACCACTTACGACGATCAGCTCACGCAGAGCCAGGACCGCACCGGCCTGACTGAAGCGGCAGTCACCGGAACCTGCAAAATCGATGGCCGTAACGTGATGCTTGTGGTCCTGGACTACGGCTTCATGGGCGGCAGCATGAGCAGCGTGGTTGGCGAAAAGGTCGCCCTGGCTTTCGAACAGGCCGCCCGTCGGGACCTTCCCGTCGTCGCGCTGGTCACCGGCGGTGGAACCCGTACCCAGGAGGGCGTCCTGTCGCTGATGCAGATGGCCAAGACCGTCACCGCCGCGAACAAACTCCGGGAAGCGTCCCTACCGTTTATCGCCGTGCTGGCCAACCCTTCCACGGGGCAGGCCTACGGCAGCTTCGCAAACCTCGCCGACGTGATCATCGCCGAACCCGGATCGGTCGTAGGTCTTTCCCCCATCCGCACCATGATTGAAGCCACCGAAAGACAGGTCCCGCCCGACGTCCACACGGCCGAATACCATCTTCGCCGGGGCCTTCTGGATAACGTGGTCGACCGCGAGCAATTGCAACCGCGGATCAGCCAATTGCTCGCCCTGCTGGTAGAGCCGGAAGCGATCCGACTGGGCCGCCGCGCCGTCTCCCGCCTGCAGGCTCCAGCCGCCGAAGACACTGAGACCTGGGAATCAGTTGAGGCCGCCACGCATGACGAGCGGCCCGATGCCCTCTACTACATGCGCCACATCCTCGACGATTTCTTCGAGATTTGCGGCGACCGGGTCAGCAGCGACGACCGGACCGTGGTGGGCGGCATCGGCCTGCTGCGCGGGCATCCCGTCGCCGCCATCGGACAGCAGCGGATCCACTCCCACGATACTGACCGCAGCCGATATCACGTCCACCCGGACGGGCTGCGCAAAGCGCAACGCATCATCAGCTTGGCCGCCAGGTTTAACCTGCCCCTGGTTACCCTAATCGATTCCCAGGGCGCTGATCCCCGGCTGGAATCCGAGGAACACGGTGTGGGCAACGCCATCGCCCGCAGCCTGTCAATGATGCTCGAGGCGGAAACCCCCGTCGTTTCCGTGATCATCGGCGAGGCCGGCAACGAGGCAGCCCTGGCGTTGAGCCTTTCCGATCGCATCCTGATGCAGCAGTACGCGATCTACTCGCCGATTTCCCTGCACCACGCGGTCGGCGGGCCTCGGCGCGAACGTTATCTCACTCGCGAGTCCGCTGAGGTGCTCATGCTCACCGCCCGAGATTGCCAGGAACTTGGCATCATCGACCAGGTCGTGCCCGAACCCGCCGGAGGCGCCCACCTCGACCCACGCCAGGCTGTGGAAGGGCTGGAATATTCCATCTACAAGCATCTCGCCGAGGCCAGCCGAGTTTCCACCGGCAAGCTCGTCAAGCAACGGTACCGGAAGTTCCGCCAGATGGGCGAACTCAACCCCTTCGCTCAGGAAGCCATCCAGCAGGAGGTAGCGGCGCTCCTCAGGATGCACGCCATCGACGCCCCGCCGCCGATGGAATTAGTCGCGCCGGGGTTCGGTTCCCTGCCGGCGCTGGAAGAGGGAATAGAGCGACAGGCTTCCTAGCTGCCATTTCCGGTCACGCTTCGCGCCCGTGGGCCTTGAGGCTCCGGCGCAGTTCGTCAGCTACGGAGGCGTACTCGCCGCTGACCGTATCGTCCACCAGCACCGTCGGCCTGCTGGTGTCCCGGTAAGACGAATTGAGGGACATGCTGCCCAGGAACGGGGCGTCGATATCCTCGGCCAGCTGGCGGCCCGCGCCTTCGCCAAAGATATCGCCGGCGTAGTTCTCGACGATCCCCACCACGTTCAGGTTCAGCTTGCGGATCATGTTGATGCACCGCTTGGCGTCGATGATCGCCAGATCCTGCGGCGTGCTCACCACCACGAACCCGTCCATGGGGAGGGTCTGCATCACGGTCAACGGGGAGTCAGACGTGCCCGGCGGCAGGTCCACGATCAGGTAGTCCAGCTCACCCCAGTCCGTCGCCTGGAGAAACTGGTTGATGGCGTTGTGGATCATTGGGCCGCGCCAGATGATCGCCTCATCCTCGTTCTCCTGGAAGAACGCCATGGAGACCACCTTGACGCCGTGTCCTTCCGCCGGGCTGATCTGTCCATCGCGGTAGTCGGGCTTGTCCGTGATGCCCATCACCCGGGTCACGTTGGGGCAGTCGATGTCCACGTCCAGCAGCCCCACCCGTTCACCCTGCTTGGCCAGGATGGTCGCCAGGTTGCAGGCCACCGTGGTCTTGCCCACGCCGCCCTTGCCGCTGTACACGCCGATCGTTGTTCGAACCGAGGCCAGGCGATCCGTGATCTGGCGCTTCTGTTCCCATTGCCTCCGGATCTGCTGCAGGCGGGCGTTCTGCTGGGCGTTGGGCTGCTGTGGCGTTGCCATCGTAGGGCTGTTCTCCGTATCCGGGCGATCCTGAGCGTGCCAAAGGGGTTAGATGCCCAGCATGTTGCGGGCTTCCTCGCTGATGAGGTCAGGAGACCACGGTGGATCGAAAGTCAACTCGATGTTGACCTCTTCAACCCCTTCCACGTCCTGCACCGCCCACTCGGCCTGTTGGGCGATGTGCGGGCCCATGCCACAGCCGGGGAACGTCAGCGTCATCTGCACGAACACGTCGTTGGCGTCGCTGACCTGCACGTCGTAGATCAGGCCCAGGTCCACCACGTTCACCGGTATTTCCGGGTCGTACACCGTGCGGAGCGCTTCGTAAACTTCATCGCGATTCACGGTTGCCGGCATGGCTATTCTCCTTCTAGGTGGGTATCTTCCCGTCATTATAGCCGATAATGGCTCGGAGTGAGCGCAGAGCAGGAAATTAAGACCCGGCGGGAAACCCGACGACCGAACTAGCGCTGATGAGCCCGAGTCCGCGGCAGCGCACGATAGCAGCGGCGATAGGCGAGATGGACAGATTATGCGTACCTCCGTTATCGATGCGCACTTCGCCTTGTTTCGCATCCTGACGCCCCAGCACCATAATCTGCGCAAAATCCAACATTCCCGGTCTGGGATTTCATGAAAATCTCAGGAGAGGTCGGAGCCATGCAGCCGTTGATGCTGACGTACCTCAAAGTGGCTACTTGGAGCCACATGGGGTAAACTGCGGGCGGCATTACCTGTGTGATGAGCCATCGCGATGTTAGATGGGGGTCTCCGACTATGCCGAGCTACTACCGCACTATTTTTGAAATCAGGTCGCAGTCTCACGATGGGTCGCTTTCTCCAACTGGGATGGCATTGTTAGGTCTTTTGGAGCAAGAGCTGAAAAACTGGGTTTTTCCGTATTTTTCTGACCATCGGGACGTTTTGGACAACCCAGGTAGCCAGGCTAGCGGTCGTAGCTGGATCAGCACAGCAGGCGAGCTGAACGTCAGCGGGGGCGGTATAGACGAACTCGGGCACGGGCATTTCTGGTTGCGCTGGGCTTTAGGCGGTGATGGGGTAGCCGATGGTCGATATCTCGGCTTTCGCTTGGCTACGGAGGGTGACTATGTTCAGGCTGACGTAGAGGTGAAGGTTGCAGACCGTGACGCTGGGCACTTCGACGACGAACTCAGCAAAGTAATCGATACTCTGCTAGGGACGTACGCGTGTTCAATGTTGGGCTTGAACCTGCGTACCGAGCATCGCGACGTCAACGCTGATGAGGTCGGATCCTTTTGGGATTACCTGGCAAGCGTAGAACGCTGCTTACCGGTGGTGCTGGTTACACCCAGGCGTGATGATGGGGTGGTAGCGGTCGACGCAGACGACCTCCAGCGGGATCTACTGGGACTTGCCGAGGTAGTGTTCTGTGACGACGCGGCAGCCTGGCGTCTGGGATGGTACTCGTGGCCGCTGGTATGTTACGACGGCGGGGTGCGTATCTACTCGCCCGGTTTAAGCGTTGAGGATGATGAGATCAAGCACCGGCTATGGTCCTTCGATGAAGTGGAACGATTTGGGTACGACGCCTTTGCCCAGATTCTCAGAGACAGTTGCTCGTACCGGATTCGGTACCCTCAAGGACGTGACGCGTTGCGGATGTTTAGCCGGGTTCGCGGGAGGGTCCGGCGGGGTCGGTTTGTTCAGATCAGTACCGAGATGTCGTATTGGCTGGATCAGTATGACGAGGACATCAAGGCCAAGAATGAGGAAGTACAGCGGGAAAGAGAGCTCCGTTCGGATTTGGAGACCGAGAATGCGCGGTTGGGTAGCGAAAATCACCGATTAAGGATGCGGTTAGATGCGATTCAGCAAGGAACAGCGGGGATGGAACAGGTAGACTATGCGAGTTCAGAGAAAGCATTGGATACAATCAGAACTGTTGCCGACGCTGTTGCTGAGGCGACTGCATTTCGTTTCGTGAAAGTCTTCGGTGCGGTGGTCAAGAGTGGTAAGTCGATGACCGCGGTAGACGCCAAGGCGTTCTATAATGCCCTAGCAGGGTTGGATGAGTGCGGTAGGCAGATGTCAGTCGGTTCCCTAGGGGTATCTTTAGAATCTTGGATGCACAGTCAAGGAATAGATTACGCGTCTGGTGAGAGTGAACGCACGATGAAAGAGTATGGGAAGACTCGGCATTTCGTGGACGATGACGGCAGGGAGTGGCGGATGCCGGAGCACATTCGCATTGGCAGGAAGCGTCGCATGCATCTGTGCTGGGACACTGAGAGTGGTTGCTGGCTGGTTGGTTATTTTGGACCTCATCTGCGTTTGGCGGGCCAGTGATCCATATCATGGAACGCAATGGCATGATCTCTCATCGGGAATGATTGTGGGCCAGAGCTCCAGCAGCCCTGCGTTTATTTCCCCGGCAATAGACCGATTGACAATCAGCGCCATTGGATACGCTAAAATCCCCGCCGATGTGTTGGTCGCACCGGTGAGGATTGCCGCTGCGTAGTCGCCGCGTACCGTACCAACTGCGCCAGTCCAACTCCCAGCAAATTTCGCAAACTCCCTTAGTAAGAAAGGTGTCATATCGGGCGGACTGCTCTGGCACCATTCCGCCCCAACTGGTTCAGCCAAGTCGTTAGGGATTTATCCGGTTCGACTGTGTATTATGCCGTTGAGATTGAGGCAGACACCGAGGGACGAGATGGTTGATTTGCTATTTGCCAACGGCACGGTGATCGATGGCACCGGGTCCCCCGGCTATCGGGCCAGCGTTGCCGTCACGGGCGACACCATCCAGGTCATAACCGGCGGCACGTCGGCGGTCGACGCCGGCCGCACCATCGACGCCAGCGGCTACGTAATCTGTCCTGGCTTCATCGATATGCACTCTCATTCCGACCTGAAACTGCTCACCGACCCCGACCATCAGCCCAAGATCCGCCAGGGCGTAACCACCGAGGCCCTGGGCATGGACGGCCTGTCCTATGCGCCTACGACGCCCCGGGCGCTGGAGCAGCTCCTGGTCTACCTCGCGGCGGTCAACGGCGATCCCCCAGATGTGCGATGGAGCAGCGTCGCCGACTTCCTCGCGCTCTTCGATGGCAACTCCACCTGCAACGTTGTCCACATGGTCCCTCACGCCGCCATCCGCGTCGCCGCCATGGGCTGGTCATCACGGCTGCCCACCGATGCAGAGCTGCAAACCATGCGCGACCTCACTCGGCAGGGGATGCGCGACGGGGCATTCGGGTTCACCACCGGCTTAACCTACGCCCCGGGCGCCTACAGCGATACCAACGAACTGGCCGCCATCGCCGCCGTGGCCGCAGAAGAAGGCGGCTTCTACTGCACCCACGCCCGCTACACCCTCGGCGACCGCCTCCTCGATCCGTTCCGCGAGGCATTGGAGATTGGCCGCCGCTCGGGAGCTCCGGTCCACATCTCCCACTACCACAGCCCTGTGGCCGGCCTCGGCGCGCAGATGATCGCCCTGGTCGACGACGCCCACAACCGCGGCCAGGACGTCACCTACGACCAATATCCCTATCCGGCGGCCAGCACCATCCTTCATTCTCTGCTGCCCTATTGGGTCCACGCTGGCGGACCGCAGGCTCTAATGACCCGGCTTGCCGACCCCAACGTGCGCGACCTTATGGTTCGGGCCGTCGAGCCCCAATGGGGCGGGCAGACCCTCGACAACTACATTTTCGCCCACATCGTATCGGATAAAAACAAGGAGTGGGAGGGCCGTTCCCTGGAAGAACTGGCCGCCCACCGGGGCGGGCGGATGGTTGACGCCGTGTGCGACCTGCTCCTGGAAGAGGACCTCCAAGTTGCCTTCGTCGCCCGCACCGGCAACCTCGAAAACATCCGGGAAATTGCGTCCCACCCGGCCCAAATGATCGGCACCGACGCCATCCTCACCGGCGGCCGTCCCAACCCGCGCACCTATGGAACGTATCCCTACGTCCTGGCCCAATTCGTGCGGGGCGAGGGCCTATTCTCCCTGGAAGAGGCCATCCGCAAGATGACCGGCGCTCCCGCCCAACGCCTCGGCCTGTCCGACCGCGGCGTCATCCGCGACGGCGCCAAGGCTGACCTCGTCCTGTTCGACCCGTCCGGCGTCGATACCCCGGCCACTTTCGACGACCCACTGCAATTCCCCGTCGGCATCGACTACGTATCCGTCAACGGCGCGCTGGTCATCGACAACGGCCAGCACACCGGGGCGCGCCCGGGGCGGGCGCTGCGCAGTCGGTAAGCCATAGGGTGGGCAAAATCAATCATTGAAGAGGGTTATGCCATCGCAAACCGGGGAATCGGCCAAAATCTGCGTCGTTGGAATGCACTTGCGCATCTTGTTCCATAGCCAAAGCGGCGATATGAGCATCGGGAACCAAGTTAGCGCCGACTCCAGCCGCAGCAAGGTTTTGTTGCAGGAACGCGAGATGCTCCGGGCCCGGATCAAGCGGTGTAATGTGGTCGCAGCGTAGCCAATCCCGGACACACCCAACCGCCTGCTCCGTTGTCAGTGGGTATGCCATTACCCCAGGATGAGTAGTCACCCTGATAAATCCAGTTATGACAAGCCAGGGTAGGCCAACCTGCTCCGTTCCGTAAACTAGCCCGCTCCACCAACGCCGCGCCGCGGTGTGGCGTTGGTGATCGCCGTCGTTGTACGTATACACTAGGAGGTTGACGTCCGGGACAATCATTGCGGCCTTTCCCGTTTAGCCAGAAACTCCGCCACGTCAAGATCGCCGATGAGGTGATTGAGCTTCAGCGGCTCAACGCCGGGCGCATAGCCGGCATGATGAGGAACGATTTGAGATGGCTGTTCGTTTGGAAACTGGACACCGCCAAACAGGTGCTCCGGCGCTTCAGGTTCGGGCGGCGCGGCACGTTGGGCCAACTGCCAGTTGCGGTGTTCAAGTTCGCGCTGCCTGATTAGCTCCCATACCGCTTCGGTATAAGATAGCCAAGCGGTCATATATTCCCGCTCCGCTGCGGAGTAATCGATGCCACCTTGCTCATCGTAGAGCCAATCGAAGAAATCGTCTTCCTGCTGGTGCATACGTTGGTCGAGTTCTCCACGTCGCTCGGTGAAACCCTTCACTCCGGATGGGTTGGGTGGTGGAACCTCCCACGTCGGCCGCCCCTGCTTTTCAATAACATCTTGCCTGTGGTGGAGATGCACCCAATCTTCCCGGTTCGCCGCTTTAGTCCAAGATTCAGCATCTTCATAACCGAGCGTTTCCCAATCCACTTCAATCACTGCCAGGAACTTCTTTTCTTGTTCCCAAACCATTTCAATTGCACCCTGGATTTCGCTATCGTCAAGTCGGGCTACTATCCGCTCGTGGCTAGCCGCTTTGGCTTCCAGGGCCTCCCGACAAACTTGGGAGATGTTCAAATCTGGCTTCAACGGCTCCAGCCGACGCATCAGTTCGCTTGGGATGTTGACGCCAATGCGCACCATGATGGCCTCCATTGCATGCGTATGTCGTATGTTGCCATAAAGCATACGACATACGCATTCCGCCGTCAACTATTCCCGTGTCTGTCGGTTGGATCGATTAAGCCAGCAGCAGACCATGTTCGGTGAACCGGCCAAAATCGCTGGCATTTGCGGTCGCTAACAGCGCACCATCGGCTATGGCAGTGGCGGCAATCATGCAGTCCACCAGCATCCGGCGCCGCCTGCCGGTTGCGTTGAACAGGCGAGCCGCAATCACTGCGTGCTCCGTCATGAACTCCAGGTGTTGCTCAACGATCCGAAGAGCCGCGCTCAAATCCCTTGGCGACAACGGCCCGCAAAGAAATTCCGTCCAAGCCACCGCGCTGATGACGATGGTTTCACCTTGGCTAATCCAATTACGCACCTGCTGGTCTTGCTGAGTATCCCGTACCAGGGCTGGGATTAGAAAGCTGGTGTCCAAGTGAATCATTACAGGTCAGTGCCGTGTCGTATCGCCCACGCTTCGCGCGCCCAAGCATCAAAGTCAACCCCGCGCTCTGCCAGCGATTTTTGCAGCCGGTCCAGCACCGCTAGCCGTTCTTCGGGGCAAAGGATAGGGCCATACCGGGAAGCCGCCTGCAGCAACGCACGCCGCAGGGCCTCGGACTCCGTCATATTCCAATGCTGCGCTAATGTTGCCAGCGCATCCGCCGATGCGTCGTCCAGTGTGTAGGTACTTTTGGCGTTTGGCACAGTCATACATTGAATATATGGCTGTGCCAAATGCGCGTCAAGCCGCGGTTGCCCCATCCCGTCCCATCCGGCATAATTGCCCACTAATTCCCGAAACACCCCGGCCGGGCCATGACCCGGCCGTTTTCGAGGCATGCCATGGACTTCGAACCAACCTATACTGCCGAGCAGGAAGCCTTCCGCACCGAGGTGCAGGACTGGCTCCGCGACAACATCCCCGCCGGCATCCAACATCCGGCTGACTCCATCGACCTGACCTTCGAGCAGTACCAGCTCCGCCGCGAGTTGGGCCGGCGGTTGGGCGACAAGGGTTGGCTCTGGCCCACCGCTCCCCAGGAGTACGGCGGCGGCGGCCTGACCGTCGATCACTCCGTAGTACTCGAAGAGGAGATCGACAACTACAACCTGTCGCTCCCGCCTTACTATGACTCCGGCGGACGCCTCGGCGGCAACTCCATCCTCGTCTGGGGATCCGAGGAGCAGAAGCAGGAATTCCTGCCCAAGATCTTCAAGGGCGAAATCCGCACCTGGCAGCTGCTCACCGAACCCGAAGCCGGCTCCGACCTGGCCAACGCCAAGACGGCGGCCCGCCGCGATGGCGACGATTATGTCATCAACGGGCAGAAGGTCTACGTCGGCAGTGCGCACGGCTCCGACTACATGTGGACCATCACCTGCACCGATCCCGAAGGCGACCGTCACCACAACCTCAGCTGGTTCATGGTGCCTTCCAATCTGCCGGGCATCAGTGTTTTCCCGATGGACTTGCTGTCCTCCGCTGGCGAGTCTGGCGCCGGTTCCGGCGTGAAGAACATCGTCTACTTCGACAACGTTCGCGTCCCCGCCCGCAACCTCATCGGCGGCGAAAACGAGGGCTGGAAGGTTGCCACCACCCACCTGGAGCTGGAGCACGGCACCGGCGGCAAGATTGGCCGAAACTGGATCGTCGACCGCATTTTCGACTACTGCAAGACCAACAACCGTCGCGGCGAGGCCCTGAGCAAGGACTCCGACGTCCGCGAACGCCTGGTCGACATCTACATTGACGCCGAAATCGGCCGGCTGTTCCAGCTGCGCAACTACTGGATGCGTCACAGCGGCGCCCATATCACCTACGAGGGGCCCCAGGCATCCTACTTCCGCAAGCAGTCCGGCCTGCGCATCGCCACCGGCATCCTGGACATCCTGGGCCCTGCTGCCTTGACCAAGGACGAGCAGTGGGGCGCCGGTGAGGGCCACATCGAGTCCCACCAGCGGGCCGCCATCATCGCCCTCCACCCCGGCGGCACCACTGATATCCAGAAGGTCATCATGGCCCGCCGCATTGGAATCGGACGCCAGCAGCGCGAACGCGCCGGCGCCCTCGCCTGATCTCAGATTCCTAGAGAGTTCGTTTTACGCGGCAGCGTCCCCGGCGTTGCCGCCATTCAGGAGTAATCGACCCAATGGACTTGGCTCTCAGCGAAGAACAGGAAATGCTCAAAGCGGCAGTCCGCCGTTTTGTCGACACCGAATACCCCAAGGAAACACTGCTGGAACTGTCCGCCACCGGGCAGAGCGCGCCGTCTGAGCCGTGGCAAAGGCTGGCGAACACCGGCTGGCTGGGCATCATCATCCCCACCGAATTCGGTGGCGAAGGCGGCTCATACACCGATGCCGGGGTGTTGTTTGAGGAGTTGGGCCGAGGCCCCGTCCCCGGGCCGCACCTGAGCAGCGCCGCGTTGGGCGCGTTGACCATCCTGGAGGCTGGCACTACTGATCAGAAACGCTCCCTGCTACCAGACCTGGCATCAGGCCGCCGCACGGTCGCCCTGGCGATCACCGAGGCTGATTACCAGTGGGACGAGTCCGATGTTCAGACCTTGGCGACGGCCAGCGGCGACGGGTACCGCATCTCCGGCACCAAGGTATATGTGTACGACGCCGCATCCGCCACTGATCTCATCTGCGCCGTGCGCACCGAAAACCGCCAGCACGTTGGGCTGGTGATCATCCCTGCCGACGCGCCGGGCGTGTCGATCCGACGCCTGGAGGGCTTCGCCTGGAACCTGGCGGAAGTTCGCCTGGATGGGGTGCAGATCGCCCCTTCCGCGATCCTGGGCGCCACCTTCGGCGGCGGCTGGGATGCCCTGGAACGCGCCGTAAGCGCTTCCATCCCCCTGCTCTGTGCCTTCCAGGTGGGAGGTTCCCAGCAGGTCTACGAGATGTCCGTGGACTACAGCCGCACCCGCATCCAGTTCGGCACGCCCATCGGACGTTTCCAGCGCGTGCAGGACCACATCATCAACCTCGTCAACGAGCTGGACGCCGCCCGTTGGACCACCTACGAAGCGCTATGGAAGCTCGACTCCGAGAGGGACGCTGCCGACAGCATCCACCTGGCCAAAGCGGTGAGTAGCGCCGCCTACTACAACGCCTGCAACCACGCCCACGAGGTTCATGCCGGCGTGGGCAGCACCACCGAGTACGGCCTCACCTTGCACACCACGGCCTCGCGCACTCTCTACCAGTTCCTCGGCGACCCGAAGTTCCACCGCCGCCGCCTGGCGGACGCCCTGGGTCTGTAGAATTCGCTACCCGCCCATGCCTTCCAGGGCCTTGCGAACTTCGGTTTGCAAGGCCTCAAAAACGTCGCCCACGCTGCCGCGCCCGTCCACCGTCACGAATTGATGCTCCTTGGCCAGTTCGCGGAACTCGTCGATCAGCGCCGACTGGTACCTGATGAAGTTCTCGTAGAGGTCCGGCCCGCGCAGGAAGTCCTCGCCCGACTCCCAGTGGTCCAGTTGACGCACGGACAGCACTCGCGGCACCAGGTGCTCGACATCCACGTCCAAGTACAGCACTATGTCCGGCACCACCGCGAATTCGAACACGTTGTTGAGCCACTGCGCGGACACACCCCGCACTCGGGCTCTGGCGATAATCGAAAAGATGTACCGGTCTACCAGCGCCACCATGCCGGAACGCAAGGCCGGCACGATATTCTTTTCCAACCGGTCCCAGAAGTCGGTGGCGTAGAACAGATTGAGCGTCAGCGGGTCCAGGGTATTGCCGCGCATGGCCCGGTCGATCCCGGTAGCCGCCAACTGCGACCTGCGAAATCCCGTCACCAGCACCGCATACCCTTCGGCTTCCAGCCATTCCCGCAACATGGCGATCTGCGTCGACCGGCCGACGCCGTCGGTACCTTCCACCACGATCAGGCGTCCCGGCGTCTCCTCATCCCCTGCACCCGGTGGGGTGTGACCGTAGAACCTGATTTCGTTCATCTTTATCGCTCCAGGTTGTCACTCACTTGGAAGAACTGCCTGGCGGAGGTGGGAAGTCCGCCAGCATCGCTTTAGCCGTCGGAGCCGGCCGCCAGCGCCTCCTGCTCGGTAAGCCGGCGCCGCACGGGCGACGTGACGTATCGACCCGTAAGCCCGGCGCGGCTCAGGGCTTCCGGAACGCTCTGACCGCTGATTGTCATCACGTCGTCGAGTAACGGCTCCACGTACCGTCGCACCTGTTGCTGCTGCACGGCAATGGGCTGGGTGGCGTCGATGGTCATCAGGCCGAACTCTTCGGTCAGCGCATCGTACTCCTCCAGCAGTCGGCCCTGGAAGATCCGGAAGGACTCCTCCCGATCACTGGAGAACCCCATGTCCTGGCCGGATTCATAGTAGCCAAGCTCTTCTCGCCCCACCGTGATCCGGTGGATGGACACGTCCAGCGGCACCTTGAAGTACAGCGCCAGCGATGGCTGGACCGCGAACGAATAAACCCGGCGCAGCCAGTCCCGGTTCACCCCGCGGGCCGCGTCGCGAGCGAAGGCGGTGAAAACGTAACGGTCGGCCAGCACGATGGCCCCCGCCCGTAGAGCCGGAATGATCTGGGCGTGCACCCGGTTGGCAAAGTCGGCGGCGTGGATCAGGCTGAACGACATGGGCGTAAGCAACTCTTCGACTTTGCCGCGCTTGGTGGTCCGTCGCACGATGGGCGACGAGTTCCACTCGGTGAAGACAGTGACCAGGTTCTGGCTGTTGAGCCACTTGCCCAGCAGGTCAATCTGCGTGCTCTTGCCGGACCCGTCGATACCCTCCACGATGATGAGCTTCCCGGGGTACTTCCCATCGTCGGGATGGAGCCCGTAGCGTTCACCCATCTTGAAAACCTGATCTTTTTGCAAAACCGTCATGGTGCACCCCTCTCTATTCGTACGTCTTCCGCGAACGCTTTACTCCACCTTGCCGGCAGACCCGGAGCCGCCACTGCTGACCAGCACGGAGTCACGATCCGCCAGGTTCCTTTCTCTCGACTTATTGTAACCGCGTTCGCCTCAGTTCCCTGGGGCAATCTGCCGTCCAATTCGTCCGCCGCAATGAGAATCGCCGCCGCCTGATCGATCAACTGCAACTCTGCCGGAGACACCAGCCTGTTTTGCCGGAACCGGCGCGGCATGGGTCCAAACTCCGCGGCCAGCAGCGTGGTTGCAATCTGCGCCGATTCCGCATGCGTGAATCCGGGGAGGTCGGTTCGCACTATTATACTCGCAGTCCGGTTGAGGCGATTGTAATAGTCCACCGCGTTTCCGATATCCAGGAGCCGCGCCGCGCACCGCAGCGAATTGGCCAACTGTCGGTTGTCCCCGTTCCACACCGCGTCGGCGATGCGTCCCGCCAACTCCGCTCGCCTCTCTCCTCGCTGACTAAACCGATCCGCGAACCTACCCACCAAATCCGCCAGCGATTCCGACCTCACAGATTCCAAAGGAGGCAGTTGTACGCTTTCGCACGCCGACGGTGGATCCGGATGGCGCGCCAGTCCTTCACGCAGTCCCTGGCCGGAAACCAGCAAACGGTCCGTTCCCAGGTGTTGCATCAACGCGTGCGCAACTACGCCGCCACCGATTATGGAGTGACTTCGCTCCGGATTCATCCCCGGAATGCTGGCCCTGTCGATTCGGGACATCGCACCCAATTGTTCAATCTGCTCCACCAGGGCAGAGGCACGGATCTCGTACCCGTGCAGCTTGATGATGGGATAGGGTTCCCGTGCCCGGTCCAGCCGGGACAGCAGACGCACCGAACCTCCCGAACCGACCAGTGTCGCGTCCTCGGGAAGCGGCTCAACCCCAGCGTTGTTGAGAACCGTCCGCACGTGCTCGTACGCCGCCTTCATTGACCCGGCGGCGGGACGATCCCCCAGGTCAAACTTGTTGGCAATCCGCAGACTGCCCAGCGGCAACGACACGCTGGACACCAGCCCCCGGTCGCGAAACTGGACCAACTCGGCGCTGCCGCCACCGATATCCGCCAGCAGTCCATCGCTCGTCCGCAAACCGTGAATCGCGCCCACGAAGCAGTAGGCTGCCTCATCGGAACCGTCGATGATCCGCAGCGGTACCCCGAATCGTTGATGCGCAGCGTCAGTGATTGTTCCAGCATTACCCGACTCGCGCAGCGCGGCGGTGGCCACGGCGTGGATCGTTTCGATTCCGTAGGCCCGCGCCACCAGGGCGAAGTCCTCCAGCGCGTCCAGCGTGCTCGCCACCCCTATAGCGTCCAGGTAGCCGTCATTCCTGACGTGGCTCATCAGGTTGAGCGTTACCCTTTGCTGGGCAACGATCTCGATCCCTCCCCCCTGGTTGACCTGCATCACCACTGCCCGCGCCGAGCCGGACCCGATATCTATCACCGCGGTATACCGGGGAAACGCGCTGCCTCCCTCATATCCTACAGCGTGGCCGATCAGCGTGTCGGGCGACGCGCCGGTTCGTCCGGCGGCCAGCATCGGATCGGTGGTCTGGATGGTCGTCATTGATACCTCAAGTGCTGGGGCAGTATCTACCCGAACCGATGCTATAATCCGGCCCGCACGGTCCGTTTCATGGGTCCCGCAGGAGAGTTGCTATGCCCAGGCTGGAAGGCAAAATCGCCATCGTTACCGGAGCCGCCCGCGGTATGGGGGAAGTCGAAGCGCGCCTCTTCGCCGAGGAGGGCGCCACCGTTGTCGTCTGTGACGTTACCGACGACACCGGCCAGCGAGTGGCCGACGACATCGTATCCCGCGGCAGCAGCGCCGAGTTCGCCCATCTCAATGTGACCGACGAGGACAACTGGCGCCAGGTCATCGCCGACGCGGTGAGCCGATACGGCCGGCTGGACATCCTGGTCAACAACGCCGGCATCTCCGGCTACGACGAGGAGGACAACCTGGGGACCACCACCTGGGACCGCCTGCTGAACATCAACGCCAAGGGCGTGTTCCTCGGCATGAAACATGCTATCGCGGCCATGGAGCGGGGTGATGGTGGCAGCATCGTCAACATCTCGTCGATTTCCGGCATCGTCGGCCAGGACTTCATCCACATGGGCTACAACGCTTCCAAGGGCGCCGTCCGCCTGATGACCAAATCGGCTGCGGTGCGTTGGGCTGAAGCCGGCATCCGCGTCAATTCGGTGCATCCTGGCCTGATGCCGCCCATGGCCGGCGGTTCGGCCAACTCGGAAACCCGTAACGCGATGCTCGCCAACATCCCCATGAAACGGGTCGGCGACCGAGAAGAGGTGGCCTACGCCGTCCTGTTCCTGGCCAGCGACGAGGCCTCCTACATCACCGGCGCCGAACTCGTCGTCGATGGCGGTTTCACCGCCCAGTAGAAGGCGGTTGCCCCAGCGGGAAACCGTTAACCTGCGCCCGTTTCCGTCATTCCGGCGAAAGCCGGAATCCACAACTCCTGACCCCAAGGATTTAGCAGATTCCCGCTTGCGCGGGAATGACGAGGTTTCAGTCGAAAAAATAAAGCCCGTATGCCACTGAGCTACGGGCCGGCGGTCAGAGCGCGATTCCATAGCCTATCGATCCGCTGGCATCTGCGCAATTTCGGCTTCCAATCTCTCAATATCCGCCTCGTCCAAGTTGAAATACTTGGCCTGCGGATGGTGGAACACCACGGCAGAAACCGACCCCTCCGGGTCCATCATGTATCCGTCGGTCAGCTCAACGCCGATATTCGCCGTCACGTCCAGCAGAGCGAACAGCTTCTCCTGGTCTTCAAGCCGGGGACAAGCCGGGTATCCGAACGAGTACCGCTTGCCCCGGTAGTTGGCCCGGAACAGGTCGCGCAGCTCGTCCTCGCCACTCACCTTCAAGCCCGACGGTTCGCCGATGTTCCACATGGTTCGGATCCGCTTGTGCAGCAACTCCGCGAAGCCTTCCGCCGATTCAATCGCCAGCGCTTGCAGCGTGTGGGAGTCCAGGTACCGGCCATCGTTCTTCCACCGTTCGGACAGGTCGCGTATTCCCGGCCCCACGGTGGTCGCGAACATCGCTAAGTAATCGTTGGAACCATCGCCAACCGGACGCGCGTAGTCGGCCAGGCAAAGTCCCTCCCGATCCTGCTGACGGCCGAAGTAGAAACGCTCCAACTCGGTAGCCCCGTCCGATTCGTAAACGATAAGCCACTGGCCTTCAGACCGGCACGGGAAAAACTTGAACACCGCCCGGGCGCCGATGTCCGCGCGGGACAGCATCACATCCTCGACCCGCTGCACCTGACGGCGCAGCTCAACCGCCTTCGGTTCGTCCTCCCGCAACGCCTCCCAGAAACGCCCCCGGTATCCCAAGTGGCGCACGTAGAGCATCTGCGGATTGATGTACCCGAAAATCTCGTCCAGATCGTAGTCGTCCAGCACGTGCAGCCGCAGGTCGGGCGGCCGCGGCGAGGAGTCCAGCCAAGGGACGGCAGGTGTGATGTCAGGGGTCGTCATCTTTGCCTTATCCGGCGTCTAACTGCTGACTGGACTTTATGTCATATTTCGACAGGATCGCATCGACGAAGGGCTTGAGCGTTACTTCCGCATTTTCTATCGTTATCGCCGTAACATCGTGGTCAAGCTCGCCCTTTTCTTCCTCTGCATAAAACACCACCACACCTTTGGCGACGTGCTCGCCTTCCACTTGCCGCGCGCCATTCTCGATGACCAGCGTTTGCGTGTCGGGATAATACACAACGGTAGGTTCCAATTCAGAATGCGTTATTGCGGCTAGCGTGAGAATGGTCTTGGCGTCGTACCCGACCACCTTAAGTGTGGGATCAACGGTAGCGCGCGCCACGAGGACATCGGGCAGGCGGGATCCCGGTTCTGCTGTCTGATTCGGGTGCCGGGCGTCCTTGAGTTTGAGGAGCTTGGACTTCAGTTTAGCGTCGTGGCCCTGGAGGAAGTTGCGTTTCGGCTTTGTGGTCTGACCGCATCCGCAGAGGCACTGTCCATCGAAGGGGATAGTTTTCGGTTGCAACCGTGATTGGGCGTTAGTCATTGTCAACTCCTCCTACTCCGACCTCTCAGACGATGTTCTACCTGCTTGTCACGCAGGCGGTATGCCGTATGAAATTCATCATCACCTGAACGCTCTTCAAACACGACCTCGATCCAAGTTTCAATCTCTGTTACCCATCCGGCCCGGATTATCCAAATCCGCAACTGCCCGTCTGGTGTTGTCCCGTATTCCAGCCATTCGTATGAATCCAGAGATTCTATGATACGCATTATCCACTCTGGACGGAGATCCGGATGGCGTTCTTCGATCAAACGACCATGAGCGGTCTTGGGGAATTCTTCCCAAGCGCGGCGCAACCGGGCGTTCTCCGACATCGCCTACCCACGCGCCGCCACTTCCTCTTGCAACTCGACGCCCTCGGCATCCAGCCGCGCGATCAGCCGCTCGCGCTCATCGTCGTCCCGTATCACATTGGCCAGCGCCAGTCCGCTCATGGCGTCCGGCGAGTACGCCACCAACCCGTCGTACTCCGGAGCGATCCGCAGCCGGGTGAACCGGTTGGACAGGGCCGCGCCGCCAACCAGCACCGGCGCCGCGATGCCGGCCGAGCGGAAGTCCTGCACCGTTTCTACCATCATCTGGGCCGACTTCACCAGCAGCCCCGACAACCCGATTATGTCCGGCTGGTGCTCCCGATATCCCGCGATCAGTTCCTGGGCCGCTACCTTGATCCCCAGATTGATCACGCTGTAGCCATTGTTGGACAGGATGATCTCCACCAGGTTCTTGCCGATGTCATGCACGTCGCCCTTCACGGTGGCCAGCAGGACCCGTCCCCGCGATGCAGCATCCGTGCGCTCCATGTGCGGTTCCAGGTGGGCCACCGCGAATTTCATGGCCTCGGCGCTCTGCAACACCTCGGCGACGATCAGTTGGTTCGCGTTGAACTGCCGCCCGACTTCGTCCATCCCAGCCATCAATGGCCCGTTGATGATCGCCAGCGGCTCCCGTTCCTGCAACGCCAGGTCCAGGTCCTCGGCCAGACCCTCCTTGCTCCCCTCGATGATGCACTGCGCCAAGCGGTCGTCCAGCGGCAACGCCAACCGTTCCTCCGCGGTAGCCCTCGGCGCCCGGTCACGGAAGTGGGCAGCGAACGCCGCCACGGGATCCTCGCCCCGGTTCCAGATCAAGTCTTCGGACAGTTTACGCTCTTCCTCGGGGATGCTGGCGTACCGCTGCATCATCTCCGAGTTCACGATGGCCATGTCCAGCCCGGCCTGCGTGCAGTGGTACAGGAACACCGAGTTGAAAACCTCTCGCCCAGCGGCCGGCAGCCCAAAGGACACGTTGGATATCCCCAACACCGTCTTGGTCCTGGGCAGCGCCTCCTTGATTTTCCGGACACCCTCGATGGTCTCCGCGGCCGAACCCACGTAATTCTCGTCACCGGTTCCGGCGGGAAACACCAGGGGATCAAAGATGATGTCCTCTTCGGGCACTCCGTACTTTTCGGTCAATAGTTTGTGCGAGCGGCGCGCGATCTCCAGCTTCCGCTCCCGCGTGATCGCCTGCGCCTGGTTGGGATCATCGTCGATGCAACCCACGACCAGCGCCGCGCCGTAGCGGCGGGCCAACGGCACCACCCGCTGGAAACGCTCCTCGCCATCCTCCAGGTTGATGGAGTTGATGATGGACTTGCCCTGCAGTCGTTTCAGCGACTCCTCGATCACCGCCGCGTCCGTCGAGTCGACCATGATTGGGGCCTTGACCCGCCGGTTGAGCTGGTCCAGGAACTTGATCACGTCCGACGTCTCATCCCGGTCCGGGTCCTGCAGGCACACGTCCAGCACGTGGGCGCCGTTGCGCACCTGCCGGCGTCCTATCTCGGCCGCTTCCTCGAACCGTTCACCGGCGATCAGGCGCTTGAACCGGCGGCTGCCCAGCACGTTGGTCCGTTCACCGACCACGGTTGGACGCGTGTCCTCGTTGACCACCACGGCCTCGATGCCCGACACCCGCGTCTCCAGCGCAGGTTCAGTCACCCGCGGCTTCTTTTCCGCCATCGCTTCGACCAACTGCCGGATGTGGTCCGGGCCGGTACCGCAGCACCCGCCGGTCACATTGAGCCAGCCGTTGGACGCGAACCGCTCCAGGGTTGCCGCCAGCATCTCCGGCGTTTCGTTGTAGTTGCCGTCCTCGTCGGGCAGACCCGCGTTGGGCACGCAGGCGATCCCGAACCGCGATAGATCATGCAGCGTCCGGATGTGGTCCGTCATGAACTCCGGACCGGTGGCACAGTTGAATCCGACCCAGAGCAGGTCCCGGTGCGCGAGCGAGGTGTAGAATGCTTCGGCGTCCTGGCCGGCCAGCAGCGTGCCCATGGGTTCGACGGTTCCCTGCACTGCCATGGGGACGTCCGCATTCAGTTCCGCGAGGGCCCGGTCAATTCCCTCCAGCCCCGCCTTGATGTTGATGGTATCCTGGCCCGTTTCCAGTACCAGCACATCGGCGCCGCCTTCAATGAGCCCGGCAGCCTGCTGGTGATAATCGGCCGCCAACTCGTCAAAAGTCAGGCCACCCGTCACCGATATCGTTCGCGTAGTCGGACCCATGGCGCCGTACACGAAACGCGGCTTGTGGGGGTCGCCCGCCGTTGCCTCGTCCGCCGCCCGACGGGCGATAGTCGCGGCCTCGCGGTTGATCCGTCGCGCCTCGTGGGCCAGGTCATACTCGCCCAGCACCAGCGCGGTTGCGCCGAAGGTGTTGGTCTGTATGATATCCGCGCCGGCATCCAGGTAGCCACGGTGGATGTCTTCGATCACGTCCGGGCGCGTTATGTTCAGGTATTCGTTGCACCCCTCGTACTCCTCGCCCCCAAAATCCTCGGGGCCCAAGCCCCGCGCCTGGATTTGGGTCCCCATAGCGCCGTCCGTGATCAAGATGCGCTGACCAAGCAACGATTTCAGCTCGTTGATGCGTTCTAAAGAATCCATAATTTCAGTGCCATTTGTTCCGTAAATCACAATCAAGGCTACCCGCATTCGGCAGGGGTGTCAAACGGGAACGTTCTTAAACCACCCCTGCACGCGTTTTTGAAACAGCCCAAAGGAAGGCTCCCATGACCGATCCGGAGATCATTTTGCAAGCACCGGAAGTCGCCCGGTGTATCGCCAGCACCGCCAGATACGAACCGTTGGCAAGTGACTTGTCAGACCGCGCCCGGGGCGTGATGCTGGGCTTGGCCTGCGGTAACTTGCTCGGCGTGCCAGTTGAGAGCGACCAATGCGACTGGATCGCGGAGTCATATTCTGATGGACTCACCGATATCGACCCCCGCGAACCCAAGCGACTCCTAGACGACCACCTGGCCCAGGCCGTCGATCTGGGTGAATCTCTACTGGCTATGAGTTGCGGCTATCCAAGCGGCGCGGATGCGTAAAGAGCCTGCTCGACTTCTTCCGTCAACTCAATAGGAATGAAATACTTGCCCGGGAAAAGGTAATCCTCTTCCGATTCGTCAATGACCCGGATCCATCCGACTTTGTCTGCCGACTCATCGGGCAACGCTCGGTAGATTTTGCGAACCTCCAACGAGGCTTTGTAGCCGCCGTTTTCGACACAAACGACGTATCGGAATTTCATGCTTCCTCCCTCACAGGACGCGCTTTATCTTCAGATCTCTCCTTCCGATGCCATGCGCTTCATACCAGTGCACTTCGGCAATGTCTATCGCACCATCCAAGTAACGCACAGTTGCGATGCCCTTGAGCTTTCTCCATCTTCCTTGCCCATAGAGCCTCTGCACGCGCTCACGCTCGCGGATTGAACGACCAACTGCGATAGTCTCTATCTCAAAAATTTGACCAAGTATCTCAAACTCGTCCATCGCAGTGCCGGCATGTGTCGCACACTAACCTTGCCGGTTTCAGTCAGTCTGAATCGACAGGTTCACGCCGAGGCTCTCCTAACCGAAGTACAGCGCCAGCTCGTCCCGGCTCCGGTCCAGCCAGGCCACGTTCAGCGCGATGCGCTCCAGCGCCTGGCGAATCGTCCGCTCAGCCGCCGGCGTGGGGTGGGCCTCGAAGAACGCTTCTACGTCGTTTCGCTGTTCGTTGGTGGTGAACGCGTTGGTGATGGCAACCAGACGCATCAGCCCGAAGCCGCCGCCGCCGTAGCGGCGGTCGAACTCGTCCCACTGTTCCTTCAGGAACTCCCAGGCCAGACTCCGGCCCCGGTTGTTGGCCGCCACCGCGGACACCACGAATATCGTGTCCTGCAACCGCACGTCGTCGGTGAGCGACCGGTCCAGGGTCTCCCGCAGCAGCTCCTCCTGTTGGAACCGCGCCATGGAAATCAGGAACCGGATTTTCTCCTCGTGCAATTCGGCGGCGCGCTCCAGTTCCCACATGCGGTCGTATACGGCCCGGTCCCCCGACTGCGCCACCAGGCTGAACACCACGCCGCGCAGGTCGGGCCGCACGTTGCCGGAATCGGCCTGGTAAGCCTCGAACAATTCCTGCGCCTGAGCGATGGTGTCAGGGTCGCCGTATACGCCGGCCTGACTCAGCACCGTGGAGCGCGTCAGCGAATCCAGATGGCCTTCACCCGGCCGCGCCGCCCAACCGGAACGTTGCGCCGCCGGCCCGAACAGACGCCGCCCGAAGGTATGGTAGGCGTCCAGGTACGGTTCGTCGGCGATCAGACTCTCGATCTCCCGCAAGTTGGTGGCCAGGTCGCTCCACACCGATGCGTCCGTCTCGTCCTGGTAAGACTCGGCCAGGGCCAGGAACCGCGTCACCGGCAGCAGGCCCGCCCGGGACAACGCAAACGCGTCGTTCTGGATACCCAGGCGGTCCGTCGCCGGCAGCGTCCGGTCGGCCACCAGCGAGGCGAGCCTTTCCCGGTCCGTGTCCGTGTAGTTGACCCGGTAAAAGCCGGTCTGATCGGGATTGACCTTGAACCAGTCCGGCTGTGCCGGCGCCGCAATATCCACCGTACCCGTTGCTCCGCTGACGAGATGCGCGGTCACCGGAGCCCCGTCGGCGGCAACCGTCAAGGGCACCGGCCAAACCTGTTCCTCATCGTCTCCCGTGTCCTCACCCAGTACCGAGTCGAACACGAAACGCTCCTGCCGAACCTCCAGCGAGAGCCCGTTTGCCGTGTTTGTCGCCGCCACGTCCAGTACCGGATAGCCGGTCTGACCGGTCCAACTGCTCATGATGGAGTTCACCGGCTGCCCCGAGGATTCTTCCAGCGCTGTCCACAGATCGGTGGTGCGCGCGTTCTGGTAGGAGTGGCGCGTCAGGTACGTGTTGAGTCCGATCCGGAACACGCTGGGCGTCAGGAAATGCTCCAGCATCCGCAGCACCGACCCGCCCTTGCTGTAGCTGATGGCGTCGAACAGCTGGCTCACCTCCGCTGGATTGGCGACTTCCTGCTCGATTGGGTGCGAGTTTTTCAGGCCGTCCAGGTTGAACGCCCGGTTGGTGTCCATGTTTACGAACTGCGTCCACATCGACCACTCCGGGAACAGCCAGTCCACCGCCTTCGTGCCCACCCACGTGGCGAAGCTCTCGTTGAGCCACAGGTCATCCCACCACTGCATGGTCACCAGGTCGCCGAACCACATGTGCGCCATCTCGTGGGCCACCACCTCGGCCACCCGCTGCCGCGTGCCCGCCGACGAGTTTTCCGGATCCACCAGCAGCGCCGTTTCCCGGTAGGTGATGCAGCCCCAGTTCTCCATTGCCCCGGCGGCGAAATCGGGAATGGCCAAGTGGTCCATCTTTCGCAGGGGGTAGGGGATGCCGAAATAGTCGTTGAAGAAGGACAGCAGCTTGACCGACGTGTCCAGCGCGAACTGCCCCTGTTCCTCCTTGCCCCGGGTCATCCACACCCCGACCACGGTGCCGTCGGCCGCCTCCTTTTCGATGTGAGTCAGGTCACCGATCACAAATGCCAGCAGGTAAGTGGACATCACCGGCGTCTTGTCATACAGCAGGGTCTTCAAGCCGTCGCCGCCCCGAGTTTCCTGGATGATCGGCGTGTTGGAAACGGCCTCCATCTCCTCCGGCACGATCAGGGTGACCTGGAATGTGGCCTTCGCCGCCGGCTCATCCCAGCAGGGCAGCGCCCGCCTCGCGTCCGTCGCCTCAAACTGGGTCGTCGCCAGGTAGGCCGTCTCACCTTCGGGGTTCACGTACTGGCTGCGGTAAAAGCCGCGCAGCTTATCGTTCAGCTCCCCGGTGAAAGACATCCGCAGGTGCTGGTTCCCCACCAGGCCGTCAGCCGGTGTCCCAGGGATGCTGATCGTCGCGGTTTCGGCGTCGGCATCGTAGGCGATGTTGCTGGCCGCCCGTTCCTGTTCGCCGTTGGTATCCGTCCAGCTGATGGTCGCTGAATGTATCTCAATCTCCGAGCAGTTGAGCATGATTTCGGCGGTGCCCGGTTCCATGCTCACCGTAACGTCAACTTCCCCGTCAAAGGTGAAGTCGTCGAAATTCGGCGTCAGCGTCAGGTCATAGTGGACGGGTCGAACATTGTCGGGCAGTACAACGGCTTCGGCGGACGGCATCGCGATTCCTCCGTGATTTGCGTTCAAAAATGGGACGGGCCAAGTTTATCACAGGGGTCAGGGTCCGCTTGTGCAATAACTGTGGTTACGAAATAATGGGCCGGCCCTAACGGTCAGAGACAGGGCAATCGCGTTTTGATTCCGTCCACCCTCGTCATTCCGGCGGAAGCCGGATTCCAGTCATCCGGAGCGCTGGTTTCGCTGCCGCTTCTTACGCTTTCCGGCCTCTGGAATCCGACTTTCGCCGGAGTGACGGTTGGGGAGCATCTACAGTGCAATTGCCCTGCAGCCGGAGAGATGCAGAATGCTGGTTGAAGGATTATGGCTATCGGAGCTCGCCGCGCTGTTCAATTTTGCCGGCGAGTCCAGCGAAATCCGGGACTCGCTGCTGTCGCTGGGCTTGCTGATTATCGCCGCCAAGTTGGCGGAGGGAGTTTTCCGCCGATTGCGCCTGAATGCCATCGTGGCCTATGTAGCCGTGGGCCTGCTGTTGGGCCCGACCCTGGAACTGTCGGGCCTGTGGTCTATCCATTTCACGAACCATATCGAACTTCTGCTGACGCTGGGAGTTTTCATATTCTTTTTCCTGATTGGCCTGGACGAGATTGACATATCCAGCTTTGTGGCAACCCTGCGCGGCCATTACTTCCTGGCCGCGATACTCTCCGTCATCTTGTCGTTGGGCATTTCCCTACTGGTGACCGCCGGCGTGATTTATGATTTCGGGCTGGGGCTGGGGATAACGCAGGCCCTGGCCCTGGCCGGGGTGCTGTCGATGACCAGCCTGGGCATCGTCGTCAAGGTGCTGGCCGACGACGGTCAACTGAAAGGACACATCGGGTTGCAGATCTTCACGGTGGTGATCATCGCCGAGCTGATTACGCTGTTGCTCATTGGGTTCAGCATCGGCGACCAGGCCCACGAAGTGTCAGCGGTAGGGATACTGGTCCTGCTGGGCAAAATCGCCGGCTTCACCGCGGTGTGCTGGGTTTTGTCTTCCCGGGTGCTGCCGCCGTTGGTGGCCCTGCTCCAGCGCGTCATACAGGTGCCCCAGCTTTCCCTGGGGTTGTTGCTGGGAGCCCTGTTCCTGATCGTGGACGGGGCCGAGGTCATGGGCTTGCACGGCTCGCTGGGGGCGCTGCTGTTCGGCGCGGCCCTGTCCGGGTTGCCCTACCAGGTGCGACGGGAAATCATTCCGGGGATGCGCGGCGTCGCGGAAGGGCTGTTCGTGCCGCTTTTCTTTGCGTCGGCGGGGCTTCATTTCAGCTTCACCTTCGTCACGCTGTCGCCGTGGACCATGGCGGCTCTGGCCGTAATCCCGTTCCTCGGCAACTTCGTCGGGGCCTTGGTTGGCGCCTACGCCGCCCGTCTGACCGTTCCCTACGCAGTGGCCGCCGGGCTGATGGGCAAAGGGGTTGCCGAAATCGCCCTGCTGCTGGTGATGCGGGAGTCGGCAATCATCAACGAAGCCGTATTCTCGTTCCTGGTGCTGGTGATGTTCGGCTACATTCTGTTCATGCCGCCGGTGATCAGCTTCGCAGTCAACCGGGCCAGCCGTCGGGCCGACCTTCCGACGGAGCTGGACGACATTCCCCAGGGCATCGTGCGTTTCGCGCTGGAAGACATTACGGTGAACGACATTCTGGACCGGACCCGCCGACATCCGGATCCCTCGGTGTCGGTGCGGACTTTCGCCGAGCGGTGGACGGTATCGCGCCAGCACGACTACGTGGTGGCCGACCGTGACGCGCTGGTCGGTGTCGTGTCCCTGGCGATGTTCCGATACCTGCCCAAGGAGGCGTGGAGCAGGACCCCGCTGGGCGACGTGGTGCGCAGCGAAACCCCGCAGGCCTGGCCTGACGAGCACGTTGAAGACGTGCTGCGCCGGATGTCCGAGCACTCCCTTTCCGTCATGCCCGTGGTGGAAAGGGGTTCAGAAAAGTTCCTGGGCGCGGTCACCAGCAACGACATCGTGGAACTCTTGATTAGCGAGACCGGCGGCGGTCACTGAGGCGGAAGGCCGGCGCGCGATGCTATAATCACAATTCGTAACGTGAGTGACGCCGGGGTATGCCGTATTTGCCCCGGACTGAGGAGGAACTGAATTGGCCGCCCGCACTATGTTCGAAAAAATCTGGGACGCCCACGTGGTTCATGAAGAGCCGGGGCAACCCTCCCTTATCTACATCGACCTGCACCTGGTGCATGAAGTCACCTCGCCGCAGGCCTTCGATGGCCTCCGCATGGCCGGCCGCAAGGTCCGCCGTCCCGATCTCACCGTCGCCACCGCAGACCACAACACCCCAACTTGGGAACTAACCCGACCCATCGAAGACCAGATTTCCAAGGCGCAGTTGGACGCATTGGATCGTAACGCGGCCGAGTTCGGACTGCCCTTTTATTACGACCGATTCAGCGAGAACCAGGGCATCGTCCACGTGATCGGACCCGACCTCGGCTACACCCTCCCCGGCAAGACCGTCGTCTGCGGCGACAGCCACACCTCCACCCACGGCGCGCTGGGCTGCTTCGCCGTCGGCATCGGCACCTCCGAGGTCGAGCATGTCCTCGCCACCCAGACCCTGCGCCAGTTCAAGCCCCGCACGATGGAGGTCCGCGTCGATGGCGAGCTGCCCAACGGCGTTTCCGCCAAGGACGTGATCCTGGGCATTATCGGCTACATGGGCGTCAACGGCGGCACCGGGCACGTCATCGAGTACACCGGCGACGCCATCCGCGGCCTGTCCATGGACGGCCGAATGACCGTGTGCAACATGAGCATCGAAGGTGGCGCCCGCGCCGGCATGATCGCCCCGGACGACACCACCTTCGACTATGTCCGCACCCGCCCCTACGCCCCCAAAGGCGCCGAACTCGAAGCCAAGATCGAGGAATGGCGCAGCCTGGCAACCGACTCCGGCGCTGCCTACGACCGCACCATCGTAATCAACGCCAGCGACCTGGCGCCCTTCGTCACCTGGGGTACCAAGCCTGACATGGTTGTTCCGGTAACTGACCGCGTGCCCGATCCTGCGTCCTTCGAGACCACCGCCGAGCGTGAAGCCGCCGAGCGCGCGCTGGAATACATGGGACTGGAACCCAACCAGCGCATCGAGGACATCCGCATCGACCGCGTGTTCCTGGGCGCCTGCACCAACGCGCGCATCGACGACCTCCGCGCCGCCGCCAGCGTGATCCGCGGCCGCCAGGTCAGTTCCGACGTCTACGCCATGGTCGTCCCCGGTTCCGCCCGGGTCAAGGCCGAGGCCGAAGCCGAGGGCCTGGATCAGGTATTCAAGGACGCGGGCTTCGACTGGCGGGTGGCCGGTTGCTCCATGTGCCTGGGCATGAACCCCGACATCCTCGATCCCGGCCAGCGCTGCGCCTCCACGTCAAACCGGAACTTCGAGGGACGCCAGGGCAAGGGCGGTCGCACCCACCTGGTCAGTCCTGAGATGGCCGCCGCCGCCGCCATCGCCGGACACTTCGTCGACGTCCGCGACTTCTAATCAACGTCAACTCATCCCCTCTCCCGTGATGGGAGAGGGTTAGGGTGAGGGTGATTTCCCGAACAGAGGTAATTATAAATGGAACCCTTTGTGCAACTGGAAGGCGTCGTCGCTCCCCTGGACGCCGTCAACGTCGACACGGACATGATTATCCCCGCCGTGTACCTCAAAAGCATCGAGCGCACCGGCTTCGGCCCGAACCTTTTCGACCGCTACCGCTACAACGAGGACGGCACCGAAAACCCGGATTTCGTCCTCAACCAGGGCCCCTATCGCAGTTCCAAGATCCTGGTTTCAGGTCCGAATTTCGGCTGCGGCTCCTCTCGCGAACATGCTCCCTGGGCCCTGGAAGACTTCGGCATCCGGTGCATCATCGCCCCCAGCTTCGCCGACATCTTCTTCAACAACTGCTTCAAGAACGGCCTGCTCCCTCTCATCCTGCCGGAAACCGATGTCCGCCGCATCATGGACAAAGCCAAGGACAACCCCGGCTTCCAGATCACCGTAGACCTCGAGGCAAAGCAGGTTCGGGACGGTGACGAGGAGATCGTCGTCGACTTCGAGGTCGACGACTTCCGTCGCTACTGCCTGCTCAACGGCCTCGACGACATTGGCCTCACCCTCCAGCACGAGGACGCAATCTCCGCCTTTGAGGCGCGGCAGGGGTAAGTCCTTTACTCTGGAACTCCACTGCCCCGCCGTCCGCTGGCGGGGCAGTGATTTCACGCAGTCTGTCTTGGAGGCGGTATGGCAAGTGGTGGTGATGAGTTTCTGGAGTCTGGGCGGTCCATCTCAGAGTATGTAGGAGGCCCAGTTTTGGTCGCTCTCGGTATTCGGTTGCAGGCCGAGCAAGGTCAACTCAGCCAAGACGACCCACGAGTGGAAATGACCCTCGCGGATGCACATGCTGCCATCGCCGACGTGATGGATTACGCCGCTAACCGGGATATTGAACAGGTCATGGAGGATCTCTTCGATGCGGCTACCTTCTGGGTTGACCGATGGGCAGAGATACTGGGAATTAAAAACGAGGAAGCGCGGTTCGACATAACAGCCAAGCTGGCGTCTTCCTTAATGGCCGGAGCCATAGTGTACATGAAAAACCACAGCGAGTAGCAGGGCATGTCTATTGCAGACGCTCTCTTATCGCGGCGCGAAGCGCATCATAAATGGCTACCAGGAGAATCAGCACCACGCCAGCTATGATGCTGTAGCCAACGTTCCTCAGCACTCGGTCCCAATGACCGCTGACCGGGAATGACGCCATGTTCAACGCATGCAACGCCGGTATTGCCGCCACGACCAGTAGCAGTAGCAATAAAAGACACAGTCCAACAATGTGCATCAAGTATTTCTTCCGGATCATCTGCGGATCACTTGGATGGATAACGTCGCTCTAGCATTGACGCGGCCCCGGCGACGGCGCCAATTAGCAGACCGAGCACAATCATCCACCCTGCTGCCGGCCATACGACAGCATACAGCCCTTCCCACAGAGCCAGACCCAAAGCCACGAGAATGACGCCAACCACGGCCACCCACCCGGCTACAACCATGGTCCACGTGAGCACTTCTTGATTCATGGCGTTCCTCGCATCCGCATAGCCGAGCGGAATGATTAACTTGATTATAGGCTATCGCCGCCAATGCCAAACCACCGCGCCACCCGCTCGGCGTAGCCGGTCTCGTACCTCTGCATCCGCCCCTGGCGCACCTGTTCGTCCAACGAGGGGCGACGCACTCCCCGAGGCGACAGCGGTGAGTAGCCGATGATCTGCGCCTCTTCCAGCGCGGCGATCTCATCGTTCGTTCTGCCCAGCAGACCGGCCAATATGTCCCGGTTGTGCTGTCCCATGATTGGCGCCGGTTGGGGCGGAACCGCCGGCGTGTCCGAAAGTTTCCAGGGCCGTCCGGCGTAGGGTAGCGGCGGCATCCCCGTCGCCTCGTGGTGCTCTACCACTTCGTAAAATCTGCGCTCCTTCAGGTGCTCGTTGAACATCAGGTCTTCGCTGTCCACCACCGCGCCCGCCGCGATGCCTTCAGCCTGCAACCGCGCCATGAGTTCGTGGTTGTCGTGGCCCCGGGTCTCGAAGCCCAGCATCTGGTCCAGTTCCACGCGATACCGGATCCTGCCCAGCGCGTCCGCGTACCGGTCGTCCGCCGCCCAGTCCGCCCGACCCATAACGCGGCACAGCGCCAGCCAGGACTCGTCGCTGTCCACGGCGATAGCGATCCAGCGGTCGTCGCCGGCGCAGGGATAGCAGCCGTGGGGCGACATCGCCGGGTCTTCGTTGCCGATCCGCTCCGGGATACGACCGTTCACTGTCCAGTCCAGCAGCGCCTCCGGGATCGTGGCAGAGCAGGTTTGCGTCTGCGAAACGTCGATGAATTGCCCCTGCCCGGTGTTCAGCCGGTGCATCAGCGCGAGCATCACGGCAGCCACGGTATGCTCGCCGGCGGTGTAGTCCGTGAACGGGATCTCTGACATCACCGGCCCGCCGCCGCGATACCCGGTGATGTAAGCCAGCCCTGCCGCCCCTTCCGTCGCTGGCCCCGTGGCTCCGAAGTTCGCCCATGGTCCGTCGAACCCGTAGCCCGTCGACGAGACCATGATTATGTCCGGACGGATTTTGCGCAGGTCCTCGTACTCCAGCCCGAAATTCTTGATGACCCTCGGCGTGAAGTTCTCCGCGAACACGTCAGTGACGGCGATCAGGTCGCGCAGCACTTGCCGGCCTTTGTCTCGGCTCAGGTCCAAGGTCAGTCCCAACTTGTTCCGGTTCTGCTCGTAGAAATTGGCGCCACGGTTCCAGAACTCACCGTCCACGTCGTTGTGGTACAGCGAGTCGGTGCGGTAGCTTTCAAGCCGCTGCACCGACTCCAGCCTTATTACCTGTGCGCCCATGTCGGCCATCCACTTCATCGCCGACGGTATCGCGATGAGTTGGCCCATCTCCACGATGCGGACCCCTTCCAGCGGACCGGCCATGTCAGATCACCTCCGAAGCCCGCAGCCAGGCCAGTTCCTGCGCGCCGTACCCCATATTGCCCAGCACCTCGCCGGTATGCTCTCCGAGCCGGGGAGCCGTGTCGCGTACTTCCCACGGCGAGCCCGACATCAGGAACGGCGCGCCTGGGAAAGTGATCTCGCCAAGATCAGGATGTTCCACAGGCACGTAGTAGCCTCTGGCTTGTATCTGCGGGTTATCCACCGTTTCTTCAGGGGAATCGATGACTCCGTAAATGAACCGCTTCTGGTGGGCCGCGTAGAAGATCTCCTGCTTGACCTTGGTGGCGAAGATCTGGTCCAGGATACTTCCCAGCGCCTCGGCGTTTTCCAGGCGGGCCGACGCGTTGTCGAACCGCTCGTCATCCAGTTCCGGCGCTTCCAGGAAGTCCACCAAGACCTTCCAGTCCAGGGTCGCGCCCATGCCCGGGTTGGGCAGCACGTACCCGTCGGAAACTGCCCGCAGACGCGTGAGATCGCCCGTGTGATTGGGTTGACGCCGGCGAACCGCGCCGGTGTAGGTGTAGTTGTTGGTCACGTCCCGCAAGGCGGACGCGATGCTCTCCTGTATCGACACGTCCACCAGTTGCCCCTGGCCGGTGAGACGCTGGTGGTACAGCGCCATCAGTGTCGCCGACGCCAGGTTGGTCCCGGCCTTGAACTGGGCCTGGTGCAGCGCGTGTTTCAGCGGCTCCCGATCGTACGCGCCGAAGATGTACATGAGCCCGCCCAGCGCGTACTCGACGATCTCGGTCGCCCGATAGTCGCGCCACGGCCCCGTCTGCCCGAAGTTCGACACCGACGCCACCACGAGCCTGGGGTTGTGCCGGCGCAGAGTGTCCGCGTCCAGACCCAGGGACGGCATCACCCGCGGCGCGAAATTCTCCACCAGCGCATCCGCGTCCGCCAGCAGGTCCATCAGGATCGCGCGCCCGGTCTCAGACTTCAGGTTCAGCGTGATGCTGCGCTTGTTGGTGTTCAGATAGAGAAACGGAAGGCTTTTCTCGGCGCCCGGCTCGTCGTGGTAGAACGGCGGCAGTCGCCGTCCCGGGTCGCCGCCGGGCCGCTCGATCTTCAGTACGTCGGCCCCGAAATCGGCCAACAGCTTGGCGGCGTAGGGGCCGGCGATATGGTGCGTCAGATCAATCACCTTGACGCCGGCCAGGGCTCCACTGCTCAAAATCAGTCCCCCCAACGAGTTCGACAGCCATTCTAGCCCCATACACAACGGGGCACAATCACCGTTGCCGCTGGATGGAAATGCTGACCGACGAAGCAGCCAGGAATGCGAGACACCGAGGGTGGGAACGTCGATGTTATACTCTGCGCAACCCCCGAACAGCAGAGGCGGATCATTTCCGCCAGTCAACATCCAACGAGGTAACACCGTGCAAACTATCGATGCCATCGCCGAAATTCTCAAGCGGGAGGGCGTCCAGTACCTTTCCTGCTTTCCCACCACGCCGGTGATCGAGGCCTGCGCCGCCGCCGGCATCCGGCCCATCATCTGCCGGCAGGAGCGCGTCGGCGTCGGCATCGCCGACGGCTACAGCCGCATCACCAACGGCCGGCCCCCCGGCGTTTTCGCCATGCAGTACGGCCCCGGCGCCGAGAACGCCTACTCCGGCGTGGCGACTTCCTTCTCCGACTCGGTGCCCATCCTGCTACTGCCCCTGGGCCACCCGCGCGAGCGGCAGGAAGTCTTCCCCATGTTCGACTCCATAGAGAGCTTCGCCAGCGTCACCAAGCACCTGGAACGGCTGAACCTTTCCGGCAGCACCAGCCAGGTGATGCGCCGCGCCGTCAACGCCCTGTACACTGGCCGCCCCGGCCCGTCGATGGTCGAGATCCCCGCCGACGTGGCATTGGAAGAAGTGTCCGAGGAAGCCTTCTACTGGGGCGGCAACGTCCGCCGCTCGGCGTCCCAGGCCGACCCAGATGACGTGGAAGCGGCCGCCCGCGCCCTGTGCTCCGCCACTTACCCGGTAATCCACGCCGGACAGGGCGTGATGTACGCCGAGGCTACCGACGAACTGGTCGAGCTGGCCGAGCTCCTGTCCATCCCGGTGATGAGCACGCTGCTGGGCAAGAGCGGGTTCCCTGAGCAGCACCCTCTGGCCCTGGGCAGCGGTTCCGGCGTGATGTCCGGCACGGTGTACCACTTCGTGCGCCGCTCCGACGTCATCTTCGGCGTCGGCTCCAGCTTCACCAAGCACGGCATGTCCATGAACCTGCCCGCCGGCAGGACGCTGATCCAGAACACCAACGACCCCCGCGACCTCAACAAGGACTACGACGTCCAGTTCCCTCTCATCGGCGACGCCAAGCTGGCCCTGCGCCAGATGATCGAGGCCTGCCGCGAGATCGTCGGCGACAGCCGCAAAAACAACGCCGAGGTCACCGGCGAGATCGCCTCGGTGCGCGAAGCCTGGCTCGCCGAGTGGGAGCACAAGACCACCGACGCCGGCCCGCTGGTCAATCCCTATCGCGTCATCACCGACTTCCAGAAGGCAGTCCCCGCCAGCAAGGCCATCATCACCCACGACTCCGGCAGCCCCCGCGACCAGATCACTCCCTTCTACCGCTCCGGCGGCCCGCGCACCTATCTCGGCTGGGGCAAATCCCACGGCCTCGGCACCGGCCTGGGCCTGGTGATCGGCGCCAAGCTGGCCGATCCGGACAAGATGTGCGTCAACTTCATGGGCGACGCCGCCTTTGGCATGGTGGGCCTGGACTTCGAGACCGCGGTGCGCAGCAACGTTCCCATCACCACCGTTGTGCTCAACAACTCCACCATGGCCGTGGAAACCAACGCCATGCAGCGTTCGCACGAGCTCTACAGCACCCGCGACCTGGGCGGCAACTACGCCGACATGGGCCGAGCCATGGGCGGCTACGCCGAGCGCGTAACCGACCCCAACGAGATCATCCCGGCGTTTCAGCGCGCCCGCCAGCAGAACGAGAACGGGAACGCGGTTCTCCTCGAGTTCATCACTAACGCGGAGATCAACTACTCGCACCGCCGCGCTTTCTGATCCACTGTCATGCGAGCAAGGGGCGGCCTTCGCGGGTCGCCCCCTACCTTATTCAGGCTCCAAGCCGATGCAATGCGCCAACCGGGACCTCCCCCCATCTACGGCGGAACACGTCCGGAGCGCTGAAAAGCGACTTTCCGACGGCGATCCGCGCGCCGCCTTGGCCGAGCTCGATCTAGCTTGCCTCGCAGCGCCCGCCGATCCGTATCTGCGTTTGCTCCGGGGCCGGTCCCTGATCATGCTGGGGCGTACCGAAGCGGCCCTGGCTGAGTTGAACGCTGCCATCGCGCTCGATTCCACAATTGCCGACGCCTGGCTCCAACGAGCGCTGATCCGCCTGGAACGCTCGGAGTGGCCAACCGCGGAGTCCGATTCGTCTCGTGCGCTAGAACTGGATGACACGCTGGCCCACGCCTGGCGCGCTCGGGGCATCGCCCGCTACAGGCTGTGCTCCCTGGTTGAAGCCGCGGAGGATTTGGGCCGGTCTTTGGATCACGAACCCGATGATCCTTCGACTCACTACTGGCGCGGCCTGGCCCTGCGCGACGCTGGCGACAACCACGCCGCCATCGCCGCGTTCGACGTTGCCATCCGGCTCAACGATCGCTGCCCCGTGGCCTACGTCGCCCGCGGCAAGGCTCACTCCAATCTGGGCGACATGGCCGCCGCGCGCTCCGACTGGGCCATCGCCGCGCAGATGCTGCACCACTCACACTGAACCCGCCGGAGGTGCCATCATGGCCGACCTGCACTCGAAGTACCTGTTCATCGCCAGCATGGACATCGACCCCGACCGCGAGGCCCTGTTCAACG
Source organism: Dehalococcoidia bacterium (assembly GCA_965207585.1). Classification (GTDB taxonomy): domain Bacteria; phylum Chloroflexota; class Dehalococcoidia; order Lucifugimonadales; family UBA3495; genus Bin87. Next base: position 2,853,875 of record CBDBMT010000003.1, on the reverse strand, counting down.
AGGTCTACAACACCGAGCACTGCCCCCTACTCAACCAAACTCCCGGGGTCGTGGGCGTCACCCGCTACGAGACCCAACGCCTCCTCATGGCCATGGGAGGCCAGATCCAGGAGATTGAGATTCCCGGCACGCCAAAGCACCACGCGGTCTACCAGATCGAAAGCCCGGAAGTACTCACCAGCCCGGAGTGGGCCGAAGCCGTCGACGCGGGACGCTGGCCTGAACAGGTGCGCCCCTACACCAAAAACCGTCGCCACGTCCTGATGAAGCTCACCTACCCGGAATCGTAGACGTACCCGCATGTAAAACGGGGAGGGTTGTGAACCCTCCCCACTTTTTCGCATCGCGGCGCCGACGATGTGGTTTAGTTCGCCCCGCGCATCCTCGGGTCCAGCACGTCTCGCAGCGCGTCGCCCAACAGATTGACCGCGAACACGGTGATGGCGATTGCCAGGCCCGGGAACACTCCCAGCCACGGAGCCACGTCCAGTGAGTTCTGCGCCACGCCGTTCAGCATCCCGCCCCACGACGGCACGTCGGGCGGAATCCCCACCCCCAGGAAGCTCAGCGATGCTTCCACTACGATGGCCCAGCCCAGGGAGATGCTGGCCAGCACGATGAACGTGGCCGCGCAGTTGGGCGCCATGTGTCGCAGAATGATGCGCCAGTCTCCGGCTCCAACTGCCCGCGCCGCTAGCACGTAGTCCACTTCCTTGATGCTCAACGCCTGCGACCGGATGGTACGCGCGGCGCCCGGTATGAACACCGCGCTGAGTGCGATGACCACGTTGGTCACCGAAGCGCCCAGAATCGCCATGATCGCCAACGCCAGGATCAGCGCCGGGAACGACATCATTGCGTCCATGACTCGCTGGACCACCAGGTCGGTGATGCCTCCGAAGTAGCCGCTCACGATGCCGATGAAAGCGCCGATGGTCACCCCGAAAAACACGCTGAGCAGGCCCACGACCAGCGAGATCCGCGTGCCGTAGACCAGCCGGCTGTATACATCGCGCCCGATCTGGTCCCCGCCCAGCCACGTGTCCGCATTCGGGGGATTGAACCGGTAAGCGGCATTGGTTTCCCTGGGGTCGTCCGAGGCCACGATCGGGGCAAATATAGCTATGACCACCAGCAGGATCACGACCACCGCGCCAAAAGCGCCCAGCGGTTTGCGTTGCGCGAAATTAACTATGTTTTCCCAGACGGTCCGCTTGGGCCGCATCCCGGCGCCGGCCGGTTCGGTCGGGGCGAGAACTCCGGTTGTTTGCTGGGCCATTTCCCTCTCCCTTCCGGGGGTTTGCGATCTCGTTGGCGGAACGGTGTCCGGCTACTCGTATCGGATGCGCGGATCCAGCCAAGCGTAAAGCAGGTCTACGACCAGGTTCAGGGCCAGCACCATGAACGCTATCACCATCACGATGCTCTGGATCATCGTGTAATCCCGGTGCAGGATGCTGTCCACCAGGAGACGGCCCATTCCAGGCACCAGGAAGATCGTCTCGATGACCACCGTTCCCGCTATCAGCCGGCCTACTTGCCAGCCCGATATGGTCAGGATCGGCAGGAAGGCATTCTTCAGCGCGTGCCGGATGATCACCGCCCCCTCACGTAAGCCTTTGGACCGCGCCGTCCGGATGTAGTCCTCGCGGAACACCTCCAGCATCGACGACCGGGTTACGCGGGCGACCAGCGCCATGTTGTAGAACCCCAACGCCACTGCCGGGAAGAACATCTGCTGCAGGTTCGTCCACGGATCACTCCACAGGTTGGCGTACCCCAGGGGCGGTAACCAGTCAAACCACGTTACCAGGAAATACACCACCAGTATGCCGATCCAGAACGTCGGCATGGCCACGCCGGCGATGGCGATGATCCGTGACGCGTAGTCCGCGATCGTGTCCTGCCGAACTGCAGAAAGCACACCCAACGGGATCGCCACCACGAACGCTAACAACAACGCTAAGGCCGATAGCTCCAGTGTTATTGGGAGCTTGGCGGCCAGATCCTCGGATATCGGCGTATCGAAATACATCGACGTTCCGAAATCGCCGCGCACCATTCCCCAGATCCAGTCCAAGTACTGGATAGCCAGCGGACGGTCCGTGCCCAGCTTGGCGCGCAGGTCTGCCAACTGCTTCTCGGAGAACTGGCCATCCCCCTCGAATCCCATCAACAGGAGCTCGGCCGGGTCTCCGGGCACCAACCGCATCAGGGCGAACACCATCAGCGTAACCAGAAGGAGCGTCGGTATGAACAGCATGAATCGCTTTATGACGTAGGTGTTCATTGCGGCTCCTCAATTGTCGGCGGTGCTGCGAGGCGACTGGTGCATGGTTTCAATTAGCGCTTGGGAGGAACGTCAGGACCAGCAGGTTTCAGCACGCCGGGTCGCACCAGATGCGGTCGTGCTTGAGCTGCGTCCAAAGACTGGCCGGCATATGGAAGTTCTGGATTTGCTTGTTCACAACCTGGTCACGGAAGCTCCAGTAGTACACCAGCAGGGGACCCGGGTCTTCCGTCAGGATGTAGTCTTCCATTTCCCGCAGGATTTCGGCCCGCTTGGTGCGGTCCAGTTCCTGGCTCTGAGCAGCGAACCAGTCCTTGAACTGTTGCGGCGCTTCCCAGCCGGACCACTGGATCCAGAGACCGCCGGGCATGAAGATCTTTCCGATGATTGGATCGGGCTCACCCACCAACAGCGCCGTGCCCTGCGCGGCAATCTGGTAGTCCTGCTCCTTGTATCGCGTTATCCCGGTCGCGCTGTCGATGGGCTGCACGGTGGCCTCCCAACCGAGATAACGGCGATATTGGTCGGCGAGCAACTGGGCCAGGTCGACGTATTCCACCGCCGTCCGGGCCATGATGTTGACCTCGAATCCCTCGGGCACGCCGGCTTCGGCCAGCAGCCGCTGGGCCTCCTCGATGTCCCCAGGATGCTTCCCTCCATCGGGTCCCACGCGGAACCCGGGCATTTGGCTGGCCACTTCTTCGGTGCGGCCGAACCAGGTTTCCGGCGGGAACGGGGTTCCCATGGGCGCTATGCCGCCGCCGAAGATCTCCCGGAACTCCGTCCGGTCCACCGCCAGGTGCATCGCCCGCCTGACCCTGACGTCGTTGAACGGTTCAATGGTCGTGTTTATCAACGTCCCCAGCAGGCTGGTATTCGGGATCAGATAAACATCCACCGTGTCGGCTTCAGACTCTTGCAGCTCCAGAATCTCAGTGTTGCTCAGATTGGTCACCGGCCACGTCGCCATCAGGACCTGTCCGGTCCGGTAGGAACCGATGGCTGTGCCCTTATCGGCGATGTAGTAGTGGATGCTGCCGTCAGTGTAGGGCAAGCCCTCTTTCCAATAATTCTCGTTGCGCTCCAGCTCGATTGAGACGTCTTTGGCCAGCTTCGTAGGCTTGAATGGCCCCGACCCCATGCCGTTTTCCCATTTGGAGGTGTCAACGCCGGATTCGCCCCATGCCTTGGACATCATTTTGAAGGCGTCGGTGGCTATCATCGAGACGAAATCAGGAGCCGGATTGTTGGTCACAATTTCCGCCGTGTGTTCGTCGATGGCCCGCGCGTTGCCCGCAGAATAGTAGGGCGCGATAATGAGCGTTTGCGGCCGGTTCGCCTCCGTGTCCACCAGGCTGTCCATGCTGTACACGACATCCTCGGCCGTAACCGGGGTGCCGTCATGCCACATCGCGTTTTCGTGAAGATGGAACACGAAGGTGACACCGTCCGGCTGCAATTCCCAACTCTCCGCCAAGTCTCCCACGATGTCATACGGGTCGTCCGTTTCTGAATCGTATTCGAGCAACCCGTTGTAGATGCCAGAGATGTTCTTGACCTGGTTGGTGAACTCGTGGGGATGGAAGATCAGGTTCGGGAAGGCGTAGTCCTGCATTGCAACTATGCCGCCGTATTTCCCCCGGTCTGAAGTCTGGGGCGCTCCGCTGGACTGTGCCGGTACTGCGGTCGGCGCCGGGTTGTCTCCGGACGTGCTCGCAGCCGGCTGCGCCACCGGGGCGGTATCCCCTGCCGGGGCGGTGCTTTCGCTTGGCGCGGTAGACCCGCAGGCGACCAGCGCGGTAAGTGCGATGATCATCGCCATCGCAACGAGTATCCGGCCGGTGAGACGATTCAATGCACGGTTCAGCATACCTACCCCCTGTAGCAACGAATGTCGTTTTTCTGCTCGGCTTTCGGACTTGAATGGACGCAAGCCTAGCAATGAGCGGAATCGGTGTCAATACACACTTTTGCACATTTATCTCTGTGAAAATAATCACGAGAGTACGTATTTCGTAATGGCGTCTCTGAACCAGTTCACAAAACAAAACGCCGGTTTCCCACCGGCGTTTTCCGATCCAAGCCCTGTTGCAGCGAGCGCAAGTTGCAACGGGCATGCGGATTGTGTCAATCTCGGCCTAGCTCTGCCTCGATCCGGTTGGCACGGGGCTTCAGCACCGCGTAGAGCGCATCGTTCACCGGCGTCGCTACGCCCAAGTCCCGGCCCATCCGAATCACCGTGCCGGTCAGTCCCTCCAGCTCCACCGGCCGGCCCTCAGCGAAGTCTTTCGCCAGCGACGCCATGCCGGTTGCCGGGAAGTTGTCCAGCGCGTTCATCGACCACTCCAGCGAGTCCGGCTCCAGGGGCGCGCCCGACGCTTCGCCCACCGCCAGCGCTTCGGCGATGGCCGACTGGATGGCAGACCTGGTTTCCGGCACGGTCCTCAGCTCGCCATAGGCGCAACCGCTGGCCGCGCAGACCCCAGCCGATCCTGACAAATACGCAAATTTCTTCCACAGCATCCCGGTCATGTTTTCCAACAGGTCGACTCGCCAGCCGGCGTCCTTGAACACCCGGTAAAGCCGCTCACCACGCTCGGTGATCCCGGTGGTCCGCTCGCCGAAAGACGCTGCGCCGGGCCCGCCCTGCGTCACCACGCCGGGTTCGCTGATTCGCCCTTCCAGGTACGCCGAACCAATCATCACCCGCTCCGCGCCGTACACTTCCACCAACCGCTCGCCGTTGTCGATGCCGTTCTGCAATGTCAGCACAATCGTGTCCGGCCCGACCAACGGGCCGATGGCGCGTATCGCGTCGTCGTTGTCGTACATCTTCACCGCGAACAGCACCAGTTCCTGCGGACCGACCGAGGTCGGATCATCAGTCGTGTTGCCGGGAACCGTGAAAATGCCGTCGTTGCCGCTTTCCACGCGGAGGCCGTCGCGCCGGATCGCCTCCAGATGCGGGCCACGGGCGATGAAGGTCACGTTGTGACCCGCCCGCGCCAACAGGCCGCCAAAGTATCCTCCCACGCCGCCGGCGCCCATCACCGCTATATCCATGCCGTTTCCCTCCGGTGTCTGGCCGTTTTGTTTCGCATTTACGAGATCGGTTGACCGAATTCCGCTCGCAGATCCCGTTTCAGCACCTTTCCCATCACGTTGCGCGGCAGTTCGTCCACGAACACCACCGACCGCGGTCGCTTGAACCCGGCGAGTCGATCCCGGCAGAAATCGATCAGGTCCTGCTCGGTGACCGCCTGGTCCGACGCCACCACCACGGCCTTGACTTCTTCGCCCCAATCCAGGTCGGGCACGCCGATGACCGCCGACTCGGCGACTCCGGGATGATCAGCCAGGATCATCTCCACTTCTTCGGGCGATATCATCTCCCCGCCGCGCTTGATGAAGTCCCGCGCCCGCCCGGCCAGGTAGATGTAACCGTCCTCGTCCTGCCACGCCAGGTCGCCGGTGTAGAGCCAACCGCCCTTCAGCGTGTCTCGCGTGGCATCCTCCTGACCCCAGTAGCCGGTCATCATTCGGGGGCCGCGCGCCACAATCTCGCCGACTTCGCCTCCTTCGACCGGATCGCCGTCTTCCGTAACGATCATCACCTCCACGTCGTCCAGAGGCTTCCCAATGGACGTGAGTCGGCGCAGCTTCGTTTCCACCTCCTCATCCGTCCCGGTCAGGTCGTGGTCATCCGGCGGCAGCATGGTGATGGTGGAAGCGGTCTCGGTCTGGCCGAAGGCGTTGATGAATCGAGTGCCCGGAAACTTGTCCAGGGCTTGTCGGATCACCGGCAAGGGCATGGGCGCGGCCCCGTAAGTGATCACGCTGAGCGACGACAAGTCGAAGCTCTCGAAGCCAGGATGATCCATCACCATCTTCAGCATGGTCGGCACCAGCATCGCGCGATCTGCCCGATGCTCTGCCACCAAACTCATCCAACCTTCGGCATCGAACTGCGGCATCACCACCAGCGTCCGGCCTCCGAACACCGCCGCCAGGGCCGCCTGGAGGCCCGCCACGTGGTACATCGGCACGGTGAGCAGGTTGGTTTCCTCCACGTCCGGGTCCGCCGGTTCAACGTTGGTGAGCAGGAACGTTGCGAAACTGTCGTGGGTCAGCTGAGCGCCCTTGGGCACGCTGGTGGTCCCCGAAGTGAACATGATGACCGTGGTAGCGTCCTCGTCGTCCTCCGGGAAGTGGAGTTGGTCAGGGGCAGCGTTGGCCAGCAGGTCGTCGTAGGCGTACCCGCCGTTGGTCGCCGGCGCATCCAGCATCACTATGCGATCCGCGGGCAGCGAGCCGTCTGTCGGGACCAGCGACAGGTAGCGTTCGCCCAGGAACAGCAAATCGGGCTGTGCGATGCCCAGCATGATTGCCAGCTCGTCCTCTTTGGCGCGGAAATTGATGGGCACGTAGATAGCGTCCAACTGAGCGGCGGCAAAGTAGAGCTCGATCAAGTGATGGCAGTTGGTCTGCATCGCGGCGACCCGGTCGCCCTGGCTTATCCCCAGCTCGGACATCGCGTTGGCCAGACGGTTGACCCGCTCCTGCAGCATCTCGAAACTGATATGGTCATCGCCATAGACGATGGCCGTCCGCTCCGGAACGATCGCCGACGCGATCATGAGAAATTCGGTCGTGTTCATCCTTTCTCCATGCGGAAATCTACTCTACTTGTTTACTCCGCGACAGCCGCAGCCAATCGTTGTTCCAAAGCCAGCCCGGCGTCGAGCGGCAGGTCATTTCCCAAACCCCACGCCGAGTTCAACGCCGCCGCGAAACCCGCCGGCAGGTCAGACAGTTCCTGCACAGTTTGCCACGCTGTCGTCTCCAACTCGTCGGGCTCCACAACTCGACTGATCACTCCGCAGGCCAAAGCCTCTGCCGCTCCAAATCGCCGCCCGGTGTACAGCAGGTCCAGAGCCACGGATGGACCCACGTTGGCCGGCAGCGTCTGGCTTCCTCCGGCGGCCGGGATCATGCCCAGTTGCACCTCGGGCATGGCGAACACCGTATCCGACGCCGCGATGCGCAGATCGCCCAGCAGCAGGATTTCCACCCCCGATCCGATGCAGTAGCCGTGCGCTGCTGCGACTATCGGCTTGTCCAGACTGAGTAATTGACCCCACACGTCCCGCTGCCACCGAGCGTTGCGCGCGATCACCTGCGACGGGGCGGTGCCGAACTCGCTCAGGTCGGCGCCGGCGCAGAAGGCCCGACCTTTGCCGGTAATCAGCAGCGCGCCGATTTCGTCGTCCTCGGCCACCAGGTGCAGCGCTTCGGCAAAGTCATCACGCATCGCCACCGAGTAGGCGTTCAATAAGTCCGGGCGGTTCAGCGCCAGGTGGGCGACACTGCCCACCTTTTCGAAGATTATCGTGCGAAACGCCTCACTCATCTTGTTACGCCATCAGTCCAGCGGAATCGCCCGCCGCATCATTTCGTCAAGGTCGACCTCGGTGCTGCCGGCTCCGATTTCCGACAGCACATTGGCGTCGCTCACCGAAAACGTCAGCAGACCATGCTCCTCGGCCACCCGTTCCGCAGCCGGACGGCGAATGTGCCAGTCGTGGTGGTGATTGGCCACCTCAATCCCGTGAACCCCTTCTTCGATCACGATGTTGGGCGTGTAGTACCCCGGGTGACAGTAGGTGCGGAACAACCGCCCGCCCGGCAGGTACAGCTCAGTGCAATGATATTCGTCGAATGGACTGATCGCCGGACGCACGTCGATTTCCTGGCCGGGAATGATTATCACTTCGTTGGGGAAATGCTGCTCAGCCACCCGATGCAGCGCCATACCCCAGTCCCGCCGCCAGTGATCGGTGACTGCAATGCCGTCCAGCCCTGCCTCCTTGATCCGGGCGATCACGGTTTCCGCGATCTCCGGCGTGGGCTCCTGGAACCCGAACATCTCGCCCACGTGGGTGTGTATATCCAGTCTTACGGTCATGTCCTCACGGTCTCTCAGTGTCCGGTAAAGCGCGGCGCCCGCTTTTCGGCAAAGGATCGCAGACCCTCCGCGCGGTCATCGGTGCTTTGCAGGATGATGCTCAGGTCGGCCTCCAGCCGCAACCCCGGGGCCAACGGCAAATCGCCGGCGGCCGTCACCGCTTCCTTGGCGTATCGCGCCGCGATGGGCGCGGCGGCTGTGATTTGCCCCACGATTTCGGCCGCAGTTTCCTCCAATGCATCACGCGATGCCACCCGGTTCACCAGCCCGCAATCCAGCGACTCGGCGGCCGACAGCACCCGGCCCGTCAGCAGCATGTCCCGCGCCAGCGCCGGCCCGATCAGGCGGGGCAGCCGTTGCGTCATCCCGTCAAACGGGAACCCGTCCTGAGCGGGGGAGCCGGCCGCCAAGCGTGCGGTGTCCGCTGCAATTCGCAGGTCGGCGGCTAACGCGACCTCCAGGCCGTGGGCGATGGCGTCGCCGTTCAGGATCGCCAGAATCGGCATGGGCAACCCGGCCACTGCGCTTGCAACTCCCATTCTATTGAACCATGCCATGCGTTCCGGCAGGTCCGCCTCCAGCAAATCGTCGGGCAATTTTTCGCGACCCGTCGCGAACGTATCGCCGCACCCGGTAATCGTCACCACCCTCAGCTCATCGTCCAGGCTCAGCTGGCGGCAACAGTCCGCCAGTTCCTCGGCCGCCGTTTCGCCGATGGTCGTGCCGGAGTCGGCGGGCGGCAAAGTCAGCGTGGCCTGGAACTTGGTCCTTTCGCACGTGATAGTGTGGTAGCGCATTGGTTCAGCTGGAATCCTGGTTAATCGCGGCGAACTGCGTTGCTTTATCAGGCCGGGAGAATGGGCTAAAATGGCGACCGCCCGCGGAACCCGATCATGGCACCCAGCAAATTATACGACAGCGCTCAGGCGGCCGTTGCGGATATACCGGACGGCGCAACTGTACTGCTCGGCGGCGTTGCCGGCGATAACGCTCCGGTTGGGCTGCTATCCGCGCTGGCGGACCGGAACGTCCGGGATCTCACCTGCGTCTGCGACTCAACCTACTACGGGGCCGAGGCTTTTCACCGCCTGGTGGCTGCCGGCTGCGTATCCAGGATAGTTTCACCCGCGCCATTCGGCCCGGGCAAGGACGACATTGTCCAGGATCTTTGGCGCTCCGGCGACTTGACCGTCGAAGTGGTTCCGTGGGGAACGCTGGCGGAACGTATGCGCTCAGCCGGCGCTGGCATCGGTGGCCTTTTTCTCCCGGTGGGTATCGGCACCCGCTTCGCCGAGGGGAAGGAAACTCGCATAGTAAACGGGGTCGAATGCGTGTATGAACCTCCCCTCCGCGGGGATTTCGCGTTGATCCGGGCATCCCGCACCGACGGCGTAGGCAACCTGGTGTACGCTGGCGCCCAGCGCGGATGGAACTCCGCCATCGTTTCCGCCGCCCGCGTCGCCATAGCCGAGGTTGACCAGGTCGTCGAGACGGGCGGTATAGACCCGGAACGGGTGGTCACGCCGGGCATCTTTGTCAACCGCATCGTCCGAGCCGGCTCAGCGCCCGTTGGATAGTCCGCCATGACGCTGGAAAAACTGGATGCCCAGAGCGTGGCCCGTCGGGCCGCCGCCGAGATTGTCCCGGGATCGGTGGTCGCCGTCAGCGGAGCGTGGGCGCTCGCCGCGGCCGATCTTGTTCCTGAAGAAAAGGGCGTGTGGTTCTTGCGGGCGGGCGGGACCCTTTCGGACCTGCCCATCAACGCTGCTGACGCCGGCGCAGTCCTCCGTGGGGGCCATGTAGATCTATCAATCCTCACCGCCGCGCAAATCGACTCCAACGGCAGTTTCGCCAGTTACCACGCTACAGACTATCCTGGACCGCAAGGGCACGCCGGCCTTATCGACTTAACGGGCGCTCGCCGTGTCGTCACGATCCTGTCTCACAACGGGGAGGATGGAACTCCCAATGTCGTATCGACGTTGTCCTTGCCGCCCGACGGCGTCCGGTGCGTGGATACCATCATCACCGATGCCGCAGTCTTCCGAGTTGCTGATGACGGGTTGATTCTCACGGAAATCGCCCCCGGATGGTCGGCGGAAGACGTGCGGGCCATCACCGGAACCAACGTAACCATCGCGCCCACCATGCGAGAAATGAACTTCACCGTCCCGCCCGGCAAGCCGCCCAGCAAAGTCTATGACGACGGCCCTTCCGCTATCGCAGACCTTCCTGACGGGGCCACAGTTTTCATCGACGGCTTCGGCGGTCCGGGCGGCATGGCACACTACCTCCTCGTCTCGCTCCGGGATCGCGGCAGCCGGGAACTGACCATCGTCAGCAACACCGCCGGCATCGCCCGTGTCGTCAGCTTCGGAACACCACCGGGCCATACCGCCATCGACCACAGCGTGCTCGTCGAAAACGGTCAGGTCGCCAAGGCCATCGCTTCGTTCCCCGTCTCTCCGTCTCCGACCCGCCCATCAGAATTCGAGCTGGCCTACCGCCGGGGCGAGTGCGAGTTGGAACTGGTTCCCCAGGGCACTCTGGCCGAACGTCTCCGCGCCGGCGGCGCCGGCATCGAGGCGTTTTACACGCCGACCGGCGCCGGCACGCTAATCGCCGAGGGCAAGGAAAGCCGGGTCATCGACGGACGTGAGTACATCCTGGAACACGCCCTCCGCGCAGACTTCGCCCTGATCCGCGCCCACAAAGCCGACACCCGCGGCAACCTCGTGTACCGTGGAACGTCACGCAACTTCAACGCGGTGATGGCGCCGGCCGCGCGGGTCACCGTCGTCGAAGTCGACGAGATCGTGCAACCCGGCGAACTGGAACCGGAAGCTGTGGTCACGCCGGGCATATTCGTCCAGCGCATCGTTCGCCGACCCGACGGCTTCACCGGATACGAATGATCGGAGACCCCGCCATGGCCGCAGATAAAGAACGACTGGACCGGGCCATCATCGCCATGCGGGTGGCGAAAGAACTGCCCGCCGGCTCCTGTGTCAACCTCGGCATCGGCATCCCCACGCTGGTCTCCATGTTCGTGGACGACGAGAGCGTGGTCTTTTACCACAGCGAGAGCGGCGTCCTGAACTGCGGCCCTCTGGCCGACGAGGGGAACGAGGACATCGACCTGATCAACGCCGGCGGCCAGTTCCTCCAGGCTGTCCCCGGTATGGCCTATTTCTCCTCCGTCGACGCTTTCGCCATGATCCGCGGTGGCCACGTGGACGTCACCGTGCTCGGCGCCCACCAGGTTTCCGCCACCGGTGACCTGGCCAACTGGATGCTGCCCGAGCGCGGAGTCGGCAACATCGGCGGCGCCATGGACCTGGCCGCCGGGGCCGACAAAGTCATCGTAGCCATGGAGCACAACGACCGCACCGGCAACCCCAAGGTGGTCGAAGAGTGCGACTTCCCTCTCACCGGCCGTGGCTGTGTTTCCCTCGTAGTGACCGATGTGGCAGTGATGGAGCCCACCGCCGACGGCCTGATCCTCAGAGAAGCTGCCCCCGGTTGGACGGCCGAAGACGTGCAGTCGGTTACCGGCGCACGCCTGATCATCCCGGACGACGTGATCGAGTACGAAGTATAGAGGTCCGATAGATTATGGGCACGTTTTCGGTAATGGTCAGCGTTGGCAACCCTATGGGTGGTGACGAGGTTGAAGTAGAGGCGTTGGTCGATACGGGCGCGGCCGATTCCATGTTTCCAACCTCCTTGTTGGAGCGGTTGCATCTACATCCGCATTCGCAGGTCGACTACGTCTTGGCGAACGGGAGTGAAGTGACCTACGGGCGTGGTCGGGCCGTCATCGCAATCGGCGACCGTGAAGACATCTGCCCGGTCGCCTTCGGCCCTGACGGTGACGACAATTGCCTAATCGGTGCAACTGCCTTGCAGATTTTGATGTTCGCCGCGGATCCGACCAACGAAACTCTCGTCGCGACGAGACGTTCGCGGCTTGGCTTCGGCGGCAAGTTATGATCGGCCTCCTGCAATTGTGTTCCGAGCGTTTTAGTTTGACTTGCCCGTCCCGTAGTGCTAGATTCGACGCACAACTGAACGCCTCACGTGATTCTGGCGGGAGCTTGGGTAAACCAGGCTGAGAGGGCGGCCTACTTCGTCGCCGACCGTCTGTACCTGACCCGGGTAATGCCGGCGGAGGAACAGTAGGTAGATTTCCACATTCAGCCGCCGGGTAACCGCCTGGCGGTTTCGCGTTTCGGGCAAATGCCGGCAACAATCCTCCCGTTTCCGGCGCCACACAGGAGAGTGATAGCGATGGCCGACGAACTGGTTATTGGTGGCGTGTCGTTTTCTTCCCGGCTGATCGTCGGCACCGGCCGGCATCGCAGCATGCAGGAAATGATCGATTCCCTCGAGGCTTCCGGCACCGAGATGGTCACCGTGGCCATTCGCCGCCTGGACCTGGACAACCCGGAGCAAAACATCCTCGAGCACATCAACCTGGACAAGTACCGGATCCTTCCCAACACCGCCGGCTGCCGCACTGTCGAAGAGGCGTTGTTCGTGGCGCGTCTCGGCCGTGAGGTCGCTCAAACCGACTTCGTCAAGCTTGAGGTCATCCCGGACGCCAAGTACCTGTTCCCCGACCCCAACGGCACCCTCGAGGCCGCCCGCCAACTGGTAGATGAAGGCTTCAAGGTGCTGCCCTACATCCACGCCGACCCGGTCCTGGCCAAGAACCTGGAGGAGGTTGGTTGCGTCACCGTCATGCCCCTCGGCTCCGCCATCGGCTCCGGCCAGGGCATCCACACCGTGGAGGAAGTCCGCATCATCCTGGAGAACGCCACGGTCCCGGTCGTCGTGGACGCCGGCCTCGCGGTCCCGTCCGACGCGTCGAAGGCGCTGGAAATGGGCGCCTCCGCCGTGTTGGTCAATACCGCCATCGCCCAGGCTGAGAATCCGGCCATGATGGCCGACGCTTTCCGCAAAGGCGTGGAAGCCGGACGGCAGGCCTACTTGGCCGGCCGCATTCCGATGCGCACCGAGGCCATCGCCAGCAGCCCGCCCACCGACGTACCGGAACCCGTGGCCGCCGCCTGAGCGAATACTGATGGGCGTGGCCCTGCAAAATCCCGCCCTTTGCCTGGTCACCGACCGGCGCGTCTGTCCGCCGGACGAGCTGCCGAGTAGGGTTGCGGCCGCTATCACCGGCGGCGTTGATATCGTCCAACTCCGCGACAAGGAGGAATCCGGTGGCACACTGCTGGAACTTGCCGCGGCGTTGCGGGATGTGACCCGCGGGTCAACCATTCTCCTGGTGAACGAGAGGGCCGACGTGGCCGCTGCCTGCGGAGCCGACGGCGTCCAGCTGGGCGAGGCGGCCATGCCCACCGCCTCCGTGCGCCCGATTCTGCCCGAGGGATCCATCATCGGCCGCTCCGTGCATTCGGTGGAGGGCGCGTCGGAGGCCCAGGCTTCCGGCGCCGACTTCCTGCTGGTCGGCACCATGTTCGCCACCCGGTCCCATCCGGGCGAAGAGCCGTCCGGGCCCGGTCTGCTCGAGCGCATCCGCGCCGCAGGTGTTGGCGCCCCGCTGCTGGCTATCGGTGGGATCACCGCCGACAACGTCTCCCAGGTGATGCAGGCCGGCGCCGACGGCGCAGCGGTCATCACCGCCATCCTCGCCAGCCCGGACCCCGAAAGGGCGGCCTCTGAAATCAAGTCAGCCATGCGCGACGCGATCGCCAGCATGGACGAAAACCGTACTCCCGGCAGCCGCTATACTACGAGCCGGAGGTGAGCGCCGGTATGATCACCCTTCAAGTCAACGGCAAACTTCGTGAAATCGACGAGGGCCTGAACCTTCAGTCCTATCTGGCCACCATCGACGTCAACATGCGGTTCATCGCCGTGGGCTACAACGGCCAGGTGATTCGCAAAGAGGACTTCGAAAAGGTGCGATTGAACCCGGGTGATGCGCTGGAGATAGTGCGTCCCGTGGGCGGAGGCTGATCCCATGGCCACCGATTCAGGCAGCGCCGACGCCGCCCTGGATCAACTCCTGGAAGCGGTGGCGGACGCCCATCCGGAACGCGTTGATGGATGGCTACGCGACGAACCCGGCCAGTGGGGCTTTTTCGCCGGCCAGGCCGTGTTGGCCGTGCGCAACCTGATCGACCGCAGCCTCGAAGAGCCGGAGCGGCGCTACGTTTGGCATCGGATGTGGCTCGTTCTCCAGAAACGCCGCTCCGATCTCGAAACCTGGCACACCTGACCCGGATGACGGCCCCACAAGCTAACAGCAGCGACTCTATGCCAGCCCAACGGATGTTCGCCCGAGTGGGTTGATCAAATATCGCCGCCAGCGTGGCCCGGTGCCGACGCCTCAAGAATACCATGACGAGTCGAACCAATTCGCCCCCTCCCAAACGATCGGGAGGGGGCGACATTTTTGAAGGTTAACCCACCACGGCGATCGATTCGATCTCCACGACGTAGGCCGGATTTGCCAGCTCGCTTACCACCAGCAGCGTACTCGTGGGCGGGTTGCTGGGGAAAAGCTCGTTCCGAACCGCGCGCACAGCCGCGCCGTGCTCGATGCCGGTAACGTAAGTGGTCGTCTTGACGATGTCCGCCAGTGACCCGCCGGCAGCCTTGACCGCCACCTCGATGTTCCGCCAGATCTGCCGCGTCTGGGCCTCGGTGTCACCTGCGCCGACCACGTTACCGTTCTCGTCCTGGGCGACCATACCCGCGATGTAAACAGTGTTGCCCGCTTTCACCACTGCGGTGAAGCCCGACGCCGAGGGGTCCGCGATTCCACTGGGGTTCATGTACTCGCTGTTGGCCATAAGTATGCCTCCGTAAGTTTGTTCGCTGGGATTATACCGTCGCCGCGGCAACGCTGGCATCGGCTTGCCCTTCAGTTGCCCGGGGTGGCAGCCGCGGCGCCTTGGCCAACAGAATCAGCATACCGGCCCCAGCGTACATCGCCATCAACACGATGAACACCACGCTGTAACTGTGCGTGAACGTCAGCAGGTAACTGCCGAACACTGGGGCCGCGCCTAACGCCCCGGTTTGCAGCGGCCCCAGTGAGCCCAGTATCGCCCCGAAGGACCCACGCCCGAAATACTGCGCCAGCAGCATGTGCTCCAGCGTTCCCACGGTGTTGGAAAAGAACCCCCACAACACGGCAAACAGGTAGGCTGTCCACACCGAGTGCACGCCGGTGGCCAGGAACACGCCGGAAAGCACCGCCCCGGAAATGGTCGCCACCATGCACGGTCGCGGTCCGAACCTGTCCGCCATGAACCCCCAGACCAGGGTGGTCATGGCCAGAACGGCGCCCAGGGCGCCAACACCCACGGCCTGCTGATTCGTCAGACCGGGCCCCGTCTCGCTGACGAGAAAAGGCACGAGGATGTAACCCAATCCCGCCGACGCTATGATGGCCAGCACCGCAGTGCCGGCGATGCACCAGTATGCGCGGGTTTTCATTGCCTCTCTGGCGGTCCAATTGAACTCCGGCGTCCCCGCCGGCGTCCGCCGGCCCGCCCGCCTTCCGCCGACAGATTGGGCTGCCGGATCAGATCCGGGGACGGGCCGATCTCCGTCCGGAAGCATGCCGATCTCTTCCGGTGTCCGGCGCATGATGAGAAATACCGGCACGGTCAGCACCAGCATGAACAACCCGACGTATCCGTAGGAGGCGCGCCAACTGTGCGTGGCCGCGATCAGTGAAATGATCTGGATGTTGATCGCGCCGCCCACAGGACGCGCCATGCCGTTGATGGCGAGGGTGACGCCCCGCCGCCTCCGGAAGAAGTTGACCGTCGCCGCCCGGGGGACAATTCCGATCAGGAACGGATTGCTCACCGTCCTGGCGACGATGTAGGCCGCGAAGAACGGCCACGGAGTGTTGGTGTTCACCGCCGAAATCGCCAGCAGCGCGCACCCGACCACGACCAGCCCCACCGTGGTCAGTACCCTGGGACCGTATCGGTCCGCCAGCGCGCCGGCGAATGGAGCCAAAATCCCCGAAAGCCAGGTGCCGGCGGTCACCGCGATGGACAGCGTGCCGATGTCCCACCCGGTGTCGTCCACGATGTACACCTGGATGGCCCCCATCACCACCTGGGACACGCTGGCCCCGGTGGCCGAGGAAAGGCAGGCCATGCCGAGCACCAGCCATCCATAAAAGAAAGGAGTCGGCGGATGCCAGGCCAACAGGCGGCGGGCAAAGGATCTATTCAGATATGGCCTCGGTTGGAGCAACCCAGGCAGACGCTGCAAACGCCCGACCCGGAGCGGAATATAAACGGCACGGCAATATTACTCCCATCCGGGGCAGAGGTAAAACGCCGCGACAACAAGAATGAACCGGGGCGGTTGTTGCAGCCGCCCCGGTTCGCTTTCCCCGAAAATGTTTGCCGGAGACTAGAAGTCCATCGGCGGGGCGGCGGGCATCGCCGGTGTCGGCTCAGGGATCTCGGTGATCATGGACTCGGTGGTGAGCACCATGGCCGCCACGGAGGCCGCGTTCTGCAGCGCGGAGCGGGTCACCTTGACCGGGTCGATGATGCCGCGCTCGAGCATCGGACCGAACTCGCTGACCTCGGCGTCGTAGCCGTAGTCATCGGACTGGTCCTTGACGTCGTGCAGCACGACGGCGCCTTCGCCGCCGGCGTTTTCGACGATGATCTTGAGCGGCTGCTCCAGCGAGTGCCGGATGATGTTGAGACCAACAACCTCGTCGCCGGTCAGGCCGCCGACGCCTTCCAGCGCACGCTGGGCGCGGACCAAAGCGACTCCACCGCCCGGAACGATGCCCTCTTCCACCGCGGAACGGGTGGCGGACAGGGCATCCTCGACGCGGGCCTTGCGCTCCTTCAGCTCGATCTCGGTGGCGGCGCCAACCTTGATCACGGCCACGCCGCCGGACAGCTTGGCCATCCGCTCTTGCAGCTTCTCGCGGTCGTACTCGGAGGTGGTGTCTTCGATCTGGGCCTTGATCTGGTTGATGCGGGCCTGGATGCCGTCCTCGGAACCATGACCCTCAACGATCGTGGTGTCGTCCTTGGTGGACGCGACGCGGCGGGCGCGGCCGAAGTCGTCGATGGTGGCAGAGTCCAGCCGGCGGCCGGTCTCTTCGCTGATGACGGTGCCACCGGTCAGGATGGCGATGTCTTCCAGCATGGCCTTGCGGCGGTCGCCGAAACCGGGAGCCTTGACGGCCAGCACGTTCATGATGCCGCGCAGCTTGTTGACTACCAGCGTGGCCAGGGCCTCGCCGTCCACGTCCTCAGCGACGATGACCGCGTTCTTTTGGCCGACCTGAAGCAGCTTCTCCAGGGCGGGGACCAGGTCGGCAACGGCGGAGATCTTCTTGTCGGTGATGATGACGAAGGGGTCATCGATGGCCGATTCCATGCGGTCGCTGTTGGTGATGAAGTAAGGCGAGATGTAACCGCGGTCGACCTGCATGCCTTCCACGTACTCGATCTCGTCGGTCAGACCGCGGGACTCTTCCACGGTGATGACGCCGTCCTTTCCGACCTTCTCCATCGCCTCGGCGATGGTCTCGCCAATGGCGTCTTCATGGGCGGACAGGGAGGCAACCTGGCCGATGCGCTCGCGGGTCTCCACGGGCTGGGACATCGACTGGAGCTCGGTCACGATCTGGCCGACCGCGCGCTCGATGCCGCGCTTGATCGCCATGGGGTTCGCGCCGGCGGTAACGTTCTTGAAGCCCTCGTTGATGATGGCCTGCGACAGCACGATGCTGGTGGTGGTTCCGTCACCGGCGGCGTCGTTGGTCTTGGTCGCGGCTTCCTTGAGCAGCTGGGCGCCCATGTTCTCGAAGGCGTCGGGGAGCTCAATTTCCTTGGCGATGGTCACGCCGTCGGAGCAGACCTGCGGCGGGCCGAACTTCTTGTCCAGCACGACGTTGCGGCCGCGGGGGCCCAGGGTTATCTTGACCGAGTCAGCCAGGGTGTCGATGCCGGATCGCAGCGACTTGCGGGCCTCTTCGGAGTACGCCATCTTCTTTGCGGGCATTGCGTTTCTCCTCGGTTGGGTGTGTTTGGATCTCAGGTAGTTGGTGTTAGCCGATCTTGGCAAGCACGTCCGACTCGCGCATGATCAGGTACTCTTCGTCGCCGTCTTCGTACTCCGTGCCGGCGTACTTCGAGTAGATGACCTTGTCGCCCACGGAAAGTTCCATGGGGATACGGCTGCCATCGTCAGAGGCCCGGCCGGGCCCAACGGCGACGACTTCGCCTTCCTGCGGCTTCTCCTTGGCGGTATCCGGCAAAAGGATGCCGCCGCGGGTCTGGGCTTCCTGTTCCGTCGGCTTGATGACGATGCGCTCACCAAGTGGTGTGAAAGTGGCCACTGAATGCCTCCTTGCGTTGTGTTGTCGGCCTGGTTGATCCGCGACCCCTGATGGGAAGCGGCTACTTCTTGCGTGCGTAGTCCGTGGTGTAAAAACCGGATCCCTTGTAGATCACCGGCACCGGGTGGAACACACGTCGGGCGAGGCCGGAACATTCGGGGCATTCCCCTTCCGACGACGCGCCGAAACTTTGTCTCTGGTCGTACTCGTGGTCACACGCAGTACATCGGTATACGTACCTCGGCATTTGCACCTCCTTGCATCGGCCGGTACGTTCGGCCGGCTAGGCTTGCCGTCTATTCTCACCCGTCTCCGAACGTTTTCCAATGGCCTTAATGTTAAAATTGCGTTGAAAATCGCCGCACACTGTAAACGTTCGGTCGTGCCATGGTCACCCGCTATTTCAACTGGAACCCCGTTGGGCGAACCGACGACAACGCCGTCGAGCTTCAGCCCGAACTGGAGGGCATCCTGCGCAACGCCGTGCGCGCCCTGGGTGGCAGCGCCGCGGTGGTCGCCACCTGGGACGACGCGGTGCGACGCTTCGTGGTCACCGGCGCCTACGGTCTGGACGGTCCTCAGATCGCGCGCATCCGGCCCTTGCTTAATGAGGCCATCCCCGACCTTGCCCTCAGCCGCGAGCAGTTCGCACTCCTTTCCGCGCTGTTTCCCCAATCCGCTCTGCCCATCTCCACCACCGGCGAAATGCAGAACCCGGTCATGGCCGTCCCGCTGTACACCAACGACGAGACCGTCGGCCTGATCTTCGTGCTCCGCTCCTCCGACGCGGCCAACTTCTCCCAGCTCGATCCGCCCGTCCTGGCCGCCTTCGCCGAGCAGGCGGCCATCGCGGTGCAATCGGCCCGCCTCGCCCACCTGCTCACCCAGGAGAAGCAGCGGGTTGAATCGATCCTGGAGGGCAGCGCCGACGGCATCTACACCGTGGACGCTGACCGCCGCATCGTCAGCGTCAATCCCGCCATGGAACGCATCCTGGGCCGGCCGGGCGAGGAACTGTTGGGGCTCCCCTGCGCCGTCGCGCTCAACTGGCGGGACCGAGAGGGACGGCCCATCTGCCCCGGCCGTTGCCCCATGCTCCATGCTCACCAGGCTGCTGCCGGTTTGGAAGGCAACGTCACTGAACTTGCCGCCGCCGCCCGCTCATTCACCGGTCAGCGGACCGAGGTCGCTCTCGTCTATTCGGTGGTGCGCTCTCCCGAAATGGCTCCGCTTAACGCGGTGGTCAACGTCCGGGACATGACCCGCGTGCGCGAGACCGAAGAGATGCGGTCAACGTTCCTGTCCATGCTGGAACACCAGCTCCAAACCCCGCTGGCCATTATCAAGGGCTACACCAACACCCTGTCCCGTCCCGATGCCCAGTGGGACAGCGATACCCTGCGCCGGAGTTTCGAAGCCATCGAGGAAGAGACCGACCGCATGAGCCTGCTGATGGACCGCCTGCTCCTGGCGTCCCGCCTGGAAGCTGGCGCTCTGCCCTTGAGCGTCGAGCAGGTCAATATGGCCAGCATGGCCGAGAAGGTCATCGAACGTCTCCAGTCCACCTCGAAAATGCACTCGCTGTCGGTGTCCTTCCCGGGAGATCTGCCGCCGATAACCGGCGACCCCGGCCTGCTCGAGCAGGTGCTGGTCAACCTCGTGGACAATGCCGTGAAATACTCGCCGGACGGCGGGCCAGTGGTCGTATCTGGAGAGCCCGACAGCCACGGCGGCGTCCGGGTAACCGTCAGCGACGCGGGAATGGGCGTGCCGCGCTGGGAAACGCGCCGCATCTTCGAGCGATTCCACCGCTCCCAGAGCCTGGCTTCTACCCACCCCCGGGGCATGGGCTTGGGCCTCTACATCTGCGATGCCATCATGAGGGCCCACCACGGCGATATCTCAGTGCAGAGCGAGCTCGGCGCGGGTTCCGCCTTCACCATCACGCTGCCCAACGGCGCCGGCCCATCCCAGTGACCAGCACCGAGCAGCGCACCATAATGGTGGTGGACGATGAGCCTCACATCGTCCGCTTCACCGCCATGAACCTGGAGGTCGAAGGCTACAACGTCGTCACCGCCGAAAACGGAGCCCAGGCCCTCGAAACCCTGGACGCCGGTCATCCCGTGGATCTCGTGGTGCTGGACGTGATGATGCCCGAGATGGACGGTTTCGACACCCTGCGCCGCATCCGGTCCGAATCGTCGGTGCCCGTCATCTTCGTCACCGTCCGGGGCGACGAGGCCGACCGCGTGGCCGGTTTGGATCTTGGCGCCGACGACTACATCACCAAGCCCTTCAGTCCTCGGGAATTAGCCTCGCGGATTCGCGCCCTGTTCCGCCGCGCGGATCTGTCAGCCCTGAAAGCCGCCGAACCGCCCCGCCTGCAGGAAGTCGTCATCGATGCCTGGCTGACCATCGACTTCGACCAGAGCCGCGTCACCGCCGGCGGTGAGGAGATGCGCCTCCGCCCCACCGAATACCGCCTGCTGTACCAACTGGTCAGCAACCCGGGTCAGCTGCTCACCCACGACACCCTTCTGGAACGAGTCTGGGGCCCGGAGTATCGCGGCGAGCACCAGTACGTGCGCACTTACGTCACGTACCTGCGGCAAAAGCTGGAACGCGATCCGCGCAACCCGGAGTACATCCTCAGCGAACGCGGCCTCGGTTACCGCTTCCGCGATCTCGACCGTTGATCTGGGGCGTGTCGTCAAATCCCGGCGTTCCGCGCCATCGCAATTTCCCGCGCCGTCTCCTTCGGGGCCGCGTCGGTCAGCGTAATGCTGTCCACCCACTTGACGCTGGCGTAGCACGCCTGCCCTACGCTCACCAGACGACACGGGCCGCCATGCTGCTCCGGCAAGTCAACGCCGTTGAGCCGCGTCGCCAGCAGCACACCTGCAGGATCCGTCAGATCAACGCTCACCTGGAAATCCGCCGCCGCAATCGCCGCGAATCGGGCGGTGGGCAGCGGCTTCACCATGTCCAGCAATACGGCCAGGGGAACGCCTTCCCACTCCTGTCCCGGAGCGGACCAGCCCTCCACGCACCGGAAGTCGTCAACGATGGTTTGACGGGTCAACTCCACCAAGTCCGTCGCGCTGAACACGGTGGGCCGTTCCACCATTCCCTCCACCCGCAGGCCCCGCCAGACCTCGGGACGGCCATGGTGGTTGTCGAAAACGGGCAGCGCGTCATATACAGCGCCATGTTCAGGTTGCGTCATATTTACACCTCCCTCCTGCTAGACCGGTGCTCCCCGGGTCATCGTCACGGCAACGACCACCACCAAGATCGTCAGCAGCACGTTGATGCGCGCAATCCACACCACTGACCTCCGCAATAGGGGCAGGTAGCCGGGCGGCTCTGCCCCCGCCTGCATCGCCTCGATCAGCCGGTTGGTGTACGGCCCGATGACGAAATCGTGTATCGCGCTCAGCCAGATCACCACGGCCACCAGGGCCACCTTCACCTGCAACGTCGCCACGAAGTGCCCGCCCAGGCTGAAGAAATCCCCAAACCCGATGCCGTACCGGGTCGGCAGGATGTAAAGGCCCGTCGCCACCAGCAAAACAATGCACACCCACGAGATCACCCGGAACCGCCGCGCCATGTTCCCCAGCATGTCCGCTGGCAGCACGGGCGGCTCACCGGGAGCCGGCGTGTAGCGCCGCATCACCGGAATCAGCACCAATGCCAGGAACAGGCTGCCGCCAATCCACACAATCGCCGACGCCAGATGTATGAAAACTGCTGCTTGGTACATGTCTCTTAATCGACCGGTGCGGGAAGAAACCGCGCCCTGAAATCCCTCTGGATACCAGCATACACCCAACCAATCAAGGTTGAACGCCGGCCGTTCGGCGGTTATCCTGTGCCCGAACCCGACCAACATGGAGCAAGCCCGGCGTCATTTGCAACGGGATGCCCGGAGATGAAGCAATGCGATTGGAAGGCAAAGTCGCCATCGTCAGCGGCGGCGCGCACGGTATGGGCGCGGTGGAGTCCCACCTGTTCGCCCGCGAAGGCGCAAAAGTAGTCATCGCCGATATCCGCGATGACGACGGCCGCCAGGTGGAGGCGGAGATCAACGAGGCCGGCGGCGAGAGCGTCTTCATCCACACCGACGTGACCAGCGAAGACGCATGGGCTAACGTCGTATCCCAAGCCGTTTCCCGCTTTGGCCGCCTGGACATACTCGTCAACAACGCCGGGATCAGCAGCCGCGCCGTCGCCGACGACGACAGCCTCGAAGCCTGGTCCCGCATCATGGACATCAACTCCACCGGCGTCTTCCTGGGCACCAAGCACGCCATCGGCCAGATGCGGCAGAACGGCGGCGGGTCCATCGTCAACATCTCGTCCATCGCCGGTCTGGTGGGGATGCTCAGCGGACACCCCGCCTACAACGCTTCCAAGGGCTCGGTTCGCATCTTCACCAAGGCCATGGCGGTTCGCTACGGAACCGAAAACGTCAGGGTCAACTCCGTCCATCCCGGGTACATGCCGCCCATGATGGGCAACATCGCCACCGAAGACGTGCGGGAAGGCCGCCGTTCAATGATCGAAGAGCAGGTGCCGATGGGCCGTGAGGGCCGGCAGGAAGAGGTCGCCAACGCCGTGCTTTTCCTGGCCAGCGACGACGCCTCGTACATCACCGGCGCCGAGTTGGTGGTCGACGGTGGCTTTACCGCCCGCTGATTCGTTGGCGCTCCCGCTTCCTGGAGAACCGGAGCGGCTGAGCTATTGCCGGGGCAACTGACCTCGCCGTCAGCGCAAACCCATCAGATCGATCGGTAACACAGGGAGGGAAGGGTTTTGCCGATTACCGATGTCACCATCATCCGTCGTTGCGCCGGCTGTTCTGGAGAATTTGGCACCATGACGGTGAAGAAAGACAACATGCGCCTCATGACCAACGACCTGACCTGGTGCGACGACTGCGGGAAAGAAACCCGTGAAGTCCGTGACATCGCACAGCGCGAAGAAACGGTCTTGGCAGAACAAGCCAGCTACCCCGGCAACCCTCCGGTCGAGGACGTCACCGCCGCCGAGTTTCGCCGCCGCCGCTCGGCCGGCATCGGCGCCTGACTCCGGCCGGCGAGGGAATAGTTTATGTATGCGGCAGATGCCATCCTCGAACTGCAAAGGCTGGCCACCTCAGAATCGGCCGATGCCGTCGGCGGGAATTTTGATCTCGCCACGGGCGCCCTCCTGATCGCGTCCACCGACGAGCCCAACGTCGACATCGACGGCTGCCTCGCCAACCTCGATCGTATGGCCGAAGCCGCGCGGGCCCGCACGCCGGCCGGAGCCGGCCCGCTGGAGGAACTCAACGCTATCACCGACCTGCTCTTCGGCGTCATCGGGTTCGCCGGCAACCGGGACGATTATTACGACCCCAACAATTCCTACTTGCACCAGGTCCTGCAGCGTCGTCTTGGCATCCCCATCACGCTGTCGCTGGTGTGCATCGAGGTTGGCCGACGCGCTGGGGTCCCGGTGCTGGGCATCGGTATGCCCGGTCACTTTCTCGTCCGCCATCGCGACGAGGAAAACTACTTTGTCGACGCCTTCAACGGCGGCGTTCTCATGAACCGCGCTGAGTGCGGCGCCGTGTTACGCGAGGCGGCTGGCGATGACGCCCGCCTCGAAGAGCATCACCTGAACCCGGTGACCCCTCGGGAAATCCTCGCCCGCATCCTCAGGAACCTGAAGGCCATCTACTGGGACCGAGAAGAGTTTGACCGCTGCATCACCACCATCGGCGCGTTGATGGCGGTCCTGCCCGACCGGCCCGAGGAACAGCGCGACCGTGGAGTGGTGCACCTGAAGGCCGGCAACCACCAACAATCTGCGGACGACTTCGCCGCGTATATAGAAGCAGCACCCCATGCCGACGATATCGAGACCGTCAAGAATGCCCTGTCCAGATTGAGGGGTACGCTGTCCTGATCTTTCATAACCAATCCCAACGAATGGAGCGTGATAATGCTTCGATACTTGCTGGTCGGACTTGGAATACTCATCATCATTCCCGTGGCGTGGCTGGCCTGGTGGCTTCTCAGCCCGTTGTTCATCACCATGGAAGTCCACGAGGAATTTCCCCTGGCCCACCGGGCCGTAGTTCCCGCCAACATGACCATGGGTGAAGTTGAGGACGTCATGGCCGCCGCGGCGAACCTGGAGCGTCCGGTTGACGATGCCATGCCCGACTCACCGAGCTCGGCCGGCTCCCCGGCTCAGCCGCAGGCCGGCCTCGCCGGACAGTTCCGCGACGCCGACTCATTCCACAAGGGGTCAGGCACGGCCACGGTTTACGACCTGGGGGCCGACGGCGGGCGCATCCTCCGCCTGGAGAACTTCCGCGTCACCAACGGGCCGGACCTGCGAGTCCTGCTGGCTAACTCCCCCAATCCGGAGAGCCATTCCGATCTGGATGACGCCGGCTACGTGGAGTTGGGCAAGTTGAAGGGCAACGTCGGCTCGCAAAACTATGACATACCGTCCAGCGTATCGCTGGCCGATGTCCAGAGCGTGGTCATATACTGCAACCCGTTCCGGGTGGTATTCAGCGTCGCCACGCTGGAGACCGCGTCGGGATAATTGAATTTGGGGGCCGAAATATGGCCTACCTGCCGATAGAAGAATACGGAATCGTCGGCAACATGCGGACCTGTGCCCTGATCGGGGTCAACGGGTCCGTGGACTGGTTCTGCTGCCCCGACTTCGATTCCCCCAGCGTTTTCGGCGCAATTCTGGACGACAGGAAGGGCGGCTACTTCAAGATCGCTCCGCTGCTTGACAGCCCGCCGGTCCAGAAGCAGGTCTACTGGCCCGACACCAACGTGCTGATCACCCGATTCCTCGCCGAAAACGGTGTGGCCGAAGTCATTGACTTCATGCCGGTGTCGTCCCCGGAACGGCCCCACCACCACACCGAATTGATCCGCCGCGTCAACTGTGTCCGCGGTGTCGTCCCCTTCTTCCTGGAGTGCTATCCCGCGTTCAACTACGCTCGGGACTCCCACCGGGCCGAGCTCAACGAGAATGGGGCAGCGTTCATCTCAAACGACCTGGGCTTGCAGCTATCCACGGACATTTTGCTCGAACAGCACGAGGGCGGTGTCATCGGCGCCTTCGTGCTCAACGAAGGCCAATCCTCCACCTTCTCCATCGGCGTCATGGGCGACGCCGAAGTGGACTATCATCCCCCGTCGGAACGGGAAAGCACCGCTCTGTTTGAGGAAACCGTCGCCTACTGGCGCAACTGGCTCTCCCAGTGCACCTACAAGGGGCGCTGGCGGGAGATGGTCGAGCGGTCCGCCCTCGTCCTCAAGCTGCTCACCTACGAGCCCACCGGCGCCATCGTCGCCGCGCCCACCTGCAGCCTGCCGGAAGAACTCGGAGGCGTGCGTAACTGGGACTACCGCTACACCTGGATACGCGACGCCGCCTTCACCCTGTACGCCCTCCTCCGCATCGGCTTCACCAACGAAGCCAGCAACTTCATGCACTGGCTGGAGGCCCAGATCGATCCTTTCGACGGCGACTGGAGCAACATCCAGATTCTCTACGGCATCGATGGCCGCCGCAGCCTGGACGAGGTGACTCTCGATCACCTGGACGGCTATCGCGGCTCCAAGCCTGTGCGCATCGGCAACGGCGCCTACGACCAGCTTCAGTTGGACATCTACGGCGAGCTCATGGACTCCGTCTACCTGTTCAACCGGTACGGCGAGCCCATTTCCTTCGACTTCTGGACCAAGCTACGCCAGATGACCAACTGGGTCTGCGACAACTGGCGCCTGGCCGACGAGGGCATCTGGGAGACCCGCGGCGGGCGGCAGCAGTTCGTCTATTCCAAGCTCATGTGCTGGGTCATGATTGACCGTGCGCTGAAGCTGTCCGAGCTGCGCTCCTTCCCCTCCGAGCGCCTGCGCTGGATATCCACGCGCGATGAAATCTACGAGGAAATCCAGAGCCGCGGCTGGAATCAGGAACGCCAAGCCTTCGTCCAGCACTACGGCAGCGAATCGCTGGACGCATCCAACCTGCTCATGCCGCTGGTTTTCTTCATGTCACCCACCGACCCCCGCATGTTGAGCACCATCGACGCCATCAACTGCAGCCCACAGCAAGGCGGACTGGTGTCCGACAGCCTCGTCTATCGCTACAACCACGAGCAGTTTGCCGACGGGCTGACCGGGCACGAGGGCACCTTCAACATGTGCACCTTCTGGCTCGTTGAGGCCCTCACCCGCGCCGGCTGGGGCGACCCTCGACGCCTCGACCAGGCCCGCCTCATGTTCGAGAAGATGTTGGGCTACGCCAACCATTTGGGCCTGTACGCCGAAGAGACCGGGCCCAGCGGCGAGGGGCTCGGCAATTTCCCCCAGGCTTTCACCCATCTCGCCCTCATCAGCTCCGCGTTCAACCTCGACCGCGCGCTGGCAGGCATCCGGTAATCAACAAGGAGAAGCCCACCATGCCCATTGAACAGGTGTCACCCGGATTGGAAAAGATCATTGACCTGGACCAGGAGGTCGAATGGCTCGCCAGTGGTTTCGGCGGCGACGGCTCCGCTCTTGGCGTCCCCTGGTGGCCGGCTGAGGGTCCGGTCTGGTTCCAGGGGGGTGGCTACCTGCTCTTCAGCGACATCGGCGGCAACCGCCGCATGCGGTACAACGACGCCGACGGCCTGTCGGAATTCCAGCAAGGCACCAACGAGGCCAACGGCCTGACCCGCGACCCGCAGGGTCGGCTCCTCGCGTGCGAGCACGACGCCCGTCGCGTCACCCGCCAGGAGGCCGACGGCAGCATCACCGTCGTCGCCGACAACTTCCAAGGCAAGCGCCTCAACCGTCCCAACGACCTGGTCGTCAAATCCGACGGCTCGATCTATTTCACCGACCCATACCGCGATACCTACCCCGGCATGGAACTGGGATACGCCGGCGTGTATCGCGTCTCCCCGGACCTCAGCGACATCACGCTGCTCATCGATGATTACGTCGGGCCCAACGGACTCTGCTTCTCTCCCGGCGAAAGCATCCTGTACGTGAACGACTCCCGCGTGGGACTGATCAAGGCGTGGGACGTTCTCCCCGACGGTAATATCGAAAACGGTCGCCTCCTCTGCGTCCTGGCCGACGAAAGGCCCGGCGTCCCCGACGGCATGAAGTGCGACCTAGAAGGCAACATATACGTCACCGGACCCGGCGGTGTCTGGATCCTCGCTCCCGACGGCCGCCATCTTGGCACCGTCGCCCTGGGTGACGGGAAGCGCGCCACCAATGTCGGCTTCGGCGGCGGCGACTGGAAGACCCTTTACATCACCACCTTCGAGGAGCTCTGCCGCGTTCGGGTGAACATTCCCGGCGTGCCCGTTCCCCGCGTTATCTGAACCCTTCGTTGCAACCCATAGGGGCGACGCGTGCGTCGCCCCTATTGATTCTACCCTCGCGTCCGTTCCGAGGACGCCAACTCATCTGCCAGTGCGAATGTAGTCCGCGACCTTCTCGCCAATCATGATCGTCGTGGCGTTGGTGTTCGCCCGTATGCAGTCCGGCATGATGGACGCGTCGGCCACCCGGATGTTCTCCAACCCGTGGATCCTCCCCTGCTGGTCCACCACCGCCATCCCGTCGCTGGCGGGCCCCATCTTGCACGTCCCCGAAACGTGGTGCGACGTGCCTGAGTTCCGCATCAGCCAGTCGTCCAGCGCCCCGTCCGACGTCAAATCGGCGTCAACGGGATTGACCCGCTCCAGCAGGATTTCCCGGTAGGACGGGTGCTCTCCGATCTCGATGCACGTGCGAATGGCCTTCCGCATCCGCTCCAGGTCAAAGGGTTCCTCGTAGTAGTTGTAGTCCAGGAACGGGTACTCCAGCGGGTCGTTGGACTTGAGGCGCAGCTCGCCCTTGCCCAGCGCCAGTTGCAGGCTCGCGCTGATCCCGATGTAGTTTTCGTCGTCATCGATGACCACCTGCGCCGGCCGGTGCTCCGAGGTCATCAGCAACGGCGAAATCTGCATGTCGTTCCGCAGGTAGGAGTCCTCCACAGTGTACCGCAGGCCCACCTGGATGGCCGCCGCCTGCACGTCCGGGCGGTCTCCGGCGGCGCGGAACAGCACGCACGCCGAGGGATGGTCCCGCAGGTTCTGGCCCACTCCGGGCAGCTCGTGCACCACCGGTATGCCCACCTCCCGCAGATGGTCCGCCGGCCCGACACCTGATAGCAGCAACAG
The DNA here is from genome assembly GCA_965207585.1 of Dehalococcoidia bacterium. GTDB lineage: Bacteria > Chloroflexota > Dehalococcoidia > Lucifugimonadales > UBA3495 > Bin87. The sequence goes on along the minus strand of CBDBMT010000003.1, from coordinate 2,824,996 downwards.
TTGGGGCGACGCGATCGCTCCGCTGCTCACCACTATCTGGTCGCCTTCCACGACAAACCGGTCGCCTCCGCTCTCCACCTCTACGCCCGCCGCCCGTTTGCCGTCGAAAACAACACGGCACGCCTGCACGTTGGCCCGCACGGTCAGATTCAGCCGGTGACGCGCCAAATTCAGGTAGGCCAACGCGGTGCTGATCCGAACGCCTTCCAGAGTGTTGCGCGCCCGCGGCGATACGCCGGTAGACTCCGGGTGGTTCTGATCGGGATCGTCGTTGAACCCCAGCGCCAGGGCGGCCCGCTTGAACGCCACCGAGTGCGGCAGCCACTCGTCCTGGCGATACCGGCGCACCGGTATCGGGCCGTCTGTGCCGTGCCAGTCGTCCTGGAAGTCATGGTCGTTTTCCATCCGGCGGAAAAACGGCAGCACGCTGGTGTAGCCCCATTCATCGTTGCCCCATTCTGCCCAGCGGTCGTAGTCCTCCGGTATGCCACGATACAGCACCTGCCCGTTGATCGCCGAGGAACCGCCCGTGGCTTTTCCCCGGGGTATCACGAGGTCGGTCTGCTGCGCCGTCACCCGGGCGCTGTACGCCCAACTGTGCGGCCCGTAGGCTGAAAAGAACACGTTGTTGCCCAGCTTCAGATCATCCGGCAGGTGGTTGAAGTCGGGGTAGTCCGGCCCTGCCTCCAGCAGCAGCACGCTCTTGTCCGGGTCTTCAGAGAGGCGGGTGGCGATGGTGGATCCGGCCGAGCCGGCGCCGACCACAATATAGTCGTATCGCATCGGAACCTCCTGTAGCTGGTCCTTTATTCCTCGGATCGTCATTCCGGCGCAATACTAGCCCACTCCGATGGCACGGGCAAGAAATTGCTGACATAATCACACCTTTCCAGCACCAACCTTGTGCTAGAATCCCCTGCCATGAACTCCACCAGAACCGATTCCCTGGGTTACTGGGTAGCACTGAGCCGCGTCCCTCGACTGGGTTCCGCCCGCTTCCGTCTTCTCGAATCCTTCTTCGATGGCGACCTGTCGGCGGCATGGCAGGCTCCCGCGCGGGAGTTGCGGGCCGCCGGAGTGGGCCGGGCGGTTGCGCAAGCTATCGTCAGCGCCCGGGAAACGACCTCACCCGATCAGGAATCGTCCCGGCTGCGCGACGCCGGGGTCGCAGCGATCAATTGGCACGACCCCGCCTATCCGCAGCGACTGAAAGAGACCGACGACGCGCCACCGGTGCTCTACCTGCGGGGGACGCTGCCCGCCATCGACGCGCCATCCATCGCCGTCGTCGGCACGCGGCGCCCGACCGACTACGGCTGTCGGGTTACCATGGATCTGTGCTCCTCCCTGGCTGCCCACGGGGTAGTCGTGGTGAGCGGTCTCGCCCTGGGCATCGACGCCTGCGCCCACAGATCCACCGTGGACGCCGGAGGCATGACCGTCGCCGTGTTGGGCAACGGCCTGGACACCGTCTACCCAAGAGAGAATATGCGCCTGGCCGAACGCATCGTCGCCGACGGCGGGGCCATCATCAGCGAATTTCCCATCGGCATTCGGCCCGAAGCGTCGAATTTCCCCAGGCGCAACCGCATCATCAGCGGCATGACTCTGGGCACGCTGGTCACCGAAGCCGGCGAAACCAGCGGCACCCGGTGGACCGTCTACCACGCCCTGGAGCAGAATCGCGAGATTTTCTGCGTCCCCGGCAGCGTATACTCGGAGTCCAGCCGGCTCACCAACCGCCTCATCCGCGAGGGCGCCAAGCTGGTCTGCAACGTGAACGATATACTGGTGGAAATCGGACTGGAAACCTCGGAACGACAAATCCCCCTGGACCTGTCGCATAATGACGCGCCACCAAGCCCTCTCGCTAAAATCGACGCGAACGGCCATGCCGAAACGTCGCGCGCCGGCCACGGCGATTCGATAGAATGTCAGTCTACCTCACCGGAAACTCCCGACACTGACGAAGCTGAACTGCTTCAGCACATCGCTGCCGAACCGGTGCACATCGACGACCTGGTAACCCTCAGTGGCCGGCCCATCGCGGAAATCAGCGGTCTGCTCACTATGCTCGAACTCAAGGGTCTGGTCAGACAAGTTGGGACCATGCATTACCAACTGGTCGCCTGAACTGGAGACAAATTCTTTCTATGCCGCCCAAGACAGAAACTTCGGCAAAAACCACTCGGACCACCAAGAGCCGCAACAGCAGCCAGTCGCGGCGATCCGGCTCCCGCGCCGCGGCAAAGTCCGGTTCCCAGGCTTCCACCGCCCGCCGTGCCGCGCGTGTGCCCTCGTCAAAGGGCAAGCGCCTCGTCGTCGTGGAATCGCCGGCCAAGGCGCGAACCGTCGGCCAGATCCTGGGCAACAAGTACCTGGTCACCGCATCCATGGGCCACGTGCGCGATCTGCCCAAGTCCACCCTCGGCGTCGACACCGAGCAGGACTTTAATCCCAAGTACCTCACCATGAAGGACAAGCGCGACCTGGTCAAGGAGCTCAAGGAAGCCGGGGCCAAGGCTTCGGACATCTTCCTGGCCACCGACCCCGATCGTGAGGGTGAGGCCATCTCCTGGCACCTGCAAGCCGCCGCCGGCTGGGACAAGTTCGAAAAGCCGCCCAAGCGCGTGGTGTTCCACGAGATCACCAAACAGGCAGTCGAGGAGGCGTTCGAGCATCCCCGCGAAATTGACATGCAACTGGTCAACGCTCAGCAGGCCCGCCGCATTTTGGACCGCCTGGTGGGATATGAGATCAGCCCCCTGCTGTGGCTCAAGGTCAAGCTCGGCCTGTCCGCCGGGCGCGTCCAGTCCGCCGCCCTGCGCATGATCGTCGACCGCGAGCGGGAGATCACCGCCTTCGTGCCCCAGGAATGGTGGTCGCTGGAGGCGGAACTCCACAAGGACACCGACCCCAATCTCCCGGCCAATCTGTTCACTGCAACCCTGCATTCTCGGAAAGGATCCCGCAAGCTGAGCATCAACGATGAAGTCACGGCCCGCGGCCTGGAAGCCGAACTGCAGGGCGCGGCCTACTCGGTTGACACCGTCGAGAAAAAGCCGCGCCGCCAGCGTCCCGCGCCTCCTTTCATCACCAGCACCCTCCAGCAGGACGCTGGGCGCAAGTTGCGATTCACCGCCCAGCGCACCATGGCCCTGGCCCAGCAACTCTACGAGGGCCTGAACGTCGGCAGCGAAGGCCCGGTGGGCCTCATCACCTATATGCGCACCGACAGCGTCAACGTGGCCGACACCGCCGTGCGGGAAACCCGCGACTACATCCGCCAGCGATTCGGCAAAGAGTACACCCCGGACAAGCCGCGCGCTTACCGGACGCGCAGCAAGAACGCCCAGGAAGCCCACGAGGCCATCCGCCCCACGTCGGTGGGGCGCACCCCCCAGGCCATGGCTGCCTACTTGGACCGCGATCAGTTGCGCCTCTATACCCTGATCTGGGAGCGCATGGTCGCCAGCCAGATGGCCGACGCGCTGCTCGAAGCCACCACTGTGGAAATCGATGCCCGCTGCGTTGCGCCCTCGGATAGCGTGTTCCGTTTCCGCGCCACCGGCTCCGTGCTCAAGTTCCCCGGTTTCCGCGCCGTCTACCTCGAGGGGCGCGATGATGCCGCCGACGGCGGCGAAAATGCCCTGCCCGAGTTAGCCGCCGGCGACGGGCTGGTTAACCAGAAACTCGAAGCCAGCCAGCACTTCACCCAACCCCCTCCCCGGTTCACCGAGGCCACCCTGATCCGTGAAATGGAGGAAAAGGGCATTGGTCGCCCGAGCACCTACGCGCCGACCATCGCCACCCTGGTCGAACGGGAATACGTACAGCGCGAGCAGCGCCGGCTGTCCCCCACCGAGCTGGGCTGCACGGTTACCGACCTCCTCACTGAACGTTTTGCCGACGTGATGGCGCCGGAGTTCACCGCCAAGATGGAGGAAGACCTGGACAGCGTTGCCCAGGGCGAACAGGATTGGGTGCCGATGCTTCGCGATTTCTACGGGCCCTTCCACCAGGCGGTTAACCTCGCCGAGGAGGCATTTACCCCCTCATGCGAAAAATGCGGTCAACCCATGACCATGATGATGGGACGTTTCGGCAGATTCCTGGCTTGCAGCGGCTATCCCGAGTGCCAGAACACGCGCAACATGCGCGACACCGCCGAGCGCCCGGCCGACGAACCCACCGACGAGATCTGCGAGAAATGCGAGCGTCCCATGGTCATCAAGACGGGACGCTACGGCCGTTTCCTGGCCTGCACCGGATACAACGCCGAGGACAACCCCTGCGACAACCGCCGCAACATCGTGACCAAGAGCGACGTGCCCTGCCCCAAGTGCGGCGGAGACCTGGTGCAGCGCCGCGCCCGCAAATCCGGCCGCCCCTTCTGGGGATGCGCTAACTACCCGGAATGCGAATTCCTGGTGAACACCGAGCCCCTGCCGGCTCCATGCCCCGACTGCGGCGGCATGCTGGTTACCGCCGCTCGCGGCCGCGCCCGCTGCAACGACTGCAAATGGAAAGGCGACCCGCCCGCAGCGGATGCCGCCGACGCGAACGCCACCCCGACCCCGGAGTTGGCTGGCGTTGGCGACTAGCCCGGCAGACACCGCGGCCACGCCGCATGAGGTGAAGAGCTGCGCTCCGGCCACCGCCGACCTGCTGGAGCGCTACTCGCTCTATCTGACCGGCCAGCGTTCGCTGTCCGACAACACGCGCCGCATCTATCTCGACGACTTGCACACCTTTTTGGACTATTGCCGGCGCAACGACCACGGCCTCCGCGACATGGACCGCCAGCTGCTGCGCGGCTACGTCGCCTTCCTCGCCACCGTTGGCAGGTCCGACGGTCCGCGACCAGCCGGATATGCCCGCGTCAGCATCGTCCGCAAACTCACCGCCCTCCGGACGTTCTACAACTTCCTGGTGCAGGAGGGTTGGTTCAAGTCCACGCCCGTCCCGTCGGCCCGCTCCTTCCCGGTCAAGGTGGAAAAGCCGCTGCCCAGCTTCCTGGGCCGGCAGGAAGCCACCCGCCTGCTCGCGGCCCCCGACGATGACACTCCGGTCGGTCTCAGGGACCGGGCGATCCTAGAGGTGCTGTACGCCTGCGGCGTCCGCCTGGCCGAGCTGCACGGCATGAACTTGGGGGACATCAACGGCGCTTGGCGCGAGGTTCTCGTCCGCGGCAAGGGGGACAAGGAACGCTGGACGCTGTATGGCGGCCCCGCTGAGGATGCGCTAGACCGGTACCTGGAGGACGGACGGCCCCATTTCACCGCCTCCAGCGCGCACGACGACCCGCTCTTCGTCAATCGCTATGGTGGCCGCCTGTCACGCCGCAGCATCGAGAAGATCGTCCGCGACTACGCCGCCCGGGCCGGCCTCAAGGAAGGCATCCACACCCACACCCTGCGCCACAGCTTCGCCAGCCACATGCTCGAGGGGGATGCCGATCTCCGTGTAATCCAGGAGCTCCTCGGGCACAGCAGCGTGTCCACTACCCAACTCTACACCCACATCACCAAGCAGGAGGCTCGCCGCGCCTACATGGACTTCCACCCTCTCGCCTCGGCGTCCGGACCCGATCCCGACGGCGACGCCACGCTCGAAGAATGACCAGCATCCTCATTCTTCACGGCCCCAACCTGAACGCCCTGGGCCGCCGCGATCGCCATCATTACGGCGTCCTGACCCTGGAAGAGATCAACCGACGGATCAACGAGCGGGCCGACGCGCTGGGCGTTTCCGTCGAGAATTTCCAATCCAACCACGAGGGCGCGCTGGTCGACAAGCTCCAGGAACGCGCCGGCTCCATCGACGGCGTAGTCATAAACGCCGGCGCTCTCACCCACTACGGCTTGTCGCTCAAAGATGCTCTCACCGACGCCGGCGTCCCCGTGGTAGAGGTGCACCTCAGCAACATCCATGCCCGCGAGGAGTGGCGGCGCCATTCGGTGTTGGCCGACACGGCGCGCGGTCAAATTGCCGGGCTCGGTTGGAGAGGCTATACTGCTGCACTGGAAGCGTTGGCCGGCATTATTGCCGACGAGTCTGGCTAACGCCCGTCATCTGCGGTCGGAGGACCGTCCGGGGGATTTCTGATATGAGCATCAACTTTGGCGACCTCAACAAGGGCATGGTAATCGAGCTGGAAAACCAGCCGTGGCAGGTGATGGACTACGAGCGTCACAAGATGCAGCAGCGCGCCCCCGTCACCCGCATCAAGATGCGCAACCTGATCAGCGGCACCGTCATCGAGCGCACCTTCCAGCGCTATGACACCGCCTTCAGCATCGCCGAGGTCGACAACCGCGAGACCCAATACCTGTACACCGACGGGTCAGGGTACTATTTCATGGATCAGGAGACTTTCGATCAGCACGAGCTCACCGCCGACCAGCTGGGCGACGCCCTGGGCTACCTGACCGAAAGCATGATGGTCGAGCTGGTGTTCTACAAGGGCAATCCCATCAACGTGAACCTCCCCATCCACGTCGAACTGGAAGTGGTCGACACGCCGCCCGCCTTCAAGGGTGACACCGCCCAGGGCGGCAACAAGCCGGCCACCCTGGAAACCGGCCTGCGCATCACCGTACCGATGTTCATCACCCCGGGCACCCGCGTCAAGGTCGACACCCGCAACGGAACCTACTCCGAACGCGTATCGTAGGTCAGGATATCTTGCGCGCCGCCGCCGGTGTCGCCCTATGCTGTCGCCGGTAGTTCACACGATCAGCCAGGTGGCCGTCTATCTCAAGGACAAGCTTGAGTCAGACGGCCTGCTCTCACGCCTGACCGTCCAGGGCGAGATCGCCAACCTCCGCACCGTCGCGTCCGGCCATTCCTACTTCACCCTGCGCGAGGACGGCAGCAGCATCCGCTGCGTCATGTTCCGCGGTCGCTCCGGCCAGGAATACCTGGAGGACGGTCAGGAGATCCTGGCCGGGGGCAACTTCACCTTTTACCCGCCCTCCGGGGAAGCCAACATGCAGGTCGCCGCGGTGCTGCCCGTCGGCGCTGGCGCCCTTGCCCTGGAGCTGGCTCGCCTCCGCCAGCAGTTGCACGCCGAGGGCCTTTTCGACCCATCGCGCAAGCGACGCATTCCGCTGTTCCCCCGGGTGATTGGCGTGGTTACCTCGCCCAGCGGCGCGGTCTGGCAGGACATCCAGAACGTGGTCATGCGACGCTACCCACTGGCGGAGTTGCGCCTGGCTCCCACCTCCGTCCAGGGCGACTCCGCCTCTGGGCAAATCGCGGACGCCGTGCGCTCGCTCAACGACGAGGGCGTGGCCGACGTCATCATAGTCGCGCGCGGCGGCGGATCCCTGGAAGACTTGTGGTGCTTCAACTCCGAGGAGGTCGCCCGCGCCATTTTCGCCAGCAGCATTCCCATTGTCTCCGGCGTCGGCCACGAGACCGACACCACCATCACCGACGAGGTCGCCGACAGCCGGGCTCCCACCCCATCAGCCGCCGCCGAGTTGGTCACGCCGGACCGCAACCAGCTCATGGCCGGCATTTTCGGCGCACGCCAGCAGATGACATCGGTTATGGCCGGTCACGTCGACCGCCTCCGGTCATCGGTACTCTTCCAGCAGCAGAGCCTGCAACGGCGCGCGCCCGACGTTGCATCCATGCGCCGGCGCGTCGACGAATTCGCAGAGCGCGCCGCCGCGTCCATCCGCCATCGTCACATCCTCGTCGGTCGAGATGTCGCCACCCTGATGGGCAAGCTGGGGGCGCTCAATCCCGCTGACACTTTGCGCCGTGGTTACGCTGTCGTCCGCCTGTCCAGCGACGGCGCCGTGCTCACCTCTCCGGATCAGGCACAGTCCGGAGCTCACCTCGACATCTCCCTCGCCGGCGGGTCGCTGCCCGCCACCGTTGGCCACCTTTCCTCATCACCTGATCCCAATGGTGTTGCCTCAGATACCCCGGTCAGCCCGGTCGCCAGTGACAGCGTCGCTCCCACAACGCCGCGCAAGCGCGGCGGCCGGCGTTCCCCCGCACCTCCGCCGGCAATGAAGCCGCTCCTCTAGCGGCGGCCTAGACTCATGACGGATACCATGGAACCCGGCGACGCCTGGCAAGCACAACTTGCGGCGATGCCATTCGAGGAGGCTTACCGCCGCCTCGAGGACACCGTTTCCCGTCTCGAACAGGGCGAATTGTCCCTGACCGATGCCGAACGCCTTTACCGTGAAGGGATGGAACTGGCCGGCCGGTGCCAGGAACTTCTCACTGAAACCGAACTCCGCATCACCCAAATCGGGGACGGCCGCGCCTCTACAGGTTCGTCCGCCCCGGGTTCACCCATCAGCGATGACGACTGGGAGCCGCCGCCGCCATTGGAACCGGACGACCCTTCCCTGTTTGATGATGACGATCCGCCTTTCTGATCCTCTGCACCGTATCGGCTCGGCGCGATGCTGCGCATAGGATGGTTTTCCACCGGCCGGGGCGACGGTTCGCGCGGCCTGCTTAGCTTCATCCGCGATGCCATCGACCAGGGTCGTTTGGACGCTCAGGTAGAGTTCGTGTTCAGCAATCGCGAACCCGGCGAGGCCGACGGGTCTGACCAGTTCTTCGACCTCGTTCGCTCCCACGACCTGCCGCTGGTAACCCTGTCGTCCGGACGCTACCGGCGGGAGCACGGCGGCGGCCCCATGTCGCGCCACCGTCTCGGGTTTGACCAAGAGGCGATCCGGCTCCTGGAACCTTACCAGCCAGACGTTTGCGCTCTAGCGGGCTACATGCTCATCTGCAGCGGCGAAATGTGCCGGCGCTATCCTCTCCTCAACCTCCACGGCGCGCTTCCCGACGGACCTACCGGCGCCTGGCAGTCGGTGATCTGGCAGTTGATAGACTCTCGATCCCCGCAAACTGGGGCCATGATTCACCTGGCCACGGAAGAAGTAGACCGGGGCCCGGTGCTGTCCCATTGCGTCGTCCCGATCGCCGGCGAAGGTTTCGACGAGGATTGGGAGGCGCTGCGCGGGCGCGGCGTAGCGGATATCCGCGCCGCTGAAGGTGAGGACTTTCCGCTGTTCCGGCGCATCCGCGAGGCCGGCTACCGCCGCGAACCCTACCTGATCCTGGAAACCCTGCGCGCCGTTGCTGACGGAAGGTTGCGGGTCAAACCGGAAACCGCCCTCGACGCGTCGGGGCAACCCCTGGAACTTCTCTATCCGGGCGGCCTGCCTCTCACCGAGCACATCGAGGCCGCGCTGGCCGCCGGATAAAACGCTACGCCGACTTTCTCTCCCGGTTGGATCGGGACCGGGACAATGCGGTCTTCAGCGTCAGGTGGCGTCCACCGCCACGCCGGTACAGCCTGGGCGAAGCGTCCCCGGTGATGGCGTCTCCATGAACGACGCAGCGGCCGATGTCTCGCAACGACGGCAACTCGTACATCACTTCCATCAGTGCTTCCTCGACGATGTGCCGCAGAATCCGCGCTCCGGTCTGGTAGGTCAGCGCCCGCTCGGCAGCCGCCTCCAGGGCGTCATCAGTAAATTCCAGCTTGACGTTGTCCAGGTGGAACAGCCGCTGGTACTGCTTGACTATCGCGTTTCTCGGCTCCACCAGCACCCGGATCAGGTCCTCACGATCCAGCGGCTGCAATGCTGCCACCACCGGAAGCCGCCCCACCAGTTCCGGTATGAAACCGAACTGGAGCAGGTCTTCCGGCGTCACCAGATCCAGCATCGCCACGGAACTCGCCTTTTTTTCGGCTCTATCCTGGCTCTGCGCCAGGAAGCCCATCGCCGACCCCGACGAAACCCGCTTGGAGATTATCTCCTGTAACCCGTCGAAAGCGCCGCCGCAGATGAACAGGATGTTCCTGGTGTTGATCTGCAGCATCTCCTGGTGCGGATGTTTGCGGCCGCCTTGTGGTGGCACGTTGGCGACGCAGCCTTCGATGATCTTGAGCAGTTCCTGCTGAACCCCTTCGCCCGCCACGTCCCGGGTGATCGAGCGGTTGACCCCCTCTTTGCGCGCGATCTTGTCCAGCTCGTCAATGTATATGATCCCCTGCTCCGCCCGCTGGATATCCCAATCGGCGGCCTGGATCAACCGCAGCAGGATGTTTTCCACGTCTTCGCCAACGTAGCCCGATTCCGTCAGTGATGTCGCGTCGCATATCGCGAAGGGCACGTCCAGCGACCGCGCCAGCGTTTCCGCCAGCAGCGTCTTCCCGGAACCGGTGGGACCGATGAGCAGGATGTTGGACTTCTGCACTTCGACGTCCGGGTCCGTGGCCTCGCTGCGAATGCGCTTGAAATGGTTATAAACGGCCACCGCCAGCGTCTTCTTGGCCTTTTCCTGCCCGATCACGTAGGCGTCGAGGCTGGAATAGATCTCCCTGGGTACCAGGGTGCGGTCTCCCGCGCCGCGTTTGGTTGGAGGATTGTCTGCCAGTTCGACCCGGTCGTTAGCCCGGGCCTGGCCGCCATCATCGTTGCGACGTTTCTTGCCTCCACGCTCGGCCACGTAGTTGGCCAGTTCGCGGATGCAGTCGAAGCAGATGCCGCCCCGGGTTTGACCCGGCGGCCGAACCAGGCGCCCCTGTGGAAACAGGCTGCCGCAGAACGCGCAACGGTGAGCGTTGCGGTTGGAACTGCGGCTTCCGGTAGTCATCGGTGCGTCCTCGGTCGGATGGATGGATCGGTGTCCGACCGTTACGCGGCTTCCGCGGCCTGCTCTTCCGTCTGTGTCCCCAGTATTTCGTCTACCAGCCCGTACTCAACCGCCTCTTCCGCTGTCAGGAAGAAATCCCGGTCCGTGTCGTCGGCAATTTTCTCCTGGGGCTGTCCCGTTGCTTCGGACAGGATCCTGGTCAGTCGTTCCTTGAGCCTGACGATCTCCCGAGCCTGAATTTCGATGTCCGCGGCCTGGCCCTGGAAACTGCCCACGTTGGGCTGGTGCATGTGCACAGTGGAATTGGCCAGGCAGTAACGCTTGCCCTTTACTCCATTCGCCAGCAGCACCGTCGCCATGCTCGCTGCCGTCCCCACGCATATTGTCGACACCGGCGAATTGATCAGCCGCATGGTATCCAAGATGGCCAGGCCCGATGCGATATACCCGCCCGGGCTGTTGATGTACAGGCTGATGTCCCGGTCGCTGTCCTCGCGCTCGAGGTACAACAACTGCGCGATGATCACGTTGGCCACCTGGTCGGTTATCGGCGTTCCCAGGTATATGATCCGCTCCCTGAGAAGCAGCGAGTAAATGTCAAATGCCCGCTCCCCCCGTGGACTGGTCTCGATGACCATCGGCACGATATTGGCGGGTTGCAGCAGCGGGGAGTCTTCGAACGGAACAACCATTGTGGTCTCCTGATATTGATTGCGGCGACAGCCGGACCGCCGGAGCGGCCATTTGGGCGGTGCAGCGGTCGCTATCCGCCGAACGCGCGATTGAAGGAATCGGGCAGCGTGTCCATCACATGGTCCACGATCCCGTATGCCACCGCTGTTTCGGCGTCCATCCAGTAGTCCCGGTCCGAGTCCCGCGATACCTTGTCAAACGGCTGGTCGCAGTTCTCCGACAGGATGGTGTTCAGGCGCTCCCGCAGGCGCAGGATCTCCTGGGCCGTGATCTCGATATCCGACGCGGAGCCCTGTATGCCTCCCATCACCTGGTGGATCAGCACCGTGGAATTCCGCGTGCAGTACCGCTTTCCTTTCGTTCCACCCGACAACAGCACCGCGCCCATGCTCGCGGCTTTGCCCAGGCAGATGGTGGCCACATCCGGCTTGACCAACTGCATGGTGTCGTAGATGGCCATGCCGTCCAGCACCGATCCGCCCGGCGAGTTGATGTACAGGCTGATATCCTCGTCCGGATTTTCCCAGCTCAGGTACAGCAACTGCGAAACGATCGCGTTGGAAATGTCATCGTCCACCGGCGTGCCCAGGTAGATGATCCGGGCCTGCAGCAGCAGGGAGTAGGGATTGAAGGCCCGTTCGCCTTCGGTGGTCGGCCGGATAATACCGGGGATCACGTTGGACGGCGTGATTATGCCCGACGGATTTGAACTTCGTGGCATCTCTAGGTTCTCCTGGAATAGTGGGCGGCCGAACGTTACTCCCGTTCCCCCGCCTGATCGCCTGCGGTGGTCTCGCCATCGCTTGCATCGGTGGTAGCGACAGTCTCGGTGGTATCCGGTTCGCCGGCCTGGTCAGGTTCGTCGTCCGTCGCGCTGGTTCCCTCGTCGTTATCCTCGTCCAGCTTGCCCTGTGCGATGTCTGTCAGCCGCTCCATGACCCGCCGGCTGTGCAGGGTCGACCGAATATTGTCCCGCGTCGACTCCGATCCGAGAAACTCCCGCAGGGAGTCGAGGTTCGATTCGTCCTGCTCCTCGTCACCGGAGGACAGACCCAACAGCCGGTCGGTTTCCGATTGAACGTCCTCGTCGGAGATCTCGATCTCCTCGACCTCGGCCAACTTCCGCATCACCAGGGCGCTTACCAGGCGGCGTTCCGCGTTGGGGCGCATCTCATCGAGAAATTCGTCCGGCGACTTGCCCATGAACCGCAGGTACGTCGCCAGATCGAGCCCCTGCTGTCGCAGCATCCGCTCCCGGTTCGCCTGCATCGCCTCCAGCTCCCGCTCGTACAGCAGGGGGGACGCGTTGACCACCGCCACTTCGCACAGGGCATCCAGGCTCTTCTGCTCCAGCTCGTTGCGTGCGGCATTCTCCGCCTGGCCCGTCAGCGACTCCCGGATGCTGGTGCGCAGCGCTTCCAGATCGTCGAACCCTTCGCCTACAGACTTGGCGAACTCGTCGTCCAACTCCGGCACGGACTTTTCCTTGACCGATAGCACCGACACCTGGAACTGGATATCCTTGCCCGCATACTGCTCGCGCGGATAATCTTCAGGCACGGTGACCGTGAACTCGCTTGCGTCGTCCTCAGACAGGCCGACCAGATTGGGAGCAAAACCCGGGAAGGGCAGCACGTTCTCCTCGTTGGGGATGTACTCAACGTCCTCGTCGTCCACCACCGTTTCCTCTTCCATGGTTCCCAGGACGTTCAAGTTCAAGCGGTCGCCGTACTCGGCGGCCCTCTCCACCGGCTCCCACACCGCCTGCTCGTCGCGAACCCGATCCAGAACTCCGTCAACCTCCTCGTCCGTCACCTTCACCGGTTCGGTCTCCACTCGGATTTCGCGATAGCCCGCCAGGTCCACCGTCGGTTCCAGCGGCACCGTTGCGGTGAAGGACACCGGCTCGAGCTCGGTCACCTCGATGCTGGGCTCCCCGAACGCCGAAACTTCCTCGTCCTGCAGGACCTTGTCCAGCGTCTCCGGCACCATGAACTCCAGCGCTTCCTGCAGCAGCGCGGTCCGGCCCATCATGCTCTCCACGATGTGCCGCGGCGCCCGTCCTCGCCGGAAGCCTGGGATATTGAGCCGCGAAACCACCCGCCGATACGAGCGATCGATGAAAGGATTCTCATCCTCCGTGGCCAATTCCACCGTCAGCGTGACCTCAATTGGTGATGAGTTGTCCCTCGTGACCTTCACCGCCGATACGCTCCTCTGCCAGTTGGATTGTGCATGAAATGGCGGGCAGGGTGGTCGATACCGGCCTGCCCGCGAACTTAGCCGAGTATAGCATAACCGCCCGATTAGCGAAAAGCCGGGCGCTCGCGCCGCATTGTTGTCGGCCTTACAACATCTTCCCTCGACGGCGACACATCCGCACCGGACGCCGCGTTGAGGACCTGGAGCTCTTCGTTCCCGGCCTTACTGAAACCTGCTTGAACCACAAGGTCGTGCTCGTCAACGCCATGGGCACGGGCGCCGGCGACGACAAGCTGGTGTTCCTCTGGGTGCCCGATATGATAAAAGCCTACCTGGGAGAAGAGGCCATCCTGGAACAGGCCCGGAGCTACGACTTGCGGTCAGCCGAAAACCGCCAATACGTCCTGCAAAACCTGGACAGCCTGGTGCTCAAGACGCGTCAGGGATACGGCGGGCTGGGTGTCTTCATTATGCCCGATCTGGACAAGGGCTATCGCAGCCGCCTGGCCCAACCGTTGATCGAGCAGCCCCAGGTCTTCATCGCTCAGGACACCCTGGACTTCTCCCGACATCTTGTCTTCGACGAGACCAGTGGCGAATTTGAGGAGCGCCACGTCCACCTGCGCGTGTTCGCTGTGCAAAACGGCCGCGGGGAGGTCACGGTCTTCCCCGGCGGGCTCACCCGCGTGTCCGAGGCGAACAGCCGGGTCACCAACAACTCGTCAGGAGGATCATGCAAACCGAGCTGGGTGGTCCGATAACAATCGAGGCGATCCCGGTGCACTATGCCTACGTGGCTCGCTATGCCTACACTGACACAGTGGTGCAAAACGACAATTTTCTCCGGCTGTCGCCCTTCGCCGACGACTACCAGACGCCGGGACCCTGCACCGTGGCCACCTTCCCGCCGGGTCGCCAGATCCAGTATCCGGACCGACTGGGAAACACCGTCCACCGCGTCAGAGTCACTACGCCGCACCAGGAACTCATCATCGCCGCCACCGGACAAGTCTGGCTGAACGACCATACCGTAGCTGTGCCCGAAGTTGCTTTGGCCGGCGCTGAATACGGTCTGGAAGCCCAGGAATTCCTGTCCGCCTCGCGCCTGGCTGATCCGGCAGGCGTCGAAGATGCCGCCCGGGAAGTCAGTGGCGGAGCGGGCACGTTGCTCGCATCCGTCAATAACGTCGTGCAGTGGATCTGCGCCAACATCCGCTACGAGCGCGGCCTCACCTCGGTCAACACCACCGCGGCCGACGTCCTCGTCTCCATGCGCGGCGTCTGCCAGGATCAGGCCCACCTCTGCCTCGCCATGCTCCGCGCCCTGGGCATCCCTGCGCGGTACGTCAGTGGCCTGCTCACGCGACAGCCCGGCGAGACTCACGCCTGGGTTGAATTCCTGCACCCGCACCTGGGCTGGTTGCCCGCCGACCCCACCCGTAACGTCGTCATCGACCTCGGCGCCGATTACCTGAAATTCGGCGTCGGTCGCGACTACTCGGAAGTCCCGCCGGTTACGGGCTCTTTCATTTCCCGCGGCGACGGACATCTCGATTTCACCACCGCTCAGTGCTTCTTCGACCGGCACTCCGTTTCCGTCGACGACGCCTTGAACCTGCTGCATTCCAGCGACGCCGTTTCGTGACCGTGTGGCGGTCCCCAATCTTACGCCCGGAGGAGACGACCCCCACACGGTAGAACACAGGTCAATTGCCTATCGCCTCGACCGGTGGCTCACCGACTACAGGGTGTTTCACCTGAATTGGATGGGCCGCTGGCTGGAACGCGCCGACAACACCACCCGCGTCATCATTAACTTCGCCCGCGCCGCCGTGGCGAACGGCAGCGACATGGGCGCCCTCCAGCAACCCCTCAGCGCATGAAGTCTACCGCCGCTTCGTCCGGCAGCAGCAACAGCAATAGGCGCGGACAAATTCAGCAGGGTCAAGCTCTATCAGAGACGCACCCGCGTGGTGGGTTCTAACACCTCTCGAACCGGATCCACCTTGAACAACAGCATCTGCAGGGTAGTCGCTCCAATCACGCTGCTCCCGTCGCCCTCCGGCCCAAAAATCACCCGGCAGGTGCCTTCCTCTCCCTCGATCTCGATCAGCGCCCACCCCGTCCAATATGACACTTCGCTGCCGTCCGCTAGCGTGCCGTCGATCTGCGAACGGCGACCTATGCGCAGCCCATCCAGCAGCGACGCCGGGAACATGGAGTGAGACGCGCCCGTATCCACCAGCGCATCCACTTCAAACGCGCCGCCGCCGGCCGGATTCCCCACTCGCACGGTTGTCGAAAACGTGCCCATTCGCGTTGGCTCCGCAGATGAGATGCCGCGATTTTAAGCGATGATCGACACCGTGTTCAAAACCTTCGACCCCAATTCCCAATCCCCTTCAGTCACGACCCTCGCTTCCACGTCTGTCCCGTTAATGCTCTTGGTGAAAACTTTCCAAGCGTCAACCTCGTCGATTGTAACGTGAGCCGCAGGCATGATGGGCTCATCTTCATACAGAGCCCATCCACCGTCGCCACGCACCACTAGCCAAACTCCGCCCGAAGCGCCGGAAATCGTAATCCGGACCGCCGTGCCCATCGGGGCTGCTACGTCGGAGTATGCCCGTGGCGCCCCGTATACAAAGGTCGCCAGAACCGGCGCGAACCAGTGTGTATCGATCAGCAAGGATCGGCCAACCGCCGCTCGGATCTGCTGTTGGTGGTGCCAGTACTCCGTATATTCGCGAGCAATGTGCAACCAGGCCGGCGCTGGCTGTGGACTTGCCCAGCCCACTATCGGGCCAACTTCGTGCGGGTCGAGGGAATGCAAAGATTGGTTTGCAAGATAGCCCGTGGACTTCAGCAGGTCGATCATGAGGCGTGGGCTCATCCGCCTCATAGCCCGGACCCACTCCTCATTCAGCTCATTGAGCACCCTCACCAGGTCGTCCCACTCATCTGCGACGATCCATGATCTCTGATAGCCATCCCTGCCAATCGAGAGTTGGCTGACGTGGTCACCCAGGATATGCGCTGCCAGATCATGCACAGACCATCCCGGACATGCCGTAGGCGCATCCCATTCCTCCGGTTCCAAGCTAGGCTTTCCGCATTTTCAAGCGGCGTAGGCGAGGGAATCCACCATTCGGTGGTACAGAGTGGCAGGGAGTTCCCGTACATCGGGGTCGCCAGTCGACAGTTCGAAACCCTCTGACGCCAGCCACAGGTGGCGTCGCACCAGGGCGATGGCGTCCACGAAGGTCGGCGACGGTTTGTCGTACCAGGCGGCCCTGCGCTGGGTCATGGGGTGCTGTTTCTGCAGGGCGTGGGCGGCCAGGGTGGTCCAGGAGAAGAGACCCAGCAGGACGGGGGTAGTGCGGGCGATGGCCAGGTCGGACCATTGGCGCTGGGTCTCCACTCCCAGGTGGGTGCGCACCTCCTGAAAGGTCACTTCCAGTTGCCAGCGCAGGACAAACCACTGGAGGATCTGGGTCGGGTTCGCCGACGGGTCGGTGCAGAGCAGGGCCTGGGGGTCGAAGGCGCCCTGGGGATCGCGGATCAGCACCCAGCGGATGGTGACGGCCGGTTTGCCCGAGCGGTACCAGACAGCGGTCTGGGAGGTGAGTTCCACGGTGCGGGTGGTGCCGTCGTACCAGGACACCGCGGCGACGGTCCACGCCACGTCGGCTCGCTCAAGGAGCGTTTTGAGCGAGGGTCGCCGCTCGCCTTTCAGCGGCGGCCGGCCGTTCTGACCCGGCTGACGAGGCGGCGCTGGCGCGTACAGAGCGGCGTCCAGGCGCAGTCTGGCGATGAGGGTTACGGGTTCACGGAGCGACTGGCAGCAGCGCAGCAGGTCCAGTACGGCGTAGCCGTTGTCGCCCACCAGGACCAGCTTACGCTGGGGCAGCCAGCGGCGCAGTTGCATGACCATCTGGCGGGCCCAGTCGGTCACCTTCTTGTGCCGGCGTCCCTGCTGCTGGTGGTAGCGAGACGAGGGCGCCAGCACCGTGAGCACCGGCAACGCCCAATGGCGTCCCGCCCACGGCACGTGGCCCAGCCACATCAGGGAGATCCAGCGCAGCCCGCTGGCCTTGACCAGCTGATGGCGGCTGGAACGCACTGGGTCGCGGTAGATGGCCCGCGCCTTGATCTTGGCTCCACGACGTCGTTCCAAGGTTTCGTCGATGCCGAAGATCAACGGGCCGTCGCCGCGATCCAGAT
Source organism: Dehalococcoidia bacterium (assembly GCA_965207585.1). Lineage (GTDB taxonomy): Bacteria > Chloroflexota > Dehalococcoidia > Lucifugimonadales > UBA3495 > Bin87. The sequence continues at coordinate 2,807,230 of CBDBMT010000003.1, read as the reverse complement.
GCTGGAGTAGGAGCACCAGCAGGACGTGGGCTACCCCACGGGACGACCACACCGCTCGGTTGAGCACCGCGTGGTAGCGGGCGTAATTCCGGTCGTCGCTCAGTCCCATGACGCGGAGCGCCGCGGCCACGGTGCGTTGGCCCGGGGTCAGGATCGCGCCGACCAGCAGTAGTTGGGCTTTCCGCCAGGTTGGGGTGGTGAACAAAGTTGCGAAGGGGAAGAGAAGGGCTACAATGGCGTCGGGCAGGGTGAGCATGGTCGGGCCTTTCCGTCGAAAGTGGGGTCAGGCCAGCTTACCCTGTCTTTTTACTTTTTCTAAATTTTGCAGAAAGTCCAGCCAAGGTTTCCAATATCTCTATGAGATGTTCCAGAAGCCCCGGCAGCAGGCTAGCCGTCAGTACGGGTTTGGGCGAGCGCATCTTCTACACTCTGCTGGCGTGTCGGGCCAATGGGCCGACCTGGCAAGCGGCTGGTATTTGACAGGGGCAGGTTTGAGACCTGCCCCTGCTGGTGACGGTGCGAATCGTCGAAGCCAGCTGTTACTTGAAGTGCGGTATCACGTCCTCGGATAGGCACTTCAGCGTGTCCATCACCACTTCGCGCGGCACGGACGACGTCCAGTTGCACTCGAACATGATCTCGTCGGTGGTGAACTGCTCGCGGAACATGTGGATCTTATCCACCACCTCTGCCGGGGTGCCGAAGAGGTTCACCTCCTGGGTAGACTCGGGACCGGCGCTGCCCGCGTCCGTGCTCCCAATGGCCAAGCGCCCGGCGTAGTAGATGCGGGCCAGGTTCATCAGGTCATCGACCCGACGGTCCGCCTTCTCCTGCGTGTCGGCCACCAACGTGGGCACGCGCACTACCGTGCTGGGATCACCCTCGTGCCCGGCATCGTACCAAGCCTTGCGGTAAGCCTTGACGTCCTCGCGCAGGATGGCGGAGCCGCGCAGGTTGTGGGGCGAGTTTCCCGCGCCGATGGCGATCCGATATCCATGCTCGCCCATGGGTACGAAGCTCTCCTGGCTGTCCACGGGCAGCAGCATGGGCATCGGCTTCTGCACTGGCTTGGGTATGCTCATGTAGTCTTCGTAGAATGCCGGGTAGTTGAAATACTTGCCCTCAAACCCGGAGAACTTGTCCTCGTCCCAAAGCTGCTTGAGTAGCTCAAGGTACTCGTAGAAATACTCCCGGCGTTCGTCGGAGCCGCGGGTGCGTGCCCCTGGCCCGTAGATGAATCGGCCTTCGCTGACCTGATCCACGATGGCGACCTGTTCCGCCACCTGGAACGGGTCCTCCAGCTGGAGGTTGTCAAAGGCGTAGCGTTCGTGGGGCAAGGCCCGCTCCGAAACCGTCTCCCCCGGCAGCCGCAGGGTCGGACGGTGAATGGAAGTGCCGATCCTGATGTTCTCGGTATGGTTGGCGATGACGGCCGACAGCATGAGCGATTGCGGATCCATGCTGCCCTGGGTGGAGAAGTGACCTCCGCCGAACCAGACATAGTCCCATCCGGCTGCCTCAATGTGGTCGATCTCTTTGAAGTTCTGCTTGTAAGCCGCCGCCTCGAGGAGCTTGCCGCCCTGGTATTCGGGGTCCCAAGGGACCTTGTCGCCCTCGTAAACTGCGTTCCAGGTGGTGAACAGTCCAAAGTCCATTTTAGCGGTCATGCGGGCCCTCCTCTAATTCCGGGCGATAACGATCATCATTTCCGCCAATTTAGCACCGGCAATAACCACCGTCAACGCGCGCAGTTGCACCCTCCGCACGATCCCGCCTTTCTGCCCGCATCTGTGGCATACTCACCTTCCGGGAGGACGATAGTCATGGTTGCCAAACCGACCACCGAAACGCCCGCCATATTCGAACAGAATATGTGGGTCGACGGAGATGCCACTCCCTCGCCGATTCACCTCGATTTCCGCCAGGTGCTGAAAATCCTGGCGGAAGCCGGGATCGATGGCGCCAAGCTCGATAGGTGGTTTCTGGATCTGAACGAAGCCAATCGCGAGTTGGTGGGCAAGCTCGAACTGACTTCCGAAGGAGTCTTGCTGATATCCCCTATGCAAAGCAAATCAGGATCCCGATGGGAATCTGTTATAGGAGGCGAACTGTACATCTGGACGCAGTTGCACGGCGGTGAATCCCATGGTTCCAGATTGGGCATTCGGACCCCCGACGGAGACCTCTACGCTCCCGACGCAGCGTGGCTGTCCCCGGAACAACTGGCGGCATACACTCCATCCGATGAAACCTGGCTGCTGGATTTCTGCCCGTTTTTCGTGGTCGAGATCATGTCCCGCAACGACAGCATGGCCAGCGCGCAACGCAAGATGCAGGTCTACATCGACCACGGCGCAACCTTGGGTTGGCTCATCGACCCCTTCCGACGTAGAGTCCACATCTACCGTCCCGAAGTCGACGTCGTGGTACTGGACGACCCAGAGACGGTGAGCGGCGAACCCGACTTGCCCGGCTTTGTCTTCGACGTCCGCTCCCGAATTTTCGATGCTGCATAAGTCGCGCGGCTTGACCCTCACTTGAATCAGCGAAAGGAGCATCAGTCAATGAAAGTAGCAGTGATGGGCGCCGGCAGCATCGGCGGCTACTTCGGCGGTATGCTCGCCCGCGCCGGACACGACGTGACGCTCATCGCCCGCGGTGACCATCTGGACGCTATCCTCCGCTATGGCCTCATCATGCGGACCCAGGCCGGCGAGTTCACCGTCCCCTGTTCCGCCACCGACCAGCCCGCCCAAGTCGGCCCCGTCGATCTGGCCCTGCTCACCACCAAGACCTACCACAACGCCGTCGCCGTACCGCAAATGACGCCCATGATCGGCCCCAACACGGCAATCCTCTGCCTCCAAAACGGTATCGACTCCTACTTGCCTTTAGTCGATGCTTTTCCGGAGGCCGCAATCTTGCCAGGAGCGGCTTACATCGAGGCCGGCCGCTCCGAACCTGGCATCGTCACTCAGGCCGGCGACATCGTCCGGATCGTCACCGGCAGCATCCGAGGCGCCGACCCGTCCCATCAGGCAAAAGCGGAGCAGATATGCGCCGCCTTCCGCGACGCCGGAGTGGACGCCGAGGCGTCGGACGACATTGCCGTCACCCTGTGGACCAAATTCCTCTTCATCTGCACCATGGCCGGCGTGACATCTCTGGCCCGCGAATACCTGCGCGACCTCCTCCCTCGACCCGAGTGGCACAAAATTGTCGTGGGCTGCATGACCGAAATCGAACGGGCCGGCCGCGCCTCCGGGGTAGACCTGTCCCCAACCATAGTTACCGACACCCTGGACTACATGGAGTCTGCCAAGGGAGCCATGAGCGCCTCCATGCACGCCGACCTGCTGGCCGGCCGCCCCATGGAGTTGGAAGCCCTCAACGGCGCTGTCGTCCGCGCCGGCGAATCCGCCGGCGTCCCCACACCCATCAACGACGTGATTTACGCCGCCCTCAAGCCCTACGCGCCGGGAACAGCCTAACCACTGCGCCTTTCCCGCCGATCCCGACCGGAACCGGCAGAGTCACAAACGAACATGAGTCATCCCGAATCTGGAGTGGTGTAGGAGAGGGAAGGGGGATGGGTTAGCCAAAGGGAACTCAATGCGGAGCGCAATCTAGAGAGCGGTATCGCCACCTGGCGGTGCCGCTTTCCCGTTCTGTGGCACCAATGGCGCAGGATTTCCCGAACCAGGGGCGCCAGTGGTGGCGTGAGCAGGGAGAGGAGGAAGGCGTAGACCAGGCTGGCCATGAGCAGGAGTTTGAGCCGGTTTTCCCAGAACCAGAGACGAGGGCTTTCCATGGCCAGGTCGGTCTTGCAGGATCGGTAGCACATCTCCACCTGCCAGCGGCGAACGTAGGCCAGGACCACTCGCCAGGCGTCGTCGGTGGTGTCCAACGGTTCATTGGTGAGCAGGTACCAGGGCTTGCGACCCTTGCCGGGGCGGGAGACCACCAGCCACAGGTCGTCATCCATCTGGGGATGGTGCACTGGGACGGCCACCATGCCTGTTTTGCGATACTGCCGGCGGTGCAGGTCCCAGAGCTGACGGTGGTCTTGGGAGCGTTTGCCTCGGGTGATCTGCCAAGCGGGACGCTGCCCTTTGGCGTCAACCAGGTGGTAGCGGGTGGGCCAGCGAAGGATGAACCGCGCTTGGTGTCTGCTCAGTTCGCCCAGCCAGGGAGCGCCAGCGTAGCCGCGGTCGAAGACATGGATCACCCGTTGTTGCCACCTTTCGGCGCATTGGGAAAGCAACTGGGTCGTTTGCTCCCTGCGGTGGCTGGCCAAGGGACCGCGGCTGGTCCACCAGCGCATGGCCGCCAGGGTGGGAGGTCCTTGCATCCCAGCCACCATCACGGTGAGCCATTGCATGCCGGGCACGAATACCGGCCGCCCTCCCGGGGGATGATAGTAGCCCGGCTTGATGCGCTTCAGGCGGGCGGCCTTGCTGGAACGCACGGGACCCAGTCCCTCCAGGGCGATGCTCTCCGGTTTCTCCAGCACGCTCTCATCCCAGATGGCCAGGGCCGTCTGGTCGCGCTCCCGCAACTGGGCCAGGCTCAACTCGGCACGATGCCAGAGCAACCCTTCCAGCAGGCCGTGGCTCCATTTGGGAGAGCGCAGCAGATTGCTGAGGCGCTTGGTACCCGCTGGCGCACGGTCTGGGGAAATGATATGACCACCCAACTCACTGAGGAGCAACCCCGAACGATTATGGCGCAGGCGCACCATGGACACCAAGGCTAAGAAGAAGGTGCGTACCAAGCGCCGATCCAACCGCGCGTCCAGCCAACCACCCAAGCTGGACTTTCTGCAAAATTTAGAAAAAGTAAAAAGACAGGGTAAGCTGGCCTGACCCCACTTTCGACGGAAAGGCCCGACCATGCTCACCCTGCCCGACGCCATTGTAGCCCTTCTCTTCCCCTTCGCAACTTTGTTCACCACCCCAACCTGGCGGAAAGCCCAACTACTGCTGGTCGGCGCGATCCTGACCCCGGGCCAACGCACCGTGGCCGCGGCGCTCCGCGTCATGGGACTGAGCGACGACCGGAATTACGCCCGCTACCACGCGGTGCTCAACCGAGCGGTGTGGTCGTCCCGTGGGGTAGCCCACGTCCTGCTGGTGCTCCTACTCCAGCATCTGGATCGCGGCGACGGCCCGTTGATCTTCGGCATCGACGAAACCTTGGAACGACGTCGTGGAGCCAAGATCAAGGCGCGGGCCATCTACCGCGACCCAGTGCGTTCCAGCCGCCATCAGCTGGTCAAGGCCAGCGGGCTGCGCTGGATCTCCCTGATGTGGCTGGGCCACGTGCCGTGGGCGGGACGCCATTGGGCGTTGCCGGTGCTCACGGTGCTGGCGCCCTCGTCTCGCTACCACCAGCAGCAGGGACGCCGGCACAAGAAGGTGACCGACTGGGCCCGCCAGATGGTCATGCAACTGCGCCGCTGGCTGCCCCAGCGTAAGCTGGTCCTGGTGGGCGACAACGGCTACGCCGTACTGGACCTGCTGCGCTGCTGCCAGTCGCTCCGTGAACCCGTAACCCTCATCGCCAGACTGCGCCTGGACGCCGCTCTGTACGCGCCAGCGCCGCCTCGTCAGCCGGGTCAGAACGGCCGGCCGCCGCTGAAAGGCGAGCGGCGACCCTCGCTCAAAACGCTCCTTGAGCGAGCCGACGTGGCGTGGACCGTCGCCGCGGTGTCCTGGTACGACGGCACCACCCGCACCGTGGAACTCACCTCCCAGACCGCTGTCTGGTACCGCTCGGGCAAACCGGCCGTCACCATCCGCTGGGTGCTGATCCGCGATCCCCAGGGCGCCTTCGACCCCCAGGCCCTGCTCTGCACCGACCCGTCGGCGAACCCGACCCAGATCCTCCAGTGGTTTGTCCTGCGCTGGCAACTGGAAGTGACCTTTCAGGAGGTGCGCACCCACCTGGGAGTGGAGACCCAGCGCCAATGGTCCGACCTGGCCATCGCCCGCACTACCCCCGTCCTGCTGGGTCTCTTCTCCTGGACCACCCTGGCCGCCCACGCCCTGCAGAAACAGCACCCCATGACCCAGCGCAGGGCCGCCTGGTACGACAAACCGTCGCCGACCTTCGTGGACGCCATCGCCCTGGTGCGACGCCACCTGTGGCTGGCGTCAGAGGGTTTCGAACTGTCGACTGGCGACCCCGATGTACGGGAACTCCCTGCCACTCTGTACCACCGAATGGTGGATTCCCTCGCCTACGCCGCTTGAAAATGCGGAAAGCCTAGCCAAGGGTCCGATGAACAATTCCAACAGATCCGCCACCTGCTGCCCTTGCCGCAGACCCGCCCCTTGCTGCAACATACGAACGCCCCCTTCGGTGGTTTGGAGTTTGGACACTCCCAGTCCACCAGAAGGGGGCTTCTTTTTTCAGGCGTTTCTTGGACCGATTTCCTCGTTTCCTAAAATCCGGGATGACTCATGTTTGATGACTGGGGTTCCGGGGCCGTTTATTCCCTGGTCTCCATCGGCATTCCCTGGTCGTGCACCTCGAGAACGCACTCGGGGCACCGCTGCCATGTCTCGTGGCCGGTGGCCGGCCAGATGTCCTCGCCCTTGGCCCCGCACAGGAAGAACGGCTCGACCTCTTCGATGCCCAGGCTCTCCAGGTAGTGGACCACGCCCTCCTTCCGGGGATTGTCGTACCACCACGGCGTCAGCGAGCGGGCCATCTCGTGGATGCCTTCCTTGAAATCGTCGGTGTACTCCTCAACGTTGTCCGGGATGTCCACCATCCACCGGTTGCCGGTCGGGCCGCCTTCCCTGGTGGCCTGGAGCTTGCCGTCGCGGACGTTCTTGCGGATGACATCCTGCGAAACGTTCAAAATCCGCGATGCTTCCTGGATAGTGACCCGGGGCATTCTGCACCTCCAATCTCAACAATCTTCAGTTGGCGATGCCTATTTCTACCACCAACCCCGCGCAGCGGCAAGTCGGCATGCGTTCTGCTCGCGTCACCGCGCTGCCATGGTCCTGGGGTCTTCCAGTGTGTCCGCCAGCGAGCCGCCCGGCGGAACCATGGGGAAGACGTTGGTTTCCCGCTCCACGACAAACTCGATCAGGAACGGCCCATCGTAGTCCCTAGCCTGCTGCAAGGCTGCGGCCACGTCTTCCTGATGCTCCACGCGCAGCGCCGGAATGCCGTAGGCGTTGGCCAACTTGACGTAGTCCGGCCCCGGCATCGGCACCTCTTTCAGGTGGCCTTCGAAGAACATCTCCTGCCACTGCCGCACCATTCCCAGGTACCCGTTGTTGAACAGTGCGATCTTGATGGGCAGCTTCTCCTCCACTGCCGTCACCAGCTCCTGCAGCGTCATCTGGAACCCGCCATCGCCCGCAACCGACCACACCGTGGATCCGGGCCGGGCCAACTGCGCCCCCAGTGCCGCGGGAACCTCGAAACCCATCGCTCCCAGTCCGCCGGACGTTACGAACGAGTTCGGCTGGTTCAGGAACAGGTACTGCGCCGCCCACATCTGGTGCTGGCCGACACCCGTGACCACAATCGCGTCGTCGTCCTCTTGGAGCATTTCGTTCATCTCGGTGAGCACCTGCTGCGGCATCAGCGCGTCGCTCTGCGGGATCGTCAGCGAAGGGTGCTGGGCCTTCAGTTGGGCAATCGTCGCCATCCACTCGGACCGGTCAACCTTTTGCACCAGCGGGGCCAGCGCTTTCAGTATCGGGCGGGCGTCGCCCACCAACGGCACTTCCGCCGGCACAATCCTGCCCACCTGCGTGGGTTCGATATCCAAGTGCACGATCCTGGCATGGGGAGCAAACCCCGACACCCGGCCCGTCACCCGGTCATCGAAACGCATCCCCAGGCCAATCAGCACGTCGGCCCGGTCAACCACCATGTTGCACCAGTACATCCCGTGCATCCCCAGCATTCCCAGGCTCTGCGGGTGGTTCCGGGGAAAACTGCTTAAGCCCAGCAGGGTATTGATCACCGGGACACCGGACCCCTCAGCCAGAGCCAGCAGTTCGTCGAAGGCCCTGGAATTGACGATCCCGTGCCCCGCGATGATCACCGGCCGTTCCGCCTGGTTGATCAGCTCCGCCGCCTTGCGCACGTTCTCCAGCGTCTCGTCCGACAGCTGGGGATCCGGAACCCATGGAGTTTCGGGGTATTCAAACTCCGCTTCTTCCAACTGCACGTCCCGGGGCACGTCGATCAGCACCGGCCCCGGTCGCCCTTCCTGGGCCACTCGGAACGCGTCTCGAATCGTCCGGGCCAGGTCATTGGCCGACATCACCAGGTACGTACGCTTGGTGCAAACGGAGGCGATGCTGCAGATGTCGCACTCCTGGAACGCCTCCGTGCCCATCGCGGCCCGTGCCACCTGGCCGGTGATGGCCACCAGGGGCACGCTGTCCGCCTTGGCTCCCATGATCCCGGTCACCAGGTTGGTCGCACCGGGACCCGAGGTCGCCACGCAGACGCCCGGCTTGCCCGTCATCCGGGCGTAGCCGTCCGCCGCGTGCGCCGCCGACTGTTCGTGCCGCACCAACACGTGCCGCAACTGCGGGTACGACCACAGCGCGTCGTAGAACGGCAGAATCGCGCCTCCCGGATGGCCGAACAGCGCGTCGACACCTTCCCTCAGCAGGCTCTCGCAGATGATTTCCGAACCTTTCAGTTTCACGGTTTATCTCCGTACAACGTCGTTCCGTCTGCCAGATCCCGCAGCCAGCACGCGCAGGACGATGTTCGCCCGGGCACAAAAAAAGCCCGTCCCATAGGGACGGACAATTGCCCGCGGTACCACCCTATTTGCCCTCCGCTCCCAGCAAACAGGGGCTTCGGGCCTCTCTGGCAGGACACCATCATGTCCCGTCGCTTCTAACGGGCAACGAACCCGACCTGAGCTTACTCACCGCCGTATTCAGGAGGCGGGTTTCAGCCGGCAGCTCCGGAGGGATTTTGGGCGGGACGATTGTGCCTGCTTTCACCGGACCAGGCTCGCTGCGACTCTCGTCGTCCGCTTACTCGTCTCCATCTCAGCCTTTCAAAAAATGCTATCACGCGCGAATGGTGTGGTCAATCAAAAACGACCCTATTGAGCGACTTGCAAAACGGTGGGAATGGGAACCGGCCTGCCAAAACAGCCTTGCCAGCAGGGATGCTTGCGAAAGTCGCGCCCATAGGCAGGGAAGCAGCCGCCCCGGTCAGTGTGATAAACTGACCGGGGCGGCTGGTCATACGGGTGGATTAGCAAGCATTAGCTCAACCGGGTCCACAACGCCACCTCCTCGGCAACTGCCAAGACTGCCCCTTGCTCGCTGGGAACGAGAAAGGGGCGACAAGTCGCCCCGGTCATCCTACCACTAACGAGGCCCGCCGGACTATCGGCGGGCCTTTTTATCGACCTTGCCGGCCCCCTGTTACGAACTCCAGTTCGCATCGTACAATGCGGCCAGAGGGGGTGCTACGATACGGCATCCCTGCGAGGAGGCTCGATGGTAGTGTCGGAAGCGAAGATCGTATTTGGGTTCAACGACGTGGTACGGGTTAGGTTCCGGTGCCATTATTGCGGCAACGAGATCGTGGTCCGACTGGATAGCGAGAAGCGGCCCACGATCACCAAGCAATGCCCACTGTGCCATGAGGAATGGTTGTCGCGCCTTGGTGCGGAGCGCATTCAGAAAATCTTGCAGGGTATCCAGGAGATGGAGGCCCCCAAGGCTGACATCCTGATTGAGATCGACGCGCCGGCGAGGTAGTCCCATGGTTTATGCGTTCGATTGGTTCGTCTATGACCCCGGGACGCGGCTGGTCCACCAGGAAGAGGGTTGCGGGAATAGCTTTCCTCCGGGAGTGCGAGGGTTTCAGCGGGTCGGGAATGCCAGCATGGCTACGCTCGATGAGGCAGTGGCAAAGGCACGGGAGTTGTTAGACCGGGAGGCGCAGCCGTGCGGGTTGTGTCGCCCTAAGGTCGAGATTGCCAAGCCTCGTACTGTCTACGATGATTGGCTGGACAAGCTCGATGATGCCCTTGGCCGTGGCCGGTAAATCCCGTTGACAATGATAACGGGTACGCCGTAATATCGGCATCGCCACAGTCTCAATTGCCTGGCTGACCCTGTTCCAGGGGTCGGCGGCATGAGCATTTTTACGCGGTTGGCACTTTTTGTGCCTCCTTGCGGTGCTCATGCCAGTGTGCGGAGACTGTGGCAAGTAGCCAATCCTGTGTAGCCGCAAGGGGGTTCCACCGCAGTCGATAATTGATAAACAAGCGCGGCCCGTTAGCGTCAACTAACGGGCCGTGTCTGGCAAATCCCGTAGGTAGGAACTGCCAGAGGGCCGAAACCCGCCGGGCATCATACCAGCGTTGCCTCTGTGTCGATAGTGCCTCCCTGCCGGATTGCCGGTTAGGGAGGTTTTGCTATGTCAAGGACGAAGAAATTATGGCTGGTCGCCGGTGGCGTTATCGGGGTGATTGTCCTGATTGGGATAATCAACGCGATTGGCGGGGGCGGCAGTGCGCCAGTCGAAACAGCGCAGCCGGCGGCGACACGGGTTGCGGCTGCCCGTGCACAAATTGTTGCCCAATCGCCGAGGGCAGCCGCCAGCCCTACCGTCAAGGCGGCCTCGGTCTCGTCGGTTCACTACGAGGACCAGCATTTGGTGATTGAGGATGCGCCGACGTTGCGGACGGGTCAGTATGGGACGAAGTGCATTGCCGGCACTGCTGATGTCAAACGCAGCTTGTCCTACGCCCAAGTGCAATTCCCGTTGTATGATGCCAATGGCAGCATCGTCGGCCATGCCCTCGACAACATCAATTCGATCAAACTCGGTCAAAGCTGGGCTTTCTGCGCCGCCATCATTGATACCACAGGCACGGCTGCTAAGTTCGGCAAGGTGCCAGAGGTTACGGCGTTCCGATAACCGGCTCTGCGGTTAGTCAGCCGTTCGGCGCAGGGCGTCCAGTGCCTCGTGTCCGGCCCAGGTCAAGCACTGGACAAGCACACCGCCTTGAGATCGAACGGCGGTGAAATAACCGGCTTGCTCGCACAGGTCAGCATGGTACTGGACATCGTTATCCTCGTAGCCGGGCAAGCTGGGTATGACCGAGAACCGTCCGCCGTACTGTCCGTTGGCTTCTACCCATTTGAGGATTGCCTTGATAAGGGACATATCGCGTTTCATTACGCACCTCCGTTCGTTTATTTTAGCACCCGGCTACGCCGCTCGCGCCGTCCAGTTGGCGACAGGCATCTCTACCTTCATCTCCCGCATACCGGCGTAATCGTCCTCCAGCAGACGGCCCAGCATCGTTCCCGTGTAAGTGAGCAGCGACAGCCCGACGTGGAGCCGGACTTTCTTGATGCCCAGGTAGCAGTGCCGGTCGAGCAGGCGGCTGCGCTTGAGGCTGCCGAACATCCTCTCAACGCTGGTCCGCTTCTTGTACAGCGTGGCCCATCGCTTGCTCGCCCGTGGCAGCCGTCCCACGCGCCGGAGGAGTTCGCCATCCCAACCCTCATAGTGCTGGCTCTGGCAACGGTCGCCCAGGTACGTCCGCTCGCCTTTGAGTTCGCAGCCTTCGGCAGGACACCGGAACAGGTGGCCCTTGCCTTTCTTGGTGCCGACGTACTGCATGGGCTGACCGCCGAGACAGCGAGGTTGGCCCTGCGCCGTATACCCGTTCTGCTTGTCCTTGCCCATCTCGCGTACTTGAATGACGGCGTAGATCCGCCGGTCGTCGAGGTCCTTGAAGTTGCTGAGGGCGTCGTATCCCCGGTCAGCCATCATGTACCGGACTGGCAAGTTGGAGTGGTTCCGTTTGAGCTGGTCCACCAGCGGCGGCAGCGTCGGGCTGTCGTTGGCATTGGCGGGCAGCACGGCCCATGCCAGCGGTGTACCGTAGTAGGCATCGCATACGGCGTGGAGTTTGTACCCGTAGAACAGTTCTTCGCCGTCAACGGCCAGTTTCGCGGTCCGGTGGCCCCATGCAGCCTCTCGGTCGATCCGCTTGTCCGGTTTCACTTTGCCGTTGCCCCACGCCTCAACGTCGCTGCTGTCAATGGCGACCATGCGGCCCGGCGCAGGGGCTTTCTCCGGTACCACGCCCTCGTGTCGCAGCCGCTCGATCTCTGCGCCGACACGCTCGGCAACGTCCTTGATCGCCGCGTCAACGAGGTTCTTATGATCCGCCAGCCTCGCGTAGAAGCGGGAGAAAGTGCCCTCGTGCGGCACGGTATCCCTTAAACCACAAACCCGCCTGAGAAGGCGGGATGCTTTGAGCTGGGCTATGAGGTCGCGGGTGTACCGCAACCTGAGCAGGTAGCGGACGAGCGTTGCCCGCCACATGACCTCCGGGGCGTAGCCGGGCCGTCCGGTCCAGCGGTAGTCGTTCAGTTTGGCAATCAGTTCGTCGTGGTGCAGTTCGTCGAGGATCGTCCCAATCAGGCCAAAATCGGGAACGCCTGGATCGCCCCGTTGACGATCCGCCGGCGGCGGCTTTATATTGAGCATGACCGTGCTTCCTCACAGCGGGGCGGTCTGCCGCTAACGAGGTTAGGCTCTCGTTGGCGGCGTTCTTTATGTTGGTTTGATTGTAAGACCTCGCTCAAGGGCAGGGCAACGGGCTGCGCGGGAAACGCAGCAAATTGGCCGGTTCCAGGGCGATTTCAGGCCCCAAAACCGGCCAAACTTCCTACCGGCGATGAGTGTAGGTTGACCCCGGAAACTTGCCTCACCCCTAACTCGTCAAGTGGTTTCGCAAGTCGCTCACCCTATTGCTTACCCAGTTTGCGGCTGGAAACGTCACAGCCCGCCGACATCCGCCAGCGCCGCTTTCAACTCCGCCAGCGTCGCGAATCCCTCAAACCTCTGCCGCACGATACCATCGCCATCCAGAACGAACACCCAGGACTCGTTGGTCCAGTCGGGTATTTGAGTAAACCCCCACTCGTCCGCCGCTGCCACCAACTCCGCCCGACTCAGGTCCCCCTGTATTTCGTCAGGGTTGTCGTACAGTTCCACATGAATGTAGTTGGCGGCGTCCGGGTGTTCGACCCGCAATTCCGACACCGTGTCCACTTGGGGGCCGCAAGTAGGACTGGTGCAGAAAGCCGGCGTGGCAAACACTACGACCGACGGCTTGCCCGACGCAACCGCCTCCGCAACGGACACGCGGTAGAGTTCGTTATCCGGTTCATACGACGTGGTCAGATCAGTAATCACCGTAGAACCGTCGAGGGTCTTGGTCTCACTCATCGGCGCGGCTTCTCCAATCGTGGGTATTGGTGAGTCTGCCAGTACCGAAACGTCGATGACCGCTTTTCCCGAAACCCTACCGCCCATCGGCATCACCGTCAGCCGGTAGTCCCCAGGCGTCGCAAACTCCACTGGCGTCGCGTATGACCCCCGCACTCCGTACGGCCAGGCGTTGTAAGGCGCGGTGATCTCTGTCGGCGGAACCGACCCATCCGCAGGCGCCACCAAAATCTGCACTTGCGGCGCCTTTACCAGCGCTTTCTGCGTGTTCAGCAGGAACGCCACCCTTTGCGTCCCGACCTCCAGCACCTTGGTCGCCAGGTGCGACTGGATCTCGCCGTCGTCCGGCGCAACCGTCGGAACCTGGATAACCGGCGGTGCAGCGGTTTCTACCGTCGCCGGCTCCGGCGCAGAGCTCCCGCAGGCGACCAGCACCATCGCCGCTAAGGCAGACGCAATTACCAGCAGGGCCGCGCGCATCACGGACCCTCCGCGTACACACCGAAGGTGAAGGCAAACAGGCCAAAGTCGTCAGAGTTCGACCGCATCGTAAGGATGGATTGAGGCAGGTACTGCGGGTTGTCGACGATGCCATACATCCTCGGCTCGTCCACCAGGATGTACGAGTAGCCGTTTTCATCCCACTGGATGTCCGCCCCGGCGTTCTCCTCGGTCAGCATCGCGCCATCCACAGTCACGATGACTTCGTAGGGCTCGCCCGAGTCCGAGGTGAGTACGGCGTTCACGCTCTTGGACGCGTAGTTCAACGCCAGGTAGTCCTCCAGTTCCTCGGTCTCCCGCCCATGCCGGATGCGCTCCGGTTCCACTGACCAAATCCCCTGGAAATACAGCAAGTGCGGATGCAGGTCCTGGGGCACTTGAACGTCGATTATGCCGCTTCCGTCGTCGAGAATTGACTGGAAGTAGTCCTCGTACTGGGCCACGTAGGGGTGACGACCTGCCCGGGCCACGCCCACGTTCCGTTGCCAGCCGGCGTACAGCTCGGGCGTCACCGGGGCGCTCCCGCCGATCCGCGCGGACTGGAACGCCGCGTCGCGCACCTGGTCTTCCGGCAGATCCAGCGGATCATCCGACAGGTCCGCTCCGGCTTCCACCAGCGCGTTGCGTATCTTCTGCTCGGTCTCCCCGTAAGCCCCTTCGCCAAAGTGCGAATAGATCATCTCGCCGTGGCTGTTGAACAGGTACTTCGCCGGCCAGTAGCGGTTTTCGAAGTTCCGCCACGTGACCATGTCGTTGTCCTGTGCCACCGGCCACCCGATGTTGTGCGTCATTAGCGCATCGGAGACGTTCTCGAAATCCTTCTCGAACTCGAACTCCGGCGTATGGATTCCGAGGATCACCAGTCCGTCGTCCTCGTACTGCGACCACCATTCCCGCAGGAACGGCAGCGTCCGGATGCAGTTGACGCAGGTGTAGGTCCAGAAATCGACCAGCACCACGTTGCCCTCGCCCACGAGCTCCTGGATGGTCAGCTCCATGTCCGTGTTTAGCCACGCATCGATCCCCTCCACGTTGGGAATGTCCGGGGCAATAGGCCTGGCTTTCGCTTCCTCCGCCGGTGCCGACGTCGGCGCCTGCGTGGCCGGCAGTTCGCCCGCAGGCAGCGCTACGGCCGGTGTCGCCTCGACTGACTCCACGGGAGCGGAGGTTGGCTCGGCAGCAGGTTCGGAGTCTCCCGAAACCGGCGCGACCGCAGGCGCCGACGTCGGGATTGCCGATTCTGTGGACTGCTCCGGCGGCGGCGCGCTCTGAGCGCATGCGGCTACCGCCAACGCGAAAAACGCCGCCAGCAGTATTCCACTGCCGCCTTTCAGGGTTGAACGAGTCATCAATTCTCTCAACTTTGTGTGTCGTGCCCGGGGTGAGTATAACCAAGTGATGCTTAAGATGGGGAACCGATGTTGTGTTACTATACGGCAGTCAGAACACGGCGGATTGAAGCCGCCGTCAGGAGGAATTTTCATGGCAACGATGATCGATGGCGAGGCCTATCTGGGCCGTGTGATGGTTCGCCCGCTGAGCAAGTCCGGCGACGTCACGATGTATCTCTGGCCGCTCCGCTGCCTCAAGGCCAAGTTCGGCGGCCCCACATTTGGCGTGGACGTTCAGGGCGTTGAAATCATCCGCTTCGACCCACACGGAGCCCGCGGCCACTGGCACAAGGGCGGCTACGACAAGCTCGGCGCCGGCGGATCCCATGTCGACTACCCCGAAGACATGAAGGACAAAGACGCTCAGCTCGACTATTCGCTTGACCAGTTCCGACAGCAGACTGCGACCTACCTGTCCGAGGCCGGATATCCCGAGGCCGCCGCCAACCTGGATCCGGAAATGGTCAACGCCGCCGCCGAAGCCATCAAGGCTCACCTGGCAGCCGAGGGCGACTTGATCCCCGACGCCATCTCCAAGGACCTCATCGCCGCCTGATCTCGGTGGCGTCGACGGTCTTCAAAAGCAAAGGGGCGGGTTTTTCACCCGCCCCTGTTTCTTTGTCTGCACCTCCGTCATTCCTGCGAAAGCAGGAACCCATACCACCGGCACTGACCAACGCGCCGTTAAGGCGTTATCCGCGTCCCCATCGGCCTTCCGTTCACGCAGTTCATCACCGCTCCTGGTTCCCGCCCGTCCACGATGTGCGCTATCGGCACCGCCGCGTCCGCCAGCGCGTCCAGGCACGCCGCCAGCTTGGGCAACATCCCGCCCCGGGCCACTCCCGACGCCCGCAGTTGCTCCGCTCCCCGCGCGTCCAGACGCGGAATGACCCGGCCCCCGTTGTCCATCACCCCGGCCACGTCGGTCAGGAAAATGATCCGTTCCGCGCGCATCGCATGCGCCAGCGCCCCCGCGGCCGTGTCCCCGTTCACGTTCAGCGGCTGGCCCGCGCGCTCGCTGTCCTTGCTGACATCCACCGCGATGGGCGAGACCATCGGAATGAACCCCGCCGATACGATCGCCCGCACCGGCTCGGGATCCACCGCCGCGATTTCGCCCACGTAACCCAGTTCGGGGTTGGCCACGTGCGCCTGCAGCAGGTTGCCATCCATCCCGCTGATCCCGATGGTCGGCGCGCCCAACTGTTGCATCTGCGCCGTGAGCTCCTTGTTCACCAGTCCGCCCAGCACCGCCACCACGATTTCCAGCGACGGCCCATCGGTAACCCGCAATCCGTTCACGAAGTTAGGCGCCAGGTTTTGACGCTGCATCCACTCGCTGATGACGTTGCCGCCCCCGTGCACGATCACCACCGGCTTTCCCGAGGCGTGAAGAGACACCAGGTCCTGCAAGGACGTGTCATTGCCGCCCAGGGTGCTGCCCCCGATCTTGACCACGATGGGCGGTTCCGCAAACTGCTGTGACACGTCGGCGTTCCTCACCCTGCGGCACGGGCTGATGCAATAGATACCGACCGCGACAAATGCCGGACCAAAGGCGCAGTTGCCGACTAGGTCGTGTACGCGCTGTTGATGATGACGTACTGCTCGGTGAGGTCGCAGCCGTAGGCCGTTGCCTCCTCGTCCCCCAGGTTCAGGCTGACTCGGAAGTCCACCTGCTCGCCGGACATCAGCGCCACCACGGCGTCCCGGTGGAAGGGCACCGGCGTTCCCGCCTCCATGATGCAAACCCCGTTGACGAACAGGTCAACTCTCTCCTCCACCGCCTCGGCTCCGCTGCGGCCCAGCGCCATCATCAGCCGGCCCCAGTTCGGGTCTGCACCGTACACCGCGGACTTCACCAGTGGGCTTTCTGCGATGGTCAGTGCGGCCTTCCGGGCGTCGCCGACATCCCGCGCGCCGTCGACCTGAACCGTGAGCAGCTTTGTGGCCCCCTCACCGTCCCGGGCCAGCATTCTGGTCAGGTTGGCGCACACCTGGTGCAGCGCGGCCTCGAATGCCCCGGCGTCAGGAGAACGATCGTCTATGACCTGGTTCCCCGCCTGGCCGTTGGCGAACGCGAGGAACGTATCGTTCGTGCTGCTGTCGCCGTCCACGGTCAGCATGTTGTAAGTCTCGTCGGCAACCGCCTTGACCGTCATTTGCAGGAACCCGGGGTCCACTGCCGCGTCCGTCGCCGCGAAGGACAGCATGGTCGCCATGTTCGGGTTGATCATCCCTGAGCCCTTCGCAACCCCGCCGATGGTGATCGTTTGCCCCGTGGATGCTGTGAAGGACACCGCCGTTTCCTTGGGATGGGTGTCCGTGGTCATCATCGCCCGCGCCAGCTCGTTCCCGCCGGCGTCATCCAGCGCGATCTCCGTGACGCCGGACCGGATCAGCGACATGGGCAGTTCAACGCCAATTACGCCGGTACTGCACACCAGCACATCCTCCGCGCCAAGCCCCAGCCTTTCGGCGGCCAGCCGCGTCATCTCCTCGGCGTCTTTGTAGCCCTGCGCCCCAACGCACGTGTTCGCGATTCCGGCGTTCACGATCAGCGCACGCGCCTGTCCTCGCGCCACCCGTTCGCGGTCCAGGTCCACCGTCGCCGACCGAATGGCCGAGGTTGTGAACACCCCGCCAATCGAGCATGGGCTGTCCGACACCAGCATGGCCAGATCCAGCTTGTCCTCGCCTCGCGTCTTGAGGCCGATGAAAACGCCGCCGGCGGAAAACCCCTGCGGCGACGTGATGGTACCGTTCGGAATTGCGGTGATATCTGCGCTGGCGGACATCGTAAAGCGCTCCTGCGGGCCGACAACATGCGGCAAAATGCCGCATAACTATACCATACGCGGGCAGCAATACTGCCCCGGGCGGCCGGTATTTAGCCGTTGCAAAGATCAGTACGACGGAGCAGTTGTCGGTGAGTGCGGCGCACGTCGGATCTTTCTATAGTAGTGTAAATTCGGCCTCTCGTTCCCTGGAGTATGGCACTGTCCCCAAAGTCCTGTTGGAGGTCTCGGTCGTTGGTGAACAATAAGCGAGCGCCGCTGATTCTGGCCAAAGCCAGGATATGGGGGTCATTGGAACGTATGCCTTGTGAACTCATCTCGTCGGTCTCTCTGTCAACCTGTGCGTCGTCGATTTGCCTGGCCCTGCCGAATTGAACAGCGGTCTCCAGCCATAGTTGGAACCGCCGATACTCGCCAATCTCTCGCCTGAGATGACCACCTACAACCAACACGCCGCGCCCGCTGTCAAGCCAGTCAAGGAAAAGTTTCCCCGCCGGTGTTTGGGTATCATGAGTACCAAACACTTCATGCCTGACGTTATTGTCAACGATGGCGCACACAGCTCACAATCCAATTGAGCGGCGGGTCTCGGCCATAAAGAATTTGCCATAGGAGAGAGGTGCATCCAGCACATTGCCGGCTTGGTCAATCCGAATGGAGTGGATCTTCACGTCCAAATCCCTTGGCTCGAAGTACAGTATCGAAACATCCTCTGGCTTCAGCCCCGTCGTCTGGTCCCGCACGTCCATCCGCACCCGGTCGATGATGTAGTCGCTGTGTGTCTCCACCACCAACTGCCGCCCGCCGGCTGCCACCTGGCAGAACAGGGTGCCCAACGCGGCCTGGGCTTGGGGATGAAGGTGGACTTCGGGCTGCTGCAGCAGCAACATCCCGGCGGCATCTGAACGCAGCATTTCTACCAGCACAGGCAGCGCCTGGCTAACGCCATAGCCGACGTCGATCAGGTTGCGCCACGGCCCTTTGCGCCGCTTGCCGAACTTGCGAATCTGTATCTGGAACGGGTCTCCGTCAGACTTGCCAAATGACCTTACCGATATTTGATCGAATAGGCCGGAGGCTCGCCCAAAGTCCTCCAGTCCGCCTTTGAGCAATTGCCATTCGTCTGCGGCCCTGCGCGACACGTTCGCCAGATAGCTCGGAATCGAATCTCCCTCGGCATCGTGAGCCAATACCACCGGGTCATAGGTCCGTCGCGGAACGGATCTTGCAGGCGCTCCGGCGAATGGACGAGTTTGCTCAATGCCATGCTGCCAAATCGAAGCGCACAATCGAAAGATAGCGTCGGGTGTATCGGATTCCAAACTATCTCCGATCGACATCAAAGCGTTAGGGCGCAGCGAGTTAGCGGTTCCCGGCGTGCGCCAATTTCCCGCCTGCCCCCCGGAAGTGCAGCGCAACTCATGCTTACCGTAGTTATTGAAACGAACTTCCACTCTATCGCCGCCTCGTGCAATGTCTCTTCCCATCGGGAACGGCGCGCCACCAAAGTTTTGAAAGGTAGTGCGAACAAGCATTGTAGTTACCGGGGCGTTCGAGAACGACCGAAACTCAAACCTGGCGCAGAAGGATTCTTCCGGTCTATCCCGTTTACCGCCTTTATGCACGATCTCCTCAAACGACCCCAGGTCAAACGGCTCCTCCCGGAAATTCGGCACCACCTCCCGAAACGCCACGTCCCACAGCGCCCGTATCAACGCCAGAAACGACGTCTTCCCCGTGCTGTTGGGACCCACCAGCAGCGTCAGCGGCGCCAGACGCGCCGTTTGCTCCTCGGGGCCGAAACACCGGTAGTTTTGCATCGTGATGCTGTCCATGTTCTCAGTGTAGCACCACGCGCCAATCGCCGTTTGACTCTCCCCATACCCCGCCCGATAATGCCAGCATCCCGCACGAAAGCCGCGTGATGGCGCGAGGCGAACCCCGCCCATGACCCTGTCCAGCCAGCCTCCGTACCTGCCGTTGCCCGCCGGCGAAATCGGCCTCCTCACCGATCTCTACGAGCTGACCATGGCCCAGTCCTATTTTGCCGAGGGCATCTCCGGCAAGGCTACGTTCAGCCTGTACGTGCGCGAGTACCCGCCCGACCGCGGCTACCTCGTCGCCGCCGGCGTCGACGACGCCCTGGACTGCCTGGCGGCCCTGTCCTTCCACACCGACAGCATCGACTACCTGCGCAGCGTCGGCATCTTCACCGCCGAATTCCTCGAATACCTGCGCGACTTCCGTTTCACGGGCAGTGTCCGCGCTATGCCCGAGGGCAGCCTGTTCTTCACCCACGAGCCGGTCCTCGAGGTTACGGGCCCGATCATCGCCGCCCAGTTGGCCGAAACCCTCGTCATGAACCAGGTTCAGTACCAGACCCTCTTGGCCACCAAGTCCGCCCGCTGCGTTCAGGCCGCCCGGGGCCGGCCCATCGCCGATTTCGCTGCCCGCCGCACCCACGGAACCGAGGCCAGCCTCAAGATGGCCCGTGCGTCCTACGTCGCCGGCTTCGGCGCGACCAGCAACGTCCTCGCCGCCCGGCGCTACGGCATCCCTCCCACCGGCACCATGGCCCACTCCTATATCACCAGCTTTGACGCCGAAATCGACGCCTTCCGCGCCTACTCCCACATGTTCCCCGACCGCAGCATCCTCCTGCTGGATACCTACGACACCATCAACGGAGCACACGCCGCCGTCACCGTCGCTCAAGAGATGGAGCGCGACGGCCAGCGCCTCACCGGCGTCCGCCTCGACTCCGGCGACTTCGACGTCCTCAGCCGCCAGGTCCGGCGGATCCTCAACGACGCCGGTCTCGAATACGTCCGCATCGTCGCCAGCGGCGGCCTCGACGAGTATGCAATCGACCGCCTCGTTGCGGACAGCGCGCCCATCGACATGTTCGGCGTGGGAACTCGCGTCGGCGTCTCCGCCGACGCCCCGTCCTGCGACATGGTCTACAAGATGGTCAGCTGCAACGGTCGGCCGGTGATGAAGCTCAGCGAGGGCAAGGAGTCGTTGCCCGCCGCCAAGCAGGTTTTCCGCCAGTACGGCTCGGACGGCATGATGTCGGCCGACGTCATCGGCCTGACCACCGACGCCAACGCGTCGGGCGAACCGCTGTTGACCTTGGCAATGCAGGACGGCCATCGCGTCATGCCGCCCAATGAAATCAGCGACGCCCGCCAACGCGTTGCCGATGGCCTCTCCCGACTGCCCCAGGCGTACCGCAAACTCCGCCAGCCGGATCATTTCCCGGTATCAATCAGCGAGAACCTCCAGAGCCTGGAGTCCCAGACCCGCGGCCAGTTGAGCGCCGCCGTAACTTCATAGTCCGCCAAGGAGCCCAAATACAATGAAAATCGCGGTCTGCGTCAAGTTCGTTCCCGTGGTCTCGCGCATCGAGTTCGACTACGAGAACAAGGTAATCCAGCGCGAGGGCGTACCGTCCGAGATCAACCCCTTCGACCTCCTCGGCATCAACATGGCCGTCGACCTCAAGGCCGGCGCCGAGGACTCCGTCATCGCCCTGTCCATGGGGCCGCCCAACGCCGCCGAGGGGCTGACCCAGTGCTACGCCCTGGGAGCCGACCGCGGCATTCTCCTCTCGGACCGCGCCCTGGCCGGCAGCGACACGCTGGCCACGGCCCAGGCTCTGGCCCTGGCTCTCCAGCGAGAATCCGCCGATCTCATCGTGTGCGGACGCAACAGCAGCGACGCCGAGACCGGCCAGGTCGGCCCCGAGGTCGCCGAGCTGATGGGCCTGCCCCACATCAGCAACGTCCGCAAGCTGGAGGTGGACCGGTCCGCAAATCGCATCGTCGCTGAACGCGCCACCGATGAGGGCTACCAGGTAATCGAGTGTCCGCTGCCCGCGGTGGTTTGCGTGACCGAGGGCGCCGGCCAGGAGCGCTATCCCGGCCGCGACG
Organism: Dehalococcoidia bacterium; assembly: GCA_965207585.1. Classification (GTDB taxonomy): domain Bacteria; phylum Chloroflexota; class Dehalococcoidia; order Lucifugimonadales; family UBA3495; genus Bin87. The sequence goes on along the minus strand of CBDBMT010000003.1, from coordinate 2,785,342 downwards.
AGATGACCGAGGCCCAGGAACGCAGCATCGAACAGCTCACCTGCGCCGACCTTACCGACGATCTCTCCCTGTTCGGTCTGGACGGGTCACCCACGTGGGTCGAGGACATCCGTCTGGTAGAGCCTGACCGCCTCGCCGTCGTCATCCGTGACGAGACCCCGGAGGACGCCGCGAAACAGGTGGCCGACATGCTTCGTGACCGTCTGACAACCTTGTCCGCAGACTCCGATACCGGCTCCGGAAACGCCGCGCCGCCGCGCTACGCCGGCAGTGACCGCAGTATCTGGGTGGTCGCCGAGTTGTCCGCCGACGGCGTGCGCCAGGTCACCCTGGAGATGCTCGGCAAGGCCCGCGCTCTCACTCCGATTACCCAAAGCGAGGTGGTCGCCGTCATTATCCAGGACGGGGAACCCGTTTCGGATATCACCTCCCAGCTGGCGGAGGCGGGCGCCGACCGCATCCTCACCCTGGACACCACCGACCTGGGCGTCCTCTGCGGCCGGGGCGTTTCCCGCGCGCTCTCCGACGCCATCGGCGATAATCCGCCCTACGCCATCCTCTTCGCCGCCACTGCCGACGGCCGCGACCTCGCCGCACGCATCGCCGCCCGCCGCCGGCTCGGCCTCACCGGCGACGCCATCGACCTCGAAATCAACGACGCCGGCCAGCTTGTCCAACTCAAGCCGGCCCTGGGCGGTAACGTCGTTGCTCCCATCCTCTCAAAGACCCTGCCCAACCTGGTCACCCTTCGCCCCGGCGTCCTGTCTCCAGGCACACCGGAACCCGGAGCAACGGCCGCAGTCGAAGCCATCCCGGCATCTCCCACCAACGACGTCGACGTCACCCTGGTGAGCGAGCACATCTCCGAAGAGCACGGCGCGCTGGAACTCACCTCGGCCGAGGTAGTGGTCGGCCTCGGAATGGGCATCGGCGAGGACAACGTTGCTGCCGCCCAGCAGTTGGCATCCAGCATCGGCGCCTCCATCTGCACCACCCGCAACGTCGTGCACTCAGGATGGCTCCCCCACCACATCCAGGTCGGCATCAGCGGCCGCACCATCGCCCCGCAGGTCTACCTGGCCGTCGGCATCCGGGGCGCGTTCAACCACACCGTGGGAATCCAGAAGGCCGGCGTGATCCTGGCTATCAACCGCAACCACCGCGCGGCCATCTTCCGCGCCGCCGACTACGGCATCGTCGGCGACTGGAGCGAGTACCTGCCACCTCTCGTCGAGGCCATCCGCCCCGTCCTCGCCGAACACGGCCTGGCATAGGACGCGCCGTAGCAATCGTCCCATATCCGCTCCAATCCGATGGGATTGGAGCGGCATTGCAAATCCTGGATATCCGGGCGACCCCTGTACCACGAAACTGCTCACCGTCGCCCGCCGCCCTCTCCCCGCATGGCGTAAAATCAACCGCCATGCGCGCCCAATCCGACACCAACGCGCCGGCGATGTCCGGTCGGATCACCTGGCGCACCCTCCTGCTGGCATCCGCCGCCGCCCTGGGCATGGTCCTAGCCTCCCTGGACTTCGCCGTCAACGTCGGCCTGCCGGCCATGCGCGACGCCTTCGAGACCGACCTCGCCTCCGTCCAGTGGGTGATCGTCGTTTTCATTGCCACCCGCGCCGGCCTCGCCCTGGGCGCCGGCGCTTTCGCCGACCGCTTCGGCCTCCGGATGGTCTACCTGTTCGGCACCGCCACCTACGTCGTGTCCATGGTGTGCCTGTCCTTGTCGCCGACCCTTGAGGTCCTGGTTGGTTTCCGCGTCCTGCAGGCCCTGGGCACCGGATGCCTCTACAGCACTGCCCCGGCCATCGCCGCCTCGGTATTCCCCGAGCATCGCCGCGGACTCTCCATGGGGTTCACTTCCGCCAGCCTCGCACTCGGCATGGTCACGTCGACCCTGGGCGCCGGTCCCTTAATCCAGCTTTTCGACTGGCCCGCAGTTTTCGCCGGTCGCCTCCCTCTGGCCGGCCTTGCGCTGCTTATCGGTCTCTTCTCCATCCCCCGGACGTTGGGGAACCAACCTACCGACGTGGCCAAACCCCGTTTCGACCTGCCTGGCTCCGCTCTTGTCCTCGCCCTACTGCTGTGTCTCATGATCGGCCTGCGCCTCGGCCAGGCAATCGGCTGGACGTCGATCCCAGTGCTCACCCTTCTTGCCGCATCTCCGCCCATCCTCATCGCCCTGATCCGGGTCGAGCGTGCCGCCGTGTCTCCGGTGCTGCCAGGCGCGCTGGTCCGGTTATCCGGGTTCCAGACCGCCATTGGCGCCATGTTCCTGGGCCACTTCTCTCAGTTCGTCATCTGGTTCATCTTCCCGTTCTACGTCACCGACGCCCTGGGCCGCGGCCCCGTGACGCTGGGCATCATGCTGGCCGTTATGTCAACTTCCAACATCATGTCGTCACCCGTCGGAGGCTGGCTCTGCGACCGCTGGGGAGTGCGTCCCGTCGGCGCCGCCGGCCTGGTCATGTCCGCCGTCGGCCTCTTCGCCATGTCGATGCTGGATGGCAATTCCGCCGTATGGCACGTCGCCGTCGGCATCGCGGTGGTGGGTCTCGGCGTAGGCTGGTACCAGTCCGCAGCCTACGCCCTGATGCTGGGAACTGTTCCAGCAGAGCGTTACGGTACCGCATCGGGCGCGATGTCCCTGGCGCAGGCCTCGGGAACCGTCCTCTGCGTCGCCATCGTCGGCGCTGTCTTCTCTGCCCTCAGCGACCTCTACGCCGCCAGCCATCCCGCGGACGCAGCCTTCCTGCTGGCCTACCGCGACGTCTTCCGCATCGGCGCGACAACCGCCGCCGCTGCCGCTATCGCCTTCGGCATACGCGCCCGCCAGCCCAGGCTAGATTCTTGATCGCGGTGAAGGTTAGAGACAGAAACGAGCCGGCTCCCCCAATGGAGAGCCGGCTGCCGAAGTACGGAAACCGATTGATTGCGTCCCTGAAACCGCTACGCGCCGTCCTCCGGCAGCATCAGGTAATGCGGCTCGCCGAACAGCGCCTGGGTGCGCAGCGCATCCGCGTCCGCCGGCCCCACCGTGGCGTAGGGGTCGATGCTTCCCCAGGGCGTCGAACGCGAGGCGAACCTAAAGTGTTCCGTCCGGCCGTCGCGGAACGTCACATCCCAGACAATGTCCTGGCCATCGTAGTGCGGCTGCACCTCTGCGCCCAGCGGCACGAAGTCCGCGTAGCCGCGAACGTGTATCGCGTTTTCGGGGCAGAGCTTCACGCAGGCATAGCACTCGGAGCACATATCCGGCTCCTGGTTGCTGCCCTTGTTAACCATGCCGTCCAACACCATCAAATCGTTGGGACAGATATACACACACTGGGGTCCGCCGTGCACGCCGGCGCAGGCGTTGCAGGCGGACGGATCGACATAGGTAGGCACTGCTCACTCCTCAACATGGGCGGCGCCAACCGCCCGGCGACAAAAAATCTGCCGCGCATTGTAGCATCATTCTCCTGCGCTGGTGGCACGCGGCGTGTGACCCAAACGCGCTCTGAGGGTATGGACGACACCCGCTGTCATTTGCCGCCTCTGCCTATCCTTGCCCCTCCCCCGCCTCCCCGCTACAATCGCCCCACGCCATGGATTGGCGCAGTGGAGGCTCATTGACCACCGCAGCTCCCGCAGCACCCCAAGCCCCCGGCATCAAGAACAACCGCGCGTTTGTCCTCGGCAGCCTCTCCGTGGGACACGGCCTGTCCCACATGTTCGATCAGGGCTTCCCCATCCTGATCCCTGAAATCGCCGCCGCCATGGGCTTGAGCACCGTCCGCGTGGCCGGCCTCCTGGCCGTCCGACAGGGCGGGTCCAGCGCCACCAGCCTCGGCGGTGGCCCCTTTATCGACCGCCTCAAGTCCTACTGGGGTCTGATCCTGACCGCCTGCATGCTCGGCCACGCCATCACCTTCGCGGCCGTGGGAGCATCGCCCACTTTTGCGTTCCTCCTGGTGGTCGTTTTGTTCCTGTCCATGCCCGGATCACTGTGGCATCTGCCTTCGGCCGCCGCCATTTCCCAGCGCTTCCCAGACCGGCGGGGGTTTGCCATCTCCATGCACGGGTTCGGTTCCAATCTCGGCAACGTCAGCGGACCCATCATCACCGGCGCAGTGCTCGGCTTGTCGTTCATTGTGTGGCGCCATGTTTTCTTCATCTACGCCGGCCTGGCGGTCATCATGACCACCTTCGTGTGGTGGTCCCTACGCGGGGTCGGAAGCGAGGACGAGGGCGCACGAATCCGGAGCCTGCGCCAGCAGTTCATCAGCGCGGCCGGGCTTCTCAAAAATCCCGTGGTCATGGCCCTCATCTTCGCGGCCTTGCTCCGGGGCATCGGGCTCAACGCCCTGTTCAACTGGACCCCGTTCTACCTGCGCGAGACCCTCGAAATGAGCCACTTCCAGCAGGGAGTGTACTACGCCCTGCTTACCGGAATGGGCATCGTCTCCGCCCCGATCCTGGGCTGGCTGTCCGACGTGTGGGGGCGCAAGGCGGTGCTGGTTCCCGGCTTTTTCATCGCGGGTCTGCTTTCCCTGGTCGTGGTCAGCGTCGGCTCCAGCCTCTTGCTGATCCCCGTGATGGCTGGCCTCGGCCTTTTCAGCTTCGCCCTTCACCAGATCATCCAGGCCTCAGTGCTCGACTATGTCGGCCAGGGCACCGAGGCCACCGCCATCGGCCTGCTCTTCGGCATCAACGGCGTCATAGGCATCGGCTCACCCTTCCTCGCCGCCGCCATCATCGAGTGGGGCAGCTACGGCACCGTGTACTACTACGCCGGCATCCTGACCCTCATCACCGCCGTCATCATCCTGGTGATCCCCCTGCGCAACCCGAGCGCCCCAGAGCCGGCCCGCTCCTAGCCCGGATCATCCGGCATTTCAATTGCCGCCCCATTCGCCCCGTGCTACCATGATCCCCGTCATGGATCAGCAGCACATCCGCAATTTTTGCATCATCGCCCACATCGACCACGGCAAGTCCACCCTGGCCGACCGCCTCCTCGAAATCACCGGAACCGTCCGCCCTCAGGACATGAAGGCGCAGTTCCTCGACCAGATGGAGCTGGAGCGCGAGCGCGGCATCACCATCAAGGGCAAGGCGGTGCACATGACCCACCGCACGCCCGATGGCGTCGAATACCAGCTGAACCTCATCGACACCCCTGGCCACGTCGACTTCTCCTACGAGGTCTCCCGCGCCCTCGCCGCCTGCGAAGGCGCGCTGCTGGTGGTCGACGCCACCCAGGGCGTCGAGGCCCAGACCATCGCCAACACCATGCTGGCCCTGGAGTACGATCTCGAGATGATCCCGGTCATCAACAAGGTCGACCTGCCCTCGGCCGAGCCGGACCGCGTGGCCGCCGAGATGGAGCAGATCTTCGGTTTCCGCCGCGACGAGGTGATGTTCGTCTCCGCCAAGGACGGCTTCGGATGCCGCGAGCTCCTGGATGCCATCGTCGAACGTGTTCCCGCACCCAAAGGCGTCGACGGCGCCCCCTTCCGCGCCCTCGTGTTTGACTCCACCTACAACACCTACAAAGGGATCATCGCTTACGTCCGCGTCGAAGATGGCCGCATCTCTCAGAACGACCGCCTCCGCGTCATGTCCTCCGGCCGCTCCGTAGAGATCATGGAGGTCGGCGTCTTCGCTCCCGAGCCGACGCCCACCGGATCCCTCCAGGCCGGTCAGGTCGGCTACGTCGCCACCGGCTTCAAGGACGTCCAGGAATGCGCCGTCGGCGACACCCTGACCAACCACGCCGAGCCGGCCGACGAGCCGCTCCCCGGTTACGTCGAGCTGAAGTCCATGGTCTTCGCCGGCCTCTATCCGGCCGACGGCGAGGACTACACCCGCCTGCGCGCCGCCCTGGAAAAGCTCAAGCTCAACGATGCCTCCCTGACCATCGAACCCGAGAACAGCGGCGCCCTTGGTTTCGGTTTCCGCTGCGGCTTCCTCGGTCTCGTCCACCTGGAGATCGTCCAGGAACGCCTGGAGCGGGAATACGACCTCGACCTGATCGTCACCGCCCCCAGCGTCGCCTATGAAGTTCTCCTCACCAGCGGTGAGGTCATCCGCGTCGACAACCCGTCCCTGCTCCCTCCGCCCAACTCGACCTCGGAAATCCGCGAACCCATCCTCGGCGTCACCATCGTCGCCCCCAGCCGCGCCGTCGGCGCAATCATGGAACTGATGCACGCCCGCCGCTCCGAGTTCCGCCGCATGGAGTACATGCAGGGCAGCAGCGCGTCCAACGGCGACTCGGCCACCGGCGACGCCGACGGCCAGAACCGCGTGGTCATGGAATACACCATGCCATTGGGCGAGATGCTGGCCGATTTCTACAACCAGCTCAAGTCCCGCACCCAGGGCTATGCCTCCCTCGACTACACCTTCGAGGGTTACCGCGCCGCGCCGCTGGTCCGCATCGACATCCTGGTCAACCAAACCCCGGTCGAAGCCCTCAGCATGATCAGCCACCGCGACAACGCCGTTGCACAGGGCCGTGGCATCGTCGAAAAGCTCCGCGCCACCATCCCGCGCCAGATGTTCGAGGTGCCCATCCAGGCCGCCATCGGCAGCCGCATCGTCGCCCGCGAGACCGTTCGTGCCATGCGCAAGGACGTGCTGTCGAAGTGCTACGGCGGCGACATCACCCGAAAGCGCAAGCTCCTGGAAAAGCAGAAGGAAGGCAAGAAGCGCATGAAGCGCGTCGGCCGCGTCGAGGTGCCCCAGGAAGCCTTCCTCAGCCTCCTCAAAATCGGCGAAGACAGCTAATGGGCGCACACTGGCAACACCGACGCCGACATGGAAACGGGGCCGCGTGGCGCGGCCCCTAACTTTTCAGTTACATCCGGTGGTCGTCACAATATGTGGTACAGCAACCGGTGGTCCCGCAGCACGTCCTGGGCGAAGTCATTCTCGACTTCTCGCCATACTGAGTGGATGTGGTTCGCCTCGTTCTGCACGTTGTCGAACTCCACGATGAACTGCCCGCCGTGGATCCGGTAGTAGTGGTCCCGGCTGCGGTCCAGCCCGCCGGCCCACACCAGCCGGTAGTCGTCCAGTCCCGTTTCGCGGATCGCCGAAAGCCGCTGCTCCGCCACCGGCGCCGGAACGCCGTTCACGTACTCCCCGATCAGGGCCATCAGGATTTCCCGCTGCGTGCCGTTCATCTCGTGGCCGGCCAGGCCCTCTTCATCATGGATGGCCTGCTTGCTGCTGTTGTAACCCAGGATGTCCCACGGCGCCTTGTCGTGGATCACCGCCTTGCCGCGCTGCCCGGCGTCCAGCGAACCAATCAGCTCTAAGGCCAGGTCCTCCCTCCGACCCAAAATCCGCAGCCCTTCCTTGGGACCCTTCCGCACTTCCGCGGGGTTCGCGCCCAGGAAGAACGGGGTCACCGCGATGACCTGATCGCCCCACACGCTGTAGTGCACCGACAGATGGTGCCCTTCGACCCGCCAGCCCCACGGGTCATGCCGGCCCGGGTCTCCAAATACCGTCCAGTAATACAGTTCCGGATCCCGCGGCCAGGTTACCTGCCCCCACTCCGCCTCCAGCGGCCCCAACACCAGCTCGTGCTCGATGATAGACCGCGCCTGCAGATTGGACTCCTCGGTCAGACCCGTGGCCAGCAATTCCAGCGCATAGTTCCGCTGCTGCTCGGTCATGTCACGCAGGGGCAGCCCGTGCCGGTTCAGCGGCGGGTAATACCAGAAAAGCCGCTCGCCGTCCATGTAGTGGTACGTCGCCTTGCTCCTCTGGTTGGTGTCCAGGCTGGCCACCCAGCGGCGGGCGGCGTCCACCATCGCGGCGGTGACGTGGAGGTGCGGATGCGTAAATCGGCCAGTTGTCATCTTGGATGACCTCCTGCTGAGTCCTGTCGTTCAACTTTCCGGCAGTGTAGAAAAGCCCATCGCAGAGTGTCAAGGCAGACCAAACTCCGCGCGCATGTGACAGTCCCGGCGCCCCAAGTCTATAATACTGGCCTCATAACTCTTCCCCGCACGAGAATAATTGGTACCCCATGCCTACTTTCATCGAACTCCTTCGCACCGCCAGCGAGGTCACACAAAGCCTGCTCTGCGTGGGCCTGGACCCCGATCCCGCTCGCCTGCCTGTCGCCGACACGGCCGAGTTCAACCGTGCCATCGTGTCCGCCACCGCTGACCTGGTGTGCGCTTACAAGCCCAACCTGGCCTTCTACGAGGCGCTGGGCCTTCCCGGCTTCAAAGCCCTTGAAAAAACCGTCCAGCACATACGTGACGCGGCGCCCCATTGCATCATCATCGGCGATTGCAAGCGCGGCGATATCGACTCCAGCGCTGCCGCCTACACCACTGCCATGTTCGACGTCTGGGGCTTTGACGCCGCCACCGTCAATCCCTGGGGTGGTATGGACACCGTCGAACCCTGGCTCACCAATCCCGAGAAGGGAGCGTTCATCTGGTGTCGCGGCTCCAATCGCGGCGCGGCCGACATCCAGGACCTCGCGGTCAGCGGCGTGGGAAACCTGGAACAGCCCGTCTATCTGCGCCTGGCCCGACGGTCCCAGCAGCGCGCGTCCCAGGGCAACCTCGGCCTGGTCGTCGGCGCCACCGCTCCGCAGCAGTTGGCCGATGTCCGCGGCATCTGTCCCGAGTTGCCCATCCTCATCCCCGGCATCGGTGCCCAGGGCGGCGACCTGGCCGACTCCGTTCGGTGCGGCGTGGACGCCGGCGGGCGTTTGGCCGTCATCAATGCATCCCGTTCCGTAATCTACGCCTCCTCCGGCGCCGACTATGCCGCAGCGGCTCGCCACGCCGCGTCCCTGCTCCGGGACGAGATCAACGCCACCCTCGACGACATGGAGTTGGGATGGACGTGATGGTTGACGTCGCCGACATCAAACCCGGCGACGTCGTTCGCCTGAAAAAGCCCCACCCCTGCGGCGGCTACCATTGGCTCGTCAATCGGGTGGGCGGTGACATCGGCCTCCGCTGCCAGACCTGCGGTCACTACGTCATGACACCGCGCTTCCGCATCCTGAGGCGCATCCGGGAGATCACACGCCCGGCTCCGATAACTGAAGAGCAGCGCAGCAGTTGAACCCCGGCTCCATGCGGTCCGCCCTGGGACGTCGCGGCCGCTACCACAGCGTGGCCCTCCTCTGCGCCGTAGTCGCGCTCAACAGCTTCGGCATGGGCGCCATCTCGCCGGTGCTGCCCCTGTTCCTGGAACGTGAATACGGCGTGTCCGCCACCGAGGTGGGCATCGCCGTCGGCTTCTTTTTCGGCTTGGGTCGTCTGGTCACCAGTGTCCCCGCCGGATACCTTGCCCAGCGTTACGGACGCCGCCCCGTGCTCGCTCTTGGGTCCGCCATCAACCTGGTCGGCGCGGCCCTCGTCTCCGTCTCATTCAGCTACGCCTGGCTCACCGGATGGCGCTTCGTGTCCGGTTTCGGCGGCAGCATCTTCCTCACCGTCGCCACCATTTACCTCCGCGACGAGGCCACGCCTGAAACCCGCGGCCGCCTGCTTAGCCTCCAGGAACTCAGCATCCTCGCCGGGCAGACCCTGGGCCCCCTGCTGGGCGGGTACCTCGCCAGCCTCTTCGGTCTGCGTTTCCCACTTTATGTCCAGGCGATCCTGATGGCCGCCTCCCTGCTGGTAATCGTCGTTGCCTTGCCCGAGTCCCGCTGGCGCGAGCAACTCGCTGCCGACGGAGCGACCCGTCGTCCCACGGCGCCTGTGTCCTCAAACCCGCCGGGAGATGACGCCAACGACCCGTCCCGCCGCCGCGGCGCGATATGGCGGCTGATATTCAACCCCGCCTTCATCCTGGTCGGCATGTTCGCGTTGATGATCGTCGCCAACCGTCAGGGCGCGCGCATGAGCGTCATGCCTCTCTTCGGGCGCCAGAAGGGGTTCGGTCCCGAAGACCTGGGCCTGTGGCTCAGCGTCACCCACTTTCCCCAGTTCTTCACCACCCTGGTGTCCGGCTACCTCTCCGACCGGTTCGGACGCAAGACTCCCATTCTCCCCTCAGTCATCCTGATGACCCTGGGAATCGCCGCCTTCATCTGGGCGGGCAGCCTGTGGCAGCTACTCTTGTCCGGCGTGCTGCTGGGCATGGGTGAGGGCCTCGGCAGCCCGGCGGGCACGGTGTTCTTCGCCGACATCGCGCCGCCGGGTCTGGAGGGAGTCACCATCGGCCTGCTCCGCACCTTCGGCGGGGTGGGCACCGTCATGGGCGCACTGGTCCTGGGCGCCATCGCCGACGTCAGCAGCTTCTCCTGGTCCCTCTGGATCGACGCCGCGGTTTTCGCCGCGTCCGGCATCGGCCTCCTGATCTTCGTCCGCGAGACCTACCGCCGCCGCCCCACCTGAATCGCCGCCCTGCTCGTCATTCCGGCCCTCATCTTCGTCATTCCGGCCTTGAGCCGGAATCCAGACCGGTCGCCGGGTGCTCCACCCGCACCCGCACCAGCAGCAAGCCCCCGATGATGAACAGCAGCGCGCTGGCTCCCAGCAGTGCCGTGTAACCGAACCCCGGCCCGAACCACACCGACACCAGGTCGGGCAGCGGCCCGATCGCTTTGGCCCCCGCCGCTCCGATCAGCGTTCCCAGGTTCACCACGCCCATGTGTTGCGCCTCCCGGCCCGGGGTACCCAGGTCGTTTGCCAACGCCCAGTGCGTGGTCAGGATGATGCCAACCGCGCCCCCGATCACGCTGGCCACAACCACCGCCAAGAGGTACGTGCTCACCCACATCATCGCGACCGTCGCCATCAAGGCAGCCACCGTGCCCACCGCCAGCACCGGTTTCCGCCCGACCCGGTCTGATAGCCAGCCGGACGGGTAGGTGGTCAGCACCAGCATCCCGCCAATCCCGATGATCGCAACCCCTAACGCCTGCGCCGGGTTGTCCACTTGCACCTTGTCCCGCAGGAAGAACAGCCCGTAGGTCGTGAAGATCACCACCGCCGCCAGGAACGCCGCCCGCGACGCCACGAACCAGGGCAGGTCCGGATGCAGCCGCGCCATGCTGGTCGATTCCGGAAACGCCATGGCCGCCCGGTGGAACGCCGCCGTCGCCGCGCCGCCGGCATCGCGCATCCGACGGTAGATGGTCGTCGAGCTGATGGCAGCCGTCGCCAGTATCGTCACCGCAAACATCCCAAGCGTGACCCACAGCCACCAGGCGTTGTCGGGCCGCGAGTAGTGCCCGACCAACAGCGCCGCCACGCACAGTATGCTGGCTCCGCCCAACGCCTCCAGCAGCGTTTTGATCGACGCGGCCACACCCATCCGGCTGGTGGGCACCAGCTCCCGAATGCTCGCCAGGTACGGCGAATACGCGATCCCCGAGTTGATCTGAATGAACAGCCACACCACCAGCAGGCTGCTGTAGGTAAGCGGTGTGGCCAGCGCGATCAGAGCCACCGGGATGCACACGCAAGCCCACAGCATGTAGGGCAGGCGCCTCCCCAGCCTCGAACGCGTCCGGTCGCTCGCCCATCCCACCGGCACCTGAACCATCGCCGCCGCCAGCATCCCGGCCAGTCCCAGCATTCCCAGCAGCGTGTTCTTCGCCGCTTCCGGCGCGACCTCCAGCACCAGGATGGGCAGCACCGCGGTGTCCATGGCCAGCACGAACCCGGCCAACCCGAAACTGTAGGCGTTCAGCCGCGCCAGCGACCACTTTCCCCAGGTTTCCGTCCCCGTAGCCGACTCGGGCAAAGTCCCGTAACCGTAGACGCTCATGGTGCCCTTACGAGCCCTGCCGACCACTCAGTTTCAATGAATCTTACGCAGACCAAATCATCATTCCGCAGATCAAATCGTCATTCCGGCCTTGAGCCGGAATCCACGAACCTTCTCTAATCGCAACGTCGTTTATCTCAACCTCCCGGGCACCTCATTCACGGAAGTTATGGGTTGCGGTTACGGCAGAGTCCCGAGGTCCGAACCGTCGGGAGTCTTGATATTCGTTATCCCCCACACATGCTATATGCTACAATGCCGCCGCCGGGGTATCAAACCCGGCTTTTCGTTGGAGGCGCCCAAACTCCCTCTCCTCTGGGTCGGAGAGGGTTGGGGCGAGGGGGGTTCCTTGCGTATTTGCTCTTTGCTGCCCAGCGGCACCGAAATCCTGTTCGCCCTGGGGTTGGAGGATCAGATCATCGGCGTCACTGATCTCTGCGATTATCCTCCGCAGACCGCCGACATCCGCGTCGTCTGCCGCAGCCGCATCGACCCCTCAATTATGTCCAGCGAAGAGGTCGAGGCGGAGATGCACCGCATCTTGTCCAGCGGCGAAAGCCCCTACGACCTTGACGTCGAATGGCTCGAGGCCGCCGCTCCTGACCTCGTGATCACCCAGGACCTGTGCTACTTCTGCGAAATCGACGCCGACACCGTCCAGCGCGCCGTGGAACCCATACCCGCGCCGCCAACCGTCCTCAACCTGAACCCTCGCACGCTGGACGAGATCCTCGACAGTTTCCTCAAAGTGGGCGATGCCTGCGCCGTTCCGGATCGCGCCAGCCAATTGGTGGCTGGGCTGAAAGAGCGCATCCACGTAGTGGCCAGCAAAGTCGACCAAGCGGCGTTCCGGCCGGCCGTCTTCTCCATCGAGGGCGTCAACCCCCTGGTGATCGGCGGTCATTGGGTGACCGACCTGCTGATCCGTGCCGGTGGCCGTTTGCCCGAGCGTTTCGCGCCGGGCTGCCCAGCGGAGCGCATAACGTGGGAAGAGGTTGTCACCGCCCTGCCCGACAAGCTCTACATCGACCTGTGCTCCTCCGATCTCGCCCGCAGCGTCCGAGAAATCCCCTGGCTCGCCGCCCAGCCCGGCTGGAGCGACCTGCCCGCCGTCCGCTCCGGCGAAGTCTACCTGATCGACCACAGCACCCTGAGCCGCCCCGGTCCTCGCGTCGTCGACGGCCTGGAACTCCTGGCACAACTGACCCACCCCGACTCTTTCGCCGGCCATATCCCGCCCGACACCGTTCTGAAACTGGACCCGTGCGCCGATCAGTCCACTCCGGACCTCATCGCCCGAGCATTCAAACCCTGGCCCGCAAAGATGGCCGTCGCCGACGCCCAGCTCCTCGCGGCAAATCGCTAGCGCCCAGCTCCACCGTCTGGCATTAGTGATATTGGGCGGGTATAATCATCGCCAACCTAACCGGGGGTACACGCGCAGTGGTTAGTCAAGACGAGTTTCGGCAGGCCATGTCAAAGTTTGCGACTGGGGTCACGGTTATCACCACCCTCGACCCTTCGGGCAGTCCCCATGCCATGACCGCCAACGCATTCACTTCGGTTTGCCTGGATCCGCCGACTCTTCTCGTATGTGTGGCCCACAACACCATCACCTACGGCTACGTCGAAGAACAGAAGCGCATCGGCGTCAACGTGTTGCGCGAAGAGCAGGAAGAGCTCGGCCGCTACTTCGCCCGCCGGCCCGAGCAGCGGGAAGGGAACCCGGACTATTCCTACACCATGGGCGAGCACAATGTGCCCGAGCTCAACGGCTCCATGGTCTTCTTCAATTGCGACATCGTCGGCTCCCACGTCTATGGCGACCATACCATCTATGTCGGCGAAGTCCGCGAGATGCGCCGGGGCCAGGACGACGCCAATCCATTGATGTTCTACGACAGCCACTGGTACCATCCCGCCCACGAATAGACCACCCGGCCGCCGTTCGGTCCTATCGCAGAAACCACGAGGGCAGGTGCCGAGCCTGCCCTCATACGTAAGGGTAACCATAGGGCACTGACCGGCAAGCGCAACCATGACCACATCCGCAAACCGGGCCACTAATACCGACGCCCTGCACTTCGGCGCCAGTATGGCCTTGCCCGCCAGCCGCACCGCAGAGCAGGCTCGCCTCATGGAAGACTTGGGTTTCGAGTACATGGGAGCCGGCGAGCATTTCATGCGCGGTCGCCCGCCGGGCCCGACCCACGCCGCGCTGCCGCTGCTCGCCGTCGCGGCCGGCGCCACCCAGAGGATGCGTGTCGTCACCTCTGTCACCCTGGTTCCCTTCTACCACCCCCTCATGCTGGCCCGCATGACCGCCACCCTGGACATCGCATCCGGCGGGCGGCTTACCCTGGGCGTTGGCGTCGGCGGCGAGTTCCCCATGGAGTACGAGAACGCCGGCCTGGACATTCGACGCCGCGGCCGTCGCACCGACGAGTGCCTCGACGCCCTGCGCCGCCTCTGGACCGAGGACTCCGTTACCTTCCCGGGCCGGCACTACACTCTGGACGAAGCCGCCATCAACCCCAAGCCCGAACAGCAGCCTCACCCTCCCATCTGGGTCGCCGGCCGCCGTGACGCCGCCATGCGTCGCGCCGTTCGGTACGGCGATGGCTGGCTGCCCTATTTCTACAGTCCCGAGCGCTATCGTGACAGCGTGACCAAAATCGCCGCCTTTGCCGACGAGGAAAACCGCGACATCACCGGCTTCCAGTGGGCCTTTTTCCCCTACATCACCCTGGCGCCCACTGAAGAGCAGGCGGCCCGCACCGCTGCCCAGGCTCTGGGCAACCAGTACCTCTACGGCGGCGAGTTCATCAACATCGTCCGCCGCTACTGCCTGCTGGGCACCCCCAGGATGTGCATCGAAAGGCTGGAAGAATACATCGACGCTGGAGCCCGCTACATTATTTTCAGCATCGCGGCCCCCCGCGAGGACCGTCGCCGCCATCTCGAGGTCATCGCCAAGGACATCGTTCCCCATTTCCGCGGCCGCTGAACCTGCCACACCGTTCAGCTTTGGGTTTTGTCATTGCGAGCACGACGTGGCGATGTTGTATAATGCCCCCCTAACCTCTAGATGAAACTCGCAGCACCAATCGCTCCTGTCCAACGGCATCGGAGTACGTGAGCTAAAATGAGCGTTATAGAACTGCTCGATACTAAGTTCGACGGCACCCCCGCCACCCAGTCGCCCGTTTCCATACAACCCCGGGGCAACCGCACCCGGCGGGTCATGATGGTCCAGCCGGCGTCAGCGGGTGGCAATTTCGAATACATTGCCATCCCTCGCCAGGGAATGTTGTTCCTCTCCGGAGCTTTGGCCCAGTGGGAGGGGCCCTACGTCTACGAACGGGATATCTGGTTCGAAGATCGTCTGGGTCGCATGGACCCCGACAAGGACCTCGATAGCATCGACGTCCTCATGATCACGTCTCTCATCAACGAGACGCCCCGCGCCTACGAAATCGCCCGCCAGGCCCGCGAATTCCATCCTGAACTTGTAATCCTTGGCGGCGGGCCCCAGATGAGCCCGTTACCCGAAGAGGCCATCGCCCGCGGCGGCTTCGACGCCATCGTCAACCGCGAGGGCGAGGACATCATCGGCCAGCTCTGTGACATCCTGCTCACCTGGCGCGACGACCGCAAGTACCAGTACCTTGAGCGGGTGGCCGGCATTTCCTTCATGCGCGACGGCCACGTGATCCAGACCCGACGCAAGGGCCTGGTCGCCCCCGACTTCGTGCCCCTGCCCGACTTCCGGTCGATCCGAGGCCTGTCTCCCATGAACCCCATGGCCGGCGGCGTCCTCGAGACCGTGCGCGGCTGCACCGAAAACTGCTCCTACTGCCAGGTCATCCAACAGTTCCTCGGCTACCGCCTCATCGACCGCGACACCGAGTTCCGCCGCATCGAGCAGCTGGAAGAGCTCGCCGCTGACGGCCTGATCCACACCGGCCGCAACGGGAAGTTCAACGTCTTCATCTCCGACGACCTGCACACTCCCCCGCTGCGCGCGGTCAAGTTCCGCAACGAGCGCCTCGAGCGCCTCAAGGGCTGGGCCGGCCGCACCGACTCCATGAACATGATCTGCCAGGCTCGCGCCGAGATCGGTCAGGACGACGAGTTGGCCGACGCGCTGATGGACGCTAACGTCAAGATGCTCTACCTCGGCGTCGAGTCCAACAACGCCGAGAGCCTGGCCGCCGTTCGCAAGCGCCAGGAACCAGGCCAGATGCAGAAAGACCTGGTACACCTCAACGAAAAGGGCTTTTCCGTCGTCGCCATGACCATCATCGGTCTGCCCTACGACACCGAAGAGTCCATCATGACTCTGGCCGACTGGGTCACCCAGCACAGCCGGTATCAGACCGCCAACCTCCTCACGCCGCTTCCGGCGACTTCGAACTGGAGCCTCAAGCCGCTGAACGCCCAGGGCGATCTTCTCCAGGAAGGCGAAATGCGGCCCTACGAGCTCTACACCGGCCGTCAGTTCGTCCACGAAGACGATCGCTGGACCATGGCCGAAAGCCGTGAACTGTTCGACAAGTACAGCGCTAAGCTCACTTCCATTGATGCGCTGTACGGTCGCATCTTCCGCATCCTCGGGAACTACCGCCTGCGGCAGGCCCGCAGCGTGCAGGACCTGTCCGAGACCACAGAGACCATGCGCAACTGGTCCCACCAGGTGGAGCAGGCTGGCAAGGAACTCGGCGAGAATATCAACCAGCGCGTGACCGAACTCGCCGATACCCTGCGTTCCGTCAGCCAGCCCCTGTCCAACATGGGCTCCGATTTCATGGACAACCTCCGGGTCAGGATCAACGAAACGTCGGAAGCTCTGCGGGTTTACGCCGAACGGGCCGACAGCGGCAGCAAGGACGTCGCCACCGGCATCTCCGCCCGCGTCACCGAGGTCACCGAGATGCTCAACGGCGTCCTCGACACCGCCACTCATCGGCGCAATCCCAACCAGGCGAGATAGCGAGACAGCATGACAACCGGCGGCGGCTCCGGCCGGAGGGTGGTCGTAACGGGCGTGGGAATGGTCAGCCCGCTGGGCCTGAACGTCGCCGACACCTGGTGCGCCGTCGCCGCTGGCCAGTCCGGCATCGACTACATTACCGGGTTCGACCCCGAGGCATTCGATACCCGTTTCGCCGCCGAGGTCAAGGGGTTCGATCCCGAGAATTACCTTGAGCGCAAGGACGCCCGGCGCATGGATCGGTTCGCCCAGTTCGCCGCCGTCGCAGCCCAGGAAGCCTGCGCCCAGGCCGAGCTCAACCCGCGCGAAATGGACCGCTACAGCGTCCACGTCGTCGTCGGCAGCGGTATCGGCGGCATAACCACCCTCACCGAACAGCACCAGGTCCTGCTGGACCGCGGCCCGCGCCGCGTCACTCCTTTTCTCATCCCCATGATGCTCGCCGACATGGGTTCCGCCCAGGTTTCCATGGTCACCGGAGCCATGGGGGCCAACTACTGCATCACCTCCTCTTGCAGCAGTGGGGCAGATGCCATCGGCGCCGGCTGGGACCTCATCCGTCACGGCAAGGCCGAAGTCGTCCTTGCCGGCGGAGCTGAGGCGCCCGTGGCGCCCCTTTCCGTCGCCGGTTTCAACGCCTTACGCGCCCTGTCTCGCCAGAACGACAACCCCCAGCGAGCCAGCCAGCCCTTCAACCGGAACCGCGACGGTTTCGTTCTGGCCGAAGGGTCAGCCATCATGGTCCTTGAAAGCGCGGAGCACGCCGCCGACCGGGGAGCCGAACCCATAGCCGAGTTGCGGGGCTACGCGGCCACCAGCGACAGCCACCATCTCACCGAGCCCAACCCCACCGGCCAGAGCGCTGCTACGGCCGTCACCGAGGCCCTCGCCGCCGCCGGCCTGCGGCCTGCCGACGTCGACTACCTCAACGCCCATGGTACCTCCACGCCCCTGAACGACTGGCACGAAACCAAGGCCCTCAAGCTGGCTTTGGGCGACGCGGCTTACCGCATCCCCATCAGCAGCACCAAGAGCATGACCGGTCACCTCCTCGGCGCGGGCGGTGCCCTGGAAGCCGCCCTGTGCATTCGTGTCCTCGCTGAGAGTCTGATGCCGCCTACCATCAATCTCGACGACCCCGACGACGAGTGCGACCTTGACTATGTCCCCAACGTCGCCCGAGCCGGCGACATCAACGTGGCGCTCAGCAATTCCTTCGGGTTCGGCGGTCACAACTCCGTGATCGTGCTGACCCGACCCGGTCTGTGACCTCCACTCGGCATACTCCCCCTTCCCGTCGCTGGCTGCTCCCGCCTCGGCCCGACGGACACCGTCTTCCTTCTCACCTTTCCGCCCCCGCCGTTCAGTTGCTGCTGTCGCGCGGCATCGGTGATGAGGCCGCGCTGAGCCGGTTTCTTGATCCGCCCAACGTGCCCTATTCACCGGATTCCCTCCCTGGTGTCGACGCTGCGTTGCCCCGGCTCGCCGCCGCCATCCGCTCCCATGAGACGGTTGCGGTCTTTGGCGACTTCGACGTCGACGGCATCACCGGCACCGCGATCCTCAGCCAAACACTACAGCGACTCGGCGCCCGCGTTATCCCCTACCTGCCTGACCCCGTAGCCGAGGGACACGGCATGACCCCGCTGGCCGTGGAACGCCTCATTTGTCGGGGCGCAACCCTGATCGTTACCGTCGACTCCGGCGTCAGCAACTCAGCGGAAGTGTCCCTGGCGAACCAAAAGGGGACCGACGTCGTCATTACCGACCACCACGTTCCACCTCCTCGACTCCCTGACGCAGTGGCCATCGTCAACCCCCGCATGACCGGCAATCGGTATCCCTTCCCCGAGCTCTGCGGCGCAGGAATCGCCTACAAGCTCGCCGCCGCCTTGTTGGAGCACATAGGCGAACCCGACGATCCGTCGCTCTTGGAACTCGCCGCTCTGGGCACCGTCGCCGATCTCGTCCCATTGCGCGACGAGAACCGCCACATCGTCCAACGCGGGTTGGAAGTCCTGCCGTTCACCACCCGTCCCGGACTGCGCGCTCTGCTCCGACGGATCAACCTCGCCAATCGCCCCATCCGCGCCGAGAACATTTCCTTCCAGATCGCTCCCCGCCTCAACTCCTCGGGCCGCATGGCGCATCCCGAAACCTCACTCAATCTGCTACTGACTGACGACGAACGCGAGGGCGAGCGCCTCACTACTCAACTGGAACAATACAATACCCGCCGCCGCGACCTGACCACCCGATCCTTCGGCATTGCCGTAGAGCAGGTTTTGACATCCTCGCCTCTGCCGGCAATTCTCATCACCTACGATGAGGCGTACACCCCAGGCATCAATGGCTTGGTTGCCGGACGCCTCACCGAACTGTTCAATCGGCCATCGGTCGCCTTGGCGCGAGCCGACGCCGACCACCTGGTCGCCAGCGCCCGCAGTGTCGGCGATTTCAGCCTGATCGACGCCATCTCTCAATGCGACGATCTTCTAGTCAAGTACGGCGGACATCAGGCCGCCGCCGGCTTCACGGTGCGCAACGAACACTACGCTGAGGTTGCGGATCGGCTCACCGGCATCGCCAACGCCCGAATGGGCCTGTTCGGACCCGAACCGTCGCTGGAAATCCACGCCGAAGGTGCCCTGGACGAACTCCTCAGCCCCGCCATGGCCGAGCTGTGTTCCCGTCTTGAGCCCTTCGGCAAGGACAATCCGACGCCCCGCTATCTGACCCGAGGCGTCAGGGTAACCAATGCCGGCTACGTCGGCTCCAACGGGCAGCACCTCAAGCTGCGCGTCAGCAGTGGAGGCCGTTCTATCGACGCCCTGTCGTGGAATTATGCCGGCGAATGGGGCGGATACGAGGCCGCTGACATCGTCTTCCAGCTCGCGGAGGACAGCTATCGCGGCGAACGGCGCCCCTACCTCCGTCTCGACTACATCCGCCCGGCAGTATAATTTGCATCAGCAGAAACAAGGAGGCGCCCCCATGACCCAGCCCAAAGCGAAACCGCGCACCAGGCTGACCAACGCGGACTACGTGGCGATGACCCCGCCAGAGAACTCCGGCGCACGCTACCAACTCATCAATGGAGAACTCATTGAAATGTCCGGCGCCAGCTACTCGCATCAGGTCTTCCTGTTTCAGTTATTCATCCCCCTGGGAACTCAGGTTAACGCGCTCGGCATCGGCGAAATTTTCGGTGCGCCCTATGACGTGCACATCGACGAGTTCAACACCTATCAACCCGACTTGCTGTTCGTATCCAACGAACGTCGGCACATTCTCGGCCAACTTGCCGCTGCCGGCGCTCCCGATGTCGTCGTCGAAATCCTCTCCGATTCCACCCGCCGCCGCGACCTCAACGAGAAGTTGCCCATCTATGCCGCTAACGGCGTCCGCGAGGTCTGGATAGTCGATCTCGACGCAGCGACGGTAACCATTCACTCCGGCGATGGCTCCACTTTCGCGCCGGTCCGAACCTTCACCGCCTCGGACACTCTTACCTCCGACGCCATGCCGGGCATCACTATCGATCTGGGGCCAATCTTTGCCCGAGCCCTTCCCGCCCGCTGACCTTCCGCGGCCTGCCGTCCTGGCTAACCTTCGTCCGTCTCCACCTGAGTTCGAGCCGCCCGCTGGCCCCCACGCGCCGGCCGAGCCAGCCGCGCCCGGTAGATCAACAGCGGCACCGTCACCACCATGACGGCCAGCGCTACCAGTTGCGCCTCGTTGAACCCGAAGATGTACGTGTTCTGTTCCTGCCGCACGAACGATATGAAGAACCGACCCGCCGAGTACCCGGCGAAGAACAGCGCGAACAGCATTCCTCTCGGCCGCACCCGATCCTTCAGCCACCACAGTACACCCGCCCATATCAGGCAGAAGATCAACTCGTAAGCCACCGCCGGATGCGAGGCCGGCCGGCCGTACCCCAGACTGTCCGGGTCGGTGTACACCCACGCCCACGGCAGATCGGAAAAACTGGACCAGTGCTCGCCGTTAATCACGTCGCCGATTCGCCCTATCGCCAACGCGATCAGCAGCGCCGGCGCGGCCACGTCGGCCAGGTGTGACACCGGCGGCATTTGGGCCATCGGCCGGTGCATCCCTGTCCAGCGCAGTCCCGGGCTGTCAAAGAAACTGGTCAGCCATCGGGCGTTTCGCAGCGTGATATAGGTCGCGCCTCCCGCAAACCCGCCCAGGTACGCTCCGAATATCGCGATTCCGCCGTTCCAGAAGTAGACGATCCGCGCCGGATTGTACTGGTACACGTCGTCCCAGAAATCAATGACGTGCAATATCCGCGCCCCGATGATCCCCCCGATAATGCACCACGTCGCCACCGATAGGATTGCGTCGCCGTCCAATCCCTCTTTGCGGCCCCACCGCCAGGTGAGATACACGGCGACAGCGACCGCGACGAAGGTGAAAAAGCCGTGCCAGGACAGTATGAACCCGGCGGTCCGAATGATGTCCGGATCAAAGGGTATGCTGATTACCGCAAGAATATCCATCGACGATTGGTGTCTCCGTGATCATTGTTTCAGGACCGGTTGATCGGTTCCGGCCAGTCGTTGTCATCTGGGCAAATCGTCCGCACAAGGTACGCCGTCGCGCCAGTGCCTTGCAAGGATTCAGCCACCCGGATACGTTCACTTTCCGAAGACGGCATGACGAACATCGCCGGCCCGGCTCCAGACAATCGGGGCGGGTGCTGTGTGACCTCCGCCACCGTATCCCATACGTGCGCCAAGTCTGGAAAGATTTCTCGCGCCGCCCTTTCAAATGCGTTGCAATAGTCAGCCGATGTCAGGTCCCGCACCGCCAGATCGCCCGAAATCGCCTGCGTCCTGGCGCCATCCGAAAAATCCTCCAGATTCAGCGCCCGGTACATAGTAGGCGTCTTGGCCTCCATGCTCTCCGCCGGAACCACCAGCAACATCTCCAACGTCGGCAGTTGCGACAGCGGAGTGATCTCATCTCCCCTCCCTGTTCCCAGCGCGGTACCCCCGGTCAGCAGGAACGGCACGTCGGAACCCAGCCTGGCGGCTACCATCGCCAAATCCTCACCCGAGAGATCAAGTCCCCACAACCGGTTCAGGCCCACCAGCGTCGCCGCCGCGTCCGCCGACCCACCCCCCAATCCCGAGGCAACGGGAATGCTCTTCTCGATGCGTATGCGCGCCCGTGGAGCGATCCCGGCCCATTCTGCCAACGCCGTCGTCGCCTTCCACGCCAGGTTCCTCTCACCTGACAACTCTGCCTGATCACACTCCACTGAAAGCTCGTCGGCTTGGTTAATCACCAGCGTGTCAGCCAGATCCACCGTCTGAAGGATCGTCGCAACGTTATGGTAACCGTCGTCCCGTTTGTCGATTACCTCCAACGTCAGGTTCACCTTGGCATACGCCTTGAGTGTCATCCGCTCGGACGCCATGAAAAGCCCACTGGAAACTAGCCCGTCCGCGATCTCGGTACGTTCGCCGGCCATTTCGCGTCCAACGCCGCCCATTCGCCGATCCCCAGCGTGGCCGGCCGTCTCTGCGGATCAATCCCAGCGTCGTATAGCGATGTTGCAACCGCCTCCGCCGACGCCCCCGTACCCTGCATCAGCGAGTTGCGCAACTGCTTCCGCGGCGCGCTGAACCCGGCCCGAACCAGCGCGAAGAATTCCTCCCTATCCGTCACTGCCACAGCCGGTTCCGCGCGTACCGCCAACTTCAAAACCGTCGAGGACACCTTGGGCGGAGGCCTGAAACTCCGCGCCGGCACCTGCACCACCACCGTCGGTTCCGCGTAGAACTGCGTCGCCACCGACAACAGTGTGAACTCCCCCGGATTGGCGTTCATCACGTCCGCCACTTCCCGCTGCATCATCACCACCATCAGCGTCGGCGGCCTCACCGTCTCCAGGAACCGGCGCACAATCGGGGCAGCCGCATAGTACGGCAGGTTCGCCACCACCTTGTACGGCGTTGCCGGACCCACCAGCGCGTCCGGATCGACCTCCCGCCCGTCTCCCTGTGCCACCTCCAGGTTCGACGGGAACCCCAGCCGCCTTGGCAGTTCCTCGCACAGCCGCGGATCCAATTCCACCGCCACGACCTTGCCCGCCTGCTCCACCAATCGCCGCGTCAGCACGCCCGCCCCCGGCCCGATCTCAACCACCGTGTCCGACCCGTCCGGCTCTGCGGCCGCAACGATCCGGTTGGCAACCCTGGAGTCAGCCAGGAAGTGCTGACCCAGCGATTTTCTTCGACGTCGTACCGGAGTTGGAGCTACCACGGTTTTGGGCATATCGTGCCTGATTGCAAACGTTTCGGCATATCCGCCAGGCAGAGAATAAAAAAGTGGCCGAGCACCTCCCTTCGACTGTAGCCTGGGGGCATATCGTCGGGATTGGCTCAGGCCAGGCACTCCCACGGCACCCGCGGGACATCGCTTACCGTTGCTGCCGTCAAGCCCTGGCGGAGTTCACGAGCCTGCGCCGCGTGGGACCCGGCCGTCAACACCATTCCCTGGGAAATTGGCCCTTGCGCCTCACCTGGGGGAGGAATTCCACCCCGCTGTGGCGGATTGCGGGTTCAGGGCACCGCCAGCTCCCCATGTAGCACGACCACTCCAAACATGGTATGCCCACCCCCAAACCCTGTCAATCCGCGCCGATCTCCCGGTAATTCATCGATCATGGACCGCGGCACCCAACGACACCAACCGCTCCACATCGTGAGTAGTCAATTCGAACGGAGCCCCGGAACCGGGAACCGGCTTGAGGCCCATGTCTTTCAGAGCGTTGCGGTAATACCGGTCAGTCTGGAATGAGAACCTTCCCTTATCGTCCACCAGCGCGACTTCAAATCCTTGCGGCGTTTCCCAAATCCGGGTCTCCGGGTCGTCCGGATGGTGCGGCCGGGACCAACGTGGAATGAGGAATAGCGCGTAGGTTTCACCTTGAGGCAGGGTCGCAACCACCCGCGGGTTGAATCGTGGCCCTCCGGTCTCCGGGTTGACGGTGGTATATCCGGCGTCCCACGCTACGTAAATCATGTCTCCAGGCTCGTATCCGCCTTTGAGGGACTCGACCACTTGGAACCGGCGGTACACGTCAGTGAACGATTTGACCGACGGGGGATCCGATCTGGAGTTCACGGTTTCAAGGACCGTTTCCTCCGCGTAGCGGGCTAGGACGATTTGCTCGCAGTGCTCCACAAGGGTTTCGGCGGTCACATGCACGAGCCAATCCTTGTGCGTGCCCCCGAGCCCGGTCAGGGAGGGATTGATCAAAATCCAAATCGCGACACCTATAGCCACAAAAACGAACAGCGTGATGATGCCGGCCCGGATCCGTCGTCTGCGCAGCTCACCCATAGCGCACACCCTGAACCCTGGCCTTGATTGTCGAGGCGACTCGCGCAGGAATAGCAAAACGCCGGACGGTCTCCCGCCCGGCATCTTCATTCGGTTATTCGCGCCTGACGTCGGTCTCGAGAACCCCTACGCGCTCGGAGGTGGCGCCGGCGCCGGGTTGTACAGCTCGACCCCGATGGTCGCCGGGAACACGCCCGCCAACTCGTCCACCGTCCACCGACTGTCCTTGCGGATCGTCTTCACCGGCTCCGGCTCGTTGAGCAGAGTCACCAGCCCGCCCGTCACGTGGAACACGTGGCCGTTCACGTGCTGCGCCTCGTCCGAAGCCAGCCACGTTACCATCGGGGCGACGTCCTCGGGTTCGCCGCGCAGACCGCCGCCAGCCGCGATGCCCCGCGCCGAACGCAACGCCCGCGCTTCGTCGGGCACGCTGGTCGTCATCCGGGTGCTCGCCGACGGCGAAATCGCGTTCGCCGTCACCCCGTAGCGTCCCAGGTCCCGGGCGCACACCCGCGTGAACCCGGCGATGCCGTCCTTGGCCGCGCCGTAATTCGCCTGCCCGCTGTTGCCGTACAGGCCGGATGTGCTGCTGAACGTGATGATCCGGCCCGACCGCTGTTGCCGGAAAAGGATGCTCGCGTGTTTGACCACCGTGAAGGTCCCCTTCAGGTGCACCGCGATTACGTCGTCCCACTCTTCCTCGGTCATGTTGAAGACCATGCGGTCTCGCAGGATTCCCGCCACCGTCACCACGATGTCCAGCTTGCCGAAGTTGTCCACCGCCGTCTGGACGATCTTTTCGCCGCCGTCCATGGTGGCCACCGACTCCGTGCAGGCTACGGCAGTGCCGCCCGCCTCGCCAATCTCGTTGACCACCTGCTGCGCCACCGACACGTCGGCGCCGCTGCCGTCCACGTTCACGCCCAGGTCGCACACCACGACCTTCGCGCCTTCCGCTGCCATCAGCTTGGCGACACCACGTCCGATGCCGCGCCCGGCGCCGGTTACGATTGCTACCTTGTCTTCCAGTAGGGGCATGGTTCAGTCCTTATTTGACATGCGCTTTGACTATCCGGATTTGCACCATTTAGGGAGCCTCGGATCGCAGCCATCCCCAAAGCAGAACAACCAATCCTGAAAATCCGGCAATCCGGAAAATCCTGATGCTGACAATCTTCCTGAGCGTTACCGCTGCTGCGCCGGCGCCGGGTTAGGGATACCGGCCGTCAAATATCCGCGAGCTTGGGCGGAAAGATCATCCATTTCCCAATGTCCCGCTTCCGTCCAGATGGCCTTTTCCGGCCGGGGCTGCGACATCAGCGAAACCGTGTTCCCGTACACCAGGAAGGTCTGCCCGTTGACGTTGGCCGCGTAGTCCGAGCACAGGTAGGCCACGAAGGGAGCGATCCCGTCCGGATCCAGGTTCTGTACGTCGTCGCCTCCGTCGCCTTCACCCGATAGCGACGCGACACCGCCCCGGGCCCGAATCTCCGCCGCCGATTCGGGTATCGCCCCGATCATCCGCGTCGTAGCTCGCGGCGCTATCGAGTTCGCTGTCACCCCGTAGCGGCCCATGTCCTTGGCCACCACCTTGGTGAACCCGGCGATGCCGCTCTTGGCCGCGCCGTAGTTGGCTTGGCCGCTGTTGCCCACCAGCCCGGACTGGCTGCTGAAGGTAATGACCCGACCCGACCGCTGCTGCCGGAACAGGATGCACGCGTGCTTGACCACCGTGAAGGTGCCCTTCAGATGCACCGCAATCACGTCGTCCCATTCCTGCTCCGTCATGTTGAAGACCATGCGATCCCGCAGGATCCCGGCGCAGCAGACGACGATGTCCAGCCGCCCGAAGTTGTCGATGGCCGTCTGCACGATCCGCTCGCCGCCGTCCATGGTCGCCACCGATTCGGTGCAAGCCACTGCGGTTCCGCCGGCGTCCCGGATCTCGCCGACCACCACCTCGGCGATGGACTGGTCGAACCCGGTGCCGTCAACGTTGACCCCCGGATCAACCACCACCACCTTGGCGCCTTCTTCGGCCATCAGCTTGGCGATCCCCCGACCCACGCCGCGGCCCGAGCCGGTGACGATCGCTACCTTTCCTTCCAGATTGTTGGGCATGGTCGAATTATCCTTTGAATGAATTGGTTTCACCGGCGGCCGCTATTCACGGCCCGCCTCTGCTACTCGTTGCGGCTGGGCAGTGCCACCGTTGCGGTTCCTGGGGTGGTCTGCTGACCCTGCGGATTTTCCAGCCAGATGGTGCAGTCCACCAGGTTCTGCTGCCCTTCCTGGTACACCCGTGTGACGTGTCCCTTGGCGGTGATCGGTTCGCCGGGAAAATCCATGCCGCGATACTGGCAGGTCAGCCGTCGCAGGGTCGCTCCCGGACCTGCCCAACCCGTCACGTAGGATCCCAGCATCGCATTTTTCAGCGCCCCGTGGATGATGATCCCCGGCAGCCCGATGCTCTCCGCGTAGGGCTTGTCGTAATGGATTTCGTAAAAGTCCCCCGATGCTCCGGCGTATTGCACTAACTGCCGCGTCGTCGGCTCGCGAACCTCCACTGGCAACTCCATGCCTTCGCTCACGTCTTCAAAGTAAATCTGCTGACCCATCCTGTTACTCCCAACTGCAACCGTCATTCCGGCGACAGCCGGAATCCAGTACCCGAAATCATCAGTGCCGTATGGACGTGCTCGTCTGGGTGGCCACGACCGCCCCGGTTTGATTCCGGTACGTGACCTTGATTGTCGTGATGAGCATCTGCCCGATGCTCCCCGTCCGCTCCCGGATGTCCTCCACACGGCCCACCGCGGTGATCACGTCCCCCGGCCGCACGTACTCGAAGTACTCCCAGTCGCTGCCTCCGTCCAGCAGCCTCGTGAACGGGATTTCAAAGGGCAACTCCGGTCGCACCGCCCGCATCGCCCGCAGGAACGTCGGAGGCGCGACAATGCCTCCGGTCTCCGGTGTGCCGTCGGTGTACGCCGGGTTGTCATCCCCGATGGCTTCGGCGAACCGGGCTATGTGTCCCTTCTCAACGTCGGTCGTGGTGGGCGCGCTTTCAACCCCGATGGCCTGCTCTCGCATTTCGTCGGTGAGAGTGAAGGAAACGGTGGACAACGAAAACCTCCTGTCCCTTGAACGCGAAGGGTAATCTGTCGGTTCGCATCGAGCGAATTTTGACCGTGAAATTATGGTACGCGCCACCACTAGTGTCAAGGAAAGCGGAGCCGTCGTCCATTGACCAAGCGGCCCACTTGTGGCACAATTCACACTTGATGATAATGATTATAGTTTTTTGCGGTGCATAACTTCTTCATGATGCGAGGCGCACCCGAGGACGGAGGTGGCCTATTATGTGGACCGGCGATGATTTACAGCGTTTGGTAAGCCGGGAATTAAGCGACTATCGGCTGGTCGTGGTGTCCAATCGACAGCCGTACGTGTTTACGATGGAGGACGGTATCCCCCGGGGCGTGATGCCCCCGGGCGGGTTGACCGCGGCCATCGATCCGCTGATGCGTGCCTGCGGCGGCACTTGGATCGCCCAGAGTGACGGCGAAGATGATCGAGCCGCCATGGACGAGACCGGCCGTATCCACGTCCCTACGGACGATCCCGCTTACTCCATGCGGCTGCTCAACTTGAGCGACGAGGAGAACCAGGGTTTCTACTACGGCTTCTCCAACGAGGGCCTGTGGCCGCTGTGCCACATTGCCTATACCGAGCCCGTCTTCGACGCGCAGCACTACGGCTTTTATCAATCTGTCAACCGCCGTTTCGCGGATCTGGTCCTCGACGAAATCAACGATGAGCCGGCTATCGTCCTCATCCAGGACTACCACCTGGCCCTCCTCCCGAGATACATCCGTGAGGTCAATCCCGATGCCATCATCGGGCAGTTCTGGCATATTCCCTGGCCCAACCCCGACATCCTGAGAATCTGCCCGTGGCAGGATGAAATCCTCGACGGCATGCTGGGCAACGACCTCCTCGGTTTCCATCTCTCCGGAGACTGCCAAAACTTCCTCAACTGCGTCGATGCCAACCTGGACGCACACGTCGATTCCGAGTACGGCCTGGTCGACTATCGGGACGAGACTACCCTGGTGCGCCCGTTCCCCATCAGCATCGATTTCGACGGACTGGACGCCGAGGCTCGTTCCGACGAAGTTGAAGCCGAAATGGAGCGCCTTTCCCGGGAACTGGGATTGAACCGCGGGCGCATCCTGGGCCTCGGCATCGACCGACAGGACTATACCAAGGGCATCCCCCACCGCCTCCGCGCCGTCGAGCGCCTGTTCGAAAAATGGCCCCAGTACCGCGGCCGCTTGGTATTCCTTCAGGCCGGCGCCACCAGCCGAACCAACATCGACTCATACATGCAGCTGACCATCGACATCGAGGCCACCGTCAACCGCATCAACGAGCGTTTCGGACACGACGGCTGGCAACCGGTCCTTTATTGGCCCACCTCGTTGCCGTCGTCGACATTTTCCGCTCTTCGCCGCCTCGCCAGTTTCTGCGCCGAAAGCAGCCTCCATGACGGGATGAACCTGGTCGCCAAGGAATACGTTGCTTCCCGTGTGGACGAGGACGGCGTGCTGATCCTCAGCGGCTTCGCCGGCGCCGCCCAGGAGCTTACCGGGTCCCTCATAATCAACCCCTACGCCACCGAGCAGTTCGCTGAAGCCATCCACCAGGCCCTCACCATGAGCAGCGCCGAGCGCCGCATCCGGATGCGCCAGATGCGGAACACCGTCCGCGAAAACAACATCTACAAATGGGCCGGCCGCATCATGATGCACCTCATGCAGGCCAGCACTCCCGACCACGCCCGCCTCACCGTCGCGACTACCGCATAGCGCCCATCACTTATGCTCGACCTCAACCTCGACGAGATCAAATCGCTGGTCTCAGGACGGGAACCCATCCTGCTCCTCCTTGATTTCGACGGAACCTTATCCGAAATCGCTCCTCGGCCGGAGCAGGCCACCCTGTGCCCCGGAAATCAGCTGCTCCTCTGCCAGCTCGCCGACCGTCCTGAGTTCGTGGTCGGGGTGATTAGCGGACGGTCCCTGCAGGATGTCGAGGCACGGGTCAACGTTCCGGGCCTGGTGTACGCTGGTAACCATGGTCTGGAGATACGCGGCCTCGGGCTGGACTACCGCCACCCTGATGCTGAGGATGCGTCTCGAACCATCAGCCAGGCGTCCCATGATCTGGAACTGCGTTTGGCGGGTGTGCCCGGCGCGTTCGTCGAGAATAAGATCTACACCCTCACCACGCATTTCCGGCAAACCCCGCCTTACTATCACGACCTGGTCGCGTCCACGTTCGATGACATTGCCCACCCATTGGTCCAGTCCGGTTCTTGCCATGTAACCGAAGCCAAGATGGCGTTGGAGCTCCGCCCATCGATCGACTGGAACAAGGGCGGAGCTTTGACGTTGATCCGATCCCGGTTGTCGCCTGAATCTTTCCCCATCTACATGGGCGACGACGCCACCGACGAGGATGCTTTCGGCGCAGTCAGATCCGCCGGTGGAATTGGAATATACGTGGGTGCGCCCGGCGCAAGTACCTGTGCAACCTGGCGATTGCCGTCCCCCGCAGAGGTCTCCGCTGCTCTCGTCGAGCTGGTAACGTTGTAGACATCAACCCCGGATCCACCGCCCGGCAATCCCGTATCGTGCCCGAACGGCGGTACGCGTTCCCTCCGCGTCGCGCCTGACTTGTTGTGCTATCATTGCGCTGCGCAGCATCGGGTCGCCCGGCGAAACTGAAAGCCCTGCCTGCGCCCCCCTTGCAGATGATCGAGGCTATCTTTTTCGATTTTTACAACACCCTGGTGCGTTTCTGGCCGCCGTTGCCGCAGATACAGCATGCCGCCTGTCAGAACCTGGGTATCCGCGTACCCGCTGAACGATTGGCCCGCGGCTACGCCATTGCCGACCTCTATTTCAACGAGGAAAACCACCGTTGGCCCCTGGGCGAACGCGACCCCGCTGCCCGCGGTGAGTTCTTCGCCCGCTACGAGCAGATCATCCTTGAAGAGTCCGGCGTTGCCGTTTCCCTGCGTATGGCCAAGCAAATCTGGGATATGGCCATCTCAGTGCCCAAGGAATTCGTGGAGTTCGAGGAGACCCGCCCCGTGCTGGAAGAGTTGCGCGGGCGCGGCTATCGTCTGGCTGTCCTGACCAACCTCCGCCGCGACATGGAAGAACTTACCCGGAGCCTCGGTATTCGCCAGTACCTCGAATTCTGCATCACCAGCCGCGAAACCGGCGAAAAACCGGCCACTCTTATCTTCGAAGCCGCCCTCCAACGCATGGATTTGCGCCCGGAACAGGCCATGCACGTCGGCGACCAGCCCCGCTCCGATGTCCAGGGCGCCCGTGACGCCGGCCTCCTGCCGGTCCTGATCGATCGCGGCGGTTTCCACGCCGACGTCACCGATTG
Organism: Dehalococcoidia bacterium; assembly: GCA_965207585.1. Taxonomy (GTDB): domain Bacteria; phylum Chloroflexota; class Dehalococcoidia; order Lucifugimonadales; family UBA3495; genus Bin87. Next base: position 2,754,744 of record CBDBMT010000003.1, on the reverse strand, counting down.
TGACCATATCGATAGCCTGGAAGGACTGTATGCGCTGCTGGACCGATTGGCGTCCTGCTAGTCGATAGCCTCCGCATGCCGCAAGACGTTGCTCCGTGACCGCCCCACTCCCAGAGGTGATGCCATGACCACCCAGCCGCCGGCCCACAGCCATCCCGACGACCCCAATCCCGTCCACGTGATTGTTTGGTACGATTACATTTGACCCTGGTGCTATGTCGGCCTGGAGCGCGTCGACAAACTATCTGAAGAGTACGACATCACCGTCGAGGGCCGGGCCTACCTGCTGCGTCCCGACACTCCCCAGGAGGGCCGCACCCGAGAGCCTCGCCCCGGCGAAAGCGAGGACGAGCTGGCCGATCCCCTCCGCAGCTACGCCCGCGAGGCCAACTTGGTCATGCGGCCACCCAAGCACACGCCCAACAGCCTCTACTCCCTGCAGGCCACGGAGTACGCCCAGGAACAGGGCAAGTTCCTCGAGTACCACCACGCTGCCTACGAAGCGTACTGGGATCATGGCGCTGATCTGGGAGACCCGTCAGTCCTTGCTGACATCGGATCCGGTGTCGGCCTCGACGGCGCCGAATTGCGCCAGCGTATAGAATCGGGCCATTACGCCCAGAAAGTGGTCGACCAGTACCATGAAGCCTTGGGCTACGGCATTCGCGGAATTCCTACCTTCGTGTTCGACAACCTGCTCTTCAGCGGCGCCCAGCCCTACGAAGTCTTCCAGCGGGTGATGGACAAGGCTTTGGAGAACCGTGCCGACACGGAATAGGGTCCGGTTGCCATGACCACTCCTGTAGCGTCTCCGCCGGCGGCGGCCGTTCCCGCCCGCCGCCGCTTCACCGTGGCCGAGTACTACGCCATGGCCGACGCCGGCATACTGTCGGAAAACGACCGAGTCGAGCTGCTTGACGGGGACCTCATCGTAATGCCACCCATTGGAGACTGGCACGCCGCCAGTGTGGACCTGTTCACCAACATACTGCCTCCGTCGTTACAAGGAAGAGCCATCGTCCGCGTCCAGAACCCTACGCGGCTGGACAACAATAGCGAGCCGCAGCCCGATGTGATGCTGCTACGGTGGCGCGATGACTTCTATCGGAACGGCCACCCGGCTCCCGGCGACGTGCTGCTGCTCATCGAGGTTGCCGACAGCAGCGCGGAGTTTGACCGCACCGTGAAACTGGCGGCCTACGCCCGCGCCGGCATCCCGGAATTGTGGATTGTCGCCCGCCCGGAGCGTCGCATTGAAGCTTATATCGACCCGACCGGGGACAGTTACGCCACTGCGCGCCACTTCGGCCCCGGCGAGAGCATCGCGCCCCAGGCATTCCCCGACATCGTTCTGGAAGTCGCCCGAATCATTGGAGAGTAGCGCCGCCGCTGGTCCACATTGCCCGTCCACTGTCCCCTGTGCTAGACTTGCGCCGTTCAAATCGGGATTTGTAACGGATTTCACAAATGGACGATGCCACCCTCCAGTTGATTGATCGGGCGGTCAACGATCAACCGCAAAGCACGGTCACCGTCCTTTCGTCCCTGCTGGCGGTGGAAGACGCCATCGGTTATATCCCCACCGAGGCTGTTGAAGCCGTCGCTGCGCGCATGGACGCTACCGTCAATGATGTTTGGGCGGTAGCCACCTTCTACCCGAATTTCCGGTTTGATCCGCCCACTGATCTCCGTGTCGAAGTCTGCTGGGGCCCCTCTTGTCATGTCATGGGCGCAACCGCCGTGATTGCCGCAGCGCAGGAGGCCCTGGGGTTATCCGACGAGGGCGACACCGGCGACGGTAAAGCCACGCTGCGCTACAACACCTGCCTGGGCGCCTGCGCTCACGCTCCGGTGATGGCCATCAACCACCACCTGGCTGGCCGCATTACGCCCGATAGCGCCCGCTCGAGAATCGCCTCAGCCCTGGCGTCCGCCCCGACGCACTGATCCGCGACTGGCTTGTGACTGCACCGACAGAATCCCCCTTTAGCGCCATCCTGGCCGAGGCTCGCCGCCGCTGGGAAGACCTGACTGCCGGCGACCGCCCGTGGATCCGCGTCGGCACTGGATTAGCCGGGGAGGCTGCCGGAGGGTTCGAAGTCGTTGCCGCTGTCAAATCCGCCCTGGAACAGCAGCAAATTCCGGCAAGCGTGTCGGAGGTCGGGACCCTCGGTCTGTGTTTTGCCGAACCGTTGCTTGATGTCCAGATGCCCAACGGCCCCCGTGTATTCTATGGACAGGTGACGCCCGAGCTGGCTGAGCGTATCGTTCATGAGCATGCAGCGGGCGGCGATCCGCTGGCGGAGCACGCCATCGGTTACCTCGGGGATCCATCGCAGGCGCCCGCAGGCATCGCCAACCTCCAGGACCACCCGATGATGGCCTTGCAGCAGCGCATCGCCCTGCGCAACGCCGGGAATATTGATCCGTCCGACATTTACCAGTACATCGCCAACGGTGGTTATGCGGCGCTGAACAAGGCCCTCGCTGAGATGTCTCCCGCAGACGCCCTGGGCGAGGTCCGAACCTCCGGCCTTCGCGGTCGCGGCGGCGCAGCATTCCCCGCCGGCGTCAAGTGGGGATTCCTCGCCGGCAACCCCGATCCCAACAAGTACATCCTGTGCAACTGCGAGGAAGGCGACCCCGGCGCCTTCAATGATCGGGGCATCCTAGAAAGCGATCCGGCCACCGTGGTCGAAGGCATCACCATCGCAGGTTACGCCTGCAACGCGAACCGCGGTTACATCTTCATCCGCCACGGTCACAACCAGCCCATCGACCGCACTCGGGCCGTCATCCAGCAGGCCTACGATCTTGGACTCCTCGGCCAAAACATCCTGGGAACCGAATTCTCCTTTGACGTCGAGGTCGCCTTGACCGGCGACTCTTATGTTTCCGGAGAGGAAACCGCGTTGATGGAGGCAATCGAAGGCAAGCGGTCCATGCCCCGCTACCGCCCTCCTTTCCCGGCCCAGGTGGGAGTTTTCGGCAAGCCTTCAAACATCAACAACGTGAAGACCCTTGCCTACGTGCCCGAGATCGTGGCGCGCGGCGGCGAGTGGTTCGCCGGAATTGGAACCCAGCCCGATCCCGACAACAGGATCAACGGGAGCAGCGGCACGGCAATCCTTTGCTTGTCCGGCGATATCACCTACACCGGTTTGATCGAAGTTCCGCTGGGCATGACTTTGCGCCAGGTACTGTTCGATATGGCCGGAGGTGTTCCCAACGGCAAGTCCATGAAGCTGCTCCAAACCGGCGGCCCGTTGGGCGGCGTGCTCTCCGCCAGCGATGCCAATCTGGACCTTGTCCTGGACTTCGATGTCTTCCGCGCGGCCGGCGCGATCCTGGGCTCGGGCGGCATCATCGTAGCGGACGAGGATACCTGCGTGGTTGACCTGACCCGCAACCTCATCGCCTTTTGCCAGTACGAATCCTGCGGAAAGTGCTTCCCTTGCCGCATGGGGATGAGCCATCTGCTCGAGGTTCTGGAGCGCATCAGCAACCTGGAAGGAACCGAGGAAGACCTTGCCCTGATGCGCAACATCGGGGAAAACATGCAGGCCGGTTCGTTGTGCGGACACGGCCAGCTCGGGTTCAATCCGGTCTCCTCCGCGCTCCGCTATTTCGGGCACGAATTCGACGCTCACATTCGCGAAAAGCGACACACCGGCGATTGCCCTGACCAGGTGTTCTCGCCCCGCCTCACCAGGCGCTGATCGGCGGCCCCGTCCTGCCAGCGCTCCAAGTTTGACTAGGAAACGCCATGCCTGACGATATCACCATCTCCATCGACGGTGTGGAAATCAAGACCCAGCCAGGGAAGATGGTGCTCGAAGCCGCCATCGACGCCGGCGTCTATGTCCCCTATCTTTGCTACCACTCGGGCATGAAGCCCTATGCGGCCTGCCGCATGTGCGTGGTGGTCGCGGAGAACGAACGGGGTCGCGTGCCGGGCTTTCCGGCCGCTTGCACCCTGGCAGCCACCGACGGCATGACCGTGTGGAGCGAGACCCCGGACGTTATCGAGCTTCGCCGCTCCGTCATGCAGATGCTCATCGCCGAGCATCCCAACGGCTGTCTCACTTGTCATCGCGTGGATATCTGCGGGCCGTCCGACGTCTGCCTCCGCCACGTGTCGGTCAATGATCGTTGCATTACCTGTCCCAAAAACGAACGTTGCGAATTCAAGGACACCGTGCGGTACCTGGGCATGGAGCTCGAATCCCCCATGACCTACGTGTACCGCGACATCCCGTTGGAAGTCAGCGATCCATTTTATGATCGCGACTACAATCTTTGCATCACCTGCGGCCGCTGTGTCCGGGCCTGCGAAGAAATGCGCGGCGACAACGCCATCTGCTTCACCGAGCGCTCCGGCAAAGCGTTGGTGGGCACATCCTTCGGGACATCCCTGCTGGAGTCGGGTTGCGAGTTCTGCGGCGCCTGCATCGATGTCTGCCCCGTGGGCGCTCTAACCGAGCGTGAGGGCAAATGGGAAAAGGCTGCCCGCGTGGAACGCACCATCTGCACCCACTGTCCGGTCGGATGCCAGATGAATCTTGAAATCAACGATCAGGGCCGGGTGATCCGCGCTATTCCCGAACTCAATTCCCCGGCCAACCGCGGCCAGGCGTGCTACAAAGGCAAGTTCGGCCTCGGGCACCTGACCAGCGGTCAGCGCCTGCGCCGACCCATGATCCGTCGCAATGGCCGACTTGAGAATGCCACGTGGGATGAAGCTTTGGACCTGGTTGCCGAGCGGCTGCGCGCCCACCAGGCGGGCGAAGGGTTCGGTCTGATCACCGCTCCCGATAGCACCAACGAGGAACTGTACCTGGCCCAGAAATTTGCCCGCATCGGAATGAACACCAACAACATCGATCATTCCGGCAACACGCAGCCCGCCCTCACCGGCGCCCTGGAAGATGTCCTCGGTTATCCCGGCGCTACCAATTCAATCTGGGACCTTGAGAAAGCCGGCTGCATCCTGGTTTTCAACACCAACGTGACCGAAAGTCACAACGTAGTGGGCGTGCCGATCAAGCGCGCCGCCGGCAACGGCACCCCTCTTATCGTAATCGACACTCGGGAAGTGGAGCTCACGCGCTACGCCGATCTGTGGCTCCGCCCGGTCCCGGGTACCGAGTTGCTCCTCCTTGGTGCGATCCTGAAGCAAGTTCTACAGGAAGACCTCGTTGACGCCGAATGGCTCGCTGAACACGCGGACAGCTACGACACGCTCGTTTACGAGCTGGAGCGGTTGAGCGACGACGCCATCGCCGCAACCGGGGTTTCCCTCGATGACATCGCCCGCGCCGCCAGGATGTTTGGCGAAGCAGATACCGGCGCCATAGTTTATGGTCTGGACAATCTGTCTGCCGGCATCAGCCGTGAATGTGTAATTGCTTTGGCGGACTTGGCATTGCTTACCCGCAACGTTGACCGGCCGGCCGGCGGAATATTTCCAATGCGGCAGGGCGCAAACGGCCAGGGCGCAATCGACGTAGGGTGCCTGCCCGACCGTCTCCCGGGAGGCGCACCCACCTTCGACGACGCACACCGTGCCCACGTAGAAGAAACCTGGGGCGCGCGGCTGCCAGCGTCCACCGGCATGAGCGCCGCATCCATGCTCGAGGCTGCAGGCGGCGCCATCACGTCAATGCTGCTCGTTGGTGACAGCCCGAACTATTCCAACGGTCTCCTTGTCAGCGACGTGGCCATATTCGAACAGCTGGAGTTTCTGGCGGTAGTCGACACTTTCCTTTCGCCGGTCGCCCAGGTCGCCGATGTTGTCCTGCCCCGGGCGACTTTTGGGGAAAAGGACGGTACGTTCACGAATCTGGAACGGCGTGTCCAGCGCGTGAGACCCGCGATTGCCGTGCGAAACAACGACGCCATGCCGGAAGGATGGATTTTCGCCGAGTTGGCTGATCGATTGGACATTGCCGGCTTGAACTACGACGAACCATCCCGGGTCATGGACGAAATAGCGTCCGTTGCTCCGAACTACCGGGGGATCAGCTATCAGCGATTGGCCCAGGAAACGGCACTGATAATGCAGACGGGAATGGAATCTCCGCGGCCCACCCAGTTGCTGTACACGACCCGCGAAGAGCGCGGAATACAGTGGCCCTGCCCCACACCTGCCACTCCCTCGTCCCCGGTGCTGTACGCCAACGGCTTCCCCAACGGACGGGCCGAACCGGGCGCTCCTCGATTCCGTGCAGTTCCGGTACACACATCAGCCGACCTTCCCGCCATCCTCGCCCCCGGTCGTGTGCTCCTCCAGAGCGAAAGGGAAATCACGGTCGAATCGGGCGAGCTGAATCGCATCGTGCGCGACGAGCACGTGCACGTCAATCCGGCTGACGCCGCCTCTTGGGGCATCTCCGATGACGCCCCCGTGTCCGTAGTAACGGCCGGCAACCGTACCACCGGAATTGCCCACCTTGACTCGACTGTTCCTTCGGGGGTCGTATCGATAACCACGTTGTTTGGACAGTTGGCTACGGAATTGCAGGCATCGGAAGACATCAACCCCATGGCGCGCGTGCCCGGGTTGCATCTCGAAGCATGTCGCGTCGAATTGGCTGGCTGATGTCGCCAGCCATGTCGGTACTATTCTTCGCGTGGAATATACCTAAACGGTTGAGCGTTTGCTTGCCCTAACTTCGATTGCGTTGCACATCGAGCAAACTTCGATCAAATCTACCAACTGGAGCCAGAATGACCACGTCGCCATCCACCACCGTGATCCGTGACCGCACCATCAATCTGCCCCGCGCCAGGCTGGTGGAGCGTGTTGATTACACGGATGATCTGATGGTCATCAAGATGGAGCCACAGGGTTTCGATTTCAAATTCAAGCCTGGCCAATACTGCACCCTGGGCTTGGATGGCATCGAACGGGCGTATTCCATCGTCTCCGCTCCCCATGAACCTTTCCTGGAAATCTTCGTCGAGTTGGTTCCTGAAGGAGAACTCACTCCGCGCATGTGGCGCATGGAAATTGGCGATACCATGTCGATCCGCCCCCGACCCAAGGGCATCTTTTTGATGGATCCTTCGGCCACCCAGCACCTGATGCTGGGCACCGTCACCGGTGTGGCGCCTTTCGTCAGCATAGTCCGGGATCACTTGCATTACGGTCGCGATGGACACCACTTCTACGTGGTCGAAGGGGCTTCTTATCGCGACGAGTTCGTCTACGACGTCGAGCTGGCGAGGTTGGCTGCCGCGCATCCCGACGTCATGACTTTCGTCCCGGCGATCAGTCGGCCCACCGAAGAGCGCAACGCCGGGTGGGAAGGCGCTGCCGGTCGTCTCAATAACATCGTCGCCGACCAAATCAAGAAGCTCGCCCTGGACCGTACCCAGACTCTGATTTACGCCTGCGGACATCCTGGGATGATTGAAGCCAGCCGGGAGATCGTAACCGCCGACGGGTGGCGCTGGACCGAAGAGAGATTCTGGAAAGAGTAACCCCTGCTCACAACCGAAGTTCTACACCGGGGTGGGCTTGGGCTCGCCCCGAATGCATACAGATGCGGGCCCCACAGGCGACCAAAAAGGATTTCTATGACTACCATAGCCGAGTACGTATCGAATTACTCTGCCAATCTGCACTTTGCCGATATCCCGTCGGATACCGTTCATCTTCTCAAGCGAATGATCATTGACACCGTGGGATGCGCCATTGGCGGTTACACCTCGGAACCCAGTAAAATTGCCCGGGACCTGGCGGCAGAGGTTACCGGGCATCGCCGGCCGGTAACCATCATCGGCAGTGGGCTGACCAGCAGCCCCGAGCTGGCCACCTTCGCCAACGGAGTGATGATTCGCTACCTGGATTTCAACGATGGCTACACTACGCAGGAATCCGGGCATCCCAGCGACAGCGTCGCCGCCACTCTCGCCGGCGCCGAAATGGCCGGCGCGGGCGGTCGTCGCCTGATCACCGCCACCGCGGTCGCGTATGAGGCTTTCTGCCGTTTCGGTGACGCCGGCAACATACGCGCCCTCGGCTTTGATCACGTCACCAACGGCGCCATCGCCAGCTCCGCTGGGGCGGCCCGCGCCATGGGATTGTCCGCGGCGCAAACCGAACAGGCGTTGAACCTCGGGATAACGCCCAACCTGGCCCTGGGGCAAACCCGGGTCGGCGAACTCTCTCACTGGAAGGGATGCGCCTATGCCAACGCCAGCCGCAACGCAGTTTTCGCCGCTCTACTGGCACAGCGGGGCCTGACCGGACCGGCGCCGGTGTTCGAGGGAGAACTGGGATTCTTCTCCGCTGTAACCAAAGAACCCTACCAACTGGAACCCTTCGGCGGGGATCAGGGTCAACCTTTCAAGGTCCACGAGTGCAACATCAAGCAGTTTGCCCTGGGCCTTTATTCGCAAACCGTTGTTGAAGCAGCGCTGGACGCTCGCCGCCAGGTGCCCGGCTTCAACGTCGCCGACGTCGAGGACGTTCACATCCGCACCCTGCAGAAAGCCATCGACATCATGGCTGGCGACGAGGAGAAGTATCACCCCAAGACCCGCGAGTCAGCCGACCACAGCATGCCCTACGCTACGGCAATAGCATTGACCCACAACACCCTCAACGAAAGCCATTTCTCGGACGAGCACATCAACGACCCCAGCATCGCTGCCCTGATCAGCCGCACGCGAATCGAGGCGTCGGAAGAAGCCAATCGGCGCGTGCCCGAGGCTATGCTGTGCAATTTCGACCTGCGGATGAAAGACGGAGCGACCTACAGCTCGGAGGTTGCCCATTTCCGCGGGCACCATCTCAATCCCATGACCGACGCCGAGGTGGAATCTAAATTCCGCGGTCTGTGCGAGGGTCTGCTTTCGCCTGAACAGACCGAGGAGTTGCTGGCCCGGTTGTGGCGCCTTGAAAACGAGACCGACGTCGGCGATTTGCTGCGTCTCACCCGGATCTGAGAATCAGCAAACGCGAGGGGCTGTCGAACGACAGCCCCTTCAAATTGCGGGCTATGAGCGTGGGCTTACGCGCCGATCCTGGTGCCGTCAGGGTAGGTGTAGCCGCTGCGGTCGCTGTATCCGCCCGAGGCCGGGAATATCTGACGGTACAGGCCCCGCGCTCGCTGCTTCACTACACCGTTGGCGGCCTCTTTGGTCGGCGTGGGTTTGGCGTTCTGATCCTTGTAAAACTGCGACTGCAACGGGCTGTCGCTTTCCATTTCCCAGATGCACAGATATCGCAGCACCCCGTTCGCCTGGTCGTCCTCCGGGTCCAGCATGAATCTCCGCGCGCTGACGTAGCCGGGGATGGACATGCGCTCCGGCAGGTGTTCCTCGTTGTACCACTTGTTGAACACTTCGTCGTCAGCCTCGTCGACCTCCATCATCACGACGAGCACCGTCGTTCCCACTTCCTGGTTTGCCCTCAAGCCGTTGCTGCTGCTCATGGTATCTCCTCTATCCGCTGGAACCGGCCGGATCCGAAATTCAGACCTGGGGTCCTGCTAAAGTCTTCGATAAATTTGCACGCGATGCCGATAGCAGTCAGCGACGAACACCAACCCGTCCTCGCTCAGCGTGACCGCCATAGGTCGGTAGAAACGGCGCTTCAACTCAATGTTCTGCGTTGCCTTGTTGAGCTTCTCCTCGATGTCAGGGTTGGCATCGAGGAACGTTCGTGCCCACTTGGACGTTTCAGAGTGACCGATCAGAGTGTCGATCACTCGTCCGTCTGCGTCCAGCACCTGCACGCGGTCGTTCCACCAATCGCACACGTAGATGCGCCCACCACTGACGGCGAGACCGTTGGGTCGTGCGAACCCGTTGCCACCGTTTTTGCCGTCAAACTCGGCCACAAACCGACCATCGGCCTCAAATTTCTGGATGCGGTCATTGCGCCAGTCGGAAACGTAGACTGTTCCATCGGAGTCCACCGCAACACCCCAGGGCATATTGAACTGACCGGGCTCGTTACCGTAGGTTCCCCAAGCGGCCAGCGGGCTGCCGTCCATAGTGAAGCGTTGAACACGATGATTCAGCGAGTCAGCGATCACCAGCGTACCGTCCGGAGCAAATGCCATGCCCGACGGCCGGTTCATCTGGCCTAAGCCACTGCCGAATTCACCCCAATGGCCCAGGAAATCACCTTGCGGCGTGAACCTGGAGATCCGATGCGTGTTTTCGTCGACCAGGTACAGGTTGCCGTCCGGCCCGAACGCAATGGCCGTCACCCAGATGAATTGCCCCGGGCCCTCGCCCCAGCCGCAGAACTCGCCGACGTAGTCACCTTCAATGGTGCACCGGGTCACCCGCACCGCCTCGGGCTGGTTCGGATTGGCGCGGCTGGCCACGTGCAGCAACCCATCGGGTCCCAGCGCCAGCGAAACGGGTCCGCTGAACCCCGGCCCGCCGGCGGATAGCAGCCCAATCACGTCGTGGTACCGGTACAAACCGGCAACGGATACTGGATGTTCGACGACTGTGGTCATCCCATTTCCTAACTCAGCTCAATGGTGACTGCGGGTAATCCGCATTCCAACTTGCCAATGGTTTCCAGGCACCGGTCGTTGGCCGGAGGCATCACCGGACCCGACAGGGCGTCGCGACGCAGCCGCTCCAATGGCGAGGACTTGAGCAACCCACCACCGCCGGCTAACCGCATGGCCGCGTCGGTGACCCATGCGCCCGCCTCGGCGCAATATTGCTTGGCTCGATTAACCGCCAGCACGGCTCCGGTGGGGTCCTCATCCCGGTTCGTTAATGCTGCGTCCACCAACAGAAGTCGTCCGGACTGGATGGACAGACTCATCTGCCCAACCGTTTGCTGGGTTGCGGGGTGGGCGATCATCAAATCTCCGCCAGGAGTCCAGGTTCGAGCTGTGACGTGCTCCCGAATGTAGTTGTACGCTGCCTCCGCTATTCCCAGGTAAACGGCGGCGTATCCCAGCGAAAAACTGCCCCAGTCGGCGCTGAGCAATCGACCGGGTGGCCCGAACACCGCGTCGTGGGGCGCCACGGTGTCAAAGTTGACCGTGTGGCTGGCAGTGGCCCGCATGCCCACGGCATCCCATTCCCCGGTGACCCGAACCCCGCTCATATCGCTCCGTATCATCGCCGACAGGATATTGTCGCTGCCGCCACCGCTCCCTTCCACTACACCGGAGACAAAGAAATAGTCGGCAGCGTCAGCCAGGGAGCAAAAATGCTTGGTTCCGGAAACACGGTATCCGCCGTCATCCTGGGGCGTGAAGGTGGTGGACAGTACGAACCGCTCTCTGGCGGACACTCCGGGCTCGCTGGTTATGGACGCGAACAACTTGCCGACTTCCACGGCTTCGGCAAAATACCGACGCCGCTGCTCCGGAGTGCCCAACCCGGCGACAAACGAGCCGAGCACATTGGTGTGCATGGTAAGGGTCAGCGCCGTCGAAGGGCAGCCGCGAGCCACCGCCAGGATGCACATCGCGAAGGTCAGTGGGTCAACGCCGCGGCCGCCGTATGCGGTGGGCACTCGCAGAGTGAGCAATCCGGCTTCCTTCAGGTCAGCATAGTTTTCGATTGGGAACTCCGCCGCGGCATCGTAGTGCGCGGCGCGCGGTGCAAAACGTTCGCGCGCCAATTCATCAGCCAAGCCTACCAGAGCCAATTGGGACTCAGACATGCAACGCCTGGCTGCGTTTGGTACTGGTTCTGACCTGATATTCAAGGGAGCCTGTTCCGCGTTCAGTGCCATCTTGGAGCGGACAAATCGCCTGGTGTATGGACTTCACTCTCACCGGCGCGCCAGCCGGCGTGTTGGCAAAGCCGACTACGCGAACTGGTACTCGCGCGTTGACCCAATCATTCGCAGGGCGTTCAGGATAACGGCTTCGACGCCGGCGCCCTCATTCAGTGCCGCCTCAGCCTGGGCAACCAGAGCGTTCCGGTTGTCTTCCCGGAGCATGACGTTACCCAGCAGGTCCAGGCACCCGTCTACGATTTCCATCGCGTCCGGATGGCGGTCTGCAAGTGCCTCCACGATAGCTCGCACGCCGGGGTGGGTCTCATCTCCCAAATTGTCGGCCACGAAGTTGATGCGCTCGACCATGCTGCCGCTGTCGATCCATTCCCTGCCGGTATGCCAACCTTCTACCGACGGCGGATTCAGGAGGTCCTGGTTCATGTAGCGGCACTCCAGGGCCGTGTCCATGAAACCGACCCTGGGGAATTTGAAATCTCCGACGAGGTGCAGCGTGCCGACCACCACTTCAGCGGGACTCTTGACGCGGGCGAACCGCGCGCTTTCCGACGTGAAGAACTCGGAGGTGAACATCATGCGCAGCATGGATCGAATGTCGTAACCGGAGCGGAAATATTCCGCCTCCAGCGCCGCGATGGCATCGGGGTCAGGAGGCGGCGTGTTCTGCCACGCCGGCACCTGCACGTCGTCCGCTACGAAGAAGTTGTAGAGGTGCCGGCTGATGAATCTCGCCGTCGAGTGCTGGCGGCAGATGATTTCAATAATGTCGTCGCCGTCAAAGTTGCCCGTTTCTCCCAGGAATGTCTTCGTACCGGTGTCGTGATCCTTCTGATCGTAACGGAACAGCCACGGCGTTTTCCCGTATGGGATGCTAGCCACGTTGTCGTCGTCGATCGTCCACCCGGTGAAGGCGCGGGCGGCCTCCTGCACGTCGTCTTCCGTGTAGTTGGGTTCGCCGTCCATTCCCACACCCATGGAGAACAACTCCAGCAGCTCCCGGCCCCAGTTTTCGTTGATGGCGTCCTTGTGGTTGAAATTGTTGTCCAGCCAGAAAATCATCGCCGGATCTCGTGCCAGACCATGCAACAGCTCCTGGAAACTGCCCAAGCCGCACTGCCGAAACATGTCGATCTGGTTGAGCATCGTTTTCTCGTGCAGCACTTTGGCCAAACCGGTGGCGAACACGCCGTGCCAGAACAGCGCGATCTTTTCCTGGAGCGGTCTCGCGCCGGCGTTGCAGTTCATCCGGTAAACCGTTTCCGTCAACGCCCCCTCGATGTTGCGGCTTTCCTTCCAGTCGATGTAGTACCGTTCGATGATATCCTCTTCCAACTCGGGCTGGCGCTCAGGATGGAGCAGCCACTCGACCGTTGCCTCGTAGCCCCACGCGCAATAGGTGTCGAGTTCGGCCGGTGTGGCGCCGAATCCGGCCCGGCGCAGCAGGTGAGCCATCAGGGCGCGCTGGGAGTCCATGTGCATATCTTCACCCGGAAGATCCGACATCTAACGTGTGCTTGCTTCCCGTCCATTCCAGGCCGGATAAGCACCCGTCAGGTCTGAATTTGGAGGATTGCCGGTCATCATATCATAGCGGTCGGGACCGACTGTCCGCGCTTCCGTGGTCGTGAAACCCTGTTCGCGCTGACCGGTGTCAGTCATATTGACAACAATTCCAGGCGGGCGCACCATGTTCCGACTTGGCCGTGCTGCGGCGTGTCCCCTCCCACCTGCCATCGCGTTTACGAATCATCCACCCGCAGCTAAGCGAGAGCCCGATCATTCCGTCGCTGAAACTTCCGCGTCTGCATACTCTGGACGCCTGGCTGGCTTACCGGGATTTCCGGTTGCTGTGGCTGGCCAATTTTTGTGGCTTCACGGCGCAGTGGCTGCAACTCCTGAGTATCGGGTGGTTGGTCAAGGATCTGTCCGCCGGCACCGGAATCGGCGGCCTGTTGGTGCTGTCGGTCAGCGCGATTAACACACTGCCCGGCCTCCTGGTAAATCCCATCACCGGGGTGCTCGGTGACCGGCTGGACCGTCGCAAGCTGGCGATCACCATGCAGGCCGCCAGCGGCGTGCTGGCATTGGGATTCGCCTTCCTGGTGGCCACCGATCAGGTGCGAGCGTGGCACGCCTACGCGTACGTTCTGATTTCCGGTTCCTTCCTGGCGATTACCCAACCCATGCAGCAGGTGCTGATCTCCAATACGGTCCCTCGGGAATCGCTGGTCAACGCCTACGCCACCAACACGCTCACGGTGACGGGAACCCGCGTGTTCGGCCCCTTCGTCGGGGGAATCCTGATCTTCACACTGGGTTATTTCTGGAACTTCGCGCTGGAAGCAGCCCTGTACCTGGGCGTGGTGGTGCTGCTGCTACCCATGCGAACTCCATACACCGGCACTGACTCCGAGGGGGAACAGCGGCGGTTCACACCGTTCGGAGACATCAAGGACGGTCTGCTTCACCTGTGGCGGAACCAGCGCGAAGTACTGGAAATTGCGGTGCTGTCGGTAGTTCCGAATACCATTTTGCACCCCGTTTGGTTCCTGCTGCCGCTGTTCACTGTGGAAGTGCTGCAAGCCCAGGTCAACACGGGCGGCTACCTGCTGGCGATCACCGGCGTGGGAGGATTGATCTCCACGCTGACCATCGCCACCTGGGGCCTTCCCTTCCGGCGCGGTTACATCCTGTTTGGGGCAGCAGCGTTGTCGTCACTGACCACCATCCTGTTCGCCTTTTGCTCCTGGCCCTGGGCCGCCTACTCCGCCTTGGGCGCAATGTCGTTCTTCCAGGCTTATTTCCGCACCACGCAGGGGACGCTGGTGCTGACCATCGTGCCCGACCGGTTCCGCGCGCGGACGATGGCGCTGCTGGCGTACGAGCGGTCGTTCCTGGTGGGGGTGAGCGTGCTGGTGGGGATCTTCGCGGACTTCACGTCGGCATCGATGGCAATCCTGGCGCTGGGCTCCATGGGCCTGGCGACGACAGCGGCCTGCTTCGCCACGCTGCGACGCGTGCGGGCGCTGCGGTAAGGGGAGCGCGATTTGCGAACCGCGCGGCTGCCACGGCTGCACACGCTGGACGCGTGGTTAGCCTACCGGGATTTCCGCTACTTGTGGTTCGGCAATTTCTTTGCCAACAACGCCCAGTGGTTGCAGCTGCTGAGCGTGGGCTGGCTGGTGCGGGAGCTATCCGAAGGGTCAAACGTCGCCGGATTGTTGGTGGTCACGGTGGGCGGCATCAATACGCTGCCCGGCCTGGTGGTTGGCCCCTGGGGCGGCGTGTTGAGCGACCGGTTCGACCGGCGCAAGCTGGTGATGGCGCTGCAAATGGCGATGGCATTCCTTGCGTTTGCTTTCGCCCTGCTGATCCTTACAGGCAGGGTTCAGGTGTGGCACGCCTACGCGTACGTGATCCTGGCGGGTTGCTGTCATTCCGCGGTGCAACCGATGCGACAGGCCCTGATCGCCGGAACCGTGCCGCGGGACCTGCTCGGCAACGCACTGGCCGCGAATGTGCTGACCATCACCGGAACGCGGATTTTCGGCCCGTTTGTCGGGGGCATCCTGATCTTCACGCTGGGGTTCTTCTGGAACTTCACCATCGAGGCCTTCCTGTACCTGGCAAACGTCGCGATGATCCTCAGAGTGCGCACGCCCTTCGATACTCCGGGCAATGCTCGCCAACGGGGTTCCGCGATGTCCAACATGATCGAGGGGTTGCGCTACGTATGGAGCGGCGAGCGGGCGTTTTTCCAGCTGATCATATTGTCAATGATCCCGAACATCATCCTGCACCCGGCCTGGTTTCTGTTCCCCCTGTACACCACTGAAGTGTTGCAGCGCGATGCGGACGTAGGCGGCTATCTGTTGGCTATCACGGGAGTCGGTGGCCTGCTGGCGGCGTTGTTTATCGCGTCGTTCGGGTTCGTTTTTCCAAAAGGGAAGGTGGTGCTGGGCGCAGCCGTCGGCAGCTCGGTGACGCTGCTGGTGTTCGCGTTTTCCAAATGGATGGCGCTGGCGTTTGTGTTCATCGCGGCCATGGCCTTCAGCCAATCGGTATTCCGCACTGCCCGGGGGACACTCATCCAAACCCTGACGCCGGACAGTCTCCGCGGCCGCATGACCAGCCTGCAAAGCTTCGACCGGGGATTCCTGGTCGTCGCCAGCCTTGGCGTTGGGGTATTGTCGGACCTCACGTCCTCCGCGACGGCCCTGGCGATAATCGCGGCATTGGGTCTGAGCGCATCGGCGGTGTGCTGGATCCTGCTGAGAAGGGTGCGGATTCTAGCGTAATTTTGGCGGACACGGTTTGGATGCGTCCTGAAGTTGCGGAAAAGGAGTATCATGGATAACCCAGACTTCGGTGAGCCGCACCCGAGGTTGTCCTCCGCTTGATTCAACGCATCACATCCAGCCCGTCCTATAAGTGGTGGGCTTTCTGGACCATCGCAACCGGCACGTTTTTCTCGGTCGTTGACCATGGCAGCGTGCTGGTTGCGCTGCCCGGCATCGAATCCCATTTCGACGCTTCGCTGGAATCGGTCCAGTGGGTGGTAGTCGCCTACGCCCTGGTGATCAGCGTGCTGCTGCTGCCCATGGGACGACTGGGCGACGTCGTGGGGCGCAGACGAATCTACCTGACGGGTACGGCGATTTTCGTCCTGGCGTCGCTGGGCGCAGCCCTTTCCACCAGCCTTGAGATGCTGGTTGTCATGCGCGTGCTGAAGGGCATCGGCGCCGGCATGGTGCAGGGCTGCGGGATGGGCATGATGATTGCCGCCTTCCCGGATTCGGAGAGGGGAAAGGCCCTGGGCACGCACCTGAGCGTGGTGGGGATGGGCGCAATCGCGGGGCCGGCCATGGGCGGATTCCTGGTGGCGTGGCTGGGATGGCAATGGGTGTTTCTGGTCAATGTTCCGGCGGGCGGATTGGTGCTCATTCTCGCTTGGCTGTTGCTGGAGCGCGGTCCGGGCGCCGGACAGTACCGGCGAGGACAGGGGGCGTCGTCATTTGACTGGACGGGAGCCGCCGTGTCTGGAGTGATCCTGTTGGTGCTCCTGCTGGTGGTGGGCAACGGGAACGCGCTGGGATGGCGATCCGCCCCGGTGTTGGTTGGCGGCGTTGCCGTAGTGATCCTGGCGGCCGCGTTCGTGTGGTGGGAGCTGCGAGTCCGCGCGCCGATGCTGGACCTGCGACTGTTCACCAACCAGGTATTCGGCCTGGGGGTTGCGGCGGCGTGGCTGTCGTTCTTTGGGTCGTCAGCGGCACGATTCATGATGCCGTTCTATCTGCAACGGGTGCTGCAGTACTCGCCGGAGCAGGTGGGATTGATGATGATCCCGCCGGCCATCTGCATGGTCCTAATCGGGCCGTTCAGCGGCCGGGTCGCGGACCGGTTCGGCTGGCGGGTGCCGACGGTGTGTGGCATGGCGTTGACCGCGGCCGGGGCCTTTGTACTGGCGTTCGCGCTACAAGAACGGTCGCCGGTCTGGCTGGTGATCGCGACGATGATGATGCAGAGCTCGGGCAATGGGATATTCAATTCGCCCAACAGCAGCAGCATCCTGAGCGTGGTGGATCGCAGCCGTTACGGGGTCGTTTCCGCGCTGACCCAACTGGTGAGGAACTCGGCGAACGTGGTGAGCGTTGCGGTTTCGACAACGGTGGTGGTGTCTACCATGGCCACCTACGGGGTAGAGCCCAAGCTGGAGGCGGTGAATCCCGAAGTGGCTACCGCCTTTGTAGCTGGGTTGAGGTGGGCGTTCTTGATGCTGGGCGCGGCGCTGGCCACAGGCGCGGCGATCTCCCTGTACCGGGCACTGAGCAACTGGGCCGGGCTTCGGAAAACGCCGGTGGCTGCGGAGCCGCAGCCGAGGCCCGCCGGCAACGACTGACGCGCACCGGTGTTTAGTCGGCGAAGCGAGGCATCACCTCTCGGGCGAAGAGCTCCATCGAACGCAGCTGCTTCTTCTGGTCCAGTCCGCCGAAAGCGAAGTTGCAGCCGAAGTAACGCACGCCGGCGTCGTGCAGGGCCTGGATCTTTGCGGCACACTGATCCGGAGTGCCGATGAATGCGCGGTGCTCGGCAAGATACTCGTAGGACGGCGGGAACTCGGTGCGGCGTTTCCGGTAGGCATCAATGCTCTCGTAGACTTCGCTGCCGACCGAGAACTCGCGCCGCCAGGTATTGATGTCGAGGGTCCAGTTCAGGGCTTCACGCGCGTCGCGGTGGGCCTCCTCTTCAGTCTCGGCCACGTAGAAGTAGCGGAAGAACGGAACGTCTGAAGGCGATGCAGAGTGTCCGCTGGCCTGTGCCTGCTCCAGAAAGCGCCGCAGCAAATCTACGGCGGCGTCGGTGTTCAGGACGACGCCAATGATGAGCCGGCGTCCGGTGGTGGCGACGAACTCCAAAGACTCGAGGCTGCGCGTCGCGGCGACATAGACCGGCGGGTGAGGTTGTTGCAGCGGGGCAGGCACAAGGTTGAGGTTCTGCGTCGAATAGTAGCTCCCCT
Source organism: Dehalococcoidia bacterium (assembly GCA_965207585.1). Lineage (GTDB taxonomy): Bacteria > Chloroflexota > Dehalococcoidia > Lucifugimonadales > UBA3495 > Bin87. The sequence continues at coordinate 2,736,493 of CBDBMT010000003.1, read as the reverse complement.
CGAACGTGCAGTCGGGAGTAGTCCACAGGGTTTCCACCATCTTGATGGTCTCCCGATAGCGGGCCTGGCTCTCGGCGTGGTCGACGCCAAAGTTGCCATACTCCGTGCTTGACGCGCCCCTGCCGAACCCGACGTCCAGGCGCCCGTCGCTGAGCACGTCCAGCGTCGCGGTGTCTTCCGCCAGCCGAACCGGGTGATGCAGGGGCGGTATCAGGACCGCGGTTCCCAGCCGAATCTTGCTGGTCCGCGCCGCGATGTTGCTGGCGACGACCAACGAAGACGCGCCCAGGCCATATCGCGTGAAATGATGCTCCGCCAACCAGATGGCCTTGAAACCCAGTTCTTCGCCGACTACGGCCTGTTCCAATAAATCCGAAAAGAGAGATTTGGGCGTATGCTCTTCAGGCCACGGAATGTGGGAAAACAAGGCGAAATCCATGTCGCGCTCCTCGAATCAAAACTCCCGGCAGTGTACAGACGAGCAGACACGCGGGCAACGCTGCCGGTCGATTGCCAACCGTCGCGCGCACCCATGTCTGGTATGATTCTAAGCCGGCATCAAGTGTTGATCGCCCGACCCCGGAAGCGGAGGGCGCGTGATCTCACCTGTTCGTTCGTGGAGCGATTTTGACTTTCCTGACTTCGTTAGCTCTCCGGCGCAAGCCGGTAACCATCATGGCCATGGTTCTGCTGCTGGCCGCCGGAGTATTTTCATACAGTCAGATCCAGCAGGAACTCTTCCCCGAAATCAGTTTCTCGATCATCTACGTGGCGACGAACTACCAACAGGGTGACCCGAACACCGTCGCCACCGACGTAACCGCGAAAGTGGAAGACGCGATCTCCGGATTGCCAGACCTGGAAAAGACCACATCGATTTCCACGCCCGGCATGTCGCTGGTAACGGCGAATTTCACGCCCGGCGCGGATGTGGAATCGGCAGAGGAAGAAATCCGCAGCCGGGTGAACGGGCTCCAACTCCGCGAAGAGGCTGGGGAGCCGTTCGTTCTGCGGCTGACTTCCGACATTTTCCCCATCATGTGGTTGAGCGTCAGCGGAGAACGGGATATTCCCGCCCTGCAGCGCATCGTGGATGACGAAATTCTCCCGCGTTTGGAAGCGGTCGACGGCGTGTACGACGTGAACGTGGAGGGTGGCGTCGAAGAGCGCGTTTCGGTGATAGTTGATCCGTCTCGCAGTGACGAACACGGGCTGGCCATCCAGGATGTGGTGAACGCGGTGTCGGGGAATTCCGTTGACCTCAACGCAGGTTCTCTGGACAACGGCGACCATTCCATCGGTTTGCGCACCTACCGTGGTTATAGCGATCTCGATTCCATTCGCGATCTGCCAGTTGATTATCGCCACGCTGCGTTCAGTCCGATTGGAGGCACACCGACGGACGACGGCGGCACTCCGATCATGTTGTCCGACGTGGCAACGGTCCGTGTGGACACCCCGAAGGCCGCCACGGTTTCCCGCACGAACGGACAGCCGAGCATCTCGCTCCAGGTGCTCCAACTCCCAGAAGGGAACACGATTGAAGTGACCCAGGAGCTGCTCGGCATCATCCAGAACCTGGAGCTGCCGGCGAACGTGCGGGTTGATGTCCTCTATAACGATGGTCCCGAGCTTGAGGAGCAGCTCACCAGCGTGGTCGGTCAGGGTGGTTTGGGCTTCGCAATTGCGGTGATTGCCATCTTCCTTTTCCTGCTCCAACTGCGGCCGACGGTAATCAGGGGAATATTGCAAACCCTCCGACCCACGGTGATCATCGCGATTTCGATCCCGCTGAGCATTATGATCACCATACTGGTCATGGCCGTCATGGATTGGACGCTCAATTTCATGAGCCTGGCCGGCTTGGCGATTGCAGTGGGGCGAATCGTCGATGACAGCATCGTGGTCCTGGAAAACGTCTACCGCCATGTTCAGGCCGGAGCCACTCGTTACCCGATGCAGGGGGTGGAGTTCACCGCCTATCGCCTGACTCCGCTGGGTGATGACCCCGGGTTGACCGCAGCCATTCGCGGCACACGCGAAGTCGGTCCCGCTATTCTCGCTTCCACCTTGACCACCGTTGCGGTGTTCCTTCCCTTGGGATTTATCCCTGGTATCGTGGGCGAGTTTTTCCTTCCGTTCGCGCAAACCGTGTGCGTTTCGCTGCTTGCGTCTACATTTATCGCGCTGACTGCCGTTCCCGTTCTGGCCTCGTTGCTGCTGCGTCCCGGCGATATGGCGGACGACGACGATTCCGTGTCACAGGATACGTGGCTGCAGCGCATTTACACCCCCATACTGACCTGGGCTCTCAACCATCCGGTGCTTACCGTCCTGGGCTGTATCGCCGCGGTCGGAGCCACGCTGCCGCTGATTATCATGCTGCCGATCACGCTGTTTTCGTCCGGTGAAGCGGAGTCGATGCGAATAGACATCACCATGCCTGAAAATACTGGGGCTACAGCCATCCATCGCGAGGTTCGGGAAGTCGAAACGATACTGGACAGCCACGTGGACGCCGGTTACATCGCGTCCTATCAGGCTACCTTGGGTTCAACCAGCCAGGACTTTGGCCCCGGGCTGGGCGAGACTGGCTTCGACGTAGCCGGTTTCTTTATTGCCCTGTCCGATTCCGTCCCGCAGGGCTTCGATGAACAACTGCGCGCGGAGCTGCCACAAAAGGAAGACGTCGATGTCCAACTGTTCGTTGATTCGGCAGGGCCACCACAGCCAGGCATTGAAATAGCGGTCACAGGTAGCGACTTCAGTCGCGTGCGTCGTGTGGCCCAGGATCTGGTGGATCGTATCCGACCAATAGAAGGCGTCGTCAACCTGAAGACAAACTTGAGCGACGAAAGCGAAGAGTTAACATTTGAGGTTGATGCCTCCGCAGCGAGACGCTACGGGCTCACCGCCGCGGCGGTCGCGGCACAGGTTCGAACCTGGGTCTACGGAGTTGACGCGGCCAACGTCGGCCTCCTCGGGGAAACGTACGACGTGGTGGTGCGCGGTCCTGAAGAACGAGTTGACGAGCTTGCGGAGCTGCAGAACCTGTCCATTGGCGGACCCCTGGGCACGACCACGCTGGGTTCAATTGCAGACGCCAGTACTACTGTGGGTCCGTCACTCGTCACCCATTACGACGGTAACCGTTCCGTTACGATCATGGGAGAATTTCTGGGCAACGATCCGCAAGCCATCAGCTCCCGAATCGACAGAATCATTGAAAACACAGACCTGCCCGCCGGCGTCGAGATTCTCCAGGGAGGTTTCGCAAGCGATATCCAGGAACAGTTCAACAACGTCTACCTGGCGATGATTATCGGTCTGGCGTTGGTCTACCTGGTGATGGTGGCGACCCTTGGTTCCCTGCGTGATCCTTTCATTGTGGTCCTGAGCATGCCGCTGGCGGTGGTCGGAGCGCTGATTGCTTTGACGGTGACGGGGCGAGCATTGAGTCTTCCTTCGTTGATGGGGTTCCTGTTCCTCATCGGTATCGTGGTGACCAATGCCATTGTATTGATTACCTTCGTTGCGCAACTGCGATCCCAAGGCCTCAGCGCGTTGGACGCCATGATTCTTTCAGGTCGCACGCGACTGCGCCCGATTTTGATGACCGCTTTTACAACCATACTCGCCCTGTTGCCCCTGGCGTTCAGCGATACCAGCGGACTGGTCGGCGCGGAATTGGCCACGGTGGTCATCGGCGGACTGATCAGCTCGACATTCCTCACGCTGGTCGCAGTGCCGGTGACCTACATGCTGTTGCATGACGCGATACCTGGAGCTTGGTCGTCCGCGGTCCGTCGGCTGACCCGTCGACCGGCTGCCCAGGTGGATGGGTCGTAGGCGACGTTTCATTCAGAAACCGCGCCGCCCCATGGAGGTGCTCCCTTGCGTTTGATCACAACTTGCAGCCGGTCAATATCCCCCCGATGGATAATCCCCTCTTTGTTGATGCTCGGAGTATTTGCGCTGATCCTCTCCGCGTGTGGGCAGTCTTCCGATGAAACCACCGAGCCGTCACGAAACGCTGCGTCGAGACCGTCCGCCCCAACGGAGGCCCGAGGATTCGACGTGCCCAGCCAGTTGATCTTTGGGAAGAGCGTGGATCTCGCGTTCGAAATTTCCGGTGAGGTCGGAGAGATAAACGTTGCCGTCGGCGACATGGTGTCTGCCGGCGACGTACTGGCAACTGTGGATTCCGAAACCATCAGAGATTTGCGGTACGCCGAGTCGCAAAGCCTCTACCAAATCGACAAGCTCCAGGATGATCTGGACCGGGTGTTGGGCTTGGAGTCGTCTGATCCGCTGGTTCGGGCCCAGGCAGAGGGAAGCCTGGCCAAGGCGGAATTGAGATTGCAGATGGCGCAAGATAATCTGGAGGATTACCTCCTCCAGTATGACGTCGATCTGGGCACCGCGCGAAAAACGGTTGCAGACGCAAAGTTTGCGCTGGACCAGGCAGAAGATGCCGTGTCGGATTTTGCCGACATGCACGGGGAAAGCTTTGTCGCCGCGGTGGCGCGACGCTCGGAAGCTCGAGCGAGATTGAACAATGCTCAGGACGCGGTCACCGATTTTCTTCCGCTCCACAACGAAGCGGTGGCCGCGCTCGAGTCTCTGATAGCCAAGACCGAAAATGATCTCGACCAGGCGCGGGATGCACTGCGGGACTTCGACGTGGATCATGCCCAAAAACTGGCATTGGCCCGGGTGCGATTGGCGGCGGCTGAATCCACCCTGGAACAAGCAGAGGAAGAATTCGATGCGTTCCATGTAATGGTGATTGAAGGGCGCTTCAACAGCCTGGAAGACGGCCGAAACTTTGACGTGGTGAAGTTTGAAGCCTTGCAGGCCACAGTGGACTCCGCCAGGAGGGAGGTTGAGTTTCGGGAGACCGAGTTGGCCGATTTGGAGGAAGGGCCTAAAGAATTCGACCGTGCTGGGGCGGAGGCCACGGTGGCCAGGCTCGAATTAGAGTTGGAGAGATTGAACCGGGAGCTGCGAGACGAATTGGTCGGCCCGGACCAAACCGAATTGGACCGGCTTGAAGCCAATGTGCTGGTGGCGCGGGAAACGCTGGAACGAGCCGACCGAGACCTGGCTGAGTTGGAGCAGGGTATCGACCAATTGAAACTTGCGAGCCTGGAAGCCGGTGTAGAAAGCGCCCGTCTCGCCCTTGAGGCCGCTGAGTCAAGGCTGGCCCGGCTCGAAGAAGGTATCGACCAGGCTGTGCTGGCGGATATGAACCAACAGATCGTGACGGCCCGTGAGGCCAGAGACGAACTCGCTGCCGGGCCGGATGCCGCTGCTGTTGCACTGACCCAGGCCAATCTGGCCAACGCTAAATCCGATTACGACGAGATCGTGGAAGACCTGGAACGCTCGTACTTGCGTGCGCCGTTCTCTGGAATGGTGCGCCTGGTGACGGTAAAAGAAGAAGACGTCATTACCGTGGATGCCCGCGTCATCCAACTGGTCGACCCAACTAACATCTCTATTCGAGGCTTGGTGGAAGCCAACAACGTGGAGCGCATCGAGGTCGGCACGCCCGGATCGGTGACGGTGGCAGCCCTGCCCGACGTTGAATTGGAAGCGCAAGTGCGGGAAATTTCGCCGCATGCCAAGACCGAGCGGGGCGTAATCAGTTTTCCGGTGGAGTTTGCCGTCGTCGTCCCTTCCGGGGTTACAATCCCCGCTAATCCGGGCTTGGTCACCACTACGGTGCGCCCGTGAGTTGACGGGCGCTCTGCTTGACATCGTGCTTGATTGACGCATATTCTTTCGCATACCAAATTACCATCTTTTGGATCGGTTTCCCGGCTCAAACGCCGGGAGATCCGCATCGCGTGAGGAGACATATGGTTAAGCAGGGTGTGCTGCCTGACGATCTGACCAGGCCATTCTTCGAAGCCGCTAACGAAGGACGACTTGTAGTCCAGGCTTGCAAAGGATCTGACCGTTTGTACTTTCCGCCCAAGCCCGCCTCCGAATTGGGCTGCTCGCCCGACGACATCGAATGGAGGGAAATGAGCGGCCGAGGGAAAATTTACAACTACTGCGTAGTATATGACTGCCCGGTGGCGTCCCTGAAAGAAGACCTGCCGTTTAACCTGGCCGTCATCATGCTGGAGGAAGACCCCGGCATCCTGATGTACTCCCACCTGCCGGGCACCGCGCTCGACGAGGTTCCCGTTGGCGCGGCCGTCCGCGTCATCTTCGAGGAGACCGCCAACGGGCAGAAGGTTCCCGAGTGGGTGCTGGTGGAATAGACGTCCGCGCCGCCGACCCGTCCGCCCATGAGACACTGCGAATCGTCGGTACGCAATCCGTACCCAAGGAGTGAGATATGACCACCCAGATGGCTCCCGAATCTATGTATCGTTCCACCGAAGGCTTGGGAATTTGGGAACACCGGGGCAAGGTAGCCGCCGTGGGTATTGGACACTCTCCCACCGCTCGCCGTTGGGACGGCAGGGCGGAAACGTCGGTGGGAGCCCTCAGCATAGGGGCCTTGCGGGCAGCGATTGCTGACGCTGGGGTGCCGCCGGACCAGGTCGACGGGATTGTGATGGTCCCTGTAACCACCACCGGAGCTCACTGGCCCGAGGATCAGCCCGTGCCGATGGACGTGGTCAACGCCTTCAATCAGACAGACGATCTTCTGGACGGCGTCGGCCAACTGAGCGCCGAATGGATCCTCAAAAACATGCCTGAGCTGACTAACGTCAAGTTCACCATGTACGCGCCCGGCTGCATGTCCGCCGCGATTGTCGTCGCCGCGCAGGCGGTTGGCGATGGCCTCGCCACCAACTGCCTGGTTTTGAAGGGCTGGCACAACCTCGAAGGTCGTTACAACCATGGCGGCATCAGCGCCGCCAGCGAAGTGCCGGGCAGTTTCGCCATCAGCCCGGGCCGCACGCTGTGGGGCGCTCCCGGCTGCTACGGAACCGCGCTGCAATTTGCGCAGTATTGCACCAAGTACGGCAAGCACCATGACATGATGGCGCCGTTCATGGAGAACTCCCGGCGCAACGGCCTCCTATTCCCCGAAGGGTATTGGGCCCAGCACCGCCCGGAGCAGTTGACGCCGGAGGACTACCTGTCCTCACGATGGATCGCCAAGCCGGCCAACCTCTTCGACAACGACATACCGATCATGGTTGCCGCCGCCTACCTGTTCACCACCGCAGACCGTGCGCAGGACATGGCGCAGAAGCCGGTATACATCCTCAACCACGCCTCCAGTCGCGGTGTGGCGCGCAGCATAACGCCGACGCTGGAAGAAGTGGAAATTGAGACTGCGACTACCGGACGCAAGATCTACGAGGGAGCTGGCATCACCGCGGACGACCTCTCCTTTGAGAACATGTACGACGGGTTCGCACAGTTCCACCAGTTCCACATCGAAGGCTTGCGTTACCGCGGGATGCAACCCGGCGACGCCCTTGATTTCTATCAGACCGACATCAGCATCGAAGGGCCCAACCCCATCCTGTCCAGTGGCGGAAACATCGGCAGCGGCCGGAGCCGATTCTGGATGCATACCGATTGCATGCAGCAGATCCAGGGCAGGGCCGGCGCGCGGGCGTTGACCGGGGTGAAGCCTGAAGTCGCCGTTTCAGGCGGACCCATGCCTTTCGGCGGGAATTTCACGGTTTGGAGCGCTACGCCGGACTAGCCTGCACGGTACACCGGGGTCACATCGTCGCTTTGGGCGACCTTACGAGGTCGCCCAATTTTCGGGATTGAGCGTCAAACGAATCACAACAGGAGACTCATGGCTATTCTCATCAGTTTTGACATCGACGGCACTCTGGAAGTGGGAGACCCGCCGGGACCGCTGACCATGGACATGGTGAAAATCGTCCAGGATAAGGGTTTCCTCATCGGCAGCTGCTCCGACCGCCCGCCCAGCAGCCAGCGCTCTATGTGGGAAGAGCACGAAATCACTGTAGATTTTGCCGTTGCCAAGCACCTTTTGGCTGAGGTCAAATCTGGCTTCGACGCTGACGCCTACTACCATATCGGTGACCGAGAGGACCTGGATCGGCAGAATGCACTGCGGAACGGGTTCGAATTCCTGTGGCCCGACGAGGCGGCGGCGCAGCCGTGGTTTCTGCCCAATGGCTGAAGGAATGATCAGTTAGCCGGAATTGGTGAGTGATGACGCGCATTCGAATTTACCGCAGGTGCCGGAAAATAGACATTGGTTGTGACAGATACGGAAGGTGAAATGCAGCGGCGACGGCCTCGCGTCTTCTATGGCTGGTGGGTCGTCGTCGTTTCCTCATTATTGGGTATGTTCGGGAACGGGTCGATATCCCAGGGGTTCCCGAGATTTTTTGTGCCCATCAGGACCGAGTTGGGCCTGACCTCCGCGCAGATGTCGTTGGTGTTCAGCCTCGCGCGGGCGGAAGGCAGCGCCGGCGGCCCGCTGGTCGATTGGGCCGTCGACCGATATGGTGCGAGGCCGATGATCCTGGCCGGCGGGCTGATGACTGGCGTCGGGACGATCTTGCTGTCGCGGGCGGACAGTTATTGGGAGCTTCTCGTCCTGTTTTCGGGGATCATTTCTCTGGGGAAAAGCGCTGGGTTCGGGCAGACCCTGATGGCGGCGGTCAACCAATGGTTCATCCGCCGGCGCTCGGTGGCGATGTCGACCCTGATGACGGCGTTTGCGGGTGGCGGCGCGTTCGTAGTCCTCCTCCTGAATTTCGGAATTCAGCAGATTGGATGGAGGGACACGCTCCTCTGGACCGGGGTTTTCATCGTAGCGATGACGCTGCCCGCGGCGTTTTTCATCCGAAGCCGGCCGGAGGACATGGGCCTGTTGCCTGACGGGGATGTACCGGAGGATGAAAGTAGCGGAACCGGCTCCGGCGGGCGGAGGCACAGGAGTTCAGGCGACGTCAGTTTTTCGTTTCGCCAGGCGATCCAAACGCGCACCTACTGGTTCATCATGGTGGGCGCAATCCTGCGAGTATCCGTGACCAACGGGATGCTGGTGCACGTGTTTCCGATCATGGCGGTGCGGGGCATTTCCGAGAATGAGGCGGCAGCGTGGGTCGCCGCCATGTTCTTCCTGGGAATACCCCTGCGATTTATCATGGGGGTTACCTCAGATAAGTTTCGCGGCAACGTGCTTCTGGCCATCGGCATGGTTATCGGCGCCATCGGCATGGGCGGTTTGTGGATCGGGCCGGGGATGATCGGCCTGCTCCTCTTCGTGGTCGGAATCGCCATCGTTGAAGGGATCACGTCGGTGAACTGGCTGATGTTGTCCGACTACTACGGCCGCGCCCGGTTTGCAACACTCATGGGGTTCATGAGCCTTTTCATGAACGTGGGAATGTTCATTTCGCCATACGCGTCGGGGTTGGTCTTCGACCGGACGGGAAGCTACTACTGGGTGCTCGCGGTGTTCACGCCGTTGTACATCGTTAGCGCCGTGGCTTTTCTGTTCGCCACTCGGCCCAACCCGCCGGCCAGCACGCGCAGAAGATGGATCGGCACGGAAGCTCGAACTCCTGTACCGTCCCCCTCGGGCGGCGACGGGGATTGACCACAGATGTAGTTCACGCGCTTCGTCAGCAAATCGCCAACGACCCACCAGCGAGGAAATCTCATGGATCCGCAACCCGTCACTCTCCATGGCAAACACGTTCGCCTGGAACCGATTGGACCGCAGCACGCTGAAGACCTGTTCCGGGTGGGAACCGACGAATCGATTTGGCGTTTTTCGTCCAGGCCCGCCTTTACAAGCCTGGATGACGTCAAGCAATGGGTGGAGTCGTGTATGGCACGGAACGATGCGGAGGGACGTGTCCAGTTCGCCGTCGTCCACCAGGCGGAGGGTAGAGCGGTGGGCTCAACGGGTTACCTGGATGTGGATCGGCCCAACCGGGCGCTGGAGATAGGCATGACGTGGTACGGCACGGCGTACCAGCGAACGGCGGTCAACACTGAATGCAAGTTCCTGCTGTTGAGCCACGCTTTTGAGGAGTTGGGGGCGCTGAGGGTATGCCTGAAAGCCGACCACCGCAACACTCGGTCGCTGCGGGCGATCGAACGTATCGGCGCCACACGGGAAGGCGTGCTGCGCAATCACCGCATCGCCCGGGACGGAGTTAATCGGCATTCGGTGTACTACGGCATCATCGACAGTGATTGGCCAAGAGTGCGAAACCGACTACAGGCGATCCTGGACAGGTAGCGACCATCTGTAGCGTGAGGCGCTGGGTTGCGGTATGATGGCGCGCGTTCCCGGATGATCGGCTGCCCGGGCCGGCTTGAGGCATTTGCCGGCGCCGGCACGAGGCAAGCCACCGCTGAAAAAGCCGCTGATCGTGCTATAATCTGCGCCGCAGGAGGTGCCCATGCGAGCTATTGATTACGTTGCCCCTACTTCCCTCAGCGATGCCGTTTCCGTGATGGCGCAGCACGGTGACCGCGCGCGCCCCCTGGCCGGCGGCACTGACATCATCGTGCAATTGCGCGGCGGACGGCGTGAGCTTGACGCCTTGGTGGATACCAAGAAGATTCCCGAGCTGAACGCGCTCAACCTCAGTGATAGCGGGCTGCAAATCGGCGCTGCCGTGCCCTGCTACCAGATCTATCAAAATCAGGCCGTGGCCGCCGCCTACCCCGGTCTCATCGACGCTGCCAGCCTTATCGGCAGCATCCAGATCCAGGGCCGCGCCACTTTCGGCGGCAACCTGTGCAACGCCGCTCCGTCCGGCGACACCATACCACCCGTCATCACCCAGGGCGGCGAGGCGCACATCAACGGCCCCAACGGCTGGCGCACGGTCCCCACCGAGGATTTCTGCACCGGTCCCGGGCGGAGCGTACTGGAACCCGGCGAGTTGCTGGTGGCCATACAGATACCGGCCCCCGCTGCCAACTCCGGCAGCGCTTACTTGCGGTTCATCCCGCGCAACGAAATGGACATCGCCGTGGCCGGCGTGTCCTCCACGGTGGTGCTTGACACCTCCGGGCAGACCATTCAGTCCGCCCGCATCGCGCTGGCTTCCGTCGGCCCTACCCCGATCCTTGCCACCGCCGCTGGTGAGAGCCTGGCCGGCAAGGCCGTGTCAGATGAGGCCATCGAAGAGGCCGGCCGCCTGGCCAGCGAGGCCGCTACCCCCATCACCGACATGCGCGGCACCATCCGCCAGCGTCACCACCTGGTCGCCGTGCTCACCCGCCGCACTTTGAACATCGCCATCCGGCGCGCCCGAGGGGAGGAGTAACAATGCCCGGACTTGTCCACGTAACCACCACCATCAACGGCAACCAGACCGACTTCCTCTGCGAGCCTCGCCAGAGCCTCCTCGAGTGCCTGCGCGATGTCGTGGGAATGACCGGCTCCAAGGAGGGTTGCAACGACGGCAACTGTGGAGCCTGCACGGTCAACCTGGACGGCCGCATCGTTTGCTCTTGCCTGGTTCTGGGCGTCGAGGCTCAGGGAGCCGAGGTCAACACCATTGAGGGCGTGGCTTCCGCCGAGGGCCTGCATCCCATCCAGCAGTCTTTCCTGGAAAACGCCGCCCTCCAGTGCGGGATCTGCACCCCGGGTTTCATCGTCGCCGCCAAGGCGCTGCTGGACGCCGAGCCCGATGCTGATGAAGCGCGCATTCGCCACTGGTTGGCCGGCAACCTGTGCCGGTGCACCGGCTACGACAAGATCGTCCGCGCCGTGTTGGACGCGGGAGAGCGGATGCGGGCGTAAGCTTTCTTTCGCCGCCGGGCGACGGAAGTCCGGCTCCCGTTTCGACGCTTGTGATTGCAGGGGCGAATAGTTATTCGCCCCTGCGCTTTTAGAGAGGTGAACCCAAATGACCACGGCAAACCAAGTGCTATCGGAAGTCGAGTACGACGTAGTTGGGAAGCGCCCGGTACGTCCCGACGGTGTGGATAAAGTCACCGGCCGGGCGCAGTATGGAGCTGACCTTGAGTTGACCGGTTTGCTGCACGCCCGGGTCTTGCGCAGCCCGCACGCCCACGCGCGCATCAAGTCCATCGACACGTCCAAAGCGGAAGCTCTCGCCGGAGTGCGCGCGGTGGTTACCGCCGCCGATATGCCCTTTGCTTCGCTCAGCAAGGAGGACCTGGGCAACGACTACAACCGGTTCAAGTTCCTGAGCGATAACTTCCTTGCCAGTGATAAGGCGCTCTACCGCGGGCATGCCGTGGCCGCCGTCGCTGCTGACAATGCCCACGTCGCTGAAGCAGCCCTGGGACTGATCAACGTTGACTACGAAGTGCTGGAACCAGTGATCGACGTGCGCGCCGCGATGCAGGACGGCGCTCCCCTCCTCCACGACGATCTGATTCACACCTCCGCCATGGGCGAGACTTCGGACAAACCCAGCAACGTCGCGTCCTACATGAAATTCGAGAAGGGCGACACCGCGGCGGGATTCGCCAACTCCGACGTCGTAGTCGAGCGCGAGTTCACCACTGCCTCGGTGCACCAGGGCTACATCGAGCCGCACAACGCGACGGCTCACTGGCGGGCTGACGGGCAGATCAATGTCTGGTGCAGCACCCAGGGCGCATTCGTAGTTCGCGCCAACACTGCAGATGTTTTGCGGGTCGACGTTTCTGACGTGCGCGTTACCCCCATGGAGATCGGCGGAGGGTTCGGCGGCAAGGTTTCGTTCTACCTGGAGCCGGTGGCCGCGTTGCTGTCGCGCAAGGCCGGTGCTCCGGTCAAGGTGTTGATGAGCCGCACCGAGGTATTCGAGGGCAGCGGACCGGCTCCCGGAAGTTGGATGCGGGTCAAGATGGGTGCCAACTCGGCGGGTAAGATCACGGCGGCAGAGATCGAGCTTGCCTTCGAAGCCGGTGCGTATCCCGGCTCGCCGGTGATGCAGGGCGCCACCTGTGCCTTTGCCTGCTACGAACTGGAAAACGGCACCGTCGAAGGCTACGACGTAATGGTCAACAAACCCAAGACGGCGGCGTACCGGGCGCCGGGCTCACCGCAGGCCGCGTTCGGGGTGGAACAGGTCGTAGACGAGCTCTGCCAAAAGCTGGGCGTGGATCCCGTAGAGTTCCGGCTGAACAATGCCGTCACCGAGGGCTCACGGAAAGTTGAGGGCCCCGTGTTCCAAAAGATTGGTCTGGTGGAATGCCTTGAGGCAGCCCGCAACCATGAGCACTACCGGACACCGCTGGAAGGGCCAAATCGCGGCCGTGGCATCGCCGCGGGTTTCTGGATGAACCGCGGCTTCCATTCCAGCGTCAACATGACGGTCAACCCCGATGGCACCGTGAACCTGATCGAGGGTTCGGTGGATATCGGCGGTTCGAGGGCATCAATCGCACAGCAGGCCGCCGAAACCCTGGGGATTGACTACGAGGACATCAAACCCCAAGTGGTCGACACGGATTCGATTGGATTCACCATGGTCACCGGGGGGAGCCGCACCACCTTCGCCACCGGTTGGGCCGCGATTCTGGCCGCTGAAGACGTCAAGCAGCAAATGGTCGAGCGAGCGGCCTCTATTTGGGATGTGCCGGCGGAAGATGTTGAGTACGACAGCGGCATGATCCGGCATAAGTCGGAGGAGCTGAGCTTCACGTTCAAGGATCTGGCGCGGCAGCTCTACACCACCGGCGGTGGCGTCACCGGCACCGCAAGCCTGGATCCCACCGGCGAGGGCAATTCCTTCGGCGTGCACCTGGTCGACGTTGAGGTTGATCCGGAAACCGGCAAGACCGAAATTCTGCGCTACACCGCCATTCAGGACGCCGGCAAAGCGGTGCACCCCAGCTATGTGGAAGGACAGATCCAGGGAGGAGCGGTCCAGGGAATCGGCTGGGCGTTGAACGAGGAGTACTACTTCAGCGATAACGGCCAGATGATGAACTCCAGCTTCCTGGATTACCGGATGCCCACTTCGCTGGACCTGCCGATGATCGATACGGTCATCGTGGAAGTAGCCAATCCCGGCCACCCCTACGGAGTTCGCGGCGTAGGCGAGGTTCCCATCGTGCCCCCGCTGGCAGCCATCGCCAACGCGGTGGGCCATGCTACGGATCAGCGGCTGACCAGCCTGCCGATCACGCCGGGCAGCGTGCTGGAGGCGAGCCTGTAGGCGGCGAACCCCGTTCACAGCGGAGACACAAACTTGAGGGGGCGATTACATTCGCCCCCTTCTTGATTTTGAAGTAAGGCAACCGGCCTGCGGGCCGGCGCATCGCTAATTGAACTGCGGAATCACATCCGACGCGATGGAATGCATCAATTCGCGGAGGCGCCCAACGTCCCCGGTGTTGAGGGCCAAGACGATGTGCTGCACGCCCGCTTCCTGGTAGGCGGCGATACCTGCGACCATCCCCGCGGGGTCGTCCCCGGGCAGGCGCGAACGATCAGCGGCCCGTTCGCTGGAAGGGCCGCCGTGGGCTTCTACTTCCACGCGGGCCGACATTACCAATTCGTCCGGGTTGCGGCCGGCGGATTCGGACAACTCCCGCACGCGTTGACGGCCGATTGCAAACTCCTCGGCGCTCACGCCGGAGGGATGCCATCCGTTGCCCCGACGCGCGGCCCGGCGCAACGCCCCCGGACTTCCGCCGCCCACCCACAGCGGCACGTGAGGCGATCCGCCTTCGGACTGCGCCGGCTTGGGTGCGAACTTGAGGTCTTCGAATTGCCAGCGGTCGCTGCTGTATTGCGGATCTTCGTTGGACCACAATTCTCGCATGATGTCCATGGACTCGTTGGTCAGCGACCCGCGCTGGCTCATCGGTATGCCCAACGCGTCGAATTCCGGGGTCATGGCTCCCACACCGACGCCCAGGATGACGCGCCCGCCGGACATCTGGTCCAGCGTTGCGGCGTACTTGGCCAGCTCCACTGGATTGTGGTAGGGCAATACAAGCACCGATGTACCCAATTTCACCCGCGAGGTCAGGGCCGATATATGGGACAGCGTAGCCATGGGGTGGTAGTAGGGTTTATCGTCCAGCCTTTCGCGGATGTAACCGTTGTTGAAAAGGTGGTCCATAACCCAGACGGAATCGAACCCCAACTCTTCGGCCAGCGGGCCAAAATTGACGACTGCCTGCGGGTCCTCGACGCCCCAATTGTTGGGTACAGTCACGCCAAATTCCATAATCGAACTCCTGTGCAGGCGGGAAACTTGGGTAGGTAAGGCCGACGCGGTTACCTAAACGCCTGCCTGGAGAATGTCAGACGCGTGTATCGGCGTTCAATGGCAACGGCGACGCGACCGCGAGTTATTGCCCGCGCTTGGGCAGGAATGGGTTGAGCTTTTCGGCGAGGGATGCGAGGTTTCGGGTCTGGACCCATACCGTTCCATTGCCACGGAACTTCATCACCAGGCCCTCGCCGCCGGCGATGAGTGACCGGATGCCGCCGACTTTGCCGATGGAATACTCGACGTCATCGCTGAAGGCCACGAGATGACCGGTATCCACCACCAACTCCTGGCCGGGCTGAACCCTGACCTGCTTGATGGCGCCGTAGGAGTTGTAATACACGGTACCCCTACCCTGTTGGGAGTAAGCCCGGATGAAGAACAGGCTTTCCCCGCTGAAGAACCCGCGAAACCCCTGGAACTGGCTGTCGATCTGCATGTTGCCGGTGCTGGCGAGGAAGGAACTGGACTGTAGGAACAGGTTGCTGCCCGGTTCCAGATCGAACGAGCCGATATCGCCGGGGGCGGGCGGAGCCAGGCTGACCCATCCCCCGCCGGCCTCGGCGGTGAAGGTGTTGACGAAGAATGACTCTCCACCCATCATCCGGCGGATGCCGCCGAATAGACCACCCGAGCCGCCCATGCCCGTGGTCATGGCAACTCCCTGCTGGGCGACCATAGCTCCGGGCTCTGCCCTGATGGATTCGCCCGCCGTCAGGTCGATGGTCAGCAGGGAGTAACTGGGATCGAATTCTACGGTAGCCTGCATCGGTGTTCGCACCTGTCCGTGGTGTCAGCCGGTCTTGATGGCCCGCAAAAGGCGAGCGCAATCGATGGCGCCGACCGCGCAGTCGGATCCGAGGTTGCCGACTTTGCCTCCGGAACGGTTGATGGCCTGCTCCATGTTTTCGGTTGTCAATACGCCAAACATGGTCGGGATGCCGGTCTCGCGGCCCACCGCGGCGATGCCGGATGCCGCCTGGTTGCATACCATGTCGTAGTGACTGGTCTCGCCACGTATGACCGCGCCCAGGCAAATCACCGCGTCGTAGCGCCCGGATTGAGCCAGGGTCTTGGCGATTACCGGCAGTTCAAAGGAACCCGGGACCCAGGAGGTCGTGATGTCGCCGTCGCGCACGCCGTATTGTGCCAGCGTCGAAACGGCGCCTTCCATCAGGTTCTTGGTGATCACGTAGTTGAACCGGGCGGCGACCACCGCGATGCGAAGACCGGTCCCGTCCAACCCGGCGTTCAATTCCTGCGGCAAGCTCTCATCTCCTCTGATCGGGAGCTAGGCGCCCGGGCCTAGGGCCGGATACCCGCGGGGAAAGTGTACTACGTTGCCGCAGACAGTGTCACCAGATTCCGGCGACGCGAACCGGGCCTTGGCAGTCAACACAGCAGGGCCTGGTGCAAGTCGGATATCGACCGGACTTCTTCACCGAGGATTGTCCTGGCAAGGCGACGAGCCACGGATTTCTGTGCGTCGGTGGTGATGTACTCGGCTGGCGATTTGCCGTCAATGCGAGCCAACAAGAGCACACCCATTTGTCGGATCATCTCGCCCTGGATTTGTATCGGATGGTTGGCGAAGGTAGGGGCGCCGGAGCAATAGGCAGACCAGAAAGCGGTTCCGGCTGCGTTGAATTGCGGCGCCAGGTCGGGCTGGTGGATGGCCTTCAATGTGAGATGGTTGAGCATGAACGCCAGGTCGAAGACCGGATTGCCGAGATGAACCACCTCGAAATCCAGTAGGAAGGCGCTCGGTCCCCCGTCGGTTGGTGAGACCATCACGTTTTTTGGGCTGTAGTCGCCGTGAACGAGACAGAGTCGACGGCCGAGCATGGATTGGGCTTCAGCTTCGATGTCGTCGGACAAGTCGGAATGCGCCTGCGCGGTGGCGCGGTGATAGGGGTCGACCCGCAGTTGGACGAAGCAGCTTTGATCGGCAAATTCCCGCAGATTGGACGGTACGGCATCGTCGGGCATGGCGGAATGTTGGTGCATGACCGCCAACAGACGTCCAACTTGCGCTGCCACCTGGATGTCCACGCGTCCGGAGAGGAGATCGTCCTTCCACGTCCGGGCTTTTTCCGGGGCGGCGGTCATCACGAACAGGAAGTTGTCAGGATCTTCGTGAACCACCGACGGCAGGGTCAACGGTGGCAACACGCCCTCCAGGTACCGCAATGCCGCCGCCTCCCGGTGAATACGCGCCTGATCCGCCAGCCATTCCTGCTCGACGCGCAAACGCGGTAAGGACTGCTTGATGACCACACCGTCGGAGCGACCTGTAAAGTCCACGCGCACAACGATGTTGGACACGCCACCGCCAAGCTCCCGTACAGAGGCCGAGCCGGCCTGCTGGTGGGATACCAGCCCTTCGCCGAGCAGGTAGTCGACGGCGTTGGATTCTGATAGTGCGAACGCCATCAGCACTTTCCTGACGGCAGCGGGAATCCTCCAGTGGCCCGATGCTTGCTTGTCCCTCTAGACCCGAGCGGCGACCTGAGTTGTGAAGTCTTCCAGGTGGCCCAGAGTCTCTTCCAAATTCCCGTCGGCGCTCAGGCGGGCGATATCGAGCACCAGGTAACTGACGCCCATTTCCTCATACTGGCGGATGTCGCCGGCGATCTGCTCGCCGCTGCCGGTAAACCGGGTGCGGTCCGGGCTGGTATCGGTTCCGTTGATGCGATAATCGTGGGAGCGGTAGATGATCTGGATTTCACCGGGGTCGCGCCCGGCGCGCTCGGCGGTGCGATGCAGACGACCGATGCTGTTCTCCAAAGCCTCGGGCGTTCCCACTGGAAAGGCCGGATTGTTCCCGATGGGATACCAGCCGTCGCACAGGGTCGCAGCGCGGCGGATGGCCGGTCGGCTTTCGCCGCCCACCCAGAAGGGCGGATGAGGCTTCTGAACCGGCTTGGGCAGGAACCAGATGTCGGAAAAACTGACGTATTGGCCCTCGAAGGTGGGATCGTCTGACGTCCACAGTTCCTTGAAGGCCCGGATGTATTCGTCGGTAACGGCGCCACGCTCGTCAAAGGGCTCGCAGCCGACGGCTTCGAACTCCTCGCGACACCAGCCGACCCCAACGCCGACGATGAGCCGGCCGCCCGATAGCACATCCAGGGTCGCCAGGGCCTTGGCGGCCACCAGTGGGTTGCGGTGGGGCACGATAAGCACCGAGGTTGCCAAACGAATCGTGCTGGTGCATCCCGCCATGTAGGACAGCGCGGTAATCTGCTCCATGGCCTGACCCGAAGCTGATCCGGGAAACTCCCCGGTTTCGGTGTACGGGTAATCCGAGTCGATATTCCTGGGCACCAGGATATGGTCGCCGAGGGCGATGGAGTCGAATCCCAGCGCCTCGGCGCGCTGGGCGATAGTCGCCAGGCTATCGGAAGTGGACAGGGGCCCCCGGCCGGGGAGCGTTATGCCGTACTGCATTGGAGGACACCTCGATGTGTTGTGCGGGCGCGGATCAGTGGAACAATATGCCGCCGTTGACGTTGTACGACTGCCCGGTGATCAGGCTGGAATCGGGACCGGCCAGGAATGCGACCAGGTTAGCCACGTCCTCCGGTTCGGCGATGCGGCCCAAGGGCGTCCGGTCGGCGGAGGCGGCCACGACCTGGGCGCGGAATTCCTCCTGCGTCAGCCCTCTCTGGGCGGCCTGATCGCGCTCCCAATAGCTCATGCGGTCGGTGTTGATGGGACCCGGGCAGACGGCGTTCACGGTAATACCGTGGGGAGCGAGATCCATCGCGGAGGCCTGGGTCAAACCGATAACTGCGAACTTGCTGGCCGAGTAGGCGGCGCCGTCGGCGCTGGCCTGCTTGCCGGCGTTGCTGGCGATGTTGACCACCCGCCCACCGTTGCCCAGGCGGACCATTTCCCGCCCGGCGTACTTCGTGCACAGAAACACCGCCGTAGTATTGATGGCCAGGAAATGCTGCCACACGTCCTCTTCCAGCTGGGTGACCGGAACCTTGTCTCGGCCGATGATGGCGCGAGCATTGTTGACCATGATGTCGAGGCGGCCGTAGTGGTTTACGGTCTCTGCCACCAGCCCTTCGATCTCGTCGGATTTGGACAGGTCGGCATATACGGGCAGGGCCTGGCCGCCCATGCTGCGGATCTCGTCGGCCACGCTGTCGATGGACTGCCACTCGGCGCGCACTTCGCCCGGCGGGAGGTCTTCGATGGGCCGGCGAACGTCGGTAATAGCTATCTGCGCGCCCTGGGACGCTAATTTGTGGGCCGTGGCGCGTCCAACTCCGCGCATTCCGCCGGCGCCGGTTATCAATGCGACTTTGCCTTCCAGGCTCATGGTCATTCCCTCCCGGCGCTGAACGGTTCCCGGGCGAACACCCGTCGAACCATGGGCTCGAAAAATTCCAGGGACAAAGATTCGTACTTCGGGTCGAACGACGACTGATCCCAACGGTGGCAGAAGTCCACCGCGTCCTGGTACCAGGGGTGGTCAATGTAGCGATCCCGAGCGTTGCGGTCGCCGCCCACGTGGTGCGCATAGTAATAGGTTTGGAACAGGCCGTGTTGCCGAACCACCCAATACGTGCGCTCCGAGACGTAGGGCCTGAGGACGGCCGCCGCCATCTCACTGTGGTTGTGGGGCGCCAGCAGGTCGCCAATGTCGTGCAGAAGAGCGGCTACGACCATTTCCTCATCGGCTCCATCCCGGTAGGCGCGAGTGGCGGACTGCAACGAGTGCTCGAGGCGGTCCACTTGGTAGCCGGCCAGGGAACCGGCGAGGCGGCGCAACTGATCCAGCACGCGGTCAGCGGTACCGAACGCAAAATGCGCCTCCAGACGCTCGAGGAGTTCGTAGTCTTCACGGGTTCCGGCAGCCATGCTGGTGAATGAGACCGTGGGCGTGATCGCCTGGGATGCGTCGCTCATGGGCGTTCTCCCATCGTGTAGTATGTTGCGGAATTGTACCATCGCTGAGATGAAGTTCGGAGTTGCGAGGAGAATGGCACATGGCACCCGAAGGACGACTGCAAGGGCGAGTGGCGCTCATCACGGGCGGAGGCCGCGGCATTGGACGGGCAATCGCCCGGGCCTACGCGGCGGAGGGGGCAATGTTGGGCTTGGCGGCACGCACCAACGCGGAACTACAGGCGACTGCAGAAGAGATCCGCGCCGAGTTCGGCGGCGAGGTCACTACCGTCGTGACGGACGTCAGGTCTCAGGAACAGGTGGAGAATGCCGTGTCGCACACGGTGGGCAATTTGGGACCCATTGACGTGATGGTAAACAATGCGGGAAACACTGGCGAGATCGGCACGTTGTGGAATCTCGACCCGGAGCGATGGGCCAACGTCATCACGGTGCACGTGCTCGGCACGTACTACGGCTGCCGCGCGGTGATACCGGGAATGCTGGAACGGGGGCGAGGAAGGATTGTCAACATGTCCGGCGTGGGCGGCCCGAACGACACCTCCTACGACGCGGCGAAAACCGCCATCGTCAACATGACGGAGAACCTCAGCGTGGAGCTGGCGGGAACCGGCATCACGGTGAACGCCATCAGTCCCGGCTCCATTCACACGCGAATGTGGGAAGAAGTCCGGGACATGGCCCTGGCTGCCGGAGACATGGAGATGTACGAAAAAGGGGTCCAGGTCACCTCCGGCGGCGGCGCGTCGATTCAGAGGGCGGCGGAGTTGGCCGTCCTGCTGGGCAGCGACGATTGCGGCGAGCTTTCCGGCCGGCTCATCCGGGCCGCGCTGGACACCTTCGAGGACATCCCGGCGCGGGTGAAGGAGATCATGGCGTCCGATGCCCTGCTGTTGAGGCGGGTGAACCTGACGGATTAGTCGGCGGTTCCGGGAGACAGCGAGGCGCGAGCCTGCGGGTGCACGGGCGGCCTGGCGAGGAGCAGAGCAAGAGCGGTGATCCCACCCAATACGGCGTAGATAACGAAAGCGATGCCGTAGCTGCCGGCGAACTGGTAGACCAATCCCGAAGCCACGGCGCCGATGGCCTGGCCCAGGGAAGTGAAAGGCTCGGTGACGCCGCGGATGGTTCCCAGTGACTGACGCCCAAAAAAGTTCGCGTAGGCTACGGCGGGCACTACCAGGATACCGGCGACGGCGACGCCGAACAGGCCCGCGGCAAAGAAGGCAACCGCCACCGTGTCCGCAACGATGAACAAGCCGCACGCTACGGCCATAATCAATGCGATGGTGGCGTAGGTGTAGGAAACCCGCACCTTCTCGATCAGGCGTCCCCACAAGAGGCTGCCTAACGCGGTTCCAGCGGCGTTCACGACGATGCTGAGCTGAGAGAGGGAGAGGTCAATGCCACGGGAGCGGAGCAGATCGGCTTGGTACACGTTGGTTCCCGACTGCAACAGGAAGAGAAAGCCCGTTCCGATAGCGAGCACCCAAAGCGCCGATGTGCGGAGAGCCTGCCGCGTGGTCCACTCCAGCGCGGATTCGGTTTCGGCGGCTGGCGAAGCGGACGTTTCACTGTCGATGGCTGCGTCCGGTTCATCTCCGTCGGGGAGGAGGCCGACGTCCTCCGGGCGCTGCGCGACCAGCAGGGCGGCGGGCGCCAGTGCGATGGCGTACACCATCAAACCGAGGACGATCCAGGCAACTTGCCAGCCGTAGGCCACACTGACCCATGTAGCAACCAGCGGGAAGGCTACCATTCCGCCCGAGTGGGAGAGGAACAGCAGGCCCGTGGCTCGACCGCGCTGACGGACAAACCAGCGACCCACGACGGTAGCCGCGCCTACATTGAGGGGGCTGCTGAACATGATCCGACCAACCGCCAAAGCTGAGTAGAAGATGGCGACGTGGACCGAGAGCCACGCCATCGCTATAGTGCTGAGACCGATGACGATCAGCGAGGAAACCAGAACGGCGCGCGCGCCATACCGGTCAATTGCCCAACCCACAGGCGGAGACGCCCCGGTTGCCAACAGCCCACCAACGGCGGCCGCTCCGCCGATGAGCGCGCGGCTCCATCCGGTCTCGTCGGCGATGAGTGGCACAAAGACGGCGAAGGTCAGGCTGCCGGCCGCGTTGCGGACGAACATGCTGCTGCCGGCGGCGCCCAACACGATCCACCCATAGTAGAAGGGTACGCGCCGGGAGATGTAGGCGATCAGGGCGTGCAATTAGTCAACCGCTGGGGCAAACGATCGGGCGATTATAGATCATCGCAGGATATGACGAGCAGCGTGATCGATCACCCGGAACATCGGTCACGCCTCGTCCCAAAATTGGGAAGGAAATCCGATTTGCAACTTCTGCGAGGCCGATGGATAGGAACCGAGATACGCGAGGTCAATTCCATCGTCCGGCCCTGCGCACCGCCATGTACCGTAGTGCGGATAGCAGCACAGGATGTTTTGATTCCGCTCAGACGCTGGGTCGGTTGACCGCAGCGTCTGAGCGAGGAGCAAGTCCTGCATATTCTGCAACTGCAACAGGTAGGGCGATTGGCTGGTCGCGATTACCTGGCGGAGAGGGTTACTCTCCCCGATTTCTTGGTGGGGGTTCGCTGCCATCTGGTGCAGTATTGAATCCAACGCCGCCAGGCTACTCACATCCAAACCCGCTTCCGGATATTCGATGCAGACCAATGACTGCGGATCCGGAGCTAGGGCGAGAGTGATGAACGCCAAAAATCGGAGAGTGCTGTCTGAAACAGCAGAAGAGGCCACGGTAAAACCCGACGGCTCTTCCAAGTCCAAGGAAAGCAATCCTGAGGTGTCGTCCAGAGACACGCCGACCTTGCTCAGGGGAGTCGTGCTGGACGCCAATGCAGTCAACGCTGCCAAGGCGGATTCTGGATCTTCTCCCTGCTCTTGAACATTGCTGATCCAGTGGTGCAACGTAGCTGGGATGTGGGCGCCGTCACCGGACAGACCCGGACGTTGGCTGTACCGGTCAGGTCTGCGCATGGCAGAGGGATCCAGATTCAAGACGTTCCAGCTTTGCATCTCCCGCTTGGCGGCGAGGACGGTTGGCGTCGCGACGGTGTTCTCGGTGCCGAGTGCGGTGCGTGTCGCACCGTTGGCCGACGAGGGCCGGCCACGCGCCGGATACCCGCCATCCTGGTGCACGGTGACGACCGGTTGTCCCGATTCTGAATCATTCTGGGTGGAGATGAAGCCGCTGCGGGCATGCCGGCTGTTATACACAGCGCTGTCTCGGAATCGGCTCTTGCTGTGGGGAAATTTCAGGTGGCGGGCGGCGCGGGCCTCGATGATTGGGCGCAACTCCTCGTGCTCCAAGACTAGCCCTCCGCTCGATCCGCTGTCACCCGTGGGCAGCGCATAACGGAACGACACTTCGTAGCGGAGGAAGGATGAGGAAGCCTGAGCCTCCCGGCCAAAGTCATCGCTTACCTTGCCTCGAACGAGCATCTCCGCAGCGATGTCACAGCGATGGATTCGCTGACCGCCACTGACGAAGAATAGATCGGCTATATCCACAGGTGCAGCGCCCGGGTCTCTTATCCGAGCCGCTGCTGCGTTGATGGGATGCTCGGTGAGGAGCGATAGAAATCGAATGACGTCAAACAGATTGGACTTGCCGACGCCGCCGGGCCCGGTGATGCAAGTGAAGGGCCCAAAATCCACGGAGAAATCGACCAGGTTTTTGAATCCGTTGACTTCCAGCCTGGTCAGCATGATCGCCTCCGTCAACGTGGGGCCGGCTAATAGTGCGATTTTAGCACGGGCTTTCGTTAGGGTTGCTGGGCCATCTCGCAGGCGAACCACAGGGCAAGGCTGCCGGTGCGGTCGTCGTAGCCGTTGACGGCGGTGCGGTTCAGGTAGGCGCGCGCGTCTGGCATGACGCCGGTGCTGATGCAGCCGTCGACAACGCCGCCCTCTTCGTCGATGCGCTCGGACACGGCGCGCCAACAGGCCCGCAGACCGGCGGCGTACCCGGCGGAGTCGTCGGAGGGCAGCCAACCGAGGCGGAGACCCCGGGCCAGGGCGTACCCAACCATGGACGTCGAGGTGAGTTCTCCCCACGCGCCGGGCAGATCGACCAACTCGCCGAAAGTGCCCCAAGGTTGCTGGACGCGCAGCAGGGCGTCCAGGTGGCGGCGATGGCGCTGCAGGAGGGCATCCCGGGCGGGATGGTCACCAGGCAGATAGGTCAGAGCTTCGGCGTACCCCAAGGCGGCGAACCCGTTGCCGCGGCTCCAGTAGAACGGCGCGGACCGGGCATGATGGAACAGGCCATTGCCTTGCTGGACGTCCCCGCCATCGAGGAGGAAGTTTGCCAACAAGTCGGCGTACTTGGGGTCGCCCGAGATTCGGTAGGCTCGGCCGAGCATGGCGCCGGTCATGAACATGTCTTCGACACGGAAGTCAGGGTCGCACGGCGCCGGGGCTTCGCCGGGGCCACGGGCCACGAAGCGGTCGGCGGCGTAGAAGAAGAGGCGGCGGTATTTTTCGTCGCCGGTGTAATCGGCCAAACGGGCGGCCCAGACAACGCCGGCCAGGGCCGCGCCGCCGGCGTCAGCAAGATAGGCCGGCGGGTCGGCGGCAATATGGTCGATCATCGCAGCGATTTCTGCGGTTGGATTGGGCAGGGTGTCGTCCAGGGCGGCAAGGCGGAGGCGTCCGCTGATGCCGACACCCTGGGTGTAGTTGACCGGGTCGAGAGCGTGACCGTAACGACCGGCCAGGATGCGCGCGATTTCGATAGGAGAGCGGCGACGGCGGGCGTCGAGAGCGAGGCGAGCTGACGAGGGAGGGACGTCAGAGTCCTTCTTCGTCACACTCCAAAGGGAGTGTAGAGCTTCCGAGAGACCAGTCCAATGGGTAGTGAGACGTAACGCCGGAATGACGCCAGGGCTGTCGTCAGATGGGCGTCCCAGAGCGGAGACTAGCGAATTATCATCGCGGGTCGGGCCGGCGCCGAGGGTTGTCGCGGCCGGATTGACCTCGGCGGCCGCGTTAGCTTCCCAGAGCGTCCGCTGGCCGGGGTCATCGGACAGTGCCACTTCCACGAGCAGGTCCGGGGCCTGGTAGCAGATCCACCGCCACAAGTAGCGGCTTTCGGGGCCAGACTCGTCGGAGTAGAATCCCCCATCCGGTGGGAACCCCTGGGTCAAGTCAGTCGGATCTCCAGCGATGGGTTCCCAATCACCGCCGGCCAGGGCATCAGGGTTGCTGGCAGCCAGGGCGCTGAGGGCAACGCCGGACGCTCCGGCAGCGGCCGACCGAGCGAACTGATCGAGAGCTACCAGGATGCGCGGCGTGTCCATGGTCTCGCCGCGCAGGCCAGCGACCAGCAGGACGGTCGGTCGGTGGTCAAAGTCGGCGAACGGCAAGCTGCGGGTGTCCACCAAGGCCAGCATCGGGCGCAACAATGGCGTGAGTCCGATGGGAACAGTCTGCCAGCGGTCCGGGCTCCGCTTGCGGACCAGGTTGACCAAGGCGGCATTGATGTCGGTAGGGTGCATCGTGCTCATGTTTGCTCTCAGTGGTCGGGAATGTGGGCAGACAACATTATAGCGGTGGTGGATTTGCAGGCCGCTTTTTGACACCGGGAGAGGGCGGCGATAAATTGGCGGAGCGCGGCCTGCGGAGCACCACAACATTCAGACGGAGACCTACTGCTCATGCCTCGGTTCGACGAATATACCGGCGAGCACCTGATACCGCCCTACCGAATCCTGGATTTGACGGACCGGCGGGCGGCGTTCTGCGGCCGGTTGCTGGCAGATTACGGCGCCGACGTGGTCAAGGTGGAGCCGCCTTCAGGAGATGATTCGCGGAGGCTGGGGCCGTATCCCGGCGATGCACCCGATGCGGAGCAGAGCCTGGATTTCCTGTTTTACAACACCAACAAGCGGTCGATCACGCTGGACCTGGAGACCGAAGCGGGTCAAGAATTGTTCCGACGCCTGGCCGCGGATGCCGACGTGATCATAGAGAGTTTCCACCGGCAATACCTGGCAGACCGCGGAATCGGATACGACGACCTGCGTCCCGATAACCCGGGGTTGGTGATGGCATCAGTGACGCCGTTTGGGTCGAGCGGCGAATGGGCGGATTACGCTGGCGACGACCTGGTGGTGATGGCGGCAAGCGGGTACATGCAGATCACCGGCGAGCCTGACGAGCCGCCGGTGCGGCAGGGCAACGAGCACAGCCATTACCCGGGAGCGCAGTACGCCGCGGTGGGAATACTGGCGGCGCTGTACTACCGGGATTTCGCTGACGGCGGCGTGGGACAGCACATCGACGTGTCCTCACAGGAGGCGCTGATCACGTACTACACGGACGCGCACCCGGCGCTGCTGTGGCGAAAGCTGGGGCAGAACGTGACCCGAGTGGGCACCAACTCGACGCTGGTCATTCCGCTGGGGGCGTATCCCTGCAAGGACGGGTGGATCGCCGCCGGGGTGATCACGCCCCGGGAATGGGACGCGCTGGCGGAGTGGATCCACGAGGTGACCGGGAACGACGAAGTGCTCAACGAGGCGTACCGGGGCGGCAACCAGGACCGGGCGGAGCACATCGACATCATCACGGCGCTGTTCCTAGAGTTCGCGGAGAACTTCACGGTGCAGGAGCTGTTCCACGAGGGACAGAGGCGGAACCTGGTTTTCCTGCCGGTGAACGAGGTGGCGGACCTGCTGGCCGACCCGCAGCTGGCGGATTCGGGGTTCTGGTACGACATTGAGCACGAGGGTGGGTCAATGGGGACGATCAAGTATCCGCTGGGAATATTCCATAGCGAGGAAGTTTCGGCACGGCGTCGGCCGGCACCGGCGCTGGGGGCGGACAACGCCGCGGTGTACCGGGGCGAACTGGGGTTGACCGCGGATGATTTGGCGACGTTGCAGGCGGATGGAGTAATCTAGTCGCTACGCGACACGGGAGGATATAGCAATGGTTACAGTCAAACCGGAGCCGACGTCAACCGCTCCCCCAGACGGCTCGGAACCGGCCGCCGATTGGCCGCTGGTCGGTGAGCTCCGTCTCAACTTATCTGCCTTGGGCGTTGACCACCTCGCTCCTGGCTTCGGGGAGAGACTGTGTGAGTTTGCCACTGATAACCCGCCCTGGCAGTTCGAATATTCTGCGGAAGGAGAGTTGATAATTGTGCCGCCACCCGGTTCCGAGAGCAGCAGGGAAGAAGCCGACGCGATTGGCGAACTTTACATTTGGCGCCGTCTTAACGGTGGGATGAGCTATCCGTCTTCCGTCGGCTTCCAATTGCCCAGCGGGGCGCAGCGCATTCCCGACGCTGCCTGGATTACCCAGGAACGGTATGACAACCTCACTCCCGCCGAGCACCGGGGAACCATCATGGGCTCCCCCGACTTCGTTATAGAAGTCCGTTCTCGCAGCGACCGTCTCCCACCATTCTTGGCTAAGATGCAGGAATGGATGGACGGTGGCGCAACACTCGGTTGGGGGATCGACTCGCGACAGCGTCGGGCTTATATCTACCGGGCCGGGATGGCCGAGCCTGCAATCCTGGAGAACCCGGAGACCCTTTCGGGCGAGGACTTGCTGCCGGGTTTCATTTTCGAAGTGCGCCGGTTGATTTTCGACCGCATCAGTCAGGAGGAGCCAAGATGACCAGCCCCACCGCCGACACGCGCTCCGCCCTGGCGGGCATTCGAGTAGTCGAGTTCGGCCCGTACGTCGCCCTGCCGCTGACGGGTAGGATCCTGGGCTCCCTCGGGGCGGAGGTGATCAAGGTCGAGACGAACAAGGTGCTGGACGAGATGTCGTTCATTCCGGCGTGGTCCCGAGGGGCGGGGCAGCCGGAGTACCAGCGGGGGAAGCGGCGGATCACGCTGGACGTTCGGACGGAAGCGGGGCGTGACCTGATGCTGGAGATGGTCCGGATCAGCGACGTGTTCATGACCAATTTCCGGCGGAACGTGCTGGATCGCTGGGGAATTGACTTCCCGGCAATCAGGAAGCAGAAGCCGGACGCGATCATCATGTGGCAGACCGGGCTGGGAGGACACGGACCGTACTACACCTACAAGTCCTTCGGGATCCTCGTGCAGCATCTTTCCGGGGTGTCTCTGATGACCGGGCTGCCGGAGGAGCCGCCGGGAGTCGTCAACACTTCATACTCGGACTACCACAC
The DNA here is from genome assembly GCA_965207585.1 of Dehalococcoidia bacterium. Lineage (GTDB taxonomy): Bacteria > Chloroflexota > Dehalococcoidia > Lucifugimonadales > UBA3495 > Bin87. The sequence continues at coordinate 2,708,199 of CBDBMT010000003.1, read as the reverse complement.
CGGGGTGTTCCAGCCGGCGGGGATTATCGCGGCGTTGATGCGTCGCAATCTGACCGGCAAAGCGGCGACGCTGGAGTCGTCGATCTTCAAGTCGGGAGTGGCGACGGGCGGGCCGGCGCTGCTGGACTACCAGGTGAACGGCCGGGGACCGCAGCGGCGGGGCAACCGGGACGAGTGGGCCGTGCCGCACAACGTGTATCCGTGCTCGGGGGAGGACCGGTACATTGCCATCGCGGTTTCGGACGACGAGCAATGGCTGCGGCTCCGCAAGGCGATGGGTGATCCGGAGTGGTCAACGGCGGCCGAGTACGAAACGCGGTTGGGTCGCCGGCGCAACGAAGACGCGCTGGACGCCAGGATCGCGGAGTGGACACGGCAGCACGAGTCGCTGGTACTGATGGAGAAGCTGCAGGCTGCGGGAGTGCCGGCTGGGATGGTGTCGCAAGGGCAGGACCTGAACGAAAACGCGCACCTGAAATCACGGGAGTTTTACCAGGACACGCAGTATTGGGAAGCGGAACGGGGGGTCAAGGCGACGGAGTGGACGGAAGGAGAAAGCGTCTCGTGGTCGATCCCGGCCAAGATGTCGGAAACGCCCATACCGTTCGGCAAGTACAGCAACATCGGCGAGGACAATGCTTACGTGTTCGGGGAATTGCTGGGGATGCCGGGCAGTGAGATCGAGCGGTTGGAGGAGGCCGGGGTGATTTACTAACGCCGGGCGAGGGTGGTAGAGGTGGGAGCGAGTTTTACATCGATGCACAGGATGGACAGGATTTGGTTGGCGGACCGTTACTCGTCGCGGATGCGGTTGTACATGGCGAGGGGAGTGGCGGCGAGGAGGCCGGCATCGACGGGCAGAACGACTCCGGAGACCCAACGGGCCTCGTCGCTGGCGAGGAACAGGGCCGCATGGGCGATGTCCCAAGCGTTGCCCTCTACCCCAAGAGGGCCGGCTTTGCGACGGTTTTCGCGGGTTTCCTCGGGCATTGAACCGGCGACCATGGGAGTGTAAATGTGGCCGGGGGCGATGACGTTGACGCGGATGTTGTCGCGTCCGAGGTGGACGGCCATGGTCTCAGACATGCCGATGACCCCTGACTTGGAGGCGGAGTACGGGATGCTGGCCAGGCCACTGCCGGCTCGGACGCCGGCGATGGAGGACATGTTGATGATGCTGCCGCCACCGGCGTCGATCATCTTGGGAGCGGCGTACTTGGTGGTCAGCATCATGCTCTTGAGGTTCACGTCGAGTACGTTGTCCCATACGGATTCCTCAACGTCGGTGGGCGTGCCGGGCCCGGTGATGCCGACGTTGTTGAAGAGGACGTGCAGCGCGCCGTAGCGATCGACTGCGGCGGCGACGATAGCCTCGCAGTCTGACGCGGAGGTAACGTCGGCGGCTATCACTGATGCTTCGCCACCCTCCTCGTGGATTACGGCGAGGGTCTCTTCAGCGGCCTGGGCGTTGCGGTCAACCAGGAGGACGCGGGCGCCCTCGCGGGCGAACAGGATTGAGGCGGCCTTGCCGGTGCCGACACCGGGGCCGCTGGAACCCGCGCCGGTGACGATGGCGACTTTATCCTGCAAGCGGGGACGGCCGGATGGTAGGAGCGTCATGGGGTCCTCCTCGATGTTGACAGACGGGGACTGTTCAATCCTGAACAGGACGGATCAAGATACGGCTACGGCGTCTGGCGACAGGAGCCAGTCCTGGGCCTGCTTGGCGGCGTCAGAAAGCCACTGGCTCATGGCGGCCTCGCGACCCGGCTGGATTTCGACCCCCAAGCCGTCGGCCAGGCGGTTCATGAAGTTGAACACGCAGGTGATGGCGACGGTGGACAGCACCTGCTCATCGTTGAGGCCGACGGCGCGCAGGTCGTCGATATCGGACTCGCGCATCAGGGACGGGGTCAGGGTCAGCTTGACCGCGTAGTCGAGGATGGCACGGGTCTGGGGGTCGAGATCAGCCTGGGTGTAGTCGTGGATGATGTGGCTGGAGTACTCGGGGTCGCCGCTATGCTGACGGAGGAACCCTCCGTGGGCGACGGCTCAATAGCGGCAGCGGTTGACCAGGGACACCACCGTGGCGATGGTTTCCTCCTGGGTACGTGTGAGCGCTGATGAGCCGAAGGTGGCCTTGGCGTTGAGGTTCTGCACCGCCGCCATCAGGTCGGGGTTGATGGACATGCAACTGATTACCGAAGGGACACTGACGTCGGTTTCGCGGATCCAGGACATAGTGGCCTCCCTGGGCGAATGCGATGGAAGAGCGGCGGCCGTCAGCCACCCGCTCGTTCTTGAGTCACAATGGCCATTCTATGCTCAGCCGTTCCGAGCAACAGATCGCCGTGACGGGCCTCGACTTTGAAGCGGAGCTTGTTGCCGGATACATCGGTGAGGACGGATCGGGCGGAGACGAGTGACCCGGCGTCGGCCGGGGCGAGGTGCTTGACGTTCACCTCGTAGCCGACGACGGTCTGGTTCGGGTGGAGCAAATGCAGGACCGCGTGATAGGAAGCCTGCTCCATGAGCATGACCATGGCCGGAGTGCTGAATTTGGGAGTGTGGGGAGCCAGGTGTTCAGCGGCCACGATCAATTGAGTTTCGCCTGCCAGACCAGGCCGGATGGCCGGGTCTATCGGCAGGCGAGACGGGCGCGAAGTACCCGGAGACGCCATAGTGGCGGCCCGGAAACGCAGTTGGCTAGGCGGCGACGGGCTGGCCGGTCAGGATAGACTCCACCTCGTCAGCGATCTCAGCGGCCCGAGCCTTGACCTCGTCATCGGTGAGGCTGGACAGCGGATGCTGGGCGACGACGTAGCGGTAGTCGGGCACGCCCATCATGCGGGTCATGGCCTGGGCCGTGTTGAGGAAGACGTGGGTGATGATGGCCGCGGTGGGAACGCCGCGCTTCTCGAAGTCGATTCCGTCGTGCACACTGCACGAGCTGCAGGACCCTCAATCCCCAACCCCGGTGATGAGGTAATCGACCTCACCGAGGATGGAGTCAATGGTGTCCTGTTTGGCGGGCAGACTGGCGTGGCCCTTGTTGTAGTACTTGATCTCAGCGAAGCCGTGGCGTTCGTTGAGAATGTTGCCGACTTCAAAGAGGAGCTTGTCAGCGTTGGCCTTGGCGTTTTCCATGAGGCCGAGACGCTTGCCGGCGAGGCCGCTGGAGCGGTCGTTCATGCGGAACTCGGATTGGGGCAGTTCGGTGCCCTTGGGGTTGACGAGCCTGAGGCGGCTCGATTCGGCGGTGGTCATGGCGTACCTCCGTTGTTTGGGCGTGCGGTCGGACAGAACGATTTGTGCGGATTGTATCGTCAAAGGGCGGGTTTGCGTAACCCCTGATTGCGGAGGAGTTGGTCGATCCAGGCGCGGTCGGCGTCGGCAAGGGGTTGGTCGGGGTCCTGGTCGTAGTCGGGGTCCTGGTCGTAGTCGGGGTCCTGGTCGTAGTCGGGGTCCTGGTCGTAGTCGGGGTCCTGGTCGTAGTCGATGTCACGGTCGTAGGAACCGAGGACGTACACCTCGTCGATGATTGGTTTCAGGTCTATTGCAATGCCCTCGGATCCTTCGGCCAAGGGCATGACAAAAATCGGTATGGGCTGTCGCATACTGAAGACGTACAAAGACGCATCGGGTGCGAGCCGCGCATTGCTAATCAGGATGCGATAGTGGCCTCCGGGAACATCCCCAACCACCGGCATGGGAGGCCCTGACCGCAGCAAGTCGATTTCCACCAAATGGGAAAGGCTGTATTGCACCTCGGCGCGTTTAGACAGATATTCCCGGCGTCCCTTGTTAGATTTGTTAGCGGGCGACAACAATTCAATCACGGCGACGACCTCACGGTTGCTGCCGCGTATGATTTCCAGGTAACTCTCTCGCTCCAGCTCCAACACCGGCAGTTCGACCGTGACAGCGTCCTCGTTTTGGCGTGGCTCCGTCTCCAGGGCGACAACTCGCGCAGCGGCCCAACCGGGGTCCAAAACTGCAATGTCCGATACGCGGGAGGGCCGGCGACCGTTGGGATCAGGTTCCTCAGATACGTACACTCTTTGTTCGATGCGTACCAAGTAATCGGGCCGCAGTTTACCGCTAAGGGTCCGAGCGAGTTCACCAATCACCCACTGATGAATACCGCGCCAAAATTGAGGATGCTCCAGGTACGGGTTCATCCCCGGAAAGGGGTTTTGAGGCGGTTGGGTGGTCATGCTATTGGGCGGAGATTTTGCGGGTGCGGATGCGGTAGCCGGTCGTGTCGATGATGGCGCTGTAGCGGCCGCCGGTGCCGCCGCCGTGCATGATGAGAATGTCGTCCGGATCGTTGGCGCAGCGCATGATGAGTTCCTCGTCGCCGGGGCGCTCGGGGCCCTGCTTGGAACCGAGGCGGACGAGGTCGGCGCGGGAGCGGCCGCTGTTCTCGATGAGGAAGTCCTGGATGTCGCGGCGGGTCCAGCCGTCGCCCTGGAGGGTCAGGGCGTGTTCCGGTCCGATGACGATGACCCACTGGGCGGGGTAGCGATGGGCGAGGGCGGCGGAGCGCAGGGCGTCGCAGATGGAGAGGAGGATGGCCTGGCCGGTGTGGGCGTAGCTGTTGGGGACGCTGACGGGGTTGTAGGCGACGGCGACGGTGACCACGCTGTCGGAGGCGTCGAAGCCGCGGCTGACGTGGAGCGGTTCCCAGGGGGAGGTCTCCTCGTTTTCGGCGATGCAGAGGGTGAACTTGGCCGGCGTGCCCAGGGTGCCGCGGTCGAGCTGGCCGGGCCAGGCGTCGAATCCGTTCATAAAGCAGAGGCGGACGGCGCGGCCAATGCTGGCGTTGGCGCGGAAGCCGGGGCCAAAGAGGCCGTCGCGGCTGTTGATACCCAGCTCATCACGAATCGGTCCGTTGAGCACCATGAGGATGGTGGGCGAACTGGTGGAGGAGGCTGCCATATTGACGAAGTTGCGCTCTTCCTCGAGGGTGCGCAGGGCGGTGACGAGAACGGGGAAATAGCTGGCCTCGCAGCCGGCCATTACGGCGTTCGCGGCGGCGTTCTCGGAGGTGATGACGCGGCTGCGCATATCGAGGTTGATCAGTTCCTCCTCGCCGGTGAGGCCGGCGGCGGAGAGCATTTCGCGGACCTTGTAATCGGCTGGCGGGATGACGGGGAGGCCGTCGGTCCAGCCGAGGCGGAAGCACTCCTCGATGGCCTCGATGGTGTCGGCGGTTTCGACGTGACGTTCTGCGCTGCTGGTCATGGGGGACTCCTAAGTTGCATTGGTTTCGGTGAGGGGTTCGAGGATGTCGAGGAGAGTTGCGATGTGGTCCAAGTCCACAGCAATGGCGTCGGCATTCAGCAACAGCCGGCGTTTGTAACAGTTGCTATGCAGTTCGTTAGCGATGCTGCGTAGTCCAGGCAATCTGCTGTCTCCGGTCAGGAGGCGCGCGCTATTCATCACGGTACTGAACTGGTCGTGTTTATTGTACTGCCAACCCTGTGTCTCGGCCGCCGCCTTGGCCATCCAGGCGGCGGCGCCCCAGCCCTTTTCTGAAGCCTGATGCAGGTCGTCATCGGCCAGGTACTGGCGGCTTTTGAGCAGAAATTCGCGGGCCTGACGGCGGTAGTCGGCGATTTCCGCCGCGGGACCGTCGGAAGGCTCCATGGGGAGGATTGGGTCATGGGTTGGTCTCGTCAGGTTTGAGACGGCCGGTTACGATCAGGCCGTCGGTGACGCTGTAGCCGTGGCCGGGGTGGATGTTGGTGGTCTCGGCGTGGGTGTAGGCGGTGCGGCCGCTGGTGATAGGGGTGATGGAGATGACGTCGTAGCCGGCGGCGTCAAGGTCGTTGCAGCAGCGCTCCAGGTACTCGGCCATCTGCTGGAGGCGGGTGTGCTCCTCGCCGGTCAGGCTGACCTTGCCGGCGGTTCCGCCGTGGGTGGACAGGGTGGTGTCGGCGTACACGTAGCGGGTGATGTACGCAGGTTGGTCCTTGGCGGGGTAGGCCGAACGGAACAAGTTTGGCCTCGATTGACGAGCGGTTTCGAATGAGAAACGGGAGGGTTACAGGTTGCCGAAGCGGAGTTGGACGCCGGATTTTTCCTCCTGGAGCTTGGCTACGGCGTCGGAGTCCTCGGGGCCCCAGCCGCGGAAGAGGGCTTCGACGTGGCGCTGGTCGACGAGGTTGGAGAGTTCCATGGGGATGCCGTACTCGCGGCCCAGGTCGGTGGCGAGCCGGACGTCCTTGGCGGCCAGGGCGGTGGCGAAGCCGGGCTCGAAGTTATCGGCGAAGAGATAGCGGGGGAATTTCTCGACCAGCCGACGGTTGCCGCCGCTGCTGTTGGCGATGACGTCGGCGAGGGTTTCCAGGGAGACGCCGGCCTTGACGCCGAGGGTCAGGGCCTCGGACATGAGGACGCCGATGCCCATGGAGAGCAGGTTGTTGCAAATCTTGGTGACCATGCCGTTGCCGATCTCGCCGCAATAGACGACGTGGGCGCCGATGGCGTCGAGCATGGGCTTGACGGAGTTGTAGGTGTCCTCGTCGCCGCCGACCATGACGGCGAGGGTGCCGGCGGCCGCGCCGTACACGCCGCCGCTGACCGGGGCGTCGAGCACGGTGACGCCACGGGCGGCGCACTCATCGTGGATGCGGCGAATGACGGTGGGCGAGTTGGTGGACAGATCGACGTAAACGTCGCCGGAGTTGGCGGCGGTCATGATGCCGTTCTCGCCCATCACCACGGCCTCAACGTCCCGGGGCACGGGCAGGGAAGTGAACACGGCGTCGTTGCCGCTGACGCATCCGGCCGGGGTATCCGACCACTCGGCGCCCATTTCCAGCAGGTTGATGGCGGACTCGCGACGCAGGTCGTGGACGGTGAGCTGATGCCCAGCCTTGATCATGTTGGCGGCCATGGGGTTGCCCATGTTGCCCACCCCGATAAACCCAGCTTTCATAGGTGTTCGCTCCTGAAACGCGCCGATGCTCGTACCGGCGGCAAGTGGCCGAATTATAACACCGGGCATTTGGGTGGCTAATTGTGCATTCCGTCCGCAGCTATTGTCCTTGCATCTTACTATAGAGATTGCGGAGCAGTTCCCAGATTTCGAGTGCGCTTTCCTCTGCACCAAAATGTTTTGCCCTTTGGATGTACCGCCGGTGCTTTCCGTGGTCACCGATCAGCAGCGCGATTTCCGAGGCCGCCAACAAAGCAGACGTCTCCTCGGGGTCAAGTTCGAGGGCCGCCTCAAACGCTGCAAGAGCTCTGGGCAACTCGCCTAACTTCCACTCCGCAGTCCCCAACGTGCGGTAGTAATGGGCATCCAGTGGGCCAGATTCCGGCTTTACACTCCGGAGGTGGGCGACAGCTTCCGCCGTCCGGTCGGTGTAATACAGAGTCGAGCCGATCTCGGTCCAGGGGAGGACCCAGTTGGGATCCAGCGTTACGGCCAGCCACAAAGCATCCAAGCCCTCGTTCACGAGATCCATGTCGCCACGCCCGACGCCGATGCCGGTTTTCACCGATCCCAGCGTGAAGTGATTCGCGGGGTCCAACGGGTCCAGTCGGGCCGCGATTTCCACCTCCGCCAGAGCCTCGTAGAGTTTTCCTTGTGCCTGGAGTTCCATGGAGCGTCGGTAATGGGCATAGGCTTTGGGATTGCTTACGTCCCAATTCTCAAGCAGACGGCCTTCCGTATCCTTGATATGGTCGTCTACTTCGGCCAGGTGAACGTTCATATTGACCGAGATCACGCGACGGATCCAGTCCATTGCGCTTCCGCTGGAATGCAGGTCCTCCCGCCATTCGTCATCCGATTCACGTTCAATCAGGGCCGTCAACAGAGGTTTGGAAAGATGGGCATTGACGCCCAGGTCCGCCAACACGATGAGATCTTCCGCTCGGTGTGTTTCAGGGATAACGTCCTCGATAATTCGATAAGCTTCCGTGGCGTACCAGTGCAATCTACCGATGGCATCGTTCACAGCCTCGGGCCCGATGTGCTCGGTCAACAGGGCGGCGATATCGCTGATCCAGTAGAAGGACCGCAACTCAAGGGCAATTTTCGCTGTGTTTGGACCTTCAATTTTGTCAGCCAGGGCTTTAGCCATCTTCATGATGTTGTCATCAGAAGGCCGTGCACCCTGGTACATCCAAGCGTCGAAGGTATTGTCGTGCACTTGATAGTCGTCGACAAAGTCTTTCCGAGTAACCCCTGCTTGACGCCGCTTTTGGTTTAGAAAGTCCCCTCGATCCGCGCGGCTTGTCCAGGCTAGGAAATCCAGGACTGCTGGCGACGATCCGGCCAGACGCAGATGTGCAGCTACCCGGAGAGAAAGATCGATGACGGTAAGCCTGACGTAAGTCTCCCAGACTTCAGGCTGATGCTCCGGAGGAACCGAAGCCATTCTGCGACGCAGAAACGACCGTAACAGGTCCCAGTGGTCTGCGTGCCATTTCAGTGTGGCGTCCAACGCTGGGGCCAACTCATGAGCACTCTCCCTTACTTTCGGCGTGGCGATCAAGCCAGAGTCAGTCAGCGCCTCCGCTATAGCCTCGATGATTTCATCTCTGCTGGAATCCTTCACTTGATGTTCCGGATCGGCAGCGAAATACCGGCGGGCCGTCCTGCTCTGGAGTACGGGATGCTTTATGCCCAATCTCGCAACCAAGGCTCCGATTATCTGGCCACTGGTGGGAAGGCGTGGAATTATTTCGCGTTCCGTCATATTGTCTTCACTCCTCAGCCAATGATATGGGAACTACATACCCGTGCGCATCTAACGGTCCTCGTGGGTGATTAACTTTGGTTGTAGGCTACTTGCGTGGGGGGTTGTTACCCCGGCCACCACCGGACGGTTTCCCGGTGGTGCTTGGTGCATTGGCCGGACGCCCCCGGCCTCCTCCTTTGGATCCTCCGCGGCCTCCGCGCATTTGTGGTGCTGCCATAATTCCTCCTTTGGACCTTTGAGTTCTTCTCGACCGTTGTACGCAGGCATGTAATTCCCTATTTTAGGGTAGAGGTTCCCCAATCGGGCGTCAGCCACAGTTGAGTGGACAAAACCATGATTCCCCGAAAAAGATGCCGGGTATAATGGCCCCGTCATCGCGCAGCAGGAGTCGTCTCATGGCAACCCAATCAGACTTGATATCCTTCGTTACCCAGGTAACCACCCCTGACGACTTCGACTCGTTCTGGGATGGTGTACTGGCCGAACTCGCGGCAATACCGCTGGAGGCGCGGGCGGAACCGGACGCGCTCCGCAGCACGGAGGCGGTGAAGGTTTACCAGGCGACGTACCGCAGCCTGGGAGGGCTGGAGGTATTCGCGTGGTACGCGGTACCGGCGGACGGTGACGGGCCGTTTCCGGCGATCCTGCACCTGCCGGGGTACAAGTCGGAGCCGGCGCTGCGGCGGGACTGGGGGGCGAAAGGCGTCGCGGCACTGTCGGTGGCGGTACGGGGCAAGCTGCCCAGCAGCGGCGAGTTCAACCCGGGGTATCCCGGTCTGCTCACCAGCGGCGTGGAGGATCGGGACACGTACGGCTACAAGGGCGTGATTTCAGATTGCCTGCGCGGGGTGGACTTCCTGCTGTCGCGGCCGGAGATTGACGCCGAGCGGATCTACTGTTGCGGCAGCAGCCAGGGTGGCGGGCTGACGCTGATCACGTCGGCGCTGCGGCCGGAGATCAAGGCGGGTGTCGCCGGGTACCCGTTCCTGTGCTGCTTCCCGGAATCGATGCGGATGCTGCGCAGCTATCCGTATGACGAGCTTTCCTGCTACCAGAGGGCGCATCCGGACGAAACCGAGCGGATGCTGGACACGCTGCGATATTTCGATGCGGTGAACTTTGCTCCCCGGATCAAGTGCCCGATGGTGGTGGGAATCGCGATGGAGGACGAGGTATGCCCGCCCGAAACCAGCTACGCGGCGTACCGGCAGCTGGGCGGCGAGCGTGCGTTGTGGCTGTTCCCGGAGTCGGGGCACGGCAACGCCCACGAGTATCCGGCGCGGGAGCGGGCCTGGCTGGAGGAGCGTATCGGCGTGGCCAGCGCGCAGGAGGCGGCATCATGACGTCCGCGCAAGGGCGCTCTGACGCCTTCTGGGAAGGGATCGAGGCGCAACTGGCCGAGACCGATCCCGGTATCGAGATCGAGCACGATGCGTTCTACTCCCAACCGGAGTGGGACGTGTTTCGGATGCGTTACACCAGCGCCGGCGGGTACCGCCTTTTCGCCTGGCTGTCAGTTCCGAAAGAGGGCGGTCCGTTCCCCGCGCTGATCCGGATGCCGGACTACGCCAGCGTCCACGACATCATCTACACGCCGCTGCGTCACCGGGCGGTGGTGATGAACGCCACCCACCGGGGGCAAAGGAATAGCGACGACCTGGTACGGGCCAGCTATCCCGGCCTGCTGACCGACGGCATCGAAAACGCCGACACTTACACGCTTTTCGGCGCCTTCACCGACGCGCTCCGGGCGGTGGACACGTTGGGTTTGCAGAGCATTGCCGAGTTATCCGGCGTTGTGGCGCTGACCGGAGCGGGGCTTGGGGCCAGCCTGGCATTGGCGACGGCGGCACGGCGGCCGGCAGTTTCGGCGGTGGCAGCGGACACACCGATGGCGTTGGGTCATCCGGCCGGGGTGGAGCCCGGCCTGGGTTATCCCCTGGCGGAATTGGGCGACTACCTGAGGGCGAATCCGGGTAGCGAAAGCGTCATCGACGAGTTGCTTGCGGTAGTCAATCCAGTGACCACCGCGCCGGCGGTGCGCTGTCCCGTGTTGATGAGCGCGGGACGGTTCGACCGAAGCGTGTGCCCGTTGGCGTTCGCCGAGGAGTTGGCGGCAGCGCTGCCGGATTGCGATTTCAGAGTTTACGACGGGGCCGCGGAAGGCGGCGGACACATTCACGGGCAGGCGCGCGGGGCCTGGCTGGCGGCGCGTTTGGGGGTTGAGATTTCTTGACCCTTCGGCGGGGCACTGCCTATAATTTTTTCGGCCCGCCTGTATTCGTCAATCACCGGTACCCGTTCTCATGACCAACGCGCCTTCCGTAGAAACCATCGACCAACTGACCCGCGACGCGCTCGACGAGCTGACCAGCATCGGCGAGAGTGCTGAGGTCGAACAGTGGCGGGTAGGCTACCTGGGACGCCGGGGGAAGCTCACCGGGTTGCTGCGGTCGCTGCCGGACCTGGAACCGGACCTCCGGCGTGAGGTAGGTTCGCGGGCCAACCAGGCCAAGAACACGCTGGAAGAAGCGCTGGCCCGGCGCACGCGGGAGATAGCGCAGGCGACGCTGGCAGCACAGGACGCGCTGGACGTCACTCTGCCCGGACGCCCGGTGGTTACCGGACGTCTGCATCCTACCACGCAGATAGTCCGCGAGATCTGCGCCGCGTTCATGGCTATGGGATTCAGCGTGGTGGAAGGTCCGGAAGTTGAGCTGGACCACTACAACTTCGAGATGCTCAACATTCCGGCGGGGCACCCGGCCCGGGACATGTGGAACTCGCTGTGGATCGATTATGTCAATGAAGGTGGCCAGCAACCGATGCTGCTGCGCACCCACACCTCGCCGATGCAGGCGCGGGTGATGGAGGCGCAGGACCCGCCGGTGCGGGTGGTGGTGCCGGGCAAGTGCTATCGCTACGAGGCCACCGACGCCACCCACGAATGGCATTTCTACCAGATCGAAGGGCTGGCCGTGGCCGAGGGGATCACCTTCGCAGACCTCAAGGGCACGCTGTACGAATTCGCGCGGCGGGTGTTCGGCGAGGACCGGCAGATCCGGTTCCGATGCGACTACTTCCCGTTCGTCGAGCCGGGGGTGGACATGTCCATCTCCAACTTCGTAGACCCCGAGACCGGGCGACGGCCGATCAATCGAGACGAGGACTGGATCGAGATCATGGGGGCGGGCATGGTTCACCCGCGGGTGCTGGAGGGCGTCGGGTACGACCCGCAGCGCTATACGGGTTTCGCCTTCGGCATGGGACCGGAGCGGATCGGGATGCTGAAGTACGGGATCGACGATATCCGCCATTTCTACCGAAACGACGTGAGGTTTTTGCGGCAGTTCTGACCCTCCCAGTGGTCAATCGCAGGTTAACGTTCCAATGCTGTTCCCTTTTTCCTGGCTTTCCCAATACGTTGACATTACGCTGGAGCCCGATGAGCTGGCGCACCGGCTGACCATGGGTGGCATCGAGGTGGGCGACGTGTTCACCCGAGGCGGTTGGGAAGGGTGTGTGGTTGGTTACGTGCGGGCAACTAGGCCGCATCCCAACGCGGACACGCTGACGCTTTGCGAGGTCGATCCGGGCGATGGCCCGGTGGTCGAGGTCGTCTGCGGCGCGCCCAACGTGGCGGCCGGCCAGAAGATCTGCTTCGCGCGTCCTGGCGTCACGCTGATGAACATGCACAACGGACGGCGGGAAGAGCTCAAGCCGGCGACGATACGGGGTGTCGTTTCCGAGGGGATGATCTGCTCGGAAGCTGAGCTGGAAATCAGCGACGAGCACGAGGGGATCATCGTGCTGTCGGACGACGCGGTGGTCGGAACCCCATTGGACGAAGCGTTGGGTGACACGTTCCTCGAACTGGAACTGACGCCCAATCGTGGCGACTGCCTGTCAATGCTGGGGGTGGCGCGAGAGATCGGGGCAATCACCGGGCAGCCCGTGCGTGTTCCCGAGGTCGGCTACGCTGAGGCGGAAGTGCCGGTGGAGACGCTGGCGCGCGTATCCATCGCAGATCCGGATCTGTGCCCGCGCTATACGGCATCGGTGATAACGGGAATCAGCATCGGGCCATCACCGCCATGGCTGCAGGAACGGCTGAACCGCGCCGGGTTGCGACCCATCAACAACGTAGTGGACGTGACCAACTACGTCATGCTGGAGTTCAACCAACCACTGCACGCTTTCGACCTGGACACGGTAACGGACCACCACGTGGTGATAAGGCGGGCGAACGAGGGCGAGGAGTTCACGACCCTGGACGGGGTCAACCGGAAATTGTCTGCCGACAACCTGTTGATTGCGGACACGGCACAGGCCATTGGCATCGGCGGCGTCATGGGCGGGGCCAACAGTGAGATCACGGCGAGCACGACCAACATGCTGCTGGAATCGGCGACGTTCCATCCCCTGAACAACCGGCGCACGTCGACGGACCTGAACCTGCGCACTGAGGCGAGCCTGCGTTTTGAGAAAGGATTGCGCCCGGAGTTGGCGCCCATCGCGCTGCGTCGCGCCACGCAGCTGATCCTGGAGACGGCCGGCGGGCAGGCGGCGTCCGGGATCATCGACGTGTTCCCCGGAGGCGACACCGAGGTTGCCGCAGTTCCGCTCACGGTGGCGCGGCTGCGGCAGGTGCTGGGAATGGACCTGGACATCGCCCGCGCTGAGACGGTGCTGGCGAGCCTGGGTATCGTGACGCGGCGCACCGGCCCGGACAGCCTGGAGGCCGACCCACCGTACTGGCGCAGCGACATCGCTATTGAAGAGGACCTGATCGAGGAAGTGATCCGCATCATCGGATACGACGAAGTGCCCACCACGATGCTATCCTCGCCGATACCCTACCACCGGCCCAACGCGATGACAGCGCTGAAGGACGCGCTGCGCGACGCGCTGGCGGCGGCAGGGATGCAGGAAACCATCAGCTATCCGCTGGTGAGCCTGGAGGATATGGACCGGCTGAACGTGAACGGGGAGACACGCGGGCCGTCCGCGGTGCTCAGAGTAGCGAACCCGATGTCCACCGAGCAGGACGTCATGCGTCCGACGCTGGCGGCCAGCATCCTGAGCACTTTGGCCTACAACCGGGGGCACAACGATGGCGGGTTCCGCCTGTTCGAGCTGGGAAGGGCGTTCATTCCGCAAGCTACGGGACTGCCCATCGAACGGGAAATGGCGGCAGCGGTGATGTCCGGGCCGCGATACGATGCGAACTGGCTGGGCTCGGCAGAACCACTGGACTTCTTCGACCTGTCTGGAACGCTGGCGGCGGCGCTGGACCGGCTCGGAATCGCCACGTCGTTGGCATCGCATGATGATCCGATGTTCCATCCGGGCCGATGCGCGAGGGTTGCAGCCGGCGCGACGGACGTTGGGATGATCGGGGAACTGCATCCCGACATTCGCGAGGCGTTCGACCTGGGGACCGATCCGGTGGTGTATTTCGAGGTGTGGCTGGACGACCTGCTGGAAGCGGGCCCGGACGGCGGGCGATTCCAGTCGCTGTCGCGATTCCCCGCGGCCAATCGAGACCTGGCGCTGGTGGTGCCGGCGGACGTGCCGGCTGCCAGGGTGCAGGCTCTGATCGAAAGGGTTCGGCTGGTGGAGCGGGCCGAGCTGTTTGACGTGTACGCCGGGGAGAACCTCCCGGAGGGCACGCGCTCGCTGGCCTTTCGCATCCGGTTCCGAGCCGCAGACCGGACGCTGACCGCCGAGGACATGAACCGGGCGGTGAACGGCCTGACTCGCGCGCTGGAGCGGGAAGCGGGGGCGACGGTTCGGGCGTAGCGCAGCCTGGTCGATTTAGCGCGGCTCTTGCCGACAGTTCCAACAAACGCGGGGGCGTCCGTGCCGCGGCTTGGCTTCCTGCTTGCGCCGGAATGACGATTTCGGTACTGGGACCTGCTCCGGTCAGTGGCAGTCGCATTCACGAAAGTGTTCGGAGCAATCCTGCGAGTGTGGTACGATTATTTGTTGCTTGCCGTCTTTCACTCTGATACGGACGCCACTGACATGACTACACACGCCCATTCACGAGAACTGCATGCCCATGACGCCCACGGCGACGGTGACCACGAAAGCATTCATGATCATGGCCACGCCGACCACGGCCACCGGGCGCACCGAGAACACGGCCATGGCGGACACCATCGGGGTCACTCCGATGGTCACGGGCATGAAGACATGCTTGAGGTGGAGCAGGCTTTCGAACGGATCATCGCCCACTTCAGTCCGCTGGACGCGGTGGAGCTGCCTGTCCTGGAATGCCTGGGCTTGGCGCTGGCGGAAGACGTCACCTCGCCGCTGAACCTGCCGCCGCTGGCGAATTCGGCCATGGACGGCTACGCGGTGCTGCACGATGACATCGCAGCAGCGGACGATGACGCGCCGAAACTGGCGGTGATCTCTGCGGTAGCGGCCGGGCAGGTCTCCGACCAGACCGTCACCAGGGGCACGGCGATCCGGATCATGACTGGCGCCCCGGTGCCTGACGGCGCGGACACCGTGGTTCCCTTCGAGGAGACTGACGAGCTGGACCGCAGGCGCGCCGGCACGCCGCTGGACGAGATCGTGATCCACAAGGCCCTGCCGCTGGGCAGCAACGTGAGGCCGGCCGGCGAGGACGTTCGAGCCGGCGAGTTGGTGCTGCCCGCCGGCACCGTGGTTCGTCCGGCGGAAGCCGGCGTCCTAGCCTCGTTGGGACTGGCCACGGCGCGGGTTATCCGGCGGCCAGTGGTCGCGGTGCTTTCGACGGGAGACGAGTTGACCGCGGTGGGAGACAAGCTGGCGCCGGGTCATATCTACGACAGCAACAGCAGCAGCGTGGCTGCCGCAGTACGCGCGGCGGGCGGCGAGGCGAAGATCATCGGCATCGCGCGGGACAATCTGGACGACCTGCACCGCTGCATCGACGCGGCGTCCGATGCGGACCTGTTGGTGACCTCGGCCGGAGTGTCCAAGGGCGACTACGACATGGTGAAGGACGTCCTGGAGCAGCGGGGGGATATGAACTTCTGGTCGGTACGCATGCGTCCGGCCAAACCGCTGGCGTTCGGGCTGATCCACCGCGAAGGCCGCGACCCGCTGCCGCTGCTGGGCCTGCCGGGCAACCCGGTGAGCGCGCTGCTGGCGTTCGAAATGTTTGGCCGGGCGGCCGTGCGTCACATGTTGGGACGTGATCTACTGGCGCGTCCGACGGTCGAAGGGGTGCTCACCGGGCCGATTTTCAACAGCGACGGCCGCCGGGTATACGCACGGGTAGAGGTCGAACGGCGGGACGGCGCCTGGTACGCCACGCCGACGGGACCCCAGGGATCAAACATACTGACATCGCTGTCCAAAGCCAACGGACTGGCAATCTGCCCGGCAGACCTGCCGCGCAAGAGCGCCGGGCAAGCCGTAAAGATCATAATGCTGGACTGGAATGAAGAGGTTAACGCATGACGACCACCGTCACCGGAAATAGCAGATCGGCAGGGCCTGAATACCGGTTCAGCCTGGAACGGCTGGAAGAGTTGAATAGGTCTCCAATCCCGTTGCTCCTGGCTCGGCTCAACACCACTTGCCCGTCGTTTGGCAAGACACCAGCCGAAATCACGGATCCGTCCGACTTGGTCAAAGAGATCAGGACGCATTGCGCCGGAGACACCGAGTTCATACAGTCGGCAATGCCCCTGCAAGAGATAGTGTTTCGCACCCTGCTGCTGCGGGGAGAGGAGCCGATGCCTTTGACGGAGTTGCATGCGGAGCTGACCGAAAAATGGTCAACGCCGATACGACCGATCACGCTGACGGTCAGCGGATTGGCCCGGGTGCTGGAAAGCGACGTTTTCTACGGGTTTGCGGGGATTCCCGTCGCAGAACCGGAGCCCGAAGAAGCTCCCGGAGTCGCCCGCATGCTGGCAGCCCCAGGCTCTGAGGAAGACGAGCAGTTGAACCGGATCTTCGAGACGCTGGCTAGAGACGACGAGGACGAGGACGAAGATCTCTTCGGCGAAGACGACCTCGACGATGAAGACGAAGATCTGTACGAAGACGATGAGAACGATGATGACGAGCTGGACTGAAACCAGCCTGGCTCGACGCAGCGGCCAGAGCGCGGAAACAACGCAACGAACGGTGAGGTGAAGGCCGGCAACGATCTGAACCGCTTCTCAAATCGTTGACTGCCCGGTGGGCCGCCGCTAGAATAGTGCAATGATGAGCGGTTGGGACTGTTTCCGGTCCCAGCCTTCTGAGTTACGCACCACCAAGGAGGTGACGCCATAGCCAGGCAGTACAGGGTCAACGAACAGATACGCGTCCCACGGGTACGAGTTATTGGAGAAGATGGCGAGCAGCTTGGCGTGATGACGGTGTCCGACGCTCTCTCCAGGGCGCGGATGAATGACCTTGACCTGGTGGAAGTGGCGCCCAACGCCGATCCGCCGGTCGCGCGGTTGCTGGACTACGGAAAACTCCGGTACCTTTCGTCCAAGAAGGAGCGCGAGACCCGCAAATCCCAGAAAAGCAACGAGCTGAAGGAAGTGCGGTTCCGCCCCAACATCGGCACCCACGACTTTGACGCCAAACTGCGAAAGGTGCGCCAGTTCATCGGCAACGGCGACAAGGTCAAGCTGACGGTGCGGTTCCGCGGGCGCGAGGCAGTGCACCAGCAAAACGGTCTTTCGCTGTTGAAGCGGGTGGCTGAGGAGTTGAAAGACGACATTCGACTGGAGCAGCAGCCTTCGATGGAAGGGCGGGCCATGTCCATGGTCCTGATACCCAATCCGACGGTCGCAGCTCGCAACGAACGAAAGGAAGCAGTAGCTACGGAATAATCGCACATGCCCAAACTGAAAACCCACAAAGGGGCCAAGGCCCGCATCCACGTGACGGGCTCTGGCAAGCTGCTCCGCCGCAAGCGGATGAGCAGCCACCTCCGGCGCAAGAAGCCGAAGAAGGTTACGCGAAAGTTCGCGCAGAAGATCGGCTTCGCCGACGCGGACGTGAAGCGTCTGAGCCGGCTGGTGCCCTACGACGTCTAGACTGGAGAACCCGCAACCGTGCCAAGAGTCAAAAGGGGCGTGACCAAGCGCGCCCGTCACAAGAAAATCATCAAAGCCGCCAAGGGCTACCAGGCGTCCTCCGGGCGCAACTACAAGTGGGCCAAAGAGGCGGTGATGCACGCGTGGAGCCACGCCTACCGTCATCGTCGGCAGCGCAAGGGCGATTTCCGGCGCCTGTGGATCATCCGCATCGGCGCGGCGACCCGCCAGCACGGAATGACCTACAGCCAGTTCATGCACGGGTTGAACGTCGCCGGCATCGAGATCGACCGCAAGATGCTGGCGGACATGGCGGTGCGGGATCCGGACGCCTTCGAGCGGCTGATTGACGTGGCCAAGGGAGCAGCTGTGGGCTGATCTCGATTGCCGGAGTCGGCACGGATTAAACCAGTGAGTGCCATGACCGGGCAAATCCGGTCATGGCATAATAATTTTTGAACCGAAAAGGAGCACAGGGTAGGGACATCGGAGAGGTGGCCTAATGAACGCCACGCCAAATTACGATGAGCGCGCCATCGCCGTGGCCCAAGTCGTCCGGGATGTTATCCAGCCCGTCGACATTTTCCTGTTCGGTTCCCGCGCCCGGGGCGATTGGCGGGACAACTCCGATATCGACATTTTCACCATCTCGGAATCCGACCCCGGCACCAAGGAGAAATATCGGTTGGGTCTGCAAGCGGGCAAAGCGAAGGCGCTGGAAATATACGGCCACCCCGTGAAAATCGACCTGGTGCGCTACAGTCCCGTCGACTTTCACCGTTACCGGCAGGCTCGCACTCACCTGACTTATGCTGCGCTCAGAGACGGGATCAACATGAACCACGAGCCGACGAATGACGGCGACCGCTATCCGCATACCCCGCCCAACAACTGGCCCGACGTAGAGCAGCGATTTATTAACTACCAACGTCAGATACTGCTGGCCGAAATGGCGCTTGACGCCGGCCTGGGCTACGAAGAAGTCGGCCACAACTTCCAGCGGTGCCTTGAAAACGCGCTCAAAGGCTTCCTGGCCTACATGGGCTACGACGACGGTCAGGGCAATACGTGGTTGCGAACCCACGACATCGGCGTTTTGCAGCAGGCCGTGGAAACCTTTGCTGGCGGCCGTCGAATCCTAGCCGGCAACGACTTCTCCTTCCTGACCGAGTACGCCATCGATGCGCCCTACGAAGGAGTGCAGGAACCGCCGCCCGACGAAGCGGGGGTACTGTCAGCGATCAAGGAAACCGTCACAGCGATGATGGAGTTGATCGAAAACGACGCCGGGGCGAGGCTGCCCCGATATACGCCGCCGGGGCGCCGGGGCTGACGCCCGCACATCATACTGGGGAGGTTCCAATGAGTAGAAAGGTCGCGTTCTGCCTGGTTGAAAATGACAAAGGCGAAGTTCTCTTCGTACAGCGGGCTTACGGCAAAAGAAAAGGCAAGTGGTCGTTACCGGGAGGTCTGGTTGACCGAGGTGAAAGCAGCCGTCGCGCCGCTTACCGCGAAACGAAAGAAGAAACCGGCATTATCGTCAAAATCACGCAGCGGTTGTTCACCGGAAACACTCACCCGGTCAAGGTATTCGTAGGCCAGCCGGTCGGCGGTCGTCTGCGTTTCCAACGCCGGGAATGCTTGGACGTCCGCTGGAGAAATCCCAACAAAGTAAGGCCGGAAGAGCTGGCCTTCGGCGGAGATAACAAGGCATTGAAATTATGGGCTGACATCAAAAACGGCAAGGCTCAGGTAGAAAGAGATTACACATCGGAATCAGGCAATCGCCGTTCCAGCGAGGAACGCAGTCGAAAGCGGCAGCGAGCCACCGCGCTGGTGGTCAGGGATGGGAGATATTTGCTGGTAAGGGACAAGGGACGAAATCGCTATTCGTTCCCAGGTGGCGGCATAGATAAAGGTGAGGCTGCGTTGACTGCCGCGTGCCGCGAACTCGGCGAAGAACTGGGAATGAAAGCGTACAAAGCCGAACGCCTTTTTGATTATGAGAGCGAAGGGAGTTTCAACGACCACAAAGTCGTACTGGTTTTCGCTGGCGGCGAACCACGGCTCAGCGATCGGGAATTGGAATCCTTCCGCTGGTGGGATGGGAAAGAGAATCTGCCGGTGTACCCCCACGTCACCAGCATCATCGCCCGCTATGAGGCAGAGTTGCAGAAAGGCGGATGGTGAAGAGTAGCGCAGTCACCAAGCGAAAATGCGTAGTCGCTTTTGCCAAGGGATGCTCAAATCCACCGAATCCCCATCATGATGTAGATCCATGCAAATCATTCCTATCAACCCCGCCAACAAGCCCATTACACGCACCATCATTCGTGGAAGCGTTGCAGCAACTGGTAAAGCGCCTCCGCCCCGAACTCCAGCGCGGAGACCGGCACGCGCTCGTTGGCGGCGTGGATGGTCTTGAGGAAGTCAAAATCAGCGGGCAGGTTCATGGGCATCCAGCCGTAGGTCTGGATGCCGAGGGTAGCGAAATGGCGCCCGTCGGTGCTGGCAGGCATGAGCATGGGCACGGAGACGCCCTCGGAGTCCTGTTCCCGGATGATGTCCGCGAGGGTGTCGAAGAGGCCCATGTTCAGGAGCCAGGGCTTGGGCTCGAAGCGGATGGCCTGGAGCTCGATGTCGGGGCCGGCGATGTGCTGCAACTCGCCAAGCAGGTCCTCGGCGTCGTAGCCGGGGAGCATCCGGCAATCGAGGGTAACCGTCACCTCGCTGGGGATGACGTTGGTCTTTTCGCCGCCGGCGATGACCGTGGCGTTGGCGGTGTGCCGGAACAGTGGCTCCAGCTCCTGGCCGGCGGTTCCCATGCGGCGCAACATACGGCCGGTGAACGCGGGGTTGAGCAGCAATTTGAGAAAGGCGCAGTCCGGCATCGGCAGACTGCCGCTCATGGCCTCGATCATCATGCGCGTGACCGGATGGACGTGGAACGGCAAAGGCGTGCGGTCTAGATCAACGAGAAACTTCGCCATGCGGGTGGGCGCGGTGTCGTGGTAGACCAGCGAACCGTGTCCGCCGGGCCCGCGGGCGATGGCCTGGACTTGGCAGCCCTGCTTCTCGGCAACCTGCACCATGTAGAACTTGCGGCCCCGGTAGGTCTTGCTGAAGCCGCCGAACTCGCCGACGGCGTAGCGGACGCCTTCAAAAAACTCAGGGTGGGTTTGCGCCAGCCAGGCGGCTCCGGTGTTGCCGCCGGCCTCCTCGTCGCTGACCAAGGCCAGGATCACGTCGCCGGGGAGGCTCGCATCCTCCTGGTGAGCGCGGATGAAGGCGTCCATCATCATGGCGACCCCGCCTTTCATGTCCAGCGCGCCGCGGCCCCAGACGTAGTCGTCCTGGAGGCGGCCCTCGAAGGGCGGGACGTCCCAGGGTTGGAAGGCAGTGGGTACTACGTCGATGTGGCCGTAGAGCAGCAGCGGCGGAGCCTCACCACGGCCGGGCAGGCGACTAACCACGTTGAGACGGTCCGGATCTTCGCCGAGGAGGTCGGCAGCGATGCCGGCGTCAGCGAGGACATGCCGACAGTAGCCAGCGCAGTCACTCTCGTTGCCGGGCGGGTTGGTGGTGTCGAAGCGGATTAGCTTCTGGAGGAGCTGGGCTACCGGCAGTCTGACTCCGGTTGAATGCGACGGGGATACCATGGGTTCACTATCCCCGCAGAGGGCAAGAGCCTAGCGGTTCTCCTCATCGTCGCCGAGATCCGCGCCGAGGCCCTGGAGGAATTCTTCGATGCTGGATGGCAAAGGCGTGGTGGGCTCAGACTGCTCGTCGCTGCCGTACTCGTTGTCGTACATTTCCTCGATGCGAGCGAGCGTGTCGCCGCTGGGGATCTGCCCGTCGTTGGGGGTGAGTTCGTCGTACTGCTTCTGACCGCGCTCAGTCTGGGCGATGTAGTCGGGCAGGTTGTACATGCGACAGAGCAAGTCCATCATGCGGGCCGCGCCCTGGTGATCGTCATCCAGATTGAGGTACTGGGGCAGGTGGACAACGAAGGCGCGGGTCTCGACTCCCGTCTCCGCGGCGGTTTGGCTGATGGTGTAGGTGATGGTGGTGGGACCCTCGTAGCTGCTGGCACGGGCGTTGGCAATGCGGTAGTCACGCTCCACGTTCTCCCCAGTGCCCAAGCCGGAAACCACCAGCGGGCGGGTATGCGGTACCATGTCGTACATGCCGCCGATGAGGGCATACTGCTTTACGCCGAAGTGATTGATGATCTCCAGGAGCGCGTCGGAGTAGTCCTCGCCATAGAGATGAGGCTCCAGGAGATGGGCGGTCAGCAGGTGTTGACCATCTTCCGGGTTGGCGTAGCGGATGATGGTATTGGGAACCGTGACCTCGCGGCGGCCGTTGACGAGATATGACCGCGGACGGTAACGGGTGAAATCGTAGTAGCGTCCGGGGCGATACAGGCGGCCGAGTTCCTGGCTGCGCAGGTGGCGCTCGATCCGGCCGAGCGACAGGCTGCCTACGTTTCCGACGTCGATCCACGGCCGGAGCACAGCCAGCATGTGAGGTTCGTGCAGCTCCGGCACGGGTTCGGCTATGTCAAATTCACCAATGCGCATGGTTTGTCCTTACTATACCGCCTGATGGTCGCAAGCCAAGACCGGGTCCGTATTCCCACCACATTCATCGAGCAGACGCGAGACGTTCAATGAGATACCGGCGGCAATTCACGGCGTTGGCATATCGTTGTCAAAATCGGGAGGCGGTTCGTCGAACGGTCAAGTCCAATCTCTATGCGGGGCCAGTGTCAACACTGTCCCATCTCAGTGAGACGACCCTCGCGCCAGGCGGTCATGCCGCCCTTGATGGTGGCGAAGGTGTCGAGGCGGAGTTTGCCGTCGACGTTGTGACCGGCCATGTCATGCCACACGAATCTGCCCTCCCGCTTGTCCCAGATCGCGGCGTCGCCTTCCATGCCCACGGCCAGGGAGCCGATGCTGTCCTGCAGGCCCAGGATCCGGGCAGGGCGGCTGGTGCTGGCGGCGACGGCGTCGGCCAGGGGCATGCCCAAGGCGTGGAATTTGCTCACCAGGTCGTTCATGAGGTAGACGACGCGGCCGGGCGGGGCGATGTGCACGTCGGTGCTGATGGTATCGGGGACGATTCCCTGATCCATGGCGGCCTTGACCACCTCGACGTCGCAGTGGACGCCGGCATGGGCCACGTCCATGATGACCTCGCGGTCAACGGCGGCGCGGACTTCAGGTCGAACCTTGCCGGCCGCGTCAAGGATGTTGTCAGGAAGACCGTTGAACGCATGGGTGGAGATGTCACCCGGGCCCAGGTGCTCGAGCACGTCGGGCAGAGGTATGGGTGTGCCGCTGACGTGCACCATGAGGCGCACGCCGGCCTCGGTTGCGGCTTCGCGCGCGCGGGTCATAGCCTCGTGGGCGTTCCAGCGGGCCACGGCGTCGTGGTGCATCCGGACCTTGACGCCGAAGACAAAACCGGGGTTCTCCTTGATTGCCTGGACTGTACGGTCGACATCGATGACGCGCATATCATGGAGGCCACCGCCCAAAACGCCATTGGCGGCCAAGCCAACGGCTCCGATGTGCAGGAAGGCGAGCAGGCGAGTGCGATGGGCGGGAAAGACGTAGTCGCGCATTGCGCCGTAGTTGAGGAAACCGGCGCTGCCGGCATCGACTCCAGTGGTCACGCCGCTGCCGAGGCAGGTCTGGTCAGCGTGGACGGCGGTGCCGCTGCCGCCGTGGTAGAAGTGACCGTGCAAATCGATGAGGCCAGGGGTGATTAATTTGCCGCTGGCATCAATGGCCTGGGTTGCGGCGGACGGGTCGATGTGGTCGGCAACCGCAGCAACCTTGCCGTCCTTGAAGGCGATGTCGCGGGGTTGGTCGTCGATTCCCTGGGCCGGGTCGAGCAGGTTGCCGCCAGACAGCACCAGGTCGTAGGTGGCGGTGGTCATCGGATAGGTTCCCTCCCAGTCAACGCCGGACTCGAAGCCCAGAGAGGACAGCGCACAGTGACGCTTTCAGCGTCACGAAACGGAAAACCGAGAGACAAATTAGTCTTCGTCCCAGTAATAGTCTTCGGTAGTGAGATTTTCCTGCCACCAGCGGCGCAGACGCGGCAGCACCAACTCCTTGGGCTTGCGAAAATCGGCTTCGACGAAATCCAGAGAGTCCGAGAGGGGTTTGGCCTCCCACTTTTCGATGGCCTCGAGGATGAACCGGCGCACCATTTCCGGGGAGCGGGACTCGAGGCGGCCCAGTTGGTAGGCCAGGGTGACCGCCATCTGCATCTGGCAGATCACCGCGTGAGCGTCTTCATCGCGCAGGTTTTCGGGCATGGCGCCGGACTGGTCGATAAAGTCGTCCAGCACCTGGCCTATAATGAGCGGAGGATCATTTTCTTCGTGTTCCGGGAGGAACTCCACCAACCGGTCAGCCAGGTCGGCAACGCCCTCTTCCGGCAGTGCGTAGTCCGCCCAGCGATCGTCGCCGGGGTCCGAGTTGGGGGTAAACTGCTCATCGCTCATGGCGTCGTCCTGGGTCCGAAGCTATGCCAGCAATTGTATCACGGGGCAATCAGGACGATAATTTCAGGATGATGGACACTTTGCTCCCCAATATTGTTGTAAGTGTGCAGATCGACCTGCGGGAAGAATGCGGTGACGTTGGCGATGACGGCTGGTTGGAGGCAGCGGTTCGTCATGGACTTGCCGGATCGCTTTCGGCGGATACCCGCGGGCAAGTCAGCCTGCTGCTGACCGACGACGAAACGGTGCGGCAACTGAATCGGGAGTACCGAGGAGTGGACCGGACGACCGACGTGCTGTCGTTTTCGTTCGAGCACTGGGGGCACTGGGAAGGGGATGACGACGCGCCGAGGTCAGGTGAGGATGCGCATCCGGGATGGCCGTTGCCTGAGGACGAGCCGCCGCCCCTGGGGGAGATAATCGTCTCGGCGCCGCAGGCTGCGCGGCAGGCGGAGAATCAGGGCCTTCCACTGCGCCGGGAGCTGGCGCTGCTGATAGTGCACGGGGCGCTGCACCTGCTCGGCCACGACCACTACGAGGAAGGGGAGCGGACGGCGATGCAGGCGCTGGAGCGGGCGGCGCTGGCGGGGGTTTTCGGGCTCAACCGATGATTTAGGTCATCCAGAACAGGAAGGTCATCAAAGCGGCAGCTGAGAAGAGGACCTGCATGGTCAGCACTCCCCATACGGCGGCGGCGGCGTCGTCGAGCATGATGCCCCATCCGCCATGCAGCCGTTCCAGGCGGCGACACGGCCAGGGTTTCAGCGTGTCAAAAGCCCGGAACACGATAAACGCCGCCGCGACCCACCCGGAAATCCAAAACAGGGTTGAGGGATGCTGCCATCCAATCCACGGCAGAGTCGTTGTGGGCAGCGCCGTCAGCCACATGCCTACAAACTCATCCCAAACGGCAGTCCCCGGGTCGGGATTATCATCGGTTGACATGCGCCCGGTTGCCCATACACCGATGCTGAATCCAAGCGCGGCCATCAGCAGGACGATCAAATACCGTAGAATAAAGTCCGCATCCCTGGGCAGCAGCAGCATTACGCCGCAGTAGATAACCGCGGCGGCGGCGGACCCCGCTGTTCCGGGAGCCAGCGGAGAGAATCCGCTGCCAAAACCGCTGCCTATGACCCACGCCAAGCGGTCAAGCCATGTCATGGCCCGCCAGTCAGGCGTAACCCAGCCGGTCCAGATCTTGTTCATTTAATCCCAGGAAGTGGCCGATTTCGTGGAGCAGCGTCGTGCGCACTTCCCGGACAACATCGTCGTGAGTGTCGCAGATGTCCAGGATGGGCAGCCGGTAGATGTAGATGCGGTCGGGCATCATGGGATCGGCGGCGTAACGATCGACCAGGGGGACGCCGACGTAGAGGCCGAGCAGACTGTCGCCGTGGTCGTGGTCGGAGAAGTCTTCGGCATCAACCGCTTCAGGACCCGGAAAGTCCTCGACCAGGATGTCGACGTTCTCCAGGGATGCGCGGAAGTTTTCGGGCAACTCCCAATATGCCTGCTGCACCAGGGCTTCAAACTCGTCGGGGCTCATGGAAGCAGCGGGGTCAGCCGGCGGACACGCGGGCGCGGATTTGCTTGAGGATGTCAACGTTAGGTTTGTCAGGACCGCGATTATCTTTATCGTAGCCCGGAACCTCCAGGAAGAAGGGGAGGTCAGCGAAGGCGGGATGGGACATGATACTGGCAAAGCCCTCCTCGCCGATCAGGCCCTCGCCGATGTTGTCGTGGCGGTCCACTCCGGAACCGCAGGGTCGCTTGGAATCGTTGGCGTGCACCGCGCTGAGCCGGTTGAGGCCGATGTCGCGGTCGAATTCGTCGATCATTCCGGCGACGCCCTCGGGATTGGTGAGATCGTACCCGGCGGCGAAGGCGTGCTGGGTGTCCAGGCAGATGCCCAGGCGAGGGCTGTCCACGGCGCGCATGACCTCCCCCAGTTCGCTGAACTTCGCGCCGATATGCTGACCCATGCCAGCCATGTTTTCCAGGCAAAGCAGCGGGCCCTCGGGTGTCTGATCCAGCACCCGATGAATACTGTCCACGACCTGCTGGAAGACGCCCTCGTAGCCGGCGCCGCCGTGACTGCCGGGATGGAAGATAACGCCACCGGCCCCGATCTGGTCGGCGAGATGCATGTACTGGACCAACGAAGTCACCGACTTGTCCACGTTTTCCGGGTTGGAGTTGCCCAGGTTGATCAGGTAGACGGCGTGGAGGAAGGGCGGCGCCAACCCGGCCTCAGCGTTCTTCTCGCGGAAAGCGTCCGCCTGAGCGTCGGTTAGCGGTTTGAAACGCCAGGAGCGGGTCGAGGACCCGAAAATCTGAACGGCTTCCGCGCCGATATCGACGGCGCGGTCCACGGCATTGCCGATGCCGCCGGCGGCGGAAACGTGAGCGCCAATAATCATCGCGATTACCTCGACAATATCCCGCCGGGGCTTCAGCAGGACGGGAGTCGGCACAGTATCGCAGAAACGAGTCGTGGTTTACCATTGCGGCGATGACACAATTGCCTGTTCCTAAAACCATGTCCGCGCTGTCACTGGTGGCAGCCGGAAATCCACCCACGCTGGCGATGGTGGAACGCAAGGTTCCGACGCCCCGGCCCGGCGAAGTGCTGCTGCGGGTGGATGCCTGCGGATTCTGCCACCACGATTATCTGGTGATGACCGGAACGCTGCGGCGGGGCGTTGCGCCGGGCGTAGTGCTGGGGCACGAAATAGCCGGCATCGTAGTTTCATTGGGAGCAGGCGCCACCATTTTTCGGGAAGCGGACCGGGTGGTGAGCCTGTTGACCGCAGCTTGCGGCAATTGCGCACGGTGCCTGGGCGGTCGGGAACACCGATGTGAGCATGGGGCCGGGATCGGACATGGCAGGGACGGGGGATTTGCGGATTATGTAGCCATCCCGGAGACAGCGTTGGTGAGATTACCGGACGGGCTGTCCGCTGAGCGGGCTGCGCTGCTGGCGTGTCCCGCCGGGGTCGCCTTGTCGAGCATCGACACTGCGGAGGTTTCGGAAGGAGAAACGGTGGTGGTAACGGGCGCCGGGGGCGGGCTGGGCAGCCATGCGGTGCAACTGGCGGCGGCCAGAGGAGCGCAGGTCATCGCCGTGACATCGTCACCGGGCAAGGTGGCCGGGCTGGAACGGCTGGGGGCGTCGGTGGTGGTTGAGGTTGGAGACGGGCCGGATCTGGCGGAGATAACGCTGGCATTCACGGAGGACGCGGGCGCGGACGTGGTGATCGATACGGTGGGGCCTCCGCTGTGGCCCGCAAGCCTGCGGTGCCTGGGGCAGTTTGGGCGCATTGCGCTGCTCGGGGACGTGACCGGGGAACCAACGGCCGTGAGGCTGGCGGAGGTGATATTCCGGGACCTGCGGCTGACCGGGGTATCTGGAGTATCGCGGCGGACACTGGAGCGGTGCGTAGAGATGGCCGAGTCGGGTGAACTCGAGCCGGTCGTATCGGATGTGCTGCCCCTGACCGAGCAGGGGGTGGCCGAGGCGGTGCGGATGGTGAGGGAGCGGGCACCGTTGGGGCGATTAGTGTTAATGCCGAACGGGTAGTTGCGCTATTCGCGGAACCGCTCTGGCGTTTCCCCAGCCAATGCGGCCAGGAACTCCTCGTCGGTTACGCCCGACCGACGAACGGCACGTGCCAAGGTGCCTTCCGGGATTTCGCCGCGGTGCCGGTGAATGATCATCGTCGAGTTCAGCCGGCGGTGACGTAGCTTGTGATGTCGCCCCCGGTTGTTTACGCGGACGAATCCCATCCGAAAGTATGCTGAAAGTACGTCCGCCGTTTTGAGATTGCGAAAATACTCGGCACAGCCCTTCAGCTCGCTGTGCCAGGAACCAGGTGGGCGGAGGTCGGCCATGACGCCAGTTCCCCGTCAGTCATCGCCCTGGGTTCCACCAGGTGGGTCTCAATGGCAATGACTACGCCTTCTTCTTGCACCTGCCGCAACGTAACGGTTTTCTCGCGTTCTGCCGCAGCGGCATCCATAGGCTGGTCATCCTCGAGGCAGAAGTCAATCACGTCGGCTGCCATCGCCAGAGCTTCCTCGCGAGTTTCACCATCGGTAACGCAGCCGGCCAGTGACGGGCAATCGGCCACCCAATAGCCATTGGGCATATCGTCGTCCGGGGGATAATGAAGCAGTATGACCTCGTACTTTGCCATGACAACCCTGCTCCTTTGGCCTATGCGGTTGCTTCGCGGCGGCCGAGGGTGAATACGCGGCCGAACTCGCGGCGCTCCCAGATCACCAGGAACTGGGCCGCGATGAAGATGGAGCTGTAGGTCCCGATCACCACGCCGATGGCCACTACCAGCAACAGTTCGCGGATCGATTCGCCGCCGATTAGCAGCATGGCCAGCAGCACCATCAACGTGGTGAAGCTGGTGTTCACGGACCGGCCCACGCTCTCAATGATGCTGAGGTTCACCGTGTCCTCGAGGCTCCGGTCGGGCACCCGGATAGTGTTCTCGCGGATGCGGTCAAACACCACGATGGTGTCATTGACCGAGTATCCGGCGACGGTGAGGATGCCGACAATGAACATGGCATTGACTTCCATGCCCAGAACACGGCCGAGGATGGAGAAGACGCCGAGCACGATGACAGTATCGTGGACAAGGGTGACGACTGCGGCCACACCGTAGCGATAGGCCCGGGGAACCCGGCGGAAGGCATACCAGATGTAGATCAGGATAAAGACGGACGCCACCAGCAAGGCCAGGAAGGTGTTGCGCACGGTCTCCTGGGCGACGATCGGGGACACAGTGTCGACGCCGGAGGCATCGATGAGACCAACCTGCGCTTCCAGGGCGTCCTCGATGCGTTGGCGTTCGGATACCGTGTTGCCGGACGCCTCTTCCAGCACCCGGGTGCGAATCAGGACGGAGTTTTCGCCCACGGACTGGACCAACGCCTGGGGATGGCCGACGGTAGACAGCACATTGCGAACCGCGTCAGGGTTGGCTGGCTCCACAAAGGCGACGGTGAGCACGGAACCGCTGGAGAAGTCGATGCCGGGCCGGAGGCCGGAGCCGCCGGACATCCAACCCGGCGGGGCAATCATGGACAGCAGACCGGGTATGATCACCAGGGCCGAGATGACGAAGTACCAGCCGCGCTTGCCGACGATATTGAACATTCGTTATTGGCCCCCCTGGGCCGATTGAGGACGCTGCCCGGTGGACCGGGGTTGGATCTTTTCGGGGGTGAACAGGTTAGCGGCGCGGCCCAGACCCGTGGCCTGCAAGGCCTGGAGCAGGTTGCGGCTGACCAGGACCGCGGTGAACATGCTGACGAGTACGCCCACGAGCAGGGTCAGGGCAAAGCCGTTCACCAAGCCGCCGCCCAAGCGGTTGCCGAACCAGAGCAGCACCACGCAGGTGATAAGCGTACTGACATTGCCGTCGCGAATGGCCGGCCAGGCGCGGTTGAACCCCACCTCCATTGCCGAACCCAGGGACCGGCCCAAACGAATCTCTTCTTTGATACGCTCGAAGATCAGGATGTTGGCGTCGACGGCGAGACCGATAGACAGGATGAACCCGCCAATGTGAGGGAGGGTCAGGGTGATGGGCACCAACTTGAAAATCGCCAGAGTGACGATGGCATAGCAGACCAGGGCGACGGCCGCGACCACGCCGGCGGCGCGGTAATAGGCGATGACGAACACCAGCACCAGGCCCAGTCCGACCAAACCGGCCTGGAGGCTCCGCTCCAGGGACTCCTTGCCCAATATCGAGTCAACGCCGGATTCCTGGATTAGGTTCAAGGGCACGGGGAGACGGCCGGATTTGAGCTGGATGGCCAGCCTGCGGGCGCTTTCGCGGTTGAAGTTGCCGGAGATCTGGCTGCGACCGTCGCGGATGTGGGCGCGGGCGACTGGGGCGATGAGCTCACGGCCGTCGAGAAACACCGCGATGACCTCGTCAGTCTGGGGGTTGCTCTGGGTGTTGATCTCGCCGGTCATCTGGCCGAACAGCTCGGCGCCGCGATCGTCGAACTGGATATTGACCACCCAGGCGCCGGTGGCCTGTTCGGTGCCGACGTAGGCATCCACAAGATCGTCGCCGGTGAGGCCGACACTGCTGTCCGTGAATGGCGCGATACAGCGGCCTTCGGCGGCGGCGATGGGCGCTCCACACTTGCGGCGCAGGAACTCCAGCTGCGCAGTTTCGCCGATTACCGCTTTGGCATCGTCGATGCTTCCGGTCACCTGGTAGTTTACGATTGCGCCCACTTCAGATTCCAGGATGGTCCGTAGGGCCTCGCGTTCGGATGAGTCCAAGGTAGCGTCGGCGGTGATGCGGAAGCGATTTTCTCCCCGGCTCTCAACGTCGGTGCCGTAACCCTGATCAAAGATTACGCTGCCCAGCTTCTCGACGTCGGCGTTTTCGACGAACTGCACGGACACGACGGAACCGCTGGCGCCGGGAAGCTGGACGATGAGACGGTCGTCGCCGAAGCGCTGGACAATCGGCTCCTCGGTTCCGTAGAGGTTGACGCGGTTGCTGATGATGCTGAGCACGCCTTCCATCTGATCGTTGGTGGGCGGCGGCGTGTCGTCGGTGATGAAGTCGACGGGTTCGGCGATGGCGTCGATCAGAGCCTGGAGAACGGCGGCGCGGCGTTCGGGGCCGAGGAACTCGCCGGAGATCCGGAACGTCAGGCCATCTTGGGACTGGCTCACCTCACCCTGGTAGTCGACGGTGGCGAGGGCTTCTTCAACGGCGGGTGTGTCCGCCGCCGCCTCGCCGGGGAAGGTGACCGTGAGGACGGTTCCGGTGTCGGCTTGGTAAACCAAGTGCGCGCCGCCTTGCAAGTCGAGGCCCAACTTGAGACCCAATGGGCCGGTGGAGGCTCGATCGATACGGGGAACACCGGGTATCCCGATATGGATCTCCGGGAAAGCGAGCGAAGCGGCCGAAACCCCCAACACCGCCAGAATGAAAATCGTCAGCAAAACGGTGCGTCGTCGCATGTTATCTATCCCAGACCTCTATGCTGGTATTGGCTGGCGCATCCCGGCGCCGGTGGGGCTCGACCCGGTTATATGGCCGCTATTGTCGCGAGGCAGTGAACGCGCACGTCGAGCGAATCAAGAAGACAAACGGATTTATGTACGTTGATCCCATGGGGGCGACGGTCACAGAGTATTGTTAATGGTCACCCAGTTCGGCCAACCTGGCGGCCAGTTCCATGGCGTCCTCCCGGCTGGATATTTCGCCGACCGCCTCGGCCTCGCGCAGGCGCGCCAACAAGGAGCCGATACGGGGTCCGGGAGGGAGATTGAGAGCGTCCATCAGGTCGTGGCCATTGATCAAGGGTGGGTTGCCGTTGTGATTTCCGGGTTGTTCGGCGCCGGATTCGAGAACGGCGGCAATCATTCTAGCATAGTTGGCCCAGCGTTCCGGGGACAGGTCAGGGCCGCGGGCGGCCAGCACGTCGGCCATGGCGAGATACAGCGTATCCACCGCAGCATCTCCGACATCGCGGTAGAATCTGAAAATCGCCCGGGAGGAGGGCATGGCGGACCCGTCGCGGAGTTGGCTTGGCCGCAGGTGGTGCAGCACCATGTCGGCAACCAGGTCGGTGATCCGGCGGGACATGCGCAGAGAGGTGAGCCGCCGTTCTGCGATTTCCGCGCCTTGTTCGCTGTGGCCGAGGAAGCGGACCCGACCGTCGGCATCTGCGGCGCGGGTCTGGGGCTTGGCGATGTCGTGGAGCAGGGCCGCCAACTTGAGCACGGTGCGGCGAGTGTGACCGTCGCCGATAACCTCGGCGAAATAGGCGTCCTCCTTCGCGGTCCAGGGCGCCATGGTGTAGATGGCGTTATTGCGGTGGCCGGCGGTGACCTCTTCCGCATATTCGACGCAGTGAAGCAGGTGGCCCCAGACGTCCCAGTAGTGGTGTGACCGGGGCTGCTCACAGCGCTTGGCAGATTCCAGCTCGGGAATCACGCGGCAGAGGAGGTCGAGGCGGTCCAGGACCTCAAGCTGGGGGCGCGCGCCGGTGGCGGCCAGGATGGTCATGAACTCATCGCGGACGCGTTCGGGTGACACGCGGTGCAGCAGGCGAGCGTCGCGGCGGATCAGGCGGGCGGTGTCCGGCTCCATGCGGAGGCCCACCTGCTGGGCCAGGCGCACGGCGCGGAGCATCCGTCCGGGATCGGCGGCGAACACGCCATCGCTGCCCGCGCGCAGGACACGACGGGCGAGATCGGCCTTACCGTTCAGGGGGTCGATGATGGCGTCGAACCGCTCGTCGGAATCCCAACAGTCAATGGGGATGCCCATGGCGTCTACCGTGAAATCCCGAGACCGGAGATCGTCATCAATGGAGCCGGGATGACCGGAGATGTCGATCAGGAAGGGCCGCCCGCTTTCGGTGACGCCCGGCAGGGCGACGCGGACTATGTTCCACTCGGGCAGGGGCACGGCAGTTGCGCCGAGATGGTCGGCAACGGCCTGACCCACGGCTTGAGCATCACCGGAGACAGCGATGTCGATGTCCTGGATTTCGCGGCCCAACAGGGCGTCGCGGACGACACCGCCGACCACCCAGGCCGGGGTGTTGATCTGGGAATCGAAGAACCCGGCCAGCCGGGTGATCAGGCTGGCGGAGTCCATGCTAGTCGGCGACCGTGGCGTCGTCGGCCTGGCGGGTGGCGGGCCGGCCGTTGCTGGGGTCGAACTGCGGAGGGTTGGACCGGGATTCGATGTTGCGACTGTTCATGCGCCGGGCTGCGGCCTCGAGTTCAGCGGCATCCGGAGCTCCGGTGGGTTGGTATTCCACGTCGCCGTCTTCGTTGACGTGGATGCGGAAGAACTGGTCATGGGCGATGAGATGGTCGATGTAGAGGATGCCGTTGAGGTGATCGGTCTCGTGCTCGATGGCCTGGGCGAGCATGCACTCGGCGCGGAGACGCTGCTGCTTGCCGGTGAGGTCCTGGTAGCGAACGCGGATGCGCTCGGAGCGGCTGACCATCCCGCGATAGCCGGGCAGGCTGAGACAACCTTCCTCAACGTCGCGGAGACCTTCCCGGCGCATAATCTCCGGGTTGACCAAGACCAAGGGTTCTTCCCAATCCTCCATTTTCACCACGCACATGCGCTGCAGCACGCCGACCTGGTTGGCGGCCAAGCCCACGCCGTGGTGGGCGTTCATGGTCTCCGCCATGTCGGCGGCGAGCTGGGCCAGTTTGGCGTCAAATTGCGTAACCTTGCGGGCCCGCTGACGCAGGATGGGATCGGGAAAAACGCGCATTTGGAGCACGGCCACGGTAGCACTCCTAATCCGGGCGACATTACCGCCGTTGATATTGCGAAATTCGTAGACTTGCCGGGAATTATATTCGCGCTGTTTTGAGGGTGTAAAGCCGGCCGCTCGTGAATACCCGGTCTTAACGCAGGGCCGAACATTTGCCAAGATAGAGGGGATACACAGGATCTTTTGATTTAATCAGGATCGGGCAACCCTCATGCGCGTCCGTTTTGCGGTGGGGGAGCGTCAGAATCAGGATTTTCAAGATTTACGGATTTTCAGGATTGGAGCCGTTCCGCGATGGAGATCTCTCAATCCTGTCCAATCACAAAATCCAGCAAATCTTGATTCTGACAATTCGGGTTCAGCGCCGGCTGCTAGAGGTTTACGATCTCGCCGTCGGGAGACACGTCCATGTCGACGGCGCGGGGCCGGGTGGGGAGGCCGGGCAGGGTCTCGATGCGGCCGGCCAGGGTGTAGAGGAAGCCGGCGCCCACGGAAGCGCGGATGTCGGACACGGGGAAGACATAACCGGACGGGCTGCCCTTGAGCGCGGGATCGTGGGAGATGGACAGGTGGGTCTTGGCCATGCAGATGGGCAGATTGTCCCAACCCTGCGAGGCGAAGAAACGAGCGCGACGGCGGGCCTCGGCGGTCCAGCTGACGCTTTCGGCGCCGTAGATTCGACGGGCCAGGGCGAGCACCTTGTCCTCAATAGACGCGTCGAGATCGTAGGCGTAGTCAATGCTGTCCGGGGCCGCCGCCGGGTCGTTCGCGGCGCGGGCAACGGCTTCGGCAAGGGCTATTCCGCCCTCGCCGCCGTCGGTGAAGCCGGAATATTCGGCGGTGGCGTAGGCGCCGGCCTGCGAGGCAATTTCGGCAGCGGCCTGCAACTCCTCGGCGCTGTCGCCCTCGAAGCGGTTGAGGGCAACCACTACGGGCAGGCCGAAGCTGCGCACGATGTTAATGTGGTGCACCATGTTGGCGGCGCCGGCCTTCATGGCCTCCAGGTCGGGCTGGGACAGGTTGCGGCGCAGGGCGCCGCCGTGCCACCGCATGGCGCGGACGGAGGACACCAGGACGGCGGCCGCAATGGGCAGGCCGCTGTTCCGGGTCTTGATGTGCATGAACTTTTCGAAGCCGAGATCGGAGGCGAAACCGGCCTCAGTGATAATGATATCTGCATAACCCAGGGCCAGACGGTCGGCAATAATTGAGCTGCACCCGTGGGCGATGTTGCCGAAGGGACCGGAATGAACGATGGCAGGCATCCCCTCCATGGTCTGCACCAGGTTGGGCATGACGGTGTGGCGCATGACGGCCATGAGCGGTCCGACCAGACCCAAATCTTCGACGGAGACCGGATCCCCGCTGCGGTTGGTTCCGACGACCATGCGGGACAGGCGCGCCCGAAGGTCTTCGAGATCGGTCGCCAGCGCGAGTATGGCCATGATCTCGGAGGCGGTTATGAAATCGAAGCGAGTCTCCCGCAGGGGGCTGTTGGCGTTGCCGCCGAGACCGGAGGTTATTTGCCGGAGCGCGCGGTCGGAGGCGTCGGTGACGCGAGACCAGGTAATGCCTTCGGGGGCCATGTCGCAAGCCTGGTTGCGGTAGACGGCATTCTCGACGAGGGCAGCGAGGAGGTTGTGCGTGGAGCCTACGGCGTGGGCGTCGCCGGTGAAATGGATGTTGATCTCGTCCTCAGGAACGACGCGGGCCTTGCCGCCGCCGGTTCCACCGCCCTTGATGCCGAAGATCGGGCCCAGGGCCGGCTCGCGGAGGTTGACCACAGCCTTGTGTCCCAGCCGGCCGAGTCCGTCAGTCAAGCCGATGGAGGTGGTGGTCTTGCCTTCTCCGGCGGGCGTGGGCGTGATGCCGGTAACGACCACCAGCTTGCCGCGCTGGCCGTTCTCGCGGATGGCGTCGAGGCTCACCTTGGCCTTGGTGTTGCCGTAGGGGATCAGGTGGTGCTGGTCGATGCCCAGGCGTTCGGCTACGACGTTGATGGGGTCCATCTTGATGCGCTCCAGTAAATTGCCGGCAGTCGCCGGACTTCGTTTCCGATTATGCCGCCAGTTCGGGTCCCAATACCAGGTTGCGCATGGTGACCAATCCGACCGGGTTGCGGTCAGGGTCCACGACGACGGCATGAGATAACTGGAACCGTGTCAGCAAGCGCACCGCGTACCTCGCCAGCATATCGGCAGGCAGAGTCATCGCGGGCTTGTTCATAATTTCATAGACGTTCACCCGTTCCGGCGAGCGGTTCGGGCCGATGACTTCGCGGGCGATGTCGGAGAGGAGAGCCAGCCCGGCCTCGTCGGTTTCGTCGCGCCGGTTGACGACCAGGGCGTCGACGCCATGCTGCTTCATCAACGACATGGCTTCAGCGACGGTAGCCAGCCCATCGATGCTGGGAAACTCGACCGCCATGATGTCGCCGACCCTGGTCGGCCGCTGCGCGCTCACAGGTCGGATTCCAACTCTTCGCGGATGGTGGGCAATTGGCTGACCAAGCCGACGGTGTCCTCGATATCCAGCTGAAACGCGATGCCGGCGCCGTGCTGGGTATCGAACCGTCCGGCGTCCCGGATGCGCTCCAGTATGTCACGGGCTCGGGTTTCCACCACCAGGAAAAGGGCGAGGTCGCGCTTGGACTCCAGCGTAAGCCCCAGGAAGGTCTTTTCGGGGCGCACTCCCTCGCCGCGCGCGCCGGGGATGATGGTTGCTCCGGTGGCGCCGCCGGAGCGGGCCGCGTCGACCACGGCTTGCATGTTGTCATCATTGACCAAGGCGACTATCAACTTCATTCTCATGGTCAGTCCCCCTGGAATTCGCAGCGACGCCTCGACGCCTCCACAGAGATGCCACCATAGCATAACCCAACACGGTCATTATGGGAAAAACACTGGCGAACGCGATCAGGCCAAAACCGTCGATTAGAGGGCTGCGCCCCGGAATGCTGCCGGCCAAACCGAGACCGAGGGCAGCCACCACCGGCACCGTGACGGTTGACGTGGTTACGCCGCCGCTATCGTAGGCCAGGGGTATGATGGTTCGAGCGGAGCGCAGGGTTTGCAAAATAACGACGACGTAGGCGGCGATGATGTACCAGGGCAGCGGAGTGCCGGTGACGATGCGAAAGCAGCCCAACGACACGCCGATTGCCACACCCACGGCCACGGCAATCCGCAGTCCCCACGCGCGAACGGTGCCCCCCGAGACTTCCTCAGCCTTGATTGCCACGGCCATGAGCGACGGTTCGGCGACCGTGGTGGCAAAGCCGATGGCTGCGCCGAAAGCGTACACCAGCAGATAGTCGCTCCAGTCCACCCCGATGTCCGCAGTCGGAACGCCAATGGCATTTGGGGCGGTGAGCTGGCGCGCCATGGTCTCGCCGATGGGGAAGAGCGCCTCTTCCAGTCCGACCAAAAAGAGCGCCAGTCCCAACAGGACGCACGCCAACCCGACAGCCATTCGCCGCAGGTTGGGCAGGCGGCGACGCAGCACAACCACCTGAAACAGCACCAGGACGACGACGATCGGCGCCACGTCGAATACGGTGGACCAAACGGTTGCGCCCAGCGTGTTCAGAAATGCAGCCATTGGTTCACCATGCCGTAGGCAAGCACACAGATCATGGGGGTCAGGCTGGCCAGGGCAATCAGTCCAAAACCGTCGACCATAGGATTGCGGCCTCGTATCGACGCGGCCAGCCCCACGCCCAACGCGGTGACGAGAGGCACGGTAATGGTGCTGGTGGTGACGCCGCCGGAGTCGTAGGCCACGCCGATGATCTCAGCCGGCGCCACGGTGGTCAGCACGGTCACCAGCACGTAACCGCCGATAATCAGGAAGTGAATGGGCCAGCCCTTCAGGATACGGAAAACACCGAGGACGATGGCCGCTCCCACTGAGCCGGCCACCACCAGGCGCAGTTCCAGGGCGTAGGCGCTGCGGGCCCGGTCGCTATCCGCGATTACGCCGGCTTCTGCCGCCACCTCTGCGGCCTCAGCGATGATGGCGATCAGCGCCGGCTCGGCGACGGTGGTAGCGAAGCCGAGACAGAAGGCGAAGGCCAATAGAGCGGTGAGGCTACCGCGGTTAGCAAAACCCTCGGCCAACGCTTCGCCCAGGGGGAAAAGGCCGCTTTCCAAACCCCGGATGAACAGGGCCAGGCCGACGTACACACAGAGCAACCCAACGAGAACGTTCCCGAGATTGGGGAAAGGCTGCCGCAGCACCACTATCTGGAAGAAGGCGATGACGATGACGATGGGCGCCAGGTCACGCAACGGGCCAATGCTCCGCCACATCACCGTGAGCAGAAGCCGAACGGCGTTTTCCATCCGGTTTAGGGTCTACCGGACGATGTGGAAACCGCCGCGGCGCGCCGACGAGCGGTTCCAGGCACAGATCAACTTAGATCCACGCGGTCTCATACTCGGTAGACAACGGCGCCATGCTGTCCAGGTCCCAATCGAACACCAGGACAGCCGACTCCTCACCGCAGAAAGCCTGCAACACGCGCTCCCCATTCACGGCGACGACGCTGACGGCCTCGTTGAAATCGAGGTCGTCGGCCTCCCAGCCGGAGCGGTTGCACACCATAATGGCCAGGCCGGTGTCCAGGGTCCGCTGCTCCCACTCTCCCAGGGGACCACAGTCGCCAGGGCCCCAGGAGGCTGGCGAGACGAGGATCTCGGCGCCGCGGTCTTTCAGGATGCCGGCAACGTCGTTGCGGTAAGCGTCGGCGCAGATCATCACGCCGACGGCGGTGCCGTCGCAGTCGATAGGGACGATGTCGGCACCCGCGGACGACCAGGCCTCGGGTCCGCGGAGGGCTTTGACCTTGCGGTGGCGTCCGATGATCGAGCCGTCGGGCCCGATCACGAACACCGTGTTGTACATCAAACCGGCGTCGGGGTCCCGCTCGGGGTGAGAGAGGAACACCGTGACGCCGTGCTCGCGGACCTGGCCGCAGAAAGTCTGCATCCATTCATCAGGTTGGGGCAGTATCCAGTCGGTGCCGATCTGCTCGGCGAACTTGTAGCCGGTGACGAACAATTCCGGAGTGATCACCCACTGAGCGCCCATCTCTACGGCGCGGGCCAAGCCCTTCTCGGCCAACGCGCGATTATGGGCAACATCGGCCAGTTCCGGGGACAAGTGAAGCATGCCAACACGCAGCGGTTTCATCAGTCACCTCTCCATGCTTGGGTAGTTTGAGCCGGGCGCAGCGTCTCGACGGGTCGGACCCGCTACTGCTGGAACAGGATCCGGCCGCAGGTGCTGCACGGAACTTGTTTCGACTTGTCCCGCAGTTGTCGAATGACGTTGCTGGTGAGGGTCATGCGACAGGCCAGGCAAACGCGGCCGTTGTCAACCAATGCGACGGCGGTGCCGGCCTTGTTGCGGCGCAGCCGTTCGTAGCGTTGCAGGTCAGCCTGGGGAAGGGTAACGGCCATATCCTGTCGTTCGACCGTTGCGGTTTCGCGGTCGCTCTCCAACTCGGTCAGCCGGCTGCTGAGGGTCTCGGTGAGACTCTGCCACTCGACCTCGGCGGCCTCCATATGGTCGCGGGCGGCGACGGCGGCCTCCTCGTGGGCGCGCTGTTCCTCCTCCAGCTCCACCAGCAATTCGTCGAGCTGGTCGATCTGGTATTTCGATGAGTCGACCTCCCGCTGGATGGCGGACAGGTCGCGGCGGGAGGCGTTGCCGCCGTAAAGCCGGGATTCCAGACCGGTCAGGCGCTCACGGATCCGCTCCATTTCTTCGCGCCGGGTCTGCATATTTGCGCCAACAGCGACGGCCCGGGCGGAATGGTGCTCGGCTTCGCTGGTCAGGTCGGGGCGATTGACACCGGCGGCCAAACGTTTTTCGATGCGATTGCGCTCGGCGTCGATACCGTCGATACGATGGTCCAATTCTTGCAGCTGATATAACTGCTGCGGTGTGGTAGTCATAGCGCGGCCACTAGCTCCATTGGACTGATATTACCCGGCCAGTCTAGCAGGGTTGGGGAGCGAATTGTAGTCGACAAACCGGGCTTTCCGAACTTGGCTCAAGCGGTCGCGGCCGGCCTCATGAGATGAAAGGATTTCGCTATGCGTCCAGCCGTAAGACGAAGCCCCGCCTGGCAGGCACGCCGGCGGGGCTGGTGCGTGGAAAACGACCAGGGTCAGCCGGCCGGCTTGAAATAGGGGATGGTTATCTGCGGAGTGGCAGTCTGGAAAGTGACCTCCACGGCCATGCCGATGTGCACGTCACGGGGGTTGCAGTCGACGATGTTGGTGAACATGCGGACGCCTTCTTCCAGCTCGACCAGGGCGAGGACGTAGGGGACCATCTCGGCGAAACCCGGGGTGCGATTTTGGTAGGTCACGGTGTAGGTCCAAACGGTGCCGCGGCCGCTGGCCTGGACCCAACGGACGCTATCGCCCCAGCAGTCTGCGCAGATGCCGCGGGGGTACCATTGGTATTCGTCGCATTCCTCGCAGTACTGGATTACCAGTTGCCCGCGGCGGCAGGAGTCCCAGAAAGCCTTGGTCTCACCGGCGACGGTGGGTAGGGGTTTGTTCCAAGCGGTTGTCATGTTGGTTCCTTGTCAAGATGGCAGTGATTGGTCTGAATCAGGATTTTCAGGATTATGGGATTAGCAGGATTGGGAAAGGTAATCCTGGAAATCACAAAATTCCGCAAATCCTGATTCTGACGGAAGGGTTTAGTCGCGGGCCAGGATGACGGTGCCGCCGCTGTGGCGGGAGCCGAGGGCGCCGCCGGTGCCGTGGGCCAGGGCAAGCTGGCAGTTGGGAACCTGGCGTCCGGTGCCGTCGAACTGGTGCCGGAGCTGGCGGGTGGCTTCAAGGAGCAGAAAGAGGCCGCGCATCCCCGGGTGGTTGGAGGAGAGACCGCCGCCGTCGGTGTTGATTGGCAATGCCCCGCCGACCTTAAGCCGGCCGCCGCTGACGAATTCTCCGCCCTCGCCCTTCTTGCAGAAGCCCAGGTCTTCCAGGGTCTCGACCACGGTGATGGTGAAGGAGTCGTAGACCATGGCCATGTCGATATCGTCGTGGGTGACGCCGGCCATCTCGAAGGCGCGGGGAGCGCTCTGGTGGGCGGCGATGTAGATCAGGTCACGCTTGCCGGCGCCCTGGTGGGCGATGGCCTCGCCGGTTCCCAGCACCCAGACCGGGGTATGACGGCAGTTGCGGGCAACCTCCGGCGATGCAACCACGACTGCACCGCCGCCGTCGGTGATGACGCAGCAGTCCATGAGGTGCAAGGGGTCCGAGATCACGCGGGAGCCGACCACGTCCTCGACGGTGATTTCGTCGCGGAAGAGGGCCTCGGGGTTCATGGAGGCATGGTGCCGCATGGCCACGGAAACCTCCGCCAACTGCTCGGAAGTGGTACCGTAGAGGTGCATGTGGCG
Organism: Dehalococcoidia bacterium; assembly: GCA_965207585.1. Classification (GTDB taxonomy): domain Bacteria; phylum Chloroflexota; class Dehalococcoidia; order Lucifugimonadales; family UBA3495; genus Bin87. The sequence continues at coordinate 2,667,183 of CBDBMT010000003.1, read as the reverse complement.
GCGGGCGATCATGGCGTAGAGGCCCACGGTGGTCATGCCGTAGAGTTCCTCAAAGCTGTCCGGTGACGGCTCCAGGATGGGGTGGCCGAAGCGTCCGACTCCGCCGGTTCCCACGGAGACGCCGCCGGAGCGGGCGAGGCTGCTGTAGGTGATCACGGCCACGTTGATGCGGCCGGCCGCGATGGCGGCGAGGGCGTGGGAGAGGTGGAACTCGAAGGACCCGCCGCCGACGGTGGTGTTGTCGACGTAGCTGGGGTACAGGTTGAGGTAGTCGGCCAGGTTCATGCCGCTGTTGCGGGCGCTGCTGGAGGCGGTGAACAGGCCGTCGACGTCGTCCTTGGTGAGGCCGGCATCGTTCAGGGCATTGATGACGCTTTCGCCCTGGATCTGGAGTTCGCTCTTGTCGGGAGCGTAGCGGGTGACGTGCTCGTGGATGCCCACGATGGCGGCGGCGCGCCTGAGGTCAACCATGGGGGAGATACCTCCGTAGGGGGATGGGTTTGGGCATTATGCCATAACCGGAAGTGATGGGCCCTATGCGGGAACCCAAATTGCGGCGTCCGCGTCCCCGTAACAATTAGCTTGGCCTTCCAAATAACACGCTCCGACCCACGCGCAAACTAACGCATCCAAGGCATCTTCGTATCGTTTGAGAGCGGTCAGCGTGCGAGGCGCTGGTGCAGGCACGACATCGCCGGGAATCCCGACTATCTGCCCCGATAGTCCCGTATGCAGAAGCTGGAACTTCGCACTCAGGTTGTTTATCCGTTGAACCACCGTCGTGTTCGGCCAATAGGTTGTAGACTTATTTACCTTGTAGGGAAGTCTATAACTCAGCCCCAACAGACTGACGATAGCGGGGTGCGGATAAACTTCAATTGTCTGTCCGACTGATTCCTCGTCGTTGGCAGCCCATGGTGCACAGGTTGTGAGGGGGTAACCGAGGTCATTTAATGCCGCCATCAGATTGGCAGAAATTGCGCCTGGTCTCTGTGTGGAAGGAGTGTGGGTGCCGCATCCAAGTGCACCAAAAGCCCTGGAGATTGCATTGTCGCAAGCCCTCCGCCTGACAATCGGTTGTCTGGACAAGGGCATATCCACCGCGACAACCGTCACCTCCCTATCTCCCAAAAGCGCCCTGGCATGATCCAATAACCGCTTCGGTTCGGGCAAGCCACCAGCAGGCGGGTCAGCCCAGCGGATCACGAGATTCCCAAGGCATAAGTTCAAGAACGAGGCGTAGCTAGGAGCGACTGCAACATATTCCCAATGCCCAGCCGCGTGTTGCCTAATGAGTGCGACCCCACTGGGTTTACCCTCAGTCCAAGCTGCGTCGATACCTAGAACCGAGTTCATACGGTGATCTCCAATGCAGCTGATGTCGCCGGGCATTCGTTGTTTTTGCCGTATGGACGGCAAGAGGCACGTCTGACCAAGCACTCACCGTCAATCCTGATTGGGAGCATCAGGCAGACGTCGGAAAAGGGCTATCCGCAGGATATTGTTGAGGTTGTTTTGCCAATCCGGGCCAATTTGCTTGAAAAACGACAGAACGTCGCTATCCAGGACGACTTCAACCGCCTCTTGGGTAACCGGAGGATTCGGCGGGAGTTTCACCTTGCCGGCGCGGTGGGCCTCCACCAGCTCGGGGAAGACTTCCGCCATCGGGCGCATCTGCGCGAAATCTTCGTCGGTGAGTTCCCACGTATCGGGATCGTTGGCGATGCCGGCGCTGATGGCGACTTCTTCGCCATACAAGGCCTCAATTTCAATAAAAGTCAAGTGAGCCAGTTCGGTCAAGTCATCTGGGGGCGGCCCGTCCGCTTGCGGCGGCTGAAAGTACACGGGAGGTTTAATGTATTTCGTGACATGGCCGTCCGTGGACAAACTGGCCGGTATGATGGAATCAGCCATGTTCGCTCGTCTCCTTTTGACTGGCTGGGCGGAAACTGATTATGCGCTTTCGATCACCGCGCCAAGTGAATACCACAACGTACATCCGGCTCTCCAAACGGCCGTACGCCACAAAGCGAGCCTCTCCATGCCGGTCGCTTGGCTCGGTAATGGCATTGTCCCAATCGAAATGCCGTACATTGGCAAAGTCCAAGCGGTGCTTGAGGTAATTGAGACGTCGCTTGGCTTCGTCCCATTCATATTGGTCATCCATTCTACCGCTATCGCCCCGTCAACTGAAACAGGGGCGAACAATCATTCGCCCCTGCGGATGTCCGGGATGTGCGGCCGGGTCAGCCGGGGACTTCGTCGTAGTGATGGAAGGTGCCGATGACATTGGCCTCGTACATGGCCTGGACCTGGTCCTCGGTGTAGTCGAGGATGCCGGTCAGCACGTCTTCGTTGTGCTCGCCGACTTGGGGGGTGGTGCCGACCACGGCGGGGGTCCGGCTGAAATGCCAGAAGTCGCCCGAGACCGCGATGGTGCCGGCCAGGAAGTCGTCGACTTCGACCATGGCGCGGCGCTCCCACGGGTGCGGGTCGGCGGCGGCCTGGGCGATGGTGTTGACCGGCGCCGCCACCACGTCGTGGTGAGTGAAGTGGGCGATGGCTTCCTGCATGGTCATGTTGGCCATCAGGTCGCGCATGGCCTGGTTGACCAACTCGCCGTTCCTGCCGCGCTCGTGTCGGGTGGTGAACCGGGGGTCCTCCAGCCACTCGGGCTTGCCCAGTGCGTTGCAGACGCGGTGCCAGTGGTGCTGGTCGCCGGCGGAGATGAGCACCCAACCGTCGGCGCAGGGATAGGTGCCGGACGGCGGGGCCGCGGACTCGCCGCGGCGGGGCTCGATGCCGGCGCCGTGGTAGGCCGTGATCGGGATCTCGGTGTAGCTGTAGCCGGTGTCGGCGAGACAGGCGTCGATGGTCTGGCCCACGCCCGACGACTCGCGCTCATGCAACGCGGCCAGGGTGCCGATGGCAGCGTGGAGGGCCGTGGTGCGGTCAATGATGGGCACGCCGGCGCGGATGGGAGGCATGCCCTCTTCGCCGGTGACCATGGCGATGCCGGACATGGTCTGGCCGATGGGGTCATAGCCGATCTGCTCTCGGTAGGGGCCGAACTGACCGTAGGCGGACACGTTGACCATGATGATGCGCGGGTTCAGTTCGTATAGAACGTCGTAGCCGAAGCCCATCACGTCGATGGTGCCGGGACGGAAGTTTTGAAGCAGCACGTCGGAGACCTTCACCAATTTGCGGAGGACTTCCTTGCCCTCCTCCTTGCGGAGGTCGATGCTGAGGCTCTTCTTGCCGCTGTTGTACTGCACCCAGTAGGCGGACTGCTTGCGTACCCAGGGCGCGTGGTAGCGGGTCTCCTCGCCTCCGAGGCGCTCTACCTTGATGACTTCGGCGCCCAAACGGGCCAACACCTGGGCGCAGCGGGGGCCAGCCTGGTGCCGACCGAGGTCGATGACGCGTATTCCGTCCAGAGGGCCTTTAGCTTCTGGCATGACAGATTCTCCTCAATCGAATGCGTAAATCGGGATCACGAATGAAGTTGCGCCATTCTACGCCGGGAGACTCCATTGGGCAAGCGAACTCACGGCCAGCGACGCCGGCGCAAGGCCGTTTCAGCACGGGGCGACGGAACGATTTGCCATGAGAATTCGAGGTCAGCGCATTCCGGCAATCGACTAGACCGACGCTTGGGCGACCCCGGTTCGTGCATGTAACAAATTTGTAACATTCTCACAATTCGTTCACTAATCAGGGGGTGGTTTTCACTTGGTTTTCACACTCGTTTGCTAGTCTGGACTCATGGATGCGGACGGGGCCACTCGGGGTTGCCAGCATCAAAAGGGGCCACTTCCCGACCGGCCGCAGAAAATTTCTACAGAGGAGTGCACCGCATAATGGTCGCGATCAAAAACAGAACCGGCAGGCTCACCTGGAGGGAATTGGCGTTGGTCTCAGTAGTGGGTGCCTTGCCCGTGGCCATCCTGGGGCCGGCGCTGATGATTATTTCGCAGCGATAACAGCGCCGCGGCGCGCTGCCAGGAAGGAGACATCGTCGCATGGCGATGACAGCGGTCCCAATCGGGCCGCACCATCAAACTCAACGGGGGCTCTGGAGGCGCCATAACCAGCCGGAACCAGGGTCTTCCATTTCAGCAACGAAGGGCGTGCATAAACGCCTTGACATCAACGCCAGCCAGTGGCTCCGAAGCACATAGCGAAGGGGTCTGGATAATCAAACAACACGCATAGGCGCGCCGCAACCGGGGCCAGCGAGCAATGCAGTTCGCTGGCCCCATAGCTTGCCCAACCCACTTCAGAGAGATCCGGCGGCACCACGGCAGGCTCGGCGGCAGGCGTCCTGAGAACGCAGCAAACCGCTCAGGCCGAGCGAGGTGAGGGAAAACGTGCGCGGATAAGCGGCTAGCGATGCCTGGCGCGGGGGTGTTCCAACAGTGACGCGGCCTCCGGCGTCATCCCGGCGAATCGCTCCGGACGGTAAGGGCCAAGAACGGCGTCAGCCCGGGCGCCGTCGCAGATCTCCAATGCGGCGAGCTGGCTCAGGACAGGCGCGAGGGTGACCCCGCTGTGGGTGAGGGCAACGTAAAGGTTGGGAGCCTCCGGAGCAAATCCCATTACCGGATAACCGTCCAGGGGCATGGGTCGCCAGCCTACGGGCACGGGAACGGCGGCAGCCCCAACCAACCCGGGCAAATGCTGGCAAGCGCGGGCCAGCAGATCGTCGGCATGGGCCTGGCTGTCGTCTTCAGCGAGGCTTTCCTGGTCGCCCTCACCGATCATGAAGCGTCCGTCGGGACACTGCCGGAGGTGGATCTCGCGGCGGCCGTCTTCCAGGGGCGGGGCATAGACCACGGGCACGTTTTGCAACAGCGACGGCATGGGACTGGTGCGCATGACGACGCCCGGGCTCTCGGCCTGCGGCACGTTCACACCGGCCATGCCGGCCACGGCGGTGGTGGTGGCGCCGGCAGCGACGACCACAACGTCGGCTGCGATGTCCCCAGCGGTGGTCTGGACTGAGGTTATGTGGTTGCGAGTGTCCTGGCGGAGCCCAAGGACTTGCACGCCCGATATGACCGAGGCTTCCAACTCCTGCAACCGGTTGACACAGGCATCCACGACCAATTGGGGTTCGACCTGCCCCTCGTTCTCGTTGTAGTCCGCCGCAGCGACGACCCCGATGTTCAGGGCGGGTTCGAGCTCCTGCAATTCCTCGCGTGAGACCAGGCGACTGGGATAGCCCCAGGACTGGAGTTGCTCGACGCGGGAGATAAGCACCCTGGCGGCTTCCGGGTCAGCTTCCCACGCGACCTTGCCGCCCCAGCGGAGACCGACGTCCTCGGCCAAGGCATCGGCGAAACGAGGCCACATCTCCAGCGAGCGGCGGTTCAGGTTGTGGTAGCCGACCGGTTCCTTGGCGCCGGCGTTGATCCAGGCGAAGCTGTGACTGGATGCGCCGAATCCCGGCTGATCCTTATCGATCACGGTGACGCGAGCGCCGCGAGAGGCGACGCGCCAGGCGATGGACGCGCCGACGATGCCGGCGCCGATGACGACGACATTACGGGGCACATTGCTAGCGGTCATCAAGGTCATCATCCCAATCCAGGTCGGAGACGCCCAGCATAGCAGCCAGTTCGTCCAGATCCACGTCATCAACATCGTCCGGGTCCGCGCCGAGATGATGCGCGGTGAGGGAGTTGATGACCATTATCGCGGCGGCGGCGTCTTCCGTCTCCATTCGGCCGGCGATGACGCTACGCAGCACGGAGCGCATGGTGACGGAGCGGAACATCTCGGCGCCGACGATACGGGCAGCCTCGGAGTCGTCATCGGACAGCAGAGTGTTCAAAGCCATGAGCGCCATGGCCGCCTCCTCATCTTCATCTTCCGCCAGGTCGAGCAGGTAGTCGGCGATGCGTTCTGCCGCATCGCTCATTTCACCCGTATCCTCCGGCTCGGCGGTGGCGCAGGCGAAGTACAGCATCAGCAATTCTGACGCCGTGATGTCCCCCCGGTGCAGGGCTTCATCAACGACTTCCACGGTCAGAGGCGGGATGCCTTCAAAGTCCGGCGATTCAAAAAGTCGGTCCATATCATTGTCTCCCACAGGGTCACGCCGCGCCCGGCAAAGGGCAATCCATTCCGGAGCTGTGGGAGCTATCCTCGCCGGCCGCCGCGCCGGGGGCCACGGTTACGGGAGCGCTCCAGAAGGGCGCGGGCCGGCTCACCACGCACGGCTTCGATGTCGTCCTGGTACTTGAGCATGATGCCGAGGGTGTCGTCTATGACCTCCGGTTCCAGCTCACGCATGTTCAAGGCCATCAGCGCGGATGTCCAGTCCAGGGTCTCGGAGACACCGGGAATCTTGAAGAGCTCGGTTTCGCGCAGCTCCTGGATGAACCCGGTGACCTGCTGGGCGAGTTGGCGGGGGGCGTCGGGGAGGCGCGCGTTTACGATCTGGAGTTCCTTCTGGTAGTCGGGGTAGTCTACCCAGTAATAGAGGCAGCGACGCTTCAGGGCGTCGTGGACCTCGCGGGTGCGGTTGGAGGTGATGACGACGACGGGCGGGTAGGCGGCGTGAAAAGTGCCCAGTTCGGGTATGGTGATCTGGTAGTCGGCGAGGAGCTCCAGGAGGAACCCTTCAAACTCCTCGTCGGCCCGGTCGAGCTCGTCGATGAGGAGCACCGGGGCGCGGTCCCGGCCCTCGTCGATGGCCTCCAAAAGGGGGCGCTTGATCAGAAACTGCGGGCTGAACAGGTCGACGGCGGCGTCACCATTGCCGGCCTCGCGCCTGGCCTCCATCAAACGGATCTCCAGGAGTTGGCGGGTGTGGTTCCACTCGTAGACCGCGTGGTTGATGTCGAGACCCTCGTAGCACTGTAGCCGGATCAGATCGGTGCCGAGTCCGGCAGCCAGAGCGCGGGCGATTTCGGTCTTGCCGACGCCGGCCTCGCCCTCCAGGAACAGCGGACGGCGCAGCTTCAACGCGAGGTAGATGGCGATAGCCAACCCCCGGTCGGTTATGTAAGCCTGATCGCGCAGGATACCCTGCACGTCTTCCACTGAGGCGGGGGCAGTTGATTCGTTCTCGGCGTGCAGGGCGGTCAAGAGTGTCTCCGTGGGCGGCGGGTTTCAGCAGGATTATTGTAGCCGATTTGGAGAAGCGGAGAAGCCGGCCAACCAGGCGGGGATGAATTCGCGGACATGAGCGCGCAGCGCCTCCCAGTGATCGCCCAGGCTGGCGAGTTCGGTTTCCGTCAGGCGGTCATAAGTGCGGCCAAACTGGGGGAAGTACCACAGCGGAAAGACCCAGAAGCCGTCGCCGTCAGTGTCTCCGCCCCGGTCGGCCAGGCTATCCACGATGCGCCCGGTGGCGCCGGACACCTGCCAGGACACCACGGTTTGGCCGCCATCGGCAATGGCCAGGGCTTCTACGAAGGCGGCGTTGCGCTGTTCGCCGGAGAAGGGTTCCATCAGGCGCAGGAGGCGGCGCTGGCGTTCGGCGTCATCGGCCGCCGGGCCGGCGAAGCGGTGGGTGTGCCGGCTCTCCCAATTTGCCCCTAGAACGGGGACAACGAGGCCGCCGTCGCTGGCGATGGCAGGCATTCCGGCGACCCGCGACCACTCCTCGGCCTTGGTGCGCGCGATGGCCTCGTGGGTGTCGCCACTCTCGTCGGGATCGGCACGCACATCGACATCCGCTGGTGAGACGGCGCAAACCCGCATGTCCTCCAGGAGCCAAGCTAGCATACGCTGCTTATCGCGGTTGCCCGTGGCCAAGAGTATTTGAGGAACGGACACCTGAAAACCGCCCAAAAGAGCCCGGGATCAGGAACCCCGCACGCTGACGCTGATGGGCAGTCGGGCCACTTCCGTCCCGTCTATTGCAACGTGGAATGCGTGGGGTCCGCCCTGATTGAAAGTGACCCCGTTGACCTCGGCGATGATCCGGGCGGTGGCGTCCACCACGCCGTCGCGCACGGGGAGCGTGATGTCCCGCTCGATGGGCGGGACGGCATCCCGGGCGTCCGGCGTCAGCAGGCGGATCACCATGCGCTTGTCCCCAGCTTCCACAACGGAATAGCGCATGACGCAGACCACCACGAACCGGGGATGGGTCATGGGCAGAGAGCCGCCGGACACGCCGTCGATGCCGACGCCCAAAGCGTGCAGCTTGCCCCGATCCTCAAGGGCGGAGTCGCACAGGAAGGCCAGATCCGTGGTCATACGCAACTGGATTCCGGCTCTCGCCGGAATGACGGCATTTTCCGAGACGCCCTAGTTGCCATCGCCGCCGGCGCTGCCGAAAGCTACGCCGGTGGCAGCGGCGGCTGGCGGAATTATCGCGGGCGCCGCATTCGTGGATGGCGTGCGTGCCTCAGGCGGCAACTGATCCTCCCAATCCGGGATCAGCTGTCGTTTGGTGGTTTCCAGGGTCATGATGATGACAACGCCGAAGCCGCTGAAAGCCATGGACAGGATGAAGGCCGGAATGTAGCCGATGAACTGGATGATGACACCGGCGACCAGCGTGGAGATGAAGTGTCCCATCATCGCGCCGGAGATCTGGAAGCCATACACCGTGGCCACCGGCCCTGTGCCGAAGTACTGCCGGTTGACCACCGGGTACGCCGACATCTCACCGCCGAAGCCCAGCCCGAAGACGCAGGCGAAGAGGTAAAACGCCCAGACATCGCCCGCGAACAGGAGGATGGCCACGGAACCGGCCTGGATGCCCAACGCCGCCGACATGATCAGCTTGCCGCCGATGCGCTCAGTGATGATCGGAACCAGGAAGCGGCCGGCGATGCTGAATACGTTGATGAGGGTCAGTATGACCGCGGCGGTGGTGAACTCGATGCCGCGGTTGACCGCGAAGTCAACCACGAAAATCAGGACGATGCCGTGCCCGGCGCAACCCATGCCGTGAATGACGGGCAGGTTCCAAAAGGCCCGGGTGTGCTTCATCTGGCGCTGGAACACCTTGAGTCGCAGCTTGGAGGCTTCGGCGCTGAACCTGACCGGGGGCGGGTCTGTGGCCGCGGCCCCGTAAGCCAAAAGTCCCTTTTCCGACGGTTGATTGCGGAAGAACGGCATCAGGCCCAGGGTGAGGCCGCCGCCGACCAGCCCGATGATCACGAAGGTTTCGGTCCAGCCGAAGTTGACCAGCAGCAGCGAGTAGACCGGAGCCAGGGCCGCCGCTCCAACACCGCCGGCGGCCCACATCAGGCCGATGCCCAATCCGAGGCGTCGCTTGAACCAGGGGTTGACCGCGGCCATCAGCGGCACCATGGCAATCGACGAGGTCAGCGCGAGCATGACGCTGTAAACGATGAAGAACTGCCAAACCTGGGTGATGAACCCGATCAGGATCATGCTCACGCCGAACAGGACTCCTCCCGCCATCAGCAGCTTTCTGGCGCCCAGGATGTCGCCGAACCGCCCGCTGAAGGGAGAGGTGAGCGAACCCACCAGGTAGTAACCGGCCAGCGCGAAACCGATTATCGCCGGCGACCATCCGAAACGGCCTCCCTCGTCCAGTGGCATACGGAGCTCGGGCACCATGATGCCGGCCGACATCGAAATGGACTGTCCGAAGATCTGGACGATGGACAGGATCGCGATGATCACCCAGGCGTAGTGAAAGCCGCCGGAAGATCGGCGGACCCCGTTAAGTGTGGCCATTTGCGAAGGGACTCCTGTGCCGAGAGATTGGCAGCTACTCAATGCAGGGGGCAGGCGCCGAGCAAAGCCTTGCCCCACCAGGTATCGGATGCGGGAGTGGCGGAGGCCAGGCGCGGCACGGCATCGGGATCGACGGCGCCGGGAACAGATTGGGACTGGTAGGAATTTCCGGCAAATCCGGAGGCGGCGCTGTTGGCAAGGCTGGAGAGGTCGGCGTCGCCGGCGGACGCAACCGCCCAAGCGCCGAAGAAGATGATCAGCATGATGGTCACCACCATCGCGCCGACGGTGGTCAATACGGCGAAGTTGCGCCTGGCGTAGCCGACCATAGAGGGCCATTTTACTCCTCGACGCGCGATGCCGCTATACCGCCACTACCGTCATCAGGGCCTTTCCAAAGTTAATCCGTCATTCCGGCGAAAGCCGGAATCTAGAACATTCAGAAGACAGCGACCTCCTGGATTCCTGCTTTCGCAGGAATGACGATTGGCTAGTGCGAAGGTTACCGCAGCGATTTTGAAAAAGCCCTGCACCCTCATACGGAGCCACCTCGCGCCGGGGTACCGTCAGAATCAAGATTGCCGGCATTTATGGATTTACCGGATTGAGCCGATTGTGCCGGTATGACGGTGATGATGCGACTGCCGGTATAATCATCGTACGCAGCGTCAGGAGATTTAATTATGCAGAAAGCCTTGCGCCTTGCTGCCACGGTGCTCCCCGGCGGCAGGGTGGAAATTGCCAGCCCGGAGTTGGAGGCCGGCCAAAGGGTGGACGTCATCGTAGTGCCGTCCGCTTCGGTCCTGCGGCGGTCTGCCGTGGACATTCTGGCCGAGTGTCCAGGACAAAGGCTGTTCAATACCGCAGAGGAAGTTGATGACTACATCAAGGGCGAGCGGGCATCGTGGGACCGCTGACGCTGGCGGCCCAAGGACCGGTGTATCTGGACACCAATTGTTTCATTTACAGCGTGGAACGGATTGAACCGTTCCGCGCATTGCTGGAGCCCGTCTGGCGCGAGGCGAGGGACGCGAGGTTTGAGATCATCAGCAGCGAGATCATTGTCGCAGAGAACTTGGTCAAACCGTTACGAGAGGGAGACGAGGTGGTTGAGACGCTGCTTCGATCACTGTTCAATGCCCAGGAAGTCACCCTGATCCCAGCCACGCGCGAAATATGGGAAGGCGCCGCCCGGCTGCGGGCCGAAACCGGTTTGAAACTTCCCGATGCTCTCCACGCTGCGACCGCCATCGCAGCCAACTGCGCGCTTTTCGTCACCAATGACGCCGACTTTCGCCGGGTTCCGAGGTTGCCCACCGCCGTCCTGGCCGACCTTCTCAATACGGAAGAGCGCGAACGGTAATCTGAGAATGGTGGTGTGGGGCTTCTATCCAGCAATGGCCACCACCGTCTCCGCGTCGCCGGCGGCTAACGCGCTCATGTAGGCCAGGATCAGTTCTTTGGTGAGATAGCGGCCGTGCTCCCGCTCGTCGTTGCGGTGGGTGATGGGGAAGGAGTCCATGACGTAGGCGGCGTCATCCCGGTCCAGGCCGTAGAGGATGAAGTACAGGGCGTCCAGGCGGGCGCGCAGGTGGCGGCGCTGCTCCACGTCCCAGCCGAAGGGTTCGCCCTCATAGCCCTGGGCCAGGGCGAAGGGCTGCAAATCCCATGCGGTGTAGCAGAGGCGGAGGACGTGATCGCGCACCACGTCAGCGGCGGTGGTGTCGCCGATGGGCTGGTCGTAGGCGGCGCGGGTGATGACGGGGAGCTGCTCGAGAATGTACAGGCTCATATGAGTACCCTGCATTTTGCTGCGGGCAAGGAAGTCGAAGGCGAACGAGCAGAAGTTAGCCGCCCAAAATGGAACCGCTCGTGCGAAGGCATTGACATTCTCAGGGCCATTGCAAATCAGTATCGGTAAAGTGTGCCCATAGCCGCCCCAAGGGACCACAGTAGCCGTCATAGTTCTTTCATCGGTGGTTCTCGCAATATCCCGAAATCCCAAAGCATATCCCGGGCAGTCAACAAATTTGTTGCTTACAAAACTTGAGGCGACCCAGTATGGGTGGTCTGCATAAAACGTTGGATCACGATGCTGATCACTAGTTACGGCGACGTTAACGTAAGGATTATGCACGTTATTTGGATTGATTTCGATGGAGTTAAACCGATGATCGTAATGATGAATCATCCGAGCCTGAAATAGCGGTAGCCATTCGTCACCACCCTTACGCCAGCGACCTAATGCGGCAGGGTATGCTCCGTGTTCTTCGAGTTGCTGACGAGTCCAGAAGTGCCCGCTGTCGTTCGTCATGTGCGCCAGAGCGACATGACGAACGACAGCGGTTAGGTTTTCAAAATTTTTATTCTCGGCGTCAAAGACCGGGTGGTTACGGTAGATGTCCAGCACAGTGTCAGCATCCCGCTTGGTGAGGAATATGGGCGCGGTGCCGGTATTCGGATTGACCAAGGCGAAGTCTGACGGTTGCAGGGTGATGAGCCGTTCCGGTTCGGTTCCTGCTGGCGGGTCGTGGAGGAGAAAACCGGCCGGCAGCTCGTCGGCAGTGCGGTTAGCTCCCCCTATTGGCATGGCGCAGAACTTGAAGCGGCTGTCCACGTCGGGGAAGAACTGGCCGGCATTCGATCCGCGCCGGTTTTCAAAGTCATACAGGGCCAGCAGGCGCTTTTCGCCAGCCACCCGGCCGAAGAACCTGGCGGCGGACTGGTCAGCGTAGATGCCCGAGGGGGTGAGCAGTACCATAATGCCGTTCTGATCCGTCAATTTCGTGGCGCGCTCGACGAAAAGGCGGTAGAGGTTGGTGTCGCCGCCTCCCAGTAGTGGGTAGTCGCCACTGGCCCGGCCGTACTGGAGCATGGTGTCCGCTTGGGAGAGAGCAACAGCATATTCTTCAAATAGCGCAGTGTCCTCCGTTGCCAGTTGGGCTATCATCTCCTTGCGTCGGCTCCCCGGCCTAGCCAATGCGATATCGGGGCGGCGGGTTTCGGGGGCGAACCACTCTACTTCCTGCAATTTCACTACTTCCCACGGGGGGTTACCGATTACGGCGTCGAAGCCGCCCTGGCGCGGGTTCCAGCCGTCGAACACGCCGGGGAAGGCCAGCTCCCAGTGAAGCAGGCGCCGCTCTGCCGCCAGTTCATCTATGACTCGCCAGAGGGCGATGAACCGGGCGAACCCGGCGAAATCGAAGTCGGCAGTCTCCCGCCGGTCGTCGGAAATGGCGTCGGGGCCGTGTTGCAGCAGGCGCAGCTGGATGTCGTAATCCTGCCCCAGCCACCACTCGACAGCGGCGGCATGGTCGTCGCCGATCTGCCGGCGCAGCTGCCGGGGTTGGCGCAGCGCCAGCGGGCGGCTGCTGTTGCCGGCGGCCAGCCAGCGCAGGCCGGTGAAGAAGTCCAGCATCCGGCGCACCGGGGCTGCGGTTTCCTGCATACTGCGGAACAGTTCCTCCGACTCTTTGACCTCGGCAATGTCGGCATCGTCCAGCTGCTCAATGGCGCGGATGCCCGCGGCGGCGGCGGTCACGCTGGCAAAAACATAGTTGGCGAACCCGCCGCCGGCCTCCCGAATGTCCTCGCCGGTCTGCGCCAGCCAGCCGCCCACCAGCGCGTCGCCGCAGCGCAGGTGGTGGTCCAGGAAGGACAGGGGCGCGCCCACGGTGAAACTGTGCAGCCACAGGGACATCTTGGCCAGTTCCACCGCCAGCGGGTTGAGGTCAACGCCGTAGATGCAGCGTTTCAATACCATGCGGCGGATGATGGCACGGTCGGACAGGCCTTCCGCGCTGACGTCCCATCCGCCGGCGGCGGCCTGCCGTTGAATCTCCTTTCTGATACCGGCGATGCGGGTTTCCAGCGGGGATAGGTAGGGGTCGTCATCAGGCAGCCAGGTGGCAACCTCAGCGCCCAGGCCGGCCAGCCGGTCAATCTCGCCGGTCAGATAGTTCAGGGCATCCACCAGGAAGTGACCGCTGCCCATGGCCGGGTCCAGCGTTTTGAGTTGCAGGACGGACTCGGCCGGGTCGGCCGCCATCAGTTCCCGGCGGCGGGCCTCGCAATCCCGCGTGTCCGAGGTCAGCGACACCGCCAGCTGGCGGAACCGCTCCTCGCGTTCCGCCACCAGTGGCCCCAGGGTCTGCTCCACGATGAGCCGCACCAGTTCGGGCGGAGTGTAGTAGCTGCCGGAGTCCTTGCGGGCGTAGGGCTGGAGCTGGGCCGAAACCTGACCGTCCCGTATCACCGGGCGACGCTCCAACAGGCGTTCGTACAGCGTACCCAACTGCTCCACGGCCAGGTCACGGAAGTTGACCAGCACTTGTTCGGCGGAGCCGTTGACCACCGCTGCGCCCAGGCTGTTGATGATGCTGGTCAAGCGGGCGTCGGACAACTGCACCCGGGTCAGCAGTTCCGGGCGGTGGCGATTGAACAGGCCACCGTTGTACGCGGGCAGCGGTATGTCGGCCTGGCCGTCGTCAATCCACTCAAAGAGTTCCTGCAATTGCAGCCAATAGACGGGAACGCGGGAGGTGAAAGGCTCGTTTGCGGCCGATCGGTCCAGCATCGTCCGGCGCAGGGTACGCAGACTGACCTGGTCGTAACGCTCGTTTCCGACGGGCAGCAGCCGGCGGTCTTCGGCGTACATCAGGAACAGCAGGCGATACAGCAGCGTCAGGGACGCTTCCTGTATCGCATCGGGGTCTGCGTCCGGAGCGGCCTGGTAGAACGCCTCGATGAGTTGCGGATAAACTACCTCGAACACGGCATCCGTGAGCGTGTTCACCACCGTCTGAACGTAGTCGGCGGCCCCGGCCAGGGCCCGGTCGAGGAAGCAAAAGCCGTCGTCGCCCACGCGAAAAGCGTCCCGGTGGAAGAAAAGCAGGAAGAGGCGGCGCTGCTCCTTGCCGGCGTCGCTGACGCACTCGCCGAGTTTGAGTTCGAACCAGGCGTCCTGGGTTTGGTGGAACTTCCCGTCCGGCCCGGTTCCGGTGGCCCGGTACAGTCGCCAGGTTTCCCCGTTGGTCAGGATGCCCCACTTCACGCGACCCGAGGTGGACTGCCAGAACTGCCGCAGGTAATCCTGTATCTGCGCGCTGGGGCTGAGCGCGCCGGCACGCTGGTCAAGATCGGTTCCCCAGGCTTTTGCTTCGGCGGGCGCCAGCGGATATCGGGAAATGTCGCCCCCGCCGGTGAAGGCGGCCCGGTCGTCATCATCCGCGAACAGCATGTAGTCAGGGGTTCGCCCGCTGACGGGAATGGGCTGCTGGGGCAGATAGGTCCAGCCCAGAGCGTTGAGCACAGGACGGATCAGCGCGTCTTCAATCTGCGCCTCGTTGGAGGCTTGATAAGCCCTGGTGAAAGCGCTATGCGGAGCTCGTAAATCCTGGCCGAAATGGGAAAGGATTGGGGGACTTATCTGCCGGTACTCTTCCGTGTCCCGCAGGCCGGCTTCCAGGTAGGACTGGCTGAACAGGGTGTTTGGCATTGCCGTATCCTGTCAACAGTGCCGGGGATTCGCGGAGCTATTCGGCCAGGCTCTGCTGGAAAACCTGGTCCCAGGCCAGGGCCCACGGCGGGCGCAGGTAGCCCAGGGCGCGCACGTCGTCGTACCAGACCGACAACGGGGAGTAGCGGGTATAGGCGCTGCCGCCGGACAGCTTGCAGAGGCGTCCCAGGCAGTCCTCGGCGAGACGGGCCACGCTTTCCTTTGCGAGTAAGAGTTCGCGGCGACCGGTGTTGGTTTCCAGGCAACGGATGGCGCCTTCCCACGCCTGGCCGATGAGCCACGCTTCCTGCTCGGCGTGGGCCCATTCGACCTGCTGAAACGCGCGCAGGCCGGGGTCGGACGCCATGCCGTTCTTGATCCGGGGACGGACGTGGTCCATAGCCGCGTCGACCACGCCCACGATCACCGACGTGAACGCGGCCGCGCCCAGACCGCCGTTGGCCCCCATGAGTTCGGCCTGGTGGTTGGGCCAGGCGACGCGGGTAGCGGGAAATTGGGAGAATTCGAAGGCGTGGCTGTTGGTGGACTTCATGCCGTGGCCGCGCCATTCGGCGGTGAGTTTCAGGCCGGTGGAGCCGTCCCAGGGATGGTTGCGCACCTCCATGAAGAACAGGTCGGGGGCGGTTTCGCCGGCGGCCAGGGCGCGGGTGGTCATGAAAGAGGTGAGACCGGAGCCGCTGCCGAAATGCTTCTGGCCGGAGATGCGATAGCCGAAGTCGCTTTCGCCATCGGGCTCGCAAACGCTGGCGGTGCGGGAAGTGTCGCCGCCGGAGCCGGGCTCGCTGACGATGGTGCCCCACCAGCAACCGCTGTGAACGCTGTCGAAGACCGCGTTGCGCTGCTTGATCCATCCCGCCGTGAACGGCTCGGGGACGGTGGGCAGTCGCCAGGACGCCAACACCAGGTGGTGCATGGCGCTGGCCAGGGTGATTGACGGGTCGCCGACGGCCAGCTTGCGCAGCATGGAGCAGATGGGCCGGGCGGACTGCTCGATGCTTTCCCAGGTGCCTCCGAGATCGGTGGGCACCGCCATGAGCGGCACGCCGATCTCGGCCAGGCGCGCGTAGTCGGCGGGGTCGGCCTTGGTGCGCTGCTGGCGGTCGGCTCGTTCCTCGGCCCACTCCGCGGCCACGGTGGGCGCCTGTTCCAGTATGGAGGCGAGGGTGGTCATGCTGTTACTCTCCGTGGCCCGTCAGTTCGGCGTAGCGGTCGAACACGAGCCTCTTCACTTCAAACACAAAACCGGACAGAACGCCTTCGCCGGACAGGGTTTCGGGGTCTTCCAGGACCTCAACCTCCCGACCGGCGCGATACACGTACACGCGGCGGCCGTAGGGGTCGATGTACCAGCCCAGGCGGGCGCCGCCGTCCATCCATTCCTGCATTTTGGCCAAACCGGCGTTGACGCTGTCGGTGCGGGAGCGGACCTCGGCAACGAAATCCGGAGCGCCGGGTATGGTGCTCCGGTACTCCTCGGAGCGCAGGGCGTCGAACCTTTCCTGGGTGATCCAAGCCGCGTCAGGCATGTACATGGCGCCGCTGGGCAGTTGGTACAGTACATCCTGCGAAGAGGCGTAGCCATCGTTTTCGTTTTGCCACATTACCAGCGGGGCGTTGGTCTGGTTTTCCCCAATGTTGCTCTCCCAACCGGCTGGCGGCATAACGATCAATACTCCCTGAGCGGTGTATTCAAACTCGTAGGGCTCGTTGTCGCAAGCCATGCGGAAGAACCGCTCGGCGAAATCCGGCGCGCGCGGGTCGATGCCCAGCGCCGACAGATTGAGGCGCAGGGGAGCCGACAGCGGCAATCCCGTCCCGGATGCCGCGTCGGTTCGGCGAACAGGTTTGGCGGTAGTGGTCACGCCGTCTACTCGACCGTTATGTCGTACCCGACAATGGCGCTGAAGTTCTTGCGCATGTTGTTGTAGCGCGGCTCGTGGGACTGGATGTTGCCGACGCTGTCGGTGGCGCGGGACATGACGGTGTACTGCCCCGGCGCGGCGTCCCAGACCCAGGACCACCGGCGCCACATCCAGCGTTCCGCCGGTTCCTCCAAGCGGGCCGGCTGCCAGGACTTGCCGCCGTCGACGCTGACGTCGACCTGCGTGATGGCGCCGCCGCCGCTCCAGGCGTAACCGCGCACGACGTGCTGGCCGGCGGGCAGGGTGGAAGTGTCGTCGTTGGGCTGGGATACGAGCGACTTCACGCCGATGGTGGTGATCAGTTCCTTGTTGGGATCGTCCGGCGAATCGCCGTAGTAGTAGAAGTTGTAGTGGTACCAGCAATCGGGCTCGTGATCCAGGACCTCCAGGCGGCGCAGCCACTTGACCGACCAGTTGCCGGACCAGCCGGGCACGAGGAGGCGGATGGGAGCGCCGTGCAGGTGCTCCAGCACCTGGCCGTTCTGCGCGTAGGCGAGGATGGTGTCAGGATGGAGCGCTTTCTGGAGGGGAAGGCCCTTGTCGTAGAAGAACGGCTCGGTTCCCTCGTCGGCGGTGGCGGGGACACCCTCATCCCAGCCCTCGGCGCGGATGTGGGTGGCGCGACCGGTGAGGCCGGCCTCGTTGAGGATGGCCGCCAGGGGGACGCCGGTCCACTCGCTGCCGGACAGAATCATCCGCTCCTGGGTGCGCGAAGGGCGAGGCCCCTCGCCTTTGAAATACTCGAAGTAGGTGGCGTCGCTGCCGGAGCACTCCATCACGGTGCGAACCGAACGGGACGGGAAACGGCGAACGTCGTCGTAGTTCAGGCGCAGGGGCTTTTTGACCTCGCCGTCGACAGAGAGGGACCAATCGCGGATTGCCACGGTATCAGGCACGCCGAAATGCTGGACGACGTAGTGCAGCTCCGTGGGGGTGATGAGGCCCTCCAGGTCCATGACCGGGGTACGGACGCGCTCGGTCTTGCCGTCGGGACGGAGCAGGGTAACGGGTTCGACCTTCTTGTGAGGCCAACCGTACCAGGAGTCGGTGTTGTCGCCGGCGTCAGAAGACTGGGTGCCGTCCATTTGCAAAAAGTCGGGCCGGGCGGCATCGCCGGCCTGATTTTCCGGGGCATTCTGCTGGGTAGTCATTCGTCGTGCATCTCCAGGGTTGGATGGCCAGCCCGAGGCCGGCGATGTGCCAGTTTCCCATGCCGACGGCGCGGCGACAAGTGCGGACGGGTTCGCGCGAGGATTTGACACCGGTGTCAGCCGCATGAACAATCGCGAGTAGTCGCGCCCCGCAGGAACGCCAGGAGGTTCCAGTGACCACGCTGCACATCATCGTCGAGATTACGGAGCAGATCCCCACGGGGCGAACGGAGTGGCGCGTGGACTGCGCCGAGTGCGATTGGTACGACATATTCGACGACCGGCGACGCGCCGAGGATGCAGCCACGGGTCACGTTGGTCGAACGCACGAGTCGGAAGCGGCATACAACCGGATCGTGCAGACGTTGCGAATAGAACCGAACCCAGAAGAAAGCGACCTGGTCGACACATCAGGCTAACCAGGCCGCTGGTCGCTGCTCTTACCCCCGGGTCAGCCGGCAATCAGTTCCGGAGACCGGAAACCTGGCGACTAGCTTGAGGCGTATTTCTCGCCCAGCGCGGTCTCCCAGCGCAGGTAGTTCTGCATGTCGGCGTAGGTGCGGTCCGGGCCGCTGAAGACGACGTCAGATGGGGTACGCATCACCCCGGCCAAACCCTCCTCGACGGGCAGGCGGGCCGCTTGCCACGAAGTGATTCCGCCGGCCAGGGCACGAGCGTTGGAATAGCCGATCTGGCGAAGCGTCGTCGCCGCCAGCAGGGACTGACGGCCATCGACGCAGGTAACCACGATGCTGGCATCGTTGGACCCGACGTGGTCGGTGATCTGCCATTCCAACCATCCGCGCGGGACCCAGCGGGACCCGGGCACGTGAGCGCGGGCGAATTCCTGGCTGGTGTCGACGAAGATGATCACGTCGGGCCGGTTCTGGTCGAGGGCCCTGGCCGAAACGGTGGGCACCGTGCGGCGAGCCTCCACCAACAGTTCCGACTCGGTTTCGCCGGAGATAGAGCCGTCATTCAAGGCGGCGATGCTCATGCCCGACTCCAAGGGACGATGGTCAGCTACCCAGGCTCCGGTGCCGCCATCGACGGCATAGACTTCTTCATGCCCCAACTGCCGGTACCAGGAAGCAGTGAGGGCGGCCCGTGCCCTGCCATCGCAGCAGAACACTATGGGAGCGTTCTTCACCACTGCCACGTCGTCGCTGCGCTGGACGCACTGTCCGCCGGGGAACCAGCGGAAGCCCGGGATGCGGCCGCGGTCATATTCCTCGGAAGTGCGAACGTCGATGAAATAAACGCTTTCGGTCACGCTGCGGTCGGCCATGGCGTCGAGACCGGCGACGTCCAGGAAACGCACGCCGTCTTCCGCGGCGCACCTATCGGCGTAGGCTTCCGCCGCGGCCCGGCCTTCCTCAGAAACGTTGGGGAGCCGGTCACGGGTGGCGCCGGACTCCAGATCGTAGCCGGCCAGCACCCAGCCGGAGGTGCCGTTCTTGAGGCCGACGACATCACGGTCCAGACCCATGCGTTGCAGAACCCGGGTCCCGATGATACTGCGGGTGCGCCCGGCGCAATTCACCACCACGGTGGTATCCGGATCGAGGTCAGCCGTGATATCGGTGATGCGGAGGGCCAGCTCTCCGCCGGGAACGCTGCGTCCGCCGGGTATGCAGAAGCGGCGGTATTCCTCGGGAGTACGGGTGTCGAGGATTACCATTTTCTCGCCACGGTCCATGCGGGCGCGCAGTTCGATGGCATCGATTTCCGGCACGTGGTGGACGACTTCGACCTTTTCGCCGAAGTCCTTGCTGGGGACGTTGACGCCCCATTCGGTGGGATAGTCCAAACTCATCCAGCGGTTGATGCCGCCTTCCAGCCAGACGACGTTGGAAAATCCCATGGCCTCGACGGTTGCCACCGCCTGGGAAACTCGGCGCCCATCATCGTCACAGAGCACTATCAACGTGCCCGCGTGGGGTACGGCGTCGTGGAGGTCGAACTCCAACCTGCGCCGGGGCATCAGGCTGCTTCCCGGGATGTGGCTGGAGTTGTACTCGCCTGGCTCACGCACGTCGATCAGGGCAAAGGGAGTAGTGTCGTTGAACAGCTCGTTGAGCTGCTCGGGAGCAAACGATTTAGCCATCAGCGCATCTCCGTGATCGAGGTCCATGTAATTCCCATCGGGGTTGATCGATCGGCGACCAAAAGAAAGCGGGCGCCGGCGCGAGTTATTTTTACGCCTGCGCATTCTATCGATGCGCCGCAAGCAGCCAGGAAACGGCGGTGTATCGCTATGATTGGGACCGGCGGACAATTTGTCGGGCCGATGGTATCGAAATGCTATGAGCTAATTATACACGCCGGGCGCGCGGGCGCGCCCGGCGCAACGGCCGGTGTCAGCAGTTGTCGTACTTTTCCGTCATCATCTGCCGGATCGCGCCGGTTTCCAGGTTGTAACGGACACGCTCCAGGCCGCGCAGATCCTGGCCGTAGACGTGGATCTCGACGGTGGGCCGGTCGGTGAAGTTGTCCATCTGGTGAATCTCGTCAACCTCGGGGATCAGCAGGCTGATTTCGCCCGGCTTGACCACGGCGGAACGGTCACGCTCCAGCTGGGCCCAGTCTTCGCGCTGGCGGTCGTCGACGCGCCGGAAGCGGGTTTCGGTGAGGGCGTTGTCCATCACTCCGATCATGCCCCAGGTCCGGTGGTCATGCGGAGCAGCGTGGTCGCCGGGGCCCCACACGACTGCGGTTACCAAAAGGCCGCTTTCGGGGCTGTGGTGGAGCAGCCACGAGCCGTGATTGGAGCGGCTTCCCGAGCCGACCGGCAGGCGGAAACGTTCGGGGATGGCGTCGGGGTTGGCGATGAGACGTGACAGGCAGGCTGAGCCCTTGTCGAAAATCCGCTCATCGGTTGGCTGGGAACCGAGAAGATCCTCCATATCATGAACGAAGTCTTCCAAAGCGTAACGGACAGCGACCATTTAATGTTCCCTCCGGGGTTCAAGTGGCGCCAGTTTAATGGTGTCGGCCCCGCAGTGGCAACCTAATAGCCTCCCCGTGGCCTGGAGTGCGCGATGCGGCTCGCGAACTCCATTGAGGTTCGAGCAGGTGCAGCCGTTCGCGCTGCTATACTACCGCGACCGAGTTGAACGATCCTATTTCGGACGGAGGGAGCCCGTTATGGCAGAGCCCATCAAGATTTCGATGCGCGTCCCCGGCACATCGCCGATGCCGGAATTGTTGCGTATGATCCAACAGATAGAGGGTGCGGGCTTTGACGGAGCGGGAATCCTGGACAGCCAGATGATATGCCGGGATACCTTCGTCACCATGGGCATGGCCGCCAACGCCACCAGCACGCTGCGGCTGTTTCCGGCGGTTACAAACCCCTTCGGGCGCATCCCGTCGGTGCTGGCGGGAGCAGCGCAGACGGTGGCGGAGATCGCTCCGGGCAGGACCAAGTTCATCATCGGAACCGGGTACACTTCGGCCAGCACCATCGGGCGTCGGCCGGCAACCCTGCGTCAAATGCGCCGCTGCATCATGGAAGTGAAAGCGCTGCTGGCCGGGGAGTCGGTGGAATACGAGGGCATGACCAATCGCCTCGACTTCGCGGGCAGCGACGGCGGGCACGGGGTGCCCGTCCTGATGGCGGCGTCGGGTCCGCGCTCCCTGGAACTGGCCGGGGAGGTGGCCGACGGCGCGCTGGTGCTGGTGGGGTACACGCCGGGCATTGTCGAAAGAGCGATGGAGCACCTGGAAACCGGAGCGAAACGCAGCGGCCGGACATTGGACGACCTGGACGTCATGTTCGCCGTGCGCACGTGCGTCGCGGATTCCACCGAAGAGGCTCGTCGCCTGGCGCGCCCGGTGGCAGTGCATTGGGCGCTGTTATGGGGCGGCCCCAACTGGCTACCCTACTCCGGGCTGGACATCCCGGACTACGAGGTTCCGCAGGCGGTGCGCGACGTTTATCCCGATCTGGGCCACGCGCCGAACTGGGAAGAAGCCATCGAGTTGACCCAGTTCGTGGACGATGAGGTAAACGGTCAGTTGTGCGACGCCCTGGGGCTGATCGGAACGCCGGACTACTGCACCGCGCGGATCCAGGAAATGGCGCAACATGGTGTCAACCAGCTGTACCTGATGCCGTGCCTGACCTTCGCTCCGCCGGAAGCCGAGGTGCAAGCCTTCGGAAACCACGTGATACCGGCGCTGGCGGCGGCGTGAACCCCACGGGCCGCCGCAAACCGGGTACACGTGAGATCGATATTGGGTTGTGCCGGTATGCGGCGATTTGCTAGTCTGCTAACCTGAAGAAAAGTCCGAACGATTCGGGCCGCCGAACCAGGACCAGGCAAACGAGCAGACCAGAGGCGCGCGTGACCACGGCAGACCGGTTCCAGAATTACAGCATCGACGGGGACATCTTTGATGAGATGTTTCACGCCGACGGGCGGACTAGGGACGACTGGAAGGCGCTTCGGGAGACGCTCACCGACCTGTCACCCGAAGAGTTGACCGCCATCCAGGAAAGGGTGACCCGTTCATTCTCCAACGAGGGGATCACCTTCACCGTGTATGGGGACGATGAGGCCGACGAGCGCATCATCCCCATCGACTGCGTGCCGCGGCTGCTGCCTGAAGCGGAATGGCGCGAACTGGAAGCCGGCCTGACCCAGCGTCTCAAGGCGCTGAACCTGTTTTTGCAGGACGTGTACGGCGAGTCGCGGGTGACCCGGGACGGGGTGATCCCGGAGGACATGGTGCTGGGTTGCCCGCAGTACCGGCTGGAGATGCGGGGTTTCACTCCACCGCAGAGCACCTGGGTGGCGATCTGCGGCACCGACGTAGTGCGCACCAACGACGGCTTCCGGGTCCTGGAGGACAACCTGCGGGTGCCTTCGGGCGTATCCTACATGATCGCCAACCGGAAAGCGGTGAAGGCGAGCTTGCGCCGGCTGTATCGCGCTTCCCGGGTGCTGGAGGTGGAGAACTACGGCCGGCTGCTGCTGGACACCCTGCGGGAACTGGCGCCCGGAGGACAAACCAACCCGACCATCGCCCTGCTAACGCCGGGGGTATACAACTCCGCCTTCTACGAGCACATGTTCCTGGCCGGAGAATTGGGGGCGGAGCTGGTTGAGGGCCGCGACCTGATGGTCGACGACGGTTTCGTCTGCATGAGGACGACAACGGGACTGCAGAGGGTGGATGTGATCTACCGACGGGTCGATGACGATTTTATTGACCCTACAGTCTTCCGGCCCGATTCGGTCCTGGGCGTTCCGGGTCTGATGGATGCTTACCTGCGGGGCAACGTGGCGCTGGCCAACGCGCCCGGCACGGGGGTTGCCGACGACAAGAGCGTCTACGCGTACGTACCCGACCTGATCCGGTACTACCTGGGCGAGGAACCCCTGCTGCAGAACGTGGAAACCTACCTCTGCCGCCGGCCGCAGGAACTGGAGTACACTCTGGACAACCTGGACAAGCTGGTAGTGAAAAAGGTCGGCGAGTCGGGTGGATACGGGATGCTGGTGGGTCCGCACGCCACACCTGAAGAGCGGGCGGAATACGCGGAGCAGGTTCGGGCGAACCCGGCCGACTTTATCGCCCAACCCACTCTGGCGCTGTCGCGGTCGCCGTGCCTGATCGACGGCGCGTTCGAGCCGCGGCACGTGGACCTGCGGCCGTTCATACTGCACGGGGGGATCACGAGGATAGTCCCGGGAGCGTTCTGCCGCGTCGCGCTGAGACGGGGCAGCCTGGTGGTCAATTCCAGCCAGGGGGGCGGCGGCAAGGACGTCTGGGTGCTGGAGGAGTAGCCGGATTGCTGTCTCGAAGCGCGCAGGGACTTTACTGGATGGGCCGCTATCTGGAGCGGGCGGACCACCTGAGCCGCCTGTTGCATTTGCAAACCGAGGCCCTGGTCGACCGTTCCATCGGCGAGATCTACTCGGGCTGGCGTCGCATCTATCGCAGCCTGGACCGCGAACCGCCGGGTGGCGGCCTGGAACTGCGACCGTCGCACGAGGGCGCGGCGCCCCAGTTCCAACAGACGCAAGCGCCATCGGGACAAGCCCAGATGCAGCGGCGGATCAGCGACGAGTACACTCTGGCGGATTCATTCACTCTTGCGGACGACCTCACCTTCGAGCGAGCCAATCCCAGCTCGTTGTGGAGTTGCTTCGCGTTGGGGCGGGAGAATGCGCGACAGATGCGACATTGCATCAGCGCGGAGATGTGGCGTTCGCTGAACCTGACGTACCTGAAACTGCAGCGGATCAGGATGCTGGATATCTGGCTGGCATCGCCCGAGGGGTTCTACACGGAAACGGCGGAGGACATCGAGACCTTCACGGGGGTGGCGGCGGCGACGATGTACCGGGACGCGGGGTGGCACTTCATGCAGTTGGGCAGGTTCATCGAGCGGTCCCAACAAGCGAGCAGCCTCCTCCTGGCGCAGTTGGAAGAGGACGATCAACTTACCGAGCACACCGAGTCAGACTGGACCACGCTGCTGCGGGTTTTCCATGCTCATGAGGCGTACATGCGCACCTACGGCGTGGAGATACGGCCGGAACAGGTGCTCGACCTGCTGGTCACTGACCCGCTGCTCCCCAACTCGATGCGCTGCGCCCTGGATACCGTATCGGAGGAACATGAAGCGATCGGGGGAGGACCAGACCGGGCATCCAGCGCAGCCGCGAGCCGGATGGCGGGCCGGTTGAGGTCGCTGGTGCTGTACGAATGGCCGGACTCTGACGACAACCCCGAACTGCTAATCCGGATTGCGGAATTGAGCCGGCAGTTGCATGGCCTCGTCAGCGCAGTGTACTTCGACTACTGACACTGGATTAGGCGTCACGCGCAGCAATCGACGCCCAGCGCATCGGGGTAGTCCCGCCGATAGAGGCAGCGAGTGATCGGGCCGGGTTTCCGAGGTTTGGCGCAGCGCACGTGCTGACACTCAAGGCGCCGAATGCTATAATCCCCGTTGCGCTTTCATCAATGCAGGAGATTCTAATTTGCGTCATTACGAACTGGTAACAATTCTGAGCCCGATGCTGAACCAGGACGAAGCATCGGCCAAATGGGACGAGATCAAGTCGTTCATCTCCAACCGGGACGGCGAAATTACCGCCGAGCAGACTTGGGGCACCCGCCGACTGGCCTATCCGATCCGCAAGGGGAACTACAATTTCCTGGAAGGATCGTATTACCTGAGCACCTTCACCGTGGACAACTCCTTCAACCGGGAGTTGGAAAATTACCTGCGGCTGGACGAGCAGGTGCTCCGTTCGCTGATCTTAAATTGCGACGGACCGCTGGCCGACAAGCCGCCGCCAGGACCGCTGACTGCGCCGTCACGGTACATTCCGCCCGGACGAGGCCGACGCCAAGACGGCGGTGGACCGATACCCGAAGGACAGGGTGGTTTCGGCGACCGCCGGCAAGGTGGTCCTCCGCCCGCTGGCGCTCCGGGAGCGCCGACGGCTCCTCCGGCAGAGGGAGCAACTGCTCCTGGCGGGCCAGCGGCCACGCCGGCATCTGCTGACGCGGCTCCCGCTCCCGCGGCGGAGAACGCCAGCGCGGACGCGGTAGCAGCACCCGAGCCGGCCGCGGCACCCGAACCTGCGGCAACTCCCGAACCTGCTGCTCCAGCGGAACCCACCACGGAAGCGGCGGCCGCACCGGAGCCGGCTCCCGAAACCGATGGGCCCGCACAGGCGTAAGTTGCCGTGAACAAGATCATCATAATCGGACATTTGGGGCGGGACCCTGAGATGAGGTACTCGCCTTCAGGTCAACCGATGACGAATTTCAGCGTCGCAAGCAGCCGTAGGTACACTACGGCAGCAGGCGAACAGCGTGAAGAAACTGAATGGTTCAACTGCACTGCTTTTGGTCGCTTGGCGGACACCTGTAACCAGTACCTCGCCCGTGGACGACAGGTCTATGTTGAAGGACGCCTTCGTTCCCGTCAGTATGACCGCCGGGACGGAACCCCAGGTTTTTCTCTGGACGTCAACGTCACTGAAGTGCAGTTCTTGGGTCGTCGTGACGAACAACCAGATAGCGGATATGGCGGGTACGGCGGCCAGCAAGAAACCAGTTATGGCGGCAGGGCCGACAGCGGTGGCTACGGCGAGCAGCGTGGCGGCTACGATGACCGGCGCGGAGCCGGCTACGGAGCCAGCGGCGCCGGTGACCCGATGGACGTAGATGACCTGCCCTTCTAAAGACGCAACCAACTGAACTCCCCTCACCGGAGGAATCTCCTGCGATGACTACCCCACAATCCGCACCCGCAACTCCGCCCCCCAGCGCGGCCCCATCCGCCCCAGCCAGTGGGCCTCCTGGCGCTGGCGGTCCTCCCACCGGCGGACCAGGTGGCGGTCCTCCTGGTGGACCAGGGGGACGGCCGGGTGGCCCTCCTGGTGGACCGGGAGGACGGCCAGGTGGTCCGGGAGGACGCCCCCCGGGAAGGGGCGGGCCACGCGGCGGAGGCCGCGGCGGGCGACGGTACGGACCGCGTCGCAGAGTGTGCGCCTTCACGGTTGAGGGCGTCACGCCCGACTACAAGGACGTGGATCGGCTGCGGCGGTACATCTCCGAGCAGGGAAAGATCGAACCCACGCGGAAGACCGGCACCTCGGCGAAGAACCAGCGGCTTCTGGCCCAGGCGATCAAGCGGGCCCGCTACCTCGCCCTGCTGCCCTACGCTCCCGAACACAGCATCAACGTCGGCATGCGTTCGGGTCGCTGATCGGCCCACCCCCAGATGCTGAACCTTTCGCTGCCCTGGAAACGCAGCGCCGAAGAGGCAGAGGAGACTCCGCAACAGCCGGCCAGGCGGCGTCCGTCAAGGAGCGCAGCCGGCCGCAGTCGTCGGCTGGGCGCTACCAGCGCCGATGCCGTACAGGCAACGCGCACGCGCCGCCGGCTGGAATCCCGCCGGCAACGGATTGCGATTATCGTCGGAGCTGTCCTGATCCTGGTGATCGTTGGCGTAGTGCTGGCCGGGGTGTACCAGCAGTTCATTCTGCCGCCGCGCGTTATGGCCGGCGAGGTACGTGGGGTTCGCTTCACCATGGGCGACCTGGTGGAACGGATCCGAGTGCTGCAGGGCATCAACCGCTACCAGGGGGGACAGGTCGATTTCAGCCGGATCCCGTTCCAATTGCTGACCGACCTGCTGCACGCCGAGATACTGCGCCAGGCGGCGCCCGGCCTCGGCATCAACGTCACCGACGCGCAGATTGACGAGGCGATCCGGAATCAATTCCGCCCCGAGCCGGAACCGGGTCAGGAAGCCGACACCGACCTGGAAGCCCAACTGGACGCGGAGTTCCAGAACGCCTACAAGAGCTTCCTCGAGCAGGTGAACCTGACCGACGACGTCTACCGCCGCATCATGGAAGAGCGGCTGCACCAGAGCACGCTGTTCGGCATCATGCTGGGTTCCCTGCCGGAAGAAGCGCCACAGGTGGAACTGCAAGCCATCGCTATGAGTCTGAACTCATCCGCTTCTCCGGAGGCGGTCCGCGAGCGCCTGGTGCTGGGCCAGGACTTCGGGTCCGTGTCCCGAGAGATCAGCGGTTCGGATGGATACATCGGGTGGGTGCCCGAAGGGGCGTTTCCGGAGTTCGACAGCTACCTGTTCGGCGAGACCGAAATAGCCGAGGATGGTACCGAAACGCGCAAACCGGCCACGCTGGAACCCGGGGAAATATCGACGCCCATCTACGAAGACGAGACGATCTTCATTATCCAGGCCATCGGCGGACCGGAGACGAGGGAGGTCGAATCACAGATGCTCTTCCAGATGGCCAGCGCGCGGGTCGAGGAATGGAAAGACGACCAGCTGGCGCGAGGATCTGAGGAAGGCTGGGTAAAGATCAACTTCGACAGCCATCGTTACGCGTGGGTCACTGACCAGGTGCGGCTGACCGCGCCGAGGGTCACGCCGCCACCCCAGCAGCGGGGTCCGTGATAAACCCAAGACGCCAACCGACGAACCCCGGATCAGCACGAGCAACAGCCCCCATCGAGCGAACCACTCGCATTATTGGCAGATGCCCACCGCAACTGAAGCAATCAACATCGGCCTGATGGGTCTTGGGACCGTCGGGGGCGGCGTCGCTGCGGCCCTATCGGGCAACGCGGACGAGATCCGACGGAAAACGGGACGCACGGTGCGGCTGCGGCGGGTCTTGGTGCGCGACGTAACCAAGACCCGCGAACCGTCCCCGCCGCCGGGAGTACTGACAACCAACCCGGAGGACATCCTCGCCGATCCTGACATCCACGTGGTAGTCGAGGTGATGGGAGGCGACACGCCAGCCGGCGACTACCTGGAACGGGCCCTGGCCGGCGGCAAGCACGTGGTCACCGCCAACAAGGAAGTGATGGCCAGACGGGGCGCATCGCTCTTGGCGCTGGCGCAGTCCCAAAGCGTCAATCTGCTGTTCGAGGCATCCGCCGGCGGTGGAATCCCCATCGTCGGCTGCTTGATGTCACAACTGCTGGCGAACGACATCCGCTCGATCCGTTCCATCATCAACGGCACCACCAACTACATCCTGACCCGGATGGCGCGCGATCAGACCCCATTTGCCGCGGCACTGGCCGAAGCCCAGAGCCGCGGGTACGCCGAGGCCGATCCCACCAACGACGTCGATGGCATTGACGCCGCGTACAAGCTCTCCGTGCTGGGCAGCCTGGCGTTCCACCAATCAATTCCCCACGGGGCGATCCATACCGAGGGCATCAGCCGTCTGGGCCCGGAAGATTTTCGCTACGCAGCCGAGCTGGGTTACGCCATAAAATCCTTGGCGATCGTTGAGGCCCAGCCTAACGGAGCCATCCAGGCCCGCGTACATCCCGCCCTGGTCCCCGAAGACCACCTGCTGGCCAAAGTTGACGGCGTGTATAATGCCGTGGAGGTGACCGGCGACCTCTGTGGTCAGATAATCCTGCACGGTCAGGGAGCCGGGCGTGACGCAACTACCAGCGCGGTGATGGGCGATATCCTGAACGTGGTGAGGTTCATCGACAGCGGCGGAGCGCCGGCGCTGCTGCCGGTCTCCAATGGGCACGGCCAATCATCCGGCGACTCCATCCGACCCATCGACGAACTTTCCAGCGCCTACTACCTGCGACTGACGTGCGCCGACCAGGCCGGCGTGCTGGCCCAGATAGCGCGGCTGCTGGGCGACGGCAACATCTCCATCGCCACCGTGATCCAGAAGGATACTGACCCGGGCAGCGGCACCGCCCAACTGGTGATCACCACGTATCCTTCGCGGGAGGCCGACGTGCAGACCGCGCTGACGGCCGTGGCGCAACTGGGCGTGGTGGTGAGCGTCGACAATCTGATCCGCATCGAACAGTAAACGACCCCAGACGACACCGTGGCACCAGCCTGCCAAACCCGGTAGAAAATGGGCGTAGGCGTATTACAACAGTACCGGGACCTGCTGCCGGTCAACGAAGAGACACCCATCTTCTCGATGGGTGAGGGCGACACGCCGCTGGTGCGGTCGCGGCAACTTGGGCCAGAGCTCGGTTGCCCCAACCTGTACTTCAAGCTGGAGGGCTGCAACCCCACGGGATCATTCAAGGATCGGGGCATGGTGGTGGCTATGGCCAAGGCGCTGGAGGAGCGCAGCGTCGGCGTGATGTGCGCCTCCACGGGCAACACCAGCGCGTCGGCCGCAGCCTACGCCGCCTATTGCAATCTGGCCGCCTGGGTTCTGATCCCCAAGGGCGAAGTGGCGTTGGGCAAGCTGGCGCAGGCCATGGCGTACGGAGCCAGGATCCTGCTGGTGGACGGCAACTTCGACGCTGCTCTGGCGCTGGTCCGAGAGTTCACCAAGACCAATCCCATCACGCTGGTGAACTCGGTAAACCAGCACCGCATTGAGGGACAGAAGACCGCCGCATTCGAGATATCGGACGTGCTGGAAGATGCGCCGGACTACCTGTTCATCCCGGTGGGCAACGCGGGCAACATCACGGCATACTGGCGCGGTTTCGTCGAATACCACCAGCTGGGACGAAACGACGTTCTGCCCAGGATGATGGGCTTCCAGGCGGAAGGCGCGGCCCCCATCGTGCGCGGCGAGCCGGTGCCGTTTCCGCAGACCATCGCGTCGGCGATACGCATCGGAAACCCGGCGAGCTGGAAATTCGCCGAGCGCGCGCGGGACCAGTCTGGCGGCGTCATCGACGCGGTGAGCGACGACGAGATTCTCGAGGCGTACCGCCTGCTGGCGTCGCGGGAGGGGATATTCGGCGAACCGGCTTCGGCCGCCTCCGTGGCCGGGCTGCTCAAGATGAAACGCAATGGCCTGGACCTGACGGGGAAGCGGGCGGTGTGCATCATCACCGGCAGCGGCCTGAAGGACCCGGACATGGCGGTGAGCAGCGCGCAAGCCGACACGGTGGAAGTCAAGCCCAACCTGGAGGCCATCGAGAACGCCATAATGGAGACGCTGCCCGCCAGATGACCGCCGCCGGACCCAAAATGAACCTGGCGGCCGTTGAGGTCGCGGTGGGCGCCATCCTCAAGTACATTGATGAGGACAGCGGACGCGAGGGGCTTTGGCGAACGCCGGAGCGCGTGGCGGAAATGTACGCGGAGATCTTTTCCGGCGTGGGGGTTGATCCAGCGTCGGAGATCGATGCGATGTTCTCGGATGACGTTACCCACGACCCGGTGCTGGTGGCAGACCTGCCCTTCTACTCCATGTGCGAACACCACTTGCTGCCCTTTTTCGGGCGAGCCAGCCTGGTCTACGTACCCGACCGGCACATCGCGGGGATCAGCAAGATCGGCCGGGCACTGGAGACCACGGCGCGGCGCTTGCAGGTGCAGGAGCGCCTCACCGCGCAACTGGCCGACGCCGTCATGTCACGGGTGCAGCCGCTGGCAGTGGCGTGTCGCGTGGAGGCTGAGCACCTGTGCATGTCCATGCGGGGAATCCACAAACCGGGACATCGCGTGGTGACCACCGCGATACGGCGCGGGCAAGGGAGCGGAGGCAATGGCGCCGCGCCGTCATATTCTGCGAGCGAATTGCTGAACCTGATGGACGGCCGAATGTAGGCGGCGCACTTTCCATGACTACCGCCCAATCAGCAACCCCGATCACCTCCTTTGAGGAAGTCCGTCAGCAATGGCAGGATCTGCTGGGTCGGTCGGTGGTCAACAACCTGTACATCACGCCCACCTGGCAGGAGCTGTGGTGGAGCGCCTTCCAAAGCGGCCGCTCTCTGGCCGGGTTTTACCTGACGGATGCGGCGGGGCAACTGACGGCCCTGGCGTCGCTGTCGCGCTGCGGCGACAATTTTTCCTTCGTCGGCAACAGCGACACTTTTGACTACAATGACTTCGTCATCGCCCGCGGCACGGAGCCGGCGTTCTTCCCGGCGCTGTTGGATGAGATCGACTCTAGCGGCGGGCGGCAACTTAACCTCTATTCGGTAGGTGAAGACTCTCCAACGCTCGCGATGCTTCCCGACCTGGCGCGGGAACGGGGGTATGCGGTTGACATCGCCGAGGAAGACGTTGCGCCGCGCATCGACCTGCCAGCCACCTGGGATGACTATCTGGCCGGGTTGAGCAAAAAGGACCGGCACGAACTGCGCCGGAAGCTGCGCCGGCTGGAAGCCCATGAGAACTGGCGCTGGTTCTGCGTCTCGGATCCCAGCGAGGCTAGCGCCCGGACAGACACCTTCCTGGATCTGATGCGGAGCAGCGACCCGGCAAAGGCCGAGTTCCTCACCGCTGACCGGGAAGATTTCTTCCGGAAGCTCATCGCCACCACCGCGGCCCAGGGGGTTTTGCGGCTCTTCTTCATGGAGATGGACGACAAACCCGTAGCCGCCTCACTTTGCCTGGATTACGACGGCGTGAGGATGCTGTACAACAGCGGACACGACACGGATTACCGCTACTACAGTGTCGGTCTGTTGCTGCACGCGCTGTGCCTGCGCGACGCGCTGGAACGCGGCTATCGATACTTTGACTTTCTGCGAGGGAACGAACCCTACAAATACCGGCTTGGTGGCCGGGACCATCATCTTTACCGCATTACGCTCCAGCGCACCGATGCGCTCGGCGGAGGCAGCGGCTAACGACACGGAACAGAAACACTTTACCGCTAAAATTCGAACCATTCTGATTGCGCCTTTCATGTCTGTGCGTGTCGACCGCCGCAGGAGCGTCTTGCCTTGATATCCGACTGTACATCCCGGGTCGCCCTGATCTCCTACCACACCTGCCCGCTGGCCGCGCCGGGGCAAGGGAAGGCGGGTGGGATGAACGTGCACGTGCGCGAACTTGCCAAGGCAATGGCGAACCGAGGCGTGACGGTCGACGTGTTCACGCGGGAGCACGATTACCAATGCGACGGGGGCGAAGCGGAAAGCGACGGGGTTAACTACGTTCACGTACCGGCCGGACCCTACGATTCGCCGCTGGGAGATCTACCCAACTACCTCGATGAATTTGTGGCCGGGGTGGGGGAATACCAGCAGCGCAACAACGTTCGATACCTGGCAATCCATTCGCATTACTGGTTGAGCGGCTGGGCCGGCTCGCGCCTGGCGGCCGCCACCGGCACGCCCCAGGTCGTGACCTTTCACACCCTGTCGCGGATCAAGTTGCAGTCACGTTCCGGCGAGCAAGAGCCGGCGGTGCGCCAGGAAACGGAGGAACGGATCATCGCAGAAGCGGATTGCGTCGTGGCGTTCAGCCCGCACGAGCGGGACGCCATGGTGCGGCTTTACGGCGCCGACAGAGATCGGGTGTCGCTGATACCCTGCGGGGTGGATTTGAGCCGTTTTCGGCCCATCGGACGGACGGAAGCGCGCCAACAACTGGGCCTGAACGGGCAC
This sequence comes from Dehalococcoidia bacterium, assembly GCA_965207585.1. Classification (GTDB taxonomy): domain Bacteria; phylum Chloroflexota; class Dehalococcoidia; order Lucifugimonadales; family UBA3495; genus Bin87. The sequence goes on along the minus strand of CBDBMT010000003.1, from coordinate 2,634,037 downwards.
AAAGTAATGCTGTACGTGGGCCGAATCGAGCCACTGAAGGGCGCCGACCTGCTGCTCCACGCCGCAGCGTCGCTGGAGTCAGAAGAGGGCGTCCAGATCCTGGTGGTGGGCTCCGACGCCGATGGGAGCGGAGACCTGGAGCGGCTGCACCAACTGTCAGACGAATTGCAGCTGAGAGACACGGTGGAATTCGTGGGCCGGGTGCCCCAGGAACGACTGGCGCTTTATTATTCTGCCGCGGACGTGTGCGTGGTCCCATCGTTCTACGAGAGTTTCGGCCTGGCGGCGCTGGAGAGCATGGCCTGCGGGACGCCGGTGGTGGCCTCTCGCGTAGGCGGCCTTTCCACAATCGTCCAGCACGGCCGGACCGGGTACCTGAAATCCTGGCGTTGTCCCGAAGCTTTCGCGCAGTCACTGGAAATGATCATGGCCAACGAGGACCTGCGGGACAGCATGGGACGGGCCGCTCGGAACCGGGCGGAGACGCTGAGCTGGGACCAGGTGGCGGGCCGTCTGCTGGCGCTTTACGGCCGCCTTGGATCGGCAGGAAACGATCCGGGAACGGCCCGCTGATGCAGCCACGCCGGAGCCGACTGGCGCCGAACGAATTCGGATTCCCCAATTACCCGGGGTACGGCGAGGGGAAACCGCGACGCCGCAGACCATTCGGGTCGGCGATACGGCATCTGGAAGGCCGCATGGTCGCCGGCCTGCTGGTGTTCCTGCCGGTTTTAGTGACCTATTTCATATTCAAATTTTTCTACGACGTGTTGGCTTCGCTACTGGAGCCGTTCGTACGCTGGCTGAACATTCCCAAGACGGGCGGGTTCGACTGGACCGACCTGGTGGGCGTAGCCGCAGTGTTGGTGGTGATCTACATCGTCGGACTGCTCATCAGTTGGGCGGTGGCAAAGTTTTTGATCAACCAGATCCACGATCTGATCGGGCGGATTCCGGTAGTCGGCGCGGTGTACAACACGACGCGGGTAGGGATCGACTTTCTGTCGGACACGCAGCAGCAGGAATACCGGGGCGTGGTGCTTATGGAGTTCCCGCGCCTCGGAGTATTGTCCATTGGGCTGATCACGTCGAATCTGGGCAAGCTGGACGGTGTGGAGGATTATTTGTCCATTTACGTGCCCACGACTCCGGTGCCATCGTCCGGCTACCTGGTAGTGGCCGCATCCAGCAAGGTAACGCCCACCGACATCACTGTGGACGAAGCCATGCGCATCATCATCTCGGGCGGGATCCTGGCCGGCGAAATCATCACGGACCGGGTTTCACTGAACGGCGCCAAGCATCCGACTCCTGACCTGCATTGGCTGTGGGGTTCCGAAAAAGATGCAGATCCGGTACCGGACGCGCTCCCGCCTCGCGTGCAAGAATCGACCCCGGTGGTCACGGGCATCCAGGATTAACGAGCGGACGGCGACCGCCCGGGCCGCGGCCGTTCGCAAGATTTCCCGGCACGCATTGGTCGAAAGAACTTCAAGCGGAGGATCATATCCCATGGACTACACCCCCGAACGCGCCCTGGTGGTCATTCCACATCCCGATGACGCTGAGGTGTGGGCCGGCGGCACCATAGCCCGCTGGGTGCGCGGAGGTTCTGAAGTCCATTACGTCCTCTGCACCGATGGCAGCAAGGGCACGGATGATCCCGAGGTTGATCCCACGGAACTGGCTGCGGCCCGCGGCCGGGAGCAACTGGCTGCCGCGGACATCCTGGGCGTGAAGAACGTGGTGATGCTGGGGCGGACGGACGGCGAACTGGAAGATACCTCGGATTTTCGGAGGGACCTGGTCCGGCAGATCCGCATGGTCAAGCCCGATGTCGTGCTGACGACCGAGCCCTACCGGCGCAACATGCAGTGGCACCGGGACCACCGGATCGCCGGTCAGGTGACGCTGGACGCGGTGTTCCCGTACGCTCGGGACCACCTGCACTTCGGAGAACTGTTCGCCAACGAAGGGATCGAGCCGCACAAAACCGCGGCGGTCATGTTCTGGGGTTCGGAAAACCCCAACACCTTCGTGGACATTGCCGCCGATTTCGACGCCAAGATGGACGCGGTGATGGCTCACCGCACGCAGGCCCGCCAGCGCACCAAGGAAGAACTGGAAGGGTTCGTGCGGGCGCGGGCGAAAGAGGCTGCCACTGCCGGCAACGACTATCCCGACGAGGATTTCAGCGGCCTGACGCTGGCCGAGGCGTTCCGCAGGGTGACCTTTCGGACCTAGCCGGCAACCCCCGAAGCCGGACCGGCTATACCGGGGCGCGCCGGGTATGCCAGTCAGTGGCTTCCTGGTAGGCGTAGGCGGCCCGGAGTATGGTCCCCTCGGCGAAGGGGCCGCCTCCCAGTTGGACGCCGATGGGCAGTCCGTCCTCAGTGAATCCGCCCGGGATCGACACCGCGGGCATCCCAGCCAACGGGTAACAGCCCGTGTAGGATCGGCGGAAGAAGAACCGCTGGCGCACGTCATCCGCCGACTCGAAGGGCGCGGTCAAGGCGTCGTGGCGGGGCGCCGGATACGGAGCGGTGGGGGAAACCAACACGTCCACCTGCTGGAAGGCACCCTCGAACTGCTGCCGGAGCAGCACGCGGGCTTTCATGGCCCGGTTCTGCACCTTGGCTGGCACTAAAGATGCGCTCTGCAGGCGGGTGCGGGAAGCCCGATCCAATAGCTCGGGGGAGCGTCGCATTAGCCCGTCGCGGGCGCCGGCCCCCTCGGTGTCAGCGATGCCCACGAAAATTGCGCCGGCGATCTCGGTAAGCGGCAGGGAAACGTCGATCAACTCGGCGCCCAGGCCAGCGAGGGTGTCCAGCACGGCATCGGTGGCGCGCCGCACGTCGGCGTGCATGTCGGGCGAGTTGCACAACTCCGTCATCCGGCCGATGCGCATGCCCCGGATATCGCCGTCGAGCATGGCGCGATAGTCGGGCACCGGCCGGCGGCTCGTGGTGGGATCTCTGGGGTCGTAGCCGGCCACTGCGCCCAGGACCAGCGCGCAGTCCTCAACGGTCTTGGTCATGGGGGATGCGGCGTCCATGAACCAGCACATGGGCGTGATGCCATGCCGGCTGATGCGGGTGAAGGTGGGGCGCAGGCCCACGGCGTTGCAGTAGGACGCTGGCCCGCGTCCGCTGCCGCCGGTGTCCTCGCCCACGGACGCCGCGCACAGGTGCGCCGCCAGCGCCGCGCCGGATCCGCTGCTGGACTCGCCGGGGGTGTGGCCGTGACGCCACGGGTTGTGGGGCGTGCCATACGGTGGATCGGCGGTTCCGCCCATGGCCAGCTCGCTGAGGTTGAGCTTGCCCAACAGGATGGCGCCGGCTGACTTGAGGCGCGTCACCACCGTCGCGTCCTCGGACGGCACGTTGTCCGCGTAGGCGCGAGAGCCGTTGCTGGTGAGAATGCCCTCGGTGTTGAACTGGTCCTTGACGGCCATGGGCACACCAAAGAGAGCGCCACCAACGGCGGATTCGTCGCCGCGACGGAGGGCGTCATCCACGTCTGCGGCGGCTCCCAGGGCCTCCTCGCGGCACACGGTGATGTAGGACTTGATGTCGCCGTCGACGGCGTCGATGCGACGCAGGTAGGCATTGACCGCGTCGGTGGCGGTCAAATCGCCGTTGCGGATGGCGACCGTGGTGGCCTCGGCGGAGAGGAAGACGATGTCGTCGTGGGTTTGGGCAGTGGTCATGGTGAAACTCCGGCGGATTGGCCTGCCTGAATGACGGCGTAGTTTTCAGAGATGATGGCCTGGAAGGTGGGCGATGCTTCGTGCCAGTCAAGCACGTCGACGCGGAACGGCAGAGTGGACTCCTGGAAGGCCTCGATTAAGCGCTCGACGCCTTGCCAGCCCATGGGTGATGGTCCGGCAACGGCCAAGTCGAGATCAGACCAAGGTTTAGCCGCGCCCTTGACGCGGGATCCAAAAGCGCGCACTTCCCACCCGGGGACGAATGCCTCCAGAATCGCACTGATTTCGGCCAAGTGCTCCGGTTTCGCGTCAATCATTCCGAGCCTCCAGGGCCGCGAGTAACAGTCGAGAGTCCCCAAGAAAAGCCGGGACCACTGCGCAAACCTCGTCGGCCGTTGCCTGCCGGTAAGTGTGAGACATCCGGTTCCGGGCCTGATGATAGCGCATCCAGCGGTCGACATCGTCGATCAGGAGATTTTCTGCGCCGAGTCTGAAAAGCTCTCGGCGCGTGACGCCATCGCCAGCGTTCGGACTGACGTTGGCCTCCAGCCAACGCTTGATGAACAGCCACGAAAGCTCGTAAGTGAACTCGAAGTGTTTGATCACACCGGACTGGACCACCCGGCGCCAGGCTTCTTGCGTGCCGCCCATTAGCGGAGCATTCTCTCGGTCTTCAAACACCTGAAGAATACCAAGGGCCTGGTCAAGACTTCCGATGGCGTTTTGCAGGTTTTCCAGGTCGAGGGGCATGGAGGCTCACCGAGGATACTCCCACTGCTTGGCGTCAGCCCGCGTCTGCGTCGGGAAAGATGGTGACGGGCTCGATGCCTTCCAGGTCCAGGTCGCGCAGGCGGTCGAGTTCCTGCATCAGGCTGGCGAATCGGTTGGCGACCTCGGGCAGGTCCGCATCGTCAATGGGTATGCCAACCAGGTCGGCCATTTTGCTAACCTGTTCAACGCTGAGATCGGGATCGGGCATGGTTGTATCCTTCTGTTATGTGGGTCAATCGGCGATACTCAAGAATTGAGAGCCGTCAGCGCGAAACGTCCAAAAGCCGGCAAGGTGGGTCGATCAGAGCCAACGCCGGAACCAGCCGAGCATGCGCTCCAGGTATTCCTGCCGCAAGGCGACATGTCCCGTCCGGAGAAACCCGTGGCCGCAGCCGGGGAACCGGACCATTTCAACCTCTTTGTCCAGCCGCTTCAGCACCTGGAAATACTGTTCACTTTGACCTATCGGACACCGAGCGTCGGCTTCGCCGTGGAGCAGCAACACAGGGGTCTCTACCTGCGGCGCGAACTTAATGGGCGACCGCTGGAGCAGGCGAAAGGCGAGGGTATCCACGCCTTCAGCCAGCTCGTTGGCCAGAGGACGGCTGATGGGCATTCCCCCGGCAAGCCGGATGGCCCACTGGGTTTCTCCGAAACTAGTTGCAATATCAGAGGTGCCGTACATCGTCCACAGGTCGATACACGGAGCGCCGGCCACGGCCGCGCGGAACCGATCGCTATGGCCGATCATCCAGGTGGTCATGTAGCCGCCGTAACTATACCCGTGAACACCCAGCCGGTCGGTATCCACGTAGTCGCGCTGGCACACCAAGTCCACAGCGGCCATGAGATCGTGATAGTCGTCGCCGCCCCAGTCGCCCAGAACGGCGTTGACGAACTCCTCGCCGTAGGTGGATGAGCCGCGTGGGTTCACCGCCAGGGTCAGGTAACCGGCTCCGGCCAATACCTGGTGCCACGGCACAAAGGAATCGTAAAATGCACCATTGGGGCCCCCGTGAATCTCCAGCACCAGCGGGTAACGCTGGGTAGGATCAAAGTTGGGCGGATGGTACAGGCGACATTCGATATCCCAGTCCTCGCGCTCGACGAGGAGCTTCTCCATGGGAGCGGGAGCGTGTTGAGATAGCCAGGCGTCGTTGTGGGTCGTGATCCGGCGCCGGTTGGTTTCGCACGGCTGCGACAGACGGTCGATGACGTAAGCGTCCGACGGACTTGCTGGATGCGAACCAGCAACCACCACCCGATTCGCCGCCGCGTCCATGGCCACGCCGGACAGCAGCTCGCCTCCTCCGGTGATCGCGGCGGGCGCAGAACCCCCTTCCGGCTTTACCGCCGTTTCGTAGAGCCTGGTTTCCCCCTGCGAGTCGCCCAGGAATACGATGCGCCCATCGTCCTCGTCGCCCGGCAGCCACCGCATATCGAGGGGCGGATAGATCCCCGGGTACCCAAGGCAAGGGCGCAAGCTGTCGTCGGTCAGCTGCTGGGGCGGACGGCCTGGCTGAAGAATGTACAGATACGCTTGCCATAGCACCGCCAGACCGTCACCCATCTCGCCGGCGACAAGGAGCCGGCGCCCGTCGGGCGACCAGGATGCCGCGGCAACGTCCGTAAGGCCCTGGGACCACAGTTCCGGTTCCGCAGACTCTTCGTTCGGCGGGAGCCCATCGCCGGCGTCCACCACGTAGACCTCGTTGTTGGCGGTGACGTCCCGGTCGCCGGAGCGCCCGGATATGAAGGCGATGCGCCTGCCGTCCGGGGACCACGCCGGGGCCATGTCGTCCCAATCGCCGGAGGTCAGTTGGCCGGATTCGCCCGAGGCTGCATCCACCAGGAAAAGGTGGAAATGATTGTCTCCACGCCAACCGATGGCGTCGTGGCGGTAACGGATGCGGCGCACCTCTTTGGCGGCGGGCAGGTCCGGCTTCTTGGGCCGGTCCGTAGACTCGACGTCGGAGACTACTGCGAGGCGCGAAGAATCGGGCGACCAGGCGAACTCCCGGACGCCGCCGTCCAGTTCGGTGAGTTGGGCGGCTTCGCCACCGGTGGCCGGCATCAGCCAGACCTGGCGGGTCGAATCGCCATCCCTGGCGCCGACGCGCAGAAAGGCCAGCGTCGCGCCGTCGGGAGAGAAACGAGGGTGACCATCGTTGTCGCCTTGGGTGAACGGGCGAGGCGTCCGGTCTGAGGTTGGGCTGTCGAGCCCCACCTGGTAAATGCGCGCCCGGGGCTCGGAGGTCTCTTCGTCGATCCACGAGAGCACGTAGGCGCATCGGTTACCGTCGGACGAGACCGTGGGGTCGCCCACAGTTTTCAGGCGCCGAAAGAGGTCTGGGCTTATGGGTTCGGTCATCAAAGCAATCCGTGATTTGGCAGCGGGGACATGGCTAAAGGGGCAATGCGTCAGCAGGTATTTTATCCTAACAACGACGACGATACGGCACGGAACAATCGGCGGAACTCAACCGGCGGGCCGATCTCGCTGTTATCGCGTCAGGTCCTGGCATCCGAAGCGCTAACCGCACGGAAGCCGGGCGCTCGTTATGCTAGAATTGCATTGCCAGTTCAGTCATCGGATTATGGAGGGTAACCGTGCCCGAGCGCATCTTGATAGGTGTCGCGTGGCCCTATGCCAACGGCCCGCTGCACATGGGACACGTTGCCGGCTGCTATCTGGCCGCCGATATTTTCGCCCGCTATCACCGCATGAAGGGCAACGACGTGCTGATGGTGTCCGGCTCCGACGCCCACGGCACGCCCATAACCATCCGTGCCGACCAGGAAGGCTTGGAGCCCCAGGAAGTGCTGGAGCGGTACCATGCACAGTTCCTCGACACCTGGGAACGGCTGGGTATCTCCTTCGACCTGTTCACCACCACGCATACCGAGAACCACCAGGCGGTGGTGCAGGACTTTTTCCTGCGGCTGAAGGAACAGGGCTATATCTACCCCGACACGATGCTGCTGGCTCACTGCTCGGGATGCGACCGCTTCCTGCCGGACCGGTACGTGGAGGGAACGTGCCCGCACTGCAGCAACGAGCGGGCTCGAGGAGACCAATGCGACAGCTGCGGGCATACGCTGGACCCGATTGATCTGGTGAAGCCGTATTGCAGCATCTGCGGTGACACGCCCGCGTTTCGCGATTCGGAGCACTTCTTCCTCAAGCTGTCCGCCTTCCAAGACCCGTTGCTGGAGTGGATCAACCAGCAACATCACTGGCGGCCCAACGTGGCCAACGGCACCCGGAGCTTCCTGCAGGGTGGCCTGAAAGATCGGGCGATCACCCGCGACCTGACCTGGGGCGTCCCGCTGCCGCTGGAGGGTTACGAGGAAAAGCGGATTTACGTGTGGTTCGAGGCGGTGATCGGGTACCTGTCGGCGGCCGTGGAATGGGCCTCGCACAACGGGCAGGCGGACGACTGGCAGAACTACTGGAAAGACGAGAATACGAGGACGTACTACTTCATCGGCAAGGACAACATTCCCTTCCACAGCATCATCTGGCCGGCCATGCTCATGGGATATGGCGGCCTCAACCTCCCCTACGACGTGCCGGCCAACGAGTTCCTGAGCCTGGAGAGCCGCAAGTTTTCGACCAGCCAGAACTGGGCCGTATGGGTTCCGGACTACCTTGACCGCTACGATCCGGACCCGCTGCGATACCTGCTGTCCATCAACATGCCGGAGACGGGCGACACCGACTTCAGCTGGAGCGAGTTCGTTCGCCGCAACAACGACGAGTTGGTGGCTACCTACGGCAACCTGGTCAACCGGGTGCTGCGGTTCACCTACCGCAATTTCGACGGCCAGGTGCCGGTTGACGCGTCCGCTCCCGAGGACATGGAACACGGGCTGCTGCAAACGGCCCGCGAGAGCATGGCGGCGGTGGACGACAGCCTGGCCCATACCCGCTTCCGCGCCGGCATCAGCCAGGCCTTCGGGCTGGCGCAGGAGTGCAATCGGTATCTCGACGCCAGGGCTCCGTGGCAGGCGATCAAGGAAGACCGGGCGCACGCCGCCCGCTCGTTGGGGACCACCATCCAGGTGCTCAATTGCCTCAAGGTCATGCTGGCCCCGTATCTGCCGTTCACCAGCCAGAAGCTGCACGGGTTCCTCGGGTTTGATGGGGAAGTTTCCGACGAGCCGTGGGACTTTGACGCGCTGGTCGGCGCCATCAAGCCTGGCGGCATGTTGCGAAACCCGTCGAACCTGTACACCAAGCTGGACGACGCCGTGGCGGAGCAGGAAGCCAGCCAGTTGGGCGTCTCCGCCTGATCCTGCGGTTCCAGAGCGATCCACCGTGCAGCCCGGGCTGGACCTGCAAACCGTATCGATCTACGCTCCGGTGGTCGACCAGCTGGCCCAGGTCGAGGAGCAGCTATACGAGTTGTGCCAAACCGACATCGCCGATCTGGATCCGCTCCTGGACTACGCCCTGCGTTCTGGTGGCAAGCGAGTTCGGCCGGCGCTGACCCTGCTGTCGGCAGAGTTCCACCAGCACGAGCGCAAGCTGTCGCTCATCATGGCGGCGGCGGTGGAGCTGCTCCACCTGGCTACCCTGATCCACGACGACACGGTGGACAACGCCGGTCTGCGGCGAGGCAAGCCCACCATCAACAAGATGTACGGCAACCACGTGGCGGTGTTGCTGGGAGACTACCTGTTCGCCACCTCCGCAACTTTCGTCTGCGACACCGGCGTGGTTCGCGTCATCCGCCGTTTCTCTGAGACGATCATGGAACTCGCCAGCGGGCAGTTAATCGAGTTCTTCACCACCTTTGACCCCTCGAAGGCCCGCCGGCTGTACGACGAGCGCATCTACCGCAAGACGGCGTCGCTGTTCTGCACCTCCGCCGAAACCGGGTCTATCCTCAGCGGCGCACCGGAGAACCACGTGCAGGCGCTGCGGAGGTACGGGTACAACGTAGGCATGGCCTTCCAGATCGTCGACGACCTGCTGGACATCCAGGGCGACGCCAGCGAAATCGGCAAGCCCGTGGGCAACGACTTGATGCAGGGAGTGTTGACGCTGCCGACGATCATGTTGATGGAACGATACCCCGACGATCACCCGATAGACAGGCTGTTCGCATCCATAACCAACGGTGGCTCGGACGTGGACCACCTGCTGCAGAAATCGCTGGACATGATCGACGGGTCGAGCATCGTGCCCGACTGCTTCGCGGTGATTCGCGACTACTGCTCCGAGGCTGCCGCGGCGCTGGACGACCTGCCGGACTGCGCCGCGCGGCGGTCGCTGCTGGAGATGGTGGACTACATCCGGGAACGGTCGCGCTAGGGTCACAGTCGCGATCGCCGGACCAAGTTCGGGCAAACTGCGCATACGATGCCGCTATCGCGATGCGCCGGCGGCCCGACATCCTTCTTGCGCAGGCGCCAGCGGCATCGCGTATAGTTGCGGTGGGCGCACGGTGACGCGCCTTTTTAATCCGGGCATGCCGATGGAGCAAGACCATGACCTCAACTGCCAATCCTCAACTCAATCTGCAACCGTTGCCTCTGGAAGGACTCCGAGTGCTGGACGCCACGCACATCGTGGCCGGGCCATTCTGCTCCATGATCCTGGGAGACATGGGCGCGGAAGTGATCAAGATCGAAAGACCGGGCACCGGAGACCAGGCGCGCCGCAACGAACCATTCGTGGAGGGTCCCGACGGGTCGCAGATCAGCGCGCGCTACCTCGGGGTCAACCGCAACAAGAAAAGCGTATCCCTGGACCTGAGAGATCCGGTCGGAAAACGGGCCTTCGAAAACATGCTCAGGGTATCCGACGTGCTGCTGGACAACTGGGGGCCGGGCGCCATGGGGCGTCTTGGTTTCAGCTACGAGCGATTGAGCGAGATCAACCCTGGGCTGGTGTACGCGAGCATTTCCGGCTATGGGGACAGCGAAGGACTGCGCGGGCCCTACTCCAACTGGCCGGCCAACAACCCCTGCGTCCAGGGCATGGGCGGCTGGATGGTCACCACGGGCACGCCGGAGAGCGGGCCCCAGATGGTGGGAGACAACATGGGAGACTCGGTCCCGGCGGTATGGGCCGCGCTGGGCGTCATGCTGGCGCTGGAGTCACGGCGCAAGACCGGTCGCGGGCAGCATGTGGACATGTCGATGTACGACTGCATGGCGGCCCACACCACCAGCAGCATGCCGTTATTCCAATCCACCGGGCAGGTGACCACCACAGCCCGCGAGAACATGTTCTCGGCGCAGCTCACGCTGCGGGCGTCGGACGGCTACGTGGTGCTGGCCGGCGCCGGCGATGCCGACGACAAGTGGCGGGCGATGTGGGATTTGGTGGGGAGGCCCGAACTGGCGGATGACCCGCGCTACCTGGGACGGGGCGTCACCGGCCCGTTTTTCTCCAGCCACATCGTGCCGGCCATCGAAGAATGGTCCCAGCACATCCCGAAGCGGGAGTTGAACCAGCACCTGCTGGGTTGCGGGTTTTCCATGGGCATCGTCCAAGATGCCGCCGATCTGGACAGCTGCCCGCACCTGGAGACGCGGAACATGTTCGTGGACAGCGGGGACACCTACGGGGGCTCCTTCCGGACGGTGAACACACCCGTGCAGCTAACTGGATGCGTGGACACACCCGTGAATCCGCCCCCGACGCTGGGCCAGCACAATCGAGACGTGCTTTGCAGCATCGGCGGCCTGACGCCGGATGAACTGGCTCAACTGGAAGCCGAAGGCAAGGCATGAGGCGGAGATGGCGGAGACGCGACAGTCCCCGGAGAGCATCGGGTGATATACTGCGAGAAGAGACTGGCGGCGCGCCGTGGCCGTTCGTTGAGGGATCAATATCGGTCAGCGCAAGCATCATAATGGCGTCGGCCATTACTCGTTGCGACCACTGCGGCGGCTGGCCGGTAGTTGGGTTTTTCAAGAGGCTGACCGAACAGGAAGACGGGGTGATCATTGCAGGCATGGCCCTGCTATTTCCCACGGCGCTGGTTTTCTACTCGGGGGTCAAGATGGTTTTCTCGGCTTACAAGGAATACAAGAGATGGCGCGAAGCCTGGCAGCAAGAGCTGCTTGAAGAGGGACGGGAAGAGGGCCAACAGGCTGAGCGGGACCGCATAAAGCGGGAGCTGGCAGAAAAGGGAGTAACCCTGTCGCCGGAAGCCGAAAAGATCCTGTTTGGCGAATCTGACAACCGCTCTTGATACAGCCGGCAAATTAACAAGCGACAACGATGGAGCGCTGATTACGCCATGCCCACCTTCCAAGCCCCGCGGGGTACCGCCGACCGCCTGCCTACAGAGCAAAAATACTGGCGCTACATCGAGTCCCACGCCACCGACGTGGCCCGCCGGTTCGGCTATGGCAGGATCGACAGCCCGATGTTTGAGGATGCACGTCTCTTCGTGCGTGGCGTAGGCGAGGGTACGGACATCGTCGAAAAGGAGATGTACGTCTTCGAGGACCGGGGCGGCGACCATCTTACCCTGCGGGCGGAGGGTACTGCGCCGGTGTGCCGTGCTTACCTGGAACACGGGATGCACAACCAGGCGCAGCCCGTTCGCATGTACTACCTATGCCCGGTGTTCCGCTATGAGCGGCCCCAGGCCGGCAGGTTCCGGCAGCACCACCAGTTCGGCGTGGAGGCCATCGGCGACGGCGACCCGTCGGTGGACGCGGAGGTGATCGAGCTGGCTTGGACGTTCATGCACGACATCGGCCTCTCCGACATCACCCTGCTGACCAACAGCATCGGCGACGGGCAGTGCCGCCCGGAATACATCGCCGCGCTGAAATCCTATTACCAAAGGCAGACCGCGAACCTGTGCCCGGACTGCCGGCAGCGGCTGGAGCGCAATCCCTTGAGGCTCCTGGACTGCAAAGTCGAAACTTGCCGCGCGCTGGGCGAGGAGGCCCCGAAGTCAGTGGAATGCCTGTGCGCGGAGTGCCAGACCCACTGGGACCGAGTGCGTTCCTACCTGGACGCGGCCGGGATACCCAACCGAGTGGACCACCGCCTGGTTCGGGGTCTGGACTACTACACCCGCACCGTGTTCGAAATCCAGCCAGCGGTCGAGGGAGCGCAGTCCACCATCCTCGGCGGCGGGCGCTACGACGGGCTGATTGAGCAGTTGGGCGGGAGGCCCACGCCCGGGATCGGTTTCGGGAGTGGGATCGAACGGCTGGCGCTCAACCTGCGTCGGGACGAGATACCCGTTCCCGATGAACCGTCCCCGCGCTACCTGATCGCGACAATCGGTGAGGACGCCCGCGTCGAGGGCGTTCGACTGGCCAGCCGGATGCGCAACGCCGGGATCGGAGCGATTCTAGCCAACGGAGGGCGGGCGCTGCGGGGCCAGATGCGGCAGGCCAACGCGCTGGGCGTAGCCGCCGCGTTGATCATCGGCGAAGACGAGGTACGAGACGGAACCGTAGTGGTCCGGGACTTGCAGACCTCAAGTCAGGAAGCGGTTCCTGTCGAGCAGTTCCTCCAGCGGGCCAACGGGGAATAGCGCGTAGCCTTGCGGGCACAGGGGCCGGCAGCAGCGCCGGCCTTTTGCGTCAGGGCTGGCCGGACAAATCGGAACAAACATCCGAAAATCCGACACCCGGGTCGTTGACACAGAACAGGCGTTTGTTAGAACATGTGCTCAACACAAATGCGCTGCTAACAGCGCGACAGGAGCTGAAATGAGCACCGACATCCGCAACAGCGTCCTCAACGAGAACCACGCCGTAGCCACCTCACGCATCCCGGCCGGCGGCCGGCGCATATCCTACCGGGGTTACCTGATCCACGGTGAGGTTCCGTCGATTTGCTACGTGATCTACGGCCGCAACGAGTTCGGTCAGCTGACCGAACTGGGCGCCACCCGCAGCTTTCCTGATGCGATGCTCTGGGTCGACAAGCACGTGACTAACATGGAAAGCATGATCCCGGCCGAGATGCAGAACGCCGGCACGTTGCCGGCTCGTAACACGCTGCAAGCGGCCGCCTGAGCCCCCGTTTACCACCATGGAACAACCGGAGAGGGTGGTCGCCTTTCGCCGGGTGGTGGACCTGACGCACCCGATCAAGCCCGGCATTCCCCTCTGGCCCGGAGACCCGCCAGTGCAGTTCGAGACGATGGCCAGCATCCCGGCTGAAGGTTATTTACTGCGGCGGTTCAGCATGGGGGAGCACAGCGGCACCCACATCTCGACGCCATCAGCGCTTTTTGATCAGGGCCCCGGACCGGATAGCCTCCCGCCCGAGACCCTGATCGCGCCGGCCGCGGTGATCGATGCACGCAGCAGCGCCAGTATGGATCCGGACTACGTGCTGACGGTGAACGATTTAGAGGAGTGGGAGCGGGAGCACGGCAAAATCGCGGCAGGGTCGATTGTCTTGCTGCTGACCGGGTGGGGGCGCTATTGGTGCGAGCCGGAAAGGTTCATCAACCTGGGCGTCGACGGTCTGATGCACACCCCCGGGTTCACCTCCGAGGCGGTGGCGTGCCTGTTGGACGAGCGAGGCGCGGCCGGCATCGGCATCGACACGCACGGCGTTGATGCTGGAACGGACACGGGCCTGACGGCCACCCGAACGGCATTAGCAAAGGGCGCCCTGGTGTTGGAATGCCTGAACAACCTGGACCAGTTGCCAGCCACCGGTGCAACGCTGGTGATCGGCAGGTTGCCTCTGGTGGACGGAAGCGGGAGCCCGGCGTCGGTTCTGGCGCTGGCGCCCTGACCGACACGAAAAACCGCCTGTGGTTCCGAGCATCTTTCGCGGAGGCCCTGACCACAGGCGGATCCCGGTTTCACCGGCATGTGGTGGTTACAGGGCTCCCGCTCCTGCTGAAGCGCACTGCTCGTCTTCCTCGCTGGTGCCGCCGCCGACACCGCAGGCGCCGACCACTGCGCCGTCCTGCACGATGGGCACCGCGCCCTGGCCGAAGATCATCTCCGAGCCGGACCGCTCCCGGATGCCGGCCGGCGTGGGGGCGGTGGCCCGGTCCTGCATCTCGCCGCTGGGTCGCCCGAAGGCAGCCGACGCCACCGCCTTGCCCTGGCAGCCGTAGGCCGATGCCCAGATGGCCCCGTCCATGCGTTGCAGGCCGATAAGTCGGCCACCAGAGTCGACAACGGCCACGCTGATCTTGATGTTCAACTCGTTGGCCTGGGCGATGGCCGCCGCCATAATCCGGTTGCTGTCCGCGAGTGTCAATGCCATGTTTTGCCTCCTGTGTGCAATCGGCCTGAGGCCGGTAATCAGTGCAACATGATAGATGTCCGTTCAGTGCCGGGCAACAAGGTTTTGCGCCGATGTCATCGGTAATTCGAACGCCGGATGCTATACTATCCGCGCCACACGGAACGAAACGCTTGCGCCCGCTTTGCTGACCCGCCGCATCATACCCTGCTTGGACGTCGACGCCGGCCGCGTCGTTAAAGGTACCAGTTTCGTGAACCTGCGAGACGCCGGCGACCCGGCGGAACTGGCGGCACGCTACGATGAGGAAGGCGCGGACGAACTGGTCTTCCTGGACATCACCGCCAGCAGCGATTCCCGCGACACGATGGTGGATGTCGTCCGGAGCGTGTCCGAGCAGGTGTTCATACCGCTGACCGTAGGCGGAGGCATCCGGTCGATTGAAGATGTGCGCCGCATGCTGAACGCCGGCGCTGACAAGGTCTCGGTCAATACTGCGGCGATCAACACTCCCGAGTTGGTATCCGAGGGCGCGGCGCAGTTCGGCAGCCAGTGCATCGTCACCGCCATAGATGCCCGCCGCGTCGCGCCGGGCGAAGAATTCCCGGCGCCACGCGATCCTTCTCTGGCGGTTGACGCCGACTCCGGGTGGCAGGTCTTCACCCACGGCGGACGAAATCCGACCGGCCTGGATGCCGTGAAATGGGCGCAGCGGACGGTTGCGCTGGGCTCCGGCGAAATCCTGCTGACCAGCATGGACGAGGACGGCCAACAGGGCGGATACGACCTGCCGTTGACCCGCGCCATATCCCGCGCGGTTCCGGTTCCGGTGATCGCCAGCGGAGGCGCCGGCACCCTGGAGCACCTGCACGACGCCTTCACCGACGGGGAAGCCGACGCGGTGCTGGCGGCCAGCATCTTCCACTTCGGCACTTACTCAATCGCCCAGGCCAAGGAGTACCTGGCCGCCTGCGGCGTTCCCATGAGAATCTGACTCCGCACGGCACACTGCGCAAGGAACCTGATGAGCGCTATCACCACCATAATTTTCGACATGTTCAACACGATAGCGCAGGACGGAACCGACCTGTGGCGTCAGACCTTCGAGGCGATCATCCAGGAGCAGCACTTGGACACCACCCCGGAAAAACTGCGGCACGCCTGGGATTATGGAGCCGGCAACTTCCGGGACCGGCGGACCGCGCCGGGCGCGCCGTTTATTTCCTACCTGGACGGTTGGGCAGACGCTTTCGCTGCGGCGTTCGACGAATTGAACCTGAAAGGCGACGCCAGGTCCGCCTCGCAGAAATCGATTGACGACCTGGGGACCCGGCCACTTTACCCTGAGGCGGTTGAAGCGCTTTCAGTCCTGGGAGAATCCCACCGGCTGGCGGTGATTTCCAACGCCGACGATGCGTACCTCAATCCGGTGGTGGCGCGGATCCCCGTGAGCATGGGGGCGGTCATATCGTCGGAAGCGTTGCGGTGCTACAAGCCCGACCGGCGACTTTTCGACGCGGTGGTGAACCAACTCGGTGTGCAACCATCGGAGTGCGCCTACGTGGGCGACCGCCAGTTCGAGGACGTGTTGGGGTCGCGAACGGCGGGCATGACCGCCATCTGGATCAACCGCGCCGAAAGCCCGGCGAACCCGGACCTGCCCACTCCGGACGCGGAAATCCGCGACCTGCTGGAACTGCCTGCCGTCCTTGCCAATCTGGGATAGGGGCTACCCGACGGAGGACATGATGAGCGAAGTGAAACTGGACGACAAAGGGTTAGTACCCGCAATCGCGCAGGACATCAACACCGGCCAGGTGCTGATGCTGGGGTACATGAACCCAGGCTCGCTCAAGCGGACGGTGGAAGGCACCCAAGTGTGGTTCTACAGCCGCAGCCAGGAAGATCTGTGGCACAAGGGCGAGGTGTCCGGCAACTACCTCAACCTGCGCGAGTGGTACGTTGATTGCGACGCCGATACCATCCTGCTCAAGGTGGAGCCCGACGGCCCGGCCTGTCACACTGGGGAAGTCTCGTGTTTTTACACGAAGATGGACGACCTGCCGGAGGACTACGCCAGCTCCGACGGTGGGCCGCGCATTCTGGACGAGCTGTTCGCCGTCATCAAGGACCGGCAGCGTGAAATGCCCGATGGCAGCTACACCGCCAAATTACTCGCCGAAGGAACCAGTCGGGTGGGTCAGAAGGTGATCGAGGAAGCCGGCGAGACCGCCCTGGCAGCGGCCACCGGGGAGACGGACAGCTTGCCCGCGGAAATCGCGGACCTGCTGTACCACACGTTGACGCTGATGGCGTCCGCCGGCGTGTCGCCGAACGCGGTGTGGGAGGAGCTTCGATCCCGACGGGGCTAGGCAGCCGGGCCGTTGACCGTCAAACCGGGAACCGCCTCTCCGGCAGAGTAACGACGCCACCGGCCGGACCGGTAGACAGTGACGTTGCCGGATCCCAAGGCGGTTGCGCCGTCGGGATCGAGGAGCACTCCGGAACCGCCATCGATGCCCAAAACCGTCAGCCCGAAAGTTGCTGAGCCGGACAGCTGCTCGATAACAGCGTTTGGGTCGCTGCGCTCGTGGTGGGGCAGGACCATAACGTTGGGCACGACGTCCAACGCCTGGGATACGGGCGAGCCGGAAGACGGACGGCGCATCACCGAACCCAATACCATGGCACCGGCGCTGGAGCCGGCCCATATCGCGCCGGCATCACAGGCTGATTTGACTGCGTCGAACAGGGGTGACCCCGCTAGTACGGAATGCAGGTGCTCGGGACTGCCCCCGGTGAAATAGATGACGTGGGCGCCGTCCAGTTGGGCCACCACGCGGGGGTTCTCAGCGTCCTCGCGGCGCACTACGTCCAGTCCGTACGCGGACGCGCCGAGGCCGGCGAAGTGGCGCACGCCGTTGCTGGCGGCGAGGCCGGGGTTCTCAAAGGCGGCGGCCGTTGGTACGATGGCGACGCGGGGGTTCGCCTCTCCGGTAGCCTCAAGCACGTGACGATCCATGCCGGCGCAGGATGCCCGGAACTCGTCACCTCCGACCAGCAGGATCCGCTTAGCCACCTTTTCGCGCCTCCTTTTCCAGTTCAATTCACGCCCAGGAGAACCGACGATGTTCGAGTTTATACATCACGTCCGAATCCTTGTCCACGACGCCGACGCAATGGCCGCGTATATCGAGGAGAACTTCGGCATCGCGCCGGTGAAGATCGAAGTGTTTCCGGCGCGGGGCATGAAAAACGCCGTCTACAAGGTGGGCCAGACCAATGTTGAGTTCACCGAGCCGCTGGATCCGGATTCGGCCATGGGTGAATACCTGAAAACCTTCGGACCTGGTCCGTATCACCTGGCGTTCGGGGTGACGGACATCGCTGACAAGGCCGCAACGCTGGCGGGCAAAGGCAACGAGATGCGTGGTGAGAACGGCATGTCCCGCAGCGCGGAGGGGTACATGACCGCCAACATTGCCGCCGCCAGCGCGTTGGGCTACCCATTCCAGATCGCTGAAGGATAGCCACTGACCCCACGGAGGCGCTTCGGGTTTGGGACCGGGCCTGAGTTACAGCCGTCGGGGCGCGAAATACGCTCGGATGCTACCATGTAAAGCCCAACGCAATCCTTCCCCAATTGGATGACCGCCATGCTAGTGAAAGACACCGTAGCCGCAATCGTCGCCGCCGCTCTGGAGCAGGCCAATCGCGACGGGGTGATCAGCGTAGACACCGCGGCGGACATCGAAATCGAACGGCCGAATAATCCAGAGCACGGGGATTTCGCCACCAACCTTCCCCTGCGACTGGCGCGGGCGGCGCGGGCCAATCCGATGCAACTGGCGCAGCTGATTGCGGAGCGGATCCAGCCGGGTCCCGAGATCGCCAGCGTCGAGCCGGCCCCGCCGGGGTTCATCAACTTCAAACTCAGCGACCAATGGCTGCAACAGCAGGTTGAGGCCGTAATCGTTGCCGGAGACGGTTTCGGCTCGGTAGAAGCGGGAGCCGGTCGGAAGGTGATGGTCGAATTCGTGAGCGTCAACCCGACGGGTCCGGTGCACGTCGGACACACCCGGGGGGCGGTGCTGGGCAGCGCGCTGGCAAACACCATGCAGGCCGCCGGGTATGAAGTCACCCGAGAGTATTACATCAACGATGCCGGTTCCCAGATGGAGGCGTTTTATCGCTCGGTCTGGACCCGTTACCAGCAGGCCCTGGGCCGAGAAGCCCTGATGCCGGAGAACGGCTACCAGGGCGACTACGTCGCCGACATCGCCGCGGAGATTATCGATACCGAGGGGCCGGGCCTGCTGGAACTTGCAGAGCCCGCAGCCATCCGCCGGATCGGCGATATCGCCCGGGAGAAGATGGTCGCGCTGATCCGAGATGACCTGGACGCCATCGGCGTAAATTTCGACAACTGGTTCAGCGAACGCTGGCTGTTCCAGAATGAAGAGACCCCCACCAGCGACTACGACCGGGCCATGGCCTTGCTGCGGGCAGGCGGTCATCTCGCCGAGCGTAGCGGAGCCCTCTGGTTCAATTCCGCGGCCCTCGGGGACGAGCGGGACAATGTGGTGGTGCGTTCGTCAGGAGAACCCACCTATTTCGCTTCGGACATCGCCTACCACTACAACAAGTTCAGTGGGCGCGGATTCGACCGGGTGATCGACATCTGGGGAGCGGACCACCAAGGGCACGTGCCTCGGATGAAGGCGGCGGTTTCCGCGCTGGGCGTGGAACCGGAAAATCTCACCGTGTTGATCTCCCAGATGGTGACGCTCAAGCGCGGAGATGAAACGGTGCGCGCCTCGAAGCGGACCGGAGACTTCGTCACGCTGCGGGAGCTGGTGGACGAGGTTGGGATGGATGCCTGCCGGTATTTTTTCCTGGCACGCGCGGCGTCAACGCAGATGGAATTTGACCTGGAGCTGGCCACCCGCGAGTCATCAGAAAATCCGGTGTACTACGTGCAGTACGCTCATGCCCGGAACGCCAGCATCCTGAGCCTGGCCGCCGAGCGCGGCATCGACTTCTCCGCTGGGGACGTCTCGCTGCTGACTCACCCCAATGAGCTGGCGTTGATACGCACGATGCTGCGGCTGTCCGAGCTGATCGTCCAGGTGGCGGAAAATCTGGAGCCGCACCACCTGCCTCACTACGCGATGGAGTTGGCGACCGCGTTCCATCACTTTTATGAAAACTGCCGGGTCATCTCCGCCAATCCGGAGGACAACGAGCTGACGCTGGCGCGGCTCAAGCTGGTAGCCGCCGCGCAAGTAGTGTTCCGGCGGACGCTGACGCTCATGGGCATGTCCGCGCCGGAGCGCATGGAGCGGTAGCGAGTGTAACTGCTCACTGCCCTCCGCCGCCAGCAACCTGAATCTTGGAGTCGCATCATTATGCTATTGGACACCTTGCGGATGCAGCGACGACTGCGCGAAGTCGGTTTTCCCGACGAGCAAGCCGACGTCATCACTGAAGAGATTGCCAACCTCGTAACCGGCGAGTTGGCGACCAAAGCAGATCTGCGAGAGCTCAGAACCGAAATGCACGACGAGTTTGCCGAGGTCAGAGGCGAAATCGCCGAGGTCAGAGGCGAAATCGCCGAGGTCAGAGGCGAGGTCGCTGTCGTCAGGGGGGAGGTCGCTGTCGTCAGGGGGGAAGTTGCCAAGGTGGCGAACGCGGTCGCGGACTTGAAAACCAGCATGGCCGATTTCAAGACTGGCATCGTCAAATGGCTGGTGGGCCTGGTGGCAGCGATGCTGCTGGGCGTAGGCGGCATGGTGGCAGCGATGGTGGTGACGCTGTTGCGGGTAGCGGGCTGAAAATTGCCCGATTCAACGCCCGGCTAAACTTGCCCTGTATTGCCGTCGGGTGTATATTGCATGGCCTATGCTATCCGATTTCATAATCGTTTCCGGGTTCGTAGCGGATGCCACGCGCCCTTGCGATTCTCGTAGTCTGGCTCGCACTCTTGCGGCCATGTCGCTGGCCAGCCCCGTCCGAGGTGACGGTCGCTAATGGGCATACTCTGGCGCATCATCGGCATGGCCGGCGTGTACCCGACGCGGCTTTCCCTGGCCTACATCACCGCCCTGGTGTCCATTGGATTCTCCCTTGCCCTGCCGTGGCTGTTCGGCAGCGCCATCGACCTGATGGTGGGCCAGGACGCGGAGACTAAGGGGTTCTTCAGGAAGGATTTCACGCTGGCGGCCCTGGCGATGTACGGCCTCGGAATCCTCGGGGTCAGCCTGGGACGCGGTTTCTGTGACTTCGCCCGCACCTACACCACGGAATCGCTGTCGCAAAAGGTCGCCTTCGACTGCAGGAACCTTCTGTACGACAAGCTCCAGAACGTGAGCTTCGCCTTCCACGACAAGGAACACACCGGCGACCTGATGTCCCGAGCGACGGCCGACGTGGAGGCCATGCGTCGCTTCGTGAACATGGGCATGATCCGCTCACTTGACGTGGTGATCCGGATCCTGGCGATTCCAATCATCCTGTTCGTGGTGAACTGGCAGTTGGCGTTGCTGAGCATGATTTTCGTGCCGGCCATCGTACTGCGCTCCTCCTTTGTCATGCGCGCGCTGCGGCGCAAATGGCTGCACGTGCAGGAGGTCATGGGTGAATCGGTAACCGTTCTCCAGGAGAACCTGGCCGGTATGCACGTGGTGAAGGCTTTCGCGTCCGAGGACTACGAGCGTTCCAAGTACAACCGGAAGGCCGAAGAGCTGCGCGTCGAGTATTACGACGCCGAGCGGATGCAGGGCACCAACAGCGCGTGGATGACGTTGTATTTCACCTTCGCGCTGGGAGTCATCCTCTGGATCGGAGGCTGGCTGGTGGTGCGTGGAGACCTCACGCCCGGTCAGCTTGCCATGTTCTTCCTTTACCTCAACCAGCTTACCTTCCCGATTCGAGCTTCCGCCCAGATCATCAACACCTTCTCCAGGGCGATCTCATCCGGCCAACGGTTGTTCAATGTGCTGGACACGGTATCACCGGTTTCGGAGCGGCCGAACGCCCAGAATGTGACCCGCGCTACCGGCCACGTTCGCTTCGACGATGTCGCCTTCGCTTATGAAGACCGCTCCCCGGCTCTGCGCAAAGTGGATCTGGACGCGAAGCCGGGCCAGGTTACGGCTATCCTGGGCGCCCCGGGCAGCGGGAAAACCACCGTGGTCAGCCTGTTGCCGCGCTTCTATGACGTAACGTCGGGCAAGATCACCATCGATGGCATGGACATCCGGGATTTCACGTTGCAGTCTCTGCGCCACAACGTGGGCATCGTCCACCAGGACGTGTACCTGTTCAGCGCCAACATCCGGGACAACATCGCCTACGGCGTGGTGGGCGCCACCCAGGAGGACGTGGAACGCGCGGCCAAGGTCGCCCAACTGCACGACCAGATCATGGCGTTGCCCGGCGGATACGACACCTGGGTCGGCGAGCGTGGGACCACGCTATCGGGAGGACAACGGCAGCGTCTGTCCATCGCGCGGACGATACTGATCGACCCGCCGGTGTTGATCCTGGACGACTCCACCTCCAGCGTCGACGTCGAGACCGAACGGCAAATTCACCGGGCGATGACCGAGGTGATGAAAGGCCGGACCACCTTTGTGATCGCTCATCGCCTCAGCACCGTGCGGGAAGCGGACCAGATCCTGGTGCTGGACAAGGGCGTCATCGCGGAACGTGGCTCCCACGAGGAACTGGTGCGCAAGGGCGGGATCTACCAGAGCATCTACGAACTGCAACTGCGCCCCCAGGAGGAAGTTTTGCTGGAGGCGGCGGTGCCGGCTTACGGGAGGGCTGCCCTATGATGCGCGGCGGCGGCGGCATGGGCGGCGGCATGATGCGGGGGATGCGCGGCACCTCCGCAGACAGCATGTTCGCTCCCACCAACGACAACCTGACGGATGAGGACGTGGTTGGCCGCGTGTACGACAACCGGGTCGTAACGCGGTTCATGACCTACATCAAGCCCTACCGCAAGTTCGCGCTCATCGCGTTAGCGTCCCTGCTGACCTATGCCGCGGTGAACGCGGCGATCCCGTTGCTGATCAAGTACGGCATTGACTGGGCAATCGCCGAAGGCAGCGTGAATCGCGTTCACGTCATTGGCGCCGCCTTCATGGTCATCACGGTGATCCACTTCCTGTCCAACCGGCTCCAG
Organism: Dehalococcoidia bacterium; assembly: GCA_965207585.1. Lineage (GTDB taxonomy): Bacteria > Chloroflexota > Dehalococcoidia > Lucifugimonadales > UBA3495 > Bin87. The sequence continues at coordinate 2,611,165 of CBDBMT010000003.1, read as the reverse complement.
TTCATTTTCATATCGCTGACCGGGCAGCACATCCTGTACGACCTGCGCTCGGGGATGTTCAGCCACCTGCAGAACCAGTCCAACGCCTTCTACCACCGGACGCCCATCGGCCGCATCATGTCCAGGATGCAGTCGGATATCCTGCAGTTGCAGGAGACGTTCGAGCTGCTGGCCCTGGCGTTGGCGGAGCTGGTGACCGTCGGCGCGATCATCATCCTGATGCTGGTGATTGACTGGCAGTTGGCGCTGGTGTGCATGCTGGTGGTGCCGATATTGACGGTGATCATGATGTACTGGCAGCGCTTCGCTCGCCATTCTTTCATGCGCATCCGTCGAGCCATCGCCATGGTCAACGGCGAATACAACCAGAACATCACCGGCGTGCGGGTGGTGCAGAGCCTGAACCGCCAGGATGAGAACCTGGCGCATTTCCGGACGCTGAATCAGGAATACCTGGACGCCAACCTGGAAGCGGCGCGTTACTCGGGAATGCTGCAGCCCCTGGTTGAGTTGCTCATCGGACTGGGCATCGGAATCGGAGTGGTGCTGTTTGGCGGCTTCCTGCTCCAGCGGGACGCACTGGAGGTGGGCACGTTGGCCGCGTTCGCGCTCTGGATCCAGCGTTTCTTCGAGCCGATCCGCCAGTTGACAATGCAGTACAGCCAGTTACAGCGAGCGATGGCGGCCGGCGTCCGGATCTTCGAGGTGCTGGACCTCGACCCGGACATCATGGACAAGCCTGGCGCCGCGCAGTTGCCCGAGGTCAAAGGCGAAATCCGCTACAACGACGTGACTTTCCACTATGTGGAGGGCACCGACGTACTGAAGAACGTCAACCTGCACATCAAGGCCGGCGAGAACGTTGCGCTGGTGGGATCGACCGGCGCGGGCAAAAGCACCCTGGTGAACCTGCTGCACCGGTCGGCGGACGTTACGGACGGGTCGATCACCGTCGACGGATACGACTTGCGGGACGTGACCCGAAAATCGCTGGTGCACCAGATGAGCATGGTGTTGCAGGAGCCTTACCTGTTCTCCGGGACGGTGAGCGAGAACATCCGGTACCAGAACGAGGACGCGACCGAAGAAGATATGATCGCCGCCTCCAAAGCCGTGGGCGCCCATGACTTCATCATGGAAATGGACGGCGGCTACGAGGCGGAACTTGCGGAACGCGGCGTCAACCTGAGCATCGGACAGCGGCAGTTGATCAGCTTCGCCCGTGCGATCGTGGGCAATCCAAGAATCCTGGTGCTGGACGAAGCCACGGCCAACATCGACACCCACACCGAGCTGCTGATCCAACAGGCCCTGAACCGCATCCTGCGGGACCGGACCTCGATAGTGATCGCGCACCGGCTTTCCACCATACGCAACGCGGACAAGATCGTGGTGTTGGACCGGGGCCGCGTGGCCGAGGTTGGCTCCCACGACGAGCTGCTGGAAGCCGGCGGCGTCTACGCTCAGCTCTATGCCATCAACTACGGGCTGTCCGGGCCTGCGGTCGACGTTGCGCCGGTCGGCGGTGAGGTGATCGGCGCGGACGGGCTGTCGCCCGCGGCCGCCGATTGACCGCATCGAAGCGAACCGGGTGCGAGCGGCCGACATGGCCGCTCTTTTTATGTTCGGCTGCGCGAGTCCTGCGCCAGGAACTCCAGGATCACCGACGCCAACTCCTCGGGTTTGTGGTACCCGATGTCATGGATAGTATCCGAGATCCAGTGGACCCGTCCGTTGGACAGGGCCTGTTCCGCTGCGGCGACCATCACCTCGCGCTGCCTCGAAAATTGGGAGTTGGCGCGGTCGGCGCGGGGACCCGCAGCGATGACCAATGCAGGCGCCGTGATCCGCGGCAACACCACGGAAGGCGGTTCGTTCCACATGGTCTCCAGGACCTGCGCGTGATTCTGCGGACGCAGGTTGTCGTACATCTGGCCGCCGGACCCCTCATGGACCATGGTCAGCGCGATTTCCGCCAGGTCGTCTCCCCAGCAAAAGGACAGATTCGCGGCCAGCCTGGCGAGGTATTCCTCGCGGGTTCCGGCCACCAGACGCGGGGCCAAGCGCTGTTGAAACGCCTCCCAGGTGGGTTCGGGGAGCAGGCCGCCGTCCTGAAATCCGCCGTCGATCATTACCACGCGGGTCACGCGATCGGGAAAGCGCATGGCGAGGTTGCTGGCCACGTGGCCGCCCCACGAGTGGCCAAGCACCGGCGCCCGCGAAATGCCGAAATGGTCCATCAGCCGCACGGCGTCCTCCGCCAGGGTCTGCCAATCGTAACCGGCCGACGCCTGGGTGGTTGCGCCGTGACCGCGCTGGTCGGGGGCGATTACGCGGTACCGGCCGGACAGGAAAGGCGCGACCCGGCGGTACCAATGGCCGGAGGACGCCAGCCCATGCAGGGCGAGCAGCGGCTCGCCGTCGCCATTCCAATCGAGGTAGTGCACATCCAGATCGCCGATCGCGGCGTTGGCTGATTGTGGCGTGGATTCGTTGCTGTGCATTTCAGAGTCTGGCATGACCGTCCATAGGCTCCCGGGATTTGGCGCAGATTATACGCCGGACGCGCCGTTACCGTTCCGTCATAACTGAGAGTGAAAATCGGGTGTGCTAAAATCGCCTCATAGCGTCCAAATGCCAGGCGAGGGAGTTGCCATGACCGACCGTTACCACCTCGGCGACTATTCCCAACTGGTGGCCCATGCTGCGGCCAAACTGGATTCCGACCGCGTTCCGGCTCGGCTACAGGCCCACGATCATACACTGTGGAGCGAAGATCCTACCGAGATATCGGACCGCCTGGCGTGGCTCACGCTGCCCACGGACATGCGGTCCGAGCTTCCCGGGCTTTACGAGTTCGCCGACACGATCCGTTCGGCCGGGTACGATCGCGTCGCGCTTTTGGGCATGGGAGGCAGCAGCCTGGGGCCGGAGGTAATTCGGCAGGTCGTCGGGTGCACCCTGGCTGACGGCGCCTATCCGCGGATGCTGACGCTGGACAGCACTGTGCCCGACTGGGTGACGTCAACAACTAGGCAGATAGATCCGAAGCGGACCCTGTTTGCAGTTTCTTCCAAGTCAGGAACCACCACCGAGCCGTTGACCTTCTACGCCTACTTCCGTGACCTGGTGGAAGCGGCGCTGGGCGTTGAAGCCGCCGGCGACAACTTCATTGCCGTTACCGATCCCGAAACGCCCCTGGCCAAACGAGCCGGATCGGAGAATTTTCGCCGGGCGTTTCTGAACAACCCGGACATCGGGGGCCGCTATTCCGTGCTGTCCTACTTCGGGCTGGTTCCGGCCGCGCTGACCGGAGTGGATCTGGACCGCCTGCTGGCATCGGCGGAGCGGATGCAGACGCGCTGCCTCGATGACGGGCCAGCTTCGGAGAACCCGGGCGGGTGGCTGGGAGCCGCGATTGGCACGATGGTCACGCACGGACGGGACAAGCTCACGCTGATCTCCACGGACAGCATGGCGCCCTTTGGGCTGTGGGTCGAGCAACTGCTGGCGGAAAGCACCGGCAAGGACGGCACCGGCGTGATCCCGGTTGCGGCGGAACCGCTGCCGGGCGCCATTGATAGCTGCTACGGGGACGACCGCTTCTTCGTGCAACTGCGACTGGCCAACGACGATAACACCGGGCCCGATGGGTTGGTCGAACAATTGCAACACGACGGCCACCCAGTGACGGTGCTCGAATTGGCGGACGTGTACGACCTGGGGGCCGAATTCTACCGCTGGGAGTACGCCAGCGCCATCGCGGGTCACGTGCTCGGCATCCATCCTTTCGATCAACCCGACGTGCAGGGAGCCAAGGACCGCACGGTCAGCGTGCTGGAGCAGTGGCAGCGAGACGCACGGTTGCCAGCCGCGCGGTCGGACGATGGTACCAATCTGGCCCGGCTGTTGGAAGCCAGCCAACCGGGTGACTACCTGGCGATCATGGCGTATCTGCCCGACACCGAGGAAATACGGACCGCCGTCCGGGAACTGCGCCAGCGCGTGATGGCCAAACACCGGATTGCGACCACCATGGGCTACGGGCCGCGCTTCCTGCATTCGACGGGCCAACTGCATAAGGGAGGCCCGGCTTCCGGCATTTTCCTGCAACTCACCCAGGACCACCAGAAGGACATCCCGATCTCCGGATGGGATCTCAGCTTTGGCGTGCTGGCCGACGCCCAGGCGTTGGGGGACCTTCAGGCTCTGGATGATCTCGGACGCCGTACCGTGTCGGTGCACCTGGGAGGCGACCCCGCCGGTGGCATAAGGCGAATCATCGACGCGCTGTAACCCGGACGGAGCGCGCATTGCAAAATCGCCAAAGAAGCTCACATAGATTGAGCAGACAGCCTCACCGGGGCCGCGAACTCAACGGCCCGGCGGACGCATAAGGAGAAGAGAATTTTGGAACTTGGGATGATTGGCCTGGGGCGCATGGGCTCCAACATGACGCAGCGATTGCTGCTGGCTGGGCACAAATTGGTCGTCTACGATCAGAACGTGGACGCGGTTGCCGCCAGCGGAGCCGGCGGAGCGGTGGCAGCGGAGTCGGTTCCGGATTTGGCAGGAAAATTGAGCGCGCCCCGGGCGGTGTGGATCATGTTGCCAGCGGGCGCGGTGACCGACGCGGTGATCGACGAACTGGCGGGCCTGTTGGAACCGGGCGACGCAGTGATCGACGGCGGCAACGCCAACTACAAGGACACGCTGCGTCGCGGAGAGCATCTCGCCGCACGGGGCATTCACCTGCTGGACGCCGGAACCAGCGGCGGCATCTGGGGATTGACCGAAGGCTACTCGCTGATGGTCGGCGGCGACGCCGCAACGTTCCGACGACTGGAGCCGATCTTCCAGGCTCTGGCGCCCGCAGAGGACAAGGGCTACTCCCACGTCGGTCCTACGGGGGCCGGCCACTTCACCAAGATGGTGCACAACGGCGTCGAGTACGCGCTGATGCAGGCTTACGCCGAAGGTTTTGAGCTGCTGCAGGCGAAACAAGGGGATTTCGAACTGGACCTGACTGCGATTGCCAAGACCTGGCAGCACGGCAGCGTCGTGCGCTCCTGGCTGCTGGACCTGGCGGTGCGCGCGTTGGAAGAGGACCCTGGCCTGGACAGCCTGGCTGCCTACGTGGACGACTCCGGTGAGGGTCGCTGGACGGTGAACGAATCGGTGGAACTGGCGGTTCCCACGCCCGCGATTACCGCCGCGCTGTACCAGCGGTTCCGGTCGCGGCAGGATGAGCCTTTCGGCGCGCGCTTGCTGGCCGCCTTGCGCAATCAGTTCGGCGGCCACGCCGTCCGTGAGGCCGGCTCACAATGATGACGGCCGGGCCAAACTTGTTGCGCGATGATGATGACGGAGGCGAGGCAACCGCCATCGTGATAATGGGAGCCAGCGGCAACCTGACGCGCACCAAGCTGGCCCCGGCCCTGTTCAGCCTGTATCGCAAGGGGCGTTTGCCCGAACACCTGCACATCGTGGGCGTCGCGCGGGACGTCATGGGAGACCAGGAGTTCCGCGACGGGCTGCGCGATTCCACACCGGATGCCGACGGCGCGGAATGGGATGAGTTCGCCACTCGGCTGACCTACGCCACAGCCGACGTCACCAGCGCCGAAGCGCTCAAAACGCTGTACGAGCGGCTGGACGAGTTTGCCCCGGACGAAAACGGCAGGCTCAATTGCCTCTACTACCTGGCGCTGGCGCCTGGCCTCTACGAGCCCGCGGTCACCGCGCTGTCCCAGGCTGGGATGACCGACGAGCAGAACGGGTGGCGGCGCATTGTGATCGAAAAGCCGTTCGGCTCTGATCTGATCACAGCGCAGAAGCTGAACCATCACGTGCACAGCGTATTCCGCGAGGAGCAGGTCTACCGCATCGACCACTACCTGGGCAAGGAGACGGTGCAGAACCTGATGGTGTTCCGGTTCGCCAACTCCATCTTCGAGCCAATCTGGAACCGCAACTACATCGACCAGGTGCAGATCACCGTGGCCGAGGACGTGCTCGTGGGCGAGCGGGGCGAGTATTACGACCGGTCGGGCGTCCTCAAGGACATGTTCCAGAACCACTTGCTGCAACTGCTGGCGCTGATCACCATGGACCCGCCCTATGCCTTTGCCGCCGACGCGCTGCGCAACGAAAAGGTCAAGGCCCTGAGCGCGGTGCGCCGGATGTCACTGCGGGACGTGCGGGACAACGTGGTGATCGGCCAGTATGACGGCTACCACTACGAGCCCGGCGTTTCTCCCGGCTCACACACGCCCACCTACGCCGCCCTGCGCCTGTACGTGGACAACTGGCGCTGGCACGGTGTGCCCTTCTATCTGCGTTCGGGGAAGGGGCTGTCCCGCAAAACCACCGAGATGATCATCCAGTTCCGGTCGCCGCCGCACATGCTGTTCCCGGTGCCGGACAACGTCGACATACCGGGCAACACGCTGTCGATTTGCGTCCAGCCCAACGAGGGGATGCGCCTGGAGTTCCAGTCCAAGGTGCCGGACGCCGAGCTGGAGATGAAACCGGTATCACTGGAGTTTCACTACCACGACGGATTCGCCGGGGTGGAGCTTCCGGACGCCTACGAACGACTGCTGCTGGACGCCCTGGAAGGCGACGCCTCGCTGTTCACTCGCAGCGACGAGATCGAGCTGGCCTGGAGCATCATCGACCCCATCGTCCACGGTCTGGATCTGCCGGGCGCGCCGGCTCCATTCCGCTACCTGCCGGGAATGGATGGGCCGCCCAACGGCGAGGAACTCCTGCGTACCGACAACCGCCACTGGCTGCCCGGCTGCGTCGAAGTGGGGTACGGTATCTGACGGAAGCCTACAACGGTTGGGTAAAACCACGCGGGGGCGGCCATCGGTCGCCCCCGCGATTTTTGGGTCGCCGTCCTGCGACTAACCGTTGTTGAATATGTCGTTGGCGATGTCCATGGCGCCGCGGGCGAAGGGAATGCCTGCATAGAGCGTCATGTGCCCGAAGATCTCGATGATCTGATCCCGGGTGAAGCCGATGTTCAGGGCGCCGCGGATGTGGCTACGCAGTGGCCCCTCGCGGCCGAGGGCGGCCAGGCAGGTGATGGTACACAGGCTGCGGCTGGGCAGGTCGAGGCCCGGTCGTGTCCAGGTCGCGCCCCAGTAGTATTCGCCGGTGACGCGACCGAGTTCGCGTTCTGCGTCGGTGGGAGGCGCGGGCCGCGCGCCGCCGCCGGTGCCCATGTAGTTGCGGCGGTATTCGTCGCCGCGCTGGAACAGGCTGTCCGGGTCTTCGTTGGAATCGTGGATGCGGGCCGGCGTAAAGTCGATGCCGCGCTCCTCGAATACCTCCTTGCACCGGGTCAGAGCCTGAATGCCGGCCGGCGCGCCGCCGTACCACGTGTCATGGATGATGAGTTCCACCACCTGCTCCGGCGTGAGGCCGATGTTCAAAGCGTTGCCCAGGTGCCGCTTGAGCTGCACCTCGCGGTTCAGGACGATCAGGCAGGAGAGAGTAATCATCTCGCGCTGCACTGGGGTCAGGGCCGGCCGCTTCCAGATGGTGCCAAACAGGGCCTCGCCCAGTATTCGTTCCAGGTCCGGCGCGATGTCCCACGCGCCGGGCGACGAGCCGCCGGTGATCTGCCCGCCGCCGAACATGCGCCGGGTTTCCTGCCCGCGTTCGTAGCGGTCATCAAGTTCAGTCATTTTGTGCCTCCAATGGGATTGAGCCTCGGGGTCGCCGGCAGTGTAGCAGACCGCAATACAACCCGCGCCGATGGCGCGGTGCGGTTCGAGCCATGCCGCTGCTAAAGTGAGCCGATAGCCCACTTGTTTCGAAAGGAACCCGATCATGGAACCCATCACACCGCGCGAACCGGTCGTACCCCAACGACCATCAGAGACCCAAGAGGAAATGAAACTGGGACTACAAGACTACTCGGCACGTTCGAAACTCCTGATCGATAACCATAAAGAGTTTCTGGCCCTATACCCTGACCAGTGGGTTGCCTTTGGCGACAACTGGAAAATTGTGGCGGCCGAAACCCACGAGGGAGTTCTGCAAAAATTGAAAGAAGCAGGAGGGTATTCGCCTCATTCGGTGGTGCGACGCTTGGAGACCAACCCACCCCGGCGGATTCCAACTGTATGGCGGAAGCGGAAGGCATGATTGCCGGCCAGTTCACCGACGACGGTCGGCCAATCATCGAATGCACTGTCTTCCTGCCAAGATTCGGATTGAGAGGCCAGATCACCTTCCTGATCGACACTGGCTCCGACACCACCATCTTGCATCCGGACGCAGCAGCGGACTTGGGTTGTCCGTTCGAGCTGCTGGACAACCCCGCCGAGTTCATCAGCGCCGGCGGCGTCTTGCTCTACTTCTTCGAGCCGGCCGTGCTTTCCTTCAACGATAGCGACGGCGGCACCCGGGAGTTCGAGATCGACATCTCCATCGCGAAGCCCGATCCCACTACTGACGGGCTTGATTCGCTGCTGGGCCACGACGTGCTGAACCAAGTCCGCATGGAGTACGATTTTGGTCGGAGCCACCTGGCGTTGCACCAGGAATGAGCGGAATGGGCGGAGTTCGCCTGGCGCGGCTGCATTCAGATTTGATCTCCCAGGTTGATGGTGTCCGCCGTCATGGCCACCGAAGCGCGATACTCGGCGGGCACAGCTTCCAGCGTGGGATGGATAAGCAGAGCATCGATGCATTCCTGGCTAGCCCCGATGTACGTTGAATCCAGGTCAACGTCGGTGGCAACGAACCAGGCCCGGTCGGATGGCCACCAGATGTTGGGCGGGTGGGCCAGGAAGTGACTGTAAAATCCGAGGATGCCTTCCAAAGTACCCTCGTAGAGCAGGTAATGGAAGCCGCTGCCCTTGACGCGCTGAGCGCGGCGGATGTCCCGGGGAACGCCCAACCGCCTTCCACGGCCATCGGATGTGAGCAGGACGGTACCGCCGGAGTACTCGCCGTATCCTTCCCACACGCCGAAGTAGCACAGCTCGTGAGTGTCCGTATAGGGGAACAGTAAATCCGCCAGCTCCAGCGCGACATCTTCGTCAATGCTTCCGTGCCGAGGATCATGATCCCACGGCGGCGTTTCCCGGAGGTTCTCCTCCGTTAGCACACTGATTCCTTCGAAGGACATGATTGGATGGTACACGCGACCCGACCATTCGGCGACGGCCGACCACGGTACGGATTCATCGCGCCTGTTCCGCGCCGGGTGCAGTACGCGGGCGTAGGCTGAGTAACCGCCTGGCACCAACGAACCAACGGATCCGAAATGCGGCGACCACCTTTCCTCCGTCCATCGCCCAGGAGACACGTCGGAAAGAAAGGTGAGGTTCGGCGGATGAACGCTGTACTCGGTTGGGTCCAACTGACCAGAGTTCCGAGTGTTTGACCTGCGCCACAGCGCGGATAACCAGTTCAGCATATCCACCGTCCCAGAGTGTCGTGCTATCATCCAGCCATGATAGACCTATTGATTTCCAACGGACAGGTGATTGACGGCTCGGGCAGCCCCGGGTTCCGCGCGGCGGTGGCGGTGTCGGGCGACACGGTGACGATCCACCGGGGCGACGACGCGGATCTGCGCGAAAACGCCGCGCGCGTGATTGACGCCGCCGGGCACGTCGTATGCCCCGGGTTCGTCGACCTGCATTCCCACGCCGGGCTGACGATACTGGGCGAGCCGCACCATGATCCCAAAGTGCGTCAGGGCGTGACCACCGAGTTGGTGGGCATCGACGGCATCTCCCACGCGCCGTTCAAGACACAAGAGGAACTGCACCGTTACATCTGGCTGGACGCCGGGCTGAACGGCTACCCGCCCCTGCCGGCGGACTGGCTGACGGTGGCCGACCTTCTGGGCAAGTACGACAACACCGTGGCCATCAACATGGCCTACATCCTGGGTAACTCGCCGGTGCGCATCTGGAGCGTGGGCTGGGAACAGCGGGAGGCGACCGATGGCGAGATCGCCGACATGCAGTCGGTGGTGCGCGAGGCAATGGAGGAAGGCGCGTGGGGGTTGTCTACCGGCCTCGACTACCCGCCCGGCGCCTACGCAGACACCGACGAGTTGGTCGCGCTGTCGGAGACGGCTGCTTCACTTGGCGGCATCTACCACACCCACACGCGGGCCAGCCTGCTGAGCCAGGGGTACCTGGCGCCGTGGCACGAGGCAGTGGAGATCGGCCGAAGGAGCGGCATCCCGGTCCACCTGACCCACTACCGGCAGTCGGTGTCGGGAGTGGGCAGCCACCTGGGTCATCTGGGCCTGGTGGAAGACGCGCGTGCGGAGGGCATCGACTGCACTTTCGACTGCTACACCTACCCCTACTCGGGGACGACGCCCACCATCGGGCTGCCCCACTGGGCCAAAGACGGTGGGCCGGAGCGGTTGATAGCGGCCTTACAGGATGCCGATGACCGGGCGCGGATGAAGCGGGAGATCACGCCGAGCCGGCTGGAGAACAACTGGCTCACCAACTTCACCAAACCGGAGAACCGGATCTACGACGGCCGGCTCATCACCGATATCGCGGAGATGCGTGGGCAGGATCCCGCCGACTCGCTGTTCGACCTGCTCCTTGACGAGAACCTGGGCATCAGCACGGTCGGCCTGGGGACCAACGCGCAGACGCTGTACGCCTTCGTGTCGCACCCCTACGGGATGATCGCGTCGGACGCCATCCTGTTCGGCGAGTATCCTAACCCGCGCACCTACGGGTGCTTCCCCATCGTGCTGGCAGAGTTCGTGCGTGCCGAAAAGCACCTGCGACTACCCGAGGCCATCCGCAAGATGACGTCGTTCCCGGCGCAACGGTTGGGCATCCCGGACCGCGGCCTGCTGCGGGACGGGTTCAAGGCCGACATCGTGGTGTTCAACCCCGACACGGTGAAGGCCCTCGCTACCAAGGAGAACCCCAAGCAGTACCCGGTGGGCATCGAGTACGTCATCGTCAACGGCCAGGTGGTGATCCAGCACGGCGAAAACACCGGCGCGTTGCCGGGTCGGGCGCTGCGGCGGGGTCGGGCAACGACCTGACACACACCGATGCCGGACTCGGTCTCCCCAGACTATCGCTACTGTCCCAGGTGCGCTGAGCCTCTGGACACCAAGGTCCGCGGCGGGCTGCCCCGGCCGTCCTGCGGGTCGTGCGGGTTCGTGCACTTTCGCAACCCGGCGGTAGGCGTGGCGGTGGTGGTTCTGGACGAGCGCGGTCGGGTTCTGCTGGGGAGGCGATCCGCCGGCGGGAACGTGGGCGAGTGGTGTATCCCGTGTGGCTACGTTGAGTGGGGCGAGGACATTCGGGATGCCGCAAGGCGTGAGTTCGCCGAGGAGACGGGGTTGGAAGTGCAGATCGGTGACGTCTGCGCGGTGCACTCCAACTTCCACAACACCGCCTCGCTGACCGTGGGCGTGTGGTTCTACGGCAAGGTCGTCGGAGGGCAAACGGAGGCATCGGATGATCTCGATCAGGTCGCCTGGTTCGCGCCGGATCATCCGCCGGAACCGATCGCCTTCCCAACTGATCGGTTGGTGCTGACGGACCTGGCCCGCAAAGGCGTGGCAATCGAATGACCAAGCGGGCCGTCGTCATTCAGCATCACCCGGTGGAAACGCTGGGGAGCAACTTCACCGGCATTTTGCGCGATGACGGGTTCGAAATCACCACCGAGCCGGTGTACGAGGGGGCACCGGACTTCGCCGAGTTCGCGGCTCCAGATCTATCCGAAGTCGATCTGGTGGTTGCGTTGGGCGGGCCGATGTCAGCCAACGACAATTTCCCGGCCTTGATACAGGAGATGGCGTATCTGCGTGCCGCCGCCACCGGGGACGTGGGCGACCGGGAACCGACGCCCGTGGTGGGGATCTGCCTGGGTGCGCAGCTGCTGTCGCGGGCGTTGGGCGGAGCCGTTGCGCCCACCGGCGGATACCAGTTCGGGCTGCGCAAGATCGACGTTACCGAGGCCGGCCGATCCGACCCTGCCTTTGGCGAGATTAACATTCCGCTGGTTCCCACGCTGCATGGGGAACAATTCACGGTTCCAACCGGTGCGACTCTTCTGGCTGAGGGTACCATGCTGCGGCGAGACGGCGGATACGTTCGTTTTCCGATGGCGTTCCGTTACGGCCTTTCCTACGGCTTCCAGTTTGAGCCTCAGCTGACTCTGGATGAACTGCTGGTTTGGAACCGGGAGTTGGCGGGCGACTACAAACTCATGGGCGAGCGTTTCGATCCCGAGGAAGAGGCGGCGCGAAACCTGCGGGAGTTCACTGCCTTGGCGCCGCATCACGAGGCGCAGATGGGGCGGATGCTGAAGGCGCTGCTGGAGCAGGCGGGGCTCGATTAGTCGACGGCGAGGCGAGTGGGACAGACACGCGTCCATTACCGGCTCAATGCAGAAATTGCAGGCGGTGGGATTGCCCCGCCGGCGCGTCGCTGCCAGAATGAATGTAACCTCGCGTTGGAGCTGGCCATGATCACGCCCGCCGCTGCATATCCTCCCAACCCTGTGATGGACCGCTCCGCGCTGCCCCCCGGTCCTCCCGAGTGGCCCGTCGTCGGCCAGTCCTTCCGCTACATGACCGACGTCCTCGGTCTGATGCGGGAGTCGGCCGGCTACGGCGACCTGGTGACAATGTCCACCAAACCGATCGTGGCGTACCTGGTCAATCATCCCGACCTGATCGAGGAATGCTTCGTCACCAACCACCGGTCCGTGGGACGCGGCTGGACCACCGCGGCCTGGCAGGACCTGCTGGGCTTGGGCCTGGTCACCTCCGACGACCCGCTGCACCTGCGCCAGCGCCGCCTGATGCAGCCCCAGTTCAACCACCGTCGCATCGCCGGCTACGCGGAGGTGATGACTGAGTTTGCCCGGCGTCATGAAACCCGGTGGCAGGACGGCGCTCGCGTCGACATGGCCCGCGAGATGGGCGAGCTCACCCTGCATATCGTCGTCCGCACGCTGATGGGCCTGGACCTGCCCGACACCGTGCGGCGCATCGGCGCGGCCTTCGAGATCGGCAACGAGTACCTCACCAGGAGGGGCAACCTGCCCCGGCCCCTGCGCCGGCTGGCAAACCGACTGCCCCTACCGTTCACGGTGCGCTTCCGGCGCGGAAGAACGTTCCTGGACGAGACCGTCTACGGCCTCATTGCCCAACGTCGCGAGTCCGGTCTGGATGGCGACGACCTGCTGTCACTGCTGCTCAACGTCCGGGACGAGGAGGCCGCCAACCCCGAGGACGCGGTGATGACGGACGTCCAGCTCCGCGACGAGGTCATCACCCTGTTCGCCGCCGGCCACGAGACCACGGCGGTTGCGCTGACGTGGACCTGGTACCTGCTGGCGACTCACCCCGACGTCCAGACGCGTTTCCACGCCGAGCTGGATGACGTTCTTGGCCGGCGCGATCCGACCCTGGAGGATCTCTCCAACCTGGCCTTCACCGAACGGGTGCTGACCGAGTCCATGCGCTTGTACCCACCCATTTGGTCCACTGGCCGCATGGTTTTCCGTGACTTCACCCTGGGCGGCTGGAAGATTCCGGCCGGCGCCGTGCTGTCCGCGCCGCAACTGATCGTACACCGCGACGCGCGCTGGTTCGAGGACCCGCTGGAGTTCCGGCCCGACCGCTGGACGCCGGAGTTTCGCGCCGGCCTGCACCGGTTCGCGTATTACCCCTTCGGAGGCGGCCCGCGCCTGTGCATTGGCGAAGGTTTCGCGTGGATGGAAGCCATGCTGGCGCTGGCGACCATCGGCCAGCGCTGGACGATGCGTGATGACCCGCGGCACGAGGTGAAGCTGCACCCGCTGATTTCGCTGCGCCCCAAAGGCGGCATGCCACTTTTCCTCGAACGGCGCAACTGAATACGCGGTGCACACTTGGGGTTGGCTAATAGCCGATCAGTTAACGGCTGACGGATTGGTCAGGCCGGCTGGCCGATTGCGTTACCAAAGCCTGCCGAGAACCCTTCGGACGCCCGCGCTTCCACTCCCACGACGCCGGGTTCGTGGTGCCTGCGCACCACCAGCACCGGCGCGTTGGCATGACGCACCACCCGGTCCGTTACGCTCCCCAGCACCAGCCGGTTGATCCCGCCGCGTCCGTGCGTGGTCATCACGACCATGGTCGTCTCGGCCCCGGCCATCTCCACGACGGCTTCAGCGGGGTTTTGGCCCTGCACATGGGCGACGGTCACCTCGCCTCCGAACCCAAACTCCCGGGCCAGCCGTCGTGATGCATCGGCCAGCGACGCCAGGGCGTCTTCGGAGTCGGCCCGCACCAGTTCCTCGGCCGAGATCAAGCCCCCTTGCGCCGGGGCGCGTTCCAGGTATCGGCGATAGAAATCCGTTGTGCCCGTCGCCCGCATCAGCGTGACCTGCGCGCCCAACCCGGTGGCGATGGCGGCGGCGTGCGGCAACGAGAGCTCGGATAACTGCGACCCGTCCAGCGGCACCAGCACCGTTTTCACCTTAACCTCGTCTGCGGGCGCGGATTCCGCGCTGCTGCGGATCAATAGCACCGGGTTGGTGATGGAGTGCAGCACCTTGTCCGCGACGCTGCCCAGCGCCCAGCGGGCGATGCCGCCGCGACCGTGCGTCGACATCACCACCAGCGCCTCCGGTTCTCGCACCAGCCAGTCCACCAGGGCTCGGGCCGGGGCGCCCGGCAGGGTGGTCACATAGACGACCAAACCGTCAGACCGCAGCTCCTCCCTGACTTGGGCCAGATAGTCCCGCGAATGCCGCTCTGCATCCGCCAGCAGGCGTCGGTTCGCCTCGGCTGACTGCGGATGGTGCGCCGCCGGCGGAAGAATGTCGAAGGCTTCCACCAACTCGACGGGAATCGCCAACGACCCCGCGATACCCCGAGCGTAGGGCAACGCGGTTTCGGAAAACGTGGACCCATCCAGGGGGACGATAATTCTGGAATACACTATCGTGCGATCTCCATCACATTTGCCAGCGAGGGTCATGCGCCGGCTTTTTGCCATTCACCACGTCGAGTCCGGCCGACACTCTGTCCAGGGTACGTCCCATGGCGGCAGCAGTTGTCGCCATCAAAGGACGAGGCCAGGACCGTCGCCGACCCTGGCCTTCGCGCGCCAGGGGCCTCAATGCCCCCGGCCCGGTGTCTCGTCCCTATCGGTCGGTGCGACTATCGGATCGCCGCTGCGCCACCGACAGGGACCTGACACGGGAAATGCCACTGGTGGTACCTCGTGATCAGAGAAACCACTTTTTACCTCCTGTGATGACGACGGTTTTCCCGTCGGGCTGTGGTGGGCGGGGTTTCCGACTCCAACCCCGGCACCTTGAATACAGATTATACGATTTGGCGATACTTGTCAACCATGGGCCGTTCAAGTTTTCAAAATTCACGCAAACACGTCAACATCTCACGTCTCGCTGTCGGCGTGCCCTTTGCTATAACGAACTTGTCACCGGGAACGGCAGCCTCTCGCCCGTTGTTTCGCACAACTTGCTGCCGCCCGGGTCGTTTCTAATATCACCGGCCCGACATTCGGAGCCCATCGGGAAGAGGTAGGAACCAACCATGCCAGATGAACGCGCACACGAATTGGCCCAGCGCCTGCGCAAGGCCGAAGAGGCCGCCAGCTACATGGAACGCCTGGAGACGCTGGCATCAGAGGCGCCCACCCTGCGGGAGCAGGTCAGCCTGCTGCAGCGCATCGAGGAGCGAGAGAACCACCGCAAGGAGGCCCTCGAGAACGCCCGCTATGCCCTGAATGCTGCTGCGGAAGCACAGCGCGATCTGCCCGACCTGATCGCAAACGCGGCCAACCTGGTGAACCAGTTAGCCCGCACTCTCCGCGAGATCGACACCTTCCGTCGCGAGGCCACCGCCGCCCTGAGCGTCGTTGACCGCATGGACTACGAGGACGAGCTGGACCGCGCCATGGAAGAGCACGAAGGGAATGATGACAACCCCATGCAGCGCGACGCCCAGTCCATCCGGATGCTGGTCGCCTCCCGCCACGGCAGCACTCGCGTCCGGCGCATGATCGACGAGCTGACGCCGGGATTCGAGGTCTTTGCCGGGTGCAACCTGGATGCCGACCCCATGCGTGGTGAGCTGACCACCCTGATCATGGCCAGGCTCGCCGCCGAGGCCGAGGCCAGCCGCGCACCGGCGCCGGCAGCGCGCCGCCCGGCTCCGCCGCCTCAAATGTCCGAGCCCGCGGTTTCGGTTACTCAGGATAGCGGAGACCCGGCCGGAGACTGACCGGCTTTCAAGCCGACGAAATGCCTTGGGGGCGACCAATGGTCGCCCCCGTTTTCATGTATCAACTGTCCCGGTTTCGGGTACTATACGCTCCATGTCTTCACGCCTTGAGCAGACCATATCGAGGAGATGAACACCATGGCCGACAAGCAAATTCTGTGCGCCATTGGCGTCGATCTGGACGCCGTTGGCGGCTGGTTAGGATCCTACGGCGGCGAGGACTCGCCCGATGACATCTCCCGGGGCTTGTTTGCCGGCGAGGTGGGCACGCCCCGTCTGCTGAAGCTCTTTGAACGACTGGATATCAAGACCAGCTGGTTCATCCCCGGCCACTCCATCGAGACGTTCCCGGACGAGTGCCGCATGATCGTGGAGCAAGGCCACGAGGTGGGCATGCACGGGTACTCTCACGAGAACCCTATCTCCATGTCTCCGGAGCAGGAGGAGACGGTGCTGCTGCGCTGCATCGACCTGATCACCGAGCTTTCGGGGCAACGCCCCCGGGGCTACGTGGCGCCGTGGTGGGAGTTCAGCCACGTCACCAACGAGCTGCTGCTGAAGCACGGCATCAAGTACGACCACAGCCTGATGCACAAGGACTTTGAGTGCTACTACGTGCGTGTCGGCGACAAGTGGACCAAGATCGACTACGCCATGCCGGCCGACTACTGGATGCACGCCCTGGAGCGGGGCGAGGAGACCGACCTGGTGGAGATTCCGGCCAACTGGTACCTGGACGACCTGCCCCCGATGATGTTCATCAAGAAGTCGCCCAACAGCCACGGCTTCGTCAATCCCCGGGACATCGAGGAGATGTGGCGGGACCAGTTCGATTGGGTGTACCGGGAGTATGACGACGCGGTGTTCCCAATAACCATCCACCCCGACGTCAGCGGCCGCCCCCAGGTGCTGCTGATGCTGGAGCGGATCATCGATTACATCCGGGCCCACGACGGCGTGCGGTTCGTAACCTTCGAGGAAATCGCCGACGACTTTTTGGCACGGAACCCGCGGAAGCGAGGGTAGGGCGATTAGGCAGGGTTTGACAAAGTTACTCCGTCATTCCCGCGAAAGAACGTCACCCAGTACTTGATACGGGGCGGGAATCCAAACGTGTTTATTTCTGAGGATCTCCGGATTCCCGCTTGCGCAGGAATGACGGTTCACCCGGTCGGCAGGAGACCAACATGCGCAGCATCGACATTCACGCTCACCTGACGCCGCAATGCTTCTGGCGCGCCACGGAGAACGGCGGCGACTGGCACACGCTGCGGCGGGAGCAGGACGCCAACGGTCGCCCCGTCCTGGTGTCGGGGAGCGCGCGGGGCCAGCTTCCGCCCAAAGCCAGCTGGACACCGGAACAGCGCCTGGCCGACATGGACTCCCTGGGAGTGGACGTGCACGTGGTCTCGCCCTTCGGTGGCTTCTACAACTACGACATGGACACCGACGTGACCGTTGCCACCTCTCGGGAGTGCAATGACGAGATCAGCCAGATGATGCAGTCCTGGCCCGACCGGTTCTCCGGCTTGGCGACCCTGCCCATGCAGGACGTGCCCGCTGCGATAGCCGAGCTGGAGCGGGTGATGGTGAACCTGGGGTTCAAGGGCGCGATGATCGACGACAAGATCAACGGCAAGCTGCTGGACGAGCCGGAGTTCATGCCCTTCTGGAAGGCCGCCGAGCAGCTGGGCGCAGTCATCCTGTTCCACCAGTCCGGCGATACCATCGTCGACGCACGCATCAAGCGTTACCACCTGCCCAACTCGGTGGGGAACCTGGCCGACCGGACACTGACCTTCGCGTCGCTGGTGATGGGCGGCGTGATGGACGCCTGCCCCGACCTGCGCGTCTGCCTGTCCCACGGCGGCGGCTACGCCTGCTACGGCGCGGGCCGCATGGATCGGGGCTGGGAGCGCATACCGCCGTCGCATCGGCTGGCCGCTCTGCCGCCAAGCCAGTACCTGAGCCGGTTTTACTACGACTGCATCGTCTACACCGAGGAGTCGCTGCGGTTCCTGATAGACGCCGTGGGCATCGACCGGGTGGTTTTCGGCACCGACTGGCCCTACGACATGGCCCAGGACTGGCCCGTGGCATGGATCCTAGCCATGGAAAGCCTGACTAAGGACGAGAAGGACGCCATCCTGTGGAAGAACCTCGAGACCCTGCTGGGCCTGTGACCATTCACGTATACCCACCTTTTCGCATCAGTCATTGCGACCGTAGCATGGCAATGTCGTGAACGCAGGTCGAGCACCCCGCCACGGGTAAGAATAATGTTTCGGCCTTATTGGAATTGTGATTTTTTGTGTGGCGTGGCGTTCGCCTACCTGCACACATACGGATTCATCTGGGTGCCGGGGCTGTTGTCATTACTCGCAGGCATCCTCTGCGGTTCCTTCATGCCCAGAATCCAACCACCGACGGGTTTCAGAGTCGGTCTGATGACAGCGGTAGTCATAGTCGGTTGTCTTACGGTCTGGACAGCCCTTGTAGTGAACTATCCTGGAAATTTTCCCGATCACCTTGTTGTTGGCGTCGTTTTAGCGTTCCACGCCCTGAGCATCCTGGCACCGATCATCATCTGCGTGTACATCCACAGCCGCCGGAACAGGTGGTGGGACCTCGGCCCGCGGAAGCAGCTATAACCGGGGCTCGCTTCTCGCGGCGATTACACTCCTCGCTGCAACAGTGAGCAAGCTCGTAGAATTCATCGGCAACGAAAATCAGCCACTGTATCCCGGAGGACAACTCGTGAGACACATCGACGTTCACACCCACCTGGCTCCGCAGATCCTGTGGCAAGCCTTTGCCAACGGCGAGGACTGGCACGGGATGCGATACGAGTCTCAGGGCGAGCAGGAGTTCATCGTCGGCAACGGCAAGCGCATCCTGATCAACTCGCCCAAGATCCGGTACACGCCGGAGGAACGGCTGGCGGACATGGACGCCGAGGGGACGGACGTGCAGGTGGTGTCCATCCACACGCCGCTGTTTCCGTACCACTGGGAGACTGCGGAGGCGGTCAAGGCGTCCCAGGAGGTCAACGAAGAGATCGCGGGCATGACCCGAAGGTGGCCCGACCGCTTCGCCGGTCTGGCGACGCTGCCGGCGCAGGATGTCGACGCATCCATCGCCGAGCTGGAAAGGGCCGTGAAGGGCCTCGGCCTCAAGGGCGCCGAACTGGACATGGTGGTCAACGGCCGGAACTGGGACGAGCCGCACTTCCTGCCGCTGTTCAAGGCCGCCGAGGAGCTGGACGCCCTGCTGTTCTTCCACCCGCAGCCCCAGGACAACATCATGGCGCTGGAGCGGACGCTGCGCTACGGCATCCCCAACAGCGTCGGCGTGGTGCTGGAGGATGCCCTGCTGGTGGCGACCCTCATCTTCAGCGGCGTCCTGGACGAGTGCCCCAACCTCCGGGTGTGCATCGCCCACGGCGGCGGCGGGGCCTGCTTCGGCATGGGACGCCTGGACCACGGCTGGCAGGTGCGCTCCGAGGCGCGGGTGAACATCCGCAAGCCGCCCAGCGCCTACCAGAAGCAGATCTACTACGATTTCCTGACCAGCAGCGAAGCCGGGTTGCGTTTCCTCATCGACAGCGTCGGGATCGACCGAGTCGTCATCGGCAGCGACTGGCCCTTCGTGGGGTGGGACCCCTCGCCGGGAGGGTGGCTGGAGAGTTTGACCAGCCTGTCACCGGAGGAAAAGGAAAAGATCTCCTGGAAAAACCTTGAGGCCCTGCTGGGTATCTGATGCGAAAGAGCCTCAGCCCACGGGCAGCTCCCGGCCCGTATCGGACGCCTCCTTGACCGTGTCCAGGAAACGATGGAGGCCCACGGCGGTATCGAACGTGGGCAGGCGACTGGTCTCACCCGTCCGGATCGCCTCGGCGAACAGGGCGTACAACTGCCCCACGTTGAACGGGTCTCCCTGGGGAAAGTCGTCGGGGACGTACACGAAACGCTGGGGGATTTCCAGGTCTTCCAGCGCGTGGTTCCCCTGCGCCCCCTGGATGCGCAGCATCTCCCCGCGCTGCGACGACACGCTGCCGGTGACGATCAGCGTTCCTTCCCGGCCATAGATCTCCATGCGGTATCCGCTGCCGGCCCAGGGCACGGCACCGACATGGACCGCCGCCGCGGCGCCGCGCGCCAACTCGCCCGACACCCGCACGTTGTCCGGCGACAAGACGTCGACGTATTGCTGAGTGTCGGTCTCGTACCACTGGCGAACCTGGTTGGTCACCATGCAGGCCACGCGCTTGAAATCGCCCGCTACGAAGCGCAGCGCGTCGATGACGTGGCCGGTGGCGATGGTCAGGGTGTTGGCGCCCATTGCCGGATCGCGTTGCCAGGTGCCGCCGGACTGGCGGTTCACTGGCCCGTCCCGGAACGTGGTCACGGTGCAGGTCATCACCTCGCCTACGTAGCCGGTGTCGATCAGGTCCTTGACGTACATCAGGGCCGGGCTGACGCGGGATTGCAGTCCCACCGCCGTCTGCACGCCCTTCGCCCGGGCCAGGTCCGCCAGCTCCTCCGCTTCGGCGGTGGTGCGACCCAGGGGCCACTCGGTGAGCACGTGCTTGCCGGCTTCGATGGCGGCCCGGGTGGGATCATAGTGGGACGGGACCCGCACCACCACGGCCACGGCGTCGATGTCCGGCGACGCCGCCATTTCGTTGAAATCGTGGAAGGCCAGCTTCGCGCCGAAAGCCTGTCGAGCCTCTTCCGCGCTCTCCGGTCGGGTGGTGCAAACCGCGGTGAACTCCACATCCGGGCTGGCCAGAAGGGCCGGGAAGTGCGACTGGCCCGACCAGGTGGAATTGACGTTGGCTCCCACGAAGCCGAGGCGGATCTTGTCTGTCATGGTGTTGGCTCCTGAAATGGTATCGTCAGAGTCAGGATTTGCAGGATTCTGGGATTAGTAGGATTAGGCGGGTCGGCGTTTTCGCGGCAGCATCCTGGAAATCGGACAATCCTGAAAATCCTGATTCTGACAATTTCTCCAAACGCTGGTAAGCGTGAGACGGCTTACTCCAGGGAGTCGGGGTTGATGGGCGTGGGCATGGCCTGCACGGCCGGCAGGACCTTTTCGGCGAAGAGGCGCAGGCTTTTCTCGGCCTTCTCCCGGGGCATCCCGCCGTAGAACATGTGGATCACCACCTTCTCCAGGCTGATGGTCCACTGCAATGTCCGTATCTTTTCGATGATCTCGTCCGGTGTGCCTATGGGTTGAGTGGCGCGGCGGGCGTTGAAGCTGGCGTCGGCGGTGCCCACGTCGGCCTGCTGGCGCGTCAGGTATTCCTCGTAGCCGCGAATGCCCTCGTAGCCCGGGTTGTTCCACTCGAAGTAGTGGTGCTGCGCCGCCATGAGCTGGTTGTGGAAGTAGATCCACCCCTCCTCGGCTTCCTCGGTGGACTCGGCGCAGTACATCCACAGCAGCGTGGTGGGCTGGTCCGGCGGCAGGCTCAGCTCCTTGCGGATCCGGTTGAAGCGGCGCACCTTGGCGACCATCTCGTCCACGTCGTCGCCGGCGACGAACATCTGGCCCAGGCCGTTTTCGGCGGCCATCCGCGCCGACGCCTCGGTGGTGAACGCCACCTTGATGTCACGGGTCAGCTCGCCCTTGTGCCGCGCCTGGGGTCGGATGGTGGTCGGCGGGATATCGTAGACCTCGCCCTGGAACTCGAACCGTTCCGCGCCGTCGGCGGCCTTGATGGCGTTGATCACATCGTAGAAATACTTGTGCGACTCGCCGATGGGGTAACCCAGCGAGGCGTACTCGTGGGGCGCGATGCCGCGACCGATGCCCAGGTGGAGACGGCGTCCCTTCAGCAGGATGTCCAGCATGGAGAGCTCGGACGCCAGCCGCACCGGGTTCCACCAGGGGGCGACGACCACCGCCGTGCCCACGTCGACCCGGCTGGTGCGGCCCGCCCAATAGGCCAGGTACTGCAACGGGTTGGGCTGCATGGAGTAGGCGGAACCGTAGTGCTCCGTCGCCCAGATGGAGTCGAAGCCCAGCGGTTCGACCAGTTCTCCCATGTAGAGAGTGTCATCCATATTACTGGCGTCGGTTCGCGCCGGCGGCCGGTCGTAGTCTTCGGCCAACAGGCGGGGCCAATCACCCTGGTTGTAGCCGGTGACCATCACTCCACAGTGCATTTGGTATGTTCCTCCGTCAGGTTCGCCTCGTCATTCCAGGCGCGGTTCATCGCGCCTGCGGACGATATGCGCTGTCAGTATAACCGTTCGCGCCGGCCGAGACCGTGACGCGGGCGCGTCCCGGACACTCACCGCCGCATCAGGCCTTCCAGGCGGCACTTTACGTCGGGCCACTCGCTGTCTATGACGCTGTAGAACACCGAATGACGGTCGACCCCATCCCAGGCGATGCGGTGGTTGCGCCAGGTGCCTTCTTCCACTGCGCCCAGCCTGAGGATCGCACGCCGTGATCGCTCGTTCCGGCTGTCCGTTTTGAGGCAGACCCGTCGCGCGGAGTGGTCATCGAAAGCGTGACTCATCAGCAGGTACTTGCACTCGGTGTTGACGCCGGTGCGTTGCCACGCCGTGCCGTACCACGTCCAGCCGATCTCCAGCGCGCGGTTAGGCCGGTCTATGTCCAAGTATGATGTCGAACCTATGGCCCGGCCCGTTCCCAGATCTATCACCGCGAAAGCGACCCGACCGCCGCCGCTGACTTCGGTCAGGCATTGCCGGACCCATGCCTCGGCATCCTCCAAGCCGGCGAAGCCGGGCCGCGGCAGATACCGCCAGATCGCGTCATCCGCTCCCGCATCGTACAGGTCTTGCGTGTGCCCCAGGTCCAGCGGCTCCAAGCGCACCAGCTTTCCGGCCAGGGTGATGGGTTGCGGGTTCAGTTTTTTGGTGAATTCAGTCGCCATGACTTCTCCAAGTTTGCTCCGATTGGGCGTTTCAGTATATCGCGGCGTTGGACTATGCTTTCGAGATTATCCGGTTGTCGCGCCTGTTGACCGTAGTCGCATCGCGGGAGCAAACTTTGGCTCTCACTTCTCACAAGGGGCAATCATGGAAAACTTCGTCGTCAGACGCACAGTGATAGATGATGCGGCCAGCATCGCCCGAGTGCGCGCTGAGAGTTGGCGGGCGACCTACCGCGGCATCGTCCCGGACGCATATCTGGACGCGATTGACGTTGGTGAGTGGGCTCAACGCCAGCGCCACAACATGGAGCAACAACCCGAAGAACTGCTTACGCTGGTTGCGGAGACCCAGGGTCTCATCGTGGGATGGGCGGCAGCTGGCCGCAATCGGGAAGCACCCGATAATTACGCCGGGGAACTCTACGCGATATACCTGCTGCCCGAGTACCAGCGCCGCGGCATCGGTTCCGAGATGACCGCGGCAACGGCCAGATGGCTGCTCCTCCAGAGAATGAACTCGATGATTCTGTGGGTGCTGGAGGAAAACTACCCGGCACGAGGTTTCTACGAGGGGCTGGGAGGCCAACTCTGCGGAGCGCGCCAGACCCAGATAGCCGGAGCGTGGTTGCCCGAAGTGGCATATGGCTGGACGGATCTAGCAGACTTGATCGTAGGAGGCGCGGAAGCCGCACCACCAGCGTAGAGGCGTATGCTATTCCCTATACTGGACGGGACAGGTCGTGAACGATGCGAATAGACGTTGGTGAATGGCAGATCCGGAGCTACCGCAGCGAGGACGCCGTGGCGTTGGCCCGCTACGCCAACAACCGGAACGTGTCCCGGAACCTGCGCGACGCATTTCCGTACCCTTACACCCTGCCCCACGCTGAGACCTGGATCGACCTGGTGGCGCAGCAGGCCACGGAAACCGACTTCGCCATAGCTTCCGAGGCGGAGTTGATTGGGGGAATCGGGCTACAGACGCAGCGGGACGTCCACCGCCGTTCGGGCGAGATCGGCTACTGGCTGGGGGAGCCCTTCTGGGGGCGGGGGATTGCCACGGCCGTGCTGCGGGCGTTCACCGATTACGCGTTCGAGCAGTTCGACCTGGTGAGGGTGTACGGGTACGTCTACGAGTGGAACCCCGCCTCGGCCCGTGTGCTGGAGAAGGTGGGCTACCAGTGCGAGGGCCGCCTGAAAAAGAGCGTCACCAAAGACGGACAGGTCATCGACCAGTTTGTTTACGCGATTACGCGGTGAGCAGGCGCGGCAGCAGTCCGCGCGTACCCATCTTGTCATCGCCGCGTACCCATTGTTGTCATCGCGAGGAGCGCAGCGACGCGGCGATCCCGTCGCAAGAAGGATGGCCCCTCCCGCGACGAGATTGCCGCGCTGCGCTCGCAATGACAGGCGTGGGTTGATGTTCGATGGCAACGCCTATGCCGTCGGCGGGTTGTCCCGGTACCAGTCCACAATCTCGGAGCCGGTGGCGGCCCACACGCCGCCGCGGCGCATCATGCGGCCCAGCGCCCGGTCCAGGTAGCCGATGCGGAAGGGCTGGCCGATGAGCCAGGGATGCAGGTTCAGCGCCATCACGCGGCCGTTCTGCTGGCCATCCTCGTACAGCGTTTCGAAGCTCTCTTCCAGGAGTTGCTGATACCGCCCGACGACCACCCGGCGTTCCCACATGGCGGATATGTCGTCCAGCTCCCACATAATGGGCAGGGTGAACATCTCACCGTGGGGGCTGTGCAGCGGGTAGGGTTGCTCGTCGTTGACCCAGTCGCACACGTAGCGCAGGCCAGCCTCGGACAGCAGCTGCGGAGTGCGGTTGGACTCGCCATATTCTGGGCCCAACCAGCCGGCGGGGGCGCTGCCCGTGGCGCGGGTGAGGGCGGCCACGGATTGGCTGATATACTCCCGCTCCGCATCCTCGGACATATTGCTGCTGATCATCTGCGACAGGGACACGCCGTGGCCGATGATCTCGGCGCCGGCTTCCTGGCAATGGCGCACCAGGTAGGGGTAGTTCTCCGCGGTCATGGCGTCCATGGCCACGGTGGCCGGGATACCGTGCTTCTGCAGGGTGTCCAGCACGCGGAAGATGCCCACCCGGTGCCCGTATTCTCGGTGCGACAGCCGGGCGTAGTCCGGGAACCCACGGGCGCCTAGGCCGCCGGAGAAGGGCGTGGTGAAGCTGTCGGCCGGCGGGTCCCATTCCGGATGTTCGAGGTTGACGATTACGCACAGGGCGACCCGCGCGTTATCCGGCCAGCGCAGGATGCCCCGCGTGTTGAGGGGCGACCAGTCGTAGTGGGGGTGGTCCATCCCGAAGCGCCGTTCTGCGGGCATTGTTCTTCCTCCGTTATTCTTACTCTACCCTCGTCATTCCGGCGAAAGCCGGAATCCAGGGAGTCACGCTGCCGAAGACGCTCCGGGTTCCCGCTTTCGCGGGAACGACGATTCAGGCGCGATCAGCCGTTCAACTGCGCCGCGTGGGCCACCGCCTCGTCGTAGTAGTTGGCGATGTAGTACTCGGCGATGTCGTCGGCAGTGGTCTGCCAGACGCCGTCGTGGGACATGATGTAGCTCAACACCTCGTCCAGGTACCGGGCGCGGTGGGGCTGTCCGATGAGGTAGGGATGCAGGGCGATGCACATCACCCGTCCGCTCTCGGCGCCTTCCTGGTAGAGCTGGTCGAACTGGGCCTTGCAGATCTCGGCGAAGTAGTCGCCCTCGTAGTGCTGCCGGAACAACGGCGCGTCGTTGAGCTCGATGGAGTACGGCACCGACACCAGCTTGCCGCTGTTGACCCGGATAGGCACGGGCTGGTCGTCGTGCATCCAGTCGGTGTGATAGATGAGACCGGCCTCGGCCATCAGGTCGGGGGTGCGCTCGGTGCCGGATATGGCCGGCCCCAGCATGCCCTTGAGCTGCTTGCCGGTGTGCTTCTTCAATGTGTCGATGGTGTCCCGATAGAACTCCCGCTCCTGCTCCTCGGTGTAGTTGTTCAGATAGCGGGTGTTGTAGATGCCGTGGCTCATGAAGTCCCAGTTGCGCTGCACCATGGCCTCGCCGATTTCGGGGAAATGCTCCAGGACGGCCATGTTCAGGGAAACGCAGCAGCGGATGTTGTACCGGTCCAGCACGTCGGCCATGCGCCAGAAGCCGACCCGGTTGCCGTAGTCCCGGTATGAGTATTGCTGCACGTCGGGATAGGGCATGCGCGGCCAGGGGTCGCGGTTCCCGTCGAACTCCGGCTCGTACTCGTAGTGCTCGACGTTGGGGGCGATCCACAGCGCGACCCGGGCGTCGTTGGGCCACTTGATGACGGGGCGATCGATGATGGGGCTGTAATCTACGCGGTTCGGCGGCAAAGGCATGACAAACACCTCTCCTGATTATGGGACCTTAGCAATCACGCGGACGATCCGATGCAGTGCCGGCAGTGTAAACAGCGCGGTTAGGCCCGTCAACGAATCGTCGTGGAGTAGAGCCGTGCGCTTGATTGCACATCCACTTTGCGGCGCCGGTGCTGCGGATGGCGCCGGCGGTGAAAACGCCGTACCATGGTGCCACAGACCAACGAACTGCAAGGGGGCGCGATGGCTCAGGTCTTTGATGGGATCACCGTCCTGGATTTCACCAGCGGTCGGGCCGGCGGCGTGGCCACCATGGTGATGTCCGACTTCGGCGCGGAGGTCATCAAGGTCGAGCCTCCGGGCGGCGAAAAGTTCCGGGATGCTCCAGGCTCCATTCAGTGGAATCGCGGCAAGAAGAGCGTCGTCCTGGACTTGAAGACGGATGAGGGACGGCAAGACGCGCAGAAGCTGGTGCGGCTGTCAGACGTGGTAATCGAAAACTTTCGGCCGGGTGTCGCCCAGCGGCTGGGGATCGACTACGAGAGCCTGCGTGACGGCAATCCCGGCCTGGTTCATGCCAGGCTGACCGGGTTCGGACCCGACGGGCCGTACGCCAACTACAAGGGTTACGACGGGGTGGTGGCCGCCAAGAGCGGGCGGATGATGATGTTCGCCGAGCAGAACCCCAGGGAAGGCCCCAACTACGTGGTGGTGCAGGGGGTCTGTCACGCGGCGGCCACGGCGCTGGTTCGCGGCATCACGTCGGCCCTGTACGTGCGGGAAAAGACCGGCCTGGGCCAGCGGGTGGAGACCAGCATGCTGAAGGCCGTGACTACCTACGATCACGTGTCCTGGGTGTACGGCCAGATGATCGAGAACCTGCCCGACACCTACCCGCCGGACCCCAGGGTCGGCATCGGTCGGCCCAACCCCACGGGCTACCTGCCCGCCCGCACCAGGGACGGCCAATGGATCCAGCTGGGCAACGTGGTGGAGCGGCTGTTCCGGTCCATGATGCACTGGCTGGACATGGACTTCATCTACGAGGACCCGCGATTCGAGCGCGCACCCTTCCTGGATCAGGACGCAGTGGCCGCCCTGGAACGCATCATGCTGGAGAAGGTGCAGGAAAAGACCCTGCAGGAGTGGATGGACATATTCCTGGGCGAGGCCGGCAACGTCGCCGCCGAGCCCTACCTGACCTCCGAGCAGGCCCTGGATCACCCGCAGATCGCGCACAACGGCAACGTCCAGGACGTGCACGTGCCGGGCGTGGGTGACACGCGACAACTGGGCCCGATGGTGAGCATGAGCGGCACGCCGGGCCGGACGCAGGGGCCGGCTCCAGCGTTGGGCCAGCACACGGCGGAGGTGCTGGCGCGAGTGGCGAGCGGCGCCGTCGAGCGTTCCAACTGCAAGAATGCACCCATGCCGAAACACGCCCTGGAAGGCATAACCCTGCTGGACCTGGGTACGGTCATCAACGGCCCATTGGGATGTGCCCTGGTGGCCGAGCTGGGCGCGCGAGTGATCCGCATCGAGGCGCCAGGCGGCGACTGGGGGCGGCAAGGCATGCCCATGTCAGCGCACCGCACCATGGCCGGCTCGGAGGACATCTGCCTGGATCTCAAGACGCCGGAGGGCCAGGAGATCATGGGCAAGCTGGCGTCCAGGGCTGACCTGCTGCTGCACAGCATGCGCCCCGGCGCCCCGGAGCGCACGGGCATCGGCTACGAGCAACTGGCGGAGATCAACCCCAACCTGGTGTACCTCTATGCCGGCGGGTACGGCTCCACCGGCCCCTACTCCCACCGACCGTCTATGGCGCCCATCGCCGGCGCAGTCTCCGGAGGCGGCGTGGCGCAGATGGGCCGCGACGCTTTCCCGCCGCCGGATCAGGCCATGTCCATCGATGAGATCGCCGCCGTATCCAAGCAGCTCAAGCGAGCCAACGACGGCACCGCCGATCACAACACCGCCATGGTCAACGCCGTGGGCCTGCTGCTCGGCCTCTATGCCCGCGAGCGCACCTGCAAGGCGCAGTACGTCGAGTCGACGATGATTGCGGCCAACGCCTACGCCAACATCGACGACTTCTACTGGCATGAGGGCAAGCAAGCGCGGCCGCTGCCGGACCGGGACGGGTACGGGCTGCACGCGCTGTACCGGCTGTACCGGGCGAAGACCGGCTGGGTGTTCCTGGCGTGTCCGTTCGAGGACGAGTGGGAAGCATTGTGCCGCACCACAGACCGGCCGGATCTGCTGGATGATCCCCGGTTCGCAAGTCCCGCGATGCGGGAGGAGCACGACGATGCGCTGGCCGACGAGTTGGCCGGGGTCTTCGCCGCAGAGGAGCCGCTCCATTGGGAGCGGCTGCTCACCGCCGCCGATGTGATGTGCGTCAAGGCCGAGGACCGGGGGATGTACTTCTTCTTCAACGAAGACCCTCACGTGCGCGAGAACGGCCTGCTCACCCAGGTGGAGGCGCCGCGCTACGGCGAGTTCTGGCGGTACTCTCCGGTGGTCGACTTCTCCGCTACTCCGGGTCGGGTCGGCCCGGGACCGCTGAAGGGGCAGCAGACCCGGCCCATCCTCCGGGAACTGGGGTACACCGACGAGCAGATCCACGACCTGCAACAGCGCAAGGTTGTGTTCTGGGAGGAGGAATAGCCGGTGACGTCGCCCAACATAATTCCCGCGGACACCAACGGCATACGGGACAAGGCCGCCATCGTCGGCATCGGGGAGACGGAGTTCTCGTGGGACTCGGGCCGCAGCGAGTTGCAGCTGGCCTCGGAGGCGATCAAGGCCGCCTGCGACGACGCTGGCATCGCGCCGCAGGACATCGACGGCCTGATCCGATACGATATGGAGTCGAACCACGAGACTCTGCTGACGCAGTCGTTGGGCATCAAGAACCTGCGCCACTGGGAATCGGTCTCCTACGGCGGCGGCGCGGGCAATGCGACGGTGGGACACGCGGCGGCGGCCATCGCCGCCGGCTACGCCAATTACGTGGTGTGCTTCCGCGCCGCCAACCTGCGCTCCGGCGTGCGCCTGGGTCGCGCCCGGGGGCCGGAAAGCATACCCGGCGGGGCGGATAGCTTCGCCGTTCCCTGGGGCAGTATGGCGCCGGCCCACCGTTTCGGCATGTTCGTGCGGCGCTACATGCACCAGTACGGGGCCACCAGCCGCCACTTCGGCTGGGTTGCCGTGACCCTGCGGGAGCATGCCTCGCGGAACCCCCGCGCTTTGCGCCGGGAGCCCATCACCATCGACGACCACCAGAACTCTCGCATGGTGGTGGACCCGCTGCACGTGCTGGACTTCTGCCAGGAGAACGATGGCGCGGCCGCCGTGGTGCTCACGACGCCGGAGCGCGCCCGGGGATTGCGCCACTCCGACACGCTGACCCTGGTCGAGGCGGCGGCGCAGGGTGCGGGTCCGCGCAACGACGGCATCGTCTACCGTCCTGACCTGGCCGTGGCGGAATCGGAGCACACGGCGCGGGATCTATGGGCGCGGGCCCGGCTGAGCGCGGCGGACATGGACGCGATGATGTTCTACGACCACTTCACCCCGTTCTGCCTCATCAACCTGGAAACCTACGGGTTTGTGCCCCGGGGCGAGGCCAAAGATTTTGTCGACGGCGGCGCCAACATCCGGTTCGACGGGATGCTGCCCGTCAACACCCACGGCGGCAACCACTCCGAGGCCTACATCCACGGCCTGACCCACGTGCAGGAGGCGGTTCGGCTGATCCGGGGCACATCCACCGCCCAGCCGCCCCACAAAACCATCGACCGTGTCCTGTCCTGCAGCAGCGTGGCGCAACTGAGCGGGGCCGTGATCATTCGCCGGGGATAGCGAGGAACTGCAATGACCCAGCAAACGGAGCAAGTTGCCACGAAGTCGCCGGTGATGACGAAGCCCCTGGAGGGCGTGCCGCTGCCGGACCTGGAACGGGTACCGGATTACGAGCGGGGGTTCTGGGAAGGGACGAAAGCCGGCGAACTGCGGATCCAGCGGTGCGCGGACTGCGGACGGTTCCGGCATCTGCCGACGCCGATGTGTCCCGAATGCTCGTCGCTGGCGTACGACTGGACCCCGGTGAGCGGGCGGGGGTTCGTCTACTCCTTCGTGATCGTGCGCCACCCGGTGCACCCGGCGATCCGGGAAAAGGAGCAGACGCCCTACAACATCTGCATGATCGAGCTGGTGGAGCAGGACGGCCTCCGGATTTGCAGCAACGTCCTGCGGGTCGCGCCGGAGGACATCGCCATCGACATGCCGGTGCAGGTGGCATTCGTGCCGGCGGTGGATGATCCCGACGTGGCGCTGCCGGTGTTCCTGCCGGCTACGGAGCAATAGGCTGCCGGCCCGGGCGGCACGGAATCACGATAACCGTTTCCAAGGAGAATCAGCGTCATGGCCAACGCCTTCGGCAAGATAATCGCCAACGTGGAGCGGCTGCACCGGCTGATGGATGCAGAGGGCGTTTCCGCCGTTGTCGCCCGCTCGGGCAAGAACTTCACCTACCTGGCAGGGTTCGCCTATCCCGGGACGCTGGCGCGGCACCTGGAGTTTCCCGACTCGCCCCGGGAGGTGCTGCTGGTGTGGCCGCGCACGGGCGAGCCAGTGATGGTGCTCAACTCCTACGCCGCGCCGCTGGCGCGCCGCGACTCGTGGCTGGAACGCATCGAGGTGGTGGACGACTACGCCGAGTCGCCCTATGAACGAGCCGCCGACGTGCTGCGGAACTTGGGGCTGGCCGAGGAAACCATCGGTTTCGAGAAGAGCTACATCAGCGCCAACCGCTGGGAGGAGATCGGCCGGCTGCTGCCCCGGGCGCGCCTCGTGGACAGCACCGAGCTGATGGACCGGGTGCGCTGGATCAAGACCCCCGAGGAGGTCGCGGCCCTGGAAGCCGGCGCCAGACTGCTGGACGAGGCCTACCTGGAGGTGCTGCCCACGGTGCGGCCCGGCGACACGGAACGGCTGGTGCACAGCCGCATCGTCGAGAGTTGCCTGCGGCGGGGCGCCAACTGGGTCCACGGCATCCTGAACTCCAGCCGCAACACGGTGGGCTACGGCGGCGAGAGCGACCTGGCATTCGAGTCCGGCGACATCATCCGCAACGACTACGTCGCCTACCTCAACGGCTACCCCGGTCACCAGTCGCGCACCGTCTGCGTGGGCGCACCCTCAGACGAGCAGAAGGCAACCTACCGGGTCGTGCTGGACATCTACCGGGGCACCATCGACCGGTGCGTCCCCGGCGCACGGACGGCGGACATCTACCACTTCGCCAACGACGCCTTCCACGAGGCCGGCTTCGAGGGCAACGTGGCCCTGGCCGGCCACGGCGTCGGCGCATGGTGGCACCAGCAGGAGCCGTACATGGTGCCGTCCAGCGAGCGGGTCCTGGAGGAGGGCATGGTGGTGGCCCTGGAGCCGCACATTGGCCCCTGCTGGCACCTGCAGGACATGGTGCTGGTCACCGACGGCGCGCCCCGGCTGCTGTCGCCTCTGATGGGGACGGACGAGATGCTGGTGGCGGGGTAGGTGGGGGTGAGACGCTTGCAAAACGGGTTGACAAACCCGACAATCGCCCCCGACGTTTCAATCCGTTGGGGGAGGAGCGTTACATTGTCCCCAACCGAAGGAGGTCAACATTGACCACTGACAAAGGAACACAATACCCGTGGGCTCTCATCATAGCCGAAGTGGTCGAATATGATGGGAGGGGAAACGTGAAAATCCGGTTAAGGGGGCCAGATGGAAGAGACTTTGTCACCGAGTGCGACACCAACAACGCTGCCCCTATCAGTGATGAAGCGGCAGACGAAATCGCGGCATTCTATAACATAGACGTCCCGCGATAGTGGGATACCATTTGACCAACTCGAAGATGGCAGTGTGAACGCGAGATCACGGTTGAGGGCATGAGCATGGGGGTCAACTGGACAGCCATAGCGTCCACGCTGGAGACGATGCTGCGGCATGGGCGACCGGCCAAAGGCGCCCCCGTCTTTATCCGGCGGATCCGCCCGTACCCAATATCCCGGTATCAGCATCCTCCAGGGTCAACCACCGTGCGCGATTGGGTCGCCGCGCCACCGCCGGAGTGGATTGCCAGATACGAAAGCGCGGATGTTCCCAGCAGGCACTTCATGGTGGGATTCCAGACGCCGCCGGAAATCCCCGGCGCGGTCCTGCCGACTGTCGAGCGGCACCAGGGGGAATGGCTGTTCAGCACAATTGCCATAACCTCACGCGGGGCGCAACTCCAATGGGCCAGCCACCGCGACCGTCCGCCTTGGGCCGGTTGGCAGGTGTTTCTACTGCGGAGCTCGTTGCTGGTGATTCAATATCGCCGGCTGGTCGCACGAAAGACGGCGGCATGGGTGATGAAGGGCATCGTTGCGGTGGGGCTGGCGGTCGGCGGGCCGCTGGCCGCATGGTGGATCATCAATCACCTGCTGGAGTGACGCTCACAAAACGCCATGACAGGGGCGGGTTCTGAACCCGCCCCCGTTCTCAATCAGTCGGTCTCCCCTTCGTCAGACTCGGTTTCGATGTCCTTGCGGAGAAGAGCCAATAGAACCGCCACCGGAAGGACGGTTATTGCGATGTAGGGAAGAATCTCGACTGGCCCCATATTGTGGTGTGGCAAGACGAGCGCGGCCAGGGTCAACGCTGCTTGGGAACCGCCAAGCAGGGCTACTATTCTGGAGCGCAGAGTAGAGCAGAACACCGCCACCAACAGGGATGACACGATGAGAGATTGGGAGATATGCTCCCGGTGTTGGATCAGATAGGCTTGCAATTCCGTGCCGTGGGTCAACGTCGATCCCTGAATTGTCGCCAGGGATACCAGCAGCGCGAGGATGAGCGGGGACAGGCCGACCGCGACCGCTATCCGGTGTCTCTTGTTCATATTCGTTCAACCCTCCCTGGTTTTGAAGGCAGTCGCGCTTTCGGTTTCGATATTCCCGCTGCCCTCTGGTGCCTTGCGACGGCGGAGGCCCGTGATAGACTTGTCATAACTTGGCGGTCGTGTACAAGGGCATGACTGCAAATGATGTGAAGATCATGGACTGCGGTGTTGACAATCCTCTCTACTGGCTACTGTATTCAGGGCTGCTGTTAGCCTGGGTCATTTTCATGGTTTCTATTGGCCTGCTTGTTGCAGACGCATACCGCCGGCGAAAGCGACCACAGCCAAGGCAAGAAGCAGAGCCAGAAAAACCCAACTCCGTGTAGTCGGTTCAAAGGTAAAGGTAATGGTGATGATGATGGTGGTGCTTGACGCCACCCACGCCACAACCCCTATCAGCGCGAGGATAGGGGTTGCCACGAGTAGCCAAAACGACCAAGGGCGAAACAGGTAGTTCATCAGCACTCTCCTCCTCTGCATCCCTGCCGGTGGCGTCGTCAAACTCTCGCCGGCGGGGATGTTCTTGCAAGCCTATTCTATCGTTCGCCTCCGTTCATGGCGGCGTACACGAAGAACAGAACCATGCCGGGCAGTAGTCCCATCCCGATCAGTCCTGAAATCACTGATTTGAGCGCGGGGTGTTCGATGGCCGAGGTTGCGCCGGCCAACGCCAGCCCTGCGAGTATCAGGGCCAGACATACGATCAAACCCCACGCCACCATGCCGCGCACGACTTGTCCGGCGGAGGAAACGGGGCGTTTCCGGGCTCCGCCCATGTTGACCGTCACTTTAAGGTCATTGATGAGATTGAACACGAATCCGTTGAAAGACATCCTATCCTCCAGTGCGTCCCCGCCGGCGGCGTCGCCAAACCCTCGCCGTCGGGGGTGTTCTGTGTCGGAGCATCAACAGGGGCGGGTTCCGACCCGCCCCTGTTGTCGGTGAGGTCGGGGTCTGACCCCGATCTTTGGCCTATTCGCACACTATCTTGGGCCATTCCGAGGTTAGCGCGACTACCTCGGCAAACGCGGAACCCGGCTCCCAGCGGTTGCATTCGTTCCTCATGTAAACCGCGAACAGCTCCGGATCCCCGTGGTCAACTTCGAGGACAGTTCGCATGTTCCCTGCGTAGTTGAGGGTCTCGCCCACGGTTACGACCGTGCCAGTAAGCCGGTAGCACCATCCTGCGCGAGTTGGCTGGTAATTGGGATCGTCCGTGAAGTCCTGGCACCACGTTGCGGATACATCCTGGGTGGTGTGGCTGGCAGGCTGACCGTTCTCGAAGCCGCAACCCACCCACACAACGCCAATCGCCACCAGCGCCATCAACGCCAACCCCAAAACCATCGTCATACGTTTCTTCATGGAAAACTTCCTTCTCCGACTGTGCTGAAGGGGTGGCTCGTCGGTCGGGCTGGTGTGCATCAGCCGACCCCGTGGGCGGCGCACTGCTGGTCGATGCCGTTCGACGCTCGGTCCCAGGCGGCGCTGTAGGCTTGCCACCGCTCCGGGACGCGCTTGGATATTCCAACCCGGTCGGAGCTCTGCTCCTTGTAGGGGCGCAGTTCCTCTTGCCAGATGGTGCAGTTGTGCGCCATGTCGGGTGAAAGCATCCCGACCAGCGGCACGATGAACATTACCCCCACGGCCTGTAACTCAAGGGCCTTTCTCCCGGCCAAGCCGGTCTCGGAGATCGGATAGGTTCTGATGCCGCCGCAGGGGTCCCCGGAGACCTTCAGGAGACCCTCGAAATGTTGCCATGCCTCGTCAGACACCGTTATCCGCCCGCCGACGATAGCGGCGTTGGGATCAAGGTCGGTGAGATATGGGGTATCGGCGTAGGGATGGGCGCGGGGCCGGGTCAGTGAGCCTTCCATGCTGCCGTACACGCATTCGACCAGCCCCTCAAACGTATTCGGATAGGACTCGGATCGGGCCTCCGCGCCGCAGGCCACCGCGAACAGAACCACGATAGCCAGCCCCGGCAGCGTCCATCCTGCGACCCGCCTGCCTGCTGTGTTGTTGCGAGCCGCCGATACATCGCGTGACGATTTCCGGTTCCTCATCACAAAAAACCTCCGTTTCCGGTTTGCCGGAAGGGAGGGCATCGTGCTTGCACACTGAACCAGGCTCGCCCTGATAATATTGGGGCGGGTTTTACGGCCCTCTGGCGACGCCCTCCCTGTAGGGCTTGCCAGATGCGTCCTGCTGGTAGCCGCCAGCGGGACGCAGTTCTCCATTCAAAGCGCCGCCCGCGCAGGAGTTTTCACACCACGGGGGCGGCGCTTCTATCTGGGAGGAGAGCGAGGGGAGCAGATGGAGGGCCGTTGCTGGAACCACGGCGACCGACTGGATGGCGGTTGCTTGACCGGCCGGCCGGATGGTAGCATTGCCATGTTCACCCCCAAGCGGTGGACGCGCGGTTGCCGGGACGAAAGCACAAAGCCCGGCGGCCTTTCTATTGAGGGGGGCATCTTGCAGCGGACGGATACGCCGTCGCTGGGGCAGCCCCCCTTGCGGATTCAGGATGGACGCTTGGTACAGTCGCCGGGTGTCCCGATGGCGCGATAGGCCCCGCAAGAGGAGCACAAGGCTCCATCTGAATGAGACCTATCACGAAGCGACGGGTTTCCACCCGCGACTGTACCGCCGTCAATATAACACAGCAATCGGCCACCCGATGCCGCCAAGAAGAACGCCCCGGCGATGGTTCCACCGCCGGGGCGTTCTGGAGATATGGGTCGCCGAGTTTAGGAATCGTCTCGACGGCCATAACGTCGATTTGCTGGTGATGGCACCACCAGGGGCGCAAGAGCACCCATTCCTCTCCTCGGATTGGCCCCACGGCGTGATACCAGACTCAAGAGAGTGCCCCGCCGGTCGGCCACCTGATCGGCGGGGCACTCTCTTTCGCTACAGAGTTCTGGGGTTGGCACCGGCGCGTCCTTTCACACGACCTGCCGTCAATTTCAAGGAACCATCCGCCCCATCCTTTCGGCGGCCACAGGGAAGCCTTTCCAAGTTGTCGGAATCTGACCTCTCACCCTCCGATTGTCCCGGCTCACATAGACAATTAGACCATCGGCACCCTCAATGACCGTGATGCCAACTGCTTGGAACCAGGGCTGATCTTCAAGTGAAGTGTGCAACGTCCGTGCTGCTTCTCTCAAATCAGTGTTCATACGCCGTGGTTCCCTACAAGAGAGACATTCAGTTCACTTAAAACGGTCTCCATCGGGGCGATATAAGCAAGAGTGCCCCTGGGATTTGCCGCGAAAAGCAACCCCACCGCAGCATCTCCTGCTTCGGTAACTACGAGACTGCCAGAATCCCCCGGCAACGCGAACATCTCGTCTTGATCCGCTCGCACAGTCCATACATCCGTGAACCATACCAGGGCCGTGAAGTTGGGGTTTCTGTAAGGCAACGGCCACGGCGTTCCCGCAAACGCTTGGACTGTTCCAGTCGTCAACCCTGTGGTTCGCCCGACCTTCTTAACCCGTTGTCCAGCAAACGGAGGGGCAGCCTGTACAGGGGTATCATACCCTTCGATGTCTCCACCTTGCCAAGACGAAACTGTTTGGTGGTCTGGAACAGTCGCGATAGCAGCGTCGCAACGCGCCAAGGGCACAAGAGGAGGGGTGCCACTCCGTAATTCAACTATCCCGGCGTGTCGGCAAATCTGTCGGGGCGCCGGTACGTCGGGACGAGCGTCCATAGGGCTGGGGGATAGAATTGGCTGACCCACAGGGACGTGGTTACACGCTGCGAACACATGATTGTTGGAAAGGGCCAAAAGTGAGCCGTTGGACGACTCAACCAATGCCCCAAATGTGCCGGCGTAATTTTCGCCTGCTGGCGCACAAGAACTGCCGCATGCGACCCGCCCGTTACGCTCATAAAGTCGCCCGCTGTTGCTGGCCGTCAATATTGCTTCGGGCCTAATGACGAGTTTTCCGAAATTCGTTACTTGAATCTTGACGCCATCTATGTCCGTAGATAGCCGGTCCAGGCTCCGTTGGCCGCCTTTGGTGACGTAGATGTGGACAACCTCCTCGTCAGACCCCAAAGAGTAACCGACGGACTGAACAGCCAATCCAGCGAACCCGTAATCCGGCAGTCGCGGTCCGCCAAACTCAGCAGCCGCCGGAACCACATCGAATAATGACTGGACTTCCATCGCACCGCGCGCAACGTCAAAGTTTCCGTTCTTGAGGAACTCTCCCGACAATTGCTCCGCCACGATTCGCGCTCTCGTCTCTTGCAACATACGCCTTCCGTCCATCGGTTGCGGCAACCTCATAGTTGCCAATGGACGGGGTCGCTGATAGAATCAGCGTGTCGGCAGGAGCCTGTCCACCACAAGCGAGGCGCCGCGCAAACGACCGCTGCGACAACAGCGGTCGTTTGCGTTTTGAGATTTCGCGCATTCTATCAGAGAACGAATTGGTCGGACACCGCCATTGGCAACTGCCGGCCGGTCGGCCCATCGGGTTCAACTCGCCGGCGGTACTGCGACTCCCCGCGCCGTGAGCTCCGCGTGGCGGTGAACCACGTCACCAAGGACAGCATCCCCTCATACATCTCCGCCAACTTGCAGTACCGCGTGGCGATGCCTCGGAACTGCTTGGCGTCAGCAAAGGCGTTTTCCACCAGATGCCGAGCCTTGTACGACTGCGTGTCGTAATAGGCTGGCTCCCTGCGATTTGAACGCGGAGGGATCGTTGCTATAATGCCGCGCGAGGCCAGCAAGCGGCGAAGGGAGGGCGCCGGACATAGCCGCGCAACAAATCATGGGCGGGAATAGACTCTCTGACCCTTTGGGAGCAAGCGGTGACGGCAGAGAAACTGATAGACCGAGGCGAAGAGGGCAAGGCCCTCAAGACGTACCTCATGCTGATCGGCGTGGCTGCCAATCGCGGGACCATTCGCTACAAAGCCATAGTCGATGCTCTCGGATTCCCGTCAACTACGCCCGGACATAGGGCAGCCGAGTACCTGCGACGTATTTACCACGGTTTTACCGTCAAACGCGGCTTGCCCGACCTGACTACCATTGTGGTCGCCGAAACTGGAGAGCCAGGCGGCGACCACGTACACGGGCCAGACCTGTACAGGGAACGAGAGAGGGTGTACGGCTTGGACTGGACGGCTTGGACGCCGCCGACCCTTGAAGAACTGCAAACACGGCGGCCGAGTTTGTAAACACGCCCTAGTAGCATCGCCGCCGTCATTGCAAAACCGGGGCAGAGAACTCCGCTTGTTCGCGGACTACGGAGGCGCCGTACCGTCACCATCATCGGTATGGCACAAATCTATGGCCGCAATGACGGCTATGCAACCCGCTTCAAAGTCCGGGGCAACTATCGGCACTGTCCAGCACGTTGCGTCAGCCCCCAGCCCGGTCAATTCGGGCATCGCTTTGGCCAGGTACTCCTGCGCCTGTCTCTCGTCGGCGAAAACGCAGGCCGCAATGCTGTTGCCTTTCCAGTCTCCGCAACTGATGGCGGATGATCCACGGAACGGGTAATCATTCCTGTTGCCGAAACCTACCGACTGCGCCGTTTTCTCCATGTGCTCAATGGCTCTATCGCTGATGAACATAGTTTGTGCTCCTCGTTAGCGGCGCGTTTTTGTTTTGGTGGCGCAGTGCGCCCCGTTAGCCGTTGAGCCATTCAGAGACCTTGGGGTCTATCCCTTTCCATGCAGTGGCGCCGAGGGCTCCTACAAAAATCCCGTCGTTGCTGTCCATGACGGCAGCGAGGTAATCCCGTACCTGTACGGCGCTCTGCGTCGTAACAACGGCCCAAGAGGATTCAAGGATGTGCGCCCAGGTGCCGTATGACTTGATGCGCTCGAATAGTGCATCGTAGTTGCGGCCGGGCGCCCGCAGGTCATACGTGATGATATACTTCGCCATAGGTGGCCTCCTTTAGAAAATCGGTGCCAGCAGAGTTGGAGCCACTACCGCCACTGCCACGATGGACAGCAGGAACCCGGCGATGATTATCAGTTGACCCATGAAGAAGCCTCCTGTTGGATGCCCTGAAATTGCCAACGGGAGGCGGCGACTGCTAAAATGCAGACGCCGCCCGTTCCCGTTGGATGCCCTGATAGGAGCGCGTTGGTTAGCCGTTCCGGTCTTGCTCACCGGGCGGCTTATTTATTGTAATCGGAACCCCAACCCGGAGCAAGCGCAAGGCCGGCGAGCCGCCGCTACGCGGCGCGGGCGACCCAGGCCGGTCGCGTCGCCCACTCCACGCTCATGTCGCGCATCCCCGCGTAATCGCCGGCCAACAGGCGGGCCAGCATGGATCCCGCGTAGGTGAGCAGCGACAGGCCGGCGTGCTGTCGCACCCTGCGGATGTTCATGCCGGTGTGGTCAATCAGCAGCCGGGAGCGTTTCAGGCTGCTGAACATCCTCTCAACGGAACCGCGACGGCGGTAGAGCAGACGCCAGCGGCGTCCGGCCCTGGGCAGACGCCCGACGCGGCGCAGCAGGTCGCCCTTCCAGGTCTCGTGGTGCTCCTGCGGACAGCGGCGGCCCAGCCAAGCTAGGCTTTCCGCATTTTCAAGCGGCGTAGGCGAGGGAATCCACCATTCGGTGGTACAGAGTGGCAGGGAGTTCCCGTACATCGGGGTCGCCAGTCGACAGTTCGAAACCCTCTGACGCCAGCCACAGGTGGCGTCGCACCAGGGCGATGGCGTCCACGAAGGTCGGCGACGGTTTGTCGTACCAGGCGGCCCTGCGCTGGGTCATGGGGTGCTGTTTCTGCAGGGCGTGGGCGGCCAGGGTGGTCCAGGAGAAGAGACCCAGCAGGACGGGGGTAGTGCGGGCGATGGCCAGGTCGGACCATTGGCGCTGGGTCTCCACTCCCAGGTGGGTGCGCACCTCCTGAAAGGTCACTTCCAGTTGCCAGCGCAGGACAAACCACTGGAGGATCTGGGTCGGGTTCGCCGACGGGTCGGTGCAGAGCAGGGCCTGGGGGTCGAAGGCGCCCTGGGGATCGCGGATCAGCACCCAGCGGATGGTGACGGCCGGTTTGCCCGAGCGGTACCAGACAGCGGTCTGGGAGGTGAGTTCCACGGTGCGGGTGGTGCCGTCGTACCAGGACACCGCGGCGACGGTCCACGCCACGTCGGCTCGCTCAAGGAGCGTTTTGAGCGAGGGTCGCCGCTCGCCTTTCAGCGGCGGCCGGCCGTTCTGACCCGGCTGACGAGGCGGCGCTGGCGCGTACAGAGCGGCGTCCAGGCGCAGTCTGGCGATGAGGGTTACGGGTTCACGGAGCGACTGGCAGCAGCGCAGCAGGTCCAGTACGGCGTAGCCGTTGTCGCCCACCAGGACCAGCTTACGCTGGGGCAGCCAGCGGCGCAGTTGCATGACCATCTGGCGGGCCCAGTCGGTCACCTTCTTGTGCCGGCGTCCCTGCTGCTGGTGGTAGCGAGACGAGGGCGCCAGCACCGTGAGCACCGGCAACGCCCAATGGCGTCCCGCCCACGGCACGTGGCCCAGCCACATCAGGGAGATCCAGCGCAGCCCGCTGGCCTTGACCAGCTGATGGCGGCTGGAACGCACTGGGTCGCGGTAGATGGCCCGCGCCTTGATCTTGGCTCCACGACGTCGTTCCAAGGTTTCGTCGATGCCGAAGATCAACGGGCCGTCGCCGCGATCCAGATGCTGGAGTAGGAGCACCAGCAGGACGTGGGCTACCCCACGGGACGACCACACCGCTCGGTTGAGCACCGCGTGGTAGCGGGCGTAATTCCGGTCGTCGCTCAGTCCCATGACGCGGAGCGCCGCGGCCACGGTGCGTTGGCCCGGGGTCAGGATCGCGCCGACCAGCAGTAGTTGGGCTTTCCGCCAGGTTGGGGTGGTGAACAAAGTTGCGAAGGGGAAGAGAAGGGCTACAATGGCGTCGGGCAGGGTGAGCATGGTCGGGCCTTTCCGTCGAAAGTGGGGTCAGGCCAGCTTACCCTGTCTTTTTACTTTTTCTAAATTTTGCAGAAAGTCCAGCCAAGGGGACAGGTTCAGCAGTTCGCAGCCGCCTTCGGGGCAGCGGAACAGGTGCCCCTTGCCCCGGTCCGTGCGGATGTACTCCATCTCCTGCTGGCCGGCGCAGTACGGGCGGCCCTTGGTGGAGTAGATGCCGTTCTTGTCGGTGTTGCGGATGTGGATGACGGAGAAGATGCGGCGGTCGTCCAAGTATTGGTAATTGCTCATGGCGTCATAGCCCCGGTCGGCCATCAGGTAGCGGGCGGGCCGGTCGGGGAAATTGGCCGCCAGTTGGTCCATCAGAGGCGGCAGCCGTGGGGAGTCGTTGGCATTGGCAGGGAGGATTTCCCAAGAGAGGGGGAAGCCGTAGTAGGCGTCGCAGGTGGCATGGAGTTTGTAGCCGTAGAACAGTTCACCGTCGGCGACGCCGCTGCCGCTCTTGGGGCTGCGGTGTCCCCAGCGGGCATCGGGGTCGGCTGGGGTCTCGCGGCGTGGGCTGCCGTGGGCTTGAATGTCGGTGGAGTCAATCGCCACCATGCGGCCCGGCTGTGGGGCGTTCGAGGGGATCAGGCCGTCGTCCTTGAGTTGCGCCAGAGCCTCGCAGATGTGGTTGATGACGGAGATCAGGGCTTGCTCAACCAGGTCCTGATGCTTGGTGAGCCGGCCGATGAAACGCGAAAACGTGGATTCGGAAGGAACGGCGTCGCGGAACCCGCACAGGCGGCGCAGTTGTCGGGACGCTCGGAGCTGTGCGATCAGGACGCGGGTATGGCGGAAGCGCAGCAGGTACTTGAGCAGTACGGCCCGCCACATGGCGGCGGGGGTGTATCCCTTGCGCCCGGTCCAGCGATAATAGTTAAGACGGGCCAGCAGGGGGCCGTCGTCGATGGCGTCGAAAACGCGCTCAATGTCTTGCGGGTACGGCGACCCGCGTGGTACGGTGTCCACGGCGCACCTCTGCGGCAAGAAGGGGAGGTGTTCCAGCCGCTACGTGAGTTCAAGGCACGTAGCGGCTATTGATTTAAGGCTGTTTCGTGCCCAGCATCGTACCTGCTGTGAGAGTGGGGCGCAACGAATCGGCGTCAGTTTTGCAAGCGGGGAAGGGTGGCGGGTCGAACGGCGGCTTGGTGTCCCAGCGGCTTGCTCCGGGGCGGGGTGCCTCTTACAATGCGGCGGATCCTACATAGCGAAACCCGCTGGAGTCTGTCATGTCGGGCTACTACGAACAGAAGGTACGAGCCGTCAATGAGGCGCTAATCAATCAGGGCATTCTCCCCGCTGACTTGGAGGAGCTTCTCGGCATTCAACGCCTGCCTGGCGTGTTGTTCGACGACGAGTTGCCGCTGCTTGCAGGAACAGGCATCGAAGATGGCATTACAGGGATTTTGGTCGCCACGGATCGCCGTCTGCTTTTCGTCCGGGACTTCGACCCCGCTACCGAGAGGCAGGAACCTGTATTCCACGACCCTCTGGAGACTTGGGGCAATAAATACGGTCGCCCTCCTCATGCGGAGCGTGGCTATGACATCACCATCGGGTTCAATATGATCCCTGACTTGATGGGGCGAGACAGGATTGAGTCCGTGTACTCATCGACCGGACCGAACACGGGCGAACTGTGGGTGACCTACGAGTCGTGGGAATTACGCGAAATGGGAGGACCGACGCCATTCGCTGCGATATGCGTCAGAGAATTGCCCGGTGACAAGGCCAAGCAGTTCGCGGACTTCCTGCGAGGGCAAATTCCTGATGATGTAGATGAATAGTCGGTGTCCAGCACCGGCCTTCGCGTCAGTGCGCCGGGCGCGGCGTAGTGACTGCGACGGGGTATTCCTGACGCCGGCCGGGTCCTGTGTTTTGCAAGCGCCCCCGTTTTCGTGCTGAAAACGGGGGCTTTTCGGGGGTCTGGGAGTTTTGCAAGCGTCTCGGGGTTGGTGCGCGTGACAGTTTGGCCGTTGTTGCGTACGATGAAATGCTCCGGTCGAAGATCAGCGACATCAAAAATCGGCAATGCGCGCCAATGTAGATTCACCAAAGAGAAACTCGTTCACGATACGTTCGCAATCACTCAAAAGGCAGCATTCGGTAATGTGCCTATCGGTGTACACAACCTTCTCGGGGTAAAAGCTGATGGAATTTGCCAAATAGCTTTCGTCT
Organism: Dehalococcoidia bacterium; assembly: GCA_965207585.1. Taxonomy (GTDB): domain Bacteria; phylum Chloroflexota; class Dehalococcoidia; order Lucifugimonadales; family UBA3495; genus Bin87. Next base: position 2,567,533 of record CBDBMT010000003.1, on the reverse strand, counting down.
GGTTGATAATATTTTGCGGGGGTTAGGACGACAGTTTTGTTTATAATCTCGGGAACCAACGAGTACGCCACGAGTTCACCAAATACGCCTATGCTCGCCGGAGTCTGTAATGCAATAATCAAGTCAACATTTGGGGAGGCGAGGACTTGGGCTTCAGACCTCGCCCAGTGCGAATCAGGGTTGACGCGCTGTTCGGGGTAAAATGCTTCATGCCCGGCGTCCCGAAGCATTTGGTAAATCTGACGTCGTTTTTGGCCATACCCCTCGCTCTCCGATGTCATCTTTGGTCCCAAGACAGCGATAGATAAGGTGCGGCGCAGGCTTTCGTCACCTTCGCGTAGACGCTGCGTCGCTTCCAAAGAATCTTGGATTATGTGGTCGTGGGATCCATTCATGCGGCGTTCAGCGTGTCGATAAACTGCTTGCCGCGATCAGTGATATAGACGCCATTAGCCCCGATCTCACAGAAGTTCGCGGCAGTAAGCTTGGCCAAAGACTGGCCGTCCTCGCAAAAGTTGAACTCGGCTATCTCCATCACCGAATCGGCATATAGTCGAGCCAGTAAACGCACTGCGTCGTCATCATTGAACACGGCACCAGCCTTTCTGCGAAAATGACGATTGACACGCTCCAATCGAGTTTGCGCTTCGATAAGGGATGGAGCGTTTCTGTCTGAATTCGGTTGAAGCGAATCTCTCTCCGACGGCGGTAAAGTCCAAGACTCTACAGATTCGTATGGATGGAGTCCGAAGTCCCAAGCAACGATGCTGTCCATCGACCGCTCATACTGCCCTGCTTCGACACGATTGAATTGGAAGTCGTTGAGAAAATCACCGTGATAGCCAACCACCAAAGCAAAGTCGCGGAGTTCATCATACGACCCGAATCCATCGCCGCCTAACTCCATTTCACGAGTTGACGAAATGGGGAATCCTGAATCGATTGTGGTCATCATCCTACCTCCAAGTCGAGGTATCGCATGCATAAGTGTTGCGCGATTTCATAAAATTGGTCAACGGAAGTGGTGGACAAGTCCAGCGCGTCTTGAACAGAGCCGACGTCTCCCGCCCCATTAGTCGTTGGTAGGCTAAATCTGACAAATCCACCTACGCGGAAACGCAGGTTCGGGTTGTCAGAAAAGCCCAATCTATCGCTCAAAGTCACGTCGATTTCTTTGTCATCTAGGCGGTACGAACTTCGGAGAAACAACCCCGGAGTAATGCTGCTGAATGGGATCGCTAGCCCTGCGATGGGAGAGGTAACCGTCGCACTAAAATCATCCGCATCTACCAACAAGCAGGCCGGGGTAATGACGACTGTATCGACGGACAGATATCTTGGTGAGCATTCAAAATATCGGGAAGCCACATCTATCGTTGCCAACTCAACTGCGGGGTCCACCAAGCCCTGCTGATAAAAATATATGAACCGATCTCCGGCTGTCACAGTAAACCCGTTCGAATACTCGACCCGTGAGTAGCCGGTTTCCAGTACAACCGGACGTTCCACATCCCATTGGCTAGGCACGATCTCGTTCACGCGAAGGAAATCCGGGTTGATGTGCGCCGGCCGGGTGTTGGCAGCGTGGAAACGAACACCAAAGGAGTTCAGCAGCAGCCTGGCAGCTTGCCCTCCTAGGTTAATTTCGACAGACCTTAGCATGTCTAGCCTAAAGGAGACGGTAGGGCATGATGGAATTCTCCGGCACGTTGAATTCCAATAATGCTCTGGCTACCGATCGCAGCAGGAATCTACACCATATTACACGGTCAGCCCGATACGGTAAACGTCACAGGAGCAGCCGACATGGCCGCGAAGATGCCATCCTGCTGCTCGCAATGCGATCGCAATCTGATTTTGGTGCTGACCTTGTCATTGCGCGAAAGATGGCGTGCTGACTGGACCCCATCCAGCACCGGAACCGATCAACCAGTCTCTGGTGGCTGTAGGTAATTGCCCTGGTTTCGACAGGCGAGTACGCCTCAACCTACTCATCTCCGCTCCTACCCCTCCACCTCCGCCAGGAAGCCCAGCACGCGCTTGGTGTACTTTTCCGGTTCTTCGCTGTGGGGGCGGACTTCGGCCCAGCGGCAGTTGGGGACCAGGCGGTGGACGGCCTCGGCGAGGCCGCGAGGGTGCACGTCGTTGTTGCCGGGCATGACCATGGCGGGGACGGACACGCTCTTGAGCGCCTTTTCGGTCATGCCCAGGGTCAGGTAGGGGCCGTCGAAGAGGGCGTAGATGGTGTCGCGCATCACCTGGATGAAGTCCTCGGTGTCCATGGCTTCCAGGTTCTGGCGGTATTCGGCGTCGGTCTGGGCCAGCTCGGGACTGAAGGGCGAGAAGCGGTCGTCGGGGTCGAAGGCGTCCACGATCTCAGCGATGTTGCGGTTCTCGGCCCAGTCCATGCTCTTGAACAGCTTGGCCGCCAGGTAGGCGTCGCAGATGACGCCGCCGGCGATGTTGGAGGGGAAGATGGCCCGCACCCGCTCCGGACGGCGCACGGCGCAGCCCAGGGAGATGGCCGCCCCAAAGGAGCCGCCGCCCAGATAAGCCTGTTCGATGCCCAGGGTGTCCATCAGGCCGAACACATCGTCGCACACCATGTCCCACGTCTGCACCACCATGGGGCTGCGGGACTGCCCGCCGAAGCGGCGGTCGTACACCACGACGCGGTGCTCCTGGGACAGCGCCTCGATCACCGGCTGGTAGCTGCTGGCAGTGCCTTGCAGTCCGCCCGGGGACAGGATGATAGGCGGCCCGCTCCCGGTCTCTTCATAGTACAACTCGGCGCCGTTCACTTTCGCAGTAGCCATCATCCCACCTCCGGCAGGTTTGCACGTATCCGTACAGGTTGTGTCGCGGATGCTGATCTTTCCCGAAGTATAGACGCGGGCGACATCCCCGGCAACGCGCGGCAGCTCATGCCTGCTTGTCCCAACGGCGACGGTCTGATACAAGTGACAAATCATGGCCTCCGCACACAAACTGGAGACGAGCAATGAACAATCGTGAGGAACTCCGGAGCAAGGGCGACGCGATACGAGAGCGACTGCAACACGGCACTTATCCCGTGCGGGAACGGCCCCGGGCGACGGCCAGCATCCCCGGCCTGCGGAACTTTACCGGCGAGGCCATCTTTGGAGCGGTGTGGTCCCGGCCCGGCCTGGACATCCGCTACCGGATGCTGGCGACACTGTCCGTCCTTTCTTCCCTACAGCGCCTTTCGCAGTTTCAGACCTACGTCCACAGCGCGCTGAACCTGGGATTGGGCCCGGAGGAAATCCAGGAGGTGCCAATCCACTGCTCCCTCTACGCCGGGTTTCCCTCAGCGGTCAATTCCCTGGAGCTGGTGCACGAGGCATTTCGTGAGCGGGGTATCGAGGCTCCGCAGACCGAGGTGCCTGAGCTGACCCTGGAGGAGATGGAAACGCGGGGGCGCCAGCTCCGGGAGCAGCTCTTCGGCGTTGAGGGACAGGGAGGATACAACAGCGCGTTGATGGACCTTGCGCCGGACCTGCGGGTGCTCACCTACCAGTATGGGTTTGGGGAGATTTTCTTCCGCCCGGGTCTGGACCTGAAATCCAGGGTAGTGTGCACCACGGCCGCGCTGACGGCGCTGCGGGCCGACGGCCAGTTGCGCAACTTCCTGCGGGCCGGTCCTCGGGTCGGTTTCTCCAACGAGGAAATCGTGGAGGTGCTGATCCAGACCGGAGGGTACGCAGGCTATCCGGCGGCGTTGAACGCCATCTCCATAGCGGCCGAGGTCTGGGGCTGAGGCAACTGTAGCCCCGTCGACGTTGTTCCCGCGGCCCGCGCGACAATAGAATATGTCTCATTACCGCTGGAGGGATCACCATGGCCGCCGTTGACTACTCAGTGCTGGATAACCCAGAGACTTCGGCCCGTTCTTTCCACCCGTTGCGCGGATGGACGGAGACGCCTCCCGAAGCGGTGGACTACGCGGTGACGATGGCCGACGGGACCACGCTATCGTGTCGTTTTTTCGCGGTGGGGCGTGAGAACCCCACCGTGCTGTTTTTCTACGGCGGCGGTGAGAACGTCGCGCGTTACGACGAGATCGCGCCCCACTACAACGGAATCGGCGCGAACTTTTTCGTCGCGGACTACCGGGGCTTCGGCGCGTCCAGCGGGTCGCCGAGCTTCAACGCCATACTGTCGGACGCACACGCAGTGCTGGATTGGTTGCAGGATACGATGCGGGCGCTGCGTTTCACGGGTCCGCTGTACGTCATGGGACGCTCCATGGGTCGCCATTCCGCCGGGGAGCTGGCGATAACCGCCGGAGACCGGATCAACGGCGTCATCATCGAGAGCGGGCGGCCCAACCTGGGACGCATTGCCCAAGGGCTGGCGCCGGAAGTGACCCAGGCTCTGGAGGACGACTACCAGTCCAAGTTCTTTGCCATCGACATTCCCGCGCTGGTGATCCACGGCCAGTGGGACGAATCGGCGCCGCTGGCCGACGCGGTGGGCATGTTCAACAAGCTGGAGACCGACCACAAGCACCTGGAGATCATTCCCGGGGCAGGACACAACGACCTGATGTACGTGGGTTTCCAGCAGTACTTCAACGCCATCAGGGGCTTCATGGCGCGATACGCAAAGCCGAGCACAGCGAGTCCGCCCACAAACCGCGCTGCCGAGTAGGACAGCGTACGAAAATCGTACAACGTTGATATCGGGTCCAAGGTTTGGGCAGCCCAAACCCGGGCCGAACCGACTCAGCCTACGCCGCTTCCGCTGCGAGGGGAGCCCGACGCTCCGGGCGTCGCGCCAGCGCCATCAGGATCATCCCCGAGGCCTGGGCCGCCGCCGAGAAAAGGATCAGGATGGTATAGCTGCCGGTCAGGTCATAGACCATGGGTCCGATGATCTGGCCCGCGCCCAGCCCGCCGGCCTCGAAGGGGCGCATGGCGCCGGCGATGGCGCCGTAGGAGTTGCGGCCGAAATAGTCCGCCAGCACCATGTACATCAGCACCTCAAGCGCGCTGTGGAACAGCCCCCAGAACACCCCGTAAGCGTAGGCTGCCGCCAGCGAATTCACCTGAAACAGCCACAGGGTCGCCAGCGCCGACACGCCCATGGCCGCCACGATGCACCAGCGCGGGGTGAACCTGCCCGCCACCTGTCCCCAGACCAGGCTGCTCAACGCCAGGAAGGTGCTGATGCTGAGAACGCCCGTTGCCTGCGGCGTGGTCAATCCCGCAAACTCGTGCAGGTAGGGAACCAGGCTGAACCCCAGGCCGGAACTGCCGCTGACGTTCAGAAAGGCGACCGCCGACACCATCCAGAAAGCCCTGGTGCGCATGGCCTCGCGGGGTGTCCAGCTCACCTCTTCCCCGGGTGGCGATGCCGACCCGCGCCTGCCCCGCGCTGACGCGCCGCTGCCGGCTTGCGCAGCCGCGGCGGTCGCCTGGGCGCCGTCCGGCAGCATCCCGATATCCTCCGGCCGCCGGCGCATGATGACGATCATGGGGAGGGCCACGAACAGGCTCAAATATCCCATCAGCCGGAAGGCCATGCGCCAGTCGGCCACGAGCGTGATCAGTGAAAATGCCTGGACGATCAGCGCGCCGCTGATGGGACGATAGATGCCGGTCAGGGACAACGCGATGTTGCGTCGCCGGTTGAAGAAATTGACCGCCATGGTCCGCGGCACCACGCCGATGAGGAAGGGCTGGCTCACGGCCCGCCCGATGATCGCCGCGATCATGAACTGCCACGAGCTGGTCACTTCGGCGATCGCCAGCATGGACAGGCCCAGGACAACCGCGCCGATGGGCATCAGCCACCGGGGGCCGTACCGATCCGCGAGGCGTCCGGCGAAGGGCGCGAAGACCCCTGACAGGCCCACCCCGCAGCTGGCGGCCAGGCCGATTTGCGTTCGGGCCCAACCGGTGTCGTCAATGATGTAGGTCTGCACCCCTCCCAGGACGACGCCGGCCGGCACCGTGGCCACGAACGCCCCGGCGCCCGAGAGCCCGAGCACCAGCCAGCCGTAGTAGAAAGGGGTGTTGGGACGCCAGTCGAGGAGAGCCGAGAGAGAGGAAGCCATGGATTGACACTTGTATCAGACCGCCGCCATCGATACAAGCAAATGCTTTGCTCCGTCAAGCCCTGAGCATCAAAAAGGGTCAACGAAAAAGGCCGACGCTATTGGGGTCAGTTTAAGACCTCCAACATCCGACGGCCCTTGACGGTTTCAAAGCCAATGTGTGTGGGACTATGGCTACTCCAGTTGCCGCAGCCTGGGATCCAGAGCGTCCCGCAGCCAGTCACCGAACAGGTTCAGGGACAGCACGGTCATGAATATTGCCAGCCCGGGCAGTGTCGAAATCCACCACGCGATCGCGATCCGGTCCCTTCCTTCGGATAGCATGGAGCCCCAGGCCGGCGTCGGGGGCGGCACGCCGGCTCCGAGGAAGCTCAGGGCGGCCTCCAGCAGGATGACCACACCCACCAGCAGGGTCGCCACCACGATCACGCTGTTGGCTATTCCCGGCAGTATGTGGACTATCATGATGCGAATTGTCCCAGCCCCGGCGACGCGGGCCAATGCGACGTAGTCCGCGGTCTTGACGCGCAGCACCTCCCCCCGCGTCACGCGGGTGAAGAGTGGCCAGATAGCTATCGCCATGATCACGATGATCAGCTGGAAGGATGGTCCGAGGGCCACAACCAACACCAGGGCGACCAGGATCAGGGGGAGCGCAAGTATGATGTCCACCATGCGCATTACCACCTCGTCTACCCACCCGCCGTGCCATCCGGCGGTCAGGCCGAGGACCGTGCCCATGGTGCCGCCCACCGCCAGCGTCAAGCCGGCCATCACCAGTGAAACGCGCGCGCCATAAATGATCCGGGTAAACAGATCGCGCCCCAGGTGGTCGGTGCCCAGGATATAAAGCGTATCGATGCCTTCCCGGACAACCACGTCCAGTTTGTCGCCGATAACCGCGTTGGGGTCTATCTGCTTGGCATTGTATTCGGTGATCTGTGTTTTCTGCAGTTCGATGTCGCTGGGGCTGATTACGGCGACCACCTCTTTGGTAACTATCACGGGCGGAACCGGCTCATACGCCCAGAACCCGGGTTGCAGACGGTGGTTCGGGTCTCCAACATTCGGGTCGTAAGGGGATATCCAGTCGGCGGTGATTCCGGCCACCACCACCAATGTCAGGATAAACACCGGAATGATCAGCACCGGACGACGCCAGCGCGACATGGCCTTGAGAGCCCGCACGACGACGGGTTGGGTGTTGGAAAGGGTTGTAGCCTGGGCCATGTGATTTCTCCGGGCCTTCTCTGGAAACGTGGGTCATCGGCGCGGGAAGCGTCTCACGCCGCGCCGATGACCCGTATCTCCTACAGGTATCGGATTCTGGGGTCGATGTAAGCGTAGAGGATGTCAACCAGCAACGCTATGAATACATACCCCAACGTGAACATGATGGTCAGCCCCTGGATCAGCGGGTAGTCCGACGACCAGAGGGCCTGCACCGCCAACTGGCCCATTCCGGGCCATGCGAACACCAGCTCGGTGGTGATGGAACCCGTAAGGATCGCCGGCATGGACACTCCTGCCAGGGTCAAGGGCGGTATCAGGGCATTGCGGAATGCGTGTTTCCAGATGATTGCCCGGCCAGGCAACCCTTTTGCCCGGGCCAGTTTGATGTATTCCGTGTCCAGCGTGTCCAGCATCGCTGACCGCATCAAACGCAGGCTGCCCGCCAGGAACCCTCCCCAAGCCAGGGTGATGGTTGGAAGTACGAAGCTGTTCCAGTCCTGCCGTCCGGAAGGCGGCACCCACCCCAGGTACACGGCGAAGAAGAAAATGAACATGATGCCGAGCCAGAAAGACGGCGCCGCCTGTCCAATCAAGGCCACGGCCCTTCCGATTTGGTCCAGAACGCTGCCTCGCAAAACCGCCGACATCACGCCGAGGGGTATCCCGACAAGGAGCGCGAGCAGGAAGGCAGCCCCGCCCAGCTGGAGCGTCGCCGGGATTTTCTCTGCGACTACCTCCAGCACGGGTCGACGCTGGCTGATTGACTCACCGAAGTCACCGCGCAGCACTCCACCCATGAAGATCGCGTACTGGTGATAAAGGGGTTTATCCAGCCCCAGCTCCTCACCCAGCAACTCCCATTGCTCCTGGGTGGCATGATCGTCCAGGAGCAGAGACCTGGGGTCTCCACCCACCCGCGCCATGACGAAGATGATCATCGACACCGCGAGGAGCGTGATTATCATCAGGAAAAATCGGCGTACCAAAAACCGCTGCATGTCAACGTCCCAGCATCAGATGTTCAGATACGTTCAATCCGGTCTCATCGCCTGAAGGTGACGATTTCTCTCATTACGCCGAACAGTAAGGTTCCCGCGCTGGCTGCCGCGGTTGCGCCCAACGCCGCGTAGGAGAAGGCGTTGATGGGCGGTTCGGAGCAGCACTTGATTTCTCGGTTCAACGCGAATTCGTACCCCATCCAGGAGCCGATAATCCCGCCTGCGAGACCCACAGATCCAATCAGCAGGAGCACTGGCAATGAATTGCCGTCCAGACGCAACCACGTCAGCGACCCGCCCAGTCCGGCCCCAATTGCCGCGCCGGACAGGAACATCACATCCCGAAGCAGCTTGGATGAGGTGTCGGTAAAGAAATAGTACAGGCCCCAGGCGACCCACACACCGATATAGCTGAGCACGAGGGCTATGAGAAATCCAAGCCCTGCGCGCCCAGCGATTGTGAAAATGCTTGCCGCCAAGCTGACTTACGCCCGGAGCTGAAGCCATCCGGATGTTCTCTGATTACTCCCTTCTCCTACTGAGTGAGGTTGGGAGCGTACTCGAACCCGGTCAGGTCCCGCGTCTCGGCGTAGTTCAGGTGCTCGTTCCAGGGGGCAGTGTCCCCGTTCACGGCAAAGACCTGGTTCTGGGCATAGAGGCCGACCGACAGGGCGTTGTCGTACACGAACTTCGCCGCCTCGACCATGATCTCGTACCGCGCCGCGTCGTCAACGGTGCCCTGGGCCTCGTTCATGTAATCGGTAAGGATTGGGTGGTCCATGCCGAAGTTCCAGGCGCTCTCGTGGTTGAAAGCCGTAGACCAGCGGTCCAGGGGGTCAACCGCCACGTGGGTGTGCTGGTACGCCTGGTTGTAGGTGCGGGTCACGATGCCCGGGCGGAAAGTCTTGTAGGGCAGGTTCTGCTGGTTGGCCTTCACGCCGATCTGGTCCCACATCTGGGCGATGGCGGAAGTCACTTCCAGGTAGTTCGAGCCGCCCAGGGGCGTCAGGGTGATTTCAAACCCGTCGGGGTAGCCCGCCTCGGCGAGCAACTGCTTGGATTTCTCCGGGTTGAACTCCCACTGACGGTACTCGGCCGGCAGCTTGTCCAGGTGGAAGGCCCACGCCGGCAGAGAGTCCGGGATGGCCTCACTGCTGAGCAGCGTGTCCGAGATCAACTGGCGGTCAATAGCGATGGACAGGGCGGTTCGCACCTTGGCAGCGTTCTGCCATTCCTCGGATGCGGGGTCCGGGTTGCCAGAAATCCAGGGCAGAGAGGGATCGAAGCCGGGGACCCTCTCCTGGTGTTCCGGGGTGCGTGAGCCGTCAGGGTTCACTCCCACGTAGTAGTTGCCGTAGAACGCCATGCTCACGCCGCTGCCACCGGCTATCCGGACGAAGTCGGTGCCCGGGTGGTCCGCCACTGCGGCGATGGAGTCAAGGTTCATTTCCATCGCCGTGAGCCCGTCGGTGAGGAAGTTGGCCACGCGGGTGGACTCCTCGGGGATGTGCAGCCACCTCAGTTCTGCGAACTCAGGCGTCTTGCGCCAGTGGTCTTCCACCGCGGACCAGCGGGTGAACTGGTCGCTCTGGTGCTCCGCGAACTCCCAGGGGCTGGTGCCGGCGATGTTGCGGCTCGCCTCGTCGACGCCCACGTCTTCCAGTTGAGCCTTGCTGATGATGTTGACGTGGGGGCGAGCAAGCAGACCCAGAGTGTCGTACTGCGGCGTCCCGGTGTTCACCTCGATGGTGTACTTGTCGATGGCCTTGGCCCGGCCTTCGTCGATGATGCCGGTGACGGTCTTGCCCTCCTTGACGTCGCCGCCAAGCCCCCAGATCCGGCGGATATGGGTGTTGAACGCCATCCGGGAGCTTTCGCCGCCGCTGATCATCAAACTCCAGAGGACGCCTTCCGCATCCAGTTCCCCGTAGCCCTTGTGGAACATGGCACCTTCTGCCAGCTTGAACGTCCAGGTCACGCCGTCAGGAGCAACCTCCCATTCCCGGAACAGCCAGGGAACAATTTCCTTGTCTTCATTCATGTAAAGCAGGGTCTCGGAGGTGGTGTAGCCGTTGTGGTGATACCCGGCTCCTTCCGTGACCGTCGGGAAGACGTGGAACGGGGCGACAAGAGGCAACCCGAAAGTCAGGGTTCCTCTGGGCGCCATCACATCCGACGCTTGCGGCATGGCTGTCGCTTGGGGAACGGCGGTAGCCGCGACCGCTGCCCCTCCTGAACTCCCGGAGCTTGCGACGGGAGTGCTCTCCGCCATGGCCGCGGCAGGCATCGCAGTTGCTTCTGCCGCCGGGGCCGCGGGCGCGGCAGCGGGCGATTCCTGCGCTGTTCCGCAGGCTACCGCGACGATCAGGGCGAGGGCCAACGGAGCGAACGCCAATAGTCGGGGCGATGGGAGCCATTTGTGCCTCATATCAGAACCTCCGAGTTTCGAAAAATAGGGCAGTTCACTGTGCTGCGTCGCAGTCGTCCTGTGTTGACCATTGCCGGTGCTGTCGCGCACCTGTCGACACTGATCAGAGTTACCCCCTGCCGGGGCGATTCCACGCAGCGTATGGGCTGCCCTAAAAAGGCCACCGTAAAATAGACTGCCATCGGCTGCGAGTCAATAGGCAATACCCAATACCCAATAGACATTTCCGCGCCGCCTGAGCCGTGTCATATAATTAATGCAGCGAAGCATATTCGCAGGAGGTGGAAACCATGGACCTACTGAATACGATGGTTAGCCGCGGTCACGAGCAGGTGACAATGTATAGCGACCCCGAGTCCGGCTTGCGTGGCATCATTGCCATCCACGACACTACCCTGGGGCCTTCCTGCGGCGGAACCCGGATGTGGCCTTACGCCACGGAACAGGAAGCTCTCGCCGATGCCCTGAACCTCTCCCGGGCCATGACCTACAAGTCGGCGGCAGCCGGCCTGCACCTGGGCGGCGGCAAGGGCGTCATCATCGGCGACCCGCGCACCGACAAAACAGAGGCGCTGCTGCGAGCCTGGGGGCGGTTCGTGGACACGCTGGGCGGCCGCTACCTCACCACTACCGACGTCGGCACCACCGGACGGGACCTGGAAGCGGTGCGGCAGGAAACGGAGCACGTGGTGGGCCTCGACGTGACGCTCGGCGGCAGCGGCGACACGTCTATCATGACTGGCCTCGGCGTATACATGGGAATGAAGGCTTGCGCGTCCGACGCCTGGGGAACGGACGACCTGCGAGGCCGCACCGTTGCCATGCAGGGGTTTGGCAAAGTCGCCACCCATACTGCCGAGCACCTGATCGACGAGGATGTCCGCATCGTCGCTACCGATGTCAATGAGATGGCGTTGGACCGGGCACGCCGGATGGGCGTCAAGATCGTCGGTCCTGATGAGATCTACGACGTTGACTGCGACATCTTTGCTCCCTGCGCGCTGGGAGGAGTCATCAACTCGAAGACCATTGACCGCCTGCGCTGCCAAATCATAGCCGGCGGTGCGAACAACCAGCTGATGACGGCCGAGGACGGCGAGGAACTCCATCGGCGCGGGATCGTCTACGCGCCCGATTTCCTGATCAACGCGGGCGGCATCATCAACGCCGCCGCCGAGATCGGCCAGCCGTACAACCCGGACCGCTCACGCCAGCAGACGGAGCGGATCTACGAGCAGATGTCGGCCGTGCTAACCACGTCCCGCAAGCAGGAAATATCCACCGCGCGGGCGGCGGATCTGCTGGCCGAGACTCGGCTGAACTCCGTGCGCCGCATGCGGCGGATCTGGCGCGGCTGATTTGATCGCCTGCGTCGGAATAACGGCAGGTTATCATTTCGCCCTGATGCCTGTGGGGGATTTTCCGTAGTGTTGTGGCAAATGATGGCCGGACACGGGTTGCGAGGCTATTGGGGGCGGCAGTTATAAGAACTTACCTGAAGTGAAGCCGGCTGGGAGGTGTCTTGCGCTCAGTTGTGCCGCCTATCCAGAGGTGAGCAGCCCCTCCCTGGGGGTTGTACCGAACATCGGAGTTGAAAAGCGCGTTGTCACGGTCATCGAAGGGATAATTTGTAAACCCCCATGTTGACAGCACGTTGTCGCCCAAAGGCCTCTTGACACTGACGTGCCATTGCGGGATGTCGATGGGCCGAATCAGCGGGTTACCGTACAGCTCAATCGTCGCTGAAGAGTGGGGTCTGAAGGTCGCCGTACCGTTCAGTAGCGGGAATTTCAAAGAACCGATCCAGGTCGTGTCACTGGTATCCAGGTCTGTAATCCACAGGCCAAACCATTCGCCGTCGGAGTCCAAGCCATCAGGGGCAATTCGGATACGGTAGTCTCCCTCACCCCAATCGTAAGACCGTCGTACTCCGATAAAGTCGCCTTCATGTCCGGCGGATTCAGTCCACCCGTCGGTCTGGGCGTACCTCGCGTTCGCCAAGTCGCGTGTTCCCCACCGAGAGAAAATTACCGCCTTCCCACGCCTATTGGCATCGGTCTGCAAGCCAAAATAAAACCCCGCGCCTGAGATGGAGTTTTGGATCAGAATAAGGAAGTATCCGTGCTGGTCAGACCAATCGCCGACATCATTCTGAATGGTGAAATCAGTTACCAGTTCCCGGAGGCCATCCTGGTCAGATCCCCAACGCCAATTAATGTATGCCGGGGCCATGGGTGGCTGTATAGGCTCGTACAGATAAGCCCGGCCCGAAATCGGAGTAGGCGTGGGTGTCGGAGTAGGCGCGGAGCAATGTGGGGTGGGGATGACGAGGTCCGGCGGCGGGCCGCGCCTCCCCTCCAAACGCGCCCAGCGCGGGTTGCTGGGCCAGAAGAATTCGCTGCTCACGCTTCCGCCGCGGCCACTATCGACGAAGTCATTGCTGGTCAGCACGGTGAAGGCGTGCTCGGCGCCCGGGGCCAGCCGGCGGACAGTGTACTCGGCGCGTCCGTTGTTGACTGGGATGTTCCGCGCGTTCACGTCAATGTAGATGAACGCCCCAATCCATTCGCCCGTGCAGCTGGCCTTGGCCAAGTGGTAATCCACCTCCATGTTGACGTAGCCGATGCGGTAGTGGGTGGCCTCCGGCACAGCGTTCCAGGAGATGACCACCTCGCCGGGGTTCGGCCCGTCAACCACCTGGATGTTGCTGACGGGAGGAACGCTGTTTTGCGCCGTCGCCGACGGAAAGTAATTGGCAACCACCGTCAGAACGGCCAGTACGACTACGAAAGCGATCAGGATTACGAAGCGCGATACCATTAATGGTACCTCCTGCCAACAGAAGGACATCCTTGGCAATTTTGCGCAACCTATTCTGGGCTGTCCATAGGCTATCTTCTAACCCGTCCCGCCATACACCACCGTATCCGGGCGGTACACCGCCCACGAGAACCACAGCTGTCCGATGCGACCCGGCACCGGGGTCAAATTCGCGCCTTCCAGTGGTCCGCTGATTGCGCGTCCGAATATATCCCACTGGCTCCCCGTCTGCTGGTCCAGGATGCGGCCTCCAGCGTCCGGCTCGAAGGTCAACGCGTTGCCGTCGGGACCCCGGGGCGAAAATATCCCGGCGGTGCCGACGTCCCGTCCTCGGGAAATCGTTCCTGAGTCCAGCGAGGATGACGTGCCCGGCGTCCAGAAAACCACAATGTCCTCACCGCCGATGGAGGTGGACACGACCCGCTCTTCTTCCAGAGTGGTGAACGAGACTGCCCAGGCGTCCCCGCCGCGCTCCAGCGCGACCACGCGCTCAACAGCCGGCAGCCTTGGGTCTTCGTCGCCATCGAACAGGAACGGCTGACTGCCGGGGCGGTCGTAACCGGCGTAGGGATTGCTGCCGTAGGGCCTCCCCGAGTCGGGCCGGGACAGCACCTTTCCGTCCGGATGCGCAGCCTTGAAATCGGCCCACGAGGTGATGGACAGATAAAGCTGCTCCAGCCTGGCGCCGGCGTAATGACCGATCACGCCCTCTCCGCCAAATTCCTGCCACCATGACTCCGTTTGGCGGTCGTACATCAGCAAGTTGCTGTCGCGCAGCGCGCCGGTAGTCCCAAAGTCTAGGATGGTGCCGTCAACCGTCCGCCTGAACACGAAGGCGGTGTTGCAGAGCGGTCAAAACGTGATGACCACCGGTTCGCCGCCCACGGTGTCGTTGACCAATTCGTGCCAGACCATCACCTGCACCGGGTACGCTCGCACGTCACCGTTGAGATCCACTACCTGCACCGGCTCCAGATCGTCGAGCCAGAGGTCAGCGTCGGCAATCGACTCGAACTGCGGATCGTCGATTGACGGGATGCCGTCCTTGGGTGGCCCGCCGGTCATGATCTCGTCGAATGAGATCGTCGTTCGCGTGAAGTCGGTGTCCCACTCCGCGCGCAACAGGCGCTGGTAGCGAGTGCGAGCTTCTTCGGCCTGTGCGTCAGGAACGGTCTGCACCACGGTCTCCCGCGAAACGGGCGGGGCGGTGGCGGCGGGGAGGGCGGTAGCCGCCGGCTCCAGCGCCGCGGTTGGCAACGGCGTGGCAGCATCGGCCAACGCCGCGGTGGGCAGGTCGGCGGCGGGCGCCAGCGTAGGCGCGATAGCATCGGTTGGAGCAATCGGAGCCGCCCACGGCTCATTGCTGGCTGTTTCCTCGGTGGGAGCGCAGGCGGAGACGAGCAGCGCCAGCAAAATTGCGCCGGCCAACGCGAGAGGCTGGCCGGCGCGCTTCGTGTTCCCTCGCGCGGAAATCAGAATGGTCAAGGCTAGCGTCCGCGCAGCCGAGGGTCCAGAACGTCACGGAGAGCGTCGCCCAGGAGGTTGAAGCCCATCACGACTGCGAAAATCGCCACCCCCGGGAAGATACCGACCCAGGGGGCGGTCAGCACGTGCTCCTGAGCGGCTCGGGTGAGCATCCCGCCCCAGCTGGGTTGGTCTGGGGGAGCGCCGACACCCAGGAAGGACAGCGAAGCTTCGATGATGATGGCGAAGCCCAGATAATAGGTGGCCAACACCAGGTAAATCGCGAAGCAGTTTGGAACGATATGCCGGAAAACGACGCGCCAAGGGGGGGCGCCGATGGCCTGGGCGGCGGTGACGTAGTCGAGTTCCTTTATCGACAGCACTTGGGATCTCACGGTGCGTATCACCGGAGCGATCATGCCGATGACAATGGCAAGGATGACGTTGTTCAAGGACGAACCCAGCACCGCGACGATCGCCAGCGCGATTATCAGTCCCGGCAGCGCCATCAGCGCGTCAACCACACGTTGGGCCGACATATCGATGATGCCGCCGGCGTAGGCCAGAGCGACGCCGATGATGAAACTGGCGGTGATCCCGATGAGAACGCTGCCGAGGCCGACGTAGAGGCTGATGCGCGCTCCGTAGATCAGTCGGCTGAGAACGTCGCGGCCCACGTGGTCGGTGCCGAGCAGGAATTGCGAATTGGGCGGTATGTAAACGGTGGAACCGCCCTGGCGACTGTCGGGCAGTTCCCGCGCTCCGTAGGGAGCAAGCACCGGCGCCATCACAGCCACGATCACCAACGCGAGAACCAGGAGGCCGCCGATGGCACCCAGGGGCTTGCGGCGCCCGAAGCGGCTTACTTCTCTCCAGCCGGCCGCGACCGGCTGAAACATTCCCGCTCGCGGGGGAGCGGCTACTTCGGCGCGCTGATTGGTCTGATTCGCCATGAACGCCAACACTCCTCGCGGAACAACTGCAATCGGGTGCAGGATGTTCCGAGCGCCCGCAACCTACGAATACCTGATCCTGGGGTCCAGTATTCCGTACAGGATGTCGATGACCAGGTTCAACAACAACACCACGGCGGCAGCCAGCAGGACAACGCCCTGCACCACGACAAAATCGCGGTGGATGATGGCGTCGATCAGGTACCGGCCCACACCGGGTATCACGAAGATCGATTCTATGATGATGGTGCCGCCCAGCAACCGACCGAACTGATAACCGGAAACCGTGATAACCGGCAGCAGGGCGTTCTTCAGCGCGTGGCGACCCACCACCATCCATTCGTTCAGGCCCTTGGAGCGGGCGGTTCTCATGTAGTCTTCCCGCATCACCTCCAGCATGGCGGATCGGGCCACCCTGGCCGTGAATGCCATGTCATGGAAAGCGAGAACCAGCGCCGGGAAGATCAATTGTTGCAGGTTGGTGAACGGATCGCCCCACAATGTGGCATAACCGAGGGGAGGCAGCCAGCCGGCGAAATAGGTCAATCCGTAGATCACCAGGATCCCCAGCCAGAAGGTGGGCAGCGCTATCCCAATCAGCGCCAAGAGCCGGCTGATGTGGTCCAGGAATGAATCCTGCTTGACCGCCGACAGCACCCCTAAGGGAACGGCGGCGATGAACGCCAGCACAATGGCCAGCACCGCCAGCTCAAGGGTTATGAAGAACCGATCTTTGAGGTCATCCAGGACGGGGGTGCCATACCAGACCGAATCGCCAAAGTCGCCCTGGAGGATTTTCCAAAGCCAATCGCCATATTGGATGTACACCGGGCGGTCCAGACCCAGTTCCTTCTGGACGCGCTTGATGTCCTCTTCGGTGACCTTGCCGCCGTCGCCCTCCTCGCCCGTCAGGATCATCATGGCGGCGTCGCCTGGCACAATCCAGAAGAGGCCAAACACCAGGATGGTGGCGAGCAGGATAGTGGGTATGAAAAGCAGGCCCCTGCGGGCTATGTATGCGTACACCTTGCACCCTCAGTTTGTGAGGTCAACCGGCTGCACAAAATTGAGCGATGCGCCCTTTTCGCTCAGGACGCACCGCTCTTTGGAGGTTACGGCTGATAACCGGACTCGGCAGGTTGCTTACGGTCCGGGTCGAACCAGACATGGTCCCATTTGTGGATTTGCTGGACGGTGGGCGGCAGGTGGAAGTTCCGGATGCGATAGTCCAACGCTCCGCCGGCTCCTCCCCAGAAGTACACCACCAGGTGGCTCTTGCCGGTGTGCAGGATGTCGGCGATTTCTTCCAGGTGGCCCTGCCGGACACGCTGGTCAATGGCCCGGTTCTGCAGGTCGATCAGCTCGTCAACCCGGTCATCCTGCCAGTTCTGCGGATTGCGCAGAACATCCTGCAGGTAGAACTGGTTGAGGATGTCCGCCGGGTCGGTCAGTATGATGCCCGTGCCGACGGTAGAAATGTCGTGCGTCCCGTCCCGCATCACGGCGTACATGGTGGCGAGGTCGTTGGGCACGATTTCGATATCGAGGCCAATATCCCGACGCAATTGCTCGCCTGCGACTTCCGCGGCCGGCAAGGTGGGGATAGCGTTGCGGGTGTTCATCTTCACCGACAGCCCGTCAGGGTACCCGGCTTCGGCCAGCAACCGCTTGGCTTCCGCAATCGCAGCGGTGCGGTCTTCAGCGAACGCCGGGTTGTTGGCCCGCAGGTCGTCCAGTTGCTCGACCACTCCCGGCGAGAAGAAGGTGCCCGGTTGACCGAAGCCCCTGACGGCGCGCTCGATGCCCAGGTCCCGGTCCAGGCCCAGATAGAAGGCCTGGCGGACTCGTTCGTCGTCGAACGGTGGCTTGGCATTGTTGAGGAAGAACGCTTCGAAACCGGCGCTGGGTAGGATCAGGGCACGTACCTGGCCTCCGGTCTCGTCCTCCAGTACCGCCATAGCTTCGGGACGGTTTACGCCGGTGAACGGGTTGAAGGTTCCCAGGACCTGGCCCGCTTGCAGCGCGGCGATGCGGCGAGCGGTGTCTGGGATAAGGTGCACGATGATGCCGTCGAAGAACGGGCGGCCTTCCTTGAAGTACGTCTCGTTGCGCGCGAAGGTGTAGCTCACGTCCTTCTGCCATCCGTCCAGCAGCCAGGGGCCGGAACCGATCAGGTTTTCCGGCTGGTTGGCTTCTTCCTGCGTCAAATCCTCTGCGATGTGTTTCGGGTACATCTTCATGTAGTCCGAAGCGAGGTTCGGCATGAAGGTGGGCGCCTGATACTTCAGAGGCACGCGCACGGTCTTGCCGTCGATCACCTAGGCGGTCTGGTGCTCATAAAATGCGCGGAGGAACCCGGTGCGCGCTCGCTGGGCTCCCGGCAGGGTGATACGGTCCAGGCTGAAGACCACGTCCTCGGCAGTTACCGGCATTCCGTCCGACCAGGTGGCGTCCTTCAAGTGGAAGACGAACTCGGTGCCGTCGTCGCTTACTTCCCACGTGGAGGCCAAGTCGCCGATGATTTCGCTGGGCATGACGGGGTTGTATTCGACCAGCTGATTGAATCGGGGGCTGGAAGGCATCAGGGTGGTGTTGAGCGAGCCACCGTAATGCACGTCCCAGAAGCCGGGGTTGCTGTTGCCAACCATCGGGAAAGTGCCGCGATAATGCTTGGTTTCCCCTTCCTGCCACCAGGCCGGGCGTTCGTCGACGGGCACCGGCGTCGGAACCGGAACGGGCGTCGGCGTCGCGTCGAGAACCCGCGTCGGCATGGGCGTGTAGGTCGGGGTCGGGGCTGCCGGGGCGGCGCTGCCGGCGGCCGCCGATTGAGACTGTTCCGCCTGGCTCGGCGCCGTGGTGGTTTCGGGCGCAGCGGTTTCGCCGCAGGCCAACCCAACTATCAACAAGGCTGCACAGCTCACGAGCAACAACCATTGGGGTCTCCCGATTCGTCGGAACTTCATTGGCGAACCCTCCCGATGCAAGTTAGTTGGAAAGTGGGCAACTGGACAAGCGTCAGTCGCTTAGTATCGCTGGCTAGACTGGGCTGACCAGTGTTGGGGGATGCTACTCACAAGGTTGCCGCTTGTCAAATGGTAATTATCAATACCGTGGCGGGATAAAAATCGGTTACGAGGGCTCCTTGACAGATCACACATCGTACCGATGAACGATCAAAAAGCCGCCCCGACACATGGCTTGCGTCGGGACGGCTGACTTTCAGCTTGACGATTCTGGGCTGTTTCCAGTGCGTGGCTAGCGGCCGCGGAGCCGCGGGTCGAGGACGTCGCGCAGGGCGTCGCCCAGGACGTTGAAAGCCAGCACGGCGATGAATATGAAGATGCCGGGGAAGACCAGCAGCCAGATGCCCGTCTCCGGCGCTTCCCTGCTGGCGACAGTCAGGATCCCGCCCCAACTGGGCTCGTCCGGCGGCGCGCCGACGCCCAGAAAGCTGAGCGAGGCCTCAATAATGATGGCGAACCCAAGATAGTAGGTCGCCATGATGATGTAGATGGCGAAGCAGTTGGGCATGATGTGCCGGAAAACGATGCGGTTCGGTCTGGCGCCGATGGCTCTCGCGGCGGTCACGTAGTCCATTTCTTTCAGGGTCAGCACTTGGGAGCGCACGGTGCGGATCACGGGGGCGAGCATTCCGATGACGATGGCCAGGATGACGTTGTTCAGAGAGGAGCCGAGGACGGCCATGATGGCCAGGGCCAGGATCAGGCCCGGGATCGACATCAGGGCGTCCACCACCCGCTGGAACGCCAGGTCAACGAAGCCGCCCGCGTAGGTGCTGGTGATCCCCAGTACAAACCCGGCGGTGATCCCGATCAGGACGCTGCCAATGCCGACGTACAACGATATCCAGGTTCCGTACAGTACGCGCGCCAGAATATCCCTTCCGATGACATCCGTGCCCATCGGATACTCGCGGCTGGGCCCGAGGAAGATGTCGCCGACGGAGGCATAAGGATCCGGTACCGGCAGGATCGCCAACCGGGAGGCAATGGCGACCAGGATGAAAATGAGGGCGATGGCGCCGCCGACCGCGCCCAGCGGTTTCCGGCGAGCCAGCCCCACAGTGGAGCGGTACGCAGCTGGAATACCCAACAACGCATTGCGAACTGGGGAGCCGCCCTCTGCGGCGATGTCGCGAGTTGCCATGTTCTGCTCCGTTGAATTCGGTACGTTACTGATAGCGGATTCTCGGGTCGAGTATCCCGTATACGAGGTCGATGACCAGGTTCAGGAACATGACCACCGCCGCCACCAGCACCACCACCGCCTGGATCACCACGAAATCGCGATGGAGGATTGCGTCGATCAGCATGTTCCCGATGCCGGGGACCAGGAATATCACCTCGACGATCACGACGCCGCCCAGCAGCCTGCCGAACTGGTAGCCCGACACCGTGATGATGGGCAACAGGGCATTTTTCAGGGCGTGTCTCCCGATAACAGCCATCTCGGCCAGGCCCTTGGCCCGAGCCGTGCGTACGTAGTCGTCCCGCATCGTTTCCAGCATGGAAGACCGGGTGACCCGGGCGGTGAACGCAAGATCATGGAATGCGATGGCCAGCGCCGGGAACACCATCTGCTGCAGGTTCGTCAGCGGCTCTTCCCACAGGTTGGCGTAGTCCAGCGGCGGCAGCCAGTCGAATACGTAGGCCAGCACGTAGGTTACGATGATCGCGATGAGGAAGGTTGGCATGGCGATGCCCAGCAGCGCCACCAGCCGGCTGATGTAGTCGACCTTGGTGTCCTGTCTCACCGCGGAAATGATCCCGAGAGGCACCGCGATGATGAAGGCCAATCCCATGCCCATCACCGCCAGTTGCACGGTGGTGACGAACCGTCCTCCCAGCTCGTCGATCACCGGGGTCTGGTACCACAGCGACTCGCCAAGGTCACCGCGGAGCATGTCCCACAGCCAGTCGCCATACTGGATGTGGACGGGCCGGTCCAGGCCCAGCTTGGCGCGCAGCCGTTCGACGTCCTCCAGGCTGACCCGCCCACCCTCATTCGGATCGTTTCCGGTGAGGATGAGCATGGCCGTGTCGCCAGGCACGATCCACATCAACAGGAAGATGATGATGGTCACGATGAGGATGGTGGGTATGAAGAGGAGCAGCCTCCTCACGATATAGGTGGTCATCATGCCTCCCGGGATCGGGCCTGGCGATTGTCAAATTCCTCCGTGGGTAGCAGAAGCCCGGTCTCGCCTACGGCTGATAGCCCGTGCCGATGGGCGGCTTCTCGGCGTCCTCGTCCCACCACATGTGATCCAGTTTGTGGATCATCTGGATGGTCCTGGGGACGTGGTAGTTGCGAATGCGGTAGTCCAGCGTCCCGCCAGCGTGCATCCAACCGGTGGGCAGGTAGTGAGGAACCTCAGCGCGCAGCAGTTCGACCATCTGGGCGAAGAGTTCCTTGCGCTTTTCGGGATCAAGCTCCTTGGCCTGCGCGGCCTTGAGGGCTTCGAACTCGGTGGTGGTCCAGTTGCCGGAGTTGCGCATGGTGTCGATGCCGTACCACTGGTTCAGGATGTCGGACGGGTCCGGGAGGATGATGCCGCTGCCGCATCCGACGATCACTCCGTAGTCGTTGCTGCGCCACTTGGCGTACAGGGTCGCCACGTCGCTGGACTCGATGGTCATGTCCAGGTTGAGCTCGCGCTTCCAGATATCGCTGACCAACTGCGCGGAGGTGGCGGTGCAGCCCGTGAGGATGGAGGTGATGGTCCCGCTGAACCCGTCGGGGTACCCGGCTTCGGCCAGCAACCTGCGGGCCTCGTCCAGGTCGGCCTGCGCCTTGGTTCCGTCCGCGTCCCGGCGGTAGCCGGGCAACTCGTACAGCGCCTCGACACTTTCGTTAGGGGCGAACCCGACGTGGAAGTGCGTGCCCACGGTCCCGTTGCCGCGCAGGATCTTCTGGACGATCTCCTCCTGGTCGATGACCATCCAGAGCGCCGTTCGGACCCGGGGGTCGTCATAGGGTTCGACCAGCCAGTTGAAGTTCAGCCCGGCGCGCTGCACGTTCTGCATGAACAGGGCGCGCATGCGGCCGTCGGTGTCCTCCTCCAACTGCTCGACGAATTCCGTGTAGGTCGACAGCACCGGGTAGTAGGTTCCGTCGGCCTGCCCGACCTTGAGCGTGGCGATGGAACGGGCCACGTCCTGGATCAGGAAGACCTTGAAGCCGTCGAAATAAGGGCGCGGAGCCTTGAAGTAGTCGTCATTCCTGACGTACTCGTAGGACTCCTGCTTCTGCCAGCTGCCGGTCTTGTAGATGAACGGACCCGAGCCCAGCATGTTCTCGGGGCAGCAGTTGGCGTCTTCCTGGGTCAACGGGCCGACGACGTGCTCCGGGTACATCTTCATGTAGTCAGAGGCAAGGTTAACCATGAAGGTGGCCGCCGGGAACTTGATGGGCATCCGCACCGTCCGATCGTCGATTATCTCCGCAGTCTTGTGCTCGTAGAAGTTGCGGAGACTGTTGGTGCGGCCGCGGAAGGCGTCGGGGAGAGTGATGCGGTCCAGGCTGAAGACGATGTCGCTGGCCTTCACCGGCTGGCCGTCGGACCAGTTCGCTTCGGCAAGGTAGAAGGTGTACACCGTGCCGTCTTCGCTGACGTCCCAACTCTCCGCCAGGTCGCCGATGATCTCTTCAGGGTTCACCGGGTTGTATTCCACCAGTTGGTTGAACCTGACGCCGGAAGGCGTGAGCGTGGTGGTGAGGCTCGCCCCGTAGTGAACGTCCCAGAACCCGGGGTTGTTGCGAGCCACCCACTTCATGGTTCGACCGTGCTTGCCGCGAGTGACCCAGTCGGTTTCGGGCGCCTGGACCTCCACCGGCTGGACCGTGGGTGTCGGTTCAGCCGCGGCGGCCGGGGCGGAGCTGCCGGAAGACGCTGCCGGCTGGGCCGGCGCGGCGGCCGCGGTGGGTTGGGCTGCCTGGGACGAACCGCCGGAAGGCGCGGCCGTAGGCGCCGATTGCGATCCGGTGGCCGCGCTGGCGGGGGCCGAAGAGGCATCGGATTCCGGAGCGGGCGCGGTTGCCGCTCCACCGCAGGCAATCACGAATGCCAGCGTGAGCGAGATTGCGATCAGGATCAGGGCAGTCGGGGTCGTTTTGCGGCGTCGTTTCATGATGCGAACCTCCGTTTGCGCTGCTTCAGGCAGCCGGCCAGGTGAACAACCCGATCATCACCAGTCATGACGTGTATAGATATGTGCTCGTGTTCTCCAGAGCGGCGACCGAATATCGGCGGCTAAATCGATGCTGGCAAGACTAATACGCTGTTTGCCAGCCTGTAAAGACGAATTTCGTTATGTTACTAACGCGGCAATATCATGTGGGTCAATGGATCGTATTATCACAGGGCAGGATCCAGGTGTGCGCCGACGCGTGACATTACGGCGTTCCGGTCGCTAAAATGAGGAGAGGCGCCCAGCCGTGGGGCGCCTCTCCTGGAGGTCATGCCGACTGGGCAGTCAGTTCGTATAGGTCCCTAACGCGACCAGCGTCCCGCCGTCAGCCGCTGTGGGGACGAGAACCAAGCCGCCCGCCGCAATGGGCGACGCCGTGATTGGGCCGTTCAGCTGCGTTTGCCATTCTGTCGACCCGTCGGCGACCGACAGAGCGGTTACGCGCCCGTGTTCATCGCCCACCAATGCGACGGGTCCCGCGATGGTGGCCGGGGCTGTGATGTCCGCTCCCACGTCGATCTCCCAAAGAACCTCGCCGTCGACGGAGTTCAACCCGGTGACCGGGCCGATGGCGTCCGCCACAACCAGGGTCGTGCCCGAAAGCGCCGGTTGATAGGGCTGGTCTTCCACACTCCACGACGACCAGACCAAACCCTGTTGCACCGGACCCTCCTTGACGAACCCCCATACCCACAACAACGTTCGGAAGTAGAGTATCTGCCGCTCCAGGGGATACCGGTGACCCTGGTAATCAATACCCCAGATCCGCCCGTTGAAGCTGCTGAAATGCAGCAGATCTTCGGTTGCTATCGGGCCGCCGCGCACCCAGCGGGACCGGCCGGCGTCGTAGATCATCCGCCGTTTCCCGGTGTTGGCGTCAATGACGTGGACATTGGCGTCGTTGGCGGTGGCGATGACTTTGCCGTCGATCACGGCCGGCGGCGCGATTACCCAGTCCTTGAGACGATACTCCCACAACTTTTCGCCGTTGGCGGCGTCCAGGGCGAGAAGACGGTTCTTGTCGCTCTCTGCCACGTACAGCCGGCCGTCCGCGATGGTGGGCGACGGCAAAGACGCCGTGCGCAGTCGGCGCGACCACACAACCTCTCCGGTGTCCGCATCCAGCGCCGACACGAGGCCGGGCCGAAATACGACGAACGCCAGGCCATCGGCCACCGCCGGAGTTACCCCGGCGGTCAGCCGGGACTCGTACCGCCAGACGACTTCGCCGGTCTCCCGCTCCAGCGTCGTCACGTTTCCCGATTCGTCGGTCAGGTACACTCGGTCGCCGAATACTGCCGGCGGTGCAACGATTGGGGAACCGGCAACGTAGCTCCATGCGGGCTCCGGAGCCGTTCCGGTGGGAAGAGACAGAACACTGCCGGAGGCCAAATTGGTTACGCCGTGGCCGGCTTGCGGCCAGTCGCCAGGTGCGGTGGCTGCGGTGGCATCCCCGATGCGAGTTGAAGGAGACGGCGGGTCCGGGGGCAGACCGGTGTATGCCCACAGGACCCACATGCCCAGGCCCACCAGAGGCAACACCACCAAGGCCAGACGGAGCAGACGGCTGCGAAGGAATTCCAGCCTGATCCGGCGTGACCGTTCCCTGGCGTCGACCTCGGCGACGGCCTCCAGCCCTGAATACGCTCCGCACCTCGCGCACCTCGCGCTCGCGGGAGGCACATCGGCCGCCTCAGGAGCCGGACTCAGGTGTCCGCAGAACCGGCAGAAGAGGACGTTGTCCTGTGTGTCATTTACCATGGAAGCAGCGACGCCCTGCGGTGGGCTGAGCTCTGACGGCAGCGGCGGATTGCGGAGCTATTTTGTGCTGTCAGTAGCGGAGGAGGCGCGTGGGTATCAGGCGGCCCGCTACGGGGTCGATGGCCAGGGCGGCTTGTTCGAGGGTGACCACGCCGAGCAGGCTGGGCTCGTTCTCTTCGGCGAATATGACCGGCGTGTAGAATTGCAGTCCCTCGAGTCTGATGGTGGTTTCGCCGACGTCGACCGGCACTATCCTGCCGTCGGCAGTCTCCGATGGCAATGAACGTCCAACTGGAACTCCGAGGCGCTCCAAGGTTGCGCGTGGTACTGCGGTGTAGGTCGAGCCGGTGTCGACGGTGATGTCGAGTTCTTCGAATTGGCTGCCCTGGCGGTCGCCGACTTCAACTGTGACGGTGATGGTTCCCAAGGGTGTTGCTCCTATGTTGGGGTGCGGACTGTTGTTGGAGACGTTCTTTGTCGCCTGACCTTTGCATACCCCGCAATGCTCACGTCGGGCACTGGCACGTTCCGCATCACCAAGCTCCGATACCGGGTTGAGTTGGCCGCAGGATCGGCATAAGAAAACGCTTGCTCCCGCAGAGTGCGACGGGTTGCGCTCACGTGAGCTGCACTGGTTTGGGGTGTATCGTCCGGTGCAAGGGATCTCTTCCTGGCAATACGGGAAGAGGTAAGCCATCCCAGTGGTTATGGCTAGTCATTATCATCGTCAGGCAAGATGGTCTCTACTTGAGACAAAATTTGCTCCCATTCGTTTGCGACAAGTACCTCAAACGTCCTGGCTATACCATGCTGATCTGCGGTAAACCAGTTCCGGTTGTGGCCAGCTACCCGCCCTTTATATCCAGGCCCTTGCCCCCATTCTCCAACACAACGGCTCCATAGCAGAGCATCGATCTTCATATATTCAGAGTGAACCTCTCGTCCCATTCGCTGGCTTGCCGTCAGCAAGGATTCACTTCCGGACGCAACAACGCGTCGGGCTTGCTGCAATAGACTTGAGGCTTCCGCAAGGTCAGGGTTCCGAAGCAGATTCTCGATAATCGCTCGGAATTCGTCCAGTTGATTAGCTGCCGCGCTGGCCGCAGTTACGCGAGCACCGTGACTGAGTTGCTGCGGGTAATCCAAGTTGTGCCATTCTCCGCTACGTCGGACGCTTGCGCGTAAAGAACTGGCGTTCACCGTATCAATCTCACGCATCAGACTGTCCTGTAAACGCCCGGTCATTGGTTTGATGTGGCGGTTGGCATCTATCCAAGTCGCCAGATGAGTAGCGGCCTGTCTCTGAACGGCCCGCGTTTGCTCGTTTTCGTAATTTTCCACCAACGCAAGGGCGTCGATGACTGCTTCCTCAAGACGGTCCCGATGCAGGTTCTGAAGACCGTTCACCAGATCCATTAAAAACGAGCTGCATTCTTCGGTATTGTCTTCGTGAGTGTTAAAAAACTCGACTGGCACCTTGGGAAGGTTCGCAGTGGACAAGCTCAATCTGGCCTGCTCGCCTTTGTGAAAGTACCCGTCCGCGGTACTTGTCACCGGGTCGCCGGAATCGTCTTTCACCGCGAGTGCTTCACCAGCACGCGGCAAAACCAGTATCGCGGCTTTGGTCTCCAAATCGGGGTAACGGGCTTCAAGGGATCTCTCCAAAATCTGCTGCACGGAGGTCACCGGGGCCGCGTAGAAAGGTGAGCAAAGAACCGCAATTGTATGAGATTCGTTGAGGAGGGTCATCAGGTCTTCGCGTTCAGCAGTGTCATCGATCCCTTTGGTGTCTACTATGCGAATGGACAGAGATTCATCACCCAAAATGCGCTGGGGAAGTATGACCTCGATGCGCGATGGCAGAGAAAAATCAGGATGCCGGCCGTTGTTCAACAACCGGAAATTTTCCTGCATCCATGCCAATGGTTCCCCATTGGGTGTGCCATTAGCGTCGCGATGCCAGAGTTCATGCCCAGTCCGTTTGTGGAGGGCCATTTTCTCCCATATTGCATCGGCAAGGGCGTCTGCGTCAGCCAGTTGTTCAGCCAATTTCTGGGCAGGGTCGTATCTCCCGATAATTCTGCCCTCGGCATTCCGTTGCAACTCACTCTGGAGTCCGCTCATATTTCGTATGGCCCTTGATACTTCCCTTGCTATCCTGGTTCCATCATCTGGAGTTGAGCTGGTCTCATCACTCGATTCTGCGTCGGACGATGGCATGAGTATTCGCGCAAATTCGATCACTTCCTCCCGCAGTGCGCCTTCGTCCCTAGGCTCAACGACCAAGCCGTAGTCCGCTCCATTTGCGATTTGGACTTCGCACACCGTGGTGCCGCCTCCGCCTACTTCAAGGGCTGGGTTTGGCGGTGAGACATCCGGCATCCCCGACGGTGTTTCCAAGCCGGTCACTCGGCAAAGGGCAGTTGTTTTCCCCACGCCGATATCGCCTATGAATGCGATCTTGTATTCTGTGTTGGCGACCAAATTCGCCGCCTTTTCCAGCTCAGACCGGAAGGATTCCAACCGCCTCACGAAAGCGTTTCTGATGTCGGGGTTTTCCTCGAGATCAACAATGCTCTGCAAAGCCTGCTCCGCTTCCCACAGGAGATCTGTATCCATATTCCCATGTAACGGCTCAGGTAAATTTCGCCAAACGCGACTGTAGGCTGTCATAGTCTCTCCGGAATCAGTGAATGTACTGTGATGTTACCATTTCTTGAATCGTCGAGCGCTAAAATGCCGGGCGTTGCAGCACCGCCGGGTCGATACGTCGGCGGACGCGCCGGCCGTCGTCGGGCGTGCCCAGCAAATGCCCGTTGTCCACCATCACCTTGCCGCGCAGGATCACTGTAGTCGGCCATCCGAAGATTTCCCAGCCTTCCCACGGGCTGTAGTCGCGCAGGTGCAGATCGTCCATGGTGAGCCGCTTGTGGATGGTGGGGTCGATGATCGCAAAATCCGCGTCGCTGCCCGGTGCGATGACGCCCTTCTGCGGGTACATCCCCAGCAGGCGGGCGGCATTGGTGGCGGTGATGTTGGCAAACTGGGTCAGGGACATTCCCCGCCGCACCACGGCTTCGGTGTAGTTGACGCCCATGCGGATCTCGATGCCGATGTTGCCACCCCGCATGTCCTGCACGTTGAGGCCGGCAGTCTTGTCCAGGTAGGTGGTAAAGCTGCTGTCGGTGGCGGTGAAGGTCAGGTTGTTGCCCAGCAGGCCGCTCCACAGATCGGTGCCGTCCTCGGGGTACTTCAGGGATGGGTAGGTGTGGTACTTCATACCGTCGGGCTCGCGGTACTGAAAGGCATTGAAGGACAGGGCCAGGGTCAGCACCTCGCCATATACCGCCTGCCCCCGGCTGCGGGCGGCCGCCACGGCGTTCACACCGTCGCTGCCGGTGACGTGGACGAAGTACATGCCGGCGCCGTTCTGCTCCGCGATGCGGATCACGTCGCGGAAGGCCACGTCCTCCACTTCCTTGGAGTGAATGAGGTGGGCGTTGTACCAGTCCCACATGCCGCGCTGCTGCGCCAGCAGGTAGTTGTACATCACTATCTCATCGTCCTCCGCGTGCACGGCCAGGACGCCGTCGTGACGCGCCAGTTGCGCGGTCAGATCGGTGAGGCGTCCGTTGTCGATCCGCCCGGTGGGGGTGAGGCTGAGCGGAGGGTCGGCCGGCGGGCGGATGTTGGTGGTGAAAATCTTCACGCTGGGAAAATCGTTGTTGATCAACTCGCCCACCCGCGCGATGCTGTCGGCGGTGTTGCTGGTTCGATAGATGACGTGGGCCGAGTAGTCGGCGTAGGTGTTGCCCTCCCACACCGACAGGAAATCGAGTATGCCGCCGACCAGCTCCCCCTCGTTAGGGGCCGGCGCGAAGTCCACCACCGTGGTGGTGCCGCCCCAGATGGCGCCCAGGGAGTGTTCCAGGGGGCCGGCGTTGGGCACGCCCGCCACCTGCTGGTGCACGCCGGGCTGCACGTTGGCGGCAGCATGAATGTGCGGCTCGATGCCGCCGGGCGTCACGATGCGACCGGAGGCGTCGATGGTCTGCACCGCCTCATCAACCAAAGTTCCCGGCGCGCCGATGGCGACGATGCGTCCATCCTGCACACCGACGTCAACGGAGGCTGCCTCGGTTGGCAATACAACGGTTCCACCGGTGATCAACAAGTCAAACATGGTCAGCCTCCTGGGTAGCGCATGGGCCTGCTCATTGCTGCGTCAGTAGTCCACAATACCGCACGACCGCGACTGACGGCCAGGCAGCGGGTGTGCAGGGTGCGACGGGCCGATCGACGATTAGTCGGTCGCCATGCGGATAGTACCACATGCCCAACCGCCGCCGGGTCAACCGAGAGCCTGCGCCAGGTCGGCTATCAGGTCGTCAGCATTCTCCAGGCCAACCGACACTCTCAGCAGGTCGTCAGGCGTGGGACTGTCGGGCCCTTCGATGGACGCCCGGTGCTCGATGAGGCTCTGAGTGCCGCCGAGGCTGGTGGCGCGGACGAACAACTGCACCTTGGCTGCAACGTCCATGGCGGCATCCCGACCGCCGGCGACCTGGAACGACAGCATCCCGCCGAAGTCGGACATCTGCCGCGCGGCAATATCGTGCCCCGGGTGCTCGGGCAGTCCGGGATAGTGGACTGCGGAGACGCGCGGATGGTCCTGGAGATAGCGGGCCAACCGGCCGGCGTTGGCCGAATGATAAGGCATCCGCGCCGGCAGCGTGCGGATGCCGCGCAACGTGAGCCAGCAGTCGAAGGGAGACGGCACCGCGCCGCACAGGTTCTGGATCAGCCGGACCCGCTGGAAGACATCGGATTCCTCACGGCTGACCACCGCGCCGCCAGTCACGTCCTCGTGTCCGCTCAGGTACTTGGTGGTCGAATGCACCACCAGGTCCGCGTCCAGCTCGAAGGGCCGTTGCAGCATCGGGCTGGCCCAGGTGTTGTCGCCGGCGCACCAGGCGCCGGCGGCATGGGCGATGTCGGCCATCCTGGCGATGTCGGTGATCTTGAGCAGCGGATTGGATGGAGTTTCGACCCACACCAGGCGGGTGTTGGGCTGTACGGCGCTCTGCACCGCATCGGCGTCGGTCATATCGACGAAGCTGGTTTGCAGACCCCAGGGAGCGAAAACCTCCCGCAGCATCCGGGACGTGCCGTGGTAGCAATCATCGGGTGCGATCACATGGTCGCCGGGCGCAAGGGCCTGGAACACCGCCGCCGTCGCCGCCGACCCGGACGCGAAGGCCGCCGACATCGCGTTGCCCTCCACCCCACCCTCCAATAGCGCCAGGCACTGCTCCAGGGCGCGACGGTTGGGGTTGTCCGTGCGGGAGTAGACGAAACCGCGCGAATACGCGCCGTCCGCGTCCCGTTCGAAGGTCGTCGACAGGTAGATGGGCGGCGCTACGGCGCCCGTCGCCTCGTCGATCTGGTGGGCCGCCTGGGCGGCGATGGTCTCGAAGTTCATGGAGTTGACACCCAGGAATTGGGGCTATTCTGTTTCGGAAACCGAACCGTCGGGATTGATGTTTATGTTGATGATGGGGCCCACGACCTGGTTAAAGAGACGGACAGCATCAGAGTCAGGTCCTCCGGTCCGCTCGATCCAGGTGAGCACGACGTTTTCGATAGCAGACCGGCGCATGCGGTTCAGCACCGCGTCGGAAAACGGCGCGTACCTGACCCGCTTGCCGATGCTGTGACCCACGGCCTCCGGCTCGCTGGCAAGCAGCACCAGATAGCGGTTCACGTAGGCGTGGCGCGCGCCTTCCTCCAGGACGATGTTCTGTAGATCGCGGGGCATCTGGTTCCATATTTCCGCATTGACGGCGAGCCAGCTGTGGGGAATATTGAAAAACGGTCCCATGATGTAGTCGGTAACTTCGTTCAATTGCTGTCTGTCCCCACACCATGCGCAGAATATCGCGCCGTCCACCGAGCCGTCTTTCAAGGCCCCGCGTGGGTCCCGATACCGGAGGGACTGAGCATCAGATCCCATGCCGGTGAGCATGCTGCGGAGATCCGCGCTGTCGGCACCAACTCTAAACCCAAGCCAGGCGTCCGGGTCGCGGTGAACGTCCCGCCGAGAAAACAGGTAATGGTGGTCGGTAACCATGTACGCGACCTGTACTCCACCGTTTGCCGCGGTCAAGTCGGCCATCGCCGGCTGCACGGCGTCTACGACAGAAAGATTGGAAGCCTGATCGTTATACAGCCCCCAGAGGTTGGCGATGTCCACGACGGGATGGGCGACTCTGACGTGGGACGGGTGAATTTGCGCGGCCTGCAACGTCCCGTCCTTCAAGAGGCGCAGCGCGTCGGCGTGGGCGACGCCAAGTTCGGAGAACGTCGTGACCTCGAACTGCACCTGGCCCTCCGTCCGCCGTCGGACGCGCTCGACGAACCCGATGTCCGTATACGGGGCGTAAGCGCCTGAAGCCAGGGCGCAGTCATCCGAGCTTCGGTCGATACATGCCATCTGTATTTTGAAATTGTGGCCGCTGGATACCAATGGCGTCAGGTTGAAATTGACCTGGTCACCCCTCGCGCATGGTGAACCGGTGGGGCTGCCTCCGCCGTGTTGAGCCGGCACGGAGGTGGCGGTTGGACCGTCGCACGGGGTTATCGCGAAAGCCAACGTGGAGTCGGGCCCGAAGACTGTATTCACCTCAATGTCGCCGATGCCGGCGTCGGGGTCTGCGGTGGGATTTGGATACCATTCCGGCGACGCTTTGGCCCAATTGCTCCACTTGGACCATTCGTACTGACCATTTCCGCGGTCGATGCCGGCGATGACCGTGAACCAATGATCCTCCCAATGCTCCAGGCCGTCTACAATTGCTTGGTTCCGCTCGGAGAGCGTCCATGTGCCACCGGTGTTGTCCCACTTCGCTGACCAGACCCAGTGAACGGTGGCGTTCTGGGCCGGCTGCCACCACAATTGCACTTGGCCGGTGTGGCCGGTCGGCTCGGCTCCCAAGCCGGTGGGGTTGCCCAGCGGTACCAGCGTCGGCGTGGGCACCGCTGGAGGCGTCACCGGAGGCGGCGGACCCTGCTGTGGGCCCGATCCGGCCGGCGATGCCCACGCCGTTACCACCGCCACCGCCAATACCGCTATGGCGGCCGCCATCGGGGCCAGCAAACCGACGCGGCTGCTGATGGGGGTGTTCATCGCGCGTTACCTTGCTGTCCGGTCGTAGCCGGGGCTGGAAGGCTCACCACCGCCGCAGGGGGGTTAAATCCCCGTCTTGATGAACTCCGATACCCGCTCGCTGATCATGATCGTGGTGGCGTTGGTGTTGGCGCGGATCACGTCGGGCATCACCGAGGCGTCGGCCACGCGCAGGCCCGCGATGCCGTGGACTTGGCCGTGCTGGCTGACCACCGCCATGGGGTCGTTGGCGGGGCCCATCTTGCAGGTGCCGGCGATGTGGTGCTGGGTGTAGGCATTGCGCAGGATCCAGTTGTCCAGGGCGTCGTCGCTGACCAGGTCGGCGTCCACCGGGTTGAGCCGCTCGACGATGAACTCCTTGAATGGCGACTCCCCGGCAATCTCCAGGGCCTTGCGGATGGCCTGGCGCATGCGCTGGCGGTCGTAGGGATCGCTGAACAGCTGGTAGTCCAGGTCCGGCTGCACCGCCGGGTCGGTGGATTGCAGCGAGAGACGGCCGAACCCTACCGCGTTCTGCAAGCCCACGCTCAGGCCGAAGTGGAAGCCGGAGCCATCGTAGCTGATGCTGGATGGGCGGTGCTCGCTGGTCATCAGCGTGGGCGTGATCTGGAAGTCGGCCTTGGTCGGCGAGTCGTCGGCGCTCCAGCGGAGGCCCACCTGGATGTTGGGTGCGAAGGTGTCCAGTTCCTCGCCCTCGCCGCGGAACAGGATGTAGGCGGCAGGATGGTCGCGGAAATTCATGCCGACGCCGGGCAGCTCGTGGTTGACCGGAATGCCCATCTCCCGCAGGTGATCGGCGGGGCCGATGCCGGACAGCAGCAGCATCTGCGCCGACCCGATGGTGCCGCTGCACAGCACGATCTCCTTGCCCTCGACGGTGAAGATCTCGCCGCCGCTTTCGACCTCGACGCCCACGGCTCGATTGCCGTCAAGCACCACGCGGCGGGCGTGGATGTTGCCCCGCACCGTCAGGTTGAGCCGGTGGCGGGCCGTGCTGAGGAAGGTCAGCGATGTGCTCATCCGCACGCCGTCGATGTTGTTCATCGGTCGTGGAGAGACGGCGGTGTAGCAGTCCGGCGCGTTCTGGTCCGGATGCTCGGGGATGCCCATGCGGACGCAGGCGTCGTAGAAGGCCGTGTTGAACGGCAGCCAGTCCTGCCGCTTGGGGCGGCGCACCGGCAGCGGTCCCTCCGAGCCGTGGAAGTCATCGCCGCTGTAGTCCCAGTCGTTCTCCATTTTGCGGAAGAAGGGCAAGCAGTCGGTGAACTTCCACTCGTCGTTGCCCCACTCGGCCCACAGGTCGTAGTCCTCGGGGATGCCACGAAACACGACCTGGCCGTTGATGGACGACGACCCGCCCATGGCCTTGCCGCGCGGGATGATCATCGGCTCGTCCTGCAACGGGGTGGCGCGTCCGCGCAGGTCCCAGCTGTGAGGGCCGTAGGCGGAAAGCCAGGTGTTGTTGCCCTGTTTCAGGTCTTCGGGCAGGTGCTCGAAGTCGGGATAGTCGGGGCCGGCCTCCAGCAGGATCACGGACTTGTCGGTCATCTCGGACAGGCGGGTGGCCATCACACAGCCGGCGGAACCGCCGCCGACCACGATGTAGTCGTACTGCATACTGGGTGTCGCTCCTTGAGGGGATGGGAGTTGCGGACATGCGCAATCGGCCGGATTTTAGCATAAGGAGTGGTATTGACCTTGCTCCCTGCCTCGGGGTGACATCCAGCTGCTGGTTCACAGCGGGGCGGTTGGTATAATCGCGCCATCCTCGCCGGGTACGACCGTTTCGTTATGAAGGGGCAAGGCTATGACGACGACCAAACCGCAACTGGTGTAAGAGACCCTGCCGATAGAGCCGCAGCCCATGCAGAATCCTATTCTGCGTTCGCCCGGTTCGCCGCCCTCGCAATTCCCCGGATCATCCCACGGAACACCGCCGCGTGTGCCGGCCAGAGCGCATACCAGTAGACCAACCCGCCCAGCCCCACCGGGTCGAACTCGGCAGTCTGGTGTATCACCGATCCACGGACGTCCTCCGCCGGCGTGACCTCGAATTGCAGCCACGCCCGGCCGGGCAGCTTCATTTCCGCGTATAGGCGGACCAGGCGACCCGGTTCGTAGCGCTCCACACGCCACCAGTCGACGGCGTCGCCCACGGCGATTTCCGACGGGTCGCGCCGGCCCCGCCGCACGCCAACACCCCCAACCAGCAGATCAATGAAACCGCGGACGCGCCACAGCCAGTTGCCGAAATACCAGCCGGTGTCGCCGCCGATGCGCCGGATTGGCGCGAAGGCCCCCTCCGGCGAGACGGATACACGCGCTGATCGTCGGTCCACCAATCGCGTGCCCAAACGGACGCCGCCCCAATTCTGCGCTTTGCCCGAGGATGACAGCGCGTCGGACCAGCGGGTTTCGGCGACCTCCCGGTCTTCGTTCCTCATCGCCGCGGCGATGGCGTCTCTGACGCCCATGGGACGGATCGGAAATGCCTCGGACGCGGATGGATCAGCCACCAAGCTGGCATTGCGCAGGCTGTCGATGAGCTTCCGGCCGACTCGGGCGTATAAGGGGGTTACCAGACCCAACCACAGGCTCGACAAGCGAGGCGTGAGCACAGGTACCGGCATCATCATACGGCGCAGCCCCCGCAGCCGGGCATACTCACGCATCAACTCCCCATAGGAAACCACGTCCACGCCACCGACTTCGAATATGTGGTGGCCGTCCGCCGGCAGGGCAATGGCGCAGCGCAGGTACTCCAACAGGTCGTTGATCGCGATCGGTTGCGCCGCCACCGACACCCACCGCGGCGTGATCATGACCGGCAGCCTCTCCACCAGGGCGCGCACCATCTCGAAGGAAACGCTTCCAGAACCGATGACGATGGAGGCGCGAAACTCGATAACCGGGACACCGGATCCCCGCAGGATATCGCCAACCTGTCTCCGACTGCTCAGGTGGTCCGACGGGTTTGGCGCGTCGGCGCCGAGGCCACCCAGGTAGATGATCCGGCGGATGCCAGATTCCCGTGCGGCGTTGGCAAAGTTCTCGGCGCACCTCCGCTCCTCCTCGGCGAAGTTTCCCGAGGAACCCATGGAGTGCACCAGGTAGAAGGCCACATCGAGGTCGCACATCGCCTTCACCAGGGAGGCGCGATCCAGCAGATCGCCGCGCACCGCCTCGGTGGTTTCCGACAACCGGCTCCGCAGGTTCTCAGGTCGACGCGCTACGCAACGGACGCGGTAGCCGTCGCGTTGCAGGATGCCGAGCAGTCTCCCTCCCACATAGCCGGTGGCGCCGGTGAGGCAAATGCGAGGGTTGTTGCCGATAGCCGTAATGTCCATCGTGACACTCGGCCTCGTCGGTTCCAATGTGGCTGCGGCGACTCGCGGTTAGAATCCCACCATCCATCGGGCGAAGCGCTCGAGGAGTCCTTCTTCGCCGATGGCGACCAGGCTGTTCGCCGCCGTGTCCACGTCGATGCGCCCGTAGGCCAGCAGCAGGTAGGTGTTGGCGTTGCAGGCGACGACCATGTCGATGTCGTCCGGGCTGGGGTGCAGTCCCGCTCCGACCTGCACGCCGTCGGGTTGGACAACCACGTCGATGGGTTCGGCGTCGGACAACGCGAAGTGGTAGCGGATCTCGCCGGACGGTGGATCGTCGCCCGGGTTGTAGGCCGAACGGAGCCAGCGCTCGGACATACCCAGCAGCACCGGAATCGCGTCCGGGTGCAGGGCGGCTTGCGGGTCGAATGCGCTGCGTATGTCCCAGTCGTGCACCGCCAGTTCCTGAATGCGCTGGCTGACGTATTCGCGCGCCGTCATGGCGCCGCGACGGGGGTGCCAGCAGGCGCAGCGCCAATCGTCGCCGCCGAAACTGTTCAGCAGCAGGTGCAATGCCCGGTAGTGCCGCTCGAAGGTGGGAACCAACTCGTCGCCCAGCGAAATGGAGTAGGCAATGTCGGCGTCGGCATTCTCGGCAGACATGGCCATGTTGTCCGTGGGCGGGACGAAGCCGGCAGGGGGCGCCGAGTCACCCTCGCGTCCTCGCGTCATGCTGGTTATCTGCCTTTCGGCGCGGTTGGTCAGGTGGCCGGCAACGTCGCGCACGGTCCATGCGTCGCATGCCGAATGGCGACGCAGGTCGTTCGCCGACAAACCGTCCAGGAATTCGTGCAGTCCCCGGGCCAGCGTCCCGATGACTGCTACCTCCTGCCGTATTGCCGCTTCATCGTAGGAAGTCATCGTATCCCGCACCTGTCATTACCCTATCTGCTTCGCCTGATGGATGGTGTATCTACAACCCGCCGAACCAACGGCCGAGGTTTCTCAACGATACGTGGGCGATGGTATCGGCGGTTTGAGATACGCGAACGCGACCGGCCCGTTTGGCCGTGTTCCAGTCCACCCGGTTGTACAGGCAAAGCAGGTAGGTGTTGGCGTCGGCGCGGATGGTAAGTTCGGGTTGGTTCTCCAGGGAGCATTCGGAGACCGTGTAAGCGTCGCCCGTCACCACCACGTCGTGCTGGAGCGTTGCCCCTTCGGACCCTCCGCCGATTTCAAAGCGGTACACCGCCGGCGTGGTAAGCGCAGCGGTGGGCCGGAAGCAGAGCTGATACCACATTTCCGAGGCGGGCAACAGCGCGACGATGCCGTCGGAGTCCAGGCTCCCTTCGCCGGTGTCGCCGGCCCGCATGTCCCAGTCGTGAATCACCAGTTCCTGGATCCTGAGGTCAACATAGCTCTCAGCGGAGATGGTGCCGCGACGCCGGTGCCAGCAGCCGATGGACCAGTCCGACCAGCCTTGCAGCATGGCGTCGAGGTCCTCATAGTTTTGATGGAAAACGTCCAACAGGTCGTCACCCCAATCGTGGCGCGTCTGCACGTTGCTGGTGGCGTTGGAGGCCTGCACCTGGTCCGGGGTGGGCAGAATGCTCTCGCCTTCCGGCGGCCCGCCCTCGCCGGCCAGACCGCGCTGCATTGCCTCCTGCTGCCGGACGGCGCCGCCGGCCAGGTGAGCCGCCACGGTCCCCACGTCCCACTCGGAGCAAGCTGACTGGGCGTTCAACTCTTCAGCGGAACTGGCGGACAGGCGGCCGTGGATGTCTCCGGCCAGCCGTTTGATCAGGGCAATCTTGGTAGCAACATCCATGGGCATGGTGGTTCGCCTCCACGCGTTTGATGGGTCGGTTCTTGGGCGGCGTTAGTGTATCACGGCAGCCCGTTCCTCATGCCATGAGGCTGATCTCGCAGGTTTCGGTCCGTACCAAAGAAAAGAGAGCGGGCCCGCATTGATCGCGGACCCGCCCCAACCTTCAGAAAGCCGTGACCGTTCAGTTGGGGAACCACATCACCGAGGAGATCTCGCTGAACTCACGGTTGAACTTGCTCCACGTCGCGCCGGCGTCCGCCGATTGGTACAGGTAGCCGTACCGGCTTCCCGCCAGCAGGAAGTCGGGGTTCTGTGCCTGGGAGTTGACCACCCACATCGCCGTGTTGGGCTCGATAGGCAGGTCCAGACTGTTCCACGTCGCTCCAGCGTCGGTGGAGCGCATGACCACACCGGTTGACCCGGGGGTGGTGTCACCGAACGTGGTGAAGATGGTCTGGGGGTCGTCAGCCTTCACCTTGATGCCGCGCGGGTATCCCAGGGGGAAGTTCTGCCGCACGTCCAGGTTGCGCCACGAGCCGCCGTCGTCGTCGCTCAGGAACACGTCATCGTTCACCATGACCACCACCCGATGCGGCGGGCCGGCGGTCACGGTGACGTTGTGGATGTCCATGTTGGGGATTTCCTGGTGCGGCACGGTTTCCCAGGTGTCGCCGCCGTCGGAGCTGTGGCGCAGGCCGTCCACCTCGATGCCCACCCAAATGCTGTTGCCGTTGGTCGGGTCGATGGCGATGCCGGTAACGCGCGGCACGCCCACGGCCGGGCACTCGGCGGCCACCTCGCAGGGACGGTGCTCCCAGGTGGCTCCGCCATCCCGCGTGCGGTAGATCTGGCACGGGTTCGGCGTGCCGGTGCCGGCGAACCCGACCTGCGGGTTGGAGGGATCGAAGGCGATAGCCCACACGGCGGTGCCGTCCATGGGTGTGCTGACGGCGCGCCAGGTGTCGCCGTTGTCGTCGCTGCGGATGATGCCCTTGTCGCAACCGGCCAGCACGCTGCTTTCCGTGCCCGGGACCGGGGTCAGGCAGCGCACCACGGCGTCCGAGTGTATGCCCTGCGTGATCCCCACGCGCCGCCAGGACTCGCCGCTGTCGGTGCTGCGCATGACGCCTTGTCCGGCGGTGCCTACCAGGATAGTGATTCCATCTGCCATGGTGATGCCTCCTTGCCGTCGATTGCTCCGTTCCTCAGGGGACAAGAGCGTGTCGGATACAGTCTATTTCGCGACATAATAACGCCGGCGACCGGCGCTGGCTATGCCGGCCTCACCGTTCCTCCGGAAAGCAACTGGCGGACGGTCTCCATGTTAGCCAGGACCCGCTCCGGGTCAGTGAGGCGCAAGTGCGGTTCAATGATCGGTTGCCAACCTGGTTCCATCCAGTGATAGACGTCAAGCCAAGTTCTGGCCCCATTGGCCGGGTCCGGCGCGGGTCGTCGCCGGCGCAAGCGCGCAAAGATGACTTCCTGTGGAGTATCTGGGTTGGCAGTGACCGAGACCTGATTATCTCCAGGTCTCGGTCAAATGTTTCCCATTGATTGCTTTCTGGAAGCACAGGCGCGTCAGTCGTCGCCGTTACCCGACGGGGCGGGAGCGGGGGACGCGCTGGGCGCTGCTGGCGCCGGCGAGGGAGCCGCCGGAGCGGTATCAGTACGGAACTCAGGAGGCAGCTCGTCCTCCCAGTCCGGTAGCTGGTGGCTGTGGGTGTTGGGCAGGAACAAAATGGCGACGACACCGCCCAGGCTCATGACGAAGGACAGCAGGATAGTCCAGCAGTAGGGGTTGTCGAGAATCACCGGGAACCCCAGTTCGGTGACGCCGATGAACAGTCCGCTGCCCAACAGCGCTCCGCTGGCCATGCCCGCGCCCGCGCCCATCATCTGGAAGCCGTAGGCGCTGCCGATTGGCGCTCTGCCGTAATACTGGCGGTTGATGATCGGGAAGGCGGACATCTCGCCACCGAAGCCGATGCCGAACAGTACGGCGAAGACATAGAACATCCACAGTTGGTCCGCGAACAGCAGGATCAGGACGGGCGCGAACTGGAGGGTGAAGCAGGCGGCCATCACCCACTTGCTGCCCAGCAGGTCGGCCGCGATGGGCGCGCCAAACCGGGTTATGGTGCTGGTCAGGTGCATGGTGCCGGCGATACTGATGCCGATGGCCGAAGCGCTCACCAACGCCTTGTCCACACCCTGGTAGCCTTCCGCGGGGCGGAGCAGGTCCACCACCATCACCTGCAGGAACATGATAATGATAGCGTGGCCGGCGCATCCCCAATAGTGGATGCCGACGAGGTTCCAGAAGGTGGGAGTTTTGCGCGCCTGGCGCAGGAATATGCGCGCCCGCTCTTTAGCGCCCCTTCCCGTGGTGGGAGCTGCGCGGATCGGTTCGTTGGGGTCAGCGCCCAGCTGGCGCATTCCCACGTCTTCCGGCGAGTTGTGGAACAGCCGGGTGAGCCCCAGAAGAACCGCGCCACCCACGATGCCGGGGATCCAGAACGCCATTCGGATCCCAATGCTGTCGGCGCTGAAGATCGGGAGGGAATCGGCCCATGCCTTGCCCTGCCCCAACGAGAAGAACGCAACCAAACCCACCATGATGGCCGGCACGATCACCGGCCCGACCCCCTGGGATGACTGGAGCAATCCCATGCCCAATCCCAGGTGGCGACGGAACCACGACGTCACCGACACCGTAAGGGGCACCTGGAATATTCCCATGGAGGCGCTGAGCATCACGCCAAAAAAGAGGTAGAGGTGCCAGAGCTCGGTCATGAACCCGGCCAGGATCATGCTGACGATGTACAGGGACGCGCCCACCGTGAGCGTGAACCGGGCCCCGTATCGGTCGCCAAGCCACCCGGAGGGCGGGCCGAACATTCCCGACACCACCCATTGCAGCGAGAACGCGAACAGGATGAGGCCCTCGCTCCAGCCAAAGACCTCGGCGATGATGGGAACCAGCGCCGGGAACGACATGCGGAACGATGACGATACGAGCCGCATCAGCGCTGTGATGAAGACGATCATCCAAGCGTAGTGGATGCGGTAGCCGAACAGCGCAAACTGATCGGGGCGGAGGTTGATCGCGGCCATAACTTCCCCCTGTTCGGCGGAGTATGCTCCCGCGCCTGATACTGTGTCAAGGAAATTATTGACGAACGACTCGACTGTGCCGCTCGACCAGCTGAAAATCCAGCGTTGACGCGATGGCGTCCCGTACCCGGGCGTCAGCGTGGACGGGCTGGAGCAGGTCCCAGGTGGCTGCCGGCGTCTACCAGGATAGTCTCCCCGGTCACATGCTCCGCACCTTCAAGGAGCCAGACCACCGGCTCCGATACCGTTTCGGGAGTGCCGGCCGAGCCCAGCGGGGCGGACGCCGCGTAGCGGTCGATGAACCCCTGGTAGTTCTCCTCTCCCAGGCCCTCGCGCCACCAGCGGGTCTGCATCACGCCGGGGCACACCGCGTTGACGCGGATCTCCGGCGCCAGGGCACGAGCCAGCGAGTAGGTCATCACGTTGAGCGCGGCCTTGGACGCGGCGTAAGCGATGGAACTGCCGGATCCGCTGAAGCCCGACCCCGATGAGACGTTGACGA
The DNA here is from genome assembly GCA_965207585.1 of Dehalococcoidia bacterium. Classification (GTDB taxonomy): domain Bacteria; phylum Chloroflexota; class Dehalococcoidia; order Lucifugimonadales; family UBA3495; genus Bin87. The sequence continues at coordinate 2,526,630 of CBDBMT010000003.1, read as the reverse complement.
TGGCGCCCTTGCCTTGCTCCTGCATGGCCGGCGTCACCGCGCGCACCATCTGGAACGCTCCGACCACGTTCACCGACAGCACGCGCTGAAAGTCCTCGGAGGTCAGACCCTCCAGGTCGTAGTGGGGCACGATCACCGACGTGGCCGCGTTGTTCACCAACCCGTCGATCCGTCCCCATTTTTCCAGCGCCGTCGCCGCCATCCGCCGGCAGTCCTCGTCTACGGACACGTCGGCCTGGCACAGGATGGCCTCACCACCGAGGCCGCGGCAGGATTCCGCGGCGGCCTGCGCCTCTGCCTCGCTTTTGGTGTAGTTGATGACCAGCCGGCCGCCCTTGGCCGCCAGACGCTGGGCCACGGCCGCGCCCAGGCCGGTGGCCGAGCCGGTTACAATGAACACTCCCCCGTCCAATTCCATCGCTGTCCTCCCCGTTATAACCTCGTCGACTCGGCGGAATTATATCGGAAAATCTGCGTGGGTCTGCCGTAATGCGTCCGGCATCTCGCTGTCTAAATAGCTGATCATAATGGGAAAATAGGCCCGTACAAAATGTCATTGCGAGGAGCGCAGCGACGTGGCAATCTCGTTGTGTAGGGTTGTCGCTGCGGGAACGAGATTGCCACGCTCCGCTCGCAATGACAGATTCCTATTCAGGCTCGTAATTTTGCACGCCCCCCCAATGATGGGAAAGACGGGAGAGGTAGAGTTGGAAGAACGCGCGCAGCTCAACCCGGTCCTCCGGCCGGTGCAGGTGGGTTCCCTGGCCCTGGGCTGCATCATCGGCTTCGGCTGCTTCATCCTGGCCGGGGACTTCCTGGAGACGGCAGGCCCGGTGGGGGCGTCTTTAGGCGTTCTCCTGGGCGGGCTGGCGATGCTGGTTATCGCCAGGAGCTACAGCGTGATGGTCAGGATGTTTCCGGTGGCCGGGGCCGAGTTCGCCTACGCCTACCGGGTTGGCGGACGCCACCACGCTTTCGTCTGTGGCTGGTTCCTGACCCTGGGCTACCTCAGCATCGTTCCGCTGAACGCCACGGCCCTGATCATCCTGGCCCGGTTCGTCGCTCCGGGGATTTTCGCCCAGGGACACCTGTACTCGGTGGCCGGGTACAATGTTTTCGCCGGTGAGGTGGCTCTGGCTACGCTGGCCGTGGTCGCTATGGGGTTCTTCCAGTACCGAGGGGTGCGGGACGTTGGCAGAACCCAGGTGGTTATGACCGGTCTGCTGGTTGCGGCGGTGGTCACTATCGGGAGTGGGGCCTTTGCCGGCCCCGAGGCCAGTCCGGCCAATTGGAAACCTCACTTCGCCCCGGACCGGTCGGTAGTGGCGGGGATACTGGCCATAGTGGCGATTTCTCCCTGGCTGTACGTGGGGTTCGACACGCTGCCCCAGGCCGCGGAGGAGTTTGCCTTTCCGCCGCGGCGCGCCCTCCAATTGATGGCCCTGGCGATCCTGGCCGGCGCGGGCATGTACGCGGTGGTTATTCTGGCGACGGGGCTGGTAATGCCCTGGCGGGAACTGGTTGACGCCGTGCACCCCTGACCGACCGGGGTGACGGTGGAGGCGAGCCTGGGAAAGTGGGGAATAGCCTTTCTCAGCGTCGCGGTGGTGACGGCGATCTTCACCGGCATCAACGGCTTCTTCCTGGCCAGCAGCCGGCTGATGTTCAGCATCGGGCGAGCCAGGATACTGCCGCCCTGGTTCGGGAGCGTCCACCACGGCCACGGGACACCGCGCAACGCCATCCTCTTCACCGGCGCCGTCTCGTTAGTGGCGCCCTGGTTTGGCCGGGAGGTCATCCTCTGGGTGGTGGACATGGCGGCGCTGGGGACAGCTATCGGATACCTCTATACCTGCGTGGCGGCTTACTCCACCGCTCGCCGGAGCGCGAACGTCGGGGTCGGTAGGCTGGTCGAGCGGCTCTCCGCCGGATTGGGCGCAGCCTTGTCACTGGGCTTTATCCTCCTGCTGTGCGTGCCTGGAATGCCGGGCTTCATGGCGGGGCCGTCGTGGGGGACCCTGGCCGGGTGGACGTTGTTGGGAGCGGCGTTTTACGTGGTGCGGGCTAGGGAGTTTTCGGCGCTTCCGGCGGAGGAAATAGACGGCCTGATCCTGGGAGAGCCGTCAGGAGCCAGGTGAACGATACGCCCCAGCCTGTCTTGACCCGTCTCGTGTTGAGGCTACAATCATCCCACCTATCGGCAACAGGAGGCGAGACCATGCGGCTGGAAAACAAGGTGGCCATCATCAGCGGCGGGGCCAGGGGAATGGGCGCGCAGGAAGCCCAGCTGTTCGCCAGCGAGGGCGCCAAGGTAGTCATCGGCGACGTGCTGGACGATGTAGGAGGTCAGACCGAAGCCGAGATCAACGAAACCGGCGCGGAGTGCCTGTTCGTTCACCTCGACGTCACCAGCGAAGAGGACTGGCGCAACGCTGTAGCCGCCGCGGTGTCGCGCTTCGGCAAGGTGGACATCCTGGTCAACAACGCCGGCATCTCCACCCGGGGCGGCATCGAAGACATGACCGCAGAGCAGTGGGAGCGCACCATGGACATTAACGTCAAGGGCGTGTTCCTGGGCACCCGCGAGGTTATACCCGCGATGCGTGAGGCCGGCGGCGGCTCCATCATTAATATATCCTCCGGCGCCGGAATCGCGCCGGCCCCGGGCACTTCCGGCGCCTACGCCGCCAGCAAGGGGGCGGTGCGCCTGTTCACCAAGTCCACCGCCATCCAGTACGCCCGCGAGGGTATCCGGTGCAACTCGGTGCATCCCGGCCCGGTGCAGACTCCCATGCTAGGCGACACGCCGGCGGACGAGGACCGGATCGCCGCGCAAGTGGGCCGGGTGCCGCTGGGGCGCGTCGGCCAGCCCATCGAGATCGCCTACGGCGTGCTCTACCTGGCCAGCGACGAGTCATCGTTCGTCACCGGCTCCGAGGTGGTGATCGACGGAGGGCGGACTGCCCAGTAGATGATCGGTTGCGGCGGCATCCAATCTCACACGTACCCACCCAGTGCGTGGCGGGGAATTGTCAGAATCAGGATTTTCCAGATTTGGGGATTATCAGGATTGGAAGGGTTTTGCGCCGGAGACTCCCAATCCTGTCAAATCATAAAATCCCGCAAATCCTGATTCTGACGATTTACGAAACTGGATACGCAAGAGTCGGGGCGAGGGCAGCGATTGAACATAAAACCGCCCCGGCAAAACAGCCGGGACGGTCGCAAGGTCGGTAGACGGTCGGTGCTGGATCTAGACGCCGGCGGCCACCGGCGCATGGGCCTTGAGGAACGCGCGCGTCTGCTCGATCGTTAGCGCTTTGAGGTCAGGGTCTTCCTTCCAGGGCCAGGCCGTCGTCTGGGCCCGGGGAGCCAGCGCCACCATGTCCATGGCGGCCTGGAGCGAGTGGGACGGGGTGTCGTCCGGCATCACCAGCAGCGGCGTCTGGCAGTTGCGGGCGAAGTCCCGGTCCACGCTGTAGAAGAAGTCCGGTTGGACCCGGTAAAGGTTATGCAAATACTGTTGGATGGTATCCATTGAGATGTCCGGCCGGCCGGCGGTCAACTCGGGAGCCCAGACGTCGATCCCCGAGTCGTACATGGCGTCGGGCGTCGCGTCGGCGTGGCCCACCGGCTGGCAGAGGACTGCCGCCCGCACGCGGTTGGGCGCCTTCTTGATCAGCGTCATGGCGAACGGGCCGCCGATGCAGAAACCTATAAAGAGGAACTCGTCGATACCCAAGTGGTCCATCAGGCCCAACTGATCGTCGGCGAACGCGCCCCACGGATCTTCAACCTGGACCGGCCCGGTGGACTGGCCGCCCTGGGCGTTGCGCTGGTCCATGGTGATGCAGCGGAAGTCTTTGCTGAACTCGTCGAACGCGTTGATGACCTGCCTGGGCCAACCGCTCATGATGGAGTTCAGGCCGCCGCCGGGAGTGCACAGCAGGGGGAAACCGGAACCCTGTTCCTCGTAATGGATGGTGACATCGCCTCTGGTGTAGAACGGCATGTGAGTGTCTCCTTGATGTCGTGTTTCGGGGGCCTCCCGGCGATTGTAACTTGGCCGATGGGGTTGTCAAGGCGAGCCGTTCCTGCGGCCGGATCTGCGCGCGGAGCGCCGTGGGCAGGTGAGATCACGGCAGGGGGACCCGGGTGCCGTCGGTCAGTCGCAAGTGGATGAAGCGCCGTTTTACGGGTAGAATGGCCGACACGCAAATCCGCTCGGCAGATATCAAATCCCTCCAGTGCCTCCTCACCCCTCGCAGCGTACAGGCAGCAGCGGCTGATCCAAGCCGACATGATCCCCTACGAGCACGGGACGATCGCCGCCCGTACGCCCAGTTCTGTAATGGCGCTGTCTGAAAAGAAATAGTTGGAGACAAGGAATGCCCAAGATAATCCCCGTACCCGATGAACTCAGCCAGCCCTTTTGGGACGCGGTGAACGAACAGCGCCTCGTCCTCCAGATCTGCACTGGCTGCGACAAGCTCCAGTACCCTCCCGGGGTAGACTGCCGGGTATGCGACTCTGCCGATGGTCTGGAGTGGAAAGAGGTGGAAGGCAGGGGGCACATCGCCGCCTACATCGTCATCGAGGACGGCCGCCTGAATCGCCGGATGCCCGACCAGCCTTACAATCTCGCCCTCGTGACGCTGGACCAGGATCCCACGGTGAACTTCTACTCCAACCTTCCGGGCGTTCCGCCCTACGAGGTGCCCGTGGGCGCTGCCGTGGAGGTTACTTTCGAGGAAGTGGCCCCCGGCCAGTTGATTCACGAGTGGCGGGTGGCGGAATAGCTCGTGTGCACCCAGTTTGTCATTGCGAGGAGCGAAGCGACGTGGCAATCCCGTTGTCGGAGCGGCGTCTCCTTCAGCATCGAGATTGCCACGCTGCGCTCGCAATGACAGGTTGCTCAAAAAGCGGAAAAAGGACGGACTATGACCAGCAGCAATGATTTCCAGTGGCGCCGGGACCAGGACGGCCTGGGCGTGTGGGAACACCGGGGCAAGGTGGCCATCGCGGGCTACGGCCATTCGCCGGTGGACCGGCGGTGGGACGAGGTGAACCTCGATACCTCCCTGGGCGCTTACACCATCCTGGCGTGCGAAAAGGCCATGGAGCAGGCCGGAGTCACCATCGACCAGGTGGATGGCATCGTCTGCTGTGACAGCCACATCGCCGGCGGCAGCGGCGGGTCCGCCTCCAATTGGGCGCCCCGGCCCTACTTCGACCCTCCCTACGACTCGGAGTACGGCCTGACGTTGATCAACGCCCAGTGGTTGATTGACACCATGGGCTTCAAGAACGTCAAATTTGCTCCCACCGGGGTGCCGACCATCGGCGAAATGGTGGGCATGGCCTCCCAGGCCGTGGGCGACGGCGTCTGCTCCACCTGCCTGGTCATCTATCCCACCGGCAACCTGGAAGGCCGCTACCGGCGGGGCGGCGAGAATGCCGACGACTACGCCCGGGGCGCGCGCCAGTGGACGGTGCCTTGGGGCAACCACGGCGGCAACGACTTCATCAACATCTTTCCCCATCGCCAGTACCTACAGAAATACGGCGGCGTGCATGAGGATCTGGTCCACTTTGTGAGAAACCAGCACAAGAACGGGATGCTCACGCCCTGGGGATACAACGCCACCCACAACATCCAACCCATATCGGTGGAAGACTACATCGGTTCCCGGCCAATTTTGAATCCGCTGCGCATCTGGGACTGCGACCGCCCCGTCAACGCCTCGGCGGCCTACCTGTTCACCACCGCCGAGCGGGCGCAGGACATGAAATCCCAGCCCGTGTACGTGCTCAACCATTCCCAGCACAACTTCCGGTTCCGCACGACCCAACCCGACCTGGACGAAGTGGAAATGTGGACCGACCGGCAGGCCGCGCGGATGTACGAAGGCGCCGGCCTGGGGCCCGCCGACGTGGACATCTTCAACCCCTACGACGGCTATTCCATCATGACTCAGTTCTTCCTGGAGGGCTTCCAGTGGCACGGGGTCAAGCGAGGCGAAGCCATTTCCTTCTACGCCGGCGACATCAGCGTCAAGGGGCCGCACCCCTTCAGTTCCAGCGGCGGTAACCTGGGCAACGGTCGCACCCGCACTGCCATGTACACCGACAGCATCGAGCAACTTCGCGGCACCGCCGGCGACCGCCAGGTGACCGTGCGAGCCGAGACCGCCCTGTGCGCCTTCACCACCCCCAGCAGCGGCGGCTGGCTGATGCTGGGCAAGTACCCCTCGTGATGATCCGCGAACGACGTGAAGATTCTAGCGTCGTCCCGACGGCGCCCACTCCAACGTATTGATCGACCCGGACAAATATGTCCGGGTCGAATCTTTGCTCTGCCGGTTCGCAGGGCGGCGCTGGGAACTATCCGGCCGCAACCCAATCGGCCACGCGCTCGCCAACCATGACGACGGTGGGATGGATGCCGCCGGAGCGGGGCACCCGGGGCATCACCGACGCGTCGACGACCCACAGGCCCTCAACGCCGCGCACGCGGCAATACTGGTCGGTAACCGCCATGTCGTCGCCGTCCGGCCCCATGCGGCAGGTGCCGGAGACGTGGCGCGCCGTGCCGACGGTTTGACGCGCCCACAGGTCCAGCGCATCGTCGTCGTTCAGGATTTCGTCGGTCGGGTTGATGCGGAAGTCGCACACGTCGCTGAACGCCTCGGACTCCAGCATCCGCGCTCCCTTGCGAAGGCCCTCTCGAATACGGCGGGCGTCGTTGGGATGCCGCAGGTACTGGTAGTTGAACTCGGGCTGCACGTCGGGGTCGGACGATTGCAACCGCACGAAGCCGGAACCATCGGGCAGTCCCAGGGTGCAGGAAATGCGCGCCGCCCGTTCCGCCGGCACGTCCCCGGTGTTGTACCGCGTGCGAACGCCGGCGACCTTCTCCTCCCGCTCGTCCACCACCGTGCTGACGCGCAGCACCATGTCGTTGGTGTAACCCAAGCCCTCGGAGGAGTAGTGCAGGCCGAAGTGCGGCGCGTCAAGGTCGCCCACCAGAGTCTTGCCGTCCTTCACCTTATAGGTGATATGAACGCTCAGGTGATTCCACAGTCCCTGGCCAACTCCCGGGCTGTCGTGGACCACGGGGATGCCGAACTGCTGCAAGTGCTCCCGGGGCCCGACGCCGGACAGCATCAGCAACTGGGGTGACCGGATCGCCCCGCTGCTCAGCACCACACGGTCAGCCTCTACGGTGAAGATCTCGCCGCCACTGGCGGCTTCCACGCCCACCGCCTTGGCGCCTTCGAACAGAACCCGGCGCACGTAGACGTTGCCCCGCACCGTGAGGTTGAGCCGGTGCCGCATGGGGTTCAGGTGCGTCATCGCCGCGCTCATGCGGATGCCGCCCAAGTTGTTGGTCGGCGACACGCCCACGCCCGTAGGGTTCGGCCCGTTGGTGTCCTCTACGGCGGGGAATCCTTCCGCCAGGCAGGCATCGTAAAACGCCTTCTGGATATCGGCCCACGTGCCGCTTACCCGGCGGCGCACCGGCATCGGTCCATCCGAGCCGTGGTAGTCGTCCTGGATGTCCATGTCGTTTTCCATCTTGCGATAGAAGGGCAAAACCTTGTCGTAGGACCACTCGTCGTTGCCCCGGGCGGCCCAGTCGTCGAAGTCTTCTGGAAAACCGCGCTGCATCGCCTGGCCGTTGATGGACGAGCCGCCGCCGATGACCTTGCCCTGGGCGACGTGGATCTCGCCCTGCTCCTCGGTGATGGTGCCCCGCAGCGCCCAGTTGTGGATAGAGTCCTGGGCCTCGGCGTACCTGGTGCCGCCGAACTTCACGTCGTCCGGCAGAGTGGCCACGTCGGGATAGTCGTTGCCGGCTTCAAGCAGCAGCACCGAGGTGTTGCTGTCTTCAGCCAGCCGGCTTGCCAGCGTCGAACCCGCCGCGCCGCCGCCAACCACGATAACGTCGTACTTCATACGCCCTCCTTTGGGCTATCATTTTCCCATGCAGAGTTGATAGGTTAAGATCGAACAATGGGATTATAACGCAGAGGTTTCCAAGGAAACCGCAGGGGAGCAACCATGGCACAGCCCACTCCGGACCAGAACCTCCACCTCCCCAGTCTGGTCATCAAGAACTTCCGCGGCATCGACGAGCTGACCATCCCACGCCTTGGCCGCGTCACGCTGCTCACGGGCAAGAACGGCGTGGGTAAGACGACGGTGCTGGACGCGGTGCGGATTTATGCCACACGCGCGAACGGCCATATCATTTTGGAAACCCTACACAACCGTGGCGACGTGATGGTTCAGTTGTCTGAGCCAGGGCACGAGCGAGTAGTACCGGACATCGGTGCCTTGTTTAACAATCGGAGCGGTACTCGGAGAAACATTTTGTCGATCGGTCCTGAACAAGAGATCAATGTTCTGCAAATCAGATCAGCAGCACAACGCCAAACACCGCGCGAACGTAGAACGTCATCGATCTCCGACGTTTCAGAAACCATGCGTATCGAGGCGAGGCTGGGGAGGGAAAACTTCACTCTCGTTTATCCCTACCCGTTAGATTTCGATCCCGGCTCGAAGGTATGCAACACTCTAGGACCCGATCTGTCTTCGGACGCAACGATCGAACATTATTGGAACCAAGTGGCTCTGAGCCCGAATGAGGACTGGGCCGTTGACGCGCTGAACCTAATGACCGATACCCTAATTGAACGGGTGGCAATAATAGATACGGGCACACGAAAGCAAGAGACCTTTCGACGGCGGTTGATGGCGAAAGTCGGGGGCCAAACCAACCCAGTACCTTTGAGGAGTCTAGGTGACGGTGCGGTTCGGGCATTCACGATCGCACTCGGGATTACCAACAGTCAGGATGGCTTCCTCCTTATCGACGAGGCCGAAAACGGTATCCACCATTCCATCCAGGCCAAGTTCTGGAACATGGTGTTGCAGACTGCCGAGCGCAACAACGTGCAGGTCATCGCCACCACCCATAGCTGGGACTGCGTGGTTGGGTTCGCCAAGGCGGCCAACGAGTTGGATGACGTGGAAGGGGTGCTGTACCGCATCCAGCGGAGTGGTGAGCGGCTGCGTGCCGTCGAGTACCCTGAAACTGAACTCGCCAATGCGGCCAAGCATCGCATTGAAGTCCGGTAGCCCGTGACCACACCGCACGCAGGCTCAGCAACTGGACTGCTCGTCGTCGAAGGACAGAACGACGAGCACCTGGTGTTGCATCTGTGCCGGCAAGCAGACCCGGGACTGGGCGACAAGTTTGATTTTCACAACGCCCAAGGTCGCATGGGCGTCATCAACTCCGCTCGGAACTTGGTCAGCCAGCCCGACTTGGCCGGAGTAGGGTTCGTGCTGGATGGCGATGAAACTCCCCAGGAACATTGGCGCCAGGTGATCGAACGAATTGCAGTCGCCTACCCGGACTTGGAGCTGCCGGCAGCACCCGAGCACAGTGGCACTATCATCGCCGAAGACCCCAACGTCGGGAACCCGCGCATCGGCATTTGGGTGATGCCCGACAATCAAACGGCAGGGGAACTTGAAGACTTCGTGATTCAGATGATTCCGGAAGGCGATCCGGTGTGGCCACGCTCCCAAGGTTACATTGCTGGCATCCCTCCGGCTGACCGGAAGTTCATGCAGAACAAGATCACCAAGTCCGAGGTCCATGCTTGGTTGGCGGCCAGGCGGTTTCCTGGGCTCATAGGAATTGCCGTTCGAGAGGGAGACCTAGAGATCAACGGCCCCCTGTGCCAGCGGTTCCTCGCCTGGCTCAACCGCCTCTTCACCTGATCAGCGGTGTCTCGGTGGCGGTGTGTTATCATCCCGCCATTGCCCGTCATTCTCCCGCCGGCACGTCCGGAGGTCGCCCATGCTCTACCAACGCTACCGCTATTCCCAGTGGGATGGCACTCAGCAGATTTTCGATGTCGATGCCAGCGAGGTGATGGACGCCCTTTCGGATGACCTGCTGCAACATGGCGACCTCGCGCGAGCCCTGCGCGACTTGTTCCGCAACGGCATGCAGAACCGCGACGGTTCCCAGATGCCAAACCTCCGTCAGCTCATGGAGCAGTTGAAGCAGCAACGCCGTCAGCAGTTGCAGCAGAGCAACCTGGACTCGGTGGTCGACGACCTCAAGGAGCGGATGGACGAAATCCTCAGCACCGAGCGGCAGGGCATCCAGCGCCGGCTCGACGAGGCCGCCGATCAGCCGGAACCGGCCGACATGGAGGGCAAGGAGCAGCAGCGCGCCCTGAACCGGATGCTGCAAGATCGCGCCCAACGCAACCTCGATAAGCTGGACGACCTGCCCGACAGCCTGGGCGGGCAGATCCAGGAGTTGATGGAATACGACTTCATGGACCCGGACGCCCAGCAGATGTTCCAGGAACTGCTGGACATGCTGAAGGGCCAGATGGCCCAGAACATTTCCCAGCAGATGCAGGATCAGATGCAGAACATGACGCCGGAGCAGATGGAAGCCATGCGTCAGATGATGCAAGACCTGAACCAGATGCTCCGGGACCGGATGGAGGGTAGGGACCCCAACTTCGAAGGCTTCATGCAGAAATGGGGCGCCATGTTCGGTGACGACCCGCCGCAGAGCCTCGATGAGCTCATGGAGCGCATCCAGCAGCAGATGGCCCAGATGCAGTCACTCATGGACAGCCTGTCCCCCGACATGCGCCGCGAACTGGAAGACGCCATGCAGTCCGCCATGGACCCGCGCCTCATGGACGAAATGTCCGAGTTCGCCAGCCTGATGCAGTCGCTCATGCCGCCGGATGAACTGGCCCGCCAGTACCCGTTCCTGGGCGACGACAGCATGACCCTGGAACAGGCCATGGAAGCCATGCGCCAGATGCAGGATCTCGACCGGCTGGAACAGTCACTACAGCAGGCCATGCGCACCGGCAATTTGGACGACGTTGACCCCGAACAGCTGGCCGAACTTCTGGGTGAAGAGGCCCGCCGCGCGTGGGAAGAGCTTGACCGGCTACGCCAACTGTTGAAAGACGCCGGCTACATCACCGACGACGACCAGCTCAACCTGACCGCCCGGGGTATCCGGCGCATCGGCCAGAAGGCCATGCGCGAGGTGTTCCAACAGCTCAAGAAAGACCGCATCGGCAACCACGACCTGGATACCCGCGGCGCCGGCGGCGATCTCCTCGGCGACACCAAGACCTACGAATTCGGCGATCCGCTGCAATTGGACCTGCAGACCACGGTGAAAAACGCCATCGTCCGCGGCGGTCCCCAGGTACCCGTCAAGCTGCGTCCCGATGACTTCGAAATTTACCGCAACGAGCACATGACCCGCTCCGCGACCATCGTGCTGCTGGACCAGAGCCGTTCCATGGGCCTGTTCAACAACTGGGCGGCGGCGAAAAAGGTCACCCTGGCGTTGTTCGCTCTCATCCGCCAGCAATACCCGAGGGACACGCTGCACGTGGTCGGTTTCTCCGACTACGCCCGCGAACTGGAGGAAGAGGACCTGGCCGGTCTCACCTGGAACAATTGGGTCTCCGGCACCAATCTGCATCACGCCCTGATGCTGTCCCGCAAGCTCCTTTCCCGCGAAAAGGGAGGCACCCGCCAAATCCTGGTCATCACCGACGGCGAGCCCACCGCTCACCTGGAAGGGGAGCAGGCCTACTTCTCCTACCCGCCCAGTTACCGTACCGAGCTGGAAACCCTGAAAGAAGTGCGACGCTGCACCCAGGAAGGCATCGTAATCAACACGTTCATGCTGGAGAACAGCTACCAGTTGGTCAACTTCGTGGACCGCATGACGCGCATCAACCGGGGGCGTGCCTTCTACAGCAGCAGCGAGAACCTGGGCGAGTACGTGCTGGTGGACTACATCAACAATCGGCGTAAGCGGGTTTCCGGCTGATCACGCCAGTCTCGCACGGGCCACATCGGTTGCGACTGCGGAGCTTCGTTTGCTAAAATGAACGCCCACCACGCAGACGCGAAGGTGGCCCCGTGGGGCTGTAGCTCATTTGGGAGAGCGCTTCAATGGCATTGAAGAGGTAGCGGGTTCGATTCCCGCCAGCTCCACCACTTCCCCTCCAAATTGAACCCTATAAAAAGCGCTTCGTGCTCAAGTCAAGCACGAAGCGCTTTTTCTTTGCCAGCTGCGTCCCACCGAATGCCCGACAGCCTCGAGCACCGGACGGCCCATCGAGATCAGGCCATCTATTGCGACCGCGGTCCCCAGGTCACTCCAAATTCAGCCCTCGATACCAGTTCGCCCGTGAGAGTTTCCGCCGTCTGTCCCGCCAGCCATACACCCGGCGGCGCCAGGGCATCGGGCTGCACCATGGGTATATGTGAGGTTCCCGGCCAGTCCCCGCGACGATTCATCCAGGTATCCACCCGGCCGGGCTCGAAGACGTTGACCGCGATGTTGTGCGGACGCACCTCTTCGGCCAGGCTGAAAAACATCCTCTCCAGCGCGGCCTTGCTCATGGAGTAGCCGACCCGTCCCTCGCGGTAGTTTCTCGCAGACCCGGAGGTAACGCAGTAGATGGAGCCACCTTCGCCTCGATCTATCATGGACGGCAGCGCGTACTTGCAAAGGAGCAGCGGGCCGCGCACGTTGACTGCCAGGCATTGGTCAAGCAGCTCCACGTCCAGGTCGACCACCGGCGATTCGCAGTCCATTCCCGCGTTGCAAATCAGGGCATCAATCCGGCCGAAACGGTCCAGCGTGGCATTGACCAGATTTTGAATATCCTCAACCCGCGCCACGTCGCAGCGGACCGCGAGCGCCGCGCCACCACGGGCGGTGATCTGGGCGGCGGTGTCGCGGATGTCGCCCGACCCGTACTTCTCGTACTCGGTGCCGGCGGACCGGTCTTCCTCAGTGCGAGACGCCACAACCACACTGGCGCCAGCCTCGCCCAGTCCCAGGCAGATGGCGCGCCCGATCCCGCGGCTGCCGCCGGTCACTATCGCTACTTTGCCGTCAAGTCTCATTGCATCCCGCCTGTCACTCAACTACGCGATCCGAAATCGCGGCGAGCATATATCGCCAGTCCTGCTATCGCAAGTCGCGCGCCTCGCGACAGATCACCGGCCGGCATTGATGAAGTCCGCCACCCGTTCCGCGACCATGATTACCGCCGGGTTGATGGGTGCGCGAACCAAATCTGGCATGATCGACGCGTCGACGATCCGCAGCCCGTCCATGCCGCGGACCTTCCCGTACTGGTCCACAACCGCCAGTAGATCTGCGGGCGGCCCCATCCGGCACGTACACGATATGTGCGAGTAGGTTGTCGCTTCGCGCAACAACCACTGATCCAACGCGTCGTCACTGGCCAGGTCATCATCCTCGGGTTCGATGCGCTTCCCCAGCAGGGGAGCCAGCTCGCGGCGATCCGCCAATTCCAGGGCCAGCCGAATACCGGCCCGCAGCCGCTCCCGGTCAAAGGGCTCGGCCAAATAGTTGTAGTGCATGGCCGGCTGCGCGTGATAGTCGGCCGAGGATAGCGTCAGCTCCCCCTGGCTCTCCGGCAAAAGCAGAGCCACCATCATCTCGAAGTGTCGGCCCGAGCCGTCTTGCCCGGAACGTGACCCCTGCGCCGCTGCCGTGGGTGAGACTCCCCTGATACGGGGCACTGCCGGCCCGGAAAGGCTGATCCCCAGATCGTTCCGCAAATGGGAGTTTGGGGCGGTCAGCCTCAACGCTGCGCCGCCGGCGCCCCGGTTGGCAATGACATCAAAACCGTCACCCACTTCCCAGGTAACGTACACCTTCGGGTGGTCTTTCAGGTTACGCCCCACTCCAGGGACATCCTGCACCACCGGAATGCCCAGGATCTTCAATTGTGCGGCCGGACCCACGCCGGAGAGTAGCAACAGGTGGGGCGAACCCACCGCGCCGGCGCTGAGGATGATCTGCTCGGATTCAATGGTGAACGTCTGGCCGCCGCTTTCCACCAGCAGACCGCTAGCACGGTTGCCTTGAAAAAGGATACGGTGGACATGGCAGTTGGGCCGGACCGTCAGGTTGAGCCGGTGGCGGGCCTGACCCAGATAGCCCAGGGCGGCGCTGAACCGCACTCCGTTGTGGTTGTTGGTCACACCCGGCCCGACCCCGTTGGAGTCCGGATGGTTGTGGTCCTCCGCCTCCTCGTAGCCGCTGGCCCGGCAGGCGTCGAAGAAGGCTCTCTGCGCGGCATCCCACGCCTCCGGATTGGAATGGTGGACGAAGATGGGCCCTTCGGCGCCGTGGTAGTCCCCGCGTTGGTCCACGTCCGTTTCGGACTTGCGGAAAAACGGCAGGACCTTTTCGTAACTCCACTCGTCGTTGCCCCGGGAGGCCCAGGCGTCGAAATCCTCGGGCACGCCGCGATAGAAGGCGGAGGAGTTGATGGCGCTGGAGCCGCCGGTGACCCGGCCCCGGGGCACCAGCATCGGCGGCGCCAGGTCGGTCGCGGTTGCGGTGAACTGCCAGTTATGCGGGTCGGTGGTCAACCATACCGGGTGACCCGCGGCGGTTCGTGACGCGGGAGGCACCGGAGCAGCCGCGAAGCCGTACTTCAACTCGTCGGGAAGCCGTTCGAAGTCCGGATAATCGGGCCCTGCTTCCAACAGCAGCACCGAGCATCCCGGGTCTTCCGATAACCGGGCCGCCAGCACCGAACCGGCGGAGCCGGCTCCCACAATCGCCACATCGTATTTCATGGTTCCTCTCAAAGGGGATCGTCAGAATCGGCAATCGCGGGCGTTCCGCTCGTAGCTGTTGCCTTCCAGAGCAAGGTCGTGGTCGTCTGTCACCAGGATGCCACACTCTCGGGAGCCTGCGATCCGATTGTCCGAAATAGTGTAGTGTCGCCTGGGGTTGCCCGCGCTTTCTGACAGATGCCGCGTCGGGTCGCTCCAGAGCCGGATGCCGTTCCGGTTTTCCTTGATGCGGTTACCCTCAATGGCATTGTCCCGCCCGTGCTCGATGGCGATGCCATCGAAACGGTTTGACCGGATTTCATTGCCGCGCACTGTCGAGTTGGTCGAATAGCCCAGCCAGAACCCGTAGTTTGAATAGTTGGCGATGTTGTC
Organism: Dehalococcoidia bacterium; assembly: GCA_965207585.1. Lineage (GTDB taxonomy): Bacteria > Chloroflexota > Dehalococcoidia > Lucifugimonadales > UBA3495 > Bin87. The sequence goes on along the minus strand of CBDBMT010000003.1, from coordinate 2,511,552 downwards.
TTCAAAAACGTTGCCCGAGGCGAACACCGCCTCGAATGCGTTGTTGGGCGAATAGCTGGCATCGTTGCAGGCCACGAAATTGTCGCGGGAAGGTTCGCCGTGGTGCCCCCGGATGAAGAACCCGTCGCCGCTGTAGCGCAGGCCGTTGCCCGTGATCCGGTTGTGGTTGGAGCCGTCCTCCATGAGTATGCCCGCCGAGTCCGCAGTGTCGCACCAGAAGCGTTCAGTGTAGCGGATGCAATGCTCGGCCTGGTTAGTTGTTATCTGGTTGTGGCTGGACTTCAACAGGTAAATCCCCACGTTGCCACAATGCGACGCATTGTTCCCCGAGATCAGGTTGTGATCCGACCGGACCAGGCTGATGCCGTTGAAGTTGTTGCCGGTTTGATTGTCCGCGATGGTGCTGTCCCGAACCTGTCGGAGATAGATGCCGCCGCCGAACCCTTCTTCGACCGGACCCGCGATGTCGGGCAGCCAGCCGGCGTCCAGAGGATTGGCGTTGTCCGATACCACGCAACCTCGTATCGTCAGGTTGCTTACGTTGTCGGCGTGTATCCCATAGTGGAAGCCGATGACGATCCCATTGACGATTGTGACGTCCGCGCAATCGTGGACCCAGATACCCACGCCTCCGTTGCGCTCACCGTCCAGGACCACACCGGAGAGGTCCAACCTCACACCGTCAGTGCGAACTTCGATCACGGCCTCGGGCGAAGACCGGGCCTCAAGCCCCGGGTATTGCGACGGCTCGAACGAGGCCTTGGTGTACCGGTCCGGGGCCACGCGAACATACGTCATGGCAGTGCACCTCGGTGCCTGCACACAGCATCGAAGCTGGAAGGACGCGCAGACCCACCACGCTATCGTTCAGGCACAGCGTACAGCGGATTCAGTTTAGGCTAGGCCGGCCCGCCGACCCGGGCCCGCCGGAGCTGAACCCAGGGTGATCGTCCAGATCCGATGCGTCATCCTGGTGCTGGCCACGCAGGACGCAGTGCCCGCAAACCTTGCACACCGGATGCCGGTTGGCGAATTTCGGATGGGGGATGTTGCACGTCGGGCTGTCCGGCCGCTCGCACCGGGGGCACCCGTCACACTTGCGGTGGCCGGTTCCCTGCCCGGTCTGCGTTCGTGGGTCCAGTACTGTGACCATGATCGACGCCTTCCCCCTGAGTCATGGCCAATGCGTCCGCCGCGCCGCGCTAAACCGGCAGTGCGGCGGATCTTGGCCGTTGGATTGCTGCGGGGCGGGCCATCAGTTCCAGATGGCGGCCACCCGGTAGGCCAGCTGGGTATTCGACTCCCGAACGTCGACGATCTCTGCCGGAACGTCGCCCAGGATCCCCAGCGCGATGATCCAGTTCAGGATCTCGTGGTCACCGGAGTCCTGAATCTCTTCGGGGGTGAGTTCCGCCAGCTTGCTGCCCTTGCCGACGCGCACCATTTCCAGGTAGCGGCGGTCGGTCTCGACGTCGATCTCCCGGCACTGGAACTTGTGGGCCAGGAAGCTGTGCGACCAACTGGAGGAAGCCACCACGGCGACCCGCTCGTCCCTGGTGTCCAGGAACCGTCGGATCCCCTGCCCGAGCTGGTAGCAGCGCCTGGGCGTGGGACGCGGCGGGTAATCGGGGCCGGCCTCTTCGCCGTAGCAGTTGACGAACAGGGGCAGCAGCGGGAACCTGCCGTCGGGATCCAGGAACACCAGCGGGTTGATGATGGCATGAGCCAGTCCCCAGTCCCAACCCCTGAGCGCGCTGGAAGAGGCCATGTCGAACCCGTCCCGGATCAGGAAGTTGCGCAGATCCTGGGAAAACCCCTTCGGACACTGGAAGGTGAACTTCGTTTCGGGCTCCGCGTCCCACAGATTGGTGCGGGCGGCCCCACGCTGGAAGGGGTAGCCGTCGACTTCGGCGCCGGTGTACAGGCAGAAGGGGGGCAGGTTGTCCTGCAGGAAGTTCTCCGCCTGGTCGTCGCCGATGACCATCACCACGTCCGGCTCCCACTCGTGGAGGCGGTCGCGCATTACCTTGAACGAATCAATGATCTTCTTCTGGTCGCTGATGTCCCGGCTCAGTCCGTTGTCGTCGCCGAGCTCTTTGAGCAACTGGGCGGGAGCCTCGTAGCCGGGCACGCGAGCGAATATTCGTTCCCGGCCCTTGGCCCAAACCTCGGGCGGCGTCAGGATGATAGGGCCGTGAGAGCAGCCCAGACCCAGTAGTTCAGCCATTTTGTCCTCCTAACGAGCCGGAGTCCGCGCAAGATGCGGGTGCATTCTCGCGATTGTAGGGACACACATCGAGGGCTGTCAATTTAGTTCGGTTAGCGTCGCGATGGGAGGTCGCAACTGCACGGTCAGGGTTGCGGTGGAGCCTTGTCCGACCGTCGATTCGAGGACCACGTTGCCGCCGTGTACCCGGGCCACCTCCGCCGCCTGGCACAGCCCCAGCCCGGCGCCCTGGTTGTCTCCTGTCTTGGTGGTATAGAACGGTGTCAAAGCCTTCTCCAGCACTTCCGGCGCCATGCCGCACCCCTCGTCACTAATGATGATGCAACCCTCTTCCTCGTCGGTTTCGATTGACACGGTGATGCGGGGGGCTGACTTGCCGGCGCTTTCCACGGCTTCGCAGGCGTTCTGGACCAGGTTCATCACGGCCAGGGCCATGCCCTCGGGGAGAGCCAGGCATTGCGGGTCGGACGGGTCCTCCCGTACTTCCACCACGGGCTGCTTGCCGCCATTGACCGACATGTAGGCGTCCAGAGCGGCTCGCACCGACTGCCGCACCAGGAGGTTGAGGCCGACTTCCTGCCAGACTCCGCTGCTGGTTCCCAGGCTCAACATACCCTGAAGGATGCGGTCGGCGCGGCCGATATTCCGACGGATGTGGTCCATGTTCGCGCGGAGTTCGCCGCTGATCTCCGCGATTTCCGCATCGTCGCGGTCTTCGCGGGTCAGAGTCTCCATAAGTTCATCCAGCAGTTCGGCGGAGCCGTCGCAGAAGTTGGAAACGAAGTTGAGCGGATTTCTGATCTCGTGGGCCACGCCCGAGGCCAGGTCGATCATCTCGCCCAGCTTCTGCTGGGCCACGATCTGGTCCTGCGCTTCCCGGAGATCGGACAGGGCCAGGTCCAGCTCCTGATTCCGAGTTTCCAGGTCGGCGTTGGCAGCGGCCAGTTCGGCGCTGAGTTTTTCCACCAACTGGAGCCGGACGACCTCGATTGAACGCAGCCGCAGCGTTTCCAGCGCCTGGCACGCCTTGGACACTTCGTCGTTGCCTCGGGGTTCGATGCGATGCTCGAAGTCACCCATTCCAAGTCGCCTGATCCAAGCCTCGACTGCGATTGTCCGGAGACCCACCCAGACTACCAGCACCGTCTTTGCAAAGACTATCGTCCAGGCCAGGGCCGACAGGGCGACAAGTGCCCAATTTCCCCAGAGGATCGAGGCAACCAGCAGGGCTGCCAGCAGGACGTGGGTCACCGCGATCAGGAGGAAGTGCTGCATCGAGTAACGCCGGAGACTGAAGCGAGACATCCCGAAGGGGTCATTACCTTCAATACGTTGCTCGGGCGAGGTTTGTACGTTGGCCATCCGTCGCTCCCCATGATTCGGAACGGGTCGATGGGTAACAGTTTAGACTTGAGGGTAAGCGAGCAGTTGCCGGCCGGCGGGCAGCGTTAGTTCCGTTCTTCCGGGATCAGGCCGGCCGCGATCAGCGCATCGCGCAGCGCGTCGCCTGAAATGGCGTACCGGGCAGACCATCCGGTATCGGGTTGACCCGCCATCCCGCGAGTCCACACCACGAGGACGCCGGCCTCCTCGTCCATATCATCCGGGATCGTGGAACGCTCAATCTGAGATCTGGACACCAGGGCCCATTCCTCGGTGGAGAACATGAGCCGGTTGTTGCTGGTGGATGCCGGTTCGGGCATGGAGTGTCTCCTGATCGGGGTATGGCGGCGTAGCACATCTTGATCCCTGAAGCTTGACCCACCTCGCCGTCCAGCTTCAGCACCGTGAGGCCAAAGTCGCTCAACTGCTCAAACTGCTCGGCGTGCTCGCCCGATGCGTAGAAGTGCGGACTGTAGCCGGGCCGTGGCGGGCCGCCGATTATGGACACGTCCACGAAACGGCCGCCGGCGCCGGTAATGATCGGCTCCAGATCCCGCGCCAGCTGCGGCGAAATGGCGTTGCACTCCGCAAACAGGGTATCGGAGCCCGTAGTGGCGAGGGCGTCCGCGACCTGTTGGCACACGCTGGGCACAGCCGCGGACACGGTCATGGACATTATCAGGTCTGACTGGTCCACCAACTCTTCCATCGTGGCAACGTCTCGTATTCCGGCCTTCTGGGACAGGGCGCGGGTCCGGTGGCTGCGGCCGGTCAAGCAGGTGATTACGTCCAGCTCGTTTTCCCGCAGACGCTGGCCGACGGCGTGGCCCATGTCCCCGGGACTGAGAATGGCTACGGTGCTGATATCCATGGATGCTTGCTCTCGATAAAATAACGGGGGCGAAACTATAGCACAGGGCTACGTTTTCGCCGCCGCAAGCCGGTTGCGGACAACCCGAGAGACGGGGATACTGGGGCTGGAAACAAACATCTCAAGCACTCGCCGGCAGCGGCTGGAGGTGAACATGGCGTTCGCGCACCCCGAGTTTCTCGTATCCACCCATTGGTTGGCGGAGCACCTGGCTGATGACGACGTCCGGGTCTTCGAGACGACGGTCTTCCTTCATCGTGGCGACGGTACGGTTCGTGCCGAGTCCGGCCGCAGCGCCTACGAGACCGGGCACATCCCCGGTTCAGGTTTCCTCGACCTGCAGGCCGACTTCTCGGATAACGACCAGCCCTACCGTTTCATGATGCCCTCGGCGGCGGCATTCGCCGAGGCTGCCGGCCGTCACGGCATTTCGGAAACCTCGAAACTGGTGCTGTACGACCGCCTGGGTTCGCAGTGGGCGGCGAGGCTGTGGTGGATGTTTCGCTCCATGGGCTGCCACGGCGCGGTGGTGCTGGACGGCGGCTGGCGTCGCTGGACCGCGGAGGCCCGCGCGACCTCGACTGAACCGTCGACCTACGCACCGGCCGTCTTCAACGCAACTCCCGATCCAGCGCGCTTTGCCGACCTTGCCGAGGTCAAAGTATTCATGGACAGCGGCGGCAGCTGTCTCATCAACGCCCTGGGCCGCGACCAGCATTCCGGCGCCGACGGCGGCACGGGTTACGGGCGGGCCGGTCACATCCCCGGAGCGACCAACGTGCCGTCGGGCGAGCTAACCGATCCCGACACCGGCCTGTACCGGCCCGCCGACGAACTCGCGGCGCTTTTCGAGGAGGCCGGCGCGGATCCGTCGCAGCGCGTGGTCACCTACTGCGGCGGTGGCATCGCCGCGTCCAATGATGCCTTCGTGCTCGCCATGTTGGGCTACGAGAACGTCGCGGTCTACGATGCTTCCATGTCGGAATACGCCGCCGATCCGTCCCTGCCGCTGGTGGTCGCATAGCATCCGCCGGCTATATCCCCTGGAAACGCCCGAGAACATCGTGCTAACAACCGCTTCGTGGATCCGACCACATGAAGGAAGGTGAGCCATGACCCAGGTCGCCACGCTGAACGACACCCTGGAATTCGGGCTATTCGACTGGATCGAATGGGACAAGTCGGCACCCAGCGATATCTTCGAAAACCGGCTGCGGATGCTGGAGTACGCCGACCGCAGCGGGTTCTACAGCTACCACCTGGCGGAGCATCACATCACGCCGTTGAGCGTATCGCCCTCGCCGGCGGTGTTCCTGGCGGCGGCGGCGCAGCGCACGACGCAGTTGCGCCTGGGGCCTCTGGTCTTCCTGCTGCCCTTCTACAACCCCATCCGCCTCTACCACGAGATCTGCATGCTGGACAACCTCAGCAACGGCCGCCTGGACCTGGGTATAGGCCGGGGAGTTTCCCCCGTCGAGGCCGAAGAGTTCGGCGTTGACCTCGGGACCAGTTGGGAGGTGTTCAACGAGCAGATGGACATGTTCACTGACGGTTTCACCACCGGCAAGCTCAATTACGAGGGCAAGCACTACCACTATCAAGACATCGAGCTGTGGATCGCGCCCCACCAGAAACCCTACCCACCGCTGTGGTACGCCAGCAACAACATCGAAACGGTTCCGTGGATGGCCCAGCACGGCTTCAACACGTGCACCGTTTTCGCCGACAACGCCGGCGTCAAGGCCCACTATGACCTGTACAAGCGGGTATGGAACGCCGAGCGCATGTCCGACGGACTCAACAGTCACGTGTCCGCACCCAAGTTGGGGCTGGTGCGACACATGTACATCGCCGACAGCGACGAACGTGCCCGGGCCGAGGCCAAAGCGGCATACGGCACGTGGTTCCACAACATCGATTACCTATGGGCCAAGAACGGCCTCGACCGCCTGGGCGCCATGCGGGATTTCGACGTCCTGGAAGCCAAGGACGTGATAATCGTCGGCACGCCGGCCGCAGTCCAGGAACGGGTTCAGCGGGCCATCGACGAGACGGGCATCAATTACTTCTGCCCCATATTCGCGTGGGGCGACCTGACCCCCGACCAGGTCATGGGCTCGATGTCCCGGTTCGTCGACGAGGTGATGCCCAACCTGAAGCCCGGCGGCTGATATCGCGGACACAAGCCAGATACCGACAGGAGCACCTCATGTCCACTAGCGCAACCTACTCTCCGGCCACCGCCGACTCGATCAGCAGGACCATCGCGGCCCTGGCTGCCCGTAATGTCGAAGCCGTTCTGGTGGAAAGCCGGCAGGCGGCACTGGCGATGCTCCGCGAGATGGTTCCTGAAAGCTCAGAGGTTTACGTCAATACCTCCGAGACGCTGGACGCCATCGGCTACACGGAGTACATGGAAGGCAACGATCGTTACGTCAACCTGCATGACCAGATGATGGCCCATGCCGATCCGGTGGCCCAACGCGAGTTCCGCCGCAAGACCACCATCGCGGACTATTTCGTGGGCAGCGTGCAGGCCATCGCCGAGACCGGAGAGATCGTCGTCGCCAGCGGGTCGGGCAGCCAGATCGGAGCCTACGCCTACGGCGCCAAGCGCCTCATCCTCGTGGCCGGCACCCAGAAAATCTGCTCCACCCTGGCCGAAGCCGAAGCCCGCACCCGGGGCTTCACCCTGGAGCGTCACGACCGCTGGCTGGAGGGCCGCGGCGCAACTCCCGCGCCCATAGGCAAATACCTCGTAATGGAGCACGAGCCTATGGTGGGCCGCATCTCCATGATCCTCATACCGGAAAGCCTGGGTTGGTAAACCGCCCACAACAGACGAAACATCGCAAAGGGGGAACAGCAATGCCAGAGAAACAACGCATGACCACCAGGCTCAAGGAACTGTTCGAGCGTCCGGAGATCTTCGTCCTGGCCGGCGGAATGAACGCCATGGGCGCGAAGATGGCCGAGGCGCTGGGGTTCGAAGCCTTCTACATGTCGGGCGGCAACACCTCGGCGCAGGTCATGGGCCTGACCGAGGGCGGCACCAGCATGCGCGACATGGTGGACAACGCCCGCAAAATCGTGAACACCATCGACATCCCGGCATTCGTGGATATGGACACCGGCTACGGGGACGCCATCCAGGTCTACGAGACGGTGAAGGAGTACATCCGCGCTGGGATCGCCGGAACTCACCTGGAGGACCAGACCTACCCGCCGAAGTCCGGCCCTCGCCGCCGTTGCGTCTCCATCGAGGAGATGGTCGGCAAACTCCGGGCCGCCATGGACGCCAAGATGGAGTACGACCCCGACTTCGTGATCGTGGCCCGGTGCGACTACGCCGGGGTGCCGGGGGCGACGTTCGAAGATGTGATGGAGCGCTGCCTGGCCTATAAGAGCCAGACCAACGTGGACGTGGTGTGTCCCGCCGTTTCCTCATGGGAGGACAACCAGGAAGCCATCCGGCGCATCCCCGGGCCGGTGCTGCCCCTGTTCACCCACGGCAGCCAGACCCACCCCACGCTTCAGGAGTTGCAGGACGCCGGAGCCGCCGCGGCCTGGTATCCCGCCCTCACCACCATGGCGGGCCTCCAGGCGTCGTGGGACTTCCTCAGCGATTTCCAGGATCGCGGCACCGCCGCCATCGACGATTTCCTCGCGGCCGCGGCCCAGAGCAAATGGGGCATCGCCAGCAACGGCGGCATCCTGGGCGCGGACCGCATCCGCGAAATGGAGGACAAGTACCTGCCTGATCGACCTCTGTAAGCTCGCCAATGCCGGAAGCGATGCCAGCCAATGTTGGAGATATCCCAATGAAATACGACCATATCGTTGTCGGCGGCGGCACGGCCGGGTGCATCGTCGCCACGCGCCTGTCGGAAGACCCGAACCGTTCGGTTCTGCTCCTGGAGGCCGGCCCCGACTTCCCCGATTTCAACCAATTGCCCGACATGCTCAAGCTGGGCTGGGGCACGGTGAACCTGGAGGCCCGCGCCGCCGGCTCGCCCTACAACTGGTCCTTCACCGGCAAGGCCACGCCGGAGCAGGCGGACCCAATGCCCGTGCCCCGGGGCAAGGTGCTGGGCGGCTCCAGCGCCATCAACGGCCAGACCTTCATCCGGGGAGCCCCCGAAGACTTCGACACCTGGGAGTCATGGGGCAACGACGGCTGGGGCTACCTGGAATGTCTGCCCTACTTCCGCAAGCTGGAGAACGACGCCGACTTCCACGACGATTTCCACGGGACCGACGGGCCGGTGCCGGTGCGCCACCACCAACGGGAGACCTGGCCGCCATCCCAGGAGGCATTTTTCCAGGCCGCCACGGCGGCGGGGTATCCCTTCCATCCCGACGTGAACAATCCGGAGGCCACCGGCGTCAGCCTGCGCGCCGAGAACAATATCGACGGTGTGCGCATGAGCATGGCTCTGTCCTATATCAGTTCGGTGCGCCATCGGCTGAACCTCACCATCCGGCCGAACGTACAGGTGAACCGCCTGGTGCTGGAAGACTCGCCTGAGGGGAAACGCGCTGTCGGTGTCGAGGTGGAGAGCGGTGACGACACTTTCGTCGTGGAGGGTAGCGAGATCATCCTCTGCGCCGGCGCGGTGGCCTCGCCACAACTGCTGATGCTGTCCGGCATCGGGCCCACCGACCAGTTGCAGGCGCAGGGCATCCCGGTGGCGGTGGAACTGCCCGGGGTGGGCCAGAACATGCGCGACCACCCCAACGTGTCGGTGCGCTTCATGGTGAAAGAGGACGTTCCCCAGGACCCCAATGGGATGCGGGCCCTGCGACTGCGGTTCACCGCCTCCGGTTCGGACACGCCCAACGACATGATACTTTCGCCGGCGTCGCTGAACACCGTGGTCCGCGACGATAACCCGGCTCACACGGTCAACTGCGGTCTGTACCTGGCGGCCGGCAAGGGCGAGTTGAGGTTGGAATCCTCAGATCCCAACACTGCGCCCAGCATGGACTATCGCTACCTGGAGGAAGACTGGGACCGGGAGCGGCTGCGGGAGGCCGTTCGCCTCTGCGTGTCGCTGCTGCAGCACCGCGCTTACGACGGCATCATCGACGAGATCACCGCGCCCACTCCGGCGGACCTGGAGAGCGACGAGACCCTGGACCTTTGGCTGCGCCGCAACATCAGCACGTCGTACCACATCTCCGGCACTTGCAAGATGGGGCCGGACGACGACCCGTTGGCGGTGGTCAACCCTCAGTTGCGCGTGCGCGGCGTGTCCAACCTCCGGGTCGCCGACGCCTCGATCATGCCCGATGTGGTCCGCGCCAACACCAACGTCACCACCATGATGATCGCCGAGCGCGTCTCCGACTTCATCAAGACGGGGGAGTGACCGCAGAAACCAGGTCCTCGTTTGACCCAATGATGTAGCTGCCCAGGCAGGCCGCGAACAGGCGGCCATACTCTTTCGCCAGAGCATCGATGTCACAACCGTCTTCGGCCAGCACCTCTACCTCGAGGAGCTGGCCTACCTCATCCACCCGGTCGAGGTTGAAGACGACGTTATCCTTGCGCCACAGTTCCCGCTGCTTGCGGACGACAGCCCTGGTGCCGAGGGCAGCGTCAAGCATTTCGCCGATTCGAGGATCATCGACTTCCGCCAACTGGTACCGGCTGGTGCGAGCGCCGGCTTCCTGGCGGTCCCAGTAATAGATCAGCGTCCCTTTGCCATTCTCCACGCGGAGTTTGAGGCGGCGCGTTCCTTCGGCCTCGTCCGCAGGCGGCAGCCGGTAATAGTGGTCAACCTGCTCCTTGACCTCGATGAATTCGGCTGACTGCCCGCGCAGGATCGCCCGAACCGGGGCGAAATCGGGGCAGTACGCTTTGATTTCGCGATTGAGTCTGAATTCCATTTGTACCACGCCAAACCGGATCAGGCCGGCCGTTAGTCTCCGTCTCTGCCTCGTTACCTGTGTCGCGCTGGCTTTCCTCCAGCAGGCTGTTCCGCCTAAAGGGGTAGATACACGGCCTGGCCCGTCATTACGCTGCGGCCGACGGCCTCGGTCCACTCCATGTAGTGCACGCCGGTCTCGAAGGCCACCATGTCCACGGTTTCGGTGCCGCGGATGGCGTTGGTGAACTGCTCCTCAACCCGATACCTGGCCTGCGTCTCCGGCGGGTTGGGCACTTCAGTCAACTCCGAATCGCCCCGCTTGCCGGCCCACACCCGGCGCTGCGTGTCCACGTGAATCGTGCCTTCGCTGCCGAACATCCAGATCTGGCTGCCCCGGTTCAGCCCGGAGGTGGCGCTCATCTGCATGTGGACCTGCGCGCCGTTGGCCAGCTCGTACAGTATGTCGATGTGGTCGGGGATGCTCACCGAGGTGAGATGTCCGCTGTCGTCCCGGCGGTAGGGCACGTGAACTTTGCCCATTGCCATCACCCGGGTTCCGCGTCCCAGCCACCGCATCATGGACTCGTAGGACGCGCCAATGTTCAGAGTGTTGTAGCCGCTGAGGGCGCGGTCATGTCGCCAGTGGACGGGGCTGTCGAAGTCTGCGAAGTTGTTCTGCAGGGACGTGAAGTCCACCGACAGCAACTCGCCCAGGTGCCCCTCGTCAATCAGCCGCTTGATGGCGTTGTCGATGGTGTAGCTGGTGGAGGTCGGCGTGAGCTGGCAAACCAGGTGAGGATGGGCCCGCGAGGCAGCCAGCATGTCCCGTGCCTCGGCAGCGTCGTTGGCCATGCGGGCCTCGGTGAGCACGTGCTTGCCGGCCTCCAGCGCGGCCAGCGTCATCGTCCGGTGCATGTACGGCCACGTACCGATGCAGACGGCGTTGACCTCGTCGTCTTCCAGCACTTCGCGCCAGTGCCCGTACACCTTCGGGATGTTGAACTGGTCCGCCACCACGCGGCCAGACTGGACGGTCCGGTTGGCCACGGCCACCAGCTCGCAATCATCCACGCCTTGAAAGCCGGGAATGTGCCGGTTGCGCACGTTGCCGCCCGCCCCGATTAAACCAACCCAGATTGGTACATCAGCCATGGTTTGCCTCCTCGATCATCTTTCGCGCGATGCCGCCATTCACCGTCGTGACGTCCTGCTGGCGCGATAATCCTGTTTGCGATGCGGGCTGTATAATACGCCCGAAAATGGACTGGAGCAGAGACACATGGCGAATCTGACCAACACGCAACGGATCGGGGCCCTGGTTCCAGCCACCAACCCGGTGGTCGAACCCGATTTCTACCGGGTGGTGCCGCCGGAAATCACGGTGCACTTCGAGCGCATGTGGAACGGCGCGTGGGGCAGCCAGCCGGACACCTCCACCGCCTCCGGTCATCGTCTCAGCATGACCAGCGCCGAAGCCAACGAAATCGATTGGGCGCTGTTCGGGTTTGACGTTGGGAAAATGAACGAAGACGTGGCCCGGGGCGCCAGCGCGCTGTCCAACATCGGGCCTGACGTTCTCGTCTACGCGTGCACCTCCGGCACCTGGCACAAGGGTTACATGGCCTACGATGAAATGATGGCGAAAATCATGCAGGACGCCAGCGGCATCCAGTCGGTGACCGCCGTGGGCTCGTGCATCGCCGCCTTGCGCCACATGGGCAGCCGCAAGCTGAGCATCGCCGGGCCGTACCGCAACTACCATCTGCGCAACCGCCTGAAGCCGCTGATGGAAGAAGCCGGGTTTGAGGTGCTCAGCGCCGACGGCGAGCCGTGGATGCAGGACTCCATGAACCCCCGGGAAATCGACATGGACCCGCCCCACGCCATCATCGACTTCGTGCTCACGGTGGCTAAGGACGACGCCGACACCATTTTCCTGCCCGGCACGGCCTGGCGGGCCCTGGACACCGCAGAAGAGCTGGAGCAAAGGACGGGCAAGACCGTCGTCACCGTCAACCAGGCTTCCATTTGGATGGCTCTCCGAAGGCTTGGGTGGACGAAGCCCATAGAGGGCTTCGGCAGCCTGCTGCGGAACCTGGAGCAAAGGTAAGTTTGAAACAGCGCACCACGAGGTTTTCACATGGTCATCAGTAAACAGTCGACAACCTGTGAAGTAGACATCGAGGACGTGGAATATCTCCGGCACGGCGACACTCCCCTGCTGGCCCGACTGTTTCGGCCTCGTGGCGAAGGGCCATTCCCGATCATGGTCGAGCTGCACGGCGGCGCCTGGGTGCGTGGAGACCGCCTCAATGGGAACCTCGCCAACGAAGCCCTGGCCCGCAACGGCGTGATCGTGGCGGCGCTGGACTTCCGGGTCCCACCCGTGGCGTCGTATCCAGCGTCCTTCGCCGACATTCACTACGGAATCCGCTGGTGCAAGAGCCAGGCGCAGGAGTGGAACGGCATCCCCGGCAAGGTCGGCGCGATGGGCACGTCCAGCGGGGCGCACCAGGCCATGCTGCTGGGCATGCGTCCCAACGACCCGCGCTACGCTGCCTTGCCGCTTTCGAATGGAACCTCGGCACTCGACGGCACGCTGGGCTGCGTCATCATGGTCTCTCCCGTAATCGACCCGCTGGGGCGCTATCTCTACGCCAAGGGTCTCCGCGACGACGTGACGCCGCCTCCCGGGATGGCCGAGCGGGTCGGACCCAATCACGACCAGTACTGGGTGACCGAAGAGGCCATGGCAGAGGCCGCGCCGGCCCGCGCGCTCGCCGCGGGTGAGCGCATGGAACTGCCACCCACGTTGTGCGTGGCTCGCTCCTATGAAGAAGCCCATCCGCGCCCCGACCTGGACGAGTTTATCGCCCAGTACCGCAAGGCCGGCGGGGACATCGACGTGAAGATATTCGAAGGCGAGGGCGAGCGCCTGCTGGAGAACCCGACGACTGCAATAGCGCAGGACGCCCTGGAGCGGATGACGGCTTTCATTCGACAGCACCTGGGCTAGACCCAACCATTGTCGGCAACACGATCAACCGTATAGGGGCCCGGTTCAGTAGCCGGGCCTCTCTTGTTTCTACAGGCTGGCGTATGAGCGCCTGATGCTATACTTACGCCCACATCGCGATTTCGGTTGCAATTCTGAACGATTTGGCGTAACAGTCACGAAAAGGAGGCCAGTAATGTCTCGGGTTACGATGATTCAGCACATCAACATCCAGATAAGTGACAAAGAGCGCAGCCGGGACTGGTACGAGAAGGTGTTTGGCGCGGAGTTCCTGGATCGCGGCCCGGAGTTGAACCAGCGCCAGTTGCAACTGCGCATCGGCAACGGCGAAATCCACAGCACCTTCACCCCCAACCCCAACCCGTCGGGCCACTTTGCCGTGGAAATCTACGACTGGGAAGAGATGATCGCCAACCTGGATGCCCTGGACGTGGAGTACACTCCGCCATCAGTCCGAGCGTATGCCGACGTCCATTCCACCTACATCAAGGACCCCGACGGCAACATGATTGAGCTGGTGCAGCACCCGATGGGTCTGCGGGATTCCAAGGGGAATGCGGTGGAAATCGCGCATGATCCTGACGGCATGGTGTGGGCGCGGCACCCCGGGTTTGGGCCGGCTACGGGGTGAGATGATCGCAGAAACCGCAATGCCCGTCCTGCCAAAAACCAACAAGGACTGACCATCGAGAATTTTCACCCTCACCCTAGCCCTCTCCCTTGATGGGAGAGGGGACGAGGAATAAGTTATGCCTTACTTCATGTACGTCGCCGTCCAGGGCGACAACAAGATCTCGGTCTTCACCATCGACCCCGATGCCGGAGGGATGACCCTGCAAAATGACGTGGCCGTTGACGGCGGCCCGTTCACCATGGCCATCAGCCCAGACCGTAGGTTCCTGTACGTGGGCTGCCGGGAGATCACCCAGCTGGTGAGCTTTGAGATCGATCAGACCAGCGGAGGCCTGACGCAGAACGGGTCCGTCCCGCTGGACGCCTGGCCCGTCTACGTGGCAACCGACCGGCGGGGCCGCTTTGTGCTGTCATCATACTACCAGGGCGCGCGCGTTGCGGTGCATCCCATCGGCGATGACGGCTCGGTGGGCGGCGACCCCGTCGTATCGCTGGAAACGGCCACCGGCGCCCATGCCATGCAGACCGATCCGACCAACGCCTACGCCTTTGTGCCCCACATCGCCGGCAACGGCCCCAACTCGATCTGGCAGTTCCGGTTCGATGAGAACACGGGCCACATCACGCCGAACTCGCCGGCCACCGTAGACCCGGAGGAGTTCCTGGGGCCGCGCCATTTCTGCTTCCATCCCTCGCTGGACGTGCTCTACTTCTCCAACGAGCAGGGTTGCAGCGTCAGCGCGTACAACCTGGACACCTCGGTCGGCACGTTATCGCTGTTCCAGACCGTAACCACGCTCCCGCCGGAAGGTTTCAGTGAGCGCAACACCTGCTCGCAGATACAGATCACGTCCTCGGGCCGGTTCCTGTACGCGCCCAACCGGGGCCACGACAGCATCGCCTGCTACACGGTGGACGCAGCAACGGGAGCGCTCACGTCCAACGGCATAGTGCCGTCCGAGCCGAGACCCAACGCTTTGTGCCTGGATCTGCAGGACAGGTTCGCGTACTCCGCGGGGCAGGACTCGGGTCAGATGGCGATCTTCGGCGTCGGGGATACCGGCGAGCTGTCCCGTGTGGGGACGCATCCGCTGGGCGAAGGGCCGGGCTGGATTTCTATCACCGAACTGCCGGGATAGCATCGCGGCGACCCAGACAACCGTCATTCCTGCACAGGCAGGAATCCAGAAATCTACCAATCGGTCAACGTCAACGAGGCAAAATTTCTGGATACCGGCTTGCGCCGGTATGAAGGGCTTGACGAGGAGGCAATCGCTATGAGCAAGAACTACAACATCTGCGTGGGCGCCACCGGTTTCGGCGGCGGCGTTTGGCACAGCCCCGACGGGGGCGAAAACTGGACCCGGATCCGCGACCCGTTCCCGCTGGGCAGCCAGGTGCGGGCCATGGCGGTGTATCCGGACAACCCCAGCCGAATCCTGGCCGGCGCAGACAACGGCATCTACCGAAGCGAGGACAAGGGAGCGTCGTGGGAGAAGCTCTGGTCGCCCATGGACGGCGTGCCCATCTGGTCCATCGCCATCGATCCGGAGGACACTAATACCATTTTCGTCGGGATCAAGCCGGCGGCGCTCTTCCGGTCCCGCGATGGCGGCGACAGCTGGACCAAGCTGTCCGTGCAGATGGCGCAGGAGTGCCACATCGGGCCGCCCATGGTGACCATGCTGATGGTGGACCCCAAGGATCACCGCACCGTCTGGGCCGGCGTTGAAGTGGACGGCGTTTACCGCAGCCTAGACAGCGGGGACACCTGGACCCACGTTGAGGGCGGCGTCCACCCGGACATCCACGGCATGGCCATTGGGCTGGGCGAGCCCAACCGGGTTCTGGCCAGCACTCCACGGGAAATCTACGCGACCACGGATATGGGCGAAAGCTGGCATTCGGTGGTGACCACCGACCAGTTTGTCCTCCCCTACAGCCGCGGTATCGCCGTCAAGCCGGACAACCCCAGCGTCATCTTCGCCGGCGTCGGCGACACGGCCATCGGCGGCGCTGGCGCAATCCAGCGCTCGACGGACGCCGGCCAAACCTGGGAGCGGCGTCCGCTGCCGGTAGAACCCAACTCCAACATCTGGCAGTTCGCCACTCATCCTGCGGATCCCGATTTCGTGGTGGCCTCCAGCCTGATGGGCGAGCTGTACTCCAGCGATGACGCCGGCGACTCCTGGGTCAAGATGAACCGGGAGTTCACCGAGGTGGGCGCGGTCGTGTGGGTGCCCAACTGATCCGTTAGTCAGAATCAGGATTTGCCGATTTATGGATTGGCAGGATTGAGAATTTTCTTCTTGAAACAGTTTTGATCCTGTCAATCCTAAAATCCTGACCATCCTGATTCTGACGATTTCCAAAGGACATATTGCGTTAGAATGCGCCAGCGCCCCACGCACTGACTGGCGCAGCAAGGAACGCTACATGACCACACCCCCAGCACCGCAGCCCAACTTCTTCGCCCAGAGGGCGCACCGGTTCCTTGCGGCGCTGGTTTTTCGAGACTTCCGCTTCCTCGCCCTGTCCACGCTGTGCAGCAGCAGCGGCGCGTGGGCGCTGATCGTGGCTCGGGGCGCCTGGGTCTACAGCATTCCCGAGTTGCAGGGCACGCAAGGGCTGTGGGTCGGGCTGATCACCTTCGCGGCCATGTCGCCGCGCTTCTTCGCCACACCGTTCATCGGCTACCTGGCCGACAAGATGACCCGCAAGACGCTGCTCCAGCGGGTGTACATCCTCCAGATTGTGCAGGCGTCCGTGATGGCCCTGCTGGTGATGTCCGGCGTGACCAATCCGTGGTACGTGGTACTGCTGGCCGTGGTCAACGGAACGCTGCGCTCGACGCAGATGACCGCCGCTCAATCGTTGACGCCGAACCTGGTGGACCGGGATCGCCTGCCCAACGCCGTCGCCCTGAACCAGGCCATGCAGCAGGGCTCCCGCGCCGTGGGACCCGCCATCCTGCTGGGCATTTCGGCCACCGTGGGCAGCAGCGCCATTTTCGGGTCTGGCGGTTTCTCTTTCTCGCTCCAGAACCTGGTGCTGACCCTGGGCTCCTCGGCAATCGTGTTCTGGGCGTGCGCGGCCTTCTACCTGGTCGCCCTCGGCTCGGCGCTGAACATCCAGATGGTTTCGACCGGGCGCATCGACCGCCGGCGTGGATTCTGGGCCAACGTCGCCGCAGGCTTCGCCTATATCTACAGCACGCCGCTGGTCTTTGGCATCCTGATGATCGCGCTGGCCCACTGCGTGCTGGTGATGTCGTTCGAGTCGATGCTGCCGCCCCTGGCGCTGGAGAAACTCTCTCCGGATGGCATCACGTTCAACGAGAACGACGTCTACGCGCTGATGGCCGCCCTGGGGGTCGGCTCCCTGTTCTCCTCGCTGTTCGTGGGCGGCATCGTGAACCACATGACGCGCGGGAGGGTGTTCCTGCTGCTGGGATTCACCAGCAGCCTGACGCCCATCGGCATGGGACTGTCTTCCCAAACCGGCATCTCCGTAATTGCAGCGGTGATGATGGGGTTGGGCACCTCCGGGTTCATGACCATCACCCACACCATCATCCAGTCGGTGGTGCCGGACGAGATACGCGGACGGGTCTCCTCGGCCTACTCCATGCACATCGGCGGCAGCATGGCCTTCGCCAACCTGCTATATGGCCGGCTGGCCGACTTCTGGAACGCGGGCAACGTGATGGCCGTGGCGGGAGCGGCGTTCACCCTGGTGGTCCTGGGGACGGTCATCGCCAGCGGCTTCTGGCGCGACATCTACTTCCGGGGTACGGCCCGCCCGGTGGCGGCCGCGGCCGGCGCTGGCGGCGGGAACGACTAACCGTCAGTCCAAGGTGATAGCCGCTGGTCAATCAACAGCCCGAACCGATTGAGCGGCCGCGTTCTTACCCGGTCGGCGTCGAAGCGAGTTGCCGACCCGCCGACCGGCCCAGCCCAAACCACAGCGTGACCAGCAGGCACAGCCCGGCCGCTATCCCGATGGCGGTAGACCAGCCCATCCAGCCGGCGGCCGCGGCCAGCGGCAGCGCTCCCAGATTGTGGAAGCCCGGCGTAAAGTGGAGCACCCCCATAACCCGCCCGCGTATCTCTCCGGGTGCCGACATCTGCAGGATGGTGGTGGCCAGAGGCCACACGGTTCCCAGGCTCAGCACCCCCACCAACAGGAACAGCGACCACGACACCCAGAACCAGTCCGACCACGCGAACAGCGTCAGGCAGGCGCAGAAAGAAACCAGGCAGACCAGCAGCCAGCGATACAGCCACGCCCGATGCATGAATGTAATAAGCAAGTTTCCCGCCAAAGAACCGACGCCGGAGGCCAGCAACAGCAGACCGGCTCCCGAAGCTTCGGTGCCCAGGTGTTCTTTGGCGAAAGGCGGGATCACCGCCAGATGGCTCATGCCGAAGCCGCCCCACGCGCAGGCCAGCACGAGAACGGTTAGCAGCACCGGCGAACGCCAGATCTGGACCATTCCGTCGGTGAAGTTCCGCAGTATTGGCTGGGTTGCCGGTCTCGACTCCCGTGGTTCGGGCCGGATTCTTGCCACGCACACCACGCTGATCACGTAGCACGCGACGTTCGCCAGCAGCGCCGCGCTGATGCTCCAGTGGTCAATAATCGCCCCCACCAATGGCGGTCCCACGATCCTGCCGATATGTACGGCGGCGTTGAAATGAGCCACTGCGTCCAGCAGCGTGCGCTGGTCCACCAGGTCCGCCACCATTGCCACCCGCGCCGGCTGGTTCAACGCCTGCAACGAGCCCAACAGCGCCGCCGCTACGTATACGTGCCATACCGCGATAACGCCGGCCAGCGACAATGCTGCCAGCGCGGAGATAGACGCCCCGACCGCTAGCTGGATCGTGATCAGCAATCGTTTCCGGTCGACACGGTCGGCGATCACGCCGCCGACCATGAGCAGGCCGACGTTGGGCAAGCCGTAGAGGAAGAGCACCAAGCCTACCTGGGTGCTCGATCCGCTGACTTCCAGCACCAGCCAGCTCAGCACAAGCATTTGCGCTCCCTGGGAGAGCGCCTGCGTCGCGGAACCGGTCCAATACCATCGGAAGTTAAACGAGCGCCACGGGCTCAGTATCCGCACCGCGTAGGATGCGGCCCGGCCCCGGGTGGTCTGGGTTTCTAGCACGGTTGGACCTCGCCGGCCTATTGTACCGAAGAAGGGGACTTCGGCTGCTGTCCAACTCGCCAGGCGAGCGACGCGGTGCGCAATACACTAACCACCGGGTCATTGTAATTCATACTAATGCGCAGTGTGCCAACGCCCGAGTCATGGGCCTGCGGCGTTGGGTCGGAGGCAGGGCGTGTCCGGGTCGACGACAGGCAACGGAACCCGCGTTGACAATCTCTCATTTTTAGAACATCGGGGCGCGGCCCTTACATACGTAGATCCACGATAGAAAACATTGACGAATTGAGCCATTCGGGCTAGCATGGCGCGTAAATTAACGAATTGCTGCCAACCGCCGTCGTGTGCTCAAAGGAACGGCCGTCCCGGCACGCGCCGCCGTCATTCCCGGTAAGAAAACTCACTGCCGGGATATTGGCAGTCAAACACGGCGAATATGCGTATCCAGGAGGTAACAGAATGGCAGAAAAGGACATTGCTTTGATGGCGCACCTCATGCGCCGCGCCGGGTTTGGTGCAACGTATGAGGAGCTGGAGGCACGCGCCGCGCAAGGCTACGAGGCCACGGTCGAAGAGCTGCTGAATCCGGAATCCCAGCCAGCCATTCAGGACGACATCCTGATGCGCTATCAGCCCCAGTGGGTTTCCAAGGCCGGTCTCGAGGGTCAGCAGGAAGAGTGGACCTACCGGATGATCAACACCAAGCGGCCGCTTGAAGAGAAGATCGCCCTGTTCTGGCACCACATCTTCTGCACGGGCCACGCCAAGTGCGAGTACCCCAAGCAGCAGAATATCGAGCTCGACATGTTCCGCACCCTGGGGTTCGGCAACTTTGAGGAACTGCTCATGGGCCTGTCCATGGACCCGGCCATGGTGTTCTATCTGGACAACTGCATGAGCCACAAGGACGCCATCAACGAGAACTGGGGCCGCGAGCTGCTGGAACTCTTCTCCCTGGGCGTCGGCATGGACGGCAACGCCAACTACTCCGAGGACGACGTCAAGGAAGCCGCCCGCGCCTTCACCGGCTGGACCGTGACCAACTCCATCCCGCGCTACCCGTACGGCAAGTACGAGGCCGCGTTCATCTATGACCCGTCCGACCACGACTACACCGAAAAGACGTTCCTGGGCGAGACGGGGAACTTCAACGGTGAGGACATCGTGCGGATCGTCGCCCGGCAGCCCGCCGCGGCCCGGTTCGTCGCCCGGCACATGTACAACTTCTTCGTCGCCGACGAGCCCCAGGTTCCCGCCTGGCAGAACACGCCGCCGCGGGATCCGGAAGCCATCAAGATGCTCGAGGACGAGTACTTCCGCTCCGGCTACGACATCCGGTCGATGCTGCGCGTGCTGTTCAACTCCGACTTCTTCAAGAACGCCCGGTTCGAGAAGGTGAAGAGCCCCACCGAGACCGTGGTCAGCACCATGCGCCTGGTTGGCGATTTCGACATGCCCAGGCCCGGTCTGAACGCCATGACCCTGACCATCCGCTACATGGGCCAGGACCTGCTCAACCCGCCCACCGTGGAGGGCTGGCACACCGGTCGCGAGTGGATCGACAGCGGCACCCTGGTCGAGCGGATCAACTTCACCGCCGACGCCGTGGGCGACACTTCCCACCGGGGCGTGCAGGCCATCATCAACCGGCTGGGCTCCCAGGGCGATACCATTTCGTCGGAGCAGCTGGTGGACGGCTGCCTGCAGCTGCTGGGCCACTACGAGCTGGCCGACGTCACGCGCAACGAGCTGGTTGCGCTGGCTGACAGCGAAGGCGAGCTGCGGACCGGCACCGACGAGTTCGGGCAGCGGGTCGGCCAGATGCTGCAGTCCATCGTGGCGACCACCGAGTACCTGTTCGAGTAACCAAAAGGGGGAATGATATGACATCCACCAAGAAAGATCCGGTGCTGGTGGTCCTCCAGTTGTCGGGGGGTAACGATGCCCTGAACACCATCGTCCCTTACGGCGATCCGCTGTACCTGGACAACCGGCCCAACGTGCGGATACCTGTCGACCAGGTACTGCCCATCAACGACCGCATCGGCTTCAACCCGGCCATGGGGCCCATGAAGCGGCTGTACGACGAGGGCAAGGTCGCCGTCATCCAGGGCGTGGGGTATCCCAACCCGAGCCGCTCCCACTTCCGCTCCATGGACATCTGGCACACCTGTGAGCCGGACAAGGTTGGAGACGAGGGCTGGCTGGGCCGCGCCGTGCGCGACCTGGACCCCGGGAAGGAAAACGTGCTGACCGGCGTCAACTTCGGCCGCGGCCTCCCGCGCTCGCTGGTGGCCCCGGGCGTCCCCGTGGCTTCGGTGGGCAACCTGGAGACTTACGGCGTGCTCACCGGGATCGAGATCGAAGAGCAGCGGACCAAGGCGCTGGACGTGTTCTCACGGGTTTACTCGCCCATGCTGGGGCAGGGCCCGGTGCTGGACTACTTCGCCCAGACCGGCCTGGACGCCCTGGAAGGCGCCGACATCCTGAGCACCGCTCCCGCCATGTATTCCTCCTCGGTGGAATACGGGAACGACACCGTCGCCCAGTACATGCGCAACATCGCGCAGACGCACCTGGCCGGCTTCGGCACCCGGGTGCTCTACACCACCGCGCCGTACAACAGCTTCGACACCCACGCCGGCGAGCTGGCCAACCACACTCGCCTGTGGACCGAGACCTCCCACGCGGTCGCCGACTTCTATGACGACCTGAAAGAGCACAACGCTGGCGACAACGTCGTGCTGCTGGTCTTCACCGAGTTCGGCCGCCGTGTCCACGACAACGGCTCCGGCACCGACCACGGTTCCGGCGGCGTGGCCTTCGTGGTGGGCGAGCAGGTCAAGGGCGGCCTCTACGGAGAGTACCCGTCCCTGGAAGAGAACCAGCTCCTCGAGGGTGACCTCCACTTCAACAACGACTTCCGCGGCCTGTACTCCACGCTGCTGGAGAAGTGGATGGGGCTGGATGCCCAGCACATCGTGAACGGCTCCTTCGAGCAGATGGACATCGTTTAGCCGGCGCAGGGAGGCGATTATGGTTACAGCTCAAAGGTTTTCCCAGGTCCAGCTGCAGTACAGCCACACCATTGGCCGCGGCGAGCAGTTCGGCCCGGGTTTCACCTATCCGATTCACATGGCCCGGGGCGAGGACGACCTGATGTACGTCCTGTGCCGGTCCTCCGAATACCGACCCGAGGGCACCCGCGTCACGGTCTGCACCGTTGACGAGGAATACGTCAACGCCTTCGCGCGCGGCGTGCCCCAGCAAGGGCCCCACGAGTACAACTTCGAGGACGGCTCCCTGGTCTGGCCGGTCAACGTGGCCATTGCCAGCGACGGCACTGTGTACGTCTCCGACGAGTGGCTCCACCGCATCTCCAAGTTCACCCGCGATGGCGAGTACATCAGCAAGTGGGAGGAGAGCATCGGCAGCGGCGACGGTCAGCTGGACCGACCCTCCGGGTTGGCCATCGACGCCGACGACAACGTCTGGGTCGTGGACGGCAACAACCACCGCGTCCAGAAGTTCACTCCCGACGGCCAGTTCCTGATGAAGTTCGGGAGCCACGGCTCCGGCGACGGCGAGTTCGACCAGCCCTGGGGCATCGACATCGACAGCCAGGGGAACATCTACATCGCCGACTGGCGCAACGACCGCATCCAGAAGTTCAGCCCGTCCGGCGACTTCTTGATGAAGATCGGCTCCTCGGGATCCGGCGACGGCGAGTTCAATCGACCCGCCGACGTGGCCGTTGACAAGGACGGCATCATCTACGTTGCCGACTGGTTGAACGACCGACTACAGTACTTCGACCCGGATGGCAACTTCTGCGGGTTGAAGACCGGAGAGGCCACCGTCTCCAAGTGGGGCAAGGACAAGCTCGACGCCAACCCCGAGATGTGGGGCGAGCGCGACCGGGCTCCCGGCCTCGAGCGCGAGCGGGACTTCTGGGCGCCCACCGGCGTCGCAGTGGACGAGCACAACCGGGTGTTCGTCTGCGAGGGTCCGCGCAACCGCATCCAGGTGTTCCAGAAGCAGGACCTCATGTTCATGGGACCGCGTCTGTAAGACCTGACCGCACCGGACAAAGCTGGGGCCTCCGCTCCGGCCGGACGCCGCCGGGTTCACCGGCGGGCCGGCTCTGGACGGAGGCCCCGTCACGTGATAATAGGATTTAGGTACGTCAATTCGATTCCAGGAGGCGGCCCGAACCATGCCTATCACCGTAGCCCACATACCAAACCTGGAGTGCGAAGCCTTCTACTTTGACATGGAACGTCGGGGAATTATCCTGGCGGACATGGAACCCAACGAGGTCGCAGGCGCTCTGGAACGGGGTGAAGTGGACGCTGGGCCGGTGTCTCTGCTGGATATCGACCGCTTGTCGAACCAGGCATCGACGATCTCCGGCTTCTGCGTAGCATCAGTGACCCGGGCGCCATCGTGCGTGCTGCTCTCCAACTCTCCCGTGGACGATTTGAGCGGGCGGCTCATCGCGGTGGATGACCCTGATCCCACGGCCTTGGAGTTGCTACGCGTTCTGCTCTCCCAGAAGCACGGGGTCGACGGCACGACGTTCGTGGGTCGTGATGACGAACATGATGCAGTGTTCCTTACCGGCAACCAGGGTCTCCGGGGTCGCAGGGCAGTGCGCGGATACTCCGAGCGGTATGACCTGGGCGAGGAGTGGGCCCAATGGACCGGGCTGCCCTTCGTGTTCAGCAAGTGGCTGGCCCGCAGCGACATGGAAAGGCAGGACTTTGTTGTCGTACAGGACGCCCTGTTCGTCGGCCAGGAAGACTGGATGAACAACCTCTACAAGTCGACGGGGCCGCGCAACGACCTGCTCATGCTGCCCCGCGAGGTGCTGGAGTACGTGCAGAACATGCGGTTCTTCATGGGCGTGCCGGAAGAAAAGGCCATCGAACTATTCCAGGAAAAGCTGGCCCTGCTGGGCGACGCCGGCTAGTCACCCGCGCGGTCCAAATCAAGACAATTGCGCTGCACCCACAGGGCCTTTTGAAATTGGATTTCCGTCCCGCTCATGGTGAGCTCGTCGAACCATGAGGGCGTCCTTCGACAGGCTCAGTACGAGCGGAAGATCAGACATATACACTGGCGGAGGTTGATGATGGTACTCGTTGGACAGGAACTCGAAACCGGCACGATCCAGTACACCAGTCGCGACGGCACGACAATCGATGCCTTCTACAGCCGCCCGTCCGGCGCCGGATCGTACCCCGGCGTCATCGTCACCATGGAAGGCATGGGGCTTATGGACCACCACAAGGACATCGCGGTGCGCTTCGCCGGACAGGGCTACCTGGCAATCGCCCCGGACCTCTACACCCGGGAGGGCACCCCCGAGCCGGAAAACGTGCTGGCCACGCTTTTCGCCTCGCCGGACGCCCGCGCCATGGATGATCTGGAAGGAGCAGCGCTGTTCCTCAAGTCGCAGGCGGATTGCAACGGCAGGGTCGGGATCATTGGCTTCTGCTCCGGAGGCCGTTACACCCTGATGATGGCCTGCACCAGCGCCAACATCGACGCGGCGGTGGACTCGGCCGGCGGCCACATCGTCCACGAGCCTACCGAACTGCGGCCGGTGCAGCCCATGGACATGGTCCCCGATCTGGCCTGCCCCCTGCTGGCATTATTCGGCGTGGAAGACGAGAACCCCACGGCGGAACAGGCGGAGCAGATGAAAGCGTTGCTGGATCAGCACGGCAAGACCTACGAGTGGGTGATGTACAACAATGCCGGCCACGCGTTTTTTGCCGACTACCGGCCCAGCTACCGCGCCGCGCCGGCCCAGGATATGTGGCACCGGGTGCTCCTGTTCTACGACCGGCACCTGAAGCAGTAGCCGTCAATCCCTGACCAAAGTACGCTGGACCCAGGCCGGGAGGAAAACAGATGAGCCAGTCTCACGGCGCCGAGGGCATCGCCTGGCGCGACTGGAGCGAGGACGCATTTGCCGCTTCCCGGTCAGAGGACAAGCCAGTGCTGCTCACTCTCGGAGCCACCTGGTGCCACTGGTGCCACGTGATGGACGAGACCGCCTATTCCGACCCGCGGGTGATCGATCTTGCGAACTCCCGGTTTATCCCGGTGCGGGTGGACGTCGACCGGCGGCCGGACATATCGTTGCGGTACAACCAGGGCACCTATCCCTCGGTGGCCTTTCTGACCCCGGACGGGGAGTTACTGGCCGGATTGCCCTACACTCCGGCGGACGAGATGGCCGCCGTGCTGGAGCAGATCTCCAGCGGCGAGTTTGTCGCGAAAGCCTCCCGGCCGGAAACCATGAACGGGTCTTCAAGTGCCAGCGGGAGCGTCGGCTCCGTCGACGCCGTTCTGGGTCGATTGCAGAATCTCCATGACGAAGAGTTCGGAGGCTTCGGGCTGGAACCCAAGCAGCCCCCGTGGGAAGCGCTACGGTTCTTCCTCGCCCGCTACGAACTCACCGGAGACCGCACCCTGCTGGCAATGGTCGAATCCACGCTGCAAGGCATGTGGCACGGCATCTACGACCGCAAGGATCAGGGGTTCTTCCGATACGCGGTGAGCCGGGACTGGAAGGTGCCGCACTACGAGAAGATGCTGGTCACCAACGCCAACCTGGCGATGGCCTACCTGGAAGCGTTCCAGATCACCCGCAAGGCAATCTACCGGACCGCCGTCGACGGGATTCTCGAATACCTGCTTACCACGCTGTTCGACTCGGATGACAGGCTATTTTACGCCAGCCAGGACGCCGACGAGCCCTTCTACCAAAGTTCATGGAAAGACCGGGACGCAAGCAACCCACCGCCGGTTGACCACACTCTTTATGCCGGATGGAACGCCCTGGCCGCCCTGGCCCTGATCCAGGCTGGCGACGTATTGAACCGCGCGTCCCATGGCCGACTGGGAGCCGACATCCTGGACACGTTGTGGCGGGGAAGCTGGAGCGCCGATGCCGGCCTGAGCCGCCGCGCCGGAGAGACCGTCGGCATCGCATCCACCCTCATCGACCAGGCGTATTTCCTGCGGGCGTGGTTGGCACGCTACCAGTCCACCGGCCGGCCGGAGTACCTGAGCCGGGCAGAGGAGGTCGCCGCAACCGCGCAGCGCATTTTCGGCACACCCGAGGGCGGTTGCTACGACACAGCAGTGCCAGAATCTTTTGAGGCCGGCTTCCTGCGGCGAGAGCAGCCGGTGTTGGATAACAGCTGCTGGGCCGAAGCGCTTTTGGTCTTGTCGCGACTGACCGGCGAAGAGAGGTATGCAGAGCAGGCTACGGCCGCGCTCAAGATCTTCGAGCCGGTGGTTCCCGGCAGCAGCTACCTGGGCGACCACGCCTCGCGCCGGATGGAAGAGGACGAGGAAGCCCTGTTCCTGCCGGCGGGATCGGCTTGGGGACGGGCCAAGAGCCTGTTGACGCACGGGCCGGTCAGCATGGCGCTGGTGGGCGATGCGACCGACCCGTCATACCGGCCGCTGCACCAGGCGGCGTTGCGGATCCATGCGCCGCACAAGGTAGTGCTGCCGCTGGACATCGAGCGGGATGCTGAGCGCATACGCGATCTGGGGTTCCCGGCGCGTCGTGACGCCGCTCTCTACGTGTGCATGGGCGAGAGTTGCCTCGCCCCGATCACCACGGCCCAAGGTGTCCGGGAAATGGCGCGATCCCGTCCCTGGTCCACGGAATGATGAGCCCCGGCGGATGATCCGCCGAGGCGCAAACTGCTGCCCCGCGCCGCCAGGTTGCTCCGTTACCAGGACTTCAGTACGGGCAGCACCTCTTTGGCAAAGAGTTTCAGGCCCCGCTCGGCAACGTCCATGGGCGTGCCGCCGAAGCGGAAGGCGACGTTCAGTTCGAAATCGCCGAGCAGGGCGCGCCGGTCTTCGAGCCCGCGCAGGATCTTGTCGGGTGTGCCCCAACTGGCTGCCTTCATGAAGCCCTCGACTGCCCCTTCGAGCCCGGCGGAACGAGCGATCTCAGCTTTCTGCTGATATGCATCGTAGCCTTTCACCGACGCGAAGTGGTCGCCCAGGAATTCGTAGTGATAGAAGTTGCTCTCCACAAATTTGCCCTGATACTTTCGCGCTTCTTCTTCACACTGATCCAGATCTGTTCCGCAGACGACGAACTCTGAGAGCATCAGCGCCGGCGGCTCGGTCCCGTGAAATTCCCGGTGCAGCGCCCGTCCGCGCTCGATGCCTGGCATCCGCATTTCCCAGGGGCGGTCAGCGAACATGATGATATGCGCCCCCAGCTTGGCGGCGGACAGCACCGATTCGTCGCTGGCGGCCACGGCATAGATACGACCGTCGAATGAATGCTGCGGACGCGGGCGGATTTCGGTCCGTTCCTGGGGGTAAAACTTTCCATCGCCCTCGATGAAACCGGTCTTCAGGGCGTCGACGATCATGGGCGCGGCCTCGTCGAAACGCTCCCGGGACTCGTCCATGTTCATGCCAAAGGCCGCAAACTCCCGGCGCGCCAGTCCTCGCCCGAAACCCAGGCGCAGCCTACCACCACTCAGCAGGTCGAGCACAGCGGCGTTTTCAGCGACGCGCAGGGGGTTGTGCCAGGGGAGGATCACCGCCGCGGTCCCAACGTCGATGTTGGGATGCTTGGCCGCGATGTGGGTCATCAGCTGGATGTTGTCCGGCACGAAGGAGTAATCGTTGAAATGGTGCTCCGCCGACCAGAGGCACTCGAACCCTTCGTCCGCCGCCATCTCGGCCAGGCGCAGTTCTTCCTTCCACATCTGGCCGTCCGAGCCTTCATCCCAGCCGTAGCTGGAGAAGATCATCATCATTCCCACATCCATTCGATTGCTCCTTGCAGTTGATCCAGGTCCAAAGTGTCTGTGCTGAGGCGGCCCTAGAATGCCGGCTTGACCGTATACGGGGTGAGCTGGAGCTCATGGGTCCAGCAGGACTTGTCCTGGGTGTAAAGGTAGTAGAACGCCTCCGCGATCTTGACGGGGTTGATCAGCAGTTCCGGGTTCTGCTGCGCGCGGTCTGTGGCACGCGTACCCGGTGAGTCGATGGTCCCGTCAATGATGACGTTGGCCACGTGGACGCCGAACTCGGAGTATTCCTCGGTCAGCACCTGCGCCAGCGTGCGCATCATGACCCGGGGATAATAAAGCGACTGGCCGGTGTACCGCTTCCTTCCCCGCAGCGACGACGGGTTGTTGGAGATCAGGATGGTGCCCTCGCCGCGCTCGCGCATAGCGGGCAGCACTTCCTTGGCGACCAGGAATGGCCCGCTGCTGGAGATGTGCTGGGCGGTCTCGAACACCTCGTTGGGCGTATTTTCCAGCAGTTCCATTTCCGGCGGAAGGTCGCGTCCGTCGATGTAACCCGCGTTGTAAACCAGGACGTCCGGGTCGCCGGCCTCTTCCCGGATCTGCGCGAACGCGCTGGAGATGGATTCGGGAATCGACAGGTCGAGTTCTACGATCGTGCTGTCGCCGCCCTGCTCGTTGATGGCGGCCTGCAATGGCGCGGCGTTGGGCGCGTTGCGGGTGGTCAGCACCGTGAGAAACCCTTCCTGGGCGAACTTCTGGGCGACGGCTCCGCCCACGCCCCAGCGGACGCCGACGGGCAGGTCGCTGTCGTCGATTTCCCCGCCATGAATCAATTGCGTGTTGCGCCCGTCAGACTGCCACTTGGATGTCGCGCCGATGACCACGGCCACCGGTTTTCGATTTGTGCTCATGTCGTATTCCTTTTCAGTTGCGGACTACCCAACGACAGGGTACTTCGCCCTGCATCGGACGTTCGCCAGATTTCAGCCCCAATCGTTCCAACACATCAAAGAGGAAGTCGAGGACGTTTGTTGAGCGTACTGTACTACAAACCTCCGGGGTAACGGTAATTTCGAACTCGGCGACGTGCCGACAGGTTAGACTCGACGTTGCGTTGTCCCGAGATATGCCTAGAATGTCGCATCCGAACCGTGTCCGAAGGAGCGCTGCGATGGGATTCAAGCTCGTTATCTGCCCGCCCAACTACCAGGAGCACTGGCCGCAGAGGCTCCAGGAGGAAATTCCGGATATCGACGTCCACCTGTGCCCGACGGTGGGCGAGGCGATGGAGGTCATCGGCGACGCCGACGCTGCCTTCGGCGACATCATGCCCGAATTGCTGGAGCGGGCGGAAAATCT
Organism: Dehalococcoidia bacterium; assembly: GCA_965207585.1. Classification (GTDB taxonomy): domain Bacteria; phylum Chloroflexota; class Dehalococcoidia; order Lucifugimonadales; family UBA3495; genus Bin87. Next base: position 2,482,210 of record CBDBMT010000003.1, on the reverse strand, counting down.
CAAGTGGATCGCGTGCCCCCAGGCCGGGCCCCGCGCCGGCTACTACCACCCATCGTTGATCGCCAGCGACGTGGTGGTCACCAACACGCGAGAGATTTACAACGACCACATCAGCGCCCACATCATGTCTCTACTTCTTGCCTTTGCCCGGGGGTTGCAGGTGTACATCCCCCAGCAGGTGGCAGGCGATTGGCAACAGGGCTACCCGACCATCTACCTGCCGGAGGCCACGGTGGCAATCGTGGGCGTAGGCGGCATCGGCGGTGAGACCGCACGGCTGTGCGCCGAGTTCGGCATGACCGTGCTTGGCGTGGACCCCCGGCTGCCGGCTCCCTCCGCCGGCGTCGCGGAACTGCACCGGCCGGACCACCTGCTGGATGTTCTGCCCCGGGCCGACTTTGTGGTCGTCACCGTGCCGGAAACGCCGGAAACCCAGAGCATGTTCCGGTCCGAGCAGTTTCGAGCCATGAAAAACACTGGGTTCTTCATCAACATCGGCCGGGGAGCCACGGTGATTCTGGACGACCTGGTGGACGCGCTGCGCGCCGGGGAACTGGCCGGCGCCGGCCTGGACGTCTTTCAGATCGAGCCCCTGCCGGCCGGCCATCCCCTGTGGACCATGCCCGGTGTGCTCATCACGCCCCACGTGGCGGGCAACGGCCCCTACCTGGACGACCGTCGCACCGAGCTGTTCATCGACAACTGCAAGCGCTTCAACGAGGGCCGGGAACTGCGCAACGTGGTGGACAAGGCCAACTGGTTCTGACGCCGGGAACGTCAGTCCTGGCGACGCTCCTCTCGCATGGTGATTAGCGCCAGCGGAATGGAAGAGACCGCCACCAGCAGCAACGCCGGCGCCGCCGCCTGCGCGAAAAACGCCTCCTGCGAGGCCGCCCAAATGGACGACGCCAGGGTGGTGAAACCGATGGGGCTGAGGATAAGCGTCGCCGGCAGTTCCTTCATGGTCAGGAGGAACACCAGGGCCGCTCCTGTGAGGATGCCGGGGCGGACCAGGGGGAGGGTCACAGTCAACAGCACCGACAGGGGACGCCGTCCCAGGCTGCGGGCGGCGTCCTCGAACTCGGGTCGCACCTGCAGCAGCGACGTTCTCAGCGAGCCCACGGCCGCCGGCAGGAACAGCGTCACGTAGGCCACGGCCAGTATCGCCAGCGACTGATAGAGCCACGTAGCGTAATTTGCCCCGAAGTACACCAGACCCAGGGCGATGACGATGCCGGGCAGGGCGAAGCCGACAAAACCCATGCGCTCCAGCCACCGGCTGAACAGACCGGGATAGCGCACCGCCAACACGGCGATGGGCGCGGCGCACAGCACCGTAAGCACTGCAGCCAGGGCGGACACTCCCACGGAGTTTGCCGCCGCCCGCCACAGCAGCAACAGCGGTTCGCCGGCGGCCACGCCGCGCGCGGTCCAGTAGACCAGTACCACCACCGGCATACCGACGGATACCGCCAGCACGGCGCCGCAATACGCCACAGCCGGCCAGCGCCAGCGACCCAGGGGCACCAGATCAGGCAGTCGGGTCGCGCCCCCACGGCTGCGGTAATACCGGCCGCCCATGGCATTGCGGGCGGTGTTTTCGCCCCAGACCACCGCCAGCGCCAGCACGATGAGCGCCAGCGACCAGGCGGCGGCCAGCGTGCGGTTCAGCGCCGCGCCGTACTGGATGAAGATGCTCCACGTGAAGGTCTCATAGCGCATGATGGCAACCGCGCCAAAGTCGCTCAAGGCGTAGAGCGCGGTCAGCAGCCCGCCGGCCAGAATGGCCGGCCTTAGCATGGGTAGCGTGACGCTGCGGAAGGTTTGCCAGCGGTCGCGGCCCAGCACCCTTGCTGACTCCTCCAGGGAGACGTCCATGTTCCACAACGCCGCGCGCACCGGCAGCAGCACGTAGGGGAAGCTGAGGACGATCAACGTGAAGGCCGCGCCGGGGAAACCGTAGATGCTGGGGATGCGCTCCACGCCGAAACCCGCCTCCAGCCATCCTTGGAGGATGCCGCGAGGACCCAGTCCCACCGCTATTGTGAACCCCACAATGTACGACGGCAACGCCAGCGGCAACATGGTTGCTACGCGCCAGAATCCCCGCCAAGGTAGATCCGTGCGCACGGTGAGCCACGCCAGGGGAGCGGCAATGATGATGCAGCCTACCATCACGGTCGCCATGAGCGCGACGGTACGGGCGACCACCCACAAGGTCCGCGTTCGGAAGATCAGGTCAACGGCATCTTCCCCCGCGCCCACCGTGCGCAGCGCGAGGTAGACCGGGGCGAGCAGCAGCAACGCCGCAACTGCCAGGGCCGGCGCCCAAACGACAGCCGGCGGACGGGCTGTGCCCTCGAACAGGTGCCCCCCGGTGAAACGAGGAATGGATACGAAAAGCTTGGCAACGGCGGACATCGGCGACCCAAATCAGACGGACGAAGCGCTCACTCTCTACCCTACGGAGGAATGCTCGTTTCGTGATTTCGGGAATGCCGACGATTATACCCTTGCGATCCCGGCGACAACCCTTTGATCCCTGGCGAGGTTACGATGGCGGTGCAGTCCGCCGGGTCGGCGCGATTGACAGGGCTTACCGTCAAGCGCAGAATTGGCGCAAATCCGGGGCGGTCTGTCGTCCCTTACGCTGTAATCCGTAACGGAATGCGCTTTCGCATTCGCCATTGGAGGAGGTTACCAAATGGCGTTTCCCGAACGAATGAAATTCGGCATATTCCTCGGCCCGTTTCACCGCGTGGGCGAGAACCCCACCCTGGCAATGGAACGCGACCTGGAGCTGATCGAATGGCTGGACAAGCTGGGGTTTGACGAGGCCTGGATCGGCGAGCATCATAGCGCCGGCTGGGAGATCATATCGTCGCCGGAGGTATTCATCGCGGCCGCCGCCCAGCGCACCAACCGCATCAAGTTGGGCACCGGCGTCGTCAGCCTGCCCTACCACCACCCGCTGATGGTCGCCAACCGCATGGTCCAGCTGGACCACATGACCTATGGGCGCGTGCTCTTCGGCGTAGGGCCGGGCGCGCTGCCAGGCGACGCCTACATGATGGGCATCCCCCACGAGTTGCAGCGCGAGCGCATGGACGAGTCACTGGGCATCATCCTGCGCCTTTTCACCGAGACGGAGCCCATCACCTACAAGAGCGACTGGTTCGAATTGAAGGAAGGCTTGCTCCAGCTCCGCCCCTACCAGCGACCGTACATGCACACCGCCGTGGCGTCGGTGCAGTCACCGGCCGGCGTGACCCTGGCCGGCAAGCACGGATGCTCGGTCCTGACCATCACCGTGCCCCGGGACCCGTCCGCCGGGCCGTCAGACCTGCAGGGCCTCTGGAGCATCGCCGAGGAGTCGGCGGCCGAGCACGGAAACACCATGAACCGCGACGACTGGCGGCTGGTGCTTCCCTGCCACCTAGCCGAATCCCGCGAGGAAGCCCTGAACGATGCCCGCATGGGCGCCGGCCGCTACCTGCGGGAATACAGCGAGGGAACCAACGGACGCCAGGCGGTGTTCGACGGCCCGCTGGACAAGGTAATCGACCACATGGCCGACACCGGAAGCTGGATCATCGGCACGCCCGACGACTGCATCGAAGCCATCGAGCGGCTGGGCGAGCAGAGCGGCGGCTTCGGCGCCTTCCTGGTGCAGACCATCGACTGGGCCCCGCGCGAGAAGATGCTGCGCAGCTACGAGCTCATGGCGCGTTACGTGATGCCCCACTTCCAGGGCAGCGTGCTCAGCACTCAGGCGTCCAATCAGTGGGCCAAGGAGCGGCAGGACGACCTGGTGGGCGGCCGGGTCCGGGCCATCGACCGGGCTCGGCAGGCTTACGCGGAACGAGTCAGCTAGCAGTGAGGTTGTCAGAATCAGGATTTTCGGGATTGAAAGATTAGCAGGATTGGGGGTTCTCAGCTGCTGAACGGCTCCAATCCTAGCAATCCTCAAATCTTGGAAATCCTGATTCTGACGATTCCCCAGAAGCGATCAGGCGGCTACTTTCGCCGCGGCCCAGTCCACGCCGTTGAGCACCAGCTTCTGGAACTCAGGCGTCTCAAAGCTGCGTCCGTCGTGGCCCAGCAGCAGCACGTAGACATTGCCGTCCCCGTACTTGCGCGTCCAGCCCAGCGGATAGGTCCCGCCCGGCATGTGGGTGGGATTCCGGTCCGGCCCCCAGGGCCAGGTGCCGTCCTCGGCGGTGCCGGTGATGAAGACGTCGTTGCCGTCCTTGATCGCCAGGTTCATGTAGAGCTCGTCGTTGGTCGAGAAATCGGCGATGCCAGAGGCGCCCGGATGGCTCGCCTGGCTGACGTTGACCGTGAACTCTCCGTAAGGCGGGTGGTAGCTGGTGCCGGAAATCCAGCCGCCGCCGGTGATGTCGTGGTACTCGGGCCAGGCCGCCGCCACACAGGTGGCGATGTGGATGCAGACGAACCCGCCGCCGCCGCTCACGTAGTCCTTCAAGCCCTGCATCTGTGATTCAGTCAAGGTCCAGTCGCCGAAATCGGGCACGTTTTCCCGGCGGGTGTTGAAGACCAGCGCGTCGTAGCCGCTCATGGCTGAGCCGTCGGCCAGAGGCGAGGCGTCCTCGGTGACCGTTACGTCGTGGCCGGCGCCCGTGAGAAAAGTTTCCAAGATGGGCGTCGACTCCTCGTAGGGATGTCGCCCGCCCGAGATCACCAAAACCTTCATGATGTTTTCCCTCCAATCAGTTGGGCGAATTGTAGAGACAAGGGACGCTGGTGGCAAACAGGGCGGCGAGTTCGGCTTTTTGCTGGCCGGTCACAATCGATTCCTCATCAGCACGTAAGCAGCGAATAGCCGCCTTTCGTCTTCGCTGGCAGCCATGAATTGGTCAATGGCGTACTCTGCCTGGTCAATAATGTCATTCACTTGGCGCTGCGTAAATTGGGAAACGGGGTTGTAATCGGCCTCGTGTCGCATGGCCTGCGTCGTCGTGAACGTTCTGGCGAACGAGGCGATGGCCGGTGAGTACAGATTGACTTCCCTGCGCTCGAACTGTTGGCGGGCGTACCCGTGCTGGAGCGCTCTGAAAGTGAGGACCCACTCACGGGTGCTTCGCGCATTTGGCGATTGACCCACCAACGTGTCCGCACATGACACGGCCAGAGCAGTGAACATGGCGTAATAGGCGGTGCTGATAGCGCGTTTCAGGTCGGCTTCGGTGGGTTGCGGAAAATTAGCGTTCCGCCTTGCGTTGTCAATGAGGTCAGCGCCGTTCAAGGTTCATCATCTCTACAGTATGGTCCCATTCACATTCCGGCACGAGGCTGGTGAACAGACAGGATATGCCCAGCTCGTCGAGCTCACGCCGGAGCCGGTGTGGAATGCCGACCGTGATTGCTGGATCGGGTCTCCGGTCCGGGCCGCGGTACCCGACCAGGACCCTGAAGTACGGGCTTTCGTAGATGAAGTCGTGACGGAGGTCAGTGGCAACGGGTCCGATTTCATAGGAGCCTTTGAATTGATCTTGCAGGTCGGTCTTGACGAGGTGGGCAAGCCGGTTCAGCAGCTCGGTTTGTGAGAGGTGAGGCATGACAACGCCTCCTTGCGGAGTATGGAAAGTGTGAGGGTATTTTATACCGTTGCGACCTGTGAGTTGATACAGCTTTGCGTAGTCAAGCCGAGTGCGGTGGACGCTGCTGGCATGGCGGTTAGGACGCCGGCTGCCCGCCGAATGGCCCTCCCTGGGCTGGGGCGGGGAATTATAGACCGCCGGCACCTGCCGCCCTTTATCGAACAGCGGAGGTCGAGCGTTATAAGGTTATCCGGTGTTCGGAGGCTGTTCCTTTCGCCGTGGCATCAGTGCAGTTGTATGTGGAACTGAGATGGACTTTCTCCATATGCTTCGAGCAATCTCCTGGCATTCGAAACTATCGTCGAAGCACTCATGCCTGCGTATATGAACATACCGTTTTTCAGTTCCATTGTTTTCCGCTGCCCAGAGTCATACCATTCTTCTTGCACTGCGAACAGAGCATCGAGTCTTGAGGGAATCGTGGCTGGGGATAGGTGTCCCGCATCAATGAGCCATTCAGCGATTGTTGAATACAGATCTCGCCAATTGCGAGCCGATTTTTCAGTTCCATCTGGAAGTTGTACGGCGTGAGGGCGCTGCCCTGTAACAGAAACGGTGTTCCCTAATTCTGACAGATTGCGCCAAGAATTTTCGTCGTCATCCGGTAACCGGCCAATTGTGCCGTCAGGTAACAAGCCATACAAAATGTCGGGCCGCCCTCCATCATAGACGCCTGGCATCAAATCGACATCATGCGCTTCACGGCGCAACAGGTGTAACGCCTTATTTCGCGTGCTGTTGAAGATTGCCTGCTTGTCAACTGGGCGGTTTTCAAGTTCGGCCAACTCACTCTTCCAGCCGGCCAGTTCAGACCGGATGCCGCCTTCCCAATCTGCGAACACCCGGCTCACTTGCACGCGGCCTTGCGGGCGTTCGGTTTCCGGCAAGGCAGTTATGTACTCCCCAAACGCGTCGTCCAGTTCTTCATCATCGTTCAGCACCGATCCTCGCTCTTCGATCAACCCGCGCAGTTCCTCCCGCCGTGCGTCATCGGCCCCCGCGATGCTCTGTCGCTCCGCCTCCAGCAGTTCCCGGAACAGGGCGGACAGGCGGTTGGCAAGGTCGTCGTCAATCTCAACGTCGGTTGGGAACGTCATTTCGTCCTCCGAGTCGTAAAGCTCAACCAGTTCGTCCAGCGGTGGGGCAACCGGCAGGTGGGCTTGTATGTGGGCGTCAATGTGGCACAAATCGCAAACGTGTTGGTGCGCGTCGCCGCATTCGGTTTCGTATAGCCAGCGCCGGCGGGCACGCCATCGACCACAGCGATCGCAGTCCTTGCCAAAGGAGAATCCGCACACCCGGCAGTTGTGACTGGCGGCGTGTGAGGCTGCTTCGCAGAGCGGGCATATCACCACCGGGGCCTCGCCGGGTTTCTGCGTTCCGCGTGGCTCCAGCGACCATTGACGGTAGTCCTCGGGAAGACCGTGGGTTACGGAGTTGGCGGCCAGGTCCAGGATCAGGCAGTCGCCACCGTTGGGCTTGGGGCGCAGGCCCCGGCCCACCATCTGCAGGTACAGGGCCAGGCTCATGGTGGGGCGGGCGATGATGACGCAGGAGGCGTCGGGCAAGTCGAACCCCTCGGTGGCGACGATCACGTTGACCAGCACCTTGATGCTGCCGTCCCGGAAACTGTCGATAGCCTTGTCCCGCTCCTCCCGGTTGGTGTCGCCGAGGATGACCGCCGCCGGAATGCCAGCGTCCCTGAACATGTGTGCCAGGTTGTGGGCATGGTCAACGGACACGGCGTAGGCGATGGTAGGGCGGTTGGCGGCGTGCTTTTGCCAGAAGGCCAGCGCGCCGGCGGTCATGATGTCCGGGCGGTCGCGGTTGGCGCGCTCAATGCCGGTCTCGGTGTAGTCGCCGGTGCGGTCAACGGCGCCGCCGGCGATGCGTTGCTCCGGCGGCGGGATGAACACCTGCGCCTGGCACAGTGCAGGAGTGTCGAGAGCCTGCAAGTCGGCGGTTTGCGGACCACAGAGCAGGCTGTCAAAGAGGTGGTTGAAACCCTCTTTCTCCGACAGACGCCAGGGGGTGGCGGTCATGCCAACGATGGGGCCGGGCCACTGTTTCATCGCCCGTTCCCAGCCGGGCGCGGCGGCGTGGTGGGCTTCGTCGATTACCAGCAAGTCATCGACGCTGTAGCGGTTCCACACCTCACCCCTGGATTCCGGATCAAGTCCGGAATGACGGTGGGATGGGCGGGCAGTGCGCCGGCCCACGGTCTGGGCCATGAGGATGACGGCGCCGCCGGCCATCGCCGGGGCGTCCTCGCCAGGCGTCCAGTTGACATTGGTGATGGCCGAAACGCCGGCGTCGGTGAGCATCCGCCGGGTTTGCTCGGCCAGTTCCTTGCGGTGGGTGAGCCAGGCTGCCTTGCGACCATCTTGCAGCCAATGGGCCAGCAGGGCACCGGCGATGACAGTCTTGCCTCCGCCGGTGGGCAGTTGGAGCATCAATCGGGCCCTGGGTTCGCCGGCGAGTTGGTCTTGCACCTGACGGACCAACGTCTCCTGATATGGGCGGAGTTCGAACATATTGACGGATTGTATCATCGCGCGTACTTGCTTTCGGAAATCGTCAGAATCAGGATTTACGGCACTAGAGGATTGGGCAGGATTAGTGTTTTTCCCATCGGACGGCTCCAATCCTGATAAATCCCCAAATCTTGAAAATCCTGATTCTGACGTTTCCCCGCCGCAAACCTGGGTATCAGTGAACCCCGTCGTTCGGTTGAATTCCCGCGCGCCGGCCGGCATACTGGCGGCAGCATTCAATCCGGCAACCGATCCGGCATACTTGCCAGATCGTTGCCACTCGGGGGAGTTGGACCATGGCAACCCTGGTAACCGGCGGCGTCGGGTTCGTCGGGGCGAGCATCGTCAAGCAACTGGCCGCGCGCGGGCACGAGGTGGTCAGCTACGACGTGCTGGCCGCCGACGCGCTGATGTCGCACTTCCTGGGCGATCTGGCCGAACGGGTCACTTTCGTCGTTGGCGACATCCTGGACACCGGCGGCCTGGACGCCCTGCGGCGGGCGCATTCTTTCGACAAAATTGTTCACGCCGCCGTGTTCACCGTGAACCGCACCGACCGGGAAACCGCCCGCAGCAAGGAAATTCTCGACATCAACCTCACCGGCACCGGCAACCTGCTGGAACTGGCCCGGGAGATCGGCGTCCAACGGTTCGTCTACATCAGCTCCGGCGCCGCTTACGGCCTGTGCCGCGATCCGGACCAGACCTACAACGAGGACGATCATCCGCAGCCGGCGAATCTGTACGGCATCACCAAGCTGGCCAGCGAGCAGCTGACCGAACGCTACGGACAGTTGCACGGCTTCAGCACGGCCAGTCTGCGGGTCAGCACGCCTTATGGTCCCATGGAGCGCGTCACCGGCCATCGCGACAACATGTCCACGCCCCAACAGTGGACTGGCCAACTGCTGCGCGGCGAACCCATCACCGTGGATAACTCCGACTACGGTCGCGACTACACCTACGTTCTGGATACGGGTTCGGCCATCGCTGCCGTCGTCGACGCGCCCGAGCTGCCCCACCACCTGTACAACATCACCAACGGCGTGCCCGTGACCGGCGAGCAAATCCAGCGTACCCTGGCCGAACTGTTCCCAGAGACGCACATCGTGGAGGACGCGAACGCCGAACCGACGGGTTCCTCTCTGGGACCGACCCGTGGGCCACTGTCCGGCTACCGCCTGTGGCACGATTTGGGCTGGGTCCCGCAGTATGACCTCGCCGCCGGCCTGACCGATTATGTCCAGTGGCGGCAGGAGTCAGGTTTTCTGGATTAGCCCATCCAACCATTACGTTGCAGCAAGATTGCCACGAATGCCTAGCGGCATTCTCGCAATGACAAACCACCAAAGGAGCTGCGAATCATGGCTCTGCCTCCCGACCGCATCGATTACCTGCCCATCGTCGACCGGCCGATCATCAAGTGGCCCAACGACGCGCGGGTGGCCCTCTGGATCTCGCCCAACATCGAGCACTACGAGTACACGCCGATCAACGAGGGCGTCCGCGACCCGTGGCCCCGCGTGCCGTACCCCGATGTCCAGCAGTACGCCTACCGGGATTACGGCAACCGCGTCGGCTTCTGGCGGATGCTGGAGCCGCTGGACAAGCACAACATCCGCTGCTGCATCTCGCTGAACCTGGCGGTGCTGGAGCACTTTCCCGAGATCGCTGAGGCAATGGTTGAGCGCGACTATGACTTCATGAGCCACGGCATCTACAACACCCGCTACCTCTACACCTGCACTGAGGACGAGGAGCGGGAGTTCTACCGGGACTGCATCGACACGTTGCAGCGGCACACCGGCAAGCAGCTCAAGGGGATGCTGGGCCCGGCCATCTCCGGCAGCGTGAGCACGCCGGACCTGATGGCCGAAGCCGGTCTGATCTACCACACCGACTGGTTCCACGACGACCAGCCCACGCCCATCAAGGTCCACAACGGCGGCAAGCTGGTCTCGGTTCCCTACTCCATCGAGCTGAACGACTCCTCGGTGCTGCGGGACAACCACTACACCGCCGAATACTTTGCCGATATCTGCAAGCGGCAATTCGACCGTCTCTATGAAGAAGGAGCGGAGAGCGGCCGCGTCATGTGCATCGCTCTGCACCCCTTCCTGATCGGCCAGCCGCACCGCATCAAGTACCTGGACGACGTGCTGGGATACATCATGGCCCACGACGGAGTCTGGCAGACCACTGCCGACGAAATCGCCGAGTACTACATCGCCAACTACTACGATCAGGCAATGGAACACGCGCGACGGTTCGCCGGGTGACGGCGTCGCTTTTCGGCCCTTCTAACTGTCATGGCCACGGCCGCCGAGGCAATATAGCCAGAATCAGGAGCACACTCAATATGCCCGCTCAACGCACCTTCGGCATGGACCACCCGCATCACGAGTGGTCGCCCATCATCAGCCGGCCCGCCCTGCGCTGGCCCAACGACGCGGGGGTCGCCCTGTGTGTGATCCTGGTTCTGGAGCACATGGAATGGCAGGCTCCGGAGGGCAGTTTCCAGGTACCCGGCCTGGCCGGCGGCTCCGCGCCGCGGGCGTTCCCCGACTACGCTCGCGTCTCCCACCGGGAGTACGGCCATCGCATCGGCATCTTCCGGCTGCTGGACACGCTGGAAAAGCACGGCATCACCGCAACCATCGCCATGGACGCGATCACTGCGGAGAACTACCCGTTCCTGGTGCAGCACTGCCTGGACCGCGGCTGCGAAATCATCGGCCACGGCGTGTCGGTGAGCCGCATGATCACCAGCAATATGTCAGAGGACGAGGAGCGCGAATACATCCTGTCCTCCATCGACGCCCTGACCCGTGCCACGGGCAAGGCGCCCCAGGGTTGGTTCGGGCCCGAGTACGGAGAGTCGGAACGCACGCCGCAACTGCTGGCCGAAGCCGGCCTGCGCTATGTCTGCGACTGGGCCAACGACGAGCAGCCCTACCCCATGACCACCGAGGCCAACCCGTTTTTCTCCCTGCCGCTGATGTACGAACTCGACGACGTGGCATCCCTGGCCCAGCGCAAGGTCACCGTGGCGGACTACCAGCGTCGCCTCACCGAGAGTTTCGACGTGCTGCGCGACGATGGCGCTACCCACGGTCGGCTGATGGCGCTCAACTGGCACCCGTGGCTGGTGGGCCAGCCCTTCCGCATCGGCGCGGTTGACGACGCGCTGGCGCACATGATGGAGCAGGGCGGTGTCTGGGCCGCCACCGGCTCCGAGATCATCGACTGGTATCAGAGCCAAACCGATTGACGGGGTGAACCATGGCGTCCTCATTGATACGCGGCAAACATATCATCAGCCCGCAAGCTTCAGGCGGTGTTGCCACCCTTGATGATGCCGCGCTGTACCAAGAGGACGGCGTTATACGGGACATCGGCTCGTACACGGAACTGCGTCAGCGGCACCAGCCTGACGCCGTGCTGGGCGGTCCCAACGTCGCCATCATCCCCGGCCTGGTCAACACCCACCACCACGGCCGCGGCGTCACCACCCTGCAGATGGGCACCTGCGACGACTGCCTCGAAGTGTGGATTCTGGCCGGTTGGGGCCGCCGTCCCTACGATCACTACCTGATGACCCTGTACACCGCGCTGAACATGCTGGAGTCAGGGCAGACCACGGTGATGTACAACCACCCGCAGACGGCGGCCGCCACGCTGAAAGAAGACGTCGACGCTGTCCTCCGTGGCTTCCTGGACGCCGGAATGCGCGTGGCCTTCTCCAGTTACCTGCGCAACCAGAATCGGGTAGTCTACACCGGCGACGACGATTTCCTGGCCGGTCTGCCTACGGACCTTGCCGACGACGTCCGTCGCTACCTGTCCGTGGCGCACATGAGCGACGACGACTATTTCGCCTTCTGTGACACCATGGTCGGCGAGTACCACAACCATCCATCCGGCAAGGTTCGGGTCCTGTTCAGCCCTGCGAACGTCCAATGGAACTCCGACGAGTTCCTGGTGCGCTGCAAGGAACAGGCGGCGCGGCACCAGACCGGCATCCACATGCACCTGGTGGAAAGCCCCTATCAGAAGGACTACGGCATCCGCACCTGGGGCAAGACGCCGGTGGAGCACCTGCAAGACCTGGAGTTCCTCGGCCCCGAGGTGTCATTCGCCCACGCTGTATGGCTCACCGAGCGGGACATCGACCTGCTGGCGGACGCCGGCGCCACCGTCGCCCACAACGCCAGTTCCAACCTGCGCCTGAAGAACGGGATCGCTCCCGTCAACCCCATGCTGACCCGAGGGGTCAACGTGGCTATGGGCACCGACAGCACCGCCATCAATGACGACGACGACTTCCTCCAGGAGATGCGGCTGGTCAGCAAGCTGCACCGCCAGCCCGGTCTTGAACAGCCCGCCATCACCATGGAGCAGGTGCTTACCATCGCCAGCGCCAACGCCGCTGCCCCAACCGGGTTCGCCGACGAAATCGGCGCACTGGAAGTGGGCCGCCGCGCCGACATGGTCCTGGTCCGGTTGGACGACATGGAAGACCCCTATCTTGATCCCAATACGCCGCCGGTGGAGCTGGTGCTGGGACGGGCAAAGACCAGAGACATCGCTGCGGTCATAGTCGATGGTGAGGTGCTGTTGCAGGACGGCGTCCATACCCGCGCCAACAAGGCCGACGTCGCCCGCGAACTCCGTGAGCAGTTATCCCGTCCCTTGGATCCCCAGACGCTCGCCACGCGACGCATGGCGGCGCAATTGTCACCCTACGTCGAGCAGTTCTACCGCAGTCGCCCGCCGGCCATGGGCGCGCCCCACTACGTGTACAACGGTCGGACGTAACGGGCGCTAACGGAGAGCCAAATGGTACTGGAACTTGAAATCACCCTTGGCGCCATGACCGGCGCCCGCTACATCGAGAGCCTGCGAGACGGGCGCGAGGTCTGGCTGGACGGCGAGAAGGTCAAAGACGTGACCACGCATCCGGCCACCACCGGCATGGTGCACGAACTGGCGCGGATCTACGATCTACAGCACTCGGAACGCTACCGCGACGAGATGACCTTCGTCTCCCCGGAAACGGGCAACCGCTGCAGCCTGTCGTGGCTGTTGCCACGCAGCCGCGAGGACCTGAAGAAACAGCGTCGCAACAGCGAGATCTGGAACGAGGAATCCTGGGGGCAACTGGGCCGCGGCCCCGATATCCTCGCCCCCTTCATCACTGGCCTGGTCGCCATCAGCGACGCGCTGGAACAAGTGAAGCACTCGAAGTGCAACTTCGCCGAGAACGTGGTCAACTACCACCGCTTTTGCATGGAGAACGACCTGTTCCTCACCCACGCTTTGGGCGACCCGCAGGTGGACCGCAGCGCGCAGCCCCAGAACGAGACCCGCGCCGAAAGCGAAACCGAGGTCGCACTGCACGTGGTCGAGGAGACCAACGCGGGTGTCATTGTCCACGGGGCCAAGCAGCTGGCCACCGCGGCGCCCATCAGCAACGAGACCTACGTGTCGCTGTCGGCCACCTTCATGCGCCGGTCGGATCCCCGTTTCATCCTCTCGTTCTCCATTCCCACCGACACGCCGGGAATGAAGATGCTGTGCCGGGAGCCGGTATCTCAGTGGGCCGGCAGCTACGGCCATCCCCTGGGCGCCGCGTACGACGAGCAGGACTCAATGCTGTTTTTCGACCACGTCCTGGTGCCGTGGGACCGTATCTTCATGCTCTACGACTCGACCCCGCTGTTGCAACGGCTGGGCTCCGAGGCCAACTTCCGGGGCTGGGGCAACCTTTGCCGCATCCACCAGCGCATGAAGCTGATGACCGCCGTCGCCACCCTCATCGCCGAGGCCATCGGTGTGATCGAGTACCGCGAGGTGTCCGCCAAGCTGGGCGAGATGGCCATGCACACCGAGATGTGGCGACACGCCATGGACGGAGTGGAGCACAATGCCTATCTCGCCGACAACGGTTTGATGTCCCTGGGCTCCACCTCCGGCATGAACATCTACTTCGCCCAGACCTCCCAGCGGATGGTGGGATTGCTGCGCGAGATCTGCGGTTCCGGCATGATCATGCAGCCCAGCGAAGCCGACCTGGCCAACCCCGAGTTCCGCCCTTACCTGGACCGCTACATGCCGGGCAAAGGGGTCGGCGTGGAGTACAAGTCCCGCCTGTTCCGCCTGGCCCATGACCTGGCCGCGTCATCATTCGGTATGCGTCAGGAAATCTACGAGTACTGGCACGGCGGCGACCCCAACCGCAACCGCATCAACCTGCTCCGCAACTACGACCAGACCGGCATTACGGACCGCATAAAGGCGCTGGTCGCCGAGCCGCTGCGATCGTAGGGAAGTGACGCTGCTGTCTCTGTCAGAATCAGGATTCTCAGGATTTTAAGATTTACGGGATTATTCTCCAATCCTGTCAATCCAGTAATCTTGAAAATCCTGATTCTGATAATCCTCTAACTGATCTAACCCCAAGTGGCAAACCCCATCGCGCATCCGGTGCCCGCCGGCGAGCGGTAGCACGGGACATAGTCCACCACGTCCATGCCCAAGTGTTCGGTGGCGCCGGTCACGACGATCCAGTTCCGGATTTCTGAGCTGCCGGAGTTGATCTTTTCGCGGGGCAGGGCCATCAGCTGGTCGACGCTCTTGGCCTGCATTCCGGCCAGCGCCTGCTGGTCCAGATCTTCGTCAACGACGAAGTGGCTGAGGCCGCCGGACGCGAGGATTCCGACACGGATGTCCTGGGGCCACGATTCGATGGCGGAGCGCAGCGCCTGCCCCAGGTTGAAACACCGCTTGGGCGTCGGTTGGTTGGGTGGATAGTAGGTGTTGAGCATGACCGGCACCGTCGGCAGAATGCCGTCAGTCATAATGCGGTTGTACACGTAGCCGAAGGCGTGGCCAATGCCGCCCCGCTCTCCCCGCCCGCGGGTGGGATCCAGGAACTTGGAGGTTCCCACGTCGAACTCGGCGTCCATCAGACTGTCGATGATGTGCAGGCCCAGGGCCGAGTCGGTGGGCACCTGCACGTCCTCGGTGTTATAGCCAATCAGATTGATGCCGCCGGTGGACGGGCCGGCCTCGTGGCCGGACACCTTCACCTCGTCGCCCCAATAGACGCAGAAGGCGGGCATGTTGTCGTCCAGCAGATACTCGTGCTGGTCGTCGCCCACCATCACCAGCACGTCCAGGTTGGCGTCGTACAGCTTCCTTGACAGGTGGGCGATGGCCTTCTGGTTCTGTTCGTGCCGCTTGGCGAACTTCTCCGGCGTGATTTCCTTGGCGATGCGCTCGGTGTCGATGCGGGCCAGGAGGTCCTCGAAGTTGGAGACGATGCCGTCGGTCCCGATGAGTTCGAGATGACCCTTATCACGCTCGCCCCGGCCGGCCCAACCTTCGGGCGGAGTGCTCAGTTGCGGACTGTGGGAGGAGGCCAGTCCCAGTACCAGTTCTGCCATTTTGGGGCTCCTTGTTGCCGTGATTGCTGAAGGTCAATGGTGGGATGCCCGGTCAGCCTGGAAGTTGGCCGGTATCCGATTATCGGCCTATTCTACCGCATGGGCGCGAGCCTTTGTGGATCCGTCAAAACGGTGACCAGCGTGTGCGGTTTGCTTGCGCCTCTCGTAACGCCTGTATATCATTGCGCCAGTACGGAATCCGCTGCCGCATCGCCGTCGTCGGCGCGTGGCTACTCGGTGGTAACGTAACTGCCGTGACGAAAGGAGCGAGACTGGTATGAAGTACGACTACATCGTGATTGGGGCGGGCTCCGCTGGCTCGATTATCGCCAGCCGCCTGACCGAAGACCACAGCAAGCATGTGCTGCTGATCGAGGCCGGCCCGGACTACCCTGAGTTCGAGCATCTGCCGGAAGAGGTCAAGTTCGGCTACAACACCGAGATTGACATCATGGTCAGTGACCACAACTGGCAGTTTGTCGGCAAAGGCACGGACACGTCGCCGGAGATCATGGTTCCCCGGGGCAAAGTCACCGGCGGATCCAGCGCCATCAACGGCCAGGTGTTCCTGCGCGGCGTGCCCGAGGACTACGACGGCTGGGCCGCCGAGGGCAACGACGAGTGGACCTACACCAAGCTGTTGCCCATCTTCCGCCGCATCGAAACCGACACCGACTACGGCAACGACGACTTCCACGGCGGCGAGGGTCCTATCGTCATGCACCGGTTCGCTCGCGAGTCGTGGCTGCCGGCCCAGAATGCCTTCAGCGCGGCGTGCGTCGCCGCTGGCTTCCCGGAGACCTGGGACCACAACCACCCCGATTCCTATGGCGTCGGCCCCACTCCCTTCAACAACCCCAACGGCATCCGTATGAGCACCAACCTCGGGTATTTGTCCGAGTCCCGCCACCGGCTGAACCTGACCATCAAGGCCAACTGCCACGTGCATCGCATCCTGTTCGACGGCAACAAGGCCACGGGTGTCCAGCTGGAATCGGGCGGCGAGACCTTTGTGGCCGAGGCCGACGAAATCGTTCTCAGCAGCGGCGCCATCGGCTCGCCCCACATCCTGATGCTGTCCGGCATCGGCCCGGCCGATCACCTGCGCGAAATGGGCATTCCGGTGATCCAGGATGCCCCCGGCGTCGGCCAGAACCTCCGCGACCATCCCACCGTCTGGTGCACCTGGCGCACCAAGCCCGAGGTCGAACTGGACGGTCTGGCTCCGCGCTCGCAGCTGTGCCTGCGCTACACCGCGCCCGGTTCGGACCTGCGCAACGACATGAAGATCAGCATGCAGTCCTTCGCCACCGAGCGCATCAACCGCGGCGGCGACCGCATGGTGCCCCTGGGCGTGCGCATGAGCACGGGCATTCAGCTGGCCGCCGGCGCGGGGCAGATGCGACTGCAGTCCACCGATCCGTACCAGCAGCCTTTCCTGGACTACAACTACCTCAAAGAGGAGTTCGATTTGGTCCGGCTGCGGGATTCCGTGCGCCTTTGCCTGCAATTGGCGGAGCATCCCGAGTTCCAGGCTCTGCTCCAAGAACGCATCGAGCCGCCGGCCGAATCGGAGACTGATGACTCTATCCTGGACGCCTGGATCAACCGCGAGGTCACCACGTCCCAGCACATCTCCGGCACCTGCAAGATGGGCCCGGACAGCGACCCCATGGCCGTGGTCGACCAGTTCGGCAGGGTCAAGGGCGTCACCAACCTGCGCGTCGCTGACGCCAGCGTCATGCCCGACTGCATCCGCGCCAACACCAACGTCACTTCCATGACCATCGGCGAGCGCGTCGCCGAGTTCATCAAGGAAGGGCGCTAAAGCGGAACACAGTAGGGGCGGCTGAACATCCGCCCCTACTCTCGTGATGGACGATGCCTCCCGCCCGCAAATGGACCCGCATCGAGGATCTTGCCGTGCTGCATTTGTATCGCGGCAAGGTCGCTCACGACAGCCGCGAAGTGGCCGCTCTCGCCGCAGCTCTGGAGCGCAGCCCCAAGTCCATCGGCACCCGGATCCAGGCTTTCGCTGGCCTGGATCCGGCCAACCCGTACTCCCCGTCCGCCAAGGCCACGGCCCTCACCCAATCCGTCTGGGCCGAATACCTGGCAGACCGCACTGCAATCGCGGTGGAAGGGCAGCGGGCCTATCTGGGCATCCTCAATCGGTATTCGATGGGCCGGCCTTAAGGCCAAGCCATCGAGTGAGGCACAAAAGTAGGGGCGCACTAACATACGCCCCCACGTTTTTCTCTGGGTCCGTGGCTAGACCAAGACGCCAAACCCCGACTTGGTGCAAATCTCCAGTCGGTTGTGGTCCGGGTCGTGGAAGTAGAAGGCCTGCTGCCCGTCGTGGCGGGTCTGGATGTCGGTGCACTCTACGCCGATGTTCTGGAGCTCGTCGCGGGCGGCGGAGATGTCGTCCACCTCGAAGGCGGTGTGGTGGGAAGGGGCGGACGGCGCGTCCGGGTTCTCGATGATGTGGACCATGGCTCCACTGGGCAGCTGCAGCCAATACAGGTTGTCGCTGTCCACCATCTTCGGGATCTGCTTGACCCCCAGGACTTCCTGGTACCACTTCAGGGCGATGTCTTTGTCCCGAACGTTGTAGGTGATGTGATTGATCGCCTTGAGGCGGATGTTGTCAGCGATGAGTCCCATAAGGTTTCCCTCCCGATGGTCAGGGTTGTTCGGATTGTTTCCGTCAGATCTCCAACAGCCTCTCCAGGTTGCCGAAGAGAATGGCGTCTTTTTGGTCGCGGGTCAGGCTGTCCAGGCCCAGCAGCCATGACACCGGCCAGTCGGCGCACATGTCGAAGGGCCAGTCGGTCCCGAACACGACCTGCTCGATGCCCACCATGTCGATGAGCATCCGCAGCCCGTCCTCGCTGTGGGTCAGGCAGTCGTAGTAGAACCGCCCGAGGTAGGCGCTGGGCGGCTGGTCAATGTTGGCCCGCGCCTCCGGTCGCACCTGCCAGCCGCGATCCATGCGCCCGATGCCGTAGCAGGCGTAGCCGCCGCCGTGACACAGACACACCCTCAGTCCGGGATAACGGTCCATCACCCCGCCGAAAACGAACGACGCGTAGGTGATCGCCCGGTCTGCCAGATTGCCGATGGTGTTGGGCAGGTGGTATCGATTGAGCCTCTCAGACACCACGGTATCGCCGCCCTGGTGGACCAGGAACATCGCCCCCAACCGCTCCGCAGTCGCCCATAGGGGCTGGAAGACCGGATCGTCGAAGGTGCGTCCGTTCACGTGGTCGCCGATCATGGCGCCCTTGAGGCCCAACTCCTCCACCGCGCGGGTGAGCTCCTCGATGGCCGCGCCCACATCCTGCATCGGCAGATGCGCCAGGCCGGCGAAACGGTCGGGATACTCCTCGGTCAACTGAGCGACGTAGTCGTTGCACTCCCGGTGCATGGCCATGGTTTGGTCCACGGTAAGATCGTAGAAGTACATGTTGGCGTTGGTCGACAGCACGTGAACGTCCACGCCCAGCGAATTCATGTCGGCGATGCGCTGCTCCGGCGTCCAGAAGGTGCGCGGGTTGTAACGATGCTGGTTGTAAAGCTGCGGGGCGGTGACCCCGAACCAGTTGTCGCCGCTCTGCATTGCCCGCAGCGCGCTGGCCGGTGTTATGTGCGCATGGACATCGAGGACGCGTACTGCCATTATCGGTATGCTCCTGTATGGTCGCGATCGTCTCAGCCGTAGTGACTTTCAGGCGACGGACGTTGCTGTGAATTATAGCCGCTTTGGTTTCATTCGTCAGGACGCCGCCCCGGGCCGCCGTTGGGACACCAAAACCAACCCCTGTTATCATATTTTCGCCACGTTAGCTTCATCGATGGAGACCCCGTATCCATGACGACACCCGCTCCGCGCACCCAGCATCCGTACTTCATGTACGACGCCATCGTCGGACAGCCCGAAGCGATTCGCACAGTGATCGCCACTCAAAGCGAGCGTTGCGCGGAGGTTGCCGCGGTCCTGTCTACGAAACGCCGCATATACGTGGTTGGCATCGGCACTTCGTGGCACGCGGCGCTGGTGGGCGCGTCCATGATGGACCGCGGACCAGAGGCTTTAGCGTGCAATTCCTTCGAGTTCTGCGTGGCACCGCCCCGCGTGACAGCCGATGACGCAGTCATCGTCATCAGCCACCGGGGCACCAAGCGGTCGTCTTACGACGCCTTGGACGTCGCCAACAGCCTCGGCGCCTATACCGTGGCCATCACATCCACCAACCCGGGCCTGCGCATCCTGGTCGCCGACGCCGGTATCCGCACCGTGGAACAGGAGAGGTCGGCGGCCTTCACCATCAGCTACACCACCGCGCTCACGGTGCTAGCCATGCTCAACTTCGGCATGGCCGGTCGGCTGGATGACCCCGACAACGGATTGAACACTTTTCCGGGACAAATAGCCGATATCCTGGGCGCGGAAGACGATGTGCGCGCCCTGGTCGCCGAGCATCATGCTCGACGCAGGTTCATATCCGCGGCTTGGGGCGCCAACCGAGCCAATGCCTACGAGGTAGCGCTCAAGATCAAGGAGACCAGCCGCGCCGATTGCGAAGGCTTCCAGACCGAGCAGTTGCTGCACGGGCCCTTTTGCTCCCTGGATTCCGATTGTCTGCTGACGCTCATAGCTCCGGCCGGAGAGGACCGCGGCCGTTCCGTCGACCTGGCCCAGGCGGCCCGGGAGTTGGGCACGCCCGTGTGGGCGCTGACCAATCGCCCCGATGACGGCCTGGCAGAAGCGGGCGCGGTCACCTTCCCGCTGCCCGATTGTCCCAGCTACCTCATGCCCATCGCCAGCGTTGTTCCGCTGCAATTGTTCACATACTACCTGGCCCTGGCGCGCGGGAAACATCCCGACCTGTTCCAACAGGACGACCCGCTCCAGGCCGCCGCCCGCACCCATTACGACCTGTAAAATCCCGGTATGTTCGTCATTCCGGCGAAAGCCGGAATCCACGTCTGAGAGGTAACTGCCATGTCCACCAACGCCGACGCCCAGCGCCTGATCGAAGAAGCCGCCCAGACGCGAGGTTACACCCTCGAAATGCACCGCATCAACGCCCTCGCCGACCCGGAATGGACCCAGAAATACGGCGAGTTCATCGAGGCCACCTACACCGGCCAGCGTCTCCTCGACCGCAAGACCAAGGAACTGCTGCAAATCGTCGTGGAGGTTGCCCTGCGAGCTGACCAGGAGCAGATCCAAGCGCACATGCGCGTCGCCCTCAACGAAGGCGCCACTCCCCGCGAGATCCTCGAGGCCATGCAGGCCGTCATTGCTCCCATGGGCGCGCTGGCCTTTCGCCGCGGCGTGCAGGCGTGGGCGGCGGAGACGGGGTTCGAGTACTAACCCACTGATACCGTGCCTTCAAGACGGAGGCCGCCATGTTCATCAAATCTCTGCACCTGAAGAACATCCTCTCGTTCAAGGATGCCAGGCTAGACTTGCAGCCGTTGAACGTGCTCATCGGGGCCAACGGGTCGGGCAAGTCGAACCTGATCGACGTGATTGGGTTGCTGCAGGCCGTACCGGGCGATCTGGCGGGATTCCTGCGGCGCAACGGCCCGACGGGGGACTGGGTTTGGAAAGGGCCGGGGCGAGAGGAAACACCCTTCCATCTCGCTGACATTGTGGCCAAGTTTGACAATCCGGGGCAGCCCTTCAACTATGAACTGAGCATAATCGTGCAGGGTGACCGTGTTCATTCTCTCACCGAACGGTTTGACCTCATGGCAGGCGAGCGCAAACATGCCTATGCTCGGCCCTTTTTCCAATCATCAAACGGAAGCGCGCGCCTTTGGCCGACACGGCCTGACGGCACTCTTGCCGACAGGGACGACGATCCGGTGCAGATGGATATTCCGCACGACAAATCGGTGTTGAGCGAAATACGCAGCCCAGCCGAGTATCCCGCGCTCACCGAAACCGCCCGCATGCTCTCCGCGATAAAGGTTTATCGCAGTTGGCACGTCGGCCGCGATAGTCCCGTCCGTCATCCCCAGCGCACCGACGGCGACCCTAACTTCCTGGAGGAGGATTTCAGCAATCTGGCCCTGGTGGTCAACGACCTGCTCGGACGGCGGTTGGAGCCGTCCCTGGACTCCTACCTCAAGCGTTTCTACGAGTCCTACGAAAGTCTGCATCCGCGCATTTTTGGCAACACCGTCGAGTTGATCGTCAACGAAACCGGCACGTCCGGCGCACTGCCGGCGTCCCGATTGTCTGACGGAACTATCCGCTTCATCGCCCTGCTCGCCATCTTGTGCCATCCGGACCCGCCGCCGCTCATCTGCATCGAGGAACCGGAAATCGCCATGCACCCCGATTCTCAGGACTTGGTGGTTGAGTTGCTCCGCAAAGCCTCCGAGCGCACCCAACTGATTGTCACCACCCACTCGCCCTGGCTGATCGACCGCCTATCTGCCACACCCGACTGCGTGGTGGTATGCGAACGGGACCGGCATCCCGCAGATGGCACTAAGTTCAAGCGCTTCACTCGCAAAGATCTGGACGATTGGCTGGAAGGCCAGCCCCTAGGCGAAGTATGGATGGCCGGAGCAATGGGCGGAGTGCGGTGGTAATTTCGTGATACTGTACCTGGAAGGAGATACTCGCCTCCGCGCCCCAATCTCGCAATTTATCCGACGGGGTACCGGTCCCATTGACCTCAATATCCGGCCTTGCAAGTCCGGCAGCGACGCTATCAAGCAATGCGAAAAAGATGCAGGCGCTTTGCTGCTTATAGACAGTGAAGGCGTGCTTACGCCCCAACTGGTTCAAAGCGTAACGTCTCAAATCGGCGCTGCCAACCACGCCTTCTTCATGGTGCAGTTGATGGAAGCTTGGTTCCTGGCAGACCGGCCGATGTTGGAATCTTATTATGGACGCGAATTTAGCGTTCGCAGTTTGCCAGCCAATCCGAACATTGAGGACATCCCTAAACCGGATGTTGAACGAGGTTTGCGCAACGCTACCCGGAGGTGCAGCAAAGGCGCGTACAGCAAGACAACCCACGCTCCCGACCTGCTGAACCAGCTCAACCCCATCGCCGTCTACAACGCCTGCCCCAATTTCGCGCTCCTCATCGACCACATCCGGGATCAGCGCGCTGGCTGACCATTGCCCGCCGGTAGTCGTTGACGCTGTTTGCGCCCCTCCCCTACAATCGGTTGCGTCCTCAAACGGCCTATTTTCGTAACCAAACCTACGGGAGTCGTAACCTCGTATGAACATCGACGGCGACAGCATTCGCAGTTCCTTCGCCCAATTCTTCGAAGAACGCGGGCACCAGTACATGCCCTCGGCCTCGCTAATCCCTGCCGGAGACCCCACGCTGCTCTTCACATCGGCCGGCATGGTGCCCTTCAAGCCCTTCTTCATGGGTGAACAGACCCCGCCCCGTCGCCGTCTCACCAGCTGTCAGAAGTCCTTCCGCACCACCGACATCGACGAGGTGGGCGACCACAAGCACCTCACTTTCTTCGAGATGCTGGGCAACTTCAGCATCGGCGACTACTTCAAGAAGGACGCCGTGGCCTTCGCGTGGGACCTGTGCACGGGTCTGTTCGGCCTGGAACCGGAGCGCATGTACGTCACCGTGCATCTGGACGACGATGAGGCTTACGACCTGTGGCTCAACGACATCGGCGTGCCGCCGGAACGCATTTACCGTTACGGCAACAGCGACAACTGGTGGGGCCCCGCCGGTTTGGAAGGACCCACTGGCCCCTGTTCGGAACTTCACTACGATGGCGGCGCCGAAAAAGGCCGCGATCAACACCGCGTAACCGACGAAATGATGCCCCCTGACGAGCTCACCGCCATGCTCCGGGTTGAAGCTGAGGGCGGTCCCACTGCCGAGCCGGGCGGCTGCCATCCCAATTGCGACTGCGAGCGGTTCGTGGAGCTGTGGAACCTGGTTTTCATGCAGTATTACCAGGACCTCGAAGGCACTCGGACTCCACTGCCCGCCCCCAGCGTAGACACCGGCATGGGCCTCGAGCGCGCTGCCGCCGTGCTGCAGGGCAAACCCAACGTTTACGAAACCGACTTGTTCCGGCCCATCATCGACGCCGTGTGCAGTCTCACCGGGCACGAATACGGTTCGGACCAGGACACCGACTACGCCATCCGCGTGGTCGCTGAGCACGCCCGCGCCGCATCGTTCCTCATCAGCGATGGAGTGGTCCCGTCCAACAGCGACCGTGGCTACGTCCTCCGCCGCATCATTCGGCGGGCCATCCGGTACGGGCGTCAGCTCGGTCTCGACCGCCCGTTCATGACCGAGGTGGCCGACGCTGTGATCGCGCGTTTCGCCACCGCATACCCCGCCCTGTCAGAAAACGAAGGTTTCATCCGCCGCGTGGTGGGGTTGGAAGAAACCCAGTTCCTCGAAAACATCCGCCAGGGCATGCCCTTGCTGGAAGACGTGCTGGTGTCTTCAAAGGATGACGGCGTAATCGCCGGCGCAGTCGTATTCGAACTCTACGACACCTACGGGTTCCCGCCCGAGTTGGTCGACGAGATCGGCCGCCGCGAGTACGGCCTGGTCGTCGATATGGACGGCTTCAACTCCGAGATGGAGGCTAAGCGCGAGCGCGACCGGGCCGGACACCAGGTCACCGGCAGCATGGAAATCGTCACCGCATATGAGAACCTGGGGGCCGGACGTACCTCTTTCGATGGTTATCAGCGCACGACCATAGACACCCGCGTCCTGGGCATCCTGCGCGAAGGCGAGGCAGTCGGACACGCCACCCGTGGTCAGCAGGTCGAGATCGTCCTCGCCGAAACCTGCTTCTACGCCGAGGGCGGCGGACAGGTGGGCGACCAGGGCACCATCACCGGTCCCAGCGGTTGCGTGCGCATTGAAGACACCCAAAGCCCGGTGGCCGGCCTCATCGTGCACCGGGGTCTCGTCTCCGAAGGCGATATCGCGCTGGGCGAAGCGGTGACCGCCCGGGTGGAAACCGAACGCCGCCTGGACGCATCCCGCAATCACAGCGGCACCCACCTGCTCCATGCCGCGTTGCGCTCGGTGCTGGGGCCACACGTTCGCCAGGCCGGTTCGCTGTGCGCCCCCGGCCGGTTGCGCTTCGACTTCAACCACGTGGGCGCGATGACCCAGGGCGAGCAACTGGATGTCCAAAGCCTGGCCAACCGGAAAATTCGTGAGAACCTTTCTATCACTGCTCGCGAAACCACTTACACGGACGCGGTGCGCGATGGCGCGTTGGCCTTCTTCGGCGACCGCTACGGTGACGTGGTCCGCGTGGTTCGCATGGGACACCACGACGACCACGATGAGCCCTTCAGCTTCGAGGTCTGCGGCGGCACGCACGTTCACGCCACCGGCGAGGTCGGCACGCTGGTCGTGCTGGGAGAATCCAGCATCGGCGGCGGCATGCGGCGCATTGAAGCCATGACCGGCCGGGCCGCCGAAGAACTGTTTGTGCAGCAGGCGGCCACCCTGGAGGCCATCTCTCGTAAACTCCAGGCGCCCGTGGCCGAGCTCGAGGCCCGGCTGGACGCCTACATGGCCGACACCGACGTTCTGCGCCGGCGCCTCGCGGATGCCGAACGCGCCAGTCTGCGCTCGGAAGCCGAAACCCTGCTTGATCGTACCCGAGACGTCGACGGCGTGAAACTTGTTGCCAGCGTAACCTCCGCCCACAACGTTGAAGCCATGCGCGAGATGGGGGACTTCCTAAAGCAGAAACTGGAGAACGTGGTGATCGCCCTCGGAGCGGTCATCGATGGCTCGCCGATGATCGTCACCATGGTCACGCCTGACCTGGTTGGCCGCGGTCTCCACGCGGGTCACATCGCCCGCGACGCCGCCAAGTTGATGGGCGGCGGCGGCGGTGGCCGTCCGGAGACCGCCCAGGCCGGAGGTCGACAACCGGAACGCCTGGGCGCGGCGCTGGACAGCGTTGCCAATCTCGTCAGAACAAGCTTGGGGAATTAGCGGTACAGGCTCTCAGGTGTGGCGACTTGGCAACCCCGTCGCCTCGTCCTGACCCCGCAGACCTTGCTCGCGCCGGCCGTCTGCTGGGACTGGATATCGGCGACCGACGGATCGGGCTGGCGGTGAGCATACCCCCGGGACAGCTGATCCTGCCCGCCGGCTACCTGCAACGACGCAATCGGCGATCCGACATCGCCGCAATCCTGGAACAGGCCGGCCAGCGCGACGCAGTGGCGATCATTGCGGGCATGCCCTACGAAGCCCATGGTCGATTCGGAGAGCAAGCTCGTAAAACCGCCACGCTGGTTCGCGCGCTGCGACGGGCCGCCGATATACCCGTGCTGACCGTAGACGAATCGTTCAGCTCCAACGCTGCCGCCAACGACCTGTTGCAGTCCGGTCAGAGCCCGAGCCGCGAGCCCGGTGCAGTGGATGCCGCCGCCGCGGTGACAATCCTGCGTCGTTTTCTCGCCTCGTAGGCGTCATTCCCATCCCGACAGGCCGCACTTCCTTCGGCATCCTAAATTAATTCGGTTGCGCCGCTTGACGCGTTGCGAACTTGCGTTCTATAATGCTGGAGTGTTTAGAACGTCCGTTTCGAGGTGGCTTATGTTCGCCATGAACGCCGTGGCATCCAAGCAGCGTCAAATCGCCGAGCCGAGATTCGACCACTACGAGGATACCGGGTGCGAGGTCGCCCCCACCTGTTTCGACTGTCCGTTACCCCGCTGCAAGTTCGACGACATGGAGTGGTTTTACAAATACCGTCGCTTGGGGCGGTATCTGCACATGGCCTCGGTCATACACAGCGAAGGTCTCACTATCCCGGAAGCAGCAGAACGATTCTCCGTCACCGAGCGGACCGTGTTTCGAGTCTTGCGCCGTTGCCGCGATGCCATGCGGGAACTGACACCGGCCGAAGCAACCGTGTTCGCTAGTCTGGCAACACAGCCGTCCTGAAGAGAGCGAGTCAACCGATGACCGAAAACAACACCCCTGACCCCTCCCTGTGGCGGTTCCTTGACGGTGCCGCGTCGATCAGCGCCAGCATGCTGCTGGCAGTCGCTTTCAACGTCTGCTACTTCTGCGACAGCGTTCCCGTGCTGGGGCAACTCGAAGCACTGACCAATCGGGAAGACGGGATTATAATAACGGCAACGCTATTGCTGTTTCCCACCACCGCAGCGCTCTATGGAGTATTAAGAATGTTCTTTGCAGCCAAACAAGCCGCTGAGCGCAAAGCCCGCGAACGCCAGGAACGCGCTCGCCAGGAAGGCATCATAGCCGGCCGCCAGACAGAACGCGAACGCATCAGCGCGGCGCTCGAACAACACGGGGTGCAACTCACCCCGGAACTCGCGAAGATCCTCGCCGGCGACGACAAGTAGCCGGATCTATCCCCGGGGCAACCCCAAGCCACGGCCGGCCACGATGCCGCGCTGCACCTCAGAGGTGCCGCCGGCGATCTTGTGGGAGAAGCTGATCATCCAGTTTTCGGGCAGGCGGCCATTCAGCGGAGCCCGCTTTTCGCCACGTCCCAACGCTCCATCGAGGCCCGCCACTTCCAGCACACTGTTGGCGGACCGGTGCAGCGTTTCGCTCCCGAAAGCCTTGCTCATGGACGCTTCCTTGTTCGGGACCAAGCCCTCTCCCTGCATCCACGCCACGTTGTAGGCCATCAGCCGCGCCACCTCGCACTCCACGTAGCGGTCAGCCAGCAGGTTTCGCACCCAGGGCTGTTGTGTGACTTTGATGCCGTTACGCGAAACCTGCCCCGCGTACTCCCGCGTATCATCCAGCAGCCGCCGCGCGATGGCCGAGTAGTCGATACCCGAACGCTCGAAGTCCAGCAGGGTCACCGCCACGTACCACCCGCGGTTCTCCTCGCCGACGACATTGCTGCTGGGCACACGGACGTTGTCGAAAATCACCTGGTTGAACTCATGGCCGCCGGCCATGTTGACCACCGGACGCACCTCCACACCGGGCGTTTTCATGTCCACCAGGATAAAGCTGATGCCCCGATGCCTCGGAGCTTCCGGGTCGGTTCGGGCCAGGCACATGATCCAGTCGGAATGGTGCGCCAGCGTCGTCCAGATCTTGGATCCGTTGATCACGTACTCGTCGCCGTCACGCACGGCTCTGGTGCTCAGCGACGCCAAATCGGATCCTGACTCGGGCTCGCTGTAGCCCTGGCACCACTGAATTTCGCCGCGGGCAATGGGAGGCAGATGGGTCTGCTTCTGCTCCTCGCTGCCGTGGATCATCAGCGTAGGCCCCAGCATCCGGACACCAAAAATATCCCGTCCCGGCGCGCGCAGGTAAGCCAGTTCTTCGTTGTAAATCGCCGACCGCACGGGTGACGCGTCCTGCCCGCCGTATTCCTCCGGCCAGTGCATCGTCAACCAGCCGCGCTCCGCCAGCCGGCCGCGCAGGTGCATGGTGAAGTCCCAATCGTATTCCTCCGGCCAGCGTCCCCCGCCTTCCCAATCTGCCGGCAATTCCGACTGAATGAACTTGCGCAGTTCGCCTCGGAAATGATCGTCTTCCGGAGTGAAGCGGTACTCCAAACCATGCCTCCCGCGAAATCAGATAACCGTATTGATCAGCTTCCGTTGGTCGTCAAGCGTCCACGGCTACGCATGTGACGGTTCGCACGACCCCAACCACCGTGTGGATCTTCTCCGTGACCAATCCGCCGACCACCGACATATCCTCGCCGGAGATCACCGCGATGATGTCGTAGGGGCCAGTAACCACATCCACTGACTCGATGCCGTCCAGGTCTCGCAAGGTGTTGGCTACGTCCCTGGTACGCCCAACGGCGGTTTCAACCAGCAAAAAAGCTTTCGTTGCCATGATTTGGCGCCTCCTGTTCCAAGGGTGAAGCGGGGCGAAATCGGTGAGCCGCAGCCCTCCCGCGTGCGCCGGGAAATTCTACGGTGGCCTCATGGGAGTGTCAATTTAAGCTGACCACGCTACAGCTCGGCCGCCAGCCGCCGCACCAGATCAGCCGCCGCTTGCCGGGTATCGTCACGTTTCAGCGCGTACTCCAGCGAAGCCCTCAGCAACCCCAGAGGATTGCCCCCGTCGTACCGGATTCCCTCGAACTCGCAGGCGTATACGGGCACATCTTCCATGAGCAACGCCAGGCCGTCGGTCAGCTGGATCTCGCCGCGGGCGCCGGGCGGGGTTCGCTCGAGGCAATCGAATATCTGCGCGGGCAGCAGGTACCGACCCACTATGGACAGGTTGGAAGGCGCCGTCCCGGGCGGCGGCTTTTCGACCAACCCGCGCACCCGGTGTCGACCTTCGCCAGAGGGTTCCGAATCCACAACGCCGTAATTCTGCACCAGCTCCCACGGAACGCGCTCCACCGCCACGGCCGCTGCGTCGACTTCGCCGGCTACGGCAGCCATCATCTGGGACAGCACTCCCGGCGAGTGGTCGACGATGTCGTCCGGCAAAATTACGGCGAAAGGCTCATCTCCCACTGCCTCCCGCGCCGTGAGCACGGCGTGACCCAAACCCAGCGGCTCTTCCTGGATCACGAACGACACATCGGCCAGGTCCGCTCCGGACCGAACCCTCTCCAGGAGCTGTGTATCGTCGGCCAGTCGCGCTTCGAGATCCGGCCTGGCCCGGAAGTACTCGGCGATCCCCTCCTTACCGGGGGAAGTGACAACAATGACGTCGGTGATTCCCGCCTCGGACGCTTCCTCCACCACGTACTGCAGCATGGGCCGGTCGAGTATCGGCAGCAGTTCCTTGGGCACGGATCGGGTCACCGGCAGGAACCTGGTGCCCAATCCGGCGGCCGGTATGACTGCTTTTCGAATCGCGGCGCACATCGCCAACAATCATAGCACGGCGCGGCGCCGTGGCCGGATGCGCCGGCGACCCGAGTTCCAGCCGCTGGGCGGACGTGCCGGTTACTCCGGGTTCGACAAGCGCTCGGCGCTGTCCACCTGCCGCGGCGCGACCCGCCGGGTGCTGGCCAGGTAAGCAATTACGATCATCGCCGGCATGGCGAGGATGATTATCCCGATGATGATCACCACTGTGAGCTCGGTGAAACCCAGCTTCCCCAGCAGAATATGGCTCAACGCGGCCATGATCCACTGGAGGAGAGTCGGGTCTGCCTCACCGTGGTGGCGTCCCACGGCCGCCAGAATAGCAACGAACGTCGTTCCGCCCATTGCGATCTCCCCCGGTCAAACCCCTCTCAAGCGATGGCCCTAGTACCTGCCGCCGGCGCCCGCCGTGGCCAAGTGCGGGCCAGCCTCTGCCGGACGCGAATTGTACCGGCTGGAGTAGTGGTATTCCTTGATGCTGTAGGCCATTATCGCGGCCGGAATCAGGGTGAGACCCGCGATCAGGAACGGCCAGAAATAGCTGTTTCCAAACCATTCGTAGGCGTAGCCGGCGAACTGGATGCTGAAGAACGAACCGATCTGGTGCGAGAAGAACACCCAGCCGCTAATGGTCCCCAACGCCCGGAAACCGTACACGTCCGCCGTCAGCGTCGACGTCAACGGTACGCTGGCCACCCAGGACATGCCGGAGAGCAGGGCGAACGCCACCAGTCCCAACATTCCATAACCCATCAATGGCAGGAATACCAGACACATAAAGGCCACCCCGCGCGTAGCGTACACCAGCGCCAGCACGTTCTTGCGCCGCATTCGGTCGCCCATGAAACCGGTGATGATCACACCGGCCGCGTTTAGGCCGGTCATGACGCCGAACATCAGGGCGGCGAAGACCTTCTTGTCGTCGAAAGTCATCCAGAGGAAGTTCACGGTGTCCGGCAGGATGTCCTCAGCGTACGGTATGAAGTGAATACTCAACAGCCCGGTGGTTATGCCACAAACCACGTAGGCTCCGGACAACTGCCACATGGGCGGCGTCTTGAAGCACTGGCGCCAGTTGTTTACTTCGTACAGTCCCGACTGACGCTGCGGCAGCGCGCTTCCTGCCGGAGCGTCTTCAGGGTTGGGGTCGCCGTCCGGGTTGAGGCCCATCTCCGTCGGGCTCGGGCGCAGGAAGAACACCGCCAGCGGTGCGGAGAGGAACACAACCATCGCGCCCAGCAGGAACCAAACGGTACGCCAGCCAACCAGTTCCACCCCGCCGATGTTCAGGCTGGCGTTGTCGATAACGCCCATCAGGTATGCGGCAAAGGGGATCATAAGCAGGCCGCCGATGGAGGTTCCGGCCGCCGCCAGCCCCGTCGCCTTGCTCCGCTTGCGCCGGAACCAGCGCACCACCAGGGCCAGCATGTTAGTGATCGACGCTGCGCTCAGGCAGGTGTTGATCACGATGGAGAACACCACGATGAACCAGAGCAGATCCAGGGGGATACTCACCACGCCCAAGTTAAGGTAGTGGTCCAGGTCCTGCATGAAGGCCAGGCTCATGATGGCCAGGCCCATGATTGACAACCCAATGCCGAACACTCGCCGCGGCCCGTACTTGTCAAACAGCGCGCCCATGATGGGCTGCATGGCCCCATTGATGAGGAAGCCAACGGAACCAACCCAGGAAATGTCGGACCGGTCCCACCCGAAAGTGGGCTCCATTTCGGTAACAAACAGGCCGAACCCCTGGCGGCCCGGCATGGACAGGAAGGACACGAAGAAGCAGGTGGCGACGATGTACCATCCGAAATACATCGGCGCGGTAACCGGCGCTGCGGATTTGGTTGTCATACGCCCCCTGGGGTCACAGGTTCCGTGAGGCGATGAACTGTCACCGCCAATATCATGCCATGATAGCAGGCAGGTCAACCGGGCGCTATCACGGTTCTGGGCCGGCGGTGCGAAAACGGCCTTCCGTTCACCCCTCCCGCAGTGGGCGACGGCGGTGATGGAATATCTCCGACAACGGTATCGCCAGCTCGGGCAGGAGTGGCGTCGTCAACACGTCACCTGGGCCCAGCACCGCCCTCTCGACATATTCGCCGCTCCGCAGTTCCAGTTGGGTTACGGTGTCGTTGCGCGGATCTATGGGCCAGTATTCCAGGATCCCGGCCTCGGCGTAGATTTGGCGTTTGCGAACCAGGTCGCGGTTGCGGTCGGTGGACAGGATTTCCACCACGATGTCGGGTGCGCCCTCCACCCGGCTTTGACCCACAATATCGCGGCGCTCGTTAAGGATGATCACTATATCCGGCTCGGGAGCGCGCTGGAATTCTCTGGAAAGGACAGTGGTCATTTCGTGATAGAAGTGAGCGGGAGCATCCTCGAAGCCGTCCAGGTATTCATCGATATGGCGGCAGAGCTGCTGAATGATGAACTGGTGATCCGGGCTGCCTGACCCCATTATGTACAGCACTCCGTCGTCCAACTCCCACTTGCCGTTGGTTTCGCCCATGGCCAGGAAGTCGTCCAGAGCCATCCGCATCCCAGTGCGGAATTTCGCAGTCGTGGTCATCGCATTCCCCGCATCTGCTGGATGGCCGGGCGCGGTCAGTCGGCCGCCGCTCCGGCCGGCGCCGGCGTGGTGAGGTAGCGCACCGAGTACTTGCGCTCCCGGATGGTGAACGCGCTGATGGCCGCCGGATACAGCATCACTGCCGCGATGGAAAACGCCACGATGTAGTCGCCGGTGATCTCGCGCAGGTAACCGGCCAGCAGCACGCTGGTGAAGCCCCCAAGTTGGTGGAACAGGAAGGCCACGCCCGAAATGGTTGCCATGGACTTCAGTCCGTAAACTTCTGCGGTGAGCGAGGAGGTCAGCGGAGCCGTTGCAATCCAGGACAGACCGGCAACAACCGCGAAGATGAGCAGGCCCGCCATTACCGGGAACCCTGGCGTCACCAGCGACGCGACCAGGATCACGTATCCCGTTCCACGGCAGAAGTAGACCGCCGTCAGCCAGTTCTTGCGCCCGCCGATCCGGTCGGAGATCCAGCCCGCGCCCGTAGCGCCCAGCGCGTTCAACCCCGACATCAGTCCGAAGATTAACGCGGCCGTTTGCGGGTTGACCCCTTCCTCGATGGCCATGGGTACGAAGTGCACCGCCAGCATGAAGGTGGTGGAACCGCAGATATAGTAGGAAAAGCTCATCTGCCAAATGGGCCAGGACTTGAACGCCTGGCGCCAGTTCTCGGCAAACAACGGCTGCGGCGGTGGGGGCGGCTCTCCCGCAGATCCGGGAGATGCTTCATCCGGTACGGGGTCTCCATCGGGGGTGAGCCCCTTCTTCGCGGGGTCGTCATGGAGAAATATGAGCGCCAGCGGTATGCCCAGAACGAGGATCATCCCACCCAGGATTATCCAGGACAGGCGCCAGTCGATCAGGCTGATCAGAAAAGCCGCGAAGGGCACCAGGACCAGACTGCCCAAAGACATGCCCGACGCGTTCAGACCAATCACCAGGCCCCGGCGGCGTCGGAACCACTTGCTCAACATGGCGGCAGTGTTGGTCATCGACGAGCCGCTCTGGCCAATGGCAGCGACTACTCCGAACATCGCGATCATGTACCAGATGCTGCTCGTCGCCGCCATCAACAGCGTGGACACCCCGACGATCAGGATGCCGGCCACCACCACGATGCGGACTCCGAACCGGTCGAACAGGTAGCCCATGAACGGCTGCGTCACGCCGTTCAGCAACGCTCCCAGCGCGGCTGCCCACGAGACCACGGTCCGGTTCCACTCAAACTCCGCCTCCATGGGGACGACGAAGGCGCCAAACGAGTTCCGCGCTCCCATGGTCACGAACGCGATGAACATGCAGGTGGCCACGACGAACCACCCGTAAAAAATTCCCGGGCGCGCCGGATTGCTCACCGCCATTATGCCCCCAATGCCCTCTCGCTACGTTGCTCGCGGGTTAGGGCGGATTGTATGCCTACGGCGGTGGGGGCGCAAGGCAGGTTTTGACCGTCGCCGCGGCTACTGCGTCGCCGGGGGCATAAATTCGCGCAGTTGCAGGGTCACGTCGGGAAATGCCTGTAGGGTAATGGTGCCACCGACGGGAATCGTGCGGACGGTGGTGTACTCGGTTCCCACCGGATCGGTACGGGCCTCGACTTCGCCGGTGCGCAGATTGGCAATCCAGAATTCCGGGATGCCGGCAGCGGCATAGAACTCTGACTTCGGCCCATAGTCGTATTCCAGCGAACTGTCGGCCACTTCAATCAGCAGCAGCACGTCCTCCGGCGTCGCCGTCTCGGCATAGTAGTCGGGCCGGGGCCGCAGCAGAACGATGTCCGGTTCCGGCATTCCATATTCGTCCAGCTGTATGGAACCCTGCACCCGCACGATGGCGCGCCCCACCAGGGCCGGGGCGAAGAGCATCGTGAGGGCGTCGGTGCAGAAAAGGTGCCGGTTACCGATTGCCGCCATCTGAATGATCTCCCCGGCCAGCAGCTCAACGTGTTCATCCTCGTGCAGAATGCCGGCCTCGCCCATGGCCAGGTACTCGGCCACGGTGAAGAGCCGGCGGGAGATTTGGGCCGGAGCGGTGGTTGTGGTCATCGGAGCGCCTCCGCTTTGCTGAAAACCTTGGTTTCCCGGTTCTGCACTATTTGACCCCGCGCCATCAGTCCGCCCAGCGCTGAATAGGTCAGATAATTCCGCTGCCCGTCACGGATGGACGAGCGCAAGCCCAACAGATCCGCAATCTGCGAGTTGCGCAGACCGGCAGGATGGGCATCGAGCAACATCAGGATGGCTTGCTCAATGTGGCGCAGACCTTCTTGAGCGAGTATCCGGGCGGCATCATCACTCATTGGGGTTTACCTCTATCTAGCCGCAAACTGGAGAACCCAGCAATAAACCGGCATGAGTCAAAGGATGCTCGGTCTTCATGTGCGGATCAATGCAACGAATGCAGGTGATGAGTCCGCAATCCCAATCATCGCAAATCTCGCAACAGTTATCGCAAGTCAGCCGCCCGCAATCGATACATGAATAGTCGTGTATCGGATCTAGTTGTCTGTTGCAGTAACCACAGAGGGGTGGAAAGGGCTGAGTGTTATTTGGAAGCATATGCATTGGAATACCTTATGTCGAAACAGTGGCAACAACTGCACTGAGTTCGCAGGTTAGTTACTTCCCATCCGCTGGCATCCAGGGCCTGATTGATAGGCGAGCACTGCGGACAAAGTTGCCGGAATGCTTTCTGTGGCAGCCTGCCATACCTTTTCGCTGTCCACCAGGTGCGGGCGGTGTACCAAGAATGTTCTCATACTGAACAACCCTGTCCAGTTGACCTCAGGAATAGCCTCAAGGTCTCGGTCGCTAATGGCTTTCGCTGCGTCAGCAACCAAGCCCATCGCATGGTAAAGGGCAAAGCGAACAGTCAGGTCGCCGGCAAAATAACTATCTGCACTGAGCACTGTAAGTTTGACGACGACATTGCACCAGTGAACCACACGCTCCAATGGTGATGCTTCTACCGGACCCCGTTCATCCTCGGATGTAAATGACATCCCGATTTTCCTTGTCCCGCACTGCCCACTGCGCGCCCTCGGCGATGCGCTTCTCCAGAATGCTGTCGTCCGTTATCCAGACTTTTGTGCCCACCAGTTGCTCCAGATCTGCTACCACGTCGAAATGGTGTTCGTTGAAGTGCCATTCGTATTTGTCCGAGTCGAACTTGGCGATGAGGTACAGGTCCACGTCGGCAAAAGGATCGGGTTCAGCCCACGGTCCTTTGCGAGTAGGCGGCCTGGTCTGGCAGGTATCAACAGCCATTTCGCGGATCTTCCACCTCCGACAGATTTCGGCGATTTCATCCAGCGGCAAGTCGGATTTAACCAGCAGGGGTTTGCTTTCCAGGATCGTCATATTGGACTCCTGATGATTCGTCCGCTTGCGGGCGGTTAGGTTAGCTGGGTTCGGATCGAGGATCACTTCGAGCGGGTGCGGATGCAATTAGCCGGATGCGGCGTGCGCCGCCATTTTCCGGTCAGTGTGTTTGCGAAGACCGCCGAGTTTATCGCTCTCTCCTGCTGTTTGGCATTATTGTAACAGTATCGCCCCATTGCCGATGCTCGGCCATCGTCGAAGCCGCGCATATCCCCGATGATGCTGAACAGTTAGCAAAATCTGGGCGAACCTAACCTGCTTTATACAGGTTGCCGGAACTGCTATTCCCGCTGCGCTGACCGCTCCCGGAGTTGGTGCCAGTGAATTTGGCCCGAGTTGCTAATGTCGTCGATACGGCGGTCCGTGCGTACCGAAGCTACTACAGCATGGGCCGGTTTCCCGGTAAAGCGAGTCAAGTAGCCGGCGTTGCGTATGGGGCGGTCAATATCGCGCTGGTCGGCAGTGAAAGACACTCCTACTGCTATGTAGTGCAACTGGCCAGCGGCGTCAGTGGCCTCAACAATCATGTCAGCCATGCGAAAGCTGCGCAGATCGCCGGGCGCAATGTCCGTACTGTCATGATTGCGGATCAAGTCCCGGACCTCACGCTGGGTGAGCTGCTTCTCGTATTCCAGTCCCAAGTCCTTTGAGATGGACATGGCCTGTTTGTCGACAATGGTGGCCGCCCCGACGTCTTTAAGCCAGGTCAAATCGTCCGCAAGGCGATTGAACCGACGATCCATCCGCTCCGTGAGGTGATCAATCCGCTCCGTCAACCTCGCTACGGTTTGGGGCAGTTCCAGCAGTTCCCGCGTCAGGATTCGGGAGCGCACCGCTTCCATCAGATGCGGATTTTCGTCCAGCGTCTGCATCAAGCGTTCCACCGCTTGAATGTCATCAATGGTCGCCATTGTTGCGCTCTCGGTCTAGGATGCGAGATAGCTGGCTTGATCGTAGCAGGATGCCGCCGACACGCCCTACACGTCTTTCAGCGCCAGCGCGTCCTCGCCGGCGCTGTTGCCGGCCAGGCGGCCGAACACCATGCCCGCGCTCAGGCCGCTGCCGCCGGGGTAGTTGTGGTAGAACAGCCCGCCGACCATTTCGCCGGCGGCGTAGAGGCCGGGGATCGGGTCCTGGGCGTTGGTGACCACCTGGCCGCGATTGTTCACCTTGACCCCACCGAACGTGAAGGTGATGCCGGTGGTCACGGCCCAGCCGCGGTAGGGGGGAGTGTCCAGCGTCTGCGCCCAGTTGGTCTTGTTGACCGCCAGGCCCTCGGTGCAGCGTCCGTCTTTGACCGTCGGGTTGTACTCGATGTCCTGTCGCACGGCGGCGTTGTACTCTTCAACTTCGCGAACGAGCCCGGCCGGGTCGATGTCCATCATACGGGCCAGTTCCTCGATGGAGTTGGCCTCGGCGGTGGTCGCCTGGGGAATCCAGTACTCGTCGCGCAGCAGGTGCTTCACCTTCTCGTCGAAAATCTGGAAGCACAGGCCCTGGGGCTGCTCCATCAGCGCACGCCCGTAGGTCACGTAGGTGTAGTTGCGGAAGTCCGCGCCCTCGTCCAGGAACCGCTGGCCGTTGATGTTGACCATCAGGCCGAAGGGGTAGGAGTGCTTCTGGAACAGCTCGGTGACCGTGCGGTCGCCAAAGGTCGGCGCGTTCATGTCCCATGCCACCGCGTGGCACGATGACCAGTGGCCATAAGATTGGGCACCAACGTCCAAGGCCATCTTAATGCCGTCGCCGGTGTTGTAGGGAATGCCACGTACCTTCACGGTCTCCCAGCCTGGGCCCAAGTAACGGCAGCGCATCTCGGCGTTGGCCTCGAACCCTCCGGCGGCCAGCACCACGGTGCGGGCGGCCAAATCCTCGAAGCCATCCGGTCCCTTGACGCGCAGGCCGGACACGTTGCCCTTCTGGTCCTGGATCAGCGACACGCCTTCGGTGGAGTACCGCACCTCAACGCCCAGCTGCTCACACACGTCGAATTGCTGGTCCGACAGGCCCTTGCCCGCTCCCACGGCCTCCACAACCAGGCCACCCCAGAACCGGAATTTGTCGCCGTCGCGGAACGCCTGGCGGCCGAAGGACAGAACGAACCGCACCCCGTGTTCCTGCAGCCACTTCATCGTGGGGTAGGACTGGCTCACCAGGATCTCGGCCAGTTCGGGGTCCGACAGTCCGTGTGTGACCCGCATCATGTCGTCGTAAAACTGGTTCTCGGTGTACTGCCCTACCTCGATGGAGTTGGCCTCAGTCTCCGACATATCGGGGATCAGACCCTTGATGTCGTCCAGTCCGTTGTAGGCGAATCGGATGATGCCGCCGGTGAAGTAGGTGTTGCCGCCGCGGAAATACTCCGGCGCCTTTTCAACCACCAGGACCGATTGGGTCTGCTCGCGGGCGGCGATGGCGGCGGACAGCGCGGCGTTGCCGGCCCCCACCACGATTACGTCATAAACAGTGT
Organism: Dehalococcoidia bacterium; assembly: GCA_965207585.1. GTDB lineage: Bacteria > Chloroflexota > Dehalococcoidia > Lucifugimonadales > UBA3495 > Bin87. The sequence continues at coordinate 2,444,315 of CBDBMT010000003.1, read as the reverse complement.
CATTAGCAGGCAAGACAGCGCCTCCAAAGGCCCGCCGGCTGCGTTCCGGCAGGCAAATTTCCGTACCCGATGATACCACAGCGCCCCTTTCTGTCCGGTCGACGCTTGGTGCCGCGACCCCGGCTGATGTACCCTTGACACGCATCGGCGGCCCCGAAAACCGGGTTCGGCCGGTCCCAGATAGACAGTTGGCGGAGGGGCAGAGATGCCCACTTGGTGATGATATGCAGTACGACGTGATTATCGTCGGCGGTGGCTCCGCCGGCTGCGCGCTGGCCGCCCGGCTGTCCGAAGACCCGGCGCGTTCGGTTCTTCTGCTGGAGGCCGGCCCGGATTACGCCGACTTCGAACAGTTGCCCGCCGAACTCCGCGATGGAACCAGCCAGGAGGCTTCCACGCCGGGCGCGGTCTTCAACTGGTCCTACGAGGCTACCGCGACCGACCGGCAGCCCGAGCCCATCCAGATCGCCCGGGGGCGCGTCATGGGCGGTTCCGGCGCCGTCAACGGGCAGGTATTCCTGCGCGGGCTTCCCGAGGACTATGACGGCTGGGCGGCCCAAGGCAACGACCAGTGGGCCTACCGGCACGTCCTGCCCTTCTTCCGCAATCTGGAATCGGACGCCGACGTCCAGGATGACTTCCACGGCAGCGACGGGCCAATACCCGTGGTTCGTGCCCCCCGCGACGCCTGGCATCCCTTCCAGCACGCTTTCATTCAAGCCTGCGCCGGCCTGGGCTATCCTGAGGATCCGGACATGAACCATCCGTCGTCCACAGGGGTCGGAGCCGCTCCCATGAACAATCCGGCCGGCATACGCATGAGCTGCGCTCTCGCCTACCTGTCCGCGGCGCGCCATCGCCTCAACCTGACGATACGCGGCAACGTGCTGGCGCGGCGCGTGCTGTTCGAGGGACGAACCGCCGTCGGGGTCGAGGCCGAGAGCGGCGGTGAGGTGTTTACGGTGTTCGGCCGCGAGATAATCGTGTGTGCCAGCGGCATCGCGTCGCCGCAACTGCTGATGCTGTCCGGCGTCGGCCCGGCCGGTCACCTGGCGGAACTGGGCATCGCTGCCGTGCAGGACCTCCCCGGCGTGGGCCAGAACCTGCGCGATCACCCGCTGGTCTACATTGACACCGCACTGCATACCGATTACGTGCGGGCAGAATTCACCGGCTCCCGCATCCAGACCCTGCTGCGCTATACCACCGCCGGTTCCGACTCCCGCAACGACATGCATGTGTACGTGAACAACGTGGCATCGGGACCCAGCCCGCTGGGCAGCGGGCCGGGCACGGATCAGCCCACCCTGCGTATGACCTGCATCCTGCAATCTGCCGACAGCGCGGGGGAGCTGCGCCTGGCTTCGGCCGACCCCCACGACAAGCCGCTGATCGACTACCGCTACCTGCGCAGCGACTGGGACCGCCAGCGGTTACGGGAAGCCGTCCGCCTCTGCCGGCGCGTCCTGGACCAACCGTCGTTCAGATCCATAGCGGGCGATCCAGTCTCACCCACCGCTGAAGAAATCGCTTCGGACGCCGCCCTGGACGACTGGCTGCTGCGCAACGTGTTCACGACGTTCCACACCTCGGGGTCGTGCCGCATGGGGCCCGCCGACGATCCCATGGCGGTGGTTGACCAGTATTGCCGCGTCCACGGAGTCGCCAACCTGCGCGTTGTCGACCTGTCAATCTGCCCCAACGTGGTGCGGGCCAACACCAACGCCACCGCGATCATGATCGCCGAACGCGCCGCCGGGTGGATCGGCAATGTCCACCCCTAGCCGCTCGCTATAATTGCTGACATCCCGACAACGCACCCACGGAGTTCCCTCATGCCCATTTCTGAATACGTCAGCCGATCCATGGAAGAGGGCGGCTGGATCCGCCGTATGTTCGAGGTGGGCATCTCCCTCAAGGCGCAGTACGGTGAGGACAACGTTTTCGACCTGTCCCTGGGGAACCCAATCATGGAGCCGCCCGAGGAGTTCCACGCCGAGCTGCTCCGCATCGCCCGGTCCCCCGCGCCGGGGATGCACCGCTACATGCCCAACGCCGGCTATCCGGAGACTCGACAGGCCGTCGCCCACACCCTGGCATCCGAGACCGGCCTGCCCTTCAGCGTCTCCGATATCCTCATGACCTGCGGCGCGGCCGGGGCCGCGAACGTGGTGCTTCGCGCCATCCTCAACCCCAGTGACGAGGTGATCATCCTCTCGCCTTTCTTCGGCGAGTACGTCTACTACATCCAGAACCACAACGGCGTGCCCATCATTGTGCCCACCACTGCGGAGTTCGGGCTCGACGTCGCCGCCATTGACGCTGCCATCACCCCGCGAACCCGCGCCGTGATGCTGAACTCCCCCAACAATCCCTCGGGCGTGGTATATCCAGCTGGCGACATCGCTGCGCTGGCAGACGCGATCACGCAGGCCGAGAACCGGTATGGCTCGGAGATCTTCATCATCAGCGACGAACCGTACCGCCGCATCATCTACGACGACCTGACCTACCCGCAGGTCTTCCCACACTACGAGAGGACCATCGTGGTCAACTCCCACGCCAAGGACCTGGGCCTGCCCGGCGAGCGCATCGGACACATTGCCATCCACCCCGACTATGCGGGAAAAGCGGAGCTGTTCGACGGCCTCGTCTTCTGCAACCGTGTGCTGGGGTTCGTCAACGCCCCGGCGCTGATGCAGCACGTGGTCCGCGCCGTGCAAGACGCCTCGGTGGACGTCGGTGAGTACCAGCGCAAGCGGGACTTCCTCTACGACCGGCTGACCGGAATGGGCTACTCAGTGGTCAAGCCCCAGGGCGCGTTTTACCTGTTCCCCCGCTCACCCCTGGCCGACGACGAGGCGTTCGTGGCGGCCTTGCAGGAATACAACGTACTGGTGGTTCCGGGAAAGGGCTTCGGCACGCCAGGCCACTTCCGCATCTCCTACTGCCTGGAAGACCGAGTTCTGGAGGGCGCCATGGACGGCTTCGCACGCGCCGCCGAGCAGTACCTGGGCTAGGTCTCCGGTAGAGCTGCGCCTCTTATCCGAGCGAATATCGGCCTAAGGTCGATGGCTACTCCGGGCATCGTCTCGGACGTCAGAACATCGTTGGCAGCGTACACTTGGGCCAGCGTCATGGTGTGACCATCGCCGGTGTATTTGGACACCGTTTCGGCGCTCAGATCGGCGATCCAAGCTTCACGGACGCCGTTCCGCGCATACACGGGGAGTTTGACGTTCAAATCCCGTTGCCGGGTGGATTCGGACAACACTTCCACCACCAAATCCGGGGATCCGGTTACGCCTCGTTCGCCCAGAATACGCCACCTTCTCGCCGACACGAAAAGCAAATCAGGCTGGAAGGTGTTGTGCTCGTCGATGTACACGTCGAACGGAGGCAAATAGATTTCCCCGATGCTCTCCATTTCAATTTGCGACCGCAGTGAGAAGAACAGCTCTCCGATGAACCTCTGGTGCGATTGGCTAGCCCCGGCCATCTTGATCAGTTCTCCCTCGATCAACTGGTAGCGCACGCCCCGGTGTGAAGGCGGCGTCAATTCCATGTAGTCCGCCCCCGTCAGCTTTGCCCTGGTCCGGGTCTTGGGTTGCATCATGGTCTCGCCTCCGTAGCCGATTACGGCCAACCTCCGTTGGCCTCCCGCGAAGGCAGGCGCACCGTGGCGTTGCCGCGGGTGGTCACCTGATGGCGCTGGTTTTCGCCCCAGATGTCCATGTCCACCAGGCACTCGCCATCCTCGACCCGCTTGCCTGTGACCTTGCCCTTGCACCACGTGGTGTCGCCGACCACGTTGAAGCGGCGCAGTTCCACGTGCATCCGCTTCAGGAACCCGTCGTCGCCCATCCAGTTGGTCAGCAGGTTCCCCATCCAGCAGCAGCGCTGGCACCCGTAATCGTACGCTCCGGGCAGGCCAGCCGACTCCGCCGCCTCCTGGATGTCGTGGACGCGGATGATGGCCTCCTGCGCTCCCGTGTTGGGGTCGGTGAACCCCCACGATGGGTGCCGCAGCATCTCCCGCAGTTGGATGCCGTGGCTGATGCCGCCGATGCAGCCGGCCACGAAAGCCGTGATGTCGCCGTGGCTGAGTGGGCCCTTGACCACCGGGGTCAATTCATCGCCGATCTGCACATCCTCGAACCAGCGCGGGTTGTTGCCCCGGATCTCCTCGTTGAGCACCGCGTTGTGGATGGTCTCCAGCTCTTCCCGCGAGTACTGGTAGGGTTCGAAGGTGTATTTCTGCCGCTCGCGGGCCGCGCTTCTCTCCGCGCGCACCTGCCAGCCCTTGGTCTTGGCGATGATTTCGCCGCGCTGGTTATAGTAGTCGGTGACGCTGGACTGGATCACGATGCGCCCCGCGAACTCGCTTTCCTTCTCCTCAAGGCCGGTGAACTGCTCCTGGACGCTGATCTCGTCGCCCAGGTAGATCGGACGGTACCACTCCCAGTCGTTGCCGGCGTGGAACCCGTGGACCCCCGGCAGGCCACCGGTCCGGCCCGAGCACCAGTAGACGCTGTACAGGAAACAGGGCGGGGCAATTATCGTTCCGTACTTGCTGGTCTGAGCGTAGGAGCGGTCCCAGTAAAGGGGGTTGGTGTCCCCGATGCCCTGGCAAAAGTGCCGGATGGCGCTGCGGGATGCGTCCTCGTTGAACAGCCCCACGCCGTACTGTCGCGGCCGGTTGAACGTGCCCAACCGACCTCGCAATCGTTCCAACCCTTCTTCCGTGATACGTCCTGATTCCAGAACCATGTGGGATGTCCTCCGAGTGTTGCTTTTCTTCACGCCTGCCGTTCAGCGGCCTGTTTAGGTTCCGGCACCGTGAGCACCGGTGTCCGCTCGGCCAGGTACTTCTCCGTGACGAAGGGCGACCCGAACCCGTATCGCTCGGCGCACTGGCGCACCACCTCCAGCGTCTCCACGCGCAGCGTCTGCGGGGCCGGCTCCGTGCCGCCGGAGATAATGCTGCGGATCAGCCGGCCGGCCAGGTCCTGCTTGGTGTCGGGATGCCCGCAGATGCCCTCGTAGGCCACGCCGCCGCAGCTGGGGCAGTACCACCACTCCAGGGTGAGCACCGAGCGGATGCCCAGATCGGGCAGTTCGTCAAAGATCTCGTGGGCGGCATATCTCCCGTAGTAATCGCCGACGCCGGCGTGGTCCCGGCCGAACATGTGGTGCGTGCACCCCAGGTTCTTCCGGACCAGCGCGTGGAACACGGCCTCGCGCGGCCCGGCGTAGCGCATGTCCCACAGCAGCGCGGTGGTGCGGTGGATGTCATCTCGGAAAAAGCCTCGGGCTCGCAGATTCTCGTGGGCCAGCACGATGGCCTCGTCAATATAGTCGCCCTCTTTCTTTTCGCCGATGACTGCGCTCACCAGCACGCCGTCGGCCTGGGCCTCCATGAAAGCGCCTTTCATCAGGTACTCGTGGCCCGAGTGAGGAACGTTCCGGGTCTGGTGGGCTACGGCGCGCTGCCATCCCACCGCCTCCAGTTCCCCACGTAGTTGCCTGGGCGTGCGCCAGAATCGGTCAAAGGGCGGACTGATCACCGGCTCGCACACCAGCGTAATGTCGCCGGCCACGAAACGGTCCGCATACCCCAGAGTGCGCTGCACGCCGGGGTGCTCCGGGTCGGTGGTGGTGTACACCTGTCGAGCCATCTCGGTCAGGTCAACCGCAAATACCTCCGACACGTCCAGCGTGGCCAGCGGATTGCCGCCGTGGGTCAGCAGAACCGTATCGCCCTCGGACACCCCGGCGTCTTCCAGCTCAGCCTGGCCGACGTCCAGGACGATGGGAATGGGCCAGACATACCCGCTGGTCAACCGCATACTTTGAGACACTGCCGCTACGTCGGCGCTCCCCATGAATCCTGTCAGCGGCGAAAAGAATCCGTATGCGATGTTCACGCACTCGTGAACGATCTGCTCCCGCACTTCGATTGTCGGCAGGCTGGATACGGACGCGGTCCCGTCCAGCGGTTTGATCCGTTCGATCAGAGCGCCCCCGTGCGGGGATAGGCTGTTGTCAACGTTCATAGTAATCACGCGGGCAATTCTATCACCGCCCTTATCGCAGCGGGCTAGCCGTCGTCGTGAACCCGGCCGCGCGATCGGGGTCGCCGCGCCCGGAAAACTCGACGAACGGTGCGCAAAAGTTTGGGGCGCCACTTGGACGCCCCTGCCTAGCTGTCGCGGTATTCCGCCGTGCGTTTCTGGCGGAACGCCTCCACTCCTTCGACGTGGTCTTGCGAAGTAAGCGTAATCGTTTCGCCGGCGGCCGCCATTTTCATCGCCGTTTCCAGGTCAAACTCCAGGCCCTTATAGAGCATCAGTTTCGACAGGCGGATGGCAATAGGCGGCCCCGCCGCAATCCGCTCAGCGATGGCCAGGGTAGCCCCCTCAAGCTCATCCTCGGCAACCAGCCGGTTCAAGAACCCGAGCCTGTAGGCGTCCTCCGCCTCCAGGAAGTCCCCGGTGAACAGCATCTCCGCCGCTCGACCCAGGCTGCCCATGGTCCGCGGGTACAGCCAGGTGCCGCCAAAGCCGGGGAACAGCCCGATCCGGACGTATGCGGACATGAACCTGGACCGCGGCGTGCCGGTGCGGATGTCGCAGGCACAGGCCAGGTCCAGACCCGCGCCGGTGGCGACACCGTTCACCATGGCGATCACCGGCTTTTCACACCGCTGCACGCCCAGGATCATGTCCTGGGCCAGCTTGAAGCTTCGCCGCACCTGGTCCGCGTTGCCCGATGTCCACCCGCTTCCGTTTCCGTTGGCCGAACCACCGAGTTGGTTCATGTCGCCGCCAGCGCAAAACGCTCGCCCGGCGCCGGTAATGATCACCACCCGAGTGTCGGGATCTGCGTCCGCCCGGGCTACGGCGTCGGCGATTTCCACCTGCATCTGATCGTTGAGGGCATTCAGGCGATCCGGCCGGTTAAGAGTGATTCGGGTGATGCTGCTGTCACGTTCGGCTTCGTAAAGGATGAGTTCGTAATCGGGCATTAAATCGTTTCCTCCGATGGCATCGGCTATCGATTTTAGCATGGGAACCCGACTTTCCTTCAGAGGGTTTGGGTTATAATGCCGGCGGAGGGCCCAAAGATAACTGGTCAGATGATTCATACCCCGGAAACCATATCCGATGCTGTCGCGCGGGGGTTGCGGTCGCCCGATGACCCGCCTCGCTCCGGCGACGCGTTCAAGTCCGCAGTGAGGTATGCCGGTCTGAGCGACGACCAACGTATCCAATCAACACGTACCGCCAGCCGTTTAGAGATTGCCGCCTTGCGCCAGCGGCGGCCACGCAAGCACGTTTTCAGAATTTGCCCACGACTATCAGGGAGGTACGCAAATTGGAAGATTTGTCTAACGGGGTATTAATCGCCATCGATTGGGAAAACATACGTCGCGGGGCTCAGCTGTATCAGAAGAGCGTAACCCCTCAAGCGCTGTACGAAGCCATGACCAACGTGGGTCAGGTATTCGGAGAAGTATTGGGGGGCAAGGCATTTGGAGATTGGAGTCTCAGGCCGGATGACGGCACCGCGTTCACGCAGGCAGGCATAACCCTCTACCACGCCCCCCGAACCATGGCCGGCAAAGACCGCAGCGATCCATCCATCCTCCTGGAGGTCTACGATTGGCTTCGTGATAGAGAAGATTGCAACGTGGTCATCCTCGGTTCCGGGGATTCTGACTACCAGGTGCTGGTGGACCGGGCCCGCGGCATGGGCCGTCGGGTGATTCTTTGCGCCTTCAGCCAGTCCGTCGCCCGTGACATGCTCGCCGTCGCCCCGTTATTCCCGCTGGAAGCCGAGCTGGGTTTCCAATTGGCCGAACACGGTGACGTGGAAGTCCAGTTGCAGACCCCGGAGGAACAGGCGGAGGCGGCCCAGGATGTGCTCCAGATCTTCGTCCGCGAAATGAACAAGCTGGAATCCCGCATGAACTTTGTCGGATACAGCATGCTGTGCAACCAGTGGATGCTCGACTGGGGGATTGCCTGGAACGAATTTGAATGCCGCCGGCTGGTGGAAGATTGGCTGTACGAAGGTGTCATTGAACGGCACGATGTCCCCAACCCGAACAATCCCCAATACCCCACTTCTGCGGTGCGACTCATCCGAACCAACGAACTGGTTCGCGACGCCCTGGGACTGAACCGGCCGGCAATCTCCAATCCGGTGGTAGCCTCCGTGGGCGACCAGCACTATCACAGCCCGGAGTAAACGGATGCCCTCTTTCAGCTACATTGACCATCTCGAGTGCACCATCTGCGGAAAGGAATATCCGTATGACGGGCTCGCCGGCGTTTCCGAATGCTGCGGCAAGGTGCTTTTCGTCCGGTATGACCTGCCCCGCCTGCGCCGCGAGGTGCAGCGTTCGGTGTTCGACAGCCGGCCAGCCAACATGTGGCGGTACAACGAGCTGCTCCCGGTGACCGACCCGGCTGAGGTCATCACACTGGGCGAAGGCGGCACCCCGCTCCTGGACGCCACCACGCTGGCCCGACAGGTCGGCGTCCGGCGGCTGCTCATCAAGGAGGAGGGACTCAACCCCACCGGCACCTTCAAGGCCCGGGGCATCGCGGCGGCGGTATCCAAGGCAGTCGAGGTGGGAGCCCGTGGGTTCACCATGCCCTCGGCGGGCAACGCGGCGGGCGCCGCCGCCGCCTACTGCGCCCGCGCCGGCACGCCGGTGAAAGTCTTCATGCCCCAGGACGCTCCGTCATCCAACAAGAAGGAGTCCATCGTCGCCGGCTCCGAGCTCAATCTCGTCGACGGCCTGATCAGCGACGCCGGCCGCATCGCCGTTTCCGTTGCTGCCGAGCAGGGGCTGTTCGACCTGTCCACCCTGAAGGAACCGTGCCGTGCCGAGGGCAAAAAGACCATGGGTCTGGAAATCGCGCACCAGCTCGGCTGGCGTATGCCCGACGCCATTGTCTATCCCACCGGTGGGGGCACCGGCATCATCGGTATGCACAAGGGCTTCCAGGAACTGCTGGAACTGGGCTGGATCGAGGGCAAATTGCCTCGGTTCTACGCCGTCCAGGCCGACGGCTGTCAGCCCATCGTCAAGGCTTGGAACGATGGGACGGACACCGCCGACCCGTGGCCCAACGCCGCCACAAAGGCCGATGGCCTGCGGGTGCCCGGCCCCTTCGCGGACTACCTGATCCTGCAAGCGTTGCGTGAAACCGGCGGCGGCGCCCTGGCTGTCAGCGACGACGACATGATCGAGGCGATGTATACACTAGCCGCTACCGAGGGAGTGATCGCGTGCCCCGAAGGTGCGGCGACGCTGGTGGGGCTCCAGCGGCTCCTGGCTGACGGCAGCATCGGGGCCGACGAGGAAGTGGTGCTGCTGAACACCGGCTCGGGCTACAAGTACCTCGACTTGCTGCGCGGGCCGGGCGAATAGACCCCGGTCTTCGGGGACAGGTTTCCGACCGGGGCGCGCATTTCAGCAGTCCTAGGTGGCGTCGAGTCGTTCCTCCAGTTCACGGATGCGAGCCTCAGCGGAGAGACGGGCCGCCCGTTCCAGGCGCAGCTCCGCCTCCATTGCGGTGGCTTGAGCTTCCGCCGCCGTCCGCTTGTCTATGGTCAGCCCTGTCACTGGGTCCAGCAAGTCAAACTCCTGCTCCCCGTCCCAATAGAACACCACCTCCAGCAACTCGCTGTAGGACCGCTCCGAACCGTCCGAACGACGCTCCAGCGGATATTCCTCGTACTGGTCGCCCACCAGCCGCTCCCCGACCAGCGCGCGACCGTACAGGTCGCCGCCCGTGGGGTCGATCCTCCAGTACTCCTGCACCTCAAGCTGCTGGTACAGCTCCCGCTTTCTCCCCAGATCATTCTCCGCCGTGCTGGGTGACGCTACCTCCAGCACAAAGTCCGGCACCTTGCCCGTCTCCCAGATCCAGAAGTTCGGCAGGCCCTCCCGGATCCCCGCGCTGTTCACGTCAAAGGCGATGAGCAGGTCCGGCCCTACCCGTCGGTTGCCGTCGGTGATGTCATAGGAAATGAACACCCCCCCGGAGATGAACACGTCGGGGCGGTCTTCGTAGCGTTCGGAGAGCAGGTGGGCGATGCGGTGGATGGGAAAATACTGCCGCATACCGTCCTCAACTGGTTCCGGTTCTTCGTAGAAGATGTCCGGGAGCGTCCGGACTTTCCAGGCGTTGGTGATTATCCTGGTAGCAGACATGAGCAACGTCTCCTACGGCGGTATGCTGCGGCAATTTTACCCGAAGCTCTCGGCCCTTTGTCGCGATTCTACAACAGCGGCATCTGGAACGCGCGGTCGGCCGCCGTGGCGTTCTTCCCCAGGTGAATTGCTGAATAGCCCTTCCGGCGCAGGTGCTCCGCCAGGTCCGGGAACCCGAACACCGTGTATACCTGCCTGGGGCGGACCGCCTCCACGTACGCGACCAGGTCGTTGAAATCCGCGTGATCGCTGTACGGCAGGCTGGCGTCGCCGGGCCGGCCTCGGCCCCAGGGCTTGACGCCGGCTCCCGCCGCCCAGCCCGTTAGCTCGAGGTACCGGACGGCCCGACGTTCCGGCTTGATCCGGTGGACCGTTTCCCGCGATTTCTTGCCCGGCGGAAACAGAAGCACCTCGCCATCCCTGAATTCCTCGTCACAAGCGCGGTATTCGCCCGGGAACTCCACGCCGGCCTCTTCGTACCTCTGCGCAATCTCGTACACGCTCGCTTCACACGCCACGCGGAAACCGGCCGTCAGCAGGTGATGCAACGCTTCCTGCGCCTTGCCCAGTCGCCAGCCCATAACCACGGGCACGGCTCCCTGATCAAGCCATTGGGCCACCACGCGCATCGCGGTGCCGATGGCTTCCTCCTGGGGCGGAAAAACATAGTCAGGACGGCCGTAGGTGCTTTCGATCACCAGCACGTCGCAGGGAACCTGCTGGTGCCCTTCATTGACCGGCGACGGCTGTACCCGCAGGTCTCCGGTGTAAAGCAGGCGCTCGCCGGTTGCCTTGCTCTGCACCAGCGTCTGCGCGGACCCCAGGCAATGGCCGGCCGGGTAGAGGGTGACGGCGCAGTCAGGGAAATCCAGAGTCTCGCCGAACTCCAGCTCCACCGGCTCGGAGCGGCTCAGGTAGTCCCCCAGCAGTAACCTGGTGCCGGGGGTGAGCACCGGGCGGCGATGCCTCGCCGTGTGATCCGAATGGGCGTGGGAGATGACCGAGGTATCCTGCTTGCGCAGGGCATCGAGCCACAGCCCCATCTGCGGGAGATACACCCCCCTGTCGAATGCCACGTCCAATCAAGCGCCCCGGCCGCCGGCTGCGGCGCGGCGGAGTATAGCACGCGACCTACGCTCGCGATGGACGGGCCATGCCCTGCCGGCCGTTGCCTCCGGCGCCGGTGGTTCCCGCCGTGCGGTATAATCCTGCGCAACCCTGCCGGAGGGAGGCTTGCGCACGCCGCCCGGCCGGCCATACCGAGGAGAAGCTAGATGCCAGGTCAAATCGGCGACACCGCGCCGGATTTCACTCTCCCGTCTCCCAACGACGGAGATATCTCTTTGAGCAGCTACCGCGGCACCCATACCGTGGTTCTGTCCTTCCACGTCCTGGACTTCACCAGCGGTTGAACGGACCAGGCCACCTCCTTCCGCCGCTTCAACGAGCGGTTCCAGGAGTTGAATGCCCAGGTGCTGGGCATCAGTTGTGACCATGTGGCCGCTCACCGCGCCTGGACCACCACCATGGGTGGGCTGCCCTATCCCGAACTGTCTGACTGGCATCCCAAAGGCCAGGTGACCACCGCATACGACCTTTGGAACGACGAGCGTGGGGCCGGAACCCGCGCCGTGATCATCGTCGATCCGCAGGGAGTGATTCGGTATCGCGAGACCTACCAGCCAGGCACTTTGCCCGACCCGGAGACGATTCTCCAGGCCGTGTCGGACATCAACGGATAATAGCGAAAGGGGCGGGTCGCACGACCCGCCCCAATCTTTCCACGGTTCAGATTTCGGTAGACGCTATCCACCAATTCCTTCGATCCGATACTCTACCGCGCCCCGAGGCGTAGTAATCGTCACTTCTTCGCCGGCGCTCCGTCCCATCAGCGCCTGACCGATTGGCGACACCGTCGATATCTTGCCCGCCGACACGTCCGCCTCACGCACGTCCACCAGCGTGAACACGCGCTGCTGCTGCGAAGCCACTTCGTGCAACGTGACCCGGGAGCCGATGCTGACGCGTTCGGTGTCGGCGTTTGCCGCGTCCACGATCTCCACGTTGGCCAGGTCGTTCTCCAGTTGTCGGATGCGCCGCTCCGTCAATTGCTGTTGTTCGCGGGCCGCGTCCAGCGGGGCGTTTTCCCGCACGTCGCCGTCGCTGCGCGCCAACCGGATTGCTTCGCGGATCTGGGGTACCTCTTCCCGCAGGCGCTGCAATTCGGCCTGCAGCTCGGTATGGCGTTCCTGGCTCAACCGCGCGCTCGGAGTCCCCACTGCACGAGACCCGGGCTCTCCGCCTTCGAACCGGCGGCGGTTGCGGCGAGGGGCTGCTGCGTAGCGGGCCAGGCTGATCTCGGTCCAGCCGCGCTTGTTGGCGAACGTCAGGAATTTCTTCACCGGATCGAGCCTCGAAGAGGGGTCTTCCACGTTCTCCGTCGTCCATTTGGCGTATTCGCCAACCTCTATAGCATGAAGCGTTGCTATCGCTTTCTCCTTGCCGATCCTGGCCTGGAAACGCAGCAATTCCTGTTGGCCCTGCATCGCCTGCTTACTATCTTTTAGATGTTCTACAAACCTACTGATCGCTTCTGAAATCGAGAGGTGCTGGTCGTTGGTCAACTGTTTATCCCTCCGGTTTTGGCGCAGGCTCAGGCTGCAAACTTCAATCAATATAGCATTTTGGCCGGCGGTAGAGCAAACGCGCCGGCCGGCTCAGCCGCATCCGCATTGGCTCACTTGCCATTGCGAGCGGAGCATGGCAATCTCGTCAGTACCGGAGATGCAAAATGACCTCAACTTCATTGGTAACCGTGCCGGCTCGCCGCGGGAAAGCCGCCGTGGTCTCGGTGGGCCAAAGCGTGCGAGTGATTAATACTCACGGCCAGCAGGTCATCGACACCTGGGCCTTCGCCCGCCATAACTTGGCCGAGTTCATGTCCATGGAGCACTCCCGCACCGCTTTGGCGCGCATCATGCCGCAGGTCGGCCAGTCCATGGTCACCAACCGGCGGCGTCCCATCCTGACGTTAGTTGAAGACACGTCTGGCGGGATACACGACACGTTGCTGGCCGCCTGTGACCGTTATCGCTACGAACTGCTGGGCTGCGAGGACTACCACGACAACTGCACCGACAACCTGGCTGCGGCCCTCGCGGAACTTGGGCTGAGGCCGCCGGAAACCCCCGGCCCGTGGAACCTTTTCATGAATATCCCGGTGGATGGGGACGGCTCGGTCAGCTTCGAACCGCCGGTCTCCGTGCCGGGAGATCACCTGATCCTGCGCGCCGAAATGGACTGCGTCATCGTGTTCTCAGCGTGTCCCCAGGACATGGTGCCCATCAACGGCGTCGACTGTATTCCCACAGAGGCGCACTTCCAGATCATCTAGGGTCCGTTGACGAATGCCGTCATTCCGGCTTTCGCCGGAATGACAGATTAATCCCGCCGGTCAATTGCTGACAGCGGCCCGTTGCGGACGCTTAACGGCCCTATGCTATGCTACCGGAACTGAACTCCAGAACACACGGAGGCTGCTGCCATGAAAGCCATGCAGATTACCGAATACGGCGGACCTGAGGTGATGAAATACGTCGACCTGCCGGATCCAAGTCCGGGCCCGGAGCAGGCCGTGGTGGACATCCAGGCCGTGGGCGTGAACTTCACCGACATCTACAGCCGCATGGGCGTCAATCCTCCCGGCCTCCCCTGGGTCGCCGGGGTTGAAGGAGCCGGCGTGGTTCGAGAGGTCGGACCCGGGGTGACCAACGTCGCCGTTGGGGATACCGTCGCGTATTGCAGTCACCCCGGTTCCTACGCGGAGCAGGCCCTGGTCCCCGCGTGGCGCCTGATCAGGATGCCGGAGGGGTTGTCGGCCCGCGACGGCGCGGCCGCTATGCTCCAGGGAATGACCGCCCACTACCTGTGCTACGACACGTACCGCGTCCAGGACGGCGACCGTGTGCTGGTCCATTCCGGGGCCGGCGGAGTCGGCCTCCTGCTCATCCAGATGTGCAAAGCTCTCGGCGCCTACGTCTACTCCACCGTCTCCACCGAGGCCAAGGCGGAGCTTGCCCGGGGAGCCGGGGCGGATCACGTAATCCTGTACACCCAGCAGGATTTCGCCGCGGAAATCGCCGACGCCACCGACGGCGCCGGGCTCCAGGTGGTGTACGACGCGGTTGGGAAAGACACCTTCGACCGCAGCATCGCCTGCCTCGCGCCGCGCGGCTACATGGTGCTCTACGGCCAGGCCAGCGGCCCCGTCGAATCCATGGACCCGCGCATCCTGGGCAACGGCTCCAAGTTCCTCACCCGGCCCGGCCTGGGAGACTACACCGCCAACCGGGAGGAGCTGGAAAAGCGGGCCGGCGCCGTGCTCGGATGGGTCCAGTCCGGCGAGCTGAACCTGCGGGTGGAGCATCTCTTCCCATTGTCTGAGGCCCCGGAGGCTCATCGCCAGCTGGCCGGCCGCGCCACCACCGGAAAGATCATCCTCACCCCTTAGCCGCTGCGATCTTCCGGCGCGGCTACAGCATATCCAGCGATGCTCCCCACGCAGTCACCGTCATCGTGGCCCGCTCCGAAGGGCGTTCTCCTGAGCGACCTGGAGTGGGTCCAGGACGTTGCGGACAAGTATCGCCTGGACGGCCTGGAGATTCCGGCCGGCTCGGTGGTGCTGGAGCGGATTTCCGCCACCGGGGGCCGATGCTTCTGCTACCCCGACGGCTCCTGGCTCATTGGGCTGTCCCATCCCCGGCTGCAACGCTCCGGGCGTCGGGGCGTCGAAGGCATTCTGGCACACGAACTGCTTCACGCCTGGCTTTGGTCCCGACATCGTTACCAGGGCCATGGCGCGGTTTTCGAAGGTCACGCCTCGGCGCGCGGCATTCCGCGATGGTGCTCTGCGTTCGGTGAGGTACGCCGCCAGGGGCCTCAGCAATTGGCGCTGTTCGACACCTGGCCGCCGCCGCCGTTGGCGGGCACGTCATCTCCTACCCGGTTTTCGACGCCTGAGGGCTGACACATAGGCTATCGATTCTAATTCAAGCGTTGTCGCGCCTCAAACCGTACTTTTTTGCGAGTTTTTGCGAAAATTGCTCAAAAATCGCGGTAGTGCGTCACTTTGAAATCCCACCCCACCAGCCAAGCCCCTAATCCCCTTAATACCCGCCTATCAGCTGCCCAATCCCGCCGCCAGGCCCAATTAGAACATAAGACCTAGCCATCCCTAAACCCCTTAATAGCCCCTCGTTGGTCTGTCGATTTTATCTAACTCTTTTTTTGTTTGTTATCTTTGAGTTATAATTAAGTTTATTTATCAAAGACTACGCAAAGCTTCGCCTTTGTGTTATGGAGATATAATCTTATGAACAAAACTACATTAACCGAGGACGCTATTTCACTCTACCCAACCATAGAAGATAAGATAGTATTATTCAAACAAAACGGTATCCCTGCCGAAGACTATTATCGTATCACTTGGGCAGCCGGCGGATCCGAAAAACGACCACAGATTATCAGGTTCCACGGCGACGAGGCAACCGCTCAACTTGCCGTGGAAGTGGCAATCCAATACGATTTGCCGGTGATTAAGTTGACACACGAGCAGGATTACAGCGGCTTCAGTCCCATTGAAGAACCGTACTGGACCTTGCAATTCAGGCAACGCCGCATTTCCAACTAGCGTCTTCTGTTTCGGCGTAATTCGTCCTCACAATGTCCGCATAGCCGAAACCCTCAAACCTGTGCTAGTCTCCCCTTGCCAGCCCTAACCCTACCGGCCGGCCATCAACCCTACCGGAGAAAATGTATGAATAATGAAACTGAAATTGCAAACGCTAACCTAGACGAGCTCATTAATTTATTTCGGAGCAACGGTTTTAATATTATAGACGCTCACGTAGTACCTAATTGTGCTCTAAATCCAATCCACTTTCTTATCCGTTTTGAGGGCGACGAAAACGAAGGGCAGCGTGCCGTGGAATTAGCCAATCAGAACGGATACCGAGACTCACTGGATGAACTACACCGGGTTTACGTTTGTTACGAAGGTGAGCTGGCGTCTAATCCGTACTGGCACTTTCTGATTTACGCTAGGGTAGCA
The DNA here is from genome assembly GCA_965207585.1 of Dehalococcoidia bacterium. Lineage (GTDB taxonomy): Bacteria > Chloroflexota > Dehalococcoidia > Lucifugimonadales > UBA3495 > Bin87. The sequence continues at coordinate 2,427,975 of CBDBMT010000003.1, read as the reverse complement.
AATGCACAAGGATCCAACCCACAGCAATTGTCTATTTTCAAGCCCCTGGTTAGCCCGCACTCGTAGCAAGGCCGTAGTGAGCGTCCGTGCTTATCTAGCCTACCTGCGACACGGTCAGATTCGATTGCCAAATTGTGAGGACATTGCCAACAGACGTGAAAAAATCCGCTGTCCTCCGAGTGCCATTCCTTTACCTGCGCCGCCATTACCGAGCTCCCTTGCATTGACCCTGAAACAGAACAATTCCAAAGTCATTATCCCACAAGGAGACGAAAATCATGCCCACGGGTCCAAACGGCGAACGCAGGCCAGCAAACTCAATAGAAGCCGCTATCATGGTGGCTCGGATAGCGGTGGGAGATATCGAGGAAGATTACGGTGAAAAGCCGGAACCCAAGCCGAAACAGAATAAAAAGAGGAAGAAAGATGCTGAAGATTAGAAACAAAAATAAAATGAAAGTATCTGATATGGAGCGTGACTTGCTACGGGTAGTGTATATCCACGGTCAACTTCGCTTAGATGTAGTTGATGATGACCCGGCGCAAGAATGGTTGGGTGCACGGTACGATATAATTAACCGAGATATAAGCCGCCGGTTGAGCCATATGTTAAATTACTTGGCGGAGCAAAGATACTTGTGGCCTAGCTTCGATGCAAACCGTAAATTAGAGATATCCATAGCCGCGGACATTACCCCGAAAGGTTTAGAGCGGCTGTACGAATTGGAGCACCCCGTACAGAACTGGCTACGTCGCAATTGGTTTCCTGCTACGGTGGCAACAGCAACAATCCTAGCGGTCATAATCAGCCCGGTTGTGGCTTGGATGCTTACACGCGGATCGGTACCTGGCGCAGGCTAAAACCCTGTGTGCCGGTTACTTAGGTAAGGCGGTGTCTGGCAAGGCACCGCTTTTAGATTAAACCTCGCGCTTCTTGTACGGCCCACGCTTTCCCGGTTTAGGTAGCGTCGCGTTCACCATTTCTACGAGCCAGTCCATATCGCAAACCCGGTCCGTTAGTCCTGCTGCCATCGCCGGTGTGGTCAAATACCCGCCGGCGTTTTTTGTAAGCGTGGAGTGCGCCCGGCAGAAATTGTAGAACGTGAAATACAGAGCCAGCGCGTAGCAGTGGTTCTCGAATTTTTTGCTAAAGCCGTTGGTCAAGCGAGTAAAGCGCCGCATTGACATTCGCATGGTGAGGTTGTGCCGTTCCACGTGTGAAGTGCTGATGTAGTCCCAATCCGGGTTGCCGACGATTATATCCTTACGGCTGGCGACCCATTCGGACGGTGAATAGCGGGTTTCGTCGTCTAGTGGTTCGGCGTAGATTTTGACCAGTTGCGCGAAATCAATGCTGCCACCGAACGCACCTTCCACGGCTCCCGGATAGGCAACCAGTCCGTCGGTGGTGAGCTGGAACCTATCGGCAGTTCTGGCCCGTAAATCATCCATCAGATCCAACGCCGTCCCACTGTCCCTAGAGGTGCTTACGGCCCAGGAAATCATCAGCTTGGACTCCGAATCTATGGCGGTCCAAGTCCAAATATCGCCGGCTTCGGGTGGGGCTTTGGCGGCGTATTCCACGTTCTTGGCCTTCGCGTAGAGGAACGACCAGATCTCATCGCACTGGACCAATTGCGCGGGGATATTTCTCACGTACCGGTCATGGTATTCCCAACAGGCTTTACCGGCGTCTAACAGGCATTTCTTTACTGTATTGAAAGAGCATTTTTCTATCCGAGATATGGACCGCATTGAGCTGCCTTCAACGAGCATATTAAGAATGCGGGCCTGCCTATCTGGGGCGATGCGGTTTACCATAGGGTTACAGTATAGCACTTTAGGGCACTTTAGGCAAGCAAGAGTCTGGCAAGTGAATCGTTTAGTGTAATGTCAACGGAGTAATATTGCAAAACTTTAGAAGAATACTTTAGATTTAAGTCAAGTTTTCTACTATACCGCAGGTCTGAACCCGGAACCTTGACAGCCCCGGAACCGTCGGCTATTGTCCAAATTGCCACGGTCGCGGTTGGGAATACCGACTGCCACTTGCGGATCCTTTCGGGTCCGCACTCTACGTTCACTGCGAAGGACGGTTTTCCGCCGTGCCTTCTAGCGTGAACGTAGCCGGGAACCAACGGCGACCGTGGCAGGAAGCCTATCCCTTCGCCACGCTAGGAGGTTCCCAGATGACCACGTCGAACGATGAACAGCAGGTCCCGGCCAAGAACCGCTGGACCCGTTGGTATATGTGGCTCCTGTACGTCGGTGCGGTTTTCGGGGTCATCGGCATCATCGCAGGGGTCGCCGGTTCAGGGGATAGTGCTGTGGCCAATCCCGAAGCCCAAGCCGCGAGTTCGGAATCTACCCCGACGCCAGATCACGGTAAGCAGACCAGGGAAGCCGCTGAAATCCACGAACAGCAGACCAAAGAGGCAGAAGAACTAGCCGAGCAGCAGACCAAAGAAGCCGAGAATACGCAGGTCACGGATACCGAATATTGTGAGGAAATCAATGCATCCGTATTAGTATTTTATAGTTCTCTGTTAGTCATTAAAGAATTTGATGAAGCTGTCGCAACTGCTAAAGTGGCTGAATCAGGAATAGATCTATTAGCTCAACTGGATTATATCGACAGAGCAGCCACGGGAATTAAAAGCCTGAATACTCCTGAAGATGGCAAGAAGGCGCAACGTAAGGCAAGAAACGTAGCAGACGATCTAATGGATAAGACTGATAAGGTCAGAAAAGAGTATGCTGATATGATAAAATACAGCAGAAGCAGTTCGCCAGACGTGGATATAATGCGGATTTACGTGCTCGATTATTTCTCTGCAACTCAAAAACTGAGGGAAGCGTTTGCTGAAGGGGTTGGTGATGAGTTGTACGCCACCAAATATTGCGAAGGCTGGGGAGAATAATAGGAGCCGTGCCCGTGTTGCCAGAGAACTTCAACCTTGAACCCGATGAAACCGTGCTCTTGGCGACAGAACCTAGCTACGTGGCCTGGGGTGGATGCGTGGTAATGTTCCTCGGCATCTTCCTGTTTCTGATCCCCACGCTGTTCGGGTTCCTGTATTGGCGGTACCAGAGACGGCAACACAGAAACTCCAAATGCGTGGTCACCAACAAACGCATTATTGTACAGAACTGGGGTCAGCAGAACCGTTTACTGCACCTTGGTTACAACGGAGTGACCGGGATCTACCCTGAGTTTCATTCCGGCATGGGGCAAACCAGCTCTGGTAAAGCGATAATCAGCCTAGCCAGTGGAACCCGAATCGAACTGGACTACGTGGAAGGCGTGGCTCATTTTGCCAACGTTGCCCAGCGCGCTATGGAAACTTACAAGAGCGGAGCCTAATCCCCGTCCGTGAGGTCCGACAACAAAGTCCAAAAACTACCGACAAAGGAGATGAGAAAATGGCAAGGCAACGAGTGTGGTTTTCCAGCGCATCAACCCTTCACTACCACCTGTTTGGCGATTGCGGTCACGTGGAAATGATGAACAAGGACAACGTTGTGGATACCCGGGTGGACATCGCCAAACTGCCGCCAGGGGTACAAATATGTGACCGATGCGAAACGAAGCAAGAAAGGATAGATAAGGAGCGCAACTTCACCGTATAATTAAGGCAAGACCAGTTCATAATACATATCATCATACGGCTGGTTGTCGCCGTCGTATCTCTGACACAAATTAACCAAGTAGATTCTGATGTCGTTTTCTGTCGCAAATTTAATAGATGTTTGCAAAGTCTCTAAATCACCGGGTATATGGATAACCTGAAATTTATAGTCTGTGCCACCTGTATAATGCTTAAGAACCTCAATACCGTTTTCTTGGAATAGTTTAACCTTTTCGCCTAGTGTAGCGTATGGTTTGGCGGCGGTTTCAGTGGTCATCTTTCTTTTCCTTTTTATTTTGCTTGGGCTTGGGTTCCGGCTTTTCACCGTAGTCTTCCTCGATATCTCCCACCGCTATCCGAGCCACCATGATAGCGGCTTCTATCGTGTTGGCCGGTCTCTTTTCGCCGTTTGGACCCGTGGGCATAATTTTCACCTTTATAAATTTGAATGATTAGAATTGTGATCTGGCCGGCCGGTAGGGTAGGGGCTGGCAAGGGGGAGACTAGCACAGGTTTGGCGGAATGGGTAGGCTGAGCTGGTAGAGTTGTATTAAGGGGTTTAGGGCTGGCTGGTGGGTTGGCCTGGGGTTGGGGATTAGGATTGGGGGTTAGGGGTTAAAATTCAAAGTGACGCAGTACCAAAATCGCCTCCGATTTGACATCGGGCATTGGTGCGGCTAAACTGCGGGCAGTTAAACGCAGGTCTGCACACCCATCAACCTGCCCTTAAACAAGGAGGCCACATGAGTGCAGCCGCGCTTTCAGCGCACCGACAACCGTCGGAACCGGACTCTATGCGGTCCCGCCAAAAGCGGGACCAGTGCTGTGGCACTTTGCTTTTCGGGAGCGGTCGCCCGAGCGTGGATGATACTATCCGCGGGCGCGCCAAGCACCAGCTGCCCTGCGAGCCTTAGCTGCTCGCAGCCCAAAACGGGCGGCGGAAGTAGCGTTCCGCCACATGCCCAGCCATTCGGGTTTTCGCCGCAACGCCGGCTGAGTGTCGGTGCATGTCTACGTGCGCCCATTCGCACCTGAACCTTTCCGGTCTCAAACCCGGCCGCGACGGCAAACCGGGCCGAACCCAGGCCCAAAAATCACCATTGCCAAACAACTTTGGCCATCAAAAACGAGGAGCAGATATGAGAGAAGTCCTTAGGTCCAAAATCCATCGCTGTTGGGTAACCAGCGCCAATCTGGGATACGTGGGGAGCATCCTCATCGACCGTGATCTCATGGAGCAGACGGACATCGTCGCCTTCGAGAAGGTTCAGGTGCTGAATATCAACAACGGCGCCCGCTGGGAAACCTACGCCCTGCCGGCCGAGCGCGGCAGCGGCACCATCGCCGTTCAAGGCGCCGCCGCCCGGCTGTGCCAGGAGCGCGACTGCCTCATCATCCTCGCCTTTGAGGTCACCGACGAGCCTGTGGATCCCCGCATGGTGTTGGTCGACGAGAACAACAAATTCCTGGAGTGGATCGAAGGCTCAATGTACGCCGAGCCTCAACCCGAACCCGTCGCGCTTTTCTGAGCCGGGGACGGAAGCACATTCCGACGCTGAGGGCGCCCTCTACCGTTCTTTCCGGGACGCAGAGGGCTTCCTGCACTAAGGAAAAGACTCTGCGCGAAAATTTCACTCGAAAAAGGAGCTGTATATGGTAACCGGCCATCGGTTTTCCGAGCAGGAAACCGAAGAGTACTACGATGCTGAAGATGTGATCTATCGCTCGGTGTGGGACGCCGAAGGAACCGTCCACTGGGGCGTCTTCGATGGCGAGCCCTCCGGGGATTCCAACATCCGCGAGGAGTTTCGGACCGCCGGTATTCGCCTCAATGAGCTGATGGTGGAATACGCGGGCATCGACGCCAATTGCCATGTCCTCGACGTCGGCTGCGGCAACGGCACCAACGTGGTCTGGGTGCATCGGAACACTGGGGCTCGGGCGACTGGGATCGACCTCAGCGGTGTCCGCATCGCCAACGCCGTGGCTTCGTTCGGCCAGGCGTCGGAGTTGGCCGGCAAGGTTGCCTTCGAGAAAGCTTCCGCCACCGACCTGCCTTTTGCGGAGGGAACATTCACCCACGTCTGGAGCCAGGCGACCATCTACCACGTGCCCGACAAGGTGAAGGTTCTGGAAGAAGCGTACCGTGTACTCGCGCCGGGCGGGCAGTTCATTTTCGATGATCTGATCAAGCCCCGTACCAACATCAGCGAATCGGCGCGTGAATTCGTCTACGACAGGCTGCTTTTCGACACCGATTTCAGCTTCTACTCCTACATCGACACGTTGCGAGGCATCGGTTTCAAGGTGCTGCAGGCCCGTGACATCTCAAGCCACCTCGCTCGCAGCTACACCTACCTGTCCCGGTTGGCGTCCATTGCGGAAGGTCCAGAGGGATACCAGGACCGCTTCGACTACCTGACCAACGCCTACATGAAGACGGTGGACGCCATCAACAACGACGAGCTTGGATGGGCGCAGTACCTGTGCATCAAGCCGGCCTAGTCCGATATCTACCGCGGAGCAACTACCCATGCCTGAATCGGGAAGCATAAATCCGGACGAGAGAGTCCAATGGGTCTACTCGTCCACCACCAACGACGAGTTGGCCGAGCGTTACGACCAATGGGCCCGGGAGTACGACGACGATTTGGAAAACACGTTCGTATGGCTCGCGCCAATTCGGGGCGCCGAGACCCTCGCTGAGCACGTCGCCAAAGACGCCAGGATCCTTGACGCCGGCGCCGGCACCGGCCTCGTCGGCGTAGAACTCCAGCGCCTGGGCTATGGTGACATCTGCGCCATGGACCTCTCCGAGGGCATGCTGGACGAGGCCCGCTCGAAGGGTTGTTACAACGATTTCCGACAGATGGCGCTGGGAGATCACCTGGATTTCGACTCCGACGCCTACGACGCAGTCATCAGCATCGGCGTCTTCACCCCGGGCCACGCACCGCCCAATTCCTTCGTGGAACTTTGCCGGGTAACCAGGCCTGGCGGTCACATCGTCTTCAGCATGCGCCCCGATACCCATGTCGAGTTGGGCTTCAAGGATCAGCAGGACGCGCTGGTCGACAGCGGCGCCTGGTCCCTGGTCGGCGTCACCGAGCCGTTCCAGCCTCTGCCCAAGGGCGAGCCGGAAGTGATGCACCAGATCTGGGTCTACCAGGTGAACTGAGCCACTCGGGGAACGTCAGAATCGGGATTTTCAAGATTGCCGGATTGTGAGGATTGGAACCATTCCGCGATGGAGATCGCCCAATCCGGTCCAATCGTAAAATCCCGCAAATCCTGATTCTGATGATTTATGAAACCGGGTACGCGTCATCGCAACACCGGGTTGACCCCCGGTGCTCTCCGTGATATTCTCGCACCACAAAATCGAATAGGTTTCTGGCGGGAGCTTGGTTATGCCAGGCTGAGAGGGCGGCCGTAAACAGCCGCCGACCGTAGCACCTGATCCGGGTAATGCCGGCGTAGGAATTTGGAATCACGCTTCATGTGCCGCCAGAGTTTAGAACCTGGCGGTTTTTCGTTTGGTACCAGCCGCCTCGGTTCAGCCATTCGAACCCATCGGGAGGTTGGTTATGCTGGATCCCACCGTGGGAATCATTACGCTGGTAATCGCGTGCGCGGTGTTCCTCGTCCTGGGCCTAACCTACGCTTGGCGTCGCCGTCGCCAGAGCGTCGAGGACTACACCACCTCACGCAACCACGCGCCTTTCAACGTCGGTGTCGCGACCCTGGTCGCGTCCATGTTCGGCACCTGGGTCCTCCTGAGTCCGGGAGAGTCCGGCGCTAATTTTGGCATCATCTCCCTGGTGGGCTACGCCCTGGGCATGGCGGGGATCCCGGTCATGTTCATGTTCGTGGGACCCAGGATCCGCCAGCTGATGCCCAACGGTCACTCGGTAACCGAGTATGTCCGCCACCGCTTCGGCTTGGTTCCTTTCGTCGCCATCTTCGTCGTAATCATCTTCGTCATCGGCATTTTCATCACCGCGGAGATGACCGCCATCACTGCGGCGGTGAGCATCCTCACCGGTTCTCCGGCGTGGGCCACCGCCGTCGCCGTCGGCATTGTCGTCATTGCCTACACGGCCTACGGCGGCCTGCGCGTATCCATCTTCACTGACCGGATCCAATTCTGGATCCTGATACCCGTTCTGTTGCTCCTGGTCATAGTTGCCGCCGTGCTGGTGGGCGGGTCCGGGTCCTGGGGCGCCGCGAAACAAGCCGGGCTGCTATCCGTCACCACGTCCGGCAGCTACTTCTTCGCCATCGTGCTGATCATCGGTATCGTGGCGTCCAACGCTTTCCACCCCGGCATGTGGCAACGCGTGTACACCGTAGAGAGCCAGGCCGCTCTGAACCGCAGCCTCTGGGGCGCGGCGGCTATCGCCATCCCGTTGACCTTCCTGATGGGCATGGGCGGCATCGCCGCCGTGGGCAACGGCTCTGTGGGGCCGTTCCAGTATCCGGAGGTCGCTGCCGCTCTGTTCACCCTGGCCGCCGACGTGTTCCCCCTGTGGATGCACTTCCTGATCCTCATCTGTGCCCTCATGCTGGCCATGAGCACGCTGGACACTTTGATGAACGGTCTGGCCAGCGGGATGGCGGCCGACCTCGCCGGCATCGGTCTGGAACGGGGCATGCTGTTGCGACTGGCACGCGCGGTCACCGTGATTGTCGCCATTCCCGCCATCATCGTGGCATCCCAGGGGCACAGCGTGCTCTACGTTTTCCTCATCGCCGACCTGCTCGGCGCGGCGATAGCGGTTCCCATGCTGGTGGGCCTGTATTCCAGCCGGATGCCCGGTTGGGGCGTGCTGCTGGCCGGAGCCGTCGGCATCATCATCGGAGCGCTTTTCTATCCCAAGCCTGATCTGCTCTCGCCTTGGGCGCTGACGTCCCCGCTGGGTGGCCAGATGTTCTTCGCGTTCGCGTCGGCGTTAGTGATTTCGTCGGTCATCTCGGCGGTTGTGGTCCTGGGCCAGCGCCTCGTGGCTCCCGACAGTGAGTACGACTTCGCCATCCTCAACGCAGACGTCCAGCTCATCGACGAAGCTGCGGTGGCGGACGACTGATTTTCTTCGCATCATCTACGGGGGCGAACAATCATTCGCCCTCGCATCGTCACAAACCCCTAATCACCCGGCAGGAGGAACCACAACATGACCATCGTCAACAAGGACTATCTCAGCGAACAGGCACAGGTGGACCCCGAATCCGTGCGGCCTTTCCCCAACTCCCGCAAGGTGTACGAAACCGGGAGCCGATCTGATATTCGAGTGCCAATGCGCGAGATCTCCCTGTCCGACACCCATTCCAGCGATGGAGTCGAGAAGAACCCGCCGATTTACGTCTACGACACCTCCGGCCCCTACACCGATCCTGACGTGGCCGTCGACGTCCGCCAGGGCCTGCCCGCCCTGCGTCAGCAGTGGATCGAGGAGCGCGGTGACACCGAGCAGCTGCCCTACCTCACCTCCGAGTACGGCCGCGAACGGCTGGCCGATACCGCCCTGGATCGCTACCGCTTCAGCCACATCCGCAACCCCCGCCGCGCCAAGGCCGGCAAGAACGTCACCCAGATGCACTACGCGCGGCAGGGGATAGTCACCCCGGAGATGGAATTTATCGCCATTCGCGAAAACATGCGCCGGGAGGAGTACATCGGCACCGGCCTGATGGGTTCCAAGAAGGCAATGAATTTCGGCGCCAACCTGCCCGAAGTCGTCACTCCGGAGTTCGTCCGCGATGAGGTGGCCGCCGGCCGCGCCATCATCCCCTCCAACATCAACCATCCCGAGTCGGAGCCCATGATCATCGGCCGGAACTTCCTCGTGAAGATCAACGCCAACATCGGGAACTCCGCCGTCACCTCCAGCATCGAAGAAGAGGTCGAGAAGATGACGTGGTCCACCCGCTGGGGCGGCGACACCATCATGGACCTCTCCACCGGCCGCAACATCCACGAAACCCGCGAGTGGATCATCCGCAACAGCCCGGTTCCCGTGGGCAGCGTTCCCATCTACCAGGCCCTGGAGAAGGTCAACGGAAAGGCCGAGGACCTCACCTGGGAGATCTTCCGCGACACGCTGATCGAACAAGCCGAGCAGGGCGTCGACTACTTCACCATCCACGCCGGCGTGCGCCTCCAGTACGTGCCTCTGACTGCCAACCGGGTCACCGGCATCGTCTCCCGGGGCGGCTCCATCATGGCCAAGTGGTGCCTCGCCCACCACCGCGAGAGCTTCCTCTACGAGCACTTCGCCGACATCTGCGAAATCATGAAGCAGTACGACGTGGCCTTCTCGCTGGGCGACGGCCTGCGTCCCGGTTCCATCGCCGATGCGAACGACGAGGCGCAGTTCGGCGAGCTGGAGACCCTGGGCGAGCTGACCAAGATCGCCTGGGAGCACGACGTCCAGGTCATGATCGAAGGGCCGGGCCACGTGCCCATGCACCTCATCAAGGAGAACATGGACAAGCAGTTGCAGGACTGCTACGAGGCCCCCTTCTACACCCTGGGGCCGTTGGTCACCGACATCGCGCCGGGATACGACCACTTCACTTCGGGCATCGGCGCCGCCATGATCGGCTGGTTCGGCACCGCCATGCTCTGCTACGTGACCCCCAAGGAGCACCTGGGCCTGCCCAATCGCGACGACGTCAAGGAAGGCATCATCACCTACAAGATCGCCGCCCACGCGGCCGACATCGCCAAGGGCCACCCGGCGGCCGCGATCCGCGACAACGCCCTGTCCAAGGCGCGGTTCGAGTTCCGCTGGGAGGACCAGTTCAATCTCGGCCTGGATCCCGATACGGCCCGCGAATACCACGACGAGACCCTGCCCAAAGAAGCCCAGAAGGTCGCCCACTTCTGCTCGATGTGCGGCCCGCACTTCTGCTCGATGAAGATCACCCAGGACGTGCGCGACTACGCCAAGAGCAAGGGCATTGGCGACACCGCGGCAGCCCTGCTTATGGGCATGCAGGAGAAGTCCGAGGAGTTCAAGGCTTCCGGCAGCGAGGTGTACCGCAACGTCTGAGGCACCGCGCACACTGCCTAAACGACAGGGGCGGATTTTCTTCCGCCCCTGCTCATTGTTCGGCGTGTCGTCCGCGCTCTATCTGAACACCGCCAGGCACTTGGTGGAATTGAAGATGTACGTCTCGTACCAGTCAACGATCTCCGCCTGGTAGCCCAGTTCGTCCACCGCGCCCACGAGGCAGGCCCAGTTGAGCAGCTCCTGCTGACCGGCGTCTTCGATCTGCGCCGTCGAGATGCCGGCCCACGCCTGGTAGTCGCCGGATTTCATCTCCTCGAACCGCGCCCGGTCCGACTCGATGTCGGGGTACAGCCACCAGTTCTTCTCCGTCAGGAAGGCATGGGACCAGGAGGAAGAGGCGATCAGCGCCACCCGCCATGGCGAGTCCTTGAGCGCCTGTGCCGCCGCCGCGCCGATCTGCATGCACCGCTTGGGCGACGGTCCGGGCGGGTCCGGATCCGGAGAGCGTTCCTCGCTGCCGCCCTGGTTGCGAATGACCCGGCTGCCGTAGCAGTTCACCAGCATGGGCACCACCGGATAGTCGAACCCCTTGCGGTCGTAATCCAGGTACAGGATCGTGTTCAGGATGGCATGGCCCAGCCCCGGCTCGTGCAACGGCTGGTAGGCGTAGGACATGTCCACTCCGCGGTCGATCATGCCGGAAACCAGCGCCCTCGCGCCTTCCTTGTGTCCCTTGTAATTGAACACCGTGTCCGCGCCTTCGTCCCAGACGTTCCGCCGCGCTGCCCCACCGCCGTTGTCGAAGGGCTGGCAATTGAACTCGTCATACGCCAGCACGCAGAACGGCGGAATGATGTCTTCCTTGAAGTTCTCGTACTGGTCGTCGCCCCAGATCACCACGAAGTCAGGGTTGAAAGCGTCCAGTTCCTTCCGCAGTTCCCGGAAACCGGCCACCATGCGCTCCCGCAAACGAACCGCCGACGCGTAGCCCTCGTCTTCGCCGAATTCCACTCGCATGGGTTCCGGCCAGTTGAGCGGGTTCTTCATTTCTGCGGGGATCTTGTCATTGGTCCGCAGGGTCCGTTTCAGCGACGATTCGCCGTCCTCATCGGGCCGGATAAACGACGGCGAATGCGTCAGTCCCAGCCCCAGTATCTCGGCCATGATTGCCCTCCTTATCTATACGACCGTCATTCCGGCGAAAGGCGGAATCCGGGGGTGAGCGCGGGTCGGGAACCTGCCCTTACTTGAAGATCGCAAGACACTTGTTGGAGTTGAACACGTAGCTCTCGACGTAGTCGAGAATCTCCGGCTTGTAATCCAAGGTGTCCATCGCCCCCGCCAGGCACATCCAGTTCAGCATCTCCTGCTGTCCCGCGTCTTCGACCTGCTCGGTGGAAAGCCGCGACCAGGCCTGGTAGTCGCCGGACTTGAGTTCCTCGAACCGTGCCCGGTCCGACTCGGTGTCCGGCCACAGCCAGTGGTTCTTCTCCACCAGGAAGGCATGGGACCATGAAGACGACGCGATCAGCGCCACGCGGTAGGGGGAGTCTTTCAGGGCTTCGGCCGTGGCTGAGCCGACCTGCAGGCACCGCTTGGGCGAGGGTCCGGGCGGATCGGGATCAGGCAGGTACTCGACGGCGCCGCCCCGGTTGCGGATGACGCGGCTGCCGTAGCAGTTGACCAGCATCGGCACCACCGGATAGTCAAACCCCTTGCGGTCGTAATCCAGGTACAGCAGGGTGTTGAGGATGGCGTGGCCCAAACCAGGCTCGTGCAGCGGCTGGTAGGAATAGGCCATGTCCACACCCCGGTCGATCAGGCCGGAGACCAGCGACCGCGCCGCTTCCTTGTTGCCCTGGTACTTGAACACCTTGTCCTTGGGCTCGCCCCAGAAGTTCCGCTGCCGATGGGCGAAGGGCTGGCATTCGAACTCGTCGTAAGCCAGCACGCAGAACGGAGGAATGATGTCCTCGCGGAAGTTCTCGTACTGATCATCGCCCCAGATCACCACAAAGTCGGGATTGAAGGCGTCCAACTCCTCGCGGATGCGCCGGAAGCCGGCCACCAGCCTGGCCCGGTGCTCCAGGGATGACGTGTACCCTTCGTCCTCGCCGTACTCGACGCGCATGGGCTCGGGCCAGCTGGTGGGGTTCTTCAGCTCGTCAGGGATGTTCTTGTTGCCTTTGAGCGTGCGCGTGAGCGGATACGCACGATCCTCGTCGGGCGCCATCAGACCCGGGTAGTGGGTCATGCCGAGGCCCAGTATTTCTGCCATATCCTCACCTTCCATGCTTCATTGTGGCGTTAACGGTAATGATGGCGCCATTTTCTGTTTACCGCCGGGATGTGTCAACCGAAAGGCCCTGCCCTGACCCTCACCCGCTGACTCCTCCATCCTGGATTTGCCGAATGGTACAATCGGGCACCTGAAACACCCGATTCCAGTGCGTCAGTATCCAGCTAACGCAATTCAGTTAACCACGAGAGAGGTAACCCCGTGCCCGACCAGAACTTCGACGTCATCATCATCGGCGGCGGCATGGCCGGCCTGACCGCCGGCATCTACGCCGCCCGTCACGGCCTCAGCACCGCCATCGTCGAGCAGATGATGGCCGGCGCCCAGATCATCAACCTCGAGCGCATTGAGAACTTTCCCGGATTCCCCCAGGGCATCGCCGGCTACGAACTGGGTCCCGCCACCCAGGAGCAGGCGATGAACGCCGGCGTCGAGGTGCTGATGGACACCGTGGCCAGCGTGACCGCCGACGGGGACTATCTCCGCGTCGCCGGCGAGGGGGGCGACTCCTACCTCGGCAAGACCGTAATCATGGCTGCCGGATCAACGCTGCGCACCCTGGGCATCCCGGGCGAGGAGGAGTTCCTGGGCCGGGGAGTATCCCACTGCGCTTCCTGCGACGGCCCGCTGTACATGGGTCAGACCGTTGCCGTGGTCGGCGGCGGCGACTCCGCGGCGGACGAGGCCCTGACGCTGACCGAGTACACCGATCGCGTCATCCTTTTCCACCGGGGCGATGAACTGGACGCCCAGCGGGTTCTCCAGGACCGCATTGCCGCCCAGCCCAAGATCGAGGTTCGTTACAACGCGGAGGTCCTTGAGGTGGTCGGCGAGGACACGGTCACCGGGGTGCGCGTCCGCAGCGCCGACGGCGAGAACGTCGAGCCCGTGGCCGGCCTTTTCGTCTACGTTGGCCTGGAACCCAACTCGTCCCCAGTATCCGACTTGGTCCCGCTGGATAACGCCGGACACATCCCGGTGGGGCTCTCCATGGACACCCCGCAGCCCGGGCTATTCGCGGCCGGCGACATCCGTCAGCAGTCCGCCGCCCAGCTGGTCGCTTCCGCCGGCGACGGCGCCACCGCCGCCATCGCCGCGCACCGCTACATTCGCTCCCGCGTGTGGTGAGGTTCCCCCATGCAGATCACCGACCACGTTTACAGCACCCACATCCAGGAAGACCCCAGCACCTTCGGAGCGATGCACCCGGGGGGCACCCAGATCTATTTCGTGGGAGACCCCTCGGAAAGCATGGTCATGATCGACTCCGGCGAGCCCTACCGTTTCTGGACCCGCCAGATCCTGGACTATTGGGCGGAATTGGGCAGCCCGAGCATCGACGCCATCCTGATCACCCACGGTCACGGCGACCACATCGGCGGCTTGGACCGCTTGCAGGAAGCGTTTGGCCGCCCGGTGCGCTGCCACCCCAAGCTCGCGCCGCGCTTGCAACACTCCCTGGGCAACGATTCGGTGCACGCACTGCGTGCCAACGAAACCGTGACTACAGGCGGCGGAGTCACGCTGCGCCCGCTGTTCACCCCCGGCCACGAGGATGACCACGTCTGCTACTTTCTGCGTCCCGACCGCGTTCTCTTCAGCGGTGACAACCTGCTGGGCAACTCCTCGTCCAGCGTGCGCAACCTCAAGCAGTACATGAACTCCCTGGGACGCATGGCCCGCACGCGCCCGCTGGTGGTGTGCCCCGGCCACGGCAACACCATCCTCCGGGGTCAGCAGCGCATCCAGCAGCAGATCGCGCATCGCCTCAGCCGCGAGGACCAGGTCCTCGCCGCGCTGGACTCCGGCGCCTCGACCGTCGACGAGATCGTCACCGCCGTGTACCCGCGCAACCTGCGTCGATCCCTGCGCGCCGCGGCGGGACGCAACGTGCGTACCCACCTGGAAAAGCTGCGCCAGGAAAACCGCGTGATCGAGCGCGAAGCCACCTACGTTCTGCCGGATTAGCTTTCGAGGGACATCCCCGGCATGATGCTTTACCGAGCCAACGGCGCCGCCGGAGCGATCGGCTGCGGGTTGGCGCTTACCTGCCTGGGATTGTTCCTGCTCACGCCGGTGGCGGTATTCCTGTTGAAGGGCTTAGGCTGGACGCTCGTGGCCGTGGGAATCCTCTTGGCAGCCCTTGGAGCGTGGACCTGGTGGAAGAGCCGTTAGCTGATAGTTCGGGGAAGTTCACCGGCTGCGACGAATTCCGGGGAGCGGTCCTCATTCGCCGGTTTGCCACGCCGCAAATCGGCGTCGATACTGTGCCCTGCGGCGCGTTTCGCAATCGCAGGCGAATTCCATAGCAAACTTGGGATTACTTGTTGACAAAGGGGTGACAAGGGTATAAATTGCCCCAAATGCCGCCGCAATCATGCGGTGAAGCCAACCAGCGAGGAGGCTAATATGCTTAAGATTGGGCACGAGGTAGTCCGTCCCGGAAGGCACTGGGGGGACGCCGAAGTTACGATCCCCATCCCGGAGGAATTGGAAACCGTACCCGGCATTCCGATGACCGGCCGTGAGGTTGACTGGTACGCCCGCGAGTATCCGCTGGAAACCATGAACATCACCGAGCGCGCGTCCCGGGACTGGTCCAACACCCTGCGCGACCTCCACGCCGAGATGCGTGAGATCCGCAAGGAGCATGACAAGCTCAACAGCAACCTCATCATGGCCGCCCGGTCGACCGCTGAGATGGAGCCCACTGCTGAGGCGAACGGCGAGGACATCTCGCAGCTCATCAAGGACAAGGCTCGCCAGTTGGGTTACCTGGAAGTGGGCATTACGTCCTACGACCCGCGCTATGACTACAAGAGCAAGCGCGGCTTCACGGTGCTGCCCCACGCCATCTGCCTGTGCTACGAGCAGGACTTCGAGCCCACCCAGACCATCCCCAGCGTTGATGCCGAGATCGTGCACTCCAGCACCTATCGGACGCAGGCCGCTGCCGGTCTCGAACTGGGCAACTTCATCCGCTCCCTGGGTTACAAGGCCCATGTCGTCCACTCCAGCGACGCCACCGGCCCGGTGATCCCCATGTTCGTGGCGGCTGGCCTCGGCTCCCTGGGCGCCTGCGGCTACCTGCTGTCCCCGCACACCGGCAACCGGATGCGGTTGATGATGATCACCACCGACGCCAACGTCACCTATGACGAGCCCGTCGACTACGGCATCCACGCCTTCTGCCAGGTGTGCCAGGTCTGCGTGAACCGCTGCCCCGGCCGCGCCCTGATGCGCGACAAGATCTGGTGGCGCGGAATCGAGAAGAACAAGCTCTACTTCAAGCGCTGCCGCCCGGTCATGGCCCGCTACCTCGGCTGCGGCGTCTGCATGAAGGTCTGCCCGATCCAGAAGTATGGCCTCAAGAACGTCATGGAGCACTACGCCGCCACCGGTCAGGTTCTCGGCAAGGGCACCCACGACCTCGAAGGCTACAACCTGGAAGGCAAGGGCTACTTCGGCCCCGGCGAACTCCCCGTCTTCGAGCGCGGCTTCTTCGACATGCCGCACGGCAACTCCGACGAGTGGGCCTTCGAGTCCATGAAGGACGCTGCCCGCGATAACGACGGTGAGATCCCCGACGAGATGCTGGACGACCTCAAGCTCCAGATCCAGCGTGCCATCCAGCTGCAGTCCGGCGACGTCCTGCAGATGATGGCTGAGGACCAGGACTACATCTAGTAGCCAGTCCCACATCTCGCCACACCGGCAATCGGCCGGCGGGTATCGTACCCGCCGGCCTTTTCATGCCCTTCCTCGCGAGATAGATCGACAGACGTACCATCAACCATGACCTCCTCTCTCCCCTCTCTCCTCATCTCCATACCGGAAGGCGTTCTGGACCTCGGATGGGGACACCCTTCCCCACACCTGCACCCGACGGAAGCCCTGCAAATCGCCAGCGAGCGTGTGCTTAGCCAACAGTCCGCCGTGCCGTTGCAGTATGGCGCCGTCCAGGGATTCGGGCCGCTTCTGGAAGGGTTGGCAGATTTCCTGTCGTCCCAGGACGCCTATGAAAATCTGCCTGTAGACCCGAGAGCGCTCTTTCTCACCGCCGGCGCATCCCAGGGAATCGACCTGGCCACCACCATCTTCGCCCAATCAGGCGATACGGTCTTTGTGGAAGAGCCGACCTACTACCTGATCGGCCGCATCTTCCTGGATCACGGCCTGAAGGTGGTTGGCGTGCCCACCGACAGGGCCGGTCTGGATGTCGACGCGCTGGAGTTGATGCTGCTGGACGGCCATCGACCTCGTCTGCTCTACGTCATTCCGGCTTATCAGAACCCCACGGGCGCCACTTTGTCGCCGGGGCGCCGCCATCGCCTGATCCAATTGGCCCAGCGCTATGGTTTTACCATCCTGGCGGACGAGGTGTACCAACTGTTGCACTACGGTCCGCCCCCACCGCCACCCCTGGCGACCATGGACGACACAAGCAACGGCTGCGTGGTTTCGTTGGGCTCCTTTTCCAAGATACTTGCGCCTGGCCTGCGCCTGGGATGGGTTCACTCCTCCCCCGGCATCATCCAGCGCTTCGTCGATTCCGGGGTCGCGGCCAGCGGCGGCGGATTGAGCCACTTCGCGGCAGCCATGGCGCAGGCTACTCTGGATCTGGGTCTCCTCCAGGAGAACCTCGCCAACCTGCGGCGCGTCTATGCAACGCGACGAGACGCCGTTGCCAGGATTTTGACTACCGATCTGGCCGATCAGCTCCAGGTTAATCAGCCCGAAGGCGGCTACTTTTTCTGGCTCACACTGACGGATGGAGTGGATGCCGACGAATTGCTGCCAATCGCCCAGGAGGCCGGCGTATCCTACCGTCCCGGGACGGCATTCTCGTCAATTGGCGCTTTACGGGACAGTCTCCGGATCAGCTTCTCGCTGTACGACGTGGGCGATCTGGCCAAAGCATTATACCGATTGGGTCAGGCCATTCGCTCCGCTTGATCCGACGCGCTGTCGGCGATGGGCAGCAGCAGGGTTCCGGGGGTTCGTTTCCCCGTGGACTCTAGCGGTTCCGCGCCGCCGGCATGCCCAGCCGACGTTCGGTCCCGTTGGCAATGCGCCGGATGTTATCCCGGTGTTGCCAGATGATAACGGCGCCGCCCACGCACGCGTACAGCGTGTACAGCTGGCTGTGTCCGATGAGCAGCATGAGAGCAAGGCTGAGAACCGCTACCGTCAGCACTCCGACAATGCTGCCCAATGACAGTATCCTGCTGGACAGCGTGATGACCAGAAACAGCGCTCCGCCGGCCAGTGCGACCCAAGGGGCCATCACCGAGAGCGCCCCGAGCCCCGGCAGGATGCCGCGTCCGCCGCGGAACCGGAGGAATATCGGCCAATTGTGCCCACACAACGCCAGCAGCGCCGCAGCCACCTCAGCCTCTCCCAACCCTATGGCCGTCCTCGCCAGCATCACGCAGAGCACGCCTTTGCCGGCGTCAAGCAGGAACACCAGCGTCGCAGCCTTGCCGCCAGAAGTCCGCAATATGTTGGACATGCCCGTCCGCCCGCTGCCAAAGTCGCGGATGTCCTCCCCCATGGTCAGGTTCACGAAGATATAACCCCACGAGATCGAGCCGATCAAATACGCGATCACGCAAACTGCGGCATAGATGAGCGGCGGCGGCGCCGCCTGCGCGTCTATGCTCGCCAGGGTGGCGCCGACCGCCGCCAGCAACGGCAGCGCGACCAGCATCGCGATGGTGGCGGACGACGCTCGACGTAGCAGGGTCATGGTCAACCGGCTACCTGGCGCGGTTTCGGATGCCGGACCTCGAGGGTCTTTCTGCTCGCTCCGGCCGGAAAATCAATCTCAAATGCGTCCGGTCAAAGCCGAACCGGTCGCGGATCTGGTTTTCCAGATACCGCTGATACGAGAAATGCAGGAGTTTGGGATCATTAACCGAGAACACGAAGGTCGGTGGGTTGACGCCCACCTGCCGCACCCGCCGGATGCGCAGTCGGTTGCGGATGTTGCCCCGTTGCGAAGGCGGAGTGTGAGTCGACACTGCATCGGCAAGCAGGTACTGCAGATCCCGGAAGGGCACCCGCTTCTGCCGCTCCTGCCAGAGTGACAGAGCGGTGTCCAGCAGCTCTTCGATCCCCTCGCCCGTGAGCGCCGACGTGAAGCACACGGGCACGTAGGACATGAAGTGCAGCCGTTCCTGGACCCGGTGCAGGCTTCGTTCCATGCGGAACCGGTTGCGGTTGACCAGGTCCCACTTGTTCACCACCACGATCAGGCCGCGGTTGGTGTCCCAAGCCAGGCCGGCGATGTGCGCGTCCTGTGCCGTCGCGAGTTCAGTGGCATCGGTGATCAGCAGGGTGATGTCGCTGCGATGCACAGCGTTCACCGCCCGCAGCACGCTGTATTTCTCGATGCCGCGCTGCACCTGGCCGGGGCGCCGGATCCCCGCCGTGTCCACCAGCGTGATGGTATGGTCCCTATAGGATATCTGCGTGTCCAAAGCATCGCGTGTGGTTCCGGCAACCGGGCTGACGATACTGCGTTCCTCGCCGAGGATGGCATTGGTGAGCATCGACTTGCCCACGTTGGTGCGCCCGACGATGGAGAGGCTCAACTCGGTGGGAGGAGTCCACACCTCTTCCTCTACCGTTTCTTCGTCGCCGCCATCATCCCACCACTCGTCCTCGGGCGCCGTTTCCCCGTCGGGCGCATCTTCCCAGAGATCTGCCAGCTCGGGTCTGGGCAGTAACTCGACAATGCGCTCCAGCAGGTCGTACACGCCGTGATTGTGGTACGCGGAGATGAACGCCGTGTCGTTGATCCCCAGGCCGTAGAATTCGGCCGCCGCCAGTTCCCGGTTGTCGTTGTCCACCTTGTTGACAGCCAGCAGAATGGGTTTGTCGGTGCGTCGCAGCCGCTGCGCCACCGCTTCGTCCGTCGCCGTCACACCCTGGATCGCGTCGGTCAGGAACACGATCACGTCCGCGGCGCCCATCGCCATGTCCGCCTGCTGTTGAACTCGCTGGGGAATGTGGCCGTCAGGATCGTCCTCGAGCCCGCCGGTGTCGATGAGCAGGAACGGTCGCCCTTTCCACGAGGCCCGGGCGATCAGGCGATCACGGGTGGTTCCGGCCACCTCGGAAACGATAGCATGGCGCCGGGAAAGGATACGGTTGAACAGTGACGACTTGCCCACGTTGGGCCGCCCGATGATGGCCACCATGGGGTCGACAGTGGGAATCGGAACGCGCTGGACCGGCGTTTCTGGAAAGGTTTCCGCCGCGGTTTCGTCAAGAGAGGTCATACAGGATCCGAGTGATTAGCGTGTTTCGGCTGCCAGTTATCCATTGGTCGCATCGTGTTTCAACGAGAAGCCCACGGCAGAGGTGTCGCCAATCTGCAAACCGTCATGGCCGGTGAGAGATCGCAACCGCCGCAATTGGGTATTGCTGGCGATGGTGAACGGACGCGGCGGGGCGTCCGGCAGCGCTTCCAGGACAGGCATCACGTCCTCAACCTTATCCATCATCGCGGCCAATTCTTCGGGGTGGCGGTGGCTTTCGTAAAAGTTCTCGTGACCGACGCGGTACGCTTCCGAAATGGCATCCTGCAGGTCAACGTCCGGGCCTTCGGCCATTATCTGAAGTCCGACGTTATGAATGTCACGGTGGCTCTGATGCCGCCAGCCGCGCTGTTCCGCGATGGCCTTCAGCGGCTGCACCACGGCGCCCCAGGCTTTTTCACCGGCCTGTAAGCGGTTGCCTTTTGCGAGTTCTTCGCGGGCATGGATGATGAACCGCCGGCTGATCCGGCGACGGTCGTCCAGGCTTTGTTCGCCAGGTTCGGGCAAATCGGGGACGGTAAGCATATCAGCCTCTTGTTTTGACATATTGCCAAATTGACCGCTTGCCGCGCACGTTTCTTCGATTCCGCGGCAGCGGGTTCCTATGCCAGCAGAAACTCGAGCACCGCTTTCTGCGCGTGCAAACGGTTGTGCGCCTGCTGGTAGGCTACGGACTGCGGGTGTTCCAGCATCCCCGGAGGCACCTCTTCGCCATAGTGCGCCGGCATGTCGTGCATGAAGCAGGCCCCCGGCGCGGCCATCTCCATCAAGGGGTAGTCCACCGTGTAGCCCTGGAAAGCCTTGAGACGTTCTTCGGTCTCCGCTTCGTCCCCCATGCTGGTCCAGACGTCGGTGTAAACGACGTTGGCGTCGATGACGGCGTCGGATGGACGCACCAGCGGGTGCACTGTCGGACGAGTGCCTCCATCCGCGCGTGTCCCCCGTTCACTGGCGGCGTCGAATGCCTGCTCCTCCAATTGATAGCCGTGCGGCGCGGCAATGGCAAAGTTCATACCCACCGCCGGAGCGCCCAGACAGAGGCTGCGCGCCACGTTGTTCCCGTCGCCGATATACGCCAGGTTCAATCCGTCGGTTTTCCCATGGGTCTCCGCGATGGTCAGAAGGTCGGCCATGGTCTGACACGGGTGCTCCACGTCAGAAAGAGCGTTTATAACCGGCACGTCGCCGTACTCAGCCAGCCCGACCAGTGAATCGTGGGAGTTTACGCGGGCCACGATGCAGTCCACGTACCCGCTCAACACGCGCGCTACGTCGGAGACGGGCTCGCGTCGCCCCAGACCCACCTCGTCCTGGCCCATATACAGGCTGAACCCGCCCAATTCGGCGATTCCGATCTGGAAACTGACCCGCGTCCGCAGCGAGGGCTTTTCGAACAGCAACGCCACTCGTTTGCCGGCCAATGGCTGGGCGATTCCCGGCAGCGCCGCTTTCAACTCCTGCGCTCGGTTGATCAGCCTACGGGTTTCGTCTGGAGTTATGTCGGTGATGGACAGGAAATCCCGCTTGGAAGTCATGGTATGGGTCCTGTGGAAACTGGAAGCCGGGACAGCTATTGATCTGTCGTGCCGGCTCACTATCGACTGCGAACATCGCAGACAAATCGGCGTTGCCAACCTGGCGGCCCCGATATGATAGCATACGGACCGCCGACACTGGAAAAGGCCAACGCGACACAGGAGTAACGATGACTGAACCAACTGGCAACCGGGAAACAGAACTGACGCCCGGCCTGATTGGCCGGCGGGAAGTGCTGGTGTGCGAGCACAACGTCGCGCCCCATGTCGCTAAACTCAGCACACCATCCATGATACGGGCCATGGAACAAGCCTCTCAGCGGGCTATCCTGGACCACCTTCCGCCAGAGCAGTCCACCGTTGGGTTCGAGGTCAACATCCGTCACGTGGCCGGAGCGGATATCGGCGCCACGGTGGTAGCGGTCGCCGAATTGGAGCGCGTGGACGGCCGCTGGCTCTATTTCAAGGTGGAAGCGCTGGACGGAGACCGCACCATCGGCGTCGGGACGCACCGTCGGGCCATCATCACGCTGCCGCCCGAAGCCACCAACCGCGGTGGCGGCAACGACAGTCACACCCACGAGCTGTGAGTTTCCGCGCTGAGCCAGAACGCACAAAGGGCGGGTCCACTACCCGCCCTGATTGTTGTCGCAGAGACAAAAAGAACCGGCGCTGGGGGTGAGAAGCGCCGGTTCTTGGGGAGAAATGTCAGAGCACTTCCCGGATCTACCGCCAGGTTACAGGTTGAACTGCGGGTCCAGATAGGTGTCGTCTTTCTCGTAAACTTGCAGCCGGGAGCGCAGGGTATCGCACACCAGCAGCCGGTTGTTGGCCCGGTCGAAGCTGACGCCCATGGGCATCCGGAAGGTGCGCTGCTGCTGCTCCAGGTCCGGGACCCGGCGGCGGGCCTTAACCATGTCGGGGTTGGCGTTCAGGGACAGGTCGCCCCATTCCGACACCTCGGTGGCGTCCCCTTCCAGGTAGGCCAAAGGACGAGCGTCAGCGTCATAGATCACGACGCGCTCGTTCATCCAGTCCGCCACGTAGACATCACCCTCATTGTCGATGGTGACGTCCAGCGGGTGCTTCAACTCGCCGGAGCGGGTACCCTGGCTGCCGAAGGTGCGCAGGTGCGTTCCACCTGGCGTGTACTTCTGCACCCGGTGGTTGCCCCAGTCGGCGACGTAAAGGTCGCCGGCGTCGTCAATGGCGATGCCGGATGGCATCTCCAGATCCTCGGCGCCGTTGCCCTTGGTGCCGAAGCCTCCCAGGTAATCGCCGTCTTTGCTGAACTTCTGGACGCGGCTGCTCTTGGCCGAGACAACCCAGAGGTTGTCGTCGGCATCGAAAGCCAATCCGGCGGCGCCGCTGAGCTGGCCTTCGCCATCGCCAGCCTCGCCCCAGTGTTTCACCAGGTTTCCGTCAGCGTCGAACACGGCGACCATGTTCTTCCACTCGTCGGAAGCGTACACGTTGCCGGCCGCATCGAGGGCGATTCCGGTGATCCACTCGAACAGGCCCCGGGAACTGGCCTGGTAGGCGATGCCTTCCCGACCGAATTCGCCCAGGAACTCCTCGCCGCCCTTGCCGTCGGTGTTGCCGATGGTGCACTTGGTGATGCGGGCGCTGGGGTTCTGCTCACCACCACGGTTAGCGACGTACATCGTGCCGTCGTCGAGGGTAGCAACGCCCACAGGCTGGCTAAAGCCCATGCCCACCTGCCCCTGGCGGCCAACGTTTTTGACGTACAGCCATGCCCGACCGCTTGCTACGGTATTCTGAGGCATAGTTTTTCCTCCAATTGATACGCGTTAGACGCGCGGCGACGTAGCTTTCAGTGCTGCGTCGCCGCCGCTTTTGCTGGAACGATGGGTTTACTTCTTGATGATGTCCAGCTTGGGGAAGGCGCCGTTGACGATGGGGTTGGCGTCCATGCCCAGCCAGTCCTCGACGATGCTGGAGTACGCGCCGCGGAAGTCGTAGTTGGGAACCAGGTCGCCCTGTTCCAAGTCCTCGTTCTTGCGGGACGGGTACTCGCCGTAGAAGCCACCCTGGACGGAGTCGCCGATGGCGAAGGCAACGCCGGCTGCGCCGTGGTCGGTGCCGGAGCCGTTGTCGCGGACGCGGCGGCCGAACTCGGAGAACAGGTACATCACGATGTTCTCGCCGGTGTTGTGCTCCTTCATGTCCTGGAAGAAGGCGCTGATGCCCTCGGAAACTTCCTTCCACAGCACCGGGTGGGCCGCGGCCTCGCCGGCGTGGGTGTCGAAGCTGCCGTGCTGGGTGTAGAAGATCTTCGTGCCCAGATCGGCCATGTACACCTGGGCGATGTCACGCAGGTGGGAGGCGATGGGGCTGTTGGGATACTCCACGTTGCTGGAGTACCGCTCCGGCGCGACCTTCACGATGTCGGCGCCGACCATGGCGTCCGTGCCGGTGGAGCGCAGGTAGTCGTTCACGAAGCTGCCGCCCACGGTGGGAGCGTACATCTTGGAGAACAGGTCCAGAGCCTTGGAGCGCTGGTCAACGTCGGCGATGCCGGTGAGCAGGCCATAGGTGCTCAGGTCGGCGATGGCGGCTACCGGAACGCCGGGGACGGCCAGCGCGCGGGGCAGGCCGTGGCCGAAGTTGATGGCCGTCAGCACGTTTTCCTTGTTCGGGTCCATCTCGCGAGCGACGCGGCCGGCCCAACCCTCGGTGCCAACCTTGTCCGGCTCACAGGTGTGCCAGATGTCCATGCTGCGGAAGTGCGAGCGGGGGCTGTCGGCGTAGCCGATGCCGTGGATGACCGCGACCTTGCCCTCGTCGAACAGCTCTTTCATCGGGCCCATGGTGGGGGCGAAGCCGAGCTCGTCGTTGACGGGGATGATGTCCTCGCGCTGGTAGCGGACCGCGGGGCGGTTGTCGTAGTACAACGCGTCGTTGTAGGGGATCACCGTGTTGAAGTAGTCGTTGCCGCCAGTGAGCTGCAGGACCACGATGACCGGATCTTTCTTGGTGGAGGTCATTGCGTATGCTCCTTGATTAATGTGCGTTTCGTCGGATGACGAATTCTGGGGGCTGGACAGCCCGAGTGTTTCCCGGCCCGTCCAGCATCTTTCCGGTTTAGCCGAACTGGTACTCGGTGGTGGCGCTGATCAGGGCCATGGTCTCGCCGATACGAGTCGCGGTGGCCATCCGGTCGTCCCAGTTGACGTCGCCGCCGGAGCGAACATGCTCGGCCAGCTGGCCGCGGGTCTCTTCACTGAGCTCGATGAAGCCCATGTACTCGGTGCACGCGTTCAGCAGGTGGTCGGGGGTGACTACGCCGTCGTCCTGCATGCGGTCGAAGATGTCCTGCATGCCGGGCAGATCGGGGTTGGACACGCGGTCGGCCACGAAGTTGATGCGAGCCAGCAGGGCGCCGGAGTTGATCCACTCCAGGCCGGTGTGCCAGCCTTCCACCGACGGCGGGTCCAGGATGGACTGGCCCATGTAGGTGGGCTCCTTGCCAATGTTCAGGACGCCGGGGTCCGGGTTCTCGAACAGGCCAACCATCCGCAGCGTGCCGGCGACCACTTCGGCCGGGCTCTTGATCTTCTGGTAGCGGGCGTCCTTGAACCACTGCGAGTTGAACATGTGGCGCAGAACCGCCTTCATCTCAAACCCGGAGTCCTCAAATGCCTGCATCATCTCGTCCAGCGCGTCCTCGTCGCGGGCCGGCTCAATGGTCCAGGCGGGAACCTGCGGCTCGTCGGCGACGAAGAAGTTGTAGAGGTGGCGGCAGATGAAGCGAGAGGTTGCCGGCTCTTCGAGGATGATGTCGATGATATCCTCACCATTGAAGTTGCCGGTGCGGCCCAGGAAGGTCTTTTCGCCGTAGTCGTGGTCCTCATCGTGATAGGCGAACTTCCAGGGATAGCGGCCGTACGGAGCGCGCGGCAGCTTGGCCTGGATGGTCCAGCCGGTGAAGGCCCGCGAGCACTCGCGAACGTCGACCTCGGTGTAGTTGGAAACGCCCATGGAGAACAGTTCGAGGAGCTCGCGGCCCCAGTTCTCGTTCACAGCGTCGCGGTGGTTCTCGTTGTTGTCCAGCCAGAAAATCATGGCAGGGTTCTTGGACAGTTCAATCAGAATGTCCCGATAGTTGCCCATACCATATTCCCGCAGCATGTCGATCTGCTCGAGCAGCTGGTCGCAGTTGTCAACCTTGGAGTTGCCGGTCGCGAACACGTGGTGCCAGAACAGCGTCATCTTCTCTTCCAGGGGCCGGTCGCTGGATACCATGTTGTACATCCAGTTCGCCTGCCCGGAGAAGGGCACGCCGCCGGGGAGCAAGAAGCTGGGGTGATACCGGAGCAGGAGAGCCATCTTTCCGCCCTCGCGGTCTGCCGGGGGATCGATCAACTCTTCCACAGTGGCTTCGTAACCCTGGGCAACGCATCGCTCCAACTCTGCGCGGTTGGCGCCAAAGCCGGCGCGCCGCATCAGGTGGGCCATCAATGCCAGGTCATCCTTGTGTGACATCCTGTGCCTCCTTCCTACGATTTGATGCCGTTTTTGCCGGGATTCCATGCTTCGTTCCCGGCTTTACGACGGTTGGCCGTAGTTTAATTTAGATGCCGTACCCTGTCAACAGAAATCGGCGTCTCGCTCAAAATTGATAATGATTATAATGTGGTAATCAGATGCCTGAAACCGAAGATGGCGCGGTTCGGCCAACAAGAGCTGCTCAACTGCCTCCCGGTTAATCCCAAGGCGCCCGGTGTTCCAGTCGTGCGGACTCGAGGGGTTCAGCAGCGAAGACGCAACGACATCTGAATGCAGGCATGGTCGTGCACCTTGCTATTTATCTACTGTCGGGCCGCTCACCTTGGTTTCGAAGGGACTGTCGGAGTCGGTGCTCCCTTCAGTGTTATCCGAAGCGTTCGCAGCGCCCGTCGATGCGGGACCGGACGTTGTGGAGATTCGCGCGCCTAAGTCAGCGCTTCCGATCGTCGCAGCGGCGGCAGGAGCACAAACCGCCAACCCCTGCGCTTCCATCAGATCGTCCAGGTCATTCTCGTCCACATTTAGCAGCGCCGGCGGTATGCACCCGGTTAACTGGTTTCGCGTCACGTACAGGACACTCAGCTCAGTAAGGTTGGTCAGCTCCCGGGGTATCTCGCCGGTCAGCTGGTTAGTGTCCAGGTGCAGTTCTTCCAGCTTGACCAGGTTGCCCAACTCGGGCGGTATCGAGCCACTGAACTGGTTGTTATCCAGGTGAAGTCCCTCCAGCTTGGCCAGTTTGCCCAGCCCCAGCTCCGGTGGTATCGGCCCGCTCAGATCGTTCCGGTTCAAGTCCAGGACCTTCAACTCGCCCAACCGGGCCAGCTCTACCGGAATGGTTCCATCCAGCTCATTCTCGAGCAGGCGCAGTTCCTCCAGTTTCGAGAGGTTGCCCAGCTCCTTCGGGATATGGCCGGTGAGCCGGTTGCCGTTCAGTCGCAATTCCTTCAACTCGGCCAGCGCGCCCAGTTCGGTGGGAATCGCTCCGTCCAGCCGATTGTCGGAAACGTACAGCGTCTCCAGTTTGGGAAGGTTGCCCAACTCTTTCGGAATCGGACCGGACAGCCGGTTGTTGCGGATGGTGATAATTTCCAGTTCGGACAGGCTGCCCAACTCTGTCGGAATCTCGCCGGTGAGCCGATTGTTGCGCAGGAATAAGTCGCTCAGGTCGATGAGATTCCCCAACTCGGCGGGTATTTTCCCGGTCAACTGGTTTTCATAGAGATACAGGCCGTCCAAGTTGGAGAGGTTGCCCAACTCGGCTGGTATCTCGCCGGTCAGCTCGTTGTCGTGCAGGCCCAGGTCGGTCAGCTTGGACAGGTTTCCCAATTCGGGCGGTATGCTGCCGGTGATCTCGTTTCCGCTGATCCAGAGAGCACCAAGGTTTTCAAGATCGCCCAGCGCGGCCGGAAGCGTTCCGGTCAGCTTGTTATCACTCAGGACAAGCGTCCTCAGTTCGCCGAGCCCAACTATCTCGTCCGGTATCTTCCCTTCCAGTTCGTTGTACCACAGCTCGAGATCGGTGAGGTTTTTCAGCTGGCCCAACTCGGGCGGAATCTCCCCACTCAACCGGTTGAGATCCAGCGACAGTACGCTCAGATTGCTGAGATTGCCCAGCTCGGACGGTATCTCCCCGTGGAGGAAGTTGCCGTCAAGGTCCAGGGTGTCCAGCTTGGCCAGACGGCCCAGTTCCGGAGGGATGCTGCCCCACAGGAAGTTGTTATCCAGGTAGAGGACCACCACGCAGCCGTCGCCATCGGTGGATACGCCGAACCATTCGCCTATGGGCACACTATTGCTGAGCCAGTTAAGACTGTTCGTCCAAATCCGGCCATTCGTGGAGTTGTACAGCTCAACCAGCACGTCCCGGTCCGGCGCGCAGGCCGCGGCGGGGCCGCTGGGGCGCGCCAGGCTCGACCATGGCGACCATCGTGGCTTGCTGAAACGTCCGGAGCTCGTGCCCAGGGCGAACCAGTATTGCGCAGTCTGGTCCAACCGCGTCACGGTGTGCGAGGTCTGGCCGTCGTTGGGAACAGACTCATACACGATGGAGTCCCGCCACTCCCGGCCGGCCTCAATATCAGCGTTGTAATCCGCGAAAGCCAGCCACGCGATGACATAGTAATTCGCCTGCTCAACGGCTTCCCACGAAACGCTGACCTCGCCATCGTCCTGCCCAGGCATCACCTGCGGTTTCCCCGGTGTGGAAGAGCCGGCCTGCGCCGCGGCCGGCGAAACGTTGCCGATACTTGCGGCCAGGAGGAACGCGCAGATCAACGCCGCAATCAAAGAGGTCGTTTTCGCTCTTCTACTAATCAATTTCCGTCATCCAGTCCGGGCATGGTTGAGATTGAATTGTCCATGTTGAGAGTGCGATCTGCTGCAACAGTTCAACTCGATGGGGTCAGCATTGCCGCGCATACAGCCAAACCCCGCCTTTCCATCAGCTCATCCAGGTCATTCTCATCCACATCCAGCAACGCCGGCGGGATGCACCCGGTCAACTGGTTCCTGATCACGTACAGCACCCTCAGTTCAGTCAGATTGGTGAGCTCTTTGGGTATCTCGCCGGTCAGCTGGTTGGTGTCCACGTGCAGCTCCTCCAGCTTGACCAGGTTGCCCAACTCCGGCGGTATCGAGCCGCTGAACCGGTTGTTGTCCAAGTGCAGTCCCTCCAGATTGGGCAGGTTGCCCAGCTCCGATGGTATCGGCCCGCTCAGATCGTTCCGGTTCAAGTCCAGGACCTTCAACTCGCCCAACTTGGCCAGCTCGGCGGGGATGGTTCCCTCCAGTTCATTCTCGAGGAGGTACAGATATTCCAGTTTAGAGAGGTTGCCCAACTCCTCCGGTATCTCTCCGGTCAGGCGGTTGCCGTTCAAGAACAAAAACTCCAATTCGGCCAAATCACCCAGCTCCCGA
This sequence comes from Dehalococcoidia bacterium, assembly GCA_965207585.1. Taxonomy (GTDB): domain Bacteria; phylum Chloroflexota; class Dehalococcoidia; order Lucifugimonadales; family UBA3495; genus Bin87. The sequence continues at coordinate 2,398,725 of CBDBMT010000003.1, read as the reverse complement.
GGGATTTGCCCGGTCAGCATATTGTCGGAAAGGACCAACCCTTCGAGTTCGGTCATGCCGCTGAGCTGCGCCGGTATCGTCCCGGTCAACTCGTTGTTGTTAAGGCCCAGATAAACCATGTCGGCCAGATCGCCGAGGGTCGCCGGAATCGTGCCGCTCAGCTTATTGTTGCGCAGCGATATCCACCGCATGTGCTCCAGGTTGCCCAACCCCTCCGGTATCGGTCCGGTCAGTTGGTTGTCGCGGAGGGTCAGGCCCCGCAGGTTGCGGAGGTTACCCAACGTGGTCGGTATCTCACCGGTCAGCTCGTTCCGATTCATACCCAGGTAACCCAGCCTGGACAGGTTGCCCAGCTCGGGCGGTATGCTGCCGGTGAACTCGTTATCGCTGAGCCACAGCGCCCCGAGATTTTTAAGACCGGCCAGCTCTACGGGAATCGTCCCGGTCAGCTTGTTGCCGTCCAAGTCCAGCGTCCTGAGGTTGGTGAGGCCAATAATCTTGTCCGGTATCTCACCCGTCAATTCATTGTTCCACAACTCGAGATCGGTGAGGTTGCTGAGATTGCCCAGCTCCGGCGGTATCGGCCCGCTCAACTCGTTGTGATCCATTGACAGGACAGTCAGATTGCTGAGACTGCCCAATTCAGGGGGTATCTCTCCAGAAAGCTCGTTGCCGTCAAGGTCCAGGGTGTCCAGTTTGGCCAGACTGCCAAGCTCCGGCGGGATGCTGCCAACCAGTTCATTGTTGTCCAGGTAGAGAACCAGCACGCAGCCGTTGCCGTCGACGGATACGCCGAACCATTTGCCGATCGGCTCAGTCTCGCTGAGCCAGTTGACGCTATTCCTCCAACTTTCTCCATTGGTGGATTCGTACAGCGCCACCAGCGCGTCACGGTCGTGGGTGCAGGCCACGTCACCGACGCTCGGAGTCACCAGGTCCGCCCATGGCGACCACTGCGGGCGACTGTAGCGCTCGGACCTCGCGCCCAGGGTGAACCAGTATTGTGTCGTCGGATCCAACCGCGTGACGGTATGCGAAGTCTGGCCGCTGTTGGCAATAGTCTTATATGAGATGGAATTGCGCCAATCCCGGCCGGCCGCTGTGTCTGCGGTGTAATCTGCGTGAGCCAACCACGCAATGACATAATGACTCGCTTCCTGAACTGCTTCCCATGAGACAACCACCCGGCCATCCCTCTGCCCCGGAATTACTACTGGTTTCCCCGGAGCGGACACGCCGCCCTGGGCCGCTACGGTCGAAACGTCGCCGATGCTGGCAGCCAGCAAGAGGGCAAGCATTAAAGTCGCGATTAATGCAGGTGTCTTAAGTTTTCTGTTCATCAATTCCTGTCATACCGCTTGTCAAGTGTTGCCACTGGTATATCTTTTGCCGATGTATTGTACCAGCCCGGTTACTTGGGCACTGCCCACGCTGGCGGCGGCGCGTGCGTCACCGCCGGGTCGTCGTCCGCCGGGATCTGCGCGATCAGCCGGCCGTTTTCCACCTTGACCGTGTGGTAGAACAACTGCGCCCGCGGCCCGTTCACACAAACGCCCTGGCCTTCTTCGAAGCGCCAGCCGTGGTCGGGACACAGAAAGCTCTTGTCCCACTTCACCACCCGGCCAAAGGCGTGCGGGCACACCATGGACAGCAGCCGGTACTGCCCGTCCCTGGCCTTGGCCAGCCAATGCTCCTCGCCGTTTTCCAGCCGCACCCGCGCCGGCAGCTCCTTGAAATCTCCGACCGCCCCCAGGTCGACCCGCCGCGCGGGAGCCATCTTGTTCCCGGCAATATCCGCCGGGTCCGTGTACATGCGCCGCCGGCGGTGGTAGATGTTTTCGCTCATGGCCGTTCTCCTGTAGCGTGTTGCCGGATCGCCGACGACGTTCCGGCAACGGTTTGCGGTTGACGGGCGGTGATCAATCCGTGGGCAGCCCTCCGAAGGCTTCTTCCATGGTGATGATCGGGAAGATCTCGGTGCGGTTCCAGGTGGCCAGTCCCATGTCGATCACGGCGTCGTCCACCGCGTGGGCGTCCGGCCCGTCCAGAACCAGCCAGGTCTGATGCGACGACTTCCCCACCCAGCCGCCACGGTATTCGCAACCCCGGCTCGCCAGCGTCTCGGTCAGCTCCGCAGACATCCGCAGGACCCGGTCACGCACCCCCAAGTCAACCCCGGGGCACCGCTCCGGGGCGTGTTCCAGTGAAATCATGTACAGGGCCATACGCGTTTCCTTATCGGTCAGGGCCGGTAGGGTGAAGCAGCCTACTCTACATACGCCGGCCGCCGCAGTGAAGCGGGTCTGAATATGCCCGGCCGCGCCAGCCCTTCGAATCGGTCCGGCCGCATCGCTTCGGCCAGCCCTTCCAGAACGTCGATCACTCGCGGCCCGTGCCGGCTGGGTATCTGTCCATCGAACAGGTAGACCCGACCTTCCCGGACGGCGTCAAGCGCATTCCACTCCTCGCACGCCATCAACCGGGCCGTTTCCAGGATGGTCCGGTCCATGTCGAAGGCACAGGGCATGACCATCACGTAATCCGGTTGGTATTCGATCACCTCGTTCCACCCCACTTCCCGGGATTTTCCCCACTTCTCCGCCAGTCCTTCCTCGCCCCCGGCCAGTTCCACCAACTCGGGCGTCCACTGTCCGGTGTTGCGCAGCGGTTCCAGCCAGTCGATGCAGAACACCTTGGGCCGGCGTCCGTCGGCGGCGCGTTCCGCCACGTAACCGGCGCGCTCCCGCAGTTCGGCCACAAGACGTTGCGCGTTCTGCGTCACCCCCGCAGCGTCGCCAATACGCTGGATGTTTCCGTAGATGTCTTCCAGGCTGGCCGGCCGAATGCTCAAAATCTCAGGTTGGTAATCCAGCACCTTGCTCGCTGTTTCGAAGACCGAGCCGGCCCCCACCGCGCACACTTCGCACAGTTCCTGGGTCAGGATCAGGTCGGGTTGCAGGCGGCGCAACAGGTCCTCGTCGATGATATACACCGGGTTGCCCGACGCCCGCGCCTGCTGAATAATCATGTCGATTTCCGCGCTGGAAAGGTGGGACTTGCTGCGCACGCTGCGGCTCACGATGGGCAGCCCGCGGGCGGGCGCCGGATAATCGCACATGTGCGAAACGCCGACCAGGGAATCTCCCAGCCCCAGGGCGAACACAATCTCCGTGGCGCTGGGCAGCAATGAAACGATGCGCATGGCGGGCATTGTAGCAGGGCAATCGCGTCTTATCCGAGGAGGACTTTGAGCAGGTAGTCCTCGTCCCATCCGGCGTTGAGTCGTTTGCCCTGGATGCCTACTTTCAGCGTTCTCTCGTTTTTCAAGAGGTTGTGTCCGATCTGGCGCAGGGTGTTGATGTTCTGTGGTCCGTGGTCTTTGCGGACTCGGCACTGGTCCTCCCGAAAGGACACGTCCAGGGTCCAGTGCAACGAGTTTTCGATGCTCCAGTGGCCTCTAATGGCGGCCAGCAGTTGTTCCGCTGACCCGGCCAGACTGCTGATGTAGTAGCGGGGCTGGCTGGCGTCGCCTGCTGCGGTGGTGCGGTGGCCCACCACCCTGACGGCGGCTTTCAGTTCCGGCCATTGCCCCTGGGGGTCCAGATAGTCCAGGCAGTCCGGCTCGGTGATGACCCAGCATTCCCGCCGTTCCACCCGCCCGTGTCCCTTGTCCAGGGTTTGAGCGTAGTCATAGGGCACGCCGTCAAAGCCCAATGCCTCGGCCCCTTCGAACAGGTCTTGAATATTCTCGTACAGTTGACCCTGGTTCTCCTTCACCGCCAGCACATAGTCGGCACCACCATCTGTGATCTGCTGCGCAATCTCTCGCTGGCAGCCCATGGCGTCGATAGTTACGATACAGCCATTCAACTCCAGCATCTCCAGCAGTTGAGGAATGGCAGTGATCTCATTGGATTTCTCGTCGGTCTTGACCTGACCCAGGGTCAGGCTTTGCTGGGTGGCCCAGGCGCTGACCATATGGATGGCCCCCTTCTTCCCAGCACGGTCATAGGACCGTCGGGCCGTCTTGCCGTCGATAGCCACCACCTCGCCAGGCAACAACTCGGCGATGGCCTGGGTCCATGAGATGAAGCAATCCTGCAACTGCACTGGGTCCAGACGGGCGAAGACATCGCCGAAGGTGTCGTGGGACGGAATGCCGTGGGGCAGTTCCAGGAAACTCTGAAACCAGGCCAGCTTGCTCCTGCCGAACAGCTCGATATGAACCCAGGAATCAGCCCCACAGATGGTGGCGCAGATGGCGATGGCCAGGATGTCCACCAGTTTGTGGTGTCGGGTGCGTTCTACCCGGGGATCGTCCAACTCGGCGAAATGATCGAGAATGGTTGCCTTGGGTGCTTGTGCCATGCCCTCCTACCTCCACGACCTGCAATGGATCATCGGACATTAGCACATTTCTAAAAATCTCATTAAGACGCGATTGCCCTGGGCATTGTAGGCCCACGGAACACGCTTGGCAAACGCCGGTGGTATGATGGACACCACCACCGCGCCGGGCATTCACTGCCATGACCACCGCACCGAAACCAACCGTCGCCTCACCCTCCGCGGGCGTTCCCGTAGCCGAGCCGGCCGGAACCATCCGCCTGGACCTGTCCGCTCTGGGCATCGACCACCGGGCGGCCGATTTCCCAACGCGGTTCATCGAGTTCTGTGAGCAGAACAACCTTTACGAGATGGAAGTCAACGCCGCTGGGGAGCTGCTGATACTGCCTATGACCGGATTTCGCGGCAATCGTCAAGAGTCCTATACGAACTATTTTGTGGTTGGTTGGCAGTTGGCTAACGGAGGCGTCGCGTCCTCGCAGTCAAGCCGATTTCATCTGCCGTCCGGCGAAATCAGAGGACCCGACGCCGCCTGGATGACCCAGGAGCGCTACGACGCGCAAACCCCTTCGCAGCGAGAAACCGTCATCGAAGGCGCCCCAGACTTAGTGGTTGAAATCCGCTCTCGAACCGACGCCCTGCGCCTGTTGCAAGACAAGATGGTTCTGTGGATGGAAGGCGGCGCCCGCCTCGGCTGGCTCATCGACGCCCGCAACCGGCGAGTCTATATCTATCGCGCCGGCCAGCCAGATCCGCAACTGCTCAACGACCCGGAAACGCTGGACGGGGAGGACGTGCTGACCGGCTTCTCCTTCCCGGTTCGGCATTACATCTTCGACCTGCCCTGATGCTGTTGGCTTCTATGGCCGCCCGCGTCCTCAACGGCAACGAAATCGCCGCCGACCTCCGCGCGGAAGTCGAGACTGGCGTAGCCGAACTGGTCGCCTCCGGCGGACCCACTCCCGGTCTGGCTGCCGTCCTCGTGGGCAATGACCCAGCTTCCGGCGTGTACGTGCGGAACAAAGGCCGCGCGTGTGAGGAAGCCGGCATATTCTCCGAGATATTCTACATGCCCGCGGACGTATCCCAAGCCAACCTCCTGGGCCTGATCGACCAGTTGAACGCCGACTCCCGGTTCCACGGCATCCTGGTCCAGTTGCCGCTGCCGGGCGGCCTGGAGGAACACACTGCCATCGAGCGCGTTGACCCCCGTAAGGACGTCGACGGTCTCCATCCCACAAGCCAGGGGCGGATGCTCCAGGGTGAGCCTGCCTACCTGCCTTGTACTCCGTCGGGCGTGCAGCAGGTCCTGCTGCGCTCCGGCTACGACCCCGCCGGACAGCACGTCGTGATCGTCGGCCGCAGCAACATCGTCGGCAAACCACTGGCGGCCTTGTTGATGCAACGTTCCGCCGGGGGCAACGCCACCGTAACCGTCTGCCACACTCGCACCCGCAACCTGCCCGACATCACTCGCCAGGCCGATATCCTGGTCGCCGCCATGGGAGTGCCCGGAGCCATTAGCGCCGACATGGTGCGCGAGGGCGCGGTGGTTATCGACGTGGGAATCAACCGGGTGGATGACGCCACCAGACGTCGCGGCTACCGTCTGGTGGGCGACGTTGACTACGACGCCGTCGCCGCCAAGGCGGAGGCCATCACTCCCGTTCCCGGCGGCATCGGCCCGATGACGATTGCCGTGCTCCTCAGCAATACACTGGAGGCTGCTCGCTTTAGCGCCGATGCAAACCGGTGACTTCGATTACTCTCTGCCCGAGGAACGGATCGCGCAGACTCCGGCGGAGCCCAGGGACACCTCCCGCCTGCTGGTCCTGGACCGCAATCAGCCCGACGGCCAGCTGGAGCATCGCACTTTCCGGGACCTGACCGAGTACCTGCGTCCCGGCGACCTCATGGTCTTCAACCGGAGCCGGGTGATACCGGCCCGGCTCTATGGCACGGAGACTCACTCCGGCGCTCGCGTCGAGGTGCTGCTGGTCCGCCGCCAGGAACCGGGGATCTGGCAGGCTTTGGGACGCCCCGGCCGCCGTCTCCGGGTGGGCGCACAGGTCACGGTCGAAGCGCGTGACGGGTCAAGCGGCGCAGAGGTGAAAGTGCTGGCTGCTCAGGAAAATGGACTGCGCCTGGTGCATATCAGCGACGAATCCGCCCTGGACACGCTGGGGGAACTGCCCTTGCCTCCCTACATCAAGGAGGCGCCCGACGATCCCGACCGCTATCAGACCGTCTACGCCGACACCCCCGGCAGCGTGGCCGCTCCCACGGCGGGACTGCACTTCACCGAGTCACTCCTCGAACTGATTCGCTCAAAAGGGGTATCCACCGCATGGGTGACTCTCCACGTCGGACTTGACACCTTCCGCCCCGTCCACGGCGAAAACATCGCCGAGCACAAGATCCACACCGAGTGGTTCGAGCTGCCCCAGGACACGGCAGAGGCAATCAACGCCACGCGACGGCGCGGCGACCGCATCATCGCCGTCGGGACCACCACCGTCCGCACCCTGGAGCACGTCGCGCAAAACGCCCACGCAAACGGAGCGTCAGATATTCAAGCGTCCGCCGGGGATGCCGACCTGTTCATCCTCCCCGGCCACCAGTTCCGGTTGGTGGACGCGATGATCACGAACTTCCACCTGCCCCGTTCCACCCTGCTGATGCTGGTGTCGGCCTTTGCCGGCCGCGAGCGCATCCTGGCCGCCTACCAAGAGGCAGTGCGCCGCGAGTACCGCTTCTATTCGTTCGGCGACGCCATGCTGCTGCTCTAGCGCCGCTGCAGCCGGTATCTCCTGCCGGCTTAGTGGGCCAGCATGAGGGCCTCGTTGTCAGCAAAGGTCGTCATTCCCGCCGCGCATCAGCAGACCGACTTCAGGAACCAGTTGCCGGTTGATGGGGTCAACCATGAGCAGCAGAGCCTCCAGCGTGGTCGCGCCCAGCAAGTGCAGGTTCTCTGGGCCGAAGACCACCATAGCCTCGCAATCAACACCCTCGATCTCAAAGAGCGCCATGCCGGTTTGACGTTCCTCGACCTGACCATTCGCGAACCGGAGCCGCCGAGTCCGGGTCGGCTCAATGCCCAGGCGATGCAGCAGGCTGGACGGCAAAACCGAAAACGTGGCGCCGGTGTCCACCAGCGCTTCAACGACTTCCCTGGCAGCAGAAACCGGGTTGCCGACGGTTACGGCGACGCTGAAAGTTCCCATGCGGGTTACCTCGCTTCATAGCTCCTGGAGCAGTGTAACACCCGTTACTCCACCAGCTCGTCCAGGTGTGGAGTGAACACCCGCTTGAACGCCAGCAAGCGGTCCACCATCCAGTCTTTTAACGCATTCGGATTGTCATGGTCTATAACCTCGGGCTTTTCTTCCCGGATCCGGCACGCGCGCCTATTGTCGCGCCGGTCCCACGCTAACGTGTTGCCAAGCTCAGATTCAATCGTGTCGGATCTTTGGTGCAAAGAGTCGAATAGTTTCTTGTTCCAATCCTTGTCATCATGATCAATATGAACCCCGATATGGGCAACCTTCCGGGTAGGAGCGATTGATGCACTGTACACCACCCCCTTAAAACTAGACGGAAAATTGTGCCAATCATCAGCCCGCGCATTGCCTACCTTCATGGATTCGTCCTTTTCTCGCAACGCATGCTCCAAGGATCGCCAAAATTCCCTGTAAGCCTCCCATTTCGCCGCCCCAGTTCCTGCACTGCTAGAAACTCGCTTTTGCCAACCATTGGGCATTGCCACAACCCGGAAGTGCGGCGCCGGACGCGACCCGTCAATCCGCCAGACCTCGACCACTACTCCAAAAAACGCCGTATCTTCACCCGTTCGTTGATTCAGCCAGTCCAAGACCTGACGGTGTTCGTCGTGAAATTCGCGCGTCAGCCAAATCACCGCATAAGCATCGTATCCTGCGGCGTACGTCAGCAGTTGACCCAAGTGCCTATGGTCTGTAGCGCCTAGCTGATTTTCAATGATGACGGGCCGGTCCCCGCCTACGTCGTGGGCGAGCACGTCGAGAGAGAACGACCCGACAGCGGCTTCCCGCTCCCGGAACTCCAAATCCAACCCCAGCGCCTCTCCCAGCTTGTCCTAATTATCCGCGAGCCACGGCGTGAAATCCTGCGCCTCGTGCGGCCAAACGTCTTTCAACGCAACCCGCTCAATTACTCCCAAATCCACCATCGCAAAATCTCCTCGTTGAGCCGTCCGTATCACCCTGCGAGAAGTGTTTGTTCCTCAATGATCACGTCGCCGCCATCCCACCAGTCGATGGTGAGGCGGCTGCCGGCCAGCAGGGTAGTACCAATCATCGGCTTGTTGCCCATGACGTACGCTCGCGCGTCCACGGGCAGCCCGTGCCAGAGCAAGCGCGCGACACAAGTGTCTGTTCGGATAGTCTGACCACTGGCAAGGGTAAGGGGCCGGGTTCCTGTGCTGTGTAATCCCAGTTCTCGGGCAACCCATTCAGGCAGGGTGAAGGCCCCCTCGAAACCTGTATCTACGACAGATTCCAACGTCTGGAAAATCTGGTTAGCGGCGACAATCTCAACGCTAATCCGCGCTTCCAGACCCGTGCTGTTATCTTGGGACGGCCTTACTCGGCCCCTAATCATGGGCGTCTCTCTTTTGCGAAGCCAGGTATTCCAAAGTTTGCCTAGTGGAAAGCCGCGCAGCGATGTATTGCTTCTCGCCCACCAGTTCGGCCCAGGTGAAGGCGTCAGGACGCCGCTTCATCAACCGTTTGGTAAGTTCCACATCGCTGCGTTCTCCTTGGTACTCACCAACCTCGTAGTCGCCGCTGTGGATGTCGATGACCACCAGTTCGCCCCAGTGGTTGGCCTCCATTTCCTCACGGATGCCTTCGTAGATCTTGCGCCCAACGGCCGCGACTTCATCGCCAGAGAGTTCCATAACTTCCGCCCCTTCACTGCATCACATCAACAAATTGTCCAGGACGATCAGGCGCTGATCCACCGGATCGATCACCATGCCCAGGTCTTCCAGTGTGGTTGCTCCCATCAGGTATTCGTCTTCCGACCCGAAAGAGACCCGCGCCACCGCGTTGCGCCCCTGGATGGAGAACCTGGCCCATGCTGTCTGCAATTCGACACGTCGTCCGTCGGCCACCCGTGCGAACCTGCTTTCCACCGGCTCGATTCCTAGCTCCCGCAACAAGCTCGACGGCAGCATGGTGTTAGTGGCGCCCGTATCCACCAACGCGGAAACGGTGGTCCCTGCTTCTGCAAAAAGGTTGCCAACCCACAGATCGACGTTGAACGTTCCCATGCCACCTGCCTTCCTTCAATGTTCCGCAAACTGGATCCTGCCCTAATAAACCTTGTACTCCTCCAGCACCGCCGCATCCAGGTGCAGCCCCATGCCCGGCTCGTCGGGCGCGACGATCTCACCGTTGTCCCATTCCGGAAGCACGCTGTTCAGCTGGTAGTACACCGGGTCGCGCTCCTCCTCGAACACCTCGACGAACAGGCCGTGGGCGTGGGCCGGCAGCAGTTGCACGGCCAGTTGCGGCTCCTCGTGGTGGGCCATCCTGATGCCGCGCATCTGCGCCGCGTCGGCCACGCGCTTCCATTCCGAAATCCCGCCGCAGATCGCCGCGTCGATGTTCAGGATGTCCACCGCCTCAGCGTCCATGAGCCGCTGCCCGCCCCACGAACTGCTCTCGCCTTGGCCGGCGGCGACCGGGATGCCGGTGCGGAGCCGCACCTGGCGCATGTCATTGTCGGCGTTCTGCCACCGGCACGGCTCTTCCAGCCAGGCCAGCCCCATCTCCCGAGCCGGCCCCGCGAACTCCAGCGCCTCGTCCAGCGTCCAAGCTTGGTTGGCGTCGCAAACGATGATGAAGTCGTCGCCCAGCGTATCCCGTATGGCGCGCACGCGCAGCAGGTCATCGGCCACCGCGACGCCGCCCACCTTCAGCTTCACGCCGCCGATGCCGCGGTCCCGCTGGTGCAGCAGGTCCTCGACCATGTACGCGGTGTCCCGTCCCTGCACGTAGTACGCAAACCGCACTACCGGAGACCGGTCGGCGTACCCGCCCAGCAGCGTCCGCACTGGAACACCCAACGCCTTTCCGGTGATGTCCCACAGGGCCACGTCAATGGCGGCGACGGCCCGCATCGCGATCGCCTTGTTGCCAATGTGGGGGGTCAGCGCAAACATTTTCTGCCAGCATCGCTCGATGGCCATGGGGTCTTCGCCCTGCACCGCTTCCGCCATTGGCCCCACCACCAGGTCCTTCAGCAGCTCGTACCCGGTCCGCTCGTCCCCGGAGTAGACCTCGCTGACCAACCCTTCGTCGGTGTGTACGCGAACCACGATGGTGCACCGCGATTCGATCTGGTACACGCTGCCGCTGAACCGCGTGCTCAATGGGATCCGAACGATGTCCGCCTCTACGTTGATGATACGCATGAAAGCGTCGCCTCCAGTTCATTCAATGTGTTCGCAATTATACCTGTCGTCCTATCTTTCATTCGGCCGGACCTGCGAGAAGTCATCCGCCGTCGCTACGGCGATTGCGAGAGCCCTTCCTTGACCCTCGCATCGACCCGCCCTAAAATCCTAGCGTCCCGCGGACTGGCCTTCTGGCCGTTCCCAGGCCGGTTGTCGCGGACCATTCCCTATCCTGACGGTGGCTACAAGATGCCCATTAGAGTCGGCCGTGTGCCGTATCTGGAATCCGAACCCTTTTACTTCGACATGGCGCGTCGCGGATTCGAACTGCGCGAGACCACCCCGCGTCAACTCGGCGACGCTCTCGACAACGGCGAACTCGACGCGGGTCCGGCCCACCTCTCCGACGTGTTTCGCCTGGAAGACCGCTTCGAGCCTGTCGGCGGATTTTGCTTCTCCACCCTGAGCCGCGCCGTCAGCGTGTGCCTCTACTCCCAATATCCGATGGAAGAGCTGGGCGGCGTCACCATCGGCGTATCCGACGAGGACGTCACCGCCGCCAAGTTGCTCGAGGTGCTGCTCCGCCAAAAGTACGGCCTGGAGCCGGGCGAGTTCGCCGTCAGGTCCGGCGACGTTATCCGCCCTGACGAGACCTTCGAGGCCTTCGTGCTGATCGGCAACCGGGCCCTGCGCCGCCGCCGGGGCGTGCGCGGTTTCGCCCACCGTTTCGACCTGGGCTCGGAATGGACCCAGTGGACCAACCTGCCCTTCGTCTTCAGCCAGTGGGTGATGCGCAAAGATCTGGAGGATCGGGAAAAGGCCATCCTGGAAGACACCCTGTACGTCGGTCTCGAAGAGGGCGTTGACGGCCTGTATCACCTCAACGAGCCGCGCGACGAGTTGCTCATGCTGCCCCGCGACGTCGTCGAATACGTCCAAGGCATCCGCTACTACGTGGGCCGCTCCGAGCAGCAGGCCATCGCCCGCTTCCGCGAACTGCTCGAAGGCCTGCCCGGCTAGCCGGCCGCCCCCCAGCCTGGCGCAAGGGTTTCAGGTCCGTACGATGGCGAAAGTCGTTGACCGCATCCACGCGCAGACTGGCCGCCCCGCGTTCATTTGCGACTATTCGCCGCCGCGTTCCGGCCGGCCGGAGGATGTGCCGGCCCCGCCGGAGTCGGCCGATTTCATCTCGGCGGCATACAACCCGGGGCGCGCAGTTCGGATGAACGCCGTTGCGACCGCCGCCGTGTTGCGCGACCGCCACGGCGCGGACCCGATCTTCACGCTGGCAACACGGGACATGAACCGCCTGGCGCTGGAATCCCTGCTGCTGGGGGCGCAGGCATTGGGCCTGGAAAACGTCATCGTAGTGGCCGGGGACACGTTTGGCTCTCGTGACACCGCGGCCGCCGTCTACGACTACCGGCCCACCGAGCTCATCGCCGCCATCGCCAACCTGAACTCCGGCGCCGACCACCGCGGGAGCAACCTGCGCACACCCACGGATTTCTGCATCGGGGCGACCGTCGACCTGGGCCGGGGCATCGAGCAGGAGGCGAACCTGGCCGCCCGCAAGGTCGCAGCAGGCGCTCATTTCCTGATCACTCAACCGGTGTTTGACCCCGACGATGTGGAGCGGTTCGCTGAGGCATACACCACAGCCGCTGGTGCAACCCTATCCGTGCCCGTGTTCTACGGCGTCGGGCTCATGGAGGCCGATGGCGTATCCTTCGCCAGCGTTCCGCAGTGGATATCCGACGATCTGGCAGCCGGTAGGTCCGGTGTGGACATTGCCCTCCAAATCTGGGAGTCGCTGCTTGCCGCCGGCGCCACGGACTGCTATCTGGTCCCACCCATACGGCGCAGCGGGGCGCGGAATTACGACGCCGCCCGCATGTTCCTAGACATGGCTCTGGATACGCCAGCGGCTGATTAGTTCGGATCTTCTTTGCCGTTCAGTTTGCGGAGCAGTTCCGGCGGGAGCTGCACGTTGTGCTCCTCCAGCACGCGACAATTTCCATCCGGCCTTCCTCACGGCCTTCCTCGCGACCTCGAGCTTCTGCCTTCGCGTCTTTGGCCGCAGCCCACCGCTCGACTGTTTCTTTAGCGGCGAAGAACATTGTGATACCTCCGCACAAAACGCCCGTCGGCGCCTTTGAACCGCCACACTGACTGATTCGACCTGACGACGCTACGGCCCCCACGGTGGCGCCGCCGCCACGTCGCCGTCGCTGACGATGTCCACTACCGCCGGACGGTTTGCGCTCACTGCCTGGTCCAGCGCAGAGTTGATCTGGTTGGGATCTGTCACGCGGATGCCCAGGGCGCCCATGGACTCAGCGATCTGCGCGAAGTCGGTATCGTTGAACCGCCACAGCTCACCGGAATTGCCGCCCTCGCGTCCCTCGTAGGCTGCCTCGTCGCCCCGACGGTCCTGGTTCAGCCCGCCGTTGTTGTGCACCACAATCACCGCGTTGATGCCGTAGCGCACCGCCGTTTCCAGCTCGCCGATGTGGTACCACATGCCGCCGTCACCGGTCCAGCAGACCACCGGCCGGTCGGGCACTCCGCATTTGGCGCCCAGCGCCGCCGGCAGACCCCAACCCAGCGAACCGGCAGCGCGCAGGTACGACTGCCCCTCGTGGTTCAGGTCCACCATGCTGCCCGTCCAGATGCCGGCGTGTCCGGTGTCAGCGATGAGCACTGCGTCCGACGGCAGGAAATCGGTCAATTCCTGGCACAGCCGCTCCGGGCGGATGGGCACCGCGTGGGAGGTGAGCACTGGCTCGTGCTCGTCCCGCCAGTTCTGCACGTGCTCTTGCGCCCGGGAGACCCAACTGGCGTTGCCGCCCGTGGGCTCCAGAACGTCCAGGATCGCCTCCAGCGTCCGCTTGGCGTCGCCCTGTAGGCCGTAGGCGGCGGGATACGAGCGTCCCAACTCACTGGCGTCGATGTCGATCTGGATCACTGGCGTTCCTTCCGCCGGTATCCGCCAGTCCAGCGTTATCTGGCTGCCCGTATGACTGCCGACGAACAGCACCAGGTCCGCTTCCGACACCACGCGGTTGGCTGACCAGCGGGAATAGCTGCCGACCACGCCCACCGACAGCGGGTGGTTCTCCGGTATGGAACCCTTGGCGTTCAGACCGGTTGCCACGGGGATGTTGAGCATCTCCGCCAGCCGGACGAGCTCAGCCTCGGCTCCCGACGCCGTCACGCCTCCGCCGGCCACGATCACGGGCCGCTCTGCCTGCGACAGTATCCGCGCCGCCTCGCGCACCCGCTCCGGCTCCGGCGCCGGCCGGAACGCCGGCCGCTGGGTGAAGGGTTCTTCCACGATCACATCGGTGTCCAGGATGCCGTCGGTGATCACGTCGCCCGAGATACCGGAGAAGTCGAGATGAGCCGGCAGGGTCTGTCCCGTGGTCACCTCCCGGAACGCCTGCCGCAGCAGGTGGGGAAGCTGCTCAACGGTTTCCACTTCCGCGCTGTACTTGGTAACCGACGCGAAGGGCTTGGAATGTTCGACCTCCTGGTACGAGTTCCGGTGCCGGTGCATCGGCGGACGGTGACCGGTGATGGCAATCACCGGCGATACCCCCAGGTAGGCATCCTGGAGACCTGCCGCCAGGTTCACGGCGCCCACCGATTGGGCGAAGCACAGCCCCGGTTTGCCGGTGACCCGGGCGTAGGCATCCGCCATGTACGCCGCCGACTTCTCGCCGTGGCTGATGATCCGCTTGATGCCAACATCCTCCATCTCCACCAGGGCGCGGCGAATGATCGCGGGAACGAAAAACACGTGGGTTACGCCATACTCGCGGAGGGTTTCGGCGAGAAAGCGGGCGCCGGTCATGCTGGGCATCTGGTGGCCTCCTGTTAACAGTAACCGTCATTCCGGCTTGCGCTGGAATGACGGCTTCGGGAATTGCGCTGATGTTTTCGGTTAGACGCCGCGCTCGTCAAATACTTCCTTGGCCACTCGCACCGCGTTGGCCGCCACCGGCCAGCCGGCGTAGAACGCCATGTGCGCGATCACCTCCGAGATTTCGGAGCGCGTAACGCCGTTGTCCAGCGCGCGACCGATGTGGCCCCGCAGCTGATCCGTGCGGTACAGCGCGGTCAGCGTGGCCACCGTGATCAGGCTCCGGTCCCGCTTGGACAGTTCCGGGCGTTCCCAAACGTCCCCAAACAGGACGTCGGCGGAGAGCTCGGCCAGCTTGGGGGATACTTCTTGCATTACGGTTCGGGCTGCGGGCTGCGTCATGACGCCTCCTGTGTCTGTGGTCGCGGTTTCGGGCAACGGGTGTCGAAGGTTTGCGCCGGGTGGACGCTAGGCCGGGCGGAACATGGGCAGGCTGATTTCATCGGTGATCTTTTCGAAAACCACCTCCACTGCCATCCCGCATTGGATGGAAGCCGGGCGTATCTCTCCTTCGCCAAACTCAATGCCCACCAGCCACGTCGGTATCATGGGCCCCTCTTCCAACTCCACCACCGCCGTGATGTACGGCACCTTGTCGCGGAACGCCGGGGTCGGCGCCCGGTGCACGATAGCGAAGGTGTGCAGCGTGCCCCGCCCGCTGGCTTGAATCCAGTCGGTATCGCGGGAGAAACTTTCGGGGAAGGGACTAATGTCGCGGGGATAGAAGTAGGCGCGACCGCTCTCGACGCAACGGCGCAGCCAGAGTTCGCCTTCCTTGCACTTTTCCCAGTAGAAGTCCGATTCCGGCTGCGGCACGGGCAGCGGTATCTGGGGGGCAGCTTGTGTCATCTGATCAATCTCCGATGCGGAAAATTAGCCGTGCCGGCTCACCGAGCCAACCGACGGTAAGCATAGCGACGGAACAGGCCGGACGCAACCTTGCCGGCCCTCGCGCCAGGGTCTTTCGATTGTTTACGTCATTCCGGACTTGATCCGGAATCCAGGAACGTCTTGCTGTCGCCAACGTCCCGTAACGCCAGCATCTTCTGGATTCCGGCTTTCGCCGGAATGACGATTTGGATAGTTTGGATAGACAATCGAAAGGCCCTGGCCCTCGCGCGCGTACTGTGCCAGTTGAGTCCAGCTTGCTCCGAGTGGCAGTGACGCTGGTCTAGCCTGGGAGCGACCGTGATCGGATCCGTTCCCGCTCAATCACCCAGAAACTGTCGGACCAGTCTGACCTTTCGAGCAGGGAATCAACAACGAAATGAGGACGTTCCTCGGTAGGTATATCAGGGATGCGAAACGGTATTATCGCCAGCGGAGCCGGCAACCCGCGGTCATAAAGCAACGCTCCAAAATCGTTCTTATCATAGGTCAACAAAATCCGGTCTTCCGTTGCAGCCATGGACAAGCACTTCAACATCATCGCTACCCCGTGCTGTTTCAAATACCGATAATACGTCGTAACCGGCGTCGCGCAATGATGATGTCAACGGTTCGTCCATATTCTCATCCACGATAAATTTCACAATCGTTCTCCAACCCTGAAATCCAGTCGTCAATGGACGACTTGTTGGTCGACTCTCCCAATTTTTCACTGGCGCAATGCAGGCACGCACGTATGTCCTCCTGAGTCAACTGAGGATAACTCGCCAGAATAGCCGCTTCGCTGGATCCTGCGCCCATCAGCTCCAAGATGAATGCCACGGACAGCCGGGTACCTTTGACTACCGGTTTGCCGGCCGATATCTTTTTATTGGTTTCGATGTGATCTCTCCAGTTCATAATATCCGCCAATCGTCATTGAGAAGCTCACGATCCTGGTTGGCGTGGTAACGCTGGCCCAATTTTTCCGTCAATTCAGCACCAGCACGGCCCCCGCCACGACCATCCACGCCGCTATCGCCAGCAGCAGCGGCGCGTCGCGCAGCATGAGCAGTTCCGGAGACTCCGCGTCCCGGCTGTTGTTCAACAGGTACAGATAGCGGAACAGCCCGAAAATCACCAGGGGCACGGTGAGCAGCATGGTGTTGTTTGCCGGCAGGTTGTCCGCCTCCACTGCGTACAACGTGTAGCTCACCAGCGCCGCCGTCGCGGACAGTATCAGCAACTGGCCTCCCAGCGGCGGAGCATAGTGCGACAGCGTCGCCCGCTGCGCCTCGGGTTCGTCTCCAGCCAGCCTCGCCTCGGCGTAGCGCCGGCCGATCACGATGAACAGCGCGCCCGCCGCGGTGACCGCGTAGAGCCAGGGCGACGGCGCCGCCCCCACCGCCACTGCTCCGGCCACCGCTCGCAGCACGTACCCGCCGGCCACGATCATCACGTCAACCAGGGCCACCCGCTTTAGTCGCAGAGAGTAACCTACGTTGGCGACGAGATATATCCCGCCGATCAGGGGCAGTCCCAGCGCCGGCGTCGATATGCCGTAGAGTCCCGCTATTCCCGCAACCGCCAGCCCTGCCAGCGCCGAACCGGCCAGCCATGCCGGCACATGCCCCGACGCGATGGGCCGCGTCCTCTTGGTGGGGTGCTGTCGGTCAGCCTCCCGATCTGCCAGGTCGTTGAGCACATAGACCGACGACGACAGCGCGCAAAACGCGGCGAATAGCCCCACCAGCCTCGGAATGTACGGCAGCAGCGTCCCGATGTCGCCGGGTTGCCACACCAAGTCCACCGCGAACAGCAGCGGCAGAAACACCAGCAGGTTCTTCACCCACTGCAGCGGACGGGCCGTCATGAACAGCCCTGCCAGCCGACTCATGATTCCCGCTTAGCTCCGGTTTCCGTTGCCAACGCAGCTGCGCGATGTCGACCGGTCCGGCTGAGCCAGATCCAGGCCAGCCCGCCGACGACCACCGCCAGCCAGAGCGTGGCCAGCCGGGTCAGCAGGGTGGCCAGCGCGGCGGTGACCGCCGGCACTCCGGCCTGACCGAGCAAGGCCACCATGCTGCCCTCGAATCCAACCAACCCGCCCGGCAGCGCGGTCACGGCCCCCACCAACGCTGCGGCCGCCGAGATCGGCAACGCGATGCCCACAGCCACCTCATCGCCCAGGCCCCGAATGATAACCCACAGGGCCAGACCCTCCGCCGCCCACGCCAGGAAACCCAGCGCCACCGCCGGCGCCAGCATCCGCGGAGCCATCAGACGACGCAGTCCATCCTGCGACTGCGCCAAAGGTTCGCGCCACCGTCGCAGCACCGGCAGGTCCAACGCTTTTTCGCCGTACCGTGACGCGGCCAGCAGACCCACCGCCAGGCCGACAAGCAGCAGACCGCCAACTGTCAAAGCAATCGGGGCTGGCAACAGCAGCACTCCGGTCAGTCCCAGCAGGGCCACGGATATGACGTCCGTCAACCGCTCCATCACCACCGCCGGCGCTGACGCCGCCACCGGCGTTCCCGTCCGCTGCTGGAGCCACACGCTTTTCAGCAGTTCGCCGACCTTGCCCGGCGTGATCGACAGCGCCAACCCAGCCACGAATACCGGCACGCTCACCGATGCCGGCGCGTTTATGCCAAGAGCGCGCAGGTACATCGACCAGCGGAGGTATCGCAGCGCGTAGTTGACCACTGCCAAGCCGGCGCCCGCCGCCAATCCAAGGTACGCGGCCGGGGTCTCGAACAGCGTCCGGCCCACCTGCCTGAAATCTCCGTACGCCAGCAGCCCGCCGAAGACACCCACCGTCAGCAGTCCCAGCAGCAGCCATCTTCGACCGCTCAACCCTCGCCCTCACGCGCTGCCGTCGTCCGGGCATCAACATTCGGCGCGGCCATTCGGCAGATCTGGGCCGCCAGGTATCCGGCTCCAAACCCGTTATCGATGTTGACCACGCCAATTCCCGGAGCGCAGGAGTTGAGCATCCCCAGCAGCGCCGCCAGTCCGCCGAAACTCGCCCCGTAACCGACGCTGGTGGGCACCGCAATCACCGGCGCAGAAACCATCCCCGACACCACGCTCGCCAGCGCCGCTTCCATCCCGGCAACCACAATGATGACCCGGGCTTCCTGCAAGCGTTCCCGCTGCGCCAACAGGCGATGCAGCCCCGCCACTCCCACGTCGTTCAGACGGCCGGCTCTGCACCCCATCGACTCTGCCGTGATCGCCGCCTCCTCCGCCACCGGCAGGTCGGCGGTGCCACCCGTGACGATCAGCAACCCGACATCCTGTGGCGCCGCCATCCCTTCATCCTGTACCACGATGCAGCGCGCCAACTCGTGGTAGCGCGCCGTCGCAACCTTAGCGGCCACGGATTCGTAAACATCCGGCGCGGCTCTGGTGACCAGCACGGGATGACCGCGTCCGGCCATCGCAGACACGATCCCGGCTACCTGCTCGCTGGTCTTGCCCTCGGCCAGCACCACCTCCGGCCAACCCGTGCGCAGGGAGCGGTGGTGATCCAGACGGGCGAACCCCAGGTCCTGGTAAGGCAGGTCCCGCAGAGCCTCCATCGCTCGGGATACTGTCAAACTCCCGTCCCGAACGCTCTCCAGCAGGGTTTGCAGCGACTCCGCGTCCAACGCTAGCTCGCCTCTGTCGGCGCCGCGGACGGAACCGATCTCGCTTTCATCAGCCGGTACAGACCTCCCAACGTGCTCATTCCGGCCACGTAGGTCGCAAAGACGGCCACCGCGATCCAGGTCAGGGCTACGAACCTCCCCGGCATGGACAGCGTCGTGGTCAGGATCACGGCAATCACTACCAGGATGATCCCTGATGTGGTGCCCACCGCCGCGCCGAATTTTGCCGCGGCAACCAGCGGCGCCGAACCGGACGTGTCCACCGACCGGATCCCGAAGTAGGCCCCCAGAAACGGGCCGAAGGGAGCCAGCAGGAACTGCGCCACGGGGATTATCGTGCACACCAGCATGACCCCCAGGGCGGTTAGCAGCCCTTTAGCCATCGCCGCCCCGCGCGCCGGCTTGATATTCCCTGCCAAAAAACATCGGACACCCAGTATATCGCGGTGGCCCCTGCGGTTGCATCGTTATAATTGTTGCCGCTAACCACAACCTACCCTTGCAACCGGAGACGATTGCTATGAGCAATGCCGAACCTCAAGCCGGCCAGGACGGACCATTCGCAGAGCTGCTGGGGATCCGTCCCGGCATATCCGAGGACGGCGTGGGCACCGCGTTCATGACCGTTGCGGACAAGCATCGCCAGCGCGCGGGCGTCGTCCAGGGCGGCCTCCTGGTGACGCTGGCCGACTACGCATTCTTCCGCGCCTGCCGCTCCGTCCTGCGGGAAGGCGAGCATGCCGTGACCATCGAGCTGAAGCTGAACTTCATCGCGCCAGCCCGTGACGGCGAGCTCACCGCCCGCAGCTCCATCAAGAGCCGAGGCGGGCGCATCATTGTCGGAGACATGGAGATCCACGGCGAGGACGGCCAGCTGATTGCCACCGGGATCGGCACCTATATGACGGTTTATGACCGCCGGCAGCGGGAACCGGAGGCGAATACCTGACGCGGTTGGCATTTACCGCAGGGTTTGGATATAATTGCCTCAGGAGGGAGGTGTCGTTTTGCGCATCCCGATGAAAGTGGATTACGGCGTGCGCGCGCTGGTGGAGTTGGCCATGCGCTACGGCGACGGGCCGGTCCAGACTGCTGCCATTGCCTACCGTCAGGGCATACCCGAACCCTACCTTGAGCGGCTGATGTCGACCCTCAACAAGAGCGGCTTCGTGCATAGTCGCCGTGGGCCCCAGGGCGGCCACCTCCTGGCCAGAGCTCCCCAGGACGTCAACCTCTATGACATCATGCAGGAACTGGACGGCAACGCTTCCCCTCTGGACTGCCTGACCCTGCCCACCGACTGCATGTTCGCCGACTGCTGCGCCCAGAAGGAAATCTGGCAAACCGTCGAGGAATCAATCCAGCAGGTCCTCCAGTCCACTACGCTGGCGCACTTGGCAAATCGGCAAAGCGCGCTCATCGCCCAAGGCGACCGGGGCGCCGACGTCGCAGAGCCTCTGCCTGCGGTTTCGGTTTGATCCACCACCGCATCGCTTGACAATTTTCCCGGCGCAACCATACACTTCCCGCACGATGTTACCCGCCCCAATTGCGCTGGTTGCCTGCGCCTGTCCCCGCACATAGGGGGCAGGCCGATTAACATCCAATTCGAACCTGCGTCCGCTGAATTCACCGCCAGACGGTTCGGGGCGCAGGTTTTCAGTTAAGTCGATCCAACCGCCAACCGGAGGAACACAAAATGGTCCAGCCCCTACGCTTGACCCCCGACCAGGTCAAACGCTACAGCCGCCACATCATCATGCAGGACGTCGGTAGCGCCGGACAGCGCAAGATGATGGAATCCAGCGCGCTGATCATCGGGGCCGGCGGCCTGGGTTCCCCGTCCGCGGTCTACCTGTCCCTGGCCGGCGTGGGCAAGATCGGCATCGTCGACTTCGACGTGGTGGAGCTGTCCAACCTGCAACGGCAGATCCTGCACCACACCCCAGACGTCGGCCGGCCCAAGGTGCAGTCCGCCAAGGACAACATCCTGTCCTACAATCCCGAAGTGGACGTGGTGCTCCATGAGGCATGGCTCACTTCGGAAAACGCCTTCGACATCATCAGCCAGTATGACATCGTCATCAACGGCGCCGACAACTTCGCCACCCGCTACCTGGTGAACGACGCCTGCTACTTGCTGAACAAGCCGCTCATCGACGGCAGCATCCTGATCTTCGACGGCCAGGCCACGGTCTTCCTGCCCGGCCAGGGCTGCTACCGGTGTCTCTTCCCGGCTCCGCCGCCTCCCGGCATGGTTCCCAACTGCGCTGAAGCCGGCGTACTGGGCGCCCTTACCGGGTTGGTGGGCTCGATCCAGGCTACTGAGGCGCTCAAGCACATTCTGGGCATCGGCGAAAGCCTCGCTTCCCGTCTGATGGTCATCGACGCCCTGAGCATGCAGTTCCGCGAGGTTCGCCTCCGCCGCAACCCCGACTGCCCGCTCTGCGGCGATAACCCCACCGTTACCGAGCTCATCGACTACGAAGTGTTCTGCGGCGTGGCCGAAGCGCCGGAACCTTTGGCCGTGGGCGCCGGCGCTCACTAGTCACCGCAACTCGCTTTCCAGAGGCCACGGGAGCCCGGCGCCAATGACGCACACCTCGTCCCCGTACAAAGGACTCATCGCCACCATCGGCAATACCCCTCTGGTGGAATTGCAAAATCTCAGTCCGAACCCTGAGGTCCGCATCTACGCCAAGCTGGAGGGCCAGAACCCCACGGGCAGCGTCAAAGACCGCATCGGCCTCAAGATGATAGAGCGGGCCGAAGCCGACGGCGAGATCTCGTCCAGCCGCACCATCCTGGAACCCACGTCCGGAAACACCGGCATCTCCCTGGCGATGATCGGTCGCCTCAAGGGCTACAAGGTCAAGGTGGTGATGCCGGAGAACGTCTCCGTGGAGCGCACTCAGCTCCTGGAAGCCTACGGCGCGGAGATCGTATACTCGGACGGCACCCTGGGCACCAACGGCAGCGTAGTCATGGCCCAGGAAATGGTGGAGAAAAATCCTCACGACTACCTGATGCTCTACCAGTACGGCAACGACGGCAACCCGGACGCGCATTACGAGGGTACCGGCCAGGAGATCGTGGAGACATTGCCTGAAGTCGACGTGTTCGTGGCCGGCCTGGGCACAGGCGGCACGCTCATGGGCAACGCGCGCCGGCTCAAGGAACATCGCAGCGACATCAAGATCATCGCGGTGGCTCCGGAACCGGACGACTTCATCTCCGGCCTCCGTCGCCTGGAGGATGGGTTCATCCCGCCGATCCTCGACATCAACCTGCTGGACAATCGCCTTCTGGTCAACAGCTTCGACTCTTTCTACATGACCAAGGAATTGATGGACAAGGAAGGGATTTTCGCCGGCATCTCCTCCGGGTCTGTCATCGCCGGCGCTCTCAAACACGCCGAGCGCATGGAGAGCGGAAACGTAGTATGCCTTCTCGCCGACGGCGGTTGGAAGTACCTCAGCAGCCAGCTGTGGACCCGCGATTATGAGACCCTCGCCCAGGAGGCCCAGGGCAAGATCTGGTGGTAATCCCGGCGCCCACCGGAATTCCCGGGCGAGCGAATCGCCGGCGCCGCCCTTGCCCCGACCCAATGCCGATGCTATAATGCGCCCACATCACGCCCCGCTGCCGGGGCAAAGTGGAAAATCCCCACCAACTCGGCAGTGAGCGGTTCACGGGAATTCTAAGCGGGGCGGATACCCGCTTTATTTCTGTAAACGGGATGCACATCAGAGCACTGTCGGCGGCGGAGCCGGCGGAGGACAACCATGAAAAGCGATTTCATGATGGCGTTGAATCAACTATCCGCCGAGCGGGGTCTGCGCAAGGAACTGGTCCTCGACAAGGTGGAAGTCGCGCTGGCCACCGCTTTCCGTCGCGACCGGGTGGCCGGCTCCCAAAACCTCACCGTCAAGCTCAACCCGAACACCGGCGACATCAGCATCTTTCCGCTGCGCAGCGTCGTCGAAGAAATCGAGGACCCGGAGACCGAAATTGCGCTCGCCGACGCCTTGCGAATAGAACCCTCGGCTGAGATCGGAAGCGAGATATCTGAGGATGAGGAGGTCTCCTACGACACCAGCCGCATCTCAGCCCAGACCGCCCGGCAGGTCCTGATGCAGGGACTCCGGGAGGCAGAGCGGGAAAAGATATTCGAGGAATATTCCGCGTACCAGGGCGAGATAATCAGCGGCAGCGTGGAGAGCATCGAGAAGGGCCCCACCGTATTCATCAACCTCAATCCTCACCAGGCCCAGAGCCAGAACCGCGCCCGCGGCGTCATGCGCCCGGACAACCAGGTCGGCAGTGAACGGTATCGCAAGAACCAGTCGCTGAAGGTCCTCCTGGTCGAGGTTCAGCAAACCACCCGCGGCCCGGAGGTCGTGGTCAGCCGCGCTCATCGCGACCTGCTCCGCCGACTCATGGAGGCCGAAGTCCCCGAAATCGGCAACGGCACCGTCGAGATCAGGGCCATCGCCCGCGATGCCGGCGTCCGCAGCAAGGTCGCCGTGTCCTCCCACCAGGACGGTGTCGATCCCGTCGGCTCCTGCATCGGACTGCGGGGTAACCGCATCCAGAGCGTGGTCAACGAACTCCAGGGTGAAAAGATCGACGTGATCGAGTGGGACCCCAACCCCCGCGTCCTGATTTCCCGCGCCCTCAGCCCCGCTGACGTTGGCGGCGTCGACCTCGACCCTGACGAGAACACCGCCTACGTGGTCGTACCGGAGAGCCAGATGTCGTTGGCCATCGGACGCGACGGCCAAAACGCGCGTCTGGCCGCGCGGCTTTCGGGGTGGCGGCTGGATATCAAGAACGTGGAGCAATGGGAGGCCCTGCGGGCGGCCCGCGCTGCCGAGGCGGCCCGTATCGCCGCCGCCCAAGCCGAAGCCGCCGAGGAGGCCGCGCGCATCGCCGCCGCCGCTGAAGCCGAGACCGCCGCGGCTGCGGCTGAGGTCGCGGCGTCGGCGGATCCGGAGTCGGAAGCCGTGGAATTGGCGCCGGTGGCAGAGGTCGTCGCCGAGGCCGAAGCTCTGATCGACGCCTTGCCGGTCTCTGAAACCGTTCAGGCTGAGATCGAAAGTCTCATTACCGAGGATGCCGTCATTCCAGAGGATGCCGAACCGGAACCCGCACTGGAGCCCGTGGCGGCGGAACTTCAGGAAGCCGTCATCGAAACCCCGTCCGAGTCGGCTGAGGTCGCGGACCCCGACTACGACGAGGACGCATTGCTGGAAGCTCTAATTGCCGAAGAAGAAGCAGCGACAGTCGCTGTTGAGGACGGCGCCGCGACAGATGAGTCCCTCGGCCTCAGCGTCGACGCATTGGAAAGCCTGACCATCGACGACGTGGTGGAAGAGTTCGACGAAGACGAGGAAGAGTACGAGGACGAGGAGGAGGAAACTGATCCCGCGATGGCCGAACTCCTGGCGGGTCTTCCCAACCTCGCGCCTGACGCCGGCAAGATCCGGTTCGCAGAAGACATTGTAGGAGACTTCCGGGGAGGCGACCGACGGCGTCGGCGCGGTGGCGGCAACCGCCGCGGCGGCAACGTCCCGGGCGCCCGCGGACCCGGACCGCGCCGCCGGTAAAACGCGGTGATCTCGCAATCCACCCTTCCCTTACGCCGTGCTTTGTCCAGGTAATCGCAAATTCCGAAACAGCGCCACATACCTGAACGCAGTTGCATCGCCTGCGGAAACAAGATGCCGAAAGGCGATCTGATCAGGCTCGTTCGCACGCCTGAAGGAGAAGTGCGGCCCGACGACACTGGGCGTACGAACGGGAGGGGCGTCTATCTGTGCCACCAGGCGACGTGCTGGGAAAAGGGCCTCGTCCGCCGTTCCCTGGAGCGGGGACTCCGCAATCCCGTTTCCAACGCGGACCTGGATGCCCTGAAACGATATTTCATTGAAACTGTCGCGCCCGGTGTCTACCATGCCGGGCCCGGGACCGCCCGTGGTGCGGTTCGGGAAGCGGAAGGCTGATCCCGTGAGGGGACAACCCCGCGTGAACGGCAATTCCGCTGGAGGAGGTGCTACCTATGACTACGACAACCGAACAACGCTCCGGACCCCGCCGCGCCCGTCGCAACGAGCCGCGCCGCAGCACGCCGCGGGCATTAGTCCTGCCGGAATCCCTCACCGTCAAGGACCTCGCCGAACTCCTGGACCAGTCGCCCATCGACGTCATCAAGCAGTTGATGCGCCACGGGATCATGGTCAACGTCAACCAGGTAATCGACCACCAGGTTGCCGCCGTGGCCGCGGCGGCTTACGGAGTTCGCACCCGGCTGGCGGAGCAAAAAGCGGACACCGCCTCCATCAACGCCGCTTCGCAGGAAATGAACGAAAAGCTGCAACCTCGCCCGCCGGTCATCACCATCCTGGGCCACGTTGACCATGGCAAAACCAGCCTCCTCGACTACATACGTCAGTCGGCAGTGGTCGAAAAGGAGGCGGGTGGCATTACCCAGCACATCGGCGCATACCAGGTCGTGCATGAAGGGCAGCCCATCACCTTCCTGGACACGCCGGGCCACGCCGCGTTCACCGCGATCCGTTCGCGTGGCGCGAGGGTCACCGACATCGCCGTACTGGTCGTGGCCGCCGACGACGGCATCATGCCGCAGACCGATGAGGCGATCGACCACGCCCGCGCCGCCGACGTGCCCATCGTCATCGCCATCAACAAGATGGACCTTCCCACCGCGCAGCCCGACGTGGTCAAGCGTCAGCTCAGCGAGCGCAACCTGCTCGTGGAAGAATGGGGCGGCGACGTGATCGCCGTGCCGGTTTCCGCCCAGACCGGCGACGGGGTCGACGACCTCCTGGAAAACCTCTCGGTGCTGTCGGAGATCCTCGAGCTCAAGGCCAATCCCGACCGCTCCGCCGCCGGCGTCATCGTCGAGGCCACCCTTGACCGCCGCCGTGGACCTTCGGCCACCGTCCTGATCCAGGCCGGCACCCTGCGTGTGGGCGACTATATCGTCGCCGGAACCGCCTGGGGACGCGTCCGGGCCATCGCCAACGAACAGGGAAAGAGCATCGACTCCATCACTCCGGGGTCACCCGGTGTGGTAACGGGGCTGAACGCGGTGCCGGAAGCCGGTGACATTCTGTCGGTAGTCAGCAGCGAACGCGCCGCCCGTCAGATGGCGGGCCGCCGTGAGCAGCGTTCCAGCACCGGCAACCTGGAAACGGTGCTCACGCTTGACAGCGTCGTGAAGCAGATCGATGCCGGCGACGTCAAGGAACTGGTGCTGGTCCTCAAGGCCGACGTCCAGGGAAGCGTCGAAGCCGCCGTCCAATCAATCGAGGAATTGTCCGAGGGCGACGTCAAGGCCCGAATCATCCACTCCGGATCGGGGGCGGTCAGCGATTCCGATGTGCAATTGGCTGCCGCATCTGGTGGCATCGTGCTGGCTTTCAATGTCGGGTTTGAAGTGGGAGCCGAGCGTACCGCCGAACGCCTTGGTGTCGAGGTCCGCAATTACCGGATCATCTACCGCCTGCTGGAAGACGTGGAAGCTGCGCTCCAGGGACTGCTGGAACCGGAGTACGAAGAGGTGGTCGTGGGCCGCGCCGAAATCCGGGAAATTTTCCCCGGGCGCCGGGGCGTCCGCATCGCCGGCTGTCGTGTCCTCGATGGTCGCATCGTCAGGCAGGGCAACATCCGCGTCATGCGCGATGATGAGGTCGTTAGGGAAACCCAGATCGGCAGCCTCCGCCACTTCCGCGACGAGGTAAACCAAGCCACTGCCGGAACCGAGTGCGGCATCGTCCTGGACGGTTTCAACGACTTCGAGGAAGGCGACCTGATCGTGGCCTACCGCATGGAGCGGGCCAACTAGACTTCCAGCAGATACTGAGAGGTTTACCCATGGCGGACCGCCGACGAATGGAGCGGGTCAACGGCCTGCTCCGCGAGGAAATCGCCGGCCTGCTGGCTTCACAGGTCAACGACCCTCGCCTGAAAGGCATCATCACCATCACCCAGGTACGCACCGCGTCGGACCTGCGCAGCGCCCGGGTCTACGTCAGCGTGATGGGCACGGAAGCCGTCCGCCAGGAAGCATTGGCCGGGATCCAGTCCTCCGCATCCTACCTGCGTCGGGAGTTGCGCAGTCGCGTCTCCCTGCGTCACGTGCCGTTCCTCACCTTCCAGCTGGACGACGCCTTGCTTGAGGCCGATCGCCTGATGCAATTGATCGACGATCTGGAGGTGCCGGACGAAACGGAAGACAGCGCCCAAGCGTGGGCGGGACGGGCCTGAGCGCATGCCTGCTGGTGGACAAGGCCGGCCGGCAGTCAACGGTTTCCTCAACCTCCATAAACCTGTCGGCATCACCTCCATGGACGCTGTCCGGCGTGTGAAGCGCATCACCGGTCAGCGCAGAAAGGTTGGCCACGCCGGCACTCTGGACCCGCTGGCAGAAGGCGTCCTGCCTATCTGCTTCGGGCAGGCTACCCGTCTTATGGAGTTGGTCGTCTCCGGATGGAAGCGCTACCGCATGACAGTGCGATTGGGCGCAATCAGCAACACCCACGATGCTGAAGGCGACATCCAAGAGACTTGCGATCCCTCCTGGCTGACCCGGGCGGAAATCGCCGGCTCACTCGGCAATTTCGTCGGTGAAATCGATCAACTGCCTCCGATGTACAGCGCGGTCAAGGTCGACGGCCGCCGGCTCTACGATCTGGCCCGGGCCGGCCGTGAGATTGAACGCTCCCCGCGCCGCGTGTCCGTACGTTCGATTTCCATAGACGACATACGGCTTCCTTTCGTCACCTTCACCGTTGAGTGCGGCCGGGGAACGTATCTCCGCTCCATCGCCCACGACCTTGGCCAAACCATCGGCTGCGGCGCCTACGTGTCCGAGTTGGTCCGCCTGTCCTGCGGCCAATTTGAATGCTCAGAAGGAATCTCCCTCGATGCCCTGGAGCAGGCCGCCGCCTCGGGCGATTGGACGGGCCACCTGCATCCCCTCGATTGGGCTCTGCGTGAACTTCCGGCTGTGCAGGTTGAGGCAGACCGCGCGTGGGCCGTGCGCCACGGCCAGACCATTTACGCCGGATCCGCCCAAATTGACCCACCGGACCCACGGCTGTGGCGCATCTACGACCCCGACGGCGTGTTTCTCGCCCTGGCCCGCCCTGAAACCGATGGACGCTTGGCGCCGACCCGGGTGTTCGACCTGAGCGACCCGTCGCCCTACGCTCCCGCCGCCGTCGTCTGAGGCGAGTCGAACCATGTCAGCCGACGCGCTCCCATGCCAACGGTGCAGCCGACCAACGGCCAGCAGCGCCAGCTTCACCTTTCGACCTCGCGGCGCGGCAGCGGGCATCACCAAGTGCCTCCGGTGCGCCCTGCGTCACTGGCCCATGCTGCGCCGGTCGTTAATCGCCAGCGCCGTGGTGGGCACGGCTCTCACGGCGCTGAATCAGGGTGACGCCATCGTCACCGGCGATCTGGCCGGCGCGCTGGCATGGAAAATTCCGCTGACCTACTGCGTTCCCTTCCTGGTAGCCACCTACGGAGCCCTGGCCAACAGCCGAAACTGAAGTCGCTTCCCGGCCTAGAACTGCCGGAGTACTTCCACCACACGGCCCTTCACCTCCACGTTGTCCGCTGACACGTAGATCGGGTCCATGGTGCTGTTGGCCGGTTGCAGCCGTACCTGGTCGCCCTCGCGGAAAAACTTTTTGAGGGTCGCTTCTTCTTCCTCTCTCAGCCAGGCCACCACCATTTCGCCGTTGCGGGCCGTGTTGGTCGGCTTGATTACCACCACGTCGCCGTCGTCAATCAGGGCGTCGATCATCGACGTGCCCTTGACGGACAGCGCGTACAGCGTTCCGTGCCGCTTCTTGAGGTCCGGGCGCACTTCCACGATGTCGAATTCGGCGGCCGAGTCCACTCCTTCCGAGGAGAAGGCCGGTATCGGCTCGCCAGCGGCAATGCTGCCCACTATCTGCACTCTGGCAGCGCCGTTGGCTACCGGCAGGCCCGTTTCGTCCAGGAGTTCGATACCCCGCGCCACTTCCGAGCGTCGCTTCAGATACCCGTCACGCTCCATCAAACGCAGGTTGTAGTCGACGACCGACGTACTGCTGATGCTGCAGCCTCGTTGAATGTCCCGCACCGTCGGCGGGATGCCGTTTTCGTCCAGGAATTGCTCGATGAAATCCAGGATTTGCTGCTGTCGGGGCCTCAGGTTCTTCTTCGGTGGCATTTGGGCTACCTCCGCACCAGGTGAATTCTCCGTATCGCAAACTAATGTTCGGCACCGATATGCTAATAAATCGACAGCGGGTTGTCAACACGCGTTGGTCATGAAAATCCAGTGTGTCGACGACGATCATCCGCCGGCGCCCGTGGTTTGCGCAGCCCCGGCGCGGAGAACGCGGATCGGCAGCAGCGCCAGGCAGATAAGCCGAAACGCCCGCAGGGTCCGACCAACCCTCGGGCGATCCGATGCTCTGGCGCGCTGGAAATCTACGAAGCGCGGGATCGATTGAGCGCCGCCGCCAGGCGGCCCTTCCGCCGCGATGCGTTGTTCTTGTGCAGTATGCCTTTCCGGACCGCCACGTCGAGCATACTCATGGCCTTGCGCACCGCTTCCTCGGAATCGGGCTCGGCCGCCGCTACCGCACGCCGGGCGCGGTTGATGGCGGTACGGGTGGCACGGCGGGCGCTCATGTTGCGCGCGTAGCGCTTTACGGACTGGCGGTGGGCTTTCTGGGCCGGCAAGGTTCTAACTCCTCGGGACTGTTTTTAGAGGACATGATGTTACCAAACCCTCTCCCCGTTTGTCATCCGCCTTTTGCCCGGTGTCCGCGACGCCGGCCATCGCCCATCGTTTCAGGTTGACAATTTCGGGCATGTTGCCCGAAAATTGTTGTGCTGAAAGCCACACCCGGAAACGGATGCAGGGCGCGCTTTTCAGTACCATTATTCCTGTTTGCAACTACATTGACCCCATTAGCGGAGGATCCCCGCCATGCCCGAAAAGCAGTTGATTTTCGATGAGAACGCTCGACAGAGCCTGATGAGCGGCGTTGACCAGCTCGGGCGCGCCGTCGCCCTGACCCTGGGGCCCAGCGGCCGCAACGTTATTCTGGGGCGCGTCTGGACCCTTCCCGTGGTGTGCAGCGACGGCGTCACCATCGCCAAGGAAATTGAACTGCCCGACCCCTACGAAAACATGGGCGCCCAGGTGGTCAAGGAAGCTGCCTCCAAGACCAACGACGTGGTGGGCGACGGCACCACCACCTCCATTGTGCTGGCCCGCTCCATCATCCAGGGCGGCTTCATGAACGTTGCCGCCGGCGCCAACCCGCTGGCCCTGAAGTCCGGCATCGACCGGGCCGTGTCGGCCGTATGCAATGAAATCAGCGACCAAGCGGCCGCCGTGGAAAGCCGGGAGCAGGTCGCCCGCGTCGCCGCCCTGTCCGCCCACGAAGAAGCCATCGCCGAGTTGATCGCCGACGCCATGGACAAGGTAGGACGCGAGGGCATCATCACCGTGGAGGAGAGCCGGAGCCTCACCGACGAGTTGGACGTTGTGGAGGGCATGCGCCTGGACCGCGGCTACCTGTCGCCTCACTTCGTCACCGACACCGACCGCATGGAGTGCTCCATCGACGAGCCTCTGTTCCTGCTCACCGACCAGAAGCTGTCCTCCGCCGCCGACGTGGTGCCCGCCCTCGAGGCGGTAGCCCAGGGCGGCCGCCGTCCATTGGTCATCATTGCTGAAGACGTGGAGGGTGAGGCCCTGGCCACGCTGGTGGTCAACCGACTGCGCGGCACCATCATCAGCCTCGCCGTCAAAGCCCCCGGCTTCGGCGAGCGCCGCAAGGCCCTGCTGGAAGACCTGGCGATCATGACCGGCGGCACCGTAGTCACCAGTGATACCGGGATGCGCCTCGACTCGGTGTCCATTGATCAGCTGGGTTCCGCCCGCCGCGTGGTGGCCTCCAAGGACGAGACCACCATCGTTGAGGGCCGCGGCCACGAGGATGACATCACCGGCCGCGTCTCCGAGCTCCGCGTCCAGATCGAGGACACCACGTCGGACTACGACCGGGAGAAGCTCCAGGAGCGCCTGGCCAACCTCGCCGGCGGCGTCGCCGTCATCAAGGTCGGCGCGGCCACGGAGCCCGAGCTCAACGAGCGCAAAAGCCGAACCGAGGACGCCCTGGCCGCCACCCGCGCTGCCGTTGAAGAAGGGGTAATCCCCGGCGGCGGCGTCACCCTCCTCCGCGCCCAGGCCGCCTTGGACGGCATCCTGGGCTCGGCCTCCGGCGACGAAGCCGTGGGCATCCGGCTGGTTCGTGAGGCCCTGGAGGCTCCCCTGAATACCATCGCCGACAACGCCGGCTACAAGGGCGCCGTCATCGTCGAGAACGTCCGCAACGGCGAGGGCGACTACGGCTTCGACGCCGACCGCGGCGATTACACCGGCCTGGTGGCGCGTGGCATCATTGACCCCGCCAAGGTGACCCGGTCGGCCCTGCAAAACGCCGGCTCCGTAGCCGGTATGCTCCTGACTACCCAGGCGGTTGTCACCGAGATCCCCAAGTACGAGCCCCTGCCCGCCGACATCCAGGATTTCATGCACGACTAGCGGCTATCAGCTGCGCAAATCCACCCGCCGTGCGTGCTCACCAGAGACGCCGGCGGGTGAATTGTTTTCCATGTAATGACCAGGAACCCGACAAGCATCCAGGGCGCGCTCAATCGGGACGCCATCGCGGTGTTGCTGGCAGGACATCCTCCACTGCTGGAAGAATGTCCCGACCTGCACGGTCAGCTCCAGCCCAACGGCGTCGACGTCACCGTGCGCTCTGTGGCGTCGTATTCTCCAGAAGCCGGCTCCGTCGGCGTCTCCGATGCCGACCGGATGCTGCCCGGATCCACCGAGCTGGACTTCGGACGCAACGGCTGGCTGGTTCTGCCTAACGGCCACTACCTGGTCACCTTCAACGAGGTGGTCAACCTGCCCCGCTGGCTCATGGCCCTCGGCCGTCCCCGGTCCAGCCTGCTGCGCATGGGCGTGTCAGTGCATACCGCCGTGTGGGACGCTGGCTACAGCGGCCGCTCGCAAGCATTGCTGGTGGTGCATAATCCTGCCGGTTTTCGCTTCCAGCGAGACGCCCGCATCGCCCAACTGATCTTCTTTCCTCTGAGCGCGCCGGATGCACGGGGCTACGACGGCCAATACCAGCGAGAGAACCTGTGAACACCGGGGAAAACATCGGCGTGGACCCGGCCCGGCTGCGCCGATGGGTTGACACGGCCGCGTCCGATGCCGGTTTCGACCTGGTCGCCGTCGCCTCCGCCGTAGATTTCGCCTTCGACCGCGAGGAAGCTCTTCGCCGCATCGATGCTGGCCTCATGGACGGTCTGCCCTGGTTCAACCGCCAGCGAGTGCAGCGCGGCACGGATCCGGAAGCACTGCTGCCCGGCGCCCGCTCGATCATCTCCCTGGGCTGGAACTACTTTCCTGTGGAAGATCCGGCTGCTTCAGGCGAAGTGGGCCTCATCGCCCGCTACGCCCGGGGTCGCGATTACCACCGCGTCATGAAACGCCGCATGCGCCGGATGGTGCTGGACTTGACCTGGCGGGTCGGCGAGCGGTTCGCCGCCCGTTGGCACGTCGACGACGGGCCGATGCTCGACCGCGCCGCGGCGGCTCGCGC
Organism: Dehalococcoidia bacterium; assembly: GCA_965207585.1. Taxonomy (GTDB): domain Bacteria; phylum Chloroflexota; class Dehalococcoidia; order Lucifugimonadales; family UBA3495; genus Bin87. Next base: position 2,365,773 of record CBDBMT010000003.1, on the reverse strand, counting down.
CGGCCTCGGCTGGTTCGGCAAGAACGGCAACATCCTCAACCCGAACTACGGCTCTTGGCTCCTGCTGGGGCAGATCATCACCGATCTCCCGCTGGCTCCAGACGCGCCTCTTGCCAAGACCTGTGGCCAGTGCACCCGCTGCATGCCGGCGTGTCCCACTGACGCCATCGTCGCCCCGTACGTCGTCGACAATCGCCGCTGCATCAGCTACCTGACCATCGAGCACAAGGGCGTCATACCCGTCGAACTACGCTCATTCATGGGCAACTGGGTCTTCGGCTGCGACATCTGCCAGGAAGTATGCCCGGTGAACCGCAAGGCCAAGTTCACCGGTGACCCCAACTTTGGCCGCACCGACCTATCGGCAGTCGAACTGGTTGAGCTGCTCGAGATGACCGACGAACGGTTCCGTGAGCGTTTCGCCGGAACCCCGGTCATGCGCGCCAAGCGCGTGGGAATGCAGCGCAACGCCTGCGTCGCCCTGGGCAATGCCGGCGACCCTTCTGCCGTGCCGGCTCTAGCCCATGCGTTGCGTTCTGCTCCGCCTTTGGTGCGAGCCCACGCCGCATGGGCTCTGGGCCGCATCGGCGGCGCTGCAGCCCGCTCTTCGCTGGCCGACGCTTCGGCCGACGAAACCGACCACGAGGTGCTCGGGGAAATCAGGCAGGCGCTGGGCGCCGGCGGTGCCGCCTACTCGTTGTCGTAGCGCGGCGATTGCCGGGGAGCCGATCTCCGGCTATTGCCCCGGTTCCGTGGATTCCGTCGTCCGCGTCCGTTATTTCGGCTGCCGTCAGCGGAGGATCCCGATTCTGGCGGCTCCGCTTCAGCATCACTGGTCCCTGGGGGAGTCTCTACCGTAGCGGGCGGATCATCTGGCGCCACCGGGGTTCGAGGCGGTTGTGGACGGGAGTTGTTCCGTGTCGCATTCCGACGCCGACGCTCCCGCTGTGCGTTCACGCGTTCCTCTTCAGCCGCCAATGCGGCGTCAATCTGTTCCAGTGCCTTTTCCCGGCCGTCTCGGAGCTTCAGCATCTCCCCTTCCAGCAGGAAAAAGTCGCTCTTGGAGAGCAGATGAAGGTTGCCCTGGAACGCCATGTACCAGTCCTCCGGCGCCCACTTCCGCACGTATTCCAACCGGTAGGCAATCAACCCGGCTTCGATGTACTGCTCGGTCTCCAAGATGACGTCCGGTTTGATGCCGATGCGATAAGGCCACGCGGCCTTGCCCTCTTTGATCCACGGGCCCGATCCGACCTCTTCATACCCCTGAGTCACGGTGGCTGTCGCCGTGAACACCCGAGACCCCGTCACGTAATAAATGACCCGGTCACCCGGTTCCACCCGCTGCACCTTGCGCCGGTATTCCGCCTTCAGCCCCTGCCCGGTGAACCCCATTCGTCGCGTAACGTTATAGTTTTCCTCGTTGCAATTGATCATCCAGAAATTGTGCGGCATAACCCCAACCTGCTCTCGCCGTCAAATATCCAGCCCGAAGTTGCGCCTATTTTAGCGCACCCATCCCGTCGGATCATGCCAGTTCCAAAAGCGACGGGCGGGGAACTTCCCGCCCATCGCTCCAAGTTATCCCAGCTCCGCGCTCATGTTGTAAATCTCCCCGGGCTTACCGCCTTCCGGCAGGCCCAGCGGCAGGTGAACGTTCAGCAGGAACGGCCGCTTCTCCCGCTCAACGACCCCCAGCCCGTGCTCGATGGCATCGCCGATGGTAGCCTCGTCGGTGGCGTCCATCGCCTCCACACCGAACCCTTCGGCCAGCTTCACCGGGTCGATGCCGTCCAGCACCACGCCCCGGTATTCTCCGGTCTCCCGCATGTTGGCATTGGCATTGGCGAACGAGCTGGCGACGATGCCGTAGGCGCCGTTGTTGGAGATCACGTACAGCACCGGCACTCCGTGGCTGGCCGCCGTCCACAGCGCGTGGTCCGAGTAGTACAGCGACCCATCACCGACCAGGCCGACCACCGGCGTGTCCGGCGCGCCCAGCTTGGCGCCGATGGCCATGCCCACGCCGTATCCTTCCGACCCGCCGGCCGGGCGGATGTACTGGTTGCGACCTGCGTCGTCGTTGTTGGCCAGGATGTCCTGCGCCACGGCAAACTGCTCGATGGTCACCAGCCCGCCGCCGCGACTTTCCAGTGCCTGGTCCAGGGCGTCGCCCAGGGCCACGGCGCGAACCTTGCCCTCTTCCGCCGGCACTCGCCACGCAGCATCCCGACGCTGCGCCCGCAACGCCGCCACTTCTTCCCGGGCCCGGCTGCGACGGTCGGACAAGTCGTCCGACGAACCATCCGTGGCATCCAGCAACGCCTGTGCCGCCCGCTTTTCGTCCGCCAGCACCGCCAGGTCCAGCCCGGGGATGTTCTCCAGGTTCTCCGCGTCCGCGCCGATGGCGATGGTTCGCTCGGCATCGAAGAACGCGGTGTAGTCGCTGGCGTTGCCCGCCCCGTTGTGAGTAACGCCGATGCACAGGATCAGGTCAGGATCAATATCAGGCGCCTGCTCCAGCCGACGGCCGCCGGCGTGCAGCGGGTGCTTGATGGAAACCGCCCGCGGATCTCCCACCACCGGCACCCCGAAACGCTCTGCCAGCGCAGTAACCTCGGCAATGGCGCCGCTCTTCCAAACCCCGTCGCCCACGTACATCAAGGGACGCTTGGCGTCCCGCAGCGCCCGCGCCACCGCGTCGATATCGGCGTCCGAGGGGTAACCGGCGTGGATTTCGGGTAGCTGTCCGTCGATGATGTTCGCCGTGAACTCGGTCGGTCCCAGCAGTCGGTCGTACACTGCCAGGTGCACCGGACCTACGGGCGGCGTCATCGCCACCCTCAATGCCCGTTCCAATGCGGCCGGCAGGCCCTCCGGCTCGATGACCGTCCAGTTCGCCTTCATCATCGGCGCGGCAATCGCCGTGGGCCCGGCATTGTGGCTCACGTCCAGGCTGATCTTGCCGGCGAAGCTACCGGTGTCACCGGCGAAAGTAATCACCACCACCGGCAGGCTGCCCGTCCACACGTTTATCAGCTGACCCATCGCCTGCGCCAGACCCGCGCCCAGATGCACGACCATCACGCCGGGAGCCAGGTTCGCCTGGGTGTATCCGCCGGCCATGGCCGTCACCGCGCCCTCATGCAGGCCCAGTATGCCGTGAATGTCCGACCGCGCGTGCAGCTCATTGAAGAACAGCGCTTCGCGCGACCCCGAATTGTTGAAAACGTACTTGACGCCCGACGCCACCATCTGTTCGACCATCAAACGCGACGCGCTGGCGGTCATCTCTCTGGTCTGCATGATGCCTCTCCTGGTTATGTAATGTCCGGATGGCTGAAAAGAAGGGGTAAATGAGGAAACTGCGGCGAGTCTTCGATCCGAGTTGGGGAAGCACGCGCGTCCTGCCCTTTAGCGGCCGCGTTCCTCCGCACAATGGCGACAGTATAGCCTTGCCCGGTACTCGGTCAAGCAAACATCCTGCTTATCCCGTTCATCCTTGTCGATCCTGTTGAAATGTGCTCCCCGCAGGCAACGCTGGGTGCGGCTGGGCCACCCTCCGCGTTGACAACCCCCATGCGCCCCCCTAACATCGCCCCATCCGAGCACCCCTCCACTTTTGCAGGAACGACGTGAAAGCATCATATTTCGGTTGCATGGGCTATGCCGAGCGTGACCAGTTCCCCGCCGGTTGGCCCGTTCCGCCGGCGTTTCACGACCCGGAGGTCTCTCTCCGTTCCTACCAGGAAGGGATGGAGGAGTGCGAGCTCGCCGAAGACCTCGGCTTCGACTGGATCAGCCTGTCCGAGCACCACTACTCCGGCAACCGCACCACGCCCAACCCCGCGGTGATGGCAGCCGCCGTCGCCGAGCGTTGCCGGTCGGCGAGAATCGCCCTGCTGGGCCAGTTGCTCCCCATCAACAACCCGGTGCGCGTCGCCGAGGAAATCGGGATGCTGGACAACCTCACCGGTGGCCGGCTGGTGGCCGCCTTCATGCGCGGCACTCCCAGCGAGGATCAGGTTTACGACCTCAACCCGTCCGAGGGCCGTGGCCGGTTGATTGAGGCCATGGACCTTGTCCTCAAGGCCCTCACCGAGCCGGAGCCCTTCTCCTGGGAGGGCCGCTACTACCAGTACCGCACCGTGTCCGTCTGGCCGTGGCCGGTGCAGCGTCCGCTGCCACCGCTGATCGTGGCGACCCGCAGCGCCGATACGGTCCAATTCGCTGCGTCCCGCCGTCTGGGTTTGGGTGTTTCGTATGAAAACCCCGACGATATGGCCTCAGTAGTGAATGATTACCGGCGCTGGTCCGATGAGGCCGGCTGGCAACCTGGACCGGACGAGGTTGTCTATCGCGGCGGCATCTGCCTAGCTGAGACCGATGAAAAAGCCTACGCCCTGCGCGATCGCGTACACGCCGTCGGCGGCGGGCGCGGCATGAATATCGGCCGCTCCCTCGCCCAGGCTGTGCAGGCGGCCCGTGCCGGAAGACCCCTCACGGCTCCCGAACCCCCGGCGTCCAACCCGCCGTCAGGTGGAGCCGTGCGAACCCAGCTCAACTTCGTCGGCAGTCCCGACACCGTGGTGGAACAACTCCGCGCGTACCACGAACGGTGCGGCGTGGGCGTCGTTGATCTGGCCTTTCAGCAACCCGGCCTGGACCACAAGGACGTGATGGCCGAAATCGAACTCTTCGGCCACGAGGTTCTACCCCGAATCCAGGAATTCTGACGCCCCTGTCTTACCGGCATGGAACTATAATGGTAGGCAGAAGCGGTGATCCGATGACCGAAATTAACACATTTCAGGATTTGCTGGACCTTCTGGACAGCAACCCCGACTACATCGACGAACTTCGGGTGCGATTGCTAACCCCGGAACTCATCGCGCTGCCTGCAAAATTCGCGGAGCTGGTTGCCACCGTGGCGCATATCAGCACCAAGCTGGACGAATTCATCGCCACCACCGATCGCCGGTTCGAAACCCTGGAAGCGGACGTAACAACCCTCAAGGACGGCGTCACGATCCTCAAGGACGACGTCAAAGTTCTCAAGGACGACGTAGCGGCTCTCAAGGGCAGCGATACCGAACGCCGGGCTCGCGAAAATATCCTCAACATTGCCAAGGATGAGCTGGGCTTGACTCGGGGAAGGGTTCTCCTGGATGGTTCCCGCGATATGGATCCGCAGTTGCGCGCGGCTGCCGAGCAAGCCGAAGTCCGGGGACTGGTTGACGGGGACGCGGTCGACAACCTGCATGTTGCGGACATCATAATCCGCGCCCGTCGCAGCGCGGACGCGCGGCAAGTCTACGCCGTGTTCGAGGTGTCGCGCACCATCAATAACCGGGATATCGACCGAGCGTACGATCGGGCCCGCAGCTTGGCCGCGATCACCAGCAACGAAACCATTGCCGCGGTGATCGGCGAAAGCGTTCAGTCGCAACAACGAGAGCGTGCTGCGGAAAGAGACGTCAGGGTCGTTATCCCCGCAATGTTCAGGACCCAATCACCCGGAGACCACCATGGCTGATTTCAACACCGGCAGCGTTCGCGCCAACGGCATCAACTTCCACTACCTCGAGATGGGAGACGGTCCCCTGGCCATCTGCCTCCACGGGTTCCCCGACCATGCGTATTCTTTCCGACACTTGCTGCCCGATCTGGCGGCCGCCGGTTTCCGCGCCGTCGCTCCGTTCATGCGCGGGTACGCCCCCACGGAAGCCCCGGTGGATGGACGCTACCACTCCGCCCTGATGGCCCGTGACGCCGTGGAACTTATCGGCGCGCTGGGAGCCGACCGCGCCTACCTGATCGGCAACGACTGGGGTGCCGGCGCCGTGGTCGGAGCCACCGCCCTGGCGCCCGAAAGGGTCATCAAGCTGGTGACCATCGCCTCCGGTCGCGTGGACCGCGAGCTCAGCCTGGACTTCCAATACTTGCAGGGCACCTGGCACGGGTTCTTCTTCCAACGCCCCGACGCCGAGGAGGCGGTAGCACACAACGACTACGCCTTTGTGGAGGAATGGTGGCGCTGGGCGTCGCCTGAATGGGACATTCCCGCCGAATCTTTGGAGAGCATCCGGTCGACTTTCCGCAAGCCCGGCGTGGTCCAGGCCGCCCTCGGGTACTACCGCGCCCGCTACGATGCTTCCCAGGTGGACGACCAGGTGCGCGCCGACCAGGCCGTCATATCGGCCGGCCCGATTCGCGTTCCCACGCTGGCCCTGCACGGCACCCGCGACCGGCCCAAACGCCTGGAGTCCTTCCTCAGCTCGGGCATGTACACTTATTTCTCCGGCGGCCTGGAAAAGGTCATCATCCCCGGCACGGGCCACTTCATGCACCAGGAACGACCCGAAGAGGTCAACCCCAAGATCATCAAGTTCCTGACCCGCTGAACCTGACAATCATTTGGGGGCGAACGACCATTCGCCCCCGCATTGCTACCGAGAATGTCGCGCCGGCTTAGCCTCGGAACGGCCGGAAGAACTCGCGCACCTCGTGGGCCAGCAGTTCCGGTTCCTCGAGCGCGGCGAAGTGCCCACCCCGGGGCATCTGCTCCCAGCGGCGCACGTCCCATGATCGCTCCGCCCACTCACGCGGGGGTTTGGCGATCTCCTGCGGGAACATGGCCATGCCCGCCGGCGTGGGCACCGTTTCGCCTTCGCCCATCTCCCACACCGAGCTTTGGTTCTCCTTGTACATCCGCACCGAGGACCCGATGGTCTGCGTAACCCAGTAGATGGTCACCGTGGTCAGAAGCTCGTCCTTCGTATACGTGCTTTCCACGTCGCCGTTGCAGTCGCTCCACGTCCGGTACTTCTCCACGATCCACGCCGCCAGTCCGGCCGGCGAGTCGTTGAGCCCGTAGGACAATGTTTGCGGCTTGGTCCCCTGGATGTGACTGTAGCCGCCCTCGCTCTGTTGCCATCGCTCGCGCTGGTCGGAGTGCGCCTGTTCCGCTTCGGTCAGCGCCCGCGAGCCGGGGCCAAGGTAGGGCGTTGGGCGTGTTATCGAAGTCAGGTGCACGCCGATCATCTTGTCGGAACGAGCGTATCCCAGCCGCGAGGTGACGCCTGCGCCGATGTCTCCGCCCTGAGCCGCGAACTTGGGGTACCCCAGGTTCTCGGTCATCAGCTTTGCCCACAGGTCGGCCACCTTCTGCACCTGCATCCCCGGCTCCTGCGAAGCCTGCGAGAACCCGAAGCCGGGCAGGGACGGCGCGATCACGTCAAAAGAGTCGGCCGGATCCCCACCGTGTCCACCGGGATCTGCCAGCAGAGGGATGATCTTCGTCATCTCGAAGAACGTGCTGGGCCAGCCGTGGGTGATCACCAGCGGCATCGGATTGGGGCCGGTGCCGTTTTCTTTGATGAAGTGGATGCTCAACCCGTCAACCTCGGTTTTGAAGTGATGGAACGCGTTGAGCTTCTTTTCCTGCGCGCGCCAGTCGAAGTCCGTGCGCCAATACTCGATAAGTTCCTTGATGTAATCGAGATTGGAGCCGTACTCCCAGCCCGTGCCGGGCATCTCGTCCGGCCAGCGGGTGTGTTGCAGCCGGCGCCGCAGGTCCTCCAGCACGTCGTCGCTTATGGCAATCTCAAAGGGCTCCATGGCAAGCCTCCTTTGTGTCTTGAGTTGGGGCGCCCATGGTGGACGCCCCTGCTATCAGTGGTCAAGCGCGGTCGCCATTCCTACGCCGCTATCCGGTACACCCGCACCGCGGTGTCATGGAACGCCGCCGCGCGCTCCGACTCGGAGTATCCCTGCGACAACCGCTTGAAGCCGTTGTACATCACGTGGTACGAGAAGGAGACCTTGTCCACCGGGAAGTTGCTTTCGAACATGCACCGGTCCGCGCCGAATTGGTCCAGGCAGTGTCGCATCCAGTCACCGACGGACTCGGCGATTTCCTCGGAACCCACGGGGGTCTCCCGCGTGTGCCAGTCGAAACCGATTCGAGGCATGCCGATCCCGCCCAGCTTCATGATGATGTTCGGCACGGCGCCGACTGCTTCAATACCGCTGCGCCACTCGGAAATTACCTCGTCGTCGCGGTTGGCGTAGGGCCCGGTGCGCATCATGCCGCCGATATGGTTCAGTACGATGGTCAGGTCCGGGACCCGACGAGCAAAATCGGCCAGTTCCGGCAGCTGGGGGAAATATACCGACGTCTCGAGGATCAGGCCCATGTCTTGCAGGACACGCGCCCCGGCCAGGTAGTCGTCTCGTTGCAGCAGACCCTCTACCTCCCGGTTCTCGACGTCCGGATGGGGATCCCAACCCACCGAGTGCCGGATCCCTCGGAAGCGATTAGGGCTTGCCGCCTGCAACGCTTCCAGCACCGGACGTGCGCCATCGCCCATCTTCAGATCGGCGCGACCGATGATCGCCGCGGCGGCCCTTCCTTCGCCGTACACTCCCGTGGCGCTTTCGTCCGCGATGCCCTGGACGAACTCGACCTCGCCCACCGGGCGGTACTCTTCAGGCCCGTCGGTTCGATACTCGGAACGGGCCTCCACGAAGACCGTGGATCGCACGTTGTGTCCGCTGTTGATGTCCGCCGCCAGGTCGGGCAGCAGATATTGCTGGTAGTCCACCGGCTCCGGGCGCTGCACCCAGAAGTGGTGATGCGGGTCACAGATGGGGAGTTCAGGCTCCAGGATGGGTTCCGTCGTCAGGGCCAGCCATTCGTTGCCACTCGGCGGCATGATCGCACCTCCGGCTCCAGTGTCGTTCGGGAATATCGGGCCGATGATAACACGGCCCGAGGCTGCTGCCGGATCATTCGCTGACCACCGCCAGCGCGCCGACAGCCACGGTGCCCACCTCAACGGGCAGCGCCTCCCAGGTAACGCCCCGGTCGCTGCTGCGGTACAGCTTGCCGCCGTCGGTTCCGCCGTAAACCGTGTTCGGATCCTGCGGGTCCCACTCGAAAGCCACCATCATGTCCGACGGGTTCTCGCCCTCACCCACGCCTTGGACAAGTTGCCACGTCCGGCCAGCGTCGGTCGACCGGTAGAACTGGGGATTGCCGCGCCGTGCGTTCTCGGAAACCGTCACCAGCACCAGATCCGCGTCGTCCGGCGCCGCCGAGATGTGCAGCGTGTACCGGCGATCCAGGCCGTCATTGATCATCTCCCAGGTCTCCCCGCCATCGTCGGAACGATAGGGCGCCACCGCCGTGGCTACGTAGATCCTGTCCGCCCGGTTAGCGCTCAGATTGACGCAGTGGATGTCGTCGTTGAGCCCGTCCAATTGCTGCCAGCTTGATCCGCCATCACCGGAGCGCACCATTCCGCCGACCTCGATGCCAGCATAAAGCTGGTCCGACGAGCCGGGCGCCGCCCTCAGGTCGCGCACGTGCGAGTCCCGGGTGGGAGCATGGAACCCCCACTGGGTCGCCTCCGGAACCGCGCGGAACGAGTCGAACTCGTCCCAGCTTGCCCCGCAGTCTGCCGAGCGCCAGATCTCCGCCGGCTCGCTGCCGACGTACACGGAGTCCGCCTCGTCGGGGTGGGCCAGTACACTGTGCGCGTAATCGGTTGGGTACGAGCCCAGGTGTTGCCAGGTGTTGCCGCCGTCGTCCGTCCGGTACACTCCCGCTTCGTATGCGGCCAGGTAGGCCCGGGACCCGGCCACCGGGCTGGCGCTGAGACGCGCCGCCGCATGGGCCAAGGTCGTAACCTGCCCCTGCTTCCAGGTCTTGCCGCCGTCGTCGCTGGTGACGGCGCATACCCCGTCGTGCATTCCCACGTAAATCCTCTTGGTTCCGGCCATGTCAGTCCTCCTTGCGCGGGAAATCGTTGCCCCCAGTCAGCACGAATATACCAGACGGCGAACCCCAGACCGGCTATCGTGGGAGCCTCGCAGTGGTTCCGGTTAGAGGCATTGGGTCCAAATTGCGACGACAGGTCTGGGATGCCACAATAGGCGCATCCAGGAACCCATCTGCTCAGGCGGCTAATGTCCACGAGCCGAGCGCTGCCCGCGCAAGGAGTGAAAATCATGCCTCGCCCATTGACCACCCAGGAAGCACACGAGTTTCTCGACAGCAAGCCCGGCTGGATCGTCCTGACCACCCTGGGGCCCGACGGGTTCCCGCACACGGTGCCGCTGGGCTACTTCCGCCTCGGCGATGAAATCCTCATGGGTGTGCGCGCCCATACTCTCAAGCTGCGCAACATCGGCCACAACCCCAACGTCAGCCTGCTGCTGGAATCCGGAAGCACCATGGCCGACATCAAGGGGCTGATGGTTCAGGGTACCGCGACCGTCCATACGGAGCCTGACGATATCTTGCACTACTCTCGTGAAGCCGCTCGGATTCGCGGCGTCGCCGAGGACGACCTTCCCACCGAGCCCCGTCCCGGCGCGGCGTACATCAGGGTTACGCCGGTCCGCATCCGTTCCTGGGACTACTCCCAGGACCCTCCCCGCGACCGGCGACGTTAAGTCACGCAGGACACCGCCATTGCGGCAGCCAGGTCACCGCGGAATGTTCCGGTTGACCCACTCCAGTTCCTCAGCCTCCGAATCGAAGTAACCGAAGCGGTGGAAGAGCCCGGTTTTGCCTCGGCCGGCCCGCATTTCTTCCCGCCTGGCGACGGTGGCTGCCGCGTCGACCCCCATACCGTCTTCATGGATCACCACACCGTAGTCATTCAGCGCAGACTCCGGCGACACGAAACCGTCCTTCACGTCGTCCAGCACCATCCCGGCCTCCCGCTCCAGGGGGTCGCCCCACCCGCCGCCTCCGGCCGTGCAGATGCGTACCAGGTCGCCGCGCTTCCAATGGTTGTCGTCCGAGAACGCGCGTATCTCCCGTTCCTCCGGCGTACCGGGGTTCAATATCACCCGCGACAGGCCGCCGCCCTTGCCGCCAGCAACGCCCCACGCCGGGAACCGGTTGTTCTCCACACGCAGCCCGAAGGTACCTTCGTCCGCCAGTAGCCGCACGTCACGGATGACGCCGCAGCCGCCTCGGTACTTGCCCGGGCCTCCCGAATCGGTGGCGATGGCGTAGCGTTCCAATCGCAGCGGGTACTCCATCTCCATGAACTCGCCGGGGTAGTTTTCGTTGTGCCGCTGGTAGATTGCGTCCAGCCCGTCGCCGAATGGTCGCGCTCCGTGCCCCACCGCGATGCCATCGGTGCACAGCAGCCAGTTCCCCGTGCCACTTTCCTTCATCCGCCAGTAGGCGATCACGTATACCGCCGCCGCCGCCATTACCTTACCATCTGTGGCCTGGGCGACCACCGCCCGCACTGCGCCCTTGAGCTTGGTGAAAGTGTGGGCGCGGCAACCCAACGCCGCCGGCCATTCCGGCCGCAGGATGCTGCCCTCTCGCAACTGCACGTCGTCGATGCCGGCCAGCAGGCCGTGATTGGATAAAAGAGACGTGTCGAACTGGTGGAAGTACTGGCCGAAATACGCTTTCAGCGCGCCATCGCTGGCAATGAAATTGATGGAGCCGTCGGCCTGGTCGTCGCTGTCGGTGGCGTCCAGCAGGATCTCGTCGCCCCGGCGGATCAACTTGAGATGGAAGGAGTGCCAATGCTCGCTGACGCCGGCATGGTCCATGTAGTCGCGTACCGAGTATTCGCCCTCCGGGATCAGCTCCAGCGTCTTGTCCCGCACCAGCCGCCCGGTGTCCGCCTGGTCCTCGGCGATAGCGGCCAGCATGGTGTCCCGCCCGAACCGCTCGAACATCTCCAGCAGGCGCTCCTGCGCGCGATTGGCGGCTGACATCAGCGCCCGCGAGTCGCCCTCCAGCAGGTCGGGATACCTGGAGTTCCGCAGGATGATGCGGTAGGCCTCGTCGTTCAGGTTGCCGGCGTCGATGATCTTGATCGGGGGCACCAGCGTCCCGTCGTGGAAGATCTCGGTGTTGGCCGGACCGATGCTGCCGGGCCGCGACCCGCCCAAGTCCCAGAAATGCGCGAAGGAATGGCAGTAGGCCACCACCTCGCCGTGGAAGAACACCGGCGCGATGAACACCATGTCCGGCGTGTGGGTGATGCTGCCCTGGGACAGGTACGGGTCGTTGTACCAGTACAGGTCGCCGGGCTTCATCTGGTCAACCGGATAGTAGTCCCACACGCAGCCCAGGATGTCGCTGCCCATGGTATCGCCGTAGATCTCCCGGCCGCCGGCATCCAGGAAACTCACGGTGTAGTCCTTTTTCTCGCGGATGAACGCCGACATAGCAGTGCGCTCGATAATCAGCTCGCACTCCAGCCGGGCGGCCCGCAGCGAGCCGCGGATCAGCTGCCGCGTGACGGGATCAACAGGACGGGCAGGTTCACCCTGTGGCGAGCGGGTTTCGGGGCGGCGCTTGCTGATTGTCATCTCACTCTCCGGTGGCGCGCATGATGCAGTTGCCATATCGGTCAATGCGGGATTCCCAGCCCGGGTTGATCACCACCGTCGAGTCCATGCCCTCCAGAATAGCCGGGCCGACGATGCTGGCATCAGGGTTCAGTCGCTCCCGTCGGTAGACGGGGCACTCCACGAAATCCCGCGACTCTTCGAAGTAAACGTCGCGCCGCTCGACGACGGCCTCCGCAGTCTCGCCCCGTGCCGCGGGCAGCGTCGGCATGGCCACGTCGCCCAGGTGACCCGACGCCGTCACTCGCAGCGTCACGATCTCCACCGCCTGGTCCAGCGAGAACCCGTACAGCTGGGAATGCCGGCGGTGGAACTCCTCGATCATCGCCTCCAACCCGCTCCGGTCGACCCGCGTACCACCGTAGGGGATGGTCAGTTCCGAGCCCTGGTGCTCGTAGCGCAGGTCGGCCGACCAGATCAGAAGCCGGTCCGAGCCGGCAACCCCTTCTGTCTCCAACCACTCCTGCGCGTCCCTTTCAAGACCGTCGAAGATGGCGGCCATTCCCTGCAGATCATAGTCTGGCGGCTGTTGCAATGACGTCCTGGCGTAGTCGTTCTTGAACTCCGCCACCAGCAGTCCGTAAGCCGACGCGATCCCCGGGTGCGGCGGCACCACCACTGTCGTCACGCCCAGCAGGTTTGCCACCTCGATGGCGTGCATCGGTCCGGCCCCGCCGTAGGCTACCAGCGCAAACTCCCTGGGGTCGTAACCGCGCTCCACGCTGATGTTCCGGATCGCGCCGACCATCGCGTTGTTGGCGATTTGCAGGATGCCGCTGGCAGCAGCTGACACATCCATCCCCAACCGCGCGGCTACCGCGTCCTCGATAGCGCTGGCCGCAGCTTTAGCATCCAACGTGAGTTGACCACCGGCGATGCTGGAACTGACCCGGCCCAGCGTCAGGTTCGCATCGGTAACGGTGGGCGAGTTTGACCCCCGCCCGTAGCAAGCCGGACCCGGGTCCGCGCCGGCGCTGGCCGGCCCCACTGTCAGGCTGCCGTAGGGCGAGACCTCGGCGATGCTGCCCCCGCCGCAGCCGATGGTCGCGATGTCCAGCATGGGCAACTGCACCGGCCAGTCTCCCAGCCGGCCGTTCAGCGTCAGGCCCGGTTGCCGGCCCTGCACCAGCGACACGTCGGTACTAGTGCCGCCCATGTCGAAGGAGATGCAGTTTTCCACTCCTGTGGCCCCAGCGATTTGCAGGGTCGCCATCACCCCGGCCGCTGGCCCGGACAACGCCGTATAGACCGGCTGCTGCACCGCGGTGTCCGCGCCGATGATGCCGCCGTTGGATTTCATGATGGACAGCGAAGCCGAGCTGCCGAACGCTTTCAGGGAATTCTGCAAGTTCTCGATGTAGGTGCTCACCCGCGGCGTCACGTAGGCGTTGAGTACCGTGGTGATGGCGCGCTCATACTCCCGGTACACCGGCAGGACTTCAGACGACAGCGAGACCGCCAAACCCGGCAGCTCTTCCCGGAGGATTTCTCTCGCCCGTCGTTCGTGGGCCGGGTTGGCATAGGAATGGAGAAAGGCGACCGCGACGGCTGCTACGCCCTCGCGTTCGAAATGCCGGGCCGCTTTCCGCACTCCTGCCTCATCAAGCGGCTCCAGGATCTCGCCGTCAAAAGCGGTTCGCTCGTTCACTTCAAGACAGTCCCGAGGGCGCACCGGACGCTGGGGTTTCACCCAGGAGTTCGGGTTCGCCAGGCGGGGCGTCCCGTGCCGCGCTATCTCCAGGACGTACCGGAACCCCTCGGTGACCAGCAATCCGACCGGAGCCCCGCGGTTCTCCAGCACCGAATTGGTGGCGATGGTGGTGCCGTGGAAGATGTGGCCCACATCACTGGCGTCGACCCCGTTGGCCGCCAGGATCTCGGACACCCCCGTCATGAACCCCACCGACGGGTCGCTGGGCGTGGACGGTGTCTTGTGGACCCATTGGGCGTTGGTCGCGATGTCATACAGTACGATGTCGGTGAACGTGCCACCGACATCAACGGCTACAGAGTAGGAGGGCATGGTTCTCCCGTCGCGCGCTTACTTGCGGAACAACGCGGCGATCCGCTCGCCGACGATTTGATCCTCCCCTTCGTTCAGGCCGAACATGTGGATGATGATAAAGTCCTCCCCGTCGCGAACCCGAGTCCAGATCGGCGGGTCTCCCTCCTTGAGCCGATCCCGAAGCTCGTAAATGTCGAAGCCTGCAACCGACTGATCCACCCGTATGGTGAGCCCGTAGGGTTGGTGGCCGATGACGTTGTCGATCATCTCGGCCTTCAGTCCTGGGACACCCTCAACGGCTCCGAGAATCACGCGGGTTCGTCGCTCGGCGTCGGCCAGGCGATCCTCGTGATTCGTCGTCATCCACACCTGAACCGCCGCCACGGCGCCCATCATCTCCTGCCGGTCAACCTTCTGGGGCCGACCCACGCCGCGCACTCGCCGGCCTTCGTAGCTGGCAAAGGCCTGGAGCCCGATCTTCCGGATCATCTCCTCCGAGCCCAGCGCGAGCCCGGTGGATTGGGGCGCGCCCATGTACTTGGCGGCGATGCACTGGAAATCCGCGCCCATCCTCACGTATTTGCCGAAGTTCTCCAGCGGATAAATCTGGCCCGCCGCGTCCACCGTGACCAGCACGTCGTGGGCGTGGGCAATTTCGATGGTCTCTTCCAGGGACAGCGCATTGGGATCGTGTTCCTGCTCCACGGCGTAGTAGTGCACGGCCACCGTGTTGGGTCCGATGGAGTTTTCCAGGTCCTCGCGGATGGTCCGCTCCTCCGAGCCGAACATGACCAGCCTGGCGCCCGCCAACTCCAGGCAGCGGTCGTACCAGTACCTCTGCCGCGTCTGTATCAGGATCTCGTTCTTCATGCCTTCGGTGTTGGGCAATTGCTGGATCCGGTCGTCGTCGTCGCCGGCCATGGCCGCTGCGGTGGCCAGCATCAGAGCCGAACCCGCGCCGGACGTTATGTAAGCCGCCGGCACGTTGGTCATGCGGGCAATGGCCGCCCCGGCCGCTTCCTGCAACTCCATCAGCGGAATGTACGCGCCGTCAGCCGCCGCCATCGCCTCCCTCACTTCAGGAAGCGGAGTGGAGCCGCCCAGCATGGTCACGCTTCCGGTGGCGTTGATGACCGGCACCGCTCCCAGTTCCTTGTAGATGTTTCCCCAATCGGCGGTGGTCATGGTTGGGCTCCTCATCGATAGCGTGGTTGGATTGGGTCGTCGCTGCCTTCCGGGGGCACGGCCCAAGGGTCTTCACCGGTTAGCCGGTTGATTTCGTCGTAAATCCGGATCAGGTCGTCGGTGACGCGGTTAGCCATGTCAGTGTAGTCGGAAATGGGAGTGAGCAACGGGCCGTAGCGGGTGGCCCCGGCAAAGTTGTTGAGCTGGTGCAGGTCGCTGCGGGGCCGTAAGTCCAAATGCGGGTCGTTCCCGCGGATATCCCCCAGCAGCAAGCCAAGCTCGTGGGTGTGACGGTATTCGCGTCCCTGCGCCGAGATGAGCGCCTTCATGGCGTGCTCCAACACTTGATGCGCGTTGTAGGCTGCGACTTTATCAGTCAAGCCGGCATCCATCATAGTATGCATGGCTCGGTAGTGCGTATTGGCGTCGGCGATGCGGAGTTGGCGTTCCATAGGCTCGTCACAGTGGTCGGCGTCGTCGGGTGCATCGCTGTCGGGAAAATCGTCCGGGTTCCGGGGCAGAATGATGCCTTCCCGGCGAGCAAATCGAGCAACGTGGTTCAGGGTGTGGACGCTCTTGCGCTCGTACTCGTCGCGGGTCACATAAACGAAGTCAATGTCAACATGGTCCTGGTAAGCCAGGTGGGCGAGTTCCCTCGCAGTCCGCTGGATTTCGCCCATCTGCCGTTTCAGCTCGGAAAGATCGAGGTCGATAATCATCAAATCGATATCCGAGCGTTCCGTCCAATCGCCCCGGGCGCGGGAGCCGAACAGGATGACGCACTCGGCGTCGATGGCGTCGCGAAGGGCCTGGGCGACGTGCAACGCCCTTGCGTCCGGCCCCGCGCGGCCGGGG
Organism: Dehalococcoidia bacterium; assembly: GCA_965207585.1. Classification (GTDB taxonomy): domain Bacteria; phylum Chloroflexota; class Dehalococcoidia; order Lucifugimonadales; family UBA3495; genus Bin87. The sequence goes on along the minus strand of CBDBMT010000003.1, from coordinate 2,349,332 downwards.
GCGGCTTGCGTTACGTCGGCAATGGGAGTGGTCACGGTTATTCCCCGGTGAAAACCGGCGGCCGGCGTTCGCGGAAAGACGCTGCCGCCTCGACCACGTCGTGCGGCGCGCGCCGGGCGAAAACGATGCTGTGGGTTTCGTACTGAAGCTGGTCGTCCAGCGTGGTGTCCAAGCTGCGCTGCATCGCCCGTTTCGACATCTGCATGGCAACCGGCGGCCACATGGCGATCTGCTTCGCCAGCTCCATCGCCTCGCCCAACAGGTTCTCCGACGTGGTGAGGCGGTCCAGCAGCCCCAGCCGGTACGACTCTTCCGCGTCCACCGTGCGGCTGGTGAACACCAGGTCAAACGCCCGGCTCGACCCCACGATGCGCGGCAGGAAGTAGGACAACCCCGAGTCAGGGCTGAGGCTGCGCTCGATGAACACGGTCTTGAACCGGGTATTCTCGCAGCCCACCCGCATGTCGCAGGCCAGCGCCAGGCCCATGCCCGCCCCGGCAGCGACACCGTTCACCGCCGCGATGGTCGGCTTGTTCAGGTCTCGGTACACCATCAGGGCCTGCCGGCCAACCCAGTTGTACTCGTCCAGCCGCTCGCTGCGGCCGGCGTATTCCTCGTTGGGGCGCGCTCCAGTCAGGTCGGCGCCGGAGCAGAACCCGCGACCTTCGCCGGTGAAGACGACAACCCGAACGCCGTCATCGTCCCGCAACTCGGCGCACGCCGCCATCATGTCATGGTGCAGGTGCCGGTCGATGGCATTGAGCTTTTCGGGCCGCGCCAAGGTGACCAACGCGATCTGGCCGTCGCGGTCGACGCGGAGGTTTTCGTAGCCCATGCTATTTCACCGCCAGCATGTCGCAGGCCAGGCCCAACATGATTTTGGTGCCGCTCACCAGGCTCTTGATGCCCACCGATTCGTTGGTCCCGTGGGTGTAGTTGAGCATTGGATCGTCGTCCGGGTGGGAGCCAGAGAAACCGTAGGTCACCGTGCCCAGGGGCCGGGTGAACCGCGAGTCGGTGAACCCGTTGCTGATCGCGGGCACCCACTGGATGTTGTCCCGCTGCAGCGCCTGCCCCGTGACGCGGCGGATGCTGTCGGAAAGCGGCGAGTCGAAAGGTGAAGAGTTGGGCCGCGCCATGTAGTCGATTTCGTAGGACACGCCCGGGACATCGGCCAGCACTTCATCCAACTGTTGCCGCACGTAATCATCGTCCTGGTGGGGCAACGTGCGCACGTCACACGTCAGGCGGATCGATTCCGGCACACTGTTGGACTTGATGCCGCCCCGAACCATCGTGGGGGTCAGGGTCATGCGTGAAAGGGCGCGCAGCATGGACGCAAAGCGCGGGTTGCTCGGCTCGATTTCTGCGATGATATCGTCCACGTTCTCCGCCGATGGCGCGTGCTCGATAGCAAAGGTCGAGAGGTGGTCGAAGATGGCGCCGGAAGTGTCCCGGTCCGCCTCGAAACCCTCGATGGACGACAGCGCGCGGCTCAACCGGTAAAGGGCGTTGGTTCCCTGCCAGGGCACCGAGGCATGGGAGCTGGTCCCCTTCACATCAATCTCAACTTGCAGGCGGCCCTTTTCGCCCACGCCCAGCACGTAGGTCAGCGCGCCCGCCGCCTCGATGGGCGTTCCACCGCCCTCGTTCACGGCGAACGGCGCCGCCAGCTTTTCCGGATAGTTGTCGGCCAGCCAGCCGAACCCGTATCTGCCGCCGTGCTCCTCGTCCGCGCCGGCGGCCAGGATCAACCCGTCCTCCAGCTCGATGCCGTTGCGCTTCAGGATACGGACCGCCATCAGCTGCGCCGTGAGCAGCCCCTTGCAGTCCGTCGCGCCGCGGCCGAATATGCGCCCGTCCGCTATCGTCGCGCTGAAGGGAGGGAACCGCCACTTCGATTCGTCCTCCACCGGCACCACGTCGGTGTGAGACATGAACATCAGCCCGGCGTTGCCCGAACGTCCCTCTAACCGCGCGATCAGGTTGCCCCGATTGGGCGCCGACTCCAGGATCTCGGACTGGATGCCGTCTTCGGCCAGAAAGTCCCGGGCCAGCTCGCACACCGGCGTCTCGTCGCCCGTGGGCATGAACCCCGTGTTCACCGACGGGATGCGCACCAGCGCCTGTTCCAGAGCGATGATGTCATTCTCGGCTTGGTCAACCTGGCGGAAAAGGTCGGTTAGGTCGGGCATCGCCGGTTCCTCCTTGGGTGGCGCTGGCGGGTGGCCGTGAGTCTAAGCAGGGGGCCGGCGGGTGTCAATCCGGCCCGATTGGTGCCGCCATACCCGCGGGTTTTGCATTTATAATAGGACTGTCATCGCACTCTCGGGGAGCATATATGTCCAACGGGCTTAAACCCATCCCGTATTTCGAGACCGAAGCCGAAGAGCGCCATTTCTGGGAAACCCATGACTCTATGGACTACGTGGACTGGAGCAAAGCCCGCCGCGTCCAATTCCCCAACCTCAAGCTGACGCCGCCGGAGAAGTTGGCTCAACCCGCCGAGTCGGAGACTGCCGCCGATTAGGTCAACCGGCCGGCGCGTCAAAGCCGGCGTAATTCCTGACGGCCCCGCTATGGCATCGGCGGGGCCGTTGACGTTATAGTTGGCCGGCATCCGCCAACGCTAATTCGTGGCACGCTCATGACCACCTCCTCCCAGGTTTATTATCGCAAATGGCGGCCGGGCACCTTCTCAGATCTGGCCGGACAGGAGCACGTGGGCAACACGCTCCGCCAGGCCGTCATGCAGGGCCGGGTGAGCCACAGCTACCTGTTCTGCGGCACCCGGGGCAGCGGCAAGACCACCACGGCCAGGGTTCTGTCAAAAGCGGTCAACTGCCTGGATCCGCAGGACGGCGACCCCTGCGACCAGTGCGCCATCTGCGTGTCCATCAATGAGGGCCGCAACTTGGACATCATCGAGCTGGACGCGGCCAGCAATCGCGGCGTTGAAGAGATCCGGGAGATCCGCGACAAGGTGCACTTCCAGCCGGCCCAGAACCGGCGCAAGGTCTACATCATCGACGAAGCCCACATGCTCACCCGCGAGGCTTCCAACGCCTTTCTCAAAACCCTGGAGGAACCCCCCGCGCACGTCATCTTCATCCTGTGCACCACCGAGGCAGACCGGATCCTGCCCACCATCCTTTCCCGGTGCCAGCGTTACGACTTCCGCCGCCTGCCCGGCCAGACCATCTACGACCGCCTGGCCTACATCACCGACCAGGAGGGTGTGGCGATTCAGCCCGACGCCCTGCGCATGGTGGCGCGCAACGCCGGCGGTTCCATGCGCGACGCGCTGAACATGCTGGAGCAGCTGGCCGTTTCCGCCAACCGGGAGATAACACTCAGCGAGGTTGAAGAGGCCCTCGGCCTGGTTCGCAGCGACGCCTACCTCATCCTGGCCCAGAAGATGCTGGCCGGCGACACTTCGGGTTCGCTGGAAACTATTAATGACGTGGTGTGGGAGGGCGGTGAGCCGCGCCAGTTACACCGCCAAACCCTCGAGATACTCCGCTCCATACTGCTGCTGTCGTGGGATGCCGGTGACACGCTCGACCTCCCGCCGGACCTTCTCTCCAGCCTCAAGGCAGAGGCCCAGAAACACGACGCGTCGACGATACTGCGCGCGGTGCGTACCTGGGGAGAGGCCAGCCTGCGCTACGACGCTCCATCCACGCTGCCCCTGGAAATCGCGGCGGCGGAGATCTGCCGGAAAGACGCCGCAGCAACTGCGCCGGCTGCCGCGCCCGCACAGTCCCCGCCGCCCGCACCACGGGCCGCCGCACCGTCCCGAGAACCCCCGCGCCGCGACCCAGCGCCCAGGGCGTCGCAGCCACCGCCGGGCAGCTCCCCACCCCGGCAGGCGCCCGCGGAGCCGATGGGCAACCAGCAGGCCGGCCCTCGCGCCGCCGCCGCGCCGGACAGCCTCCAGGGGCGATGGGAACAGGCGGTCCGGCAGCTGGGCCGCGTCAAGGGCAGCAAGTACAACCTGGGCGCTTTGCTGCGCGATTGCCGGCCCAACAGCGTCCACATGTCGGATGATGACGCTACGCTGGTGTTGCCCTTCACCAACGCCGCCAACCTCGATCGAATGCAGGAGGAACTCAACGACCCGCGGGTTCGTGATACCATTGAGCAGGCTATAGAACAGTGCTTCGGCGAACGCCACCCGTTCACGGTAACCTTGATTGGCGCCAACGGTGACAGCGACCGCCCGGCGCGCACTTCAGTGCAGGACAGCCCTCTATACCGCACCGCCATCGGCCTGGGCGCGCGTCCCATCGAAGAGAACTGACCGGCGAGGAAAACCAGCAGGAGGCTCCGTACCTACCATGATGAACCGCAAGATGATGCGCCAGGCCCAGCAGCTGCAGAACCGGTTGGCCAAGGCCCAGCAGGAACTCGAAGAGATGAGCGTGGAAGGTTCCGCCGGCGGTGGCGTCGTGCGCGTGACCATGACCGGCAAGCAGGAAGTCACCTCGGTAATCATCGAGCCGGAAGCGGCGGAAGATATCGACCTGCTCCAGGATCTCGTGGCCGCCGCCGTCAACGATGCCTTCAACCGGACCCAGGAACTCGCCGCCCAGAAGATGGGAGCGGTAACTGGCGGCCTGAACATCCCCGGCCTGTTCTAGCTCCGCCCTGCCACCCTTGGTGATAACGGGCAGAACGGCATGTCCGATGAGGGGAGCGAATGTCCTCCCGGTGAGCGACGGGAACTGCCGGAGACCATCACCACCGGCGGCGTTACTAGGTGGCTGACCCGGCATTTGCGCGATAATCCTCACCCTGGCGTTACTGCTGGCAGGATTCAGCACGTGCTGGAAAATTGGATCGTCAGGGGTATCTGTACCGATAGCAACGGCAGCGTAACCGTGACGTACTGGGGATTTGTCCCAGGCAGAAAACCCATGCTGCGCGTTCCTGCTTCGCTGGATGAAGCGGAAATCACAACAGCCACTTTTGACAGCGAAGCCGCCCGAAGGATCGCCCAAGAAGGGGCGCGCCTATGGTTCCAAGGCCGTTGCAGAGATTTGGAGGTGCGAAATGCGGGTTAGGTACTATGCAGAAGAAGACGTGCTCCTACTCATAGCATCGCCGAAAGGCGGCGGCGGCGGGACTTTGCGAGACGATTTTAGGGTCATCTTCGCCATAGATGGCGAGGGTGAAGGCGACGAGAACATCACTAGGGTGGACATCCACGACGTCAGCCGGTTCCTTCCGTTGCGCGCGGAGCGGGGGTACGATGCCGACACCGACACGTTGACGCTGGGCGACAAGCCGGACGCGGATTATCGCGTGGTGGATAACGGCGATTTCGTCAGTTACCGGCAATGGTTTGACGATGGCAGTGAATGGGACGTCGTCGCGGTGGACCTGCGGCGGGCGTCGGTGCATCTGGCGCCGGCGCTGGCCGCCCGGTCACAGCCGATGCCGGTCAGCGGAGAATAACCGGCAACGCGGGCGGCAGCGTAATCATCATGGTCAGCGAGTACAACCCCGGGACCGCGCGTTCCCTCAGCCGGCTTATTGACGAGCTCAACCGATTGCCCGGCATCGGACCCAAGAGCGCCCAACGCATCGCCGACCACGTGATTCGGCTGCCGGGAGAGGATGCCAGGTCGCTGGCCGACGCCATCCTGGAAGCCCGGGACAGCCTCGTATTTTGCGACCAGTGCCGCAACCTCACCGACGCCTCACCGTGCGAGATCTGCTCTAATCCCCAGCGCAACCAGGACCAAATCTGCGTGGTGGAAGAGCGCCGCGACCTGGTGGCCCTGGAGCGTACCCGTGCCTACCGCGGGCTGTACCACGTGCTCCACGGCGTCCTGTCGCCGCTCAACGGAGTTGGCCCGGAAGATATCCACCTGCCGCAACTGTTTGAACGCCTGCGCGAATCTGGCAGCCCCTTCCAGGAGTTGATAGTCGCCACCAACCCGACGCTGGAAGGCGACGCCACCGCCGACTTCATCAACCGGCGCTTGGCCGGCGCTGGGATCCGTATCACCCGCCTCGCCCGTGGCCTGCCCGTCGGAGGCTCGCTGGAGTTCGCCGACGAAACCACGCTGAGCCGTGCGTTGGCCGGCCGCAGCGCCCTCGATTGAACCGCCAGGCCAGGCCATGACCACGCCCCGAACCTACCGCGCCCTCGGCGTGACCCTGCGGAGGTCTCCGGTGCGCGAAGCCGACCTGCTCTCCGTGATGTACACCCGCGAGCACGGCAAGCTGGAATTGCTGGCGCGAGGGGCGCAACGCCTCACCAGCAAATTGATGGGCCACCTCGAGCCGCTGACCCTGGTCCGGGTGTCCATCGCCCGTGGCCGATCCATGGATCAGCTCACCGAGGCCGAGGTCGTCAACGCTTTCCCCGCTGTCAAGAACGGTTACGAGAATTCGGCCCACGGACTCTACGTCGCCGAGCTCGTCGACGGCTTCAGCGCCTTGTCCGCCGCCAACGCTGAACTGTTCGGACTTACCGTGGATACCCTTGAAGCGTTGGGCAGGGCAGGCAACGCCGACCTCACGCTGCGTTACTTCGACCTGCACCTCCTCCGGCTGTCCGGGTTCATGCCGGAACTTTACAATTGCGTGGAGTGCGGCGCGGAGCTGGAACCTGACCGTCACCGGTTCGCCGTGGGCGCCGGGGGCGCGCTGTGCGCCGATTGCAGCCCGACCGACGTGGTGGTGCGGCCGCTGTCGTTGCCAGCGTTGAAACTGCTCCGGCTGCTGCATCGTACGGAATCGGTCGGAGCGTTGCCCACACTGGCGATTTCGCCGCCGCTTGAACGCGAGGTCCGGGAGACACTGGCGGCAACGCTCCAATACTGGCTGGACCGCAGGGTCAAGTCTCAGGAATTTTTAGAAACTGCAAAATTCGCCTGAATTTGACTCAACTGGGTATTGACCGGACAACAATCGTTAGCGTAAAAATCGGTCATATACCGGCCATGCAAAGTGCTCCCTATTGATCGGGCGTGCAAACCGGCAGCCGCAAAAATCCGGGCGGCCACGAATAATCACCAATGCCCGCAATGACGGGCTCCTGACACCGGCAAGGCGCGCTGGGAGCGTTCCGGGGGCGCATATATGTTTGACAAGGTACTGGTGGCAAACCGGGGCGAGATCGCCGCTCGCATCATCCGCACGTGCCAGCGCATGGGGATCGCGACCGTGGCCGTTTATTCTGAGGCGGACGCCGGCGCCATGCACACCCGCATGGCGGACCAGTCCGTCTGCATCGGCGGAGCGGCGGCAAAGGACTCCTACCTCAGCGTTGACGCGGTTCTGGATGCTTGCCACAGCACCGGCGCCCAGGCCATTCATCCAGGCTACGGCTTCCTCTCCGAGAACAGCGAACTATCGCGTCGCTGCAAGGTAGAAGGGGTCGTGTTCATCGGCCCGGGCGAAGAAGTGCTCAACCAGATGGGAGACAAGCTTTCCGCCCGACGTGTCGCCCGCAAATCGGGCCTGCCGATCATGCCCGGCACGGAGGAGCCCGTCAGCGACGACGAGGCGATTTCCAAGGCGTGGGAACTGGGCTTCCCCATGATGGTCAAGGCCACCGCCGGCGGTGGTGGCATCGGCATCCACGTTGTCCATTCCATGGCCGAGTTGGAACCGATCATCGAACGAACCCGCAAGACCGCTCAAGCTGCCTTCGCCGACTCCAGCTTGTTCTACGAACGCTACCTGGAAGGGGCGTCACACATCGAGGTGCAGTTGATCGCCGACCAATACGGCAACGTGCTCCACCTGCACGAGCGGGACTGCTCCATCCAGCGTCGCAACCAGAAGCTTATTGAGGAAACACCGGCATCCGCCAAGCTGCCGGAGGATGTACGCAGCCAGATCGGCCGGTTGTCCCGCCAACTGGGCCGGGAAGTCGGCTATACCAACGCCGGAACCGTCGAGTTCCTGGTCACCCCGGACGGTCACTTCTACTTCCTCGAAATGAACCCGCGGTTGCAGGTGGAGCACGGGGTTTCCGAGCTTCTGACCAGACGGGACATCGTCGAGCTTCAGTTGCAATCCGCCGCCGGATTGCCGTTCACCATTAGACAGCTTGACATCCACGCCAGTGGCCATGCTATCGAAGCGCGTGTGTATCCCGAGGACCCGGACACCTGCCTTCCCAACGTCGGCGTGGTCACCGACGTGCATCTGCCGGAGGGCGACAACGTCCGCGTGGATACCGCCCTTTACGTCGGTTACGAGGTTTCGCTACACTACGAGCCGCTGCTTGCCAAGGTGATGGCCTGGGGACCCGACCGGGACGCGGCAATAGCCACCCTGGACTCCGCCCTGGCGGATTTCCGGCTGGAAGGCGTCAAAACCAACATCCCGCTGTTGCGCGATGTGCTGGTCAGCCCGGAGTTCAGTTCGGGCAGATACCATACTGGGACCCTGCCCACCATTCTTGAGCGGCGGCTGCAAAATCAAGGCACAAAATCCAACGGGCACCGCAACGTGAACACAGGAACCAACGGCGTAATGCCTGAAGAAGCGTCCGCGTCGAGTATGGATCCTCGCGCGTTGGCCGCGGCCATCGGCGTCGCTGCGGTGTACGCAGCTCAGGACCAGACGGGAGCGCCGGCGGCCGACAACGGTTCTCGTTGGCGCACGCAGGGCCGCCGTGAACTCTTCCGTTCGCGGCTCGGCAGTGGATCCTGGTAGCTTGACCACCATCAGAGTACGCGTCGGTGACCATTGGTACACCGTCGAAGTGGGCGACCTGACCCGGTCGCCCGTTCAAGTCATCGTTGACGGAGAGGCTTTCGACGTCGATATCGACGTTGCCGCCGCCCCTTCATCACCTCCTCGCCGGGGGCGACCTCCCGGCGGCCTGACCATACCGGACGCTCCCACCGCGATACCCGCAGGTGCCGGGGCACCGGTCGACGACGACATCCTGCGCTCGCCCATGCCGGGCCGGGTGATGTCGGTCATGGTGCGACCCGGCGACGCGGTCAGCGCCGGCGACGAGGTGTGCGTGGTCGAAGCCATGAAGATGGAGCAGAGCATCCTGGCCCACCGCGACGGCGTGGTGAAAACCGTTTTCGTGCAGCCCCTGGACTCCGTGAACGCCAACGACCCTTTGGTAGAATTGGAGTGATCTTTCACCCCCAGGGACGGCCCGCCATGACCGAGAATGGGGCTTGGTGGATTGCTCCAGCTTCCAGATTATGACGCGCGCGGGCATTCGCGAGGCTTTGACCAACGACCACCATCCACCCGGGCCGGTTTCACCATCCTCATGCAGTAGGGCCGCTTTATGCCGCAGGAAGTCATCTTCATCAAAGGCGCTCGCGAGCACAACCTGAAGAACGTCGACGTGACGATTCCCAGGGACCGGCTCGTCGTCATCACCGGGGTATCCGGGTCCGGGAAAAGCAGCTTGGCATTCGACACCATCTACGCTGAGGGCCAGCGCCGCTACGTGGAGTCACTTTCCGCCTACGCCCGCCAGTTCCTGGGGCGCATGGACAAGCCCGACGTCGATTACATCGAGGGCCTGTCTCCAGCCATTTCCATCGACCAGAAGGGCGTCTCCCACAACCCCCGCTCGACGGTGGGCACCGTTACCGAGATCTATGACTACCTGCGTCTGCTGTTTGCCCGGGTCGGCAAGCCCCACTGCCCCAAGTGCAGCAACCCGGTGGCCCGCCAGACGGTCCAGCAGATCGTCGACGCCATCCTGGGGCTTCCCGAGTCGTCCCGCATCACGCTGCTGGCGCCGAAGGTGCGCCGCAAGAAGGGCGAGCACCGGGAGGTGTTCGAGGCCGCCCGCCGGGGCGGGTTCGTCCGCGTCCGCGTCAACGGCGAGGCGATGCTGGTGGAGGACACTGACACCCTGGCGCTGGACAAGCAGAAGTGGCACTACATCGACATCGTGGTTGACCGCCTCATCATCCGCAGCGACACCGAACCCAGCCGCGTCACTGAATCGGTGGAAACCGCGCTGCGCGAGGGTGAAGGCGTCCTCACGGTGGGCCGGGAAGGCGAGGATGACCTGGTGTTCAGCGAGCAGTTCGCCTGCGTCGCCTGTGGCATCAGCCTGCCCGAAATCGAACCGCGCACCTTCAGCTTCAACAGTCCCCACGGCGCGTGTTCAACCTGCACCGGCCTGGGTTATCAGCTTGAGGTCGATCCGTCGCTGGTGATCCAGAACCGTTCGCTTTCCCTGCTGGAAGGCGCCATCGTGCCGTGGGCCCGGTCCGGCGCGGCCAACGCCTGGTACGCCAGCATGATGGAGGCGGTGGCCCGCGAGTTCGACTTCTCGCCCAATGCCCCGGTGCGCGAGCTGACCGAGGAGCAGCTGAACATCGTCCTCTACGGCGCCGGCAAGAAGCAGGTGCAAGTGCGCCATCGCACCGGCCGGGGCCGGACCTATTCCTGGAACACCACCTACGAGGGGGTGATCCCCAACCTGCAACGCCGCTACCGGGACACCGAGTCCGACCACACCCGAGGGGAAATTGAACGGTACATGGCCCAGCGGGCCTGTCGTTCCTGCACTGGGGCGCGGCTGCGCCCGGAGGCCCTGGGCGTGCTGGTCTGCGGTCGCAACATCATCGAGGTCACCGGCCTCACCATCGGCGAGGGCCTGAACTGGGTGCGCAGCATCAAGCCGGTGGCGGACTCCCCGGATCAGATCCCCGCCAACGGCAGCAACGGTCATCACGCGCCGGAGACATTGCCCCATGATGAGCCTCAACCTTCCACTAACGGCGCCAACGGGAATGGCCGACGCACTCGTCGCAACGGACGCCGTGCGCAGGCCACCGACGCGCCCAGTCACCTGACCCCGCGCGAGATGGTCATCGCCGACCAGATCCTCAAGGAGATCGAGGGCCGCCTGCACTTCCTGGACAGCATCGGTCTGGACTACGTGACCATGGGCCGCACGGCCCGCACCCTGTCCGGTGGAGAGGCCCAGCGTGTCCGGTTGGCCACCCAGATCGGCAGCGGCCTCACCGGCGTGCTGTACGTTTGCGACGAACCCACGGTCGGCCTGCATCCCCACGACGACCATCGCCTCATCGGGACCCTGACCCGCCTGCGCGACATGGGCAACACCGTGATCGTGGTTGAGCACGACGACGCCATGATGCGCGCCGCCGACCACATCGTTGACCTCGGGCCCGGCGCCGGCGAGCACGGCGGCAACATCGTGGCCACGGGTGACGTGGCTGCGGTGATGGCCAACGAGGCGTCGCTCACTGGCGCCTACCTCAGCGGGCGCAAGCGCATTCCCATTCCGGAGGAGCGGCGCGAGGGCAACGGAAAGTCCATCGCTGTCGTTGGAGCCAGGGAGAACAACCTCAAGGGCATCGACGTCGAGTTCCCGCTGGGTCTGCTGGGGTGCGTAACCGGCGTGTCCGGCAGCGGCAAGAGCACGCTGGTGTACGACATCCTCTACAAGCGGCTGGCGCAGGCCGTGGCCCAGGGCCGCGACCGTCCCGGGGACCACGACGAGGTCACCGGCATCGAGCACATCGACAAGGTCGTGAACATCGACCAGTCCCCCATCGGACGTACTCCCCGCAGCAATCCGGCCACCTACACCGGCGCTTTCACGCCCATCCGGGAACTGTTCGCCACGCTGCCCGAGGCTCGCATCCGGGGTTACAAGCCGGGCCGCTTCTCCTTCAACGTCAAGGGAGGCCGCTGCGAGTCCTGCCAGGGCGAAGGTTACATCCAGATCGAGATGCAGTTCCTGCCCGACGTCACCGTGCCCTGCGAGGTCTGCCAGGGTCGCCGCTACAACCGGGAGGCGCTTGAAGTCACGCTGCGCGACCAGTCCATCGCCGACGTGCTGGCCATGACGGTGGAAACCGCGCTGGACTTCTTCTGGAACTACTCGCGCATCCGCAGCAAGCTGGAAACGCTGCGGGACGTCGGCCTGGGCTACATTCGTCTCGGCCAGCCGGCCACGACCTTGTCCGGCGGCGAAGCCCAACGAGTCAAGCTGGCGACGGAGCTGTCCCGCCGCGCCACCGGCCGCACCCTGTACCTGCTGGACGAGCCCACCACCGGTCTCTCCTTTGAGGACTGCGCCGCCCTGCTGCGCGTCCTGCATCGCCTGGTTGACCAGGGCAACTCGGTGCTGCTCATCGAGCACAACCTGGACCTCATCAAGAACGCCGACTGGATCATCGACCTGGGACCCGGCGCCGGACACCTGGGCGGCAACTTGCTGGCCTGCGGCACGCCGGAGGCCTTGGCGCAAGTAGAGCAGAGTCACACCGGCCGTTATTTGCGTGACGCCCTGGGCGTGGAGGCGCCGGTCGGAGTGGCGGATTAGCGCTTGCCGCGCTGCTGGTCGCCTCATAATCGTCAGAAACAGGATTTGCGGGATTTTAGGATTGGACAGGATTGAGTATCTCCAGCAGGGAACGGTTCCAATCCTGATAATCCCTAAGTCCGGTAAATCCTGATTCTGACAATCCGACGCCTTAAAATCAGCTTTCCGGCGTTACGGCGGCAGGCGCGGAATAATCATAATCGGGTAATGGAATATGATGATTTTGCGGGCAGAGTATTGACTTTGTTGAACCGAGGAAGTACCCTTCCCGGCAAATTAGGCGTATCTACGCAGTCCAACCAAGGAGGAGGATATGCTAACGATCGGTCACGAGGTTCGCCGACCCGGTAAGTATCTGGGCGACGCTCCTGTCACAATCCCGGTGCCCGAGGAGCTGGAAACCACTCCCGGCATCCCCATGGAACAGCGCGAAGTTGACTGGTACTCCCGCGAATACCCCATTGAGACCATGAACATCACCGAGCGCGCCTCCCGCGACTGGGCCAACACCCTGCGCGACCAGCACGCCGAGATGCGTGAGATCCGCAAGGAGCACGACAAGCTCAATCGCAACCTGGTCATGGCCGCCCGCCTCACCGGCGACCTCGACCCCACGTCTGACGCCACCGGCGAAGACGTCACCGAAGCCATCAAGCAGAAGGCCCGCGAGCTCGGTTTCGTCGAAGTCGGCATGACCGCCTTTGACATCCGCTACGTGTATCAGAGCAAGAAGGCCTGGGTCCAGTTCCCGCACGTCATCTGCCTGGCCTACGAGCAGGACTTCGAGCCCACGCAGACCATCCCCAGCATCGACGCCGAGATCGTGCACTCCAGCACGTACCGGACCGAAGGCGCTGCCGGTCTCGAACTGGGCAACTTTATCCGCGGCCTCGGCTATCGCGCGCAGGTTCACAGCCCCAACGACAACACCGGCCCCTACATTCCGATGTTCGTCGCCGCCGGCCTCGGCCAGCTGGGCGCTTGCGGCTACCTGCTGACCCCCCACGTCGGCTCCCGCTGCCGCATCATGATGATCACCACCGACGCCAACGTCACCTATGACGAGCCCGTCGACTACGGCATCCACGCCTTCTGCCAGGTGTGCCAGGTCTGCGTGAACCGCTGCCCCGGCCGCGCCCTGATGCGCGACAAGATCTGGTGGCGCGGAATCGAGAAGAACAAGCTCTACTTCAAGCGCTGCCGCCCGGTCATGGCCCGCTACCTCGGCTGCGGCGTCTGCATGAAGGTCTGCCCGATCCAGAAGTACGGCATGAAGGCCACCATGGAGCACTACGCTGCCACCGGTCAGGTCCTCGGCAAGGGCACCCACGACCTCGAAGGTTACAACATCGAGGGCAAGGGCTACTTCGGCCCCGGCGAACTTCCGGTCTTCGAGCCCGGCTTCTTCGACATGCCGCACGGCGACACCGGCGAATGGGCCTTCGATTCGTTGAAGGACGCCGCCCGCGCCAACGGCAACGAGATCAGCGATGAGATGCTCAACGAGTTCCGGACCCAGGTGGTCCGCGGCCTCAACCAGAGCACCGACAACGTCGACATGATGTACGAGGAGGAAGACTACATCTAAACGGTGTAGCCAACCAAGTCGGTCGGTTCTTCGGAACGGTCCAACCAGGGGGAGGGCGATTGCCCTCCCCCTATTTGCGTTTTCAGCGCGTCCCCGGAATCTAACTTGTTGGCAGCAAAATGCTGATCGGGGGAACCATCATGACATCTATCTTCAAGCTACCTGCAGTAATCATTATATCGGCAGCTATCCTCGCCGTTGCGGCTTGCAGTCCCGCAGCGCCGATGAACTCCACCCAAGGCCACGCGCTCAGCGAGAGCGCAGCGATTCCGGGAATCGAGACTGCGAACACCAGAGTAACCAACCAGGACGGAGGACGTCTCCGCCAGATCAGGAACCAGGGACATGTCGTCTGCGGCACCACCAACGACGTGGCCGGATACGGCAGCCTGAACAATGCGGGGGCGAACGACGGGTTCGAGATAGACCTGTGCCGCGCGGTGGCCGTTGCCGTGTTTGGCGATCCCCAGGCGGTGGAGTTCCAAATCATCGGATCGGCCGCCGAGCGCGGCCCTTCGCTGGCATCGGGCGAAATCGACATCCTGGCCTGGGTGAACACCTGGAGCACCAGCCGCGACGCAACCTGGGGCGGCAACTTCGTCCATACCACCCTGTACGACGGCCAGGGATTCGCGGTTCCCGCGGCGCTGGGCATTGAAAGCGCCCACGATCTGCGAGGCGCCTCCGTGTGTGTTGCTCAGGGCACCACCACCGAGCTCAACCTGGAGGACTTCAACCGCGAGTACCAGCTCGACATGAACGTGGTTACTTTCGAAACCTTCGAAGCCTCCATCGCGGCCTACGTCGCCGGGCAGTGCGACGCCTACACCACCGACCGCACGTTCCTGTTGGGCGAGATAATCGCCGCCGGTGGAGCGCAAGACGAGCACGTCGTCCTTCCGGAGACCATATCCGAAGAGCCGATAAGCCTGGCGGTGCCCCACGGCGACGACCAATGGTTCGATATCGTCAAGTCCGTGGTCGGCGTGCTGATCTACGCCGAGGCATACGACATCAACTCCGGCAACGTGCCGTCTGCCAGCACGGGCAACACCTCGGTGGACCGGCTGTTCGGGCTGGAGGGATCGTGGGGGCAGGAAAGCCTGGGGCTCACGCAGACCGTGGCACAGGATATCATTCGAGAGGTGGGCAACTACGGGGAGGTTTACGAACGGCATTTTGGATCGGGCGGGCTGGGCGTGCCGCGGCCGCCGGGTAGCCGGAACGCGTTGTGGGCGGACGCCCCATGCCAGAACTGCCCCAAGGGCGGCCAGATTTACGCTCCACCTTTCCGATAGACCTAGCACGGGCAAGTAGAAAGGGCGGCCTCTCAGCCGCCCTTTCTTGTTCCCGCGCAGGTTGGTTTGAAGATCATAATTGCAGCGATCGTGGATCCACCTCACGGCGCGGCGGTGCGGCGGCGCTGGCCGGCTGATCCTCGCGCAGGTTGTTGATCAGGTCATCCAGCGCGGTCTGGTACTCGTCGGAGTTGTCCCCCTGACCGGTGAGGTCGAAGAAACGATATTCCTCCGTCATCAGGCGAGCGGCCCGGTTGCGGCCGCCGCCCATCACTCCGTCGGCGTCCACCAGGAACATGGTCCAGCTATCCGCAGTTCGTTGCCTCTCCTGGGCTGCGGTAATATCGTTGCGCACGGTCTCGCTGTCCAGACCCGCAGCCGTGCACACTACGATGAGCCGATCGTAGTGGCGAACCCAGCGCTCGATCTCCTCTTCTCCGGAGGTGGCGCGGCGGTCCACCAATGGATTGCCCCGAAAACCTTCAGCGAAGACCCAACTGCGTACACCCTGGGCGCGCAGGTTGGCTTCCAGTTGGCGGGCAAAGGGCACGTCGGCGTCGGCGCAGGATATATGGACTTCCAGGGTGGTTACCGGCGCGTCGGCAACGCTGTCCTGGAGCCCGACCACCGCGACGGGCACGCCTGAACCCAGGATGAATGACTGCGGCAGCGCTCCGCGTGAGCGAAGCAGTGTGTCGAGACCAATGGTGCTTGGGGCGTCGTGTCGAACCTCTTCCAGCCCCACGGCGGTGTCCAGGGCGCAATTCTGGAACACGGTGTAGCCGATGATGCAGTTGCTGAAATCGGCCTCGCCCGTGACCACGTCGTTGAGCACGGCCTCGTAGAAGTCGGCCTCGGTCAGGTTGCAGGACGAAAGGTTGGTGCGAGACAGGTTGGCTCCGTTGAAGCTCGCGCCGGTGAGGTTCGCGCCGGTGAAGTTGGCGCGGTCCAGATTGGCACGGTCCAGGTTGACGTTGGTGAGGTCCGCGCCGGAGAGGTTGGCCTCGGAAAGAGTGGCCCGGTCGAAGTTCGCGCCGGAGAGATTGGCGTTGCGCAGGTCGGCGCCACGCAGATTGGCGCCGGGAGCGATGGCCCGGCTGAGATTGGTTTCCCGCAAGTCGGCGCGATAGAAGTGCGCATCGTTGAGGTAGCTGTTGGACAGGTCAGCGCGGCGGATCATCGCGCCCATGAAGTCGCCGCCGCGCATGTCCGCCCCACGCAGATTGACCATGGGGATGCGAGCGTGGCTCATGTAGCAGGCGTTCAGGTCCATGGGTTGGTTGGAGTGCTCTTCGCGCCAGGCGGCGACGGCGTCGCGTCCCTGCTTGACGATTTGGACCAGTGCGATGTCGGCCATTGTTACACGTCTCCGTGAAGGTTTCAGCGGCGATTTTAGCATAAAGTCAGGTACGCGCACCGCCCGGATTTGGCCGGTAACTGTTCAGGCTTGAGGCGTCCGTCCCCGTCGAAAACCGTCATACCGGCGAAAGCCGGTATCCAAAAAATCCTTGATAAGCTGACGATTGCCGGTGCGTGGACTTCCTGGGTTCCTGCTTTCGCAGGAACGACGGGTTTCCGATAAGAGATCCCGCAGACTCTGAACAGTTACATTTGGCCGGCGCGTTTGCGGGGAATGGTGCTGGCATTTATAATGCCGCCGATGGGGTGAATTGTTAAATCTCATCGGATAACTGGATCGATATGCTGCTGACCATCGACATTGGCAACACGGCCGTCACCATTGGGGTGTTCCACGACGGGGGCGCCGCGGAGGGCAGCAGTAACGGAGCCAATCCGGTGGATCGCCTGGTGACCACGCTGCGGGTGGCAACTGACTCCCGTCGCCTCGCCGACGAGTACGGGATCCTTCTCAAGAATCTGCTCGAGTTCCGGGGCATCACGACTGCGGACATCACCGCGGCGTGCATCTGCTCGGTGGTGCCTCCCCTGACGGGCATGTTCGAGGACATTTGCCGCCGCTTCTTCGGGGTTGCGCCGTTGCAGGTCACTTCCCAGATCGATCTGGGTATGCCGATCCTTTACGACAACCCACGCGACGTTGGCGCGGACCGGATCGTGGACGCGGTGGCAGCGGTCGAGCTTTACGGCGCGCCGATGATCGTGGTAGATCTCGGCACGGCAACGGTGTTCGACGCCGTGTCCCGCGACCGGGAATACTTGGGCGGATCTATTGCGCCCGGGATCAACCTGTCTGCCGACGCGCTGTACTACAACACCTCCCAGCTGCGACGCGTGGAGTTGGTAGCGCCCGCAGAGGCCGTGGGGCGCAACACGACGACGGCGCTGCAATCCGGGATCGTCCTGGGGTACGCTGGTCTGGTGATCAGCATGGTGGACCGTTTCAAGGCAGAAATCGGCCAGGACGCCAAGGTAGTCGGCACGGGGGGGTTGGTGACCGTGATCGCGGATCATGCGCCGGTGTTCGACGACATCAACCAGGAACTGACGCTGGTCGGACTGGACATCATCTTCCGCAAGAACGCGACCGGTCTGCCCGGGTCCGGCGCCCCGGAAGGCCGGAGCAGGGTGGGCTGACATGGAATCCGCGCTGGCTGGCAAGAACATTGTCCTGGGCGTAACCGGGAGCATCGCCTGCTACAAGGCGCTGGACCTGGCCAGCAAGCTGGTGCAGGCCGGGGCGAACGTCGAGACCATCCTCAGCTACGGTGCGACCCAGTTCGTGACGCCGCTGGCATTCCGGAGCCTCACCCACCGGGCGGTGGTCACCGATACCTTTGACGCTGATTCCGAACACAGCGTGGAGCACGTCGCCCTGGCGAGATGGGCTGACATCGTGGTCATCGCGCCGGCGACGGTGCACTGCATCGCCAAGCTGGCCTCGGGACTGGCCGACGACCCGCTGACAACCACGGTGATCGCCACCGAGGCGCCCCTGCTGGTGGCGCCGGCCATGGACGCCAATATGTTCGACCATCCCGCCACCCAGGAAAACATCGGGCGGCTGCGCGGCAGGGGCGTGTTACTGGCCGGGCCGGCGCCGGGCCGCTTGGCCTCCGGTCTTATGGGAATGGGTCGGCTGGTGGAGCCGGCGGATCTGCTGGGCCACATCGCGGCGGCGCTGGGCAAGGATGGAGATTTCGCGGGGCGCAAGGTCGTGGTCAGTGCGGGCGGAACCCAGGAAGCCATCGATCCGGTGCGCGTCATCACTAACCACTCGTCAGGTCGCATGGGCTACGCCGTGGCCGAAGCGGCCCGGGACCGCGGCGCGGAGGTGGTGCTGGTGACCGCGCCCACGGCGTTGGCGAACCCAGCCCTGGTGCGCACAGTGCGGGTGATGTCGGCACAGGACATGTGCGACGCCGTGCTTTCGGAAACCGCAACGGCGGACGCGCTCATCATGGCTGCGGCCGTTGCAGACTACCGGCCGGCAGTCATGGCCGAGCAGAAGATAAAGAAAACCGCAGCGGACGAGATGTCCATAGACCTGGAGAAGACCACGGACATACTGGCGACGGCGAGAGGGAATTTTGTGCGTGTCGGGTTCTCGGCCGAGAGCGAGAACCTGGAATCCAACGCCGCGGACAAGGTGCGGCGCAAAGAGTTGGACCTGATAGTAGCGAACGACATCACCGAAGAAGGCAGCGGGTTTGGCGTGGACACGAACCGGGTGGTGCTGATTGACCGAGAGCTGGAGGTCGAAAGGCTGCCATTGCTCACCAAATACGAGGTGGGCCACAGGATCCTGGACCGGGTTGCGACACTGCTAAGACCGTGAATTTCGACTACAGCCTCGACAAACTCCGCGGCGATATCTTCGGCGGCCTCACCTGCTCGGTGGTAGGCTTGCCGGTCGCCCTCGCATTCGGAGTCGCCTCAGGTCTGGGTCCCACCGCGGGAATGTACGGCGCCATCGCCGTCGGATTCTTCGCCGCGGTGTTCGGCGGCACGCGATCCCAGATATCGGGCCCCACGGGTCCCATGTCCATCGCCATGGCCGTAATCGTGACGGCCCACGCAGACACGCTGGCCGAAGCGTTCACAATAGTGGTACTGGCCGGGTTCATCCAGGCTGCGCTGGGACTGGCCCGTATCGGCAGGTTCGTGGCGTATACGCCCTACTCGGTTATCTCCGGCTTCATGACCGGGATCGGCGTGATCATCATGATCGTGCAGATCGCGCCGTTCCTGGGGTCGCCGGTGGCGGTGGGAGGAGTCATCGGGGCGGTTAACTCCCTGCAGGAAACGTTTACCAGCGTGAACTTCCACGCGTTGGCGGTGGCCGCCGTCACGCTGGTGGTGGGCATCCTGTGGCCCCGGCCCTTCCGAAGATTCCTGCCGGCGCCGCTGGCGGCCATGATCGTCGGCTGCGCGCTGGGCATCCTGTGGCTGAACGACCTGCCGATCATCGGGGACGTGCCGACGGGTCTGCCGGATCTGCAAATTCCAGTGTTCTCGGTGGGGTTCATCCTGGGCGCTCTGGAGCCGGCGCTGGTGCTGGCGCTGCTGGGGTCCATCGACAGCCTGCTGACATCCCTGATCGCAGACTCGTTGACGCGGACCCGGCACAACCCCAACCGGGAGCTGATCGGCCAGGGCATCGGCAACATGATCGCCGGATTCATCGGCGGCCTGCCGGGCGCGGGGGCTACGCTGGGCACCGTGGTGAACATCCGGTCCGGCGGGAACACGCAGCTCTCCGGAGCGATCCGCGCTGGAGTATTGCTGGCATTGGTGCTGGGCCTGGGCCGGTATGTAGAGGCGATACCCCACGCCGTCCTGGCTGGGATCCTCATGAAGGTGGGCTGGGACATCATGGACTGGCGGTTCGTGACGCGGCTCCACCAGATGCCCCGCGAACACCTCGTGGTCATGCTGATGACCTTCGTGCTCACCGTGTTCCTCGACCTGGTGACCGCCATCGCCATCGGGCTGATCGCGGCGGGCATGGCCAGCGCCCGTCTCCTGGAGCGCCAGGAGTTGGACAGCGTGGTGTCCGTGCCGCTGTTGGACCAGACTTTCCTGTCCCCGGAACTGGACGCCGACAAGGATGACGAGTTCTCCGCCCGGGTCGGCCTGGTGTCAATGCGCGGCCGGTTCTCGGTGGCTTCGTCAAGCAACCTGGTGAGCGCCATCGGCCAGGATATCCAGGAACACGAGGTGGTGATTTTCGACTTCACCGAGACCGCATACATGGACGACAGCGCGGCCATGGTGGTGGAGCAGATGATCGACGTGGCGATGGATGAGGACACGGAGCCAATCGTCATGGGGCTGTCCGGCCCCGTGGAGCGCAACCTGCGGGCGCTGAACACGCTGCACCGGGTGCCGGCGGACCGTTTTGTCAGTAACCGGGACGAGGCGCGGGAAGTCGCGGAGAAGATACTGAGAGCGTAATCGCGCAGACAGGGTTGGCTCGCCTCGCCGACCGGTACATGGAGGACGACAATGCGTATCGGAGTATTCGTTGGGGCTTCAACGGCCGACCTGATGAGCCTGGACGAGCTGATCGGCCGCATCAAGCAAGCCGAAGATGACGGGTTCGACAGCTTCTGGGTGCCCCACATCTCGGCGCGTGGATACGACGCGCTGACCGTGCTGGCCCTGGCGGGAATGCAGACCAGCCGGATCGAGTTGGGCGTCGGCGTGGTGCCCAC
This sequence comes from Dehalococcoidia bacterium, assembly GCA_965207585.1. GTDB lineage: Bacteria > Chloroflexota > Dehalococcoidia > Lucifugimonadales > UBA3495 > Bin87. The sequence continues at coordinate 2,328,497 of CBDBMT010000003.1, read as the reverse complement.
GTATCCCAGGCATCCGGTGGCTATGGCCCAACACGCCCTGACCACCGCAGCGGCCACCAACGAGCGGTTCCTGCTGGGGCTCGGGCCCTCCCATCGCCCGGGCATCGAGGGCAGTTTCGGGCTGTCCTACGACCGGCCGGCGTTGCACACGCGGGAGTACCTGTCGGTGCTGCGTCCGCTGATGGAGGAAGGCCGCGTCCAGTTCTCCGGCGAGTTCTACAACGTGAACGCCGAGTTGGACGTGCTCAACCGTCCCAAGTGTCCGGTGCTGATCTCGGCGCTGGCCCCGCAAATGCTGCGGCTAGCGGGTCAACGGGCTGACGGGACGATCACCTGGATGGCCGGTCCGCGCACGATCCGCGAGCACATCACCCCGCGCATCAGCCAGTCGGCCGAGGCCAGCGGGCGAGAGGCTCCGCGCGTGTGCGTGGGCCTGCCAACCACAGCGTGCGACGACGAGGCCACCGGACGCCGTCAGGCGGCCGAAGCCTACGAGCGGTATGGCCAGCTGGTGAATTACCGCCGCGTCCTGGACATCGAGGGCGTGGAAGGCCCCTCCGAAGTGTGCGTGGTGGGCAACGAGGACTCGCTGCGCCGCCAACTGGAGGAGTTCGCCGCCGGCGGCGCAACGGACTTCATGGCCAACATCTTTGCCGCCGAGGGCGACAGCGAGACCGGGCCGCGGACGTATGCGGCGCTGAAGGAGCTGGTGGGGAAGGTGTAAAATACGACACAAACACGTATGCTTGCGCCCCGAGTCCTGTAAGGGAGGAAAGCATGAGAGAGCGCTCGCCCGCTACCCTGACTCTCTCCCCGCAGTTCCAGAAGCTGGTTCGGCATTTGGAACAGTTCCGTTCCATTCCGGAGAGCGAACGTTGGCCTTCCAGCAAGTGGCCGGATGATGCGGCGTTTCGTGACGCCAGAGCTTTCCTCGACCGTTTGCCTTTCCCCATGGCGGCACTGCCGCATATATCGCTGGCCGATGACGGCGAGGTCAATTTCGCTTGGGACTGCGAGGATCTGCATATCGACTTGGGCTTTTATGGTACGGGGACCTATTCTTACTACGCCCGCGGCACTGACGGTCAGGAGTACTACGAGGATGAGATTCCCGCAGGTTCCGCTTTGCCGGCGGATCTGGAACCTCTGCTGCAGGCGTAACGCTGGATGGCTTTACAGTCCCCACATCGGGATGAAACCGTCAGCGCCGCTCCTGACCTGTCGCCCGGCCTTGTCCTGGACGACGAGCAGTTATTGCGTTCCCTGTTCAACCCTGACCACATCAAAGGTGGTGTCCTTCAAGTTGCGGCCATTCCCCTGCGCGATCTTCAGGTACGTGGATTTTCCGTCAATCGCTTGTCGCATGTCACCCCGGAGTTTGTTGATGATGGCATAAACCGTTTACTCGCAAGGCGTCCCGGTGGCGAGCCTCGCTGCTCTGAAGGCGTGGCCAAATTCAGCGCCGGTACGGTGCGCGGTATTCAGGTCGATGATCGTCAAGTTTTCGTGGTAATAGACACGGCATTGCCGGATAACGTTGGGCACGACTCCATCTATTTGTCTGATGTGTCCATGCCGCATGGATGCTCAAACTATCGCAATCATCGGTGTGGGAGCGACGCTTATCGCGGTATTCATGCCGCCGCTGATTATGCTGATCCGTCGCGTTGATGACCTGAACAACCAGGTTGGTCGGCTTACCCCCAGATCGTAACTGCTCCGGCGAACCACCGTCACGACGCCGATAGCGCAGCGACATACACGCTGCCGGCGGATTGACCGCCGGGTACACGGATAGTCGGCGGTTTATCATCTCAGTAGAGGTCAGGATAATTAGTCTAATCACGGCAGCATTGCAGGAAGCCATTGCCGCACTTGAACGCGACGATATGCAGAGCTACGCTTTTCACGCCGGCAGGGCCGGCGGCGTGGCCGCCGCAGAAAGAGCGGATGCGAATGATGCGCTGGGTGCAGAACTTTGGCCGGCGCCACGCTCGCGCCGGAGATGAGGCGGTAACGGTTCCCGGCTCGATGGCAATCAACCACTCGGTCAGGCAAATGAACGCTCAGGAACAAGTCGAAAATCCGCCCCGACCCATCGAGATGTGCTATTGGGTGGTTCCCGGCAAGCTGCTGGCCGGTGAATATCCCGGACATTGGGAAGAGGACAAGGCCAAGGAGAGGCTCGCCCGTCTCACTGACGCCGGCGTTTCGGTTTTCATTGATCTGACCAACCCGGATACGACCGACGGGCATTTGAAACCCTACTCGCACTTGCTCGAAGGGCCAACCCACGAGCCGTTTCCTATCGACGACCAGGACGTGCCGGCGTCTGTGGAGTTGACCAAAGCGACGCTGGACGCCATTGATGCCCATATCGCGGCCGGTGAGACGGTGTACCTGCATTGCTGGGGCGGCGTTGGACGCACCGGCACCATCGTTGGCTGCTGGCTGGCGCGGCATTACGAACCGGGGCAGGCGGCGTTGGACCGGCTCATGGAACTATGGAAAGAAAATCCCAAGTCGATCAGTCGCCGTTCGCCGGAAACGGCCGAACAAGCACGTTACGTGCTCGATTGGAGGGAAGATGCCGCCTAGCCTCCGTGCTGCCACAGCCCATCCGCCAATTGGATGATTAGATCTCCCATCGCAACGCGCTCCCGCCATTCAGCCGGGATGCCGTCTATGCCGTAGTGCGCTCCGGCGATTTGGCCGTAGATGGCGGCGGTGGTATCGGCGTCGTCGCCCAGGTTCACTGCCAGCAGGCAGCCGTCGCGGAAGTCGGTTGAAAGGTGAAAAGCCCACAACGCGGCTTCCAGTGATTTCACAACGTATCCGCTGCCGACAATTTCCGATTTTCCTTTCTTCTTGAAAGAACCGGACGCTATCTCGTCAATCTCGGCGCACAACGGCTCCCGTTCCCACAGGCCGGCCACCGGCGAATAGCGCGGTGAAAGCAGCGTCGCTTTGTCCACGCCCCGCACCGCTCCCGCCAGCAGCCCGCCGAAGTAACGGCAGGCATCCACGCAGGTTGTCGCCCCGTGGGTAGTGCGGGAGCTTTCGCCGCTCATACGGATTGCGTGCTCCGGGTCAGACGCGAAGAACAGCGGCGCCGGCGCCAGTCGCATCAGGCTGCCGTTGCCGGCAGAGTACGGGTCGGTGGAGCCGGCAAAGGGTTCGCCTGTGCGTCGGTAATGGCTCAAGGCATCGGACACCGTGATGCCGATGTCAAAGCATTCCCCGTTGCTGCTCAGGTAGCCCTCTCTCCACCAGCGGACGTAGCGATCCATCTGGTCGGCAGCGTCAAAACCACCGGAGGCAACCAGACTGTCCGCCAGGCAGAGGGCCATTGAGGTGTCGTCCGTCCATTCTCCCGTATTCAGCCGGAACGGCCCGCCGCCGACCATATCGGTGACTACAGGGAATGTCCCCGGTTTTTTGAACTCGACAGCAGTACCAACGGCGTCGCCGGCGGCGAGGCCCATGAGGCAACCTTGATAACGCTGCCGCGTTGAAATCATCGCATTGCTCCGTGTAGCTTCAGCCCATGGCTTCCTTGAACCGCCGTATCGCCTCGATGTGCTGGTCCGGGCCCTTGAGGCCGGCACGCATGGTGTTCACGGAAAAGTGGGTGGCGCCGGCGTCGCTCCAGTCGGAGGCGAGCTTATTCCAGTCGTCGGGGTTGTTGCTGTCGGCCAGGGAGGCGCGGCCCTCGACGCCGATGGCGGAAGGGTCACGTCCGTAGCCCCGGGCCAGCTCGCGCATCTCCTCCAGCCGCTCTCGGCCGGCGCCGTCGGGCTGGAACTGCGGGAACCAACCGTCGCCCATCCGGGCGATGCGCCGCACCACTTGGGGAGCGCCGCCGCCGAACCAGACCGGGATGGGCCGCTGCACTGGCAACGGGTTGATGCCGGCGTGGGTGATCTTATGGTAGCGGCCCTCATAGTTCACCACTTCCTGGGTCCAGAGCATCCGCATGACTTCGACCTGCTCGGCGGAGCGGCGGCCGCGGTTCTCCCAGTTTTCGCCCAGGGCCTCGAACTCGACCTCGTTCCAGCCCACGCCGATGCCCAGGCGCAGGCGACCGTTGGTGAGCACGTCCACTTCGGCGGTCTGCTTGGCGACCAGGGCGGTTTGTCGCTGGGGCAGGATGATGATACCGGTGCAGAACTCGATCTTCTCGGTCAGGGCGGCCAGGTAGCCGAACATCACGAAGGGTTCGTGGAACATATCGTCCTTGTTGTAGGGCCGATTCCACTCGGCGCGCTGGGTATGATCTGCGCCCAGGACGTGGTCGAAGACCAGCAAGTGTTCGTATCCCAGGGCCTCGGCGGCCTGGGCGAAATCTTTCACGGCGATGGGGTCGGCGCCGATTTCGGTCTGGGGAAAGATGGCTCCGAGTTGCATGGTTTTGGCTCCTTGGTAAGGCTGTGCGCGCGAACGCGGGGCTATTGTATCGGTCGCGTGGGCTCGGCGCTATTGCCACCGGCGCAAAACGCAACGAGGGCAGTCCCTGGCGGGAATCTGCCCTCGTCGTCGCTTTGTAGCGTTGCCTGCGATGACGGCCTGAAGGCGATCTCTACACCTGGCGCTGCTTCGGGTCGAGGCGGTCGCGCAGCCAGTCGCCCAGCAGGTTCATGCTGAGCACCACCAGCATGATGGCCAGGCCGGGGAACATCGCGACCCACCAGCCCACCGGTGACGTGATCAGCACGCGGCCGTCGGCGACCATCAAACCCCAGGCCGGCTGTGGCGGCGGGATGCCCGCTCCCAGGAAGCTGAGGGTGCTTTCGAGGATGATGACGAAGCCTACGTTGAGCGTGGCCAGCACAATGACGCTGTTGAACACGTTGGGGAATACGTGCCGCAACATGATGCGCGGATGTGACGACCCCGACACCTGCGCCCGGGCGATGAAGTCCTGGACACGAACCGCCAGGGTCTCGCCGCGCACCAGGCGCGCATAGCGCGACCACATCAGCAGGACCAGCACGGTGATCACCGTTCCCATGCTGGCTCCGATGGCGGCAACCAGCACCAGCGCCAGCAGGATAATGGGGATCGATAATGATATGTCGACCAGGCGCATGACCACGGCATCGACCATTCCCCCGGTGTAGCCGGCGATGATCCCCAGGGAGGTGCCCACGACCCCCGCGATAAAAATGGCGATCACCGCGGTGACCACGGAAACGCGAGCCCCGTACATGATGCGAGTGAGAATGTCGCGCCCCACCCGGTCGGTTCCCAACAGGTGCTCGGTGGTACCGCCCTCCATCCACACCGGAGGCAGCAACTTCTTGCTGAGACTGCCCAACTTCGGATCGTGGGGGGCGATAACGTCCGCGAACGCGGCGGGAATCACCAGCACGATGAGCAGAAGCAGAATGGGGAAGACCGGGTAGCGGCGGACCTCGGAGACGATGCGGCCCACACTAACGCCTCGGGCCTGTTCCGGCTCAGCAGCGGCCTCTTCGGCAATGGCGGAGGCACGTGCTTGCTCGTCAGCAGCCATGGCAATCGCTCCTTGGGTAGTGGACTGATCGCGCTCGATTACGAGTAGCGGATACGCGGGTCGACATAGGCGTAGGCGATGTCAACCAGCAGGTTGGCGACAATGTAGACAAGGCAGAAGGTAATCACGACGGCTTGCACCACCGGGAAATCCCGCGCCGCCGTTGCGTCCACGGCCAGCCGGCCCACGCCGGGCCAGGCGAAAACGAACTCGATGGACACCGAACCCACCATCAGGGAACCGATGATAAGGGCGAAATAGGTGAACGGGGCAATCGCCGCGTTGCGCAGGCAATGTTTCCAGATGACCTTCCACTCCGGCACTCCCTTGATGCGGGCCAGCTTCACGTACTCGGTATCGAGCACGTCAAGCATGGATGACCGCACCAGGCGCATCAGCGCAGCCACCTGGAACCATCCGATGGCAATGGCCGGCAGTATGAACGACAGCGCTCCATGTTCTTTCCCGGATACCGGGAACCAGCCAAGTTGGACGGCAAAAATCCACATCATCATCAGGCCCAGCCAGAAGGCGGGCAGCGATTGGCCGAACAGGGCTATGGTCTTGCCAATGTAGTCCAGTGGCGTATCTTTCTTGACCGCCGATAAGACCCCAATCGGAATTGCCACCACAACCGCCACGATGACCGCCACGCCCGCGAGAGCGGCGGTGTTGGGCAGGCGCTCCAGCACCAGGCTGATGGCGGTTCGGCCGCGGATGCGCAGGGACTCACCGAAATCACCCTTGAGGGCATTGCCCAAGAAGGTGAAGTACTGGACGTGAATCGGCCGGTCAAGGCCCCAAGCCGCGCGAACGCGGGCGGCGTCCGCAGGGGTGGCTTCCAGGGGCAGCATCACGTCCAGCGGGTCTCCGGATATCCGGGCCAGGGTGAACACCACCACCGTCAGGACCAACAGGGCCAGTATGGATTGCCCGACTCTGAATATGATGTAGCGCTGCATGACAATCACCCATTATTGAGAAGACGCGGATAACGGGGCGCATCTGCGCCGACGAGCGATCCCGCAACTTTTTGACCACCACAAACGGGGTCGCTCGCCGGTCAAATGGATACTCGTGCTACTGCGCCGGCGTGATGTACTCGGTGTGGGTGAAGCTGGTATTGATGTTACCGGGCCACACGTACTCGCCAACGGCCTTCGGGTCGATGACCAACTGGGCCGGCAGCCAGACGATGGGAACCTCGGAGTAGAGGTCATACTTGAGGTCGCCCAACTCCCGGAGGGTGTCGGACTTCACCACCGGGTCCATGGATTGAGTGGCTTTGTTGTACAAGATGTCCGTCTTGGGGTCAACGGAAGTGCGCCAGAAGCCGGTGGGGCCGCTGCGATTGTAACCGTTCAAGGTGATTTCGGCGGGGCGATACGTTCCCCGGGAGGCCGCGATCGTGCCGTGAGTCTTGCCTGGACGGTAGTAATCGGCGCGGTAGGTTGACCACTCGACGGCTTCCGACGTCACGTCGATGCCCACGTTGCTGAGATAGGAGTAAGCCGCCTCACCCATGGGAATCATTTCAGGCACGCCGGGCAGCTCAGTGAGCAGCAGCTTAAGTTTGTAGCCTTCCTGGCCTGCTTCCTTCAGCAGCTGGCGAGAGCGTTCCGGGTCGAACCCGTACTTGTCCTCGAATTCTTCCAGCCAGCGGGGGTTGTAGCCGGGCAGGGAGGGGTGGTAACCCCACACGGTGTGAGGCTGGCCGATGCCGTCGAACAACTGCTCGTTGATCTCCTGTCGATTGATGGCTCGGTTGACTGCCTCCCGCACCCGCACATCCAGGTGCGGCTCGTCGGGATGATAGAAGCAGGGCGGTTCGTCGGATTCCTTTAAACACTCGCTGCCGAACTCGGGATTGTAGACACCGCCCATGATGAAGGTGACCTGGAGGGACGGGAGCTGGCTCTGGACAACCTGAAGACCCCCGGCGACGGCTTCGGCGTGGAGCTCGCGGCTGACTTCGCCGATCTGCACCTGGCCGGTCTTGAGCTGGGCCAGGCGGGTGTTTTCTTCGGGTATCAGGACATACTCGAGCTCTTCAAAGAAGGGCGAGCGTCGGTAGTGGTCGGAGATGCGCGAGTAGAGCAGGTTCACGTCCAGGGTACGCTCCTCCAACTGCCAGGGCCCCAATCCGGCCGGCTTGCTATCGTAGCCTTCCAGTCCCTCGGCATCGAACTGGGCCTTGGAGTACATGAACAGGTTCCCCTGCTGGGCGGAGGCGAAGAAGTCCACGATGGAGTTGGGAACCAGGAGGTTGAACTGAACGGTGGTGTCGTCCAGGGCCACCACGTTGTCCTGCACGGCATCGTAGGTATCGCCGAACAGTTCCCGGAAACGGCCCGTATCGCTGGCGATTGCGTCCTCTTTGACGATCAGCCCGGTGCTGTGGGGCACGTCATGGGCGCTGAAGTTTCCAAAACCCCGCTGGAATGGCACGTCGTCCCGCAATTGGAACGTCCACTGGGTCCCGTCCGCGCTGGCTTCCCAGGAAAGGGCCAGGCCCGGTTGCAGGGAACCGTCGAAGCGGTCGGTGTGCACCAGGGGGTCGGCGAACGGCCGCACCTGCATGTTGGCGGCGGTTGTGGTCCCCAGCCAGGAACCCACCAACTGCTGCACCGGCGGTATGGACGCGATCCGGAGCCGACCGGCCACTTCGGTGATAGCCTGTGCTGCGGTGGGCGTGTTGGTGGGCCGTGGAGTCGCGGTTGCCACAATGGTCACCGCCGGCGTGGCCGGCAAAGGAGAGGGTCTAATGGGAGCGGTGGTTGCATCAGCGGCGCCCGGCTGCGCTTGAGCAGCGGTTTCCGCAGCCGGCTGTTGGCCGGCGCCTCCGCAGCCAATGATTGTCAACATTCCGAGGGTCAGGATAGCGGCAATCAGAACTGATAGTTTCGACATTGTCATTCCTCCATATCGCGTAACGCGGCGAAATTCGGATCGATCATGTCAGATGGCCAGTAGTCGCCTTCACGATGTATAATAGGATTTTTACACGAATATCGTTAATAATACAGATTATAATACCGATTACAACCGCAATATTCGTGATAATGCAACGATATCCGCATATCCCATGCTGATGATAAGCGTCCGGCAGCATGATTGCGTCGGACCTATCCGGCGTCCTTGTTGCCGCCCTTTCGCTCACGTCCGCTGTCGCGGCGCCAGCATGTGTGAGAGAAAGCAGCAAAAGCCTGGCCTTGACAGATCCAGAGTTGCCCACGGCACAAAAGAAGGCGGCCCACCGTAGCGGGCCGCCTGTGAAAAAGCTGGATGTCGCCAGCAGGAAACGGGTCACACCTGCCGTTGCTTTGGGTCGAGCCGGTCGCGCAGCCAGTCGCCCAACAGGTTCATGCTGAGCACAACCAGCATGATGGCCAGGCCCGGCAGCAGGGAGACCCACCAGCCCTTTTCGGATGCCACCAACTCGCGGCCGTCGGCAACCATGAGGCCCCACGCCGGGTTGGGCCGGGGCACGCCGGCTCCCAGGAAGCTCAGAGTGCTTTCGAGGATGATGACGAAGCCCACCTGCAAGGTTGCCAGAACCACCAAGCTGTTGAAGACGTTGGGCAGTATGTGCTTGAACATGATCCGCACATGACTGGACCCGGCAACCTGGGCGCGCGATATGAAGTCCTGCACGCGCACGGCCAGGGTCTCTCCTCGGGCCAGGCGGGCATAACGGGACCACAGCAGCACGACAATGACTCCGATAACCGTGCTGGTGCGAGGTCCCAGCGCCGCCACCAGCACCAGCCCGAGCAGAATGATCGGGATGGATAATGAGATATCCACCAGGCGCATGATGAGCGCGTCCACCCAGCCACCCCAGTACCCGGCGGTGATGCCCAGGGCAGTCCCGATGATGCCGCTGACCACAATCGCGATCATGGCAATTACCACGGAGATACGGCTGCCGTAGATGATGCGACTGAGGATGTCTCGACCGACCTTGTCGGTGCCGAAGATGTGCTCAGAGCTGCCGCCCGGCTGCCACACCGGCGGTGACAGCCGGTTGCCAAGGCTCCCTCGGGTGGGATCGTGAGGGGCGATCTGGTTGGCGAAGATGGCCGGGATAACCAGGACCAACATCAGTATTGCCGTGGGCAACAGGGGAAGGCGTCGCACTTCCGAAATGTAGCGGCTCAGCCGAGACCGGCCGCCGGATGGCGCCGATACGGCGTCGCCATCAGCAGTGGCTGGGATCGGAGTCGTGCGGTCTTCAGCGGCCATTTCGGATGAGTCTCCTCAGGTAGAGCCGGGTGTCAGAGCGCGGGCGCGAGGCTCGTTCCTAGCTATAGCGGATACGGGGGTCGACGTAAGCATAGGCAATGTCGACCAGCAGGTTCGCTGTGATGTAGACCAGGCAGAAAACGATTACCACCGCCTGAATAACGGGAAAATCTCGGGCGATGGTGCTGTCCACTGCCAGCAACCCGACGCCAGGCCACGCGAACACGAACTCGATGCTTACGCTGCCCACCATGAGCGAGCCCAGGATCAGCGCGAAGTAGGTGAACGGCGCAATGGCGGCGTTGCGCAGGCAGTGTTTCCAGACGACTTTGCGCTCGGACACCCCCTTGATACGAGCCAGTTTAACGTATTCGGTGTCCAGGACGTCCAGCATGGACGAACGGACCAGGCGCATCAGAGCCGCAACCTGGAACCAGCCGATGGCGATGGCCGGCAGGATGAAAGACCGGATACCGGACTTGCCGGAGGTTGGCACCAATTCGAGATTGACGGCGAAGATCCACATCAGCACCAACCCCAGCCAAAAGGCCGGCAGCGACTGCCCCGTGAGCGCCATCACCTTGCCCGCGTAGTCAAAAAAGGTGTCCTTCTTGACGGCGGACAGCACGCCCACCGGCACTGCGATAACCGTAGCCACCAACAACGCCAGACCGGCCAGTTGAGCCGTCGCCGGAAGCCGGTCGAACACCAAGTCGATCGCCTGCTGGTCGCGGTGCTTGATAGATTCGCCAAAGTCACCCGTCAACGCGTTGCCCAGGAACTTGAAGTACTGCACGTAGATCGGCTGGTCCAGCCCCCAAGCGGCGCGGACGCGCTCGGCGTCTTCCACCGTGGCTTCCAAAGGAAGCAGCACGTCCAGCGGGTCGCCGGCAATCCGCGCCAGGCTAAACACGATTACGGTCAGCACCAGCAGGGCGAGGATGGACTGGACGATACGTATGAGGATATATCGTTGCACGATCAGTCGCCTTATTGGTGGTCAGGGGCGAATGATCATTCGCCCCTGCGGATGGACTGGACGCTGTCCTATCACTACTGCGCGGTAGTGATGTACTCCATGTGGGTGATGGCGGTGTTGATGTTGCCGGGCCAGATGAACTCGCCGACTTCGTTCGGATTGATGGCGATCTGGCTGGGGAGCCAGACGATGGGAACCTCGGCGTACTGATCGAACTTGATGTCACCGGCGGCGCGGAGGGCGTTCGCCTTCACGTCCGGGCTGACGGCGGTGATGGCTTCAACGTAGAGCTCGTCGAGCTTGGGGTCAGGAACGATGCGCTGGAACCCCTCGGGTCCGCTGCGGTTGTAGAACCGCAGGGTCACCTCGGCGGGACGCATGGTGCCGCGAATGGGCGCAATCGTGCCGTGAGTCTTGCCGGGCCGGTAGAAGTCGGCGCGGAAGCGGGCCCACTCCATCTCCTCGGCATGGACGTCGATGCCAATGTCCGACAGGTAGGTGAAAGCGGCCTCGGCCATGGGGATCATTTCGGGCACGCCGGAGAGCTGGGTGATGATGAGCTTGAGGGGATAGCCCTCGTGACCGGATTCCTTGATCAACTCGCGGGCGCGGTCGGGGTCGAAGCTGTACTTTTCGTCAAATTCCCGGGACCAGCGGTCATTCCAGCCGGGCAGGCTGGGGTGGAAGCCCCAGACCGGATGCGGCGAGCCGAACCCGCTGAACAGCGTTTCGTTGATCTCTTCCCGGTTGATCGCGCGGTTGATCGCCTCCCGAACCCGGATGTCCAGGTGCGGATCCGACGGATCATGGAAGGGGCTGAGGGGAGAGAAGATGCCGCCCATGACGAAGGCCACCTGAATGGAGGGCAGTTCACTCTCCACGATAATCATTCCGCCGTCCTTCGCCTCGGGATGGAGGTCGCGGTTGACCTCGGCGATTTGGACCTGGGCGGTGAGCAGGTTGGCCAAGCGAGTGGCCGGCTCGGGGGTGTTGATCTGCTCCAGCTCGCTCCAGAAGGGGGTCTGGCGCCAGTGGTCTTCGACGCGCGAGTAGAGGATGTTGCCGCCGACGCCGAGCTGGCGGCTCTCGAACTGCCACGGACCGTTTCCGGCCGGCCTGTCGATGTATCCCTGCTCGCCCTCGGCGTCCCACTGGTCCTTGCTGTACATGAAGTAGTTGCCCTGTTGCGCGGAGACCACGAAGTCCATGGCCGCCTCGGGTCGCAGCAGGTTGAACTCCACGGTGTGGTCATCCACCACGCGGATGTTCTCGAACAGCTCGTCCGGTGTCTGGCCGAACAGGCCGCGGAACAGGCCGGTGTCGGTGGCGATGGCCTCTTCGCCGATGATCAGGGCCGCGGAATGAGGAACGTCGTTCGCGGTGAACTCGCCCCAATCGCCGTGGAAGGGGATGCCCTCGCGGAGACGGAACACCCACTGGGTGCCATCGGCCTTGGAAATCTCCCACTCGGTGGCCAGGCCGGGTTGAAGGGATCCGTCGAACCGGTCCGTGTGGACCAGTGGCTCGGCGAAGGGGCGAACCTGGGCGTTGGCGGAGGTGGTGGTGCCCAGCCAGCCGCGCACCAGTTCCTGCACCGGCGGCGTGACGGCGATCCGAAGGCGGCCGCCGACCACTTCGGACTGCTGAGCGACCGAAGGCGTGTTGGTCGGACGGGGCGTAGCGGTGGCGACGATGGTGGGAACCGCCGTGGCAGCAGCAGCGGGCGCTTGCTGCTGCGGCTGCGCAGCAGGCGCCGTGGTTGCTGCGGGAGCAGACCCACCGCCGGACTGTTGAGCGGCCGGCGCCGCGGTTGGCTGTGCGGCGGCCGGCGCCGCGGGAGCAGGCTCCTCCGCAGCCCCACCGCAGGCAATGCCCACGACCAAAAGAAGGGAAGCAGCGATGGTCAGCACAATCGTTGGTTTCAGCACGTTAAATCCTCCCTGCGAACGCCGCGCGCCGTGCAGCGCATCATCTATGGCGGTATCTGAAAATATGTCGCGGCGATGTGCAGGGCCGCATTATATGCGAAAGAATTCACAATTGCACGATTATCGTTGCAAATTACATAACACATTGCCCAATGTTGCGATAATGACATTGATCACATGCATTTGTCGCTTTCCCGTCGTGGGTGATTTCGGAATGTGCACCGGAATATCGGTGGATAACCGTCGGCAGCTGCCAGAAGACGCAGCCCCAACGGGAAAGCGCTGAAGAAAGTGTCGCCCGCGGGAGGCAGTTAGCCGCGTTCGAGACGAGCCAGGCTCACCAGCAGCCGTTTCAAGCCGGCGCCGGAGAAGTTGACGGTAGCCTGCTCAGTATCTCCGCTCCCCTCGACCTCCTGCACGACGCCCTCGCCGAAGGTGGGGTGCCGGACGATCTCGCCCACCGCCAGGGGAACGCGCTCCGGTTCCGGCTCGGACGGAGCGCGACGGCTTGACGTCCATTCGGTAAGGCGCTCGTCGATGTTGCCCCGAAGCCGTCCCCGCGTGGCCTCGCCTCCGGTTCCGGAACCGTCCCCAAGCCGGGTGCGCGAGGCGCGGCGCTCCTGTCCGTAGGCACCGCCGATGACCACGTCGTCGCTGCGGGAGGAGCGAGACGAGTTCAACCCGTAGGTTTCAGCGCGCGAGCCGGGTGGCCGGTCCAGCGCCGGGGAAGCCAGCACGTCTTCAGGCAGTTCTTCAAGGAAACGGGAGGGAAGCGACACGCCACCCGACGACGGATAGCGGCGTCGGAACGCTCGGAGGAGATACAGACGCTCCTTGGCGCGGGTCATGCCGACGTAACACAGGCGACGCTCTTCCTCGACTTCTGCCAGCGTGTCCATGGAGCGGCTGTGCGGCAGGAGGCCCTCCTCCATGCCAGCCATCATGACCACCGGAAACTCGAGTCCCTTGGCCTGGTGGAGCGTTATCAGCGTGAGCGAGTCCTCGGACTGCTCGTAGGAATCGACGTCGGAGACCAGCGACACCCGTTCCAGGAAGGCGCTGAGGCCGTCGGCCGTCCCGTTGCCGGAGGGGCCATAATCTTCGGCCAGACCGCGGAGCTCGAGGATGTTCTCCCAACGCTCGTCGCCGTCGTCCTGGGCATGGATGTGCTTGGCCAGGCCCGTCATGTCCAGGGTGCGGTCCAGCAGATCGCCAACGCCGAGCTCGCGCGATGCCTCGGTAAGCCGGTCCAGGGTAACGGATAGATCGGCCATGGAACGGGCGGCGCGGGCGGTGACGTCGATGGGACAGGGCAGTTTGTCGGCGCGGGCGGCGGCTACCTCTTGCATCGCCTGGCGGCTGGTGAGTCCCCGTTGTCCCGCGAAGGCGATAAGCTGCTGGACCGACTTCGCGCCGAGCCCCCGGGGCGGTTGGTTAATGACACGCTGCAGGCTGACCTCATCGTCGGGGTTAAAGATGACGCGCAGGTAGCAGACCGCGTCCTTGATCTCCTTGCGGTGGTAGAACCGCACGCCTCCCACGAGACGGTAGGGGACGCCCTGGCGCATGCACTGGTCCTCAAAGGCTCGGCTCTGGGCGTTGATGCGGTACATGATGGCGCAGTCGCCGTTGCGGAACCGGCCGGTGCGGGTGAGACGCGATACCTCGTCCACGGCCCAGAGCGCCTCGTCCTCCTCGCTGAACGCCTCGTGGAGGGTAACGGGGTCGCCGGCAGGATTGCTGGTGAACAATTCCCGTTCGATCCGCTCGGCATTATTGGAAATGACGCCATCAGCAGCCCTCAGAATGTTCTTGGTGGAGCGATAGTTTTCGCCCAGGCTGATCACCGCCGCCTGGGGAAAGTCGCTTTGGAAACTGAGGATGTTGCCGATGTCAGCGTTGCGCCAGGCATAGATGCTTTGGTCCGGATCGCCGACCACGCAGAGATTCTGGTGGGGGCCAGTGAGGAGTTGCGCCAGGCGATACTGGGCGACGTTGGTGTCCTGGAACTCGTCGATGAGGAGATAGCGGTAGCGCCGATGATACTGGCTCTGCACCTCGGCGTCCTGTTCAAGCAGATGGGTGGTGCGCACCAGCAGGTCGTCGAAGTCCAGCGCGTTCTGGCGGGTCAACGCCTCCTCATAGTAGCGATAGACCCGAGCGCAGGTGTCGATCCAGTGCGCGCCGTACTCGTCGTCGCTGTCGTAGGCGGCCCGCGCCATGGCGTGGGAGTCCTGGAGCACGCTCTTCGCGGCCGAGATGCGGGACAGCAGGGCGCGCGGGTTGTAGCGCTTGGCGTCCACGTCGGCCAACTGCATGGCCGATTTGAGGGCGTCGATCTGGTCGTCCTGATCGTAGATGGTGAAATTATGGTCCAGTCCCACTCGCTCGCCGTGCCGACGCAGGATGCGCGCGCACACGGCGTGAAACGTTCCCATGGTCACGTCCTCGCTGCGGCTGAGGAGCAACCGGTCGAGGCGTTCACGCATCTCGCGGGCGGCCTTGTTGGTGAAGGTAACGGCGAGAATCTGCCAGGGGTTGACACCGCACTCACCTACCAGATAGGCGATGCGGTGAGTAATTACCCTGGTCTTCCCGGAGCCGGGGCCGGCGACGATCAGAAGCGGGCCTTCCGTGGTGATGACGGCCTGCTGCTGGGGCTCGTTGAGCCCCTGAAGGATTGCGGGGGCGTCGCGGGGCGTCGGTTCAGGTTGAGTTATTGCGGCATCCAGATCGGCCAGTTCGGGCGCGTCCCAATAGGGTGACGACGCCGGTTCCTCCCAGTAAGGTGAAGACGCCGGCCCGTCGTTTTGGGCCGGCGCGGTTTCCTGGAGGGGAGATTGCGAGAAACTGGACTGGAGTGACATGGTCGATCAGTAGTGGCGCAGTTCGACGACGTTGTCGTCGGGATCGTAGATGTAGAGAGAGATGCCATCGCCGTGGGAGCCCCAGCGCTTGCCCGGGCCGGCCTGGATATCGATGCCGGCGTCCTCGAAACGAGCCTTGAGGGCGTCCATGTCAGTCTCGTCGATGACCATGCAGAAGTGGTCCTGGTTGCGGACATCGTCGCGGCCGTTGGGGATCTCATCGGACGCGAAGAAGTCGATGATGGTGTCGGCATTGATCCGAGCCGACGGGAAGCGCACTTCACCGGCCCGCCACTGCTCGACGCGCTCGGCCTGGAGGCCCAAGACCTCGGTGTAGAAGCGGAGGGATTCCTCCACGTCCCTGGTGCGCAGAACGATGTGGTCCATTTCGGTGATCTTTACCAGGGCTGGGTAATCCGTTCGAACCTGGTTGCGGTTGCCATGCTGTGCCTCCTGAGGGGTGGTGGCAGTTTCACTGACGATGTGGCTGCATTATATGGGGCGCCCGGAAGAAAGTCATCCGAACGCATGACGATGAGAGCAGCCGAGGCCAAGGCACGGCGAAAGTGATGTCTGATACAATAGAAAGCCGTCAACCAACGCTGCTTTTCGGGCTTGGCCGATCGCGCGTCAGCAAGTCCTGATCGATACGGAGAGGTGGCCGAGTGGTTGAAGGCGCCGGTCTCGAAAACCGGTATACCCCTCTGGGGTATCGCGGGTTCGAATCCCGCTCTCTCCGCCATATTCACATCGTAACACCCCGGCGAAATGGCCGTTTCCTACTTGATTTGAGTAGGAAACGGCCTTAGCGGTGGGCGACCCAAAGTGCTGAAGTTTCGGTAACATTTCCCGGTGAGGCAACAGGGACAGGGGGCACCGGACATCACTGAGCAACTACGAGGAGGAAGACGTCCAGCAGCGTGTACGACGCAGACCGGTCGCACTTCACTGCGGAGAAATCCGGTCTAACCGACAGTCATGGGTTTCTCATCGGCTTCCCATCAGTTGACCCTCTCCAGCATCTCTTTAAACTGGCGGGTCTGTTCTTCCTTGGGCCGAAGGATGCAGTTGGAGCAATACGCGTTGTTCCCTCTGGTACGCCAGACCAGGCAACATCCAGCCCGCCTGCCAAAGAACCCGTTCTTTCCTTCATGCTCAATGACTTCCATACTGACTTGGCGGTAGATCGGGGATGACGGGTCTCCGAAAAAGGTCTCGGCATCCCTGACCACCAGGCTTTTCTCTTCCACGTGGTTGTAAAGCCGGTGCAGGGCCTGGCCACAGGAAGCGGCTACCGCGTTTTGGGAGACCTTGACGCTGGCGGGAACGGAGCGACGCAGGGCCGCAATCACGATTTCCACGTTTGACGTGAAGGCCCAGTCCTTGAGCTGTTGGTACAGGTCGGCCTCGCTGTGCAGGACCTTGGCGTCAGGGTGGCCGGCCGCCGGGTCATTGGGAAGAACGGCGAACCGCGGTTGCCTCAGTCCGGTAGCGTCGATGCGGCCATCGGTACGATGAAATGCCAGGTTTTCCAGGGTCACCCTGGGGACCCTCCTTTTCAGTACATACTGGCCGACCATCGGATAGATAAATCGTGTGAGGTAGGCGATGATGAAGGCCGAGGCTGCAACATGGTTGTTGGTAGTCCCCCATCTCGCGTACCCGTAGCCCATCACCAACTCGCGCAGACTGGCATCCCCGGCTTGGAACAGGGCCGTAGCCGGGCTCCACCCAGTCTCGTCAACGTTGGATACTGGCATGTCGAAATAGGGGTCCAGGTCTCCGGCTTCCCGCAGACTGCGGATTAAAGGGTGTCCAGCTGTGGCCATTACCGTTCTCCTTGCAACAGAAAAGCCCGACCTCTGCAGTCGGGCTTTTATCAGGTTTGGCTACCTACGCCCTTCCGCGAAGCGTATTCAAGATAGATCCGAAGGCAGGTCTCCTGGCTCCTGGCTATTTGTCATCCGCTCCAGCCTTCCCAGTCCGTAACAGACCAGTGGCTCCGCGATGATGCGGAAAGAGCGGCCTACCAGTTACAGTGGCGCGACCGCGCCGGATTCTCACCGGCTTCCCTCTTCGACCCGCCTGGGGCGGGCCACCTTCGGGAGATGTTTATTTGTTAATGTTGTGCCGCCCATAATTTCGTTGCGGCAATGGGAATATATACAGTCCATCGGGCACCGTCAACTGGTGTAAAAGTCGTCAACCTTTTTGATGTTGATTAGGCTGCGGCCTCCAGGATGTTGCTGGCCAGTAAGGCGTCGGCAGCGAAATCGGCAGTAAAGGTGAGGTAGCGACGGACTTCGGCCCACTCGTCGTGCTGCTCGGCCAGCGCCGCGCCCACCAGAAGCCAGGTTGCCGCCCGGTTGGGGAAGGTGCCCGCCACGGTCCCTACAGGGACAGGCTCTGCGCCGGCGGATATCTTTGTTCAATCGCTCCAGCGGGTTGTTGGACCACAGCTTCTACCAATGAGAAACCGGGAAGGCGGTGCATGCCGGGATGTCTGGCGAAGCGTCCGCCAGCGTCTGGGCAGCCTGGGAGAAGTGTTCTCTGAGCTGGGCCACCACCCGGTCCGCCTGAGTATGGACCTCCTCCAGTGAGAGTTGGTTGTAGATGGTACGCCCCATGGTGGCCACGCCGGGTTGGGACCGCTTGGGCACCCTACTCAGCAGGTTGGTCATGAAGTGAGCGCAGGAAGGCCAGCCCGACGGCCCCGTCCTCGCTGGCGCCCACGTCCATGCCGAGGATCTCCCGTTGACCAGCACTATTCATATCGGTGGCCACTACTACGCTGTCGTTCACGATGCGTCCGCCCTCCCTGACCCTCCGGGTGAAAGCGTCCATCCACACGTGGGGGTAGGGACCACCGTCCAAAGGCCGGCCCAGAAAGAACAGCTGGTCCGACTCCGGCAGGCCCGCGACACCCGGCTTTTCGATATACCGTCGCAGCCCAGGGACTTTATCAAATCGTCCACCCGCCGCGTGGACACCCCTTCCACATAGGCTTGTTGCACGACGCTCAACAGCGCCTTCTCGCTGCGCCGACGTGGTTCCAGCAGGCGGGGGAAGCAGCTGCCCTCACGGATGTTGGGGATGCGTGATTCCATGGTCCCCACCCGGGTGTCTCAATCTCGGCAGCGATAGCCGCTGCGGCGGGTAACACGATCCGGGTTGCGTTCGCTGTGCTGGGCGCGGATCTGCGACGAAACCCCAGCGTCCCCCGTGTCGGGGCACGGGGCAGGCTATGATCCCTTCCACGAGCACCCGCAGTGCTTCCCGCAGAAAGTCCACCGCCCTGCATGCCACGCTTGCGCAGTAGTTCCAAATTATCCATGCTGTTATTGGCCATCGCCTCCCTTGACTACGCCTGGCCGGTGGTCACGGCCTATGACCGGCCCTGGCAGATGGAAATGTGCTTCCGAACCTGCAAGTCCCACCTGGGTTTGGAAAGCCCCCGCCTTTGGTCTTGGGAAAACCGGCTCAAGCTCCTGCTCATGGCCAGCCTGGTCCACGCCCTCCTCCTCTCACCTGCTCACTCCCACCCTGGATCCGCCGATTCAAGCAGTGCTCCGAAGCTGTAGCCACAGAACCGCAGAGCGGTACCACCAAGCTGCGATACCGCTCTCCTAACTCCGCTCCGCAATCATTACCCTGTGGCTAACTCATCCTCTATTACCCACATTGCCTCAACCAAATGCGGGGTGGCTCATGTTGCGATCCAACCTAAGGCGGAGGAGCGTGCTCTCCTAGCCGTCGGTGTACAACAGCCCGTCGTTTCGGCGCTTGTGCTCGGCCACGTCGAAAACAGTCTCATGCCGATGGCTCCGTTTCTAGGCTATTGACGGTCCGGCTTCACACTCATGGATCCATCCGCCTTTTTGGTATTTTTCCACCCACCGGACGGGACCTCAGTTGGAGTATCTTGGGTCAATCAAATCTCTCAAACCGTCGCCCAAGAGGTTGAATCCCAGAACCGTCAGACTGATCAGCACGCCCGGGTAGATCATGAGCTGAGGCTCGCTCTGGAAAAACAAACGTCCCTGGTTGAGCATGGATCCCCATTCCGGCGTCGGAGGCTGCACGCCAAGGCCAAGAAAATTTAAGCCGGCCAGGGCGAGGATGAGGGTCCCCATTTCCAGTGAGCCCAGAACGATCACCGGGGAGATCATGTTCGGGACGATATGGCGCAGCATGATCCTGGTCTGACTGCAACCGATAGCGGCCGCGGCCTCCACGAAGGGCCTCTCGCGCGTCTCCAGCACCAGCCCCCTCACCAGACGGGCATAGCCGGCCCATGCGACGAGAACCAGGCTCATCATGACGTTTCCCAACCCGGGTCCGAGAACGCCTACGATTGCCAGCGCCAATATGATCCCAGGGAAGGCGAGTATCACATCGACCACGCGCATGGCGAGGTCGTCTGGAAGGCCGCCAACGTACCCTGCTACTGCGCCGATCACCACGGCGATGAGCACTATGAAGACGGTAGCCAATGCGGCCATCCCGATGGACAGCCTCGCGCCGTGGAGCAGTCGGCTCAAGAGGTCCCGGCCCAAATTGTCCGTGCCGAGAAGAAACTCCTGATTGGGAGATTCCAGGCGACTTCCCCTGAACTGGGTATCCGGGTCGTAAGGCGCGAGAAGTGGACCAAGCACGCCAATCGACACCATAACGGCCACAATCAACAGGCCGATCATGGCAGCGCGGTTTCGCACCAGCAGGCGGAGGAACCGCATGTCCAGCACCCGCATGTCTAGCTAGGGCGCCGGCTGGCGTTCAGCATTTTGTCAGAGATCCCCATCAGTTCCGACCTGCGTCAAGCCCGCCGGCCAACCGGATCCTGGGATCGATCCATGTGTATGAGACGTCAACCGCCAGATTGACCAGGACGAAAACCGTGCCGGCGAAAATCACGAAGCCCTGGATGACCGGGTAGTCCCGGAAGGATATTGCGTCGATCATCATTCGCCCCAGGCCGGGCCACGCGAACACCGTCTCGATGACGATGGCCCCGGATAGCAGGAACCCGAGCATGGTCCCCATTACGGTGACCACCGGGATCAGGGCGTTTCGCAGTGCATGCACCAGTATGACCCGGCGCTCCGGCAAGCCCTTGGCCCGCGCCACGCGCATATACTCGTTGCCCATGGCTTCCAGCATGGACGACCGCAGCAGACGGCTGAGCAGCGCAGCGCCGCTCAACCCAAGGGTGGTGCAGGGAAGGATCAGGTGCTGCCAAGAATCCGAGCCTGCGACCGGCAGCCAGTGCAGATGTACCGCAAAGACCAGGATCAACAGGTAGGCCAGCCAGTAGGAGGGCATGGCGGCGCCGATCAGGCTGAAGAGCCGAGCCGCCAGGTCCAGCGACGAGTCCTGTCGGACCGCTGCCAGGATGCCCAGAGGAAAAGCGATCACCAAGGCGACCATCACGCCGCCCAGCGCGAGCTTGAGGGTGGCCCACAGCCGTGACACCATTTGGTTCCATACCGGGTCGCCAGTACGGTACGAAATGCCCAAATCGCCCTGGACTGCGCGGTAGGTCCAGAGCCCGTAGCGTACGAAGAACGGGTCGTTCAATCCCAGTTCTTCGCGCAGTTCGTCAAGCGCCGCCTGGTCGGTGGGAGGCACTCCAAAGGTGTGGTAGTAGATCGCTTCTGCCGGGTCGCCCGGGGCGATGGCGCCCAGGCCGAACGCCAGGAATGTGATGGCGATCCATACGGGCAACAGCGAGAGCAATCGACGGGCAAGGTAGAGGTGAAGTCCGATACGCGTCCTCCTGTTTTACGCCGGCGGCGCGGCGGTGGCGAGCCATGTTGGTCCGCCTCCCGCCGCTTTGAGTTGAACGAGGTTTTGGGCCAATCGCTCCCCGCTGGCCCCGGGCAATTAACGATCGGCCGTGAGAGACTCCCATCGCACGTGCAGTCGCACCGGGTGCGGATCGAAGTCCTGCACGTAGTCGCGCGCCGCGTAGATTCGCGTGATGCCCACCAGAGGGATCAATGACCTCGACTCATCCACCACGACGCTGATGGCGTCGGCCCGGTGCATCGCGGCCTCTTGGGTAGTGAGAGCGCTATTGCATCCGTCGATTGCGTCGTCATACTGCGGCCAGCCCAGGGGACCGGGAGCAAAACCCCGGGCGTAGGATCCGGGCGTCTCGTAGCGGCTGTAAAAGAGACCGGCCAGGAAACACGGCGAGGGGCTGTTCTGGTTCCCGATCTCCAGGAACAGGTCCCCCTGCTTGTCCTTGAGCAGGCTCGAGTAGGTCGCGTTGTCGGGGACGTTGGTGACCTTGAGGTCTATCCCAACCTCTCTCAGTTGGGCCTGGATGATCTCCGCGGTCTGTCCATTCTCCGGTCCGGCAGGAAACCCGTTTATGAACTCCAGGGTTAGGTCACGTCCATCCTTTTGCCTGATGTCCCCGCCGTCCGGTGTCGTCCATCCGGCCTCTGCCAGCAGAGACCGCGCCCGGTCGGGATCGTATTCATAACCCACGATACGGTCCGCGTACTCTCCCAGAACCCCCGGCGGACTGAAAAGCTGGCTTGCCTCGGCATAGCCGTCGAACGAAACTTCCAGGATTGCCTCACGGTCAATGGCGTAGCCCAGGGCTTCCCGTACCATGATGTCCTGGGTCAGGACATACGGCTCTTCTCCCGTGAGCAGCACCATGATGTACTGGCTGGCGCTGACGCCGGTGGGCAGTACCTGGATGTCGTCCAGACCTTCCAGCAGCGATGTGGCTTCCGGCGGCACGTCAAAAATCACGTCCACATCGCCGGCCTGGAGCGCCAGGATGCGCGTGTTGGGGTCCGGCATGAAGCGAAATTCGATCCGGTCAACCCGCGGAACCGCGCCCCAGTATTCGCCGTTTTTTCCGCCCGTAATGTGATCGTCCTTGAC
Source organism: Dehalococcoidia bacterium (assembly GCA_965207585.1). GTDB lineage: Bacteria > Chloroflexota > Dehalococcoidia > Lucifugimonadales > UBA3495 > Bin87. Next base: position 2,306,060 of record CBDBMT010000003.1, on the reverse strand, counting down.
GTACTCGACGAATTCGAATGGGCCGGAGCCTATGTGGACTCCGTCGAGCGGGTTGGTGCCCGGAGCCCGTATGCCGTAGGACGAGTGAGCCAGATCCTCGGGCAGCCTCAGGTGCGGTCTGACGGGCGTTATATCCACGGTATATTCATCCACTGCGGAGGCCGAACTCTCGTTGATCCTCAGCCGGTTCCCGGCCGCGCCCTGGGACCAGAACGTCGCCACCATATTGACGATGGCGTCGGCGGTGAATGACTGGCCGTCATGAAACGCCACGTCTTCCCGCAGATGGAAACGCCAGGATCCCGTCTCCTGGACGTACTCCCATGATTCCGCCAGCATCGGCTCAAGCTGGAAATCGTGGTTCACCAGCACCAGTTGGTCGAACATGTTCGTATTGAGGGGGAACATGGCGATGTTCAGCCGGCTCATATCATTTGGGTCATTTCGGTAGGTGTCCGCGACGGAGCCCACCCGCAGTTCCACCGGCTCACTCTGCATCGCCGCGGTGGGCGCGGTTGTGGGTTGGGCCACGGCCTGAGGCGCCGCGGTCGCGGCCGGCGCAGTGGGAGCCGCCGCGGCGGATTGCGGCGCGGCATCCGGTTGTTGAGCGCCGCCACAGGCCAGTATCCATAGGGTCATGGCCGCCAGAATTACGGTGAAGAATCGTCCGGTGGGTCTCATTGTGCTGCTCCTTTCGCCGTGTGCCGTTGATCAGACTCGCGTCATGGTTGGGCAATGAGCGACGCCGGAACGGTTTGGGACCTGCCGGACAGGGGAGTCTCGGGTGAGGCAACAAAAAACCCCGGCATCTACTCTGCCGGGGTTGAAATTGTTCGTTAGCCTCGGGATTTCCTGTCCTGTCCGACGGGAACCCGATGGGCCTATCTCTGTTTGGCGCAGAGTAGTGCTCCACCTTCCCGGGCAGGTCTCCTGGCTCGCGGATCAGTGCCTGACCGACACCTTCCCATCCACCTTGGTGGACAGTGGCTTTCGTCGGTCGACTCCCCGCTTACAGTGGCGCAACCGCGGCGGCTTCTCACCGCCTTCCCTATTAAACCGTAATGGTGCGCCGGGGGTGCTATTCGATTGTTAATGGGGATTGGTAGCCCAATCATAGTCATGCGCTGAGGGGTTGTCAACGGTCCTGCGACGGACGAGGATATCGGCAGGATCGCCAACCAGGTACTCAAGCAGCGATTACGGGCCATTGCTGTGTACCTGCCCGCTGATGGGTTTCCTCGCGGTGGATAACATTTAGCGTATGAGCCCGCGCTAGGACTTCGTCGACCTCGGGCATAGCGTGGCGCGGCGCGAATTTCGCGGGACCCGGAGCACCCTTGAGATCGTAGTTCAAAGAGCAGGGCAGGTGGTCCAGGGCAATATAGAACGTTCCTGGGAGGAAGTAGAAGGATGTCTCTTGGCTGGACCTTGTAGAAAATGTGGAGTGGAAGCTGAGGTCGCACATATTGGGCTGAGGGTGAGGCTCAGAGTTTTTCCAACATCGGGGCCGAACCCCAGCATTCATAAAATCCCTGCCTTAATTCAGGTTCGACTCGGAGACGACCTCTCGTGCGCCAGTTCGGTCAACTTTCCGCAACTCCACCTGAACCGCAGTGGCCACGTCATCAATACGTTACGCCCACTGGCCACAGCATTCGCCGTCGTAGAACCCGAATTGCCGCCGGATTAATGCCGGGGTATCGACGCCGCACCTCGCAGCGGCCACCGCTTCTGAGATCTTCCACGCTTTTCAGATACACAAAACATGGGCGGCCTCATAATCTGGTATGACATTAACAGGCCAATATTATAATTCTAGAATTATCACAAATGGTGTACACAATTAATGATCGATATCATTCGCACAAATTGGATCGGCATATGGACCGTTGCCAACTCCTACGGGCCCTGGTCAAGGTGCGGTCAATGTGGAAATATCGGACTCAGAAATCCAGCAAATCGCTGTCGCTATGCGGTTTACGTCTACGAGGGTCGGCCAGTCTTGGGTTTCGGGATTGGTGGCCGCGGTTCGCCACAGATTTGGCGAGGTCAGCAATGAATTCGACAGCCAATCCAACTGGTATGAAATCGGCTCCCGCCTACCCATTTTGTCATCGCGGGGACGGCTGCGATCAGGTTACCTCATTCCGGGAGGGGTGTCCGTTATCTTGACGCAATCGCCACGACGGCCGCGCAGTGGCACTGTGCAGGAAGTGGTTGCGAGTGAAATGAATTCCGCCCTTGACACTACGGTATGGACTGGATAATATTTCGATGATGTCTCAACGTAGTTGAACCTTTCGCTGAGATGAACTGCGACTAGCGCAGCAACGGTATAGACTTTGCTTTGCGCCGCCCCGCCGGGATGAGGGTTAGTCCGGAGGGTGATGCAGGTCGCGGATCAGCCAGCTCCGCCGCTGTCAATATCGAGCGGGACATTGAAATGGGGCCACCCTGACGGGAGGTTCGCCATCTCAAAAGGAGCGGCAATGGCTGACTTGGTTTCCCAGATCCCTTGCCTCCAACGGCCAGATCGCCCGCGGGCAAAAGGCGGCGATCACGACGCACCGGTTGGTGCGCACGTGGTACCGGGCGTAGGCCCAATGTTACGACGTTGGCGCGCCTCGGCTCACATTGACACCAAGGTGCTTGATGCATCCCGCCCCGTCGGTCAGCTCCGTCAACAGCCGCCCGCCGTTGGGATCCTGTCTCCCCGTGACCGCCGCTCCTTGGCCGCACTTGAGCGTGGAGCCCGCTCCGGCGTGGGCCATACCCGTCAACAGGGCCGTTTCCGACTATCGGCATCGGCCCAACCGCCATCACAGCGGCACCATGTGCATGTGCCATTCCTCAAAAGCTTTGAGCACCGGACCGCAAACTTTCACATGACGGGTCCAAGCGCAACAAGTCGTTGATCCACAAAATCGCACCCCGTACATCCGATCCAACACCGACCACCGGAGGCAGGTTATGAACCTATCAAATCGGACGAGATCCACCATGTTGACAATTTTGGTCGTCGTGAGTTTGGCGATGATCCTAGTCTTGGGATGCGGTCCCACTGCCGCTCCGGCTCCGCCGGTTGCCGAGGCGCAGCCGGCGCCAACCATGGATACGGAAGCCCTGCGTTCACTGGTGCACGACGCGGTGCAATCGGCCGCCACCGATAGCGCTGACCCGGAGGAAATCAAGGCGATGGTCGAGGATGCCGTGGCAGCGGGCTCGAGCCCCGGCGTCACCTCTGAAGAACTGCAAGCCTCTGTGGAAAGGGCGGTCTCGGAAGCGCTGGCGGCGCAGGAAGAGGAGCGCGAGGCCTCGATGGCGGCTAAACCAGAACCGGACTCGATCATCCTCACCGACATCGCCGGCCGCACCGTGACAATCGACATGCCGGTGGAGCGCATCATTTTGGGCGAAGCTCGGCAGATTTATATCGCCGCAGCGCTGCAACCGGGCAATCCGTTCAACAAAGTCGTGGGTTGGCGTAGCGATCTGCGGCAGTTCGACGCCGATACCTACAACAAGTACCTTGAGCGATACCCTAAGTGGCGGACATACCCGAATTTGGGAGCCCCTACAGCGGCGACTTCAGCGTGGAAAAAGCCATCTCCCTGGACACCGATGTGGTTACCCTGAACCTGGGCGGCCTGGATAGAGCAAGGGAATCAGGCATGATCGACCAACTGACCGCGGTCGGGATACCCGTGGTCGTCATTGACTATCGCCAGTTCCCGCTGGAAAACACCGTTCCCAGCACCATCTTGTTGGGGCGCCTGTTCGGCGAGGAAGAGCGCGCACAGGAGATCGTCGACTTCTACCTCCAGCAGGTCAACAAGGTTTATTCCGTCATCGAAAGCGTTGAGGCAGAAAAACCCCTGGTGCTGTTGGACCGGGCGGCCGGCATCCAGAGCGCGGCGGACTGCTGCCGTACCTACGCCAGCGCCAACCTGGGGTTGATGATTGAGCGCGCCGGCGGTGTCAACCTCGGTAGCGACCTGCTTCCCGGAGCGTCCGGAACCCTGAACGCCGAGCAGATTTTTGTATCCGATCCCGACGTCATCATTGCCACCGGATCCAATTGGTTCACCTACAACCCGGAAGGCGACTTCGTCAGCATGGGCTATTTCACCGATCCGGAGGATGCCCGGATGAGGCTGAAGGCGCTCGGTGAAAAGCGCCCGGGATGGACCGAAATGCGGGCCTTGAAAGATGGCCGGCATCACGCGGTGTGGCACCAGTTCTACAACTCGCCTTACAACTTCGCGATCCTTCAGCAGTTCGCCAAATGGTTCTATCCGGAGGAATTCTCGGACATGGACCCGGTGGCCAATTTCGCGGAGTTCCATGACCGGTTCCTGCCCATCAGCTATAGCGGAACCTTTTTCGTGTCTTCCGCAGAGTAAAGGAGCCGTCAGCCCCCTGCCCACCAGGGTAGTGAGGCGCCCGATACCGCTGCGTCCCCCAACAGCGCGGGCGCCTCATTGAAACCGAGGCATTAACTTCAAGCCGACAGCCTGCCAGACGCGACTGGCGAAAAGGTGCGACATGAACGCAGACCAACAGGCCCTGCAACCGGCGGCCGGTGAGATAACCGCAGCCAGGGGTCGGCAGATTTACCGTCAGATAACCGGCCGGAAATATCTGATCATGGTGGGTCTCACCATAGTGCTCGGATGCACGCTGGTACTGGACATATCCCTGGGACCCGCTCGCCTCAGCCTTTGGGAAGTCGTCTCGACGATGTTCATGCCCGGCTCCGCCGAGCTTACGACTAGGGTCATCGTTTGGGACATCCGGATGCCCATCGCGCTGATGGCGGTACTGGTCGGCGCGGCCCTGTCCATCGCGGGCGCGGAGATGCAGACCATACTCAATAACCCCCTGGCCAGCCCATTCACGTTGGGAATATCCGCGGCCGCGGGTTTCGGAGCGGCCCTCGCGCTGGTGCTGGGACTGAGCATCATCCCGTTTGCCGGCATTTTTCTGGTTTCCGCCAATGCTTTCGTCTTCGCGATGATCGCCTCCATGACCATCTTCGTCTTGAGCGGACTGAGAGGAGTCACCGTCGAGACGATGGTGCTCCTGGGGATAGCCCTGGTGTTCATGTTCAGCTCCCTCCTGGCTCTGATGGAGTACATCGCCTCCGAACAGGCTTTGCAGCAAGTGGTGTTCTGGACTCTCGGCAGCCTGGTAAAGGCCACCTGGCCCAAAATCGGCATCGCCGCGCTAGTGCTGTTGGTCACCACGCCTCTGTTTGTCAAGCACGTATGGACACTCACCGCTCTCAGGCTGGGCGACGACAAGGCGCACAGCCTGGGGATCAACGCGCGCAAGTTGCGCTTGCAAGTGCTCATTTCAGTGTCGGTCCTGGCTGCCGCAGCCGTGGCGTTTGTAGGCACCATCGGATTCGTCGGATTGGTTGGGCCGCACGTGGCGCGGATGCTGGTGGGCGAGGATCAGCGGTTCTTCCTTCCCATGTCGGCCATATGCGGCGCGATCCTGCTCTCGGCAGCCTCTATCGTCAGCAAGATGATTACGCCGGGGGCGATTTTCCCTATCGGGATCATCACGTCGCTGGTCGGGGTGCCGTTCTTCTTGAGCCTGATTCTCGCCAAGAGGAGGCAGCTCTGGTCATGAATCTGTCAGTGGAAGACGTTCGCTTCAGCTACGGGACCGCGACGGTCCTGGACGGGGTAACCATCGACGGGATCGACCCCGGCAAAATTACCGCAACCATCGGCCCTAACGCTGCGGGCAAGACCACGCTCTTCAAATGCATTGCCGGCCTGCTCAAACCCGAAGGTTCGATTCTGCTGGACGGCAGGGACGTCCGACAGCACAGCCGGGAGGAAATCACCCGGAAGGTTGGCTATCTGCCCCAGGAGAGCCCGGTCAACGCCGTACTTACCGTTTTCGAAGCGGTGCTCCTGGCCAGGAAACACTCCATGTCCTGGCGCGTCAGCGAAGAAGACCTCGAGGCCGTTGCCCAGATCCTGGTGAATTTGGACGTCGAGGATCTGTCCACCCGCTTCCTCAATGAGTTAAGCGGCGGGCAAAAACAGATCGTGTCCATAGCCCAGGCGCTGGTGCGTGAACCCCACGTCCTGCTCATGGATGAACCCACCAGCAGCCTCGACCTCCAGCGTCAATTGGAGGTTCTCGAGCTTATCCAGCAGATCACGGCGCAGCGGGGAATTATCACTCTCATCTCCCTGCATGACCTGAACCTGGCGGCAAGGTATGCGTCCCGTTTTGTGGTGATGGACAAGGGCACCGTTTACGTCTCGGGAACGGGGAACCAGGTGCTCACTCCGGAGATGCTGAGCGACGTTTACGGCGTGAAGGCAACCGTGTTGACCAGCCCCGATGGCATCCTGCAGGTGACGTCAATTGGATCCATTCGGACGAGAGGGCGTGTCGTCGATGCTCACGCCTGATGTGGACGCCGGCAGGCCAACTCGCCGCCCCACCGAGGCAGTCTCCGCTGCCGGTCGGCGCAGTTCTCACAGCATCCCTGTAGGCGAAATCATCCGGCGGCTCCGTCGGATGAAGGCCGGGCGAGGCCAGGGAGCCACGGAAGGATTCAGAGTATGCGCCGCACAATCGGCGTAGCGTACGTGGCGATGTTGTCATTGCTGACAGCGTGCGGCGGCGCATCCGGCGCGGACCCGCAGATGAGCGAGCCCGTTGTGGAGCAGCGAGAGGTAACCGAAAACTCCTCCGCCACAGCCGCGCTGGCAACTCGTCCCTTCGCCACGCCTCGCGTCTCCCTGACTCAGACGCTTACGCGAGCACCGGCCACGGCCACATCGAATCGGCCTCCAACGCCAAAGCCTTCCCTAACCGCCACTCCGACCCAGGTTCCAACAAATCCGGCTGTAACACCGGAACCTACCGAGATTCCCCTTGACCCGTCGCCGTCGCCAACCCTTGACGCCGCCCAGCTGATTTCGCGGGGCAAGCGCCTGGTCGAGCGCAACAACTGCCTGGGATGCCACACCATCGACGGCCAGGCATCTTCGGCTCCCACTCTCAAGGGTTTATTCGGGCTCACGCGCCAGCTCAAAGGGGGAGCTACGGCTATCGCAGACGAGGAATACCTGCTTGAGTCCATAAAGCAGCCAGATGCGAAAATCGTCGATGGTTACTTCACCGGCGCGATGCCCAAGGTGTTTTTCAACGATGCAGAACTGCTGGCAATGGTGGAGTACATCGCGTCCCTCGATTAGAAGCGATCGAACTGGCCTGAGGTTGCAGAAATGTCGGATATGGTCGAAACCCAAACACCAGCCCTGGGCGCGACGCCCGACCGAATGGCCCGTTTTGGCGGCGTCCTCCTTCTGATCATCGCGATCGCGACGGCGGTCATGGTGTACGGCAGGGTTGCCTCGGATGCGGACCAGGCAACGCTTGCCGAGTCGCTAATGGCGGTGGCGGAGAACCGTGGCCTTTACGGCCTGTTCGGCGCGGCCCGCCTGGTCTCGGGCCTGACCTTGCTGGCGGCCGGCGGGTTCCTGTTGCGCACCTGGATCATAAGGGACCGCTGGGCTACGCCATGGGTGCCTTACCTGTTCGTCGTTTCTGGCCTCTGCACCGTCGCATCCGGCGTTTGTGTCCTGCTAATCGCGGCGCAGGTAGAATCGGCCGCTGCCTCCGGGACGGGCCTCGGCGGAGTTGTCGCCATGGACAATCTGCGCTGGATATCCGGCAAGGTCGGGTTCACGTTTGCGGGGTTGGCGCTGGTCGTCGCCGCTTGGTTCCAGTGGCAGGTAGGAGGCACGCTGCGAAAGGTTTCGCCCGCCTCGGCAATCCTGGGCGTCGCGATGCAGTTCATCTGGCTGGATGCGGCGACGCTGGCCCACCCAATCATCGGCGGCGTGTTCTTCGTCTGGCTGCTGTTGATCGGCGCGATGTTGGCGACGGGACGGGTGGAAAAACATTTCGTGCGTCGTTACGGCCACCCGACACTGGACGTCGCTGCCGATCCGCGAGATGGAAAGTGACGCGATGCCGGGTACCCAAAGGCAAACGTGTCCCCGATGTCTGGGCGCCAACAACATCGTCAGCCGACACCGCAGGCGGGGGCGACGGTGGTGAGAGAACGCTACTGCCGGAGGTGCCGTCAACGGTTCTACACGGCTTCGCACGACGATGGAATGGAACGTCATTGCGGAAACCCCTTCAAACCCAGGTCGGCGGACCGTTCCCAAAGCCCGTCCAACGCGGTGTGATTCAAAGCAAGCAAAGGACCGACCATAATCTCCGGATACGCGCCACCAAGGTCGGCGTTCCGGCATCGCGGAGGTAATTGGATTGAGAGTGACGGTAATCGGGTTGGGCCACGTGGGAACAGTGGCGGCGGCCTGCCTCGCGCACGCGGGTCACGATGTAACCGGCGTTGACACAGACCCGGAGCGCGTCCGGCGCCTCGGGTCGGGAGTAGTTCCCTTCTGCGAACCCGGCCTGCAGGAGATGACGGAGGCAGCAGTCGCGTTGGAACACCTCAGATTCTGTCAGCCCTCGGACTTTACCGAGCCTCTCGGCGAAGTGGCGATGGTTGCCACGGGCACCCCTCCAGGCGCTGGCGGAGCGGCAGACCTACGGCAGGTGGAGTCCGCATTGGCATGGGTCAAGGGAAGATGGCTCCGGCAGAGCGCAGTAGTGATGAAGAGCACGGTCCCACCCGGCGCCGGGCGGCGATTTTTGTCTGGCGACCTGCGGATGCTGAGGTCGAGTTACGTTTCCAACCCGGAATTCCTGCGTGAGGGCAGGTCAATTGAGGACTGGCAGCATCCTGACCGGATTGTGGTCGGGACCGAGGGGGGGAGTGCGGCGACCATCGATGCAATCCGGGCTGTGTACGAATCCATCGACGCTACCTGGATGATCACCGACATCACCAGCGCGGAGATGGTGAAATACGCTAGCAACGCTTTGCTGGCAACGCGGATATCCTTCATGAACGAAATCGCCGCCTTATGCGAGCAAGTTGGAGCATCAATCGACGACGTCAGCGCAGGCGTAGCCATGGACCCGCGAACGGGGAGCAAAATCCACGCCGGCGTCGGCTACGGTGGCTCATGTTTCCCCAAGGACGTGGGCGCGTTGGACCACCTGGCGATGGCCACCGGCGTGGACGCCGAGATCCTGCGCGCGGTGATCGCGGTGAACCAACGGCAGAGGCTAATGCCGCGCCGCGCGATCCGCGAAAGGTTCGGCACGGCGATATCGGGCCTTCGCGTGGCCGTGCTCGGTCTGGCTTTCAAACCGGGCACCGACGATGTTCGGGAGGCTCCGGCGTTGGAGTTGATCCGCGCGCTCTCCGGTGATGGCGCGTCGGTGGTCGCCTACGATCCGGAAGCGATGTCGAATGCACAACCCCATCTGCCGCCCTCGGTAGAACTGGCGAGGGACCCGGTTGCAGCGACCAGTGGCGCACAGGTGGTCGTCCTGATGACCGAATGGGACCAGATTGTGGGCGCGGACTGGGCGGACATCGCCGGCAGGATGCGTCCGCCTCGGTTCCTGTTCGACGGCAGGAACGCACTGGACCAGGCCCAGATGACGTGTTCCGGTTTTGAATATGTTGGCGTGGGCCGGCCGGCGGCACCCGGTTTTAGATCCTCTGGCGAACACAGTTCCCACGGCAAGGATGCAACCGCGTCATGAAATGCGTCGTGACGGGCGGGTGCGGATTCATCGGCACGCACCTGGTTGACCGCCTGGTAAACGATGGCCATCAGGTCGTCGTGCTGGACGATCTGTCCACCGGCAACCTGGAGGGGCTCAATCCGTCGGCGGAACCGCTCTATTGTTCCGTAACGGACGCGGACGCGCTGGAAACCGCAACGGAGGGGGCTGAGGTGGTTTTTCACACGGCGGCGTGGGCTCGCATCGAGCGATCCGTTGCCGACCCGGTGGGCACTCACGCGGTCAACGTGACTGGGACGCTGAACGTGCTGCGCGCCGCGCAGATCAACGGCGTAAGCCGGGTCATCAACTCGTCGTCGTCCAGCGTGTACGGCGACCAGTCCTCGCACCTGATGCGCGAGGACATGGCGCCAAACCCGAAATCGCCATACGCGCTGCAAAAGCTGATGGGCGAGCAGTACGCGGGCCTCTTTGCGCGCCTGTTCGGCATGACGGCTGTCTCCCTGCGTTACTTCAACGTGTACGGACCCGGGCAACCATCCGAGGGTGCATATTCGCTGGTGATACCGCGCTTTCTCAAAATGCGGCGGGAGGGCAACCCCCTGACCGTATACGGCGACGGCGAGCAGACCCGTTCCTATACTCACGTGTCCGACGTGGTTGAAGCGAACATACTGGCGGCCACCGCAGAACTGCCTGCTGGTGAGCATATCGCGCTGAACATCGGCACCGGACAGGAAACGTCGGTTAACGAAATCGCCGCCGCCATAGGCGGGCCGGTGCAGCACATCGTGCCCAATCCCCGTCGGGAGTTTGAGGAAGCCCGCAAGGCCGCCGATTGCTCGCACGCCCAATCACTCATCGGGTGGGAGCCCAGGGTCGCGTTTGCCGACGGTATCGCGGAACTTGTCGGCTAGTCCTCGCCCGACGTTGCAGGTTTCCGGCCACGTGACCGCCACCGCCGAAACGATCAACAGCGCCCACCACAGATAGGTCAGCTGCCAGGTTTCTGCCGTCCACCAGGTGTACAGAGGGAACAGACCGGCGATGGCCTGAAAGGGCACGAAGGTCATGTCGAACGGATCCACCGCGATGGCAATTTCGCCCGTGCGCCCGGCAACCGCCAGACCGGCGGTGATGGTGAGTGTGTAGGCCCCCAACGCTGCGAGGAACATCCTCGCGAAAGTCCCGGAGCGCGCTGCCAGGCACGCCAGCGGAACGACAAAGAGGGGCAGAACCGTCAACATGGTTCGGCCGGGGAACCACCATCCCATCATGGTGATGGCCACGAAGCTGGCGATCACCAGCTGGATCAGTATCAGAATGAAGACCAAGCGCTGCTCCCATGAATTGGTGACGAGCAGAAGCAGCGCCGGGATCGCTGCCAGCAGCAGCGGAGCCCAGCGCCCGATCCCGAATCGCCGGTCAATGACCAGGCCCCAGAGCCGATAGTAGCGTTCGGAAAACCCCAGGTGGTCCCCGAAAATCTGGGCGGTGCTCCACTCGGTGTACACTACGTTGACCCCGTAGGGTGTCAGGCCACCGTAGACGTGCAGGTGGAACCAGCTGAACAGCGCCGCGGACGCGGTTCCCGTGGCCACCAGGGCAATCTGCCCGCGCCGGTCGGCCCGGAGCACGAAATACAGCGCAACCGGCGCCACCAATGCCGCGTATTTGGAACCGAGCCAGCACATGGCGGTCAGTGCGACGGCCAGGCAAAGCGCGTCGCGCCAACCCGGGGTTTCGCGGCGGGTGGCGATCAGCAGCCCGACGACCAGAGCCAAGGCCGACGGGAACTCCGGGTAGATTTCCGACGAATAGATGAACGACGTCGCCGTCAACCCGACTCCCAACGCGAGCAACCAGCAGGCGACACGGTGTCCGGTCAGGCGGTCCGCGAGCACAAAGGCTAAAGCCATGGCCGCTGCCGCCATCAGGACCAGCTGCACCTGGACGCCACGCAGTCCCGCCAGCGCGAAACCGGGGATCACCAGCACGGACAGCCCCGGGTTGTGGGGGCTGAGCACACGTCCGTCCGCCGTGGGCGTCGACTGGTACCAGAGACCGTCGGCGTGGTCGAAGAAGGACTTGTAGGACTGCGTCGCGTACTGATTACTGAGATCCAGGTCGCCGTCGGACAACAGGCTCTGGGTGGTGACGAGGTAGAAGGGTTCGTCTCCGGTGATGAACGCCCCCCGGCTGGCCCGGATGTCAATCGAGAACGCGTAGGCGACTGAAAGCAATAGGAAAAGCGCCGACGCGTAAAGTAGGGGCGACCGGCCGGTCGCCCCTACTTTGTCGCGCAAGTATCGGCGTGAGTTACCGAGAACCGTACCCGTCATTACGGCAGAACGTCGGTCTCACGCAGCATTTCGAGCGTGCCCTCGAGGTCGTTGAGGTTGCCAAGGTCCACGTCCGGTGGGTCCAGGGACTCCATGGGAGGTAGATCGCCGACCGGCTCGACTCCGGCGGACACCGGGTACTCCTTGATCTGCTGGGCGAAGTAGGTCTGCGCGGGCTCCCCAAGCAGGAAGTCCACGAACTCCACGGCAATGTCCTTGTTCTCGGATGCATCCAGGATGCCCACGCCGGCCACCAGAACCAACGCGCCGGGATCGCCGTTGCCGATGTAGTGGTTGCGCGCGCCGAACCCTTCGCCGTGTTCCTCCAGGAACCGCTCGAGGTAATAATGGTTGACGAACCCAACGTCCACTTCGCCGGCCGCGGCGGCGGTCACAATGGTCGTGTTGCTGGGGTAGTCCACCGCGTCGTTGTCTCGCATACCGATCAGCCAGTCGCGCGCCGCGTCCTCGCCGATGGTGAGACGCAGGGCCGTGACGAAAGCCTGAAAGGAGCCGTTACGGGGGGCCCAGCCAACCCGGCCTCTCCATTCCGGCTGGGTGAAGTCCAGGATGGAGGGCGGCAGATCGGTTTCCGGGTCGATGGCGTCGGTGTTGTAGATGATGGTGCGGGCCCGGCCCGACGTGCCGATCCAGAGGCCGGCGGGTGAACGGAACCGGGGGTCCACCTTGTCCAGCGCAGCCTGTGGTATCGGGGACAGCATTCCCGAGTCGGCCAGGATGCCCAGCGAGCCGGGCTCCTGCATGAACACCACGTCGGCCGGCGTGTTGTCGCCCTCTTCCAGGAGCGTCGCTGCCGTGGACGCGCTGGCGGCGTACTTGACGCGGATGTCAATTCCGGTCTGCTCGCCGAAGGCCAACAGCAACGGGTGCACCAAGGTCTGCGAACGGCCGGAATAGACGGTGAGGGTGCGGTCCCGGTCCCGCGTGGGCGGGAGGGTCGGCAGAACCGGGACGTTGGTTGGGGTCTGGGCTGCTGTTGTCGAGACACTTGAACCGGCGGTCGCCGGAGGTGGCGACGTGGGTACGGGCGGAGGTGGCGCATCACCCCCGCCGCATGCTGCCAGCGCGATCACCGACAGCAACAAACCGGCTGTCCACCACAAAGCCCAATTGCCTCGGCGAGACAGTCTGTTCATGCTTGGATTCTCCTGTTGTGGGCTGACGAGTCTATCATCAGTAGCTGGTTATAAGGTCAGCATCGGTCAACAAGAGCGCCGACGCGACGCTGTTGAGGGCATCGAGCGCTTCGTCGCGAGACGAGATGGTGATATCGCTCGGGTCGGCAGTGACGTAGGCCATGATGGTCTCGTCAACCGACCGATCGGCCGCCGCGACCTCGGGCTGGATGGACTGGTAGAACGCCAGGGCTTCCACCTGGTGGGTCCCCGGGTCCTTGCCCTCCGCCACGTCCGCCTGGGAGACGCCGATGTACCTGACGGTGGCCAGGTAGAAGATGGCGTTGAAGCGGGAGAACACTTCCTGGGCAGCAGCGTCGCACGCGGCGGCGTCGCCGTTTTCGGCGGCCTGCCTCACACGCTCGAAGGCTTCGCGGAGCGGAATGTCAATGGTGCCTTCCCGTCCGAAATTGCCCTCGCGGCTGCGCGCCAACTTGGACAATGAGTAGGGATAGCTCCCGTCGTCACCCGGCAAGCCGACGTAGATACCCCAGCCCTCATCAACGTCGCCCGAATCCAGGTCCGCGCAGCCGCCGATGACATAGTGCTTGGACCAGTGATACATGATCCTGAGGATTCCTTTGTTGATGGCCTGGCGCTTCTGGGCGCCGGTGTAATCCGCCGCTTCTCTGCGCCCGCGTATCACGTTCTCGATGGGATCATCTAGGAAAGTGTCGGAGCCGTAGAACTCGGCGGCCAGGGGGTATTCCTTATGCCGTTCGGGGTCGATGGCAAAGAACCGGAGGCTCTTGCTGCGGACGCCGATGCGGGTGTGCTCTCCAACCTCGTATACCAGCCAGATCTCGCCCGCCGGGAAGGGCTTGCCTTCCTTGATGACGTTGGTCAACGCCGCGATCTCCTGGTAATCCGAGGGGATCTTTTGATAATGCTCGCGGTTGGTGGTGGCGTGGTAGTAACCGTCAGAGGGACTGGGAACGCTCCGGTCGGTCTCGTGGGGGAGGCCCACCGGGACGAACCGACTGCTGGAGAGGTCTATCGAGCCGACGGAGGGAGTCAAACCGGCGCCCGGCCCGTCGCCGGTATCGTCGGTGTACCGGGTTATGAGGTCACTCCGGTTCAGCATCAGCGCCGAAGCAGTCCCGTTCAGGGCAGCCAGCGCCGCGTCGCGGGACGCGGGCGTGACGGCGCTCCCTTCGGCGGTGAGGTAGGCCATGATCGTCTCGTCAGCCGACGGGTCGGCCTTGGCTACATCGGGCTGGATGGGCTGGTAGAACGCCAGGGCTTCAACCTGGTGGGTTCCCAGGGCGTCGCGGTTGCCGGCCGCCGCGTCATCCGCAACCCGGCCGATGTACCGTACCGTGGCCAGGTAGAACAGGGCGTTGTAGCGCGAGAACACTTCATCGGCCGCAGCGTCGCAAGCCGCCCGGTCGCCTCTGTCGGCGGCCTGACGCACCCGTTCAAATGCTTCCCTCAGCGGGATGTCGATAGTGCCTTCCCGTCCAAAGTTGCCTTCGCGATTCCGCGCCAGAGCCGACAGCGAGTTGGGGTAATCCCCGTTTTCGCCCGGCAAGCCGACGTAGATGCCCCAACCTTCGTCAACGTCGCCCGAATCCAGGTCCGCGCAACCGCCGATGACGTAGTGCTTGGACCAGTGGTACATGATGCGAAGCATGCCCTTGTTGATGGCCTGGCGCCGTTGGGCGTCGGAGTAATCCGCCGCTTCCCTGCGCCCGCGTACCACGTTCTCAATAGGGTCGTCGAGGAAGGTGTCGGAGTCATAGAACTCGGCGGCCAGGGGGAATTCCTGGGCCCGTTCGGGGTCCACGGCGAAGCTCCGGAGGCTCTTGCTGCGGACGCCCAGGCGGGTGTGCAGTCCGGCCTCGTACACTAGCCAGATCTCGCCGGCCGGGAAGGGCTTGCCTTCCTTGATGACGTTGGTGAGCTTGGCGATCTCCTGGTAGTCCGAGGGAATCTTCTGATAATGCTCCCGGTTGGTGGTGGGATAGTAGTATCCGTCGGACGGGCTGGGTTCCCTCAGGTTAGTCTCGTATCGTTGGTAGGTGGGAATATACAGCCCACCCTCCGCCACTACGTTGGTTGCGCCGGTGGCAGTGCCTGACGCCGAACCGGTGTGGGTACCAGTTCCAGTTCCAGTGCCGGTAGGCGTATGGGTCCCCGTACCGGTACCCGTGCCCGATCCGGTGTGCGTGCCGGTCCCGGTGCCTGTACCAGTTCCCGTTCCGGTCCCGGTACCTGTGCCGGTGCCGGTGCCGCCAGAACCGCTGCCAATCACTTCGATGGTGGGACGGTCCTCACCGCGGCGAGCCGCCTCTTCGGCGGCCTGAGCGGCGCGCATCGCGGCAACCTGAGCCTCCTGGGCTGCGGACGCAGCAGATCGCGCCTCGGAAGCGGCAGAATCCGCGGCCTGGGCCGCCTGGGCCGCCGCTGCTTCCACTGCGCTGGTATCCGGGGCGGGCGCCGGCGCCGGAGGCTGGGGTTGGCAACCTAACGCGAGGGCGAGCAGTACCGTCAACGCGAGGCCCGCAATCCAATAGTGTCGGCGGGGCAGTACACCCCACTTCCCGATGTGATAACGCACGTTCGTCATCCTCCTTGATGGGTTTCCTGAGCGTTTATCTGCTCAGCATCTCCCGGAGCATCCCGGTGGGGACACGCCAGAGATACTTGGGCCCGATGAATGAACTGCCCCTGGTGCGCCGTTGATACGAAACGGGAACTTCCCGCATCCGCATACCCTTCTTCAGCAGATCGAGGGTCAGCACCTGGGCGTAGTTGTAATCGTGGATGATCTCGGCGCACTCCAATGCCCGGCGGGAGAACGCGCGGAAACCGGTCTGCCCGTCGGTGATGCGACGGCCAGCGGCAAGGTTGAGCGCCGCAGTGAAGGCGAAGTTGCCGATGCGTCGGAAAACCCGCTGATCCGGACTGGTTTCCAGGTAACGCGAGCCAAGGACGTAGTCGGCTTCTCCGGATTCGATGGGCGCCAGCAGGTCGGGGATCTGTTCCGGCGGATATTCGCCGTCGGCGTCCACGTACACTGCGGCGCGTGCGTCCAATTCATTCGCGGCGGCGAGGCCGCTCCGCAGAGCAGCGCCCAGGCCCCGGTTGCGCTGGTGAGAAACGACCACGTCGGCGCCGTTTTGTTGAGCGATGTCAGCTGTCTCATCGGATGAACCGTCGTCCACCACGATCACCTTAAGATCGGGCCGATCATTCCGAGGTATGCGGGCCAGGGTGGCCGGCAGGTTCTCCGCCTCGTTGTAGGCGGGGACGATGACCGCTACCGGGCGGGAGGATTCGTCCTTGTCAGGTACCCCGAGAACCTGGCCCACCGACTGGGCCGGCGGTTCGACGCCGAGGTAGTAGGAGATGGTGGCGGTCACGTCCATTACCGACTTGGGGTCGTCAATTTCGCCCTGCAAC
Source organism: Dehalococcoidia bacterium (assembly GCA_965207585.1). GTDB lineage: Bacteria > Chloroflexota > Dehalococcoidia > Lucifugimonadales > UBA3495 > Bin87. The sequence continues at coordinate 2,289,466 of CBDBMT010000003.1, read as the reverse complement.
TCCACACCCTCGCCCCACATGATGCAGGGCACATACCGCTCCGTCGGGCCCATGTGGCCGTGCCCGCCGATGCCGATGCCCTGCCCGTGGTCGGCGGTGATGATGACCGTGGCTCCTTCCAGGTAGCCGATGGAATCGCACCACCCCACGAAGTCCTCGATGTGGCGGTCACTGTCCTCGATCTTGGCCAGGTACTCGGAGTTGTAACTGCCCCGGGCGTGGCCGGTCTGGTCCACGCTGAGCAACTGCAGGACGATCAGGTCGGGGTCGTCCCGTTGGATAACCGCCTTGGCCCGTGCTTTCAGGGCATCGTCGATCTCGTCGTTGTTGGTAACGGCGGTAACGGTTTCGACGTCGGTCTCGCCGAAGGCATCCACCAGGTGGGCGATGCCCACCAGCTTGCCGGTCAATCCCCCGGCACGGAGCGCGTCGAATATGGTCTCGCACTTGACGCCCAGGCTGGGCACGAAGTTGCTGGACATGCCGTGGACACGGGGTGGCGCGCCGGTGAACATGGAACTGAACCCGGTGACGGTGCGGGCTGGATACACGGTTGACGTATCGATGTAGTCCACGCCCTCTCGCCGCAGCCTGTCGATGAAAGGGGTGTCGGCCTCCTCGAGGCGGTCGAACCGGCAGCCGTCGATGACGATGGTGATGAAGCGGCGCGAGATCCGCTTGCCATCGGTTGCCCGAAGTCGGGTCGGCACCAGCGAGGGCGCCGGCGGCCACGTGAAGAACCATTGATGCAGCAGCAGGGCGGTTATCGCCAGACCCAGCGTGAAACCCTCCACCGCCACGAAAGTCCAAACCGTGGGTTCGGTCACCAGCATCTGGAAGGCCAGCACCAGGATCGTCAGCTTGGGTATCTGCTCCAGGAAGTTGCCGCTGGTGGGGTCCGGGTTCTCCAGCACCAGCCGCCAGAAGCGAGTGAAGTTGAACCACGACGTTCCGATGCGCAGGTGGTAGTAGATGGTGCCCCACAGGACGATGGTGAAGGTGAGATATACCCCCAGGATCAGGCCCGCAGCGATCGCGTCGTAGAACCGGAAGGCCGCCAGGAAAATGCCCAGATACACCCACAGGGCGATCCGCAGCTTCAGCGGAAAGTCGAATCGGTAAAAGATTACGAACAGCGGCGCCAGCGCCAGCAGGGCGAGGCCGGCCCGGAGCCAATAGCCCCCGTCGGCGAGGTGGGGAATGCTCAACAGCCCCAGGATCCCCAGGGTGAACACCGGGGTGAAGGGCTTGCCCTCGTTGAGGACATTCCAGGCGCGGGCCGCGAATATCTCGAACCGGGAGGCGTGCTTGTCTCCCTCGGACGAACCGCGAAGCGCGCCCAGGCCCTTGATTGGGATCGCGTCCCGCACCGCCACCAACGTGAACGCCGCCGCGACGGTGTATGAGTAGGCGAACTTGAGGCCGTGGGTCAGGACCGCCAACGCCAGGCCCTGCTCCCAGGGGATGCCCAGTGCATACAGCGCGCCGGTCATGCTCGCTTCATAAACTCCGATGCCGCCGGGCGTGATATGAAAAACCTGGAACAGGATGGTGAATGCCGTGACACCGATCAGGGCCGGAACCGATAATTCCACTCCCAACGCCTGCGCGGCCACCAGCAGCACCCCCGCCTCCAGGATCCAGCTGGGCAGGGTCCAGGCGATGGCGCTAATAACGCGGCCTGCGGAAATCCGGGCCAACTGGGTGCGCAGGCCGTCCAGGCTTCCGCGCAGCAACGGCGGCGCGATGCGATCCAGCGTCCGATAGGGCAGAGCCATCAGCGCGGCCCCGGTAGCAAGTACCACGACTATGGGGATGGCCAGGCTTCTCAGCCAATCCATCCTTCCGTCCAGCGTATTGACCAACGCCCCGCACACTGCCGCGATCAGGATTAGGCAGCTGAAGTCCAGCAGCCGGGCAACAGCGGTGGTCGCCGCTGCTTCGCTGAGTGGCACCCCCCGACGGGATGCCAGCAATGGGCGAGCCGCCTCGCCCAGCTTGAAGGGGAGCAGGTGGTTGGCGAGGAGCGCGGCCTGCAGGCAGTTGAACAGCCCAAACACCCCGGTCCGGGTCCTCATCAGTTGCTGCCAGGCCACTGCCCGCACCGCAAATGCCGCCGTGTAACTGACCAGAAGCGCGCCGAGCAATTCGGGTCTCTGGGTCAGCGTTACCACCGAACCGGCCAGTTCGGCCCAGTCCGCCAGCCACCACACCAGGAGACCGACGGCAATCGTCAGGGCCAGTCCGACCAGGATGCGCGAGCGCTTTCCATTGGCGGGCAGCCACCGGGTCTGATCATTTGCGCCAGGAAAATCCGGACTTGAGATGGCTGCGCTTTTAGTATCTGTCAACCGCCGCATGGTACTCCGCGCTTTCCGTGAGCCTTCCCCTTTTTGCTGGGCATTGCTGCCTGCTTCAAAAATGCGGCCTTGCCGGGAGGAGGGATCCGACAAGGCCGGCTGCCCGAGAGGGGCGGATTACCGGAAGATTGCCGCCGCTATAGCAACCAACCGATGTTTTTCAAATCAGCCTGCCACTACGTCCGTGGTTGTGTACATGGCGCGCTTAAATTAGTCTATACGAAAATATATGTCAATACCAACAAACGACTGATTTTGGCGCCACTTTGGACAATGCGATCTGCGCCCTAACGGCCTGTCGAACGATCAGCAGTTTGCCGAAGGAACAAAATCTCGCCCGGAGGCACAGAAGCCGAGAGGCGATGGACAAGCTGAAAGCCCACTGTGCCATGGCAACACGGAAGTTGTCGCTGGCCTGAGCGCCTGCGACGCATCGCAATACCATGCCGGGAACTGCATGGGTCGTCATCGGTACGATCAGGATCATGCTCCATCGATATCCATGCTACCTAGCGCAAATTAACCTGATCTTCCAGTCCACAGTGATTTATAGTTTGCGTGGAAAGGCAAATATGGCAAAGTAATACTTGACACTGTAAATGAGGTCATACAAAATATTGGCCATCGGTCACGTTACGCAAGTTTTGCAGGGCCACAATTTCATTGGAAAACGGTCAACTAATCGGCCGTGTCGGAGGTACATCCAGATGCAACTGAATTTGCGACGTGCTTGGATTGCGATCCCGGGTCTGGCGCTATGCCTGGCGCTGGGAGCGATGGCCTGCGTCAGCGAGTCGGCTTCCGCTCCAACCGCCGAACCGCAGGTTGTCATGATGGAAGAGCCGAAGGTAGACGTGGATGCCCTCAAAGTGGAAGTGGTCGCTCACTACGCCAACGGCGTACACGGCCTCTACTCCCAGAGCCTGGCTTCGGCCAAGGTCATGGATACCGCCATCGATGCCTTCATCGCCGACCCCAACCCGGCCAGCCTGGAAGCGGCCAAGCGCGCCTGGCTCCGCGCTCGTGACGACTACGGACCCACCGAGGTGTTCCGGTTCTACGGCGGGCCCATCGACAACGAAGAGAACGGGCAGGAGGGTCTGATCAACGCCTGGCCCATGGACGAGTCGTACATCGACTACGTGGAGGGCAACCCCACGGCCGGCATCATCAACATGCCCGACGACTATCCGACCATCGACGCTGAGCTGATCATTTCTCTGAACGAGGAAGGCGGCGAGGAGAACGTCTCCACCGGCTGGCACGCCATCGAGTTCCTGCTCTGGGGGCAGGACCTGAACGACGGCGGCCCCGGCGACCGTCCTGTCGAAGACTTCACCACCAACGACAACTCCGACCGCCGCGCCCAGTACCTTGCCGTCGCGTCCGACACTTTGATCGGCCACTTGCAAGATATGGTGGACGCCTGGGCTCCCGGAGGCAACAACTACCGAGCCGAATTCCTGGCCAAGCCGGTCGACGACACCCTGGTGGACATCATCACCGGCGCCGGCGCGCTCAGCAAGGGCGAACTGGCTGGTGAACGGATGTTTGTGGCGTACTCGGAGCGCTCCCAGGGAGGATGAGCACTCCTGCTTCTCCGACAACACGGTCGCCGACATCGTGGGCAACGCCACCGGAGTGCGCATGGTGCTGACGGGCGACTACGGCGTGGTTGTAGGGCCCGGCATCATCGACCTGTTCGCTGCCGACAATGAGGCGCTGGCCGATCGCCTGGTCAACGAGACCGCTTTGGCGGTGACCCTGGCCCGCAACATCCCGGACCCCTTCGACCAGCATCTGACCGACGACGCGCCGGACAGCGCGTTCGGCCGGTCCCAGGTGCTGAGCACCATCGAGGCCCTGGAAAAACAGGCCGACACCATAGTTGAAGGCGCGGCGGCCTTCGGGTTCACCATCAACACCTCGGTCTAGCTGCCGCCCGTACCCATGCTCACCGGCCGTACCGCCAGTTTTCGCAAGGCCGAACTGCTGCGGTACGGCCTTACCGCCATTATTGGCATGGCAGCGATTGCTACCTTGGCGTGGTTCCTGATTCGGGACGCCCGGTCCGGCCCCAGCGAAGCGGAAGTGACCGCGCTGCTGCAGGCGCGTCCCGGCGGCGACACCACCATCGCCACCACCAACCGGAACTCGTTTGGCCTTGCCGCGCCCAACCTGACTAACCAGGGAGCGTCGCGTCTTCGAGGTGGGCGACAGTTTCTTCACCCAGAACTGGGTGACCGCGCCGGCGTCTACGGAAGCAAGGGACGGGCTGGGTCCGACGTTCAACGCCCAGTCCTGCTCGTCGTGCCACACGCTGGACGGACGCGCCAAACCGCCGGACCACGCCGAAGATCCGGAGCGTGGCCTGCTGTTCCGGCTCAGCATACCGGGCGTTGATTCAACCACGGGCGGGCCGGTCGGCGACCCGGTGTACGGCGGCCAACTCCAGGACCGGGGAATACTGACCGTGCCACCGGAGGGCCGGTTCATCATCACCTATCGCGAGGTGGACGGAACCTACGAGGACGGCAAGATTTACATTCTCCTACAGCCGGAGTATTCCTTCTCCGATCTCGCCTTTGGACCGATGCACCCGGAGATTATGATCTCGCCGCGCATCGCTCCGTCGGTGTTCGGGATGGGGTTGCTGGAAGCGATACCGGAGGCGAACATCCTGGCCCTGGCTGATCCAGACGATGCTGACAGCGATGGGGTATCTGGCCGAGCCAACATGGTGTGGAGCGTCCGCGACGGGGAAGCCCGTCTGGGCCGGTTTGGCTGGAAGGCCAACGTGCCCACGGTCGAGCAGCAGATCGCCGGCGCCTTCCACGGCGACATCGGCATCACCTCACCCCTGTTCGCAAACGAAAACTGCCCCGCTGACCAGGTGGATTGCCAGTCGGTTCCAAATGGCGGCTCGCCGGAAATCGGCGAGGAGCGGCTGGGCAAGGTGGTGTTCTACCAGCAGACCCTGGCCGTTCCGGCCATGCGGGATGCCGACGACCCGCAGGTGCGGAAGGGAGCCGAGTTGTTCATGAACGCGGGGTGCGCCGCCTGCCACACTCCGAGCCACACCACGGGTGATCATCCGGTTCCGGCGATCTCCAACCAGGTTATATTTCCCTACACCGATCTGCTGCTGCACGACATGGGCGAAGGACTGGCCGACAACCGGCCTGATTTCCTGGCTAACGGGCGGGAATGGCGCACGCCGCCCTTGTGGAGCATCGGATTGATCGAAAACGTGAACAACCACACCAGGCTCCTGCACGACGGGCGCGCCCGAACCATCGCCGAGGCCATCCTGTGGCACGATGGCGAGGGATTAGAGGCCCGGGAGGAATTCCGAAAGATGTCCTACGATGAACGGGAGGCGCTGCTGCGTTTCCTGGAGTCGTTGTGATGCCGGCACGAATCACAATCCTGCTGCCGCTGCTCGTGGCGGCGCTGCTGGTCATGGGTTGCGCGAGTGCGGCTCCCCCTTCCCCGCGAGACGTCATTGCCAGCCTGACCGACGACCTGATCGTGCCGCGTTTCGCGGCAGTTGCGGGCGAGACGGGCGAACTGCGCGACGCCCTCGATGCATTGTGCGCTAACTCCAACGCAGACACGCTGAACACTGCCCGTACGGCCTGGCGGGAGGCCCGCGCTCCCTGGCTGCGTTCGCAATCAATGTGGTTCGGGCCGGTCATGGACCGGCGCTCCCGGATCCTCGTCGACTGGTCGCCCGTCGACCCGGAGCGCATCGAGGCCACGTTGGCCAAGCGAGAATCGGTTTCGGCCAACGACGTGCGGGAATTTTTCGGTTCCACGCAGCGCGGTCTGGGAGCCATCGAGTACGTCATCTTCGGGGAAGATGACAAGATTCTGGCGTCTCTTGAAGACCCACAGGGCATACGTTGCCAGTACGTGACCGCCCTGGGCGACGTAGTGGCGGATGAGATGTCCGGCGTTCTGGCTGACTGGATGGGCGACGGCTCAGACAACGGCGGATACGCGGGCTATTTCAAGGGTACGGCCGGCGTCGCTCTCGTTGATCAGCAGGCGATTGACGAGGTGGTGCGGACCTCGGTGTTCATCACCCGCAGCATCAACGACATGCGGCTGGGCAAGGCGCTAGGCGCGGACGGCGGCCAGCCCGACTCGTCGGCCATCCCCGGCGGCGCCGGCCACAACGCCGTCGCCGACCTCCGCAACCAGGCCCTGGGGATGCAGGACACGTACCTGGGAGCGGGCACGGACAGATCTCTGGGCATCAGCGCGCTGGTGCGGGGCGTTTCCCAAGAGGCCGACGAGCGCATGCGCGGGCATTTCAACGCCGCGCTGGAGGCAATCGATGGGTTGCGGGAACCCCTGCACACGACCGTGGTGTCAGACCCGGAGCCGGCGCGCCAGGCGCACCAGCGGATGCAGGAACTGCAGCGCGCGCTGAACACCGAGGTGGTTAGCCTGCTGGGCGTGACCGTAGGGTTCGCCGATACGGACGGCGACGGCGGTTAGGGCCTGCCCGCCTCCGGTTTATTTTCGGTCGCAGCCGCGTCGGGCTCGTAGCGGAGCACCCACGCTTTCGGGCTCAAGCCAGGCCGTACCGAAGCCAGGTCCACGTCGGGGGCGATCAGCCGGGTATTGGGCCGGCCGTTGAAGGCGACAAAGGCGTCAGCGTTCACGACGACCCTCGCATGACCGCGCTCCGCGAAATCGTCGGCGATTATGCGGGCGGTTTGCTGGATCATGTCGGGCTGGAACGACATTCGCTCGACCTGCAGCGGCGTCAGGTATTCGTCCGGTTCAACCAGCCAGGACTGGCCCGTTTCGGGGTCGAGCACCCGGTACTGCACGAAACCGACCTTTTCCGATAGCATCACCCGCCAGGCGAAGCGGTAACCCTCCTCGTTCCAGCGTACGTTGCCGGGATAGGCGTAGTGGCGAAGGGGCAACGCCAGTTGGATGACAGCGAAGAGGGTCAGGGCGGCGGCCACGCTCAGGCGCCCCCACTTTGTCATTGCGAGGAGCGTCGCGACGTGGCATTCCAGTCTGCCGTGACGACGCCCGCGGTTCCAGCGAGATTGCCACGCTGCGCTCTCAATGACAAACGGGAACAAATGGCGCGGCCAGTCGGGGCTAAAGAACACCAGCGACAGCCCGATCATCAGCCACGGAAACACGCCGAGCTGCGGGAACAGAACCCAGGTCGCCAGGTGGAACGCCACCAGCGCGACGTAGGCGAACGGTCTGGTGGGTCGCCACAACAGCGCCGGAACAATTGCCAGATCAAACGTCGCTCCGCCCCAGCTCATCGCGTAGGCAACCCACGTTTCCTGCAGCAGCGGGCCGATCAGCGGCAAATCGCCATGCTGGTACAGCCAGATGCGCATGGGCAGAGCGTGAAACAGCCAGTCGGGGTTCAGCTTGGCCAACCCGGCGAACACGTAGACGAGCCCAATCTGTGCCCGCAGCGTCCATATCGCCCAAAAGGGAACCGATCCGTAGCGCTGGGGCAGGACGGCCAGCAGAAAGCTCACCAGGCTCATCAGGTAGTAGTGGTTCAGGTACGTGGTGCGGTCTAGCAGCTCCACATAGGTGAAGCCGGCGCAGAACAGGGCGGCGCACAGCCGAGGCCGAAACCCAACGGCGATGCCGGCGCTGAGTGCACCCAGCGCAGCGAAATGCGCGTGCATCCCCCAGCCGGGCCACGGCCGCACCCAACCGAACCCCAGGTAAGTGAAGTGATGGTCTGGCTCCACGTACAGCGGGCCGATCCATCCGTGGGCGAAAAAACGCGCGACAACCAGGACGCCGAGCAACCCGAAGATGGCCCGAAACGCGGCTATCGATGCGCCATCAACCTGTGCACCTGCCAGCCGATCGGGGAATCTCAGCCAGCCCGCGGGATCGATTTTCATCACCTGGCTGAGCTGGAACGGGACGTTTTCAGTTTATGACTCAGGCTCGTCGGGACGGACGACTATCTGGCGCGCCACGTCGTATCCGATGGATACCCGGTCCACCTCGGTCTCCACCTGCATGACGCCCAGGTACGGCATTGCCTCCAGCAGCGTTACGCGGTGATACGGCACCAAGCGCGCTCCAGCCAGGAACTTCAGCAGCTCCGGGTTTTCCTCGGGCACCCGGTCAACTGAGTACGGCACCCCGGCGGCTGCGCTGTCCAGCGTAACGCTGCCGGGCATTGACTCCGTTGCTCCACTGCCGGGGATGGGCCATCCAAAGGGCGAGTGAGTGGGGTTCCCGAGCCGCTCTTTCAGCTTGGTCACCAGGGTTTCCGACATGCCGTGCTCAAGCTGGTGGGCCTCGACGTGCGCCTCGTGAAGCTCCATTTCCAGGAGACTCACCACCATCCATTCGGCGAGCCGGTGACGTTGAGCGATGTTCTCTCCCTCGGAAATGCCCCGCTGGGTCAGGCGGATTCTCTTATCGCCCCCGACGTCGATGAGCTCTTGTTCCTGCATGCGTCGCAACATCCCGGCGACCGAGGGTACCGACGTTCCCAGACCCTCGGTGGGCGGGAGTTGCCGCAGCGCTTCCGCCAGTTGGGTAAGCGTGGGAGATTCCGATACCTCCCACATTTTGTACAGCGACAGCAGGTAGTTCTCCGTCACCGGGGATAGCCGGTCGGACCCGTTGGTCCTGCGGTCTCGAGCGACGGAATTGGATGCTGATCTTCGGGGACGGGGCACGGGTGATTCCTGACAAAGGCAAGATAATATGCCAGGATTATACCGTACCGTATCGGACCGGATCCGACTGTGAGACGACAGACTCTGCGGCGCGCTCTACGCCAACCAGGCCGTGACCTCGTCGGCCGGTGTGCGCACCGATGCGGACGGCCGGGTCGGCTGTCCGATGAACAATGCACCCACCATGGTCCAGTCGACTTCAGCACCCAGAGTCTCCGCCAGTTGCGGATGACGGGTGACATTGCCGGTGCTCCAGTCGCCGGCCAGGCCCTCGGCCACGGCGGCGAGGAGCAGGTTCTGCACGGCGCAACACGCGGCGGCGTAGTTCTCCTGGGTCATCTCCTCGTTTTCGCCGGGGAGGCTGTACACGTAGACCAGCGCCGGGGCGTCCAGTACCCGTTGCCGACTGCCTGCGGCATTTTCCTCATTGCCGGTGCGGGCAAATTGGTTGTCATAGGCCAACTGCGCCACCTGGGCCCGTTTCCCGCCCCCCTTCTCCAGGACGTAAAACCGCCAGGGGTTGGTCAGACGATGGTTCGGCGCCCACACCGCGGCGTCGAGCATCCGCTGCAAGGCCTCCCGGTCGGGAACGTAGTCCGAGAAATCGTTGTTCATGCGGCGATCGTGGATCGCCTGGTAAACGGTCACCCCGGTTTCGGGCGCGGTTACGCTTCCGCTGCGCAGTCTGCTGTTGGTTGCCATAGTAGTTACCTCCATTTGTGCGGTATCGGGTTCAATGTCGCGGGTTGGTTTTGCCCATCGTCGTCGTCAGGATGATCCGAAGCGCCAAGCTTCCAGTAACCGCTCGTCACCATCTGCTCGTCAGGCATTCTCCCTTGTTGATAAGATTGTCCCGGATGCTTCTCATTACGCCCAACTCAAGCGCCACCCAGACATACCCCTTTGCCGGGAGCATGGCGAACGAGCGGACGACTTCTTCCATAGCTTGTATGACTTGTACCGCTGCCGGGATGCCGGTTTCATCCCCCGCGATGTGATACCGATCACGATCCAGTGGCGGATCCCACTGACCGAAGGGCCCCCGGGCTATGTTTTCATAGTCCGCCCGAGCGCGCTTCAGTGAGGCGCCCAGCGGGCTGACGCCGCGCAGCACCATCTCAACTTCGAGGCCTGATCTCGACACCTCTAACCTCATTGCGGTGTATGTACGGAGAAGGCGCGATGACGCGCTTTCTGCACAAGTAGCCCTCCGCCCTTCGTAACTTACCAGTTCGCGTATGACCCCGGATCCCGGCCCGGGCCGGATCAGTTTGGCATGAGTGTCAGGTGCGCCAATCTCAAACGCTTAGAAGGTGGGGCCATGCAACCGCAAACATCGTGCGCACAGCGGCAGGTTGCGAGACGCTCCATCCGCAACGTCAGTAGGCATTTGATTTTCACTCTTAGCATCATTACGATAAAAATATGCTGACACTCAAGATGTACTTTGTACCGATTGTGCTCGATTTTATTGACAGAGTCAACCAGGTGGTCAGCGACGATTATAGAGAGGTCAAATCCGCCAAACAAATGTGATGGCCGGCGCCAACAGCACCGCATGGCGGCTGGGTTTGCGCTTCGCGATGAAGGCGACCCTGTGGATGATGAGTTGCGCACTCCCCGAAGGGAGCGCGACTGCGCCCGTTTCAGCTCCTGCGAACCAAGCCTTAGAGTCTCCAGGGCTCTGGGCGGCGGCTATTGCCATTCGCAAACGGCACCACCACCGTGATGTAGATAACGGGCCTCTCATGGGATGGTCGCTGGTCAGGACCGCCCTTGATTGACGGCATTTACGTAAATTCCCTCGACCGTACCAGGTTCCGTGCCATTAGCGCCGCATCGCCACCGCGGGGTCTGTTCTTGGCAGGACGTGTCCGAGAAGAGTCGGTTGGTGGAAAAACGTTGCTGCGTTTGCTGTGGCATCGGCCGTGTTGCCGACATGGCAAACTTACGATCAAAGTCTGCCATTGTGAATCTGCCAACGTGCTGCTCAAGGCTTCATGCCGGCAAGACCGAATGCCGCTAAAGTGCGCAAGGTGCTCGTGGCAGCCGGCATCACGCTGGCTAATTTGCATTCTTGCAACGAGGCGATTTGTGAGTTCGATGGCAAAAATTGGCGCCGAAGGTACCCCACGAGCCTCAAAGCGTCTTATCAACAGGGGCTGCGTTATTTGGCCGCAACGGCGGCAAAGTCCAACCCACTCGGTGTCCGCGGCAGCACGTGGGCCGATATCCAGGCTGACTCGGCCGACCGCACCATCGTCGTTACCGCCATGAACGGACGCCAACTGATTTCCGCCGACCGGCGTAGTCTGGATTGGTCCCGCATCCCGGGATGCGTGGGATTCGGTACGATGAATCCTGCTTTTGGCTGCAAAGGAAACGATCTGTCGGTGATGCTATTGTCGGCTATTGTTAGCGCCATGTTCCAGCAACGGGCATCACCGTCTACCTTCTGAACGAGACGTAAACTGCCCGCCGCATCAACTCCCGCTCAACTGGTACACGGAATGGTATAGTAACGACGAAATACAGTGTATACACTGCATTATTAAGTATGAAAATGCGATAAAATAGACGGACGCCCTCTCCGCCATCTTCACATCGTAAATCCCCATGGAAAACGTCCGATTCCTGCTTGTTTTAAGCAGGAATCAGCCGTTTTTTGTGACCGGCAACGTGCAATGCATAAAAGTTCAGCTAAGGCTGAAATAGCAGAGCGGCCGGGGCGAAAGCCCTGCCAAGAAGCGTGACAATGGCCGGCGTGAGGGACGCTTGCGGGGCAGCCTTCGCAGCTGCCCCGATAGATTCACTGAGGTGCACGGGCCGACTACAGCGGCAGGTGAACAGCCTCGCCGCGTTGCGCGCTGGCGGTCACGGCTTCTGTCCACTCCATGTAATGGACGCCGATGTTGAACGGCGTGCGCATCACCGGGGCGCCGTCGCGGATGGAGGCAATGAATTCCTGCTCAACGGCCCAGGAGTAACGGCTCTCCGGCGGATTGGCGATTTCCTGCAACTCGGCGTCGCCGCGCTTTCCGCCGTAGACCCGCATCTGGCCGTCCACGTGAATCGTCCCGTCGGTGCCGTAGAGCCAGACGGAGTTTCCCGGTGACAATCCGGCGCACGCGCTGAACTTCAGCCGGGCCGTGGCCCCGTTGGCCAGGCGGCAGAGGATGTCGACGGTGTCGGGCACGGTTATCGAACGCCAGTTGCCGTCGTCGTCCTTGCGGTGAGGGACGGTGATCTGGCTCATGGCCGTCACCTGGGTGGCACGGCCGACCCACCGAATCATGGCTTCGTACCATATGCCCATGTTGAGGATGTTGAACCCGCTCATGTCGCGGTCCTGGCGCCAGTGGAGTGTGGAATCCCGGTCGGCAAATCCCGTCTGGGACTGAACGTCCACGGATACGAGATCTCCCAGGAATCCCTCGGAGATCAGGCGGATGAGCAGGTCGTCGATCCCGAAGCTCATCGGCGACGGCACGATCTGGGTGACCAGGTTGGGCGACGCCTGGGAGGCTGCCAGCATCTCGTGGGCTTCGGCGGCGTTCATGGCCATGCGCGCCTCGCAGAGCACGTGCTTGCCGGCCGCCAGCGACGCCATGGTCAGCGTGCGGTGCATGTAGGGCCAGGTACCGATGCAGACGGCGTCCAGGCTCTCGTCTTCCAGCAGTTCTTCCCAGTTGTCGTACACGGTGGGAATGTTGAAGGCGTCGGCCACCCGCTGGCCCGACTCGCGGGACCGGTTGGCGACGGCGCCGATCTCCACGCCGGGGGTGTCATTGAACCCCGGGATGTGTCGATCACGGGTGTTGCGGCCGGCGCCGATCAGGCCGACGCGGACGGATTCGATTGCCACAGTTGTACCTCCTGAAGATACTTGGCGGCGCGCCCGGGTGCGGAAGTGAGGGCGCGCCGCAAGCGATTATAGGGTAAGCCTCGCAGCACGGTCAAAACGGCGGCGCCCCATTTGTGCCCTACCCGATGGCGCCGCGACGGATCTGCTGTAGGGCCATCTGCGCGTGCCACTCCATAGCCCCCAGGCCTACCACGCGCACCCCAACCTCGAAGTAGCGTCTGGCCGAAGCTGCCATGGCGTCGAAGTCCGGCGAGTCCAGGCCCATGTTGTACATGATGGCCGCTCCGTGCTTTTCCGCAGTCTTCACTGCGTTCTCCAGCAGCTTCATGACCTTGGGGTCTTCGTACTTGAACGGCACGCCCAGGATCTTGGTCACGTCACCCGCGGCCAGCCACACCAGCCTGATTCCGTCGATAGCCAGAATGTCGTCCAAATCGCGCAGGCCGCCCTCACTCTCCACGGTGGGCACTATCAACGTCCCTTCGCGGGTTTTGCGGTTGAACTCCGGGAAGTCCTCGGCGGTCTCGAAACGTCGCAGGTGTATAAGCCGGTGCCAGTCGTCCCGCAGACCCATCAATTCCTCAACCTCCTCCCTGGAGCCCACCGAAACCGTGACGGCGGTGGCCCCGAGAGCAAAGGCACGGGCCGCATCGGAGACCGTGCGCCGGTCGGTGCCGGTGGCCCACGGGAACGCCTGCACGCGAATCATGGGGGAGATGCCCGTACCACGGGCCGCCCGGATCAGGTGGGCGATGTTGTCCCAATCGTGAGCGGTGAACATCATGTCGGCCATGAAACAGTCCATACCTGCCAGGCCGGCGACTTCCACGAGGTTCGGGTGGCTGAACACGTAGGCGCACAGGGAGGGTTGTCCCGATTCAAGATTGGCCAGCAGCCGATCGGTCGATGGGTCAGGGAAGAGCATTGGGCACCTCGCAGCAAAAATACTTTGCGCTCATCGTACCAGAGGTCGGTTCGCCCCCCTGTGCAACTCAACCTGGGACGCAGTGGATGGCATGGTCCTAACGCTCATCTATCCACGACGCGGTAGATGGTCGTGCCGTTGTTGGCATAGGCCAGTTCGAGGGTTCCATCGTTCACCATCTGATCGAATTTCTCGATGCCGTGCGGGAGATAGTAGATGCGCTCCAGGTCACCCACCACGATGTAGCGCACGCTGTACTGGTCGATCAGGTCCAGCGCCGCATTCTTGCTGAGGGTGCTGTAGATGGCGGACACGTCCCGCGCGCGATGCTGGATCAGGTCCCAGTCGTTGCGCTGCTGGGTCTGGTGCCACGGCCAGCCGATCACCGTGGGAAACCCGGTGTACACCGATATCCTGCCGTTCCAGCGGTATTGGTCACCGTGAGCTTCAAGGACGACAGGGGTTCCGGAGACGTTGTCCTGCAACCACCGGATGGCATCGGCGTCCCAGCTCATTTCGATGGGCTCGTCGCGCTCATAGTGCACGGCGTCCGGCATCCACGCCGCGCCGTCCAGAGTGAGCGGCGTGGAGTGAAAACGGTCCTGGATGCGGACGGGGGTCGCCAACACCGGATAGGCCATCACCCCCAAGCCAACGACCCCAACCAGCACAGCAAACGACACACGGACGGCACGATTGTAAACGTGCGGCCGGCTGCGCCACGCCGTCCAGCCTCGCCAAAATCCGTACGCTCCGGCTACTCCGAACAGGACCCATGCGACCAGATAGTATTTGAACAGAGTGTTCATGCGCGCGATGTCGCCTTCGACGCGGACGAAGTCCACGCCGATGCTGATGGCCAGGGCGACTGCCAGCATGCCCAGGACAGCCACATCGGAGCGTGTGGTTGACCCCTGGCCGGCCAGCAACGTGGCCGCCAGCGACCAACAGGCAAGCGTCAGCAGTACCATGAGCACGCCGGCGGTCAGGAACCCGGCGGCCCAGAAGTAACACGCCAGGGCCAAGCCAGCCAGCACGCCCACCAGGAGCCACTGGTACACCGCCGGAACGGGAGCCGACGTTCGGATCCTGGCCCGCCACGGCGCGACTGCCCTCGGTAGCGTCGCCGATAGCAACGCCAATGCCGCCAGCAGCGGCAGCGCGTGGATCAGCAGGTAATTGGTCAACGGGGTACGCCAGCGGGTTGGTTCGATGCCGGTGTCGAAGGTTTCAGTCGCATTATGGAAAGGCAAGAAACCGACGTAGCTGACTACCGCGGCTACCAACGCCAACGCAATTCCCAAGGCCACCCGCACCTTGAGCTCGCCCGGCATCAGCCATGCGGCGGACGCCGTGAACCCTACCATGAGCAAAGCGTAGGCGGGGTACTCCCAAGAGTTGATGGTCCACAGGCTGCCCACCGCCAGCCCCATCAGCGCGACGCACACCCAGGTCCAGAGGCTCTTCGGGCCGCTCCGCGCCACGCCGAGCAGGGCGGCGAACCCCAGCGCCAAGGCGAGGAGCGCGAAAGGCATGGTCATCATGTGGGCATGCAGGTCGGCGAAGAGGAAGGTGAAGTACGGAAACTCGGTGATGTGAAAACCGAGATCGACACGATCGGTCGACTCCAGCCACGGGGTCAGCGCGCTGGGTTCAAAGCCGGGAATCTCGGGTATGGCCCGGCTGCTTCGCCAGAAGTCGAAAGCCGACAGGGGCACGGGTATCCCGCTTACGCGAGCCGACAGGATGTGAAACAACTGGACCACTCCGTCCAGATTGCCGGCAACCGCCACCATCACCGCGCTGACGAGACCCACCGCCGCCGCGCCGCGGGGCAATCGTCGCGCGATGCGGCGCCATGGAACTACCCTTCCCATGGGACGATTCGGCGGATCTGCCGGTAAGACTTCCCCACGGACTCCATCAGCGGCTTTGACGAAGTAGTACGCGAGGGCGCCGGCTCCAGTGGCCGTCAGGGCGAACAGGGTCGGCACGGCCAGATTGAACGCCGTCACCGGCGGGATGCCGGTAAGGCGGGTGGGAATGGACAAGATAAAGTAGCCCCAGTAGTAGTAGTTCAGGTAACCGCCGGCGAACCAGGGGTCGTAGGGCGGCAACGCCGAGGAGCGGGCAACCGCCGTGAAATAGGCCAGCTCCATGGGCTTCTCACCACCGCGCCACGGGTGCCACAGGTCGGGATTGGCCGCCCGGATCAGCACAAAGGCCAGGTACGCCAGCACGAACAGCGCCTCGGCGACCAGCGCCATGCGCCAGTGTTCCCGCAGCCACCGTGCTATTTCTCGCCAACTGAACGTCAGGACTGCTGCCGACGGTATTGCCACGACCAGCATCGCCAACGCTATGGCGGCAATCGAAAACTCCACCGCACCGGAGTTGACCAGCAGCCATGCCACCCATGCCACCAGCAGCAACCCCACCACGCGGGAGAACAGCAGCCCCCGGTCGTGCAGCGGGCGCAGCACCCACCAGGTCAGCGGGAACGCGATCAGGCAGATCAGCTCCAGCGCCAGGAACCAGCTGAGCCACGGCACCCGGTTGGGCCAACCGTCCGGTCGAAACACGTGCGACCAGGTCCCACCGTCTCGCTGGGCCTCCAGCGCATGGGGAGGGAGCATTAACGGCGGGGTTTCCTCGATACCCACCGTGCCATCGTCGATACGAGACCGTATCTCGCTGCGGGTCAGTCGGTCCGCGTTGCGGAATACCAGTACCTGCGGGTGGTCATATCCGATGACGTTTTCGTCGGCGTACCCCAGGTTCAGCCCGTGGTGGCGCCCCGGCTGCCACGATGACCCCTCGGTACGAACCGGTGTGGGCAGGCCGGCGCGGCCGTACGGGTCGTCGCGCAGCTCAAAGCCGGCCAACGTGGGATACGAGGAGAACGACCGGTCCAGTCGGTAACCTAAGTCTCCTCCGAACAACAGGCGAAGGAACGTGGAGCTCGACGGGTATTCGTCCGGCAACCGGGCCACCGACCCGTAAGCCCGATTGGAATAGAAGACCACGTAATCGCTGGAAGACAGTCGGTCGACCAACTCTGGAATCTTGCTCCGGTCGCTGTCGGGATGGTAGGCAGCGAATGTCCAGACATCGTACCGGCCCAGGTCAGGAATGCGCTCATCCCAATAGGAGCCGCCGTTGATGATGCGGGCGCCCGGCGGGACGTTAGCGTTGATCCATTCCGCCGCGGCGACCGCGGTGTGGGGGCGGGTGTAGATGCTGGAGAAGGCGAGGGCATACAGGACGGTCGACGCAACGACGACCACGAGAGCTGTGATGGTGACCGGGTAGCAGTACCGACGGCTCGTCTCCACCACCGTCTGCCAACGCGATGGCGGTCGATGCGGCATCTCGTCGGGTTCCACCGGCCGTCCGGTCGCGGAGACAACCATACCGCCGGTGGGCGGCGTCGCGTGCCATTCCTCGGAGAATGGCGCATCATCACCGAATAGCGGCTCATCGAAGATCAGGTCGTCGCCAACAGTTGGCGGAGTTGCGTGCCACTCTTCCGAAAATGGAGCATCGTCAGGCGGGCCGGCTGCATCCCGAGAGCCCCGGTTGCGCCGCGCCTGCGCCCAGGTGACGAACGCCACCAGCATCCGCGCTCCCATCAGAACGTAGAAGGGCATGAGCGGGAAGACGTAGCGCAGGAACTTGACCTCGAACAGCTCCAGGAACACGAAAGCGGGCACCGCCCAGGCCAGCAGCAACAGGTCAAAACGTTGCGTCAACCCGTCGCGCCATGCCAGCCACGCGGTGAACGGGGCGGCCAGCCACGCAACGATCCCCAAAGGCAGTCCCAAGCCCCAAACCGCGGTCTGCCGGATCTGGTACCAGAAGGCCGGAGTATCGGCGTATTGCCAGGTGAACGGCCAGTGGCCGGCCTCCCGGGCCATTTCCGCTTGGGCGCGAATATCGGCAAGAAACGCGCCAACGTCCAGGAAGGCGTACGGGGTCGTGATGAAAAACGCGGCCAAAGCAAGCAGACCGGCCACCGCCACCGTGGGCGCGAATCTGACGGCCGACAGCACCGTCAGATCGGACCAACGCCCGCCGGCGCGGTCCTTCCAGGCCCAGAGGAACACCAGCGCCAGCGGCGCCAGGACAGGCGCGACCGACACTTTGGGCGCCATGGCCAAGCCCACCAGCAGGCCCAACAGGGCGGCGTCGCGCATCCGGGCGGTGTCCGCGAACCGGAGCATTGCCCACAGGGCCGCCAGCGACGTGAGAACTGTAAAGGGTTCCGGACGATAGAAGTGCGCGTGCTGGATGTGGATTACGGCAAAGGTGGTCAAGCCGGCGGCCAGCAACCCCGTCCAGCGGCCGTACATCCGGCGTCCAATAGCGAACATCAGCCCCACCGACGCCGTATCCGCCAGGGCGGCCAGCGTCCGGCCGGCGAACCGCATGTCCATGGCGGCCCAGTCGGTGAACAGCTCAGCCACCGACCGGACCAGTACCAGGGCATAGATCAGGATGCTGCCCAGCGGGAACCAGTGCGGGTTGAGAGGACTGCGTTCGGCCGACAGTGCGGTCCCGATGCTGGGCAAGCCGGCCCGCATTTCGGGCCACTGGGCCAGCCAGGTCTCGTGTCCCGGCGCTTTGGTGAGCACGCGGAACATGTCGTCGGCGCGCAGATAGAAGGACCGCTCGTCCGGGTGGAAACCGTGGCCTTGGTCCCAGTCGATGCCGTAGATGCGGAGGGCCAGCGCCGCGACCAGCAGCGCGGGCAGCAGAAAATTAGGCCCCCACAGCCTGCGCAGGGGGGCGAAGAGGCGAAGCCGCTGGGCGTCCATGGGAAGTGGGCGCATCAACCGCCAGGAATTGCTACGAAATCAGGCAGCACAGGTCGGCGGTGCGGCAGGAGTATCCCCACTCGTTGTCGTACCAGCCTAGGATCTTGACCATGCTGTCGTCCAGGACCATCGTGCTCAGGCCGTCGAAGATGCAACTATGGGCATTCCCGCGAATATCGGAGCTGACGATGGGGTCTTCGGTGTATTCCAGGATGCCTTTGAGCGGACCTTCCGCAGCGGCCTTGAAGGCGGCGTTGACCTCGTCCTTGGTGACGTTCTGCTTCAGGTCGGCCACAAAGTCGGTCGCGGAACCGATGGACGTGGGGATGCGATAGGCGATGCCGTGGAGCTTGCCGTTCAATTCGGGCAGCACCACGCCGACGGATCGGGCCGCGCCGGTGCTGGTGGGGATGATGTTCTGCGCCGCCGCCCGGGCCCGCCGCAGGTCCCGGTGGTTGCGGTCCAGGATGCTCTGGTCGTTGGTGTAGGCATGGATGGTAGACATCAGGCCGCGCTCGACGCCGAAAGCGTCGTGGAGCACCTTGACCATGGGCGCGAAGCAGTTCGTCGTGCAGGAAGCGTTGGAGATGATCCGATGCTCATCGCCCTTGTAGGCTTCGTCGTTCACCCCCAGGACGATGGTGGCATCGGCCCCCCGTGCCGGAGCGGAAATGATCACCTTGCCGGCGCCACCGCTGTCGATGTGGGCCGCGGCCTTGGCGGCGTCGGTGAAACGACCGGTGCATTCCACGACGATGTCTACGCCCATTTCGGACCAGGGGATGTTCGCTGGGTCCGACTCCTGGAACATGCGGATAGGTTTCCCATCGATGACCAGGTTACCGTTGTCCGTGCCCACGGTTCCGGCGTAGGGCCCGTAGGTGCTATCGTATTTGAACAGATGCGCGGCGGTGTCAGGATCTCCCAAGCCGTTTACGGCGGCCAGGTCCAGCCGGTTGTGATAGGTGGGCGAAAGCGCCGCTCGGGCAACCAAACGTCCGATCCTCCCGAACCCATTGATACCGATGCGCGTCGCCATCGTGGAATGCCTCCCCTCAGTTCAAACGTGACCAATTGTATCGAAAGGCAGAACACGCGAGGCATGTACTGTCCGGCCGGCGAAGTGCAGCATCGAGCCGTCATGCAGACCCTGCCGGCGTCCGCGATTATACCACCCAAAGGGCGGATTCGGGCCGGCCGGAAACGCCTGGTGGGGCCACCCGGCTACCGGGTGCCGAGTCTCCGGTACACCCCCATCCCCGCGTACCGGGCCGCATCGCCGAGCTCCGCCTCGATCCTCAGCAGGCGGTTGTATTTGGCCACCCGCTCGGAGCGGGCCGGCGCGCCGGTCTTGATCTGACCCACGTCCCAGGCGACGGCCAGGTCGGCGATGGTGGTGTCCTCGGTTTCGCCGGAACGGTGGCTCATCACGGCGGTCCAGCCGGCGTCGCGCGCCATGCCCAACGCGGCGGCGGTCTCGGACAGCGTGCCGATCTGGTTGGGCTTGAGCAGGATGGCATTGCCGGCTTTCTCATCGATGCCGCGCCGGAGCCGGCCGATGTTGGTCACCAGCAGGTCGTCGCCGACCAGTTGGACCGACTCCCCCAGCCTTTCGGTCATGGTCGACCAGCCGGCCCAATCGTCTTCGAACAGCCCGTCTTCGATGCTGATGATGGGATACTCGCGACACCATCCGGCGTACAGGTCGACCAGTTCGCCGGCGTCGAGAGACACGCCCTCCCGTTCGAGATGGTAGTTCGAGGCGTTCGCGTCCCACAGTTCCGACGCCGCCACGTCCAGAGCGATGTGGACCTGCTCGCCCGGCCGGTATCCCGCCGACTCGATGGCCTGCAAAACCACCTCGATGGCATCGCGGTTGGACGGGAGGGTCGGCGCGAATCCGCCCTCGTCACCCACGTTCAGGTTGTGGCCCCCGTTGCGCAGGATGGACTTCAACGCCTGGTAGATCTCGACGCCGGCGCGCAGAGCATCGGAAAATCGGTCGAACCCGGCGGGGGCGACCATGAACTCCTGCACGTCGGCGGAGTTGGAGGCGTGCCGGCCTCCGTTGAGGATGTTCAGCAGCGGCACCGGCAGGCTCACCTCGCCGCCGTTGGCCAGGTGCCGCCACAGGGAGCCGTCGGTTGCGGACACGGCGGCGGCGCGGGCGGTTGCCATGGAGACCGCCAGCGCTGCGTTGGCCCCAAGTCCACTCTTGTCGTCGGTTCCGTCCAGCTCGTTCAGCCGTTGGTCGACGGCCGCCTGGTCGAACGGCGACGCACCCGTTAGCATTGGCCCGATGCGGTCGTTCACGTTGGCCACGGCGGTCAGCGTGCCGGCGCCGCCGAACCGGTTCCCGTCGCCATCGCGCAGTTCCAGGGCCTCGTAGCTGCCGGTGCTGGCGCCCGAGGGCACCAGGGCCAGGCCCACGCCGCCGTCGGACAGGGTGACCTCCGCCTCGACCGTCGGGTTGCCCCGGGAGTCCAGCGCCTCCCGGCCGATCACGGACGCGATGGTGGCATCAGCCATTGGGCACCTCCGGCAGGGGTTCAGAGAAGGCCACGGTCTGAGTTTCGTCGGTGCGGGCCAGGGCCGCGGCGACCGCCTTGTCCACGGCGTCGGCGGGGTTGTCCGCGATGATGTAGTTATCGCCCACGGGCAGGCCGTCGCCGCGCCGGGTCAGCGGCCAGCTGTGCAACGAGACCACGGGGATGCCATAGCTGAGAGCGTAGGCGATTTCGGAAAGGGTGCCGAAAGCGCCCCCGACAGCGATGACTGCCTGCCCGGTGCTGACCACCGCGACGTTCCGCGCGAACCCCATGTTGGTAGCCACGGGGAAGTCAACCCACTCGTTGGCGGTGCGTGGCGACCCGCCCGGCAGGATCCCGATGGTGGTGCCGTTCTCCGACTTGGCCCCCTTGCACACCGCCTCCATAACACCGGTCAGCCCGCCGCAAACCAGCGTGATGCCCCGGCGGCCCAGTTCCTTCCCAACCCCTTCCGCCAGCGCGTACACATGCGGCGGCGGATCATAGTTCCCAATAACTGCGATGATCATGGAGACGATACCTCCCGAGATGTGTTTCACAATTCCGACGTTGGATAGGATGGCGAGTGCGCCCGCCCGCTTTCCGCGCCGCGTCGCCGGGATGACCTTTGCCGGGAGTTATTCCGATGATGGCTACTGCACCTCAAAGGAGGCAACGCGCACGATCTCGCTGTCATAGGTAGCCCTCACCAGCTGAGTAGAGGGGACGGCCACGTCATGACTGACCCGGTGCTCCACGGTGAAGCGGCCGGAGGCGTCGGAAGTAGCCGTGTACCGCGTGTACCGGTGGTCGTCCACCTGGATTTCGACGACCTCAATGTCAGCGTCGCTGTCGGGGTTGTTCACTGGCCAATCGGTTCCGGTGATGGTCAGGTAGTCCAGGGGACCCAGCACAGCGGGCGAGACAGTTATGCCTGGGTCCTTGATGACCACGGTGGCCGTGCCGAAGAACCCCTGGCTATCCCACACTTGGATGGTGTGGGTGCCGCTAATCAGCGTCGGGTTGAAACTGTTGTCACTAGCAGGCCATACATAGACGGTGGCAGTGAACTGCCCAGTATTGGATACCTCAACCACGCCATTGGTCAGGGAATCGTTGTCCACCAGCAGGGGCACCCCGTCCATAGTGATGTTCTCCGGGTAGATGACGGAGCTGCCGCTGAATCTCTCGCCGAGGATGGTGAGGCTGTCGTTGGGCCGGACTTCGCGCTGACTGGCACTCAGAGCCGAGCCGGTTACCGTTATCTTGCCGTCTGCGGACACATCGCCCCACTTGGCGTCGATGCGCACCGTGCCTACCAGCGGAACGCCCGAAATGCTGCCAGGCATATCGAAGGTGGCAGTGGCCGAACCGTCGGCGGCGATGACAGTCGCATTGACATTCAAACACGGGTTACAACCAGCGGGTGCCTTGAACACTTCCCGGCCTGCTATCTTCAGCGAGGTCAGCGCGGCGCCGGGGTTGGGGAAGTCCTGAACAAATACGACGACAGTATCTCCGGCGTATGCCGCGCCGGGTACTACCCGCATGGCAGGTTCCAAGTGGAATTGTTCGACGTTAGTGCTGTAGCGGCCTTCGCCGTCCACCATGCAGATGTAGTTGTTCTTGCCGGGCACGAAAGTCGGCACGGTCACTTCAAAGGTAATCGACACTCCGTCGTCGCTGCCCACAATGGCGATGCCTACTCGGGAACCCCGCCGGATAACTTCGGCGCATGTGGGAGCGGCCGCACCTTCGGCAACACTCAGCACGTGCACGGCGGCGGACGTGCCGTTGTTGAAGCCGGTGCCGGTGACTGTCAGCTCGTAGCCGCGGGTGTTGTCCATGTCGGACAGACTGATCTTGGCGTAGGTAGGTACGGTGCCCAGTTGTCCTTGTGGGCCGCCGTTGGCAGCGTCGTCAGGGCCGAGGATGGAGTAACCCACGCTGTGAGTGCCTTCCTCGCTGGGGTTCCTGATGCCAGCGGCGCCGGTGAAGGTCAACGTAACGGTCTGCCCCCTCAAAGGTCCCTGGTAGCCATCGAGGTTGGCGGTCATGTCGGGTATGAAGACGCGGATGGCCCAGTCGTCGCCCCCGCGGAAGTGGTCGCCTTCGCGGATTTCGACGACGCCAGCGGCTACGACCGAGCCGCCGTTGTTGGTGTCAGCGGTAAAGGGATTCGACGCGGTGAAATACACGCTGTCCTGTGGGATGAAGTTGGGAACCTGGAAGTCATCCTCCAGATACAACTCGATGGAGCTGCCAGACTCAGCATTAATGGGCATATTGCCGATGGTCAACTGCAACTCCACCGTAGCGCTGGCGGAGGTGCTGCTGTTGTCTATGCCGTCATCCGCCTCTTCGCTTGTGACGTCGTCGGTGGATTCACAAGCAATTCCATCTCCGTCACTGTCAAGGGCAGGGCGATAGATGGGGCTGCCCCGTCTTACGCCGCCGGGGTAGTGCGCGCGCACGGCATCGCAGTTCGGGTACATGCTGACGAAATCAAAGCCGGGCGTGGGTCCTGTCGCACCACCTCGATCAGCTACCGTATGAAAAGTCCAGCGCGGGTTGCTCGGCCAGGAAAATTCGCTGGTAACGCTCCCGGCGGCGCCGGTATCGACGAAGTTATTGCTGGTGAGCACGGTAAAGGCATGGCGAGCGTCCTGCTGCAAACGACGCACGGTGTATTCTGCCCGGCCATTGGCCACCGGCACGTTGCGGGCGTTTTCATCGACGTAGATGAAAGCATTGATCCAATCGCCGGTCACGCTGGCTTTGGCAAGTGGGTAGTCAGTAACCATGTTGACGTAGCCGATACGGTAATGCGTGGCTCCGGGCACGGCGTCCCAGGGCACCACAACCTCACCCGGATTAATCCCGTCGCGGACGGCAATGTTGCCGGTGGCCGGGGCGCTGGATTGAGCGAGGGCGATACTGCCTGCCACAAGGAAGGCGGTCGCCATAACCAGCGCGGCAACAATCAGTTTCAGCGATTTCACGATTCCTCCGATTGCGGCGGCTTCTGGTTCCCATTTCCCCGGTCAGTACCGAAGCAGGTTGGTCGGTATCAGTCGTCCCTCCAAGGGGTCCACGGCCAGTGCCGCCTCCTCCAGAGAAACAACGCCCAAGAGGCTGGGCTCGTCCTCTTCAGCGAATATGACCGGCGTGGGGAACCTCAGGCCCTCCAGCCGTATGATCGTGTATCCGATGTCTACGGGAACAATTCGGCCGTCGGCCGTCCTGGAGGGGAGGGATCTTTCCACCGGCACTTCCAGCCTTTGCAGCATGGCTCTGGGCACTGCCGTGTAGGTTGAGCCGGTATCGACCGTGACCTCGAGTTCCTCGAACTGCCTCCCCTGGGGATCGCCAACTCCTATAGTCACTTCTACCGTTCCCATGGTGTTTCTCCTGTGGCCGATCTGTTGATTGCTTTGCGCCGGGCTACAACTCCAGTTTTGCGGATCACGGGACGTTTGTCCATGCTGATGCAAGCCCCGTTAGCCCAACGGCACAATCGCCGCGCTGGCCGCGTCGATCAGGCCCAGCAGCGGCGCCGGGTACACCCCCAGCCAGGTCACCACCAGCAGCCCCGCGCCCATGGTGGCCGTGAGCAGCAGCGACGGACGGGGCATCTGCGCAACAGGCGGTTCGTCGTGGGCGTCGTGGTCGTGGGCATCCCCGAGGTCCTCGGCGGGTTCGTGCGCTTCGTCCGTATGGTCGGGATTGGGCGGCCGCTCGATGTACATCTGGCGGAGCACCTGCAGGTAGTAGTACAGGGAAATCAGGCTGGCGAAAATCGCCACGCCGGCAAGCCACAGGAACCCGCCGTCGGCCACGGCCGCGAACAGGTAGAACTTGGCGGTGAACCCGGCGAATATGGGCAGCCCGGCCAGGGAGAACAAGCCGATGGCGATGGCCGCGGCGACGAAGGGCTGACGGTCGGCCAGGCCGGCCAGGTCCGCGATGTTGTCCTGACCGGTGCGGTTGTAGTAGGCGGTGATCCCGGCGAACACCACCAGGTTGGTAACGGCATAGACCACCAGGTAGAACACCACCGACTTTGCGGCAAGGGCGAAATCGCTGCCCAAAACGGCGATGCCGGCCAGGGCGTAGCCCACGTGGCCGATGCTGCTGTAGGCCATGAGTCGTTTCAGGTTCCGCTGCGCCAGGGCCACCAGGTTGCCCAACAGCATCGTCACGGCAGCCAGCACGGCGATGACCAGCTGCCATTCGTCCCACCGCGCGGCGGCCGGCGCAACGGCTTCAGCGAACAAGCGCAGCGTCAGCGCGAACGCGGCCGCCTTGGATCCGATGGCCAGGTACGCCGTCACCGGCAGGGGCGCGCCCTCGTAGGCGTCTGGAGCCCACATGTGGAAGGGAACCGCCGAGAGCTTGAAGCCCAGCCCGACCACCAGCAGGGCGACACCAACCCACAGCACCGGACTGACCGTGCCGGGCGACGCCAACTCCTCGGCGATGCCGGCGAAGAACGTGGTGCCCAGGGCCGCGTAGATGTTGCTCAGCCCGTAGAGCATGATGGCCGACGACAGCGCGCCGATGATGATGTACTTGATGCCGGCCTCGTTGGAGCGAGCCTCCCGCAGCCCGTAGGCCACCATGACGTACAGGCTGAACGACAGGAGTTCAAGGGCGATGTAGGCCGTGAGGAGCTCGCGGGACATGGCCATCAGGTTCATGCCCAGGATGGAGAAGAGCAGCAGCCCGTAGAACTCGCCGCGATGTTCCAGCCGGTCCCGTCCGTACTCAACTGACAGGGCGATGATCCCCACCCCAATGGCCAGGAAGAATATCTTGAAGAACAGCCCGAAACTGTCCACAACGATCAGGCCGCCGTACAGCTCCACCGAACCCGTCGGCCGCATCACCAGTGCGATCACCATTACGGCGACCAGGCTGACCACCGACAGGCCAGCCAGCCATTCTTTCCTGCTCTCCGGCAGGAACAGGTCCACCGTGAACACCAGGAAGGCCAGCGCCGTGAGGACGAACTCCGGCGTCAGCAGGTGCAGGTTGGCAGTGTAATCAATTGGCATGGGTGAGCAGGCTGGGTGGGGATTTTGTCAGAATCAGGATTTCCAGGATTTTAAGATTCTCAGGATGTATGCTCTCAATCCTGCTTAATCATTTAATCTCGTAAATCCTGATGCTGACGGACAGGTTGCTAGAAAACGGATAAAGCTCCCTCGACGCCGGTGTTGATGACGCGCAGCAGAGGAGCCGGCCAGACACCCACGGCAATGAGGATCAGGACGAAGGCCGCTCCTACACCTTTTTCCACCGGGCTGGCGTCGGTGAGATGGTCCCACTGCGGATCGCCCTCGCCGAAGAAGGAGCGGGCCAGGAGCCGCAGGATGTAGACGGCTGTGATCGCCGCCCCGATGACGCCCAGTACGGCCAGCGGCAGGTAGGTGCGGAAGGCTCCGGTGAACACCATGAACTCCGCGATGAACCCGCTCAGACCGGGGAGTCCCAGAGACGCGAGGCCGGCGATGGCAAAGAAGAAGGTGGTCGTGCCCATGCGCTTGATCAGGCCGTTGAGGATCATGCTGTCGCGGATGTGGGCCCGCTCGTAAATGGCTCCGACCATGGCGAACATCAGGGCGGTCATTATGCCGTGAGAGAACATCTGGAGCACCGCGCCGGCCAGACCCACCGGGTGCAGCGTGGCGATGCCCATGAGCACGTAACCCATGTGGCTGACGCTGGAATAGCCGATGACGTACTTCAGGTCGTTCTGCGACAGGGCGGAAATTGCCCCGTATATGACGTTCACCGTGCCCAGGCCGATGAGCACCGGCATCCAAACCTCCGCGCCCAGCGGCGTGAGCAGCATGCCCACCTGGATGATGCCGAAGGCGCCCAGCTTCATCAGCACGCCGGCGTGCAGCATGCTGACGCCCGTGGGCGCGGCGACGTGGCCGTCGGGCGACCACGTGTGGAAGGGCCACAGGCCGGCCAGGGTGCCGAAACCCACCGCGAAGAAGGGGAACACCCACATCTGCGTGAGACGCGAGATCGCTCCCTCCTGCTGGAGCGCAGCCAGCTTGTCGATGTTGAAGGTCGGGTCTCCCGCTTGCGACGATGCCACGTACAGGGCCAGGATCCCGATCCAGATCAGGATACTGCCGGCGACTAGCATCAGCATCAGCTTCATCGCGCCGTATTCCTTGGTGCGCAGGAAGGTGCCGAAGTCGGTGCTGCTGCCCCACACGCCGATGAGCAGGTACATGGGCAGCACGGCCAGCTCGTAGAAGAAGAACAGGAAAAACAGGTCGCGCACCACGAAAACGCCGTACACGCCCGCGCCCAGCGCCAGCAGCAGCACGAAGAAGTCCCGTGTCCGCCGGGTGATAGTCTGGCTGATCAGAACCGCGCCCAGCAGCACGATGCCGTTCAGCAGCACCAGGGGCGCGCCGATGCCGTTGAGCCCGAAGTGCAGCGTAATGTTGACCGGATGGCCGATCCAGTCGTACTCCCGCACCATCTGGACGCCGCCCGCTCCATAGTCGTAGCGCAGGAACACGATGATCGACAGCACGAAGCTGATGGCGGCCACGAAGATGGCGAACTGCCAGGCGTCCCGGGGCCGGTCCTTGGGCAGCGCCATAGCCAGGACCGCGCCAGCCAGGGGCACCAGCACCAAGAGCAGCAGGGATACCTGATCGAAATTAGCCATCATCGAATATAACGGCCGTCATTCCGGCGAAAGCCGGAATCCAAAATCCTGTTGAGCAAAGACGGTCTGGATTCCCGCTTTCGCAGGAATGACGAGGTGGCGCCGGGACAGCTACATCGCATAGTGGCAGCAAACCCTAAACTGACCGGAGCCACCAGAAGATCGCCAGGCCGATTACGCCCAAGGCCACCGCGAGGGCATAGGTATAGACGTGTCCGGTGACGTGCAGCCGCAGCGCGACTCCGGCCTTGCGTACGACGTCGGCCGGTCCGTTGATGGCGACGTCGTTGACCACCGCGCGGTCGAAGAATGCCAGGGCCGCGGAAACGGTCAGCACCACCCGGTCGATGGCCCACTGATACGCCTCGTCCACGTAATACCTGCGCTCCACGACCCGGAGTATCCCGGCAAACCGCGCCCGCCACGGTTCGTGGGAAACCGAGCGCCGCACGTAGACCAACCACGCCAGAACGAACGCGCCCACGGCCAGAATGATCGAGATTGCGCCGAGCACCGGGCCAAAGTGGAATTTCTCGGCGTGGTCGTAGAACACAAAGCTGCCGAAACCGTCGAAGTTGCCCGGCCAATTAAAGGCGATCCAGCCGAACCCCACGGCCAGCACCGCCAGCACGGACAACACTCCGGTCATCAGCAGCGGCGATTCGTGGGCGTGGTGGCTGTCCTCTCCCTCGGGTCCGAAGAACACGACGAACATGGCGCGAGCCATGTACAGCGCGCTCAGGAACGCGGTGAGCATGGCGAGGACGATGAATATGACGGGCAGGTTGTGCTCCACCGCCAGCAGGATTTCGTCCTTGCTCCAGAATCCGGACAGGATCGGTATGCCGCCCAGGGACAGCGCTCCAATGGAGAATGCGACCGCGGTGACCGGCATCGCCCGGCGTAACCCGCCAACGCGACGGATGTCCACGTCGCCGTGGGCGCCCACGCCGTGCATCACGCTGCCGGCGCCGAGGAACAACAGGGCCTTGGCAAACCCGTGGGCCATCAGGTGGAACACCGCCGCCGTCCAGCCGAACGCCCCCAGCGACAGCATCATCAGACCCAGGT
Source organism: Dehalococcoidia bacterium (assembly GCA_965207585.1). Taxonomy (GTDB): domain Bacteria; phylum Chloroflexota; class Dehalococcoidia; order Lucifugimonadales; family UBA3495; genus Bin87. The sequence goes on along the minus strand of CBDBMT010000003.1, from coordinate 2,260,499 downwards.
GCGACACGGTGGAATACGCCAGGATGCGTTTCAAGTCGGTGGACACCAGCGCGATGCTGGCGGCGCCCAGGGCCGTGATCAACCCGACGATGGCCACGATCATCATGGCTTCGGGGGACGCAGCAAAGATGGGGTATGCGCGGGCCACCAGGTACACCCCGGCGATCACCATGGTGGCCGCGTGGATCAGCGCGCTGACCGGTGTCGGGCCTTCCATGGCGTCGGGCAGCCACACGTGGAACGGGAACTGCGCCGACTTGCCCATGGCTCCCAGCAGCAGCAGGATGGCCGCGGCGGTGGTGACGCCGCTGCCCAACTCGCCGGAGGCGGCGGCGGCGAAGGCTTCGGTCATACTGAAACTGCCCACGTTGACCCACAGCAGCAGGATGCCCACCAGCAGGCCGACGTCGCCGATGCGGGTCACCACGAAGGCTTTCTTCGCGGCCTCGCGCGGACCCGGGTTCTCGAACCAGAACCCGATGAGCAGGTAGGAGCACAGGCCCACCAGCTCCCACGCGATGTACAGCAGCAGGAAGTTGTCAGCCAGCGCCAGGGTCAGCATCGCCGCTACGAACAGGGCCTGCCACGCGAAATACCAGCCGAAACGCGGATCGCCCTTCATGTATTCGAGGGAATAAAGCTGGACGCCGAGGGCCACGAAAGTGATGAGGCCGAGGAGCACCACGGTCAAGGGATCGATGATGATGCCCCAGTCCAGGTGAATGGCCTGGTCAACGGTGGCGGCGACACCGGGTAATCCCGCCTCGAACCATGACGTGGAGAAATGGCAGGTCAACGCGCCGGTGATGCCGCTGACCTCGCACGCCGTGTCGGCAGCGGACGCGCCCAGGAAGCTCACCGCTGTCAGCGCCCACACCACGAAACCGGCGCCGATGGCCAGGATCGCCAGCGGCGCGCCGCGCAACGGCAACCATCGCTGGAACAGGATGATCAGCGGGCAGGCGGCGAAGGAGAAGACTGGGATCAGGAATGCCAGCGGCATATCACCACTTGAGCAGGTTGATTTCGTCGACGTTGACGGTTCCGCGGTTCCGATACATCCGCAGGATGATCGCGAAGGCCAGGCCGACCTCCGCCGCCGCCACGGTGATGACAAAGATCGCAATGATCTGGCCGTCGAATGCGGAGAACCGTCCCATCCCGTTCAGGTAAGAGGCCGCCGCGATCAGGTTGATGTTGACGGCGTTCAGCATCAGCTCGATGGACAGCACGATGAGCACTGCGCTCCGGCGCGCAAGGACTCCGTAGAAACCGATCCCGAACAGGGCGGCTCCCAGGAGCTGGAAATACAGAAGAGGCACCATCGGACGGTTAACCCTCGCCTTCCACCGGTGTATCGGCTTGCGCCGTCACGTTCTGCGTGCGGGCGATGATGATGGCTCCGATAAGGGCGACCAGCAGCACCAGGGAAGCGATCTCGAACGGCAACGCCCACTTGGTGAACAAGGCAGCGCCCAGCTCGGTGAAGGCGGGAGCCTGAGGCTCGCCCACAACATCGGGGGCTAGCCAGAAAGCCGCGCCCAGCACTACCGCCAGCACGGTCGCCGTGATCAAACCCAGCGGCCACTGTTTGTTGTCCGTGATGCGCGGATATTCCGATGATCGAGTTAACATCACCGCAAACAGAACAACGATGGTAACCGCGCCACCGTATATGAGCACCTGCACCAGGGCCAGGAACTCGGCGAACATCAGCAGGTACGCGCCGGCCGCGCCCAGCAGTGACAACAGCAGGAATAGCGCCGCATGCACCACGTTGCGAGTCGCTACGACACCCACGGCCCCGCCGAGGGTAAAGATGGCGACGATTGCGAAAAGGGCCAGCGCCACGGAGCTATGCGCCCCCATTGACCGGGTTCCCCGTGGAACTGCCCGGCATGTTGCCAAAGTATGAGCCGCCCCGTTGGCGGCTCCGGTGGTGAGGGTTTGGTTTCGGCGTCGGCATTGTCGAATAGGCTAACCAGCCCTGGAATCTTCCTAGACCAACACCTAGATGGATTTGAGGAGGGTACAGGTCGCGCACTCGCAGTCGGCTTTGTGCTTTCGCACCGGTTCGGCGACTGTCTGCGTCCGGCCGCGGGCTTTGCCTGAGCCGCCCGTCTTGCCCCGCTTTTTACCCTTTCCGATCTTTCCGGCCTTGGCAGCCTTGCCCGCAATTTTGCCAACCAGACCGCCGACGCGGTCGGCGACGGTCGCGTCCTGACCGGATTTTCTCCTCTCGACGCACTCGACGCAGGTGCAGTACTGCGGGTGTCGTGGTGACAGGTTGCGGTAGCGTTCGTCTTCTCTGGGCACGGTCGGCCTCGGCTCAGGACTCGGATTCAGACTCGGCGGCCGCTTTGGCCGCGTCGGCTTTCTGCTTGGCCAGCACGGTGGGCGGGATCCAGGCGGTTTCGTCCTGGTATTTCTTGCCGATGTCGAGCAGCGCGGGGAGATCCACCCGATCTCCGTTACGCGCGTAGGTGCTCATCTCGTGCTCGTGGCTCATGACGATGGCGTCGAAATTACAGTACTCGACGCAGATGCCGCACAATATACAACGGTTCAAATTGATTTCAAAGTAATCGACGATCTTGCGTCGGCTGCTTTCGCCTTCGGCGTGCTTGGGGTTGTCCATCATGCTGGCCGACATGCACTGCGTCGGGCAGTTGCGGATGCAAACCATGCAGCCGGTGCAGTATGGCTCGCTGATTGCGCCGTCCCAGGTGAGCGCCGGGAACCCCATGAAACGCGGTCGCACCGGGGTGGCTTGCTTCGGGTACTGCTGGGTAACCGGCCGTCGCAGTCCGGAGACCGTCGACGCCAGGGTAAGCATCATTCCTTTCAGGCTTTCCAACATGGCTACTCGCCCTCCGCTCGCAATGCGGCCACGCGGTCCAAGCCGGAGAAAATTTCAGCCACGGAGCATGAAAACCCGGGCAAAACCGGCTCTCCGGCGAGTACGTCGTCTGTGGTGAGGACGTGGATTTCGCCGGTGGACTGCCGCACGGTTACTTCACGGCTATAGGCGTCAACCAGCAAAACCGTGGACACGCCCTGCCTGAGGTAAAGCCGAGCTTTATCGATGACATCCACATAGGCATCGGTGGGGGAAACCACCTCTACGGCAATGTCGGGTGCTCCTTCCCACACGCCGGGTTCATCTTCGATCGGCGGCGTTCCCGGTCGTTCCGCAGCTACGCATAAGTCCGGGATCCTGAAGTTCGCGCTTGACAGGCCCAGCCGAAACGAGGCGGCAATACCCACCCAGAAAGGGAGGTTCTCCTCTTCAATGTGCTGTATGAAAAGGCGATAAACTTTGCCTGTGACTATTGAGATCCCTCTTCTCATCGGCGGCAGCTCCACCAGCTCCCCATCGACCATCTCGTACCGCCGGTCGTCGGGCAGGTTTCGCCAACCGTTATCAGCATGGACAGATTCCTCGTGAATAGAATGGGAAGTTGCGGTGGTCATCATGGCCTCCCACTTTCGGCGGCATCAGTTGCCGGCGGAGACCGGTGGTCCAGCACCGCAAATATATCGACCACAGCGCAGGAAAAGCCGGGTATTTCCGGCTCTCCGGTGAGCGCATCACCCGCTCCAAATATCACATCAGCGGCACCTGGGCGTCGGATGACCACCGTGCGCGGGCCAGGATCTGCAATCCACATCGCTTGCGTGCCGTTGGCGAAATATTCCTCGGCTTTGCGGGCCAACTCTGACGGCGTGTTGCTGGCAGACACCACCTCAATCGCCACGTCCGGCGCGAAGTGGGGCCAGCCGCCTGCCGATTCGTCGTAGGCTGCCATGCGCTCCTCGGTTGTTACCTGCACGTCGGGGAAGCGCAGCGTGTAGGGATCCATTCTGAACCCGGTTGAGACGCCTACCTCCAGCGGCAAGCCTGTTGCTCTGAGATGGAGCCGGATTAGCAAATAGATTTCGCCGGTGACTTTGCCGTGGGGCGGCGCTCCGTCCATGTCTATCAATTCTCCATCCACCAGTTCATAACGGTGACCAGGATCGCTGGCCATCTCCCAGAACTCGTCGACGGTGATTTTGCGGGTGTTGGTTACCATGGAAGGATCCCCGGGTTGCGGTATCGATATGATACCAGCATACGCGGTCAGGTGCGTGCTCCGGTTGCCGCACGGCGGGCGGCGAGTTGCCGCTGCACTTCGGCGACCCGGCGGGCCGGCCCGGTCATGCGCCGGTAGATGATCCACCCCGCAACCGCCAGACCGACCGCGGACATGATGGTCAGGCTCCACCAGGGCAGTTCGTAGAAGCGGTACACGGCGGCAATGATGACAGTGTAGAACGACAACGGTACCATCACCTTCCAGGCGAACGCCATCAGCTGGTCGATGCGGAGGCGCGGGAAGGTTCCCCGCACCCAGAACACCACCAACACCACGGCGTAGGTTTTGAGCAGGAACCACACCACATCGGGAAGGGCGGGGCCGCCCCAGCCGCCAAGGAACAGGAGGGTCGTCAACGCGGCGATGGCAAAGGTGTTGATGTACTCCGCCAGGAAGAACACCGACCAGTGGGCGCCGCTGTATTCAACAAACGGGCCACCCACCACCTCGCTCTCGGCGTGATAGATGTCGAAGGGCGTGCGCCCCACTTCGGCCAGCCCGGCGATGAAGAACACCACGAAGCCCAGGGGCAGCACCACCAGGTAGGGGTAGGTCGACTGCTGCGACACGATTTCCCGCATGTCCAGGGATTGGGCCAGGATCGCCACCGCGGCGGCCACCAGCACCACCGGTATCTCGTAGGAAATCAGCTGCGCGGCCGACCGCAACCCGCCCATGATGCCGTACTTGTTGGCCGAACCCCAGCCGGCCAGCACCAACCCCAGGATCCCGATCACCGCAAAGGCGATGATGTAAAACAACCCCAGGGGCAGGTGGCGGATCACCACGCTGTCGCCGCCGGGTATGGTCACCCAGATAACGAAGGCCGACACCACGACGATGACCGGGGCGATCCAGAAGATCGCCTTTTCAGAATCGTCGGGGATGATATCCTCCTTGATGATCAGCTTCACCGCGTCGGCGATGGGCTGCATCAATCCGAACAGACCGGTGCGGGTCGGCCCGTAGCGCAGTTGCAGACGGCCCAGGGCCTTGCGCTCGAGCCAGACCATGGACAGGACGACCACCGACAGGACGGCGAACATGATCGCCAGGCCCAACGCGCTCCAGGCCAGACTGATGAGGAAACTCACCGGTCCACCTCGCCCAGCACGATGTCCAGCGAACCGAGCACCACCACGCTGTCCGCCAGCCAAGTATCTACGAGCAGCCGGCGCAGCGCCGAGAGGTTGCAGAAGGACGGCGGACGCACCTTGAGCCGGTAAGGCTTATCGGTTCCGTCGCTGACCAGGTATACGCCGATCTCGCCCCTGGGGTTCTCGGCGCGGAGGTAGACTTCACCGGCGGCCGGGCGGATCAGGCGGCGGCCCAGCGACGACGCCACCGGCCCTTCGGGCAGCTGCTCCATCGCCTGCTCCACGATCCGCAGGGACTGGTACATCTCCTGAACCCGCACCCAGTGCCGGTCCCAGCAGTCGCCGTCCAGTCCCACTGGAACCTCAAAGTCGAACCGGTCGTAGATGGAATAGGGCCGCGCCTTGCGCACGTCGTACTCGTATCCGCACGCTCGCAGCAGCGGGCCGGTGAGGCCCAGGGCGATGGCTTCGTCGGCGCTGATCGGGCTGACATCCTTGAGGCGAGACAGAAATATCTCGTTGAAGGTCAGTATTCGGTCGCTCTGCTCCACGTCCTCCCGAAGCAGCGGCATCAACTCGTCTACCAATTGCCGGAAATTATCCGGGACGTCCTCCTTGAGGCCGCCGATGCGGAAATAGTTGTGCATCATGCGCGCGCCGGACACGGCTTCAAAAAGCGCCTGCACCCGCTCCCGGCCGCGGAAGGAGAACATCACGGGGGTCATGGCCCCGGCGTCCAGGCCCATGGTGCCCACGTACAGCAGGTGGCTGGCGATGCGGTTCAACTCGCAAAGGATCACGCGGATGTATTCCGCCCGCTCCGGCACCTCCAGGCCCATCAGCTTCTCGACGGCCATGCAGTACGCCAGCTCGTTGTTGAAGTTGCCGATGTAATCGAGCCGGTCGAACAGGGTGACCACCTGGTGGTACTGCTCGCCTTCACACAGCTTTTCGGATCCCCGGTGCAGGTAACCGATGTGCGGCTCGACGTCGACCACCTTCTCGCCGTCCACCCAGAGCACCATGCGGAACACGCCGTGGGTGGACGGGTGCTGCGGACCCATGTTGAGCAGCATCTCCACCGGCTGAGTGCCCTCGCGGGCGCCGTCGGATACCGAAGTCGTAATTGCGGTGGGTTCAACCATGGTTCACCCGGTCACGAGCCAAGATGAGCCGTTCAATCCTGCGGTTCACGGGCTTCAGGAAACGGAGAGCCGATGAAACGCAGGCTGGGCTGTGGCGGCTCCACGCGGGCGCTCATCCAGGCTTCTCCATTGTCGTAGAAGCCGGCTTCGATGAGCACATCCTCCAGGACGCCCATTTCCTCGCAGTCTTCCAGGTAGTCCGACACCTGCCGCCGGAGCGCGGTGCGGGCGTCGTCCTGGGTGTCTCCGTACGCCGTCACTTCAAGCTCCGGACACCGCGCTTCCCAACCGGAAGCGACCCGCATGGCTTCGATTTCGTACACGATGCGATCCAAGTCAGCCCCCGGTCAACTGCTCGTCCGAAGGCTCGTCAGCGTCGAACCTAAGCACGATTTCAGTTTTTTCGTTCAAGTCGTCTATCCCCAGAGCCTGACCCAAGCGGCCGATCGTGTCCTGCCGCTCCAGCCATCCACGAACCGCCTGTACCAGCCCGTTCTCGGCGGCTTCCCGGGTGCGCCCGCTACTCTGTAGTTCGAGACCGTCTACCGTGGCCAAAAATTGGTCACCGTCAGGCACCACGCGAGCAATCAGCTCCACAGGAGCCGCTTCCGCCGGCGCGTTGGGGTCGATTTCCTGGGCAGCGGTCACTAGAACTCCCGGTACTCGTAGAAGTCGTAGGATTTGCGTCCGGGGAACCCGTCGAATTCCGGATACAGGAGCAGGGGAGACAGGTCAGGATGACCGTCGAACGCCACACCGAACAGGTCGTGCGCCTCGCGCTCGTACCAGTCCGCAGCCGGCCAGACTGCACACACCGATGGCAGGACGGGACTGTCGTAGGACACTTCGGTCTTCACCACCAGCGATTGTTCCCGGGCCAAAGACTGGAGAAAGTAGACCAGCTCGAAACGCTCCTCGTAGTCCACGCACGCCAGGCACAGCAGCATTCGGCAATCCAGGGAAACGTCGTCCCGGCAGGCAGCGCACGCCGAATCGATGTCGGCAGCGGGCACGGTCACCTGCGGCAGGTCGCCCAAAGCGCCGGGTACCGGGGAGTAATCAGCCAGAACCGTCACAGCGCGATCCAGGGTTTCACGCCGCGCCGGCGTCAACAGCTCGATGGGATCTGGCGGCGGCTCCGCTTCCGCCTCCGGGGCGTTACGCCGAGGCCGCGGCACTGCCGTCTCCTGCGTCGGCCATGATCTTTTCCTGGAGTTTCAGTATGCCGTACAGCAGCGCTTCCGGACGGGGCGGGCAACCGGGCACGTACACGTCCACCGGGATGATGTGGTCGACGCCCATGACCACGGAGTAGGATCGGTAGTAGGGGCCGCCGTTGGTGGCGCAACTCCCCATGGCGATGACCCATTTCGGTTCCGGCATCTGCTCGTAGAGCAAGCGGATGGGCTCAGCCATCTTCTTGACCACGGTGCCGGCAACGATCATGACATCCGATTGCCGGGGTGACGGCCAGGTCACCACGCCGAAGCGGTCGAAATCGTGGTGGGCCATGTACGTGGAGATCATCTCGATGGCGCAGCAGGCCAGTCCAAAGCTCAGCGTCCACAGCGATGACTTGCGCGCCATGGCGAACAGCTGCTCGGTGGTGGCCGTAATGACGCCGGGCACGCGCCCGTCGGTTGCCTGGTTCAGCAGACTCGGGCCGGGCCGATTTCCGGTGCCCAGGACGATTTCGGTGGCGCGGGGCGGCATGGCCAGCGGGGAGACCCTCTCATCCGCCGGGAGGCCGCCGGACCCTGCGGACGGGTTTACTTCTGCCAATCCAGGACCCCCTTGCGCCAGCCGTAGATGATGGCGAAGAACAGCATCGCCAGGAACAGCAGCATCGCGTAGAACGGAATCGGGTTGCCGGCGGCTTTTTCCTGTATGAAAACCACGGCCCACGGGAAAAGGAATACCGCTTCCACGTCGAATATCAGGAACAGAATGGCGAAGATGTAGAAGCGGATGTTGATATTGGACCACGCAAAGGGCGTCGGTGGTATCCCACATTCGTAGGTCGTCAGCTTGACGGCCGAACGACGCCGCGCTGACAGCAGCTGCGATCCCGCAAACATTGCGCCGATGGCAGCCAGCGCGATGACGACGGCGATCACCACCGCCAACCAGTTGCCGGCGTAGTCGGCCGGGTTGAAGGTTTGGAGCAGTGGAACTGCAAATTCCATGAGGATTAAACCGGGTTGAGCTGCTATGCAAGCTGGCGGGCCAGGTCGTCAACCGTTTCCTGAATCGCCAGACCTTCAACAAAGTTGCGAAGTGTCTCCAAGTCAAGGTCAAACGCAGCGATGGACGATGCGTCCGTCGAGTCACGACGGTGTATCTCCAGTCCAATCTCCGCTCCGGAGTTCATGGTGAAGTAGGAGAGGTGCTCGATCTCCAGCCCTACCGCTGCGCCGCCGCTGTCGAGATCGACCACCAGACCATCGCAAACCTCGTACGATTCTACGCTGGCGACGTCCTTCAGATCAATGTAAAGGCTGTCGGTCTCAGGATAGTAGCGCACTTTCATCTGATGCTCCGTCTGGTAAAACCACTGTCGATGAACGCGGTATGCACGGTTTCCCTGTCTTCAAGCAAAATCACACGCAGAATGCGTCGCCTCGACTCGCCGGGTACTGTAACTATACCCCAAATGCGAATTCGGCCATCCGCTTGTTCTTCTCTATGGATCTGATTATCCAGGGCCTCGATACATAGGGCCAAGCTCAAATATGGCCGATCGCGCAATGCGTCATTATCGAAGTGGGATGTGGTCTTCATTCTTGTTGAAAACGCCGCCGGACAGCCGACAGTGCCAGTGTAATCGCCGCAGGCATCCTAGCAATCGCTCTATGCGACGTCAATTGCATCAGCCCCTCCGCAGCGCCGTCGAAGACACATCGCGCCGGAAATCGGCCTCGGGTATCTCCGTGAACATGGGACGGAACCCATCCGGGATATTGACGTCCGACAGCGACCGGAAGGCGCCGCCGTCATCGGTGCGCCCACCCACGGCGAAACGGCTGCCGCGCCCCCACATTCCCGCCAGGGCCTGTAGCATCGCCGTCTGAGAATCTCCGTAGTATCGGGGTTGGATCAACCGGGTCACCGTATCCCACCCGATGGCGAATCCGCACCCGGGAAACAGCTCAGATTTCTTGACGAAGGTCTCGGCCCGGGTGAGCACCACTGTGCCGGCGCCTTGGAACTGCTCCAGGCGGCGGTGTACCTCTGCGACGGCCAGGAGCGGCTTATCCACGTTGGACACCGAAAGTTCGTAGGTAACCGGCGCCTCCAGCACGTCGCCCGCTACATGCGCCAGTTCGGTATGACCGACATGCAGCGGGTTGAACGAGCCGGGGAGCAAGGCCCCAGGCGCGTCCCCATCAACGACCATGCGGCCGTCGGGATGGACGGTGACCCAACGCGCGTCGCAGTCCAGCAGCCGTTGCACCGGGTCGGCATGTCGGGCAGTTTCAGTTACCAGCCGCTCCGACGAGACCAGGCCCAACTCGAGTTCCGCAGACACGCCGCAGGCTCGTGCGATTGCCGCGATGACCAGCCGGCTGACCACGTCCTCTTCGCCGGCGCGGTCCCGCAGACCTTTTTCGAGGACAAGGGTATCGGTGGTCACAGAGTCGTCGTCCCAGGTGGCAATGAAAGCACGGTGGTCGCCACGCTTGGTGCGGTCGGTGGCGATGGTGGCGGTGCACGCCAGCCCCACGATGGGGGCGTCCTGTTCGCGCAGCGACATGCCCCGGGCCCATGCTGCCCGTGCCATCCGTCGTGCAGTATCAGCGGAGACAGTCTGCTCGGGAGCGTACCCGCCGAGAAAGTCGGTCATCGCCAGGTATCCGTACGGCACCCGGGTTTCCAGGACGGTGCGCGATGCTCCGCCGACGCCGAGGAGCCAGGCGAGGGCGTAGTTCCCGGCGCCGGCCACGGCGAGTACCGATTGCTGCGGCGTGTCGTGGATGCGGGTGACAATATCTGTTACGTCAGCGTCCATGTTATCGCTCACTCTCATCGCTCTGGCTGTCCAGGTAGTCGATAGCTTCCTGCGGCAGCGTCACGCCCAGTCGACGCAGCTCTTTACGCAAAGTTTCACGCTCCTGGCGGCGGCCCTCTCGTCGGCCTTCGTCGAGCCACCTTTGCCGGCGCTTGGCCCGGATTTCCGACATCTTCTCAAACATTTTGCGCGCTCCGATGAACGCATTGTAGCATTCCAGCGGCTTCAGGGACCCAGGCGGCCTGACCACGCCGCCGGGTCAATCGCGCCCATCGTATTCAGTGAAACGTCGATCTCCCCGGCGATCTTGCGGTCCCATTCGTCGGCCCACCGGCGGGGCAGTCGCGGTCTGGCCTCCCTCCAGGTCATCCGCTCGCCGCCGTTGGTCCGGGCGCCCACCGCCTCAACCAGGAAGGCAGTCATGTCGCCGCCGTCCATGGCGTTGACCACACGGCAATCGAGGAAACCGAAGCATCCCTCAAGCAGGGGGCTGCCCGTTGCGCCGGTGGCATAGCTCACGCCCCCAAGCTTGTCTCCGTCGCGACCAGAATGCATGCCCAGCTGCCAGATGAGCGGTAGCTGGGAGGTTTCCAGGAAGTTGATTGCCAGGACGCCGCTGGACGAGATCAGTCCGTGGGTGTAGTTGGTGTGGTAGATCTGGACGATCAGCCTGGGGCGCTGGGGAACGATGGACGCGGCAGTGATGGCGACGGCGATCTGCGCGTTGCTGACGTCTCCGGCGCGTGTCGAGATCGCCGCCAGCGGCGCGCTGAGGCCGCCCAGCAGCGGGCCCACGTCGGCAGGGTCGAGATCCGGAGCGGCTTGAGCCATGACATCTCGGGGATCGCTGGGTCTCCTACCAGTCGGGGTGAGTATCCGCAGCGTCGCTGACGGTCAGCCGCATCTGGCCGGTGCCGTCCGCGTTCATGTACAGGATCTCGGCGTTGCCAAATGCGTAGGAAACGAACGCTATGCGATCCTCGCCGGCCGCCCAGACCGGGGCCAGATCGTTTTCTGCGTTATGCGTCAACTGGCGCCGTTCCGAACCGTCCACCAACACGGAGAATATCTCCGACTGGTCGTCAAACTGCACCACGAACGCCAGCCGCCGGCCATCGTCCGACCAGGCGACCGAAAACTCGTCGCGCTCATCATCGGATACGGCGACCTCGTCGGTATCGTCGGTCCAGTTGTCCGACTTGGTTGGTCGGAGAACGTAGACATCACGGACGCCGTCGGCGCTGCGCAAGAAGGCTATCCTGTCGCCTTTGGGGGACCAGACCGGGTCCGAGTCGGGCCCGTCAGTCAATTCGATACGGTCGACTCCATTCGGGTTGCGCAGGAACAGCCCATCCTTTCCATGCTCGGCGAAGACCAGCCACTCCCCGTCCGGTGACCAGTCACCGAGCAGTTCCCGTTCGGAGGTAAGGGTCAGTCGCGTCTTCTGTCCGCCTTCCAGCGCCACCATGTAGATGTCGGGCTCGCCGCCGTCGTCCGACACGTATGCGATCCGGTCCGACTGAGGAGCCCAGATCGGTGGCTGATCGGCGTCCACGTTCGACACCAGGGTAGTGACCCCTTCGCTGTCTACGTCGTACAGCATCAGCTCGGTCTTGTTGCCGACCGATATCCAGGCGATTTTAGTATGGTCCGGCGACCACCGCGGCATCTTTGCGTCCGCGCGCAACGACGAAATGCGCGATGCTTCGTCGTCACCGGGTTGCTGAACCCAAGCCTGGGCGCCGTCATCATCCGATACTACGTAAGCGATGGCCGGCAGATCACCGCCAAACAGGTTGCCGACAAAACATCCACCCAGGGACAATGCCACGGATAAACAGAAAGTCAGGCACAAAAAACGGGAATTGCCCGCGACCAGTCCCATCAACGTTCTTTCCAAATCGAGCTTATTGCCTGGGGCCGATTATATCGCAGCGAACCGGCTGTGCACCCGGCGTCCTCTGACCGGTTACGCGGTTTATGTTTCTTGACATCGGCTGGAGCCCAAATTAGCATCCCCTCACCGCAGCGGCGTCCCGGTACCATAAATGGGCTATCCGATCAGCTGCGCCTTCGGCAAAAATGAGAGGTCGATCATGCTGGCAATAGTTGGAGGAAATCTCATCGACGGCTCGGGCGGACCCGTAGTGGAGAATGCCGCGATCCTGATCGACGGCGACCGCATCGTGGAGGTCGGCCCCCGGGCGGCGGTGCCCATCCCCGAAGGGGCCGAGGTGCTGGACGCCGGCGGCCACACGATAATGCCCGGCCTTATCGACGTGCATGATCACCTGGCCTCTGGCGGATACGGTCTGACCGGCCGTTGGGGCATGGACGAACCGCTATCGCTGTTCAACATCCGCACCGCCCAGGTCATCGAAGACACGCTGGCGGCCGGCTACACCACGGTCCGCGATGCTGGTGGCCTGGACGCCGGCTTCAAGATGGCCGTGGAGCAGGGGTTGATCAAGGGACCGCGCCTCATCATCTCGGTCAACATCATGTCCCCCACCGGCGGCATCGAGGACAAGGTTAGCGGCAGCGGCCACCGCAAGGTCATCCTGGGACACGACCCACTATCGCCGGATGGAGTTGCCGACGGCGCGGAGGGCGTGCGGGCCAAGGTTCGCGAGCTGGTGCGGTGCGGAGCCGACCAGATCAAGTTCGCGACCACCGGCGGCGCTTCGGGTCGCCCGGGCAACGGTCCGCTGGACCAGGCCTACGCGCTGGACGAGGCCAAAGCCCTGGTTGATGAGGCCGCGGCTCTCGGACGCAGCACCCTGTGCCACGCGGTGGGCGGTACCGGCCTGCCCATCGCCATCAAGGCGGGCGCCGGTTCCATCGAGCACGGCTGCTACCTCGCCACCGACCCCGACATGCTCAAGATGATGGCCGATCAGGGCACGTTCTTCACCCCGACCTTCGAGGTGTACGACTTCCACAGCACGGTCAGCGCCCCCCATATCAGGGTGCGCGCGCAGGCGCTGATGGACATACACATCCAGAGCACCGAGCTGGCCATCAAGGAGGGCGTCCGCATCGTGGCCGGCACCGACGCCGGCGGTTTCGTCCACGGCGACAACGCTCGCGAGCTGGAGCTGATGGTCGAGAAAGGCATGAGCAACATGCTGGCCATCCAGGCCGCCACCGGCCACGCCGCCGAGTGCTGCGGCATCGGCAAGGAGGTTGGCACCATCGAGGTCGGCAAGCAGGCGGACGTGCTGGTGGTTGACGGTGACCCGTTGCAGAACATATCGGTTCTACGCGACCGCGAGCGTTTGCTGCTCATCATGAAGGGCGGCGAAGCCTACACCAACCGCCTGGCCGCGCGGGAGCTGCAGCCCGCCTAATCTCGTTTCGAGCTTGCCCAAAGTACGCTGGCGGCACGGGCCACTGTTACCGGCGCTGTGCCGCCCACCCGCCTCTTTGATGCGTATCACTGTCCTGACGCTGTTCCCGGACGCCTTCCGCTTCATCGAAGAATACAGCGTGTTGGGACGGGCGATCCGCGGCGGCCTGGTTTCACTTGAAACCGTTGATATACGGGAGTACGCGACGGACCGGCACGGCACCGCCGACGACTACCAGTTCGGCGGTGGCGCGGGCATGGTGATGAAGCCGGACCCGGTTTTCGCCGCCGTGGAAGCTGCCAAGGCAAACGTCCCTGCCGACGATCGGTCAGCGACTCCCGTGGCGCTAACCTCTCCGCAGGGCGACATTCTCAACCAGGACCTGGTCAACGAGTTTGCAAGCGCGCCGGGCATGATCCTCATCTGTGGGCACTACGCCGGCGTTGACGAGCGCATCCGGGAGGGTTTGATCACTCACGAGGTGTCCATCGGTGATTACGTGCTCACCGGCGGCGAGTTGGCAGCCATGGTCATCATCGACGCGGTTTCCCGCTTCGTGCCGCAGGTCGTCGGCTCGGCGGAAAACGTGGAGCACGACAGCATCACGTCGGGTTTGTTGCAGCATCCCCTGTACACGCGCCCCGCCGAATTTCGTGGGATGGCCGTGCCCGAGATACTGCGGTCCGGCAACCACGCCGACATCCAGCGTTGGCGGCGGCGGCAATCCCTGGAGCGGACGCTGCGCCTGCGACCCGACCTGCTCGACACCGCGCCGTTGACCAATTCCGACCGGGTTTTTCTGGCCAGCCTGGGATGGAGCGGAACGCCGGGCTGATATGACGCATCTCCGCTCAGACTACCGGTTCGGCATCGACGTCCGCGTGCGCTGGCAGGAATGCGACGCGCAGGGCATCGCGTTCAACGGCAGCTATCTCGGCTGGCTGGAAATCGCCCAGGCAGAATATTTCCGCAACCTCGGGTTCAGCATCTACCGCGTCGCGGCGGCGGGATACTTCGACAGCGCTGTGGCCAAGGTCACCATCGAGTACAAGGCTCCGGTCCGGGTGGACGAAATGCTGGACCTGCGAGCCCGGGTCGCGCGCATCGGCAACACCAGTCTCGCGCTGGAAGTCGCCATATTTTCGGAGAGCGGTGCCCCGACCGACACTCCGCTAACCACCATGGAGGCGATATACGTCGGGTTCCACGCGGACACCGGCGGGACCCGACGGGTGCCCGATTCGATTCGGGAACTGGTGGACAGTTGGGAGACTGCTGGCGAGGTTATGCCTCTGGCCAAATTCCCGGAGCTATTGGCGGCACAATCAGGATCCGTAGATCGCTTGGCGCCGACCGACTGACGATGGGGCCTAGACCATGAAAACCGGAGAATCGTCCCGGTTGATCCGCGTTTCCGCCGCGATGCCGTCGCGGATGTGCCGGGGCAGGGCGAACATTGCCTCGTGGCTGCGCCCGTCGTAGTGTCTCAAACTCTTGGTGAGGCGCTCGGCGATACGCCGGTCCACATCCGAGGCATTCAACTGAGCCAGGGGTGCATCCGATGCGATGGTAAACCCCCACAGTGTGATGAAGGACGGAATGTGTACCTGGCATGGCGCGGTGTGACCGAAGATGCTTTCCAGCGTCTTGTATATGGTCGTAAAACACTCGTGCAGGCTCAGGAACCCGGCCGGTCCCGACTGCGTAACCAGGATTCCGCCCGGGTTCAGCCGAGCGCGGGCGATTTCGTAGTACTCCTCAGTGTAGAGGAGATACGCCGGCCC
This sequence comes from Dehalococcoidia bacterium, assembly GCA_965207585.1. Lineage (GTDB taxonomy): Bacteria > Chloroflexota > Dehalococcoidia > Lucifugimonadales > UBA3495 > Bin87. The sequence continues at coordinate 2,244,975 of CBDBMT010000003.1, read as the reverse complement.
GCCCTCCAGGGGGTCCACCAGGTCCATGATCATCACGTCGAAGCGCTGATCGGTGGTCTCAAGAAATCCGCGGGCATCGTCAAAGACCAATTCGGTGCGCCCGTCGTCGAACGCTCCCTGGTGATGCTGGGGCAGGTGTTGCCGGCACAGCTCTACCACTTGTTGGTCCAGGTCGACCATCGTTACCTTTTCTACGGACCGGTGCGCCAGGGTCTCCCGCAGCGTTCCGCCTTCCCCGCCTCCCCCGATGAACACGCGGCGCGGGTCGGGATGCAGCAGCATGGCCGGATGGACCAGCGTCTCGTGGTAAATGTGCTCGTCCCGTTCGGTCGACTGGGTCTTGCCGTCCAGGAGCAGGCTGCGTCCGTACACCTCGGAATGGACCACTTCCACCCGTTGGTAACCCGTGTGACCTGAATAGAGGACCTCGTCGACCTTCAGCATGATCGCCAGGTCGGGCATTACGGTCTCGATCACCCACTTGCCGGTGATCTCTTCCATAGGGTAGCTGGCCATCGGGTTTCCTCGGACAAAAGGGGTCAGGCTGAAGCAAACAGACGTTGCTCAGCCGGCCGGCGGTACGGCCATCACTCCGGTTCGAACGTCAGTGGGCGTCAGTTGAGGCGGTGCGCCGGTTGCAGTTCTACAACGTGCGCGCCCGTGAGCCCGCGGCGGATCTGCGTGATCTCAGGGTCCCGGCAACGCAGCGCGTCAATTATCACCGCCGCCGCGCGTTCCGGCATGGTTTGGTCGCCGCAGGTGAAGATGTCCGCCGCCGCGTAGCCGTGCTCCGGCCAAGTATGGATGGAAATGTGGGATTCGGCGATGGACAGAATGCCCGTTACGCCCTGGGGCGTAAACTGGTGAAACGACTCCCCGACAACGTGTGCATCTACCAAGGACGCGGCCCGCAGCATCTCCTGCCGAATGTGGACCAGGTCGTCAAGCAACCGGGGGTCGCAGTTTCTAAGTTCCAGGAGCACGTGAGTACCTAGTACATCCAATCACCCTTTCCTCCGTGTGGATTGGCTCCCCCCGGCCGGACAACAACTTAGCACGGCTACTTGGGAACAGCAGGCGACGATTCTACCCAATCCCGGCTGCTGATACAAGTACGCGCACGCTCCACAACGCACGAGACGACAAGGTTGATCGGGGCGGGGCCCGTGTTCGCCTCCATATGCGCGACAATTCCAAGTCGCGACTCCTGGTCGCCGGCAAGCGAAGCGGCAGCGCCGTCACCATCGGCATTGCGATGCGCTAGAATGTGGGTCGCTTGGCGGCTGGGTGGGCGCCCACCCACTCGATGCCGTCAACAACATTTCGAATCAGGAGGCACCTTCCATGGAATTTGTGCGCATTTACACCGGCGATGACGGCCAGACCCATTTTCAAGACCTCGACCTTCCCGGCGATCGCGCCATTCACAGCGGGATGCAGGTTACGCCCGGCGTGAATTTCCGGCGATTTGAGCCTGGCTACTTTTCCGACTGGCACACCGCCCCACGCCGGCAGTACGTGATCACCCTCGCCGGGGAGATGGAAGTTGGGATCGGCGACGGCACCAAGCGGCGTTTCGGGGCCGGCGACGTGCTGATGGCCGACGATCTGACCGGCCAGGGTCACACCACCGCCGTGGTCGGCGACCAGCCCCGCATATCGGTGACTATTCCCATCACCCTGTGGTCGCCCTGGCTGCCGGCGGACTAATCGCTACGGCAAGCTGTACCGGGCACTAATCCGGCGCGTTATCGCGGATTATCCGTTTCGCGGTCGCGCCGGCGTCGGGCCCGGATACCCGGGGAGCGATAATCGGCAGAGTGAGGCCGGCTTCCTGGTATTCGGCCAACCTTTCCCGCCTGGCGCCCGCGTCTGTGGGCAGCGACATGCGGTCGATCAGCCCTTCCGGTACGAGACGCTCGGCCAGGGCAACATCGCCCGAGCGCCAGGCGCGGCGCACCTCCTCGACCTCGTCTGCGAACCCCGCCTCGGCCATTAACCGGCGATACCTGGGGAACCGTCCGGCATAGGTCGCGGCCACCCGGCGCATCCCGCCATCGTCGGCGCCCGGCGCGGACGCGGAAACCAGCGTCGCCACCTCAACCGATTCCGGCGCAACCTCGGCGCGAAGGGCGCCGGCGGCGATGTGCGCACTGGCAGTACGCGCGTGCTCCGGCGTGCACCAGGTGAGCAGGACACCCTGGCTGATCTCGCCGGCGATCTCGAGCATCTTCGGGAACACCGCCGCCAGATAGATGGGCATTTCCGGCCGGAACGTCGGGAAGTGCAGGTCGAACGTCGCGATGCTGATGGCCTCCCCCTGGTAGTCAGTCAACGCGCCGTCGCGCAGCAGGCGTCGGACAATGTCCACCGTGTCGCGCACCCGTGGGATGGCGCCGGAGAATTCCAGGCCGTGCTCGGGTTCCACCTGCACCTTGTGGCTGCTGCCCAACCCGAGGATGAAGCGGCCGTTGGAAAAATGGTCCACGCAAGCGGCCGCCATGGCGATGGTGGGCGCGCTGCGCACGAAAACGCTGCTGATGCTGGTTCCCAGACGTATCCGGGACGTAGCCGACGCGCAGGCGGTCAATATCGAAAACTGGTCGCCTCCGTGGCCCTCGGCGACCCACGCGGACTCGTAGCCAAGTTCCTCCGCCAGTTGAACGCACTCCACGATCTCCGGGGGCGTCATGCCACCCCCGGCAAAGGCAACTCCAATACGCTCCATTGCGGGCTCCCGTTCAATCCAGTTGTGCGCCGTGGGTCGGCCACGTGATCATCACTTCTCGCGCCCCGCTCAGCCAACGTGGGCTCAGCCCATCCGGGCCGCGTTCAAACAGGCGGTCAAAGTTGGCTTCAATCTTGTAACGCGTGGTTTCATCATCCCGTTCCAATCGGCCCATAGCCAGTTCCATCGCCTCGACATCGGACAGCCCGCCATCCGCTTCCGGGATCCACCACGGCGCTTGGTCGACAATCTTGATATCGGGCAAAAGGCCCATTTCCCACAGGACGGCGGCCAAATCAGGGAGGCCGGGCCAGGGGGGAGGACGCTCGTCGAAAAGGACGCCGCGCAGCTCGTTGTCCATGTCGCCGGGCGTGGGTCGCCAGATGCAGATGATCACCCGCCGGGACGCGGAGTTGTGGAGCTTGGCGACGAACGGGACGATGTCCCGGACGAAGTAGACCACGTCCGACGTGACGGCCACGTCTCCGGTTTCGATTGAGTCCATCCACCAGTCCGGCGATACGCGGGCGTTGGTGATTCCCGCCTCGTCCCGTGATTGGATGAATTGGCTCCGCATTCCTTCGGACGGTTCAACCAGCACGACCTCTTGTACCTGGCTTGCCAGAGGCAGGGACACCCGACCGGCTCCACCGCCTATGTCGAGCAGGACGTCCGTTGGTTCCAGGTATCCGGCCAGTGAACGGAGGTTTTGATCCCACTGGCGGTGGGGATCCAGGCGGAACAGTTCCGCAAGGTCGGCCCAGTGGTCGGCTCGGCGGCGATGGTCGGCGAAACGGCCCGCCGTCAGGGCCGCATCGTGGACGGCCGCGTAGCGCTCGGCGGCGGAAGTCACGGGGTCAGGATGACCTTGCCCCGAGTGCCGCGCGAGGCCAGGTGCAGGTGGGCGCTGCCCGCCTCCGACATCGGGATGACGCGGTCAACGATCAGCTTGAGCCGCCCGTCCATGATCATCGGGACCAAGTCATCCATAGCGCCCTGGTGGTCCAGGGAACCAATCGGTGAGCGACCCATGCTGAACCCGATCACAGTCCGGTTGAGAGTGGTGATGTCCGCGGCCGCCAGGTTGGCCGGCTGGCCGCTGGCGTTGCCGTAGCTGACCACCCGCCCGTAGGAGGCGACGCAGCGCACCGATTTCTCCAACACCGGACCGCCCACGCACTCCAGCACCAGCGCGACGCCGCGCCCGTCGGTCAGGTCCCGCACCTCATCCTCGAAGTCCGCCTCCGTGTAGTTTATGGTGACATCCGCGCCCAGGGAGCGGCACAGGTCCAGCTTGTCCTGGGTCGAGGCCGTCGCCACCACCCGCGCGCCCCACTCCCTGGCCAGCTGGATGGCCACGGTGCCCACGCCCGAGGCCCCGGCCTGGATCAGCACGGTGTCCCCCGGCTGCATCTGTCCGCGCGTCTTCAGCAGGTGGTACGAGGTCAGGAAAGTTATGGGCATACCGCCGGCGTTGATCGGATCGATGCCGTCCGGGTACGGGAAAACGAAGTTGTGGTTGACGGCAACGTACTCCGCCTGGCCCTGCGGCCCCATAGCCATGACCTTTTGTCCTACGGAGAGGCGACCGTCGGTGACGTCCGAACCCAGCACGGTGATGGTTCCCGCGGCCTCCAATCCCAGGGTGGCCGGCAGGTCGGGGCCGGGGTAGTTGCCCTGACGGCGCATGATGTCGGCGTAGTTGACGCCGGCCGCGTCCACCTTGATCAACACCTGGTGTGGGCTGGGTGTGGGCTCCGGCGTGTCCTTCCACTCCAGGACTTCGACACTACCGTATTCCTCGATGCGCAGGGCTTTCATTCAGCGTTTCTCCTGATGGGCGGCCGGCTTCAGGCCGGGCCGCGCAGATTGGGGGACTGGAGCACGTCGGGGTTGATGACCCGAATCGACTCCCCGGAGGCGAAGGCGCGGATGTTCTCGACCACGCCGCTATAGAAGGCGCGATAGCCCTCCTGCGTGACGTATCCCACGTGCGGGGTGATGAGCGTGTTGTCCAGCGTGAGGAAAGGATGGCCGACCGGCAGCGGTTCCACGTCGAAGGTATCCAGCGCGGCGCCGCCGATGGCCTTCCGCTGGAGCGCATCCACCAGCGCCGCCTCGTCAACGATGGGTCCACGGGAGATGTTCACCAGGATCGCCGACGGTTTCATCAGCCCAATCTCGTGAGCGCCCACCAGCCCGCGCGTTCGGTCGCTCAGGCGGACGTGGACGGATACCACGTCGCCTTCCGCGAACAGGGTGTCCTTGTCGACCAGGGTGGCGTTGCACTCGGCGGCCCGCTCCGGTGTCAGGTTCTGGCTCCACGCGATGACATTCATGTCGAAAGCGTTGCCGACGCGGGCCACCAGCGAACCGATGTGGCCGAGGCCCAGCAGCGCCAGCGTCTTTCCCCGCAGTCCGTGGCCCACGTGGATGCCCCATTTGCCCTGGTCACGGGTGGCGCGATCCTCCTCGGCGATGCGGCGCATCAGGCCGATAATCAGGCCCCAGGTCAGCTCAGTGGGACCCTCGCCCTCTCCGGGCGTGCCGCAGACGGTGATGCCCAAATCAGTGGCCGCGTCGGTGTCGAATGAGGCGTTGCGGGCGCCGGTGGTAATCAGGCAGCGCAGCGCCGGCAGCCGTTCCAGGAGGGAGCGGGGGAAAGCGGTCCGTTCCCGCATGCCCATCACGATGTCAAAGTCGCCAAGGCGCGCGGCCAGCGCATCCTCGTCGGCGAGGTGATCGCTGAAAAAGGTAACCTCTATCCCCCCGGGCAGGCCCGACCAATCGGCCATGCCGGAGGCAACGCTCTGATAGTCATCGAGGACAGCGACTTTCATAAGTCTGGTAACCTCTTCAATTTGAGTGCATTTGGGCCTGCCGACAACATTCGGGCAAATGGTTGCGCAAGTAAAGCACAGGGTATATAGGGGGTCAAGATGGTCAGAACGCCGCGTGTGCGCCAGCGCTAAACCGCGTTTTGTGAGCCAGAGGACGCGGTCAGTTTCGCGCCTAATTCCTTTACACCCATTCCGGGCTTATGGTAAGATCACAATAAGCGACGCACAGCCGGCGGAAGTGGCTCAGTGGTAGAGCGTCTCCTTGCCAAGGAGAAGGTCGCGGGTTCGAATCCCGTCTTCCGCTCCAGATGAAAATGCAAACGGCTCCGAGTCTGGAGCCGTTTTCCATGGCGCGAGCGGCCGAATCGGTGGCAGGTTTTGAGCCAGGATCCGACGCCGGACAGCAGGTCAGCCGAAGAAGCCCTGTCCTCCGTTCACGTGGATGGTCTGGCCGGTGATAAAACCGCCGTCGTCCGTACACAGGAAAGTCACCGTAGACGCGATTTCATCGGGCTTGCCCTGCCGGCCCAGGGGAACGGCGGAAGCATCGGGAACCCGGCCGGCGTACCATTCCGGGTTGGCGCGGCTGGTGTCGATGCTTCCCGGGGAAACGACGTTGACGCGGATGTTGTTGGCGGCAAACTCCGAGGCCAGGCTGCGGGCCATGCCCACAATCCCCATCTTGGCCGCCGACACGTGAGCGCGCAGCGGGCTCCCTCGGAACGCCCCGTCGCCGGTCAGAAACACTATGCGCCCAAAGCCGTTGTCCACCATCTGCTGGATGACCCCACGCGTGGTGTAGAAGGAACCATCCAGCACCACGCCCCGTACATGCTCCCAGTCCTCCACCGTCACTTCGGTGAAGGGTTTGTGCGGCCGAATGGCGGCATTGTTCACCAGAATGTCGATGTGCCCGAAAGTGGACATGGCGGCGTCGATCATGGCATCAACCTGGTCCTTTTGGGAAACGTCGGCGAGGACGGGCAGAGCCTTCACCCCCAATTCCTCAACGGCCGCGGCAGTCGCCTCCGCCTCGTCGCGGTTGCTGCGCGCGTTGACCACGATGTTGGCCCCTTCCGCCGCCATCATCAGCGCCGTGGCCCGGCCGATGTTGCGGCCCGAACCGGTTATCAGTGCTACCCTGCCGTCCAGCTTGCCCATGTCTGCAACTCTCCCGGTGAAGTTTCCGTTGCGGGTTGAACCCGATGGCGGCGATTATAGCGTACCTGATAGCACACGGCCTTTGTGAACTCTATACTTTCGATCATGCGTTACGCACCGACCTGGTTGGCTCTTGGCTTGATGGGGGTGATCGCCTCCGTTGGCTGCTTCTTTGGCGCCGCTCCAGCAACCGATTCGCCCACCGCTGACCTACAGGCGACCATAGATGCGGCCCTGGCGAGGGTCGCCACCTCCCAGGAAACCGGGCCATCACCCACTGCTACTCCGCCGCCGGCCACCACTGCGCCCACCGTGACGCCGGCAAGCGCTTCATCGCCGCAGGTCATTCCCGCCACGGCGATACCTCGCCAAACTCCCACCGCTACCCCGGAGCCTTCACCATTCAGCCTTTCCGAGGCGCGCAATTGGGAATTCGCGGAACGGGCCGACCCCGTTGTCGTCGCGCAGATTCTCAGCATCAGTTGGATCGCCGACGGCTTGCAGACCGTGGACGAATTCAACGCAGCCGAACGCATGGTGAACTTGGGTCTCGAAGCGCCGGAGGTCTTGAGCGCATTGCTGGCATCGGACGAATTCAAAAACGGTCTGCGACCGATGGATTCACCGGCATTATTGTCGCTGCAACGCATGGCCCGGGACAGACCGGATCGGTTGGCGCAGCTCGCCAGCGCGGGCTGGTTCCGCGACGGATTGACCACTGTCGAAGCCGCGATTGTGGCGGTACTCTACGAACGTTCCCGGTTTCTTTCGCCCGAATTCGACGCGACAGTGGCCAACCCCGAAACCCTCAACGTAGAACTGGGAACCACAACCAACCGGAGCGGGTCGATTGTCCCAATCGCGATAGTGCGCTCCGGACCCGCGCCGGCCGGTTCGCCGGTGATGGACGTCGCCCGGGCCGCGGTGCCCGTTTTCGAGGGCATGTTCGATGCCGATTTTCCGACCCCGGCCATAGTGATACACGTCACCGACTACGTTGTGGGGGTGGCGGCCGGCACCAACTATCAGACCCACGTCACGTTGTTGCCGGAGATCGACGACAACTCCAAACCGGATTTTGCTCCACATGCCGTTTTTCACGAGATTGCGCACTATTACCTGTATGCGGAACCCGTCTGGTACGCGGAAGGCGGAGCGGATTTCGCCGCCACCTACGCCCGCCACGTCACCGCAGGCGCGTCCCTGGAGTCGACCAACTATCCCTGCGCCGGCGCCTCGTCCCTCAGTGAACTGGAACTGCTGTCACCAGACAATCCGGAGGAGGCGCAGGCGGATCCCGGCTTGTGGCGGTGCAACTACTTTCTCGGCGAGCGACTGCTCATAGCTTTGTACCAGCAACTGGGCGAGGAACGGTTCCTCCAGGCTTGGCGCGCGCTGTACGCCACGCTGGCGCGAGACCCTTCTTACCCATCGCAGCACGACTTCACGGAAACCGATATCCGCGTGGAATGGCTCCGGGCCGGCGGCATGCAGATGCAACCCGACCTGGAGCACATCTGGGACCAATGGTACCGGGGCCGGACGTCCACCGCGGTCGAAGGAGTCCCTGATTCGGCTCCGGTAGATCCAACCCTGCCGACAGTCAACGGTCGGGTGGACCAGGCATACGTCGCGTTGAGCGTGGACGGTCAGCCGGTCGACAGGTTTGCGGCGTCGGATGTGGAGGGTTGGGTGTACCTGACGCTCAAATATTCCTACTCGATCTCCGGGGATCCCAGGCAACTGCATTTCGAGGTGGTCGAGTACTTTGAGGATGGTTTTACCAACGGCCGACGCCGAGTGCCCGTGCAGTTCGAATCACAGTTCGCCGGCGGCACCCAGTGGCTGTCGGTAGGTCCAACCGCCCCGCTGCGTTGGGCGCCGGGGCGCTACTGGGCGTACGTGTACGAGTCCGGCCGCAAGATCGCCGAGGCGCAGTTTGACGTCACGCCGTAATCGCGCCGGCCATTCCCTCAACTCAACTACCAGAAACAAGGAAACAGTCGGCATGAACTACGAACGGTTGGGATCGTCGGACCTGATGGTCCCCGAGATTGGCCTGGGCACCTGGCGATACTCCGGCGGACCCGAACCGCTGCGACGCGGCGTCGAGCTGGGCGCAAACCTGATCGACACCGCCGAGATGTACCGCACCGAGGCGGCGGTGGGCGAAGCCATCGCAGGAATCCGGGACGAGGTCATCGTGGCGACCAAGGTGCTGGGCAGCCATCTGCGCTACGATGAGGTGCTCAAGGCCGCCGAGCAAAGCCTGCGCCTGCTGGCCGTGGACCCATCGACCTGTACCAGATCCACTGGCCCAACCCCAGGGTTCCCATCGCCGAAACCATGCGCGCCATGGACCGGCTGGTGTCAGACGGCGCGGTGGCGCACGTAGGGGTCAGCAACTTTTCGGTTGACGAGATGCGGGAAGCCCAGGCGGCCATGCCCAACGTGCCCATCGTCTCCAACCAGATCCTGTACAACCTGCGCCGACGCAGCGCCGAGCGCGACGTGGTCCCCTACTGCCGCCGAAACAATATCACGGTCATCGCGTACTCGCCGCTCCACGAAGGGGCGCTGGTGGGCAATCGCGGCGGTCGCCTGCGCCGGGCGCTGGGCAGGAACCGCGATAACGACGCACTGGAAGAAGTTGCCGGCGTGGTGGGGAAAACCGTGGCCCAGGTAGCCCTGAATTGGGTCGCTGACCAAGAGGGGATCATCGCCATCCCCAAGTCCAACAGCGTGGAGCGAACCGAGGCCAACTGCGCGGCCTCGGGTTGGAGCCTCACCGCCGACCAGCGCCAGGGACTGGAACGAGCTTTCCCCATCTAGGCGGCGCGGGCATCCGGGCGGTTGTGCCCAGCTCCAGTCCGTGCGCGGGAGCCCGGTATGGTACGCTTGCCGGCACGAATCTGAAGATGACCCTGCCTGATCGGAGGTGTACTCAAATGTCTCTGCGTTCCGACCTGAAAAACCGACTGACCGCCGGTGAAACGATACTCGCGCCCGGCGCTTATGACCCGATGTCCGCGCGCGTGGTGCAGTCCCTGGGGTTCGATACCGTTTACGTGGGCGGTTACATGAGCGGGGCCCACCTGGCCGTCACCGAGCCGCTGATGACGCTGACCGAGCAGGTCGACGTTGCCCAGCGCGTGGCGAAATCCGTGCCGCTGCCCGTCATCTGCGACGCCGGCGCCGGCTACGGCGATCCGGTGCATACCATGCACACCGTGCGCACTTTCGAGCGGGCCGGTATCTGCGGCATCCACATCGAGGACCAGGTGTTCCCCAAGCGCGCGTCCTACCACGCCGGCCTGGAGCACGTGATCCCCATCGACGAGTTCCTGGAAAAGATGCGTTATGCCCTGGAAGCCCGCAGCGACCCTGACTTCCTGATCATCGGGCGCACCGATTCCTTCACCGCAGTAGAGGGCGACATGGAAGACGCCATCGCCCGGGGCAACGCCCTGCGGGACCTGGGCGTGGACGTGGTAATGCCCCGGGGCGTGCGCCAGCGCGAGGACCTGGCAACCTTCCGCGCCGGCGTACCTGACGTGCCGCTGCTCGTCATCGCCGGCACCGACGACATCACGGTGCAGGAATACGAGGAGTTGGGCTACAAGGTCATCATCTACGCCACCACGCCGGCCATCGCAGCGGTGCAGGGCATCCAGAACGCATACACCAGCCTGCGGGACACCGGCCACATCGGCATCGGCGCGGCAGAGGTCGCCCAGCGTCGCGCCGAGGTGGAGGCCCTGATCAGCCTGCCCGAATACCAGGCGGTGGAAGCGGCAACGACGGAACGCGAGTTCCAGGACCGCGTAGGCCATTAGACCCGGTTGAGCCTAACCGGGGCGGCTAGCCCAAGCATCGTTGGTTGGGCTAGCCGCCCCGGAACACTGGGGAGGATGTGTTATGGCAACCCCATCGCACAATCGCAAGTCTATCGCTCCAGAGGCTCACGCCATTTATGACGCTGATTTGCGTCACAAGGTTGAGCCATACGAGAACGGGAAGTTCTTGTCGCTTGACGTGGATACAGGTGATTACGAGATTCATCCCAGCAACGTCATCGCATCAAACCGATTGCATGACCGCCGCCCAGGCGCGCGAGTGTTCACGTTCAAAATCGGGCATTCCACCATGGGTCGCTTCGGCGGGCCCCGGCTGCCCAAAGTTGCGAAATCGGAAATGACATGATCAGCGGGCGTGTTGGCCAGAATCGCAAAGCCATTATCCCTATAGACCTGCTGGACGCGGTGGGTCGTCTGCGGCGGTTGAACGCCATGATAGACACCGGGTTTGACCTGGAGTTGGCTTTACCTGGCATAACAATTCGCAGTTTGGGGTTAACCTGGCGAGACGAAATCGAGATGACCCTGGCTGACGGACAAACCGTCAGGTTTCAACTATACGGCGCAACCATCATGTGGCACGAACATCGGCGAGAAATTCGGGTACTGGAAACGTGGGATGAGGCGATTATCGGCGCCGACTTGCTCTGGGGCAGTGCAGTGACCATGCAAATGCGTGAAGGTGGCCAGGTTTCCACTGAGGAACTCCCCGCTTCTTGGAACCAGAGCTACGTCGTCTGGCAATCGCCTCCGCGCCAAGCCAACCGGCCGGCCACGATGGTCGCCACGGAACGAACAGCGGGTAAATCCTTCACCGAAACCGCGAACGGATCGGGTTCCACCACTGCCAGGTCCGCCGGCATCCCCGGTGTGATGCGCCGTGCGCTGGAGTGCAGGGCCAGCGCTTCCGCCACCGAATTCACTGATACACCACCGAGTTCAACGCCGGCGGCGGATTGGCGAGACACTGCGGCTGCCATCGACGCCCACGGATTAGGCTCGATAACCGGCGCGTCGGAGCCAAGACGAGTTGGGATTCCACGCTCGACCAACGCGGCCACCGGGTAAAGATGAGGCATAAGGTCGCCCGCGACGGTGCTGAGGTAACGCTCCCCGTCGTAGTGCAAAAACCCCGGATTCGGAACCACCGTCGCCCCGCTTTGGGCCACCAGATCGAGCACATCCGGCGGACACTCGGCGCAGTGCTCGATGCGGTCGGGGATGCGGTCGCCGCCGCCAGCGAGGGACTGAGGGGCGTCGCCGATTGCCAGGGCGGATGCGACGACAGCGTCGCGCTCCACCGCGTGAATGGCCACGGGAAATCCCAGTTCGTGGGCGTACGCTACCATCTCCGCCAACTGAGCCGGGTCGGGACGCAGTTGCCCGGTCGACGCGGTGAGCATGATCTTGGCGTGGCCCACAGTCAGCTGGCCCTGGTTTGCGGTGGCCCCGTAGCCCAAGCCGGCCGCTTGGATTTCCGCCAATAGGTCGAAGCCGACCATCATGGTCAACCGCAGGGGAAGCGTGCCGTCAGCCGTCGTTTCCTCGAAGTACCGCCAACGTTCCAGGCCATTGCTGGGCCCGGCATCCGTGACGGCGGTAATGCCATAGGCCAGCAACCTGTCGCCGAAATCGCGCATGGCCTGCTCCATTTGCCCCGGCGATGAATCTTCGGCTCCTCCCGCACGCCCCTGCAGCCAATCGTCCATCTCCAATAGCAACCCGGTTGGCTCGCCGTCGGCATCTCTCGCGATCACTTCACCCGGCGGGTCCGGTGTCAGGCGGTCAATACCGACCCTCGCCAGTGCGCGGCTGTTCAGCGCGCAGGCGTGACCGGAGCGATGATCCACCCTCACGGGTCGATCCGTGGCCACGCGGTCCAGGTCGTGGCGGTTGAGATGCCGGCCCAGGCCCAGGGGAGAGTCGTCGTAGCCGTAACCACGTATCCAGCCGTTATGTGAAGTCGCAGCACCGCGGAGCGCCTCAACGATCGACTCAACATCCGGAGTCGCAGCCGGCCGGCAATCCACCCGCAGGCTGATGGCGGCGGTTGCCAACAGGTGGCAGTGGGCGTCCACGATGCCCGGGATGACCGCGCGACCGCCGCAGTCCAGTACAGTTGCGCCCGGCGTCCCCAACCGGCGGATTTCACGGTCGTCCCCAGTCGCGACGACCCGGCCGCCCGATACGGCCAGCGCGGAGGGGCTGCCCTCTCCGGCGAGGATTTTGCCGTTAAGCAGGAGGATTTCGGCAGAGGGAGTCATTGGCGAGTTTCGAGAAAGGCTTCGCGAGTTACACCAGGCGCGGTGCTATAATCGCGCTCCATTGCGACTAAACATCTCGATTGACCACGTCTGGCGGAGGGACATTATGCCGGAACTGGAAATCATCATGGGCGGATACTCCATCAACACGGACCAGACCCGGCTGGGGTTGTGTACCGTGACACTGATCCGCGGCGAAGTGCTATCCATCGTGGACGTGGCGCACTTTGGCCGCCGCAACATGCTGGTCGACGAGTTGGCCGCCCACGGCATTTCCACGGACGACATCGGGCGGGTGATTCTAACCCACTCGCACTGGGATCATTCCCAGAATACCGACCTTTTTCCCAACGCGGAAATAGTGATCCACGCCGACGAGTTGGAATACAGCCGAAACCCTCGTGTCGGCGATCTTGCTACCGCGCGGTATTTCGCGGACACCCTGTTGCAGCAGAAGGTAAACGCGGTCAGAGGGGAAACCGAGCTGGAGCCCGGAGTGAGGATCATCGAGACCCCGGGGCACACCCGAGGGCACATCAGCGTGGTGGTCGAGACCGAAGCCGGCACGGTGTGCATTGGCGGCGACGCCATGTCCGACGCCGGGGCAATCGGGCGGGGGACTCCGGCGATCATCTTCTGGAGCGAGGCCGACGCCCGGGCCAGCATCCAGAAAATAGTCGCGGCGGCCAACACCATCTATCCCGGCCACGACCGCCCCTTCCGGGTGGAGTCCAACGGCGACATCACCTATTTGGCCGACTCGCCGACGCTGGAGGTCAGCGGGGTGCTGCACTACGCCAGCGGAGCGGTCACCGTCAAACTCGGGCGCGCCGATCATCCCGGCACTACCGTCATGCCCAGCGCCATCGACTACCAGGGCGGGGGACAGAGCCACCCCGGTCACTGCTAGTCGCACAGCCGGGAAACCTTCTGAACTCAAGATAACCCCGGCCGAGTCACGGGAGGCGGGCATGCAGGCAGTCATTTTCGACTGGGATTTGACGCTGTGGAACAGCTGGGGCATCCATCTGGGTTTGATGGAGAGCACCGCGACGGAGCTGGGCATGGCTCCACCCACCGCCGAAGCTGTCGCCGCCGAATTTCATCGCCCCTTTCACCAGCATCTCCTGTGGTTCTTCGGCACCCATCCGGAAGCGCAGGACGAGCTGGACAGCATCCTTCCCATTTTCCTGAACCACTACCACGCGATCGACGGACATCGCCGCTACCTGTACCCTGGAGTTGCTACGCTGTTGAAAGCATTCCGGCGTCGCGGAATCCGCGTGGGCATCCTGTCCGACAAGATCCCGTATTTCGGTGAGATCGAGTTGCGGGAGTCCGGGCTGGCCCCGCTGGTCGAGTACGCCAACTTCAAGACCGACGCGCGGCCCTACAAGCCGGCGCCTGACGGCTTGCTGGATGTCCTGGAGACGATGGCCGTCGATCCCGAGGACGCCATGTACGTGGGCGACGGGCCGCAGGACATCGCCTGTGCCCGCAGCGTCGGCACAACGTCCGTCGCTGCCCTGTGGGCCACCATCGACCAGGAAGCCATACTTGCCGAGCGGCCGACTCACCGCGTGTACCGTCCCCACCAGGTGATGGCCGTGGTCGCCGAGGCCAACGGCTACGGTGGTTCAGATCCGTGGCGCCGGCATCTCCCCTGGCCGTGGCAGCCGAACGCCGACAATCCCGACGACGATCAAGACAGCGGGCACGCAGACCAGGCCGACGCCGCCGGCGATGTGAACCGGCCCACGCTGCTGTCCTGGCCTCTGGCGGACCGCTGGCGAGGACGCATCAATGATCTGGCGCTGCCGCCGCGGGACGCCAACCCCATCGCGCCTCTCAGATTGCAAACCGGCCGGGATGACAGCAGATGACCGCCCCGGGTGGTATCCGCGCACGATTCGCAGCAACGTGCCTGCCAGCATCGTCGGGCGCGTTGCCAGCGGTTATGTTGCTTGTATAATGACCGCACCCGCCGCGCCACCGGCGACGACGGTATTGCCGCAGGCTAATGGCGGCGACACCAGGAATGGGAGTCCACCCCAATGAAGAACAAGGTTTTCCCCGATTTCGACTCCGCCGTTGCCGATATGAAAGACGGCATGACCTTCATGTCGCCCGGTTTTGGCAACGTGGGCCTGGCCCGCAACCTCCTGGCCGCAGTGCACCGGCTGGGGGTCAAGGACCTCACCGGCATTTCCAACAATGCGGGTTCACTGGACGACCGCGTGGACGTAGGTACGTTGATCGAAGCCCGCCAGGTCAAGAAGATGATCTGCGCCTTCACCGCTCCAACGCATCCTTCGCAGATCACGCCCTTCGTCCAGATGTACAACGACGATGAGCTGGATGCAGAACTGGTCCCGCAAGGAACTCTCGCCGAGCGCATGCGGGCCGCCGCGGCTGGCATCGGCGCCTTCTACACGCCGGCCAGCGTAGGCACTGAGCTGGCCGAAGGCAAGGAGCACCGGGAAATCAACGGCCGCACCTACGTGCTCGAGTATCCGTTGCCGGCCGATTTCGCGCTCATCCGCGCGTACCGGGCCGACACCTTTGGCAACCTGCAATTCCGCCTGACCCAACGCAACTTCAACCCCGTGATGGCCATGGCTGCCGACATCACCGTAGTCGAGGTGGAAGACAGCATCGTTGAACCTGGGGAGATTGACCCGGACTGCGTGCACGTTCCGGGGATCTACGTTGATCGACTGGTGAAAATACCGGAAGACGGTATCTGGGACTGAAGACGCCGGTTCAGCTCAGCATCTACACCGAAACGGGTACGCGATCAAGAACACAAGGAGTACTGCGATGACTACCGCGGACAAGCCCCGCCTCTCCAGGCAAACCATGTGCGACCGCCTTGCCATGGAGTTCCAGGACGGTTGGATCGTCAACCTGGGCGTGGGTATGCCGACTCTTTGCTCCAACTACCTGGAGTCCGAGCCGGACAAGGAGATCATTTTCCATTCCGAGAACGGGGTGATCGGCTTTGGCCCGCTGGCTCCGGCCGGGGAAGAAGACAGGCACCTGGTCAACGCCGGCGGCCAGAACGTGGTTGCCCTGCCCGGCATGGCGATCGTGCACCACGCCGATTCGTTCGGGATCATCAGGAAGGGCATGGTGGACGTTACGGTGATGGGGGCATACGAGGTGTCCGAAAACGGAGACTTCGCCAACTGGCGCATTCCGGTGCGCAAGGGCGGCGGCATCGGCGGCGCGATGGACCTGGCCGCCTGCGCCAAGCGCGTGTTCATCGCCATGGAGCACAACCAGCGCAACGGCGCGCCTCGCGTGCTCAAAACATGCAACCTGCCCATCACCGCGCCGGGCGTGGTCAAGCTGCTGGCCACGGACCTGGGTCTGTTCGAAATCACCGAAGACGGGTTCGTACTGCGCGAACATGCCCCCGGCTGGTCCCCCGAGGACATCCAGGAACAGACCGAGGCGCAGCTCATCATCGCCGACGACCTGCGGGAGATGCGGGTGCGGCCGGCGTAGCCACACAGCCAATCATGTACACGTCCTTCAGCATCGAAAACTTCCGCCTGTTTGACCAACTGACGGTGGAACCCCTGGCCCGCGTCAACCTGATCGCGGGCCAAAACAACGCCGGCAAGACTGCTTTGCTGGAGGCGATTTGGCTACATAGTGGACAAAATACCCCTGACTTAGCTCAGCGGATCAACATTTGGCGAGGCTTGCCTACCAGCGAACCAGGAGAGTTGTTTTCCGAGCTGTTCAAGGACTACCAATCCGATATTCCTATCAAACTCGTTGCGTCGCGGAATGGCTGTTCGGCCTCCGGGGTTTTAACAATTACCCGCCGCCGGATTTCTGATCGAACGACTACTCTGACCCCAGCGGTGTCAGCAGCAGGGGAAAACCGAAGGTCTCCGTCTGACAACATGTCCGATCACGAAGTGCTGTTCGATTACGAGGACAATTCTGGGGAGACATTCGCATCCCGGGCTTGGGTGGAGCTTACTCCATTGCCTTTCGATCTGCCCCTTCCCCCTGGAATCCAGTTTGACGGCAACGTGCCTACCGTGCGTGCTGAGCGTGGAGCAAGCAGCACAGACAGAAGAAGCAGCGTGTTCATGCAATCATTGGGACGTATAGCCCCACCAGAACTAGCTACCCGATTTGGGCGTGCGGAAATCGGTGGTTACATAAGCGACGTGGAAGAAGTCATGCGTTTGATCGAGCCTCGCTTGCGCCGCCTTACGGCTGTGCCGAGCGCGGAAGGCCCAGCACTAATCTACGGAGACATCGGCGTTGGAAGGATCCTCCCCATCGCACTGATGGGGAGCGGGTTTTCGCGATTGCTCGAGTTAACTTTGGCCTTTGCGGAGGTGAGTGACGGATCCATCATGGTGGATGAGATTGAAAACGGATTGCACCACTCAGTACTGGTTGAAGTGTGGCAAGCCATAAACCGATTGTCGCTCGACTTCAACGTCCAGGTTTTCGCCACCACCCATAGCTACGAGTGCATCGTCGCCGCAAACGACGCCTTTACAGAACTGGGGTCGGAAGATCTGCACCTGCACCGTCTTTACCGACGCAACCTATCTGAATCCGTGAAAGCGGTGACGTACACCAGAGAAGCGTTGGACACCAACATCGAGTACCTCTGGGAGTTGCGCTGATGGTTGCCCATCCCAGGCGATCAGCGAATTTCCGTATCGAACAGCCGCGTCTCCTGCTAGTCGAGGGCAATGACGACGTTCAATTTTTCCGTCGGATCATTCAACTTCGCCAGAGTGAAGGAATGCAGGTCATCGAATTTGGCGGGAAGGACAAGCTAGGCGAGTTTCTGACGAACGTCCTCGTTCCTCGCGTTAGCGCTACCGACATAGTTCGCATCATCGGCGTGGTGAGAGACGCAGATTGCGACTACGACCGAGCGTTTCAGAGCGTAGGCGACTCTTTGCGACGTGCTGGGCTGCCCGTCCCCGGCGCTCCCGTGACATGCGCGGACGGATCCTTAGACAGCGCTACCCTTCAGGTCTCGGTTTACATCATGCCGGACAACGCTGCGGGCGGCGATCTCGAAACGCTAATCCTGCGAGCCGTCGAAGGCAGTCCTGCCTTGGATTGTGTTGATACGTACATCGAGTGCCTGAAAGAGCGGGGCATGGTTGTCCCGCACGAACGCAAAGCCAGGTTGCACGCCTTCCTTGCCTCCGATCCGGGCGACCCCACTCTACAACCCGGCCAGGCGATAGATGCCGGCGTCATACCATGGAACAGCCCGGCTTTCTGCGGCGTCCATCAGTTTCTGGACATGTTGGACGCCGCCTGACAATCCGCCGGTTCGCCATCTTAGCTTCAATCATCGCATCACGTTGTTCAGCGCAGCGTGTCTCCCCGGGTCCAGGTCCTTACCGGCCAGCGCCGGGTGGTCCGCGCTGTAGCGGTGGCAGCGGAAGGTGGCGTTGGTGTATTCCATCCCTCCGGCGCCGCCGGCGGCGTCGCTGTAAAGGAAGAACGGGTTGATGTACTCCCAGACCACCTCTCCCCGGGGCGTGACCTCGAACATGCGGCCCGGCGCCCCTTCGCAGATCAGCGTGTTGCCGTTGGGCTGCCGCTCGGCGCTGCTGATGTTGTAGCTGTAGAAGGAGATGGCCGGCATCCCCTGGTACTCCCAATGAATCTGGTTGGTAGCCGGATCCACCTCCACGATGCGGGAGAAACTGGCGCCCCGCCGGTGGCCGCCGTTGTCGAAGATCAGCACACGGCCGTTGTCCAGCCAGGTGGGATGATGCTGGTGGTAAATTTCGCCCGGCCCCCACTTCCACTTGAAAGCGCCCGTGTCGCGGTCGACGATTCCCACGGTGCTGGTGAGTCGGTAGCTGACCAGCAGATCGCCATCCGGCGTAACGTTCAGGCAGTTGCCGTGCGTCCATTCCCGGCGCGCCTCCAGCGGACAGATGACGTCCTCGGACGGGTCCAGGTGCTCCCACGAACGCCACTCCCACACGGTGGCGCCGTCCGGCGTGACTTCCCGAACCACATCCCCCAGCATCCCGGGAGCAAAGTCCACGTCGAAGCCGCCCTGCACCTGGGTCACGAGATCATCCGGAATGGGATCCCACATGAGCAGCAAGGTGTTTCCATTGGGCAACCGCTCGTAGTCATGGTGGAGCGTGTTGTCGCGGTACGCCCAGACCAGGTTGCTGTCCCAGTCCAGTTCGATGATGCTTGCTGACGAGCCGCCCACGGTCTCGATTCCGCCGGCATCTTCCGGAGGAAGGGTGCGGCAGAGCAGGTTGCCGTTATCGAGCAGGTAGGAGTAATGGATCCCCTCCGGGGAGTGCCACCGGTGAACGACGTTGCCTTCCATGTCGATGAGGTAGGCGTCCTTGCCACCGCGCGTGGTGGAAAAAAGCGTGTATCCGCGATAGCAAGCCGCCGGCGTGTGGTGGATCAGCCCCACCGGATGGTGAATTGACCAGCCCATTCGTTTCCCTCCGCTATTTCAATTCCGGCGCGATTATAGCAGGGGCTCATTCGCAAACCCGGCCCTTCCGCACGTTATACTGCGCCGACCGACAGTGTCGCCTCCCGCTCAATCGGAACGATGCGCTCCGGCGCAATCCTCTCTCTTCAGGTAATCGCAAATCCCGTGTGGATCTTCCTGGCCATCTGCAGCGCCGCTTCTCTCGGCCTCGCCAACATCGCGCACAAGCGGTTGCTGGACAACTACCTCGAAGGTGTTGGAGCCCTGGGCGCCGGGTCGATTCTCACCCGGTCGATCTGCGCGGCAATCATCCTGATCGCGGTGGGCTGGCCCGTGGGAGCGCCGGCCCAATCGGTTGCCATCGCCCTGCTCTCGGGCGTGAGCCTCGGGTCCGGTCTCCTGCTCCTGTTCCTGGGCCTGAAGCTGGGCGAGGCCTCGCGCGCCGTGGCGGTAAGTCAAACCAACCCGATACTGGTCGCCCTGCTGGCGATGGTGGTACTTGGTGAGACCATCACCGCCCCGCAGTGGGCGGCGATTGCGCTGGTGGTCATCGGTGTCGCGCTGGTTTCCATTGAAGGATTCGGCCGGGGGCTGCTGAAACTGACCCCGGGGCTGACCGTGCTGGTGGGCAGCTCCATCACGCTGGGCCTGTCGTTCTTCCTGGCAAAACTGGTGTTGACCGACCTGACGCCGTGGGAGGTGTTCGGATTGCAGGAGCTGGGGATGGTGCCGGCGTTCGCGGTGTACGGACGGCCAGAGAACTGGCGCCGGTTGTTCAACGGTCTGCGTTCCGGTCCAGCCTTGACAACTTTCGTAGTCGGAGAGGGCCTGCTGCCCCAGCTGGCCATCATGCTGTTCATCTGGTCCTTCAGCCTGGGGCCGGTGTCGTTGGCGTCGGCGATCCTGGCCACGCGACCGCTGTTCGTGTTCGCAGTGGGCACGCTGCTGAGCTGGCGCACGTTCGGGATGATGCAGGAATCCCTGCGGCCTGGCGCGCTGGCCGCCAAGGGCATCGCCATCGTGATGATCGTCGGCGGGACGACCATGCTGGCGGCCCGGTGACGTAGGGCGGTCTATCCGGAGCCGGGGGTGGCTCCACCGACCGGCCGGCGGGAGCGCACTGCCCAGAAGTGCACCGCTCCCACCACGATGAAGATGCCCAGGCAATAACCAATGGCTCCCCAGCCGACGCCAAAAACCGCTCGGGCCAGAGCCATGGAGGTCAGATAGATGAACGGCAGCGCGATAATGGTGCTTCTGGTAAGCAGCAGGACCGCGATGCACGGCAATGCCATAATCAGCACCGCGGCGGGCAGCGCGGCGCCGGTAATCCCCAGGGCCGTGGCCGCTCCGCGACCGCCGTGAAATTTCAGCCAGACCGGCCAGATTTGCCCGGCCATGGCAGCGGCGCCGGCCAGCATTCCTGCCGGAGTCAAGGCGAAGGCCGGAACCAGTGGGTCGGGCAAACCCGAAGGGCTGCCGGCCAGCGCGGGGTTGACCAGACGGAACAGCAGGTTGAACACCAGCACCGCTGCCACGCCTTTGGCAATATCCACGGCGCCGACCAGAATGGCCCACCGCCGGCCGCAGATGCGGTTGACGTTGTTGGCCCCGGCGTTGCCGTCGCCGGCCCGACGGATGTCAACTGCCCCTTTGGTGACCCAGCGCACCACCAGGTAAGCGGTGGGAATGCTGCCCAGCAGGTAGCCCCCCAGGGCGGCCGCGCCGAGCAGCCCGAGCATCTCCGCTTCTCCGGCGGGGCGACCTCCCTAGGCCGGTACCAGGCCCGCAGTCTTTACCGAGGTGCACCAGTGCCGGTACTTGGGATTGTTGCCGACCACAATGTCGAAGTACATCCGCTGCAGTTGCGTCGTGATCGGGCCGGGTTGACCGTCGGCAATGGGCCGGAAGTCCAGCTCAACCACCGGGGTCAGGTGGGCGGCGGTGCCGCTGAGGAACACCTCGTCCGCAAGGTACAACTCGCTGCGGTCGATGGTGCGCATCTGCACTTCCATCCCCATCTCGGCGGATGCCAACTGCATGATCGTGTCGCGGGTGATTCCACCGAGGACGTTGTCCTCCAGCGGCGGGGTATAGATGACACCCTTCTTGACCATGAAGATGTTCTCGCCGGAACCTTCGGACACATGGCCGTCGTGGTTGAGCAGGATGGCTTCGTCGAAGCCGGCGATGGTGGCCTCGGTCTTGGCGAGGATGCTGTTGATGTATATGCCGCAAGCCTTAATGCGCGCCGGGATCATCGGGTCGTCAACGCGACGCCAGGACGAGGTGCAGCAGCGCAATCGGTCACTCCCCAGGTAGTTGCCGAAAGGCACCGTAATCAGGGTGAAGTCCGACGCCAGTTCCTGGAGTTTAAGGTTGGCCACCAGCTCCTCGCTCTTGTACGCGAGGGGCCTGATGTAAATGTCCGAGTCGTGACGGTTGCGCTCGACCAAATCAACCGTGATGTCGCAGAGTTGGTCGGCGGAATAAGGGATGTCCAGCATCAGGATGCGGCATCCGTCCAGCAACCGCTCGTAGTGCTCCCGCATGCGGAAGATGTTGATCGCGCCCTGTTCTTCGTTCCAGTTGCCGCGAATACCCTCAAATACGCCCGTCCCGTAGTGGAGGGCGTGGGTCATTACGCTTACCCTGGCCTCGCTGGCTGGTACAAACTGCCCGCGGAAAAACACTTGCAGTTCATCGGCATTGAAGGAAGCCTGGCCATTGGTAGTCACGTAATGCCCCCTTTGAGCAAAGAATTCGACGCATTATACCGTCGCGCGGCAAGTGTTGCCAATCAAGCCGGCGAACACGAGCAGGGCCTTTCGATTTTGCCCGTCATTCCGGACTTGATCCGGAATCCAGGAACGCTTTGTTACCGCCAACGTCCCTCAACGCCAGCACCTTCTGGATTCCGGCTTTCGCCGGAATGATGGTTTTGATGGTTTGGATAGATAATCGAAATGCCCTGACATTGCCTCCGTCATGCCTGGAGTCTGTTCTCGCTGCGCCTCTGCTGTCCGGCGACCGTAATGAGCCGGCGGGCCGACAGGTAATCCATAATGGTCTCGACGCACTCGCCGGGGGTGCGTCCGCTGGTGTTGATGGCGATCTCCGGGTCCTCCGGGCGCTCAAAGGGCGAGTCGATACCCGTGAAGTCGCTGATTTCGCCGGCCCGGGCGCGACGGTAGAGCCCTTTGTTATCTCTTTGCTCACACAGCGACAGCGGGGTATCGACGAACACCTCTACGAATTTGCCGGCCGGCACCAGGCTGCGGGCGAAGTCCCGTTCCACTTTGAATGGAGAGATGCAGGCCGCCAGCGTGATCAGGCCGGCGTCGTACATCAGGCCGGCCACCTCCGCCATGCGCCGCACGTTCTCGTGGCGGGCCGCCACGCTGAAATCCAGGTCCCGGTTGAGGCCGTGGCGCAGGTTGTCGCCGTCCAGCACGTAGGTCGCGTACCCGCAGTCATACAGCCGCTTGGCCAGGCAGTTGGCCAGCGTCGTCTTGCCGGCGCCGGACAAGCCGGTGAACCAGAGGACCAACGGGTCCTGATCGAGCAGCGCAGCTCGATCGCGCCTGGATACGGCATAGTCCTGCCAGAACACTTCAGATTGGTTGCCCATATCGCACACCAAGGGTCAGTTATCGCGGGCGATTATAACGCAGACGGGCGTGTGCAACCTTGACAACGCGGCGGTTGGAACAACCCTTCATTTGTGATAGAATTCTCAAAGCAGGCGCCGAGAAACCGGCTCCAAACGGAGGAAATATGGAAGGCAAAGTCCAGATCGAGATTACCTACTGCGTGCCTTGACAGCACCACGCTACCGCCACGTGGATGGCGAACGAGTTTTTCCGGGCCTACGGCGGCGACGCCGCTATCACCATCTCCCCGCGCGGCCAGAGCATCATGGAAGTGTTCGTGGACGGCGAGAAGATCTTTGACAGGAAGGCTGAGGGGAACATCTACCCCGACCTGGGCCGCGTCCGCAAGATGAAAGAAGTCATCTCCGCGAAGATCGCGCAGGTAGACTTGGCTGTGGCTGCCGACAACTAGTCGAGCCCAATCGCTGAATAACGAGCCGCCGCCCGGTTCGGGGCGGCGGCTTTTTGCTGGCCGGAAAGCGGTTCAGCCCCCGGGCGCGGCGGCTCGCGCGGTCAAAAGCGGGCATACTGCCCGCCATACCGCAGCGGCAACGTCATCTATCGAACGATTGCCCTCAATGACTTGCCAGGCGTCCGGGTTGGCGGCGGCTTGCTGGAGGAATCCGCGACTTACCCGGTAATGGAAGTTCGTTGCTTCCCCTTCAAAACGGTCGGCAGCTGCGTCGCCAAGCGGCAGACGCAGCTGCTGTCTCGGTTCCTGTTTCCGCCGGTTAGCCCGTTTCAGCCCTTCCGGTGGGTCGATGTCCAACAAGATGGTCAAGTCGGGATAAAGGCCACCCGTAGCAAGGTCGTTCAGCCATCCGATCCGCTCCATGTCGACGCCGCGCCCGTATCCCTGGTAGGCGATGGTCGAGCCGGCAAAACGGTCTGCTATTACCACCGCGCCGTTGTTCAGCAGCGGCTCAATCCGCTCGGTCATCAACTGGGCCCGGGAAGCCTCGAACAGCAGCAATTCCGCCAGCGCCGAAACGGGCCGCTCTCCAATCAGATACTCCCGCAAGTAGTCCCCTAGACTAGTGGAACCCGGCTCCCGCAGGAGCGTCGTGCAGTATCCTTCCCGCCGGAGCGCGTCGTGCAGGATGCTTGCCTGCGTGGACTTGCCGGCGCCCTCGCCACCCTCAAAGGCTATGAACACCCCCGACATCGCCGTGACTCCCGCTTGCGTATCAACGTAACGGCGTCAGGGTATCAGAAGCGGGGACGACGTTATGCGTGTCGCCACCCCGCATTTCAGGCAACACGTCGCTACGGCCGGTAGATCAACACGCCGCGCTGGGGGTCGCGGCCGCGGCTGGTGGAAGCCAGGTTGAACTCTTCGGCCAGCATGTGCTGCAGGCGGCGGATGTAGGGCCGCTGTGGCTCAAGCTGCACGCTGAATTCGCCGTCCAGCACCCGACGGGCGGCGTCCTCCACCTCGGCGCGGGCGGCGGCCATGGCGTCGGCGTTGGCTTCCTCCCGTTCGTCGGACTTGCTGCGCGGCGGAGCCAGGTTGATGCCCTGGTCGCGGGCCAGGGAGGTTAGAAACTCCGACACCTGGGGCACGGTGTTCTTGCGCAGGACGTACACCGGCACGTTGTTGCTCTCAGCGATGCGCACCAACTGGCTGCCCCGCCGGTAGTGGTTCTTGGTGGTGAGCAACAGGCTGGCGCGCCGGAGTTCGCTGACGATCTCGGCGGTGGCCTCGCGCTCGGCCAGGGCGGCCTCCACCTTGTCGCGGCTGACGCCGAAGAGGAATATCCGGGCATCCAGGCGACGGCCGGCTGTGCCGTTGGCGTCCGGCTCGTCGCGGAAGGTCTCGGGAGGGTACTGGTCGTATTCGGTGGAACCGTTCTGGTTACGCTTGCGTCCCCGCCGTCCCCTCACGTCGTTGCCGGACCACGGGGTCTGCCCGACCTCGCTGGGGCGGGGGGCGGCGGTGCGCGACACGTTGCCGTCGGAGTCCATGCGGCGCACCTCGGGCTCCACGGGGTAGCCGCGCAGCCACTGGTCAACCACCTGGGCCACGTCCTCGTGGACCAGGACCTCGTCCCAATCACGGATTTCGACCACCACATCGAACGTGGGCGGAGCCTTACGCTCCAGCACCGTTTTTTGGGTTCCCCGGAACCGGGCCTCCTGGTCGCCCAGGGTGACGGTCTGCACGCCGCCCACCAGGTCGGACAGCGTGGGGTTCATGATGAGATTGTCGAGAGTGTTGCCGTGGGCGGTGGCGACCAGCTGGACGCCGCGCTCGGCGATGGTGCGGGCGGCGGCGGCTTCCTGGGTGGTGCCCATCTCATCAATGATGATGACCTGGGGCATGTGGTTCTCCACGGCCTCGATCATCACGCCGTGCTGCTCGGTGGGCGTGGGCACCTGCATGCGGCGTGAGTGTCCGATGGCCGGGTGCGGGATGTCGCCATCGCCGGCGATTTCGTTGGAAGTGTCGACGATGATCACGCGCTTGCGGGCCTCGTCGGCCAGCACGCGGGCCACCTCGCGCAGCATGGTGGTCTTGCCCACGCCGGGGCGACCCAGCAGGAGGATGTTCTGGCCGCTGTAGGCCAGGTCCTCGATGATCTTGATGGTGCCGAACACGGCTCGCCCCACGCGGCAGGTGATTCCCACCACATTCCCGCCGCGGTTGCGGATCGCCGAGATCCGGTGCAGGGTCCGCTCCATGCCGGCGCGGTTGTCGTCGCCGAAACTGCCGATGCCGGCGACCACGTACTGCAGGTCCTCCCGGTTTACCGGTTCCTCCCCCAGCATCACATCGCCGTGGGAGAAGCGGGCCTCGGGGAGACGGCCCAAATCGAGGATAACTTCTAACAGGTCATCAAGCTCTTCCTGTTCCCGGAGTTTGCGGGTGATGCGCTCCGGGAGCACTGCCAACAGTTGTTGCAATTCGTCCTGGGCCAGCTGTTCGACCGTTACCAACTATGCCTCCTGATGGAGCTGAGTATTGATGGAGCTGCGTATCGCTGATCTGTTCTGGCGGGCACTTTGGAAATGACAGGTTATTGGCGGGGCCGGCGGCTAGCGGACACGGGGCGTATCGATCAAAGGAGCGTCGGGATCAAAGGCCGGTCCGCCGGCCAGGGAAACGAAATAGCGGTGAATGCGGGCGTCGGCAGTGAGTTCAGGATGGAACGACGTGGCCATCATGTTGCCCTGCTGCACCGCCACCGGCCGCCCGTCTGGAAGCGCGGCCAAGGTTTCCACCGAGTCGCCAACCCGGATTATGACCGGCGCGCGAATGAATATGGCGTGATACTCCCGCTCACCCAGCGCTTTGATGCGCAGGTCCTGTTCGAAGGAATCGACCTGGCGACCAAAGGCATTGCGCTGGACGCCCACGTCCATGAGACCCATCGGCACCGGGTCCTCCTCGGTGATTTCATTCGCCAGCATGATCATGCCGGCGCACGTGCCCCACACGGCCTTGCCCCGTTTTGCCATGTCCGCCACCGGTTCGCGGAGATCGTACAGCGACATCAGCCGGCTGAGCGTGGTGCTCTCGCCCCCCGGGATGATGAGCCCGTCCAAGCCCTCGAGGTGCTTGGGCAAGCGCACCTCGCTGGCCGTAACGCCCACACTGCGGAGCACGTGGCAGTGCTCCGCGAAATCACCCTGGACTGCTAAGACGCCGATGTTCAACTAACCGAACAGCCTCTTTGACTTGAGCTCGATAAGTTGGTATCGATAGGGACCCGATCAGACGCTGCGGGTGGCGAGCAGTTCCTGGTCGGACAGCTCGCGGACGCTGCGCCCAACCATGGGCTCGCCCAGGTCCTTGGACACGTCGGCCAGAATGTGCGGATCATTGTAGTGGGTGACCGCCTGGACGATGGCGTGACCGCGGCGCACCGGGTCGCCGGACTTGAAGATGCCCGAGCCCACGAATACGCCGTCAGCGCCCAGCTGCATCATCAGCGCGGCGTCGGCCGGGGTGGCCACGCCGCCGGCGGCGAAGTTCACCACGGGCAGGCGACCCTCCTCGCGGGTCTGCATAAGCAGGTCAAGGCTGACGCGCATGTCCCGCGCCTCTACCACCAACTCGTCGTCGGGCAAGTTGCGCAACTTGCGGATGGCATCCTGCACGGCCCGCATGTGGCGCACGGCTTCCACCACGTCGCCGGTGCCGGCCTCGCCCTTGGTGCGGATCATGGCGGCGCCTTCGGAGATGCGGCGCAGAGCCTCGCCCAAGTCGCGGCAACCGCACACAAACGGGACGGTATAGTCGTGCTTCCAGACGTGGTGCTGCTCGTCGGCCGGGGTCAACACTTCGGACTCGTCCACGTAGTCCACGCCCATGGCCTCAAGGATCTGCGCTTCCACAAAGTGGCCGATGCGGCACTTGGCCATCACTGGTATAGAGACGGAGTTGATGATGTCGGCGATCATGGACGGATCGCTCATGCGCGCCACGCCCCCGTCGGCCCGGATGTCCGCGGGCACCCGCTCCAGGGCCATCACGGCCACCGCTCCGGCTTCCTGGGCGATGCGGGCCTGGTCCGGGGTAACCACGTCCATGATGACTCCACCCTTGAGCATCTGGGCGTGGCCGGATTTGACGGTAAAGGTACCGGTCAGGACGTCAGCAACCATGTGCGCGCCTCCTCAATTACAATGCTAATGCTTGCAACCATTATAGCCGTCGCCGCCGGGCCAATCAAATGGCGGGATACGCACCATGGCGGTCAGTTTGCCACCGCGCGGGCCGCAACGTGCACCGGGGCACGGCAGATATCATCCGGCAGAAAGAGCTGCCAGGGCAGCGCGGGCGGCGGCAACTTCCGCAGCATTCTTACTCGAACCCACGCCGGAGCCCAGTACCTGCTCTCCAGTTGCCACCTGAACGTCGAAACTGGGTTGATGCGACGGCCCGGAGGACGCCACTACGCGATAGACCGGGGTGGGTTGGCCCTGCCCTTGCAGCAACTCCTGCAATTCCGCTTTGGGATTGTCCGGCCGCCAGCCGGCCCGGCAGGCCGCGTCCAGTGGTTCCGACAGGGCGCTCATTACGAAATCACGGGCAGCGGCGTTGCCCTGGTCCAGGTAGACCGCGGCGATGACCGACTCCATCACGTCGCCCAGCACGGCGTCGCCGGCCCGCCCGCCCGACGCTTCGAACCCGCGCCCCAGAAGAACGTACTCGGCGAGGCCCAGATCCCGGGCCGCGTCGGCGAGGGCGCGCTGGCTGAGCAGGGCGGTCCAGCGCCGGGTCAGGCCACCCTCGTCGCACTCCGGCAGGCGTCGAAATAGCTCCTCGCTCACGATGAGCCGGGCCACAACGTCGCCGAGGAACTCGAGACGTTCGTACGAATCGGTGTCCGAGCCGCCGGTCTCGTTGACGTACGAACGGTGGGTGAGCGCCTGAATGAGCAAGCCCCGGTCCCGAAAACTCAGGCCCAGGGCTTGTTCCAGTTCGGAGACCGGGCGATGTGCGCCGGGCGAACTCACTTGTATGGGACGCGCTTACCCGCGCACGCCCTCATAGGGCCACGGCGGGGACGGGCGCTTCACCTCGCCGACGTGCTTGTGGTCGGCCATCATCTCGACCAGGTTGTCGTAGATGGGTCCCGACTCATCGTCGGACGGGATAAACATCTTCACGAAGGCGGAGTTGCCGTTGGGGAAGACGTAGAGGGGCACGCCGAAGGCGCCGTGGACTTCCACCGCCTCGGTGTGGCTCTCGCCGATTTCCTTCAGGACTTCGGGGTCGGCCAGGTCTTCGGCGAACTGGCCCATGTCGACGCCGGAGGCCTCGGCCACGGCGTTGATGGCGTCCGCGTCAGTCAGGTCGATGCGATCTTCGTGGCGAGCCTTCAGCAGGTTGATGAAGAAGCGATCGAAGATCTCCTCACCCTGGCGCTGAGCGGCGATGCCGGCGCGGAGCTCGAGCAAGGTGTTGTCCGAGTCGTCCTGCTCCCAGTACTTGAAGCCGTCGTCGTTGTTGTTGTCGTGATTTACCTGGACCAGCGAGAATGGCTTCAGATCCACGGCGATGTCGTGGTCAGTATTCTCGCGTACTTTCGCCCACCACATGGCAGCGTTGTACACGAAGGGTCAACGAAAGTCGTAATAAACGGTGAAATCGGATTCGGCCATGATTTGGACCTCCCTGGGTTTGATTGACCGTCGGTTCCGGGCGGTTTACCCCGGGTTCACCTGGTTCGTTGGCGGATTGTAGCACAGACAGCGTCCGGCTGGGCAAGCGTCAACATTCTGACGACTTCCCGGCGCAAACCGGGTACGCATGAGATCGTTGCATTCATAACTTCGATGCAAACGCAACGGTACTATGCACGAATCGTAATTGACCCAAAATAGGCAGATTGCTACAATTGCCCAAACGCGGCGACGATAGCCGCTGGTCATCTATGCCCGGCGGTGAGTTTGACCATGAAAAGTCAACGGGAGGGACTTTATGGTTACCACCTTTAACGAAAACCTGTTTTCCCCTGAAGTCATCCAGGACCCGTATACGTACTTCGGCCGGATGCGCGAGGAGGACCCGGTTCACTGGAACGACCCCTACAAGCTGTGGGTCATCACCAAGTACAAGGACTTGGTCTGGGTGACCCGACGTCCTGAGGCATTCTCGTCCGAGGTCTTCTACCGTGACCCGCTGCCTCCGTACCCTTCGATCGACGAGTCGGACATGGGCCTCTATGAGGACGTGCGGAACTTCTTCAGCCAGTGGTTCATCCAGACCGACCGGCGCGCGGTGAGCACCCACGAGCACATTCGCGAGCACGGCGGCCCGGACCACACCGACATGCGGAAGGTCATCCACGGCTACTTTACCCCAAAGGCCATGGAACTCTGGCGCCCGCTGGTGCAGTCCGCCATCAAACAGTTGCTGGACGAGGCCGAAGAGCGCGGCCACATGGACGTGATGCGCGACTACGCCACGCCCCTGCCCCTGCTGGTTATCGCCGCCATGATGGGCATCGAGACCTACGACCGGCAGTTCATCCGCTCGCTGGCGGAGAAGCTGCTGTTCATCGGCCGCGGCAACGCCGACCGGATGCAGCCGCTGTCCGAGGGCATCACCGAGCTTCAGGACTACCTGCGCCCCATGGTCAAGGCCCGCCTGGACAACCCCAACGGCGACCTGCTGGACAAGATGACCGACGCCGCCCGCACGACCAACGCGGCCGGCCAGCGGATCATGGACGAAGAGCAGGTGGTCGCCAATGCGATCCTGTTGCTCCTGGCCGGTCACGAGACCACCATCAACCTGATCTGCAACGGTACCCGGGCGTTCATGACCCACCCTGACCAGTGGGAACTGTTCAAGACCGACCCGGCCGGCAAGATGATCCGCGCCACCGAGGAATGCCTGCGGTACGACGCCCCGGTCAAGTCCATCACTCGCATCGCCGGCGAGGACGTCGAGTTGGGCGGCAAGCTCATCCAGAAGGACGAGCGGATGCGCTGGTTCGTCACTTCCGCCAACCGCGACCCCGAGGTGTTCGACCGGCCCGACGACTTTGACGTCGAACGGTACCCGAACCCCCACGTGGCCTTCGGCAGCGGCATTCACCACTGTCTCGGCGCCACGCTGGCTCGGCTCGAAGGGCAGGAAGCCTTCAAGGCTCTGGCCGAGCGGTTCCCGAACCTCAACATGAACTGCGATCCGGACGACCTCACCTACACTTCCAGCATCACGTTCCGGACGCTGGAGACCCTGCCGGTGAACCTGTCGTAATCGGTTCACATTTCCTTGCAGGGTTACGAGGCCCGGCGAAATTTCGCCGGGCCTCAGCTTTTATCGCTTGCGCACCGGGCGCGGCAAGCATATAATCGCCGCATCATTGCAGCTTTTGCTGCGTATTTCGTCGGCAAATCGCGTGTCGCACACCGGAGGTCGCAGGAAATGGTTAGCACGATCAACGACAACCCATTCTCCCTGGAAGCGATGTACCAACCCTACGAGTTTTTCGCGCGGCTGCGCGATTGGGAGCCGGTACACTACAACGAGGAGTACGAGGTCTGGATGGTGACGGACTGGGAGAACCTGGTCTGGGTGACCCGCCATCCGGAGGTCTTCTCGTCCAGCGTCTTCGCCCGGGACCCCCGGCCGCCGAACCCGCCCATCGACGAAGACGACATGGAGATCTACAACTACATCAAGAAATGGCAGGTCTCCCGGTTTATCCAGCACGACCAAAAGCGCTACAATCCCGGGGTCAGCGGGCCTGACCATGTGGACATGCGCCGCGTGATGCACGGCTACTTCACGCCCAAGTCCATGGAGATGTGGCGGCCGCTGGTGCAGTCGGCGATCGACGAGTTGCTTGACGCTGTGCAGGAAAAGGGCCGCATGGACGTGATGGCCGACCTGGCCACCCCCCTGCCCCTGCTGGTCATCGCCCGGATGCTGGGCATTCCGGACAGCGACCGGCCCATCATGCGCCGGCTGGCCAAGGACCTGCGCCACCTGAACCGGACCGGCCCGAACCGCATGGGCCCTCTATCCGAATCGGTGCAGAACTTGCAGGACTACCTGGGCCCGTTATGCGACGAGCGCATCGCCAACCCCAAGGACGACCTGATCTCGGTGGTAGCCGAGGGCGCGCGGCGCGGCATCTTCGACCGCGATATGGTGGTGAACAACGTGATGCTGCTGCTCTCGGCGGGTCACGAGACCACCATCAACCTGATCTGCAACGGCACGCTGGCCTTCACCCAGCACCCCGACCAGTGGGCCATCTTGAAGTCTGACCCGGAGGGCAAGACGGTGCGCGCGACCGAAGAATGCCTGCGGTACGACTCGCCGGTGAAGTCCATCCAGCGCATCGCCATGGAGGACATGGAGCTCAACGGTCAGCACATCAAGGAGAATGACCGGGTGCGGTGGTTCATCTCCGGGGCCAACCGCGACCCCAAGGTGTTCGACCGGGCGGACGACTTCGACGTCGAGCGCTACCCCAACATGCACGTGGCCTTCGGCAGCGGCATCCACCACTGCCTGGGCGCGACCCTGGCGCGGCTGGAAGGGCAGGAGATCTTCCGCAACCTCGCCAACCGCTTCGAGAGCCTGGAACTGGAAGTGCCGGTCGAGACACTGGAATACGACCAGCTCATCGGTCTGCGGGCGCTGGAGTCGCTGCCGGTCAAGGTGACCAACGCGTAACCACGCGCCGGGCAGCCGGGTTTTTCAGCGGCAGGGATGGGTGTCATGCCCGTCCCTGCCGCCTTTTGCTGAGCGCGCCGTCGGCAGCCCAGTTGGTGCGAATTCAGACGCGAACGTCTGCCACCAATGCGAAAATCGGTTATAATCGGCCCATCAACAAGGGTTGCGGGCACAGTGCCGGCAGCCGCGTCAAAGTACCACCGGAGGTACAACCAATGGTAACCACCTTCAACGACAATCCGTTTTCGCCGGAAGCGATCTACAAGCCGTACGACTTTTACAACCGGCTGCGCGAGCACGAGCCGGTGTATTACAACGAGCAGCTCGAGGTGTGGATGATCACCTCGTGGGAACACCTGGTGTGGGTCACCCGGCATCCGGAGGCATTCTCGTCCAGCGTGTACGCGCGGGACACGCGCGCGCCCAACCCGCCCATCGATGAAGACGACATGGAACTCTATAACTTCATCAAGAAGTGGCAGGTCTCCCGGTTCATCCAGCACGACCAGAAGCGGTACAATCCCGACGTCAGCGGCTCGGACCACATCGATATGCGCCGGGTGATGCACGGCTACTTCACCCCCAAGTCCATCGAAATGTGGCGGCCCCTGGTGCAGTCGGCCATCGACGAGTTGCTGGACGCCGTCGAAGCGAAGGGCAGGATGGACGTGATGGCCGACCTGGCCACCCCGCTGCCTTTGCTGGTCATCGCGCGTATGCTGGGCATCCCGGACAGCGAGCGGGAGCGGCTGCGCGAGTTGGCCAAGGACCTGCGCTTCCTCAACCGCGAGGGTCCCGACCGCATGAAGCCGCTGACCCAGGCGGTGCAGAACCTGCAGGATTTCATCGCGCCGATGGTCGAGGACCGGATGACCAACCCCGAGAACTTCGACGCGACTGACCTGATGTCCGTGGTCTGCGAAGGTGAGCGGCAGGGCGTGTTCAACCGGGATATGACCGTAAACAACATCATGCTTTTGCTGTCCGCCGGACACGAGACCACGATCAACCTCATCTGCAACGGCACCCTGGCATTCACCCAGCACCCGGACCAGTGGGCGATTCTGAAGTCCGATCCGGAAGGGAAGACCGTCCGCGCCACCGAAGAGGCCCTCCGGTACGATTCGCCGGTGCGGTCAATCCAGCGCATCGCCATGGATGACATCGAGCTGAACGGCCAGTTGATCAAGAAGGATGACCGGGTCCGCTGGTTCATCCCAGGCGCCAACCGCGATCCCAAGGTCTTCGACCGTGCCGATGACTTTGACATCGAACGGTACCCGAACCAGCACGTCGCCTTTGGCAGCGGGGTTCATCACTGCCTCGGCGCCACCTTGGCTCGGCTGGAGGGGCAGGAGATCTTCCGCAACCTGGCCAACCGCTTCGAGAAGGTCGAGCTTGAGATCCCGGTGGAAGAGGTCGAGTACGACCACGTCCTCACCTTCCGCGCGGTGGAGAGCCTTCCGGTGAAGGTGACCAGCGCATAGTCTTTTCGGCGCACGAAACCTTGCATCGAACATCGAGCCGGCGGTCGCAACAGTGGCCGCCGGCCATGTTTTTGAGCACGGTTTCCGTTTGAATTGTAGAACGGCTTGTGATAATTTTGACCGCACCGACGACTGCCTGCTCAGGGGTTCACTATGCCCGCCAACATCCACGACGACCTGTTCGCCGCTGAGGCTATCCGAGATCCGTACGGCTATTTTGGAGCCTTGCGGGCCGAAGCGCCGGTACACTGGAACGAGCAGTACCAGATGTGGGTGGTGACCAGCTACCAGCGGCTGGTGTGGACAGCCCGGCATCCGGAATACTTCTCCTCCGAAGTCGCGCTCCGCGACAATAAGCCCCCTTCTCCCACGATTCCCGAAGAGGACATGGAACTCTTCGGCGCCGTGCGGAATTGGATGGCGGCCAGGTTCACCCAGCACGATGGGGCGAAACACCGCGAAAAGCGCAAGGTGGTCCACGGGTACTTCACGCCCAAGGCTATGGAGACCTGGCGCCCGCTGGTTCGCCAAACCGTGAACGAGCTGTTGGACGATCTTCAGGGTGCGGGCCGCATGGACGTGATGCACGACTTCGCCACACCCCTCACCTACAGCATCATCGCCGGCCTGATGGATATACCGCCCAGCGACCGCGCCTTCGTCAAGGAGCTGTGCAGTCGCATGTGCGGATTCGACGGGAACCAGCCGGACCGGATCCGCATGTATGCCGAAGGCGTACAAGCCGTCACCGACTATCTCGCTCCCATCGTGGCCGAACGCGTCCGGGAGCCGGGCGACGACCTGCTGTCGGTGATCTGCAAAGGCGAGATCATGGGCGCGTACACCCGGGACGAGGTGCTGGCCAATGCTCTCCTGCTCTTGGTCGCAGGACACGAAACTACCAACGACCTGATTTCCAACGGAGTGCTGGCATTCGCCCAACACTCCGACCAGTTCGACCTCCTGAGAACCGACCCTGACGCCCACATCGTCAACGCCGTGGAAGAAGTTCTGCGGTACGATTCACCCCTGAAATCAATTCAGCGAGTCGCGACGCAGGACGTGGATATGGGCAACGGGCAAACCGTGGGCAAGGACGACCGCGTCCGGTGGGTCATCTCGTCAGCCAATCGAGACCCCGAGGTATTCGAGGAGCCGGACGCCCTGGATATTACGCGCAACCCGAATCCCCACGTTGCCTTCGGAAGCGGCGTTCACCACTGCCTGGGGGCTACCCTGGCGCGGCTGGAGGGGCAGGAAGCCTTCGCCGAACTGGCCCGCCGCTTCGAGGGGTTCGAGCTGGAAACCGATCCCAACGAGTTGGAATACCTGCCCAGCGTGGGGCAGCGCACCTTGCTGAACCTGCCGGTTGCAACACGCTAGCAGCCGGTCGCCGCAACCATGCCGGCGAACACTCCCCGTTCGCCTGACCATCAAGAGGAGGTTACCCCGATGGCCCGACAGTTGAAAATCACCGTGGACTACAACGTGTGCGTGGGCAACGCCATGTGCGAGACCTTCGCGGAAAACACCTTTGGCCTGAACGAGGACCGGCAGTCTTACGTAAAGGACCCGGCCGGCGACCCCGAGGAAACCATCATAGAGGCGGCAGAAAACTGCCCGGTTACGGCGATCACCGTGGAGGACGCCGAGACCGGGGAGATTTTGTTCCCGTAGAAAGTCTGCATCCAACCGAATACCGTGGGGGCGAGATCATTCGCCCCTACATTTTTGCGATCACTTCTTCACCGAACCTGCGAATAATATCCGCCGGGTCGTGGCTGATGGCGGTGATCTGCAAGACGTCGGCGCCGGACGCGCCGATCTGGGCGACCTTGGCGCGGCATTCCTCGGGAGCGCCGACCACAGCGAAGCGGTCGGCCAGGTAGTCGGTCACCCCGAGCTCATCCGACAACGCGGCGTTGCGCGTCTCGCCAACCTGCTCGTGTTCCGCCGGAACATACTCCCCCTGTATGATCTGCATCGCCTCGTGAAGCTCGGGCGGGACGTGTTTGCCTTCCAAAGTGAAGCGGAAGGCGTGGTGCGCGCTGGCGGCCAGAGCCATGCGAATTTCATCGATGGCCTTACCGTGATCGTCCGCGATGTTGCACTTGGCGAAGGCCCAGACCTCCGTGGACCCCACCGGTTTACCAGCTTCAGCCTCGCCTTCACGGATGCGCGACACGGTGTCATCCAATATCTCCGGCGTGAGCCCAGTGTGGATCATGACCCGGTCGGCGATCTCGCCCGCCATACGCAGGGTTCGAGGACCCTCCGCGGACATCATGATGGGGACGGGATCACGACTCCAGCGCACGTGGCCCTCGCGACCCAGGTATTCCGCAGTTTCTCCGGCCAGGAAGGCGCGGACGGCAGCAACGTAGTTACCCAGTGCCCGCATACGTGCCGGCCGGAGCCCCAAATTCAGGATCGCGCTGTCGCCGGTGCCGATGCCGAGAAATGCCCTGCCCTCCGACAGTTCCTGCAACGACGCGATTGCCGAGGCGGTCACCGCCGGATGCCGGGTCAGCGGATTGGTGACCGACGGCCCAAGGTGGACCCGCGAGGTGTCGGTGGCTGCCACGGCCAGGGAAACGAAAAGCTCGCGGAACAAAGACTGCGAGTCTGCAACGCCGATGTAGTCGAACCCGACATCCTCGGCCAGGCGAACGTGGCGGCGAAAGGATTCGTAGGAATTGGGCAGGAGGGTTACGCCGTATTTCATGATACGTTCCAAATCTGCACCGGGCTGTCTGTGATGCCGGGACGGTATACTATACACGTTGCATACCTTCTGCCGGCGCGAGGCTATGGAGGCCAGGCCATGACTACCGCACGGAAACTGCTCACCGCCGACGACCTGCTGGCGATACCCCGCGACGGCTATCGCCACGAACTGGTACGGGGGGAACTGATAACAATGCCGCCGCCCGGAATCATGCACACCAGGATCACTGGACGCTTTTGCCGTCGCATTGGCAATTTCATTGAGGAACACGACCTTCCTTATGTCGATGGCCCCGAGGCCGCCGCCTACATTGAGCAGAACCCCGATACGGTTCGCGCCGCCGATTACGCCATTTACCCTCTACACGATCTGTCTGGTCCTCTGCCAGATCGCGGCTACGTCCCCGGTCTGGTTCCCGTGCTGGCAGTGGAAGTGATTTCTCCGGGCTACCGTTCGGCCGCCGGCGTCGCGGAGCGAGTGCAGATGTGGCGGGAGGCCGGCGTGCAGTTGGTTGTGGTCGCGCAGATCGCCACCCGCGAAATCTGTACCTACGGCAGTGACGGCGCGGAACACACCTTCACCGTCGGAGACACCTTCACCCTGGAGCCGATACTTCCCGGTTTCGCCTGCCCGGTGGCCGATCTTTTCGCCGTCTGACTTCCGCCCCATCCAACCTGGATTTCGGTTTCTGCCGGAATGACGGGAAAAGGAGATGCTCAGCTGTAGCGCAGGCGCGGGCCCACGGTAGCCTGGTAGCCCTCAAAGTTGCGGCGGGTTTCAGAGATGCTGTCGCCGCCGAACTTTTCCATGAAGGCGTCGGCCAGCACCAGGGCGATCATCGCTTCTCCAATGACACCGGCCGGCGGCGCCTGGCAGACGTCGCTGCGCTCGAAGTGGGCCTGAACGGGATCGCCGGTATCCAGGTCGACCGACGGGAGCGGGTTGTGCAGGGTGGCGATGGGCTTGATGACGAAACGGGCCACCAAGGGCGGGCCGCTGGTCATGCCGCCTTCAGTGCCGCCGGCGCGATTGGTCTTACGCTGCCAGGGGTTGTCCGGATCGGTGACCGGCTCGATAACGTCCTGGAACTCGGAGCCCCACGCGTCCATCAGCTCCCAGCCCGGTCCGATGCTGACGGCCTTGACGGCGTTGATGCTCATCAGCGCCTGGGCGATTTTCGCGTCGATCTTGCGGTCCCAGTGAACGTGGGAGCCGAGGCCGATGGGCACGTTCTCCGCAATCACTTCCACCGTGCCGCCCACGGTGTCGCCGGCATCGCGGGCCGCGTCCACCTCGGCCATCATCTTCTCCGCGGCGGTGTTATCAGCGCAATGAACAGGGGATTCCTCCACGGCCTCCCAGTCGATGGCGTCGTGTTCGGGAGGGTCCGCGTGAATGCGGCCGATGGAGATGACGTGGCTGTGCAGCTTGATGCCGAACTCCTCCAGCAGGCGCATGGCCACGGCCCCGGCGGCCACCCGCCCGGCAGTCTCACGTGCGGAGGCACGCTCCAGCGAGTTGCGCACGTCGTGGAAGCCGTACTTCATCGCCCCCGGTAGGTCCGCATGGCCCGGGCGGATTCGGGTTACGCGCTGGTTGCGCCCTTCCTGGGAGGGGTTTTCGACGTACTCGACGGCCATGGCATCCTGCCAGTTGACCCAGTCCCGGTTCTCCAGGAGCATTCCGATGGGACTGCCCAGGGTGTAGCCGTGACGAACGCCGGTCTGGATGTGGGCGTGGTCGCGCTCGATCTGCTGCCGCCCGCCGCGACCATAACCTCGCTGGCGGCGACCCAGGTGGTGGGCGATGTATTCCTCATCCAGCGGCAAGTAGGCAGGCACGCCTTCGACGATGATCATCAGGCCCTGACCATGGGATTCGCCCGCCGTGAACCAACGTATCATTGTGGCTGTGCCTCCTGTCTGAATCTTGCCCCGTCATTCCCGCGAAAGCGGAAATCCCGAATCGGCGCGGCGGTTTGTCGAAGCCACTGGATTCCGGCTTTCGCCGGAATGACGGCAACATTAGCCCCTGGATGTTTCGCGCTCGCGCATGGCGGACATGGCGGCGTCCATCATCACGGAAACGGGCGCGGGTCTTTCCAGCCACAACTCAAAGGATGCGGCGCCCTGGTACACCAGCATGGAAATGCCGCCCAGGGTTGGGGCTTGAACCGAGTGCGCCTCCCTGAGCAGCGGGGTCAGCATGGGATTATACACGAGGTCGTAGACCAGGGAAGACGGAGGTATCTGCGACCCCGGCAGCGGCGAAGCTTCCTCGTCGGGTCCGTGATGCATACCCAGCGAAGTGCAGTTGACGATCAGCTCGGTTCCCTCGGGCACGTCGCCGGTTTGCAGGGCGCCCAGTCGAATCGGCCACGCGGGAACACCGCGATTGGCGGCCAGTTCAGCCAACACTTCGGCCCGCTCCAGGGTCCGGTTGGCTATCACCAACTCGGCAACGCCGGCCCGCAGCAGGGCCTGAACCACGCCGCGCGCGGACCCGCCGGCGCCCAGAATCAGGGCGCGCTTGCCGGCGGGATCAAGTCCGGCCGATTCGCGGAGCGCACGAAGGAAACCGTAGCCGTCGGTGTTGTAGCCGACGAGTCGGCCGGCGCGATTGACTATCGTGTTCACGGCGCCCGCCTCCGCCGCCCACTCGTCAATCTCGTCGAGAAACGGCATCACCGCCTCTTTGTGCGGGACGGTGACGTTGATGCCCAGCGCCGATTCACCGCGCAGGGACGCCACGAAATCCGCGATCAGATCAGGAGGCACGTCGTAAGGCAGGTAACGGTGATCGACGGCGAGATGATCCAGCCCGGCCTGCTGGAACCGGGGAGATATCGAGTGGCCGATGGGGTGGCCGATGATGCCGAGAGCCGAATTAATCTTCATGCCAAAGCCGTGGAAATCGCATAATACCAAGCGGGGTGCGCCCACGACATTCTATCAGAGAGCAGAAAGCCCCGAAGGCTATGCGCCTTCGGGGCCGATCCGGCACGCTTGCGCGCTAGTTGACTCTCAAGTCGCGGATTACGCGGCAGCCGGTGGATGTCCTCGGAGTATCAAATCCGGTGTCCCTACCGGCGACGAAAATGTCAAAGAACTGATCGAACTCGGTGATCGAAAGCTGGTACCTGCCATCCGCGTCGGTCCTGTCATCCGCAACAACGCTGCCGGTGCCATCTTTTCTGACGGCCGCAATCAGAGTGTTGCTGACCGGTCCTCCACTGTCCCTGACCACGCCAACCACGATGCACGGTATCCGGCTGGCGGGGTTGGGGGCCGCGGTCGGTTCGGGAGTCGCAGTGGGCGTCGGGGTGCTGGTTGGCTCCGGAGTGTTGGTGGGCACGGGGGTCGGCGTTGGCGTCGGTTCCGGTGTGTTGGTGGGCATGGCGGCGCGGGTCGCTGCGATGCCGGCGTCGATGGTAGCCTGGATATCGGGTGTCGGTTCGGGAGTGGGGGGCTCCGGGGTATCGGTGGGAGGTATGGGCGTATCGGTGGGCACCGCGGCCTCAACCGCAGCTGCAATGGTGGCCGCCAGGTCGGGAGTGACAGTGGGCTCCGGTTCTTCCCCGCCGCCAAAGAAGCAGCCGGTGGTGGCGGCGAGAACAAGTATGGCGATTACACCTAAAATCGAAAATCGGGCGACGTTGCGCGACATCTAGAGACTCCTGCTCCGGGGCGATAGGGGTCGACAGGACATATTCTGACAGCTTGGTGCTCCCGGCGCTCCAAGCGTCGCGTGCAGATTATGGCAATCTTGGGTCAGACCCCCAGCTGCGCGATTATGTCCTCGATGCGCTGGCGCTCCTCGGTCAGCGAGCGCAGGCGTTGGCGTTCATTCTCAACAACCTCAGCGCGGGCCTTGGAAACGAAGTTGGGATTTGCCAGCAGCTGTTCCTTGCGTGTTTCGTCCTGGCGCTTGGACTCCAGCTCCCGGTGCAAACGGTCGGATTCGGCCTGCAGGTCCACCCCTTCGAGGGGCAAACGGACCACCAACGGATTTACCACCAGGCTGATGCCCGTGGTCGTATCCGCATCGCCTGCGTCCAACAACCGCAACGGTTCCACTCGAGCCAGAGCGCAGATCACCTCCTGCTCTTCCTCTACGACGGCCCGCATCCCGTTGGTTTCAATCGCGGCCTCCAATTTTTGTCCTGCCGGGATGCGCAGTTGGGCTCGCATGTTGCGCACCGCCCGCACAGTCTGCATCACGATGTCCACGTCCGCCTCGGCGTCCGGCGCCGAGCGCGGCGCGTCAACCTGGGGATACGTACACACCATGATGGACGCGGGGAGTCCGGCTTCCGGCGCGGGAACCCGCCCCGTGAGGTTCTGCCAGATCTCCTCGGTGACGAAGGGCATGAACGGGTGCAAGAGGCGGAGCAGACGCTCCAGGACGTGAACCAGGGTTGTCGCCGCCGCGGTCGCGTCGACCGAATAGGCAACCCGAAGCCGGACCTTGGCCATCTCGATATACCAGTCGCAGAAATCGTTCCACGCGAAGTCGTAGATCTTCTGCTGGGCTTCTCCCAGTTCGAACGCGGTGAGCGCCTGGTTCACGGTGGTGGTGAGATCATCCAGGCGGCTGACTATCCAACGGTCCTCGCGGTGCCTGGGGTCGGAGAGCCGGTGCCAGTCACCCAGTTCATCCTGGCCGGCAGCCGCCCTGGCTTCAACCACGCTGATCACGTAACGTGCTGCGTTCCAGATCTTGTTGGCAAAATTGCGAGCCGATTCCAGTTTTTCGTCGCTGAGGCGGAGGTTGTTTCCGGGCGCGGTTCCGGTGGTCAACGCGAACCGCAGGGCGTCGGTCCCGTATTGTTCCAGCAGGTCCAGCGGGTCCAGGGTGTTGCCGCGGGTCTTGCTCATCTTCTGGCCCTCGGCGTCAAGAACCATGCCGTGCAGGTACACCGAGCGGAACGGGACGTCGCCCGTGTTTTCGATGCCCAGCATAATCATGCGGGCGACCCAGAAAAACAGGATGTCGTAGCCCGTTTCCAGCACCGAGTTGGGGTAAAAGTAGTCGAGGTCCTCCGAGTCGGCATCCGGCCATCCCAGGGTCGAGTGGGGCCAAAGGCCGCTGCTGAACCAGGTATCCAGAACGTCGCTTTCCTGTTCGATGTCCCCGCTGCCGCACTGGGGACACGCCGCCGGATCGTCGACGTGGGCGGAGTGATCGCCGCAGGCCGCGCAGTACCAGACCGGGATGCGATGGCCCCACCACAATTGCCGACTGATGCACCAGTCCCGGATGTTCTCCAGCCAGTTGAGATAGACGCGCGAGAACCGGTCCGGCACGATTTCGATGTCCCGATTGACCACGGCGGCGTAGGCGTTGCCGGCGATGGTGCCCGGCTGGTCGTGCTTGCCCACGTTCAGGAACCATTGCAGGCTGATGAGCGGCTCCACCACCTCGTTGCAGCGTTGGCAATGGCCCACCGAGTGATGGTAGTCCTCCACGCCTTCCAGCGCCCCGATGGCCTCAAGCTCGGCGACAACGGCCGCGCGGGCGGCGAAGCGCTCCATGCCGGCATACTTGGCTCCGGCCTCGTCGGTCATGCAGCCATCGAATCCAATGACGGTCACTATGGGCAGGTTATGTCGTTCTCCGATTTCGAAGTCGATGATGTCGTGGCCGGGGGTGACCTTCAGCGCGCCGGTTCCGAACTCCATCTCAATGGCCGTGTCGCCGACCACCGGTATCTGGCGACCCACGATGGGCAGCGTGACCATGCCGCCGATCCGGTCGACGTAACGCTCGTCGTCGGGGTGAACCGCGACGCCGGTGTCGCCCAGCATGGACTCGGGCCGGGTCGTAGCCACCGTCACGCCGTCAGCGGGATTATCTGCCGAGGGATAGCGGATGTGGTAAAGCTTGCCGTCCTGCTCCTCGTGATCGACTTCGAGATCGGACAGAGCGGTGGCGCAGCGGGGACACCAGTTGATGATGCGCTCGTGGCGGTAGATCAGGCCCTTGTTGAACAGGTTCACAAAGGTAGTGCGCACGGCGTGGACCGGGCCGGGATCCAGCGTGAACCGCAGGCGGGACCAGTCGCAGGACGCGCCCAGGCGGCGGTGCTGCTCGTCAATAGTGTTCCCGTAGAGTCGGACCCACTCCCAGACGCGCTCCTCGAACTTCTCGCGACCCAGATCGTGCCGGCTGGTGCCTTCGACGGCCAGGGCGCGTTCCACCACCCATTGCGTGGCAATCCCGGCATGGTCTTTGCCAGGCAGCCAGAGAGTGGGATCGCCGCACATCCGATGCCAGCGGGCCAGGGAGTCTTGCAGACTGGCGGTGAGGGCGTGACCCAGGTGCAACTCCCCCGTGACGTTGGGCGGGGGCATTACCACGCAGAAAGGTTGGCGGTCGGGATCGATGTGCGGTACGAAGTATCCGGCGTCCCACCAGGTCTGATAGATGCGCTGTTCGACCGAGGCAGCGTCATAAGCACGGGGCATGGCGGAAGCAGAGGCAGTCATCGTACCGTCCCATTTTAATCAGCGCCAGCGAGGTTCGTAGCCCAACCTTAACCGGCGACGCGTCGAGCGTTGAAAAACTTTTGAAAAATGGTAGCACCGGCACTTCGGGATTGTCCACACGGGGATACAGCTTGCGTAAATCGTCAGAATCAGGATTTTCAAGATTTGGGGATTATCCAGATTGGAGCCGTTCCGTGATGGAAGTCTCCCAATCCGGATCAATCACAAAATCCCCTGAATCCTGATTCTGACGCTTCCCCGCCGGCTACCGTGGCTCCGGTCCCCGCCGCGAACCGCTCCCAAGTGGTGGACAGGCAAGATCGAAACGGGCGCCTGTCCCTGGGCAGACCCTCTAGCCGGCCCGCCGCAGCCTGGGGTCGAGGTAGTCCCGAAGCCAGTCGCCGAAGAAGTTGAACGCCATCACGACCACAGTGATCACCAGCCCGGGGAACAATGCGATCCACCACGCCTGGGTCAGGAATTCGCGTCCTTCCGCAACCAGGATGCCCCACGCCGGATCTCCGGGGGCGAGGCCCAGTCCCAGGAAGCTGAGCGAGGCTTCCAGCAGAATGACCTGGCCGACGCTGACGCTGGTCAGCACCATCAGGGTATTGATGACGTTGGGGAACAGGTGACGCCAGACGATCATGCCGGGCGATACCCCGTAGATCTGGGCCAGGACCACGAAGTCACGGTCGCGTATGGCAAGGACTTCACCGCGAATCATGCGTGCAAACCGCGCCCATTGCGTCGCGGCGATGGCGATCATTACGTTCCACACCCCGGTCCCCAGGTAAGTGACGATCAGGAGCGCCACCAGGATTGATGGGAACCCCAATACCGCGTCGGTGATGCGCATCAGCACCGAGTCGGCCCACCGGCCGGAGTACCCGGACACCAGCCCTACTATCGTGCCGGCGAGAATGGCGACAACCATCGACGGCGCGGTCACCTGGAGCATCGTTCGGGCGCCGTAGATCAGGCGGCTGAGCATGTCCTTGCCCAGCCGGTCGGTGCCCAGGATGTGCTCGCTGCTGGCGAAGGGCGGCTGCAACTTGTTGCGCACGTCGTTGGCGCGCGGGTCGTGGGGAGCAACCAGGTTGGCGAACGCCGCGCAGAATACAATGATGAGCAGGATTGCGATGGGCACCCAGGGCAACCGCGCGTCCTTGATGCGCTGCGCCAGGGACACCGGGGCGCGTTCGTCAAGAACCAGCGTCGGATTTTCAGAAGCCAAAACAGCGCTCCTGCTTGCTTTGCGTCATTCCGGCGAAAGCCGGAATCCATATTCCTAGTGAAACAGTCATGCCGCCCCCTCTGGATTCCCGCTTTCGCGGGAATGACGTTTTGAAGTTCTCGTCAGTTAGTTCATCCGAACCCGAGGGTCGGCGTAACCGTAGAGGATGTCAACTACCAAGGCGGTCAGGATGTAAGCCGCGCCGGAGACCATGATGGCTCCCTCAACCTGCGGGAAGTTGTTGGAGAGCACCCCCTCCAGCAGCATCAGCCCGACGCCGGGCCAGGCAAACACCACCTCGACGACCACCGAGCCGTTGAGCAGGCCGGCCAGGCTGATCCCGCCGAAGGTGATAACCGGGATCAGCGCGTTGCGGGCCGCATGTTTCCAGATCACCACCCGGTCGCTCATTCCCTTGACCTGGGCGAATTTCACGTAGTCGCTATCCAGCACCTCCAGCATCGCGGATCGGGCCAGCCGCATGATGGCGGCGATTATCGCCAGCGCCAGCACGAAAGCCGGCAGGACCAG
The DNA here is from genome assembly GCA_965207585.1 of Dehalococcoidia bacterium. Taxonomy (GTDB): domain Bacteria; phylum Chloroflexota; class Dehalococcoidia; order Lucifugimonadales; family UBA3495; genus Bin87. The sequence continues at coordinate 2,200,381 of CBDBMT010000003.1, read as the reverse complement.
ATGCAGCAGCATATTCGGTATCTGTGACCAGGTGGGGAACCATCCGGTCACGTCTCCCCTGCCGAATGCCGGCAATAACCCCCAATACCCGGCAAACACGATGATCAGCATGATTGCCACCCAGAATTGGGGCGCGGCCATGCCGAAGATCGCAAATGCCTTGCAGACGCGGTCCAGGAAAGTGTCCCGCTTTACCGCCGAGATGATGCCCAAAGGCACGCCGATCCCGATGGCCAATATAGTCCCGGCGATTGCCAGGTGCACCGTCGCCGGAATCCGCTCCAACAGGATCTCCTGCACCGGCCGGCGGGCCGTGAAAGAGTCGCCGAAGTCCAGCCGGATCGCTTTGATCAGGAAGTTCCAGTACTGGACAATAAACGGCTTGTCCAGGCCGTAAGCGGCCTTCTGGGCTTCGTACACCGACTCGTCGTGCTCAGCGGATATGGGCAACAGGAACCGAGCGGGGTCACCCGTCAGATGCACGCTGCCGAATACGACAAAACTCAGGGCGATCAGCGTGATCAACCCCTCGCCGATGCGTCGCACGATGTATGTGGTCATATCATTAGCCTAAAAACGATGATCTAAACTTTGGGCGGCCGACGCCCTTCGGTATCTTGGACGACGTCGGCCGCTGGTGTCCACTAAATGCCGCCTACTTCAGTTTCAGCGTCCAGATGGCGGTGACGTAAGGCACGAGGCTCCAGGGCTCGTAGGAGGCCACGTCGGCGCCCAGGCCCCACGGAACGTTGGTGTTGAACCCATCGCCCCAGTGCGTCTGGTCCTGCAGGTAATCGTACATCGCGTTGTACGATGCGGCCCGCGTGCTGGCGTTCAGGTCCGACAGCCCCTTCTGCACCACTGGCGTCGTGGTGCTGGCCCAGGGCTCGTTCTCCCAGTTGCCCACCGCCCGCCAGGCGATCTGCTCGTTGAGGAAGCCGCCCTGGGTGATGGAGGTGCCGTCATAGCGGCCCTCGTTGGTTCGCACCAGGACGTCGCCGGGGTATTCGCGGTTGTTCCACTTCTGGCGCGTGGCGGCCGCGTCGCCTACCGACACCTCAACATCCCAGCCCAGTTCGGTCCAGAAGTCCTTGTACAGCTGCGCCAGGTCGGGCAGCAGCGGCAGGTCGCCGGCTTCCCAGGTATAGAGGGTGAAGGCAATCTGGTTGCCATTGGCGTCGGTGCCGTCGGTGCCATCCGCGCCGCCGTAGCCGATGGACTTGAGCAGCTCTTTGGACTTTTCCAGGTCGAACGCCCGCGGGCGCAGGTTCTCGCCCCAGCCCAGGGAGTTGGGGGTCACGTGGGCCCAGCTGTCGGCGTTCACCGATTCGGGCGAGTACAGCCCGTTGACGATGGCGTCCTTATCGATGGCGTGTTCTGCGGCCTGCCGGGCTTCCACCGGGAAGCACCACAGGGACTCTTCCCAGCAGTCCACGTACACCACCCAGTTGTAAGACGACTCCTTCTGCCAGGCGATGGATGCGCCGTCGATCCCGTTGATGTCGCCGATCATGTTGATGTTCGCTTCAATCAACTGCGCGTCTCCGCTGCGCAGGGCAGCCAGGCGGCCCGCCGGCTCCGGCACGACCTCAATGGTCAGGGTGTCGAAGGTGACGCTGCGGTCTTCAGAGAACCCGTTTTCGGTGGTCCAGAAGAAGTTGTCGAACTTCTCGAAGGAGTACTTCTGCTCCAGCACGAAATCGGTCACTTCCATGGAACCGATCCCGATGGGGTCGGTCTCGTAGCCTTCGAACCCGGTCGCTCCGGCGCGTTCCCGCATGGTGGCTTCGGGAACGATCATGGGGCTGGCGCCCTGAGCGTTCTCGGACCAGTTGAAGGAGAAGTCCAGACGGACCGTGTTGAAGATAACCTGCACCTGGTCATCAGCCGGGCCCTTGGACACGCCGTCGATCAGCTTGGTGAGCGCTACGTCGCGAGGCTCATAGTAGGTCGATTCCAGCAAGGATTGCGCTTCCGCTCCCAACCGGGAGTCGAGGTTGAAGAACACGTCGTCACGGGTGATGATGTTCCCGTCGTGGGCCTCGATGAAGCCATCGTTGACGGTGAAGGTCCAGACCTTGCCGTCCTCGCTGACCGACCAATCCTTGGCTACGGCCGGCACCAGTTCGCTGCCACCGGCACCGCCGACCATGGCGACTCCGAATATCCGCTGGAACTTCAGGTCTTCGCCTTCCGTCAGCAATGGGTCGAACTTGCCGTTGCCGATGTTGGTGACCAACAGGTTGACGTGGCCGCCGGTCTCCTCCGCCATGGCGGCGGGTTGGGCGGATTCCGGCATGGCGGTCGGGGCCGCCGACCCGGCGCTCGCCGGTGCGGCCGTGGGCGCTGCCGCCGGCGCGGCAGGAGCCTCGGACGCGCCGCCGCAGGCCACCGCAGCAATCAAGCCCGCTCCCAGGCCCAATGCGGCCAGCAGCCGCAGGTTAATATACCGTTTCAATCCCATCGTTTGATCTTACCTCCTCCTTTTGAAAGGACGGGCAGCGTATGCCGCTGTCACGCCGTCGCGTTACGGATGCCGAACGATTAAACGGTGATATCGCCTTGCTGTCAAGGATGGGTTACGAATTAGCCTTGTGCAAAACTCGGCTTGCTAGACAGGCCGAGACGGAAATCGTCGGGCGGTGACGGAAGGCGGAATTGAGACCTGCTCAAATGAGCAGGTCAGTTTAGTAGGTCATCGATGCCCAAGCGACGCGTAATGTCGTCCGAGTCATCGGCAAGGTAATACTTGCTGAAGTCTGCCTCACCGATAGCGAGCAATTCGCGGAGTTCAGTGCGACTGTATTCCAGTTCACCCAGGTGGGCCTGAGCTAATCGTGCCATACGCTGTGGCGTTTCCACCGGAGGATCCAGGGTGGCCGGTTCCCTGGTGCGATACCCGGCCTTGGACAGCCTCACGAACATGGAACGGCGCTGTCGGTCGCTGATTGCCCCCAAGTGATACGCACGCGTTACCAGTGCCTGCATGGATATTTTCCATTCCCGCTTCAGACCTCCCAGCTTTTGATAAGTCAGGCCGTTCAAAGAAGATGCTATCTCGTTGGCAGGAGCTAGCAATTCTGCTGCAAAGCGGTCGGCCTGTTCCTCCACCAGTTTTGGTGCCGCCATCGGGTCATTGTGCATCACCAGATGTCCCAGTTCGTGAGCGAGTGTCCACCGCCAGCGGTCGGGTGGCATTTCTGAATTCAAATGCAGAAAACAGGGTGTGTACTGCATACGCTGGCTAAAGCCATCAATTTGGCGAGCACCAAAATCGTGTGCCATCACCACGCATCCGTTCCGCTCCAACGTATCGGTGAGATTGAAGATTGGCCCAGGCGGAATGTTCATGGACGCCCTGACTGAGCGAGCAATTTTCTCAGGGTCGTCATCGAACAATTCGATGGGATACTCCGGCACATAGGTCTCATTTGCATCCAACGAATTCACCATCGTCATGACCTCAAGACGGCGAATTTCAGCAAGAGCATGAGCGCGATAAAGCTTCCCTACAGCGAGGCTCTGTTGTTTTCGGTGGAAAATCGCTCCTCCTGCCAAGCCAATCACGGCCATCTTGCGGCGAAAGAAAAACTGCATCGGGTAATCTAGCGCGTCAGCAATCCGGGACAGGTTGTCCAACTGGGCCGGCATCGTGCCCGATTCGTACTTAGCGATCATCGGTTGGGGTACGTGGACCGCCCAAGCTAACGCGGTTTGCGTCAAACCACGAGATTTACGCGCTAAGGCAAGCATCTCGGGGTTGAAATCTGCTGCGCTCATATCGTCACTCCCGAATGATCGCTGTGACTATACACCAGATTGCCTCGCAAATCTTTGGGTGTAGAGGCGAATTCGCTGACGGGATAACCCCAAATTTGGTGTCGCCATACAGTGTGCTTGCCAATGTTGAGCATAATCATGGCGGTCTGCACTATTGTGCCGGTCAGGTCCATGCGATAACCCAGATCAAGCCTGGCTAAGGCTGGGATACTGGGGAACGACAGTTGCTTGTCCCACGCCGTTGATCGTTCGGTGGGGTAGTTTTGGGGACGATACGACTTGTCCAGGTGCTTGAAGCGTACTACGACTGTTTCGTCTATGACGAGATACTTCCCATTGCCCACTTTATCGGCTTTTACCATCGATGGCGGTAGGATCTGTTCGGCGGACGTGTACCAGAGCCGGTTGATTATCACGGATCGTGCGAACTCGTCGAGCTGGACATGCAGATGCCCCAATCCTGTGTTCCATTCATGCACCGACCTCTTCAAGCATCGCGCGAAGTCCGGTACGTACGGCTGTAGGATAGTCATGGCTTTGGGCAAAGCTATGTAATGTGGCGATTGCATGGTTGTCTCCCGCTATGGCAATTATGCCATATTTTATGCACTGGCAATTATGCTGTATTTTATGCACTTGCACACCGTTTTGCAAGAGGCCGGATCCCGTCCATTGCGCCGTTAGAATAACCGCAGCTGCATCGGCGCTTGGTACTTCACCGCCTCCGCAGCCAGCGAAACCAGCATCTGCAACGTAGCGTGGAGACGCAACTTCGCCAGCCCCATGTAGCAGTGGCGTTCGAGCCGACCCTGTTCCTTCCAGCGACTGAACAGGCGCTCCACGCTCCAACGCTTGTGGTATTTCTCGTCCCATTCTGGACTAGCGCGCCTGATCTTGCCGCCGAACAACCGCACGTCTTGTTCAGGGTCCTCCCAGCTTTCATCGCCACAATTGGCATAGCCTGTTTGCCGCCCCAAGCGTGAACATCCGCCGGCAGGACAACGGTACAGATGATGGCCTGTGGTGGGATCAGTCTGGATATACTCCATGACCTGCTTGCCGAGACAAGTAGGAACGCCGTCAGTGGTGTAGATGCCGTCGTGTAGTCCCGAAGCGTTGTTAGGCTTCCGCTTGTGGATGACGGGAGCGCCTCCTTTGCCGTGGATGAATTCGTTGTTGCGCTTGCTGTCGTAACCGCGGTCTGCCATGACCGCTGAGCCAGGGCCGATCCTGAACCAGCCGTGTTCTGCCTCGGCCTCCTCGATTAGCGGCTTCAGTATTGGCGAATCGTTCTGCTTTGCGGTCGTGACAATCATAGAGATCGGCAGGTCGTGGTTGGCGTCAGCGATCACGTGGGCCTTGTAGCCGTAAGCCCATTCCTCTTTGCCCGGGTCCCGAGCGCTGTGCTTCTTGGTCCACGACGCATCGGGATCGGCGTTACGGTTGGGATTGGCGTAAGCCGCGATGGTCGTGGCATCGACGGCGACCTCCTTACCGAAGTCAGGCAGAAACACGGCCAGCTTTGCGGTGAGCCGGGCGCAGCACTTGTCCACGAGGTCAACATGCTGTTCAGCGAGTTGCTGGAATACCCTGCTAAACGTGCTTCGGTCTGGCAGGCAGTTAGTGAACCCACAGACAGATCGCAGAGCAGGATCGTTGTTCAGCCGGCGTACCAATGCTGAAGTGTTGGGAATATCCAGTGCATAGGACGCCAGGTATGCACGTAGAATGGGCCGGCGTGGGAAGGGTTTGCGTCCAGTGCGAGCGGAGCCAGTCAGCGCAGATACCAGCGGCTCTATGTCGATCTCGTCCAGGAGAACGCGAACATCGGCAAGGTCATTGAAGCCTTGCCAAAGCTGGCCTTGTGCTATACTATCCGTACCAACCACGGAAGCCCGTCCCTACCAAAGAAGAGGCGAAGTGGTTACCAGGCCGTCGGTAGTTGGCGCTACCGACGGCCTTTTTGCTGTTATGTCAAACTCAATTATACCAAATTCGTGCTCCCAGCTCTAATTTTGAGCAATGAACATGCTCAAAATATTGAGGGTGTTCATTTTCTGTTTATACTTGGCTCCCGCACGAAACCTTTGACATGTTCATTTCAGCGGAGTACCCTGCTCACGCTGAAGGTGTCGTCCTACCCCGGAAATTCCGGGGCCAGGGCAGCATATCCACGGAGAGGCGTCGCGCCTTCTCGCGGCGCTGCCCTGGACTGGCACCTTCAGCAAGTAGCCTCATCCTGGTGTCGCGAGGAGGTTCCAGCTGTGGAGCAGGGAAAGCAGGGCCGTCGAGGGTATCCCTGGTGGGAGTGGGTGATCGGAGCGTTGTTGCTATTCCCGCTGGCTTCGATGCTGGTCGGAGTGGCCGTTCCCCGCATACGACGCTATCTAGGCATTACCGGCATCTCGGTTTCATCCGTTGCCATCATCTTGGTGATAGGCATTCTCAGTGCGGTATTCGGCACAGAGCCTACGCCTAATCACACGGCACGGGTTATTCCAACACCAAATCGAACTCCTACTCAAGTGCCGACGCTACAGCCGCAACAGGGGCTGGTCGTCAAAAATATATCCCGTGACCAGGTCGGCACTTTATCTGATACGCAAGTGCTCTATACCTTCATTGATTGCTGGGAAAAGGACGAGTTCGGATGGGAAGTATACCGCCACGGTCTCGATGAGTATCTGCGGGATACGGGAATCCCGCATCGGTGGGATGCACCTGGAGACGTTCACGAATGGCTTTACACCCTGTCTCTGGAGTATGGCAAACCTGGCCTGGATGCTGAATACGAACTTTACGGGGTCATGCGACGTGGCTTGAGAGCTTGCTTGAACTGAATGCCGGCTCTGCCGAGGGATTTGACAGCCGCCCCGGTCATCTTGGTATTATGACCGGGGCGGCTGCTGAGCTACGGGCCGAAGCTGCCAAGCAACCTCAGCCCGCAGTCATACTGGTGCCATAGGGTCCTTATCTAGGTCCAGCACGCCTATCACCTCCTTAGCGTTGCCAAGGATTGCCCTCGTGCTTTTCTGACAAGCAATGAGGGCGGCAAGCCGCCCCGGTCATTCTACGATTAACGCCCCTACCGGACAACGCCGATGGGGCGCTTCGTATTCCGTCACCATCTGACGAAATCCGTCTTGGCTCTTTCGTCAGGCCGAGTTTTGCACAGGGCTAACGAATCCGTGCCAATCCACAGGCGTATTCCATATACCAATTGTGCTAGCATTGCTAACGTAAATTTCGACTGGCAAACCAATCTTCAGGGTGTTTGGGAAAGCAACCATGTTCACTCCCACCAGGCTGTTTTACATCATCAGCGCGGCCGGCGTCGGCAGCGCGGCCGGCGGCTACGTCGCCTGGGCCATCGCCTCGCGGTTCGCGCGGATCGCCGAGCTGAACGACCGGGCCATAGTGGAGCCCCACGTGCTCATCGTGCTGTGCGTGGCCGGGGGTTTGCTGGCCTTCCCTCTGGGAGCGGCGGCCGGACTTTTCGGCGCGGTGGTGATCAACCGCGCGGTCGACTACCTGCGCCGGTCCCAGGGCAGCGGCGGCGAAGCCGACAACGTGTCGTGGGTGACGCAGCGTCCCACGACGGACGACCGCCCCGGCGAGTAGGCCCGGTATAATTGGCGGCGCCGGAAATCAGCCTGGATTCCGGCTTTTGCCGGAATGCCGGTTACAGTTGTAGGAGTTTTCTCATGCCTCAGTTCGTGCGCGTTTTCACCGGTCCCGACGGCCAGTCCCGTCTCGAGCACTACGAGCCGCCCTTCGAGGACTTCCTGGACACCGAGGGGGCCTATGGACGAGGCACCCCCATGCAGGCCACCAGCGGCATGACGATCCGCATCTCGCCGCCCGACTACTTCCTGGACTTCCACTGCGCGCCCCGCCGGCAGTACACCGTGACCCTGGCCGGTCAGGCCGAGATCGGGTTGAGCGACGGCACCACGCACCGCGTCGGGCCCGGGGACGTCCTGCTGGCAGAAGACCTCACGGGCCAGGGCCACACCACCCGCGTGGTTGGTGGCGAGGAAAGGGTGTACCTCGTGATTCCCCTGGCGGATTAGGGAGCCCGTTGCGCGGGCTCTCGCGCCGCCTGAACTCCGCCCGGGAACCAGACGACCCGGGCGGTGTCTTCTACGGATGGTGGGTACTCTCCGCTGCGGTAGTCCTGGGCTTCTTCGCCTTTGGCGTGGTTATTCCCGGATACCTGGCGTTTTCGGTTCCCGTTCGCGATGAGCTGGGCCTGACATCCGGTCAGTCTGCCTTCGTAGTCGGGGCAGCATGGGGCGTGGGCGACGTCACGTCGTTGGCAGCCGGGTGGCTGGCTGACCGTTACGGCGCGCGCCGTCTGATTCTGGCCGGGGGCCTGCTCTCCGGACTGGGCTTCGCCGCGCTGGGTTTCGCTGAGTCGTTCTGGGCCATCGTGGCGTTCTACTCGGTCATCGCGTCGATTGGACGGGGCCTCGGAATCTTCCCGACCTTGATGACGGTGGTCAATCAGTGGTTCGAGCAGCGCAAGGCCTTGGCCCTGGCAGTGATCAACACTGCCGTCATGGGCGGAGCGGCGGCCATCCTCCCGGCGCTCAGCGCCACCGCGGACCAGTTCGGTTGGCGACCCACGGCGGTGGTCGCCGGCATCCTGGTGTGCGTCCTGACCGTCCCGGCCGTGGCGATTATCCGCAGTCGACCCGAGGACATGGGATTGCGACCCTACGGCGCCGGCGTGATCGAATCAGGCTCGGCGCGCGGCGGGTCAAGGCTCGCCGGAGCCACCGGTCATCGTCGGCTGGACTACTCGGCGACCCAGGCGCTGGTCACGCTTTCCTTCTGGGCGCTGACGGTGGGCGCCGCCCTGCGCACGGTTCCGTCGGACGTGCTGGTCATCAACCAGATCCCCATCCTGATCTGGAAAGGCGTGGCCGAAGAACGGACCTCCATCTACCTGTCGATCACCTACTTCGCCACCATTCCGGCCCGGTTCGGCATGGGGCTCGCCGCCGCGTGGGCATCGCCCCGCTGGCTGCTGAGCGGAGCCATGGCGCTGGTCGCCCTTTGTTCCGTCGCGGCCCTGCTGCTGGACGGGGACGCGGTGGCCTGGTTCCTGATCGTTTCCTCGGCCACCGGGCAAGGCGTAAGTTCCCTGGCCTGGATAACGGTGGGCGAATACTTCGGCCGGCGCAGCTTCGGAACGCTGGTAGGAGTGATGACCCTGTTCTACGGCATCAGCGGGCCGATAGTCCCGGCGGCTGCCGGATGGGTCTTTGACCGCACGGGCAGTTTCGTACCCGCCCTGGTGGCCGTCGGAGTGCTGCAGATGGTATCGGCCGGCGCATTCCTGCTGGCAAAGCGGCCCGACAACCCCGCACCAACCCAGGAATAGCAACCTTGGGCGATTCGCCAGCGGATTCTTCGCACGGATGAATAGATGGCAGGGATTTTCGTTAGAAGCAGGATTTTCAGGATTCAGGGATTATCAGGATTGGAATCGTTCCGCGATGAAGATCTCCCAATCCTGTCAAATCACAAAATCCCGTGAATCCTGCTTCTGACGATTTCCGAACGCCTGCCAATCAGTCCAGGGTGAACCCCTCGTAGCCGTTGGCCTCCACCTCGGCGCGCTTGGCCCGCATCGCCGGCGCCGTGTCCGGTGCGGTGAGCAGTACGCGGGCCTTGCCCGGGATGTTGGCGCCCACGAACCAGGAATCGGCCTGGGTGCGCAGGATGTTCTCGCTGTCCTCCCTCATGTGCCGCACCCACGCGTCCTCAGCTTCGGAAGTAGCCATGATCCGGCTATGGCCGTTGTCGCGCACGTGGGCGATGGCGTCGGTGACCCACTCGACCAGCGGCTCGGCGGAACGGGGAAAGTTGCCCACGGAGGCGGCGTTGATGGTGAAAATGTTGGGGAAATTGTAGCTGGACATGCCCATGTAGGTGCGGGGGCCGTTGGCGAACTTTTCCTTGAGGACCTCGCCGCCGATGCCCTGGATGTGAATCAGGTTGAGCGGGCCGGTAACGGCGTCGTAGCCGGTGGCGAAGATGATGACGTCGAGCTCGTGCTCGCCGCCGCTCTCCAGCTGGATCCCGCGGGGGGTCAGGCGGGCGATGGGGTCTTCGCGGACATCGACCAGCAGGACGTTGTCGCGGTTGTAGACCTCGTAGTACCCGCTCTCGCAGGGCAGGCGCTTGGAGCCGAACATGTGGTTCTTCGGCACCAGCTTCTCCGCCACCTCGGGGTCGTGCACGCGCTCGCGGATCTTGTTGCGAACGAACTCGGCGTAATCCTCGTTGGCCTGGCCGGGCATCATGATGTCGTAGAAGTTTGAAAGCCACTTCTTAAATCCGGGCTCGGCCCACAGCCGCTCGTACTGCTCCAGCTTTTCCTCTTCGGACACGGCCAGGGCCGACCGGGGATCGAACTCATGCATGAAAGAGCCGGGGGTGGCAAGGCACTGCTCGAAAATCTCGGGGTAGTGCGACTTGATGTAGTCCTGGGTCTCTCGGTCGATGACAGCGTTGCGGAGAGGCACGCAGTAGTTCGCGGTGCGCTGGAAAACCGTCAGGTGGGAAACCTCGTCCACGATCTCCGGGATCAACTGAACGGCGGTAGCGCCGGTCCCGATGACGCCCACGCGCTTGCCGGCCAGGTCCATGCCCTCCTTGGGCCAGCGGTTGGTGTGGCACCAGGCTCCTTCGTAGCTGTCCAGACCTTCGAAATCGGGCACGTAGCGCGCCGACAGGATGCCGATGGCGGTGATGACGAACTGCGCGCGGGCCTGGTACCCGTCGTCGGTAGTGACGTTCCAGCGGTTGGCGTCTTCGTCGTAGACCAGGGAGGCGACCCGGGAATTGAAGCGGATATCCCGGCGCAAGTCGAACTTGTCGGCCACGTAGTTCAGGTAGCGCTCGTTCTCGGGCTGGCTGGAGTAGTGCTCCTGCCATTCCCATTCCTGGAGCAGCTCCTCGGAGAAGGAGTAGCCGTAGGTGTAGCTCTCGGAGTCGAACCGGGCTCCGGGGTAACGGTTCCAGTACCACGTGCCGCCGACGCCGGTGCCTTCCTCCAGGGATTGCACCGAGAACCCCAGCTGACGCAGCCGGTACAGGGAATACAACCCCGTGACGCCGGCGCCAATCACGATAACTTCAAACTCCTCCACGCCTCCGCCGGACTGCCCGTTGGAAGTCGTCTGCTGCAACGACGTAGCCATAAAACCCTCCTGTTGCCTGGTGGCACGCGTCGGCCAAAAAGTGAAAACGGTGGGCCGATTATACACCGCGAACCGCCCAACGGTGAGCTGGTGAAAACAACCATCCCGGATAAGCCGCGAACATGAGAACCGTGATCCGATGACAGCCCGCCCCGGTGCTATACTGCGCGCCAGTTTGACGACCCGGTGACGCTGCACGGCGTCCGGTGATACGGAGTAGAACGATGGCGACGAGGAAAAAGGGCGACGGCCTGCTTCTGGTGTACAGCGACGTGGCGCCAGAGCACGACGAGGAGTACAACCGCTGGTACAACGAGGAACACATTCCCGAGCGGCTGTCGATACCGGGCGTGCTTGATGCGGCCCGGTACGAGGCGGTCCAGGGCGGACCGAAGTACCTGGCGGTTTACGAGTTGGACAGCCACGAGGCCTGGTACTCGGACGAGTGGCAGAAGTGGCTGAACGAACCGACCGAGTGGTCCAGGCGCATGTCCCCCAGCGTCATCGGTACGGAGTACATCCGCAACCTCTACCGGCGGGTGCATCCCGACGAGCTATCGGAGGAGACCGCCCAGGCGGGAATGTCGCCGCTGATCCTCGTGGGTCGTATGGGCATCCCGGAACACCTCGAAGAGGCGTGGAACAACGCCTACAACAACGAGCGCCTGCCGATGACCGCGGACGTCCCCGGCTACATCCGTGCCCGCCGGTTCCAGGCGGTGATGGGCGAGCCCAAGTACGCCACGGTGCACGAGATGGAGTCGCTGGAAGTGGCACAGAGCGAGGCCTGGCAGAACTGGAGCCGAATCGTCACCCCGGTCTGGACCCACGAGGTGCGCCCGCACATGGTCCACGGCGCAGGCTCGCCAGGGATATACCAGCGCATCTTCCCGGAATAGGGACCATCGCGCCTGACTATCAGCAATGGGCGGCCGGTTGGTCGCCCTTCGCCTTAACCGCCTGATCCTCACGTATACAGGGACGCCGCGGTCTCGGCTCCCATCAACATCTGACCGCCGTATTCGAAGTTGTTGGGCAGACCCGATATGTGCTGGCCGCTGACGTGCAGGTCGCGGAAGAACCTTTCCAGCCCCACCGAGCGGTGAATGGCATTGGTGCCGGCCACGTTGAACAGCCGGTCAACAACGTCCACGGAGCGGCGGATGGCATGGGTGATGGCCAGTCGCGCCCGAACAGCCCGCTCCATCAGATCGGGCTTTTGGTGCACCTGGGCATCCCACATGCTGCCCACAGCATCCAGGACGTAGGTGCGCGCCCCGTCCAGGATGGCCTCGCACTCGCCGTATGCGATCTGCACGTAGTTGCGGTCGCGCAGCAGCATTGGCGAGTTGGTCGTGCCGGCGCCGGTGGCCAGGTCGTGAAACGCGTTCATCGCGCCCCGCGCCATGCCCAGGGCGTTGGCGGCCGCCAGCGTCCAGCTGATCAGGATGGCGGTCTGGGCCGGGTTGTACAGCGGCCCGGGATGATACGACGGGTCGCCTCGCCGGTAAGAGTGACGCGCGGGCACGAACACGTCGGAATACTCGCAGTCGTTGCTCGCGGTGCCCCGCATCCCCAGGGTGGTCCAGTTGTCGATTACCGTTCCGGCGTCGACCGGCGCCACCACCACCCGCATGGCCGGACTGCCGTCGTCGTTCCGCGCGGGCGACCCGTCGTGCTGCAGCACGCGGCAGTTGAGGAACAGAGCGGTGGAGTGGTCGATGCCGCTCAGGTAGTTCCAGCGTCCGTTGATGATGTAGCCGCCCTCGGTGATGGTCGCGGTGCCTTCGGGGCGGGCGGAACCGGAGCCCAGCATGGCCGGCGGGTCGCCGAAAATCTCCTTGACCGCATCCACGGTGAGCCGAGCCAGAGCCGCCGTGATCGCGCTGCCGTTGAACACGCACCAGCCTGCGGAACCGTCGGCCTGGGATATGGTCTCCACCACCCGGAATGCCGTGAGCGGATCCAGTTCGGGGCCGCCCAGAGCCTGCGGCGCGTACAGGCAGAAGAGGTTGTGCGCGGCCATACGGCGGGCCAGATCAGGTGGAAGTTGACACTCCGCGTCAATCCGGTCGAGGTTCGCCAGGATTTCCGGCACAAAACTTTCGGCAACGCGGACCAGGTCTTCGGGCATTGAGGAGCTCCGTCGGTGATGCTGTGCCGGACATTATAGCCGTGGGAGTCCAGCACCCCATTTCGAGACGGCCCAAGTCATCACGTCGTCGAGCGGTCTGTACGCCTGCGGGCGGGTGGCAGTACAATGAATGTCCGGCGCTGGGGAGGGATGGCAGAGTGGACGATTGCGACGGTCTTGAAAACCGTTAACCCTCACGGGTTCGTGGGTTCGAATCCCACTCCCTCCGCCAATCGGCCGATGGCCTCATCACCACTGCAAGCCGGGCTCCCGCTCCTGCAACAGTTCTCCGAACAGGGTCAGAACCTGGTCGATGCGCAGCACTACAATCGCGCCGACGCTGCCCTCCAAGTAGCGTTCGTTCACCAACCCCGATTTCAGCAAGCGATCTGTCATCTCCTCGAAGATCTGTCCGTCGCGGTGCACGCTGGCGGTGCAGCGGAACTTCCAGCCGGCGTCCCGCTCGGCGTTGCGGAACAGCACGATGACCTTCGGGTTCGCCTCGATGTGCTCCAGCGGATTGCGCCCGGTGCGGTCGCGGTAAATCAGCGTATCGTCGCCCACCGTGAGCACGGTGCCGATGTAGCCGCAATTGGGCGTGCCGTCATCCGACGCGGTTCCCACGATGCAGGGATAGCCGTCGTCCCGGGCCCGGTTGATCAGGCTCGACATTTCCTCGGTAAGCTGAATCATCTCAAACCCCTCAGACAGCCGGCAATTATCCGGCGTTGATGTACTCCACCGCGTTACAGTGGCTCTCCAGCAGGCCGGGCACCCGCGCCGGGTCGGTGCGACCCCATCCGCATTCGCTGGCGACTCCAAACGCACTGACGAACTCCCGAGCGGCGTCGATGCGGGCGCGGGCGCCAGCTGTATCATTGTGGTGGACCAGGCCCAGGATCAGATCAGTGTCCGCGGACACGCTCAGCCCTTCCAGCGGCAGGAAATACGCTTGGTCCGTCCGGTCCTGGGGTACGGGCATGTGAATGAAGTCCAGCCGACGTTCCAGTCTGCCGGCGATTCCGTTGGCAATCTCAACCAGGATCCCCATGTCCTTCGGCATCACCAGGTGCTCGTCCCGGGGTGACCCGTAGCACAGGTGGTAGCCCAGGTCCACGGTTTCAGGAATCGCATCGCCCAGCCGCCCCAGCTCCGCAAAGATCTGCTCCTTGTAGTCCGGGGGCCGGTGTGGGAAGTAGTCCTCGAACAGCAGCACCTCCTGGCATACGTCCCACTGGATGGACAGCCGGTCGTGCGGCGTGGACACGAGAATCTCGTCCACCGCGGACAGCAGCGACCGTTCGTAGGTGGGGATGTACGCGTCACGCGACGCCGGGCTGACGTACATGAACGCCGTGGCCATGGGCGTGGGCAGGGACACCTGGAACCGGGCATCGGCCGGGATCACGCCCTCGCGTTGCAGGCGCGTGTACAGATCGAAGGACTCCAATGCTGCGTCAGCGTACCCGGTGGGAAAGTCAACGGAGGTCGGGTCAACGCCCGGCCTGAAGCGAATGTACGAAGTTTCGCGCAGCAACTGACCGTCCCATTGGTACAGGGCATAGGGCGGCTCATCCGGGTCGGGTTCCATGGCCGGATGCTGCTCCAGCATCTCCCGCTGGAACCAGATCCAGCGACCGCGCCGGCCCGTTTCCCCGTCGGAGATGCGTCGCAGATGCGGACCCCAGGCCTCGCTTACGGTGCGGAACACCGTTTCCGCATCGGGCAACGGAACGCTGCCCACCAGGTGCGCCCAGCTCTTGGCATCAGGCATGTAACCCCCCGGTGTGACGCTCGGGCCCGCGTTTAGCCAATCACCCGACGGAAGTAGTCCAGGGCGTTGCCGCCAACGATCTTGAGCACATCCTCGTCGGAGTGACCGCGCCGAATCAGCCCGCGCACGATGTTCTTGCCGTCGGCCGGCGACTCCAGCCCATTGAGATACGGCGCCGGCAGTTGGTCCGGCCCGCGACCCAGCAGAACGCGGTGGAAAGCCACGTGGTCGCCCACGGTGGTGTCGGTGCCGATGCCCACGTGGTCGACACCCACCAGGTTCACCATGTAGTCGTAGTGATCCAGCACGCACTCGATGTCCTGTTCAGGGTCGTCGCTAAGCGAGTTGGGCACGGCCGTGATGCAGACCAAGCCTCCGTTGCGGGCGCAGGCCAACAACTCCTCGTCCTTGCGCGTGCGCCCATTGGGCCGCAGCGTGTACGAAGCGTTGTGGCTGAACACCGTGGGCGCGCGGGAAATCTCGATGGCGTCCATGGCCGTGGGCGTCGATGCGTGGGACAGGTCCACCGCCATCCCCAGGTCGTTCATGCGGTGCACGACCTCCACGCCGAAATCGCTGAGCCCGCCCGGGTTGCGCTCCGTCTGGCCGTCGCCGATGAAGTTCCGCCGGTTGTAGGTGATTCCGGCCAGACGGACGCCCATGCCGAACAGCGCGTCCACCCGCTCGATCCGATTGCCGATGGCCAGGTGCTCCAGGGTGGGCAGGAATCCGATCTTGCCCTGCTGGCGGGCGGCCAGGATCTCGTCCGCGTTGCCCACCCGCACGATGTTGTCCTGCGTCGCCACGTCGGCCAGCATCCCGCCGACCTCGGCGGCGATGTCCTCGTATTCCATGAAGGACATGTCGGTGGTGCTCTTGAACCCGCTGAACGCGCTGGCCGTGGTCACCGCCGACCAGCCCCCGGCCTCCACGGCCTGGTAACCATATTGGTAACGGCTGGTGCGCAGGAACTCAATAAATCGGTCCATGTCCTCCGGCAGCAGGAAGGGGTGCTGGTGGACGTCAATCATCACTGCTTCGTCCATGATGCGTTCGAAGCGGGTCTGCTCGGCCGCGCTCAGCGGTACCTCCGACGACGGCACCCGGCCCACTTCGCGCACCATTTCGAAAATCTGCGTGACCATAGACATCCCTCCTTCAAACTACAGTCAATAGCCCGCGCGGAAACCTCGCTGGATACGCGCGGGCGGTATGGCTCGGCGTTCACATCGTACGCCAGGCCGTTCCCTCAGTCAGGGCCAGGAACTGCTCCACCAGCGCCGGATTGGACACGATCAGGCCCGGCGAAAACAAGGTGGCGTCCTGTAGCGTCACCCGGTCCAGCACCTGGCCTCCCGCTTCCCGCGCCAGCAGCACGCCGGATGCGATGTCCCATGCCGACAGGCTGTGGTGAAAGTACAGGTCGATGCGCCCACAGGCGGCGTAGGCCAGGCTGAGCGCGCTGGAACCCATCAGCCGGTATCCCTGGACCCGCGGCCAAACGCCGGCGGCCATTTCCAGCAACAGCTTGGCCTGGTCGAAGTTGTAGCCCAGGTCGAAACCCAGCACCGCCTCGTCGATGTCATCGCGGTCGGAAACGGTGATCGGCTGTCCGTTCAGGGTAGCGCCGCGTCCTTTCTGCGCCGAAAACATCTCGTCCCGCACCGGGTCGTAGGTTACGCCGCAGACCACCTGGTCGCCGTCTGCTATGGCGACCACCACGCAGAAATGCGGAATCCCTTCCGCGAAATTGCGGGTGCCGTCGATGGGGTCCACCACCCAGGTATACGGCGACGAGCCGGAAACGGGATCGGATTCCTCGGAGAGTATTCCGAAATCAGGGTATTCCCCGGTCACGTAGTCCAGGATCAGCTTTTCGGATGCCAGGTCGGCGTCGGTGACCACGTTTGCCCGGCCCTTCAGGCTGACCTCCACGTCGGTGCGGAAACGCTCCAGGACCAGCTCGCCGGCGCGACGGGCAGCAGTTTCGCACACCACCAATACGGACCGGCCGGAGCGGGAAATGGGCAGTTCATCGACGGTTTCGGTAGACATCAGCGCATACTCACGGGGACGGTCAGGATAGGGCAGTCTAGCACTCGCCATTCCCGGCCGACAACCGAGTTCAACGGCGCACGCTGTTCGATCAAGGTGTGACTGTCCCCGTGCTATACTGCGGCCGTGAGTACGCAGGCAGACAGGCCGCTGGTGGGTGTGGGGGTGGTATTCGTCAGAGCCGGAAAGGTCTTCCTGGCCCAGCGGCAGGGAGCCCATGGCGAGGCGACGTGGGGCTCCGCTGGCGGACACCTGGAGTTCGGCGAAACCCTGGAGGATTGCGCCCGCAGGGAAGCTCTGGAAGAGCTGGGCGTACAGGTAGGCGAGCTTCGCGTGCTTTGCCTGAGCAACATTGTTGCCTATGGCCGTCACTATGTTGACGTAGAGTTCCTGGGCGATATTGGCGACCAGGATCCGGTCCCCCAGGCAAGCGACGGATCATTTTGCGAGTACGGCTGGTTTCCCCTGCGTGAGCCGCCCCAGCCGCTGTTCGAACCCATGCGCCTGGCGATTGCCAGCCTGCTCTCGGGCGACTGGTACCATGCGCCCCCGGGAGAAGGCCCGGGCGCGCCGCGCTCCGACTGACGCGAATGCGGTCAAATGCACCCCGACAGCATCCGAAATCGTTGGCCGATTTCCTGAAATCCGCGAATTAGTGACATCCGACGCATGGCAATCAAGCGGCATATTTGATATAATGCTAATGGTGTGCATACTGGACATTGTTGCACTGCGTTACAGTAATGGCCTCAACATATTCACGTTGACAGAAGCTCGGGACCGGAGAAACCATTTGGCATGACTCAACATATAGTGATACCTCCTGCAGAAGAAGCCTCCGAATATACTTCGGACAATATTCAAGTATTGAAAGGATTGGAAGCGGTCCGCGTGCGGCCGGGAATGTACATCGGCAGCACCGGAGTGGATGGCCTCCATCATCTGATCAAAGAGTTGCTGGACAATGCAGTGGACGAGGCTTTGGCCGGCCACTGCGACCGCATCGACGTCCGCATCGACGAAGATGGCGCAGTCAGCGTCTCCGACAACGGACGCGGCATCCCCGTTGACGTCCATCCGGATACCGGGGTATCCGGCCTGGAAACGGTGATGACCACCCTGCACGCCGGCGGCAAGTTCGACGGCGCCGCCTACAAAGTGTCTGGCGGCCTCCACGGCGTGGGAGCCTCCGTCGTGAACGCCCTGGCCTCCAAACTCCACGCCGAAGTGTGCCGCGGCGGCGTTCGCTATACCCAGGACTACGCCAAAGGCATCCCCACCACCGACCTCCAGCAGCACCAGCGCGTGCGCAAGCAGGGCACCACGGTCACCTACTACGCAGACCCCGAAATCTTCCCGGAGATCACCTATGATTTCGGTCGGTTGGTGGCCCAGCTCCGGCAGACCGCGTATCTCAACAAGGGCCTCGAGATCTGCCTGGTCAGCGAGTTCCACGACGCCGAGCGCAACGGAGACATCGAGCGCTGCTTCTTCTTCGACACCGGCGTCGCCAGCATGGTGAAAAACATCAACCGCAAGCGCAACGTCGTGATGCCGGACCCGTTCTACTACCAGCGCATTGCCGAGGACGCCGACGTAGAGGTGGCCTTCCAGTACCACCACACCGACGGCCACGACAACCTCGCCGCCGACGAGCGCACCTTCGCCAACTGCATCCTGACACCCGAGGGCGGCACGCACCTGGCCGGCTTCCGTTCCGCTCTGACCCGCGTGCTCAACGACTACGCCCGCAAGCAGAACTTCCTGAAGGACCCCAAGGACTCCTTCAGCGGCGAGGATACCCGCGGCGGACTGGTGGCGGTGATCAGCGTGAAGCTGGGTGACCCGCAATTCGAGGGCCAGACCAAGAACAAGCTCAGCAACCCCGAAATACGCAGCCGGGTGGAAGCAGCGACGTCTGAAGGTCTCACCCGCTTCCTTGAGGAAAACCCCACTGCGGCCAAGGGTGTCATCGAGAAGGTCCAGACCAACCACGCGGCCCGCGAGGCGGCGCGGCGCGCCCGCGACCTGGTGCTCCGCAAGAACGCCCTGGACGGCACCTCCCTCCCCGGCAAGCTGGCCGACTGCGCGGAGCGCGATCCCGCCAAGTCGGAACTCTACATCGTGGAGGGCGAATCGGCCGGCGGGTCGGCCAAGATGGGCCGGGACCGCCAGTTCCAGGCCATATTGCCGCTTAAGGGCAAGATCCTCAACGTAGAACGCTTCCTCGACAAGGTGGAGCGCATTCTGAGCCACGAGGAAATTCGGGCCATCATCTCGGCGGTAGGCACCGGCGAGGGCGAAGCCTTCGACATCTCCAAGCTCCGCTACCACCACATCATCATCATGACCGACGCCGACGTGGACGGCTCGCACATCCGCACCCTCATCCTCACCTACTTTTACCGGCGCATGCGCGAGCTCATCGAGGGCGGGTTCCTATACATCGCGCAGCCGCCCCTGTACCGCGTGCAGCGGGGACGCAACATCGCCTACGCCTACTCCGAAGAGGAAAAGGACGCGCTGATGAAGCGGATGTCCACCGCGCGGTCCGAGCCCTCGATCCAGCGCTACAAGGGTCTGGGCGAGATGAACGCCGACCAGCTCTGGGAAACCACCATGGACCCGGCAGCGCGCAAGATGCTGAAAGTGACCATCAACGACATCGACGACGTGGATGGCATTGAGGACACGAATGAGGTGTTTGCCATGTTAATGGGCGAGCAGGTCGCCCCGCGCAAGAATTTCATCCAGCGCCACGCCACGGAAGTCCAGAACCTGGACGTCTAGTTCACTCTTCGGCTCGGGGGCCACTGCGATGCGACGTGACGGTCTGGCCGTCCTGATCCCCGAGGACGAGCTGCGGGCTGGCGTCGCCACGCTGGCCCGCGAAATCGACCGCGACTACGCGACCACGGGCGTGGTGATTGTGTGCGTCCTCAAGGGCGCGGCGATCTTCACCGCCGACTTGATGCGCGTGTTGGAAGCCGAAGTCCATCGCCTGGAATTCATCCGTGCCAGCAGTTATGGCAGCGGCACTCAATCGACGGGCGACGTCCGTGTCACCGGGACGTTGGAAACCCGGCACATAGCCGGCCGTCATGTTCTCCTCGTGGATGACATCGCGGACACCGGGTATACCTGCCTGGCCGTGAAGGACTACATCCGGGGCCTCGATCCGGCTTCGCTGCGTTACTGCACCCTGCTGGACAAACCGGACCGCCGCGAGGTTGAGGTCCAGTACGACTACGTTGGGTTCACCATCCCCAACCACTTCGTGGTCGGCTACGGCATGGACTTCGACGAGCGCTACCGCGGCCTGCCGGCCATTTACTACTTCCCGGACGCCTAGTACCCCGCCGCCTGCCCATCGCCCCGGGGATCCGACGCGCCGGCTAATACCCCGCGGCGTCCGTCCCGCACGATGAGCTGCACCACGCCGTGGTAGGAACCCAGCGGGTTCTGCACCACGTTGTGTCCCATTCGACCCAGGTCCCGGATCGTGTCGTCGGGCATCCCCACCTCCACCCGCAGTTCGCCGGCGCGGTTGATGGTCGCCGGGTCAGTGCCGGGGAAGCTGTGCCAGCGCGGCGATTCAACGGCGTCCTGCGGTTGCAGCCCCCCGTCGATCAATTTGGTCAGCATCTGGATGCCAACCTGCGGCTGGACGTCGCCGCCGGGCGTGCCGCCAACGATTGCAACCTCACCGCCCACGGTGGTCAGGTAGCAGTTTAGCGTGTGCATGGTGCGCTTGCCCGGCGCGATGACGTTGGGATGGTCCGGCTCCAGGCTGAAGCCCCGACCCGCCCGGTTGTTGAACAGCACCCCGGTGCCGGGAGCGACTACGCCGGAACCGAACCCGTTGGAAAGGCTGTGGATCCAGCTGACTGCGTTACCCTCTCCGTCGGCGACGCAGAAGTAGGTGGTATCGCCGTGGCCGTTCACCGGGACCAGGGGACGGACTTCATCGCCGGCCTGGAATGGATGGATCTGCTCGCGGCGCAGGTCGGCGTACTCTGACGACAGCAGGCCGTCCAGGGGCCAATCGACGAAATTGGGGTCGCCGGCGAGGCGGTTGCGGTCGGAGTACGCGATCTTCTTCGCTTCAACCAGCAGGTGTATTGAGTCCGCTGAGTTCGGCGTCATCGACGACAGGTCGTGTCCACTGACTATGTTCAGCATCTCCAGCAGCATGAATCCCTGGGACGGCGGCCGGGTCTGGTAAACGGTGTGACCTCGGTACGTCGTGCTGATCGCGTCACCCACGTCGGCGTAATGGCCGGCGAAATCAGCCTCGGTGAACAGCGCGCCGGCGTTGTTGAGACCCTCGACCATGGTTCTCGTTAGGTCGCTTCGATAGAATGCGTCGGCGCCGCCCTCGGCCACTGCGCGGATGGTGTTCGCCAGGTCGCCGTTGACCAGCACCTCGCCAACCCGAGGCGGACGACCGCCGTTGCACAGGTAGATGTCCGCGGTAGCGGCGAAGCGCCCCAGCAACTCGGCGTTCCCAGCGAAAGAGCGCGCGATACGCGGCGACACGGGGAACCCTCGCTCCGCGTACTGGATGGCGGGGGCCAGCAGGTCCGCAAAGGGCACGGTGCCGAAACTGCGGTGCATGGTCTCCCACGCGGCGGCCTCTCCGGGCACGGATATCGAGTGCGGCCCCTGTATCGGCATCAATGCCAGGCCCTGGCTGCGGTAGTATTCGGCTTCAGCGCCCGACGCGGCAACCCCGCTGCTGTTGATGTTGGTTACCCGGCCGCTCTTGGCATCGTAGGCAAGAATGAACGAATCGCCGCCCAGACCGCACACCGGCACCAGGGTCACGCATTCCACCCCCGCAACGGCCAGGGCGGCGTCGAACGCGGTCCCGCCCTCCTGCAAGACCCGGAGACCAGCGGCCGCGGCCAGCGGCGAGTTGGAGCAGACCATGCCATTCTGACCGTACACGGCGCTGCGGGTGAGTTGGGTGATCGACATGGGATTGCCTCCTCGGTCGGCGAAGTGGAGCCGCTTGACGCTCCATTCCGGTTCTTCCCTGAACTAAGTTGAAAGCGCAATTATAATCGACTACGAATGTAATCATGCCCTTCATTCCACACTTCGCCGATAAGTCGATAGCATTGTTGTGACGAGAGTGCGCTGAATGGAGGGAAACGATGCACTTGACACAGCGGCGCGTCGCCTATGATCACGGGGCCCAGGCGTTCGCCGCTGAAAACATCCCGCTCGTCTACGCCACGCTTGCCGAACGCATCGTTGAGGTCCGCAACCTCTTCGGCAACCCGACGCCGACATTCTTCGGCATCTGGGACATCCGCCACCTTTACCGCACCGACCGGTAGCGCCCATCAAAACCCAACGACGTGACTACGGTGACGGTGCCCCATCCCACAGCACAACTCCGGCCCGGTCGTCCACTAACTCCAGCAACCGCTGGACAGTCCAGCTCCCCGGCGGGACCACGCGATCCGGTATCACCTCCGCCAGCGGAACCAGCACGAACGCTCGCTGCGCCATGCGCGGGTGCGGTATCTGGAGATCCGGTTCAGCGGAATCCACCACCCGGTCGCCGTAGAGCAGGATATCTACGTCGATGAGGCGCGGCCCCCAGCGGTACGAGGCGACGCGACCAACCTCTTCCTCCACGGACTTGCACGCCGCCAGCAGGTCTTCCGGCGACAGGGTCGTCTCGTAAACGGCCACCAGGTTGAGGAAGTTGGGTTGATCCGCCACGGCCCACGGTTCCGTTTCGTACACCGACGAACAGACAGTCCGCCGCATCCCGGGCGTGGCGTCGAGCAGCCACAATGCCTCGGTCAGCGCCGCCATTCGGTCGCCCAGGTTTCCGCCGAGGCACAGGTAGGTTGTTATCGGCTCGGCCATCCGTCAGGCCTCCAGTCGCGCACGATGGCGTCGGTCATCCGGGCCACGCGAACCATCTGTTCCACGTCGTGCACCCGTACGATGTCCGCGCCGCCAGCGATACCCACTGCCACGGCCGCCGCGGTACCCTCCACGCGGTCATCCGTGGGCAACCCCAACACGCGGCCAATTGTCGACTTTCGCGAGACCCCCAGCAGCAGCGGGTACCCGAGTTCCCGCAGTTCCGGCAGTCGCCGCAGCAACTCCAGGTTGTGGTCGGCGTTCTTCCCGAACCCGATGCCGGGGTCAAGGATCACGTTGTGCTCGGCGATGCCCGCAGCACGGGCTATGGTTGCGATCCGCCGGAGCCCGGCGATCACATCAGGGACCAGGTCGTCGTACTGCGCCTCCCGTTGGTTGTGCATCAGGATGGCCGGGACGCCCGCCTCGGCGACGACCCGTGCCATGTTTCCGTCGGCAAGCAGCCCCCAAACGTCGTTGACCAGCGACGCCCCGACCGCAATCGCCTGCCGCGCCACCGGAGCCTTGTAGGTGTCCACGCTGACCGGAATGCTCACGGCCCGGCGGATGGCCTCCAGCGCTGGCAGCAGCAGCTCCGCCTCCGCCGACGCCGAGATGGGTGTACTGCCCGGCCGCGTCGACTCCGCTCCGACGTCCAGCATGTCCGCGCCGGCCGCCTCCATGCGCCGGGCCTGCTCGACGGCGGCATGAACGTCACCGGACAGGCCGTCTCCGGAAAAGGAGTCGGGCGCCAGGTTGATGATGCCCATGACGTAGGTGCGTCGCCCCCAGACCAGGGGTTCGCCGCCAGCCACATACAGGGGCGGTGCGTTGGGAGGTGGCTGGGATGTGGAAGCCGTCAAGTCACTCACTGTTGGTTGGGGACGGTGGTTTGCGGAAACCATTATACTGGCCCTGCGAAACAGGCCGCTTGCCGCACAGCATCGTCGTTGGAGGTCCAGGTTGTCCACACGAGAAGAAGCCATCACCGACCCGGGTTTGGAAAACCTGCTCCGCCTCCAGGACCAGGCCGCGTTGGGAGGCGGCCAGCGTCGCATCGACCAGCAGCACCAGCGGGGCAAGATGACCGCCCGGGAACGCCTGAACGCCCTCATGGACGATGGCACGTTCACCGAGGTCGATCGATTCGTCACCCACCGCACCACCGACTTCCGCCTGGCGGACCGGACTTTCCTCGGTGACGCGGTGGTCACCGGCTACGGCAACATCGACGGCCGCCAGGTTTTCGCCTACGCGCAGGATTTCACCGTCTTCGGCGGGTCGCTCTCCGAGGTGGTGGGCCAGAAGATCTGCAAGGTCATGGACCTCGCCGCCAAAACCGGCTGCCCGATGATCGGCATCTGCGACTCCGGCGGCGCCCGCATCCAGGAGGGCGCGCTGAGCCTGGCCGCCTACGGTGACATCTTCCTGCGCAACACCATGTATTCCGGCGTTGTGCCGCAAATTTCGGTCATCATGGGCCCATCGGCGGGAGGCGCAGTTTATTCACCGGCAATCACCGACTTCATCTTTATGGTGCGGGGAACCGGCCAGATGTATATCACCGGCCCGGACGTGGTGCGCGCGGTCACCGGCGAAGACGTGACCCACGAACAGCTCGGCGGAGCCGACGCCCACGCAGCCCGCAGCGGCGTAGCGCACTTTGTGTCCGACTCCGAAGAAGAATGCCTGGAGGAATTGCGTCGCCTGATTTCCTTCTTGCCCCTGAACAACCTCGACGATCCGCCCGGCTACCGCTCGGCCGACCCCATCGACCGCGCCGACGAAGTCCTGCGTGGCATCGTTCCCGACGAGCCCAACCGGCCTTACGACATTCGCGAGATCATCTACCACATCGTCGATGATGAGGACTTCATGGAAGTCCAGGCCGGGTATGCGCCCAACGTGGTGGTGGGTTTCGCCCGGATGGCTGGCCGCACCGTGGGTTTGGTTGGCAACCAGCCGGCGTACCTGGCCGGCGTGTTGGACATCAACGCCTCGGCCAAGGCCGCCCGCTTCGTGCGGTTCTGCGACTGCTTCAACGTGCCGCTGGTTACGCTGGTGGACGTGCCGGGCTTCATGCCGGGGACGGAGCAGGAATACGGCGGCATCATCCGCCACGGGGCCAAGCTGATCTACGCCTACGCCGAGGCAACGGTGCCCAAGGTCGCGTTGATCACCCGCAAGGCCTACGGCGGCGCGTACATCGTGATGAGCAGCAAGCACCTGCGCTCGGACGTGAACCTCGCCTGGCCCAGCGCCGAGATTGCCGTTATGGGCCCTGACGGCGCGGTGAACATCATCTACCGGGAGGAGATCAATAACGCCGACGACCCCGACGCCCGCCGCGCCGAGCTCATCGCCGACTACCAGGAACGCTTCACCAACCCCTACGTTGCCGCCAACCGCGGCTATCTTGACGATGTGATCGACCCGGCGTCCACACGGGCGACCGTGATCCGCGCCCTCGAGATGCTGCAAAACAAGCGCGACACCCTCCCGGCCAAGAAGCATGGCAACATCCCGCTATAATAATGATGACACCGGAGCGGAATGGCCGGACCGGGTGGATTACCATCCCCAGCGTACCGCCGGAACGGGCCGCACAAGCCTTCGTCGTATTCTACTTGGCGATAGCAGCGGCAATCGCGATTGACATACTGTTGATTACTAACAATCATCGGCCGGAAACGTGGCAGTTGACCGCGGAGATGGTCTTTGACGACGGCGGCCAAATCGTGGCCTGGGCGCTGGCGGCGACCTGGCCGATTATGGAGGCAATGAGAGTGGTAATTGCAAGGATTATGGAGAAACGGACATACCTACGGGGGCGGGAGGAAGGCATGGAGGAAGGTATCGAGATCGGCGAAAAGCGCAGCAACCGACGGTGGCGGGAATGGGTTCAGCGCCGGGACCAAGCCGAGGCGCGGGGTGAACCCTTTACCGAACCGATGCCGGACGACACCTGGGACGGCGACTCGGCTTAGCTGCCGTCAGGGAGCCTTGCCATGATACTCGAAAGCCTCGTCGTAAAGTGGTCGGTCCGGAAAGCACGCAAGACCGGATACAAAGCAGGGCGCGCCTTTGCCGAAGAACGTGGCAGGGTGCCCGCGGCGGTCACAGATTCGCTGGAAACATTGCTCGACGAACTAGCTCCCGTAGAGCCACACATTGGTCTCGGCTCAGTTGATGGCAATCTGGTGATTGTCACGATAAATAAGCGGGATGCGTTCAAGGAAAATTGGGCAAGGCGGTGGGTATCAAACTTCCGCGATGGTTTCTACAAAGCCCTTTCGGAGCCGGTTCGATCTCAACGTCCCCCTCGGGAGTGACAGTATGCAGTTCGGCGTCTTCTACCAAATCCCCTGCAGCGAGGGCCAAACTCCGGCCGACCGTTACGCTGACGTAATGGCGCAGGTGCAATTGGCCGACCAACTGGGCTATGACATGGCCTGGCTGGCGGAGCTGCACTTCGCCCGGCGCTTCTCGGTGATGCCGGCGCCCCTGCTGATGGCGTCGGCCCTCTCCCAAACCACCGAGCGCATCATGCTGGGCACCGCGGTCAACCTGCTGCCCTTGCATCATCCTTTGCGGATCGCTGAAGAGGTGGCGACCCTGGACGTGCTGTCGGGCGGGCGGGCGGTCTTCGGCATCGGGCGCGGTTCCAACCCCAACCACTACCGAGGCTACGGCATCCCCATCGAAGAACGCAACGACCGCTTCGTGGAGGGGCTGGATCTGGCTCTGCGCGCCTGGAAGGAGGACGTGCTGGACTACGACGGCCAGTACTACCAGGCCGAGGGCATCCGGCTGGAACCCAAGCCGATCCAGCGACCCCATCCGCCCGTGTACATCGCCTCCAACGGGGCCGACACCTTCCCTCTGGTGGGCAGCCTGGGTCACAGCATCTTGGTGACGCCGCTGATCATCACCGTGCGGGGCGTCAGCGATGGGCTGGCCCATTACCGCGACACACTGGCTGAGCACGGACACGATCAATCGGCCGTGAAGGTGGTGGTCAACGTGCCGGTGTATGTGGGAGAGACTTCCGAAGCCGCCAAAGCCGGTTTCGCCCCTACGGTGAACAACTACCTGGACACGCTGCGCAGCATGCAGAACAATTCGCGTGGGTCCAGTCGTGCCGGCCAGCTCACCTACGAGGGCATATACGACGAGCTGGGCGCCATCGGCGACCCGCAACGGGTCACCGAGCGACTGAAGCAGTACCAGGAGCTTTACCAACCCCAGGAGTTCATGTGCTGGTTCAACATAGGCGGCATGCTGGACAATGAGGAAGTCGGGCGGTCGATGCGGCTGTTCGCCGAAGAGGTGATGCCGCACTTCCAGGATTGATGATGACTGGCTGGCGAAATGCCGGCGGGCTTTTCGAGCACGGGCGCGAGCAGCGCTCCCGTGAAACGGCCCCGCTGGCAGAGCGGATGCGACCTGCCACCTTCGACGAATTCGTCGGGCAGGAGCATATCCTTGCCGAAGACCGGGTCCTGCGCCGGGCTATAGAAATCGATCGTGTACCGTCTATTCTGTTCTGGGGACCGCCGGGCTCCGGCAAGACTACGCTGGCCCGGCTCATCGCCACCGTCACGCAGTCGCATTTCGAGCCGGTCAGCGCAGTGTCGGCCGGCGTGGCCGATCTCCGGAAGGCGGTGGCCGGCGCCCAGGAACGCCAGACTCTCTACCAGCAGTCCACCATCCTGTTCGTTGACGAGATCCACCGCTTCAACAAAGCCCAACAGGACGTGATCCTGCCGCACGTCGAAGACGGGACCGTCACCTTCATCGGCGCCACCACCGAGAACCCATCGTTCGAGGTCAACGCGCCACTCCTGTCCCGGTGCCGAGTGTTCTCCCTCAGCGCATTGGATGACAACGCCATCACTGCGATCATCGACCGCGCGTTGACGGACGAACGCCGGGGGTTGGCCGCGCTTGCGCCGCAGTTGGAACCCGAAGCGCTCGCCCACCTGGTCAACATCGCCAACGGCGACGCACGGGTGGCACTCAACGCGCTGGAGATGGCCGTGGTCGCCGCCGAGTCGGACCGGGAGGGCCGGCGCCACGTCACGGTGGACCGCATCGCCGACGCCCTGCAACGCCGTACTCCGCAGTACGACAAGGCCGGCGACAGCCACTACGACACCATCTCCGCCTTCATCAAGTCGGTGCGCGGCTCATCCCCCGACGGCGCCCTCTATTGGCTGGCCCGGATGCTGGAAGCCGGGGAGGACCCCATGTTCATTGCCCGGCGGCTGGTGATCCTGGCCGCCGAGGACATCGGCCTCGCCAATCCCGGCGCGCTGCCCGTCGCGGTGGCGGCCCAGCAGGCGGTGCACTTCGTGGGCCTGCCCGAGGGTCGCATCCCCCTGGCGGAGGCAACGGTCTACCTGGCCACATCACCCAAAAGCAACGCGGCGTATATGGCTCTCGAACGCGCGCTGGACGACGTGCGCGGGCGCCCCCACGAGCCGGTGCCAATGCAACTGCGCAACGCCGTAACCGGCCTGATGCGCGGCATGGGTTACGGCGTGGGTTACAAGTACAGCCATGACTACGATGGGCACTTCGAGGCGCAGGAATTCCTCCCGCCAGAGTTGTCCGACCGCAAGTACTACGAGCCGTCTGACCAGGGCTCGGAGGCTGCCATTGCCGAACGCTTGCGCCGGTGGTGGGGCGACTCCCGTTATGGCGGTCAAGGAGATGTATAGACGTGCAGCAACTGAGATACCGATTGATTCGGGAGCAGCTTCCGGTCTATGACACCCCGAACCTGCCAACCCACGAAGGTGTGGTTTGCCAACACCGTAGGCATCAGAGGATCGGGCACGGTCAGGCGGAACGCCCAGTCGGTCTCCTCGTTCGCCCCCAGTAACGCCGGGCGCTGCAGCACCTCGCTGTGTTCGATAACCTGCGCCTGCTTGCTGCCGGAACGTTCCCAGCGCATCAGCTCGACCCTTAGCTCGCGCGCCTTCACCCCCGACTTGGACTTGATCGACAGGCTGCCGGTGACAGTCCCGCCGTTGGCCACGCTCGCCGAGTCGAGCGACAGGCCCATTGTGACGTTGCGATAGGATCGGCTGGCTGGGATCTCGTCCAGCAATGGCAAGCCGTCCAGTGGGTCGACATCCGACCGGCTGAACACCACCAGTTCCTGCTCGCAGTGGGCCGCGCGACCCCGGGCCAGATTCGCCAGCCATCCGTCACCCGTTGGCAACCAGTCGGCCCGGGTTAATATCGTCGCCGACAGTTCCCACGAGATGCGCGCGTACTTCCCCTTGACG
Organism: Dehalococcoidia bacterium; assembly: GCA_965207585.1. Lineage (GTDB taxonomy): Bacteria > Chloroflexota > Dehalococcoidia > Lucifugimonadales > UBA3495 > Bin87. The sequence goes on along the minus strand of CBDBMT010000003.1, from coordinate 2,171,242 downwards.
GTGGGTGGCGCCGCTTCCGGCAACCGCAGACGCATCGGGTAGCGTTGCTGCACCCCGCCTTCCATCGCCGCGTCTTCTGCGAATACCTCGTCAATGTGCGCAGGTCCACCGGAATTCCCGCGGCTGCGCCGACCGGGCAGCATCATCTGTGGCACGGCATCCCGCGCCGAATCCACCCGCACCAGTTCAACCCGTGTCAGCCGGAGCACTCCCAATGCCGCCTGGAAGGAAAGGTGAGGAGTTACCAGGACCTCCACGTCCAGAGTATCCCCGGCGTACAGCGGGCGTGAGTCGATGGCTACGCTGATATCGGCGGTGGGAGATGCGGATTGCCGGAGCATGAGGCCTAGACCGGCTCAGTCGTCAACCATCGACGCCAGCCAGCGTCCCGCCGGTCTCAGGAGGCGCGGATCGCCGCGATTGCCTCGTCGGCCGACACGATGTCCGCCTGGCGGTTCAGGATGCGTTCGATCAGGAAATCGTGCACGTCCGCCTCGCTGTCGGCGCAGCAGTCCTCGACGATGTACAGCCGATAGTCCCGGTCGGCAGCGAAGCGGGTGGTGGACAGCACGACCCCGCTAGTCGCGTAACCCAACAGAATGATGGTGTCGATATTGTTTCCAGTGAGCGCCACGTCGAGACCGGTTCCAAAGAGCGCGTTGACCCGGTGCTTGCCCACCACCACCTCGTCGTCCCGGGGGCGCACGTCGGGATGGATCAGCGACACCGGATCGAAGACCGCCGGCTGGCCCGAGGCCTTGCGCGCGCTGAACGTCTTGTTCCGCTGACTGATCTCAGGATACCCGGGCCGGAACACTGTGGCGCAATAGCAGACCATCAGGCCGGCCTCGCGGGCGGCGGCTTGCAGGGCTGCCGTGCGGGCCACCACCCCGCGCTCGATGGCGTGGGGCAGGGTGCCCATCGCCTCAGCATAAAAATCGGCGATGAGCAGCGCAGTAGTTTCCCGGTTGATGGTGAAATCGGCCATACCGTACCCCTAGTTTCCGGCGGCCAAGCGGCGCACCGTCCCGTTCACCCGCGACAGCGCCGCGTCCACGTCCGCCGACGAGATATGCCGATGCGTGACCATGCGCAGCGACTGCTCGCGGCTGTGGCTGACCAGCACCCCGTCCTCGCGCAGGGCCGCAATCACTTCGCGAGCCTCACCGACCTTGTCTCGATCGACCTCGAAGATCACGATGTTAGTGTGGATGCTGTCGGGGTCCACGGTCAGGCCATCGATGTCAGCCAGGCCGGCGGCCAGGCGGCGCGCGTTGGCGTGGTCATCGGCCAACCGCTCAACCATCGTGTCCAGGGCCACGAGGCCGGCGGCGGCCAGCACGCCGGCCTGGCGCATTCCGCCGCCCACCATCTTCCGCCACTTGCGCGCCCGGGTGATGAACTCCTCGGAGCCGCACAGCACGGAACCCACCGGGCAGGACAGAGCCTTCGAGAGACAGAAACTGACGTCGTCCACGTCCTTGGTCAGCTCAGACACCGGAACCTCCAGGGACACCGCGGCGTTGAAGATCCGCGCCCCGTCCAGGTGCACTGCCGCGCCGGCCGCGTGGGCGACCTCAACGACTTCCCGGGTGTCCTGCGGGGTCATCACCCCGCCGCTGCATCGATTGTGCGTGTTTTCCAGGCACACCAGCGTGGTGGCTGGAACGTGGATGTTGGAGGCGTCGCGGACGGCGCCCGCAACAGATTCTGCTGAAATCCGCCCGTTGGCCTCGTTGGGCACCAGCCGGACCTGCGCGCCGGACAACGCCGTTGGACCTCCTGACTCGTTCCAGAACATGTGGGCTTCCTGACCCATGATCATCTCGTCCCCGCGACTGCACCAGGTCAGCGCGGCGATCAGGTTGCTCATCGTACCGCTGGCGGTCAGCAGTCCGGCCTCCTGGCCCAGCATCTCGGCAGCGCGTTCCTGCAGCGCGTTGATGGAGGGATCCTCCCCGAAAACATCGTCGCCGACCTCAGCCTCGGCCATCGCCCGGCGCATCTCGTCGGTGGGGTGGGTAATGGTATCGCTGCGCAGGTCGATCACTGCCATGGAGCCTCCAAACTCAAACGGAATTCTCGCTTTGTGCCAGCCGATGCTGGGTCGTCGCCATTCTAGCACAATGGTTGACGGCTCCCGTCGGGCCATCCATTCCTGTAACCTGCTATCATGTTTCAACATTCAGGTTCAGCACAGATTCGGCCGGAGGCGGCAACATGCGACAGAGCGCGGTCAGTTTCATAACGAAGGGAATGACCCTGGAGGGGATCATCGCTTTGCCGGACGGCGAGGGGCCATTCCCCGGCGTGGTGATGTGCCATCCCCATCCGCTGCACGGCGGCAGCATGGACAACAACGTGGTGGTGGCCGTGACCTTCGGCCTGGCCGACGCCGGCATCGCCTCGCTGCGGTTCAACTTCCGTGGCGTGGGCAACAGCCAGGGCCAGCACGCCCACGGCGAGAAGGAACACGAGGAGACCCTGATGGCCATGGAGTTCCTCGGCGCGCTGCCCGACGTGGACGACGACCGGATCGGGCTCGGCGGCTACTCCTTCAGCACCCGCGTTATCTGCGCGCACAAACAGCTGTACAAGAAGCCCCGGGCCATCGCCCTGGTTGCTCCCTCCCTGGAGGCGATCACCGAGAGCCCCCTGCAGAAGGACAATACGCCCCGCATGATCATCACCGGCGACCGCGACCGTCTCGCCAACTCCGACGGTGTCGACGAGCAGCTGGGCAAGTTCAATCCTCCGGCGGATTATCACGTTGTTCCCGGCGCAGACCACTTCTGGGTGGGGCAGGAGCGCCAGATGGCTGAGAAGGTCGTGCAGTTCTTCGTGGACCATCTGGCCACGCCGTAACCCATGTCCCGGCCGCCCATGCCCCGGTCCCGGATAGATCGCACGCCGATCTATCGGGATTGGACCCTGCTGCAACTGGCGGCGTTGGCCCTGGCCCTGGACCAGCTCACCAAGTTCGTCGTCAGGCAGGCCCTGGAATGGCATCATTCCTGGCCGGTGTACGGTTTCTTTCGCTTTACCCACGTACAGAACACCGGCAGCGCCTTTGGCCTGTTCCAGGGCAACAACATCCCGCTCCTGATCGTCTCCCTGGTTGGCGTAGCGGTGTTAGCGTACATCTACCACACCCAGGAACGGCCCGGCATCCTGATGCGGATCAGCATCGCGCTGATGCTGGGCGGCGCGCTGGGCAATCTCGTGGATCGCATCTGGCAGGGACACGTGACCGACTTCATCGATATCGGACCGTGGCCGGTGTTCAATCTGGCCGACTCCTCAATTGTTGTCGGATTAGCCATCATGGCTTGGGTGCTGGTGATGAACCGGGACCAACCCGCCGCCTCGGAACCTGCCGTTGTGTCCGCCTACGCCGCCTGCCCCATTTGCGACGGCGCCATGATCAGCCTGCCCAACGGCGCACGCTGTGCCGACTGCGGCGTTCGCGAGCGTATCGCAGCTTGTCAGAATCAGGATTTGCCGGATTAAAGGATTTTCAGGATTGGGCACCAGCGAGAGGTACGAATTTGTCGTGGGCGGCAACCCCAACCCCTCCCGGCTGGACGCCTGGCTGGCCCAAATCCCCGAACTATCCGCCGCCGGCCTTTCCCGTAGTCGCCTGCAAGCCCTGGCGGCCGACGGTTTGGTCACCGTTAACGGAAGCGTCGCCCGCCCCGCCCATCGGGTCCGGCCCCGGGATGCCGTAACCGTGTGCGTCCCGCCGGCGCGCTCTCCCGCAGACCTGATCCCCCAGGACATAGCGGTTCCCGCCGTCTACGAGGACGAGCACCTGATCGTGGTGGACAAGCCGGCCGGCCTCCCGGTTCACCCGGGCCCGGGCCATCCCGACGGCACTCTGGTCAACGCCCTGTTGGCGCGGTGCCCCGACATTCGCGGCATCGGAGGCGAGCTCCGGCCCGGCATCGTGCACCGGCTCGATCTCGACACCTCCGGCCTGATGGTGGTGGCCAAGACCCAAGCAGCCCACCAACGCCTCACCGAGCAGCTCAAGAACCGCCAGTTCCGCAAGGAATACCTCGCCGTTGCCGTGGGCATGGTCACGCCGGAATCTGGAACCATTGACGCCCCCATCGCGCGGGACCCGCGCCACCGCCAGAGGATGGCCGTGGCCGCCGGCGGCCGCGCCGCCCGCACTCACTATCGGACCCTCGAGGAACTGGAAGGACACGCCCTGCTCAATCTCGACCTCGAAACCGGCCGAACCCACCAGATCCGCGTGCACCTGGCATACCTGGGCTACCCGCTGCTGGGCGACATGGTGTACGGGAAAGCCCACTCCCTGATCGGCCGGCAGTTTCTGCACGCGGCTCGCCTCGGTTTCCGCCATCCCGTGACCGGCGCATGGATGGAGCACCAAGCGGCGCTACCCGACGACTTGGCGCGCGTTCTGGTCACTCTGCGCTGTCCTCCTCCGCTCTCCGGCTGACGTCTTCAGGCAGCGCCGCGATCACTGCGTCAAATTCCTCGGGCTCCAAGGCCTGGGCTGCATCCCGTATGCCGGCCGCCGCCGCTGTCGCCGCTTCTTCGTCGGTGATGCCCAATTCGGGGGCCGCGGCCCGCGCCGCCTCCAATGCTGCCTCAGCCGCCCCGGCCGCGTCCCGTTGGGCTTCAACAGCACCCTGGATTACCCCGTGAGCCGCCTCGCGCAGCGCTTCGACCGGCGCCACCTGGAGTTGCTGCAAAGCTCGCAACGTGCCCAGCATGGCCCCGTGGGTAACGTTGCCCAGCTCTCCGGTGATGTCATCCACGGCGTGAACCGCTCCCCGGGTCGCATGGCGGGCCAGCTCGAGGCCATATTCGGTAGTGTCAGTCATGCGTGCTGCGGTATAACTGAGGACGGTTCCCACCTGGTTGGCTACAGCCGCTGCCCCGGCCCGGCCGCGGTCGGCGGAAACCACCGCCGCCTGAGTGGAAGCGGCCAACTGGTACGCCGTCACTCCGATGGCTACGTCGGCGCCGGGGATGTGCCGCAAGTATCCGTAAGATAGGGACGACACCATATTCAGCCCCGGAACCGAAGAGACGGCACGAGCCACGGGAGCCATGCCGGCCATCAGCTCGGCCAGGGCGGTGTCCCGGGAAACCTCACCGGTCTCGCGCAGGGGCGCCAGCAGGTTCAACGATAGCAGGCCCAGCACAAAGGCCATGCCAAACAGGAACTCAAAACCGGATAGCGACACGGCCGGCAAGGCCGTTATTCCAGCCGGCGCCGACCAGGTAACGCTCAAGTCCAGGGAGCGCACTGAGAAATAATCGGCGACCAGTCCACCCAGAATTGGACCGATCCCCGAGCCGAGGCCGACCATCATGCCAGCCACGCCGGAAAACGGCACGGCTCGTCCCTCCGGAGCCACCTTTATCGCCAGCGTATTCACCGTGAGCGTGACTCCGGCGGCTGCGGCCCCGCCCAACAGGTGCAGGGCCACCAGCAGGGGCATAGTGAGCAAATAACGCTCGGGATGGGTGGTAAACACCCAACCGATGATGACCAGCAGGTAAAGGGACGCCGACAGGGACAGGACCGTCTTGCTCCCCACCCGGTCGGCGAAGCTCCCCCACACGCGGACGAAGAGCACGTTGGAAAGATGGCCCAGCGCGGTCAAACCCATGACCACCGGCAGCGAGATCCCAATTACCTTCAGCATGTAGATGGCGAAGAAGGGTATCGCCAGGTTGGAAATCAGGCTCCACGCGAACAGAAACCTGATGAGCCGAAAATAGTTGGGATCCCGCAGCGGCGCCAGCAGCATCCGCACCGGAGACTGGTCGGATTGGGCCGACGGAGGCATCATGGGCTCTGCGGCTCGGGACATCGCAAATACCCCAAAGGTTCCGAAGATGCAAACCCCGCCCACAAGCAGGAACGAAAAGGCGAAAACTCCATCGCCAGGGCGGGCAATGCTCTCCCACCACTGGACGAAAAAGCCGCCGGCCAACCCTATTACCGAGATTGCGATGGTAACCATCGCCAGACGGCGGCCAAAGTAACTGGCCAGGCGGTCGGGCGGAACCAGATCGCGCAGCCAGGTGTTGGACGTCGTGACCCAAAGGGAGTTCAACGCTCCATGGACGCCGAGAAAAACAATCACCAGGAACACGGCCAACTTGCCCGGCGTGTCCAGGAGGAAGGGAACCAGGCCGATGGGAAGCCAGATCAGTTGCATCAGCGCAAAGGCGGGCCACCCCAGTTCCTTGCGGCGCCGGAACGCTTCCACCAGCAGGACGGCGGGCAGCCGCATCACCTGCGTGATGAATGGCAGCGCCGCGATTATTCCCACCTCCAGGTTGTTGGCTCCCAGGGCCAGCGCGTAGGCGGCCATCAAACCGCCGGTTCCCAGGCTGCGCATGGCGCCGGCCGACATGCCGCTCCAGTCCATGCTGCGGAGGCTGCGCTGCGTTTCCTGCTCGGTGAGGGTGGGCTGGGGTTGCAGGAAGCTGAACATGGCAAAGTTATACTATCAGGCTGATGGCTGCGCCGACCCGTCGCCGGCAGGATATAATCAAAAAGCGCGCCGCGCCCTTGCGGCGTATCTTGGAAACTGGGCAATCCGAACATGAGCACTGACACGCCCCCTGCTACCGCCGAAACCGCCTCCGATTTCATACGCGCCATCATCAACGACGACCAGGCCGCTGGCGCCTACGATGGCCGCGTGGTGACCCGCTTCCCGCCCGAGCCCAACGGCTACCTCCACATCGGCCATGCCAAGTCGATCTGCCTCAACTTCGGCGTCGGCGAGCAGTACACCGGCGCCCGCTGCCACATGCGGTTCGACGACACCAACCCCACCCGCGAGGACATCGAGTACGTAGAATCGATCCTCGCCGACGTGAAATGGCTGGGGTTCGATTGGGGCGACAACCTGTTCTACGCCTCGGATTATTTCGAGCAGCTTTACGAATACGCCGAGCAGCTGATCCGCGACGGCAACGCCTATGTGGATGGCCTCACTGCCGACGAGATCAGGGAGTTCCGCGGCACGCTCACCGAGCCGGGCCGGGAAAGCCCCGACCGCAACCGCCCGCCCGAGGAGAGCCTGGACCTTTTTCGTCAGATGCGCGCCGGTGAGTTCGCTGACGGACAATACGTCCTGCGCGCCAAAATCGACATGGCGTCCCCCAACCTCAACATGCGGGACCCAGTGCTGTACCGCATCCGCCACGCGGAGCACCACCGCACCGGCGATGACTGGTGCATCTACCCCATGTACGACTACGCCCACTCCCTTTCCGATTCCATCGAGGAGATCACCCACTCCCTGTGCACGCTGGAGTTCGAGGATCACCGGCCTCTGTACGACTGGTGCCAGGAGGCGCTGGGCATCTACCGCAGCCGCCAGATCGAGTTCGCCAGGCTCAACCTGACCCACACGGTCATGAGCAAGCGCCGCTTGCGGCAACTGGTCGAAGAGGGTCACGTCACCGGCTGGGACGACCCGCGCATGCCCACTCTCAGCGCCCTGCGTCGCCGGGGATACACCCCCGAGTCAATCCGCGACATGTGCGAGCGGGTCGGCGTGGCCCGGCGCAACAGCGTGACCGAACTTGCGCTGCTCGAACACTGCTTGCGTGAGGACCTCAACCGACGGGCTCCCCGGCGCATGGCCGTGCTGCGCCCGCTGAAGGTGGTGATCACCAACTACCCCGAAGGCGACGGCGAAGAGTTCCAAGCCATCAATAACCCCGAGGACGAAACCATGGGGACGCGCAGCGTGCCATTTGGCCGCGAGGTGTACATCGAGCGGGACGACTTCATGGAAGACCCGCCCCGCCGGTTCTACCGCCTGGCCCCCGGACGCGAGGTTCGCCTGCGCTACGCCTGCCTCATCACCTGCACCGACGTCGTAAAGGACGCGCAGGGTGAAATCGTGGAAGTCCGCTGCACCTACGATCCTGACAGCCGCGGCGGCAACGCGCCCGACGGCCGCCGGGTCCAGGGCACCATCCACTGGGTTTCGGCCGCCCACGCCGTGCCCCTGGAAATCCGCCTCTACGACAACCTGTTCACCGAATCCGATCCTGCCGGAAGTGACGCCGACTTCCTGGACCTGATCAACCACGACTCGCTGGAAAGGGTGCCTGCCATGAGCGAGCCTGCGCTCGCGGCGGCAAAGGCGGGCGACCGCTTCCAGTTCGAGCGCTTGGGCTACTTCTGCGCCGACACCGATTCCCAGCCCGGCGCGCCGGTGTTCAACCGCACCACCACCCTCCGCGACACTTGGGCCCGCATCAGCCAACGAGGCGGTTAGACCAACCGTTAGGAACGGCCCATAGCCCGCAACGCCAAGCCGCCGGCATTTGAGAAAACCGATCCGTCCCAGTCGCCGCTGAACCACCGGGACGGCAAAACGAGGAGGCCAACCGCCGTGTCCGCCCCCGTTCGCGTTCGTTACGCGCCCAGCCCCACCGGCAACCCGCACATCGGCAACATCCGCACCGCCATGTTCAACTGGCTGTTCGCCCGTCGCAACGGCGGTCAGTTTGTAGTGCGCGTGGAGGACACCGACCAGGGCAGGATCACCGAGGGCGCGGTCGACCACATTCTGGACGGTCTGGAATGGCTCGGCATTGACTGGGACGAGGGCCCCCGGGTGGGTGGCCCCTACGGACCGTACTTCCAGTCCGAAAGGCTCGAACGCTACCACGAGGCGGCCGAGCGACTGATCGCTTCGGGCAACGCGTACCGCTGCTACTGCCCGCCGGAGCGGGTGGCGGAGCTGCGCAAGGAGCAGGCCCGCAACAAGCAACGGCAGGGCTACGACAGCCACTGCCGGTACCTGTCCGACGACCAGCGACGGAGCAAAGAGGCGGAAGGCGTCCCGTCCGTCCTGCGCTTCGCCATGCCTCAGACCGGCATAACCTCCGTAGAAGACACCATCCGCGGGCACGTCGAATGGCAGAATGACTTGACCGATGATTTCGTCCTGGTCAAGACGGACGGCTTCCCCACCTACCACATGGCCGTGGTGGTGGATGACCACGCCATGGCCATCTCCCACGTGCTGCGGGCGGAGGAGTGGCTGCCCAGCACCCCGCGCCACGTACAGCTGTTCCGGGCTCTGGACCTGCCCATGCCAACCTTCGGCCACCTGCCCATGATCCTGGGGGCGGACCGGGCCAAGCTTTCCAAACGCCACGGCGCCACGTCCCTGATGGAATACCGCGACGACGGTTTCCTCCCCGAGGCGCTGATCAATTTCATGGCCCTCCTCGGGTGGTCGCTGGACGGCGAAACCGAGGTCATGACCGCGCACACAATACGGGACAACTTCACCCTGGAGCGCGTGGGCAAGCCCGCCGCCATCTTCGACCTGGACAAGCTGCAGTGGATGAACGGCGTTTACATTCGCCAAACCGACGACGCTGACCTGGCCGACCGCATCCTGCCTTTCCTGGAGCGCGAATATCCCGCAACGCTATTGCCCATCGATCGCGCTTACCTGCTGCGGATCGTCCCGCTGGTGCAGGAACGGCTCAAGACTCTGGCGGACGCGCCGGAAACGCTCTCCTACTTCTTCGAGGAGTCCTTGGAATATGACCCCGCCAGCGTAGTCCAGCGCGGCATGGACCCACAGGGAACCCACGCTGCGATCCTGCGGGCCCAGTCCGACCTGGCATCGGTGCCGGACGCCGAATTTCAACATGAAAACCTTGAAAATATTCTCAGGGCCAGCGGCAAGGATCTCGAATTGTCCGGGCGGCAATTCTTCGGCGCGCTCCGGTCGGCCATAACCGGCCGCACCGCGACGCCGCCGCTGTTCGAGATGATGGAAGTGATGGGCAGGGAGCGCGTGGTGCAGCGCTTGAGAGCGGCGGCGGAAAAATTGTCCGCGCTCTAGTCCGGGCCGGCATCCGGCATGGGCTGGCCGCAGTGAGGGCAAACCTCGCCGCTCGGCGGCCGCCCTCGTTCGTTGCCATCCTCTGCGTCTCCGGTACCGGCCTCCAGCATTCCAGCGCTGATGATCCCGGCCGGCAACGCGAACAGTCCAATGCCCAGCAGCGCAATGACCGCGGCCAGCAAACGTCCCGCTACGGTTACCGGCACCGCATCGCCGTAGCCCACTGTGGTCAGCGTCACCACGCCCCACCACATCGCCACCGGTATGCTGGTAAACACCTGCGGCTCGGCGTCCTTTTCGGCGAAGTACATCAGCGAAGCCGCCACCACCAGCACCACCAGCAATCCGGCCACCGTGGCCAGGAGTTGGCTTCCCTTCTGACGCAGTACCACGGCCAGCCGGCGCCCGCCGGGGAAGTATCTCGCCAGTTTCACGGTGCGGGTCAGCAGCCGGGCCGCAAGCAGGAAGGACAGGCTGGGACCGGTGCCGGCGATCAGCAGGATCATCACCGACGCCAACGATGGCGCCAGGGCTGCCGCATCGATGAGGGCCACCGGCGAACGGACGTATCGCCATCTCTGACGCCACGCCGACCCGTCCGGATCCGCTTCCGGCGCCGACCACAGTCTCAGCACGTATTCCACCAGGAACACCGCCACGGTGATGTGCTCAATGACGTGGAACCAGAGATCATGGGCATCCCGGAAGCGGGGAACCGTCCACAGTATGAGAGCGGTCGAGTTGATGGCGATCACCGTCACCAACGCGACCTCAACCAGAAATGATCCCTTTTCGTGGCTCCAGCCTAATCCGCGAGCTTGTTGACGGGTCTGGGTATCCAGCAGGTCGAACACCCGACGACGCAGAGTCGGGGGCGGAGTGTCTCGAATTGGGGTGGGTGTGTTCACGGGAATTCGCTGGCCCTTGCGGTTTGCGAAGCAACCGGATCGGCCGCTGTCTTCTATTCAAGCCCGGCAAGAATCAGGGAAACGGGTCCGGCCGCGCCGGGCAAACATAACATCACTGGGCTGGTCGCCGCCACCGTCGTCGGTCTGCGCCAACCTTCACGATAATTTCGAAAATCAATCAAAATTATTCTCTTTTTTGGGTTGACACCAATGAATTGGAGGGTTGTAAAGTAATGCCCATGGTACCGACCGTAGGCACAGTCGGATTGACTTGCGGAATGGCCGCATTAGGCCAATCGATGGCCTGAACCCTCCTCAGTGCGGAGACACAAACACGGGTGGACGCGGTGATTCAGGAAACGGGCGGCGATACAAATGCAGATTTCAGGGGTGATGGTGAGATGACGGTGAGCGCTGCAAAAATTATCAGCGACGGAGTATTCAAGGTAGACGGCGGGTCGAGTTTCGGATCAATACCCAAAATGATGTGGGAGAACCTGGTATCCACTGATCGCAAAAATCGGGTGACCATGGGCCTGAATTGCCTGTTGATCGAGTGCGGCGGCAGGAAAATCATCGTGGACACCGGCGTGGGCCCCAAGGATAACTATCGCGACAAGGAAATGTACGGCCTGGTCCCCAGCCGGCTCATGCGGAGCCTGAAAGGGCTCGGTTTAGGCCCCCGGGACATTGACGCTGTTGTGCTCTCCCACCTCCATTTCAGCCACGCCGGCGGCTCAACTCGCATGGACCGCCTGGGCGATATGGTTCCTTCCTTCCCCAACGCCACCTATTACGTCCAGCGCGCCAGCTGGGAGGACGCTCACAACCCCTCGTTGCGCAACACGGAAGCGTTTCGGGTGGAAGATTTCTCCCCCATCGCCGACCGCGGGCAATTGGAACTGCTGGACGGGGATACTGAGCTGTTCCCCGGCCTCAGCCTGATCGTCACGGACGGCCACTGCCTGGGACACCAGATCCCCGTGTTCACCTACGGCGGCGAGCGGATAGTGTACCTCGGGGACCTGGTCCCAACCCCCCATCACCTGGGCCTGACCATCATATCGTCCTTCGACTACGAGCCCGAGACCACGCTGGATCAGAAGCGCATCATCCTGGCCGAAGCCGAACGCCAGGGACACCTCCTGGTGTTCTCTCACGGACACGAGACCCGCGCCGGCTACCTGGAGCGCCGGCACGATATGAGCTACCTGCGTCCCGTGGAGTTTTAGTCCCGCACTTTGGCAACCGCCACGCGCCGGACTGCAGCCGCCCGAACGAGGCGTGCTGCCCAGCGCGAAACGTATCCGTTTACCGCGACCCGGTCGCGTAGGGCGTGTCACCCAACGGATGATCGGCCCACTTGCCGGCCTCCACGGAAGCCAGGAAGTCGGACACCAACCGGTTGAAAAGTTCCGGCTCCTCCAGGTTGATGGCATGGCCGCACTGGGGCAGGACCGCCAGCCCGCTGCGGGGAATCTCCCGTTTCATCATGATCGACGGCTCCACGCACGGGTCGTCCTCGTCCCCGATCATTATAAGTGTGGGAACCTGGAGCCGGTTCATCTGCGGGATCAGCTGGTCGATGGTGGGCCGGCGCAACTGCACGCCCCGGAAGGTATAGGCCGAGCCGCGGGCGTTGTGCCCGAACAGCAGCCGCATGAATTCCTCGTATCCGCGCGGGTCCTTGCGCCGCAGCTGCACCCGGGTCGGCCCGCTGCCGTAGTCCTTCATCACCGGGGGAGTGCCCTCAGCCAGCAGTCGGGAGGCCATGGCCTCCCCTCCCGAGCGAAACGCCTCGTTGTGCGTGGTTCCGGACCCGGCTGACGCGACGATGATGGCTTTGCAGCGCTCCGGATACCGCAGGGCGAAATTCAGCGCCACGTTGCCGCCCATGGACAGCCCGCCGATGTACGCCTGCTCCAGGCCCAGGTGGTCCATGAGCCGGCGCAGGTCTTCGATGGTGATGTCCTGGGAGTACGCCTCCGGGTCGTTGGGCACATCCGACGGCGGGTATCCCCGGTCGTTGTAGGTGATCACGCGGTAGCGGTGGCTGAAGTAGCGCACCTGCTGCTCCCAGCTCTCGTAGGAGCCGGCAAACTCGTGGCTCCAGATGAGCGGGAACCCCTCGCCGGTGGACTGGTAGAAGATGCGAACGCCGTCGGAATCGAAAGTGGGCATTTTTGCTCCGTTTGGGCTGTTGTCTCGTTGGTCGGGAATGCGTGCCTACCGGTGCCGCCGGAACAGTCGCCACACCTCAATGCTGAATCCGGGCAGCAACTCCCCGCCATTCAATACATCATCCTCGGTGAGAACTTCCGGTTGCTGGCCGGGACGGTAACGGGTCACGGTGGTGGTTTCAGGGTCTCCGTACCACACTTCCTTGCTGCCAAAGTCCAGCCACATCTGGGCTCGTTCCGCCACCATACGCGGGGTGTCGCTGGGTGACTTGATCTCCACAGCCAGATCTGGCGCCCGCTCCGGATAGCCATCCGTAAGCTCCGCGGAGTGGCCTGGACCGTACCAAGCCAAATCAGGCGCGCGCACGGTATCGGGATCAGATTCCAGATGAAAGCCATAATTGTCGCCCACCGTGCCGTAGTCGTTGGCATCGGCATAATTGTAAAGCGCGGCGCCGAACCTCATCGTCACCTCACCGTGCTTTTTCCCCGGCGGCGGCATTTCGATCAACTCTCCTCGCACCAACTCTTGCCGATACCCGTTGTCGGGCAGCAGCATCAGCTCGTCGGCTGTCATCAGTTTCCGAGCGGTAGTCATGTTGCACCAGCCTGCCGGATTTGTCCGTTTTCGGCATTGTAGCATCAAAGGCCCCTCTTCCTGGCGGAAGAGGGGCCACGCTGCTCCGCTGTCGGTGTTGCTTACTCGTTGGGCGTCAGCGCCAGCGATCGGATCTCGCCGAACTCCTTCTGCAGCTTGTCCCAGGTGTCGCCGCCGTCGGTGCTGACGTACACGTAGCCGTAGATGCTGGCGGCCACCATCACGTCATCAACGTGGGGGCTGGCGGCGAACCAGTACACCACCGAATTGGGCGTCGCTGAAAGCTGCGGAGCGTCCCAGGATGCCCCGGCGTCGCGGGTGCGGCGGATGGTTCCGGTGATCCCCGGGATCGAGTCGCCGTTGCCGACGAACATGGTGCTGGGGTTGTCGGGCTTGATCACCATGCCCCGGCAGTACGAGCGGACGTCCTCGGCGTGGAAGCGCGGGAACTCGTGCAGTTCCCAGCTCTCACCCTCGTCGTTGCTGGTGGAGATGCCGAACGGCGTGGTGCAGTAGATCGCCGAGTCGGGGCCGGGCTTCAGGGCCATGCCGTGAATGTCGCCGTGGAACGGATCGGGACCCAGGTCGGGCAGGCGGGTCCAGTTGTCGCCGCCGTCCAGGCTGCGGTATACGCCGTCAACCTCGATGCCGGCCCACACGGTCCGGGTGTCCCGTGGATCCACGATGATGTTGGTGGTACGGGGTATGCCGATGGGGCAGGGCATGCGGACGCCCAGGTCCAGCGACTCCCACGTCTGGCCGCCGTCCCGGGACCGGAAGGCGTTGGGGCGCGTGCCCACGAACACCGTGTCGGAGTCGTCGGGGTCGACGCCCACGGACCAGATCTGCAGGTCGTCCATCGGCGACTCGAGGTAGCTCCAGGTGAAGCCGTTGTCGTCGGATCGGAACAGGCCGCCGTCGGTGCCGGCGTAGATGCGGCTCCGATTGCTGGGGTCGGTGGCCAGCGCGCGCACGTTGCACTCGCTGGGCATGGGGTCGCGGATGCGGTTCCAGGATTCGCCGCCGTCGGGGCTCACGGAGAGGCCGCCGCCCACGGTGCCGACGCTGATGGTGTAGTTTCCGGCCATGATTACCTCCTCAACTGCGCAAAAAGCGTAACGTGGGATGCCAGACAGGCGGCAACGCGCCGCCGGCCGAATGATAGCACAACCGGCGCATGTTACCGCGCCGGCAGTCCCGCTTCAGTCGGGACGAAACCCAATTCGAGGCAGCCTATCACCGAGCCACCCCATCTCAGAAGTTGGGACGGTCGTTGCTGTCCGGCAGGTCGTAGTTGGGGCTGTCGATGGAATCGTAATTCGGACGCACGTTCATTTCCCGCAGCCGGCGGACCCGCTCCTCGATGGGAGGATGCGTCGAGAAGAGCCGCGCCATGGAGCGGCCGCTGAGCGGGTTGACGATGAACAGGTGCGAGGCCGCCTCGTTGACCTTCATGGGCCGGATCTCGCTGCCCATCTCCAGCTTTTCCAGCGCCCGCGCCAACGCCTCGGGATTGCCGCAGTTGTGGGCGCCGGTCTGGTCCGCCTGGAACTCGCGGGCCCGTGAAATCGCCATGCGGATGATGGTGGCCGCGATGGGCATGATGATGGCGATTATCATCAAAGTCAGGAAGTTGCCACCACCGCCCTCGTCGTCGTCGCTGTGGCCGCCGAAGCTGCTGAAAATCGCGGCAAACTGGGCCATGAACGCCAGCATCGTGATCGCGCCGGCGATGGTGGCAACGATGGTCATGATCAGCGTGTCCCGGTTGCCCACGTGGGCCATCTCGTGGGCCATGACTCCAGCCAGTTCCTCCCTCGTGAGGATATGCCGGATGCCGGTGGTCACGGCGACGGTGGCGTTCTGCGGATTGCGGCCGGTGGCAAAGGCGTTGGGAGACGGGTCGTCGATCTCGTAAACCTTGGGCATGGGCATGTTGGCCAGACGCGCCTGCTCGGCCACCAGTTGGTACAGATGGGGGTCCTCGTCGGCGGTAATCGGGCGGGCGTGGGCCATGCTCAGCGCGATCTTATCGCTGAACCAGTAGGCCCCAAAGTTCATCGCCAGCGCAAACACCAGCGCGATAATGATGCCAACCTGCCCACCCAGCGCGCCGCCAATCAGCAGCAGCAGCCCGGTGAGAACCATCAGGAGGAAGAACGTCTTCACGTGGTTCATTGCCTTCTCTCCAGCAAACGGACGTGAACGGTGAATTGCAAGTTCATTCTACCATCGGGCGCAGAGTGTACACTGGTTTATCCAGGAGCAGCCGAACACAACGCGGTCGATGCTGGAGAAGTGCAACTATGCGCGAAATTTCCCAAGTCAAAAGTGAAGAGGAATACGACGCTGCATTGGCGCGGATTTCCGAGCTGTTGGGCGCTGAGCCGCATAGCGCCGAAGATGAGGAGCTCGACCGGATATCCACGCTGGTAGAGATCTACGAAGCGGAGCACTACCCCATGGAAGACCCGGATCCCAGCTCATTCATCGAATTTCTGATTGACCAGCAGACGGTGTCTCGTGAGCGTATGGAGGCCCTGGCCGGGGGCAGCGACCGGCTGGACGCGATGATGGCGGGCCAAATGGAGATCACCGAGCAAGTCGCCCAGGTTTTGCATGAGCACTCTGGCCTGCCCATGGAGTACCTTATGGCCGACCCTCTGCCGTCGCAAGTCACCGCTGCATCAGATTGATACGCCTCACTGACTACCGAACGGCTGCCTGATGTTTCCAGTGCGGCAGCCGCTTCCATGTCTGCCAGCGTTAATACGCTTTCAGGATAGCGCACGGTTCCCCAAGGTGCCGCTGTCAGCTTGCGAAACGCATTTCGTTAGCTCAATAATACCCGTGCCGTGATGGCCAAGGGACGCCGTATGCAGAGCATCCAATCGCCGTGGGCTTCCACGTTTGACCAGTTCGCCGGCTCAATACAGGAGTCGGCAATCATCGCCGCGCCGTTCATACGCTGGCGACCGCTGGAACGGCTGGCCCGCAGACTAGCATCGCGCCAATCCATGCGAATCGACCTTCTAACGAGCCTGGCAAGTAACAGCCTTGCCGAAGGGTCGGTGGACTGCGGTGCGCTGCTGTGGTTCTGCGAGCGTGTGCCAGGAACTTCGGTTCGCCACTTGCTGCACCTGCACGCCAAAGCCTACGTTGCCGATAGGCACACGGCGATCGTCACATCGGCGAACCTGACCGATGGCGGGTTGATACGAAACTTTGAACTGGGCGTGAAGATTACTGAGGCTCGTGCGGTCGATGAAATAGCCAATGACCTCACGGAATACGGGGGCATGGGCGTCGCGGTTTCCAATTCTCAATTGTCTGAGTTGAACGCGCTGGCGCGGCAGGCACAGGAGATAAAGGCGCGGGTCGACAGGACCAACCGCTCTGGTATAGCCGCTCAATATGATGACGCCCTGAATGGCATCAACGAAAAATTGATCGGCTTGCGTGTTGCACCTCCCGAGTTTGTGACTGACCCTAAAGGTTCGATAACGGGTCAATTCTCAGAAGCAGTCCGCTATGTTTTGGCGAGACACGGTCCGCTACCCACTAGTGAAATCAATGCACTGGTCCGCGATCTCAAACCAGAACTGTGCGACGATGAGGTCGACCGGGTGATTAGCGGCCAGTCTTTCGGAAAACGGTGGAAACACGACATACGGAACGCCCAACAGCAGTTGAAGCGTCAGGGCCTGATAGTCCTTGAAAACCGCAAGTGG
Organism: Dehalococcoidia bacterium; assembly: GCA_965207585.1. Taxonomy (GTDB): domain Bacteria; phylum Chloroflexota; class Dehalococcoidia; order Lucifugimonadales; family UBA3495; genus Bin87. The sequence continues at coordinate 2,153,944 of CBDBMT010000003.1, read as the reverse complement.
CGATTGGTGGAACAGGAGGAGCGAGCATGACTCAGCGAGATGTCACGTGGGCTCTGGTCGACGTAATCAGTTACGAGCACCTGTGGCCTCATCGTGAAAGCGAAGACGTGGTGTTTGGCTTCACCCACAGCCGCGAGGTCAACGAGATTTGCACTGATATGCTGCCCCCTCATGCGGTGACTCCGGTTACGAAAGCGGAGTTGGAGAGGGCCGTCGTCGGCTACGTCGAGCGACGCGGCATCGGCGCTGAGGATGAGGCCACCATCCGCAGATGGCTGGCGAGTATGCCAGATAACATCGCCATCATGGAACGTAGACCGTCCCAGTTTGGGTGATCATCTTGCGCGCCCTGGAGACGATCGCAGGGTGACAAATCACGGCGTCTCGCTTGGCGATACTAACACCTCCAACCTGAACACTCGAACGGACAGTGTGTGATCGATGAGTTCCAGCGACAACCCAAACCCCCGCACCCTCTCCGGCCTCCCCATCGACCCGCTCTACTCCCCAGACGGCTTGGCCGCCAGCGGACACGACCCGGCGCAAGCTGGACTTTGCGCAATTCAAGCGGCGTAAGCGAGGGAATCCACCATTCGGTGATACAGAGTGGTGGGGAGTTCCTGTACGTCTGGGGCGGCAGCCGACAGTGAGAAACCTTCTGACGCCCGCCACAGGTGGCGTCGCACCAGGGCGATGGCATCCACGAAGGTCGGCGACGGTTTGTCGTACCAGGCTGCGGTGCGCTGGGTGATGGGACACTCTTGTTGCAGGAGGTGGGCGGCCAATGTGGTCCAGGAGAAGAGACCCAGCAAGATGGGAGTGGTGCGGGCGATGGCGAGGTCAGACCACTGGCGCTGGGTCTCCAAACCCAGATGGGTTCGGACTTCCTGGAAGGTGACCTCCAGTTGCCAACGCAGGACAAACCACTCCAGGATCTGGGTCGGGTTTGCCGAGGGGTCGGTGCAGAGGAGAGCTTGAGGATCGAAGGCGCCCTGAGGATCTCGGATCAACACCCAGCGGATGGTGACAGGCGGCTTGCCCGAGCGGTACCAGACGGCGGTCTGGGAGGTGAGTTCCACGATGCGAGTGGTGCCGTCGTACCAGGAGATTTGTGCGACTGTCCAGGTCACCTGATCCTGTTCAAGGACGGCTTTCAGGGATGGCCGCCGTGCGCCTTTCAGAGCAGGCCGGCCGTTCTGACCCGGCTGACGGGGTGGCGCTGGTGCATACAGGGCGGCGTCCAGGCGCAGTCTGGCGATCAGGGTGACGGGCTCACGCAGGGACTGGCAGCAGCGGAGCAGATCCAGCACGGCATAGCCGTTGTCCCCCACCAGTACCAGGGGGCGATGGGGAAGCCAGCGACGCAGTTGCATGACCATCTGCCGGGCCCAGTCGGTGATCTTCTTGTGGCGACGGCCCTGCTGCTGGTGGTAGCGAGATGAAGGCGCCAACACCGTGAGCACCGGCAGGGCCCAGTGGCGTCCGGCCCAGGGCACCTGGCCCAACCACATCAGGGAGATCCAGCGCAGACCACTGGCCTTGACCAGTTGATGGCGACTGGAGCGCACCGCGTCTCGGTAGATGCCTCGGGCCTTGATCTTGGCGCCCCGCCGCCGCTCCAGGGTTTCATCTATGCCGAAGACCAACGGAGCGTTCCCGTGATCCAGATAGTGGAGCAGGAGCATCAGCAGGATGCGCGCCGCCTCTCGGGGCGACCACACGGCTCGGTTCAGCACCTCGTGGTAGCGGGCATAGTCGCTCTGATCGCTGCGTCCCATGACGCGGAGCGCCGCCGCCACGGTACGCTGGCCCGTGACCAGGATCGCGCCCACCAGCAGGAGTTGAGCCTTCCGCCACGTCGGGTTGGTGAACAGCATTGCGAAGGGAACGAGTATCGGTACAATGGCGGCGGGCAGGGTGAGCATGGCTGAGCCTTCCGTGAGAAGTGGGGTCAGCACAGATTACCCTGCTTTTATACATTTCTAAAAATGCGCAAAGTGCAGGCAAGACCTCGGCAACCCCGGCCAGTTCCCCTTCACCCGCGGCGCGTATCCCACGATGTACCGCGGCCGGCTGTGGACCCGCCGCCAGATCGCCGGCTTCGGCACGGCCCGGGCCACCAACGAGCGCTATCGCTTTCTGTTGGCTCACGGTCAAACCGGCCTCAGCACCGACTTCGACCACCCGACGCTCACCGGATACGACTCCGACCACGAGCTGGCCGAGGGCGAGGTGGGCCGCCTGGGCGTCGCCATCGACACGGCGGCCGACATGGGCGAGCTTTTCGACGGCATCCCCCTGGAACAAGCCAGCGTGTCCCTCACCATCAACCACCCCGCCATCGTGCTGCTGGCGATGTTCCTGCACAACGCCGAGCGTCGGGGCACGCCGTGGGCAGCGCTGCGCGGAACGGTGCAGAACGACTCGCTGAAGGAGTTCCACGGCCAGAAGACCTTCGCCCTGCCGCCGGCGCCGGCCCTGCGTCTCACCACCGACGTCGTCGAGTTCTGCACGAAACACGTGCCCAACTGGTACACCATCTCCATCAGCGGCTACCACACCCGCGAGGCCGGCTCCGACGCCGTGCAGGAACTCGCCTTCACCGTCGCCCAGGGCATGGCCTACGTGGAGTCGGCGATGCGGCGAGGATTGGCCGTGGACCAGTTCGCGTCTCGCCTGTCCCACTTCTTCGGTGTGCACAACGACTTCTTCGAGGAGATCGCCAAGTTCCGCGCCGCCCGTCGGATGTGGGCGCGGCTGATGCGCGACCGCTACGGCGCCACCCGGCCCGAGTCCATGCGGATGCGGTTCCACACCCAGACCCTGGGCTCCACCCTGGTACGCCAGGACCCGTTGAACAACATCCTGCGCGGCGGGCTCCAGGCTCTTGCCGCGGTCCTGGGCGGCACCCAGTCCCTCCACGTCAGCGGCTACGACGAGGCCTACGACATCCCGTCAGAGGAGGCCATGCGCATCTCCCTGGCCACACAGATGATCCTCGCCCACGAATCGGGCGTCGCCGCCACTCCCGACCCCCTCGGTGGATCTGCCTATCTGGAGACGCTGACCAATCAGCTGGAAGAGGCGGCCATGGCTTACATCCAGCGCATCGACGGCATGGGCAACGGCAGTATGCTCGACGGAATGCTGGAAGCCATCGGCAGCGGCTACATCGAGAGCGAGATTGCCCAGGCTTCCTACCGCTACCAGCAACGCGTCGAGTCGGGCGACTACACCATCGTCGGCGTCAACGACGAGTACAGCGACGATGCCAGCAACGCCGGTTCCCTGGAGCTCTTCGAGTTCGACTACGCCGAGGAGGAGCGCCAGATCGAACGTCTTACCACCGTCCGCCAGGGTCGCAGCGAAACCGACGCCGCGGCCAGCCTGCGGGACATCGTGAAAACCGCCCGCGCCGACGGCAACCTGATGCCGCCCATCCTCACCGCCGTCGTCGCCGGCGTCACCGAAGGTGAGATCATGGGCGCCCTACGCGACCAATGGGGTGAGTACGTGGACCCGGGGGTGTTTTAGCGGCGTATCGTATAATGGCCTTATGAGCGTTTTGCACGGCATGGACTGCGAACGATTGAGTTTCAAATTGGCACGGATGGCCAGTTGCTTGGAACGTCTGCTCGCACCCGACTTTCCAGCCACCGACCTTCACTGGTTGATGCACCGGGTCTTGGGGACCGATGACCGCATTCAAGGTAGCGAGGTGTTGCCCCCGACCAGGTTTCGCACTGAAGACGAGGCCAACGCGGTGTGGGAACGCGTGGCGATAGAGTTGGACGAGAGGGGAACAGGCCCTAGCAACGTGCGGACCGATGTGGATGCGATTTTCGAAGAACTGGCGCTCAACGCGGCTCAGCACTCCCAGGCGCGGGAGATGTGCTATGGGTTAGTCGAGGTGGACGGCCACCGCAGGCAACGTCCACTACGAAGATCCGACGGTGAATTGCTGTACGTGGTAGGGCTATCCGATGGCGGGATAGGGATTCCAAATTCGCTCCGGCAGAATCCTTTGTATTCAACAATTACCAACGATAAGGACGCAATCCTGCGCGCCACAGACATGGACGTGACAGGCACCAACCAGGAGCGCGGGGCTGGCCTGTACCACGTGATGGAAAGGGTCAGAGCTTACAGCGGTGAGCTGCTCATAATCTCGGGATACGGCTTTTTGAGGGTTTCGGGAGGCAGCGACCCAATGATCAACAACTTGAACGAAGACGGCAACCTGTACCATTACGGGACTGTCGTCCTTGCCGCACTCCCTGTACCCGCATTGGAGTCAAGATGATGGTTGCCGTAGATTTACTCGCAGAGACTGGCGTCCGTATGCTGGGCACACGCCCGGCGGCAAGGGCGATGGAATCCGCGATGCGCGTTGCATCCGATAGCGGGACAATCACCTTCGACACATCCGGTGTCCGCCGTATTGGCGTTTCTTTCTTCGATGAGGCGCTTTTGATTTTCAACGAGATAGTCGCCGAAACGGGGAACAACGAATTGCGCTTGGTCTATCACAAAGCGCCTCCCACGGATTCTCTGAAAAACCTCGTCGGAAATCGGGGTCTGACGTTATCTGAAACCGACACGGGAGACTGGATCATCGCGCAGCCTGCCATATTCTGATGCAGTCCGGCCCAGCCTCCCCGCCACGCGTCCTCCTCGCCAAGCTTGGCTTGGACGGCCATGACCGCGGCGTCAAGGTCATCGCCCGCGCCCTCCGCGACGCCGGCATGGAGGTTGTCTATCTGGGGATGCGGGTCACCGCCGACCAGGTCGCGGCGGCGGCCGTCCAGGAGGACGTTGACGTGGTCGGCATCAGCATCCTGTCCGGCGCCCACATGCGGCTCATGCCGCGCATGGTCGACGCGCTGCAACGCCACGGCCTGCGCGGCGATGCGGACGACCACGTCATGCTCCTGGTCGGCGGAACAATACCCGACGGCGACGTTGCGCCCCTGCGTCAGATCGGAGTCGACGGCGTATTCCCCGTGGGCACCTTCACCAGCGAGATGATCGATTTCATTAACAACGCCCTCTCCCTTGATGCGAGAGGGTCAGGGTGAAGGTGAAATGTCCTGGCCCCCCAAATATGACCCCACCTACGTTCCGAGCCGGGATGCAGAGCATTGGGACCCCCGAATGGAGAGCATGGATCCCGCCGAGCGTGACGAGGTGATCCTTGAGAAACTGCGCGGCCAGGTCCGCTACGCGTGGGAGCATTCCGGTTTCTATCAGGAGTTCTGGCGAAACTCCCCGATAGATCCAGCGAACATCCGCAGCCTCGACGATTTCGCGCAACTGCCCATCCTCACCAAAGAGGAGGTCCGGGTTGAGCAGGAAGCACATCCACCCTACGGCCGGTTCCTCTGCGTTTCGCCGGACCGGGTGTATCGTATCCACGGCACGTCCGGAACCACCGGCCGGCCCACCGTGTTCGGCATCAGCCGCGGCGACTGGGATCGCATCGGCGAAGCCCACGCGCGCATCCTCTGGGCTGCCGGCGTGCGACCCGGCGATACTGTCATGGTCGCGGCGGTGTTCAGCCTCTACGTCGGCAGCTGGGGCGCACTGGTGGGAGCCGAGCGGCTGGGCGCAACCTGCTTCCCCTTCGGCGCCGGCGCGCCCGGCCAGACCGAACGGGCGGTGGAATGGGCGGAGATGGTGAAGCCGACCGGCCTGTACGCCACGCCGTCCTACGCGCTGTACCTCGCGGAGACCGCCCGCGAAATGGGCGTGGATCCGCGAACCGACTTCGGGTTCCGGCTGATGTTCTTCAGCGGCGAGCCCGGCGCCAGCGTCCCGGCCACCCGCCAGGCCATCGAGGACGCCTTCGGCTGCTACGTGGTGGACCAGGGCAGCATGGCCGAGATGACCCCCTGGATGACCAACGGCGGCTGCCGCTACCTGAATCAGGGCATGCACCTCTGGCAGGACATCGTATACACCCAACTGGTCAACCCCGAAACCCACGAGCCCGTCGCCATGGGCGGCGAGGGCGTCCCCGTGTACACCCACCTGGAGCGCGAGTCCCAGCCCATGATCCGCTACTGGTCCGGCGACATCGCTCGGTGGGAGATGGTGGACTGCCCCTGCGGGCGAACCTACCCGACGCTGACGCAGGGCATCTACGGCCGCGCCGACGACATGCTCATCATCCGTGGGCAGAACGTGTTCCCTTCTCGCATCGAGGACGTGCTGCGCGCTCTGGACGAGTTCGGCGGCGAGTTCCGCCTAGTGGTCGAGCGTGAACGGGGTTACCTGGACCGGTTGACGGTCCAGGCCGAGGTCTCCGCGGAAGTGTGGGCGTCCGCCGGCGAAGGCGGCCCGGACGGACTGAACGCCCTGCGCGACCAGTTCCGCGACGCCCTCCGCCGGGCCCTGGGTGTCGGTGTCTCCGTCGAGCTCAAACCTGAAGGCGAGTTCGAGCGTACCCAGTTCAAGGCGCGCCGCGTGATCGACCTGCGCCAGTAGGTCGTCGCACCGATCCGCGGCGTCAGCAGGACCGATTGTTCCGCCGCTGGGCGCCGCATCCCGGCGACGGGCCAAACCCGAATTGACGGACTGGACCCATGGAATGGCCCCTTCCTGACCCATCCATATACCGGCCTCCCGGCATACCCGGCCCCCGTGCGCGGGTCGGCGAGATCATGCCCGGCCTCCACCAGCGCGGATTGATCACCACCAGCGCTTTCCTGGTCATCACGCCGGACGCGGAAACGGGTGAGGAAAACGTCGCGATTATTGACGCCGGCTGGAGACTCTACCACCACCGACGGATCATTGAATATTTGGGCCGGCTGGGCTACGGACCAGGAGCGGTTCGCCAGCTCATCTCCACCCACTACCATCCCGACCACGTTGGCGGCATGGCCGGCCTGATTGCGGAAACCGGCGCGCCGCTGGCCGCCCACCGCTTGGAAGCCCCCTACCTGGCTGGAGAATCCGGCCGGAAGGTACCCAACCCGGTCAAGCCTCGGTGGCTCCGTCCGTTCATGTGGCCGCTGTTGACCTGGATGACTCCCTCACCCGTGCCGGTGGCCAACCGCCTGAACGAAGGGGACGTCCTGTCGCTCCTCGGCGGCGCAACGGTGATCCACACTCCAGGACACACCCCCGGCAGCATCAGCCTGCACTTCCCCAACGAGGGGGTGCTGCTGGTCGCCGACGCGCTGCAACGGTACCAGGGTCGTCTCACCCTGCCGTCCCGCTGGTTCTCCAGCGACATGGAGGCAGCCAAGGAGTCGGTCCGCCGCCTTTCGCAACTGGACTTCGAGACCATCTGCTTCAGCCACTTCGAGCCCATGCGTCAGGGCGCGCGGGCGGCGCTGCGGTCCCTGGCGGAGTATGTGTCGTGAGTTTATTCGCGCACGGCTAACCGGACAGACTGCTGGGGCGGGTCAATGATCTCATCCCCATGAAACCTGCTCTTTACCCTCCACCTGCTGCCCCCTACAATTAGCACAAGAGATGCCATGGAACAGTAGTCATGTCTACCCCTATGAAAAAGCTGGATGCCGCTACTGCCCATATCGAGGCCGGCCGGGTCCAGGAAGGTGCGCGCCTGGCCTATGATGCCGCGTTTCAGGCCGTCGCTGAAGCGGCGCGACGGCACGATCGGCCCTGTGAAACCGTACAGGACGCCCGGGATTTCGTCCGCTGGCTGGACGGCTTGCCCACGGAACCTGATGAGTGGCTCAAAGACGCCCCAATTTTCGATTGGCTCAACGACGACCATGCGCCTCAACTGCCGATACCTGAGTTCATCGGGGCCTTCGACGTAGCGGAACAATTCAAGCGTCACGCCCAAGCTCCCATTGAACTCACCCACTGGCAACCCGACGAATACGTCATCTTCCTGCCGGCTGTCCAGTGGCTTATCGAAGAGTTGAAAACCGCGCAACCCAGGGACCCATCCGTTTGGATCCGCTGACGCACCTCAACGCATCCCGCAACCTGGTGGCGCTGGCTGCGGAGCTTTTCAGCCGCGGCCGGTATCTTGCCGCCGGCGAATTAGTTTGGGGAGCCATAGTCCATGCCGCCAGCGCCGCCGACCCGGACCATGAAATCCAGTCTCCCGACCGTTTCGGTAATCATCACCAAGCTCCCAATACTATGCCCACCTTCTCCAACCCCGTCCGACGCATCAGCGAACGCCCTTTGTCCGCAACTCAAATTACCATTTGCCTGAATATCGGACAGCAAGGGCTGCACAATCATTTTTATCACCTCAACCTGACGTCGCAGCAACTTCAAGACCATACTGTCATCGGCGTCGCCTACACGCAACTGCTCATCCGTGCTGCCGCCCGCGCGCTCGGTCAAACCACGTCATAGCCTCGTCGATGGCCTGCGCTGTGATTAGGGGCATCCATCGCCTCGTTCAGTCTTCACGTCATGCTATGCAAGTGAGTATCCGACAATGCCCGCCGACTCTAGCATCACCGCAAACCTCCCCCTTCCCCTGGAGGGCATCCGCGTCCTCGACGCCACCCACATCGTCGCCGGCCCCTTCTGCTCCCTGATCCTTGCCGACATGGGAGCCGAGGTGATCAAGATCGAGCGGCCCCGAACCGGAGACCTGGCCCGAGGTCGTGGCCCCTTCATCGGCGATGCGGAATCGGGTCAGATCAGCAGCCGTTTTCTGGGAGTCAACCGCAACAAAAAGTCCGTCACCCTCGACCTGCGCAGCGCTATCTGCAAGGCAGCCTTTGAGAGCCTGGTCGCCAACTCCGACGTGTTGCTGGATAACTGGGGGCCCGGCGCTTTTCGCCGCCTGGGCCTCGGATACGACCGGCTGCGAGAGATCAACCCCCGCCTGATCTACGCCGAAATCACCGGCTACGGCGACGCCGAGGGCGCCCGCGGGCCTTATTCCGACTGGCCGGCCAACAACCTCGCCATCCAGGCGATGTCCGGCTGGATGGACCTCACCGGCGAGCCGGGCGGAACTCCCCAGGCGGTGGGCGACAACATCGGCGATTCGGTCCCCGGCGTGTGGGCCGCCCTGGGCATCGTGCTGGCCCTGGAGACTCGCCGCCAGACCGGCGTCGGCCAGCACGTGGACGTGGCCATGTACGAGTGCATGGCATCCCATGTGATCAGCAACATGAACGCCTACCAGGCCACCGGCGCCACTCCCGGACGCACCCGGCAGGCATCGCTGTCCCCCGGTCTCGCCCTGCGCGCGTCGGACGGCCATGTGGTGATGGCCGGCGTGCGCACCCCGCAGCGGCTGGCCGGCCTCTGGAAACTCATCGGCCGCACCGATTTGCCGGAGGTTGACGAGCGTTACCTGCAGCAGTTCCCCGACGCCGATTTCGTCTTCGACGAGATGATTCCTGCCATCGAGGAATGGTCATCCCAACGTCCCAAGTGGGAGGTTGCCGGACGCCTGACCGAGCTGGGTTTCTCCATGGGCGTAGCCCAGAGCGTAGCCGACCTCGCCGACTGCCCGCAGTTGGAGGCCCGGGGAATGTACGTCGACACCGGCGACACCCTGGGCGGAACGTTCCGGTCCCTGGCCACGCCCATCCAGCTCACCTCCTGTCGCCCTTCGGACGCCGCGACGCCTCCCCAACTGGGCCAGCACAACGCGGAGATCCTGTGCACTCTGGGCGGCCTCACCGCCGAGGAACTGGCGCAGTTGGAATCGGAGGGAGCGGTATAAACCCAGCAACTGTGGTAACCTTTGCGCGAATATTCCCCATCGGGAGGGCAAATAATGTGCGCTACGCTCAAAAGTAGAAACGGCCTGACCCTTACCACCAACTCGCCGGCCGCGGTCGATCTGTATCAGGAAGGTCTGGACCTGGTCCTGTCCCAGAACTACGGCCCCGATGCCAAGTTGCAGGCAGCGCTGGATGCCGACGAGGGGTTCGCCATGGCCCACGTCGTCCAGGCGTACGTTCTGCACCTGCAGACCAACGTCCCGGCCGCTCGGGCCGCCGCCGAAAAGGCCGTCGAACTGTCCGCCGGATGCTCACGCGAAGAGCAGCAGATCGCCCGGATCGTCCACTGCTTCACCCACGGCAAGGGCACCGAGGCCATCGGGTTGGTCCACGAGCACCTGGACGAGTTTCCCACCGATACCCTCGCCATGCGCGTCGCCCAGCGGCTGTACATGCTGGGCTGCTTCGGCGCCGGCGTCCCGGACTTCCCCAACCACCTGATGGCGATGATGCGCAAGGTCGCGCCGGCCAACGGCGACGACTGGGCCTTCCTGGGACAGTACGCCTTCGCCCATCACGAGACCAACCAGCCCGAAAAGGCCATGGACCTGGCCACCCGCTCCCTGGAGGGCAACCCGCAGAACGCAGTGGCCAGCCACTCCGTAACCCACTCCTACTTCGAGCAGGGCGATGCGGCGAACGGCGGCCGCTGGCTGGGCGACTGGTTGGATGGTTGGGACCGGCGCGCGTCGTACAATACGCACCTGTCGTGGCACCTCGCCCTGTTCGAATTGGCGCAGGGACGGTACAACCAGGCTCTGGAGCTGTATGAGACGCACATCAGGCCGGGAGTGCAAGCACGCAACCTTGCGAACTTACAGGACGCGGCCTCGCTGATGTGGCGCTTGCAGATCTATTCCGGCGAAGAGCCGAGCAAGCCCTGGGATGAGGTGCGGGACATGGCTCTGCCAGCTGCCGAGACTCCGGGACCGGCTTTCCGCGACTGCCACGCCGCACTGGCCTTTGCTGGCGCGGGGGACGCGGAGTCCACCCAAAAGTTCGTGGACCGAGTAAAGGCGCAGGGCGAAAAGGGCGACGACCTGTCCCGGGAGATGGTGCTGCCCATCGCTTTGGGCGCGGCAGCGTTTGCCGCCGGAGACTACGACGAGGCCGCCGACCTTATGGGTCCCACCTATCCCATGTTGGCCCGCATCGGCGGCAGCCACGCCCAGCGCGAGGTGTTCGAGGACACCCTGCTGGAGACTTACATCCGCGCCGGCCGCTACGACGAGGCCAAGGCCATGCTCGACGAACGGCTGTCCCGCCGCTCCTCGGTGCGCGACACCTACTGGATGGGCCGTTTGGAGGCCGAAGCGGTCCAGGGCAACCCCGACGCCTCACGCCAGCTGTTGGCCCAGGCAAGGGCGGCATGGGCGGATACCGCCGACGAAGCCGCCGCCGAAATTCAGCGCCTGGCCATGGCAGCCGACTAGCCGACGCGCAGTTGCGAAAACTAGCGAGGGCGGGTATCAAACCCGCCCTCAATTCGTTGGCTGGCGTGTCGATCAGTGGCCGCAGCCGCAGAAACCGCCGCATCCGCCGCCGCCCACCGGCGCGGGCATCGGCGATCCGCCGAGATCAGCCATGTCGCTGGCGAAGCTGTCGCCCTTGCTCACCGCCGCGAAAACGGATATGGCGCGCTTGGCCGGCTGCTCGCAGTGGGGGCAGTCCGCGCCCGTGGCGGACATGGGCTGCAACTTTTCGAACTTGTGGCCGCAGGTCGTGCAGGCGTACTCGTAAATAGGCATAACAGGCTCCCGCAGAAATGATGGCCAGAATATACGCCCGCCGGCACGCGAGCGTCAAGGCTGCCTGACTTCGGCCCCAGCCGCTCCAATCACCATCCCCCGACAAAAGGGAAGTCCATATCCATAGACCCCATTCTGATGTCAGACCAACTCTGTCCAATATTGACACGCCGGAATTGCGATGATAGTATCCGAGACGGAGTATCATTATGGTTACAACCACTCCCAAGCATTCCGGACACGAACACCCCCGACCTCGCTCCGCCGCAGTGGTGGACGACATCGTGGCCCAATTGAGCGACCGGGGATACCGGGACACTGAACCCCGGCGGCTGGTGATCAGCGCCGTCGCCGCCCAGGGCCGGCCCTTCACCGCCGAAGAACTCTGCGCCGCTCTGCCCTGCGTCGGACGCGCGACGGTGTACCGTGGCCTGCGCCTGCTGGTTGAGACCGATCAGGTATGCCGGGTCCTGCTGGAAGACCGCGAACTGCGCTACCAGCTCAGCCACCAGGGGCACCACCATCACCTGCTTTGCGCCGTATGTGGAGCCTCGGCGGACCTGGAAGGATGCGACGTGGAAGACATGCTCCGCGAGGCCGCCGCCGCCGCGGGCTTCCGCATGAGCGGGCACTGGCTGGAAGTGTACGGCCGGTGCGGCGAGTGCGCCGACTGTTGAAACAACCTGCCTTTCCCTTTTGGCGTCATTGATCCGCGGTATCGTGATTGGTGCTATTTGATAATCATTATCGATAGGACGCTATAAATGATACGTCATATCATGCGCGCTCATTATTGATACTCAGTATTTGTTAGACTGGTTGTCGAAACCAGTGATAAGGGAGCACCCTGATGAACCCACCTTTTCGACAACCTCTGACCGTAACCGATACCTTCCCGCTGCGGCCCGCCCTGGCGCTGGTTGTCGCGCTGGCGGCGATTGCGCTGCTGCTGACGGCCTGCGGGGGCGAAGAACCGGACCTCCCTCCGTCCGGCGCTTCGTCCGCCGCAGGCTCGGCTGCATCTTCCCAACCGACCGCGGCTCCAGATCCCCCCGCCGCGCCCGCATCGGCGGCAGCCTCGCCAACATCCCCGGCCTCATCCACATCCTCAGCCTCCCCGGCCAGCGCCTCCCCGCAAAGTGATCCCGTCAAAGTGGTGGCTGGAAACGTCGTGCTCGCAGACCTGGTGAGTCAGGTGGGCGGCGATTTGGTGCAGGTCGATACGCTGGTCGCCCCTGGCGTTGACGCTCACACCTGGCAGAGCACGCCAAGAGACAGCGTGCGCATCGCGGAGGCCGACCTCGTCGTCAGCAATGGCGCGGGCCTCTCCGCCCAGGTGGAGGATCTGATCGACAATGCCGCGTCAGACGCCGCCGTTCAGGTGATCGCCTCCGAAGGACTGGAACCCCAGGAACTCGTTGAATTGCCCTTCCCCGAAGGCGACCACCACGAGGAAGATGAGCACGAGGTGGAGTTGGCCGGTCGTCTTCTGATCGGGGACGGCGAGACCGGCGATCTTTCGGTCATCGATCTGGAAACCGGTCACGTCCACCAGAACGAGTTCGACCTGGGTTCCCGCGCCGGCCGCATCTATCCGACCAAGAGCGGACGCTTCGCCGTCGCCGTCTCCAGCGACGCCAACGCCGTGAATGTCCTCGATGGCGGCGTGTACCTGGAGGAACACGGAGACCACTTCGATTTGGTGGAACGCGACGTTAGCCTCCTCGGGATCGACCTCACAGGTGACCGTCCCGTCCACATGTACGTCGGCGGCGAGTGGGCCACGGTCTATTACGACGGTTCCGGCGACTTTGTGCTGATAAATGAACACGAGCTTGAGGAAGAGGGAGATTCCTACGTGCCGGCCAAAATGAACGCCGGAGCCCAGCACGGCGCTGTGATACCGCTGGACGAAGACCTGTTCGCCGTTACCATCCAGCACCCGGACTATGCCCAGAGCCCCGCAGAATACCGTTTGCCTATCGGCGCCGAGATCTGGGACCTGGACGGCAATGTCCTCCATAGCGCCGAAGGCTGTCCCGATCTCCACGGCGACGCCGGAAACGGTCACATGGCCGTGTTCGGCTGCACCGGCGGGGCGCTGATGCTCGAAGCCCACGACGGCCACTACGAGGATGCGTTCATCCCGGCCCCGGACGGCTCGCCCGACGACTTCCGCCTCACCTCGGTATTTGGGTACTACGGACTCGATCATTTCTTTGCTCTGGGCTCCGCTGTCGGTCTGTACGTCGTTGAGCCGGAAGAAGGCTCAATGGAGCAGCTGGTCCCAGCCAGCGAGGACCTTCGCCCCATCCAGGTGGCCATCAGCCACGACGGCGAACTCCTGGTCGTGATCATGAGCGACGGGGAAATCCGCCTGTACGAAGCCCACGACCTGGACCTCCTGGCGTCAACATCCGAGATTTTGGGCGCTGACATAGACCCCGGCTTCTGGGCCCGGCCCCACGTCGCCACCGCTCCCGGGCATATCTTCATCACCAACTCCGGCGAGGGCGAAGTCATCGCGCTCGACGCCCACGACTTGGAAGAGGTGAGCCACTGGGAAATTTCTGGCGCCCCTACCAAGATCGCTTTCGTCGGTATTCTGGGCGAGGGTGACCACCCTGAAGAGGGACACGACGACCACGGACACGATGATCACGCCGGCCATGACCACCGCGAGGGCGACCCTCACTTCTGGCAGAACCCGCGCATGGTCGTCCATTACGTGAACCAGATCACCAACGGACTGGTCGAGGCGGACCCGGACAACGCGGCAACTTACCTGGACAACGCGGCGGCATACATCGAGGAATTGGAAGCCTTGGACGCTTACATCGCGGACATGCTTGCTCCCATACCCGCAGACCACCGCGTGATGGTAACCTTCCATGACGCCTTCGGGTACTTCGGCGAGCGCTATGACGTCGAAGTGCAGGCTTTCGTCAGTGCCCATGCCGAGGACGTCTCGCCCGACGACATCGCCAACGTCCTGGAATTGGTGGAGCATCGTGGCCTGCCCGCCGTGTTCGCAGAACCCCAATTCTCCGGCGACGCCCTGGGGCAAGTCGCCCGAGACACCGGGATCCAGGTCGGCATCATCCGCTCGCTTCCCGATGACGAATTTCCGGATTACATCAGCATGATGCGGTCCAACGCGGATCAGTTGGCCCAATTCCTGCGGTAAACCGACCCGGCGATACGCCGTAATCACCCGGTTCGCGATCAGGGGGCTATCGACAGCCCCCTGATTTTCATATTTTCGCCCAAGCCGTTACAATGCCCGCACTCAACGGTATCGATAACCATTTATAACGTCGCAGTGCATATAGTTTCCTTTGGAGGCCATCAATGACTCGCAGCGTCACCGCCGGGACAGTTGTGGCATCAATTGCTGCGGTGATGGTCGCCGTCCTGGTGGTCATATTTCTCCTGACAAATCGAGCTGCGTCAACGCACGCTGACCTTACCGCAACAGCGTCTTTGGTGTCTCAATCCGGCGACCCAATGGGGATGGTGACGTTCCAGCAACACGAGGACAGCGTGGTCGTATCCGTGGACGTCAGCGGGTTTGCGCCGGGCGGTCATGCAGTCGCCGTTCACGCGGTGGGCAGTTGCTCCCCCGACTTTGCCGCGGCCGGCGATCACTTCGAAGTCGAGCCTTCCCGCGCGGGCTTCGTGCATCCTAACTGGAAACGCGACCCGGTTCACGGAGAACACGGCGGCGACCTGCCCAACGTCTACGCCCATGACGACGGAATCGCCCGCGCCGATTTCGTTACCGACGGGTTCACCCTTCGGCCGGGTCACGACCACTCAATCTTCGACGACGATGGGTCGGCCATCGTAATCTACGAGCTTCCCCAAGGATACGGAGTCGCCGAAGGAAATACCGGAGCGCGTGTAGCCTGCGGCGTGATCGAGCGCGACCGATAGGGTCCGTGGCGGGCTGACCTCGCGCCGCTGCCCGCCGTCAAATGACAGCCCTTTATTGGGCTGTATAACCCCCGTCAATCACCAGCTCGCTGCCGGTCATGAAGGACGATTCCTCCGAGGCCAGGAACAGCACTCCGTAGGCGATATCGTCAACGGTGCCGATACGGCCGATGGGAGTCGAGTCAACGCGAAGCTGCCGCTGTTCCGGATCGGCCATCGTCCGCGCTGTCATCGCCGTGTCGATAAATCCCGGATGCACCGAATTGCACCGGATGTTCTCGTTGGCGTACTGCACGGCGGTGGACTTGGTCAGCAGGCGCACCGCCCCTTTGGAGCTGGCGTAGGCTGATCCGGCCCCGGAGCCGGGCCTCGTGGCAATCATGCCCGCAATGGACGAGATGTTGATGATGGAACCACCGCCCGCGGTGCGCATGGCCGGTATCGCGGCGCGGGTGCCCAGAAAAACGCCCTTGCCGTTGACGTCCATGATCTGATCCCAAACTTCCGTCGGCGCTTCGTGAATGCGCGGCGCGTTGACGCCCCCGACGCTGGTTCCGCCAATCCCCGCGTTGTTCACCAGCACGTCCAGCTTGCCGTAACGATTGACCGCTTCGGTAACCGCGTCGGCCCACTGGTCCGCGTCGGTCACGTCGAGATGGACGAACGTGGCCTGACCACCCAACTCACGGATTTCAGCCTCGAGCCTCATCCCGTCGTCGTCGAGAATATCGCCGATGACCACGGCCGCCCCTTCCTGGGCGAATAGCCTGGCTTCAGCAGCGCCCTGACCTCGAGCGCCCCCACTGATCAAAGCAACTTTTCCTTCCAGTCGCATGTCGAACCTCCCTTGAGCCAACAACAGTTCGCTGCCCATACTAACCCAACTGGCTGCAACCCGGCAGTAGATCAGAGCGGCAATCGGATATAATCAGCCCAAGCCTGAACCTGGGCCCGTCAGGAGCGCCACATGACTACCCCTCAAGCCAAAACCAAGCCGACTGAGGAGCAGTGGGAACCATACCCCCATCTGGAAAAAGAAGAGAAGGATATGCAGCAAGGCCCCCCCGAGGAAGACCTGATCGTTAAATTGCGTTCCGCTCTCACCCCGGGCCGCCATTACCCTCACCACCCTCACATCCTGATCGGCACTGAGATCCCGATTTACTACGGCGAACGCGACCCGGCCACCCGCCGGTTCCCCAACGTGCGCCCCGACATCCTCATCGCTCTCGATGTGGATGCCGATGCCATCTGGCGCCGCGTCGGGTACGATCCGATACAGAACCGCAAGCCGCCGGATGCAGTGGTGGAAATCGCCTCGCCCAGCACCTACCGCAACGACGCCGGCCGCAAGCGCGACATCTATCAGATGCTGGAAGTACCGGAGTATTGGCGCTTTGACCCCACCGGCGGCCGGATGTTCGGCCAGGCCGTGATCGGCGAGCATCTTATCGAGGGACGGTATCGGCCTCTGCCCCTGCTGCGCTACCCAGGCAGCGTGGTGGGTTCCACCAGCCCCCGCCTCAACCTGAACTTCCGCTACCAGGGCAATCAACTCTTCACCATCCATGACCCGGAAACCGGACGCGAGTACGAGCACCCAGAGCAACGGGCTGCGCGTCTTGAGGAAGAAATCCGCCGCCTGCGCGGAAGCTGACGGCGGCGGTTGTTCAGTCAAGGGGCTACTCCCCCAGCGTCGTGGTAAGCACCCACATCGGGCGCTCGCCCACGGCGTAGGTGCCCAGCGGTGTCATTTCCCCCGTGTCGCCGTTGACGCTGTACGCAGCCAGCTGACCCGTAGCGGATCCGGCGGCAAACACGTAACGACCTGAAGGGTCGAGGGAGAACGCGCTGGGCACCGGCTCGGTGGCGGCGTGATCGGCCGGCGTCAGCCGACCCTCCGCATCGACCGTGAAACTGGCGATGCTGTTGTGGCCGCGGTTCGGCACAAACAGCAGGCTTCCGTCGGGTGAAAACTGGATCTGGGAGCAAGTGTTCCGCTCAGTGACACCGGCCGGCAACGTTGAGACCGTTTCGAACAGGGCCAGCCGGCCATCGCCGTCAATTTGGTACGAGGACACGCTGCAACCCTGTTCATTGGAAAAGTAGACCAGGTCCAGGCTGGGATGGAAGGTGAAATGTCGCGGACCGATCATGTCACCTTGGTCCAGGGTCGCCGGTTCGTTGGCCGTCAAAGCGCCCGTGGCGGGGTCGAAGCGGAACTGGTAGATGATGTTCGGCCCGGGGATGTTCTTGGGCGGTTCGAGGACGTTGTCCTGCACCCGTGCGATGTGCGGGACATACGCGAACCGGTTGGAACGGTCGGTCAACATGGCATGGGCGCCGGTGTCAGTGTCCACCACCGAGGTTGCCGCTCCACCCACGCTGCCGTCGTCGCCCAGCGGATGCACCGCGGCCTTGCCGTCTGCGTAGTAGGACGACAGCAGGAACCGCCCGGTGCGGTCGGTTGCCAGGTAAGAGGGCTGGCCTGGAGGAGTGACCGAGCCGGTTTGAGTCAACTCGCCGGTCTGCTGGTTGATGCTGTGGCTGGTGATCTCGGGAACTTCGCGGTGGCCGGCGTACAGGGTTCGCCGGTCGGGGCTGATCGCCAGCAGGGATGGCCCGCCCGACACCTCCTCTTCGCCGGCGATGGTCAGGGCTCCGCTGGCTTCGTCCATTGTGAAGATGGACACCTTGTTGTCATCCTGGGCTGCAACGTACACATAAGTCGCCATTTTATTGCCTCCTTCCCTCAATCCGTCATGCCAACGATCTAACCGTCATTCCCGCGAGCATATCGTCATTCCCGCGAAAGCGGGAATCCAGGCGACTCTGCTGCAAAGAACTCTGGATTCCGGCTTTCGCCGGAATGACGACTCACTGCGCGGCTACCTACCGAAGCAGGGTTTCCGCCATGCGCTCCAGCTGATCGCCCATCTCTTCCTCCGTATCGTAGTGGTTGGGCCACACGCAGACCCGCAGCGCGCCGGCGTTCAGGAAGTCGTCGACGGTTTGGCGGGTGGTATCAGGGGCCTGCCCGAACACGGAGATGGTAATAGCCTCCGGATCCCGTCCGCGCTCGGCCGCCAGGGTGTCCAGCTGCTTGCGGCTATCTTCGATCTGCCCGGGATTCGCCCGGTTGGGCAGCCAACCGTCGCCATAGCGAACCACCCGACGCAGCACGTTGCGGGCGTTACCACCCAGCAGGATGGGCGGGTGCGGTTCCTGCGCCGGCTTCGGATACATGTACACCGGAGGGAAGTTGTAGTACCGCCCGTGGAACTCGGCCTGGTCCTCGGTCCACAGGGCCTTCAGCGCTCCCACCGCCTCTTCGGTCTGGGTCCAGCGGTGGTCGAAGTCGCCGCCCATCATCTCCGTCTCTTCGCGGTTCCAGCCGGCGCCGATGCCGAAGACGAACCGGCCGTTGCTGTGGCGGTCCAGCACCGAGATCTGCTTGGCGAGGATCAACGGGTTGCGCTCCGGCACCAGGGTGATCCCCGTGCACAGTTTGATCTTCTCGGTGACCGCGGCGGCCATGGCCAGAGACATATACGGATCAGAGAAGTGGCGGTAGGTCCACGGGATCTCGCCGCCCGTGGCCGGGAAGGGACTCTCGCTGTGCACCGGCAGGATGGGATGCTCGTGATACCAGATGGACTCGAAACCCAGTTCCTCGGCCTTCCTGGCGATGAACGCCGGGTCGAGGGTATAGGCGGGCAGGGGTACGATTATTCCGACGGACATTACCTTGCTCCTTTGCGCCAGCGATGTGAACGATCTCCCGAAATGGTCATCAACGGTGTGTCGGAGTTTATCAGACCGGGCGAGCAGCGGCAGCGCAATCCAGACCAATCCAGGCGCTACCGAGATCCATCCGCCAGCAGTTCGCCGGCCAGTTCCCTGGCGGCGTCCAAATCATCAACGAACCGTCCGGCGGGAAGCCGGCGGAAAACGTTCAGCGACCGCAGGGTCTCGTCCACGGAGCCGGAAAGGTTGAGCACGATACACTCAGTCTGTGCGGACGCGGCCGCATCAACCAGCCGTTCGATTATCAGGGCCGCGCTGTCGTCCATGTGCGTGGTATTGGAGAAATCGAAGATCACGACCTCGTGCTGCCTGATATCCGCTCCGACCATCCAGGCCAACTCGTTGGCCGAGGCGAAGGAAAACTCACCCCGCAGGTCCACCAGACCAACCCGCGCCTGGAATTGGTCAACGTCCTCATTGCCGGAACTGCCCGTGAAAAACTCGCGTTCCAACAGGGGCACCGATATCACTTGACCTAGCTCACGCTGCTCCCTGGTGCGTGCCCGCGCGAAACCCGCCACAATCAGGCCTATCGCTATGGCGGTGATCAGGTCAACGAACACGGTCAGCACCAGCGTGGTCAGCATAACCAGCAGGTACTCCCGCTGCACATGACGAACCCGCGTGATGAGCCTCCAGTCGATAATGTCCCACCCGACCTTGATCAGGATGCCCGACAGCGCGGCCACCGGAATCGGTTCGGCGATCCAACCCAAGCCCAGCACCAGGGCCAACAATACCGCCGCGCATGTCACGCCGGATACCGGAGTGGTTCCGCCGGCCCGAACGTTCACGGTAGTGCCCGACGGCGCCCCGGCGCCGGGCAACGCCCCCAGCACTCCCGCAGACACATTGGCGATGCCCTGCCCGAACAACTCTCGATTGGGTTTGTGGCGGGTGCGCGTGAGCGTGTCGGCCAGCAGGGAAGCCACCAGGCTGTTCACGGAACTGATCAGGGCCAGCGTCAGCGCCGGTTGCAACGCGGACAGCAGCAGATCGGGAGCCAGTTCCGGCAAGTGCAGCGCCGGCAGGCCCTGCGGCAATTTGCCGATGGTGGGGGCATCGGTCAGCCACAGCGCTGCCATCGCCGTTCCAACAATCAGGGCCAGCAGCGGCCCGGGAACGTACCGGCCCAGCCGGCGCGGCCAGAACACGCAGATCGCCAGGCATACCGCTCCAACAATTACGGCGTGCAGGTTCAACCCCAACACCGCCGCCGGCCAGACGCGAATGATGCCCAGCAAACCGCCCGGCGCGGGAGGCGCGCCCAGGAAGGGCAACGTCTGGATGATTATGATGATGAGGCCGATGCCGGAGGTGAATCCGGCGATCATGGAATATGGCGTGTAGTTGATAAAGCGGCCCACCCGCAGCAGTCCCAACGCAATCTGGATTACGCCGGCCAGCATGACGATGGTGAACGCCTCCGACCGAGTCTCCGCGTGCTGCGTGAGCACGATCATCATCGCCACCGTCATGGCAGCAGTCGAGTATGCGATCCGCGCCGGCGTCCCTCCGAACACCGACGCGCAGAACCCGACGACGATGGCGCCGTACATGCCGGCTACCGGTCCCAGTCCCGTGGCCACGCCGTAAGCCAGCGCCATCGGGAGCACCGTCGCGGCGGTGGTCACCCCGCCGAACAGATCTCCCGATAGGGCGCGTGGGCTGTAGTCCAGGCGAACCGGAATTCGTCTCGCACGCAACAACGGACGCCGCCGGCTAATCTAGATCGAAACCGCTACCGACTCGACCTGATCCATTCGGCAACACGCTCGCCGATCATGATGGTGGTGCAGTTGGTGTTGGCTCGGATCACGTCCGGCATCACCGACGCATCGGCAACCCGCAGGGACTCGATCCCGTGGACACGACAATACTGGTCCACCACCGCCATGGCGTCGCTGTCCGGTCCCATCTTGCAGGTGCCGGAGAGGTGCTGACCGATGCAGACCTCGCGGAGCATCCAGTTGTCCAGCGCGTCGTCGGAAACCAGGTCGGCCCCGGTGGGCGAGATCAACCCGTCATAAATGTCCCGGAACTGCTCATGATCCATGAGACGCAGGACGATGCGGACGGCCTCCCGCATCCGCTCACGGTCCCAGTCGGCCTCGAGGTAGCGACAGTCGATGTGGGGCTGCACGTCGGGGTCGGTGGATTGCAGGGTCAGCTCGCCGGCGCTTTCGGCCAGTTCCATCATGCAGGTGACGCGGATGCCCTCGTTGTCGTAGGGATCGCCTCCCAGCGGCGTTGAGAACGACGAAGGGAATATCTGCATGTCGTTCCGCGTGTCGGAACCGCTGGCGGTGTAACGCAACACCGTTTGTATGCGCGGCGCGTCGGGATCCAGAGCGAAGTCGTCCTTTACCTTGACCCGCACCGGCACCAGGGGATGATCCCGCAGGTTCTTTCCGACACCCGGCAAGTCCTTCACCACGGGTATGCCCAGGTTGCCCAGCTCCGCGGCCGGCCCGACGCCGGACAGCATCAGCAGCTGCGGCGACGCTATGGCCCCGGCGCACAGGACGATCTGGTCCGCCTCGATTTGGAAGGTCTCGCCCCCGCTCTCCACTTCCACCCCCGCCGCGCGCGGTGAGCCGGTAGAACCGGTCTCGAACAGGATCCGCCGCACGCGCACGTTGGCGCGGATGGTCAGATTGAGGCGATGACGATTGGGGTTCACGTAGGTAAGCGCGGTGCTCATCCGCACGCCGTTGGGGTTGTTCATCGGGAACGGACCAACTCCCGTGGAGTCGGGATGGTTGTGGTCGTAAACCTCGGCGTAGCCGACGTCGGTGCAGGCCTGCACAAACGCTTCCTGAAGCGGCAGCCAGTTCTCCCTGCGGTGACGCCGGACCGGGATCGGGCCGTCGAAGCCGTGGAAGTCATCGTTGATATCGGTGTCGGTCTCCTGCCTGCGGAAGTACGGGAGCACGTTGATGTAGCTCCACTCGTCGTTGCCCCAGGAAGCCCACCGGTCATAGTCCTCGGGCACTCCGCGCAGGAACACTTGCCCATTGATGGCGCTGGTGCCGCCGACCACACGTCCCCGCGGGACGTTTACCGGCTCGGTCTGGAGAGGCGTACCGGTGCCAACAAAGGACCAGTTATGCGGCGCGCCCATTTCCGAAGCCCGCGGGGCGTAGCCGAACTTGAGATCGTCGGGGGTCTGCTCCAGATCGGGATAGTCAGGACCCGCTTCAAGCAGCAGAACTGAGCGGGAGGGATCCTCCGACAGACGGGTTGCCATGGTGCCGCCAGCGGAACCGGCGCCGATCACGATGACGTCATATTTCATTCTGACACTCCTTCCCCGATTACCGTCTTTCCGATTCCAATTATTGTTATCCCGGTTCCGATTGCCGTCATTCCCACTGCCGTCATTCCGGCGAAAACCGGAATCCAGAGGCGCGCGTGTCAAGTGAGTTAGATGGCGGCCAGGAACTCGTCGGTGGTCATCACGGTGCCCTGGCGTGGGTAGACCTTCTCGGTGAGCACCCGATGCACCTCGGGATCCCCGTCCGAACAGGCGTCGGACAGCACGATGAAGCTGTAGTTGATGTCCACCGCCCAGCGCACCGAGGACAGCACGCACCCGCTGGTGGCCACGCCCATGACGACCAGGTTGTCGCGTCCCATCTCGCGCAGGGTAACGTCCAGGGCGGTCGTGGAAAACGGACCCGGGCGGACCTTGGTTATCACCAATTCGCCTTCCGCCGGCGCGACACCCTCGTGCAGTTCCACATCCGGGGCGTATTCGGCGAATGGACCGCCGCGATGCACGACGTAGATCACAGGGATGCCGGCCGCACGGGCGCCAGCAAGAGCCTTGGCCGCGTTTTCAACCACGGCTACCGGCTCCGCGGCAACGTTGGCGATGATGCGCTGCTGGAAGTCCATGATCAGGACGGCGGTGCGGTCAGCGTCGATCCTGGTGGCTTGCTGGGTCATGGGGTTCCTCCCGATGCGGTCGGCGTTACTGCGGGTTGGGATGGCAGCATTATAGCGCAGGGCTGCCGGAGTATGACCTGACAGCGGGATCGCCGCTGTCTGAAACCTGCGATGTATACTTGCTAATGGGACGAAACGAAGGTCCACCGCAGCGTCCCCGAACGTAATGAGCAGGCTTTTCTTCGTTGCCGCCACTATCTACGTGATTGCGACCGTCTCCGCCGGGGCCGCCTCTCTTGCTCTCACGATTTGGGCGTATAATTCGGACAGCCGGATGCTTTCCGACTTGGTCACAGCGGCGATCATCAACACGGCTGCGGCCATAGCGGCAATGGGGTTTTTCGGAGGGTTCGATATGATTTTCACGATCTGGCAATTCCTCCGCAACCAGGAGGCGGAAAAGGCGCGCAACCAGGAACGTGAGGAAGAGCGGAAGGTTAGGGAGGAAGAGCGGAAGGTTAGGGAAGAAGAGCGGAAAGTTCGCGATGCGGACCGGAAGGCTCAACAGGCAGAAAGAGAAGAGATGATGGCCATGCTGCGCGCTGAGCACGAGCGCAGCGCCGAGCTGACCGCCCGCGTCATGGAACTGAGCGAGATCGTCGTCAACCGCGCCAACGGTCATGACGCTAACGGCAATGGCGAAAATAACAGGGGCGAATAATCATTCGCCCCTGCATGGAAACCGGCTGATCGGTATCGACTACAGGTTCAGCGGGTGCTCCTCGTAGTCCTTGACCTTGTCGTAGATCTGGACACGATGGCGGTTCGCCTCCAGGACGAAGATTCGGTCGTTCTCGTCCACGCGCACGGCCACGGGCCGGCGGAACCGCCACTCAGGTTCCAGGTTGACCCGCCGGCGCGCCTTGATGATATCCGGGTTGGCGTCGATGTACGTCTGCGTCCACGGTGACGGTTCCTGGGCGTCGCCCACCAGCGTGGCGATGAAGCGACCGTCGGGAGCGTACACCTGGAGGCGATGGTTGCCCCAGTCCGTGACGTACACGTCGCCCTCGGAGTCGACCGCAACACCGGTAGGGCCGTGCAGGTCGCCGACGCCGGAGACGGGCGAGGCCTCAAACTTCTGCACGAAGTTCCCGTCGGCGTCGAACTTCTGCACCCGGTTGTTCTTCCAGTCCGCGACGTACACGTTGCCGGCGTCGTCCAGGCACAGGCCCCACGGCAGGTTGAACTTGCCGTCGCCGTCGCCCTGCTTGCCAAACGAACCCAGGTGTTTGCCTTCTTTGGTGAACTTCTGCACCCGGTGGTTCTGGCTGTCGACCACCAGAATGTTGCCCGCAGCGTCGAATGCCATCCCGCAGGGGCCGTTCATCTGGCCGTCGCCGTCTCCACCCTCGCCCCAGCACGAAAGGAACCCTCCCTCGGGGTCAAAGACCGACACGCGGTTCAGGAAGTCGTCGGAGGCGTACACATTGCCGTCGTCGTCCAGCGCGATGGAGCGCGGCCAAACGAACTGACCGTCGCCACGGCCGAAAGCGCCGAACTGCCCGAGGAACTGGTGATCCAAAGTCACGCGACTGACGCGCTGACCGAGTTCCTCGGCGCCGCGGCTCAGCACGTACATCGTATCGCCGGCCAGCGCAAAGTCCTGGGGCGACCAGAAGCCCTGACCGGACATGCCGTACATGCCGATGCAGTAGCTATAGTCGAAAACCCGGCCAGCGGCCACTGTAGTTAGCATGGTAGACCTCCCTCCCTGTTGCGTCCCTTTTCCCGTCATTCCCGCGAAAGCGGGAATCCAGTCACCCTACACGAAGTCCAGCTGCTCGAAGTTGCCGCCTACGATGGGCACCGAATCCAGGCCCAGCCACTTCTCAATCACGGTGGCGTAGAGCCCGCGGAAGTCGTAGTTGGGCTCAAGGTCGCCCTGGGTCAGATCCTCTGGCCGCAGGGAGGGATACGCGCTGTAATGGCCGCCCTTGACCTGGTTGCCGATCACGAAGGCTGCGCCGCCCGCGCCGTGGTCGGTTCCGGTGCCGTTGTCCTTGACGCGACGTCCGAACTCGGTGAAGAGCACCATGATGAGGTTGTCGCCGGCGTCGTGTTCGGCCAGGTCGTCGAAGAAGTCGCCGATGGCGCTGGACATGTCGGTCCACAGCTTGGTGTGCATCGGCGGCTGGTTGAAGTGCGAGTCGAAGCTGCCGTGTTGGGTGTAAAACAGCTGCGTGCCGAGGTCGGCCAGGTAGACCTGGGCGATGTCCCGCAGGTATTTCGCAATGGGGGTGTCGGCGTACTCGACCGTTGACGAGTACTGTTCCGGAGCGGACCGTATGATGTCAGCGCCCTTGAGAGCATCGCGCCCAGTCTGGCCCAGGTAGTCCATTACCGCGCCGGTGCCGACCGTGGGAGAGTACATGCGGGCGAACCGGTCAAGAAGCTGGTCGCGCTCGGCTTCAACGGGAACGCTGGACAGCACGCCATAGGACTCCAGGCTGGACACGGACGTGATGGGCGTTCCGCGCAGCGCCAGCGCCCGAGGCAAACCCTGGCCGAAGTTCACGCCCTTGAGCACGTTCTCGCCGCGCGGGTCGAGATCGCGGATGACGCGGCCGGCCCAGCCCTCGGTTCCGACGATATCCGGCTCGCAGGTGTGCCAGATGTCCATGGAGCGGAAGTGCGACCGCGGGGAGTTCTCATAGCCGATGCCGTGGATGATGGCAACCTTGCCCTCATCCCACAGCTGCTTGATGCGTCCCATCTGCGGGTTGAACCCCAACTCGTCATTGATGGGTATCACCTTGTCGGCAGGGATACCGACCTTGGGCCGGGCGTCGTGGTAGTGACCGTTGGTGTAGGGAATGACCGTGTTCAGGTAGTCGTTGGCTCCGGTCATCTGCAGAACCACCACCACCGGATCTTTAGTCGTCGTTGTCATGTTGTTCCTCCGTGCGTAGCGGGCCAACCTATCGGGCGCCCGCTCCAGCTAATTCCGATGGTAGTAGTCTATGCGAACTGGAAATCCCGCGACGCGGCGATCAGGGCCAGCATCACGCCGACCCGCTGTTCGGACCGCGCGATGTCGTCCTGAGTGTCCCAACGAAGGTCACCGTCGCTGCGGGCCTGATCCAGCAACTCGGCTCGCGTGCCGTCGCTGACTTCCAGCGGGCCCACCAGCTCGAGGCAGGCTTCTACGAGATCGTCAGGGCTCACGTTCCCGCGGTCCCGCAGCGAATCCACCATGGACCGCACACCCGGCAGCGACACGTCTCCCAACAGGCCGGCCGCGAAGTTGACCCGGCGCACCAGCGCGCCGCCGTCAATCCACTCGCTGCCGGTGTGCCAGCTCTCGACGCTGGGCGGGTTCAGCAGTTCCTGGCCCTGGTAAGCGCACTCGAAAGCCAGCGAGTTGAAACCGGGGCGCGGTTGGCTGAAGTTGCCCGCCAGACGGGCGGTGCTGATCACCAATTCCGCCGGGCTCTTGACCCGGCTGAACTGGGCTGCCTTGAAGAAGTCGGAGTTGAACAGGACCCGCAGCATGAAGCGGATGTCGCCGTCCGACTCGTTATATGCAGCCACCAACTGGTCGATGGCGTCGGGGTCGTTGGGCGGCGTGATGTTCCAGCTGGGAACCTGAGGCTCGTCGGCGACGAAGAAGTTGTAGAGGTGTCGCGACAGGAAGCGGGCGGTGGCCGGCTGCTCAACAACCAGGTTAATGATGTCCTGCCCATTGAAGTTGCCCGTGTGTCCCAGAAAGGTCTTTTCGCCGTCGTCGTGGTCCTCAGGCCGGTACTCGAAGTTCCAATAGAAGCGGCCTAGCGGATTACGCGGAATCTTCGGCCCGATGGTCCAGCCGGTGAAGGCGCGGCTGGCCTCCTTGATATCGTCCTCGGAGTAGTTGCCCACCCCCATGGAGAACAACTCCAGCAACTCACGGCCCCAGTTCTCGTTGATCGCGCCGCGATGGTTGCCGTTGTTGTCCAGCCAGAAAATCATGGCGGGGTTCTGGGCGAGCTCCAGGAGGATGTCGCGGAACTTCCCGAGGCCACAGCGCCGGAACATGGCAATCTGCTGGGTGAGTTCCGGTGGGTTGTCCACCTTGGAATTTCCCGTGGCGAAGAGCTGGTGCCAGAACAGCGCCATCTTCTCTTCCAGCGGCCGTTCCGTGTTGACCATGCGGTAAACCCAGTCCGCCTGGTTGAGCGGCGGCCCCAGCGCCCCTTCATAGCCGGGCATAAACCGGTAGAGCAGCTCTTCGTCAACCGGCTCGAACTGCTCAGGGTTCAGCAGATCCTCAACCGTGGCATCGTACCCGTGGCCGGTTTTTTCCGCCAACTCCTCGTGGGTCGCGCCGAATCCGGCGCGCCGCATCAGGTGACCCATCAATGCAATTTCTTCGCGATTCGTCATTGTTGTACCTCCCACAGAGGAAGATTCGATCGCTCACGAAAGAACTAAAGAATCCGATTCACTATAATCGCAATACTACGTATCGCCCCATGCGATGTCAAGAAAACGCTTCGGTACAGGCCCCTGTCGACATGCGCTGACCCTGCCCAAAGTGGTGCGTCGTCAACTGCTTGGCAATGGTCGTTTCCAATAGTAATACACGAAGCAGTCGGTGGGATTCTGGGGGATGAACAGGGGCATCGCGGACACCAGTTCCCACCCTGCCGCGCCACGTTCGTTCAGAAACGCCTCGTCAACTGCGTCGACGTTCATCGGGCCGTTCCCGAAGAACCCTCCGGACCTGATGGGCATCTTGTCGACCCAGTATTCCCACTTCATGGCGTTCGTGTCTCCTTGTCTGCTGCTGTCAAACGAGACGCCCGCCGTGCAGACCTCGGGCGGGCGTCCGGCAATTGCGTCGCGGTTCCGGTTACTGCCCCGCTTTGACCCAGTCGGCGCAGCGTTCGCCGATCATGATGGTGGTGCAGTTTGTGTTGGCGCGGATGACGTTGGGCATCACCGAGGCGTCCGCCACCTTGATGCCCTCCAACCCATGAATGTTCAGGCGCTGGTCAACTACCGCCATGGGGTCGCTGGACGGCCCTATCTTGCAGGTGCCCGAGGCATGGGTGGTGTTGAACACGGTCCGTCGCATCCAGTTGTCGAGAGCTTCGTCCGACGCCAGGTCCTCGGGGGCGGGCTGCTGTATCTCTTCCACGATGGAACCGAAGGCGTTGTGCTCCAGCAGGTCGACGCTGATGCGCACCGCCTCCCGCAGACGCTCCACGTCCCGCTCCTCCTCCAGGTAGTGGTAGTTGAGCGACGGCTGCACGTGGGGGTCGTTCGCGGACAGTCGAACCTCTCCCGCTCCGTCGGCCAGTTCCAGGATGCACTGGATGCGCACGCCGCCCGGCTCGAAGGGGTCTGCCCCGCCAATCGGGGTCGAGAACGAGGACGCCGTGATCTGCATGTCGTTGCGGTCCGGCGAGCCCGTAGCGGTGTAACGCAGGGCCGTCTGGGTGCGCGGCGCCAGCGGATCCTGCTCGTGGTCGTCGAGCACCTTGCAGATGACGGCGACGATGGGATGGTCCCGCAGGTTCTGGCCCACGCCGGGCAGCTCGTGGACGACGGGAATGCCCATCTCGCGCAGGTGGTCCGCCGGCCCGACGCCCGACAGCATCAGGATTTGGGGCGAGGCCATGGCGCCGGCGCAGAGCACGATCTGATCGGCCTCCATGAGGAATACCTCCCCGCCGCTCTCCACTTCGACACCGACGGCGCGATTGCCCTCGAATACGATGCGCCGCACCACCACGTTGGGCCGCACCGTCAGGTTCAGGCGGTGCCGCATCTCTCGCAGGAAGGTCAGCGCGGTGCTCATGCGGACGCCCTCGGGGTTGTTCATGGGGATTGGACCCACGCCGCCGGAGTCGGGGCTGTTCATGTCCGCGTCTTCAGGGTAGCCCGCCTCAATGCAGGACTGGACGAAAGCCGCCTGGAAGGGCAGCCACTCCTGGCGCGGGAAACGCCGCACCGGTATCGGTCCTTCCGAGCCGTGGAAGTCGTCGCTGATGTCCAAATCCGTTTCCATCTTGCGGAAGTACGGCAGGACGTTGATGAACGACCACTCTTCGTTGCCTTCGGCAGCCCAGCCGTCGTAGTCCTCGGGTACGCCCCGCAGCAGCACCTGCCCGTTGATCGCGCTGGTTCCGCCCACAACCTTGCCACGCGGCGCCGGCAGCATCTCGGTCTGCTCCGGAGAGCCCTGGGCCCACCAGGTCCAGTTGTGCGGCGCGCCCTGGGCTGAAGCGTCGGGCTTGTAGCCGTACTTCAGGTCGTCGGGATAAAGCTCGTACTCGGGATAGTCGGGCCCCGCCTCCAGCAACAGGACGGAGCGGTCGGCATCCTCCGCCAGCCGGGAGGCTACGGTGCAGCCTCCGGAACCGGCCCCAATCACGATCACATCGTATTTCATGGTCTCACCTGCATTTGACTGGTCTTCTTGGTCCGTACACTCGCGCCAGCATAATGGAACGTGTGGGCGGTTGAAAAGGGCGGCAACCGGCTGTGGTTCGCATAGGCAGCCCTGCACTGCCCAACGGACGGTGACCACGGAGACGCCGTTCTTCGGTTCAGATGACGTTCACGAGGTCAAGCCCTATAATTCGGATGTGCGCCGAGACGCTGCACCAGGGAGGAACCCATGAATTTTGGCATGTTCACCGATTTCCACATCGGCGAAAACCGCACCCAGGCCGAGGCTTTCGACGAGTCCTTTGCCCAAATCGCCGACGCCGAGGCCATGGGTTTCGACACGGTGTGGCTGGCCGAGCATCACTTCAGTCCCGAACGCGCCGTCCTGGCCTCGCCCATGGTCATCGCCAGCGCCATCGCGGCCCGCACGGAACGGATCCGCACCGGCCTTGCGGTGCAGGTTCTCCCGCTGACCAACCCTCTCCGCGTCGCTGAGGAGGCCGCCACCGTCGACCACATCAGCAAGGGCCGCTTCGAATTCGGCATCGGGCGCAGCGGCCTGACCAAGTACTACCAGGGCTACAACATCCCCTACTCAGAGAGCCGCCCGCGGTTCCTGGAAGCCCTGGACATCATCATGCAGGCCTGGAACAACGACCAGTTCTCCTACGACGGCCAGTTCCACTCTTACGAAGATGTCGCGGTGGTTCCCAAGCCCTACCAGCAACCCTACCCTCCGGTGCGGGTGGCCGTGGCCGGCGAGGACACCTTCCCGCTCATCGGCAAGATGGGGCATCCCATCTTCGTCAGCGCCAACACCGGTCGCGAGCAGTTGCAGGAGCGCATCGCCTCTTACGAGGAGGCCCGAGCCGCATCCGGATACACCGGGCCCGCCGACATAGCCGTCCGCATCCCCGTGTACGCCGCCGAGACCACCGAGCAGGCCCGCTCCGAGCCGCAGGCCAGCGCGATGTCCGCCATCCAATATGCGGCAAGCGAGCTGGTGAAAAC
This sequence comes from Dehalococcoidia bacterium, assembly GCA_965207585.1. GTDB lineage: Bacteria > Chloroflexota > Dehalococcoidia > Lucifugimonadales > UBA3495 > Bin87. Next base: position 2,123,370 of record CBDBMT010000003.1, on the reverse strand, counting down.
CGCCGCCAGCGAGGAAACCGCCGAGCGCATCCGCCGCACCGCCAACACGCCCTACGAGGACGTGCTGCGCCAGCGGGTGGTGTTCGGTACGCCGGCCGAGATCGTCGAGCGGTTCAAGGGATACCAGGAGGACTTCGGCGCAACCGGCGTGGTTATGGAAGTCAACTACGGCGGCCGCATCCCCTACGACCGTGTGAAGGATTCGCTGCGTCTAATCAGCGACGAGGTCATGCCCCACTTCAAGTAGGCGTTTAGATCCGGGAATGGGAAAACTGTAGGGGCGAATGGTTATTCGCCCCTACAGTTTTGCACCCGTCGTGCATTCTGGATTCCGGCTTTCGCCGGAATGACGGGTTATTGGCTTGGAATCTAGTGCGCCGCTCCCATGAGCGCGGCCTGCGCGGCCAGCTCTTCGTCCCACGGGCCTGGCATCCGCCCCTTCTCCGTGCCGCCGATCATGTAGCCGCTCTCGTCGTGGCCCCACTCCTCACGCGGCATCTCGTAGGACAGCTCGATGCCGTTGCCGTCGGGGTCGCGGATGTAGATGCCGATGGCATGGCCGTGGTCGGACACGCGGTCTATGGGAATGTTCTTCTCCTTGACCCGGTAATACAGTTCCTTGAGGTCGTCCAGGCTCTCCATGTACCAGGCCATGTGATTGAGGCCGACCTGCCCGCCCTGCGGACCCATGGCGTTCTCGCCCACCTCGGTCAGGGCGATCTCGTGGGAGTTCCCCAGGTCGGCGGACATGAACGCCGCCCGCCCCGGGAAAAACCCGTAGGTGTGCAGCCCCAGCAGGTCCTCGTACCAGTCCCGCGCCTTTTCCGCATTCCGTACGAAAATGTTGACGTGTCCCAGATTTCTCGGCGTGTAACCCATAATGTCCTCCCTATCCATCGTTGGATTCGGCGCCTGTTGCGCAATGATAACAACGGCGTCCGTCTATGGAAAGGGGGCGCAAATCCGGTCGACGGGAGCGCTCGCGGGCCATCCACCCCGCAACCGCCGACGCAGCGCGCCTTGCCGGTTTTGTGCGGGGATGCTAAAATCAAATCACGCTGGTTGACTTGTCCCAGTGCTTTGCTCCCCTGTAGCTCAGCGGTAGAGCGGGCGGCTGTTAACCGCTAGGTCGCAGGTTCGAATCCTGCCGGGGGAGCCATTTTGGTGTGTACGGCCTGCGTCGCTTGTGTGGAATTTAAGCGACGGTGCGGGAGCCGTTCTGCAAAGTCCCAGCCTTTTGCCTGTTGTTGGGATGTTTATAAAAAGCAACATCCGCCTCATCAGACCAAGCCGAGATTTCGGGAGGTAGTATATGCGCAACATACTCAAGAATTGCACCGTTGTTATCGCCGTTGCAGCATTATTCGCAATTGTCGCTGCGTGCGGCGGCGGCGGAGAGGCTCCGGCAGCGCCCGCCGCTCCGGAACAGCCCGCTACCCCGGCCCAGCAGCCGGCCGGCGGGACTACCGGCGGGACTGCCGAGCAACCCACCCCGGCTCCCGCCATGTCCGACGAGCCCTTCCGGGTCGGCGTGATGGAATCCCTCACCGGCCCTGGCGAAACTTACGGCAACGTGGCCCTGCAGGCCAAGCAGCTGGCCGCGGACGAAATCAACGCCGCCGGCGGCATCAACGGCCGGATGCTGGAACTCATCGCGGAAGACTCCAAGTGCTCGGCTCAGGACGCCATCACGGCCTATAACAAGCTCACCGACGTTGACGGCGTCAAGATTATCCTCGGAACCTCGTGCAGCGGCGCCATGCTGGGCGCGGCTCCCCTGGCTGAGGCGGACGGCGTGATCCTGTTCTCCGGATTGGCAACGAACCCTGACATTGCCCACGCTGGCGACTACATTTTCCGCACCTCGATGAACGACCTGCATCTGGGCATCGACACCGGCAACGTGATTTGGGCCGACGGCCATCGGCGTCTGGCGACTATCACCGAGACCACCGACTACGCCGAAGGCGTGCGCCGCACCACTGCCGAGCACTTCGTCTCGCTGGGTGGAGAGATAGTAGCCGAAGAACGCTACGCCTCCGACGTGACTGATTTCCGCAGCCAGTTGACCAAGATCATCAACGCCAACCCTGACGCCATCCACGTCGCCGCCCAGGCCGAATTTTCCGGCGGCACTGTCGTCAAGCAGGTCCGGGAGCTGGGCTACGAGGGGCCGCTCTACTCCGAAATCGTCCCGGTGGGCGCTACCGCTCTGGAAGTTGCCGGCGACGCCGCCACGGGCCTGAAGGCCGTTACTGCCGAACTGGACCCAGCCAATCCCAAGGCCCAGGAAGTTCTGGAAAACTTCCGGGCCCGCTATGACTACATCACGCTGCCCTGGTATCTCGGTTCCGCCTACGACGACGTGTACATCGCCGCCGAGTGCCTGAAGCAGACCAACGACGACCAGGACGCCGCCGGGTTCCGGGACTGCATGTACAACATCACCTGGACCGGCGCCATCGGGCAGAACTACAGCTTCGACGCCGACGGCGAAGTGGTCGGCCTGGCCAACGCCGTAGTGGAGGTTCTGCCGCTGGACCAGCGCACCGAGGATAACCAGGGCTACCGCATCCTGGGGCAGGCCGGCAGCCCGGCCGCCGTCAGCGCTGCGCAGCCGGCCACAGCTCCCGTGTCGCAGGAACCCTTCCGCATCGGCGCGATGGATGCCCTGACCGGCCCGGCCGAGACCTACGGCAACCCGATCATCCAGGCCAAGCAACTGGCCGTGGAGGAGATCAACGCGGCCGGCGGCATCAACGGACGCATGCTGGAGCTGATTCCCGAGGACTCCAAGTGCGCCGCCCAGGACGCCATCACCGCCTACAACAAGCTGACCGACGTCGACGGGGTCAAGATCATCCTGGGCACGACCTGCAGCGGGGCGATGCTGGGAGCGGCCCCGCTGGCCGAATCGGAAGGCGTGATCATGTTGTCAGCGTCGGCCACCAGCCCCGACATTGCTATGTCCGGCGACTACATCTTCCGCACCGCAATCAACGACAATCAGCTGGGCATCGACACTGGCAACACCCTGATCGCTGACGACGTCCACCACCTGGCTACTATCACGGAGTCCACCGACTATGCGGAGGGCGCCCGCCGCACCACCGTGGCCCGCCTGGAGGAGTTGGACGGCCATGTGGTCGCCAGCGAGGGCTACACCTCGGACATCACCGATTTCCGCAGCCAGCTCACCAAGCTCATCGCGGCCCAGCCGGACGGCATCTATCTGGCGGCGCAGCAGGAGTTCTCCGCCGGAACCATCATGAAGCAGCTTCGGGAACTGGGGTACGAAGGTCCCATCTACTCCGAGACCGTCGCCACGGGCCCCGAGGCGCTGCGCATCGCCGGCGAAGCGGCGACCGGCATGAAGGCGATTATCCCCAACCCCGAGCTCTCCACGCCGGCCGGTGTTGCGTTCCTCGAAAATTTCGAGAACCGCTACGGCAACGTCGCCACCATTCCCTGGTTCCAGGCCTCGGCGTATGACGACGTGTACATCGCCGCGGAGTGCCTGGCGCAGACCGGCGACGACCAGGATGCCGACGGCTTCCGGGACTGCCTGAATGGCCTGACCCGCAGCGGCGCCATCGGCGACAACTACAGTTTCGACGAGTACGGCGATCTCGCCGGCCTCAGCAACGTGGTCGTGGAGATACTTCCGTTGTCTGAACGCAACGATGACAACCTGGGTTACGTGGTGCTGGGCCAGGCTCCCACGCCCTAGCCGCTCCACCACCTGGATCATCCACAGCAAAGGGCTGGCCGTGGCTATTCGGCCGGCCCTTTGTGCTATGATTGCGCCTGCTATAACTTACTTTTGTGACTCCTGAGACTGGCGAGGATTTCGTTGGCTGGCAATCGCGAAAGCGCCCGCGGGCTCCCCAGGTTAATCAATGTTCCAGGCACGCGGCTCCTTGCCGCCCTGCTGACGGCCCTCGCCCTGGGCTACATCGCCTGGAAAATCGGGCAAGCGCCGCCCCAAGCCCTGCAATTCGCGTTCAACGGACTGGCCGTTGGCGCCGTCTACGCCCTGCTGGCCATGGGCTTCACGCTGGTCTACAGCACGGTCTGGTTCTTCGACCTTTATTACGGAGCGGCGGCGGCGCTGGGAGCCTATGGCGTCTTTTACCTGCGCACCGACCCGTCATTGGGCAGCCGCCTGGACATCAACAGCATCCCGGTAAACGTGGTCTTCGGACTCGTGGTCGCCGGCGTAGTCGCCTGGACTTTGCACACCACATTGGAACCACGTCTGCGCGGGCGCGTCAGCCCAGCGGCAATCCGCGTCGGCTTCGTTGCTGTCGGCGTGGCCACGGGCGTGTACACCGCGGCGGTGCTTTCGTACCCGGAGCACCTGCACCTCACTCTGAGCCCGACGGTGGGATTAGCTACGGCAGCCGTTGCCATCGTGATCGCTCAAAGAGTTGCTCACGCAGTGGACTCACGGGTCAACCCAACCGTCGTCGCTCTGATTGCTGCCGTTCCGGCTGCGGCGTTGGGCGCGTGGTGCGGATACCTCTTGTCGGGAGCGCCGGAGTCGGGCCTGTACCTCAGTTGGGCAGTATCGTGCCTGCTGGCCGGCTGCGTGGGACTGGCTCTATACCGCGGGCTCTACGTCTACATGCGGGAGCGGGCCCGCTCCCCGCTGATCATGCTCGTGGCGTCCCTGGGCATCCTGCTGGCCATTGCCGCGCTCATCGTCATTGTGTTTCAGAGCGCGCCCCGGCCGCTGCCCGATGCCTTTGGCAGCGCCCCGTGGAACATCGCCGGCGCGCGCATCAAGGGCTTCAACGTGTTCGCCATCGGCGTGGCCTTTGCCGGTTTCGCCGGCATGTGGTTCCTGCTGAAGCTGACCTCCTTCGGGCGCGCGGTGCGGGCCATCGGCGACGACGAAGAGGTGTCCAAGGTGGTGGGCATCAACACCACTGCCATCATTGCCGTCGTGTTTTTCATCGGCGCGATTTATGCCGCAATGGCCGGCATTCTCACCGGCCACGATACCGCCGTGCAGCCCCGCATGGGACTGCTGTTGCTATTGAAGGGTTGGATCGCCTCGGTGGTCGGAGGCATCGGGAACCTCTACGGGGCGATAGTGGGCGGGTTCGTGCTGGGATTGGTGGAACAGTTCGGCATCTGGGACCTGGCCGGCGAATGGAAAGATGCGATCTCATTCATACTGCTGATCCTGTTCCTGTCCTTCTGGCCGCAGGGTCTCATTCCGAGAAGGTGATCCCGTGCCGGTAAACCTGGAGGGCGTCCGCGAGTTCGCCCGTCTCGCCCGAAACCCGGCCGATCTGGTCCGCAGCGCCCGCGGCAACATCGAGCTATGGGCAAACCTGTTCGTCATTGGGTGGGCGATCGCGTTCATGCTGTGGCAGGGCGCCGGGTTTGCTGTAATCGTGCTGACAGTCTTCGCCATCTGGGCGATCCTGGCGGTGAGCCTTAACCTGGTTGTAGGCTTCACCGGCCTGCTATCCGTCGGACACATTGGCTTCTTCGGGTTGGGCGCCTACACCATGGCGATCCTGACTTCGGACCCCGCTTACGAGCAACTGCGGACGGAGGCGATACCCACCTTCGGCTGGCCCTTCTTCGCAGTGCTGCCGGTGTGCATCGGGCTGGCCGGGTTGGCCGCTCTCTTGGTCGGCATAGTTTTCAACCGGTTCCGCGACGACATTTTCGTGCTGGTATCCTTCGGTTTCGCCATCATCGCCTTCAACGTGTTCCTGAATCTGCGCAGCGTCACACGGGGAGCCTTCGGGATCCATGAGATCGCGCGGCCGCAGATCGGCAACTGGGTGCTCGACGGAGAGGTCGAGTTCCTGCTGCTGGCGTTGGCGTTCCTGGCCCTGGTGATGCTGATATCGTGGTTCATCACCACGTCGTCCTTCGGCAGAGTCCTGACCGCCATCCGGGAGGACGAGCAGGCCATCGAGGTGTTCGGCTACCGGGCTACGCACTTCAAGCTGGCGGTCTGGGTCATTTCGGCGATGATGACCGGGTTGGCCGGCGGCCTCTTCGCCAGCTGGACCACGTTCATCGACCCCAACTCGTTCATCCTCCTCGAGTCGGTTCTGCTGGTGTCTATCGTCATCCTGGGCGGGCTGGCAACCATCTGGGGATCCTTGCTGGGCGCGATGGCGTTCGTACTGCTGGAGGAGGGCATGCGGTTTTTGACCTTCGTTCCCACGGAGTACACCGGCCAGGCGCGCCAGGTGGTACTGGGAATACTCCTGGTGCTGCTGATGCTGTTCCGCCCCCAGGGACTGGTGGGGAGGTATCGTCTATGACCACGGGTAACGAAGCGCTGGCACTGCAAACCGAGAGCATCTCCAAGCGCTTCGGCGCGGTGCGCGCCGTGGACGAGTTGAGCCTGTCCATCCCGCGTCAGGGCACCACCAGCATCGTCGGGCCCAACGGTTCCGGCAAGTCGACGCTGGTGAACCTGCTCAGCGGCGTGCTGCCGTTGGACGGCGGGATGGTCATCATCGACGGCGTCGGCTTGCGCGTCGTGCATGCCCATGAAACGCCGGAACACGGGTTGACGCGCACCTTCCAGGAAGTCCGGCTTTTCGACCAGATAACCGTTTGGGACAACATCATGGTGGTGCTGACCGAACGATCACTGTTCCCATCACTGGTCGAGCGAGTCCGCCCGGCCAAGCGCCGCAAAGCCCAGGAAATCCTGGAATCGGTGGGTATGTGGGAGAAGCGAGACTCTCTGGCCATGGAACTGTCCTACGGTCAGCGCAAGTTGCTGGAAATCGGTCGCGCCATGGCCATGGACGTCCAGACCTACCTCTTCGACGAACCCTTTGCCGGACTGTTCCCGCAGATGCTGGAGCGGGTCAAGGACATCATGAAGCAGATGCGCACTGACGGCTACACCATCGTGTTCGTGTCCCACAACATGGACATCGTGCGCGAACTGTCGGACCGGATCATCGTGCTGGACAGCGGCACGCTGCTGGCCGCCGGCGACGTGGAGCCGGTGCTGGGCAGCCCCGAAGTGATTGAGGCCTACCTGGGGGCATGATGGCGTTAGCGTCGGTGCAAACCGCAGGTCACGCCGATGGCAACGGTGACGCCCCGCTGCTGGAGCTGGTAGGCATATCCGTTGAGTACGGCGCGGTCCGTGCTTTGGACGACGTATCCATGGGCGTCCAGAAGGGCGAGGTAGTGGCGGTGATGGGACCCAATGGTGCCGGCAAGTCCACCGTGCTCAAAGCCATCATGGGGCTGGCGCCGGTGGTTTCCGGCCGGGTGTACTGGCGCCAGCAACCTCTCGCCGCCGCCACCCACGAGATCGTCAAGGAAGGCATCGCCTTTGTGCCCCAGGGCCGGCGGGTGTTCACCCACCTGACCATCATCGAGAACCTCGAGATGGGCTGCATCTACCTGAGCGACCGGACGGAGAAGGCGAACCGGCTCGATGCAGTGATGGAACTGTTCCCGGTGCTCTATGAAAAGCGCAAGGACATGGCCAGCGCGATGTCCGGCGGTCAGCAGCAGATGCTGGCCCTGGGGCGCGGATTGATGGCGTCACCGGAGCTGCTGCTGCTGGACGAGCCGACTCTTGGCCTGGCGCCGATTATCGTCAAGGAGGTGTTCGAGAAGGTTGCGGAAATCAGCGAACGCCTTGACACCACCATCATGGTGGTGGAGCACAACATCAAGGGCGTGCTGGACATCGTGGACCGCGCCTACGTGCTGGACAAGGGAACCGTCGTCCACAACGGCACGCCGGAGTCGATCCGGGAAACCGACATACTGACCCAGGTGTTCCTGGGGAGCGCGTGACTGTATCTATTCGCTCTGACCGGTCGGCAAACATGCCAGAAGAAAGGCCACAGCTGCGACGCCGTGGCCTGACTATTGCCTTGCCGTTGCTGGTGATCAGAGTTCGCCGGCGAACATCGCGGTCTGCTTGCTGAAGACCTGCACCCGGTGGCGGGGAGCCTCCAGCACGAACACTCGGCCGTCGTCGCTCACCTCAACGGCGATAGGACCCTGGAAAGCGCCCTCACGTTCCGAGAGGTCAAGGGCGCGCTCACGGGCCCGCACGATGGTGGGGTCGAGGTACACGCGCTCGGCGCCCCACTTGGAGAGGGTGGCCTGCCCGCGCATGGTGGTGATATAGCTGCCGTTAGAGCGGAACACCTGCACGCGGTCGTTGCGGTAGTCGGTGACGAAGATGTGACCATCGCTATCGACGGCCACGCCGGTGGGCCGGCTGAACTCGCCCTCGCCGTCGCCGGAAGTGCCAAACTTCATCAGGAAGGTGCCGTCGGGAGCGAACTTCTGGATGCGGTCGTTCCGCCAGTCGGCAACGTAGACGTCGCCGTTGTGGTCAATCTCGATGCCCCAGGGGTGATCGAACTCGCCATCACCGGTGCCCTTGCGACCCCAACCGAACTTGAACTGGCCGTCTTTGGTGAACACCGACACCCGGTGGTTCCGGCTCTCCACGACGTACAGGTTGTCGTCCTTGTCGAAGGCCAGGCCCGCGGGTCGGTTGATCTCGCCCTCGGCAGAGCCGGGAATGCCCCACATGCCGATCCAGTTGCCCCGTTCCTGGTCATAGACGGAGATCCGGTTCAGCCATTCGTCCGCCACGTAGGCGATGCCCTGGCTGTCCAGCGCCACTGAAGTCGGCCACATGAACGAACCGTTGGGCGTGGTTTCGTCGGCGTCTTCGGGGGGAATCTTCTGACCGAACTCGGCGACCACTTCCTGCTCGTCAGGATTGAAGACGGTGACGCGCTTGCACGGGAAAAAGGCCGGGGTTTCCGTCCCGCGGCTCAACACGTACAGCATTCCGCTGTCGTCGCGCGTGATGGCCACCGGGTTGAAGAACCCGTTGCCGCTGCGCACTTCCTGTCGGCCTATGGTGTGGCTGTATTGAAACGTTACCGGCGCGATCTCAGTCGCAGTAACCATATTTCACCTTCCAAATTTCACGCCGTCGGTTTCCGCACGCTCGGCAATCGCAGTGTAGGGGCAGGTTGTGAACCTGCCCCTACTTCGCGTCCGTTCCTGCCGGCGTAACGGACAGGGGTTGCGGTCGACTACTTGATGAAGTCGAACTGCTCGTAGGAACCCTTCAGGATTTCCTGATCGTCCAGATCCAGCCACTTGTCCAAAATGGTGGCGTAGGTACTCCGGAAGTCGTTGTTCCACTTCAGGTCACCCTCGTCCAGCTTGTCCGGCTCCAGCGAAGGATACTCGCCGTACAGGCCGCCCTTGACGCCGTCGCCGATCACGAAAGCCACGCTGCCCGAGCCGTGGTCGGTGCCGGAACCGTTTTCCTGCACGCGCCGGCCGAACTCGGTGAAGAGGAGCATGACTACCTCTTCGTTGGCATTGTGCTCTTTGAGGTCCTGGTACAGGTCGTTGACCGCGCGGGACACCTCGCCCCACAGCTTGGCGAAGGAGGTGGGCTGGTTGGCGTGGGTGTCGAAGGCGCCGGGGTTCAGGCCGGTGTAAAGGACACGGGTGCCGAAGCCGGCGGTATGCACCTGGGCGACGTTCTTAACCCACTGGGAGAACATGTCCCCGCCGTACTCGACGCTGGAGGAGTAGATCTCCGGCGCGGTGCGCAGGATGTCGGCGCCCTTCAGGGCGTCCAGGCCGGTCTGGGACAGGTACTCGTTGATGGGGCCGGAGCCGACCATGGGCGAATACATGCGCGAGAAGATGTCCAGCGCCTCGGCCCGCTGGCTTTCGCCATCGATGCCGGTGAGCACGCCGTAGGTCTCCAGACTGCCGACGGAGGCGACGGAGACGCCCGGCGCGGCCAGCGCGCGGGGGAGGCCACGACCGAAGTTGACGGCGGTCAGGACGTTTTCCTTGTTGGGGTCAAGGTCCTGGATCGCGCGGCCCAGCCAGCCCTCGGTGGACATCTTGGCGGGCTCTGCCGTGTGCCAAATGTCCATGGAGCGGAAGTGCGAGCGGATGGGGTTCGGGTAGCCGATGCCCTGGATGACGGCGACCTTTCCGTCGTCGTACATGTCCTTGATGGGGGCCATCGCCGGGTGGAAACCGACGTTGTCGTCGATGGCCAGGACTTCCTCGACCTCCACCTTCAGGTGAGGGCGGTAGTCCTTGTACAACGGGTCGTTGTAAGGAATGATGGTGTTCAGGGCGTCAAAGGCGCCCGACATCTGCAGAACTACCAGGACCGGATCTTTCTTCGTAGCGGTCACGATTTTTCCTCCCGTGGGATTGGTTGCGCGTTTCTTGCGGATTTTGCGCCAGCCGTAAGAGTCAGGCTAGGCGTAGATATATTCCTTGGTGGCAACGATCATTTGCAGCAGCTCGCTGACGCGGTCGGCGAACTCCCTGGTGTCGGTATGCAGGGTGCCGCCCTTGGCCAGGCTGCCTGCCAGCATCTCCCGGGTCTCCGGAGCCAGTTCGTAGTGGCCCATCAACCGACAGGTGGTGTCCACCATGTCCTCCGGCGAGATGACCGGGCCCTGGTCCGCCAAGCGATCAATGATCTCCTTCACGCCAGGCTGGTGGACATCACCCACGAAATCGGCAGTGAAGTTGATCCGGTGCACCAGCGTGCCGCCATCGATCCACTCGTGACCGGTGTGCCAGCCCTCCACCGACGGCGGGTTGTAGATCTCCTGGCCCATGTGCTTCATCTCGTCGAAGATGAACTCGAAACCGGGCTTGGGCTCCGTCCAGTCGCCCACCAGCCGCAGGGTGCCGATGACGGTTTCGATAGGGCTCTTCACGCGCTGGAAGCGGGCGTTCTTGAAAGCATCGGAATGGAACAGCATCCGCAGCATGGAACGGATATCGTAGCCGGAGCGGAAGTACTCTTCCTCCAGCATCTTGATGGTGTCCACGTCCCGAGGCGGAGTGTCCCTCCAGGCCGGAACCTGCGCTTCGTCGGCCACGAAGTAGCTGTACAGGTGGCGGGAAATGAAGCGGGCGGTCGCCGGCTGCTTGGCGATGATGTCGATCACGTCCTCGCCGTTGAAGTTGCCGGTTTCGCCCAGGAAGGTCTTGGCGCCTTCGTCGTGGTCGTCCGGGTTGTAGACGAACTTGCCGGAGTAGCGTCCATAGGGCTGGCCGGGGATGTTGTTGGCGATAGTCCAGCCGGTGAAGGCGCGAGCGCACTCCTTGACGTCGTCCTCGGTGTAGTTGAACTCACCGTCCATGCCGACGCCCATGGAGAACAGCTCCAGCAACTCACGGCCGTAGTTCTCGTTGATGGCGCCCTTGTGGCTCAGGCAATTGTCCAGGAAGAAGATCATCGCCGGGTCACGGGATATCTCGACCAGCAATTCGCGGAAGCTGCCCATGCCGTACCGGCGGAACATCTCGATTTCATCCCACGACGAGGGGTAACTCTGGGTCTTGCTGTCGGCAGTACACAGGATACCGTGCCAGAACAGGCACATCTTCTCTTCCAGCTGGTTCCTGGAATTGATGAACCGGAAGGCGACGTACTCCGGCAGACCCCGCGTTTGGTGGCTCCATTCGATGAAGCACCGCTCTGCGATGTCCAGGTCCATCCCGTGGTCGTGTTGTTCGGGGTGCAGCAACTCGTCCACGGTTGCGTCGTACCCCTTGGCCGCGCGGGCCTCAAGCTCATCGTACTTTGCGCCGAAACCGGCCCGGCGCATCAGATGAGCCATCAATCCAATGTCATGGTCATCGTATGCCATTGATAAAGCCTCCTCGATCTGAATCAACAAATCGCCATCCGTATCCTACCATTAAGCAGCCGGCCGCTCAACCTTATCGATAGCGCTTGACCGCTTCGGAGCGTTCCAAATTACGTTTATCGTCGTTTTCTGCCGCGGCACCTGATGGGCGGGGCGATACACGGTACGCGCTCCGTGCCATGCCAGGTCTCATTCCGTCGGCACCCGCGCGTTGAAGATCCGGCCATGCTGCACGAATGCTACAACCGTGGTCACGGCCAGTCCCAGGGACAGCAGGTCCCAGGCGGCCGTAACCACGGACAGCGCGCTGTTACGATCCGCTTCCGCCGTCCCGGAAATTTCCATGCCGGCAGCGAGGCAGATGCGAACCACCACCAGCGCGATAGTAAAGCCGGCAATCCACCAGCGGCGCAGGGCCAGTTTCCGCTTCACCGAAACCTTCCGTCCAGGATGCGCGGCGCCATCGGCGCTGCCTAAATCGGCGGGCGCTGCTCGTACCAGCGCGCGTGCTGCTGGTAGGTGTAGGCCGCCTGGATAACGCCCGGCTCGTCGAAGGGTTTGCCGGCGAATTGCATCCCGATGGGCAGTCCGGATTCGGTGAATCCGCAGGGCACGGAAATCGCCGGCAGACCGGTGGCGTTGAACGGAGCGGTGAAGCTGCGGCCGCGGGCGGTGCTGCTCGGGTCGTATCCCTCGAACGCCGCCGCGGGTTGGGTCATGGTGGGAGTCACCAGCAGGTCAACGTTCTGCATGACCTCTGCAAACTCCCGGCGCGCCCAGGTCCGCACGCGCTGTGCCTGCAGGTAGTCTGCGGCCGAAAGCATGCCGCCGACCCGGAACCGTCCGCGAACGATCTCTCCAAACTCCTCGGGCCGGGACTTGAGGTTGGGCTCATGGTAAGCGTAGGCCTCGCTCACCATGATGACCGAGTTGGCCGCGCGGATGTAGTCCAGGCTGGGAAGGGATACTTCCTGCACGGTTGCGCCGAGGCTCTCCAACTCGCCGATCGCCTTCTCCACGGTGGCGACGACCTCTGGATTGACGCTGGGGTCGGGATCGAAGAAGTAATGGCGCGGCATTCCGAGCCGCACACCGCGGATGTCCTCCCGGAGCGACCGTGAGTAGTCGGGTACCGGAGCCTTGCTGGACGTCGGATCCCTGGGGTCGTGGCCCGCGATGGCTTGAAGCATGTACGCGGTGTCTTCGACGGTCCAGGTCATGGGGCCGGCGTGGTCCTGAGACCAGCTCAACGTCACCACGCCGTAGCGGCTGACACGGCCGTAGGTCGGCTTCAGGCCCACGATGCCGCACAGAGAGGCCGGGCCGCGGATCGAGCCGCCGGTGCAGGAGCCCAACGCGCCCAACGCCTGCCCGGCAGCCACCGCCGAGCCGGAGCCGCTGCTGGAGCCGCCGGTGATGTGGTTCAGGTTCCAGGGGTTGCAGGCCGGCTCAAAGGGCGTGGTCCAGTCCGGGCCGCCCAGGGCAAACTCGTGCATCGCCAGCTTGCCCAGCAGAATGCCGCCAGCCTCCTTCAATCGGGCCGTGGTGGTCGCGTCTTCCGTGGGAACCCGCTCGATGTCCACGCGGGAGCCGGACGTGGTGCGTACGCCGGCGGTGTCGTACAAGTCCTTCAGGGCGAAGGGGATGCCGTGCATTGGGCCGCGGTATTCGCCGCGCAGCATTTCGGACTCGGCGACCCGGGCTTGCTCCAAGGCCTCGTCGGCCAACAGCAGGATGAACGAGTGCAGTCGGTCGTCGGTGTCGGCGATGCGGTCCAGGCAGGCGCGAGTCAGTTCGACGGGCGACAGTTCGCCCCGGCGCATCAACTCACCCGCCTGGTGGATGGTCAGAAAATAAAGGCGCTGGTCAGCGGTTGCCATGGGTAATCACTCCTTGGTGTGCTCCGGATGCTCCGTGGTGGGAAGCGCTACGCTTCCGGCCAGTCGGGGCGGAACTCGACCACCATTTCCGTGGGGCCGAACTCGATCTGGTGGAGCTCGTACGCGTAGCCAGCGTAAAGATCATAGATGGGTTTGACTTCCTCGACCTCTTCACGGGTCATGCCGAGGCCGGCATGGTCGGCGATCCGCTGCAGATCGTCAATGGACATTTCGCTGGGATGGGGCATCGTCGAACCTCCGCATCGGATGGGATTGGTTGAGTTGATCGATTGGCGTTATGTGGAATGCTGGCGCGATTATACATCGGCGTGGAAGTCGCCACGATGCGATATGCTATTCCCGAAAGAGCTCTTCTCCCCGATGCAATCTCAACGCGATCTGGTAGGTCTGGCCCACGGCCCGCGAAGTTGGCGCGTGCGCCGCCAGGTAACGCGCCATGCCGATCAGCACATGCCGTCCAGATTCGGTTCCCCGTCGCTCGTGGTATTGTGCCAATCCGGCATCCACGATTTGGAATGAGTGGAAACCCGCGTCCTCGGCAAGCATGGCGTGTCCCAGGGCCGCTATCAGCGCGTCCGGGTCTCCTCCGCCCGTCAGGTGGCGAGACACGAGATGCGATACCTCCTCCACCTGCTGACGCACGTTCATCAAGTCGCCGAGCTCCGCCGGCAGCGCGGCACCGTCCAGCGGCTCGCTTCCCGTCTCGGGTATGCGCTGGGCCGGCATGTTCAGGAATCGGTCCAGGTAGATGCTCATGGCGACGTCAAAAACTCCGCGCAGCAGTTCCACCGACGGCGCGCGCTGCAAAGCGCGATGCAAGGCGTTGGCCGCCGTCAGCGTGTTGTGCACCGTGTCCCAGTCGCCGAACTCGTTGGACACGTGAAAGTGCGCCATCCGCAGGAATGCGGCGTAGGCAACCGCAGAGCCCAGTTGTTTGGCAGTCGCTCCGGAGCGTATCGCCTCCTTTATGGCGTCGAGGATGTCTGATGGGGTCTCGCCCAGCATTTCACGCGCGAGGCCGTCGGCATCCTCCCAGCCGGCGGCGTTACGCCCCTGTTCGCAGAGCGCCGGAAGCTCCTCACGGGCCTGCCACACCAAGGAGGCCAAATCGATGGGATGCCGCCACGCGCTGAGTTCCTGGCTGCGGCGGGCGCGCGCCATGCCGTGGACCAGGCTGGTCAGTGTCTGGCTGGCGTGTTCCCAGCCGATGTGATCGAGCAGTTCGAAAGCCTTGTTGGCGAAATCCAGCGTATGCCCGGCATCAAGATAGATGTGGTCGGTGCTGGCCGCGAAGATCATGTCGGCGATGTCCCGTGGAGGCAGTGCCAACTCGATGGCGGTGCGGAGGCACCGTTCGGCGGCGTCCTCGTCCCGCACGTCGATGAAGTTGCGGAACCACTGCTTGAAGACCTGCGGCCGGGTCTCCCCGGTGGGCAGGGGGTCCACCACGAAACGGGGCGGCCGGCCGGCGCATTCCCGTGATACGTGCAACAGCCCCTGGTACAACGCCAGCGGACGGTCCTCTTCAGCCAGATGCGGCAGGATGTTGGCTGTCGCGGTCAGGATGGTCATGGCCGGTCCCCATCCGTCCGAGGTGTACGTGGTGCCAAAATCGGCTCCGGTTCGAAGGGGCACGCGATAATCCGCGCCGGCGGCGTGCAACCCCAGCACCGACTTGGCGGATACCAGGCGGATGTTATGCTCCAGGCCGTCACGCAGCCGACCCGACCAGTGATCGACCTCGTCACGCTCGGTCGGCCGCGGGTCCACCCATACTTGCCCGTCGACGACGGCAACCGGAAAGCTCCGCACGTCATCGGCGAAGGGATTGAAAGTGCCGCCGCTGGCCAGGTCGAACCGGGCGTGATGCCAGTGGCAGGTCAGGATGCCGCCGCTGACACTGCCCCGGTCCAGCGGAAACCCCATGTGCGGACAGCGATTGTCCACCGCGTGCACCTGCCCGTCGTGGTAGATGACAGCGATGGCATGGCCGCCGCCGGTGACGACCTTGCAGCCTGCCGTCTTCAAATCTTCCAGGCTGCCCGCGCTGATGTGTCCTTTGACCTGTGTCACCATGATGCCCCTCCTCGCCCGGCTTGTGTCGGGATGTGATTGCAACTCGACTAGCCTTTCGCGCCGCCGTTCCGGTCCAGCCTTCCCGCCCAACCGCGCCGGCCCATCCGCACTTCAACTAACCTTTCCTCAGGCATATCCACCGCCAGTTTCAGGTATTGGAGGGCCGACGCTCCGATGCACTGCCCGCTCTCATCCGGCCAGAAGGCCACGGGGGCGATACCGCTCACGCTTTGGGCGTCGTCCAGGGCGATGGTCAGCCGGGCGTATCCGTATCCACATTCCACCTCGGAGCCGTCAGCCGTGATGTAGGTTTCAGATCGCTCAGGACGGATGCGGAGGGATTCCAGCAGCGCGGCGGGGAAGGCTGAATCAGTTGCGCCCGTGTCAACTAATGCCTCCGTTTCGTGAGCATCGCCGCCCGCCAGGTTTGCGACGCTTACTTTCGCGTAGAAGATGCCCATATCAGGCCTCCTTATTCTGTATCGGCGACGGAGGTTGGGGCCGCCGCATTGCGCTCGGCGTACCGTGCAATGAAGTCTCGGATTGCGCTGAAGTACTGTTGGTAGCCGATGTACATCAGGTCATTGTGGCCGGCCTTGGGGATGATTTCCAGGTGCTTGCTCCGGGTCTTGAACTTATCGTGCATATCCACGGCGTCGGCCACGGGAGCCAGCTCATCCCATTCGCCGTGGATGACCAGCGCCGGGAGGTTGATCGAGTAGAACTTTTCGTGGTAAGCCTCTTCCAGCGTCTGGGCAGTCTCGGCGTCCAGCCCCTCGGTGAAGCGTCCCAAATTGGGCCGGCCGCTCTCGATGATGACGCCGTTGATGCGGTCGGACGCGTTAACCGCCAGTTCGCCGGCCGCGTGGCGGCCCATGGACCGGCCCATGACGTAGAGCGGGCCGGTACACTGAAGCTCCGCCATGGCCTCCTGCAGCCCGTCCAGCACCACGTGGGCATCGGCCAGCATGGTGTTGAAGGTTGGCGAACCGCCGGACGCGCCGTAGCCCCGGTAGTCGGCGACGAAAAAGTTCGCGCCGATCTCGTTGTAATGGGGCGCGATGTGGTCATAGCCGGCGGCGGTCTCGCCGTTGCCGTAGAAGAACAGCACGGTAGGATAGGCCCGGTCCACCGCGTGGAACCGACAAGACAACTGCACGCCGTCGGCCACGTTGACCGCGTAGTCCACCGCGCTCTCGGGCGTCTTGGTCCAGTGGCGCTGCGGATAGAAGGAGCGGCCTGAACCCGCGGAATTCTCCAGCACGGAATAGTCAACAGCGGTCATAACCGGCCCTCCCCAGAGAATAATTCGGATTATACTACGGGATAATGTTGCACCGGCGGACGCCACCGGAAGGAGTATCGCCATGCCCAAGATGGAAATGGGTCTCTACGACGTGCTGGACCAGGCGCAGATGGAGTCGCATGCGCTCGCCGCCGACGTGTATGACGAGCACATCCGCGAGGCCCAGGAAGCCGAGCAGATGGGATACAAGTACTACTTCTCCATCGAGCACCAAACCTCGGACGTGAGCTTCATGAGCTCGCCCAGCGTGTACCTCACGGCCCTGGCGCGGGCCACCAGCGCCATGCGTTTCGGCGTGATGATCTACCAGCTGCCTTTTCACCATCCCATCCGCCTGGCCGAAGAGGTGGCAATGCTGGACCACCTGTCCCGCGGCCGTGTGGAATTCGGAGCCGGCACCGGCGTGACCTACCACGAATTCCTGCGGTGGAACGTAGATTTCGACCAGCGGCGGGCCATGACCGAAGAGGCCCTGGACGTCATCCTCATGGCGTGGAAGGAAGGGAGCGTCACCTACGAAGGTGAGTTCTTCAAGTTCGATGAGGTGCTCACCACACCCGATACATATCAGAAACCACATCCCCCGGTGTGGTTCGGCGCCCACAGCGCGGCCAGCTTCGAATACGCGGCCAAGAAGAACTTCCACGTCTCCCAGAACATCGATACCGACCCGGTGATCGCGGAGAAATTCGACACCTGGCGTAAACTGTGGCAGGCCGAGGGCCACGACACGCCCATGCCAAAAACCTTCCTGACCCGCCACGTGCACGTGGCCGAAACCGACGCCAAAGCCCGGGAACAGGCCGAACCTTTCCTGGCGACGGCGGCGTTCCCGTCAGCGATTCCTGAAGGCAAGGGCCGAGATATCATCGGCGAAACGCGCATCGGGTACGGGCCTTTCGGGATGCGCGGCGAGGATCCCGGGACACCGGAACGCGCCGAGCTCCGACGCACCTTCCGTGAGCGGGCGCAGTCCTACGACTTCTGGATCGACAATGGCATTGCCCTGGTGGGCAGCCCCGAAACGGTAGCCAGGCGCTTGCGAGAACAGCGCGATCTCATCGGCCACGACATCTTCTGCGCGCGGCACCTGTTCGGCTACATCGACCCCGACGCGGCCAGGCAGTCAATCCGGCTTTTCGCCGAAGAGGTGATGCCGGCGTTCGACTAGACCCGGCGCAGCAGCTCCGCCTCCAGCCGATCAGCATCGAATGCCTCGGATGTGGAAGCCACCTTGACATCGCCCTCGCGCACCATGCGCTCGGCTTCGCTCTCTTCCATAACCTCGGGGAGCGCCTCTTCCCGTTCGCGTTGCCTGATGACGTCGCGGTTGTGGTCCGCAAACAGGCGGCGCATCGCCACCACCACCGAGTCGGTTGAGGATAGATACTCGGGCATGTTGTACTGCGTGTATTTTTCCGCGTCGTAGTCCTGGTTGCGGAAGTTGAAGTTGAGCTCCCAGTTGCGATAGGGCCAGGTGGCGCCGCTGACGACGCGGCGCAGCAGGCTGGGGCGCTCCTCGTACCGCTCCACGTTGAGGTACACCATGCGGGTCAGGTTGTCCTCGACGGGCACGGGCCAGCGGGTGCTGCGGAAGTAGCGGTTGTTGCCTCCGGTGCGTGACATCCCGGGCAGTCGCGTGCCGTTCCATTCGTTCACGTCCGGCGTGGCGGCCGAGGAGCCGCGCCGATAGTACGGATCCTGTCCTTTCCGCTTGGCTTTCCAGTCAAAGAACCAGGTCCAGGCCAGGCGCCAACGATGCAGGGGCCAGACTCCATCCACACCGGGGTAGTACATCTGGTACGGAATGTTGCCGTTATCGTCGTAATAATACTTTTCCACGGAGGCCTTGCCGCTGCCCGGCCGGTAGTGGACGTTCTTGTTGTTAACCAGGTTCACCCGGTAGCCCAGCGGCGTGCGCGGCCGTCCGCCGACCCGGCTGCCCAGGATCCGCAGCGCATTGCGGTGCACCATGAAGGCATTGTGGGCGTCCATGGTGTTTTCCAGGACCAGCACCCAGTTGCAGTCGAACATGCAGAAGGACGGGCGGCAGATGTTATGCTCCTCGAACATCTCCGGCGGGATGTCCTCCTCGGGAGCGACGGGTTCGCCCTCGCCCATCCAGACGAAGACCATGCCCTTGAGGGTCACCGTGGGGAACTTGCGGGCCTTCATGCCGGGCGCGCCCACCATCATGGACTCGGGGCCCTCGGTCAGGAAAGCCACGCAGTTGCCGTCGCCGTCGAAGGTCGCGCCGTGGTAGGGACAGGTCAGGAAGCCTTCGAAATAGCAGCGGCCCATCGACAGGTAAACGGCGCGGTGAGGGCACCAGTCCAGGAGGGCTTGCACTTCACCCTCTTTGTCCTTGAAGAACACCACGTCAGTGCCCAGCATCCGCAGCATGGTGGGCTTGTTCTTTTTCACGTCCTTGGCCGGCAGGGCGGGGTACCAGTACTCTCGAAAACCCAGAGGTGGGATGCGACTGCGGCGGTCCCTGGGATTATCGGTAACCTGGAACGGCGGCGTGGAGTTGAACCCTTGCGTCCCCCGCCGCATCTTTTTGTAGCCGCCGGGATATCCGGAAAGCGGCTTCAACAAAAGGTTTTTCAGTCCCATGCCGTTGCCCCCGTGCTATGGCGTGATCGGTTCATGCAATATTAGCAGAAAGGTCGCGACACGGCGTACGGCACACCGCGCACCATAGGATTCGTGGCGGATGACCATCCGCCCTCAGCAGCGCGCAGACGGCCAATCGGCGAGTCCTAGAAGGGATACGGCTGACCGCCGCCCACGGCCAGCACCTGCCCCGTGATGTACGAGGCGTCGTGGGAGGCGAGGAAGGCGATGGCCGCCGCCTGCTCGTCGGCCTCGCCGCGCCGCCCCATGGGGATTTCGGAATTGCGAGTCGCCGAGCGGTATTCGTCCTGCGCGGCCCGCTCGCTGGCGGGTAACTCGGGCGGGATGATGCCGACGCCGTAATCCCGCGGCGTCACCCGATCCTCGGCCGCGGTGCCGCTGGGGGCAACGCAGTTCACCCGTATGCCCAGATCGGCAACCTCCCGCGCCAGAGATGTAGTCAGCCCAATCTGGCCGGCCTTGGCAGCCGCGTAAGGCACGCGGAATCGGCCGGTAACGGCGTGGGTGGCGATGTTGACGATGGCGCCCGACCCTTGATCGATCATGTACGGCAGCGCGGCTCGGCAGCACCACATTGCCGTCCAGAAGCTCCGGTCGATCTCCGCCTGGATCTGGTCCGGGGTGTAGTACTGCAAGGATTGGAACCAGATGGTGCCGCCGGCAATGTTGGCGAGCACGTCAATCCTGCCGAATGCCTCGCGAGCCGTGGCCATGAGGGCGTCGGCATTCTCCCACTTGGACAGGTCCCCGAGCGCGATTTCGCACGCGCCGCCGAAGTCCTGGATTTCCCTTCGCACGCGCTCCGACGTTTCGGCCACCATATCACCGATGACGATGGAAGCGCCTTCCTGGGCCAGCCGACGAGCGGTTGCCGACCCGATGCCCTGGCCGCCGCCGGTGACGACAGCCACCTGACCCTCGAAACGCCGAGCGCCAGCGGCTTTGGGATCCAACACTTCGGACATGCAACCTTGGCTTAGATCCGGTTCGGGTCGGGCCACCGACGGCGCCTGTCAGCTCGGAGTTACGTCCGCGCTGGAGAAAAATTGCTTGTCCAGATCGGGGTCGGGGACGCCCAGCAGGCTGTTGGTATAGAGACGGCAGGACCGCAACCACAACACCAGGATTGCGTTGTTGACATACATTTGCGGGAGTTCGCGTCCGTGCTCCATGCGGGCGTGGGCGCGAATTCCCGCCTCAAAGAACTGCTCCAGGAACGGCGTGGGCTCGTTGTCGAGGGCGCACGCCTCAAGGATTTCAGCAGGGGCCTCCCGGCAAAGCATACCGGGAGATGCCTCCGCCATCCGAACGTATTCGGGTTCCTGCTCCTGGGTAATCACGGATGATCACAGGTTCATCTGGGGAACCATGTAATTATCCATCTTGTTGTAGATCTGGAGCCGGCTGCGCTGGGCATCCAGCACCACCAGACGGCCGGTATTCTCGTCGAAATGGACATCGGTGGGGCAGGCGAAGCGCCACTCGGATTCGGTAGTGGGCACCTCTCGGCGGCGCTTCAGGTAGTCAGCGTTGGCGACCACCGTCATGTCCGCCCACTTGCTCAGCCACTGGGCGTCACCGATGAGCGAGATGATGAACCCGCCGTCCTTGTCGAAGACGTGCACGCGTCCGGGATGCATGCCGTTATCGCTCCAGTCAGCGACGTAGACATCGCCGGTGTGATCCACAGTGACTTGCACGGGCAGGTGCATCTGACCGCGCTTCGTGCCAGCCTCACCAAACTGCATGAGCCACTCGCCGTCGGCCGTGAACTTCTGCACCCGGTGGTTCCGATGGTCGGCCACGTAGACAGAGCCGTCGCTCTGGTCAACGGTGATGCCCCACGGGGAGTTGAACTCACCGTTGCCCTCTCCCAGAGAACCCCAGCTGGTGATGAGCTCACCGTCGGCGGTGAACTTGCGGACTTCGTGGCTGCGGCCATCGGTCAGGTAGAGGTTGCCGTCGGCGTCTACCGCCAGGCTGGAGGTGCCGTGTTCCTTGCCGTCGTCGGCAGGAACCGCGCTCCACCGCTTGATGAATGTGCCGTCCTTCTCGAACTCCGAGACCATGTTCATCCATTCGTCGGCCACGTAGATGTGTCCGTTAGGGGCAAGAACCATGCCGGAGGGCCAGATGAACTCGCCTTCCCGGTCGCCGTACTTGCCGAACTCGCCGGTGAATTCCTCGTCGCCCTCGTTGTCGCCCAGGTCGATGATGCTGACCCGAGCGCCGTAGGCGAGCCTGTTCCACGGCACGTTGGAAATGCCCTCGATGCCACGGTTCAATACGTAGACCGTGTTTCCCTCGAAGGCCATGGAGGTGGGCTGGCTGAAGCCCATGCCGGACGCGGCGCCCCGTCCCACCGAGTGGCTGTAGTCGTACACTCGGCCCTTGGCTATTTGCGTAAGCATATTTTTACCTGCTCATTGCCTGTGTGTTGATCTAGGAAGCCGGGCAAATGCCCCACAGCGTACCTAAAACTACGGGGCCAGCAGATTCGCACCCACTGGCCCCGGTCTTCTTTGCCAATCAGCGTGTCCCGTTGACCGGAACCCGTGACCGCCTAGACGAACGCGACTTTCTCGAAGGTCCCGCTGACGATGGGGTTGGCATCCAGGCCCATCCAGTCTTCCAGGATGGAGGAGTAGACGCCGCGGAAGTCGGTGCCGGGGACCAGGTCGCCCTGCTCCAGATCCTCGGGCTTGGAGGACGGATACTCACCGTACTCGCCACCCTCGATCGGGTCACCCATCATGAGCACGAGGCCGGCGGCGCCGTGGTCGGTGCCGCTGCCGTTGTCGTGGACGCGGCGGCCGAACTCGGAGAACATCAACAGAATGACGTTGTCGCTGGCGTCGTTCTCGCGCAGGTCGTCGAAGAAGCTGAACACCGCGGCGGAAACGTCGCGCCACAGGCCGTCGTGCATGCCCACCTGATTGGAGTGGCTGTCGAAGCTGCCGTGGTCGCAGTAGAGCACGCGGGTGCCCAGGTTGGCCTGGTGCACCTGTGAAATGCCCTTAAGCTTGCGCGCGATGGGGGTATCGGGATACTCGACCGTGCTGCTATACCGCTCGGGGGCAACCTTCAGAATGTCGGCGGCCTTGAGGCCATCCAGACCGGTCTGGCCCAAGTAGTCCATGACGAAGCCGTTACCGATGGTCGGAGAGTACAGGCGGGTGAAGCGGTCAATGATCTTGTCCCGCTGCATCTCCTCCTGGATGCTGGTGAGCATCCCGAAGTTCTCCAGGTCGTCCACGCAGGCGACGGGGACGCCGGGCAGCGCCAGGGCGCGAGGCAGGCTCGGGCCGAAGCTGACGGCGGTGACCACGTTTTCCTTGTTGGGGTCGATGTCGCGGGTGGCGCGGCCCAGCCAGCCCTCGGTTCCCAGCTTGTCCGGCTCACACGTGTGCCAGATGTCCATGCTGCGGAAGTGGCTGCGCGGGCTGTTGGCATAGCCGACGCCGTGGATGATGGCCATGTCGCCGGAATCCCAGAAGCGGCGCAGAGGAGCCAGTTCCGGATGGAAACCGATGCTGTCGTTGAGCTTGATGATCCGCTCGTCCGGCACGCCCACCACGGGCCGCTTGTCGCGGTACAGAGGCTCGGCGTGGGGGATTACGGTGTTCATGTAGTCGTTGCCGCCGGTGAGCTGCAACACCACAAGGACCGGATCTTTCTTCGTAGAGGTCATTTTGTTTGCTCCTGTGTTAATCGTTCCGCGGGCGCGGAGTGCGAGACGGTCATTGTGGTGATGCTTTCAAGGGCATCGCCACTTTGGTTGCGTCAGGCGTACTGGTAATCGCGCAGCGAAACGATCAGCTGCAGCATTTCGGAGATACGCTCCTCGGAGGCGCTGACGTCGGCATCTGTGGCCCAGGAGATGTTGCCCGAGGTCTGAGCGTGGGAGACCAGTTCGTCGCGGGTGGCGGCGTCGACCTCCAGCGGGCCCATCAGATCGAGGCAGTTGTCCACCATCGCATCGGGGGTGAGGTCGCCCTGTGCCTGCATGCGGCTGATCATCGACCGGATGCCCGGGCGATTGACGTCACTGACCATGTCGGCGGTGAAGTTGATGCGGCGCATCAGCGACCCGCTGTTGATCCATTCGACGCCGGTGTGCCAGCCTTCCACGCTGGGCGGGTTGAGCAAGTCCTGGCCCATGTAGGTGGGCTGGCGGGCCATCTCGCCCAGGCCAGGGCCGGGGAATTCGTAGCCGCCAACCAGCCGCAGGGTGCCAACCACCACTTCGGCGGGGCTCTTCAGGCGGGCATAGCGGGCGTTCTTGAAGAAGTCGCTGTTGAACAGAACGCGCAGCACCGCCGTCATGTCGCAGCCGGACTCTACGAAGGCGTCGGCCAGCAGGTCGATGGCGTCCTCGTCCTTGGGCGGGGTCACCTGCCAGGCCGGAACCTGAGCCTCGTCGGCGACGAAGAAGTTGTAAAGGTGGCGGGCGATAAACATAGCTGTGGCCGGATGCTCGCAGACGATGTTGATAATGTCCTCGCCATTGAAGTTCCCACTCTCGCCGAGGAAGGTCTTTTCCCCGTCGTCATGGTCTTCGGGCAGGTACTGGAACTGCCAGTCGTGCCGGCCGATGGGACCGCGCGGCAGCTTGGGCTCAAAGGTCCAGCCGGTGAAGGCGCGGGAAGCCTCACGAACGTCAACCTCGGTGTAGGTGCCGACGCCCATGCTGAACAGCTCCAGCAGCTCACGGCCCCAGTTCTCGTTGACGGCGTCGGCGTGGTTCTCAAAGTTGTCCAGCCAGTAGATCATCGCCGGGTTCTTGGCGACCTCCAGCAGGAGTTCCTTGTAGTTGCCCATGCCCTTCTCGCGGAACAGGGCGACCATGCGGGTGATCTCGTCGTAGTGGTCAACCTTGGAAACGCCGGTAGCGAAGATCTGGTGCCAGAACAGCACCATCTTCTCTTCCAGCGGCCGCTTGGTGTTGATCATGAAGTGCAGCCATTCGGCCGAACCCATGCCCTGAATGGTGCCCGGGCGCCAGGTCCACGGCTGGTAACGGACCAACTCGTAGCGGTCGATAGCCGGCTGGCTGTCGGGGTCGAGTAGCTCTTCGACGGTGGCCTCGTACCCCTTCTCTACAAGCGCTTCCAGTTCATCACGGGTGGCCCCGAAACCGGCGCGCCGCATCAGATGGGCCATCAAGGCGATGTCCTGAGATGCCATCTTTTTGCCTCCTGTGCGTGTTGGCATTGGTGGCGGGCATTATCTGATATGCTGGATATACCTGTCAACGACAACGTGTCGCCGGCAACCAACCGATTGGGTTACAACTCACCGATTATGGCACCCATCCCTGGCGTCGAACGGGGCAACTCCGGCGGCGCGTCACCGGCATTGCGGGAGCATGAACCGCCCTCCCTGGGATGGATGCTGGCCTTAGCTGCGGCATTATTCGCGCTGGTCCTGCCTATTGTCGGCCCGATGGATGACCACCACTTCGCCGAGCGTTACCACACTCACGACCACATTTATCTCAACGGCGCACCCGTTCCGCACAATCACTCTTACGAAGGGCTCGCGCTACACGCCCATCGGGCACCGGAATCCCAACTTCCCCTGATTGAGAGTTGGCAGCAGGGAAGCGATGTGCTCTATCTGATGCCGGCCGCCGCCGGACTGTCTCTTTCGGCGCTCAACGCACCGTACCATCCGGCCCCAGAATCATTGCGGCCTCCTCCGCCACCGACTAACGACGCAAATCCGCTGGAGAAACGCGTAACTGGAACCGATCGGCTCCGTGGGGAAAACTTGCCGCCCCCTTTGCCGCCTCCCATCATCTGAATCCTCCACTGCCCGTTTCAACTTCGGCACACGCTGGCCGCTGCGTGGCAGCGATCCGCGCGCGCCAACCCCTACGGAGGATTCTATTCATGGAATTGTTGCATCATCCATTCTTCCGGCTGGCATTGCCCCTGATTGTCGCCGTCGCGTTGGTTTCCACCCTGGCGTGCGGAGCCGCCGCCGAGTCGAACCCCGTCGAGCCGACCGAACCCTCGGCATCCGCAGTCGGGCGCCAGACCAACGAGCACGGTAACAATGACCAATCCGGCCCGGGGATGCCGAACCAATCTTCAGCGGACGGCGTGGTCATCAACCTGCCCATCGTCAATCGGGATACCACCCTGACCCGCGAGGACCTGCGCGTTTCCCAGGGGGACACGGTTCGCCTAGCGTTCAAAGCCGACGAAGAGGGTGAGATCCACCTGCACGGCTACGACCTGACGGCTGAGGTCGCGCCAGGACATCCGGGCGAGCTGGTTTTCAAGGCCAACACCGCCGGGGCGTTCGCGCTGAATTTCCACGTATTTGCAGCCTCCGATGCCGGGATGGCAGAGGACCATCATGGCACCGACGCGCCGGCTCTGGTGGTGTCGGAGACGCCGGTAAGCGTCGCAATCACGGCGGAACCCGATGCCCACGGCGGCATCGATGTGCAAATCGCCACCGAAGGCTTTCGCTTCGCCCCTGAACTGGTCGACCAGGCCCATGCGCCCGGCGCCGGCCACGCTCACATTTATGTAGACGGGGTGAAGCTGGGTCGAGTTTTCGAAAACCAGTACCACATCGAAGAACTGGCGCCCGGCGAACGCGAAATCCGCGTCTCACTGAACACCAACGATCATAGCGAGCTGGTGTTCAACGGCGAGAAGGTGGAGTCCACGGTTACAGTCGCCGTGCCCGACGTGGGCCAAGCCAGCGGAACCGGCCAGCCCGCGCACAGTGATGACGGGCACAGCCACTCCCACGGAACAACCGGGGAACGTGAGATCATTGTCGAGATCCACTTGGGCAACCTGGAAGTCTATCCATAGGCCGCATCACACGTGACCAAACAACAGGGGCGGATATCTATCCGCCCCTGCGCATATCGAGATCCGATCTGGCCTACCGCTGTTCGATGGGCACGTACTCACGGTCCATGGGACCGACGTAGTGGAGGCGCGGCCGCAACAGGATGTTGTTCGCGTACTGCTCGATGCACTGCGCCGACCAGCCAGGGACCCGACCCAACGCGAAGATCGGAATGAACAGGTCGGAGGGTATGCCCAGCAGGTGGTAGATGGAGCCGGCGTAGAAGTCCACGTTGACGTAGATGCCCCGATCGCGGTACGGCGCCATCACGTCCTCGGACAGGTGCGTCAGGATCTGGAACCAACGAGGGTCGCCGCGCTTCTCGCCCAAAGCCTGGGAGCGCTCACGCAAGTGGCGCGCGCGGGGGTCTTCCGCCCTGTAGACCCTATGGCCGAAGCCCATGATGCGCTCGCGGTTATTGAGCTTGTTGCGGGCGTACTCTTCGGCGTTTTCGGGGTTGCCGATCTCGATCGACATCTTCATCACTTCTTCGGCGGCGCCGCCGTGGGCCGGGCCCTTCAGCGTGCCCACCGCGCCGGAGACGGCGGCGTGCAGCGTCGAATTGGTGGAGGCGGAAACACGGGCGGCGAAGGAAGACGCGTTGACGCCGTGCTCAGCGTGCAGGATGAAGTCCACGTCCATCAGAGAGACGGTCTCTTCGTCCGGCGCCTCGTTGAAGAGCATATAGAGGAAGTTGCCGGCGTGGTTCAGGTCGGGGTTGGGCGCAACCGGCTCCAGGCCGGATCGGACGCGATGGTGGGCCGTAACGATGCTCGGAGCCTGGGCGGTCAGACGCAGAGCCTTGCGGACGTTGGCTTCCCTGGAGTTGTCCTCGGACTCCTCGTCAAACGCGGCCAGGCCTATAAGCGCGGTCTGGAGCACATCCATGGGATGGGCCGACTTCACCGCGTCGATGACCGTGATGATTTCATCGGGGATGCGTCGGTTGGCGCGCAGGTAGCCGTCCGTCTCGGCGAGTTCCGCTTGCGACGGCAACTCTCCGTAGAGCACCAGGTGAATGATTTCCTCGAAGGTGGACTTCTCGGCCAGATCGTGGATGTTGTAGCCACGATAGAGCAGTTTTCCGATTTCGCCGTCGATGAAACTGGACTCCGTGGTGTCCATGTACACGTTCATCAAACCGCGGTGCAGTTCAGGCTGGTCGGCCATCTGTAGTACTCCTTGGTGAGGGGCTCGGCGACGGAGCGCCCACCCGTTAACGCCGGCGGGAATCTCCCGATCCGGCGGCTGATTATGCTAGCATCGGGTTTGCCGGAGTGTCAACTGAAATCGCTCGCCGGCCGATCCCCTCAACCCACGGTTTTGAGTATGAAATACGGCGCAATCCTGCCCAACGTCGGTCCCCTGGCCCACATCGATTCCCTGGCGCGTATCGCCCAGAACGCTGAACATCTGGGCTACGACGGCGTGTTCCTCAGTGACCACATCGCAATACCCAGCGACCTGCGTTCGGCGTACCCGTACCGCAGCGACGGACGGTTCCCCCTGACCACCAGCGACCGTATCCTGGAACCGGTTACGACACTGGCCTACCTGGCCGCAGTGACCTCTCGGCTGCAACTGGGATTCAGCGTGCTGGTGCTGCCCTACCGCCATC
Source organism: Dehalococcoidia bacterium (assembly GCA_965207585.1). Lineage (GTDB taxonomy): Bacteria > Chloroflexota > Dehalococcoidia > Lucifugimonadales > UBA3495 > Bin87. Next base: position 2,095,269 of record CBDBMT010000003.1, on the reverse strand, counting down.
CGGTGCTCAACGCCAAGATGCTGGGCACGCTGGACGTAATCTCCAACGGCCGGCTCATCGTCGGCGCCGGCGTGGGCTGGATGGCCGAGGAGTTCGCGGCCCTGGACTCCAACTTCGAGGCCAGGGGAGCGGTGACCGACGAGCACATCGCTCTGCTGAAGGCTTTCTGGACCAATCCTGAGCCCAACGTGCGCGGTACGCATTACAGCGTCGCCGGCGTGGGCATGGCGCCGTCGCCCGTCTCGAAGCCTCATCCGCCAATCTGGACCGGTGGCATCAGCCCACCGGCCTTGCGCCGCGCGGCGACCATCGCCGACGGGTGGCACGGCGTGCGGCAAAGCCCAGCCGACGTGGCACGAGTTTCGGCACGGATCGGCGAACTGCGCACGTCACGCGGTGAGACCAAGGATGGTTTCACCATCTCCTTGAGGGCCGGCCTGGATATCACCGACGAGCCTTTCGATGGCGCAGGCCGAACGCCACTACGCGGTTCTCCCGAGCAGATAGCCGCCGACGTGATTGACTACGTACAGGCCGGTCTCGACTATCTTGTCGTGGAGCCCCGGGCCGCCACGCCTGAGCAAATGATCGATCAGCTGGAACGGTTCACCGCTGTCGACCGCCCCTGACCTACTGAGCCGTCCAGCCCCCGTCCACCACGACCTCGCTGCCGGTGACGAAGGACGACTCATCGGAGGCCAGGTAGAGCACGGCATTGGCCACTTCCTCCGCCTCGCCGTACCGGCCCATGGGGATGCGCGCCAGCATGATCGACAGCCGCTCGGGATCGTCGCGGCCGGCCCGAGTCATCTCCGTGACAATCGGCCCGGGATGCACCGAGTTGACCCGGATGCCCCGGTTAGCGTACTGCAATGCGGCGGCCTTGGTGAAGATGCGGACGCCGCCCTTGGAGGTCTGGTACGCCGATCCATTGTAGGGCACGCCGACGATGCCCAGTTGGGAGGATATGTTGATGATGGAGCCACCGCCGGCCTCCAGCATGGCGGGCACGGCGGCGCGTGTGCCCAGGAACACGCCCTTCAGATTCACGTCGATGGTCCGGTCCCACAGTTCCACGGGCTCCTCGTGGATTTCGAACGAGCTGCTGCCGATGCCGGCGTTGTTGACCAACACGTCGAGACTTCCGAACTGCGACAGCGCTTCGGCCACGGCGGTTTGCCAGTCTACTTCCTGGGTCACGTCCAGGTGAACGAAGCGGCAGCGGCCTCCATCGCCCTCTATTGATGCCGCCGTCGCCTCCCCTTCCTCGTCCAGGATGTCACCGATCACCACCGCCGCGCCTTCCCGGGCGAACAAGCGGGCCTCGGACGCGCCCATACCGCGCGCCCCGCCGCTGATCAACGCGACCTTGCCGTCCATCCTGCCCATGCTGTCACCTCGTCAGAAGTTGAAGGGCGTCCACGGCTTCAGGGGCACGGTGAACGCCCGGTCTGCCCGTTCCACGGAGCCGCCCGTGGCCTCGTCCACCAAGCCGGCCTGTTGCAGTGTCCCGAAACTGACCGCGCCCAGGTAAACCGAGGCCAGGGCCGACGCGTCGATCGCCAGGTCCGCACCGCCGGTGACCCGCCGGCAATTGCCGCCCTCGGGCGACGTTTCCAGGCTCCAGCACCCCCGGTTCCAATCGCAGAACTCGTCGCGGATTTCCAGGGTCAACTGGTCGCCGGCGGCGTAGGTGCGCTGCTCTAAAGCTGCCGCGGCGTCCACGACGCGCACCCAGAGGCCGTCGCGAGTGGAACGCTGCATTCGGCGCGAGTCGGCCAGCATCCAGGGCAGCGGATCGTCTACGGGGCGCTTCATGGCCTCGATACGCTCGTATAAATCGAGGTCGAAGCAGAACCGCCACAGGGCGGCGGACGCCTCCCGCGTGACGGCAACCAGCTCGTTGACCGTCACCGTGGGCCGCTGGGTGCGGTAGCTGGCGTAGCCGTCGATGCGCCCGTCCTCCACGTAGGCCACGTAGAACACGCCGCCGGACCCTCCCTGTGAGTGGATGGGATCGCGGGCCATGTCCTCCCAGTGGTGCATGGCGCGCTGGAACACCGCGGGCCGGCCCTGGGTTCCCCGACGGGACACGTCGGGCAGTTTCTCCAGGATGTCGGCCGGGTCCACGAACTCCAGGCGACCGGGGCTCTCGATCCTTTGGGCATAGGCGCTGTGGCGCTTTTCGATGGACCACTGCTCATGTACCGCGCCGATGCCGTAGCCGAAACGGCCGTAGATGCCGCTTTCGGTGGCGAACAGGGCGGCCAGGGGTTCTCCCCGCTCGTGGATGCCGTCGATCTGGTGGCGCATCATTTGGGTCATGATGCCGCGCCGGGTGTGGGTGGGCTGCACCTCCACGTTGGACACGCCGGCCGCCACCGACGTGCCCCCCGGTATCGACATATCCAGCAGGTGCGAATGGCATCCGCCGACGATCTGCCTATCCTCAAACACGGCGATGGATCGCTCCAGGTCGAAACGCGGGCGCAACCGCTCCGGGTCGTGGGCCAGGCGGTTCCCATGAGCCCGCGACTCCGTGCTCATCCACCGCTCAAATTCGTCGGGGGTGATGTTTCTCAGTTCCAGCATGAGGATAGCCTCAATTGGGAAAAGGACGCTGCTGGAGTCGCCCAGGGAGGCGGAGTTCGCAGTAGCAGTATCGGATACGGTGGTGGGCCTAAGCGTACCGAACTGCGAACTTTCCGCTGGGAGGTTCTGCTATAGGGATTCCATTTAGGTGTCTCCAGCGAACAGGCACCGAGGCCGCACGATGATTTCCACCCTGCTACTCGCCACCGTCTATTTCGAGCGCTCTGACATAGGCCGAATAGTCTATGGCGGGAACAGTCCCGATAGCCTGGAGGTCCGTCAGCAACCGGAACAGAAAAGTAACCAGAGACGTAGCTGCGGAACTTCCAACGACGCCCTCGACAGTGGATTCGCCATAACTCACCGCAAATGAACCGTGATTGAGCGCGCATCCCAAGTCAAGCCGTTGAGCCTCCTGGACCTGAGCCATCACCTCCCTCAGCGCCTTTGGAAAAGCGCTGGGGGATGAGTTGGACAGAGCCAGGATTCCGGCAAGAATCCGGTGGGGTGGCTTTGGGTCCAGCGCGCCGTCAGCCGAAGGAATTACCGCGCTGGTTCGCCGCAGCGACCTCACGGAGGCAGCCTTGTCGCAGGCGAGACGCAGGTTCCTGCTGTCGATCCGTTGCTTGACCTCGAACACCGCGTAGACGGCTTCCGCCGGGACGTACTGGACGTTTCCGCCCATGAACAAAGGCGGCGAGTATTGCCTGTCGAAAACTATGACGTCCATCTGGTCGCTCCGAAGTCCGTCCGCATCCACCACAAACCCGTTGGCCACCCGGTACCGGTTGGGGAGAACCCTGGCCAGAAAATCCAGCCAGGCCAACTCCGTTTCATCGCCCAGGGTTCCCCCGTGGTCAACCGCTCCTCTTATGCCCGTCAACTCAGCGACCATCCTCTGTTGGGTGCTCTGGAACAGGCTGTTCAGGTCTATCCGGTTGCGGCCCTCTGCCATACTCATGGATTCACCACACCACTCTTTCCCACTGGCCATTCCGTACCCCGCCCAGTGAAGCCCCGGCTTGCCTGGCGATTTCCTGCTTTTCGTCTGGGGACAGGTCGGAAGAGATGATGTTTGCGCTATTCGCCGGGTCAATGAACTCGGCTCGCGGGAAGTTGGCTGCCAGAAATTCCAGCACCCGCTTCAACTCGTCCGCAGTGCCCTGGGGTTCACGCCCTTGAAGCGCCCGCAATACCGCAAGCTCAAGATAGAACGAAGGGAAATGCAGGCCACGGTTTGACCGCCATATCTTGGCGGCGCGTATCGCGGCGCTTTTCCCGGACCTTCTGACCAAAGAAATATGCTTGTCCACGTTGGTCTTGGTCCATCCCTGCCGTCTGCTGAGATACAAGCTATGATCACTCTTGCCGGTGTGCTTCCGCGCGGGCACCAGGTCCACCTTTACGCCGTTCACTTCCACTCCAATAGAAACATTTTGGCAGCGGGGACTCAACCCCTCCTGATCGGCGTACCGGTGAAGGCCCTCAAACATCTTTCTCAACGACTTGCCCGACCTGGGTTTCAGCGATATGAACAGGTCAAGGTCCGTACCGCCTCTGATTGAAGTGCCCTTGGCAAAGGAACCGGAGTTGTGGACTCGCACCAGGCGCGTGGAGTACCACCTCTGGATCAGCCCTCTGAGGCGTTCCCCCGCCTGGTACACAGCCGTCCCGGGACCCTTTTCTACTTCGTACTTGCGTACAATCCGGTCAACGTACCTGTTGGCGTTCAAGTTAATCGACCTTCGACCTGCCGTTGACTGCGCGGGAAAAGCAACGGGCAAACCCAGAGACGGAATTGGTAGCATCCCGGCCAACTCCAGGAAGGGACACCCCGTTTCAGGAAGGGACACCCCGTTTGCGGTCCTGCTTGCCATTAGTCAGTCCTGATGATATATTTCTGACATTCTAACAACGGATACGCGCCGTGCCAAGCCTGCCCCGCCTGATTATGGAACACGCGTCGGAGTTGCCCGAAGGCTCGTTGCTGTGCCCGAACGTCCTGCTTCACCTGGGCAACAGGGATGCGGTGGACCAGGCGTTGTCGCGTCTTGCCCGCAGCGGGCGACTGAGCCGAGTCTGTCAGGGCGTTTACGTCCGGCCTGTGGAAACCCGTTTCGGCCCACGCCCTCCGTCAGTTGACAAGGTGATCGAATCTCTGGCTGAACTGTGGGGAGAGACGATTGTACCCTGCGGCGGAGCGGCGGCGAATGCCCTGGGGCTCACCACCCAGGTGCCGGTCAGGTCCGTTTACCTGACTTCCGGCCCCAACCGCAGGCTGAAACTCGGCGCGGTGACGGTGGACCTGCGACACGCCCCCAGGTGGCAGCTTGTAGCGCCGCGCCGCGCCGCCGGCGACGCCGTGCGCGCTTTGGCATGGCTGGGTCCCAAAGAGATTGAGGAGAGCCTCGGCGTCATTCGCCGGAAACTATCTGCCGAAGACCTGGACGAACTGGCGGCGTCCCGGGCATTGATGCCCGCCTGGATCGCCGGTCCGGTAAGCGTGATGGTGGCCGGTGGCTGACCTTCCGTTTCAGTCCCTCTCCCCGGATGACCGGCGGGACGCCCTGGAGGTCGCTGCCGGTCTCAGTGGACGGCGAGCGCATCTGCTGGAGAAGGACATCTGGGTTGTGCAGACCCTGGCGGCCCTCGTTGAAACACCCTTCGGAGCGGACCTGACCTTCAAAGGGGGCACCTCCCTGGCGAAGGCATACCATGCCATTCGCCGGTTTTCCGAGGACCTCGACATTACCTATGACATCCGCGCCATCGCGCCGGACCTGCTGACGGACGGGGACGACGAGGCCATTCCGGCGACCCGCAGCCAGGAGCGCCGCTGGACCCGAGAAATCAGGAGACGGCTGCCAAGTTGGGTGGCAGATCAAGCTCTGCCCTCCGTTGAGGCCAACCTGGCCGAGGCGGGTCTATCCGCTGTACTCCGGGCCGAAGGAGACCACGTATTTGTTGCTTACGAGCCTCTGTTTGACAATTATGGCTTCGTGAAGCCCGAGGTGCTGGTCGAGTTTGGCGCGCGCTCGACCGGCGAACCTCGTGAGGAGCGTCTGTGCAAATGCGACGCGGCCAGCTATGTACCGGCTGTCGCCTTTCCATCCGTGCGTCCCTTCATCATGTTGGCCGAGCGGACGTTTTGGGAAAAGGCGACAGCCGTGCACGTCTACTGTCAACAGCAACGCAGCCGGGGGGAGCGTCTCTCCCGGCACTGGTACGACCTGGTGAGGTTGGACGATACGGGGTACGCGGAAAAGGCGCTGGCAGACCGTGCCCTCGCGCTTTCGGTGGCGCGCCACAAGTCGATGTTCTTCCGGGAGAGGGACGCAGCCGGCAATTGGGTCGATTATGAAGCGGCAGTCGTTGGCGGGTTGCAACTGGCGCCGGAGGGCCTGGCCTACCGGGCGCTTTCCGACGACTACGACAAGATGCTGAGCGATGGGATGCTCCTTGACGACGAAGAACAGTTCGACGACTTGATGGAAAGATGCGCTGAGATTCAACGGAAGGCAAACGGACTATTGGCGCAGGCACCGCCGGAAGGTACTGGGCTGGACCCGTAATTTTGGACAGAGGCCGGACGCGGTGTCGTAAAGGCGACATGCCCCGGTCAGGCTGAGCGGCGGATTCTTGCCCACAGCCGGAGCGTCCCGCCGGCGCACACCGCCGCCAGCGTGGCCACGATCAGTATCGTCTTGACCAGGGTGAACGCCGCCGCCAGCCAGGCCAGCGGAGACGGCGCCCCGTCGTGGCTCAGCGCCAGCGCAGCGACCGTGACGTTCTCCAGCACGTCCGCCCCGGCCAGGGCCAGCGGCAGCAGGTACAGCGGCGCTCCGCCGCGAAAGAGCCGGAACAGGATGATAGCGAAAAGCAGGCCGTAGCAGGCCGGAAACACCATGTCGATGGTCAGCGCGGTGGTGGCGTAGACGGCCCTGGCGCCGGCGTCGAGGCCGTCCAGGGCGTCGAACAGGGCCGCCGCCTCCCCTGGCGTGTACCAGCCCCGGCCGTCGAGCAGGTCCAACCCGCCCAGCCGTACCTGGCGCCAGGCCAGGCCCGCCACGCAGCCGGCGACGCCCGCCAATGCCGCCGCCGCCACCCGCCGGTTGGCGCATCGCTCCACCGTCCCGCCCACCGACAACGCCATCATCTCCTCCTGACCGGCCGGCCGCCCGTTCGACATTCCCAGGGAGCTTCGCTTCATCACCGCCTGCCGACGGCGCCGAACCGAGAGCCACCTGTGACCTTCGGTTCGCGTTCTTGCATAACCAACATTACCAGCGTTCCGGCCAGCAATGCAAATGTCGCTGGCCGGAACGCTCCTTTCGCCAACGAGCGCCGAAAGGGGCCACCAATACACAGTCCCGCACAATGGTTGCGTGTTTCTCTCAAGGCCGGATCTCGCCGTCTGAGAGCGCTCCCTGCGCCTCAACCTGGATAACTCCCGGCAACCAGGCGAGGCCGCTCCGGCCATCTGCCGGGGCGGCCTCGTGCCGGTCCCGCCGGCAAGGAAGGACATTGCCGTTCCCGTGCCGCCGCCGCATGGGGGACGTTGGACCGCGAGGTCCCCAGGCTGCGTTCCGCGCGTGGTGCAGAACAAGGGGGCCGGCAGCATCGCCGCCGGCCCCCTTGCCCTGTTCTGCGCTGGCAGTCCGGCCCGGCCGGGCTAGTCGTCGTCCACGATGGTCATGGTTCCCACCGCGTCGGGCGAGACGAGGCTCCCGGGCAGGTACGCCTCCACCGCGAAGTACTCGTCCGGCTCCTCATCCTCGTCCTGCTCCAGCCACACCTCCCCCGTCAACTCCGTCACCCCCGGCTTGAACACCAGCTCTCCCTCCGTCGTCTGGTAGTCGGACCGGTGCGCCCGGTCGTCCAGCAGGTGGTAGGCCGGCGCGGTGTACCACCGCACCCGGATCTCCTCGGTGGACGCCGCCGACAGCACCACCCGGAACTCCAGCACGTCGCCCTCCACCGCCGAGGCGTCCTCCACGGTGACGGTGATCTCAGCCTCCGGCGCGGCGTCGTCGTCGGACACGCCGACCGTGGCCGCGCCCTGGGACGAGGACACCGTGTAGCCGCTGCCGGCGTTCACCGTGGCGGTCACCGACCCGTCGGTCTCGTCGGCGTCGTCGTCGGTGGTGCCCACGGTGAGGGTGGCGCTGCCCGTGGTGGGGACGGTCACCGTGCGCTGGCCCGTGGTGGCGCCGTAGTCGCCGCTCTGGGACACCGTCACGCTCACGTCCAGGTTGGCCGCCGGGGCCGGGCTGGCCGTCACCGTGAAGACGGCGTCGCCGCCCTCGGTGATGCCGCCGCCCGCGCTGACGCTCACCACCGGCGTGGGGGCGTCGTCGTCGTCGGACACGGCCACGGTGGCCGCGCCCTGGGTCGAGGACACCGTGTAGCCGCTGCCGGAGTTCACCGTTGCGGTGACCGACCCGTCGGTCTCGTCGGCGTCGTCGTCGGTGGTGCCGACGGTGAGGGTGACGCTGCCCGTGGTGGGGACGGTCACCGTCCGCTTCCCCGTGGCGGCGCCGTAGTCGCCGCTGGCGGACACGGTCACGCTCACGTCCAGGTTGGCCGCCGGGGCCGGGCTGGCGGTCACCGTGAAGACGGCGTCCCCGCCCTCGGTCACCCCGCTGCCCGCGCTGACGCTCACCACCGGCGTGGGGGCGGCGTCGTCGTCGGACACGGCCACCGTGGCCGCGCCCTGGGTCGCGGACACCGTGTAGCCGCTGCCCGCGTTCACCGTTGCGGTCACCGACCCGTCGGTCTCGTCGGCGTCGTCGTCGGTGGTGCCCACGGTGAGGGTGGCGCTGCCCGAAGTGGGGACGGTCACCGTGCGCTTTCCCGTGGCGGCGCCGTAGTCGCCGCTCTGGGACACCGTGACGCTCACGTCCAGGTCCGCCGCCGGGGCCGGGCTGGCGGTCACCGTGAAGACGGCGTCGCCGCCCTCGGTGATCCCGCTGCCAGCGGTGACGCTCACCACCGGCGTGGGGGCGGCGTCGTTGTCGGCCACCGCCACGGTGGCCGCGCCCTGGGACGAGGACACCGTGTAGCCGCTGCCGGCGTTCACCGTGGCCGTGACCGACCCGTCGGTCTCGTCAGTAGTATCGTCCGTGGTGCCCACGGTGAGGGTGGCGCTGCCCGTGGTGGGGACGGTCACCGTGCGCTTCCCCGTGGCGGCGCCGTAGTTGCCGCTCTGGGACACCGTGACGCTCACCGCCAGGTCCGCCGCCGGGGCCGGGCTGGCCGTCACCGTGAAGACGGCGTCGCCGCCCTCGGTCACCCCGCTGCCCGCGGTGATACTCACCACCGGCGTGGGGGCGTCGTCGTTGTCGGCGACGGCCACCGTGGCCGCGCCCTGGGACGAGGACACCGTGTAGCCGCTGCCGGCGTTCACCGTGGCGGTGACCGAGCCGTCGGTCTCGTCAGTAGTATCGTCGGTGGTGCCCACGGTGATGGTGACGCTGCCCGTGGTGGGGACGGTCACCGTGCGCTGGCCCGTGGCGGCGCCGTAGTCGCCGCTCTGGGACACCGTGACGCTCACCGCCAGGTCCGCCGCCGGGGCCGGGCTGGCCGTCACCGTGAAGGTGGCGTCGCCGCCCTCGGTCACCCCGCTTCCAGCGGAAATGCTCACCTCGGGCGTGGGCGGAGGCGGCGGCGTCTGCGCTGACGCCGCCTCCAGCGCCGTCAGCTCGACAACCACCAGGTCCCACACCGGGCTGCTGTGCCGGTCCGCCATGTCCTGGGCCTGGGCCGCCGTCATCGGGCCGCCGGTGACGCCGGTGCCGTCGTGCTCGCCGAAGGCGACGAGCACCCGGTTCCAGCGGTTCACGTGGGCCGTCCCGTGCTGGGTCTGCGACGCCAGCTCCCTGACCCTGGCGACCACGTCCGGGTCCACCGTGTAGCCCGTCTGCTCCTCGACGACCGGATCGTCGTTGTCGGCGACGCCGACCGTGGCCGCGCCCTGGGTCGAGGACACGGTGTAGCCGCTGCCGGCGTTCACCGTTGCGGTCACCGACCCGTCGGTCTCGTCCGTGCTGTCGTCGGTGGTGCCGACGGTGAAGGTGGCGCTGCCCGAGGTGGGGACGGTCACCGTGCGCTGGCCCGTGGCGGCGCCGTAGTCGCCGCTCTGGGACACCGTGACGCTCACGTCCAGGTTGGCGGCGGGGGCGGGGTTTGCGCTGACGGTGAAGGTGGCGTCCCCGCCCTCGGTGATGCCGCTGCCTCCGCTGACGCTCACCACCGGCGTGGGGGCGGCGTCGTCGTCGTCGGACACGGCCACCGTGGCCGCGCCCTGGGTCGAGGACACCGTGTAGCCGCTGCCCGCGTTCACCGTTGCGGTGACCGACCCGTCGGTCTCGTCCGTGCTGTCGTCGGTGGTAGCGACAGTCAGGGCGACGCTGCCCGTGGTGGGTATCGTCACCGTCCGCTGGCCCGTGGCGGCGCCGTAGTCGCCGCTCTGGGACACCGTGACGCTCACGTCCAGGTTGGCCGTAGGCGCCGGGCTGGCGGTCACCGTGAAGACGGCGTCGCCGCCCTCGGTCACCCCGCCGCCCGCGGTGACGCTCACCTCGGGCGTGGGCGGCGGCGGCGGCGTCTGCGCCACGGCCGCCTCCAGGGCGGTCAGCTCGACGACCACCAGGTCCCAGACGGGGCTGCTGTGATTGTCGGCCATGTCCTGGGCCTCGGCCGCCGTCATCGGGCCGCCGGTGACGCCGGTGCCGTCGTGCTCGCCGAAGGCCAGCAGCACCCGGTTCCAGCGGTTCACGTGGGCCGCGCCGTGCTGCGTCTGCGACGCCAGCTCCCTGACCCTGGCGATCGTTCCCTGGTTGACCGTGTAGCCGCCGTCGTCGTCGGACACGACCACGACGGCCGTCCCCTGGGACGAGGACACCCGGTAGTCGAGGCTGGCGCTGGCGTCGACGGTGACCGTGACCGATCCGTCGGGCTCGTCCACCTCGTCGTTGGTGGTGGCCACCGTCAGCGCGGCGTAGCCCGCCGCCGGGATGGTCACCGTCCGCTGTTCCAGGGATATCCCGGAGTCGTCGCTCTGCGACACCGTGACGCTCACGTCCAGGTCCGCAGCCGGCGCCGGGTTGGCGCTGACCGTGAAGGTCGCGTCCCCGCCCTCGGTCACGTCGCCGTCGGCGGTCACGCTGATCACCGGCACGGACGTGTTGGGCGCGGGCGTCTCGAAGTCCACCGCGAAGGTCTTCGGCGTCGCGCCGGCGGCCAGGGTCCGCACGGTGATCTGGTCCAGCTGGTTCGTCCCGTGAAGGACGGAGACCACGTAGTGCGACTGCGGCTTGAGGCCGGTGAGCTGGTGCTCGGTGGCGGTGGTCGTGACTTCCGTCAGGACCGGGACGCCCGTGAAGCTCTCGTGCCAGACGACCAGGTAGGACGCGCCGTCCCCCTGCGGCTTCCAGGCGACGGTCGCCGTGGTGTCGGAGACGCGCTTGAGCTGCACCGGCGGCGGCGGCGGCAGGTCGTTGTTGGCGATATAGACCGAGGCGTAGCTCCTGAACCTGTTCAGCCGGTAGCCCTCGCCGAACCGCACCGTCGCGCCGAGCATCCCGTTGGAGCCCCAACCGGTGTCGTCGACGGTGGGGATGGTGAAGGAGACGCTGCCGCCGGTGGGCACGTTCACCGTGCGCTCCCCCAGGTGCTGGGCGGCGACCACGGAGCCGGGGCCGGCCACGCCCACCCTGACGTCCAGCGGCGCGTCGGGCGCGGGGTTCACGGTGACCGTGTAGACCGCGTCCTCGCCCTCGGTGATCGTCCCGCCGGCGGCGCTGATCGACACCTCGGGCACCCGCTCCACGATCACCGACGCGGGCTCCGCCTCCACCGGCGAGCCCGCCGACAGCGTGGTGAAGCGGATCACCGGGCTGGCGGTGCTCAGCTGGGTCGCGCCGTGGTCCTGGTAGTACACCACCGCCCGGTACTCGGTGTCCGGCTCCAGGTGGCGGATGTTCCAGGCCGGGTCGTTGGGCTCGGCCCCGAACCAGGCCTCGTCGGCCGGGACGCCGGGGAAGGGCGACGTGGTGGACCAGTAGCGCACCTCGTAGCCCTCGGCCCCGACCACCCGCGGCCAGCTCAGGTCGATGCCCGTGTCCGACAGGTTGGCGTAGGTCAAATCGCCCACGCGCTCCACCACCGGGTCGGGCAGGTCGCCCAGCAGCCGCTGGCAGCCCACGCAGGAGCCCAGCGTGCGGTGGAAGCTGAAGCTGTCGGTGCGCACCGTCTTCGGCGGCGTCTCCGTCGAGATCTGGTTGTCGCTGCGCTCGTACAGCTTGTAGCCCTCGACCTGGAAGGTCACGTTGCCGACCACGTTGGCGCCGACGTGGATGTCGACCTGGACCGGCGTGCGGCTGACCGTGACCGAGCCGGCGCTGACGGCGCTGTCAGTTCTGAAGGTGTGCAGGTGCGAGGCGGCGGGGCTGGTGAACCAGACCCGGTGGGACCGGAAGTACTCCGACGTGCCGCTGCGCAGCAGCGCCTCGGCGAAGTCGGCGTTGATGGAGAAGCGCTTGTCCTGGTCCGCCGGCGGGTCGTTCTTCGTCCGCACCCAGAAGTAGTGCGCCTTGCGCCCGGTGTTCAGCGAGGCCGGGAAGGCCAGATTGAGCCCGCCGTCCTCGATGGAGGTCCAGGTGGTCCCGTCGTCGATGGAGAACTCTAGGGTCTGCTCCCACTGGTCGTCGTCCCTGATGATGAGCGGCACCCGCACCTCGGGGTAGTCGAAGCCTTCCACCTGGTACAGCACGCCATTTTCATAGAAGTTGTGGCCGACGGCGTGGGGCCGGTGGATCAGGAACGTCCCGTGGTCGAAGGCGTCGCTGTCCTGGCCGGCGGCGAGGCTCACCGGGCGCCACTTGTTGGCGTCGCCCTCGTAGACGGACTGCGACGAGAAGGGGCAACCGTCGTGCCGGTCCAGCAGCGGGCCGGCGGTGCTGCCGTAGCCGAAGTTGATCCCATCCCGGCCAAGCCCTTCGACGATGGGGTCGCCCAGGTTGTAGGGGCTGCGGCTCCCGGTGTGGCACATCAGCCGGTCTCGGTCCGGTTTGCCCGGCCCGATGTAGCCGCCGTGGTGGCTGAGCGGCTCAGCCACCTGGCTGGCGACGTAGAAGTGCCGGCGCTGGTGGGGGTCCACCGCCTGCCACTGGTAGGTCACCGCCGGGCCGCCCTCGGTCAGCGTGATCGGCGGCGGCGGGTCGTGCCTGTTGTAGTTGGCGACCACCCAGCCCGTGTCGCAGTCGTTGCCCGAGACCGTGCCCGCGCAGGTCCGGAACTGCACGAAGGCGTCGGCGGCCCCCAGGTTCAGGCCGATCTTGAGCGCCTCGGAGTGGGCGCTCCAGGAGACGGCGGGGTTGGGGTAGAGCGACCAGGACCTGTGGCCGTCGCCGATGCTCCAGCCCTCGGGCAGGCGCAGGCCCTGCCGGCGCTCGGAGTTCGACGCGGTGGCGCGAAGGGCGTACCTGCTGTTGGGCTGCACGGACGCGTCGTATACGTACACCCAGTAGGTGGTGTTCGGCTCCAGCCGCAGCCCCGAACCGTCGTCGCCCTGGTAGGTGAAGGTGAAGGTCCGGTCGCTGCTGCCCACCGGCATGGAGGGGCGCGCCAGGTCGGTCAGGACGTCGGCGGCGGTACTGCCCGGCGCTCCGCCGGAGTTGGCCCAGATCTGTACCCTCAGATCACGGGCGGCGTCGGCGTCGCCGATCTCGGCAAACTCGACGTCGACGCTGTTCAGGCGGTAGTGGCCGCCGTTGCTGCCGGTGCGGAACGACTGCGCGCGGTCACGTACGGTGCTGACCGTCGTCACACTCAACGCCGCGCCGTCCGCCTGGCCCAGGTTGCTCATCACCGCCGGCTCACCGGGCGGCGCGTTCACCGGCGTGGGCTCCACCCGGAACACCGGAGAGATGCCGTAGAACGCGTGGGGCTCGGTGCTGGGTGCGCGATTCCAGTCGATGGGGCCCGTGTCCCCGTCCTGGGTCCAGAACCGTCCGCGCGCGACGTTGCCGCTGTTGCCCAGGTGGTCCGAGGCGTGCTTCGTCCCGGCGGTCATGGTGCCGGTCCACGGCCAGTCGTTGTCCGGGTACCGCTTGCCGGTCTCGATCCGGCGGTCCGCCATCGCCCAGTTCTCCCAGGTGTCGGACCAGAAGCCGGCGTTGTTCGCCGCGACCCGCTCGCCGTTCAGCCAGTAGATGGGCGCGTCCGGGTGCCCGGCGTCGTTGGGATTGGTCCGGGTGTGGTCCCGGGCGTCCACCGCGGCGGTGGAGCCCACCACCCGGAACTGGCCGGCGTAGCGCCGGATGGCGGCGTGCCCGGTTCTGATGGAGTCCCACACGTGGGCGTCGTATTCGGCGATGTCGGTGGCGGTGGCGTCGCGCCAGTCGTCGGTGATGATCAGCAGCCGGAACGTCTCGCCCGCGCCCACCCGGGTCGGCTTCAGCGGCCAGTCGAAGGGCACGGTGTAGGAACCGTCCGCGTGGGGCAGCAGCCGGCCGTTGACTCCCATGGACAGAGTGGAGCCGCCGACCAGGGTGATCCAGTTGCCGCCCCCCTGCGCGCGGATGCGAGCGTCGTTGTTGATGCTCCAGCCGGGCGCGGCGCCCGCGTCCTCGGAGTTGCTCTGCGTGAACTTCACCTGGCTGTTGCCTTCCGTGAGTCCGGTTGCGTCCAGCACGACCCAGTAGCGGGTGTCCGCCTCGAGCGCGACGCCCGGGTGCGTGAAGCGGTACGTGCCGGCCTGCCGGTTCACCCAGTCGGGATTGGCCAGGGTCCCCACGACCGTGCCGGGAGCCCCGTTGGCACCTTTGTGGACGGTGACCGTCAGCTTGGAGCCGAAGTCCTCGGTGGACCGGTTGAAGGCCACGTCCACGCTGGTCAGGGTGTACCCCGAGGGGTTGCCGCCGGTGTCGAAACCCTGCGCCAGGTCCACGTGCAGGCCCTGCACCAGGCCGCTCGACTGACCGGTGTTCTTCACCAGCGGCGGGTCGTCGTCCCGCACCCGGACCGTCGCCGTCCCCAGCGACGTGGCCAGGTCGTAGTCCGACCCGTCCACCAGCGTCACCGTCACCGAGCCGTGGGCTTCGTCCACGTCGTCGTTGGTGGTGGCGATCTCCAGCGTCGCGCTGCCCGAGGCCGGGATGGTGACGCTGGTGGGCAGGGTCCCGTACCCGAAGTCGCCGGTCGTGGTCACCGTGACGCTCACCGGCAGGTCTGCCGGGGGCGCCGGTACCGCCCTCAGCGTGAAGCTGGCGCTGACGCCCTCGGTGACGGCGCCGTCGCCAAGGATGCTCACCCGCGGCGGCTCCGGCTTGCTGACGCCGTCGAGGCTGATTTGCAGTGACTCATTCGGGGCGTTGCCCCATCCGCCTGTCGAGGCAACGGGTCTATCCAAATAGTTGTGGCTGATGCTCCAGCCGGGCAGGCCTCCGCTGTCCTCGCTGTCCGAACTCGTGTAATCCAAAGAGCTGCTACCCCGACTAACGCTCATATCGATCACGAGGAAGTACGAGGTGTTCGCCGCAAGGTCGATGCCCGCGCTGGTGAAGGTCAGCGTCTGGTCCGAGGTGGAGGCGGGAAAGCTGGCGGGGTTGGTCAGGGTCCCCAGCGAGCTGCCCGGAGACCCTCCGGAGGCGGCGTGGATGCTGGCGGTGAGGTCCGAAGAGCTGAAGCCGCTTTGGATAGCGTTGAATCGCACGTCGACGCTGCGCAGGCTGTAGCCGAAGCTGTTGGAGCCGGTGGTGAAGGCCTGAGCGATATCGTTGGACAGATTTACTGAACCAGCGTCCGCCTGGCCGGTGTTGGCGACGAAGGTCTCCGTCTCGACCGTCTCGACGGCCGTGCCGTGGATGGTGATCTTGCGGGACTGGCCGAAGGGGGTCCAGGCGCCGACGGAGTTCCAGGTCCGGTAGTGGCCATCGTCGGCGATGGTCCAGCCGTCCGCGCCGCCGGCGTCCTCGGCGTCCGACGCGGTGTTCCGGATGGTGTTGGCGCCGGGAAGCAGGACCAGGGTGACGTCCAGCACCGCCCAGTACGTGGTGTTCGCCGCGAGCGCCACGCCCGAGTGCGTGAAGCTGTTCGTGCCGGCGCTGATCGTGCCGGGCTTGGTCAGGGTGGCGACCACCGCGCCCGGCGCTCCGCTGCTGTCGCTTCTGATCTCGGCAGTCAGCTTCGAAGCCAGCGCGCCGTCGTTGATTTGCGGAAACGAGAAGTCGACGCCCGTCAGGGTGTACCCGCCAGCGTTGGCGCCCGTCGTGAACGCCTGCGCGTGGTCGTGCTGGACGAAATTGCCGGTGCCGCCGTTCGCCTGCCCGAAGTTGCTCACCAGGAAAGGCTTGCTGACGCCGCCCAGGCTGAGTTTCATTGACGAGGCGAAGGTGCTCCACGCGCCCGTTGTGTTCCACGCTCGTCTCGAGAAACCGTCGCCGATGCTCCAGCCGGCCTGGCCTCCGCCGTCCTCGCTGTCCGAACCCGTTAGGCGCATCAACGAAGCAGACTCGGCACTGCTTAGATCGATCACCAGGAAGTACGTGGTGTTCGCCGCAAGGTCGATGCCCGCGCTGCTGGTGAAGGTCAGCGTCTGGTCCGAACTGGAGACGGGAAAGCTGGCGGGGTTGGTCAGGGTCCCGAGGGAATTGCCCGGAGACCCGCCGGAGTCGGCGTGGATGCTGGCGGTGAGGGACGAAGAGCTGAAGCCGCTTTGGATAGTGGCGAATTCCACGCCGACGCTGCGCAGGCTGTAGCCCGCGCTGTTGCTGCCGGTGGTGAACGCCTGGGCGAAATCATATTCCAAATGTGTCCCAGCTAGGCTTGACTGACCGGTGTTGGCGACGAAGGTCTGCGCCGCCTGCTGCGCGCCGGCCGGCTGCGCCGGCGTCAGCGCGAACAGCGCCGCCGCCATCATTACGGCCAGGAGCAGCAGGGGCAGCGCCCACAGGGCGCGCCGCCGGGTCAGCACGACGCCCCCGGAAGTCGGGGGGGGGGGGGCTGAAAGGGGTAGGTATGAAGCGTTGCCTGCTTTCCCCAGGGTCTTCAGGGTCTTCGCCATGAGCTCGGCCACCATCGCTAATCACCTTCTCGCCGCCAGGGGCTGCGTCCCGTAAACGTTGCCCAAGGTTGCCCAAAACTGGGACCTCGCCCGGCGTCGTCCATTGTTTTCTTGAAATTGTCTTCTTGAAGCAGCAATGCTCTTGAAGCAGCAATAACGATTATCCGCGAATTCGCCGCCCGCCGCAAGACGGCCGCCCGGCCCCAAATCCACCACCTAATGGGAGGAAAAGACCTCGTTGGAGCCAGCGGCAAAGCTGGCTATGATGGTTACGGGACAAACACAACCATCACCAACGAGGTGCAGTCATTATGCAACAGGGAGTCCTGCCATTCCAGTATGGGACGGAGCATCGCGCTGGGGGCATGACGGGGCTGTCGGGGTTGGCGGTCTATCTGGAAATGGCCGATGCGATGGGGCTGGGCGAGTCGATCCGGCGCTACGTGAAGGTCAAGGAGGGCGGACAGGGATGGACGGACCGGCAGATGGTCACCGCGCTGGTGCTGCTGAATCTGGCCGGTGGAGAAGGAGTGGACGACCTCCGGGTGCTGGAAGGGGACGAGGGTCTGGGCCGGATGTTGGGCCGGGTGGAGACGCACCGGCAGCGGGCTTGTGAGCGCCGGGAGGAGGGCAGTCGGTGGCGGGGCGGGCGGCGCCGCAGCGTCCCGTCTCCGTCGGCGGTGTTCCGGTACCTGGGCCGGTTCCACGACCCGGTTCAGGAGGAGGCCAGGCAGCCCCATACGGCGTACATACCCGCGCCCAACGGCGCGCTGCGCGGGCTGGGGAAGGTCAACGACGAGATGATGAGCTTCGTCCGGGACCACCTGGAGCAGGAGCAGGCGACCCTGGACATGGACGCGACGCTGATCGAGACCTACAAGCAGGAGGCGCTGTACTGCTACCAGGGCTACAAGGCCTACCAGCCGATGGTCACCTACTGGGCCGAGGCGGACCTGGTGGTCCATTCGGAGTTCCGGGACGGCAACGTGCCAGCGGGGTTCGAGCAATTGCGGGTGTTGCGGGAGTCGCTGGCCCATCTGCCGGAGGGCGTGGTGAAGGTGATGCTGCGGTCGGACACGGCGGGGTACCAAGTTGAGTTGTTGCGGTACTGCGCCGAGGGGAGGGATGAGCGGTTCGGAGTGATCGAATTTGCGGTGGGGGCGGACGTCACGGAGGGGTTCAAGCGTGCGGCAGCCGAAGTGGACGAGAGCCAGTGGCGCCGGTTGCCCCGGATGGTGGGGGAGTTGGCGGTGGAGACGGAACAGGAGTGGGCCGAGGTGGACTTCGTGCCCGATAGATTGGCTTATTCCAAGAATGATCCCGACTACCGTTTCATAGTGGTCCGGGAGCCGCTGAGGCGGCCGCCGCTGCCGGGCATGGGGGATGACCTGGAGTTGTCGGTTCCGGCGATGGAGATGCCGGACCGGGGCTGGTACAAGATCCGGGGGATAGTGACTAACCGGGAGCTACCGGGAGATGAGGTGGTGCGGTGGTACCGGGAGAGATGCGGGAAGGGCGAGGAGGTGCATGGTGTGCTGAAGGAGGACTTGGCTGGCGGGAGGCTGCCGTCGGGACAGTTCGGGGCCAACGCGGCCTGGTGGGCGATAGCGGCGCTGGCGTTCAACCTGAACTCGGCGGTCAAGCAGTTGGCCCTGGGCGGTCAGTGGGTGAACAAGCGGCTCAAAGCGGTGCGCTTTGCTCTGATCAATCTGGCCGGACGGGTGGTCTGCCACGCCAGGAAGCTGCTGATCCGGCTGGCCCGGGGCCATCCATCCTTCCCGCTGCTGGCGGGAGCGCACCGGAGAATAGCGGCGCTGGCCCACGGCCCACCCTGACCTGGGACGGTCTGCGCCACTACCGACGGGCATTCAAGCGACGGGAACTCCCGCCGTAGGGATATTGCGCCCTTCTCCAGGACCGGTTGGCATAGACCTCGCCCTGGCGTCGCCGGCCAACACCCCAATATCCCCTTCCAGCGCCTACTCCTGCCACACCAACCCACTGCCAACCTTTCAGCCGTCAGACGATGCCCCAACCGGCCCAATCAAGGAGTCCCAAAACCATTTTTCTCCCATTAGGTGGTGGATTTGGGCCGGCAGGTTCGGGCATTTTCGCCAGCCTGCCGGCGCCTGGCCGGCGCTGGTATAATCCCCCCCAACCAGCCAGCCCATCGCCCACCGGGACCCCAACGCCAGGCCCGCCCAACGCCAGATAAGCCGAGGTTCGCCGTGACCACCGCCAACACCAGCGCCAACACCAGCGCCAGCAGCAAGACCCCCAGGGCCCCGAAAGTCCGGCAACGCTTCCGGCTGCCCGACATACCCGACCGCGAGCCTGATGAAGTGACTCAATACGACCAACTTTTCAAGGATGGCCGCTCTCGCGACCTGGCCTTCCACTTGGGAAATCCCGAGACCACCCTGGTGGAGGCCGACCGCTGGATCGCCCCGGACGCCGCTTTCGACAAGCGCCGCGCCCGCTACCCCGACCTCATGGTGGCCTTCGGCGTGGACCCGGCGGCCTACCGGGCCAGCAACGGGTACGTAGTAGAGGAGCAGGGGAAACCGCCGGACTTCGTGTTGGAGGTGGCGTCGGAGAGCACCGGGGAGCATGACGTGGGAGACAAGCGGGACTACTACGAGTCCCTGGGCATAGGGGAGTACTGGCGCTTCGACGAGACCGGGGAGCACCACGGGACGAGGCTGGCCGGGGACCGGCTGTTGGAGGGCCGGTACGAGCCGATAGATATAGAGGAACTGCCCGGCGGGGCGTTGCAGGGGTACAGCCGGGCGCTGGGGCTGAACCTGAGGTGGGAGGAGGGCCGGCTGGTGTTCCGCGACCCCGCCACGGGGGAGCCCATCGCCACTCTGGAGAGCGAGCGCCGGGGCCGCGTGCAGGCCGAGGCTCGCGCCGACGCCGCCGAGGCCCGCAACCGGGAATTGGAGGAGGAACTGCGCCGGCTGCGGGGCGGTTAGGGGATAGCGAACGCAGACGGCGGTGGCAACCTGGAACCCCTGTCCTGTAGGAGAAGGACTCCAGTACCGCCGTTCGAATCGTGCTCCCCTGCGCCGCTAATCGGGCCTCCGCTCCGTTGGCTTCAGCATGGCGGAGCAGCCCCGCTCGTCCACCAGGTGGTTCACTGAAACCCGCCCGTGGCGGTCGTATCCGGTGGTATAGGCGAATTCGACCTCAGCACCCCAGGGCACCCGGCCCCCGACGCGGATGGTGCCTTCGCCGGGCTTGCCGCCATTCCGTGGCCCGCCGGCGCCCTCGATCACCATCCCGTTGCGCCCGCCCTTCTTCCAGCCCATGACCTTGAGCTCCACCGGTGCCACCAGTTCCGCCGGAGAAGGCGCGAACAGGACTTCGTGCAGCCGCCTCAGCACGTCCCCGGAGGGTTTGCGATGGCCGTTCATCACCTGGGAGAGCATCCCGATGCTGATGCCGGCCCGCCGCGCCGTCTCGTTCTGGGACCAGCCGTGAGCGTCCATGCGCTCCCACAGGGCCGGCGGGTTGATGTCGGCAGGCTGGGCGGTCTCCACCTTCACCGGAGCCTCCAGCACCGTCTCCATCCGGGCCTGGGCGGCGGGACTCAGATTGCGCTGGCCCCGGCTGACCTGTACCACGTAGCCATAGGTCAGTCCGGCCCGGTCCGCCACCTGCCGCAGGGTCATGCCACGCTCCCGGGCCCGCTCCCGGAGGTAGGTGCTCTCTCCGCCCTTGACCACGCCGCCCTGGCGGTAGACGACGCCCTGGGGAGGGACTTCACCCAGGACGGCCTCGATCTTGCCGCGCATGTAGGGGGTGAGGTTCTTCTTGCCCCTGGCGACCTGGGACAGGTGGGAGGGACCGACGCCCATGAGGGCGGCCAGTTCGTTGAGGTTGAGGCCGCGCTCCCTGGCGGCCAGGGACAGGTGGGACTCGGCCCGGCCGGTGGCGGTTTCGCCGGTGAGATCGGTGCGGCTGTCGTTTCCGTTGTCGTCGCCGTTGGTGTGGACGGCGGGTTCGGTGTTGTAGTTGACGGTGTTCGTGGTGTTGGCCTTCATGTCGTTTCCTCCGAAAGGCGGAAAGCGGGGCCGGCCCGAATGGACCGACCCCGCTCTCCGGTTCAAGATGCGGGTCGTTGGGTGCGGTCCATTCCGCCCCTTTGGTGTTCGCCGGTGGCGAAACACGAAGAGCGGGGAAGCCTCCCCGGTGGGAGAGACGACCCCGCTCGTAGGCGCCCATTCAATTGTCAGGGGCGGCTCCGTGGGCCGCCCTGGGTTATTGCCGGTTCAGCGATTGCTACAACCGGCCGGTTATGACCGGGAATCCAGGATGTTCGTTGTTGTTGATCACCTCCTCGATGTGGTTGTCGTGGCTGTGGTTGTCGCTGACGCGCTGCTGGTTGCCCACGGCGGCAACTGTGCTGGTGATTGACGTGAAAGCGTGGCGCTTAATCCCGACTCCTGCCGCCCGCTGCGCCCCATTGGAGACGACGCCATTGCCCGTCCAGAACATCCCGTCCAAGGCGCACCACGTCCAGGGTCAGGCAGCGCAACGGGAAGTGCCGGTTGGGGGTTGGCGCAAGGCGCAGTTGGCCCAGGGATATGGCGCCCGGCAAGCCGGATGGTGAGGGAAAGAGCAGGGCGGGGAACGCAGCCGGGCCAGCGGTTACGCCGTCAGCCAGCGCGCCGTTGGAAACCGCGTTGCCAGGGAAAGCGTCCGGTCCGCCATCGTCTTTGGCGAACAGGAGCGTGGGGTCTACGGCCTGATTACTGCGGATTCAGCAGCCACGCCGCAGACGCGAGGAAGCGGCCGGAGGCAAAAAGCCCGTTCCAGCCGCAGGTTGAGTGGTGAGCGCTGTGTCCTGTGCGCTCGGGGAGTCAGACCGAGGGGTTCGGGTGCGAGTCTGCCGTGTCGGTTCCGATTTTCACCTCCTGGACGATGTTGGCGATGCCGACCACCGCTTTGCGAAACAGCGCCAGCTGGGTGTGGTGTCCCGCATCGACGTGGACGCCGGAGGAGCAGGACTCGACCCCGGGGTGCCGCATCACGCAGCGGGTAAGCGCTTGTCCTCGTTGAGGCCGTCGCGGGGAGAGCGAGGCTCAATCCCTGGCGAACGGTCCGGGTCGGGGATATACCCTCCAGCTTTCAGGCGGGAAAGGCTGGAAAAACCGTAAACTGCATTGATTATCGCCCGCGCTTCCGCCGCAGGGAACGGATATTGCAAGCATCTGACCCCTTCCGCCGGTGAATGCTTGCCCGGCGCTTGCTGCCAGTTCGCCGGAATGCCCAGGCCGCGCCCCGACGCCTGACCCGGCTTTGACGGCAACCGCGCCGCCTAATCCCACCAGGCCCCCAGGGTGAGCAACCGGCGCAGCCAGCGGAGCAGCTTGCGCTTCCGGATGGACACCTGGGTCCGGTCCAGCGCCTTCCAGCGCCAGCGGGTGTGGTCCCGCCGGCTCAGGCTGTCCCGCACCGGCTGCTTCTGCGGCGGCAGGGTCAGGCCGTGCTCCTCCAGCATGGCCAGCTCCAGCGTCAAGAGCCGCTCGTAGCCGGTCAGCCAGGACAGGCTCCGGCCCCGGACCGGGAGCCTGTCCTTGAGTTCCCGCCACTCCTTCACCAGGGGCCAGGCGTCGCCGTACACCTCCGCATCGTCCCCGGCGGGTTCCCGGGTCACCAGCTCCGGGTCCACGCGGCGCAGCCTGGCGGGCCTGCCTGCGCCCAACCCGGCCACCGGCGGCGCCGTGGGCGGCGATTGCGTCGGTGCGTCCTTGTCGCCGGGCTTGTCCCGTGCCTGGGCCGCCGGTTTCCCTGTTCTGCCTGCCGGTTTTCCCTGCACCGCGTCCCCAGCGACGGCCAACCGTATGGCATCAAGCCCACTGCGCAGCTCCTGGGCCAGTTCCTCCAGTCCCGCCTCCAACGCCTCCACCCGCCGAGCCAGATCGCCGCCGGGTTCCGGTTCCCCGTCCCCGTCCCCATCGCCATCCCCGGCCCCGCCGTCCCAGGTCAGCAGCAGCCGCTCCAGGGCATCGCTCATGCGCCCGGTCATCTCGCCCGACTCCTCGGCCTTGACCAGGGTGCGGTAGTTCACCCCCAGCAGCACCGCCGCCTCCATCCGGCCCTCCCGTTTCACCAGCTCGCACAGGAACTCGTGCAGTCGCTCCCGCCGCCCCGCCTCGGCGTCCTGGCCACCGGGGCCCCGGCCCCCGTTCTGCGTCATGCTCCACCTCCTTGCTCCCGGCCGGGCGACAGGTCCGGTAGGGGGTTCCTGTAAGGGGGTTCCTACCCCAGGCAACGACCCCCGGCCCGAATTGCTTGCTGCGACGGCGCCGGATTCGGTCCGCCGCCGACTTGCACTAATACAAGTGAGGCCGGAACCGGTCCTTACCGCCAGGTGCTTGCCCATACTGCCCAGATACCCCCGATTCCGGCCTGTTTCAGGTTCAGGACGGGCCGGACTTGCATTTCTACAAGTGACCCGAATCCCTGTACACGGGTATCACATCACATCCGGCCCCATCTCTCCAATTCCCTGTATGGGCGGACGCCGGCGTCCTGCCCTATGAGGAATTGGATTTTCACCATGACCTTCCCACACTCGATTGGGGGCGAACGCCCCAGGGCCGCCGTCTTGCGGTCCTGCAACACCGCCATTTCGACGACAAGGAGGCAGAGATCATGAGTATCAGCATCAGGAACATCCTTTTGGGCAACCGGCGGAAGAAGGAGCCGGTGCTGCTGGCCATCACGCCGTCCCGCAGCGGCGAGCGCACCCTTCTGGGGGTGGAGAACCTGCTGGCCTCCATCGCCGTCCCCGAACCCTTCTCCCTGGAACTGGCCGGGGACGCCTCGGGCGTCACCCTGCTGGCCCGCTGCCTGGACGACCAGGTGGTCCGGGGCCAGATCGCCGCCCGCTACCCCCATGCCCGCATCCAGACCCTTGACCCCGAAGGCGACCCCCTGCGGCTGGCCGAGGGCGAGTCCGCCTGGGGCATGACGCTGCGGGCCTCCGGCCCGGAGTACGCGCCCCTGCGCACCTTCCGGGACGACGACCTGCTGGACCCCGGCTCCGACCCCCTGATCGCCATCATCGGTGCCTTGTCCAGCCTGAACGACGGGGAGCGGGTGGTGGCCCGCCTGCTGCTGCGCTCCATGGGGCCGGAGTGGTCCCAGGTGCACCAGCAGAAGCTCCAGCGCCAGCAGCTACCCCAAGTCGGCCAGTCCGTCAACAACGTCCAGGCCACCCAGGCCCGGATCGACGCCAAGGACGGCGTCACGCTGGCCGTGCTGGGCGTGGCGGTGCTGGCGGCGGCGCGGGGCTACCTGTGGTACCAGGACGGCGAGATCATGAAGGCGTCGCTGCTGGGCCTGGGCACGGCCCTGGGCCTGGCGGCCGCCGGCTGGGGCTGGTGGCGCTGGCGGCAGGCCCGCAGCCGGGTCTACGACCCGCTGCAAATCAAGGAGAAGACCTCCCGCATCGCCTTCGACGGCGAGATCCAGCTCACGGCCGTCCTGCCGGAGGGCGCCAGCCCCGACCGGGCCGCCGAACTGCTGGGTCCGGTGGCCGCCGCCTACCGGCACTACGACAATCCCGCCGGGGCCAGGTTCCGGGTGAGCAGGGTCAAACCCATGCTCCCCAGCGCCCACCTGCACCCGGCCGGGCCGGGGTTGTTCGGCGGGCGCAGCGTCCTGGGGGTCAGGGAGGCCGCCGGCCTGTGGCACCCGCCGGGAGCCAGGGACGAGACGCCCCTGGTGGCCCGCGCCGGGTCAAGGGCGCTGCTGCCCTCCGCCCGGGCCACCGGTGGCGGCGCCCTGGTGGGTGAGACCACCACCGGCCCGTCCCGGAAAATCCACTTCCCCCAGGACCTGCTGCGCCGCCACCACCTCTACGTGGCCCGAACCCAGATGGGCAAGTCCACCCTGATGCGCCACGTCGTCGCCCACAAGCTCCGGGAAAAGGCGGCGGGGAACGACCAGGACGCCATCATCGTGGTGGACCCCCACGCCGACCTGGTGGGCAGCCTCCTGGCCCAGGTGCCCGAGAGCCTCGTCGACAGCGTGAGGCTCATCGACCTGGCCGATGAGCGGGGCTTTCCCGGCATCAACCTGCTGGACACCCGCATCTTCGCCGATAGGGACCGCACCGCCGACTCGGTGGTCAGGGTGGCCCACGGCCTGTGGGAGCAGTGGGGTCCCCGGATGCAGTCCATCCTGGAGCACACCGTCAAGAGCCTCCACGAGGCCAATGACAAGCGCCAGCCCGAGGAGCAGTACACCATCCTGGACGGGCTGCGCATCCTCTCCGACGACGACTTCCGGGACGAGGCGCTGGCCCAGGTGGACGACCATCACCTGCTGCGCTGGTGGGCGAGGGAGTTCGGCACCTGGCGGAAGGACTACCAGGGCATGGCCCTGGCCCCGGTGCAGACCCGCCTCGCCTACTACGCCTCCTCCAAGACGGCCCGGGCCATCCTGGGCCAGCCCCGCTCCACCATCGACCTGCGGGAGACCATCCGGCAGGGCGGCATCCTGCTGGTCTCCACGGCCCAGGGAGCCGTGGGTAGGGACGTGGCGGCGCTGGTGGGATCGTCCATCCTGAACCTGGTGGACGGGGTGATCCGGGAGCAGGGCAGCCTACCGCCGGAAGAGCGCCGGGGCGCCCTGGTGGTGGTGGACGAGATGCAGACCATGCCCGGCGTGGACTACGAGTCCATGCTGTCGGAGCTGGGCAAGTTCGGGGCCAACTTCATCCTGGCCACCCAGAGCCTGGCCAAGCTGGAGGACCTGTCCAAGACCATGCGGGACACCGTGCTGGCCAACGTGGGCTGCCTGGCCGCCTTCCAGATGGCGGGGACCGACGCCCGGCAACTGGTGTGGGAACTGGGCAAGGAGCGGGTCAGCGAGGACGACGTGACCTCCCTGGACGTGCACCAGTGCTACGTGCGGGCCACGGTGGGCGTCGAGCGGATGGACGCCTTCTCCATGCGGGTGCTGCCGCCGGAGCCGGGAGACCCGGCGGTGGCAGAGCGCATCCGGGAGCTGGCCCTGGGCTACATCACCCCCGAGACGGAGATTGGCCTCCAAGACGACGAGATGCGGAAGCTGATGGAGAAGTACCGTCAGGAGCTGGCGGAGCTCCGGCAGGGGCCGGGCCAGCGGAAACAGAACCAGGCCACCCCGCCGGCCCAGCCCAAGCCCAACAACCGGCGCAACCAGCGCAGCCGGCGGCAGGGACAGCAAACCGCGCCCGGACCGGAACCCGAGGCGGAAGGGGAGCCGGACAGCGACGAACCGGGCGATGACGAAGAGCAAGCCGACGGTTGGGAATCGGGCAACGGTGAACCGGACGGCGAGGGGGAGGCCGAGGAATGACGCGGCTCAGCGACACCGCAATAGACCTGCTGCGCCTGCTGGCCCAAATGCCCTTCCTTGACCGGCTGGAAATGGCCGCCCTGGCCGGAATGTCCCGGGGCGGCGTCTACGAGGCGGCGGCCCGGCTGGAGGATGCCGGGCTAATCGACTCGGTGCCCCACGCAACGCCCTTGCTGGCGCCCACCCGCCGCTACTATCTCACCCAGCAAGGCGTGAACGCGCTGGCCTTGGCGAAGGTCCGGCCCGTGGGCCGACTGCTGCGCGAGTATCCGCTATCCCTACGCTCCCGGCGGACGCTGCTGGAACGCCTGGACGCCGCCGCCGTCATCTACCGGCTGGCCTCCGCCCTGGCCGGCCTGGACCATCCCCTGGACTTCCGCTGGCGCCGGGCCCTGCCCCAGGACGCAACCCTCACCCTTTCAGACGGGCGCGTGTTGGCCATCATACGCCAGGGGGCCACCGCCGAGCGAACAGGTTTCGCCAAGCGCCTCTGGCGGCTGGCCCAGGGTCCCCGGCCGAGCGCCGTCCTGGTGATGGTCCCCGACGAGGTGCGCCTGCGCCAGGCCGTCGTCCTGCTGCGCGAGGCCCGTACTCGGACGGCCTTGGTCCCGGCCTTCTTCGCGTTGGAGCGCCACGTTACGGCGGCCGGCGCCGCCGATCCAGTCTGGCGGTCCTCGGCGGGCGCCGCCCTTTCCCTGGGCGAGGCAGCAAGCCGCGCCAACCCCGGCGGGATGACGGCGGCGGAGCCGCCCCTGGTGCGGGTGTCCATTCCAAAGGACATCGATCTGGGCGGAGGGGGCGAAAACGTCCCCGGCCACCTGCTGCCCGTCCTGCTGCGCCCCGCCGAAAAGCGCGCCCTGGACCTGCTGGCCGACTGGCCCTGGCTCACGCGGGAGGACGTGGCCGGGCTCCTGGACGCCAGCAAGCCGAGGGCCTCCCAGCTCACCGCCGCCCTGGAACGCCTGGGACTGGCAACCGGCTTTCAACTGGACGCCCGCCGCCTGGCCCTCACCGATAGGGGGCTGAAGCTGCTGGCCCGAAGGGACCGCGTTTCCACCGGCGAGGCCAGGCAGCGGTGGAGCGCCGGCGCGGACGGCGACGGGGACAACGGCGCAGCCGGCGACCGGCCATCCGTGTCCGGCAGGCGCAGCCGCCAGTTGCTCCGGGACCTGGAGCACACCGCCGCCGTCCACCACTTCGTCGCCGCCCTGAACCGCCAGGCCCGTGGTCTCGGTTGGGCGGTCGAGCAACTGGACCCACCCCACCGGGCGTCGCGCTACTTCCGCCACTACGGGCGCCCCCGCGCACTGCACCCCGACGCCTTCGGGTCCCTGCGCCGGGACGACCTGCTGCGCCCCTTCTTCCTGGAGTACGAGCGCCGGGCCGTGCGCCCGGCCACCATGGCCCAGCGCCTGGCCCCCTACCTGCGCTACTACTCCTCCCACCGGCCCGCCGACGACCACGGCCACCGGCCCCTGGTCATGGTGGTCTTCGACGATCCCGTCGCCCCAACCCACTTCCTGGAGGTGGCCCGCCGGGAGATGTTGCGCGTTCGCGTGCCCCTGCCCCTGCTGGCCTCCCACCGGGAACTGGTGGAGCGGGAGGGGCCGTTGGGACCGGCCTGGCTGGCGCCGGGCGGCGACTTCCAGCCGGTTGAACCGCTGCACCATTACGAGTAAACACAACGAATAAGGAGGATATTGCTATGAGAATCTACTACGTCGGCGAGTCCCGCAGCCGAACCCTTTCCGTCGCCACCGCCCTGGGGGTGGACGGGGAGCACTGGGACGCCGTGTCCGAGCATGTCCTGGACTGGCGCTGGGTCATGGAGGACGAGTTCAACGTCCCCACGGGCCGGACCCTGCGCGGCGCGGACCTGCTGTCCCCCAAGGGAAGCCTCCCCAAGGGTCTCCGCCGCCGCATCACCACCCTGGAGGAGGGACTGGAAATCATGATGACCGGCCTGCGGGTCCTGGAGAGCGCCGGATGGAGACAGGGGGGCATCGGCGTGATCAACGTCTGCCGGCGCAACTCCCCCTTCCGCCAACACCGCAGCCGCGACCGCGCCGCCGCCCGGCGGCGGCTCCTGGAACTGGTCAACTCCTCGGTGGCGGCCGACGGCCGCTACGCCATCTTCATCGAGGACGAGGCGGAGCGGGACGGCCTGCCCGAGCTGGCCGCCGGGGCCGTTCACCGCGACCCCGTCCTGGCCGCCTGCCCCTACGCGGGGGACGGCGACTCCGGCGGGGACGTCCCCTCGGGCATCGTCGCCCACGTCCAGCCGTATCGCCGGGCTGGGGACGACGAGTTGCTTCAGATGGCCGGCCTGGTGTCCTACGCCCTGCTCCAGCAGGAGGACGCCACCGCCATGTCCGAGGCCCTGAACTTCCACCTGGCCTTCGGCATCCTGAAGCGCGTCCTGGACCGGCGAGCCTGTCCCCGGGACCCCCAGGGCGTGGACCGGCTGTAACGGGAGCAAGAAACGGCGAAAGACAAAAAGGGGGGCCGGACGGATGATTCCGTCCGGCCCCGCTGTTACCTTGAAGCACGTCGCGCCCGGGTCAGTCCTGGCCTGTTGCGCTCACTACGCAACCCCTGCTTTCGGTGTCAAGGTCGGCGGCGGCAACCGGCTCTCCCGCCTCGGGCAGAATGTGGTGGAGCAGCCCCAGCCGGGCGGCCAGGGCGAACAGCGACACCAGGTGGCCGGAGCCGACCCTGGAACCGGCCTTCCAGCGCCGCACCGTGCGGGAGTTGACCCTCAGCTCCCTTGCCAGGCCGCCCCAGGTGAACCCGGCGGCACGGCGGAAGCGGTCCAGCCGGGCGGGAAAGTCCTCGGGGAAAACCTCCGGCAGGGTGTGGTAGACGTACTGCTGGCGGCGTCCCATACCCTAACCCCCGCGGCCGCCAGTGTCGCGGTTGGCGTTCCCGCCGGACTCCCGCCGCCGGCCCGGCCCTGCCGGAAGCCGCAGTTGCAGCCCCCGGCAGTCGTTCACGCCCATCCGGGATGCCAGGCTTCGCCAGGTCAGTCCGGACTCCTTCCGCAAACGCTCCAGGGGCAACGGGGAAAGGGCGGCGTCAATCGGTTGTCTTCGTTCCGTGGTCATGTGTTCACCTCCCTATTTCCAAGTATTACGATCACGTCCTCGTCCAGGAGCAGGGCCAGGCCGCCAGGCACCCGCAGGGAGATGCGCGCCAGCGCCAGCATGGCGCCGGCGCCCGGCTCGCCGCCCCGCTTGCGCCAGCGCCAAAGCTGCCGGCTGTCCACCCCCATGGCCGAGGCCAGCCCCTCCCAGGAGAGCCCGGTCAGCCGCTTGATGACCTCCAGCTTCTCGCGGAAGTCCTCGGGCAGCAGGGCCACCCCCGGCGGTATCGCCAGGATTGTTTTATGTTCCGTTCCTGAACTACGCATCCACCTTCTCCATGACGAACAGTTGGTCGAAGTCGGTCACGCCCAGCACATCCATCAGCCGCTGGCGGGTCTCCCCCGAGGGAAAGCGTGCCCCGTTGATCAGTTGGGACATGAACCCCGAGGAGCGCCCGATGCGCCGGGCCAGTTCGTTCTGGGTCAGGTTGAGCCGGTTCAGCAGTTCCCAGACCGCCTCGGCCTTGAGCCTGACCCGGTAGAGGGTCCGTTTGCGTTTCATTGGTCTGCCTCCTTGCGGGCCGCGTTCCCTCCCCGCACAGCGGCGTTGACGGGGATATCGTCCTTGCCGACGCCATCGGTCACGCCGTCGATGTCGCCGCTGGGAGCGGGGTAGAGATCGGGGTGTTCCAGGTAGTGGCGGGCGATGATGCGGGCCAAGAGGCGCAGGCCCTGGATGCGTGCGTCCTCCTGTTCCCCGGTGAGACTGCGTTTCTTGATCAATGGCCTCCCCTGGCGGAACCCGGACCGGCCCCTGGGGGTTGGCCGGGAAACCGGCGGTGTTGTATACTCGGCAGGACGGAGTAGATTATCCGTTCTGTATGATAGAGTGTAGCAACACAGTCTCGTCACAGGCAATAGAAAACCTGCAAGTGTTGCCTTTTGTTGACCAAGTGCTCGCTTTGATGTAACAATAATCCGGCAGGAATGTGACAAGAATGCCACGGACGCCGCCGCCGACGGGCGGGAGGAGACCATCATGGGCGACGTTGACCAACAGCAGACCGGCCAGCCGGAAGGGATTGACGAGACAGAGTCGGCGGGCGCCGAGGACTTCGGCTCGCTGCTGAAGCGGCTGCGGGGCCGGGTCAGCCTGAGAGAGGTGACCCGGCGCACCGGCGTATCCAGCTCCTACCTGTCCCAGATCGAGCGGGGCGAGCGCGTCCCCGGCGCCAACCTGCTGCGCAAGCTGGCCGAACTCTACCGGGTGGACCCCGAGGACCTGATCAGAAGGGCCGGCCACGGCGCCCAGCCCGACCCCTTCAGCGACCAGGCCATGGACGTGGAGCGGGCCTACCGCTTCGTCCTCGACGACCCGGCCTTCCGCGTCGGCACCCGGCCCGACGGCCTCATGACCGTCAACGCCAAGCGGTTCATCGTGGAGATGTACGAGAAATTCACCGGCAAGAGGCTGTTGGAATGAGTGAGACCCTGGGCGGCTTCTGCCGCGACCTGCTGGAGGACCACGAACAGGGCGTCCGCCTGGACCCGGAGACCGTCGCCGCCCGCTTCGTGAGTTGCTTCGGAGTATCGGCCATTCCCACCCTGGACGAGCTGACCGGCCTGGCGCGACGGACCGGGTTGGGAGAGGTGCTGGAGGGAAAGAAGATGGATGGGCTGAAGGGCGCCCACATCGGACAGCCCGGGGGCGAGTACCACATCTACTACCGGGACGACCTGTGGGAGGGTTCCAAGGCCCAGACCCTGGCCCACGAAATCTACGAGATCATCCTGGAGAACATGGGCGTCAAGGACTCCGGCGGCCCGCCGGACCCCCTGGTGTGCCTACAGGCGGAACGCTTCGCGGTGTCGGTATTGATGCAGCCGGGCGTCTTCGCTCCCTGCGCCCAGGCCAGCGGGCTGGACGTGGTGGCCCTTCACGACCGGTTCGGCAGCTCCTACGCATCGGCGGCGCTGCGGCTGGCCGAGGTGGTGCGCCGCCCGCCCCTGCTGGTGGTCCTGTACGGGCATTCCGAAAAAGGTGACCCGGCGCTGTGGCCCGCCGGGGACGACCTGGCCCGGCTGCGGGCCAAGGTGGTCAGGCGGACTGGGGGCTTCCGGGCGCGGCGTTCCCAACTCATGGGAGGTTGGCGGGGCGGGATGCCGCACAGGGACCGGGCCATCCCGCCCGGCTCCCTGGCGGAGTTGGCGGCCCAGGGCGGTGAGACGGAGTACGCCGAGGCGGACGGCATCGCCGCCGTGGCCACGCCCGTAATATGGAAGGGACGCCTCGCCAAGGTGGCGGTGGTGGCCGTGCCCGCCGAGTACCGCTCTGCGCTGGCCGTGCAGCTTGGCCGGCAGGGGTGGGGTCCATATACCCGCAACAGCCGCATCACGGTCCTGGCTCAGCGTTGACGAACCGGGCTGGAAGGTCGATAATAATAGTAAGACAAACGCATATCACAACAGGCGCAAAAAGAGGCCATGCCGCCACGACGGAAATCCAGGACCATCACCTTCTCCCTGCCCCCGGAGATGTTCGAGCAGGTGCAGCGGGTGAAAGACGAAGAGGGCCGCGACATGAGCGAACTGGTGCGCGAGGCCCTGCGCCTGTACATGGAAGACAGGGAACTGCGCCGGGAGCAACGCCTGGAACGGCTGCGCTCCCGCCAAGCCAATCAGTCAGAGGAAGATGAGCAAGGAGGACACACCGATGAGTAAGAACAACGACCTGGCCCCCGTGGCCCTCTACGCCCGGGTCTCCAGCGACCGCCAGGACGTGGACCTCTCCGTCGCCGCCCAGCTTCGGGCGCTGCGCGACTACGCCGACAAGAACGGCTACCTGGTGGTCCGCGAGTACGTCGACGAGGCCGAGAGCGGACGGATCGCCGACCGCCCACAGTTCCGCAGGATGCTGGACGAGGCTTCCAAGCCGGAATCCCCTTTCAACGAGATTTTGGTCTGGAAGTTTTCGAGATTCACCCGCAAGCGGGAACACGCCGTGGCCTTCAAGTCCATGCTCCGGCGCAAGGGCATCCGCGTCGTCTCCATCACCGAGCACGCCGACGACACCCCCACCGGCAAGCTCATGGAGGCCATCATCGAGTCCGTGGACGAATTTTACTCAGAAAATCTTGCCGAAGAAGTTAGGCGGGGTATGCGCGAGGCCGCCTCCCGGGGCTTCTGGATGAACGCCAGCGCCCCCTACGGCTACCGGCGGGTCTACGTCCAGGACGGCGCCAAGAAGCGCCCCCGCCTGGAACTCAACCCGCCCCACGACGCCCTGGTCCGGCGCATCTTCGACCTCACCCTCCAGGGCAGAACCTCCCTGGACATCCTCAAGACCCTCAACTCCGAGGGCATCCCCTCACCCAACGGTAGGCAGTGGCGCAAGACCACCGTCCACAAGCTCCTCTGCAACGAAGCCTATACCGGCACTTTGGTCTGGGGCCAGAAGAGCCGGGACGGGCAGGAGCCGGTGCGGGTGGAGGACGCCTTTCCATCTATCGTAACCAAAGAGGAGTTCGCCCGAGTCAGGAAACTGCTGGAAGCCCGCGCCCCGGCCATCACCCATCCCCGCCGCGCCGCCAGCCCCTACCTGCTCAGCGGCCTCGCCAAGTGCGAGACCTGCGGCAAAGCCCTCACTGCCGCCGAGGCCAAGAGCGGGAAGTACACCTACTACGTCTGCCAGTCCATCCTCAAGCAGGGCAGCGGGTCCTGCGACACCCCCAGGCTCAACGCCAAGAACTTCGAGGACATCATCATCTCCAACATCCGGGACAACATCCTCACCGAGTCCAACATCAGGGAACTGGTAAAGCTGCTGGACGAGGAGATGGACGGCGTGGCCCGGGAGCGGCGGAGGAACCTGGAGACCGTCGAGGCCGAGTTGGAAGAGGTCAAGCGGAAGCTGGACCGCATCTGGCACTTCGTGGAGAGCACCGACCTGGACATGGCCGATGCCTCGGAGCGCATCCTGGAGCACCGGCACCGCCGCGAGCAACTGGAAGCCGCCGCCGAGGACGCGCGGGCCGTACTGTCGCAAAGGCGGGAGTTGCTGGACAGCGCCGACACCATCGCCGCCTTCGCCGCCGACATGAGCGCGTTCCTCAGGACCAGCGAACTCACCGAGACCAAAGCCTTCGTGCGGTCATTCGTCAAGGAAGTGTTGGTACGGCCCGGCGGGGCGACGATCATCTACACGATCCCCACGCCGGAGGATAGTCCCATAGGGGGAGCGGACGCCGCCGACATAGCCCTGAACGGCGGAGTTCGCAGTATCGGGTACGGTGGTGGGCCGTGTGGGGATCGAACCCACGACACCCGGATTAAAAGTCCGGTGCTCTGCCAGCTGAGCTAACGGCCCCGTCGCGCGGCGATCCGCGGGTCGGGACCCAGTATAGCATAGGGGTGGTTGAGCCCTGGATTCACGGGAAAATTCCGGTTGTCGACGCTCTTGCCAAGCCGCCGGATATGAGGCATAATTGCCGCGTTACTTTCTGGTGGTTCAAGCGGGGTGGCCCCACCCGTACCCATCCCGAACACGGAAGTGAAACGCCCCAGCGCCGACGATACTGCTCTGGTGACGGAGTGGGAAAATAGGTCACCGCCGGAAAGTACCAAAACCCACCGGTCAGTCAGGGCGGGCGTGATGGCGCAGCAAGGAAACACAGGCGATTGTAGGCAACGCAAAACCATTGGCTAATACGCCAGTGAAGCGGCTCCACCGCGACGAATCGGTGCCGAGGCCGCTTTTATTTTTGCCCGAATGCGGTACAATAACGCCGCCAGCCTGATGCCACTGGCCCGACCTCAACCCAGGAGAGTCTCATGGGCAGCAGATTCGAGAAGTTCTCAGAGCGGGCGCGCAGGGTTCTGTCCCTGGCCCAGGAAGAAGCGCAGCGGTTCAACCACAACTACATCGGGACCGAGCACATCCTGCTTGGCCTGGTACGGGAGACCGAGGGCGTAGCCGCTCGAGTGCTGTCGGGGCTGAGCGTTGACCTGACCAAGGTGCGCTCGGCCGTAGAGTTTATCATCGGACGGGGCGAGCGCCCGGCGCAGGGCGAGATCGGCCTTACCCCCAGGGCCAAGAAGGTCGTGGAGCTGGCCGTCGACGAAGCCCGAAGGATGAACCACACCTACATTGGAACGGAGCACCTGCTTATCGGCCTCCTCCGTGAAGGTGAAGGCGTGGCCGCCGGCGTCCTGGAGAGCCTGGGCGTGAACCTGGAGAAGGTCCGCGCCGAGACGCACCGTATCCTCAGCAACTCGGGCACCGGAAGCTCCACCAGCCGGAGTTCGTCCACGCGCACTCCCACCCTGGACCAGTTGGGCGTTGACCTGACCAACGCGGCCTTGGGCGGCAAGCTGGACCCGGTGATCGGACGCGACACCGAAATCGAGCGAGTGACCCAGATCCTCAGTCGCCGGACCAAGAACAATCCGGTTTTGGTGGGAGAGCCCGGCGTGGGCAAGACCGCCATCGTGGAAGCGATGGCCCAGCAGATCTCCTCGGGAGACGTCCCGGACACCCTGCAGGGCAAGCGTCTGGTCACCCTCGACATGGGCGCCCTGGTCGCCGGCACCAAATACCGCGGCGAGTTCGAAGAGCGGTTAAAGAAGGTGATTGAGGAGATCAAGACCTCCGGCAACTGTGTGCTCTTCATCGACGAAATCCACACGCTGGTCGGGGCCGGGGCCGCCGAAGGCGCCGTGGACGCTTCCAACATCCTGAAGCCGTCCCTGGCCCGCGGCGAGATCCAGTGCATCGGCGCGACCACGCTGGACGACTACCGCAAGTACGTGGAGCGCGACCCAGCCCTCGAGCGACGGCTGCAGCCCGTCCGGGTGGAAGAGCCTGACGCCGAGATGACCGTGGACATCCTGCGCGGGGTGAAGGGCCAGTACGAGGACCACCACAACGTCGATATCACCGAGGACGCAGTGCGGGCCGCGGCCACGCTGTCGACCCGGTATATCCCCGACCGCTTCCTGCCCGACAAGGCCATCGACCTGCTGGACGAAGCCGGCTCGCGGGTGCGCCTGCGTGGCAGCCACGCTCCGCAGGAAGTCAAGGACGCGATGGAAGTCCTGGAGCGCGTCCGCAAAGAAAAGGACGAGGCCATCGCTTCTCAGCAATACGAAGTCGCCGCCGAGCTGCGCGACCGCGAACTCCACCTGTCCCAAAATGTTGGCGACATGGAGGCAGAGTGGAAGGCGGACCGGAGCAAGGAGCGCACGCAGGTCACCGAGGACGACATCGCCGAGGTGGTCAGCATGTGGACCGGCATCCCTGTAACCCGGTTGGCACAGGAAGAGACCGAGCGGCTGCTCCGCATGGAAGAGGAACTGCACAAGCGCATCATCGGCCAGGACGAAGCTATCGTAGGCATTTCCAAGGCCGTGCGCCGCGCCCGGGCCGGTCTCAAGGACCCGCGCCATCCCATCGGCGTGTTCCTGTTCCTGGGGCCCACCGGCGTGGGCAAGACCGAGTTGGTACGCGCCATGGCCGAGTTCCTGTTCGGCCATGAGGACAACATGATCCGGCTGGACATGTCGGAATTCCAGGAGCGTCATACCACTGCCCGTCTCATCGGCGCGCCTCCGGGCTACGTCGGCTATGACGAGGGCGGTCAGCTCACCGAAGGCGTGCGCAAGAAGAACTACTGCGCCATCCTGCTGGACGAGATCGAGAAGGCGCACCCGGAGATCTTCAACGTCCTGCTGCAGATCTTCGACGCCGGCCAGTTGACCGACGCCCGCGGGCGCCGGGTGGACTTCCGCAACTCCATCATCGTCATGACCAGCAACCTCGGGTCAGACCTGATCAAGCGCGATACCTCGCTGGGGTTCGCCGTGAAGTCCGAGCAGTCACAGACGGACCGCCAGGCTTACGAGCGGATGAAGGACAAGGTAATGGACGAAGTCAAGCGCTTCTTCCGGCCCGAGTTCCTGAACCGCCTGGATGCCACTATCGTGTTCCATGCCCTGAGTCCGGAAGAGATCCACCAGATCGTGGACCTGATGATGAACATGGTCCGCGACGAACTCAAGGAACGCGAGATCAGTGTCGAGCTGACCGAGCCGGCCAAGGAATACCTGGGCGCAAACGGCTTCGATCCGGTGCTGGGAGCGCGACCACTACGCCGCCTGATCCAGAATGAAGTCGAGGACCGGCTGTCCGACGAGCTCCTCGGGGGCAAGTTCGAGCCGGGCGACACCGCGATCGTCGACATGGACGAGGACGGCAAGATCTGCATCAAGGTGCGGAAGGGAGAGATGGCCGCCCTGCCTGTGGCCTAACACGAGATTTAGTGGCGAACGAGCATTCGGGGGCGCTTAGAAACGAGCGCCCCCGAATGCTACAATTCAGCAGGTCAAGACCGGGGCGGATGACACCACCGCTCCGTCAACGCAACCTAATCGCATTTGACCGCGGCAGGTCTCTCTTACTACTTTTCAGCACTCTTCACGGCAAACTTTGAGGTGAAACTATGGCCAGGCGTTTGCTCAAAGAACTGGAACGGTCCTATGGGTTTGACGAGGTCGCAATCGTCCCGGGCGATGTCACGATCAACCCGGAAATGACATCCACCCAGATGAGCATCGGCCAGTACTCCTTTGAAGCCCCCGTGATGGCCTCAGCGATGGACGGTTCGGTCTCGCCAAGATTCGCGACGCTGATGCACGAGATGGGTGGACTGGGCGTGCTGAACGGCGAGGGGCTCTACACCCGCTACGAAGACCCGTACTCGGTGCTGGAAGAGATCATTTCCATGGACCAGGGCGAGGTCACGGAGTACTTGCAAGAGGTGTACAGCGAGCCGGTGCAGGAACACCTGATCGGCGAGCGCGTCCAGGAGATCAAGCAGTCCGGGTCGATAGCAGCCATCGCGTTCACCCCACAGACCACCAAGCGGTTCAGCCCGCTGGCCGTGGAGGCTGGCGCCGACATCATCGTCGTGCAGTCCACCGTGACCACGGCGCGCCACATGTCCCGCAGCTACCGGGGTCTCATCTTTTCCGAGTTGATCGAATCGCTCAACGTCCCGGTGGTGGTGGGCAACTGCGTCAGCTACACCGTGGCCAGCGAGCTGATGGAGACGGGCATCGACGCGGTGCTCGTAGGAGTGGGGCCCGGCGCGGCTTGCACCACCCGCGAGGTGACCGGGGTTGGCGTGCCGCAGGTGACGGCGACCCTGGAGTGCGCAGCCGCCCGCGAGGACTATTTCCAGCG
The DNA here is from genome assembly GCA_965207585.1 of Dehalococcoidia bacterium. GTDB lineage: Bacteria > Chloroflexota > Dehalococcoidia > Lucifugimonadales > UBA3495 > Bin87. Next base: position 2,057,934 of record CBDBMT010000003.1, on the reverse strand, counting down.
CACCGGCCGGTACGTCAGCGTGATTACCGACGGCGGCCTGCGCACCGGCGGCGACGTGTGCAAGGCCATGGCCAGCGGAGCTGATGGTGTAATGCTGGGCACGCCCTTCGCGCAGGCGGCCGAGGCTCCGGGACGGGGCTACAACTGGGGCATGGCCAACGCCCACCCCGAACTGCCCCGGGGCACGCGCATCAACGTCGGCACCAAGGGAAGCCTGAAGCAACTGATGCACGGGCCGTCCAGCGTAACTAACGGGACGCAGAACCTCGTCGGCGCGCTGCGCGTGGCGATGGGCATGTGCGGAGCGTACACGGTGCGCGATTTCCACAAGACCGAAATGGTCATCGCCCCGGCGATCAAGACCGAGGGCAAGCACTACCAGATGCTGGGATAGCCACTGGATTCCCGCTTGCGCGGGAATGACGGTTGAAAGAACAGGGAATGACGGCTGAAAGCATGAACGGAGGAAGCATGACGACCGCAACCATCCAGATCCTGGACCCGCGTCCGGAGCAGAAGACCGAGGAGCGGGCGGCGACCGACCGGCTGCCCAGCCTGTCGGGGAAGACCATCGGTCTGCTGGAGAACCGCAAGTACCACTCCGACAATTTCCTACAGGAACTCCAGGTCATCCTGGAAGAGAAATACGCCGTCGAAAAGGTGGTCTACCTGCGCAAGTTCAGCTTCAGCGCGCCTTGTTCCGACGAGACCATCGACGAGCTGATCGAGCAATGCGACGCGGTGGTGCACGGAATCGCGGATTGAGGGAGCTGCACGGCGTGGGGTCTCCACGACACAGTAGTTACCGAAACCCGCGGCGTTCCCTCCGTGAGCGTCATCACTGAGAGTTTCACCCGGGCGGCGCACGCGCGCGCCTCCTCGCTGGGAATGCCCGGCGTCCAGATCCTGGCTTTGCCCAGCCCGCTGGCCTCCCGGTCGATACCGGAAGTGCAGCAACTGGCCCACGACTTCGCCGGCCAGATCGCCGAGATGCTGACCAACGGGAAGTAGCCGCCGGTCACACCGGGTAGCGAGCCGCTTTCGGCATGAGAGTGGTCAACTGGAATGTTCAATGGGCTACGCCTGCTTCGGCGCGTAGCCCTGAAATTTTGCGCCGGATCGAGAACCAAGATCCCGACATCGTTTGCCTTACCGAGACCGACGCGGACTTCGAGTTGGGACATGGTCACACCGTATGTGCGCTTCCTGATTACGGGATGGGCGTCAGGGGGAAGCGGCGCAAGGTAGTCCTGTGGTCGCGCAACCCGTGGCGTCCTGCCATCGGGCTGGGGCGCGCGACGCTGGTACCCGGCCGCTTCGTGGCTGGGACTACCGACACGCCCATCGGGCCGCTGACCGTCCTGGGCATCTGCATCCCGTGGGCGGGTTCACGCACCGCCAGATTCGGGGGCAAACAGCGACAGTGGCAGGACCACGAAGAGTATCTGGATGGCCTCAAGAGATTGCTGGCGCCGTTGCACCCATCCGGGGTAATGCTCGTTGGGGACTTCAACCAACGCCTGGGCGGGAGAAGCAACGTCCCGCTCCGGTTGCGGGAGAAACTTCAGCAGGCGCTGCCCTCAGTGATGACCGTGACGACGGCGGATGCGGAATTGGCCGGGCGCAGGACCATCGACCACATAGCGGTCAGCAACGACCTCATGGCCGGGGCCGTAGAGACCATCGACAATTGGGACGGTGAACGCCGCCTGTCCGACCATTTCGGCGTGGTCGCTGACCTGTCCAAGCGCGAAACGCAACAAAATCCTCCCCAAAAGAGTGAACTTTATGACAACCAACAGTCGCGCCCTGAACTCACGCCGCATTGACGTGCCTGACACTTACGACGCAATCCAGGACTACTACGAAGAACAGGGATGGACCGACGGGATGCCCGTCGTCCCGGCCACCGAAGAGGCCGTCCAGCGTATGCTCGGCCCTTGGGGCGAGGATCCGTCGCTGTCCCTGGGCATCGCGCAACCCTCCAACTCGGAGGTCAGCATCGAGAAGGTCGCCATCAACGCGGTGATGGCTGGCTGCCGTCCCGAGTATTTTCCGGTGGTGGTGGCCTGCGTGAAAGCGGCCTTGCAGACCCCCTTCAACCTGGCCGGATGCCAGGCCACCACGGGCGGCGCCGCCCCGGTGGTGATCGTCAACGGACCGATCGCGGAACGCCTGGGCATCAACGGCGACTCGGGAGCATTCGGGCCCGGCTACCGGGCCAACGCGACCATCGGCCGTGCGCTGCGTCTGTTTGTGCGCAACGTGGCCGGGCTCATCATCGGCGACATGGACAAGGCCACGCTGGCCATGCCGGGGCGGTATTCCTTCTGCTTTGCCGAGAACGCGGCGCGCAGCCCGTGGGAGCCGCGGCACGTTGAGTTGGGCCTGGAACCGGAGGACAGCATGGTGACCCTGCACGCCATCCGGGCCTTCTACCCCGTCATGGAGACCACGGTTTCGCGGGGCGCCGACGTGCTCAACACGCTGGTGCAGGCGACCCGGGCCACCGGCTTCTCCAACTTCTACCAGATCGGCACCGGCGCGCAGGTGACGCTGGTGATCAGCCCCGAGCACGCCGCCGAAATTGCGGCCGACGGGTTCACCAAGCAGGACGTTCGCGAGTACGTGTTCGCCAACGCCCGGATGTCCATCGCCGACCTGTCAGGGCTGGGACATTGGGGGAACCGCAACTACCCGGATTGGGTCAACGACGAAGATCCGAACACCATGGTTCCCATCGCGCTCAATGCCGACGACATCGTGGTGGTGGTGGCCGGGGGCGACGGCCGCCACTCGGCGTGGTTAGCCGGCTGGGGAGTGACCCGGGTCGTGACCCAAAAAATCGAAGTTCCGGGATAGCCACGCCGACAACGGTCGGCGCACAGTGATATAGTAGTCGGGGATACAGATGACCGGGCCGCGGCGTTGCCATGAGGATTTTCTCCAAGAGGACGCTCCGGGAATACTGGGAACGTCATCCTGATGCCGAAAGCCCACTGGCGAATTGGTACCACACTGCCCGGACCGCAGATTGGGATACGCCCGACAAGGTAAAGGCTCGGTATGCCGACGCCAGCATCATCCCGCGCAACCGGGTGGTGTTCAATATCAAGGGCAACGACTATCGTCTGGTAGTCAGGGTTGATTACGCCAGCCAAATGGTCTTTATCAGATTCATAGGCACCCACGCCGAGTATGACCGCATCAACGCCGTGGAGGTGTAAGTTATGTGCAACATCAAACCGATACGGACTGAGGAGGAATACGAGGTGGCATTGGCCCGCGTCTATAGCCTGATGGATTCCGAACCAGGCACCCCGGAGGGTCAGGAGCTGGACCTGCTGGGCGATCTCGTGGAGCTCTATGAATACCGAAATATACCGATGCCGGTTCCCGAGGGTCGCGCACTGCTCGAGTTTTGGATCTACGAAAAAGGCTGGACGGCCCAGCGCATCAACGACTTGTTGGAAGGTCAGGGCGACATTAACGAACTAATGTCTGGTGGGGAGGCAATGACGCCAGAGATAGCCGAAACGCTCCACCGGCATTTGGGTATTCCGGCGTCGGAACTGTTGCGTGTCACCAACACACCGCCTGCGCCCGGTGCTGTCCTGCCCGTTCCAGGCATAACTCGTTCCGCCATCCAAAAGGTCTGAACCCGGGCTAGCCCCGCCGGGGTAGCCGTTTCCGCGCGGCCCGTTGCCTCTCCCGGTGGCGGGTCATCCGGTTTAATGCTGACGATTTGGCCGTCAGTTCGCGCTAACGACATAAGCTCCACGACTACGGGCAATCCCCGACTGCTATCATTAGGCGATGCCCCATCGGCCTATTATTCTCCGCAACAGGCTCGCTGATCGTGTTCACTCACCTGCATACTCACACCGAATACAGCATGCTCGATGGCATCAGCCGCATCCCGGATCTGGTGAGCCGGACCCGCGAGCTGGGCATGGACGCCATGAGCATCACCGACCACGGATCATTGTATGGCGTGGTCGATTTTTACTCCGAGTGCAAGGACGCCGGCATCAAGCCCATCATCGGGTGCGAGTTCTACGTCGCCCATGGCAGCCGGCATGACCGAACTCCCAACGAGCGCACCGCCAACCACCTGGTGCTCATCGCCAGGGACAACACCGGATACCGCAACCTCCTGCAACTGGTGACCCTGTCCCACCTGGAGGGTTTCCATTACCGGCCACGCATCGACAAGGAGCTGATCGAGCGACACCGGAGCGGGCTCATCTGCCTGTCCGGGTGCCCATCGGCCGAGGTGCCCACACTGCTGGCCGACGGCAATTACCAGGACGCCAAGCAGATGGTCGGCTGGTACCGCGAGCTGTTCGGCGAGAACTACTTCCTGGAGTTGCAGCGACACGAGCATATCGAGCAGCTGCCCCGGATCAACGACGGCCTGGTCCGTCTCAACCGGGAAACTGGCGTGCCGCTGCTGGTCACCAACGACGCCCATTACGTCCGCCAGTCCGACTACCAGTACCAGGACGTGTACATTTGCATCCAGACGGGCACCAACGTCATGGATGAAAAACGCTTGCGGATGGAAGACTCGTCATACTACATCCGGTCCGCCGACGAGATGGCGGCGCTGTTCCACGATTTCCCACAGGCCGTGGACATTACCGGCGAGGTGGCACAACAATGCAATGTCTCGCTGGGGTTCGGGCAGATGCATCTGCCCCGATATCCAACTCCGAATGACGAGGATGCCGACTCCTACCTGGAACGCATCTGCTGGGAGGGGTTCAACCAGCGTTACGGGATTAACAACGACGCGGCCCGCGCCCGCATGGAATACGAGCTGGAAGTCGTCCGACAGACCAGCTTCGCCAACTATTTCCTCGTGGTGTGGGACATCATCTCCTTCGTCCGCAAGCAGCAGATCCTCTTCGGCGTGCGAGGAAGCGCCGCCGCCAGCGTGGTGCTGTACTGCCTGGGGATCACCGACATCGATCCCATGCGGTACAACCTGGTGTTCGAGCGATTCCTGAACTTTGAGCGCAAGGAAATGCCCGACATCGACATGGACTTCCAGGACGACCGGCGCGACGAGGTGCTGCGCTACGTCATCGACCGCTACGGCAGCGACCGGGTGGCCCAGATCATCACCTTTGGGACCATGGGGCCCAAGGCCGCCCTCCGCGACGTGGGTCGCGGGCTGGGCATGAGCTACGGCGACGTCGACCGCATCGCCCGGATGGTTCCTTTCAAGTCCCGCACCATCTCCGACGCCATGTCCGCCAACCAGGAGATGGCGGACACCTACGTGCGCGACGCAGCAATCCGGGAACTGGTGGACAACGCCCAGGCGCTGGAGGGCATCGTCCACCACGTGAGCACCCACGCGGCCGGCGTGCTGATCGCCGACGAGCCGTTGACTGAGACTGTGCCGCTCCAACGTCCATCACGCGGGGATGAGAACAGCCCGGTGATGATGACCCAGTACTCCATGGACCCGGTGGCCAAACTGGGACTGCTCAAAATGGACTTCCTGGGCCTGACCAACCTCACCATCCTGGACCGGACTATCAAGCTGCTGGACGAGGAACGGGGCATCCGCATCGACCTGAGCCGGCTGACGCTGGACGACGAAGCCACCTACGACCTGCTGGGCACCGGCAACACCACCGACCTGTTCCAGTTGGAAAGCGCCGGGATGCAGCGGTACATCAAGGAACTTAAACCGTCCGATCTGGGTGACATCGCGGCCATGATCGCGCTGTATCGCCCCGGTCCTATGGAGCACATCGACCGGTTCATTCGTTCCAAGCACGGCCGGGAGCAGGTCACCTACCCCCATCCCAGCATGAAGGAGCTGCTGGACGAGACCTACGGCGTCATCGTGTACCAGGACCAGGTACTGCACGTCCTGCAGAACTTCGCCGGCTATTCCCTGGGCGAAGCCGACACGGTCCGCAAGGCAATGGGGAAGAAGATACCGGCGTTGATGGCCGAAGAGCGGGAACGGTTCGTATCCGGCGCCGTGCAGCAGGGCTACAGCGAACAGATGGGAGCGGAGATCTTCAACCTCATCGAGCCCTTCGCCGGGTACGCCTTCAACAAGGCCCACAGCGTAAGCTACGGGCTGATCTCCTACTGGACCGCATACTTCAAGACTCACTACTCGCTGGAGTACATGGCCTCGGTGCTCAACTGCCGCCTGGACCACGGCGACCGTTACGTCGCATCGATCAACGAATGCACGCGGATGGGCATCGGGATCGAGCTGCCCGACGTGAACAAGTCCGGCATCCATTACACCATTGACACCCCGGCCGACCGGGCCCAGACCGGCAAGCTGCGCATCGGCCTGGCCGCGGTCAAGACGGTGGGCGAGGGCGCCATAACGCCAATTGTCACCGAGCGCACGGCCAAAGGCCCCTATGCCTCAATCACCGACTTCTGCCGGCGGGTGGACGTTTCGGGCCTGAATCGCCGCACCCTGGAAGGACTGGCCAAGGCCGGGGCCTTCGACTCCCTGGCGCCGCGGGCGACGGTCATCGGCAACCTGGACCGCATCTGGGCCCTGGCGCAGCAGGAAACGCGAAACCGCAATTCCGGGCAGGTCGGCATGTTCGGTGACGAGCTGGACAGCGGCGCCGGCGGTACGCTGCTGGAACTGGACACGTCCCACGCCGATTACACACCGCAGGAAAAAGCCAACCTGGAAAAGGAGTACCTGGGCGTTGCCCTGTCCTACAACCCGCTGCTGGCCCTGGCAGCGATAAATCCGGGCGACGCCTACAACTCCATCGACCAATTGGACGAGGAGATGATCAGCAGCACGGTGACCCTGCTGGGACACGTCGCCGGGGTCAACGAGCGCTACACCCGGGACAATCGAAAGTTCCTGCGCGTCGACCTGGCCATGGTGGGAGGGCAGGTTGAGGCGATGGTCTGGCCCGACTCGCTGGAAAAGACGGCGCACGTCTGGCAACCCGGCCGCGTGGCCAGGGTCACGGGCCGGCTCCAAATCCGTGGGGATGACTTCTCCATCGCCTGCTATGACGCACAGGAGTACGAGCTGCCGGAAACCGCCATGGCGACTCCTGTCAGCCAGTCGCCTGAGGTGTCCGCAGGCAATCCGGCGCCGGCGAACCCCAGCGCTCCCGCGAAGGCTCCCCGGTCAAACGGCAACAAGCCGGCGCCTCCACCATCGCCGGCCGCCTCTAATGGTCACCGGGAATCGGGCGTCCTGGTGCGGATGGTCGAAACTGACCAGCCGGACGAGGACCGGTACCGGCTGCGCCAGGCTATCCGGGTCATGCTCGAATACACCGGCGAGGACAAGGTCTACCTGGAACTCAACCTCAAGGAAGGGCGCAAGGTGCTGATGGAGATCCCCACCGTTTCAACCGCAGTGTGCGATGAGTTGCAGCAGCGCGTCCAGGACCTGCTGCTCCAGGACGAGAGCTGCACCGAGTACCCGGCGAAAGCCACTTAATTCCCGGCATGTGCCGGCTCTTGCGGGCGGCGGCGGGTCAGTCTGCTGCGGGGATCTGCAAACCCAGTCCGGCGGCTATGAACCGCCGTCCGTTTTCCTGGTAACGCGCGGTGGGATTTTCCAATCGCTTGCGGTGAACCTCGGGCAGTTCGCGGATCCGTCCGGGCACGCCTATCACCAGGGACTCGTTGGGGATGGGCGTGCCGGTTACGATGGCCCCCGCGCCGATGAGCACGTAGTCCCCAACGTCGCAGTCCTCCAGGCAAACCGCGTTGACGCCGATCATGACGTTGTTGCCGACCTTTCCGCCGTGGATTACCGCACCGTGGGTCATCAGCACATTGTCGCCCAGTTCCAGGTAGTCGTCGGTGTGCAGGACGCAGTTGTCCTGTATTGAGCAGTTCTTGCCGATGACGATCTGACCGTAATCGGCGCGTATTACGGCGCCCGGCCAGATGCTGGTCCCCTCGCCGATTATCACGTCGCCGACGATATAGGCGGCCTCGCTTACGAACACGCTGGGGTGGATTTGCGGTGACTTGCCGTCAATGCTGCGAATCAAGAGGCTCCTCCTGGTGGTTATCAGTTCCGGCAATTATAGCCGGCCACCGGTGTGGTCGATTGGCGGGCGCGTCGCCACAAGTCCAGGACTTCGTTTGACAATATCAAGGCTTGCTGACTACAATGATTCAACGCGCGATGATATCGCGTGTTTTGTGGCCCGGTGGTGTAGCGGTTAACATACTGCCCTGTCAAGGCAGAGATCGGCGGTTCGAATCCGCTCCGGGTCGCCACTGAAACTGTTGAAACGGCTCACGTTGGTGAGCCGTTTTTTGCTGACCGGCTCACCAGCCTGGCCGGCCTGAGCCCGGGCGGGTTCGCATACTGCCGGCATGATCGATGATCCGGCAACGCGAATTGCCGCGCCGGGCAGTTGTGCTAAAATTGAAAATGCCCCCGTAGCTCAGTGGATAGAGTGCTGGCCTCCGGAGCCAGAGACCGGAGTTCGAGTCTCCGCGGGGGTACTTTGTCGGATCGCCGGGCCGATCAGGGGTACAAGCATCGGGGTGTGGCCTAGCGGCAAGGCGCCTGCTTTGGGAGCAGGAGATCGGCAGTTCGAATCTGCCCACCCCGACCAGGCAACTGTCAGAATGGCCCCATAAGCTCGTCTCTCCGGCGAAAGCCGGAGTCCAGGAACATACTGCTGGATTCCGGCTTTCGCCGGAATGACGAATCTGAAAGATTAGACAGGCCAGTCCTCCAGCGTCCACCCCATTTCCCAGAAAGCCTGCTCGTAGCGCGTGCACGTTATGTACGCCTCTTTCATGGCTGCGATCTCGGCGGGCCCGGCCGTAGCGGCAACGCGATCGCAAATGGCGCGACACTCCTCCGCCACCGACTGCTGTTCGGGGCCGGCGTACATCTGTATCCACTGCGCGTAGCCGGAGTGGTCCGGCAGGCCCTGGTCGGCCAGTCGCTCCCCCACGCGCCAGTATCCCCAGATGCAGGGCAGCACCGCGGCGACCACCTCACCAAAGGTTCCCTGGTGGGCGACGCGCAGCAGGTAGCTGGTGTACGAGTAGCAAGTCGGCGCGTGCCGGGTGACGTCCAGCTCGGCTTCGGTGATGCCGAACTGCGCGCAATACGAACGGTGCAGATCCATCTCGGTGTTCAGGATGTAGTCCACGGCGTGAGCGAACCACGACATGGCCGGCAGATCGGGGGCCTTGGCCGAGGCCAGGGCGAGGACACGAGCGAAATCGATGAGATAGACGTAGTCCTGGGTGATGAAGTGCTTGAAGCGGTCCAACGGCAGAGTGCCGTCGCCGATACCCTGCACGAACGGATGGAACGCCATGGCGTCGCGTTGTTGCTGGGACTCTCGCTCGATCTCATCGCAGAAAGACATCAGGTTCCTCCGGGGTTGGCGCGGTGTTGATTTTTGCCCATTCTAACGCACCGAGCGCCTCGACGAGATCGCTCCACCACACCGGCATTGCAAGCCTGCTAGAGACTTTCCAGCACTCGCGCTACGCGCTCCACCCCTTCCACAACTCGATCAGCGGGAGACCGCATCAGGGCGACGCGGAAGTGTCCTTCCCCACTCGCGCCAAAGCCGATGCCGGGGGTTACCACCACTCCTTCCCGCTCCACCAGCAGCTCGGCCAACTCCGTGGATGACACATCCGCCGAGTAGCGAGGGAACAGGAAAGTGGCGCCCTCGGGCAACGGACAGTGCACGCCGGGAACCTGGGACAACCGGCCGGCGCAGCGCACGCGCAGTTCATCGCAGTCCTCCCGCCACTGGGGGAGATGATCCTGGGGGCCTTGGAGGGCGGCCACCCCGGCCATCTGCACAAAGGGAGAAACGAAACTCGCCGTTTGTTCCTGTATCTTCAGCAGAGGCTCCAGCAGGCTTGACTGCGCCACGATGCAGCCCAACCGCCAGCCGGACATCGAATACGCCTTGGTAAAGGTGTAACTGGTCAGGGTTCGTTCCGCCATGCCCTCTAAAGTTGCAATGGTAGCGTGCCGGTTGGAATCGTAAAGGAAATACTCGTAAGTCTCATCACAAACGACCAGCAGGTCCTGCTCCCGGGACAAACGCGCCACGGCTGCCAGCTCGTCCTCGGTGTAGACCCGGCCTGTGGGATTGTTGGGATTGTTGATGACGATCATCTTGGTACGCGAGGTGACGTACTCCTTCAACTGCTCGTAGCTGATGTGGTACTCCTCTTCCTCGCTGAGTGGCACGGCCACGGGAACGCCTTCGGCCATCTCCACCTGCTGGCTGAAGCTGACCCAAGTGGGCTCAAGCACCAGAGCTTCGTCTCCTGCCTCGATGTAGGCGTTGATGGCCTCATACAGCCCCATCTTGCTGCCGGGCGTGACCAGGATATCGCCGTCGGGATCAACGGCCCGGCCATTGTGGGCCGCCAGCTTGGCTGACATGGCCTGGCGCAGCTCGGGCAGCCCACGGGACGAGCTGATGTTGGTAAGTCCTGCGTTCAGGGCCTGAATCCCCGCGTCGATAATGTGCTGCGGGGTTACGTGGTGCGGACTGGACTGACCCAGGTCAATCACGTCGTGACCCTGCCGGGCCAGTTGTCGGGCCTTTTCGCCGGCGGCCAGGGTGGCCGGAGGCTGTACTCGTTGGATGCGGGTCGCGGGAGCTCTGGTCATGGTTCACCTCTTTCCAGTCCTGGTGGTGCAGTTTAGCAACCCCGTTGCCAATGTTAACATTTACGGGTCGATCTGCTGTCCTCCGTCCGCGGCTTCGGGTCCCGGGCGCGTCGCGGTCAGCATCAGCAGGGAGACCACCGCAAGGTTGATGCCGAAGGCCAGGAACGCTCCCTGGTAACTGCCCACCCGGTCCACCGCCATGCCGGCAGCAGTGGGGCCGACCGCCTGCCCCCCCACCTGTGCCGCCAATCCCCAGGCGCGGATGGATCCCAGATGGAGCCGTCCGAAATAGTCGGCCCAGACCAGGCGACCGATAATATGCAGCCCGCCGACGCCAAACCCGAGAATAAAGGCTCCCAGCACGCCGGCGCCGATGCCGCTGGCGAAGGCGGTGGTAATTGAGCCGCAGGCCACCACCAGACCGGAGGCGAGCATCACGAACCGCGCCGCCTCCCGCTGCGATATCGCCGACCAGAATATGCTGGCCGGAACCTGCGAGATGGCGAAGGTACTGGCGGTCCACACGGCGATAGAGGCCGGCACTCCCTGGTCGACATAGTGGGGCACCATGTGCAGCGACACGCCGGCCTGGACGATAAAACTGGCGAAAGAAAACAGTATCATCAGCCAAAAGGAGCGAGTTCTGATGGCCTGGTGAAGGGTGAAGTTGATCTCGTCCACTGCGCTCTGGGGCCGGCGGATGGATGCAGATCGACGTGCGGACGGCGGCGGCGCACTGCCGCCATCGGGTTCCAGGTCCAGGTCCTCGGGACGGCGGGCCATGAGAAGGATCGCTGGTATCACGCCCACGGCGATGGTCCATGCTCCCAGCGAGTACCATGCCATTTCCCATCCCCAGACTCCGGTGACGGCCTGTGCCACCAGTGGCATCACCGCGAGGCCGGAGCCCTGAGAGACATGGTTCAGGGCCAGCGCGAAAGGACGCCGTCGGATGAACCAGTTGCTGACCGCGACCGAGGTGCCCAGCTCCAGGGGGCTGGAGAACATCATCCGGCCGGGCACGTACACCAGATAGAACTGCCAAATCTGGGTCGCCGTTCCCAGCACCACGGCGCAGACGCCGGCGATACCGGACGATATGCCCACCACCATGCCCGCGCCGTAGCGGTCCAGGACGGGACCGACCAGTGGCGCCGCCACCGCCCCCAGGAGCCCTCCCAGGCTGACCGCACCGGAGAACTCCGCCCGCGTCCAGCCGAACTGCTCGGACATCGGCACCACGAAGACGGTGAGCACTGCTACGGACATCAGCGGGCGCGACGAGTAGGAGGCTACTCCCGAAAGGCCGAGTATGACCCATCCGTAGTAGAAGGGAGTGGCCCGCGCGGCACGGGTCTGGACGGTTCGGATCAACAGCGCGATGGGAAAACGTGGGCAGAGATGGCTGGCGACGGCTCAGCAGGGACGCCGCCGATTATAGCAGGCGGGCGATTATAATACCGGCGGCGCTCGGTCGCCGGCCGGTGGACCCAGCAGCAATGATTGATAGCAGGCGAAGATGTCTCCAGTCTGGGTGATCATTGTTTTCTTTGGCTACTTTGCCATCCTGATTGGCATTGCCGGAGTGCGCGCTCGTCAGATGCGGGAAATGTCCGACTACGTGCTTGGCGGGCGGCAAGTCGGCAGTTTCACCTCGGCACTCAGTTCCGCCTCGTCCTCCACCAGCGGCTGGACGATGCTGGTGTTTCCCGCCCTGGCTTTCACCAACGGGCTGGTCGAGATGTGGTCCGTCCTGGCCATTGTCGTCACCATCTGGCTGGCTTGGGCGGTGATGGCAAAACGCCTGCGCCGCTATACCGTCATCACCGACGACTCCCTGACCCTGCCCGAGTTCTTTGAGAAACGCTTCGACGACCGGACGGGCATTATCCGAACCGTTTCCGCCCTCATCACCCTCTTTTTCATCGTCTTCTACGTCAGCTCCGGCCTGATTGCCGGGTCCAAGCTGCTGGAAACCACTTTCAGCCTCGACCCTACCACCGGCGTCCTGCTCACCATGTTCGCGGTGGCCTCCTATACTTTCATTGGCGGGTTCCTGGCCGTTTCGCAAACCGACGTGTTCCAGGCGCTGGTGATGCTGGGCGGCTTTATGGTTATCCCGCTCACGCTGCTGGTCATTACCGATAACCCCTTCCACGGCGTGGGCGCTGCCGTCCCCGGCTTCTGGAACCCATTCACTGACGCCACTGGCAGCCCGGTCAGCTTTGCCTTTCTGCTCACCGCTTCGGGTTGGGGCCTGGGTACCTTCGGCTCGCAGCGCATATTGCAGCGGTTCATGGCGGTGGAAAGCGAGACCAAAATCGTGCCCAGCCGAAATATGTCAACGCTGTGGACGGCGGTGATATTTTCCTTCGGGGTGCTGCTGGGGATGGTGTCTTTCCCCGCGCTGTCCAACGTGGGGATGCTGGCGGCAGTGGCCGACCCGGAGCGTCTTTACATCGTGGTGTCGGAGGTGTTCTTTCACCCGGTCATCGCTGGATTCTTGCTGACCGGAGTGATTGCCGCCATCATGAGTACAGCGGACTCCCAGCTGCTGCTGGCCTCGGCGGTAGCCACCGACGACCTGCCCCTGGTCCGGAGATTCACCTATTCCCTGGGCGCCCAGAGCCGGGTCTGGCTGGGCCGGCTGATGTTGCTCATCACCAGTGTCATCGCCGCGGCCCTGTCTATATTGCACCCGGAATCAGTATTCACGCTGGTCAGCTACGCCTGGGGCGGAATGGGCGCGGCCTTCGGTCCCAGCGCGCTGCTGGCCCTATACTGGCGCCGATTCAACCGCGCCGGGGCGCTGGCGTCCATCCTGGTGGGCACGGTGGCGGTTTCCCTGTGGGGCTCCTTTTCCGGCGGCCCCTGGGGCGTCCTGGACGCCGAACCGGGCACCCCGGGTTTCGCCGCCGCCGCCGTTGCCGCCGTCATCGTATCCCTGCTGACCCGTCCACCGTCGGCGGAAATCACCGCGCAGTTCGACCGGGTTGCCGCACCCTGACCCAATCCGGCCACCCCGCTGGCCATTCCCACGGAAGAGCGTTACCCCTACGTTATAATACGTCGATGCAACGCACACTCCGATTGGCCCTGGCCCAGTTCAACCCCACCGTCGGCGACATCCCCGGCAACACCTCCCGGATCATCGAGTTGATCGAGGAGGCGCGAGCGCGACACGCGGATGTGGTCGCCTTCCCGGAACTGGCCATCACGGGATATCCGCCCGAAGACCTGCTGTTCAAGCCGTCGTTCCTGTCCGACTGCGCGCTTGCCGTTGAGCGCGTGGCCGCCGCGACGCGGGGCATCGCAGCGTTCGTCGGTTGTCCCGACATCCTGACCGGCCAGAACGACGTTGCCAACGCCGCGGCGATCATCAACGACGGTCGGATCCTGGACTGGTACCACAAGATGTACCTGCCCAACTACGGCGTCTTCGACGAGGACCGCTATTTCCGGCGCGGCGAGGAATGCCCGGTGTACGTCATCAACGGAACGCCGGTGGGCGTGGGCATCTGCGAGGACATCTGGTACCCGATTGGCCCCATCGCGGTGCAGCGCGAGGCCGGCGCCGAGGTGATCGTCAACATCAACGCTTCGCCTTTCCATGCCGGAAAAGCCGGCCAGCGGGAGCGTATGATCTCCACCCGCGCCGCCGACCACGGGGTGTTCGTGGCCTACCTCAACGCGGTGGGCGGACAGGACGAACTGGTGTTTGACGGGGCCAGCGTCATCTGCTCTCCGGACGGAACGGTGATCGCCCGTGGCCCAGCCTTTGAGGACAGCCTGATCGTAGCCGACCTGAACGTGGAATCGGTGTTCCGCCAACGACTGCGCGATCCCCGCGCCCGCAAGGAAGACCCGCAGATCCTGTCTCAGGTGGGCCAGGCCCGTCTGACGAAAGTATCCGAGCATCGCCTGTCGGATCGCCAGCAGGCGCAGCCGTTCATGTGCCGGTCGCTGGACGATACCGAAGAGGTGTACCAGGCCCTGGTGGTGGGCACCCGCGACTACGTGCGCAAGTCAGGCTTTGGTCGCACGCTGGTCGGGCTGTCCGGCGGCATCGATTCCGCCCTCACGGCTACGGTGGCAGTGGACGCCCTGGGCGCGGAGAACGTGGTTGGCGTCACTATGCCGTCGCGCTACTCGTCCGAGGGTAGCGTCGCGGATTCGCAGGAACTGGCCGACAACCTCGGGATCAGCCTGTGGCGCATCCCCATCGAGCCGGCGCATCACGCCTTCACCGACATGCTTGCGGCCCACTTTGCTGGGACCGAGGCCAACGTCGCCGAGGAAAACGTGCAGGCTCGCATCCGCGGCAACGTGCTGATGACCATCTCAAACAAGTTTGGCTGGCTGGTGTTGACCACCGGAAACAAGAGCGAGATGGCCATGGGCTACGCTACGCTTTACGGCGACATGGCCGGCGGTTTCGCGGTGCTCAAGGACGTGCCGAAAACTCTGGTGTACGAGCTGTGCCGCTGGCGCAACGCCCGCACCGGAAACGGACGTCCGTTGATCCCGCAGAACGTGCTGGACAAGCCTCCCAGCGCGGAGTTGCGGCCCGACCAGACCGATCAAGACACGCTGCCGCCTTACGATCTGCTGGACCCGATCATCAAGGCGTACGTCGAGGACGACTACGGATACGCCGACATGGTCGCCATGGGCCATCGCCCCGAATGGGTGCAGCAGGTCATCACGGCGGTTGACCGAAACGAGTACAAGCGGAGGCAGGCGCCGCCGGGAGTGAAGATCACGCCGCGGGCGTTCGGCAAGGACCGGCGGCTGCCTATCGTGAACCGCTACCGCCCGGCGTCCTAGTTCCCCAATATCTCCCGCACCGAGCAACTGAACCCCGGCAATACCTCACCAACGTCCAGCGTGTCGTCCATGGTGAGTATGACCGCCGGCAAATTTGGCTTCCGCACCCGTATCGTTCCGGTCTCCGGGTTTATCACCAGCGCTATCCGTACCCCGTGGCTCAGCCACATGGTGGCCTTTTCGTCTACTTCCCGCTCCGAGTCGCTGGGCGATTTGATCTCCACTACCAGATCGGGCGCTACCGGGCAGTAACCGTCAACGTCGGCATCAAGTGGCAGCCGCTCCGTGGAAACGTAGGCGAGGTCCGGCTCCCGAACCGTGTCAGGGTTTCTCTCCAAGAGTACGCCGGAATCGGAACCGAATACGTGGCCCAAGCCCGCCGGCACAACGTGCGTCACAAACTTGGATCCTAGCAGCATCGCTATTTTGCCGTGTCTCACTCCCGATGCCATCGTTTCGTGCAGCACCCCCCGGATTAATTCACCCCTGAACCCTTGACTGTCCAAGCGGAGCAGGTCGTCCGCGGTAAGCAGCTTTGGCTTGGCGGTAGTCATTGCCGTTCCCTCGCGAAATCTTTCCCGCAGTGTATCACTCCCCAACTCCGGCCTCTTTGTAGGCGAAGACGGCAAAGAGTGGATCGCCGGGCGGGGCCATGTCGGGATTGGCGATGCCGCCGCGCACGCCGTTGAAACCGCCGGCATGCTGCATGTAAGAGGCCACCAGCTCGATGTGGTCCTCGTCGTTGGTGGAGCGCCAGACCCGCACCGCCTTGGTGGGAAAACAGCGGTTGGAAAAGGTCACGATGAACACGCCGCCGGGCCGGAGGATGCGCGAAACTTCCGAGAACACGATCACCGGCTGCGTCAGATATTGCACCGACACCGTGATGACCACGGCGTCGAATGACTCATCATCGAAGGGCAGGGACGGATCGACGTTGATGTCCTTGAGCAGGTACTCGCTGAGCTGGGGGTTGTCGGCCATCTCGGCGGCGTTCATGCCCAGGCCGACGATGCGACCACGGGGATGCTCCTCCGGCCAGTGAGTGCGCCAGCTGCTCATGAGATCCAGCACTTCGGCGTTTTCGGGTATGAGCTGCTGGAAGAGCCTACCCACCGCCAGGATGGCGCCGTCGTCGATGTGCACGACGAGGCGGGGCATGGTGTAGAACTCGGCGTCGCTGGATTCGTCCTCCCGCTGGAAGAACTCCGGCGGAAAGCGCTGGGGGTCCATTGCCAAACCCAACCTCCTGATGAGCGCCGCCTGTCCGGTGCGGGTTTGGAAGCGCATGGTGTCCGGGTGCCCTGAAACTTCGGGGAGCAGTGTTCCCGGCGAGGATTGTAACACTCGGGGCGTGCCAAAAGGAAAAGGCCGCTCGTCATTGGCGGCCTCAACGGGAATCGCACGTTGTCGGTTTGCTAGGGGCGGAAGCTGTAAATAACGCTGTTCCGCTCGGTGCTGTAGGTCGGCAGAACTTCCTCGCAAACCGCGCCGGTGGTCACGAACCCATAGGGCTTGTTGGGAAAGCTCGAGGAGACGCTGGTAAGAGCTACCTCACGGAACACGCAGTCCTCTTCGTCCGGCTGGTAACGGTATTCCATGTGTGCGAAGAGTTGGCCTCCAATAGTTACCGCTTGCGGAGGGGAAACCGGCTCAAAAAAGTGAAAATCCTCTGCTGCTTGCTGGATAGAAGTCCAGTAAAAACCTGCCATGAACCCAAAGGCGCGGTCACCGCCAGGGTACGGCTGGTCAAATTCTAGCGTGAGAATATCGGCGCGGCGCTCTCCTCCATAAGCTTCAAATGCCGTGAATTGAGTGCTCCGGCTTTCCGTACCCTCGCCTCTCAAGTACCATCCCTGAGGGATCACAATACTGTACCCATAGCCCCACTTAAGGTTGCGATAGGTTGCTTGAGCCGGCCCGCCTGATATGTACGTGGGCAACCGGTCTCTAACTTCGTTGCTGGCTACAGCAAAATTCAGGCCCGGTGCGATGAACACGTTGCCTCCCCTGGTGTAACTAACTCCGAATGTATTTACGCCTATGACACGACCGTAACGGTCGATGAGCGGGCCGCCGCTGTTTCCCGGATTGACGTCGGCGTCGGTCTGAACGTGTCGGGTATCTTCGAATATCCGGTGCGGCGCTGAGATTATTCCTTCGGTCAGCGTGGGGTCAGCGCCCACGCCTGATCCAAGAGGGTAGCCCCAGGCGGTCACTGCGTCGCCGTAGGCAGCGCGGCTGGAATCTGCCAGATCAACCGTGGCAAAAGGGCGATTGGAGCTCAACTTGACGGCTGCCAAATCGGTCAAGATACCCTTGCCTAATACGCGTCCACTAAACTCCAGCGAATCACCATCTGCAGTTTGCAGGCGTGCGATCACCGTGTGTCTGTCATCTACCACGTGACGATTTGTGACCATTAGCCCATCTGAGCGTACAATGAAGCCGGTACCGGTCCCGATGGGCGTCCCGTCCTCATTATCCAGAGTGGTTACATTGACCAGGGCAGGGCGCACCACCTGAGCGACCTCGGCGATCGTCAACGGGCGTCCTGTAATCGGCGGCGCCACCGGCGCGACCACCGGGCAGGAGCCGCCGTGGTAGTTGATGGTGATGTAATTCCAGTACGGCCTGGGCCAGGTGGGCTGGCCGTAGCGGGATCCGTTGCTCAGCACAGTGCAGGCGTGGTACGCGCCTTCCTGCAGTCCGTATAGCGTGTAGGTGGCTCGATCCGAGCTGACGTTAGGTGCATCGACGTCGACAAAGACAAAGGCCTGCCGCCAGTTTCCCGTGACGCTGCTCTTGGCCCGGGGGTAGTCCCGGTCCATGTTCACGCAGCCGACCCGGTAATGCGTTGCTCCATGGGCAACATCCCAGGTGAGAACCAATTCACCGGGATTGAAGCCGTTGGCGACGGCGACGTTGGCGGGCGGGGAAGCGGTAGACTGCGCCTCCGCAGGCACCGCGCTGCCTATGACTGCGACCAGGACAATGACGGCCAGAAGTAGGGAAAGTGGTTTCAGCAATCTCAGATTGGAAATCAAGGCTTTGGCTCCGGTTGTGGCTATGAAGGCGTCGTCAGCGTGATTTGAGAGATCGGATGTCAGTTCCGCTGAACGATCCCTCACCCGGCGCCTGGATTTCCGGCGGAAGGTGGTTCAACAACTCCGGCGCTTCCTCCGCTGTGGGACGCTGGCCAAACCAGGCGCGGAACATATCCGACTCGTCCTCCGTCATGGTTCCATTCTCGACCGCCTGGTAAAGCATCCACTCCACGTCCAGATCGGTGGCGATTATGGCGTCCTGGGTGTTGAACGAACCCATGTTGGCGGGCCGTTCTGCCAGCCAACTGGCCAGCGCGTCGGAGCCTTCTGGCGCAACCTGGTTGACGCCGGGATCTTGCCCATCCTGCGCCGGTGGCGCCACGGCGTGGGGAGCGGCCGGGACGAGGGGTTCCTGCGGTTCCGCGATGGCGTCGGCAGGAGCCGGCGGGTTGGCGTGCCGGCCCGGGTCGGTCAGATCGGGCTGCGCCTGCGCTGCGGCAGCCTCCTGGACCGGCTGATCACCGGAGTTGGCGGCGAACATGGAACCGGCGGCAACCGCGACGGCCAACACGACCGCCGCCACCGCCAGGAAAGGCCAGCGCTTGCGGAATACGGTATCTGAGTTGGGCATTTTTCATCTCTCACTCGTTAGTGGAGCACCGCAGCGGAACGCCGCTGCTATTCACCGCCCAGCAGCGCCAGCATCCGGGCGACAAACTGGTGGACCACTGGTCGTTCCGCTTCCACGTCGTAGTCTTCCATGTTGCCGTGGAAGAAGTTCGCATGGAACCGTTCCGCAGTGGCAAACCCGGCGACGATGAAGGGGTCGTCGTGTTCCCGGCCCAAGTCGATTACGGCGTTTTTCATCGCCCGGTGACTCTGATAGCGCCAGCCCCGTTGCTGGCATAAAGCGATCACCGCCTGCGTGGCCGCACCGTAGAGCTTTTCCGACCCTTGCAGGTGGTCGCCGGCCGCGAACTCGCGATCAGACGCCGCCAGGAAATCCCGGGCGGTTCGGGCGTGTTCGGCTGCGGTCATTTCCCTGGTGGTCATCGGAGCCCTCAGCAAGTCGGCAATCCATTGTACCCGCCCGGCGGCAAAATGCGGTAGGGCCGCTGCCCGGCAACTCAGCAGCCTATGTGACAATTGTGGGGAGCGAACGTATCAGGACGCGTCAACGCAGCCGGTACGACGGTTCCGGGCAATATCAAGGCTACGGCGTTACCTCGTATGTAACCTCCGCCACCTTGCGGTCGCCGTCGTACAAGAACACCCAATAGCGGCCCGGCAGCCATGGGTCGTCCTTTCCCGGTCCCACCAACACACGCGCCCGAGCTCTCGTCCATTCCGGACCGAATTCAATGCGCGCTACATAGTCGCCGTACAAAAATCCGTCTTCGTAATGTTGGATGACTTCAAGGCGCAGGATTTTTGGGCCGGCGGTAACGGGGAAAGTGAGACCGAGATATACGAACACATGCTTGCCGGCGGCGTCGGCAACGGAAAAGTTTTCGTTCCCTTTGGCTATGAACGATTCCCAATCACCGAAAGCGTCCCAATCGTCTTCCAGGCTGACGAATGCGTTGATAACCTGTCCTCTGGCAATAGTCGCCAGTTCAGGAACCACCGGCCCGGTATCGGGCGGTGCAATTCCCTGCGGCCTGGGCCCGTCGTACCAGCGGGTGATGACGGCGGTTGCGGCGGACGCGAGGGGCTGGAAGGCGTCCCGGACGTGGCTGATGTCCAAATACGTAGGCCAAAGACGTTCGTCCAAAACCTGCGACCTCTGATAGAGGCTGGTGAATCCCTGACGGAAGTCTGTGCCTCCCAGGTTGCGATACAGGTCGAGGAATATGCGTTCCCCCAGCGAATAGTTGCAGATGTCCGCCGGGGAGAGTTGCTCAGGGTCAAGGGCCACTACCTCAGCGATACTGGATACATACGCGCACGGATAACGGTCGGCAATCAGGCCGCGGCCGGTGCGCGTATTTTCTATGGGAAACTCTATGAAGGTCGCCCCACCCTCGTCAATCCAGGTTTCGTTCCCTCTCCAGTAGTAGTGGGCGACTTCATGGGCCGTCAGGCTGGGAAGGATATTTGCGAGCTGGCTTCCGTCATCAACGTCGAATTCGGGTAGCATCGTCATGTGCGTGCCGAAGTTGACGCCGGCGGCGCCTTCCAACACTGCCTCCTCCGCAAAAAGCGCGGCAATATAGTTGGTCGGGAACGACGTTCCCATAAACTCTTCGATGCCGCGGACGCTGTGCTCCAAGAGGTCCATGCTCCGGGCCGGCCCCGGGGCGGTGCGGATGATCGCCAAATCCACTTCTCCGGAATACGGCAGGCGAATGGCACGTTTTTGAACGGTGATGTGAGTGGGATCAAGCAGGGTGTCAACCAGAGCGCGATCACCATATTGATAAGTGGCGCCCAGCAGAAGGACGATTTCCGCCTCTTCGTCGGTGATCCCGTCGATGAGGCTAGAGTGGAACATGATCTGCAAAAAATCGGCTTTGCTTATGTCTTCAATTCTCTCCAGGGAACGAACCGCCAGGGCGTCCGGGCTTTCCACGCTGGCCAGGAAGGGCATGGCAAGGATACGGCTGGCGACCACGTTGACGGCAGCAATGATCTGCGGCGGTGGCGGGGAGTCGGAATCGTAACTGATCGTCCAGTAAAGATATCTTATGACCGTCGCCTCGTCAGCGCTGATGGCGTCCTGCACCCACGACTTTGCCAGCATCTGCCCGGACAGATCAGCGCCAGGCGATCGAGAGTCAAAGAATGCCGTCCGCCTGATATAAACTGTAGCGATCGCTTCAGCGTCGGTAACTCCGTCCCCCATCCAGGACATCTGCATCAGGGAACCGAACACGTTGGGATACCATCGCGCGGCGGCAATCAAAGCCTCGGCCGCCTGAAGTTCCGAACCGTTAATGCCGTCCCCGACCCAGGGCAACGCTCTGATGTCCGCCGCTGCCTGTGGCCGGTTCTGCTCCAGCCAGGCGCCGTGTTCGAGACCGGCCAGGCTGGTTACCACGACCGGCGGGGTAACAATCGGAACGCCGGTGGTGGGGCAGGCGCCGCCGCGGTCGGCAACCTCGTGGAACTGCCAGCGCGGATTGCTGGGCCAGGAAAATTCGCTGTTGAAGCTTTCCCTGGTATTGACGTGGTTGCTGCTGGTCAGCACCGTGAAGGCGTGCCGGTCACCCTGGGCAAGACGTCGCAGAGTGTACTCCACCCGCCCACCGGAGACTGTGAAGTTCCGCGCGTTCACGTCAACATAGACGAAAGCCTCAATCCATTCCCCGGTGACGCTGGCTTTGGCCAGGGGATAGTCCTGAACCATGTTGACGTAGCCGATGCGGTAGTGGGTTGCGGCCGGGACGGCGTTCCAGGAGATGACCACTTCGCCGGGGTTCGGCCCGTCAACCACCCGGATGTCGCCAGTGGCGGGTGTTATGGGCTGTGCCGCTACTCGAGCATCTTCCATCTGCCCTGCGAAACCGCCGTTGCCGATCCCCCCGTACGGCGCGCCTATCGCCGGAACGCCCAGCGTAATATGCCGTCTCTCGAAGGGCACATCCGGAGGTGGGCCAGGGTCTCCGTGACCGGTAGCGCCGCCCTCGCTTGTATCAGCCGCCGTGGTTCCAGCCCCTTGGGATGTTGCCCCACCCAGGTCCGTGGAAGCCGCCGCGGATCCAACTGTGGGGCAGGCGCCGCCGCGGTCGGCAACCTCGTGGAACTGCCAGCGCGGATTGCTGGGCCAGGAAAATTCGCTGTTGAAGCTTTCCCTGGTATTGACGTGGTTGCTGCTGGTCAGCACCGTGAAGGCGTGCCGGTCACCCTGGGCAAGACGTCGCAGAGTGTACTCCACCCGCCCACCGGAGACTGTGAAGTTCCGCGCGTTCACGTCAACATAGACGAAAGCCTCAATCCATTCCCCGGTGACGCTGGCTTTGGCCAGGGGATAGTCCTGAACCATGTTGACGTAGCCGATGCGGTAGTGGGTTGCGGCCGGGACGGCGTTCCAGGAGATGACCACTTCGCCGGGGTTCGGCCCGTCAGCCACCCGGATGTTGCCGGTAGCCGGCGCGCCCGTTTGCGCCGATGCCGGACGATGGAGACCAATCACGAGGGACAGAGCGATCAGAACGGCCGCGAGGACTGCCGGCATCAAAAATCGCCAACGCATTGGATCCTCCTGGCGCAATCCGAAGATTGATACGCGGAGATTAGGTTAGATCCGTCTCCACGTAAACTCAGGGCAATCGCGCCTTAATGAGATTTTTAGAAATGTGCTAATGTCCGATGATCCATTGCAGGTCGTGGAGGTAGGAGGGCATGGCACAAGCACCCAAGGCAACCATTCTCGATCATTTCGCCGAGTTGGACGATCCCCGGGTAGAACGCACCCGACACCACAAACTGGTGGACATCCTGGCCATCGCCATCTGCGCCACCATCTGTGGGGCTGATTCCTGGGTTCATATCGAGCTGTTCGGCAGGAGCAAGCTGGCCTGGTTTCAGAGTTTCCTGGAACTGCCCCACGGCATTCCGTCCCACGACACCTTCGGCGATGTCTTCGCCCGTCTGGACCCAGTGCAGTTGCAGGATTGCTTCATCTCATGGACCCAGGCCATCGCCGAGTTGTTGCCTGGCGAGGTGGTGGCTATCGACGGCAAGACGGCCCGACGGTCCTATGACCGTGCTGGGAAGAAGGGGGCCATCCATATGGTCAGCGCCTGGGCCACCCAGCAAAGCCTGACCCTGGGTCAGGTCAAGACCGACGAGAAATCCAATGAGATCACTGCCATTCCTCAACTGCTGGAGATGCTGGAGTTGAATGGCTGTATCGTAACTATCGACGCCATGGGCTGCCAGCGAGAGATTGCGCAGCAGATCACAGATGGTGGTGCCGACTATGTGCTGGCGGTGAAGGAGAACCAGGGTCAACTGTACGAGAATATTCAAGACCTGTTCGAAGGGGCCGAGGCATTGGGCTTTGACGGCGTGCCCTATGACTACGCTCAAACCCTGGACAAGGGACACGGGCGGGTGGAACGGCGGGAATGCTGGGTCATCACCGAGCCGGACTGCCTGGACTATCTGGACCCCCAGGGGCAATGGCCGGAACTGAAAGCCGCCGTCAGGGTGGTGGGCCACCGCACCACCGCAGCAGGCGACGCCAGCCAGCCCCGCTACTACATCAGCAGTCTGGCCGGGTCAGCGGAACAACTGCTGGCCGCCATTAGAGGCCACTGGAGCATCGAAAACTCGTTGCACTGGACCCTGGACGTGTCCTTTCGGGAGGACCAGTGCCGAGTCCGCAAAGACCACGGACCACAGAACATCAACACCCTGCGCCAGATCGGACACAACCTCTTGAAAAACGAGAGAACGCTGAAAGTAGGCATCCAGGGCAAACGACTCAACGCCGGATGGGACGAGGACTACCTGCTCAAAGTCCTCCTCGGATAAGACGCGATTGCCCTGCACGTAAACTGCGGAGCTTTACCGAAATCGAATTACACCGCATTATAACAGCATTGCCCGGAGTTAGCCATAGACTATATGGCAAGTGGCCCCATTGCCCTAACCCTCTTCTGCCAGAGGAGAAGGAGCGGAAAGTCCCTGCGTGAGCGCCAGGGACTTTCCGCTCCGTCACGGTCATGGCGGCTGTCCCCGTCAGCTTTCGTCCACGCTGTACACGCGGACTGCCGTGTCGTGGAACATGGCGGCGCGCTCGGTCGGGGAGTAGTCCTTCGAGAGGCGCTTAAAGGCGTTGTACATCACGTTGTACGAGTAGGACACCTTGTCCACCGGGAAGTTGCTCTCGAACATGCAGCGGTCGGGGCCGAACTGCTCGATGCAGTAGTTGACCAGCGGCGCCATGTCGTTGGCCAGCTCCTCGGAGCCGGCGGGGATGTCCCGCTCGTGCCAGTCGAAGCCGGTGCGGGGCATGCCGATGCCGCCCAGCTTGATGACCACGTTGGGACACTCGGCAGCGGCGGCGATGCCCTGGCGCCAAGTCGCCAGCGTCTCCTCGCTGTTGGAGTAAGGGCCGACGCGCAACAGGCCGCCGATGTGGTTCAGGATGATGGTGAGGTCGGGCACCGCCTTGGCGAAGTCGGCCAGCTCGAACATCTGCGGGAAGTACATCCAGCCTTCCAGCGTCAGGCCCATGCTGGCGAGGACGCGGGCGCCCGCGCGGAAGTTGTCGCTGGACATCTGGTTGGCGGCGCGGTGAGCGGCGGTGTTCTCGACCTCGGGGTGCGGGTCCCAGGTGACCGAGTGGCGGATGCCGCGGAACCGGTTGGGGCTGGCCGCTTGCAGCGCCTCCAGCACGGGCTTGACGCCGTCGCCAAGGTTCAGGTTGGCATGGCCCACGATGGACGCGGCCGCGCGGCAGGGGCCGTAGAGGCCGCTGGCGGATGCGGCGGCCAGGCCCTGCACGAACTCCACCTCGCCCACGGGGCGCATCTCCTCGGGTCCGGTGGTGCGGTACATGGAGCGGGCTTCCACGAAGACCGTTGAGGTGACGTTGTGTCCGCTGTTGACGTCATCGGCCAGCTCGTGCAGCAGGTAGCGGTGGTAGGGAATCCGCTCGGTGCGGTAGTCCCAGAAGTGGTGGTGCGGGTCGCAGATGGGGATCTCGGGCTCCAGGGTTTCTTCCTGTCGGAGCGCGTGCCAGTCGTTGCCTCCAAAGGGCATAATCAGCCTCCGTTTTATTCAGTGTGCATGGGGTTGCGATGGCGGGAGCGGCGAAGTTCACCACCAGCCCGCCCGCGCAAATCATATCATTCGGACAAGTGTGTCGTCTCGTATCGGTTTCTGCTATACTGGCCGCCTAACCGACGAACGCCATCGAACAAAGAATGTCGTGCCGCCGCTGGCAGCAGCCTGCGGGGGCGATTTTTCGGTTTACTTTCTAAACTATCCGGGAGTACAGGACAATGCCGGCTTACGCCGTAATCGGGGGACAATGGGGCGACGAGGGCAAGGGCAAAGTCATCGACTACCTTGCCGGCCAGTCCGATTGCGTGGTGCGATACGCCGGTGGCAACAACGCCGGGCACACGGTGGTCAACGAGCGCGGGGAGTTTCAGCTGCACCTGGTTCCGTCCGGCATCTGCTGGCCCGGCGTGACGGGGATCATCGGCAACGGCGTCGTGGTTAATCCCCGCGTGCTGCTGGGGGAAATCTCCGGACTGGAGGAACGGGGCATCGACACCGGCCGGTTATTCGTCAGCGACCGCGCCCACGTCATCATGCCCTACCACATCCTGCTGGATGAGTTGCAGGAGCAGGCCCGGGGCAGCGGCGCCATCGGCACCACCGGACAGGGCATTGGCCCAGCCTACATCGACAAAGTGTCCCGCGACGGCATTCGCGTCGGCGACTTGCTGGACACCGCGGAGCAACTGCCCGACCGGGTGCAAGCGGCCGTGGAGATGAAAAACCGGATCATTACCGGAGTGTACGGCGGCGAACCCATGGATGCCGATGAGATTCTGGAACTTTGCCGCCAGTGGGGGGAGCAGCTGCGGCCAATGGTTCGCCCCACCGAGCAGATGGTGCAGGACCTGCTGGAACAGGGAAAGCGGGTGCTGCTGGAAGGCGCCCAGGGAACGCTGCTAGACGTTGACCACGGTTCCTACCCCTATGTCACCTCATCCTCGCCGTCCATCGGCGGCGCGATTACCGGCCTGGGGATCAACCCGCAATCCATCGAAAGCGTGGTCGGTGTGTTCAAAGCATATTCCACCCGCGTCGGCGGCGGCCCAATGCCCACGGAGATGCACGGCCAGGCGGGCGAGGACTTGCGAGAGAAAGCTCACGAGTACGGCACCACTACCGGACGGGCGCGTCGCGTCGGCTGGTTCGACGCGGTAGCCGCCCGTTACAGCCGCCAGATCAACGGTTTCACCGGAATGGTGCTCACGCGCCTGGACATCCTGGACGGCATGCCCGACGTGAAAATCTGCGTCGGCTACCGCGCCGACGGAAAGGATCTGGACCGGTTCCCGGCCAATACTACCCTGCTGGAACGCTGCGAACCCGTTTACGAAAAGATGCCCGGGTGGATGGAACCCACCGCCAGCGCGACGCGCACGGAACAGTTACCGGCTAATGCCCTGGCATACGTGAAGCGTATCGAGTCACTCGTGGGCTGTGATGCCCATATAATTTCCACGGGGCCAAGTCGCGAAGAAACAATCGCAATTGAGCAAATCATACGGTAGCGTATTTAACATTTTCGTAATAACATTATCGCCGCAGCGTCGCCTCTCTTGGTCTGGCGAAATAACTTGCTGCGGAGGAGAGTGTTATGGCCACCAATAACGCAACGCCGGCAGATACGTCCATCTTTGGGCGTATCTTCGGGCGTTTCACCGACGAGTTCTATTTACTGTTCCGGCTCATCTTCGCGTTCATCGTGTCCCTGCACGGGGCTCAGAAAGCGTTCCAAATGTGGGGATTCCCGCCTCCGGGACCTGGAGGTCCTCCTGACATCGTGTACCTTGCCGGTTGGATCGAGTTCATCTCGGCCCTGCTGATCGGCTTCGGCGTGCTCACCCGACTGGGGGCAGGGGCGCTGTGCGTCACCATGGTGATCGCATACTTCATGATGCACTTCCCCAACGGCATTGCCCCGCACATCTTCCCGGCCGAAGGCGGTTTCACGGCCAGCGGTGGGGAGGTCTCGATCCTCTGGTTCGCCATCGCCGGCATCATCGGTATCATGGGCAGCCGGAAGTACGGGCTGGAACGCCTGATCCTCAAGAAGGAAATCCTCTAGCCAGACCACATCTCAATACCAAACTCACACCGATCGCCCGGCGTCTCCCCAAGACGCCGGGCAAAGAGTAGCTATTATGCAGCAACAAGCAGCGCGCTTCGGTATCTACTTCAACTCCTCCCAGAACCAGGTGGTGCGAATCAACTCGCCCTACTGGTTCCCACCCGAACCGGAGTGGCAGAAGGTCACTGGCGAGGTCAACGCCACCCTGTTGGACCTGCGGCGGATGATCGGGGAGCAGGGTCTGTCTTCAGACCCCGATGGAGTGACCTGGACCACTCTGCCGCTGCTGGACGAAGACAACTAGCCGGTCATGGCCTCGGAGCCGCCGGGAGCCGTACCGGAACCGGCTCTGGAATCGGCTTCTTCCGGGACGGATGACTACCACCGCCCGCCGGGATGGCGCGGGCGGATGATGGCCGCCAACCCCGAGCAGGCCCGACGCTGGATGCGGTGGGCCTGGGTGTGTGGCCTGGTGTGGTGGGTATGGACCATCGGGGTGCTGCTGGTGTGGATGGCGGCTCCCGCGCTGGCGGTCTCTGAAGTCGAAGGCACCGCGCCGGCGATACCGCCGGCAAACCTTCTCATCTATTACGGCATCGAAGGATTCGTGCTGGCCGCGCTGGCCCTGGGAGTGATGCGCCGCTGGCGTCCCGCAGCCGTGCTGCTGGCAGTGGGGTTCGTCGTGTCGCGGATCGTGCTGATCATGCTCGGGTTGATAACCCTGGACGGTTTCCGCGACGCGATATGGATCGCGATTTACGGTGGGCTGCTGTTCGCCTTCGTAAGAGGCGCGCAGGGCGCCTACAGCTACCACTGGTTCACCCGCCCGCCGTTGCCAGATAGAGGATAGACGACCGCCAATAAAATCGCATGGGGACGGTAATAAACCCGTCCCCATCGTCATTATGACTTCCGGTGGGCGCGTTAATTGCCGTTGAACCCCGGCATCACGTCCTGCGCGAACCGCGAGAGCTGATCCTTGAAGACCTCCCGGGGCATGCCCATCACCGAGCCCAGGTTGACCCTCTCCACGCCAGGATATCTCGCCTCGTCTTCCTTGAGCGCATTGGCGATGTCGTCCGCCGAGCCGCAGAGCCATGCCCCACTCTCCACCGCCTCTTCCAGGGTGGGAAGGTGCACGCCACGACGCAGGCCGGGGTTGGCCACGGCATCGATTTGGTTTTGCTCCAAACGCATGAGACCCAGCGGCGCGGCGAATTTCATCGCTTCCTCAAAGTAGGGCTTGGCCTCCTTGATGGCCTGCTCCCGGTTGGCTCCGATGAAGAAGCGGTAGCCCAGGGCGATGTCCTCGCCCAGTTGCAACTCGCGTCCATACTTGGCGGCGGCCTGCTGGTACATCGTCAGCCGTTCGTGTCGGGCGGGCTCCGGCGTGTTGGCCACCATGGCCTTGATGCCGATGCGGGCCATGAAATCAACGCCCTTGGGGTTGCCCGAAACCAGCGGCTGCCAGATGTCCACCGGCTGACGCAGGGGCCGTGGCACCAGGCTCAGCTTCTCCAGGGTGTAGCCGCGATAGGGCACCCGTGCCGGTATCTGGTAGTGCTTGCCCTCGTGGGAGAAAGCTTCCTCGTTGAACGCCTTGACCATAACCTCGACCTGCTCCTCGAACAGCTCGCGGTTGGCGTCGCCGTCGAACATGGGGGAGCCGAAGGTCTCAACTTCGCGGGAATGGTAGCCGCGGCCCACACCGAAGATGATGCGCCCGCCGGAGAGGATGTCGGCCATGGCGAAGTCCTCCGCCAGGCGCAGCGGGTGCCACATGGGCGTGATGTTGAAGCCGCAGCCGTACTTGAGCCGCTGGGTGTTGCAGGCCAGGTACAGCCCCAGCATGATCAGGTTGGGGATGCACTCGTACCCTTCGGGCTGGAAGTGGTGCTCGGCCATCCAGAACTCATCGTAGCCGTTGTCCTCCAGGTGCCTGGAAATGTCCAGCGCCCAGTCGAAGGCCTCGGCGAGTTGCTCGTTGGAGTACCAGCGGTCGTTGGCGGGCGTCCCCTCCAGTCCCAGGTTATCGTCCACCACGTGGCCGGCATAGGATGCGCTAAAACTTTTGAACATGATCTCGGTTCCTCGTTGTTGATTGCTTGACCCAGCGAGTCGCCAACAATTGTACTCCATATCGCTGCCCCCGAGATGCCAGGCTCACCTCCTGTCAGGCGGAGGCCCGTGTTGACGCTCGCCGGCGGCCGATGCTAACCTCGCGCCACATTCACCGGCAAGCTCGGTGGAGTTGACACCGGAGGGAAAGTGAGATGAAAGCAGCAGTTTTGCGCGAAGTTAATCAGCCGGTAGTCGTTGAAGACGTGCAGGTCGACGCGCCGGCGCCCCGTGAAGTATTGGTGCGGACGGGCGCGTCCGGCGTGTGCCACAGCGACCTCCATTTCGTCGAAGGACTCTATACCACGCCCATGCCCTGCATCCTGGGCCACGAGGCCGCCGGCACCGTGGAAGCGGTGGGCGAGCAGGTCAGTTACGTTCGGCCGGGCGACTCGGTGATCTCATGCCTGTCCGTGTTCTGCGGCACCTGCGAATTTTGCACGCGAGGCCAGCCCTACCTCTGCGACCGGACAGCGGTGACGCGCCGGCGCGAAGACCCGCCCCGCCTGCGCAAGGACGGCGAGGCCATCACCCAGTTCGCCCAGCTGGGCTCCTACGCGGCCGAGATGCTGGTCCATGAGAACGCGCTGGTCAAGGTGGACGATGACATTCCCTTCCCGCAGTTGGCGCTCATCGGCTGCGGCGCGACCACCGGCCTGGGCGCGGTGCTGAACACCGCCCGCGTTGAGCCGGGCAGCACCGTGGCCGTGGTCGGCTGCGGCGGCATCGGCATCCACTGCGTGCAGGCGGCGGCGCTGGCCGGCGCTCTGCGCATCATCGCCATCGACACCACCGAGGACAAGCTCGGCCTGGCCCGCGAGTTCGGCGCCACCGACGTCATCGACGCCACGGCGGGCAACGTCGCCGAGCGCATCATCGACCTGACCGACGGCGGCGTTGATTATTCCTTCGAGGCCATCGGCCTGAAGCAGACCGCCGAGGACTGCTACAACATGCTGCGGCCGGGCGGCGTGGCCACCATCATCGGCATGGTGCCCGAGGGCGTCAAGATCGAGCTGGACGCCGGCAACTTCCTGCGGCGGGGCCGCGCGATCCAGGGCTGCACCATGGGGTCCAACCGCTTCCGCACCGACATGCCGCGCTACATCGAGTTCTACAAGCAGGGCCGCCTCAAGCTGGACGAGCTGGTAACCCAGGAGCTGGCGCTGTCGGAGA
This sequence comes from Dehalococcoidia bacterium, assembly GCA_965207585.1. Lineage (GTDB taxonomy): Bacteria > Chloroflexota > Dehalococcoidia > Lucifugimonadales > UBA3495 > Bin87. The sequence goes on along the minus strand of CBDBMT010000003.1, from coordinate 2,027,312 downwards.
TCAACAAGGCTTTCGCCGACATGAAGGCCCAAAGCGTCCGCCGCAGCGTGATAACGGACTTCGACAACTAGCAAGCGAATGCGATCTTGTGTCCCCAGCCGACGCCCTGCTTCGGGCGTCGGCAAATTCATGCCCGGCGTCAAGTATAATGGCGGCGCACGCCGACCCTGGGGTTCTCACGAACGGATATAACCTACGGACTAGCTACCATGTACGTCATCGGAACTGCCGGCCACGTCGACCACGGCAAATCCACCCTGGTTAAAGCCCTCACCGATATCGATCCTGACCGCCTGCCCGAGGAGAAGGAACGGGAGATGACCGTCGACCTCGGCTTTGCCTGGATGACCCTGCCCAGCGGACGCGAGGTCAGCATCGTCGACGTGCCGGGACACGAGCGGTTCATCAAGAACATGCTGGCCGGCGTCGGCGCCATCGACCTCGCCATGCTCATCGTCGCCGCCGACGAGAGCGTGATGCCGCAGACCCGCGAACACCTGGCGATCCTGGACATCCTGCGCATCCGGCGCGGCCTGGTGGTCATCACCAAGGTTGATCTCGTCGACGAGGAGTTGGTCGAGCTGGTCAAGGCCGAGGTCGAGGACACCCTGGTGGGCACGGCATTTGAAGGATGCCCCATGGCGCCGGTGTCCGCCTACACCGGCGAGGGCATCGACGACCTGAAGGCGATGATCGACGACATCCTGAACGATACCGAGACCCGCCGGGACCTGGGCCGGCCCCGCCTGCCCATCGACCGCTGTTTCACGGTCAGCGGGTTCGGCACCGTAATCACGGGCACGCTGATCGACGGCTCGGTGGCCGTGGGCCAGCAGATTGAGCTGGCTCCGTCGGGCCGTCAGGCGCGCATCCGCGGCCTGCAAAGCCATAAGTCCCGGCTCGACGCGGCCGCGCCCGGAATTCGGTTGGCGCTGAACCTGTCAGGCATCTCCCGCGACGACGTCATGCGCGGCGAGGTGCTCACCAACCCCGGCTGGCTGCGGCCCACCCGCCGGTTCGACGCCAACCTGCGCATGGTGAAAGGCGCGCCCCACGCGCTGAAGCACAACGAGGGTGTCACCTTCCACCTCTTCACCAGCGAGACCACCGGACGCGTGCGCCTGCTCGACGCCGACCGGCTCCAGCCGGGCAGCGAAGGGTGGGTGCAGGTGCTGCTGGACGAGCCCGTGCCGATGGTCAAGGGCGACTTCTTCGTCCTGCGGTCCTCAGAGGATACCCTGGGTGGCGGCCAGGTGGCCGACCCCAATCCGCGCCGCCGCCATCGCCGCTTCGCCCCCGAGGTGCTGGAGCGTCTCACCATGCTGGACGCCGGGGCCAGCGAGGACGTCATCCTCACCATCGCCGACCAGATGGGGCCGTGCGACCTGAGAACCCTGTCCCAACGCTCCAACCTTTCCGAGGCGGAAATCCTGGAACGCCTGGGCGTCCTGATCGAATCGGACGAAATCGTGGCCCTGGGCGAAATGGGCGCCCAGGCTGACGCGGTGGTCTACTCCCGGCGCGGCTGGGACATTTTGCGCAACCAGGCCCAGGTCGCGTTGCAGGCTTATCACAACCAGTATCCGCTCCGCCGGGGTGCCCCGCCGCAAGAATTGCGCAGCCGTCTGGGAGTTTCGCAGCCCGTATACCTGCGTGCCGCCGCGAGGCTGGCCGATGAAGGGGCCATCGTCGACGACAGCGGCGTGGTGCGGACGCCGGACCATCGCGTCGAGCTCAGTGATAACCAGCAATCGGAAATTGCCGATTACCTGGCCGCCCTTGCTGCCGAGCCCTGGTCACCGCCCACCGATCGCCCGGTGAATCCCGAACTGCTGGCCCACCTCCAGGAACGGGGCGACGTGGTGAAAGTCAACGAGACGGTGGTGTTCACCACGGCGGCCTACGAGGACATGGCCGGCCGCATCGTGGAACACCTCAACGCCAACGGCAGCGTGACCGTGGCCGACGCCCGCACCATCTTCGGAACCAGCCGCAAATACGTCCTGCCTCTGCTGGAATACCTGGACCAGCAGCGCATCACCCGACGCGTCGGCGACGAACGGGTGCTGCGGTAGTAGCCGCGGTCTGCTCCGCGATACAGTCGCGATGGCTCTGGACTTCGGCCAAGCCGCCCGCCAGATGATGTCGGCCATGGGCGACCTGTCGACCACGGCCCGGTCGCGCCGGCAACGGTTCGCGGACACCCTGGACCGCGCCCTGGCGATTACGCCCGACGAGGCCGCCCGCCGCACCGCGTCCGCCGGCAGTCGTCCTTTCATCGTGGCGCGCACCGGACCCGAGGGTCTCCTGGCGAGCATCCCGCCGCCGTCGCCCCCCAGGGACTGGATGGCGGTTTCGGTTGACGGCTCGCACATCGACGTGGACCGCCACCTGCCGCTGCGTTGCTACCTGATCAACCTGGGCGGATGCTCCCTGACCTACGGCGCCAACCCCGATTGCCGATTTTTCAGCGAACCCACGCTGGCCGCCGGCGACGGCGATCTGTACCTCCGCCCGGACGACGACTCCAACGCAGAGACGCCCATCTCCGGCCAACTGCTCGGCGCTCTACGCACGGTGCGGGAGGTAGAACGGCTGGCCGACGCCATCGAGGCATCGCCGCCCGATATGCCTATCCTCGCGTTGTTGGACGGCACCCTGGCCTTCTGGGACTTGCAGCGTGGCAGCTATCCCAGATACGTCGTGGACACTCTGGTCAACAATCGCCTGCGCAGTGCCCTGGCCCGCCTGCGCGAGGCTTCCCGTGGCCAGCGTCCCGTGGCGTTGGCTGCCTACACCTCCCGACCGCAAACCACCGAGGTCGCCGGAGCCGTGCGCGCCTGCCTGTGCGTCAGCAACCCGACGGAGTGCACCCGACGTTGCAGCGCGCGCCGGTCCGACCTGGCCCAATGCGACAGCGCAGCCGGCTTCGACGACCGGGAATTGTTCGACACGCTACTGGAACCGGGCCATCGCTCGCCCCTCTACCAGACCGGCCGCCGCGCGTCGCATTTCGCCCTGGACTTGGCGGTGGGCGCCGAGTGGAGCCGCTTCTACTACGTCAACAGCGGCACTGAGGTCGCCCGGGTCGAGGTGCCCGACTGGGTGGCCGAGGCCCCGGAACTGCTCGCGCTGGGCCATTCGATGCTGGCAACGCAATGCGAACTCGGCCTGGGGTATCCCGTGGTAATCTCGGAAGCCCACGAGCAGGCCGTTATCAGCGGACGGGACCGCGAGGAATTCCGCAAGCTGGCGCTGATGCTGATGGAACAAAACGGGTTGCCGTCCCCCGAATCGGCCAAGACCGTCTCGAAACGACTGCCCTGGGTGTGAGGTCAACTCTTCTACATCGATATGCAGGATGAGCAGGATAATGATTGAAAATGGCGGGACGCGCCACTCAAGCCAAAAAACATCCTGTATATCCTGTGCATCGATGTAAGTACAACATGGAGGTTTCATTATGGGCGAACTGCAAGACTTGGCCGCGTCCGTCGCGGCTGTGCTGAAAGAACGTGGAGACACCCTGGCGGTGTCGGAGTCCTCATGCGGCGGACTGATTTCCGCTGCCCTGGTATCGATCCCCGGCGCCTCAGCCTACTACGTGGGCGGCTCCGTGGTGTACACGCGGGTGGCGCAGGCCGGACTGCTGCAAGTGCCCGAGTCCGCCATGGAGGGCCACCGCGCCAGCACCGAATACTACGCCCTGCTGAACGCCCGAACATCGCGCGAGAGGCTGGGCACCACCTGGGCCCTGGCGGAAACCGGCGCCAGCGGACCCACCGGGAACCGCTACGGCGACAACTACGGACACGCCTGTTTCGGCGTCGCCGGGCCGGTGGAGCGCTCCCAGACCCTGGAAACCGGGAGCCCCGACCGCGAGGCCAACATGTGGGTGTTCGCCAGGACCGCCCTCGCGCTGCTGGAGGAGGCCCTGAAAGCGGCATAGCCCCTGATCCGCGCCGTCGGATCGCCTCACTGCGCCGGCGCGGCCAGGTACTCCGATAGCTCGTCGGGCGTCGTGAACTCAGCGGCGGTGCGGAGAAAATCGGCCAGGGTCGGGCTGCGCCGGCGCAGTTCCTCAATCTGTTGGCCCACTATGCTCACGCCGGCCGCGCCGGTGTCGGCGTAAGTGCCGTGGAAGGCGAAGTACGCCTGGTTCAGCCGGCGCAGACGGTATCCGTGGGCCACGAACCTCTTGCGCCTCTCTTCCATGTAGGACTCCGCCTGATCCACCTCGCCGGCCGCCAGCAGCTCGTCGACGTGGATCCTGGTGGCGCGCATCTCCTCTTGAAAATTGAATGGGGGCAGATCGCTGCTGGACTCGCTGACCGCGGCCGGCGGGTTGGGCAGATGCGCGCCCGGTGAACTGGTGACGTATCGGTCCAACCGTTTCCGCGCCATTTCGCCAATCTCCCTGCCGGCGATATTGGCCACCGTCTCGTTCATCGTGGTCAAGTCCCCGCCCTGGAAATACCGGCGGCCCAATGGTCGAAACCATAGCCAGTGGTGCACCCACTCGTGGGCAGCAACCTCCAGCGCGAAGTCCAGGCCCGCGTAGGGAATTGCAATGGACGGGTACAACGCGATGCCCCCGGTATTCAACACCACTGCTGACAGGTCCGTTTGCTCCTCCACCCGTGATTCGATGCGGTCCCGTTCCTCGTTGGTCAGGCCGGTGTGCAAAGTTACGGTTTCCTGACGCTCGATCCGGTCCCGCGGCGACGTGACCAGGACGGTGGGAGAGCCCGTCAACACCGTGTCCACCGGGGGAAACGGGCCGGTCCAAGCCTGAAAGCCCAAGTTTTTCAGGGTGTCCGCCAGCGCCGACTCCAGGGTCTCTTCGACACCGGGGCGCAGCTGATCGCTGCGGTCTCGCAGGCTGACTTGCTGCCTCCGCAGGGCGGCCATGCTCACCGCCGTCTCCGGGGTGGCCGGCGACGCTATCCCCAGTGCGATCAGCTCCCGGTCGATGGATCGCAGCGACCGGCTGGTTGCGAAAAACTCGTGGACGTCTGCAACTCTCTGTTCGTGCGGGCGGGCTTGCGCCAGGGCCGTGGGGATGCGAACCAACCGCCGGAACCACTTGTCGGGCAGGTGTGCCAATTCCCAGCCGGCGGCGCTGAACCGGTAAGGGGCGGTGGCCGTGGCCATGACGTCGCGTTCATATCCTGCAACGGGGACGAGGGCGACGCAGATACAGCCCACGGCGAGCAATCGCCAAAACACGCCTTTCCTGAACTTGGCGCTGCGTGGTCTGGATGGTGCGGATCGGTGTCGGGTCATTTAGTGCTAGAATATCGCACTGTCCCATCTTCGTCCTGGAGCAAGCGCATGAGCACCTCATCATCGTCATCGCAACGCCGCAAGCGCGTTTATACCAAATACGGCGACCAGGGCGAAACCAGTTTGCTCTACGGCGGTCGCGTGTCCAAGGCCAACCCTCATACCGAGGCGTATGGCATTACCGACGAGGCGGTCAGCCTCATGGGCCTCGCCCGCGCCCTCACCGACGACGACAAGGTCAAGAACATCCTGCGCGACCTGCAACGGGAACTCTTCACCGTCGCCGCCGAACTGGCCACTGACCCCGAGAAGTACGACCTGTTCCACCAGCACTTCACGCCGGTCACTGAGGCAATGGTGGACAACCTGGAAGAGACCATCGACGAACTGGAGACGCACTTCCAGATGCCCCAGGTGTTCATCCTGCCTGGTGGCACCCCGTCATCCTCCGCGATGGACTCCGCCCGCACCGTGATCCGCACCGCCGAACGCCGCGTGGTCGCGCTGGCCGAGGTCGGCGGCCTGACCAATCCCCTGATCCTCGCCTATCTGAACCGCCTGGGCGACCTGCTGTTCGTGCTGGCGCGGTATCACGACCGGGAGATTCCCATCGAGCGGGCCACCGGCGACCGGGTCTGACCCCAAGATGGCCTCGTCCGAAAACGGCCGCGTCCGCCTGGTCGTCATCGACTACGAATCCGGCAACCTCCGCAGCGTGGCGCGGGCGGTGGAGAAAGCCGGCGTCGTTCCCACCGTGACCTCCGATCCGGCGGCGCTGAAGAACGCGGACGGCGTAATCCTGCCCGGCGTTGGCTCCGGCCCAGCGGCCATGGCCGCGCTGCAATCCCGGGGCCTGGTCGAGCCGCTGCTGGACTACATCGCCAGCGGACGCCCATTCCTCGGAGTGTGTCTGGGGCTGCAACTGCTCCTGGACGCCACCGACGAGGGCGACGCCGATTGTCTGGGCCTGGTGCCCGGGCGGGTTCGGCGTTTGCCAGACGGCCTGAAAGTGCCGCACATGGGTTGGAATACTGTTGAGTTCCAGCGGGAACACCCGATGTGGCAGGGCATACCCCAGGACAGCCACTTCTACTTCGTCCACAGCTACTACGCCGACCCCGTCGCTCGCGCCAACGTGGCCGGCGTCACCGAGTACGGCGTGCCCTTCTGCAGCATCTACGCCAAGGACAACGTCGTGGCGACGCAGTTTCATCCCGAGAAGAGTGGCGAAAACGGCCTGCGGGTCTACTCCAATTTCATCGGACAGGTCACGGCCCGAAAGTAGTTGGGCCGCCGGAATTATGGAAATCATTCCCGCAATCGATCTGCGTGGCGGCAACTGCGTCCGCCTGTACCAGGGCGACTACGAGCAGGAGACGGTCTTCTCCGACGACCCGCTGGGCGTTGCTGAACGCTGGCAGGCCGAGGGCGGTGAGCGCCTGCACATCGTCGACCTCGACGGCGCGCACTCTGGAAACCCCGCCAACCTCGCCGCGATCACCGCCATCACCGGCCGGCTGACCATCCCGGTGCAGGTCGGCGGCGGCATCCGCAGCGTCGAGACGGCGGCCGGCCTGTTCGACGCCGGCGCGGCCCGCGTGGTGGTGGGCACCGCCGCCGTCGCCAATCCCGACCTGGTGGAAGACCTGTGCCGGCGCTTCGGCAGCGAGCGGGTGGTGGTCGCGTTGGACGCGCGGAACGGCCTGGTCGCCATTCGCGGTTGGACCGAGATGTCCGAGATCAGCGCCACCGAGTTGGCCGGCCGGATGCGCGATCTGGGCGTGGAGCGTCTGCTCTACACCGACATCTCCCGGGACGGCACTCTGGAGGAACCGAACTACGAAGCCACGGCGGCCCTGGTGCGTGACAGCGGGATGCGCGTGCTGTCGGCCGGGGGCGTGGGCGCGGCCTCCCACGTGGAGCGGTTGATCGACACCGGCGCGGAGGCGGCCATCATCGGGCGCGCGCTCTATACCGGAGATATCACGGTAGCCGCAGCCCTGGCGGCAGCGCAAAGATAGGCGGGACCCTCAGGCCCCGAAAGTCGGCTAGACTACGGCAGCCGCCACGGCGTCGTCGTCACCCACCGCCACGCCGCCCCGTTGGTCCAGGTATCGCTGGCGCAGGGCCAGGCGCTCAAACGACGTCTCATCCCAGTCGTCCCGATGGACTTCCATCAGGATGAAGTCGTGGGACATGCGGCGGACGTTGCGCACCGGGTTGAAACCCGACCGCTCGAAGCACTTTTGCGCTCGGTGATTCCATTCCAGGGTATGGAGGTACACCCGCTTGAGTCGCAGGTCGTCGAACATGTGGTGCAGCAGCGTCACCACCGCGTCGTAGCCGTAGCCGCCGCTCCAGTAGTCCCGATCCCCGATGACGATGCCCAGTTCGGCTTCCTTGGAAAGACTGTCAAGGTCGTAGTACATGCAGTTGCCGATGAACTTGCCCCCGGCAACCTCGATGGCGAAGTGATGCGAACCGGGCGTGGGCCAACGGATCTGGTCCTCGAAGAGCTTGAGGTATCGCTCGTACTTCATGGTCAGCGGGTAGGCGGCGTCCAGCCGGGCGATCTCCGGATCGCTGCGCCAGATGTAGTCCTTCTCGGCGTCTTCCATCCGCTTGCCCCGCAGCAGCACGCGGACGCCCCGCAAAACCAGGTCCTTGCTCATTGCTCCGCCCCTCGCCGGTAGGAATCGATCAGCGAACGGGCCGCTTCCAACACCTCGCGCTCGTTGTCGTATTCGAGCAGCTCCACCGCCTCTTCGTAGTTCCACCATTCCACCACGTCGAATTCGGCGTCGTGGTCCGAGGTGCTGCCGCCCATGGGCTCCATGAGGTAGAAGTAAACGGTCTTGTCGTAGCGGATGCCGTCGTCGTGGCCAACGAAGAAATACCGAATGCTCGTTATAGGCGCCAAGACGTTCACGTGTACGCCGGTTTCCTCCTGCACTTCTCGGCGGGCCGTTTGCTCCACGGTCTCGCCGCGCTCGGGAGTACCCTTGGGCAGGCGCCAGGTCAGCGGCGCGTCCTCGCCCTGGAAGCCGGGACGCGCCCGGGCGCACAGCAGGGTTTCGATCAGGTCGCCCGTCTGCCGGAACACCAGCCCGCCGGCTGAAACCACCTTCACGCTGGAGCGGGCTCCGCTGACGCACGGATCCGACACCGCCGGCATGGCGTCGTCATCAAATTCGAAGCCCGCGCTGGCAACGCGCGGCTCGTCGTCTGGAAGCATCGTGGGATTGGTCATGACATCGGAATCTGGAAAAGCATATTCAAGCCATTGTAGCCGCAGCGCCGGGACGGGTCAAACGGCCCACCGGCTCGGTTTCCCCGAGCCGTCATGCCCGCGGAGGAACGCGCCCGTGCCCGAAACTGCGCCGCCCCAACGTGGAATAACCGGGTCAGGTGTGGGAATCACTGTGTCGGATCGTCCTACCTTCCCGGCACACTGGATTCGGGCACCGCAGCTTCCAGGGCACACGCAATCAGCCCGAATAAGACAGCCGATAGGTCTTCTTCAGTCGGGAAAGGCTTGGACAGTACTGATACGATTAATTCGAGCAGTTCCTGAATGCAGGCGTTTTCCTCACCAATCGCGTCCGCCTCGTGGACTACCGCGGCGAACGCTATGGCGAAGGTCAGGGCACCCGCAGTGTCATGCGACAGGCAGCCGAATATAAGCACATCCTGCAGCCGCGGTTCGCCCTCGTGGAAAACCGAGCTTTGCGACGCGTTGGCAAGCCCTTCCTCGCCCAGTGCAGCAGCGATGCACGACCGCTCCTCATTGGAAAACACGCCGAACAGATCGCCCCATTTGGGGTCGGGATTAGGGCCGTATGGGCCTGCCGGAATCAAGCGGTCGTAGAACTCGCGGAACAGCGTTTTGGCAACCGCCGGGGTGGATTCTTCTTCGCTTTCAGCGCGAAAGACCAGTTGCTGGGCTTCTGGCAGGTCCGCGGCGTTTCCGGGCCGGCGTACCAGCAGGTAACACACTTCATCCGGCGAACCCGGGGCGTATCCCGCCTGATAGCGGTCATCGGCCCGATACGCCCGCACCGTTTCATATCCGTTGCTGTCTGCGCTTCGTATGACGAACCACTCCGCTCCATCGGAGTCGGTGAAAAATTGCTCTACGGGCTGTTCCGGCCAACTGGATAGGCAGTCCGGATCCCGAGCGAGGGCGGTGTCCGCGTATATGGCAAATGCCCCCAGTGCGCAGACGAAGAAGATCGCCGCAATGATGCTTGCTTTTTTCATATATGTTCGAATGGAAGCGGGTGGGCTTGACTGCCCGCAGGCTGCCGCTAGCCGCCGCCAATCGCCGGCACGAAATGTATCTCGGCGTTTTCGCCGACCCGCTCCATCAGGCCCATGCGCGCAACCTCTCCATCCACCGCCACCGCCAGGTTGGAGCGGATTTCGCCGTCTTCCATCAGCCGGTTGGCGATGCCGGGGAACCGCTCTTCCAATTGCTCAATCACCTGCCTCACGTTGCGGGCGGTGACCTCGACTTCCTTGACACCACCCGTCGTCGCCTGCAGCATGGTTGGCACGAACACTCTGGCCATGACCTTCACCCCCTTGCGTCGGTACTGCATTCCATCATACGTCGCCAATGATGTCCGGCTCAACACGCGGCGATGTCGGCGTCGGGTGCAATGATGCCATTGGCCCGCTGCAGTTCGCGGATGTAGCAGATGATGTTCGGGATATCCTCTTCGGACACCGCAGGGACGGGAGGCATGTTGCCGAACGGCCAGTGGTGCGCCGGAACCCCGTTCCGAACCGCGCTCTGAATGGTGAAGTCCTGATGGTGCCCCGGCTCGTAAATCTTGTGCACCAGCGGCGGACCCAGTCCCGTGCCCGAGGCGTTGGGGCCGTGGCATAGGACACAGTTGGCGTTGAATACCTGCTCGCCGGCGCGGGCGTTCCCAGACAGGTTGGGCACAACCACCGCGACGGCATCGGAGGCGGGCTGGGTGGCGCTGTAGCTCGGCGCCGGCGGTTCCTCCGCCGAACAGCCGGCCAGAGCAAAAGTCACCAGCGCGACCACCATCGAGCCGAGGGCCCATCCCCATAAGGCTTTCATAGACTTGGTCACGGGTGGTCGAGCAACGGCTACAGTTGGGATGGGATCGCCACCCCCACGTGAAGGCTACTGGCCCAGCGGCCCGTGGAAACGCGGGAGGATTTCCTCCCCGGCCTGCTCCAGCTGCTCCATGGACTCAGTGCCGGCGCACAAGGGACGGATCACGAACTTGAACCCGCCGGCGTCGATGTACTCCTGGATGAAGTCACCGATCTGTTCCGACGTGCCGACCGCTGAGTACTCGGTGAAGTGCGCGTCGGGGCGCTGCCGAGTCACAAACTGCTCCGACTTGGCCTCGCCTTCCTTCTGATCGTCGCAGATGTAGTACCCGACCAGTACGCCCACGTGATCCTCTTCGATGTCGCGGTCATACTGCTGGGCGGTCTCGAAGACGATCTCCCGCCCCGACCGCACCTCATCCGGCGTAGCGCTGGATACCAGCCAGCCGTCGCCCACGCGGCCCACGCGCCGCGCCGCGGCCGGACTGCGCCCGCCGATCCATACCGGAGGCGAGGGCTTGAGGAAGGTGCGGGGCGTCACCGAAACGTTGTGGGTGGTGAAGAACTCGCCCTCGTGGGTGACGCCTTCCTCCTCCCATAGCCGGCGCATCAGCTCGATGGCCTCGTCGGTGCGGCGCGCGCGGTCGGCCTTGGGCACGCCGCACGCCTCGTACTCGTCCGGATCCTCCTGGCCCAGGCCGACGGCCGGGAAGAAGCGGCCCTGGGAAAGCCAGTCCAGCGTGGCCACCTGCTTTGCCAGCACCACCGGGTTGCGCAGCGGCAGCGCCAGCACGCTGGTCCCAAACTTCAGGCGGTCCGAATAGCCGGCCACCAAGGACAGCGCGACCATGGGCTCCAGGCTGAACCGGTCGCTGCAAATGCGGTCGCTCAGCCAGATGGAGTCGTACTCGTACTTGTCGCCCAGCTCCACCAGGGCGCGGAGGAAGTTGGGGTCGTCGCCTCCCTGTCCGAATGCTCCGGGGACGTAGCCGATGGCAACGCTCATGATGGTTGGCCTCCTTGGGAGTTGTCGGTAATCGTGTCGAACGCCGCAATCAGCGCAGGCAGGCTGTTAGCCACCGTGACGTGTACAACGGGCGTCTCGACATCATAGTACTGGTGAATGAGAATGTTTCGCATGCCTACGATTTTGCCCCATGGAATCAGCGGCAACGCATTGTATGTCACATTGGAGAGTTTATTGGCGGCTTCTCCGACGACTGCTACCAGGTAGTTGAGAGCTAACTGACGTGTCCGGTCACGCTCCAAGTCCTCCAGGCTGGCGTCTCCCAATATTGCGATGGCTTCCCGAGCGTGGCTGATGATGTGGGTTATACGCTCGGCTTCAGTTGGCAGGCGCGGGTTGGATGGACGCTGCGTCACTGTAAATTACCTCAAGGTCAGCGGGGAGTTCGTTGGCAAAGTGTATGCCGACCTCACAACCGAGAATATCGTTCAGTTCCTCCTGGCCGTCTAACGAGTACCACGACAGTTTAGTGTCAGGCCCCAACCCCACCAGAAAGTCAATGTCCGCGTAGTTAGTGACGGACGCCCGACTGGGACGCGGCAGACTGGCCAACCATTTCACTTTTTTTCGGCGGCAAAACTCAACAATTTTGTCCTTGGGCAGCGGAACGTCGATGTAATCGGCTCGGTCGTACAGGATGCCCGACTCCCCCGGTCCGTAGCCCAGGTACATCTCCCGCAGGTACAGGTGCAGGTCGATTTTGCGGCTCAGGATGCCACCGATCACATCCTCCATCGCCGCCAACGTGGACAGCGACGGCACGTCGGCCGGGTTGAACTCAATCAGCAGGGCCGCCTCGCTGTCGGCGTCGAGGCCGGAGCGCAGGGGTCTGTGCAGCCAGGTCAACCGCCGCACTTTGCGTTGCCGGCAGAAAGTGGCGATGGCCTCTCTCTGCTCGCCAGTGGCTTCACGGTTGCTCATGATCGTCCCCCCGGCGCAAGGTTGCGCTGAGGCCATTGTAGCAAAGTAGAAAACCGGGCCGGCGGGCCGCAGCCTATCCGCTGATCGGCTCCAGCCCCGCCTCGGCCCGCGCGTCGTTGATGTGATCCAGGACGCGCATCCGCAGGGGCGGCAGTTCGTAGCCCACGTCGGCCATCATGCGGCTGTTGTCCACCAGGTACACGTGGGGAACCGGGCGGTTTCCGGTGGTGATGCTGGCGTCGGGAATGTAGGAACGGACGATGTCGGCCACATCGGCGATGGTCGCCAGCTCGCCGCCACTGATGTAAATGTGGTGGTTCAGGCTGTCGGCCAGGGCGACGCGGACGAAGATCTCGGCGGCGTCCTCCGAGTGGATCATGGGCGACGCTTCCATGGGGTCGAAGTCCATGCTGACCGGCTGCCCAATGGCCGGCAGGGACATCATCAGGCCCCCGATCATGCCGGTCATCCCCGTGACCCGTCCGTGTCCGAACACGGTGCAGATGCGAACGCCGCGAATGTCGAGGCCGTGCAGCGTGCGGTAACGGGCGGCGGCGAAGTCGTTCACCGCCTTGGTCATGCCGTACACGTTGATGGGCGCCGGCAGGTCGTCCTCGATCAGCGGACGGTCGCCGAAGGTATCCTGGACGCCGTACACCGCGATGCTGCTGGCATACACCACGCGGCGGATGTTGCCCCAGCGGGCCGCCTCGAAGATGTTGTTGGTGCCGTCGATGTTGACGGCCATGCCGGTAGCGGGCCGGTCTTCGGTGTCGGGCGGCAGCAGGGCCGCCATGTGGATGATGCGATCCACGCTGTGACGGTTGACGGCTTCCAGCAGGTGGTCCAGGCGAGTTACGTCGCCCCGATAGATGGATATGCGGTCCAGCAACGGCTGCAGGTTCGCCCGCGGCGGCGCCAGGTCAAAGCAGACCACCTCCTCACCCCGTTCCACCAGCTTGCGGATGATGCGATTGCCGATAAACCCGGTCCCGCCGGTTACCATCACTGACATTAATTGACCTCCAGGGATCATCTGGTAAAAGGGATCGTCTGGTAAAAGGGATCGTCTGGTAAAAGCGACTCTGCTAGTTGGCGCGCCCGGGCCTGTTGGTTCGGTCGGAGCCGGACCGGACAGACTCAATATGCTGTGCCGTTAATTGATCTCGGAAGAGGCGTTTCAGGCGCCCGGCCCCATCAGTGGGCTGTCGATGTGCTCACCCATTTTCAGCGTGCCCAGGACATCGTTCCAGACCGATTTTGCCCGTTGAGCGTCCTCGGGCCAGTAGCTGAGGGTGAGCAGCGCATGGATGGACTTCTGGGTGTCCCGCGTAATCGCCTGGATCGAGTAGGCAGGACGCCTCTCGCCCGGATCCATGAACTCAGCTTCGATCCACGCCATCTCCAGGTTGCCCAATTTGACCGTGATCGGCGACCCGCGTTTGGTGTCTTCCAGACCCCGGCGCCGACGCCGGCTGGCTCTTCCGCGGCGCATAGGGGCATCTTCGGAGGTCACGTCCTTGATCAACTGGTGCAGGGGCAAACTGCTCCAGTCAATGTTCATGCCGTAACCGGCATAGAATATCGTGACTTCCAGCCCCATGGTATCGTCGGGGTGTGGAGCGTCGCGGAACTTGATGGACTTGCGGGAAGGTTCCACCAGCCAATCCTGGGGGATCTCAAAGCGCAGCGCGCCCCGATCCGCCACGAAGACCTTGTTCCCTGGCTTGGCCATCCACCTGTGGTTGTCCGGGAGGTTGAATATTTCCTTGCGCCATTCCTGATTGTCCACCGGTCACCCGCCTCTCGTTGGAGCAGTCTGATGAGATGCACGTATTATAGACGATGCCACCGAGAAGGTTGGCGACGCGGTTCGAATTGTCGCCGGGTTGGAGCACTGCCGGTGACATCTTCGTATTGCGGTCTGGCAGCGGGAAGATTATGATTCGTCCCGCTCGCTGGGCAACGGCATGCGATTGCGAAGGCACGTGGCTCGGACGGCATGGCTACACGACTAAGGCCCGTCAGCTATGGCGAAAGCATCTGAAAGATCGTTTCAGGATCCGGCGTTCTCACAAAACAAGAGCGTTCCGGTCCACCGTTGGGTACCGTGGGTCGCCGGTTATTCACAACGCTTTGCGGAAGACGTTTTGACCAGATATGTCAACGGGACGAAGCAACTGGTTCTGGATCCGTTTGCGGGCGTCGGCACGACTTTGGTCGAAGCCGATCGTGCCGGGCACCATGCGGTAGGATTCGAAATCAATCCCTACGCGGCTTTCGTTTGTCAGACGAAGCTGCGCGCTCATCGCATCCGAACCTCTACCCTCCGGCAAGCAATCGATGAACTGCTCCGCTACGCGAAATCCATTGATACAGACGGGCTTGTACCCAAATCATCACCACCGGATGGATTTCGAACCCGCTCGCCGTTTTACAGCCCCAAGGTTTTGGACAAAGTACTGCTGTTGATGGATTTCATCGGCGATCAAGATGATGAAGTCATCAAGGACGTAATCAGGCTTGCCTTCGCCGCAACCATGGTTGAATACTCCAACTATTCATATGAACCGAGCCTCGGCAGAAGAAAAGCGGTGGGACGTGCGGAGATCGACGATTTCCCGGTGATTGCCACTCTGGTCAGAAAACTGAACGAAATCGCGGATGATTCCGATTGGTACAGATCACAAAGAGCATGTCTCCAGCGACCGGATGGCGTCGTTCATGCGCGGTCATTTTTTGACGAAGATGAACTGGAACCCTCCAGCGTGGACCTGATAATTACCTCTCCGCCATACATGAACAACTATCACTACAATCGTAACACTCGACCTCACATGTACTGGCTCCGGTTTTGCCAGTCTCCAGGAGAACTCAAAACCCTGGAATGGCAAAATTTCGGCACCTCATGGCAACTGGCTAGAGATCAAGCAAAGGTTGGTTTGGACACCGCTATCACCGACGACGAAATACATCAGGTCGTCCATAGAATCGGCCAACAGAATCCGGGGAAAGGGGTGTACGGAGGGAGGGGATGGGCAAATTACGCCGCGACCTATTTGAACGATTGCGTCCGGTTCATGCGGGCCATGCGTCGCGTACTGCGGCCCGGCGCACCCGCTTTAGTTGTAATCGGAAACAGCGTGGTACAGGGCGTACACGTTCCCACAGACCGGTTTCTGGCCAAGATAGCGATCAATTGTGGTCTCGAAGTCCCAGCCATCCATACCCCTCGCGAGGCCCGAGTTGGCAATAGCATCATCAACTCAAGCGTGCGCGTCGGCCAGGCCGGCAAGCGAAACCGCTTGTACGAATCTGTCGTCGAAATCCGGCAAGGGACATGACCGAACTTTACGACCCGCTCACCTACGACAACTTGATGGCGGGGACGATCCTCGAATTCGAGCGCCGACCCCTTCTGCGGTTGGCCGATGATATATCCGTGCGTGGTCCTGGCATCTATTGCCTGATTTATACCGGGCCTTTCGATGTGTATGACGAGATTGCGGCGTCCGGGAATCCCGTTTATGTCGGCAAAGCGGTCCCTCCGGGATCCCGCCGCGGCGACACGGTAAACGTTGACTCCCCCGCACTGCGGAGCAGGTTGAGGGAACACGTACGGTCAATCGACCAGGCAATGAACCCTGGACAAAGAGGATTTCCAGTACCGCTACTTGGCGATCGAACCCGTATGGATCACTTTGGCCGAGCGTTTCGCGATCGATCATTACAAGCCAGTTTGGAACCGCTGCCTGGATGGATTCGGCGACCATGACCCCGGATCAGGCAGGTACAACGGCGAGAAGAGCTGGTGGGATACTATGCATCCGGGAAGGGGTTGGGCTGATAATCTGAGGCCGGTGAAGACCTTGGAAGAAGCGATCGAGCGGGTGCAAACGTTTTTTGCTTCCGAACAGTCGTGAAACCAGACTAACCGTTCCCGCTGTTCACGTCCCGGCGCTCCGTGATCACCACCGCCAGCGCCGCGAACGCGGTCGCGTAGGCCAGCACCGCCGGCAGGAACACCCACGCGCCGAGATCGTCATCGCGCCCCATCAGGCCGCGGGTGACTCCCCACAGCGTCCAGCGGGTGTAGTCGCCCAGGTTCACGTCCAGCGCCAGTTGGGATACCGCTCCCGCCGCCGGATACGCGATCGACTCCACGATGAGAATGGCGATGCCAACGCCTAACCCGAAGGCGGTGGAACGGCCCACGGCGCACAGCAGCGTCGCCAGCATCAGGTAGGCCATCGCCACGGGCCACGCGGACGCGAACCTGCCCGCGCTTTCGGCCCAACCTCCGGAGTCCCCCGGAATGAGTTCCAGCGTGTTCATTTCCGGTTCCGCTGCCACCAGGCCCACCGCCGCGGCCAAAATCCATGAGACGACCCAGACAATCGCCAGCACTAACGCCGCCAGGGCAAGCTTCGCTGCCACTATCTGCCAGCGTCGCTGTCCCCTGGCGTACAGCGGGCGGAAGGTTCCCCATCCATAGTCGCTGCCCAGGACCATGCCCGCCAGGACGATCCCCAGGAACGGCCCCAGCCTCGACAGCAGCTCGTACACCAGCAGCGGATATCCGTAGGGTGGGATCGAAAAGTCGGATTGGATCAGCCGCAGCACTCCGGCAGACACCGCCAGCGTCCCCACCACCGCCAGCGCCAGCAGGCCCAGGATCACCCAGAATCCCGTGCGCCGCCGCAGTCGGAACCATTCCCACCGCACCGCGTTGGCCACAACGGCAAACGTGGTCATGCCGGCTCCTGTTCCGTCTCGCCGGTAACTTCCATGAATCCCGCCTCCAGGGAACCGGACGCCGGCCGCAACTGGGAGATGTACACGCCGGCGTTGGCCAGATCCCGGCTGATTTCCCACTCCCGGCCCGGAGTGGCGGCTACCTCCAGGCCGTCTGCGGATCGGCTCCTGATTTCCCATCCGGCGTCGTTCAGCACGGTGGCCGCGCGTTCGTCGTCCGTGGTGCATACGAGCGCCGACGTCGGAGCGCCCATACCGGCCACCGGGCCACAATACAACAGCTTGCCCCCCCGCAGAACGGCAACCTGGTCGCAGACCTGTTCCACCTCGTTCAGCAGGTGGCTCGCCAGGATCACGGTGCGGCGTCCGTCGGCGGCCAAGCTCCGGATGAGATCACGCACTTCGATAATCCCCACCGGGTCCAGCCCGTTGGTCGGCTCGTCGAGGATCAGCAGCGACGGATCGCCCAGCAGGGTGGCGGCAATCCCCAAGCGCTGTTTCATGCCCGTGGAACAGGCGCGAAACT
The DNA here is from genome assembly GCA_965207585.1 of Dehalococcoidia bacterium. Taxonomy (GTDB): domain Bacteria; phylum Chloroflexota; class Dehalococcoidia; order Lucifugimonadales; family UBA3495; genus Bin87. The sequence continues at coordinate 2,009,706 of CBDBMT010000003.1, read as the reverse complement.
TGCGCCGAGCCGCGTCGCCGCCCAGGTTGACGGCATCCAGCAGGTCCTCGATCTCCGCGCCGCCACCGTCCGATCCATAAACACCCTGCAAGCACTTCAGGTTATCCCGGCATGACATATAGGGCCAGAAGATCGGCCGCTCGATGAGCGCTCCAACGCTGTGCAGGGCCTGCGCTTGTCCGGCCAGTCCGTCGTGCCCAAACAGGGTCAACGTCCCGTCCGTGGGGCGGATGAACCCCGACACCATGGAGAGCAACGTAGTCTTGCCGGAGCCGTTGGGACCCAGGAGTCCAAACACGCCGCCGGTGGGAATGTCCAGGCTGACGTCGTCCACCGCCGTGACCCGGCCGAACCGCTTGGTCAAGCCTGAGATCGAGACGGCCGGCGGCGCCCCCGGCAACGACGTGGGAACGGTGTCGGTCACGGAATGCGGTTAAACCAGGACGTCAAAGCCGTAGCCGGCATTGTTCAGGGCGCCGTCTGCAAATCGCGACAGCTTCAGCGGCGAGATGTCCATGGTCGCGGCCGCGCCGTTTCCAATCAACTCGGCCATCAAAACGCCGACCATGGGCGACAGCTTGAAGCCGTGGCCGCTGAAACCGGTGCATAGATATAGCCCGTCCACTCCGTCGACGCGATCCATGATGGGATGGGAGTCCGGCGTGTTGGTGTACAGACCGGCATACCCAGCCGCAAGTTCGGCGTCGGCGATGGCGGGTATCCGGCGAGCCAGACGCTGCCACACGTCTTCAATGAACGACGGGCTGGCCCGCTGGGCGAATACCTCCGGATCCTCCACAACGTCCGAGTGGTTGCCGTTCCCCACCAGCGTGAGGTCCTGCCCCTCGGGCCGGAAGTAGATTCGGTTGCCGATGTCGGCCCCGCCGGGATGGTACGGCACCACGTCCAGCGGTCGCCGGAAGTGCAGCACCTCATGGCGCGTTGCTACCAGCGGCACCTCGATGCCTTGAGGGGCCAGGAACCGTGCCGTCCACGGGCCCGTTGCCACTACCGCGATGGCGGTCTCAATGCGTTCACCGGAGGCGGTTCGCACCGCAACGACCCGGCTGCCGTCTTCGCTGGTTTCGATGGTCTCCGCCGGGGTTTGCAGGCGAATAGTCACGCCCTCGCTGCGGGCGCGGGTGGCGTAGGCGTAAGCAGTGCCCGAGGCGTCGGCGTGGCCGGAATAGGGTTCGTAGGCGATGCCGGCCGCGTCGGCAACCTCAAATCCGGGCGCCAGCTCCGCGGCGTCGGCGGCGCTGATGATGTCGGTGATCACGCCCACCGACTGCTGCGTTGCGATGTTCGCCCGGAAGGACGGCAGGTCCTCTTCACCCGCGAAGACCAGGTAGCCGGTGCGGGTGTACCCGCACTCGCCGCCGATCATCTCGGCGAAGTTGCGGAAGATGTGCAGGCTCCGCCACGCCAGTTCGGCGTTGACGGCAGTGGAGTAGTGCATCCGCACCGCGCCGCTGCTGCGTCCCGTGGATCCGCTGCCCAGGATGTCGCGCTCCAGCAGCACGATCCGGCGCAGCCCATGGTCGCCGGCGGTCAGGGCCAGGTTACAGGCGATGCTGCATCCCATCACCCCGCCCCCGATGATGACAACGTCTGCGGTTTCTGTTGAGCTGGTCATGGCGCAGATGCGTCCACGGAGAAGAATCTCTGGAGGAGATCAATTACCGTCATGACTTCGCGCGAGTCGGTAGCCACGGTAGTGTCCGACAGATCGTCCTCATACCAATGCTGGTGCAGGCTCCGGGCCGTCGATAGGCCCTGCCGCAATGCCTGGCCGGCGGCCGTGTCCACCGATCCCGCCAACAGGGCAAGCTGATCAGCCACTCCCATGATGCTGGCGTGATGGGTCAGGCGCAGCCGGTGGTCGGCGGCAACGGCCTTGATGGATTGGGCGAATGCGCCCCACGACTTTTCTGCCGCTTGCAGGTAATCGCCTTCATCAAGACTTTTCTGGACGTGGCCCCGGTAGTGGGCCAAATTGCGGCGATACACCCCGGCTTGCTGTGAGCCTTCGTCCGCAGACATGTCCACCGGCTGTCGGCCTTCCCGGAGGCCAGCGCGAATCGCGTCGCTCACTTGTTGCGGTGAAAGGTTCGATGATCCCGTCATGCTGCCGCTCCGTAGTTTGATATCGAATCATAACACGCCGCCGCTGCATCCTATCTACCCGAGTTCCCGCGACCGGCGCACTCGAAAGCTGGCTCCCCGCTGCTTTCGCATCCAGCGGAGAAAGTCAGCGACCCTGGGATTCCTTCGGAGCAGCGCCACGCTGTACAGATCCTCAGCGAGAGCGGTCACCGAAAACATGGCGTGGACCTGTCGGTGACACGTGGGGCAAAGCAGAGCGGTGGGGCCGTGGTTACCTCCCCGCGCTCGCGGAATCAAATGGTGGACGGTGAATCGGTCTACCGTCCGTTCGCAGAGCTCGCAAGCGCCGGGGTCGTCTCCCGGGCGGCGCCGGCGCACTGCGCCGTCAGGTTCGCCAGATTCGTGAGAGGAGACGGATGCGGCGATTTTCTCCTTGCGCCCGCCGCGAGAACGGGTACGCGGGGGACGCCTAGCCATTGCCGCCCTGGCCGGACGTGTCCAGGAACCGCCAGCCGGGCAAGTCAACCTGCCACTGCGAATCCTCCAGCAACATGGGGATCATCAGGCCCGACATCAGGCGGCTGTGCTGCACCACGGTCTCATCGGTCACGCCGAAGGGCAGGAACACGAAGGCATGCTCGTCGTCCACGTAGCGGGTCGGAGCGGCGGCCAACTCGGACAGGTCTTCCAGCGGCCACAGGCGCAGGACGGTGGTGCGGAAGTCGTCCATCATCGAATCCCGCATGGGGTGGTCGGGGTCGTAAGCCGCGCGGTAGGCCACCTGCATATCGATGTTCAGGCGGGTGGCCCACACGCCCATGCGCATGCCCCGCGTCTCCTTGGACAACATCGACCAGGCCAGGTCCATGTCCCCGTCACGGATCGACTCAGCGAAGAGGCCGGCGCGCTGCCCCACCTCGTCGGGTTCCTGGCTGCGGCGTTGTCCTGGCATTCGCATGCTGATTGTCCTTGGTGCGGTTGGAACCGGGTGGGCGATGAACGCTCAGTACCCCACGGCATACCCATCGTAGCGGGGATCGGCGGCACCGTGCAGCGCTCCGGTGCCGGGGTCTATGTACAGCGCCATCTCGCGTCCGGTCACGCCGTCCCACGCGCTCAGTTCATGCACCGGGTGTCCCATGGCCCGCAGCTGACGCAGAGTGCCGGCATCGAAACGATTTTCGATGAGCAGGCTGTCCACCGCGGTGTGCGGAACCGTGGATTCGGTGCCGTCGCCCACGTGCTTCCAGCGCGGCGCTTCCACGGCTTCCTGCACCGTCATCCCGTAGTCCACCAGGTTGGTGATGACCTGCATGTTGCTCTGCACCTGGCAATCCGCACCCGGCGTCCCCAGCACGTAGGTCAAACGGCGTCCGGTCGCGGCGCTGCCGTTGCCCGGTCCCGGCCGGCGGAAAACCATCACCGGGTTCATCGTGTGGCGCACGCGCTTGCCCGGCCGCAGGCAGTCCACATGCTCCGGGTCCAGGTGCCAGTAGGTCATGCGGTTGTTCAGCAGGATGCCGGTATTGCCCGCCACCAGCGAGGAGCCCCAACCGCTCTGAATGCTCTGCAACTGGCACACCGCATTGCCCGCCCGGTCCGCCACCACGAAACACGTGGTGTCTTCCTCCTCGGTGCGCGGACCACGCCGCCGGGCGCCCACGCCGGCCGGCGACCGGCGTTGCCCTTCCGGTTGGTGCGGCCACGGATCTCCGGCGCGCACGTTCTCGGAGGCCCGCTCCGAGTCGATGGTTGCGGCGCGCTCCCGGGCGTATTCGGCGGACAACATGCCGGCGACGGGCACGTCGATGTAGTCGGGATCGGCCACGTAGGCTTCCCGGTCGGCGAAAGCCATCTTCTTCGCTTCCACCATCAGGTGGATGGACGCCGCGGAGCCGAACCCCAGGCTCGCCATGTCGTGCTGCCGGATGACGTTGAGCTCCTGCAGCAGGATATGGCCGCTGGAGTTGGGAGGAGCCTCGTACACCGTGTAGTCGCCGTAGTCGGTGGAGATCGGTGCCTGCCAGCGCGCCGAGCAGTCGTTCAGGTCGGCCATGGTGATGAGGCCGCCCTGCTCTTCGCTGAAGCGCACGATGGCTTCTCCGATCTCGCCTCGGTAGAAGGCATCTCGACCCTGCTCCGCGATGGCCGACAGCGTGCGCGCTAGATCGGCCTGCCGGAGAATGTCGCCGGCGCGCAGCGGCTCTCCTGACCCGTCCCGCGTGAAGATCGCGCGGCTGGAGGGAAACTCGCACAGCAGCGCGTCACCGGCGATGGCCGACGCCAGGTAGTGCGTGACCGGGAACCCATCGTCGGCCAGGGCGATGGCCGGACCAAACACTTCAGCCAACGGTAACGACCCGTACTCGGAATGCACGTCCAGCCACGCGTTGAGCAGGCCCGGCACCGACACGCTCAGTATCCCCTTCATGGGGATGCCGTCGCGATACCGCTCCAGGGTCGCTCCGTAGGGCGCGGCTCCCGTCCCGTTGGAAACCCGCAGGGAATCGTCCTCCGCACGGTAGGCCATGATGAACCCGTCGCCGCCAATGCCGGACATCAGCGGTTCGACGACGTTGAGCGTTGCGGCAGTAGCGATGGCGGCGTCGAAGGCGTTGCCGCCCTTTTGCAGGACGGATATGCCGGCTTGGGCCGCCAGCGGATGGCCGGCGCAAACCATGCCGTTGCGCCCCATGACCACCGGACGGTGGGCCGAGTAACGGATGCCGTGGGGTGTGGCTGACATCTGAGCGCTGCTCCTTCTGTTTGGGTTGCGGGTCGACCAGCGCCGCCGTGTTTGGCCCGACGGGTCCCGCCCTTTCTGCGCTGGAACGGCGTCAAAACGCCGGCGTGGTGACCGGTCGGATCGAGGCCAGCATGTCGATGGACACGCCGCCCCGGGAGAAGAAAACCTCCAACTCCGTAGAATACATTCCGCCGGAACTGCGCAAGGTGTTGAGCAGCGTGTCCGTGCCGATGCTCAGGATGGACGAGGGCTCGTGCTGCACGGTGCCGAGGTTCTTCGCGCCGCACAGGTCCAGCGCGGCAAAGATCGTGTCGTGCAGAAACGCTTCGTCCATGTCGGTATTGTCCAGCAATGCCAGGTTGAAGTTGGCGTGGGCCAGGTTCGCCTGGGCGAGGGTCGCGTCGGTGAACACCGTCTTGTAAAAGGTGGAGTTCGACAGGTTGGCGGACTGCATGTCGGCCCAGGTCAGGTCCGCTTCGGAAAAGTCGGAAAAGCTGCAATAGGTGCCGCGCAGCACCGCGTAACCCAGGTCGGCTCCCCGCAGTGTGATCTGGCTCAGGTCGGCCCGTGCCAGGTTCGCCCCCTGCAACTGGGCGTAGGACAAGTTCGCTTCCCGCAGAGTGGCGCCCTGCATGCTCGCGCCGCGCAGGTCCGCGCTCTGCAGATTGGCCCCGCTCAGGTTGCAAAAGTGCAGGTCGGCGCCGCGCAGGTCGGCGTCGCCGAGGTCGGAGCCGCTGAAGTCCAGATGAGTCAGGTTGGCCCACGACAAATCGGCTCCATGCAGCCGCGCGCTGGCGAAGGACGTGCCGGCGAGATCCGCGCTGGTCCGCAGATCATTCCAGGCCGACACGTCCTTGCGCAGTCGGCTCAGGCATTGCTCTTTCGAGACGGTGGGCCAGATTTTCATGAGGGAACTCCCGGTTGAATGATTATCCTATGATGGCAACGTGCGTTTCGATTATTCAACAGCCCGCGCTGTCATTATGGGACTTTCCCGGGCTGCTATGCGAAAGCCCCGGCAGCCGGTAGCGCCGGGGCAATTGGCTCGATTGTCGGCAAACCCGGCCTAGGCCAGGGATTGCCGGAGGTTGCAACGGCTTAGTGTCCGCCGCAGCCGCAACCACCGCCGCCGCAGCCACATCCGCCCCCGCCACAGCCGCAACCACCGCTGCCACATCCGCCGCCGGCGTACATGGGGTTGTTGATGACAAACCCGACCCGGCCGCCGAACTCTTCCACGTAGTCGATGGTGGCTTCTTCCAGGAACGGCGCGCTGTCGGAGTCCATGAGGAACTCCATGCCGTCCATGCGCAGCACGGTGTCGTCAGGCTGGTGCTCCTTCTCCATGGTCAGCATGTACTGCAGGCCATGACCGGCGGGCATCGCCACCACCCGCAGGGCGGAACCGGCCTCGTCCTCGGCGGTCATCACTTCCTTGAGTTTCTCGATGGCCATAGGGGTAACGTTCATCGTGTTCGCTCCTGAATAGCGCAGTCGGCGAGGATTCCCGCAGGAATCCCCATCTACCCATAGTGAGCAAAGCGTATCACGGGGCGGCGAGGGGCGTCAAACGCGGCGCACCTGTGGTTCGACGGGCCACGGGGGCAGGCTAACCTCCGCGCCATGCTTCAGCCGTGCCGCCTCCCGCCGTCGCCGTCTTCTGTCCATTTCTTCAGCCGGTGAACGGATTGAGCAGATCTACGCCCAACCCTTGAACATCCTCGACATTGCGCGTCACCAAAGTGAAGTTGTTGACTTTGGCGGTGGCGGCTATGAGACCGTCAACGATGGACACGTTGCGGATGGCATACATTTGGCCCCAAGCATCGGCAACGGCGGCGTCAACCGGGAGGATGCGCCCAGCGAAAAAATCCTGTGATACTTCCAGCCATATTTCCAGAACTTCCGCTTGCCGATGGTCTTGGCGCCGGCGCAATCTCGCAATTCCCTTGCGAATTTCGCCAATGACCAGCGCGCTGGTGAACAGGTCTTCATCTGGCACCCCGTCGTACCAGTCAGATACGCCGGCGTTGCCGCGCTCTCCCTGGCGCAGCTCGGAGACTACATTGGTGTCGAGCAGGAACATCAGAGTTCCACCTCACGCGGATATGTGAGTTCTCGCGCCAACTCAACGCCCTCAATTGGGCAAGCAGCCAGAAATTCCTTGAAATTGAGGGAACGGTAGTACTCGCGTATGCCTTCCCGTTCTTCGTCGGTGAGAGATTTGGCGCCGGATTTGCCCTCCGCACCGGAATAAACGTCAGCCGATTGGGTGTTTTTGGTAGTCATATCTGACACCTCCGAAGACTGCGGCGCATCATAATCTTACCAGATGCCATCCGCGTGGGGCCAAACTTGAAGCAACCGTCGTGACGTGATGACATCCGCCGCTTGCGTGGCTGGCGGGATACCTGCGACAATCCCGCCATGGTTGTTTCCAAGCTGCTGACCGATGACGCGCGGCAATTGGCAGAGAACTGGCTGCGGGATGCGTGAGCTTGGCAAACGCCCCGAGCCGCGCAGTCGTTCCGGCAGCGCGAGAATTGCCTTTCCGCCCGTTCCCAACAAAGCGATCCTCGGCGATTGCCGCGTGGCGCTCCCCGAATTCCCTCCGAACAGCGTGCAGTTGATATTCACTTCGCCCCCCTACTTCAATGCCAAGCCGGAATGCGCTGAGTACGTGGATTATCCTTCATATCTGGAGTTTCTCGGCGAGGTATTCGGGGCCTGTCACAGCATATTGGCCGAGGGGCGCTTCCTCGTGGTCAACGTGTCCCCGGTACTGGTGCGACGCGCCTCTCGCAATACCGCCAGCAAACGCTTGCCCATCCCCTTTGATCTGCATCCGATTCTCGACCGTATCGGGTACGAGTTCATCGATGACGTGATCTGGCGGAAGCCGGAGGGCGCCGGCTGGCATCTGGGTCGGGGCCGCCGGTTTGCGGCCGACCGTCAGCCGCTCCAGTACAAGCCGGTCACCGTGACCGAGTACGTGCTGGTCTATCGCAAGAAAACCGACCGGTTGATTGACTGGAACCTGCGCCACCACCCCGATCCCACGGCGGTGGAACGATCGCTTATATTGGGCGAATATGACAAGACCAACGTATGGGATGTAACGCCGTCCAACCACAAAGCGCACCCGGCGATTTTCCCGGATGAACTGGTAAGCAAAGTAATTCGGTACTACTCTTTTGAGGGCGACAGCGTGCTCGACCCCTTCGCCGGGACCGGTACCGTGGGCCGGGTCGCCACCGCCATGGGCCGGCGATTCGTGCTGATTGAAAAACGCATCGACTATTTCGAGACGATGCGACAGGAGTTGAGCCAACCGGGATTCGCCGCCGGCGTGGACTTTGACGACCTCCAGTATTATTGGAGCGCTGACGATGACGCCGAATCTCTATGACCTGAACTCCGGCGAGGGAGTTCGACAGATCGTCGCCGCTTTGTTTCAGGGTTACAACTATCGCCTGTACACGGAAGGCCAAACCCGAACCCAGCTGCTGGATGCTTATCGTCAACTGGTTGCAATTCGTCAAAGTCTGCCCGCCGATGCCGGACATGACCAATGGATGGCCGCTCTCCGAACCAGGCTCGACGAGAGCGGGAACGACCTGGCCTGGTGGTTGCTCGGTCTGACTAACAAAACCGCCCAGAACCTGGGTATAAGACGGGATGAACGTTTCAACTATCTCGTCGAGGTTGCCGAGCATGTACGTGAAATCGCCGAGAGCGCTCCCGAGCTGTCTTTTGATGATGGGATGTTGATGCTTTGGGCCGGGGCTGCGACCCTGACTATCCGGGGTTCACGAAAATCCACCGCCGGCAAAACCCTGGAACGAGCTTTCCTGCGGGCGGGCCTGACCATCCTGGGATTGGAAGAAGGCACAGATTTCTGGCTGAATATGCAACGCGACGCGGAGGTTCCCCGCGAAATAGACTGGAGATTGCCAGTCGTCGCGGCCGGATACGAGTGGAAATGGGACTGATCGAGCGCGGCAATCAGGAAGTGATTGAAGACAAAGTAACCCGTGTCGGGACTGGCGGCATCGTCATATTCGACCAAATTGGCCCGCGCTCCAACGCCCGTCAGACGGCGGAAAACCATCAAGTGTGCTTTATCCAAATCAGAAACAACCGCCCGCTGACGGAGTTGCACGATTTCCTGAGCGAACGGATCGACAAAACCTTGATCGAGCCCCCGTCGGAAGTGGATAGTATCGCTGCCGCCGTAAGACAACTGCCGGACGAACTGTTTATCTCCGGCTTGATGCCCTCGTGAGCGCCTGTTCTCTGCACTTGTCCCCACCTCTGCCCGTCCCTATACTGCGGCCATCAACCACCAGACCCAGCGATCCGGCCTGATGCCGGCGGCCCACAACGAGGAGGCTCCTGATGCCCAAAGACCATGTGGAAGTTTTCTGGTTCTCCGAACAGCCCTATGGCCACGTTACCGACGACGATGTGTCACAGTACGAGTCGGGGCGGCTGGATTTCTCCAACTCGCACTTCGACCCCGAGAAGGCCCACGTCCTCTATAACCAGTACCACGAGCAGTACACCTGGGCCGACCAAAACGGCTTCGACGGCATCATGTCCAACGAGCACCACGCCTCGTACTGGTGCATGAAGCCCGCGGTCAACATCGACGCCGCCGTCATCGCCAAGGTGACGCGCAATGCCAAAATCGCCATCCTGGGCAACGTCATCGCCGTCAACGACCCCGTACGCATGGCCGAGGAAATCGCCATGCTGGACTGCATCTCCGGCGGCCGCATCATCTCCGGCTTCGTGCGCGGCACCGCCGTAGAGACCCTGCAGGGAGGCATCGCCCCTCCGCAGAACCGCGACCGCTTCGAGGAAGCCCACGACTTGATCATCAGATGCTGGACGGAGCCGGGGCCCTTCCGCTACGAGGGCGAGTACTACCACTACCGGAAGGTCAACCCCTGGGTGCTGCCCATGCAGAAGCCCCATCCGCCCATCTGGTTCCCCGGATTCAGCAGCCCGGAGAGCGTCGTGTGGGCCGCCCGCCACGAGCATCCCTACATGAACCTGGGGTCGCTGCTCGACCACACCCACCGCCTGCGCGACGTCTATATCGACACTGCCCGGGAGACCGGGTTCGAGCCCGGCCCTGAGCACTTCGGCTACTTGCTGCGTATCTTCTGCGCCGACACCGACGAGAAGGCCCAGGAGATCGGCCGTGAGTTCCTCTGGACGCAGGAGCACCGCAACCGCGGCCCCCGCGAACACAACGACCCGCCCGGTTACCAGTCCCGCGAGGCCGTCAACATCCAGCGGACGCTGCCCGGCGCCGGCGGGTTCGGCCGGATGATGACCTACGAAGAATTGCAGGAGGCCAACAACATCATCGTGGGCAGCCCCGACACCGTGCGGGAAAAGCTGTCCATGATTGTCGAACGCCTCAACCCCGGCTACCTCCACATCTACGGCAACGAGGGCGCCATGGCCCACGAGGACGTGATGCGCTCCATCGAACTCATCGGCCGCGAGGTCATTCCCGCCCTGCACGAGATACCTCTGGTGGACCACTACTAGGCCCGATGCGATTTCCGGCATCGTGCATCGCCGTCGCCGTTGCGTGCCTGCTCTTTGTGGCGGGCTGCGCAGCCGGCGGCGATACCGTCTGTCCCGATGGGATGGATTTCTTCACTGAAATCAATGTGTATTTGGGACTGGAGAAAGGCAGCGGGGTAACACTTATCGAAGAAGAGTGGCAATCTTTCCTGGCGGACACGGTAACGCCCCATTTCCCCAACGGGCTGACGGTGCTCGACGCTCGCGGCCAGTGGTTTGACACCACGGAAGGACGTCTCTACCGGGAGCCCACCAAGCTGCTGAACGTGCTGGTCCCAGCCAACGCCCTGGACGCTGGGATCGACGCCGTCCGCGACATATCGGATGTCTACAAACAGAGATTCGAGCAGCAGGCCGTCTTCTACACGTCGCTGCCGGCCTGCGCCGCAGTCCACTGATTGGATGGGGTGAGCATGAGCGCCGCACTACCCGACAAGCAAGCATTCATCGGCGTCGGCACCATGGGCAGCCTCATGGCCGGCTGCCTGCTGGACGCCGGCGTCGATCTGGCGGTCTACGACATCAGGCGAGAGGCGGCGGAACCCCTGCTGGATCGCGGCGCCCTCTGGTCGGACAGCGCCGAGCAAGCGGTGGCCGATTGCGAGGTCGTCTGGACCTCCCTGCCCGGCCCAACCCAGGTGGAATCGGTGCTGCTGGGCAACGAGGCCGGCGTGCTGTCCGCCATGGCTGACGGCACGGTGCTGGTGGACACCACCACCAACGACCCCGACGTCGCCCGCCGCGTGTCCACCGCCTGTTCCGAGCGCGGCCTGACCATGCTGGACGCGCCGGTGAGCGGACGCCCGCCCACCATGACCATGATGATCGGCGGCGAGCGGACTGTGTTCGAGTCCGTCCGGACCACGCTGGACGCCGTCGCGGCGCAGGTGTTCTACGTCGGACCGTCCGGAGCCGGCTGCGTCGCCAAGTTAGCCACGCAGTATATGGGCTACACCAATCTCATCGCCGCCATTGAGGGGATGTTGATGGCCAGCATGGGCGGCGTGGACCCGGCGGTCCTGGCCGAGATCGTGCCGGTCAGCGCCGGCGCCAGCCGCGCTTTCAACGCCATACCCAACAGCATCCTGAATCGGAGTTTCGAAGCGGGCGGCACGCTGGACATCGTGGCCAAGGACGTGGCTCTGGCCTGCGCCCTGGCGGAGCGGCTGGAGGCTCCGGCCGGCACCGGCTCGGTGGCCGACGCCCTGTACAAGCAAGCCCAGGCCGAGGGCTGGGGAGACGAAGGCTATCCCATCGTCGCGCGAGTGCTGGAAGCGTTGGCGGGAGTCACCCTGACCGCCCAGTAGCAGGTACAAGCCCAATGGTGGTGTGATACCATTCGAGCCGGCGAGCCGCGCCCGGAGGAACAACATGGCGATTACGTTCCAGCCCAGCAGTTACAGTGGACTGGTTGACCAGGATAACGGCATGGTCAGCCGCGAGATCTTCGTAAATTCCGACATCTACGCCGAGGAACAGGAGCGCATCTTCACCCGCGCTTGGCTCTTCGTCGGCCACGAGAGCCAGGTCGCCAAGCCGGGCGATTTCTTTGTGTCCTCCATGGGAGAGGAGTCGGTGATCCTGTGCCGCGACCGCCAGGGCGAGATCCACGTGTTTCTCAATTCGTGCATGCACCGGGGCATGAAGGTCTGCCGGTACGACGAGGGCAACACGCCCATTTTCACCTGCCCCTACCACGGCTGGAGCTTCGCCACCGACGGCGCCCTGGTGGGCGTGCCCTTCTACAAGGACGCCTACCACGAAGAGCTGGACAAATCCCAGTGGGGTCTGATCCGCGTGCCCCGCATGGTCAACTACAAGGGCGGCATCTGGGCCACCTGGGACGCCAACGCCCCCGACTTTTTGGAATACATCGGCGGCTTCCGCACCTACCTGGACATCCTCTTTGATGGGTGGGACGGCACCGAGGGTGGCACCGAGATCATCGGCGGCATTGAGAAGTGGATGGTGCCCAGCAACTGGAAGTTCCCCGCCGAGAACTTCATCGGCGACCGCTACCACAACATCAGCCACCGTTCCGTTGACCTCGTGGGCATCGGCCCCTCCGGGCAGGGTCGCCGCGACAACAGCGAACGTGAAGGGGCCAAATCCCTGGACGTATCCTTCCCCGAGCGTGGCCACGGCACCGTGATGTTCCTGCGGCCCGAGGACGCCCAACCAGTGCCCTCCTACCAGAACGACCCCATCGTGTCGGATTACTTCTACCAGTGCGAGATCGCTCGCAAGGAGCGGCAGGGGCAGCTGTGGCGCATCCTGGCCGGGCCGGGAACGATCTTCCCCAACATGTCCTTCCTGCCCCGCCAGCCGCGGAGCATCGCCGTGTGGCATCCACGCGGCCCCGACCAGACCGAGGTGTGGCGCTGGTTCCTGGTGGACGCCTCCGCGCCGCCGGAGGTCAAGGAGTTCCTGCGCCAGTACTACATCCGGTACTCCGGTCCCGCCGGCCTGACCGAGCAGGACGACATGGAAAACTGGAACTACGCCCACGCCGCCAGCCGGGGCGCCATGGCCCGCCGGCACCACTACAACTATCAGATGGGCATGGGCTACGCCGTCACCGATTTCGAAGACGGCGGCCTGAAGCTCGAAGGCACCGTGCTCGACACCACCAAGGCCCGGGCCGGTGAGCAGAACCAGCGGGGCTTTTACAATCGCTGGCGTGAGTTCATGGCGGCGCGGGACTGGGACGAGCTGGCCACCTGGCGCAACAACGGCTCGGCCTGTTAGGTGGCATGATGGTTGTTGCCAACGACCCCCTGGCGATGCTCCTGCTCAAGCAGGACGTCGAGGCGTTCCTATACCACGAGGCCAACCTGCTGGACGACCGCCAGTACGAAGAATGGTTGGACCTGCTCACCGACGACGTGCGCTACTGGGTTCCCATGCGCCGCAACGTCAAGTTCGGCGAGCTGGAGCGCGAGTTCACCCGGGAGGGCCAGGACATCAACTGGTTCGACGAGGGCAAGACGACGCTGACCCAAAGGGTCCGGCAGATCCTCACCGGCGTCCACTGGGCCGAGGAACCCCTGTCTCGCCTCTCCCATCTGGTAACCAATGTGGAGATCACCGAGGCGACGCCCGGCGCCGCGGATGCCGAAGAGGTATCCCTGCGCTGCCGATTCATCATCTACCGCAACCGCGTCGCTACCGAAACCGACATCCTGGTGGGCCGCCGGGAAGACAGGCTGCGCCGGGTGGATGGCCAGTGGCGCATCGCACAGCGGCAGGTCTTCCTCGACCAGAACGTGCTGCTGGCGAAAAACCTGACGTTCTTCTTCTGATCGGCGGTGCTTCGGGCGTCTCATGCGAGGCGCTGCTGGGCGGTCGATTCCCGAGATAATCTCCCGCAGTTACCTGGTGATGTGATATGGCCGACATAGTAAATCTGTTTGAAGTGGAGCCAGGGCAGAGGGTGGGCCTCTACAGCGGAGCCACCGCCGAGGTGGTCTCTAACCCCCGCGACGGCGTATGGCTGTTCGTGCGCTACCTGACCAGCCCCGACGACCCCGACCAGGTCGGCGAGGAGGACATGGTCTTCGCCCAGGACGTGCTCGAACTCCTGGCCGGCTGATCGCCATGACCAACGCGAACGCAGTCTTGCAAGTCCCCGAGGCGGACGAAATTCTGGCCGCCCTCCGGGCCGGATACCGGTCCATAGATGAGGGCTACGGGTTCTACCCGGGTTTCGACGGTTGGCTGGAATCGCTCGGCTACCAACGCCGCGAGGATATCGGCTGCACCTGCCCCGACCGTGGCTACCGGGGCCATTTGCCGGAGTGTCGCTGGGTGCGATAATGCCGGCGCGTGTCGTGTCACACGCAAACGCGGTTTTCAACGAACGCGCCGCTGGCGCGAAATTTATTTGTGGAGTGATGAGCGATGTCCCAGCAAATGGTTGACCTGATGGAAACGGTGTGGCAGTCCATCGACGGGCTGTGCGGTGACCTGACCCAGGAGCAGTGGACGTTGCCCACGGAGTGCCCCGGCTGGTCGGTGCAGGACCAGGTGTCGCACCTGGTGGGCAGCGAGTGCCGTCTCCTCGGCCGGCCGGCGCCGGCCCACGAACCGGCGGACACCTCCCACGTGCGCAACGAAGTGGGGCAGGGCAACGAGGTGCTGGTTGACTATCGCCGGCAGTTCAGCGGCGCCGACGTGCTGGCTGAGTTCCGCGAAATCACCGCCGAGCGGCTGGGCGTGCTGCGCGCCATGACCGAAGCCGACTTCGCTGTCGAAACTCCCAACCCCCTGGGCAGCGGCCCCTACACCGACCTTCTCGCCATCCGCATCTACGACGCCTGGGTCCACGAGCAGGATATGCGGCGCACCCTGGGCATCCCCGGCCACCTGGGCGGCCCTGTGGCCCAGCACGCCTACGGCCGCACCGAGATGGCCATGCCCTTCGTGGTGGGCCGCAAGGTCCGGCCCGACGACGGTACAACGGTCGTCTTCGAGATCACCGGCGAAGTGGGCGGCGGCATCGCCCTGAACATGGACGGCGGCCGCGCCCACCGCATGGACGCCGCCCCAGCCTCGCCCACGGTCCGGCTAACCATGGGCCTCGAACCTTTCAACGCGCTGGGCACCGGCCGCTGGTCCGCCGAGCACGCCCTGACCAACGGCTCAGTAGCCATCGAAGGCGACCGCGCGCTGGGCGAGCGCATCGTCGGCGAGATGAACTTTATGATCTGATCGCGGCAGACGCTACCACTACTCAAAAGGCAGGTGACATCATGGCGTTGGCTCTGCTGACTCACGCGGACGAATCTCTGGCGGCGGAATGGGCTGACCACGCTCCGGTAGAATACGGATACGAGGTGCTGCTGGTTTGCGATACCAGCGGCGACAGCCCCGGTACTCCGTGGGCGGTTTTCTGTCCATCCATGGATGCTGTCAGCGCCGGCCGGGACCCCCAGGACGCGCTGGACATGATTGCCGACGCCATCCACGAGGCGCTGGTGGACGGAGTTATCCCGGTCAATCGAAGCACTGAAGAATGGCTGGATGGTCTGTATGAGGAAATAGTGGCCACTGGATGCCCCACCGCTGCGGCAGTAGTCCGACCTGCGCCGTATCTATAGGAGCAGTGATGACAACAGCGGACAATATCAACGACCTTTACGAAGTCATCCTCATCGAATCGGACGACGACTTTGCCGTCCTCTGCCCCGGCATCCCCGGCGCCGTTTCCCAGGGCAAAGACCGGGATGAAGCGCTGAAGATGATTGCCGACGCCATGGCTATGGCGCAAATGTATCCGCTTCCCGGCGATGACGATCCGGCACGCCGGGCAGAACTGCGCGAGATCGGGAAAGCCAAAATCGCGGAGTTGGTGGCGGAATGTGAGCAAGAGGGCCTGGAGTATTACGTCTGCGAGGTTGCTCCGAAGCTTATAAGGCCGTGGCTGGCAGTGAAATAGCCAATGCCTCCGTACATACCGGGCGTCACTCGTCGGGAGCTGTTGCGAGTTTTGCGCCGGCTCAACTTCAGCGAACTCGAAGGCGGTGATCACACTGTCTTCCGGCATCGGCGATTAGGGCTGATAACGGAAGTGCCGAGGCACAGCGGAGAAGTTTCGCCCAGAACGGTGGGGATCATCCTCGTTCAAACCGGCCTGACCCGCGCCGAGTTTGATGAAGTGCGCCGCCGTCGCGGACGGATACCGGAGCGGTTCCGGGAGTGAACACCCGCCCAAGTGGAACGCAAAGGAAGACTATTATGTACTGCGCACGGAGGATGAACCTCACACTTGCCCTTTATGCCGCCATTATCGCCGTGGTGGCTTTTTCATACTCTGGGTGCTCACAAGCGGCGGCTGAAACCGTTGAGGACTGGTACCTCGCACGGCAGCTTGAGTATTCCCGCGTACTCCCTACAGCAGCCGACTGCCACAGCAAACGTTACGTCTATTGGGAAATCGTCGACGCCATGCAGCGTAGCAACGCTCAGTTCGCTAGCGAAATGACGCAACTATCTCGAGCCGTAGACCCGGCCAGTTCCGGTTACCAAGAGGCCCAAAACACATACTCCCAAGTCAATCTCATGATGCAACAAAATTTGAAACAGACCCTGCTCAACGCAACCGGTTGGACTGAATACGGAGCAGCGTACTGCGAAGGTCGGCTACTCACTGAACGCGAACCCCGTCATTGCCAGAAGATTATGCAATCACCTCCTGATTTCTTTACGTACGGTTTTTATGGAGCCGCGGAATATTGCCTTGACAGAGTTCCGCCTTGGTCGCAAAGTCGTCGGTGATGCAGCCACCATGGATTTTACTACCAACACGGCAGGGGACGCCAAGGTGCTTGACAAGGGCACCTTTTCATTTGGTTGTTGGAAGTTGCCAACTGTCGAGAAAGATCCAGTTTCCCAAGGCGATCTTGACACTCTAGGAAACTTTTGATCGACAATACAGTGTACCAATATTTGGATAGATCCTTTTGGAGATCCTTTTTTATGCCATGTTGGTTATTTACTGAGTTGACAACGTAACCTCCGATATGTTAAATATTGCGCATCGTTGATAGGAGGCAACGGTGATTATGAAGCCAATAGACACGCGCGGCCCGCCGCGTACCGATGAAAAAGCCCCGGCGGGGGTCGAAGTCTGCCGGGGCTGCAACAACCATCTCACTCAAAGGAAGGAGCTAGTTGTATGGCAACCCTACCGCATTTCAGCGGAAACGGCAACCGCTGCCCGCGTGGACACAAGAATTGCCCTTGCTTCATCGAGGGCAGCAGCATGACGTACAACCTCGTCATCAACGACGTGCGCAGCATTTTCGGCTGGAGCTTTCGTACGGCCGGCTATAAACCCAGCGCGACTTGGCAGGAAATCTCCCGTCGCCTGAAAAGCTGGCGTTACAACAAGGGGCTGTAACCCCAAGCGGCCCCCCACATCCCAACAACCGCTATAATGGCCCCGACCATCGTCCCGATGGCGGGGCCGTATATTTAGACGCTCACCTGGCTTCTGCATCTATGGGCTCCCGGAGGCGCAATTGTGAACCGTTACAAACTCTCCTTCGTCATATATGAACCCTCTGAGGAAACTGAGGATAAATACATGGCAGACATACCGGCGCTCCCAGGTTGTCGTGCCTGGGGCGATACCCCGGCCGAAACGCTGCATATCCTGGAGGGGGTTGCCGAAGCGTTTATTCAATCATACTTGGAACACGGCGACCCCTTGCCCGCTGGCGTCGTGACGGCTCCGGTCATAATAGGGCAGGTTGACGAAGTGCAAGTGATAGCGTGACCTATCGAGAGATTACGCGCAAACTGCGCCGATTGGGCTGCCAATTTGATCGGCAGGGTCGCGGAGACCACGAGATTTGGATCAACGTCAACAGCGGGGCCAGAACAACAATCCCTAACTGGGGCGGTCGCGATTTGAGAGTCGGCACGGTCTCTGGAATATTGAGGGATCTAGGAGTATCCCGAGAAGAATTCGAGCGAGCGTAAGGGCCTGACCCGTCTCGGCGATGCATCATAACGCCGTCGCCACCGGCTGCTGCGCTGCCCGCTTTCTCACCACCCGCTATAATGGCTCCGACCATCCCCCCGATGGCGGGGCTGTTGCA
Organism: Dehalococcoidia bacterium; assembly: GCA_965207585.1. GTDB lineage: Bacteria > Chloroflexota > Dehalococcoidia > Lucifugimonadales > UBA3495 > Bin87. Next base: position 1,991,646 of record CBDBMT010000003.1, on the reverse strand, counting down.
TTTGCATTTAACGGGAGGTTCACCATGGAGATTGGCGTTTCGGTTCCCATTGTTGAGATTGGCGACGATTTTGGCGCACTGCGCGATTACATCCAGGCCGCCGAGGACCTGGGGTATTCCCACGTGCGCATCCTCGACCACGTGCTGGGCGCGGTGCCGGAGAAGCATCCGGAGGTGCCGCATTTTCCATACTCTCACGAGTCCTACATCCACGAGCCATTCACGCTGATGGCCTACCTGGCCGCCGTGACCAAGAAGATCGGCCTCACCACCGGAATCCTGATCCTGCCTCAGCGGCAAACCGCCCTGGTCGCCAAGCAGGCGGCCGAGGTCGACCTGCTCTCCGGCGGACGGCTGCGCCTGGGCATCGGCGTCGGCTGGAACTCCGTGGAGTACGAGGCGCTGGGCGTCGACTTCGCCACCCGGGGCGGCCGCTGCGACGAGCAGATCGAGGTGTTGCGCCAGCTTTGGACCGAGGACGTGATCGACTTCCACGGCAAGTACCACGACATCACCCACGCCGGCATCAACCCGCTGCCGGTGCAGCGGCCCATCCCCATCTGGATCGGCGCCGGCCGCAGCACCTCGCCAACGCCGCCCAACGCCGCCATCCGCCGCATCGGACGCCTCGCCGACGGCTACTTCCCCATGTTCGCCCCCGACTCCAACGGCCAGGCGATCCTGGGGCGCATCCGCGCTCAGGCCGAGGCCGCCGGCCGCGACCCATCGGAAGTGGGCTTCGAGGGCCGCATCACCATCACCGCCGACAACAACCCCGAGGACTGGCTCACGGAGCTCAAGTCCTGGGAGGAGATCGGCGCGACCCACATGGCGGCCGGCCTGCGCGGCGCCACCTCTCCCGACGCCCACATCGACGCCATCCGCCGGCTGAAAGAGGCTATCGAGTAGTATCGCGGAGTCGTCAGAATCAGGGTTAACCGGATTTGAGGATTTTCAGGATTGTGATTATACCGGCGGAACCGCCTCAATCCTGAAAATCCAATAATCATGTGAATCCTGATTCTGAAAGCTCTTACAAAGGCTGCGCCAGTGCGACCCGTGCGTGAAAACATGCCACACGGTTTCCGGCGGTCGGTGAACTCCAGCCGCAGCCGGCCCGCCCGCCGTGTGCCTCACCTGAACCGTCGGATCGCCGCCACCTTCCGACCCTACTGGCCTCGCGTCCTCGCCATCGGCCTGCTGATCCTGGTCACTGCCGGCCTCGGCGTCGTCAACCCGGTCCTGATCCGGGTGGTCTTCGACTCCGCCCTCTTCGTGGACGGAGGTCCCAACCTGCCCCTGCTCTGGACCCTGGCCGCCGCCATGGCTTCGGTGGTCGTGGTGACGGGCAGCCTGGGCATGCTCCAAACCTGGCTCACCCAGCAGGTCGGCCAGCGCGTGATGCGCGACCTGCGCGACCGCCTGTACTCGCATCTCCAAACTCTGTCGCTGGGCTTCTTCACCTCCCAGCGCACGGGCGAGATCCAGAGCCGCGTCTCCAACGACGTTGCCGGCATCCGCGTGGTGGTGACCGGCACCGTCAGCAGCATTCTGTCCAACGTGGTCATCCTGATCAGCACCCTGGTCGCCATGGCCGTGCTGTCGTGGGAGCTGACCATCGTCGCGGCCGGCATCACGCCGATCTTCGCGGTGTTCAGCTACCTGGTGGGCAAACGCCGCCGCGCCGCCTCGGCCCGAGTCCAGGAGTCCACCGCCGAGATGACCGCCATCACCCAGGAGACCTTGTCCGTTTCGGGCGTCATGCTCACCCGCCTCTTCGGCGCCCAGAACCGCGAGGTGGCCCGTTTCCATGACCAGAACGTCCGCCTGTCCGACCTGGAAATTCGCCGTGAAATGACCGGCCAGGTCGTATGGGCCGGTATGCAGATATTCTTTTCGTTGACACCGGTGGTGGTGTATTTGCTGGCCGGCTATATCCTCTTCGGCAGCATCGGCCAGACCGGCATCACCGCCGGCACCATCGTCGCTTTCACCACGCTGCAAACCCGCCTCTACTTCCCCATCAGCACCCTGCTCCGCACCTCGGTGGAATTGCAATCCTCGCTGGCCCTGTTCGAGCGCATCTTCGGCTACCTGGACATCCGGCCCGACATCGTCGATGCGCCGGACGCGGTAGACCTGCCCGTCGAAAAGGTAGCCGGCGCGGTGGCGTTGCGCGACGTGCGCATGAACTACCATCCGGCGACCTTGCTGGCCGACGGCTACGACATCGAGGACGACGGGCAGGTATTCTGGGCCCTGGATGGCGTGGACCTTGACGTGAAGCCCGGCCAGCTGGCAGCTCTGGTCGGGCCCAGCGGCGCCGGCAAGACCACCATCTCCTACCTCATCCCCCGCCTGTACGACTCCACCTCCGGCACGGTCAGCATCGATGGCGTCGACGTGCGGCGCATCCGGCTGGAGAGCCTGGCCCGCATCGTCGGCTACGTCTCCCAGGATAGCTACCTTTTCCACGCCTCCATCCGCGAGAATCTGCTCTATGGCAACCCGGCCGCCTCAGAGCGGGAGTTGCACGAGGCCGCCAAAGCGGCATATATCCACGACCGCGTCATGGAGTTTCCCGACGGCTACGACACCGTAGTCGGCGAGCGCGGCTACCGGCTCTCCGGCGGTGAGAGGCAGCGCCTGTCCATCGCCCGCGTCATCCTGCACGACCCGCGCCTGCTCATTCTGGACGAGGCAACCTCGTCCCTGGACACCACCAGCGAGCGCTACGTGCAGGCTGCCCTGGAACCGCTGATGCAGGGCCGCACCACCATCGCCATCGCCCACCGTCTCTCCACCATCATGTCCGCCGACGTCATTTTCGTGGTTGACCGCGGCCGCATCGTGGAGCAGGGCGCCCATTACGAACTGCTGGCATTGGGCGGCCTGTACGCCCGGCTGTACGACGAGCAGTTCGAGGGCGGTCGCGTGGAATACGTCAGCGAGGACGGAACGGCGGTGATGGCCGGCGGCAACCTGCGCCTGCCTGTGCCGGCGTGAACCACCCCCACATCAGGAGAATGCAATGACACAGCAAGGCAACGGCGACAGGATCCGGCTGCGAGTGGCTTTCCGCAACATGTTCTACACGACGATTTACGTCGCTGTAGAGGGCGGGTTTCTGGCAGACCAGGGTCTCGACGTAGATTTCTCCCACGTTCCGGCAGGCCAAACCAGCACCGACCTGCTCAAGGCCGGCGACATCGACATCACCCAGAGCGGCATCAGCCGCAGTTTCATGGACCTCGACGCCGGCAGCGATGACCCGCCGCTGCACGTCGCCGAGATCAACCAGCGCGACGGGTTTTTCCTGCTGTCAAACCGGCCCACCGACGGCTGGCGCTGGGCGGAGCTGGCCGGCTCCACGCTGATCCCCGTCGGCTTCACGCCCGTGCCCTACACCACGTTGCAGGCTGCCATGCGCTGGCACGGCGTTGACCCAGCTACCGTGAACCTGCTGGGTGGCCTTTCCGCCGAGGAGATGCTCGGCCGCTTCCGCAACGGCGACGCCGACTACCTCCAAGTTCCCAACCCCTTTGCGGTGCAACTGGTTAACGAGGGCTCCGGCCACATCGCGGCGACGCTGGGCAATGAGAGCGGTTTCGTCTGCTACAGCAGCTTCGCGGTCACTCCGTCGTACCTGGCCGAAAACCCCGACACGGTGCAGCGTTTCGTCAACGGCTACGCCCGGGCGCAGCGCTGGGTCGCCGGCAACCCCGCTGAAGCCGTCGCCGACCGGATCGCCCCGGTGTTCCCGGAATACGACCGCTCCGTCCTCGCCGAGGGCGTCCAGCGGTACAAGGACGCGGGCGTGTGGGCCACCGATCCGACCATCACCCGCCACGGCTTCGACCGCATGCGCGACGCCCTCATCTCCGGCCGCCTCGTCCGCGAGCCACATCCCTACGAGAGCATCGTGCGGCCGGAGTTCGCGGAGCGCGCAGTGGCAGCGATGGCGTGAGTTGTCTCACTCCCGTATGATGTAAGCCAACTGTACATTCGATGTCGACCGGAACTCCAGAAGGTCAATCATGAGCGCGCCACGGATCGGGATTCTCTTTGCGGGGTTAGTTGCGATTCTGCTTTTGGGTACATGGGGTTGGACCGAGTTGGCCAACGCGGTATATCGGGCCAAAGCCAGTGACATCATAGTGGGGTTGACAGTGTACGGGGTGGCGAGCCTGGTCTTTGCAGTTGTTGCCGGATACACGTACCTGGTGCTTTGGTTCCGGAACGATGACCCAGGCTGAAGCGGCCCGGCTAAAGCGGTCGTACGACCGGAATGTAGGATGGTGCCGTTTCTGGGTTGGCGTCAGCTTGGCGATTGCTACGCTGACTTTCACATTTGCCGTAGAACGGGTTTTTGAACCGCCTCTCGAACCCCCCTGCGATTTCTGGCGACCCTGAAGAATCGGAAAACGTCGGTCAACCTGATCTGATCAGTTTCGTTAGTATAGGCGTCGTATTTTCGCTCATACTACTCTCAGCGGTCTGTGCAGTCCTTTCATCTCGGTTTAGGACACTGTATCGGCGAGACGACTCAGAATTGACCCGCATGGAGCACGATAATTGGGAGGCTACACCATGAGGCTGGAAGGCAAGGTTGCAATCATCACCGGCGGCGCTCGCGGTCAGGGCGCAACCGAGGCCAGGATGTTCGCCCAGGAGGGCGCCCGCGTCGTCATCGGGGACATCCGCGATGAGCTGGGAATGCAGGTTGAGGCGGAGATCCGAGAACTGGGCGGCGAGGCCGTCTACCTGCACCTGGATGTGACCAGCGACGACGACTGGCAACGGGCCATCGAAACCGCTGAGCAGCAGTTCGGCAAGGTGGACGTCCTCGTCAACAACGCCGCCATCGTCCTCCGCAAGGACATCGAGGAAACCACCGGCGAAGACTGGGACAACATCATGGAGATCAACGCCAAGGGCGTGTTCCTGGGCACCAAAGCCGTGATCCCGGCCATGCGCCGGGCTGGTGGCGGCAGCATCATCAACATCTCCTCCATCAGCGGCCTCGTTTCCATCGGCCCGCCCGCCTACATCGCCACCAAGGGAGCCGTGCGCCTGTTCACCAAGTCCACGGCCATCCAGTATGCATCGGAAAACATCCGCGCCAACTCCATACACCCGGGCAGCGTAGACACCGACATGCGCCGCGAGGGCATGGGTGACCAGACCCCCGAGGAAATCCAGGCCCGCATCGACAACATCCCGCTGGGCCGCGTCGGCACCACCGAGGACATATCCTACGGCGCGCTGTTCCTGGCCTCCGACGAGGCGTCCTTCATGACCGGCAGCGAACTGGTCATCGATGGCGGCTACACCGCCAAGTGAGGTGGGGCGGCTTGCCGATCCGTTTACTTTGCTGACGGCTTTATGCCATCGGGCACTGTACGTAAGGCCGTCTTCGACGTAACACAAATCCCGAAACTCAGTGCCCATTGACGCTCGTGGTAAGGAACCTCAATATGACAACGGGGCTGGGCAGGAACGTAAGGCAATATGAACCGGATAATCGAGCCATCACGCGGTGAACTAGGCAAGTTACGCCGTCCACCTTCCGCCGGCATGATTGAGGTAATAAACCTTTTCGACGCCCGATTGCCGCGCGAGTGGGAAATTTATGTCCGGCCTCACCTCAATGGATTACGGCCTGACATCGTCCTGATTAATCCTAGTGCTGGAATTGCGGTGTTTGATGTAGACGATGGGGATGTGGAGTCGATTCGCAGCTCTCTCGAGATCGGCCGGACTCGTCGCAATCCGATCACAAGGATGCGACTATACAAAGACGAGATCCTCAACCTGTACTGTCCTCGCCTTAACGACCATTTCGGGAAGGCCGGAGTGCAAGCAATTACCACCGGAATAATTTGCCCGCAAGTTCCGACGTCAGAGTTAAATCGTGTGTTCACACCTTTCCTCGAATCTGAGGATGGGATACGCCAATATCCGCAATACTATCCGGTGTCGGGAGCCGATGACATAGCAAGTGGTAACCTTGCCGCTATATTCCCTGAATACCGGCGCACGTGGTCCAAGGTAATGTCTGCAAATACGGCGAATGATTTGCGGGGCTGGCTTACCGAACCGGCATTCAGTCGTGAACAGCGGAAACCCCTCGATTGGGAGATGGACAACCGTCAGCTTCAGATAGCAAAAACCCGAACAGTTACCGGCTATCGCCGCGTGAAAGGGCCGGCTGGTTCGGGCAAGAGTCTGGCGCTGGCCGCTCGCGCTGCTGAGCTGGCTAACGAAGGTTTGAGGGTTTTGGTTTGCACCTTCAACATCACGATAGGCAATTACCTGCGTGACCTAGCGCTGCGGTACACGGACCATTGGCACACGGTTGCCGAGAACGTAGATTTCCTTCACTTTCATGCGTGGTGCAAACGAGTTTGCGTCGTCTCGGGGTATTCTGTTCGCTATGGCAATCTCTGGGCAAACCAAATCCCCGACGACGTACTGGAAAGGAACATGGCAGAATTGGTATGCGAAATATACGATTGCCTGTCATCGGATGCTGTTCTGCTACATTACGATGCCATATTGGTTGATGAAGGACAGGACTTCAGGCCACTTTGGTGGCAAACACTGCTTAAAGCAGTCGCAAACGACGGTGAAAAGCTGTTGGTTGCGGACAAAACACAGGATATCTACGGAAAGGCTAGCGCTTGGACCGACGAAGCCATGATTGGAGCTGGGTTTCGTGGTGAGTGGTTAGAACTCAAGGAAAGCTATCGCTTACCGCCGGCTATGATTCCGAGATTGGAGGATTACGTCAATGAATTTCTCAGCGATATGGAAGTAGACATACCCACAATATATCAACCGACGTTGAACAGCCCTGCTGAATTGCGCTGGCTACAGGTTGAACCCGACCAGGCATTGCGTCATTGTGTTGAAGAAATGAGGCGACAAATGATTCGCTTGCGGTCTGATACCGCTATCCCCGATGTTGTTTTCTTGTCATCTGGTGAAATGGGTAGGGCGTTGGTGGATGAGTTCGAGCGAATGGGGGCTCGAATACTCCATACTTTTGACGTCGATGGCGAAGAGTCGCGACGCCAAAAACTCGCTTTTTTTCAGGGTTCGTCCAAAGTTAAAGCGACTACTGTACACAGTTTTAAGGGTTGGGAGGGTCGGCATTTGATAATATATGCTGATTGCTATAGCCAGCATCGCAATCCCGCCTTGCTATACACGGCTCTTACGCGACTCAAAGCCCATCCAGGCGGAAGCGCGCTTACGGTAGTGTCTGATTGTACTGACCTGCGCAATTTCGGCAGCAAGTGGCCAGATTTTGCCGATACGGTGCGTGCGGGACGAAACAGAATGACAAACGTGGCTGACCTTCGGTTCTAATCTTTTTTGATCTCAAAGGAGTTCCCCATGGCCGCCTACCACGCTGACACCGTCATCCGTCGCGCCAACGTCATCACCATCGATCCCAATCAGCCCCGCGCCTCCGCGGTTGCGATGCGGGACGGCCGTTTCATCGGCGTGGGCAGCGACTCGGACCTGGAGACGCTAATCGGGCCGAGCACCAGGATCGTTGAACTGCCCGGCAAGACGGTGCTGCCTGGCTTCATTGACGCCCACATCCACGTGCTCAGCAGCGGCACCCGCCACGTCATGGCTGCCGACTGCTCCCTGCCCACCATCACGGACATCCAGGACGCCCTGCGCGAAAGGGTTGCGACGACGCCGGCCGGCGAATGGGTCCAGGGCTTCAAATTCGACGACACCAAGACGGCCGAAAACCGTTTCCTGCGCCGGGAGGATCTCGACGCGGTCAGCACCGAGCATCCCATCCTGGTATCCCACCGGGCCGGGCACGTGTACTACGGCAACTCTCTGGCGCTGGAGCGGGCGGGTTTCAACGACGAGACTGAGGACCCGCCCGGCGGTCGACTGGGTCGCTACGCAGATACCGGCCGTCTGGACGGCGTGATCTACGAGCGCGCCGCCGACGATCTCCGGGAGAACCAGCTGCCCGTCGAGAACGAAGAGACCCGGCGCGAGGGCCTGCGCGTCATTTGCGAGATGCTCAACCGCGCCGGCCTCACCAGCGTCCACGACGCCCGCGTCACCGACTACGAACTGCGCACCTACCAGGAGGGCCGCGACAACGGCGACCTGACCCTGCGCGTCTACGCTCTGATGTGGCACCGCTACTTCCCCGCCTTGCGCGATGCCGGCATCGTAGCGGGCATGGGCGACGACCGCCTCCGCATCGGCGGCATCAAGATGGTCGCGGATGGAGCCATCGCCTCGCGCACCGCATACCTGTCCGAGCCTTACGTGGGCAGTTGCTGCGACCACGGCATCCTCACCATGACGGAGGATGAAATCGCCGTCAACGTGATGGAGATGCACGCCGCTGGCTTCCAGGTGTGTATCCACGCCAACGGCGACTCCACCATCGACCTGGTGCTCCGGGCCTACGAGGCCGCCCAGAAAGCGCACCCCAGGCCCGACCCGCGCCATCGCATCGAGCACTGCACCCTGGTCAATCCTGACCTGCTCAACCGCATGCACAACCTGGGCGCGGTGGCGACTCCCTTCTGCACCTACGTGTACTATCACGGCGAGAAGATGCAGTTCTACGGCGAGGAGCGGCTCCAGTGGATGTTTGCCCAGCGCTCGTTCATGGACTACAACGTCATGTCCACCGGCGCCACCGACTACCCACCCGGCCCCTTCGAACCGTTGATGGGCATCCAGAGCTGCGTCACCCGCACCGACAGCGAGGGCCGCGAGTGGGGAACCAACCAGCGTATTTCCGTGGAGGACACCCTGCGCATCTACACGCAGAACGGCGCCTACGCTGGGTTCGAGGAAAACCTCAAGGGCAGCATAGAGGTAGGCAAGCTGGCCGACCTCGTGGTCCTCGCGGAGGACCCCACCGCCATCGACCCCTTCGGCATCAAGGACATCACCGTTGAGCGCACTATCGTCGGGGGCAAGACCGTTTACGAGGGCTGAGCCGCAGATCTTGAAACGCCATAGGATCGCTAAACGTCCCCTTGCCCCATCAAATAAAGACCGGGACGAGGCTCGCCTGTCGGACTCTGAAACTCTCGCGTCCTGTTCTGGATAGCACCATACCAACGTCGGATGGCGTACAGATATTGGTCGCCTGCCGGTGGCGGTTCAGCGAACAACCTATTTTCTTGATATATTCTTACGACGTACGCGCACATATCTGCGATTTGAATTCCTATGCTTGATGCGGAATCAACAAATGCCGGCGTATCGGTGATCAAATCACTCGATTGCCCTTCTGAGGACCGGAAAAGATAACTGGAGAACCTCCCTGACAATCCCCCATAGAGGTTGGGCTGACCGTCGAAGTGGATGTTGGCGAAGGAACGTTGTTCTTCAGCTAATGCCTCGATGCGCTGAAGCAAAAACCGGAACCGATTCTCCAAATATCGGGGATCCTGTTCAGACTTGAGGAAGGGGGCCTCCATTATCATGGCAAAAATCGTGACCGGAAAGTTCCGCAGGGCGTCGAAAAACTCCTCAGCAAAAGCTACGGCTTGGGGCTGCCGTCGGAAAGTGGGGCGGTTTATCAATGTTCGACCTTTCAGTTCCGCACTCTCCTTGCCCAAGATGTCTCTTTTCATCGCGTGAATGCGGCCGCTTATAAAACGCGAATCTATTTCGTTAAAGCAAACAGCCACTACGGCAGGTCGAGTACTTGAGTCATTGGCGTGCGGATGTCCACTCTCATCAATAAAAGCCAACATACTTAACCCCTTCGATTGCATCCATTTTGCGGTGCCCAGGTTGACAACCTGCCAACCGCATCGTAACATGCATGTAGCGCCGGGCGGAGTACCTTGTGGGGACTACGACTGGCGCTCTGGTATGTAATCCTTGCAGCTTTCGATATTATCACGGCCTGAAACTGGCACCAGCCACCGATATTTCATTTCCCGCCCTCCAGCCTCTCCACCTGCCGGTAGTCCCCATCGGCCTCCATCACCGTCAGGAACACCGCGTCGGAGCCCTGGTTGTCCTGCGGCCCGAATTTGAGCTGTATTCCGTCGATGTCTATGGGTTCGTCGGCGTACAGAGCCCTGATGAAGCAGTCCCGGCTCAGCTCGCGCCCTCAGGCCTTCAGTCCGGCAATGGCCAGGCGTCCCGCCAGGTAGCCCTCCAGGGAAACGAACCCGGGTTCCGCTCGGGCATCGTAATCCGACAACGCGGCGTGATACCTGACGACCACGGGATTGCCGCTGTCGTCGGGATGGGGCACAACTTGGGTGACGTACACTCCCTCGCCCTCGGCGCCCAGGGCGTTTGCTAGCGCGCGGCTGCCCACGAACGAGACCGCCATGAGCACCGGATCCGCCTCCCGCCGCGCCAATTCCACCGTTCGGACCGCCGGCGCGTATGAGCTGACCATGATTATGGCCTCCGGATCCGCTTCCAGTATCCGGTCCACTGCCGACTTCACCGCCAGGGTATTGCGGTCGTAATGCCCGGACGCTACCGGCTTTAGACCGCGCCTCTCCAGTGCAAGGGTCGTCCCATCCAGCCCGTTCTGCCCGTAAGAATCGTTCTGGTACAGCACTCCGACCCGGGTCACTCCCAGGTCTTCGGTGAGCCGCTCCACCATTTCCTCCGTTTCCTGGTAGTACGAAGCACGGAGGTTGAGCACGTTACCCAACTCCGGATCCCTCAGGAGTTCGGCGCCGGTGAACGGCGCAATAAATGGCACGTCGGCCTCGTGAGCCAATGGCGCCGCCATTTGCGAGGTGGGCGTCCCCACCGCGCCGATCAGCGCGAACACCTTGCGGTTCTCGATCAGCAGCCTGGTGTCGGCCGACGCGTGGTTGGGCTCGTAGGCATCGTCCAGCGTTTCCAGCACCAGGTGGCGCCCATGAACGCCGCCAGACTGGTTGACCTCGTGAAACGCCGCCTCGATGCCCAGGCGCATTCCCGTGCCCAGGAAACGCGCCGCCCCGGTGAAAGCGGCGGACTGGCCGAATATGACCTCGTCGTCGAATACCCCGGGAGAACCGGCCTCATCCGGTCCCGCCATCACCGTCGCTGCGATTTTCAGCGGGTCGTCGCCTTCCGACGGGTTGCCGGCCTGCGTTCAGTTTGACACGCGATACCCAGGCATGTCACCAGAAGCAAGAATGCCAGTCCCATGGACGTCATGCGTCGGACCACAATCCTGGTTGGATGCGCTAATGTTGCGCCCTCGTTGCAATGTACGGACGGCATCACGCCCCGGTCCATCCCGTCTATCCATGCAAGTTTGACCGGTCCCGGACAGGACGGCTAGTCGCTCGACGCCAGTCCACCGGTGCGGTTCAGCGCCCGCCCGTGAGCCTGTCCACCTGGCGGTACCGACCGTCTTCTCCCAACACGGTGATGAATACCGCGTCGGATCCCTGGTTATCTTCCGGCCCGTATCGCAGAGGAAAGCCCTCGATAGCGACACTCTGATTATTCCGGATAGCGTTGAGGAAGCAATCGCGCGTCAGGTTGGGTCCGCACCCGTCCAACCCCGCAATGGCCAGCCGCCCCGCCAGGTAGCCCTCCAGAGACACGAAACTCGGCGTCGCGTCCGGATCGTAGGCCGCCAGGGCCGCCTGGTATTCAGCAACAACGACAATGCTGGCATCGTCCGGGGAAGGGACCACCTGCGTCACGTAGATGCCGGCGCCGGCCGGTCCCAATTCCTCCGCCAGCGCCTTGCTGCCCACAAACGAAATTGCCACGAACACCGGGTCGATTTGTTCGCTGACGGCCTGGATGGTTTTCGCCACCGGCGCGTAGGCGCCGACCATGATGACCGCCTCCGGATCCGCATCCACGATGTGAAACACGGCTGCCGTCGTGGCGCCGGTGTTGCGCTCATAGTATCCGGAGCCCACTGGCTCAAGACCCCGTCGTTGCAGGGCCTGGATCGTGCCCGCGAGCCCCGCCTGGCCGAAGGAGTCGTTCTGGTAAAACACCGCAATCCGTGTGAACCCCAGATCCTCGGTAAGGCGCTCCACCATCTCCTCCGTTTCCTGGTAGTAGGACGCCCGCAGGTTCAGCACGTTATCCAGCTCCGGTTCACGCAGAAATTCGGCGCCCGTGAAAGGAGCCAGGAACGGAGCGCCGGCGGAGTTGGCCGACAGAAACGCAGACCGCGAAGTTGGCGTGCCCACCGCGCCGATCAGGGCGAACACTTTGCGCTCGTATAGCAGCGTCTGCGTGTTGGAGAACGCGGCGTCCGCCTCGTACCCGTCATCCAGGGACTCCAACTCCAGGCGGCGTCCGTGCACTCCTCCGGCCTCATTGGCTTCGTGGAATGCGGCCTGTATCCCCAGGCGCATTTCGTTGCCCAGGTCCTGTGCCGGCCCACTGAAGGCCGCGGACTGCCCGAAAAGGACCCGGTCGTCAAACACACCCTGGTCCGTCTGATCCGCTGACTCCGCCGCGCTCGGCGCTGCCTCGCCGACCCCGTCGGCTTCTGATGCCGGCCCTGCCGACCCGGCGCAGGCGGCGCTTGCAAGCAGGGCTGCCAATGCCGCGACGACGGCGAACGCCGCGACCAGAGATTTAGATCCCATCTGATGGTTGCTCATACCGAATACCATGTTTGCTCGGCCGAGCATACACCACCGCATCCATCGGATGCCCGGAACCTCTGATCCAGCGTTCCGGGAAATCCCGGAAGCCGATCAACGGACGCCTCTACAATTCCGGCGGCCGTCTCTCGTGCCAGGGCGTGGCCTGCTCATAGGCGTAAGCAGCGCGAAATATATCCGCCTCGCCCAGGTGCGGCCCACCGATCTGCAGGGCCAGCGGCAACGCTCCCTCGCCGTCGCTGGTGAACCCGCACGGAATGCTCAACGCCGGACATCCGCTCAGGCTGTACAGCCCGCGGAAGCTGCCATCCCTCAATGCGGCGGCAGCCATCTCCTTGTTGTCGATCATCGCCGGCTCGTCGGCCAGCAGGCTGGCCGGCCCGCTGGATGTGGGCTGAATCAGCAGGTCAACGCTGCGGAACGCCTCAATTACCTGCCGGCGCACCAACGCCCGCAGCTTCAGCGCCTTGTAGTACACCTGCCCCGGTATCAGGTTGCCCACCGCGAACGCCACCCGCGTGTTCGGATGGTAGTCCTCGAACCGCTCCCGCAGCCATTCCGGGTTCAGGCTGACCCGTTCCGTGCTGGTGATGGTGCGCACGATGGGGCCGGTCACCGGAGCCATGGGCAGGCTCACCGGCACCACCTCCGCGCCCAGTTCTCCGAACACCTCGGCGGCGGCCGCCGCGGCCGCCCGACTCTGTTCGTTCAGCGACAGGCCGTGCCCGCCCATCAGTTCCTGGACCACGCCGATGCGCAGCCCCCGCACGCCGGAATCCAGCCCGTCCAGGTAGTCGGGCACCGGCTCGGTGCGGCTGTAACGGTCCTTGGGATCATGGCCGGCGATGACGCCCAGAGTCAGCGCGCAGTCGGTTACCGTGCGCGAAATGGGGCCGATGGTGTCCGTCGACCAGCTCGCGCCGTCAACCCCGGCGCGGCTCACCCGCCCCCAGGTGGGCCGGATGCCCACCAGCCCGGAGTTGGCCGCCGGCCCGCGTATCGAGCCGCCCGTGTCCTCGCCCAGCGACGTGGCGCACAGGAACCCCGCCGTCGCGGACCCGCTGCCGGTGCTGGACGTTCCCGGGTTCCGGTTCGTGTCCCACGGGTTCCGAGCCGGCCCGAACCAGCTGCTGATCGGGTCGCCCATGGCGAACTCGCTCATGTTGGTCTTGCCGATGATCACCGCGCCGGCGTCCTTGAGCTTGGCCACCACCGTAGCGTCCGTGTCCGGCACAAAGTCGGCGCGGATCTTGGACCCGTCGCTGTTGCGTATCCCCGCCGCGTAGATCTGGTCCTTCACCCCCACCGGGACGCCGTGCAGTGGGCCCCGGAAGCTGCCGGCTGCGGCCTCTTCATCCAGCCGCCTGGCGTCGGCGCGGGCCTCCTCGGCGCACACCGTGATGTAGGCGTTCAGCTTGTCGCCCACCGCGTCGATGCGAGCCAGGTATGCGTCCGTCGCCTCGACGGCCGACACCTCACCGGCGCGGATCGCGGCGGCCAGCTCGGATGCGGGCAGGAACGGAATTTCGGACGGCGTCATTCTGCCACCTCCATGTCAGCCGGGTGCGTGACGGCCAGGTACTCCTCCAGGTTGAAACCCGGCGGGTTGATGGCGGCCATCTCCTCCAGCATCGCGTTCAGGCTATGGGTGACCTGGCTCAGCTCCGGCTCGCTCAGCGTCAGCCCCACCGCCTTGGCCAAAGCCTGGATTTCATCGTTGTTCAAATCGGACATAGCGGGCACCGCCGTCAATGTAGTGGGTTTATGACTTCGAGAAAGGGGAAACGTTGGAAGTCGCTGTCCATGGTGCAGATTTGATTGATGCCATGCTCGCGCATCAGCACAGCCGTATGCATATCGTGGACCACATTGCCCCGCAAGTTGGGTAGCTCTTTCGCGATTTGCGACAGGACCGTCAGATGCTTCTCCGTGGGGTGCAAGAGGCCGAACCTCGGTGATTCTAGCAGCGTCGCAAGAAAACGACAGCCATCATCCAGGCTCCAAGGCTGGGGATAAATGGAAGGATGTGTGATCACCCGCAAAAACTCGTAACAGACGTTCCAAGTGAGGAATACGGGTGACGAACCTGTCTTGGCTTGTGCGAGCCGTTCCCGACACGGGACGTAAAAATCCGAATCGTCCCGGCCTGCATGGACCAGCACGTTAGTATCGAAAACCATCATACGTACCTGAAACCATCGTACTCGTCCATCACCCGATAGAGTTTCTCTTTGTTGGTGATGTCAACCAACTCTCCGCCGCTGGTCCATTTGGGCAACTCGGGCCAGGGATCTTCCGGTTTGTCGGGAGCCGCTTCTTTCGGCTCTTCGTCGAGAATCTGGCGAATGCCGGCCTCAGCCAGCTCAGATGCCGTTGTGCCCCGCCGCTTGGCCTCCGCGCACAGCCGCTCCACGATAGTTTCGTCAATATTCAGTGTCGTTTGCATAATGCTCAGCCTTGCCCTTGATTTACATTAGATTACACCGTCTGCCCCGTAAACCGCCAACTTCCCAGCAGTGCCGCCGGCACGTGCATCGCCACGCCGGCCTCGTTCAGGTTCAGGTGCGCTGTGTCGGATAACGCCTGGCATCCGGCCAGCGCCTCCACGTAGCTCTGGGTGAAGCGCAGGTTCTTCACCGGCGTCGTGATTTCGCCGCTCTCGATCAGGAAGGTGCCGTCCCGCGTCATGCCCGTCATCACGCACCCGCGGTTGTGGGAAAGCCGCGTGTAGTAAAAGCGCGTGATGTACAGCCCCCGCTCCACCGACGCGATCAGCTCCTCCGTGGTGCGGTCGCCGGGCCGCACGAACAGGTTCGTCGCGGTCGGCCCGCCCGTCGCTCCCCGCTGGTGCCCGGTGGATACCACACCGGCCTTGGCGGCAGTGTACGTGTTGTGCACCGGACCCTGCACCACGCCGTCCGTCACGACGTCTACCCGGCGCCGGGGCACCCCCTCCGCATCGAAGGGAACCGGCCACCCGGCCGGTTCCAGCCCGTCATCATAGATCGAAACCAGCGGGCTCATCGCTTGCTGTCCATGCAGGTCGCTCATCCAGCTGCGCCCGTCCTGCACCATCTGCGCACCCATGCCGTAGAAGCTCAGCGCTTCCAGCATGTCGTCCACCGCGTAGTTCTCCAGCACCACCGGGTATTCCCCCGGTTCCAGGTCGCGCGGATTACGACCCCGCACCGCCTTGCCGATAGCCTCGTCTGCCAGCGCCTCGCCGTCGATCCCGTCCATGCGCCAGCCCCCGCCCTTGGACCAACCAGCGGAGTCGTCGCTGCGGGCGGTGATGAGCAGGCCGGCGAAGGAACCCGCGTGGTAGGCGTCGGCCCCCCGCGTGCTGAGCACCGCCAGTTCGGTGGCGCCGGTGCGGCAGAAGCCGGCGGCGTCCAGCGCAAGCTCGGCGGCTTTGTTGCACACCATTCCCGCGATGGCAGCCCGTCTACCCGCGTCGCAGGCCGCCGTGGCGTCATCGTAGGCCGCCACCGATTGCGCCGGCGCCGGTTCCGGAAGACCGGGAAAATCCGGATCCTCCGGCATCAGCCGGGCGTACTCGCCGGCCTGCCTTACCGCGTCGGCCAGTCCCGCTTCGGACAGGTTGTTGGTCACCGCGCGCCCCTGGCGCTTGCCGATGGCGACCCGAACGTGGGCGATGGCGTCCTGGTGAGCCACGTTCTGGTGGATGCGGTTGTTGGCGAAGCGCGTCAGTGCTTGCTCAGCGGCCGTCAGGTAGATGTCGCCATCCCCCTCCGACGGACAGTGACGCAGCGCCTCCCGCAGCAAGGAGTGAATGTACTCGGCGCCGAGCATTTCGTTTTACCTGGTGCGTATTGACATTTCGAAAGTCACACCGTCGTTCCTGCGAAAGCAGGAACCCAGAAAAGCCTCTGCCACAGAAACGTTGGCCTCATTTTGTACGCTCTGGATTCCGGCTTTCGCCGGAATGACGGTTGTCTTGATGGTTAGCGCATCACGCCGACGCGAACGTTGCGGAACCGCGACGGACTGGCGCCGTGGCTGGTGTGCGCGATCTGACCCGGCTGGCCCTTTCCACAGCGGGGCGTCCCCCACAGCTGCCAGTGCTCCGGCCCGCACACGGCGTCGCAACTCCGCCAGAACTCCGGCGTGATGCCGGTATAGGTGCAGTTGCGCAGCAACCGACCCAGCTTGCCGTTCTTGATCTCACGCCCGACCTCGGCGCCGAACTGGAAGTTGTACCGCCGGTCGTCAATCGACCACGACCGGTTGGTCTCCAGGTAAATCCCGTCATCGGTGTCCGCGATCAGGTCGTCCAGCGTCCACTCGCCCGGCTCCAGGCTCACGTTGGTCATGCGGATGAGAGGGATGCGGTTCCACGAGGAGGCCCGCATACACCCGTTGGACAGCATGCCCAACCGCGTCGCCGACTCCCGGCTCATCAGGTAGCCCACGAACCGGCCGTTGCGAATGATGTCCGTGGACTGCGCTGGCAGCCCCTCGTCGTCCCACCCAAAGGTGCCCAGCCCGGTCGCGCTGGTGCTGTCGGCCGTGATGTTCACCTGCTCCGACCCATACCGGAAATCGTTGAGCAGATCAGGCGTCAGGAACGACGTGCCGGCGAACGCGGCCTCGTCCCCCAGCGCCCGGTCCAGCTCGACGGCGTGGCCGCAGGACTCGTGGATCTGCAACGCCAACTGGCTGCTGTCGATGATCAAGTCGGTGTTGATGTTCGAGGGACACGGCGCGGCGGTCAGCAGTTCGGCGGCCTCTTCTGCCGTTCGCCATGCGTTGCCCGGCAGATCCATGGCCAGTACGTACTCCCAGCCGGCGCACCCCTGCTGCCGCCCGTGGGACTGCGGATACGAACGCCGCTGGGTCTCGCCGTTGCCCACCGCCGTGGCCTGCACCCCGCCGCCGGCCTCGTAGATGGTCTGGGTCACCAGCGCGCCCTCGGTGTTGGCGAAGGTGCGCTCCTCCCGGATGAACACCACGTTGGCCATCCGCGCCGTCACCTGGGGCACGGCCGCCATCTCCCGGTCTGCTGCCAGCAGCAGGGCCAGCTTATCCTCCAGCGGCACCGCAAACGGATCGACACCGATCGGCGTGACGTAGCTGCCCCGGCTGGACACGGGCGAGCCCAGCAGTTCGGCAGCAGTCTGACCCGACCCGTTGTGGCCGGCCGACGCCTGGGCGATCTGCACCGCCTGCGCCGCCGCCTGGTCTGCCGCCGCGCCGGTCAACTCCCGCGTCGACGCGAACCCCCACGCCCCTTGGAACACGGCCCTGATCCCCAGCCCCACCGACTCGTCGGCGGTCATCGTCTCCACCACGCCGTTCCGCACTACGATCCGCTGCTCCCGGTTGGACACCAGCCGGATATCGGCATACTCCGCGCCGCGAGCGCGGGCGGTATCAAGGGCTGTGGCGATGAGGGGGTCCATAGTTAGCTTTGCTGCCGATGGACTGCCTGTTTCTGGGCAAGTCGCATGATTTCATCGCGACAGTATCTGTTGTAAAAGCGGCTTGGAGGCAAGTAAAGTCCAAGGTTAGCCTTACAAATTGTGGCAATATGGTTCAAGTCGACATCATCGTGTAGGAATGTTCCCTCATCTACCCGATTGAGGGTAGCGTTTAATTTTGCGTCGTGGCCAGGATTGAACCGACTCGCGGGCTTGTTCTCATTGCCACAACCACAGAGGCAGTGGAGGATCCTGCCAGTCTTGGCCTTGCTAATGTCGGAAGTTGCTTTCTGACCGATAACCCGCGACACCAGCGCGTCGCCGAACTGGCCCGGGTACTGCTTGATTTCAACCGCCAGCACCTCAAGGTTATCCCGAGTTTGTTCGTTCAGGAACTTGACCACCCTCTCCAACTCGGGAGGTATTTCGTCTGCCACGAAAAGTAAGCGCATCCGATTGGCGTCCAGGTTGGTCGCCACCTGTTCCCAAAAAACGCCAATGTTAAGGTCGTCATCAGCTCCAATCAGAGTACCGATTTCATCGTCCGGGTCGTCTGAGTTCTCCTCGAAAATCCGACGCATATCGTGCTCCGACCACACGACGGCCGCAGTCGCTGCGTAGTCCAGCATCTGCCCAACGATATTGCGCCGGATCTCCCGGTTCGAACTACGTTTTACCTCAACCAGTGTAGGACGGGCATCTTGGTCAATCAGCAAATGGTCGACCGCCCACCCCTCAATTGACATCTCACGTCGAATGAGAATCCAACGCAGTGGGTCCTCTGGCCTCATTTGGTCGCCCGCCAAGAGCTCCGGGTGCTGGCCAATCAGTTCCTGGAGCAAATCCTCCGTCTCGAATCGCTCCTCTACCACTGGCTCCAGCCCGCCGCTGGCGTTGCGTATGTAAATTTTCTCGGCCATGCCGGCTGCTCGCTACACCGGCAAAAACGGCTCGTCCGACGCTGGCGGCAGCTGCTCGAAGGCGTTGATGTTGAACGCCAGCACCGAGTAGTAGCCCATCAGGTTCGTCAACTCGATCAGCCCCCGGTCGCCGAACTCGGCCCGCGCCGCATCGAAGGTGGCCTGCGATACCCTACGGGTGCGGAAAAACTCCCGGCCGTAGTTGATGACCGCGGATTCAGCGGACGACAACGGAGGCAATTCCTGCTTGTCGCGCAAGGCGTCCACCAGCGCGTCGCTCAGCCCCGCCCGCCGTCCGGCCGCGGCGTGGGCGTGCCAGATGAACTGGCAATCCAGCTCACGGGCGGTGGTTATCATGGCCAACTCCGCCACGTTGTCGGGCAGGGTTGAACCCCCAGCGCGGAGGTAGTCCCGCAGTACCTCGCCCCGCTGGGCGATCTCCGGCACGTGGAGCTGCACGGCGATGGGCCCGAACTCAGGCACCACTCCGCCGCGTGCGGATACGATAGCGTCAAAGGCGTCAACTTGTTCCGGTGGCACGGCATCCCGGGACGCGATGGGGAAACGAGGCATGGTGCATTCTCCTGAAGGTTGCGGTTTAGTTGTCAGCAGCGACCAGTTCGGTGTCGGGTGGTTCGGTGAAGATTGGCTCGCCGTCGGGTTCCAGGTGTCGGTGGTTGATCAAGGCGCGCATCACCTGCTGGTGGCTGCGCCGGATTTCGGCAACCAGGTTAGCTTGAGATTGCTCAATTTTATCGGAGAGTTCCTTGTGAACGGCGTCAATTTTGTCGGAGAGTTCCTTGTGCGAGGCCTCAATTCTGCCTGAGAGTTCCTTGTGCGAGGCCTCGTTTTTGTCGTTGGCGTCCTTGAACTCACTCCGCCTAGGTAGGTTGCCCAGGGCATAGGCCGCTCCAACACCGGCGACGAACAGCATTACTCCCAAACCTACAATCGCAATCAATTCCGCGTTCCCAATCATTAGAAACCCCCTTGCAAGTCTTCACTCGCTCAATTCCGCTTGCCTTACTGGCAGTGCGGAATGACTTCCTCGCCGAAAAGCTGGATGGCCTCCATGATGCGCTCGTGGGGAGGCCCTCCGGAGTGGGCGTGGCGCAGGCGAAGCAGGAAGTAGTCGGCTCCCGTGGCTTCCTTCCAACGGTGGAACTCGTCCACCACTTCCTGGGGCTCACCCAGGATCAGCCGGTCGGGACCCAGATTGTCGATGTTGATCTGTGACTCCTCGGTGTATTGCCGGAACTCGTTGAGACCGTTGCGCCAGTAGTACTTGTAGGCGTCGATCACCTCGGGACCGTACACCCGCTCGGCCTCGGCTCGGGTGGGAGCGACCCAGGCATCGCGCATCAGGCAGGTCACCGGTTCCCTGCCGGCCTCTTCCGCAGCGCGCTGGTAGGCGCCGGTCAGGGCGACGGTGCTCCCCAAGTCGGTGCTGGGGCCCGCCACGAAGCCGTCCGCGATGCGTCCGGCCCGGCGGGCCCCGGGGGCGCGGCTGGCGCCGATCCACAGCGGCGGAGACGGGTCAGAGTAAGGCTTGGGCGTGATGGTCAGGTCGTCCAGGTTGAAGTGCTCGCCGGAAAAGGAGAACCGCTGGCCTCGCCAGCACTGCCGGATGATCTCGATCTCCTCCTCAAAGCGGCTCACCCGCTGCTCGATGGCGATGTCAAACGTCCGAAAGTCCACCGGCTGGTAGCCCAGTCCCACGCCCAGGATGAACCGGCCTTTCGACACAATATCCAGGGTGGTCACGTCCTCCGCGAGGTGAACCGGATGGTGCAGCGGCAGCAGGATGACCGAGGTACCCAGGTTCAGCGTCGTGGTCTGCGCGGCCACCGCGGCGGACACAATCAGCGGCGAGGGTAGAAAGCCGTCCTTGTCCTGATGATGCTCGCCAAAGAAGCACGAGTCGAACCCCACCGACTCGGCCAGCTTCGCCTCCGCTACCACTTCATCGACCCGCAAGGCCAGGTTCTCCCCCGCCGGCGGGTCCGCGATGGAACTGTAAATCCCGAATTTCATGAACAACCTTCTATGAGTACAGTGCTGGTTCGCCTAACGACTTCCCCTTCCGTTCTGGGCGATGGCCTCGGTGAGGCGGCCCAAAGCTTCCAGAAACGCCTCCTGTTGAGCGGCAGCTTGTACCGCAGCTTGACGACGTTCTTCGGCAGCGCGCTCCTCGGCTTGGCGACGTTCCTCAGCGGCCTGCCGGCGATCTTCGGCGGCTTGCTCCAGCGCGTTCTTCATTAGCTCCATCATTTGGTCGTTGCGCCTGCGCTCCTCATTGTTGCGCTGTCGCTCGCGTAAGAACAACATCAGGTCGGAACCTCCGGTGATGGTGATTGCGATGCTCGCATGGATTATGCCATGGTGCAGCACGGTAGCGGACAAATACCGGGACATCAAACCCGGTCGGCACATCAACTCAATCGCGGTTTCCGGCGTGCAAGGGAGAGCGGTGTAACGCCAGACCAGCCACGTGGCCCCGGCAGCCATCGTGCCAAAAAGCAACGGTGCCCAAAGGGCCAAGGCCAGCGTTTTAATAGCCGACGCCATTATAGCCGTCCCGGATTGCTACAGAGAAACGTCACTTGAAATGCGACAGCACTCGGTTAGAGAACAGCTCCATCTGGCAGAAGTAGTCCTCGGCCTCTCCAGCCAGGAACCCGAACACGAAGTCGCGCACGCCCGCGTCGATCCGCTCCTGCACGGCGCCGATGCAGTCCTCCGCGTTCCCCGTAATGCACAACGCCCGCGCGATATCCTCGGCGCTCCGTTCCGGCGTCACGTACCGCTGGCCCACGTGGGCAATGGCCGTTTCCAGGGCCTTGTCCGGATTCTCATCGATGGCCGTGGGCTGGTTCAGCCCCCAGTGGAACCGGCTCAGGTCGCGTCCGGCGTGTTCGGCCATCTCCCGCACGCTGGTGTTCGAGCGCCGGATGCGGTTCACCGTGAACAAATAGGGATACCACCCGTCGCCAGCGATCGCCGCCCTACGCACCGCAGCGTCGCTGCGCCCGGCAACCCAGATGGGCGGGTAGGGCTGTTGGTGAGGCTTGGGCTCCAGTGTCACGTCGTCGTAGTTGAAGAACCGGCCGTGGTGGGAGACGTGGTCCTCCTGCCACAACTGTTTCATTGCCCGCAGCATCTCGTCGGTGCGCCGGCCCCGCGTGTTGACCGGAATCTCCAGCGCGTCGAACTCCGCCCGCGTGTCCCGCTGACCGCTGATGCCGATGCCAAAGTCCAGCCGCCCGCCTGAGATCTGGTCCACCGTGGCCACGAGCTTTGCCAGCATCACCGGGTGATACAACGGCGCGATTACGATGCCGGTGAGCACGCGGAGCCGCGTGGCCGCACCAGCCGCCGCTGCCATGGCCGGCAACCCCATCACCGTCGGACGCGGCGGGTTGCCGTCCATCACGTGTTCCCCTATTGCGACCCGGTCGAACCCCAGATCCTCGGCCCGCCTGGCGAAATCCGGCAGGTCCCAGAAGTTGTCCACGCTCAGGTTGCAGCCGAAGGTGATCGTGTTGTCTGCCATGTCTTCCCTATCCTCCGCCGGCCTGTTGCGCCAGCATCTCGTCGGTGATCTCTGCAAGTTTTTCGCCGTTCAACACGCCCTGCCACTTGCGATGCAGGCTGCCGTCGGCCGCGACGAAAAAGGTGGCCGGCAGGCCCAGAACGCCCAGCTCCCGCGCCAGGTTCGCGTCGTCCGGCGAACCGGCGGGATAGGTTATGCCCAGTTCCTGTAGCAGCGCGATGGCGTCCGCCTCGCTGCCCAGCGCGAAGAACTGTCCCAGATCCACGCCAACCAAGGTTGCGCGCCCCTCGTATTCGTCCGCGAAGTCCTGGAATTCCGGCATCTCCGCCCGGCAGGGCGGACACAGACCCGCCCAAAAGTTCAGCACCACCGGTTCGCCGCGCAAATCGGAAACCGCCACCGTCTCCGCTCCCAGCGCGTCACTGCCCTGGTAGAGCGATATGTTGAAATCGTAGATGGCTTCCACGGGTTCGGACGGCTGCGATCCTCCCTCAGTGCCCCCACCCGAGCAGGCGGCTGCCAGCAGCATCATTGCCAGGCCCATTATTGCCAATATCACGACCTTCATGGTGTGTATGCTCCTCTCGGAGAAATCCGTAAATTTATCGGTAGCGACGAGGTTAGCATAGCCACTTTGCCTTGTTAAGCGCACTCCACTGGGTTATCATCCCTGCGCCCGGCTTCGGCCTCGCTCCGGTCACTCATGCTCTCACTTCCGCAACTTTCGCCCACTGCCTCCCGTCGGCTGCGTTTGCTGGCTGCCCTGGCCGTCGCCGTCATCGCGCTGGTCGTGATCTGGCAACTGCTGGCCGTCCTGTTGCCCTTCCTGCTCAGCGCTTTGGTGGCCTACCTGCTGCTGCCGTTGGTCAACGTCGTCGAGCGTCGCACTCCGTTGGGCCGGCGGAGGCCGCGGCTCACGCGCATGGTGATGGCCGGGTTGCTGCTCTTGCTGATAATGCTGGGCCTCCTGATCGTCGTCGCGCTCGGGGTGCTGCGGATCATCGACCAGTCGGCGGCCCTGGTGGAACGCGCCCCCGACCTGGTGACGGAAGCCCAGCAGATTTACCAGGCGGTGCTGGAGGAGTACGAGACCAGGGTCCCGCCCAACATCAGGGAGATGATAGATCCGCGCCTGCAGGAGGTGCAGCAGGCTTTGGCCGACGGTTTGAATGCGGCCCTCCTCAGGCTGTTCCAAATTCTGCAGACGGGTGTCGGCCTAGTCGTCTCCTTGGTCACGGTCCCAATCATCTTGTTCTACCTGCTGTATGAGCCCGCGAATATTGGCCGCGGGGTGCGGAGCCTCCTCCCGAGATCGATACGGGACGACCTCGCGGAAATCGCCCGGCTCTCCGGCGAGTCCATCGGGGTGTACTTGCGTGTCCAATTGTCGTTGGGCGCGATGATCGGAGTGGTCACCGCGGTTGCTCTCTGGGCCATGGGCGTCCCTCTGGCTCCGATACTCGCGGTAGTGGCCTTTGCCGGCGAGCTGGTCCCAATTGTCGGTCCGACCATATCCCTGGCGATAGCCATCGTCGTCACGCTGGTCACGGACATCACAAAAACGCCGCTGGTCATTGCCCTGTATCTGATCTTGCAGGCACTGCAAAACACCCTGATCGCACCCAGAATGCAGGGCCAGGCGCTGGGGCTGCATCCGCTGGCAGTAATCCTCGCCCTGGCGATATTCGGGTTGTTCCTCGGCTTCTGGGGGGTCCTGGTCGCGGCTCCGTTCACCGCCGCCGGCTACCGCGTGCTGACCTACGTGGTCCGGGAATGGGACGCGGCCGCTCAGGTTCCGGCGTCCTCGGACGCCGCATTGGCTGACCCTGACGCTGCGGTGCCGAACGACCTCGAGCCCTCCGACCTGGATGAATGCTGAACCCTGCGGCGGCGGCCGGATCGTCCTCCACCAAATCCTATCCATCCTGTGCATCCATGCGAATGCACGCTCGTCCTTGAACCGCGCTCACCCGCGATAGCGCCTTCCTGTGCGCTGGTGTACAATCGGCCCAATTGTTGCCGTTTGCCCTGCTGACGCGAGGGGGATCTTCGATGCGTATCCTGCTGATTGCTACCAACCGCCACAACCGGGTCATGAGCCGGATGCGAGCGCAGCCCATCCCCATCGGCCTGGCCTACGTCGCCGGCCACGTGGACCGTTCCCGGCACGAGGTGAAGCTGGTCGACCTCATGTTCGCCGACGATAACTACCTCGACGAAGTCGAGCGCACCGTCCTCGACTTCAAGCCCGAGATGGTGGGCATCTCGATCCGCAACCTCAGCAACCACAGCTACATTGACCCGCAGTGGCAGCTGCCCATCACCAGGAGCGTCATCGAGCGCATCCGCACGATTTCCGACGCCACCATCGTCTGCGGCGGGCCCGCGTTCAGCATCATGCCGCAGCAGGTCTTCGATTTCGTTCAGCCCGACATCGGCATCGCCGGCGACGCCGGTGAGACCTTCTCTGAACTCGCCAACCGCGTCGAGATCGGCGAGCCCGATTACCGGGGCATGACCGGCGTCCTCTACCGTGAGAATGGCGAAATCGTGTACAACGGTATGCGCTGTTCGTCCGACTTCGGCAGCCGTCCCAGCCTGGACGACCTGGATATGCCCAGGTATGCCAAGGCCGGCTTCGGCGTCAGCGTGCTCACCAAGCTGGGCGGGTTCTACTATCCCACTTCCGCCGACGACATGCGCACCCCCGAGGGCGCCTGGCGGGTGATCCGACCCATCGACGAGGTCGTCGAGGAGGTGGCCGAGGTCACCACCCGCTACGGCCTCAAGAAGATCTTCTTCGTGGATAACTGCTTCAACGTGCCCCTGGAACACGCCAAGGAACTCTGCAACGCCCTGATGGAGTCCGAGGTCAAGGTCCGCTGGAACACCTGCCTCGCCCCCTACGCCTGCGATGCCGAACTCATCGGCATGATGAAGCGGGCCGGCTGCGGCCTCGTCATGATGGGCGGCACCCGCGGCGGCGACCCCCACGAGGGCGATAACGACACCTCCCGCTACGCCTCCCTCAAGGAGACCACCGACCTGTGCGAGGCCGGCGACCTCCACTACACCATCAGCCAGCAGTTCGGCGAGCCGGGCGAGACCCGCGAGTCCGTTGAGAACAAGCTGGAGTTCCTGCGCGGTCTCAAGCCGTCACTGGCCAACCTCCGCGTCGGCGTCAGCGTCATGCCCGGCACCGACGTCGCCGCCCGCTGCATCGAAGAAGGTATCATCAAGGACGAGACCGAGCTCATCGCCCCCACGTTCTACATGGCCGAGGAGGTCCGCCCCTGGCTGGTCGACTACCTCCGCGAACTCGTGGATGCCAACCCCCGCTGGAACCTGATGTAGCAATCACCCGTTTGCATTCCGCCTTTTGGACCAGCGCAGAGGACTACGACGATGACTTTGACCGGCAACCCGCAACTGGGCGCATCCCGCATCGCATTGGCCGACGCCGACACCATCCGCGCCGCCCACCTTCTCCGCCGCGCCGGTTTCACGCCCACCCGCGCTGAGATCGATCGCGCCGTCCAGCGCGGGTACGAGGCCACCGTCGACGAACTGCTGCATCCCGAAGACCGGCCCGATCTCGAGATCGAGGACCTCATCCGACGCTACCACGTCGACCAGAACAGCCTGATGCTCCTCGAGAGCAGCCAGGGCTACTGGATGTACCGCATTATCAACAGCCAGCGCCCACTGGAGGAGAAGATGGCCCTGTTCTGGCACGGCCTCTTCGCCACCGCCTACGGCAAGCTCAACCACGCCAAGGCTGTGGTCAACCAGACCCACACCTTCCGCCGCCACGGATTGGGCAAGTTCGCCGGCATCCTGGTCGAACTGTCCCGCGACCCCGCCATGATCTTCTGGCTGGACAACAAGGACAACCACCGCGACGCTCCCAACGAGAACTACGGCCGCGAACTGCTCGAGCTGTTCTCCATGGGTATCGGGAACTACACCGAGGCCGACGTCAAGGCCGCTGCCCGCGCCTTCACCGGCTGGACGATCGACAACCCCGAGTACATGAGCATCCGCGCCAGTCGCGACTCCTTCTGGCCCTACGGCCGCATCGACTGGCAGTTCCGCTACCGGGAAGACGACCACGACGGCACCGAGAAGACCTTCCTCGGCCACACCGGTCCCCTGGGCGGCCAGGACGTAATCGACATCATCGTGGAGCAGCCGGCCACCGCGCATTACATCGCTGGCAAGCTCTACAATTTCTTCGTGTCCGACCGGCCGGACGAAGAAGCCATCGGCATTCTGGCCGACGAGTTCACCCGCACTGAAGGAGACATCCGCGCTGTCATGCGCTGTATGTTCCTCTCCGACTTCTTCACGGACGAAGCCGTCCGCCTGGCCCGTGTCAAGAGCCCGGCCGAACTGGTGGGCGGCACTGCCCGTCTGGCCGGCAGCCACCGCAGTCCCGAGTGGACCATCAGCAACCTGGCCATGGACGTCAACTTCATGGGACAGGAGATCCTGAACCCGCCCACCGTGGAGGGCTGGCACACCGGCATGGAGTGGATCGACACCGGCAACCTCGTCGAGCGCATCAACGCCGCCGGCGCCGAGATGCGTGACACCGAGCGACCCGGCGTCCGCACCATCATCGACCGGGTGCACGCGGCCGGCGACCGGCTGGCGCCCCGTCAGCTCGCCGAAGCCTGCCTGGACGCCATGGGCATGTTCGAGGTGTCAGATGGCACCATGGACAGCCTGGTGGCCATGGCCGCCCCCTGGGGCGAAATCCGATTCGACCGCGCCGACGGCGTCGCCTGCGCCGAGGAGCGGGTCGTGGAGATGCTGCAACTCATCGTGGCGTCCCGGGAGTACCAACTGGCATGACCACCACTGCGACCGCAACCTTCACCTACAGCCACACGGTGGGATTTCTGGCCTACCGTGGCCGCGGCTTCATCCACCCCGTTGACCTGACCCTGGGCGGCAACGGCGTCATGTACGTGCTCAACCGCGGGGGGGCGGAGTCCGTGACCCGTCTGGATCTCAAGCGGGTCTGCGTCTGTACGGCAGATGAAGGGTACATCGGGGAATGGGGGACTGGAGGCACCGAGGACGGCCAGTTCTGGTGGCCCTCGGCCATCGCCCGCACGGATGACGGTCGCCTGCTCGTGGCCGATGAAGCTCTGCAGCGCATCATCGTTTTCGGGGCCGAAGGCGAGTTCATTCGCCACTGGGGTGAAGTCGGTGACGGCCCCGGACAGATCAACCGCCCCGCCGACATCGCCATCGCGCCCGACGGCTCGCTGCTGATCAGCGACGGCATGAACCACCGCATTCAGCGCTTCACTGCGGACGGCGAGTACCTGGGAGGCTGGGGCGGCTACGGCGCCCAGGCCGGCCAATTCAACACTCCCTGGCGGCTGGCCTTCGACTCCGCCGGCAACGTATTCGTCGCCGACTGGCGCAACGACCGCGTTCAGGCTTTCACCCCCGACGGCCGCTTCGTCGGCCAGTGGGGTGTTTCAGGAGACGGGAAGGGGCAACTCAACCGCCCATCGTCTGTAGCGGTGGACGGCGGGGGCTATATCTACGTGACCGACTGGGGCAACGAGCGGGTGCAGATCTTCGATCCGGGCGGCGAGGTGGCCGCCATCCTGCGCGGCGACGCCACCACGTCGTCGTGGGCCGAGGACTACCTGGCCGCCAACCCCGACGAGCAGCGGGCCAGGCGAGAAGCCGATCTGGCCCCCGCCGTCAATCCATGGCGCGACCATCACCGCGAGACGTCCGCCGGCGTCGAGGCCTTCTTCTGGGGACCCACGGCGATCAATCTGGACGACGCGGGCCGGATCTACGTCGTCGACTCCTGCCGGCATCGGGTCCAGATCTACCGCAAGAACTCGTAAGTCCTAACGCGCACTCGCCTTCGCAAATCGTCAGAATCAGGATTTTCAAGATTTGAGGATTGTCAGGATTGAAGCCGTCCAGTGGAAAAGGCGAATACAATCCTGAAAATCCTTCAATCCGGTAAATCCTGATTCCGACAATTCCTCTCCACTAACCGGCTACCCGCTGCAGCAGCGGCTCCGTACGGTTCGGCGGCAGGTCGGTCTCGAAGGTGTTGATCACCATCGCCAGCATGGTGTAGTTCCCCAGCACCAGCGTCAGCTCGATGGTTCCCTGCTGCCCGAATATCTCCAGCGCGCTCTGGTAGCCGCCCCGGCTCACCTGGTGGTTGCGCAGGATCTCCCGCCCCAGGTTGATCACCGCCGACTCGTCGGGCGCCAGCGCCGGCAGCGCGGTCTTATCCCGGATGGCGTCCACCACGGCGGCGGGCACTCCGGCGTCCCGCGCTGAGGCCGCGTGGGCGTTCCAGATGTGCTGGCAGTCCATCTCGCGGGCCGCCACCAGCATGGCCAGCTCCGCCGCCTTCAGGGGCAGGCTGGAATGGTTGCGCAGGTACTGGTTGAGGCCGGTGGCGTGCTTGCTGGCCTCGGGCACGTGGGTCATCACCGAGCCGGGGCCGTAGGGAGGCACGGCGGTACCGTTCTGGGTGATCTCGTCAAACGTGGCCTCCTGGCCGGCAGGGGTAGTCTCGCGGGATGCCAGGGGTAGTCTGGCCATGGTAATCCTCCTGATATTGGCGGCCGGGTCAGCGTTGGAAATTAGTTCCAGCTTCAGCCGAAACTCCCGGCGGCGTGGGGATGGTTCAGTCAATCGCTCCTGCCCAGCCTCGGCGCGCGGTGGACACCCGAACCAACCGCTCGTTGGGAGCGTCCACCGCCAACATCAAAACCTGCAATGAAGTTGCGCCGATGCACTGCGCGCTATCGTCCGGCCAGAATGCCACCGGGCAAACGCCGCCGACCGACACGCCGTCATCAATCTCAATGGTCAACATCGCTTGCCCGCGCTCGCAGTCAACCTTGCTCCCATCCGCGGTGACATAGGTGATAGGAGGTTCGCCGTTGGACCGGATATGCAGTTGTTCCAGCAGTGTGGCCGCGAATGCCGAGTCCGTCGCACCGGTATCCACCAACGCCATAGTCTCGTGGGCGTCACCGCCGTCCAAGTTGCCGATACTGACTTTTGCGTAAAAAGTTCCCACGCCGTTAACCTCCAAGCCGGTACCCTTTCGGGGAATTATAGACGGAAAACTTTGACACGCAACTGGCAATGTCTCCGCCTCGCGGCCCTGCCGAGGGCATCTAGCGATAAGGCTTCTTCCCGGTTTTCTCTTCAAACAGTTTCCAGGTGTTGTCGTTGAACGGGTAATATTTGCCCGGGGAGCACTGCTCGATCTCCAGCTGCGCCTTGATGACCGCCTCCACCTCTTCGCGCTGGTGGGCGATCCTGATCACCTCATCGGCCGCCGCCGCCGGCACCACAACCACGCCGTCGTCGTCCCCCACGATGGCGTCGCCCGGCCGAACCAGCACGCCGCCGCACTGGATGCAGTCGTTCACCTGCCAGGGCCAGAACTCCGCCGGCCCCTGCTTTGCCGTGGCGTTGGCCGAGTACACCGGGAACCCGTACTCCTTGAGCGTGTTGGTGTCCCGCACCGCGCCGTCGGTGACCAGCCCGCCGACCCCGCGCTGGTACAGCCGGTAGAACTTGATGTCCCCGCCGATGCTGCTGTACGGCCAGCGCATGGCGTCGATCACCAGCACCTCGCCCGGTCCGCACAGCTCGAAGGCCACATACTCGGCCGAGTCGGATCCCTTCGGTTTGTCCGCCGCCAGGTCGGGCCGGTGCGGCACGAACCGCAGCGTAACCGCGCGCCCGGCCATGTGCTGACCCGGTTGCAACGGCTTGGCCCCCTCGATCATGCTCATTGGCCAGCCCATCACCCACAGGCCGTCGATCAGCGTCTGCGTAGGAATGGTTTTCAGCGCGGCCAGGGTTTCATCGGCAACGGCGGCCGCGGCGGAGGCAGTAGTCATTTAGATGGTGTCCTGTCGGGAAAATCGTGCTCGAAAAGCGGCTGCATTGTAGCAGAAAAGAAGGCGGCTCCCCGTGGGAAGCCGCCCTCGCCATTGCGCTCTGATGAGCCGGATGCCGTTACTCAGTCGGCCAACCTTCAGCCTCTTCGCCAGCGCTCAGCGCGGCCTGGATGCCCTCGGCAGCCTCGTCGGTGACCCAGCCGCTCCAGACGTCGGCGTTGTTGTTCAGCCACCACAGGGCCGTGTCGCTAACGCCGGCGTCAGGGTTTTCGCCCTGCCAGCGGACTACTGCCTTGTAGACATTGATGTTGAAGTCCCAATGGCGCAGCATCTCGACAACGTCGGGAGCGCGGCCGGGCAGGTCAGGGTTCACGGCGATCAGGATCGTCGCGTCCTCGTAGGCGCAGGCCTTGGTGGTGAACCAGCACTGGTCGCTGTACGCCGGCTCTTCCAGGCGGACCAGATCCAGCTTCAAGGCGGGGTCGTTGGTGCCCCACTGGTAGCCCAGCCAGGGCTCTTCCCGCTCGTAGGCGCCGTAAAGGTCGGCGTTCAGGGCGGCCCCGTCGCCGGGGTTGACGATGTGCACGTGGTCGTCGAGGCCGTACCCCGAGATCTGCGCGGCATTCACTGTCTCGCAGGCCCAGCCGATGATGCAGGACACCAGGCGCGCCTTGTCGCCGCTCTCGGCCGTCTTGAACAGGTCCTTGTACTGCTGGTCCTTCAGGTCTTCAATGCTGTCCAGTTCCGGGTACTGCTCTTGCAAGTAGGCCGGGATGACGAACGCGGACTGCCAGTCCTTGCCCAAGCTCTGACCGACGGACAGCACGGCGCCTTCCTCGCGGGCGGCGTTCCAGGCCTCATCCTGGTTGGGCAGCCAGATTTCCATAGTCACGTGGGTGTCGCCGTTCTTCAGGCCCTGGAACAGGGGCAGCGTCGCGCCGAACTTCACGTCAGTGGGATAGCCGTATCCTTTCTCAACGATGTACTGGGCGATGCGGTTCTGCAGCAGCGCGCTGGACCAGTTCAAGTCACCGAAGATGACGGGGTCTTTCGGTCCCTCGGGAGCCATCACCTCGACGACGCGGGTGACTTCCACCTGCTCCGTGACAACCTTTTCGACCTCAACCTCTTTTTCGACGATCTTTTCGACTTCGACTTCCTTTTCGACTACTTTTTCTACTTCGACCTCGACTGGTTTCTCAACAACCTTCTCGACTTCGACTTGCTCGGTCACGACGCGCGTGACCTCAACCTGCTCCGTGATCACTTGGGGTTCGGCCGGCGAGCAGGCCGCGATGGCGATGACCGTTACGATGACCATCACCATGGTTAGCGCCAATAGCCTGTACTTGGTGAACAAAGTTCTTCCCTCCATTCAGGGTGATTTGCCGGGAGTTTTGAGCGGCAATTAAAGTGCTAGCGATTATTGCAGTGTTGATTATCGTTGTCAATCTGACGATTGCAACAACATACAGATTACATAACGACGCTTTTCGTACTCATATCCCCGCCAGACCGAGCGCCTGATCCGCTCATCCTGAGCTTGTCGAAGGATGGTCGGAGAGGAGCAGAGCATGGTTCGACAGGCTCACCATGAGCGGGCGAAAGGGGACTTTGGAAAGGCCCTGGAGGACGCCGGTGGTTCCTATCGACATGACCCGGTTTTTGGGTAATATGTTGCCCGGAAGGATACGCCACTAGACGGCCCACTCATCGCGAGGCAATGCCAATATGCCCAACTACACAACCACCGTCGGCAATGTTCAACTGCTGGCCCTGAACGACGGCGGGCCCGTCCGCTCTCCCTTGATCCCGTTCCCGGATACCACCATTGAACAATGGCGGGAATTTCCCGAATTGCTGGACGAGCACGACCAGGTCAGGAGCCGGTACGGAACCACGGGCGTCCGCTCCCAGGGCAAACTGATCATCGTCGATACCGGCCTGCAGGCCCCCGACGGCACGCTCATGACCGACATGCGCGCCAAGGGCGTCGATCCGGAAGCCGTCGACCTGGTGGTTCACACCCACCTGCATCCCGACCACGTGGGCTGGAACCTCACCGACGGCAAGCCGAACTT
Source organism: Dehalococcoidia bacterium (assembly GCA_965207585.1). Lineage (GTDB taxonomy): Bacteria > Chloroflexota > Dehalococcoidia > Lucifugimonadales > UBA3495 > Bin87. The sequence continues at coordinate 1,959,124 of CBDBMT010000003.1, read as the reverse complement.
CCCCAACGCCCGTTACCTCGTACCGAGGAAGGACTGGGACTACTGGACCCAGCCCGACGTGCTGGCCGGCGCCACCCACGTGCGCGACCAGGTGATGCCCCTGGAGGGTCTGGGTTTTATCGACCTGATCGACGACGACTACCAGATCACGGACGAGCTCACCACCGTCTCCACGCCGGGGCACACCCCGGGCCACGTCTCGATAATGATCGCCTCCGGCGGCGAGCGAGGCTACATCCTGGGCGACGTGGCGCACAACCCGGCCCAGGCCCATTACACCGACTGGTGCCCCATCTTCGACATCCAGCCGGACGTGTCCCGGAGCACCCGGCATTCGGTGCTGGACATGCTGGAGAACGAGCAGATTCTGGTCTCCGCAGGACACTTTCCCGACCCGGGCTTCGGCCATTTCGTACGGGTCGAGGGACGGCGATCCTGGCGGGGAATCTAGCCCTGTTGATAAATGCCGTCATTCCGGAGAAAGCCGGAATCCAGTGAGGATAAGATCCTACCAACGTTCATATCGCAGGCGCTTTTCTGGGTTCCTGCTTTCGCAGGAACGACGGGATGATTTCTCAAATGTCAAAAAGGAAGTGCAGCAATGGTAGAAGCGGATGCGCGAATACTCCTGGACTGGGACGCGCTGGAGGTCGGTGAGACCTTCGAGACGTACCAATACCTCCTCACCCAGGAGATGATCGACACTTACCGCCGAGGGGTGATGGACCCGGAGGCCAGCTTCCCAACCATCTCTCACAAGGTGGACGTGAGAGGGTACAACGCCAGGTACCGGGACGCCGGCTCCGTCAATGCCCGCTGCGCGTTCTACTGCTACAACCCGCCCGTGGCCGGCAAGACGATCACCGTGCGGGCGTGGATCGCCGACAAGTACCTGCGCCGGGGCAAGAACTACATCGTCACCGAGGCGGTTTCGGTCGACGAAGATGGCCGGCTCATCGACCGCGTCATCACCCACGAGCTCAAGCAGCCCACGGAGGTCGGCAAGAAATGGGGAGGCTAGTGCGCGCCTATGAGGTGGGGGATGCGCTGCCCCCGCTGGTAAAGGAAATGACCCAGGAGGCGATCAACCTGTTCGAGGGCAGCTCGGGAGAATTGGAAGCCTCCCAGTTCACCGACGAAGAGACCGCTCGCGAGACCCTGGGAACCGAGGGCACGGTGGCGTCGGGAAGGATGTCGCTGTCATTCGCCCTGGAACTGCTGCGCCGGTACTTCGGCAGCGACGTGTTCAACCACACCGGGACCGTCGACCTGCGGTTTCTGCGACCGGTCCGGCCGGGCGACACCATCACCTTCACGGGGACGGTCACCGGCGTAAGCCGCGAGGTGAACGGCAGCCGCGTATCGGTGGACGTCAAGGTCGAGAACCAGCGCGGCGATACCACCGGCGTGGGCCAGGGCAGCGCGGTTGTCCCCAACGCCTTTCTCCCCCAGGACGGGTAACATCTCCCCGAAAGGTGGATCGAAAATGCAACTGGAAGGGAAAGTCGCCCTGGTCACCGGAGGCGCTCGCGGTTTGGGCCGCTCCATGGCCCTGGCCTACGCCCGCGAGGGGGCGGACGTTGCCATCGTGGCCCGCACGCCCTCCGAGCTGGAGGCCGTCGGTTCCGAAATTCGCGCCCTGGGCCGCTGCGCCCACACGGTCAACGCCGAGCTGACCACCAGCGAAGGCGCCAACCGGGCCGCCCAGGAGACCATCAACGAACTGGGCAAGATCGATATCCTGGTCAACAACGTGGGTGGATACCGTCTCTTCACCAACGACCTGACCCACGCGGTTACGGTGCTGGACATCACTGAGGACGAGTGGCGGCGGGTGATGGAGTCGAACCTGACCACCACCTTCATGACCTGCAAGGCCGTCCTGCCTCACATGATCGAACGCGGCGCCGGGGTCATCGTCAACCTGACCTCCATGAACGTTGCCCGCCGGGGCCGGGCCGGGCAGGCGTCCTATGGAGCCGCCAAGGCGGCGGTGGAGCGTCTCAGCGAGTCGCTGGCGGACGAGGTCAAGGACTTCGGCATCGCTGTGAACATCCTCGACCCCGGCTGGAACCTGACCCGGCCCAACGACGACTACGACGACGAGGTGCACAAGCGCATGCGGCTGCCCGACGACATCGCCGAAGTAGCCGTGTACATGGCCCTCCAGACCCCTGAGACCATGACGGGTCAGTTGGTTTCCGCCGCGGAATACGACGCAGAGCACGGAATAGAACGTCTTTCAGCCTACGACCGGCTCCACGCCTGAGCCTGCATCCGAACCGGCCAATTGGATCTGCACCGCCTACGCCACTAACGGGGAAGCCAACCCCCAGGGAGGATACGATGAGCAGCAACGGCGCAATGACCACCATTATCCGCAACGGCACTCTCATTGATGGAACGGGTCAGCCGGCGTTCGCAAACGACACGGTGGTGATCCAGGGCAACCGCATCCTCAGCGTCGGCGCGGTGCCTCCCCAGGTCAACGTCGAAGACCGGGAGCGCGTGGAGACCATCGACGCCACGGGCCAGTGGATCATGCCGGGCCTCATCGAGGGCCACTGCCACCTGTCCTTCGGCCAGCCGGCCATGCCCGGGTTGAACATCGCCCGGGGCACCACCAGCGCCGAGTTCTCCACCATCCGGGCGGCGCACAACGCACGCGAGGTGCTGCGTTCCGGCGTGACCAGCCTGTCCATCCCCGGCGGCACCTGGTTCATCGACGTGGCGCTGCGGGAGGCGATCAACGCCGGCCTGGTCGAGGGCCCGCGCATCTACTGCGCCGGCCGGTTCATCGTCACCTACGGCAGCATCGCCGACAACGAGCCGTCGTGGATGGGCACGCCCGAGCACGTCAACGGCGTGCTGGCCAACTCCGTCGCCGAGATGATCACCGAGGTGCGCCGCCAGTGCAAGCACGGCGTGGACTTCATCAAGATGGCCGACAGCACCTGGGGAGACTTCCAGACCATCTCCAAGGAGGAGCTCCAGGCCGTCGTCGGGGAGGCCCACCGCCGCAACGCCCGCATCACCATCCACTCCCGGGGCTCTGACTCCACCCGCGCCGCCGCCGAGGCCGGCGTGGACTGGATCATGCACGCCGACCTCGCCACCGAGGCCGACCTGGAGGTCGTGGCCGAAAACGGCGTGCGCATCATGCCCACCATAACCTTCCTGAAGCACGCCGTCGAGGTCGGGCGGGAATTCGGGCGCAGCGACCGGGAAGTCGACCAGATCAAGTACAACCTTGAGGGTGGCTTCAACATGCTCCAGCAGGCCCGCTCCATGGGCGTGAAGGTGCTGTGCGGCACCGACAGCGGCAACTCCCCGCTGATGCCCTACGGCGAACTCCACGCCAACGAAATGGAGATCATGGTCAAGTACGGCGGCTACACTCCCATGGAAGCCATCATGGCCAACACCAGGGACAACGCCTTCGCCGTAGGTTTGGAAGGAGAACTCGGCACCATTGAGCCGGGAATGCTGGCCGACCTACTGATCCTGGACAAGGACCCCATCGCGGACATCAGCGTGCTCCAGAAGGGGAAGCACCTATCCGCCGTCATCAAGGACGGCAGGCAGGTGAACCTGAACGGGAGTGCGGACGATTACGTGCTGGCGTCGGCGGCTGACTGAAGTGCGTCGTAAATCGTCAGAAGCAGGATTTACGGGATTTAGGGATTACCAGGATTGGAACCGTTACGTGATGGAGATCTCCCAATCCTGTCCAATCATAAAATCCGGCAAATCCTGATTCTGACAAATTGCGAAAGCGGGTACGCCTGAGCCGGCTTTCGACATCAGACATGACCAACGCTACCGCCTGGCGAACCGGGCTTGCCCGCGCCCTGCCCTTCTACTACGGCTGGGTAATCGTAGCGAACGGGGTGGCGGTGAGCCTGTCCACCCGGACCGTCATGGCGGTGGCGACGCTTTCGGTGTTCGTCGTTCCCATGACCCAGTCCCTGAGTTGGTCGGTGGGGATGTTCTCCGGAGCGGTCAGCCTGGGAGGGCTGGTCGCGGTTTTCATTTCGCCCATCGTGGGGAGATGGCTGGACAAGTACGGCGCGGGCGTCATCCTGGGCGCGGGCTCGGTCGCCACCGGAGCGCTGGCGATCGGGCTGGCCTTCGTCGCCCATCCGCTGGCCTTCTATGCCCTGTACGTTCCGGGGCGGATGATCTTCTCCGGGCCGCTGGAGATCGGGCTGCCCACTGCGGTCAGCAACTGGTTCATCCGGCGGCGCCCGCTGGGTCTGGCCGTGGACGCCGTGGGCAAGGGCGCCGGCCTGGCCATCGTGCCCTGGGCGATGCAGCTGGTCATCACCGGGTTCGACTGGCGAACGGCGTGGGTCACCCTGGGGATTCTGACTTTGGCGCTGGGGGTTGTCCCGTCGCTGCTGCTGGTGGCAAGACGCCCGGAGGACATGGGACTGGAACCTGACCCGGCCCCGGCGCGGGATGCCTCGGCCAACTCGGCCTCCGAGGTTGCCAAGGGTTCCGGGGAGTCAGGTGGCTTCACCGAGACCAACTTCACGGTGGGGCAGGCGCTGCGCACGCGGGCGTTCTGGATCCTGGCGATCTTCTCCGGGGCCGGCATGATGGTCCAGGCGGGGGTGAGCCTGCACCAGGTGTCCCACTACATCAACCAGGGAGTGGACCCGCGCCTGGCCGCAATCAGCGCGAGCACCTTCGCCCTGGCCCAGATGCCGGCAAGCGTCTTCTGGGCGGCCCTGGCGCGTCGAATGCCTATCCGCTACCTGATGATGTCCGCAGCTTTTGTTGTCGCTCTGGCAACGGCGGGGACGGTGATGAGCGATTGGGTGTTGCCGGAGATAATCTCGGCGGCGGGAGTCGGGTTCGGCGTGGGCGGCCTGCACCTGCTGATCCGCCTGGTGTGGGCGGACTACTACGGGCGGCAGAATCTGGGCACCATCCGGGGCCTGACGATGTCGGTGCAGGTGGGCGGCCAGGCGCTGGGTCCGGTCATCGCCGGCTTCATGTTCGACTCTTTCGACAGCTACCGGATCCCGTTCACGTTCTTCGGCGTGGCAGTGTTCCTGGCGGGTATCCTGGCGCTGGCGGCCAAACCGCCGGAGGCTCCAGAGCCGGAGCCTCGGTAGCGTGGGTCACTCATTCCCGAAACCGCTCCGGTATTCGCCCCCGCCGGCGGCGGGCCTCGTCAAACTCGGCGCGGGTCAAGCCGACCTGCACGAGAATGGAACCCATGGTTACCGGGTCAACGTCGCCACGGTGTCTTGGAACAAAAGTCGCCAATCCCAACCGCTCGTGCCGGAAGACCGTATGGTTACCGCCTTCCGATTCGATGAAATTCAGCCTGCGTAGAAGCCTGATGACTTCGCGGACATTGACCCCGGGGATGTACGGCGGCATCCGGTTATCCCGCCGATACTGGCGGGCTTATCAGCTGCGGCGTTACCTGATGGAGTTCGTACTGCCAGCCGTCGCGCTCGCATTCTGCTACCAGTTCGGCGATCTTGGCTTTCCCCAGTTCGCGCAGCTCGGCCTGGCGAGCCGGGTCGTCCTCGCCGGGCAGAGGATACATCTGGCCCATGGCCATGGCGTCGGCAATCATCGCCAGCGCATCCTGCTGGTCAACCCCTTGGGACACGGCGCCAGTGATGCCGGGGCAGATTGCCGCATAGCCAACGCCGGAGTAGATGAGGATGACTTCGTAAAGGTCGTTGTCATCGTTTGTGCTTGGCATTGTCTTTCTTCCTTCCCTATTGGCGATGGAGACTTCACTCCTGGAACCGCTCCGGTATTCGCCCCCGCCGGCGGCGGGCCTCGTCAAACTCGGCGCGGGTCAGGCCGATTTGTTGGATGATGCTTCCGACCGTTCTGGGAGATATGTCGCCAGGATGTCGCGGAACTGAAGTCATCAATCCCAGCCGCTCGTGCCGAAAAACTGTGTGGCCGCCAACCTCGGATTCCGTGAAATAGAGACGACGGATAATACGCAACAGTTCCCGTCGGTTGATCCCCGGTATGTAGGCGGCATTGATTACTCTGCCGTAACAAGTGGTTGCATCAGCTGCGGAGCCACCTCGCAAACGTAATACTCCAGACCCTCTTGCTCACATTCTGCCACCAGTTCCACGATTTTGGCCTTACCCAGTTCACGCAGTTCGGCCTGACGCTCCGGTATGTCATCTCCCGGCAAGGGATACATCCGGCACGCGGCCATTGCGTCGGCAATCATCTTCAGCGCCTCCTCCCGGTCTCTACCCTGGGAAACAGCGCCGGGGATGCCGGGGCAAATGACCGCAAAGTCGTCGTCCGATTCGATAAGGATGACCTCGTAAAGTTCGTTGCCATCGTTTGCAACTGCCATGATTTCTCCCGTGGACGCGGACATGCGCGATTTTTACGCTGGCGGGTTTTCGGAGGCGGCATTCTCGCTGATTTTCTCGGCCAGGTGGCGCGAGGATGTCGTGGCTCAACTGTATCAGTCAGGCCTGGATCCCCCAAGCGGTGGCGGCCTTCATTATCACCATCGGTTCTGACACGAGAGGGGATGCTCGCCCGCCGCGCTGTGTTAAAATTCCAGCCATGCCCCTGTCCTCCTTCCATCCCGTCATTCAACGCTGGTTCCGCGGCCGGTTCGACGCGCCGACGGAGGCCCAGGCTGCCGGTTGGCCGGCCATCGCCCAGGGGCGGCACACGCTCATCGCCGCCCCCACCGGGTCGGGCAAGACCCTCACCGCCTTCCTCACCTGCATCGATCAGCTGGCGCGGCAGGGCATGGACGCCGAGCTGCCCGACGCCACGCAGGTGGTCTACGTTTCGCCCCTCAAAGCCCTGTCCAACGACATCCAGAAAAACCTGGCGACCCCGTTGGAAGAGATATCCGCGCTGGCCGAGGAGAACGGAACCCCGATACCCCGGATAACCACGGCGGTGCGCACCGGGGACACCCCGGCATCAGAGCGGCAGAAACTGGCCAAGCGGCCGCCGCATATCCTCATCACCACCCCCGAGTCGCTGTACATCCTGCTGACATCGGAGAGCGGACGGCGGGGGCTCAAGCACGTCCATACGCTGATCCTGGACGAGATCCACGCCGTGGCCGACGACAAGCGCGGCGCGCACCTCGCCTTGTCTGTGGAGCGCCTGTGCCAGCTTTCCGAGGAGCCCATCACCCGCATCGGTCTGTCCGCAACGCAGCGGCCCCTGTCGAATATGGCCCGCTTCCTGGTGGGCAACCGGCACATTGACGCCGACGGCAATCCTGATTGCGTGGTCGTGGACACGGGCAGCCGCCGGAAGATTGACCTGTCCGTGGAGCTGCCGGAGCAGGAGCTTGGCCCCATCGCCACCCACGAAATCTGGGGCGAGACCCTGGACGCCATCGCCGGACTCACCGAGACCCACGCCATCACCCTGGTCTTCGTCAACACCCGCCGCCTGGTGGAACGAGTCGCCCACCAGCTTTCTTCCCGTCTGGGAGAAGAAGCGGTCGTCGCCCACCACGGCAGCCTGTCCCGGGCCACCCGCTGGGACGCCGAGCAGAAGCTGAAAAACGGACAGGTGAAGGTCTGTGTCGCCACCGCGTCGCTGGAGCTGGGCATCGACATCGGCGAGATCGACCTGGTCTGCCAGATTGGTTCGCCGCGCTCCATCGGTTTGCTGGTGCAACGGGTGGGCCGCTCCGGACACACCGTCGGCGGCGTGCCCAAAGGCAAGCTGTTCCCCCTGACCCGGGATGAAATGCTGGAGTGCGCCGCGCTGTCCCGTGCGCTGCTGCAAGGCAACCTGGACACCTTTGCCATTCCCTCCTGGCCGCTGGACGTGATGGCCCAACAGATGGTGGCCGCCTGCGCCTCCGAAGACTGGGACGAGGACGAGTTGTTCGAGCTGTGCCGGCGGGCCTATCCTTACCGCGACTTGCCCCGGGACAAGTTCGACCAGGTGGTCGGTTCGCTTTCCCAGGGATTCGCTCCCCGCCTGGGACGCAACGGCGCCCATCTGCACCGGGACGGCATCAACCACCAGTTGAAAGGACGCCGGGGCGCCCGCCTCGCCGCCCTGACCAGCGGCGGGGCCATTCCCGACAACGCTGACTACGACGTGGTGGCCGACCCGGACGGCACTTTCGTGGGCACTGTTAACGAGGACTTCGCCATCGAGAGCATGGCCGGCGACATCTTCCTGCTGGGCAACACTCCCTGGAAAGTCCGCCGCGTGGAAAGCGGGCGGGTTCGGGTCGAAGACGCCCAGGGCAACCTGCCGACCATCCCATTCTGGCTTGGGGAAGCCCCCGGCCGCACCTGGGAACTCTCCGACGAAATTACGCAACTCCGGGACGGCATCGACCGCCTCCTCGACAATCCGCAGCACGCCGAAGCGTGGCTGGTGTCCGAAGCCGGCGTGTCGCCGGAGGTCGCCCGTCAGTTGGTGGCCTACCTCGTGGAGGGGAAACGTGTCCTGGGCGTGGTGCCCACCGCCGGCCGGGTGGTCGCCGAAAGGTTTTTCGACGAGAGCGGCGGAATGCAACTGGTGATCCATGCTCCCTTCGGCGCGGCCATCAACCGGGCCTGGGGCATGGCCCTGCGGAAGCGCATCTGCCGCACCTTCGACTTCGAGCTCCAAGCCTCGGCCACCGACGATGGATTGAACTTCTCCCTGGGACCCAGCATGGCCTTCCCCCTGGGCGACGTGTTCAACTACCTGTCCCCCAACACGGTGGAGGAGGTTCTCACACAGGCGATTTTCCAGGCCCCCTTGTACGGAACCCGTTGGCGCTGGAACGCTTCCCGCTTCCTGGCCCTGCTCCGGCATTCCGGCGGCAAGAAGGTGCCGGCGCCGCTGCAACGGATGCGCTCCGATGACCTGCTGGCCGCCGTGTTCCCGGCCCAGGTGCAGTGCCAGGACAACGCCGCGCCCGGTGACATCGAGCCGCCGGACCACCCCCTGGTGTTCGAGACCACCCGCGACTGTCTCACCGAGGCCATGAGCCTGGAAGGTCTGAAGAGTGTCCTGGCGTCCATCCGTTCCGGCGAGATAGAGGTATTCGCCAAGGACACCGTGCAGCCTTCGGTGTTCGCTCACCAGATCCTCAACGCCATGCCCTACGCCTTTCTGGACGACGCGCCCCTGGAAGAGCGACGGGCCCGGGCCGTCTCCCTGCGCCGCGCCCTCCCCGAGGACGCCCGCGACCTGTCCGCGCTGGACCCGGACGCCATCCGCGAAGAGTCGGCCTACGCCTGGCCGGCCATCCGTGACGCTGAGGAACTTCACGACGCCCTGCTGACCCTGGGCGTCGCTCCCCTGGATGAGCTGGCCTCGCGCACGGAGATGGCCACCAGGGAGATGCTCCTCGGTTGGCTGGACGACTTGGCCCGGGCGGGACGGGCGCTGCGCCTGGTCCATGCGGACGGCGCGACTCTTTGGCTGGCCGCCGAGCACGCCCGCCTCGTCTCCGCCGCCTACCCTGATGCAGCGTTGGAAGGGAAGGTCAGCCTGCTGCCCCCGTCCTCCGGAGGCGCCGGTGATGCAATCGAGCGGGAGGACGCCGTACTGCGCCTCGTCCGGGGCTGGGCTGAATCCTCCGGCCCCTTCACCGCCGGCGAAATGGCCGGACTGCTCTGCCTGTCCGTATCCGACGTCGACACTGCCGTAATCGGACTGGAAAACGAGGGACTGGTCCTGCGCGGCAGTTTCCGCCCCGGCGTTGACGACGAGGAATTCTGCGACCGCCGGATCCTCGCCCGCATCCACCGCGCCACCGTGGGCCGTCTGCGGCGGGAGGTCGAACCCGTTTCGCAAGCATCGTTCCTGCGTTTCCTGTTCCAGTGGCAACACGCGGCCGCGGGTTGGGAAACCGCCGGCGAGGGCGGACTGCTGGACGTCATCGACAAGCTCCAGGGGTTCGAGACCGCCGCCGCCGCGTGGGAACCGGAGCTGCTGGCGCGCCGCGTTGCCGACTACGCCCCGGAGTTGCTGGACCGGCTGTGCACCGGTGGGGAGGTGGCTTGGGGGCGTTTCTCCCGGGCGAACAGCGCCGCGTCCGGCATCGGCTCCAACCCGCGAGCCGCTCCCCTGACCCGCGCCTCCAGCATCACCCTGTCCCTGCGCGAGTCCCTGGATTGGCTATTGGACCCGATCCCCGAGAGCGTCGCCAATTTGAAGGGAGCGGGGGCTGAAATTCTCGAAATACTGTCCACCCGGGGTGCCTGCTTCCAGGCTGACCTGATCGCCCGCACCCGACGCCTGCCGTCGGACGTGGAGGAGGCCCTGTGGACGCTGGCGGCCAACGGGCTGGTAACTTCGGACAGCATTGTCCCCCTCCGCGCCCGGATCAACGGGAAGCCGAACCGGGGCCGCCCGGAGCGGAAACGCGCCAACGGCGCCCGCGATCGCAACCGTGGACCCGTTTCCGCGCGCGCCAATCCCGGCAACGGCCAGCCCCCGGCGTCACGCCAGCCCCGCTCGCAGCGGGAATTCAGCGCCGGGAGGTGGTCCCTGTTGGAGTCTCTCGACCCGGTGGAAGACCCCCTGGAAGCCAAAGCCATGCAACTGCTGCACCGCTACGGCGTGGTGTTCCCCGAGTTGATGGCCCGGGAAAGGATGGCCCCACGCTGGCGGGATCTGGCCAGTGTCTACCGCCGGCTGGAGGCCCGGGGCGAGATCAGGGGCGGGCGGTTCGTCTCCGGTTTCGTCGGCGAGCAGTTTGCCCTGCCCGACGCCGTCCCAGCGCTGCGGGAAGCGCACCGCGCCCCTGCCGCCGGCAGACTGGAAGTCGTTTCGGCCTGCGATCCGCTGAACCTGGTGGGCATCGTCACGCCGGGCGAGCGGGTGCCGGCCCAGCCGGGCAACCGGATCGTGTTCCGTGACGGCGTTCCGGTGGCGTCGCTGGAAAAAGGCATCGTCGTCAACCGTTCCAACGCCGATGCGGCAACCATGGACACTGCGGTGAGCCTCCTCTACGGCCCCATCCACCCTTCCCAACCGGAGCGGCGCGCGCCCTATGACACCAACCGCGGCTCCACCCAACCGGCGTGGCCGTTGCCGGACCATGGGGTGATGGAGCCCGTACCCGCCGCCCGTTTCAACCTCAACTGAGCCTCACGCATACCCAGTTTGCCGCGGGGGAACGTCAGAATCAGGATTACCAGGATCAGAGGATTTCCGGGATTTATGAACATCCTGAAAATCCCAAAATCCGGCAAATCCTGATTCTGACAATGACGACGGACGATCCTATGCACCAAGCTGGAAATGCCGGCCAACCCCGTCTCATCGTGGACTGCCTGTCTCCGGAGCTGACCCGGGAACTCTGGCGGCTCATCAAAGAAGAGCAGCGTGACGACGTTCTTGCTCCGGTAACCGTGGTCACCCCGACGCGGTACGCCGGCTTGGCCCTGCGCCAGGAGCTGGGACGCGCGGGGTTCGCCAATGTCCGGTTCATGCCGGTGGCGGTATTGTCCGAGCTGCTGGGCGCGGCCGCCCTGGAGCAACAGGGACGCAAGCCGCTGACCGGCGTGCTGGAGAACCTGGCGGTGCGGCGGGCGCTGGCGCAAACCGACGGCCCTTTGCGCGACGTATCCGAGCACCCCAGCACGCAATCCAGCGTCCGCGCCGCCTTCCGCCAACTCCGCAGCGCCGACGAAGCGTTGCGTTCCGCTCTCGCCTCCCGCGGCGGCATCGCCGGCGAGATGGCCCGCCTGTACGACGATTTTCGCCGGCTTACCGCCGGTGAATGGTACGACGCGGAGGACCTGGCCGAGGCGGCCGCGGCAACGGTGACCGCCGGCGCCGCCCCCGGATTGGACGACCTGGGACTGGTCATCTTCCACCTGCCCCACGGCCTTTCGCCGGGCGAAGTCAAGCTGATGCAATCCCTGGCTGCGCACCATCGGTGCACCGTCATCCTGGGGACCACCGGAGACGCGGTAGCCGACGAGTCGACCCAGGATTTGGCGGCCAGGCTGCGGCGGCAAATTGGCTCGCCGGTAACGGCTGCGAGCGCCGAATCAGAAACGCCTTTGCATGCCGGCTCCGCCCGATTGCACGTCGCGCCCACCGCCCACGACGAACTTCGGTGGGTTATCCGGCAGATAATGCGGGAAGTCAACGAGCGCGGCACGCCGTTGCACCGCATGGCCATCCTCTATCGCATGGCCGACCCCTACGGCTCCCTGATCCGCGACGAGCTGCGCATGGCCGGGATCCCGATGGCCGGACCCGACCGCGAGACGCTGGCCGGCACCGGCGTTGGCCGCACCCTGACCGGCCTGCTGGATTTGTGCGGCGGCCAGTTCCCGAGATCTGAGGTCATGGCGTGGCTGAGCAGTTGCCCCGTCCGTAACCCGGCTGCCGAGAACCCGGTCGATGCGGCCGCGAGTTTCAGCCCCAGCCGGTGGGACGTGGTTACCCGCAAGGCCGGCATCGTCAGCGGCCGGCGGCAGTGGCGGAACCGGCTCGACGCCCACGCCCAACGGCTGATCGCAGACGCTGACCGTCGGGAAACCGACGGCGAAACCAGCGCCTCCCGCGCCCGTGGCATGAGATCAGAAGCCGTCGTCGCGCAAAACATCCGTGCCTTCATGGACCAACTCGTCGAAGCCCTCGTCCCGCCGGATGATGGCTCATCCTGGAAAGTGTTCGCGGATTGGGCCAAAGACCTGTTGAACCGCTACCTGTCGACCGATACCAACGGGTCCGACGACGATGCTCGGGAGCGCATCCAGAGACAACTTGATGAGTTTGCCGCGGCGGACAGCGTGCACAACGGCGCCACCCTGGCCGCATTCCGCCAGATGGTCGCGGAGATGATGCAGACCCCCTTCGGACACCTCGGCCCAACCGGGCAGGGCGTGTTCGTGTCCTCTTTTGCGGGAGCGGCCGGCATGACCTTCGACGCCGTCTGGCTGGTGGGCATGATTGAAGGAGCGGTCCCGCCGTCGCCGCGGCGCGACCCTTTGTTGACGGAGCCCGACTGGTCCGCCGCCGGCGGCCGCGACCGTATCCAGATGCGCATGGCGGAGGAGCGGTACGAATATCTCGCCGCCGTCGCCTCGGCCACCCGTCGCACCCTGACGTACCCGGTGGCCGACGCTGCATCCCAACGGCAGGCGTACCCGTCGCGCTGGTTCCTGGAACAAGCGTCGCAGTTGGCGGGGACTCCGGTGCGCAGCGGCGCTCTCGGTGGATTGCGCGATCACGATTGGTTCACCGTTGATGATTCGCCCCAACAGGCCCTCGCCAATACCGATGAAATTGCCCTGGCGGACGGAACGGATTTTCGGCGCAAGCGACTGCTGGAATGGCGACGTGACGGGCGAGCCCTTCACAACCATCCCTACGCCCGGAGGGATCCCATGGCCCGCGCCTGCCGGCTGGCCCGCCAGCGCTCCCTGCGCCAACTGACCGAATACGACGGGAACCTGTCGGGGATCAAGGGGATCGACACCTTCGGCATCCGCCCCGACGGCGCGCCCATTTCCCCCACGGCCCTGGAGACCTGGGCGGCCTGCCCGTACCGCTATTTCCTGGCCTACGTGCTCAGGCTCGGCGCACTGGACACTCCCGAAGAAATTTTCTCCATCAGCGCCCTGGACCGCGGCACGCTGGGCCACGAAATCCTCGAGCGGTTCATCCGGGAGAGCCGACATGGCGGCCATCTCCCCGCGTCCGGGCAACCCTGGGCTCCCGCTGACCGCCAGCGGCTGATGCGCATCGCGGCTCGGAGCTTTCAGGAAGCGGAAACCCATGGCGTGACCGGCAAACGGCTGCTGTGGGACATGGTCAAAACCGAAATTCTATCCGACCTGGACACCTTCCTCGAAGCGGACTCAATACTGCGTGAGGCCAGCGAAACGGCGGATGTTCGAGTCGAGACCAGGTTCGGATTCGCCGGCGATTCAACGGATGTTATCGACCCCAACACTGGGATCCGTTTCCGGGGCATGATCGACCGCATCGACATCAGCGGCGACGGCCAGAGGGTCCTGGTGGTCGACTATAAGACCGGCAGCGCGGACCCATACAAAGGCCTGGACGACGACCCAATCGATCAGGGTCGCCGGCTGCAACTTGCCGTTTATTCGCTCGCGGCTCGCGCCCTGTTCCCCGAAGCGGACTCCGTTTCCGCCGCCTACTGGTTCAGCACCAACCGGGGTAGATTTCAGTTCGCCCCCTCCGCGCATTTCAACATGGCAGACGAATCCGTCGCCGAGAGATTTCGACAAGGGGTGGCCAGCATCGTGGACGGCATTAACGGGGGAATCTTCCCCGCCAATCCCGGTCCGCCGGCCCGTTACGGGCCATCCAATTGCCAGTATTGCGATTTTGACGCCGTCTGCCCAGCGCGACGCGCCGATCTCTGGGAGCGGAAGAAGTCCGATACCGTCGTTGCCGGCTACCTGCAACTGGCAGAACCCGACGGGGAGGGTGACTGATGACTTCAACGCAGGGGGCAACTTCGGGAAACCGGCCCGCGGCCTTGGTGCCCGTCGATGCCGATGCCAGGAAAGACATCGCCGAGGACCTGGGCGCGACGCTCTTTGTCGAGGCCAGCGCCGGCACCGGCAAAACCACCAGCCTCGTCCAGCGAGTGACCAACCTGGTTGCCACCGGGACGACCACCCTGGATCACATCGCCGCCATCACCTTCACCGAAGCCGCCGCCGCCGAGCTGCGGGATCGCATCCGCGCCGAATTGGAGAAAGCGTCCGGCGACGATGGGCGTACCCAGGCCGAGCGCGACCGCTGCCGCCAGGGTATCGCCGACCTGGACCAGGCGGACATTTGCACCCTCCACGCTTTCGCCGGCGGCCTGTTGCGCGAACGCCCCCTTGAGGCCGGTTTGCCGCCGTCCTTCGAGACCAGCGACGAGATCCTCGCCGGCATCAAATTCGAGGAGGAGTGGCGCGGATGGCTGGACCGCCATCTCGATGGCGAAACCGACATGGCGCCCCATCTGGCGTTGGCCCTGACCCTGGGCTTGACCCTGAACCACCTTAGAACCATAGCCCGGGCGTTCCACCAAAACTACAGCGACCTGGCCGACGTTGATTTCGGCGCTTCGGGAAATCCGCAGCCGTCCGCTATGGAACCAATCCTTGAGGCGGCGCCCGAATTGGAAAGGCTGTGCCGCTACTCGAAGAACGGCCCGGGCGACCCGCTGTACGACCACGTCCAGAACCGACTGGCTCTGCTCCGCCACGAACCGGCAACCGTCACCGGCCCGGCCGACGACTACCGCCTCTTGCTCGGCCTTCTCCCCCTGCGCCAGCGCCAAGGCCGCCAGGGAGATTGGCACATCGACCCGGACACCGGCAGAAATGCCTGCGCCGCGCTGAAAGACATTCTCAGCGAGCTGGACCAGCAGGCCAATGAGGAGATCCAAAACGCCCGCCGCACGGCCCTGATGCCCATTCTCGAAGATCTCCGGCAGACGGTCCTGGAATATGCGAGCCAGCGCCGCGCCGAGGGTCGGGCGGAGTTTCACGACCTGCTGGTGTGGGCCCGCGAACTGCTGCGCGACAACCCGCGCGTCCGCGACTACTTCCGCAACCGTTACACCCATCTGCTGATCGACGAGGCCCAGGACACCGACCCGATCCAGGCCGAAATCGCCATGCTGCTGGCCGCGCCCGCCCACTCCGAAACCTCTGACCCGCACCCGCCCATCCCGTGGGATCAGGTCAGCCCAGAGCCGGGCAAGCTGTTCGTGGTCGGGGATCCCAAGCAATCGATCTACCGTTTCCGCCGCGCTGACGTCGGGCAGATGAAACGCCTGCAATCGAGCATGGAGCAGTCCGGCGGCCGCACCCTCAAGCTGGTGCATAACTTCCGCTCCCAGAGACCCGTCATCGGCTGGGTCAACCACCTGTTCGAGCAGTGGATGCAAGAGCCCCTTGGCGACGGTGACGATGACAGCAACTCCCAGGCCGGGTACGACGCAATGTCCGCCCACTGGGTCGGTGACACTGGAAACCTGTATTGCCCCCGAGTGTGGACGTTGGGCGACGAAGCCGTAGACGCTCCCATAGGAGAAATTCGACAGGAAGAAGCCCACGAGATCGGCCTGCTGCTCCGCCAGATGGTCGCCGAGCAGTGGGAAACCCTGGACCAACCGGCGACCGACAACAACGGCTGCGAGACCTACCGCCCGGTGCGCTATTCGGATGTGTGCATCCTCATGCCCCGCCGCACCGGATTGCTGGCGCTGGAGCGCGGGCTGGAAGCGGCGGACATACCCTACCGCCTGGAGAGCGCGTCCCTGGTGTTTGAGACCCAGGAGATCCGCGACCTGCTGAACTGCCTGAAAGCCATCGACGACCCCGCTGACCAGGTGGCCACGGTGGCCGCGCTCCGTTCGCCAGCTTTCGCTTGCAGCGACGTTGACCTGCTGCGTCATCGCGCCAGGGGCGGGAGTTTCGACTACCTGGGCAACGGGTCGCCCGACCGAGGCGACGCGGTGGTGCTGAGCGCTTTTGAAGTGTTGCGTTCATTCCACCGCGCCCGCCTGGACGAATCCACCGCCGCGCTGATCGACCGGTTCGTCCGCGAGCGTGAGTTGATGGAATCGGCCGTCGGACACCCCAGGATGCGGGAGCAGTGGCGCCGCTATCGGTTCCTGGTGGAACAGGCGGGACAATTCAGCCGCGCCGGCGGGGGCACGCTGCGCGCCTTCCTCCAGTGGGTGGACGATCAGATTGCAGAAGGCGCCCGCGTCACCGAGACGCCGGTGCCCGAATCTGACGAGGATGCCGTGCGGGTGATGACCGTCCACGGCTCCAAAGGTCTGGAGTTCCCCGTGGTGATACTCACCGGCATCAATTCGGCGCCGGCGTCGGGCGGCAATCCCGTCATCGTGGACCGGGGCAGCGGTCGGGTCGAGGTTGGAGTTGGTTCCGCGAATGCGCGGTTCGCCACTCCCGGTTTCGAAGATCTGGTTGAACTTGACAACCGCATGTCCGCCGCAGAGCACATCCGCCTCATGTACGTGGCGACCACCCGGGCCCGGGACCACCTGGTGCTCAGTATGAGACGTCCGGCCAGGGGCCAGAAAACAACTGCGGCAGTGATCGCGGAGTATATGGAGGGCCGCGAGTATCTCTGGCAACCCGTCGAACTCGACGAATCGGCCGCGTTGGCTGAAACGCAACCCGCCTCTGTTCAGGACCAACGCCCGGTGATCGATGAATCCCTCCATTCCACGGAGTACCTGGACCGATGGGTAGAAGACCGGAAACGCGCCGTTGCAGAACTCAGTCGCCCCCAGTTCGTGGCCGCCACCGGCCTCTCCCGGGCATACCGGGATGAGGAGGAAGAGCAAGACAGCCCCGAACCCTGGCGTCGCGGCCGGGCGGGCACCTCGGTGGGACGGGCAGTGCACGCGGTGTTACAGTCCATTGACCTTGCCACCGGCGCCGGCGTCGAGCACCGGGCCCGGGCGCAGGCCGTCGCCGAGGGGGTGCCCGACCGGCAAGAGGAGATCGCCCGGCTGGCGAAAGTCGCCGTGCAGAGCAACATCGTCCGCCGTGCCGTGGCGTCGCAGCGAATCTGGCGCGAGGTTCCGGTGGCCGCGCCCGTCGGCGACGGTTCGCTGCATGGATTCATCGACCTGCTCTTCGAAGAGGAAAACGGCTTGGTGGTGGTCGACTACAAGACCGACTCCGTGACCGAGGAGCAACTGCCGGAGGTCATCGACCGCTACCGTCTCCAGGGCGGAGCCTACGCCCACGCCATCGCCCAGATCACCGGCAAGCCGGTCCGCGAGGTGGTATTCCTCTACCTGCAACCGAAGAGCGAAGTCGTCCTGCCGGATCTTGCCGGCGCGATGGTGGATGCCCAGGCGACGGCCCAGTTGATACTGTCCGCAGACGCTGCTTGACCGTAGTTCCCCGGCTCGCAGTCTCCGGCATGAGGCTCCTGGCTCAGTCAAACGCTCCGGCGATGGCGCACTCATCCACCTCGTCGTCGGACATCCCCAGCAATTCTCGAAGCACGTAGGTCATGTCCGCCGCGAACGCCGGCGCGCCCCGGGTAACGCTGCCTGGAGTGCGGGACAGCTTGTAGGGGGCGCTTTCGATGGTCCGAAGCTCACCCTGGTGATCCGGAACACGCCGGAAGAATTCCCGCTCCTTCAACTGCGGATCCCTGGACAAGTCTTCCCCCGTCTGCACCACGCCGGCGGCGACACCCGCGGCCTGCAGCCGGCTCATCACTTCCTCCGCAGTGTGTTCCCGGGTCCAGGACTCCACGAGCGCATCCAGCGCGTCAGCGTTCCGCTCGCGTGCGTCACTGTCCGCGAACCGTGGGTCGGCAGCCCATTGCGGGCGTCCCAGCGCGTCCACGAAGGCGCGCCATTCCTCATCGGAGAAGATTGTGATCGCAACCCACCGGTCCTCTCCCCGGCACCGGTACGTGCCGTGGGGCGCGCCGCCGCCATGCGGCAGGCGGTTGCCGGTACGGGTCGATACCGCCGCTGATCCGTTCACGCTCATGTCCAGCGCCAGAGTTTCCAGCAGGGACGTCAGCGACTCGAACTGCGAGACGTCCAGCCACTGCCCGCGGCCGGTTCTGGACCGGTGGATCAGCGCCAGCAGCACCGCCTGCGCGCCGGCCATGCCGCCCACGGCGTCGCTGTACGCGCTGGCCGGCCCACTGGGGTCGGTGTCGGGAAACCCGGTCAACTGCGTGAACCCCGACCAGGCCTGGAGCGTCTGGCCGTAGCTTACCCGGTCCTTCCACGGCCCGGTGCGGCCCAAACCGGACATGCTCAGCATGATGATGCCGGGGTTGATGGGTCGTATGGAATCGTAATCCAGCCCCCACGAGGGCATCACCCGCCCGCTGAAGTTCTCCGCCACCACGTCGGACACTGCAACCAGCCGCTTGGCGATGTCGATACCCTGGGGCGTCTTCATGTTCAGGGAGATGGACAGCTTGCCCGCGTTCCAGTTGTGCCGCTGGCCCAGCCCCCGGGCCGTGGCCGACGCCGGCCCGCCCACCACCGACAGCGCGTTGTTGGACTCGACCTTGATGACCTCCGCGCCCTGGTCGGAGAGGATCCGCGTGGCCGACGGCCCGGCGTGTATCCAGGTGAAATCCAACACCCGGATGCCCTGGAGCGCGAGGCCGGTCTGCTGGTTTTTGTTGCCGTGGTTCATTTCCCTGCACACTCGTCAGAATCAGGATTTGCCGGATTTTAATATTTTCAGGATTACATCCCCAAATCCTGCCAATCCTGTAATCTTGAAAATCCTGATTCTGACAAAATTCCCCTACGAAAGACCCAGTATCCCACCCAGGATTTCAGCGTTATGTTCCCCTGGCGACGGCGCCGGACGGCGTACCGGTTGGTGGAACTCGGTCAGGCGGTACGGGTCGCCCGGGTAGACCAGGGACGGGCCGCCGTCTGCGGACTCAGCGGTGGTCAGGTATCCCCGGCCCCACAGCTGCTCGTTGTCCAGGATCTCGTCGGCCGTCGCCGCCGGACCCCACGGGTGGTGGTTGGACTGGCCGAACTCGGTTATCTCCTGCCGGGTGTGCAGCATCGCCCACGCCTGGACCAGTTCCTCGATGTGGGCTGAATGTTCTCCCCGCAGGACGAAGTGGTCGTTGTACTGGTCGTCCATGAGGTCGCCGGCCATGCCGTCCCGGTCCATCCAGGCCCGCAGGTCGTCCCACGCCTTCCGTGTGTTCGTGGTGATGCTGGCGTAGCCGTCCTGGCACCGCCACGTCGCGACGAACTGCCCGCCATGCCGAAACCCGCAGCGCACCGCCGACTCGCCGGTGTAGTTGTAAGTCGTGTTGACGTGCTCGGTGGTGGCCGCCACCGCCTCCTGCATGGAAACGTCGATGTACTGTCCCTCGCCGGTCATCGTGCGGTGATAGAGAGCCAGCAGGATGGCGATGTAGGCCCGATTCGATGCGGTGTGGTATGCCTGTGAGCCCCACAGTTTCGTCGGCGGCGTATGCGGCCAGCCCGTGACGTACATGTATCCGCCCATGGCAAAGCCCACCAGGTCGGATGCCTTGAAATCACGATAGGGGCCGGTTTGCCCGAACGGGGTGATGGACGCGTAAACCAGCCCGGGCGACTCCGCCGCCAGGCTCTCGTATCCCAGACCCAGCGACTCCATGTACCCGGGCGGACCGGTTTCCAGCAGCACGTCGGAGGAGAGGGCAAGCCTGCGCAGCACATCCGCACCTTCGGGTGAGCCGATATCCAGGGTCACGCTGCGCTTGTTGGTGTTGAAGTGGAGCCAATGCAGGCTGCGGCCGGGTCCGGGCTTGCCATCGATGAAGGGGCCGATCTCGCGCATGGGATCGCCGCCCGGCGGCTCTACCTTGATGACGTCCGCGCCCATGTCGGCCATCAACTTGCCGCAATAGACCCCCATGGGACCGGACAGGTCCAGGATCCGGTAGCCGTTGAGCGGGAGAGCCGGAAGAACATTCGATTGTTCGCCTGAGACGGTCATCGCCGGCATTGTAGCATCGGCCGCGCCTTCTCAAAATCTTCGTCAGCATCAGGATT
This sequence comes from Dehalococcoidia bacterium, assembly GCA_965207585.1. Taxonomy (GTDB): domain Bacteria; phylum Chloroflexota; class Dehalococcoidia; order Lucifugimonadales; family UBA3495; genus Bin87. The sequence continues at coordinate 1,938,606 of CBDBMT010000003.1, read as the reverse complement.
CGCAAGATTATCCGATTATCAGAATTGCGGTCATAGCAGCGCGTCAATTCAATCTTGATGATCCTTAAATCCGGTGAATCCTGATTCTGACAATAATTCACGGCACCATGTTTGCTAGAATGCTCACACCCTTACTACCCTTGTCCCTGACCCACAAGGAGCCAACATGACCACAACGATCTACGATGCCGAGCGCCGCGATATCTCCATCGCCCTGGGCGGCGACGCCATGATTACCCGCCGGATGCAGGCTTTCCAGGAGCCGCGCTTCCTCAAACTCGTCGACATCATGCGCCAGGCCGACGTTTCCCTGGTCAACCTGGAGATGCTGTTCCACGACTACGAGAGTAGCTGGCAGTGGAGCAGCGCCACCTACACCCGCTCCGACCCCAAGAACCTTGACGAGCTCAAGTGGATGGGCATCAACGCCGTCACCACCGCCAACAACCACTCCTTCGACTTCTCCGAGGGCGGCTTTCTGACCACCCTGGAGCACTGCAAGGACGTTGATTTGCCCCACGCCGGCGGCGGACGCAACCTGGACGAGGCCCGGTCCCCCGCTTACGTCGACTCCGCCCGGGGCCGGGTGGCGGTGATGAGCGCCACCAGCACCTTCAGCGAGACTTCCCGGGCCGGCGCCGGCCGCCCCGATTTCGCCGGTCGCCCCGGCGTCAACGCCCTGCGCCACGACATCACCCACCACGTGCAGCAGGACGTGTTCGACGCCCTGCGCAAGGCCAACCTGGAACTGGGCTACGAGGAAGAACACGCCTTCATGCGCCACTTCGGCTTCCGCGGCAACCAGGACGCGGCCGACGACAGCGCTGAGGTCGAGTTCCTGGAGCACAAATTCATCCTCGACGAGACCTTTGCCGTTCGCACCGCCCTGAACGAGGAGGACCGGCTGGGCATCGGCAACTGGATCCGAGGGGCGCAAAAGCTGTCCGACTGGCAGGTCTATGGCGTCCACTGCCACGAGAGCGGACCCGAGGGCGACTTCCACGGCCATTCCCGCATTTCGCCGCCCCACTTCCTGGTGGACTTCGCCCGCTGGACCATCGACCAGGGTTGCGCCGCCTTCGTGGGCCACGGCCCTCACTTCCTGCGGGGCATCGAGATCTACAAGAACCGGCCCATCTTCTACAGCCTGGGCAACTTCATCTTTCAGAACGAGAGCGTCCTGTGGCTGCCCCACGAGTCCTACCGCCGCTTCGGCCTGGATTTCAACAGCACCCCCGGCGACTACCTGGACACGCGCTCCGGCGGGGGCACCCGCGCCTTCGCCGCCGACCCGGTGTTCTGGCAGAGCGTGGTCGCGGTGTGCAACTACGCCGGCGGCGACCTGAAAGAGGTCATCCTGCACCCCATCGACATGGGCTTTGGCCGTCCCATTCCCCAGCGGGGCCGCCCGGTGCTGGCGGATGAACCCATCGCCCGCGAGACGCTGACCTGGCTGCAGGAAGTCTCCCGCCCCTTCGGCACCGAGATCTCCATCGAGGAGTCCGACGGCGACCTGGTGGGCGTGATTCGGGTTTAGGGGGTGATCCGGGTTTAGCGCGTACTCACACTCCCCGTCATTCTCATACTCCCCGTCATTCCCGCGCAAGCAGAAATCCAGAAGTCCTTATCAGGACGAACCCTGGATTCCTGCTTGCGCAGGAATGACGGGGTAATTTTGTACAGCCCCCGGCTAGTGCGGCGTGTTGAACTGCACCAGGATGCCGTCCGGGTCAAACACGTAGATGCTGCGGATGTCCCCGTCGGCGTCGGTGAAGGACTCGATGGGGCCGGCCAGCTCGACGCCCTTGCTGAGCAGGTCCCGCGTCAGCGCCTTCACGTCGGCCACGCCGAAGGAGATGTGGCTGATGCCCACCATGTCCAGCTTGATGGGCTCCCCGTCGGAATCCTCGCCGGGATGGCTGGTGAGCGTCAGCGTGGGTGTCGCCCCATCTCCATAGGCCAGGCTGACCCAGCGACGCGCCTGACGTCGCTTGAGGTAGTTGTGCGTTCGCCCGTGCTCGGTGGGGTCGGTCATGCGGTCGCCCAGGACCTTCATCCCCAATGCGTCCCGGTAGAATTCCAGGGACTTGTCCATATCGCTGACGCAGATTCCTATGTGGGTCACGCAGGTTGCTTCCATAACATTCGTCTCCCTTGGCAAATCACACCGTCACTCCTGCTCAAGCAGGAGTCCATGCGTCCTAATCCATCGGCCGCTTGTGCAGCCATCCCGGCTCCGATATGTCCAGAACCTGCCCGTTGGGGCCGGACCACTTCTCCTCCGCGCGGGGCGGGCGGGGCTGGCCGTCGGCGGCAACGTCGCGCCGCACGATCTCTTCGCCGTTGATCTCCCGCAGCTTGGCCCCCGCCTCCTCTAGGTCATCCACCTGGAATCCGATGTGGTGGATCCCATCGTAGTTCTCGCCGTTGGGACCGACGTCGGCGTCCTCGTTGGTCTTCCATCTGAGGATGGTCAGGTTGATGTCGCCGTCGGAAAGCTGGATCTGACGGGCGTTGCGGGCGACTTCGAACAGGTCGAACCCTTCCTTGTAGAACGTCGCCACCTCATCCGGGTTCTCGCAGGTGATGGCAATGTGCTTGATCTTGGCCATAGTGGCGCCCCCCATGCTGGTGTGAGCGCATTATAGCCCGCAACCCGCCAACGCATAATCGTCAGAATCAGGATTGTCGAGATTTTGGGATTTACGGGATTGGAGTCATTTGCGGTAAGACGCTCCCAATCCTGATAATCTTCAAATCCGGCAAATCCTGATTCTGACGATTTTCACCAGCGAGGTAAATGACCCATGAGCGAAACGCGAACCCTGGCCCAGTTCATCGCCGACACCAACTTTGCTGACCTGCCGCCACCGGTGGTGGACGCGGCCCGGATCGCCATCCTGGATGGCGTGGCCAACGTGGTCGCCGGTTCGGTCCAGGAACTGGCCGACATCATCGGCCGCTACGTGCGGGACGCCGGCGGCTCGCCCCAATCCTCGGTGGTGGGTTGGGGCTACAAGACCAACCCGCCGGCGGCGGCCTTTGCCAACGGCGTCTTCGGGCACTGCCTGGACTACGAGATCCAGGGCTTCCCGCCCACCCACGGCACTTCGTCCTGCCTGCCGGCGGCCCTGGCTCTGGCCGAGCAGCGCCACACGCCCGGCAAGCAGGTCGTCACCGCCTACGTGCTGGGCTGGGAAATCCAGGGAAGGCTGCGGCAGGCTTCCGCGCCGGCCACTCGGCCCGGCTACCACCCTCCCGGGCTGGTTGGCCCGCTGGGCGGCGCGGCCGCATCCGCCAAGACCCTGGGCCTGGACGCCGAGCAGACCCTGATGGCCCTGGGCATAGCCGCCTCGCGCACCGGCGGCCTCACCGCCAACACCGGCACCATGGTCAAGTCCACCCACCCGGGCAACGCCGCCCGCATGGGAGCGGAGGCTGGCATCCTGGCCGGCATGGGCTACACCGCCAGCGACGAGGCGCTGGAGTCTCCCGTGGGCTATGCCGCTGCCATATTCGGAGGAGAGTTCGACTGGGACGTCGCCACCGGCGGCCTCGGCGCGTCGTGGCGGCTGATCGACCCCGGTTTCGACATCAAGCGCTTCCCCGCCCAGGTCTATATGCAGAACGCCATCGAGGCGGCGCTCAACCTGCGCGAGCAGAACAGCGTCGACCCCAACGACATCCAGCAGGTGACCATCCGCCGCCAGGGAAGAGGCCATTCCGGTCCGGCGCCCCGCAGCGGGCTGGACGGCAAGTTCAGCGTCGAATACTGCGCCGCCGCCGCCCTGCTGGACGGACACGTTGGCATCGACACCTTCACCGACGCCCGCCGCTTCGCTCCGGACATGGACGCCATGCTCGCTCGCATCAGCGTGGAGCCCGAGGGACCCGAATCGGGCGCGACCCTCGCCACCGCCGTCCTCAAGGACGGAACCACCGTCAGCGCCGAGTGCTCCGCTTTCACCGGCTCGGCGTCCAATCCCATGTCCCGGGATCAGTTGCTGGCAAAGGCCCGCGACTGCTTCACCCGCGCCCTCTCCGACGCCGACACCGAGCGCGTGCTGGAGATGCTGGAAAACCTGGAGAGCCTGGACGACACCGCGGACCTCATGGCCGTCCTCGGCAACGTGGCCGTGGGAAGAGCCTGATCTGCGTTATTGCCCTGAACAATCTATCGCCAGGATCAGGATTCACAGGATTATCGGATTATCAGGATTGGGGTGGTACTCAGCGCCTTCCACTCAATCTTGATAATCCTCAAATCCGGGAAATCCTGATTCTGACGAATACTTTGGCGCAGCCCAGCCGCGGCCACATGCTCCCGTTCATTCCACGCTATAATCGCGCCAAATCGGGCGAAATGCGTAGAGCGCTGCCACCAATGTCCGAAACACGCACCCACGGGAGGGAATCATGCTGGACTTGATTATCAAGGGCGGAACCGTGGTCACACCGGACGGCGTGGGCCTCCGGGACGTCGGCGTCCAGGGCGAGCAGATCGCCGCCGTCGCCGCCCCGGGCGTCCTCGACGACATCGGCGCCGGCGAAACCATCGACGCGACGGGCATGATCGTGCTGCCAGGCGGCATCGAACCCCACGCGCACATCAACGTGCCGGTGCCCGACTACTGGGCCGGCGGAGACGACGGCGTCTTCACGCAACCGCCGGAAGCCGCCAGCCGCGCCGCTGCTTTTGGCGGAGTCACCACCTTCGTCGACTTCGCCGGAGCGCTGCCGCTCACGCCGGGCGCGGTGCCGCCGTCGGACCCCATCATGGCCCAGATCGAGACCCGCCGGGACATCTTTCGCGGCCATTCCTACATCGACCACACCTTCCACTACATCCTGGCCGGCGCCATCCCGCCCAGCACCATGGGCGAGATTGGCGAGGCCATCCAGTCCGGCGTGGCCAGCTTCAAGATCTTCACCACCTTCCACGCCCGGGTTCCCATGGGTCACCTGTGGGAGATCTTCCAGGAGGTCGGCAAGCACGGCGGCATCATGGCCGTGCACGCCGAGGAGGACGACATCGTCACCTACATGGAGGAGAAGCTGGAGCGCGAGGGCCGCGACCACGGTTCCAACCTGCACCTGGCCCACAACAACATCTCGGAGGACATCTCCTTCCGCAAGGTGGTGCGGTTGGCCCAGAAGACGGAGACCGGCATCTACTTCGTCCACACCACGGCCAAGGAGGGCGTCGCCGCCATCGCGGAGGCTCGCGCCGCGCAGCTTCCCGTGTACGGCGAGGCCCTGCACAACTACCTGGAGTTCACCTGCGACGACTACCTGAAGCCCGACGGCCTGGCCATCCACACCTATCCCGCCATCAAGTACTCGGATGACCGGGACGCGCTGCAGCAGGGACTGGTGGACGGCCCCATCTGCACCACCGCCACCGATGAATGGACCACCTACAAGAACGTCAAGCTGGCCGGCGACACCATCCGCACCCTCTGCGGCGGGCACAACGGCATCGAGACCCGGATGCCGGTTACCTACACCAAGCTGGCGGCCAACGGACGCATCGACCTGGAGCGGTTCGCCGCCATCACTTCAACCAACGCCGCCAAGATCCTGGGCATGTACCCCCAGAAGGGCGCCATCGCCGTGGGCAGCGACGCCGACATCGTGCTCTTCGACCCCAACCTCAAGAAGACCATCACCGTGGACGAACTCCACGCCGAATCCGACTACTCCATCTGGGACGGCTTCGAGTGCGAGGGCTACCCGATCATGACCATCCTGCGGGGCAAGGTGATCGTGCGCGATGGCCAGCTTCTGGGCAGCTCGGCGGACGGCCGCTGGCTCTCCCGCAAGGTTGCGCCGCGGGTGATTACGCAGACGTCGGTGTAGCGGCTGGCGTGGCTAGGGCACGCGGACCGGCAGGCCGGTCTCCATGGACTCGTAAGCGGCCAGCACCAGCGCGAGATCGGCCAGCCCGTCCGCGCCGGTCATCGCCGGCGGGCGTCCTTGGCGGATGCTGCTGCGGAATTCACTGACCATGGGAACCAGCCCGTTGCCGTGGTCGTCCAGCGCCAGGGTGGTTTCAGACTGAGCGTCGGTTACTTTCAGCCACGGCTTGCCCGGTTCGAAATACAGCGTCGCTTCGGCTCCAGAGATCGCAACCCACGAGTGGGGCTGCGGCGGCACGACGCTCCACGAGTGATTGATCAGGCCGACTGCTCCGCCAGCATCCCGCGTCATCACCACCGCGCCGTCCTCCGCCTCCAGCCCGGGTTGGCTGGGAGGAACCTCCCGCGCGTACACCTCGCTGGGCTGGCCGACCAGGTAGGCCACAGCGCTAAGCTTGTGGATACCCCCGTCGATGAGCACGCCGCCGCCGTTCAGCTCCGCGCGGCTGCGCCATCCGCCGGGCTTGAAGGGGAACTGCTCGTGCAACTGGATCAGGCGAACTCGCCCAGCTCGCCCCTGGTCAATCAGACGTTTCGCCTCCTGCACCGGCGGCAGGAAGCGGAAATTCTCGGCAACCATGAACGTGACACCGGCGGCATCAGCTTCCCGCACCATCGCCTCAGCATCGGCCAACGTCCCGGCGATGGGCTTTTCGACCAGGACGTGCTTGCCGCTGCGAAAGGCCAACAAAACGTGCTCCCGGTGCAGGTGGTGCGGCGTGCAGACGTAGACGGCTTCCACCCTGGGGTCGGCAACCGCAGCCTCGTAAGACCCGAAGGCGTCTCGCCCGTTGAACCGCGACGCGTATTCCTGCGCCCGGCCCAGGTCGCGGCTGGCAAAGTACAGGTCAATCTCACGGCTCATCGTCGCCATGGAACGCGCGAACACCGCCGCAAAGGAGCCGCAACCGAGTACGCACAGGCTCAGACGCAATCTAACACCGCCAATTCCGAGACTTCGCCGCAAGGGTAGACCAGAAAAGGCTCCAAATCCAGCGTGAGACGCGTGCCCGTCGTTTGACTTGGCGTTATCATCCCGCGTATCGTGCGGCCTTTATCGAGTTCGGACGGGCGCGGGCATCCTCATGCGACGGGGCGGCCTGAACAGTTGGCGACCCGCCCGGGAGCAGACGGTTGGCACGTATCACCGGCGCTCCGGTCCTGGTGGTTCTCCAGGACCGGAACTTTCAGTACCTGTGGGCGGCCCGGTGGATCCACGAGGTCTCCCGGCGCATGGAACTGCTGCTGCTCGGCTACCTCGTCCTGGAATTGACCGACTCGGCCTTCCAGGTCGGGCTGATCTCGGTGTTCCTCAATGGGCCGCGGCCGCCCTTCGCGCTGGTGGCGGGCATGCTGGCCGACCGGCTGGACCGCTGGCGCATCCTGACCACCATTCACGCCATCTACCTCCTGTTGGCCTCATGTCTGCTCGTCCTGCTGATCCTGGAAATGATCGAGCCGTGGCATGTGTATGTAGTGGTGCTGGCGCAGGGTACAGCCAAGGTGCTGGACGACCCGACCCGCCGCGCCTCGCTGTTCGACCTTGCTGGCCAGGACCGCATCGCCCACGCCATGTCTCTGGAAACGATGACCAACAACGGCGGCAAGATGCTGGGGCCAGTGTTGGGAGGGCTGTTGCTGCAGTTCTACGGGTTCACCGCCGCTTTCATGGTGCTGGTGGCAATGGACCTGGTCTCCGCGGCGCTGGTGTGGCGGATGCGCTTGCCGGAGCGTTCCACCCGGGTGGTGCGAGACACCGCTTTCTGGACGGGCATCGGGTCGGTCGTCCGGCACTCTTTCTCCAACAAGTTTGCGCTGGGAGTGCTGACCATATCCCTGGTGATGAACGGAATGGTACTCCCGTTGCAGTACTTCATCCCGGTGATCGCCACCGACGTGCTCAAAGTCGGTCCGGCTTTGGGCGGGCTGCTGGGAGCTGCCGACGGCATTGGCGCCTTCGTCGGAGCCATCGTTATCGCCACGAAACGAAACTTCAGCTTCCACGGCCGCTACTACGTCTTCGGGGCGGCCATCGTCGCCGTTGGGGTGGTGATCGTCGCGTGGTCGCCGTGGTTCCTGGTCTCCTTCCTGGTGCTTTTCACCGCCGGCATGGGCCAGGCGGGCTTCAGCACCATGCAGAGCACGATCCTGATGCTATCGACCGCCCCTGACATGCGGGGAAGGATCATGGGTTCCCAGGGTCTGGTCAACGGACTCGGCCACCTGGTTGGGGGGTTTGAGATCGCAGCCATCGCCCAGGCTTTCACCATCTCACTGGCAATCGGCCTGAACGCCGGCGTCGGCCTGCTATTGATCGCCCCGGTGATGCTGCTGACCCCGCTGATCAAGCGGCCGGTGGAGCCGCACCGGGCGGAATCTGAACCGGCACGGCCGGTCAGTTCAACGCCGTGACGCAGCGGGCGGGGTCCGACTCGGCCAAAGCCTGGGGCCGATGTCCGGTGTGGACGTAGTCGGCGATGAGCTTGCCCGCCATGGGCCCGCGCCCGAAACCCGACGACGCCAGCCCGCTGACGATGTACACCTCGTCCAACCGCGGTATCCTGCCGATGATCGGCCGGCCGTCCAGCGAGAAGGGCATCATCCCCGACCAGGTGCGGCTGATGGACAACTCGCCCAGCATCGGCAGGACCTCGCTGGCGTGGCCAAAATTCACCTCCACGCCGCCGGCGTCCACGGCGTAGTCGTAGCCCACCAGCTCCCGGTCGCCGCCGAAGATGATCTCGCCGTCCCGGTTCTGCCGGCCGTACAGGTGTCTTGTCACCCGGCGGTTGCCGACGTGGGTGAGTTCCGGCGGAGTGTGCCCAGAACCGCCCGGGTTGCGGTTCCAGTGCGCATAGGATTCGGCCGACGACAGCGAGTAGAAAACTCGCGGCGGCAGCGGTTGCGTCGCCCACATCTGCCCGCGCACCGGCACGATGGGGATGCGAACGTCCAGCATCTCGCCCAGCGGCCCGCACCACGCTCCCGCCGCCAGGACCAGTTGCCGCGCTGCGTAGGTTTCCTCGCCGCACGCGACCCGGTAGATCCCTTCGGCGGTCCTGGCGATCTCAGTCACCTCTCGCCCGGTCAGGATCTTCGCTCCCCGGTTCGCCGCGGCAGCCGCGAAGGCGCGAGTGGCTTTTATTGGATCGGCCTGACCGCGCAGAGGAAAGTGCATGGCTCCGTACAGCTCGGGGTTCAGTTCCGGTTCGATGCTTCGCGCTTGGTCGATGGTCAGCAGGTCCAGCGTGTATCCGCGCGACTTGAGCGTCAGCACCCGATCCCTGGCGTAGACGTACTGCTCCTCGGTCTGGATCGCCTGTAGCCCGCCGGAAGCTCGAAACTCGATGTCGTGACCCAGTTCCAGCTGCAGGTTCCGGAAAATCTGCAAGCTGCCCATGGTCAGGTATGACTCCAGGTCCGGCACGTTGCCCCATCCCAGCGCGCCGATGCCGCCGGCGTTGACGCCCGACGCCTCGGACGCGATCTCGCCGCGTTCCAGCAGGATCACATCCCGGCCATGCTGAGCCAAGTGAAACGCGGTGGACGCCCCCGCAATCCCGCCGCCGATGATGATGACCTCAGCGTCCGCCATGCTCACCTCAAAATATCCTGTCTATCCCGTTCATCCTGTTTATCCCGGTGAATTTGTCGCCTTGCGATCAAGAACTGGTGATCTCGACGATTGCGCCGCGCCTCACGCCACGTAGCAAGCGACCCAATGCCCCGGCCCATGTTCCTCCATTGGAGGGTGAGCATGATCGCGGCAGAAGTCTGTTGCCGCTGGGCAACGGTCGTAGAATCGGCACCGCGCTGGCGGGTCTATGGGCAGGGTCAGGTCGCCCCGTATGTCGGGATGGTCCCGTCGGTACGTGGGATCCGGCACGGGAACCGCCGAGAGCAGCGCCCGGGTGTAGGGATGCAGCGGGTTCCGCAGCAGCTCCTCGGTTTCCGCCAGCTCGACGATTTTGCCCAGGTACATCACAGCGATGCGGTGGCACATATAGCGGGCCACCGCCAAGTCGTGGGTGATGTACAGGTAGGCGATGCCCAGCTGCTGCGCCAATTCCTGCATCAGCGACATGATCCCGGTGCGGCTGGAAACGTCCAGCATGGACGTGGGCTCGTCGGCCACTACGAAAGACGGGCCGATCACCAGTGCCCGCGCGATGGCCACCCGCTGTCGCTGTCCTCCCGAGAGCTCGTGGGGATGCCGAAACAGGAACGAAGACGGCGGGGTCAGCCCCACCTGCGTCAGTATCTCCGTGACCCGGTCCACCCGGTCCGTCAGGTGGCCGATGCCTTGCACCGCCAGCGGCTCGGCGATGGTGTCGTAGATGGTCCGCCGCGGGTTCATCGACTCGTAGGGGTCCTGGAAGATCATCTGCGCCTGCCGGCGGAACGCGCGCAGGTCGGCGTTGCGTATCGCGCTGGCGTCCACTCCATCGCCCGCTCCCCCGTCGGCGGCATCCAGGGACGGGAAGCGAAAACGTATCTGGCCGGAGGTCGGCTCCAGCAGTTTCACCAGCAGCTTGCCCACTGTGGTCTTGCCGCAGCCCGATTCGCCCACCAGCCCCAGGCTCTCCCCCGGAGCCAGGGCGAAGGACACGTCATCAACGGCATGGATGAAGCTGGAGGGCTGACGGAACAGGCTTTTCGACACCGGGAACCGCTTGGTCAGCCCCGCGACGGCAACCAGGGCATCCAGTCCGGCGTCAGTCTGGTTGGGCGTAGCTATGGGCGTTTGCATTCTTAATGTAGTCAGAATCAGGATTTGCCGGATTTGAGGATTTACGGGATTATGGTCCCCCAATCCTGTCGATCCCGTCATCCTGAAAATCCTGATTCTGACGATTTTCCGAAAGCGGGGCCACGTTCAGGGGATGCCAGCAGGCGGCCCAATGGTTCCCGCGACTCGCCCTGGTGGGGAAGTCAGTGCGGCAGACCTCGTCAGCGTACTGGCAGCGCGGATGGAACGGGCATCCGGCCGGCGGGTCGATCAGGTTGGGTGGCTCGCCCGCCAGGCCCACCAGCGGCAACCTTTCACCGTGCACGCTGGGGAACGAGGACATCAGCGCTGCCGTGTAGGGATGCATGGGCGAACGGAACACCTCAGCGGTGTCGCCCAGTTCCACCAGGCGGCCGGCGTACATCACGCCGATCCGGTCCGTAACCTCCGCCACCACGCCGATGTCGTGGCTGATGTAAATCATCGCCATCCGCAGTTCCTGCTGGACGAGTTTCAGTTCCCTCAGGATGCGGTCCTGCACAATCACGTCCAGCGCGGTGGTCGGCTCGTCGGCGATAATCAGATCGGGATCGCAGGATAGCGCCATGGCAATCACCGCCCGCTGGCGCATGCCTCCGCTGAACTCGTGGGGATAGCGGTCCATCAGCTGCGGGTCCAGGCCGACCATGCGGAACAGGCGGGCCACTCTTTCCCGCGCGTCGGCTACCGTGGTCTCCATGCCGTGGGCCTCGATGGCCTCGATGATCTGCTGGCCAACCCGGTGCACCGGGTCCAGGGAGTTCATCGCCGCCTGGAACACCATGGCGATGCGACGCCAGCGAAAGGTGCGCATCTCCTCGTCGTCAAGCTGTAGCAGGTCCGTCCCTCCGAGCTTGACCTGCCCGCCAACCAGACGGGCGTTTTCCGGCAGCAGCCTCATGAGACTGGTGGCGACCGAGGTCTTGCCGCAGCCAGACTCTCCCACCAGTCCCAGCGACTGGCCCTGCGCCAGCTCGAAGCTGACGCCATCCACAGCCTGAACCTCGCCCTGCCGCGTCTGGTAGCGCAGGGAGAGGTCGACTACCTCTAGGACGGGCGGGTTGATTGAGGTCGTCACTTTAACTGGACACCTGGTAGGTCAATGTCCATTTTCTTTCTGGTAGCGGGGCTGCTCAAAAAATACGGACATGTCAGCGGTCAATGTCCATTTTTTGAGCGGCGTTATTTCAACGTATGCGCGTGTAAAACCCGGCATGTCGCGTCACCCGGTGTGCCGCCGCAGCCGCGGGTTGACCACCTCGTCCAGGGCGCGGCCCACCAGGTAGAACGCGCTGCACAGGAAGGTGATCGACGCGCCAGCCGGGACGATGAGCCACCAGTACCGGGTGCCGCCCAGCAGGTAGCCGCCGGTGTTGGCGGTGTGGATCATGATGCCCCAGCTCATCCGCAGATCCAGCAGGCCGAGGAAGGAGAGGACCGCCTCGGCGAAGATCGCGCCGGTAACCGTGAACATCATGTACAGCAGCGACAGGGGCAGCAGGTTGGGGATGATATGGACGAAGATGATGTGGAAGTGCCCACCGCCAGCCACCCGCGCCGCCTCAATGTAGGGTTTCACGCGGATGCTCAGCGCCTGCGACTTGAGAATGATCGCCGTCCCGCCAAACCCTCCCAGGATCCCGATGATGAGAGCTAAGTAGAACAGATTCAGCTTGAACAGCGCGCTGAGCACGATCAGCAGCGAGATGCCCGGCAGCGCGATGATCAGGTCCGCCAGCCGCATGAACAAGGCGTCCACCAGCCCTCCGTAGTAGGCCGCCACCGCGCCCACCGTGGTGGCGATGCCCACCGTCACCAGCGCCGCGGTGATTCCCAGCACGAACTCGGACCTGGTGCTGGACAACAACTGGCTGAGCACGTCCCGCCCCAGCGGGTCGGTGCCCAGGGGATGCCTCCAGTTGGGCGGCGACGGATGCTCCAGCCGGTCGAAGGCGTATCCCGTCACCGGGTCGTACACCTCGGCATCCCAGACGGTCGCCATCAGGATGGGATGCGAAACCGCCATCAGGGCGAACAGGACGATGGTAGCCAGCGACAGGACCCCGATGCGGCTCTCGACGAAGATGGCCCAGCCGCCGCGGAAGGACCGCAGCGCCAGTCTCGCCCGGGCCATCGCCATCTGCGAGCGGCCTGGATGCAGGTCGACGAGCGGCGGCTCGGGGATCCCGGGCGGTTCGCCGGAGAAAACGTGCTGATCGGGTTGCGGGCTGATCACTGGTAGCGTATCCGCGGGTCGAGGTACACGTACAGCACGTCGACGATGACGTGGGCCAGCAGCGAGAAGAGCCCGATGAACACCATTGAGCCCATCACCAGCGGCAGGTCCTCCGAACGCACCGCGTCAAGGAGAGTCATGCCCATGCCGGGCCACGAGAACACGCCCTCGATGATCACGCTGCCGTCGATGGCGAAGACCAGGCTGTACACCAGGCTGGTGACCACCGGAAGCAGCGCGTTGCGGGCGGCGTGCCGGTCGCGCACCACTTTCTCGGGCAACCCTTTGGCCCGGGCCGCCATCACGTAGTCCTCCCGCATCGTTTCCAGCATGCTGTTCCGCGTCAGCAGCATCGTGCCGGCGAAGGAGATCAACGTCAGTGTGACGATGGGCAGGATCATGTGCTTGAGGATGTCCAACGCCAGGAATCCGATGTCGGAAAATGCCCACGCCAGCGGGATTGCCACGACGCCAGCCGCGATCAACGGCATCGCCAGGCGCGAGCGACCGATCCGTCCCGCCCTCCTGAACAGGAGCAGCACGAGGAACACGAAGAACAGGAAGGCGGCGGCCGTAAGCAGCATGTAGCTGAAAACGTGGTTGGCGCTGACCTCCGCGCCCCTCCAAACCAGGGGATCCAGGAACTTGCCCACCGGCAGCCATCCCAGCTTGAAGGCGAAGATCCAGATCATCATGAGCCCAAAGGCCGGCGTGAACGCGGTGAACAGCGTCGCACCCGAGATGGTCGCCGCATACTCCAGCACGCCGCCGCGGCGCCAAGCGATGGCTTTACCGAGAAAGAACCCGACATAGAAAGACACCGCCGTGGCCGTCAGGAACAGCACCGCCGTTCGCGGCAGCCGCTCCGCCAGCACTTCGATCACCGGCCGGGGAAAATGCCCGAAGGAGACGCCGAAGTTTCCCGTGAAGGTGTTCTTCATGTGGACCAGGTACTGCTGCCACAGCGGCTTGTCCAACCCGAAGGACTCCTTGATCTGGGCTCGCACCTCGGCCGGCAGGTCGGGGTTCAGCGCATAGAAGGTGGCGTAGTCGCCAGGATGCGCCTGCACGAGGAAGAAAGTCAGGGTGAGGATGAGGAACAGGGTCAGGACCATCTGTCCGGCCCGTTTGGCCAGGTATCCCGTCATCGTGGGACTTGCTTCCTTACCGCTTCATCTTTGCGGTAACAAGGCGCATGGAGGATCCGAGGCCGAGGCGTTCGTAATTCATCAGAATCAGGATTCACGGGATTCAAGGATTTATAGGATTGGGCCGGTTGGTGATGGAGATTCCCTAATCCTGATAATCCGCAAATCTGGCCAATCCTGATTCTGACAATCCCCCAAAGCGACTACTTGAACTGCACCAGCGTCGTCAGGCCGGCGGCGTTTTGCAGGCCGCCCAGGGAGTGGGTGTAGGGGTAATCGATGCGGTCGCTGCGGTAGGCTTCCACCAGCGGCGTGTCGAACAGCGTAACGTAGGGCAGGTCCTCGGCCAGGAACTCCTGCATCTTAAATACCAGCTCGCGAGCCGCCTCGACGTCAGTCTCGGCCAGCAACTCGTCGGCCAGCATGTCGAACTCCGGATTGTTGTAGCCGCCGGCGTTGTGTCCCTCCAGGTCGGAGTGACGGCTGTGGAAGAAGGACTCCAGGTAGTCCGGGTACAGGGTCAAACCCCAGCCCAGGATCCACATGTCGAAGTCCTGCTGGTCGAACACCTTCTCAACGATCAGGTTGAAGCCGGTCAGGTCGGCGTGCACCGGGATGCCCACCTCGTTCAGCCAGCGCTCGATCCAGATGGCGAAGGTTGACCGCAGCGGGTCGTAGCCGGGGCTCGGCGCCAGTATGCTGATGGCTGGCATTGGTTGGCCGTCCGGCATCTTCAGGCCCTCGCCGCGCTGCTCCACAAATCTGCCGTCCTCGCTTACGCGGGGCTCGGTTTCCCAGGTGAAACCCTCGCCTTTGAGCAACTCGACTACTCTGCTGATCCGTTCTCCCCGGGTCATGTCCCTTCCGATCTGGGGAACATGTGGGTTGTACCAGGCCCGGTTGCCCTCGGGCACCATGGCGTACACGGGAAAGGCCACGCCCTGCAGCACGGTTTGAGAGATGAACTCCTTGTCGATCAGCGTCGCCACCGCCTCACGAAACGCCTGGCTGTCCATCGGCGCTTTGCGGAAGTTGAACCCCAGGTAGCGGACGCCGTCGTTGGGGTTCTCAATCACCGTCAGCCCACCTTCGCCTTCCAGCTGTTTCTGCAAGCCCCGGGACAACCCCAGGGGGTTCAGCATGAAATCAATATCCCCTTTCTTCAGCGCCAGCACTGTGGCGTCCTGGCTGCCGTATATCGAGTAGATCGTGCTCTCGGCGTAGGGCCCCACCGTGTATTCCAATGACTTGTCGCCGCCCGGATCGCCGTAGGCGCTGAACTCGTAGGCTCCCGGCTTCATCGTCTCGTAGGCGCCGTTGGCATACTGTGTGACCACCGAGTCGGTGAAGAAGTAGCGCGGGTTCTGCGCCTTCTCCGCAAAGGCGCCGCGCTCCCACTTCTGGAAGCCGAAGCCGCCGGCGGATGGCTCATTGTCCGGCACGTGGGCGTACAGAGCCTTTTGCTGCTCGATGACGTCGGCGGCCTGCCTGGCGGCGGTCACTACCGGCTCCCAATAAGCTTTGGACATCATCGGCATGAAAGCCAGCCCGAACTGCCATCGCGCCAGCCCCGGCTTCTGCTTGAAGTAGATCTTCAGATGGTGGGGATCCAGCGCCTCGGCGTGGTCGAAGTACTCCGGGTCCACGATTGACGGCCAGTTGCCTGATAGCTGCATGTCGGCGACGGTCTGGGCGGTAAACACGAAGTCCTCGGCGGTGACTTCGGTACCGTCGCTCCACTGCACTCCCTCCTTGAACCTCACCTCCGTGGTCCAGAAGGTCTCGCCGCCAACCTGCTCCTCCTGCAGCGCTGTCGGAAAATCGGCCGCCACGGACGGCACCCAGTCGTACCGCTGGGCTGAGTAGGTATAAAGCGATGGCTTGTCACCGCCAAGGACGTACTGGTTCCAGATCGTGCCGTCCGGTCCCAGGTAGGCCCAGTAGTTCGTGGTAGTGAGGTCGGCCGAGATGCCGATCTGGTAGACGTATTCAATGTCCTGGGGCGTCGCCGGCTGAGGAGTCGGAGTCGCGGGCGCCTCCGTTGCGGTGAGTGTCGGCTCGGCCGGCGCGCTTACAGCGGCGGGGTCGGGCGTGGCGGTGACCACAACTTCCGTGACCACTTCCCTGGTGCACCCTGCCAGCACAAGCATCGCCACTATCAGGCCCGTTATCATCAAGAATCTATACGTATGCAGCATCCAATCCACCTCAAACAGTGAGCGAAATCTAACACGCCATTGCAGAATCCCGCAAGAAAAGTCCTTCCACTGGAAAACCCTTGAATGACCGCTTTCATTCTCACTGGTGGTGATAGGATGGAAGCGTTCCCTTTTCGCTCTTCAGGATCACGTCCGTGAACCCCTGCCACGGGGAACCCATCGGCTCATGGATCATAGTCAAGATACGCCGTCAGCAGGCAAGAGGTTTTACCGATGAACATTCAGACTTTGGATCAGTGCCCGCAGAACCATCGCGGCGGTCAGGTCTCGCACCTGCTTTTGGCTGCCGGCCAGTTCGGATCCGAGAACCTGGCCGTCACCTGGGTCGAGGGCGAGCCGGGCAGCGAGCAAGCCGTCCACTCGCATGACGGAAGGGAGCAGGTGTACGTGATCGTGCAGGGCCGGGGCGCCATGAGGGTCGGCGAAGAGGTGGAGGAAGTCAGCGCGGGAACGGCCATACTGGTTCCTCCGGGAACGGACCACTCCATCCGCAACATCGGCGAAGAGAATCTCATCTACGTCTCCGCCACCTCACCACCTTTCGCGATGCAGGAGGAGAACACCAGCTGGTCAACGCCGGCGGAGCCGTAGGCCGGGCCTGATTCTGACCTTTCTCCGCCGTGGTCTATAATGCGGCGCACACTCCTTACACGCTTACTAGCGTTGGACCCGTATATGGACGGCATTTATCTCGACTACAACGCCACCACGCCCATCGACCCGGCGGTCGCCGAGGCCATGCTGCCTTTTGTCCACGGCCTTTTCGGCAATCCATCCAGTGGACACGCCTTTGGCCTTGCCGCGCGCGAGGGAGTCGACGTCGCCCGCCAGCAGGTGGCCGGCATGTTGGGCTGCTCCGCGGACGATTTGATCTTCACCAGTGGTGGCACCGAGGCCAACAACCACGCCATCAAAGGGGTGGCCGCCGCCCATCGCCACCGGGGCAGCCACATCATCACCTCGGAGGTCGAGCATCCGGCCGTGACCGAGGTCTGCCACTACCTGGAGGTGCACGGGTTTCGCACGACCTACCTTCCGGTCGACCAGTACGGCATGGTTGACCCCCGGCAGGTCGAGGAGGCCATCACGCCCGAAACCGTGCTCGTCACCATCATGCACGCCAACAACGAGGTCGGCACTATCCAACCCATCGCGGAGATCGCCGAAATCGCCCACCGCCACGGCGTCCTGGTGCACAGCGACTGCGCCCAGTCCATCGGCAAGATTCCCGTCAAGGTGGACGACCTGGGCGTCGACCTGCTCTCTATAGCCGGCCACAAACTCTACGCCCCCAAGGGCATCGGCGCGTTGTACATCCGCCCCGGCGTACAGCTCGAAAAGTTCATGCACGGCGCCAGCCACGAGGCCAATCGCCGCGCCGGCACCGAGAACATCATCCTCATGGCCGGCCTGGGCAAGGCATGCGAGCTGATCGAGCGCAACCTGACCGAATACGCCGGCCACATGGCGGTCATGCGCGATCGCCTGGAGCAAGGCATTCTGGCATCAGGACACGATGCGCGAGTCAATGGACACCTGACTGAGCGGCTGCCCAACACCTGCAGCATCGGCTTTCGCGGGCGGGAGGCCGATGGTATACTAGCGGGTCTGCCCACGGTGGCCGCCTCCGCCGGCGCCGCGTGCCACAGCGACCGGGTTGAGTTGTCTCACGTTCTGGAGGCGATGCGCGTACCCGCCGAGTACGCCATGGGCACGCTGCGCCTCACCGTGGGCCGCTACACCACCGAGGACGAGATAGACCGGGCGCTTGCCGAAATCGCGGATATAGTTGCCCGACTGTCGCCAGTCCACATCGCCGCCAACTGACCCGCACGGAACCGGAGTGAAAACCAATGACCACCCAGACCAACCCCGGCGCCCTTGATGCCGCCACCATGGCCGGTTTCCAGGATGCCTTCGCCTCCCAGCCCAATCATCAGCTGATGCAGAACGTCGTCACCCAGCACGACGTGAACGACGTCGCCCTGAACCGCAACATCGTCGCCGAGGCCACTCACAGCTTCTCCACCGTCCTGGACGACTGGAGCGTAACCAACCAGGCTCGCTCCGGCCGCTGCTGGATGTTCGCCGGCCTGAACCTCTTCCGCTCCGAGACCCGCAACGTCCTCAACGTCAAGGAGTTCGAGTTCAGCCAGAGCTACGTCATGTTCTGGGACAAGATGGAGCGCGCCAACTACATCCTGGAGGCCGTCATCGAGACCGCCGACCGGCCCATCGACGACCGCGTGGTGGCCTGGCTGCTGCAACAACCCCTGGGCGACGGCGGCCAGTGGGACATGTTCGTCAGCCTCGTCCGCAAGCACGGCGTGGTGCCCAAGACTGTGATGCCCGAGACCGAAAGCTCCGGCAACTCCATGCGCATGAACGCCGGCCTCAACTACCAGGTCCGGCAGGGCGCCCGCAACATCCGCCGCCTTTACGCGGAGGAGTCCGGCCTGGATGCCATGCGCGAAGCCAAGCAGGAATCGCTAAAAGCCATCTACCAGATCCTGTGCATCCACCTCGGCACGCCGCCCGCGCAGTTCGACTGGCAATGGAAGGACAAGGACGGCGAGTTCCACCGGGACGGCGAGATGACACCCCTGGGGTTCGCCGAGAAGTACATCACCACTCCCATGGACGACTACGTCTGCCTCGTGCATGACCCCCGCGGTTCCAGCCCGGCCGGGCGCACCTACACCGTCCAGTACCTGGGCAATGTCGTCGACGGCACCCGCATCACCTACCTGAACGTCGACATCGAGATGATGAAGGACATTGCCATGCGCATGCTCCAGGACGGCACGCCCGTCTGGATGGGCTGCGACACCGGCAAGCAGATGCACCGCGACAAGGGCCTGTGGGACGCCGAGCTCTTCGACTACGGCAGCGTGTATAGCGCCGACTTCGAGATGAACAAGGCGGACCGGCTGGAATACCACCAAACGGCGATGACCCACGCCATGCTCTTCACCGGCGTGGACGTGGTCGATGGCAAGCCTCGTCGCTGGCGCGTTGAGAACAGCTGGGACGACAAGGTCGGCGAAAAGGGCTTCTTTATGATGAACGACTCCTGGTTCGCCGAGTACATGTTCGAGATCGCCGCGCCGAAGAGCTACCTGCCCCAGGAGTTGCAGGATGCCCTGGCCCTGGAACCCATCGTCCTGCCGCCGTGGGACCCGATGGGGTCGCTGGCCTAGACCCACAATTCAAACTGACCGGAGCAGTAGGGGCGGCGCGTGCGTCGCCCCTGCGTTGGTCTGGCGACTGGTTAGGAGCCAGGTTCGCCCACCTTGGTTGTCACCAGGTACAGCCACGGCGCGCCCAGCTCGAACGGCGTCAGATCCAGGTCACCGTAGGCATCGTGCAACCCGAACCCGGCCTGCTCCAGCATCGCAATCAGCTCGCGATAGGTGTAAAGCCGTATCGACATGTTGCGGACTTCCCGCTGCCCATCGCGAATGAACGTCCAGGTAGAATCCAGCCGCCCGCTCTCGTAGTCATAGCCGCGCTCCACGAGCGCCAACAGATCGCCCGCTTGTTCCCACACCCTGGGTTCCTGAACCGCGTCCAGCAACAGCGTCTCCAGCAGCGGCGTGTCCAGCGTGAGACGAGCGCCCGGTTTCAGGCTCCGCGATACCGACCGCAGGAACTCCAGGTTGCCCGCGTCGTCGAAATAGCCGAAACTGTTCCAGAAGCAGACCGCGCCGTCGTAGCTTCCGTCCTCGGGCAGGTTCCGCATGTCGCCCTGCCGCAAGTCCACGTCGAGTCCCCTTTCTACGGCTTCCCGGCGGGCAGCCTCGATCAACTCCGCGCTCTGGTCGACCGCGGTGACGTCGTGCCCCCACGCCGCCATCTCCAAAGCGAGTCTGCCCGCCCCGCACGGGACGTCCAAGACCCTGGCCCGCGTCGGCAAACCCATCGCCGCTCGGATGAACCCCAACTCGGCCCGGGTCTGTTCCTCATCTCTGGCACACCGGACGTAATCCAGGCACAGGCCGGAGAAGAAATCGGCCCACCAATCGCTGTCACCGTTCAACTCGCCAGCAGCTCCTTCAGCTGAGCGTCGATGAATCCGGTGTCCGCAGGGTTGCGGCCCGGGCCGCCTCCGGTATGCCCCCAGATGGTCTCGATGACCCGCAACTCGGCGTTGGGCATCATCGATACCTCGATCTCGTTGTCCTCGGGCGGGAAATACTGGTCGGTGCGCGAGGGCATCACGAACGCCTTGGCCTTGATCGACCCCAGGGCCTTGGCGAAGTCGCCGCCGTACCGCGGGTTGTCGCTGATGTCGCCAGCCTGCCAGGTGGCAACCATGGCCAGGATGTTGTTGGCGTCCTGCTGCAGGTATCTGCCTTCCCAGGACGTGATCAGGTAGTCCTCCAGCGAGGAATGCCCGATGTCCAGGTACACCTTCTCCCGGTAGAACGCCTGCGACGGCGCCCAGCCGGCGTACACCCGGGACATGGCCCGCAGGCCCTTCGCCGGCGGTGTGTCGTACCAGCCATTGTTCCAGGCGTCGTCGGCGCACAGGGCCGCCTTGACGCCCTCCAGGAAAACGAAGTTATGCCGGGCCGTCCTGGCCGAGCCGCACCACGGAGCGATCCGCTCCACCACGTCGGGATACAGCGCGCCCCAGTGGAACGTCTGCTGCGCGCCCATGGAGAAGCCGCACACCAGCGCGATCCGCTCGATGCCGAACTGCTCGGTGACCAGCCGGTGCTGGAACCCGATGTTGTCGTAGTACGTGACCCGGGGAAACCGCGCCCGTCCGTATGGCTCCGGCGTGTTGCTGGGCGACGACGAGAGCCCGTTGCCAAGCAGGTTTGGAATGATGATGAAGTAGCGCGCCGGGTCCAGCGCCATCCCCGCACCGATCATCGGCTCATTGGACGGGTGCTGCGAGCCGAAAAAGGTCGGAAACACGATCACGTTGTCTTTGCGTGAGTTCAGCTCTCCGTAGGTCTGGTAGGCAAGCCGCGCTCCCCGCAGCCGCAGGCCGCACTGCAAGTCAACGTCGCCCAGTTCAAAAATCTTGTGGTCGCTCATATCCCATCCTCGTCGGGGTTGAATGCCGGCCCGAAAACCAATAGGCTGCGCGTAAGTCTAACAGCCCTCAATCCAAAAGCGCGGAGGTCGATCATGCTGAACAAAGTGCATCACGTAACCTATGTCGTGGAAAACGTCGACGACATGGCCGCCTACATCGAACGCAACTTCTCCCTCACGCCCATCCGCCGCGACGAGTTCACCGAGCGCGGGTTCAAGTCCATCCTCTACCAGATCGGCGAAACCCTCGTCGACTTCTTCGAGCCCCTGCACGACGACACGCCCACGGCTCGCCAGCTCCGCGAGTCCGGCCCGGGCGTCATGCACGTGGCCTGGGGCGTGGACGGCATCGGACAGCTGTTCAACGACCTGCAAGCCAACGGCAACGAGATGCGCGGCGACGGGCCGTCCGCCAGCCCGTTCGGATACCTGACCGCCAGCATCGAGCCGGCCAGCTCCCACGGGATCTACTTCCAGCTGGCTGAGGGAGAGCACAGCTAGGCCGTGTTGACTTTTGTCCGTCATTCCGGCGGAAGCCGGAATCCACTGTCCCAAGCAGGTGCAACCCGCCGGAATTAACCGCGTTCGGACTTTCTGGATTCCGGCTCAAGGCCGGAATGACGGTATGAATTCGTAAGATCACCACAAGGATCAGCCATGCAATATGCACAACTGGGCCGCACCGGTCTGACCGTATCCCGAGCCGGGTTCGGAGGGGGCGGCATCGGCCAGGTCTGGGGATCCACCAACGAGCAGGAGGCCATCGCTTCCGTCCACCGAGCGCTGGACCTGGGCATCACCTTCTTCGACGTTGCGCCATCGTATGGCGACGGCAAGGCTGAAGAAGCCCTGGGCAAGGCGCTGGAGGGTCGCACCGGGCCGGTGGTGGTCGCCACCAAGGTCCGGCTCCGCGCCGACGAGATGGACGACGTGGCGGGAGCGGTGCAGCGATCCGTGGAAATCAGTCTGCGCAGGCTGCGCCGTGACTCGGTGGACGTGCTCCACGTGCACAACCGTTTCACCGAGCAACGGGGCGAAGCGCCCGACTCACTGACTGCGGATGATGTCCTGGGGCCGGTGCTGGATGCTTACCGTGCCGTGCAGCAGGCCGGCAAGACGCGGTTCATCGGTCTGTCCGCCATGGACCACCACGTGCCCACCATGCACCGGATCCTGGAGGCCAACGAGTACGATACCGTGCTGGCCTACTACAACCTGCTGAACCGGACCGCGATGGAACCGCCGCCGCCCGGCTTCAGTCAGCACGACAACGGGCAGATCATCCCGCTGGCGCGCAGCCTGGACATGGGCGTCATCGGCATCCGCTCCCACGCCGCCGGCGCGCTGACCGACGCCTTGGACCGACCGCCCCGGCCCGGCGACGCGTTGATGCAGAAGGACCTGGACAGCGTTCAGAAATTGGGGTTTCTGCTGGACGGCCCAATTCAAACCATGTCCCAGGCGGCGATGGTCTTCTGCTTGATGAACCCCGACATCCACACCACCGTTCCCGGCGTGAAGAACCGGGCGGAGGCGGAGGAGACCGCCGCCTGCGTCGACCTGCCGCCCATCCCGCCGGAGCGCCTGGAACGGTTGCGCCAGCTCTACGAAAACGACTTCCGGGACTGATTGCCAGTCCCGGAAGGTTTTTCATCGGGTAGGGTTGGATCTACAGCGCCAGCGCGTAGCACGCCCGGCGCGGGTCGGCGCCAGTGCTCAATGAACCCGTCTGCGGGTCACGCACCGACACCGTCGCGCCCAGGCCGCAGTTGGCCGTGTGGTGGATCTTGTGGCCCAGCGCCTTCAGCGCGCCTTCCGTGGACTCGACAAACCCGTCCTCCAGGTCCAGTTGGCCCGGGTAATAGACGTGGGGGTAGAAGGAGTTCACGTTACTGGAAGTGGCGAACCGCGGCGCTTCCACCGCCTGCTGCGGGTCCATCCCGAACACCAGCGAGTTCAGGATCAGTTGCAGGTTGCCCTGCACCTGGTTGTCGCCGCCAGGGCAGCCCACGGTCATCACCGGCTGGCCGTCCTTTGCCAGGATGTAGTTCACCAGCGTGGTGCGGGGCCGCTTGCCCGGCTCGACCACGTTGGGGTGACCCGGTTCGCAGTTGAACATTTCGATCCGCGTGCTCAGGCAGGCGCCCAGTTCGGGGAAGAACACCGACTTGGAGAACGACCCCCCGCTGATGGTGCCGCACACCAGGTTGCCATGCCGGTCCAGCACCGACACATGCGTCGTGCCGTCGTCCGCCGAGGTGTCCGGCCCGATGGCCGCGGCCATGACCTGCGGGGCAGTGCGCCCGGTCTTCTTGGAGAACCGCCATGGATCTCCGGCGGGCCGCTGTTCGGGGTAGGCGCCCTCGGGATCGATCTCCCCGGCGCGGATTGCGGCGTATTCCTTGGACAGCAAACCGTCCATGGGCACCGTCGCGAAGTTGGGATCCCCGTAAAAAGCCTCCCGGTCGCCGAAGCACAGCTTCAGCGCCTCGGCCACCGTGTGGATGTAGGCCGGGCTGTTGTGCCCCATCGCCTTGAGATCGAAGTTCTCCAGGATGTTCAGCGCCTGCATCAGCATGGGCCCCTGCGTCCAGGAGTCGTGCCCCCACACCTCGTGGCCGTGGAAGGTGGTGCTCACCGGTTCGCAGAATTGGGCGTGGTATCCGGACAGGTCCTCCAGAGCCAGGATGCCGCCCACCTTCCGCGATTCCCCGACGATCAGCTCCGCAGTTGGTCCTTCGTAGAAAGCGCTCCGCGCCGCTTGCAGGCTTTCGGCGCGCGAGCCGGACGCTGACGTCGATGCGTCCCGCATCGCCTTCAGCGTGTTGGCCAGCCCGGGCTGCCGCATCATCGCGCCAGGAGCCGGAACCTCGCGGTTTTCGTAAAACACCTCCCAGCCACCGGGCGGGAAGTTGTCAAACTGCTCCTGGCCCGTCTCCGACCGCAGTCGCTCCAGCATGTACTCGTAGTGGGGGATGCCATCCTCGGCGTAGCGGATCGCCGGCTCTGCCACCTCGGCAAACGACATCGTGCCGTAACGGTGCAGCATATTGATGAACGCGTCGACGATACCCGGTTGGGTGAACGACAGCGGCGCCTCCTTGCCTGGCCCGGTGGGAATGCGTTCGTGTCCCCGTGAGCGATAGAACTCCGCCGTGGCTGCTGCCGGCGCACCTCCCTGTCCGGAAAGTGACGTCAGGTCTCCGCTGTCGGAGTCGTACAGCATGAAGACCCCTTCAGCCGCCAGTGAGTACGACGCGATGGGTTCCACCACCGCCGCCGCCAGGCTGGCCGCCACCATGGCATCGAAGGCGTTCCCGCCGGCCAGCAATATCCGCATGCCCGCCATGGATGTCAGGTAATGTCCCGACGAGATAACGCCCTCGTTGGAGCGGATGACTGGTCTGCCGGACTCGGGCAGGTTCACGTCCCCCTGTTCCAGATTGTGTATCGTCTGCTGGATCGCCATATCAACTCCTTCGATTCAATTCGGTCGGGAATACACCATAATCAGTTGCTAGATTCTACCCTCAGCGTCCAGCCCCAACACTACCCGCCCGTACTCCTGACCGCCCAGGTCCATGATCAGCGTGTCCCGGTGGGCCACGGCGTGGGCGTCCCGGTGGAACCGCTGCAACGGGTCGGACTCGAACAGTCCGTGTCCGCCGCTGATGTCGAAGATCCGGTTCACCGCTTGCAGGCAAAGCTGGGTCACGTAGGCTTTATCCCGCCGGTACTTCGCTCGCTCCAGGATGGTGAAGCGTCCGCCAGCATCGGCACGGTCCAGCGTCTCCCGCACGTCCCGATCCATCAGCGCCCTGCCGGCGTCGATCTCCGCCGCCGCTTCAGAAACACGGATATGCACCGCCGCTGAATCCGCCGACTTGGCGGCCCCGGAGGTTCCCGCCGTCTTGGCGATGAACTCGTCCAGCATCCCCTGAGCGATGCCCAGCATCGGCGCCACCAGATCCCACCCGAGCAGCGCCGGGATCGGCAAACGGTACCTGCCTTGGCCGTGCAACTCCCAACCGGTCCAGTCGCCGTCGCCGGCCGTGGTAACGTCCAGTATCCGGTGTGCCGGGACGAAGGCGTCTTCCACCACTATGTCTTTGCTGCCACTGCCGCGCAGTCCGGACACAAACCAGGTATCCACGATCTCGCAATCGCCACGCGGCACCAGCGCCCAGTTTCGCTCACCGATGCCCGGCACGCCCAGCATCAACCAGCTGGCCGCGTCGCATCCGCTGGAAAACTCCCATCGCCCCGACAAGCGATACCCGCCGTCTATAGGTATGCAGGCGGACCGGCCGACGTTCAATGAGCTGGAACACAGCGCATCCGGATTCGACCCGAACACCTCCTCCTGGGCCGGCTCCGGCCAGTATCCCACCAACCAGGCATGCGCCGCCCACAATCCGTAGCACCACGCGGTGGCCGGACACGCCCGGCCCAGCTCGGCCGCCACGTCCAGCGCCAGCGCGTAATCGACGTCCAGGCCGCCGTATCGCACCGGCACGCCGATGCGATACAGACCCGACGCCAGCAGGTCGGACACGGTTTCTTCGGGCAGTCGGCGCAACTCCTCGGTGCGGGCCGCTCGTTCCTTCAGAGTCGGCAACATCTCCGAGGCCCGCCGCATCAGGTCGGCGGCAGTCGGGGTAGCAGGCGCGTTTCGTTGCTTGGTAGTCACTGATCTGGTGGCAGGTGGCGTCGCATGAGCGGCGGTGCGCAGACTATCATGTACCAGTAGTACACCGCCAACCCGCATGAGCAACGCCACACCGTGCCGCATGTTATCATCCGGCACTCAATGCGTCGGAGGCCAGAGGGAAGTCGAGTGACAACAAGTCCAGGCGATTTATGTCGGCTTGCCGCGATTCTCACGTCCGAGTCTCGTAGCCTTGGCTCGGATTCGGGATGAGAGTAACCGCCACACTACATCGCGCCTCCTCCCCGCTGAGCATTTTCCGGAACCGGGATTTCGCCTTCGTCTGGGGATCCACTGCCCTGGTCGGCGTGGGCACACAGATGGAGTCCGCGGTGCTGGGCTGGTTCGTCCTCACCCTCACCGACTCGCCCTTCCTGGTCGGCGCCATCGCGGCCACGCGCATGGCGCTGAACTTCCTGGCCCTGTTCACCGGCGCTATCGCGGACCGGCTACCGCGCAATCGCCTGCTGGCCTCCGTCGAATTCATCATGGGCGCCATGGGCGCGCTGATGCTGGCCCTGATCCTCACGGACACGCTGGAAGTGTGGCACATCTTCGCCATCACGCTGGTCATGGGGGTCGTCCGCCTCTGCCAGATGCCCGTGGCGCAGTCGCTGGTGGCGGACACCTTGCGCACCGATCAGCTGAGTCACGGCGCCGCCTTCAACACCGTGGCCATGAACATTGCGATGCTCTGCGGCCCGGTGATTGGTGGCTATCTCTTTAAGGGCCTGGGCGCACAGGGCGCGTACACGGCCATCGCCTGCCTTTACCTGGTCAGCGGCTGCGTGGCCCTGGGAATCCGCAGGCCCGAGTCCAATGTCGTCCGTGCTCCGGAGCGCGTCTTGAGCACTGTGCTGGGAGGGTTGCGGTACGTCGCCGGCAACCAGGTGCTCTGGGCGGTGCTGGCGGTGGCCGTCATCATCAATCTGGCCGGCTGGACCGTGCACACCGGCCTGGCGCCAATCTTCGCGCGGGATGTGCTGGGCAGCGACTCGGCCGGGTTGGGACTGCTGTTGTTCGCCTTCGGGAGCGGAGCCCTCAGCGGATCCCTGGGCTTCACCATGTTGCCGAACCTGCGTCGCCCCGGGTTGCTGCTCATCCTGGCGGTATTTTCCTGGCACGGGACGATTCTGCTGTTCTCGCTCTCAACATCTTTCTACCTGTCGATGGCGATCTTCGCGCTGGTGGGTATGTCCTTTGCCTCCACCCAGGTCCTGATTTTGACCCTGCTGCTGCGCACCACCGATCCGCAGTTCCGAGGGCGCGTGATGAGCCTGCGCTCCTTCGCGATCCTGGCCTACAGTTTCGGGAGCGTTGCGGCCGGCGCCATCGCCGGCGGATGGGGCGCTCCGGCCGCGGCGCAAGTCGTGGGATTCACCGGCATCGCGCTGGTAGCGCTTCTCGCCCTGGCGGCCCCGCAGTTGCGCCGCGCCTGACGGCGATTGCCCGTATTGCAACTTTTGGATGCGACAATTGCATCGCGTTTCAAGATAAAAGGCGGTATTGATAATTAGTATATGACATATTGACATTGCAAATTGCGTTCGATAAAATGCGACGGCTTTCATATACCCGGTTTTTGAGACCCGGAACAAACCGATATTCACCACAACCAAGCCTTATAGCAACGGGCTCATGGAGCCCGTTGCCTACGGTTCTTTCACAATGGAAACTCCAACCGGAGGTAGTTTGATGAGTTGGTTCGGAATCAGCCGCAAGAGTTTGCTTGTCCTTGTAATTGGGGGTTTAGTCCTGACCCCCATTGTCGCGTGCGGCACTGCCGAAGAGACGGCAGCTCCGGCCGCGGCTCCCACTGCTGCCGCCGCAGCGCAACAGCCGGCGCAGCAGCAACCCGCCTCCGGCGGTCAGCAGGCCGCTGCGCCGGCCGCGCCGACACAGGCCGCGCCCGCCCAGGCAGGCCAGGCCGCTCCCACCGCCGTGCCGCAGGCCGCCGGTTCGGGCGACTCCATGATGATGGCCGAACCCAAGGGCATCCTGAGCACCGGTCTGAAGGAAATGGGGCCCTTCTTCCTGCACCCCAGCACCCTGGGCAACCCGCAGATCTTCGTCCACGGCACCGCGCCCATCGGCGAAGGGCTGCTGCAGGAGGACGTGAACCGCGACGTCAAGGGCCTGCTTGCCGAATCGTGGGAGATCTCCGACGACTTCCTCGTCTGGACCTTCCATCTGAACAAGGGCGTGCAGTTCCACAAGGGCTACGGCGAGATGACGGCGGAAGACGTCGTCTGGTCCATGCAGCAGTGGGGTTTGAGCAAGCATCCCCGCGCCGGCCAGCTGGAGACCTTCTGGGCGGACCGGGACGGCTCGATGATCATCGACAGCCACACCCTGCAAGTGCACACCGGTGAACCCCTGGTCCACGTGATCGCCCAGCGCTGGCACATGACCCCCGGCGGCGCTTCCACCTTCATCGCCAGCAAGAAGCAGACCGAGGAGCTGGGCGTTGAAGAGGCCAGCGCGAATATGGCCGCCACCGGTCCCTGGGAAATCGTCGACCACCGCACCGGCGAGTTCTGGAAGATGCAGGCGGTTCGCGATCACTGGCGGCACACTCCCGCTTTCGACCAGTTCGTCATGTGGGAAATCCCCGAAGAGTCCTCCCGCGTCGCCGGGTTCAAGACCGGCGCCCTGGACACCTTCCTCATGGGATACGACTCCATCCCCAGCGTCCTCGATGTGGAAGGCGCCGAACTGATGAAGGTTCCCAACGCCATCGTGCAGAGCCTGCGGATCTACGGAAACTGGTACCCGGTCGAGGGCGTCGAAACTCGCCCTGGCTACGACCCCGAAAACCCGTGGGTGTCTCCTACCGACGATATAACCTCGCCGGAGTGGGACCGGGCCCGCAAGGTGCGCCTGGCTCTGATGACCGCCATTGACCGCCAGGCCCTGGTTGACGAAATCCTGTCCGGCAACGGCAGCACCGCCACGCCCATCCACTCGTACAGCGGCTTCGAGCACTATCTGGACGGCCGGGACTGGGAATACAACCCCGAACGCGCCATGCAGTTGCTGGAAGAGGCCGGATACCCTGACGGGTTCAACATCACCCTCACGCCGGCCCTGCGCGGCGCGCCGCAAGAGGTGGAAAGCTGCGAAGCCATCGCGCAGATGTGGAATGACATCGGCCTGGACGTGGACTTCCAGCGCATTCCCTACGGCACCCTGCGCCCCACGCTGGTGGGCCGGACCTATCAGGGCGCGACCTGCCACGCCGGTGGCCCCCTGCCCACGCCGGCAAGCGGCTTCGGCAGCTACCTGACCGAAAACCCCTTCAACCGCGGGCTGGAGCACCAGTGGTCCGATGACCTGATGCGCCAGGCCATGGGTGAAGTGGATCCCGCCGCGCGCGAGCAGATGGAGCGCGAGCTCGGGCAGTTCCTGTTCGACCACGCCCTAACCGACCTCACCTACTACAACATTGACGCCATCTGGCCGGTGGGGCCACGCATCCAGCCGTGGGGCGAGCATGTCCGCCGTAGCGACGTCCGCCAGATCAACGGCTACGAGTACATCAAGCACCGGTAGTAAAGCTACCCGCAAAATCGACACCGATCACAAGACGATGAGGTAAATATGCTGCGATTTCCAGGAAAGTCTCTGACCGCCGCTGCCGGTCTCGGCGCGCTGTCCCTGATGCTGGCCCTGGTGGTTGCCTGCGGCGGTGCGGCGGAGACCCCCGCGCCGGCCACTGGCCAGACCTCCGCCAGCCAGAGCGCGGCCCCGGCCGCGCCGGCGGCGACGCAAGCCCCGGCGCCAGAATCCCGATCATCCGCGCCGGCAGCCACGGAAGTTCCCGTAGCCGCCGCGGTCACCGCTCCGACGGCCACGCCAGAAACCGCCGAGGTGATGGTTGACGACAAGCCTGTTGGCCGGCTGATCGTCGGTCAGAAGGAACTCGGACCCTTCATGGGCCACCCCGCCCTGACCGGAAACCCCCAGATTTTTGTCCTCCAAACCGCTCCCATCGGCGAGTCGCTGCTGACCGTGTCCAGCGAACTGAAGCCGGTCGGTATGCTGGCCAGGGAATGGTCCGTGTCCCCCGACGGGTCAACTTGGACTTTCAACCTCAACGAGGGCGTCCAGTTCCACAAGGGCTACGGCGAAATGACCGCTGAAGACGTCATCTGGGCCATGCGGCAATTCGGAGCCGAGGGCTCGAAGCATCCCCGGGCGTCCAACATGCGCGGCATCTGGGAGAACCCGGAGGGCCACGCCACAGCCGTCGACGATTACACCGTCGAGGTTAATACCGGCGCGCCGTGGTCTGAGGTCCCAGTCAACGAAATCCTGACCAGCGCCGGCGGCGGCGGAACCTGGATCGTCAGCAAGAAACAGACCGAAGAACTTGGTGTGGAAGAAGCCAACGACCAGATTGCCGCCACCGGCTCCTGGGACCTGGTGGACTACCGCACCGGCGAATTCTGGCGCATGGAAGCCGTGGAAAACCACTGGCGGAAGACCCCCCACTTCGCCGAGTTGATCTTCCAGGAAATTCCCGAAGAATCATCCCGTGTGGCCGGTTTCAAGACCGGAAACCTCGATACCACCCTGCTGGCCTTCGACTCCCTCTCCCAGGTTGAGAGCGTCGACGGCGCTGAGATCATGCGTGTTCCCGGCGGCGGCGAAGCGGCGCTGACCTTCTACGGCCAGTACTACGTGGGTATCGGCACGGAAGACCAGCAGCCCGGCTACGATCCGGACCTGCCCTGGGTATCGGCTGACCCTGACATCAATTCCGACGAGTGGAAGAACGCGGCCAAGGTTCGCACCGCGCTGTCCATCGCCATTGACCGGCAGGGCATCGTTGATACGCTGCTGCACGGCTACGGGTCCCCTGCCGTCCTCTGGGACTTCGGCCAGTACGAAGAAAGCTGGCTGCCGCAGGAATTGCGGTGGGAGTATAACCCGGAGCGGGCCAAGCAGCTGATCGCTGAGGCCGGTTACCCTGATGGCTTCAGCATCACGCTGACCCCGTCGCTGCGCGGCGCGCCGGTGGAAGTGGAGGCCTGTGAGGCCATCGCCTCCATGTGGGGCGACATCGGAGTGGACGTCAAGTTCCAGAACCTGCCTTACACCACCCTGCGGCCCAGCCTGATCGGCCGCACTTACCAGGGTTCCACCTGTCACGCCGGCGGCATCCGCCTGGAGCCCGGCCAGGGCTTCTCGGGAATGCTGTCTAAGTTGCACCACCAGGCCGT
This sequence comes from Dehalococcoidia bacterium, assembly GCA_965207585.1. Lineage (GTDB taxonomy): Bacteria > Chloroflexota > Dehalococcoidia > Lucifugimonadales > UBA3495 > Bin87. The sequence continues at coordinate 1,907,335 of CBDBMT010000003.1, read as the reverse complement.
CTGGAATCGCGGCGTCGAGCACCCGTGGCTGGACGAGAAGGTTTCCCAGCACATGGCCGAGGTGGATTCGGTGGCGCGGCGCGAGCTTGCCGTCGAGATCGCGACGTTCATGTTCGAGAATGCCATCACCGGCGTGGGGCTGTATAATTTCGACAGCCTGTGGCCGGTGGGCCCGAACATCCAACCCTGGATCGAGGGCGTACGCTATCGTGACCTCCGCAACATCAACGGCTACGAATACATACAGCCCCGAGGATAATCCGACGGGTTGGCACTTGGGCAGGTAACGTCAGCATGGGGCCGCAGAAGCCTTGGATATCAGTAGCCTGGAGAACCCTCTTGGGATTTCCCCTGGCTGGGGTCTTGGCGGCCATCGGGATGGCTATAGCCTCTGCGTTGGCGGTGTTCTTCGGCGTGGCGGCCCTGCCCAAGATCCTTATCATGCTCATGGTGGGCGCCGGCGTAGGCGCCGGCATCGGGGCGGGATTGACCTGCCTAAGGGTTGATTCCATCCCGGCCTGGCCCATTTTGCTGGGCGCGGGGTTCGCTCTGTCCGCCGCAAGCTTTGGCGGAGCTTGGGTCGGTTTCCAAATCGGCGGCTACATAACCGCCATTGAGGACGCCAGATGCGTGGGCGTGTGCCCCTACCTTTTCAAGCCGCGAACCTACATCGCCCTGGGAGCGGCGCTGGTGCCCAACGTCATTACAGTGCTCTTCAACGTCGGCTATGAAGGCATGTTCGGAAGGTTCGCTCGCGCCGCCCGTCAGCCGCGCGGTGGCGGGACGCTGGGACCTTCTAACGGCGCCGGCTCCGGCAATGATGGTTCTGCCCACGCCACCGGCAGGTCGTGATCAAACCCATCGGCGATGCCCCTTGCGACCAGCAGGCGTCAACTAAAGACCGGCAAAAACCACCGACCACCCGCGACGCGCCGGGAAACAGTTTGTGAGGTAGTGAAACATGCAGCGATACCTGGTGCGGCGCATCTTGCTGGCCCTGGTGACCCTGCTGGCGGTCTCGTTGATCATCTTCGTGATGAGCCGGGCGGCCGGCGATCCCAGGCACGTGTACCTGGACGACTATTCCACCCAGGAGGACTGGGACCGGCTCACGGCAACTCTCGGGTTGGACAAGCCGTACTATCAGCAGTACGGAATTTTCCTGGGCAGCGCCCTGCGCGGCGACTTCGGCCAATCGATCAAGGAGGGCCGGCCGTCGATGGAGGTCATCATCGAGCGCATCCCAGCGACTTTGCAGCTGGGGCTGGCCGCGTTCGCGTTCTCCGTAGTCGTCGGCGTGCCCCTGGGCATCCTGTCGGCGGTGAAACGAGGAAGTCTCCTGGACATGAGCGGGAAAGTGGTTGCCCTGGTGGGACAATCTGCCCCGGTGTTCTGGTTAGGACTGATGCTGGTGTTCCTGTTTTCGGTGCGCTGGAATGACTGGTTTGGGGACAGCCTGGTGCCGCCCTATGGTCGCCAGGAGATCTCCAGCATCATCTTGCCGGCGGTGACGCTGGGATGGTTCTATGCCGCGGCTAACTTGCGCCTGCTGCGGTCGGCCATGCTCAACGTGCTGGACTCGGAATACGTGAAGTTGGCGCGAGCCAAGGGCGTCTCCAACAACATCGTGATCTGGAAGCACTCGTTGCGCAACGCGCTCATTCCCGTGCTGACTTTCGCTGGCATAACCCTGGGCAGCCTGGTTACCGGTTCGCTGGTCGTCGAAACCGTGTTCGCGTGGCCGGGATTGGGACAGCTGGCGATCCAGGCCCTGGCCGGCAACGACTATCCGCTGCTTCAGGCCGTGGTGATCGTGTTCACGTTGATGTACGTGACCGCGGCCCTGCTGGTTGACATCATGTACGCATACATTGATCCCCGGATCCGGTACGCCTAGAGGAGGACATCGTGGCAGCAGACGCAACTCTGGTCGTACAGCCGGCGCCGGCGCCCGCCCGCATTGCCAGGAAAATCTGGCAACTGCGCCGGTGGCCCTTGATCCCCATGTTCTTCCTGGTGTTGTTCGTGATCACCGGCGTTTTTGCCCCGCTCATCGCACCCCACGACCCTGAACGGGGCGGTCTGAGAGACCGCAACCTGCCTCCGGCATGGGAAGAGGGAGGAAGCTCCGAGTTCCTGCTGGGCACCGATCACCTGGGCCGCGACATGCTGAGCCGGGTCATCTTCGGCGCCCGCATCTCCCTTGCGGTAGCGGGTGTCACCCTGGGCGTCGGCATGGTCATCGGCGTGGCCAGTGGCCTCATCGCCGGATGGTACGGAGGCTGGCTCGATGAGTTCCTGATGCGAATCGTGGACATCAAGCTGGCGATACCAACCATATTGCTGGCCCTGGTGCTGGTGCTGGCCCTGGGGCAGTCCTTCCTCATCATTGTCGCGATCTTGGCCATCGCCGTGTGGCCGCGCTTTGCTCGCAACGTGCGCGGCGAGGTGCTCCAACTGAAAACCATGGACTTCGTCGCCCTGGCCAAAGTGGCGGGAGCGTCGACTCCCCGCATCCTCTTCATCCACATTTTCCCTGGCGTCATCAACACCCTCATCGTGTTGGCTACCCTGGAAGTCGGCATCGTCATCCTGCTGGAGTCCACCCTGAGCTTCCTCGGCGCCGGAGTTCCGCCACCCACGCCGGCCTGGGGTTCGATGGTTTCGGACGGCCGCGACCGCTTGGCGGTGGCCTGGTGGATTTCCACCATGCCCGGCCTGGCCATCATGCTCGTCGTGCTGTCAATGAACCTGTTCGGCGACTGGCTCCGCGACCGGCTCGACCCCAGGCTCCGCCAGTTGAGCTGACCCTGGCCGCTCACGACCATCGCCCAACTAAAAGCAGGCTGAATCATGACTACTAGCACAACCGCAAACACCTCCCCCGTGGTGCTGCAAGTTGACGGACTGAAAACCTATTTCGAGACCCGCTGGGGTACGGTGAGGGCAGTCGATGGCGTCAGCTTCGACCTGCGGCGCGGCGAGACGCTGGGCATCGTCGGCGAATCCGGTTCCGGCAAGTCGGTGACCATGTTGTCGTTGATGCGGCTCATCCCGGAACCCCCGGGTCGCATCGTGGACGGTCAGATCCTCCTGGAAGGGCAGGACCTGGTGCAGCTCTCCGACAAAGAGATGAGCGAGATCCGGGGCAGCCAGATCGCGCTGATCATCCAGGACCCCATGACCTCCCTGAACCCGGTGTTTTCCATCGGAAACCAGGTGGGCGAGGCCATCAAGATCCACCAGGACATCCCCAAGCGCACCGTGGTGCAGCAGGTCCTGGACGTGCTCCGCAAGGTGAACATCCCCGCCGCGGAGACCCGGGTGCGGGACTATCCTCACCAGATGAGCGGAGGGATGCGGCAGCGCGTGGTCGGGGCCATTGGCATTTCCTGCGAACCAATCGTGCTGATCGCCGACGAGCCGACCACCTCGCTGGACGTCACCATTCAGGCGCAGTACCTCAAGCTCCTCAAGGAATTGCAGGAAGCCTCCAACATCGGCCTCATTTTCATCACCCACGACTTCGGCATCGTGGCCAAGATGTGCGACCGGGTGGCCGTGATGTACGCCGGCAGGATCGTCGAGATGGGCGACGTGCGGGACATTTTCAACCACCCGTCGCATCCCTACACCGAGGCTCTCCTGTCCTCCGTCCCCAAACTGGAGGAAGACGTTGATCGCCTGTACTCCATCGAGGGGCAGCCGCCGACGCTTCACGACTTGCCGCCGGGCTGCCCCTTCGCGCCCCGGTGCCAGTACGTCATGGACAAATGTCTGGAAACTTACCCGTCGCAATTTGACGTGACCGATAGCCACTACGCCGCCTGCTGGAGGCTGGAATGACTACCCTGGAAGCAAATCCGATGACCCAAACCGCGAACGAGGTGCTGCTCGAGGCCTCGGGCCTCAAGAAGCACTTCCCGGTAACCAAGGGCCTGCTGGTGTCCAAAGTTACCGGCTGGATCAAGGCCGTCGATGGCGTTTCCTTCCAGATCCGGGCCGGCGAAACCCTGGGTATCGTGGGCGAGTCGGGGTGCGGCAAGAGCACCACCGCCAAGATGCTCCTGCAATTGGAAGAGCCCACCGAAGGCAACATTCGTTACCAGGGCCAGGAAATCAGCCAGGCCAACGCCGAGCAGCGCCGCGCCTATCGCAGCTCGGTCCAGGCGGTGTTCCAGGACCCGTGGAGTTCGCTCAATCCCCGGATGCGCGTTCGCGACCTGATTGCCGAGCCCATGGTCATCAACCTCGACCTGAGCCGCCGGGAAATGCAGAACCGGGTCGCCAAGCTCCTGAACGACGTCGGTCTGAGCAACTACCACGCCAACCTGTATCCCCATGAGTTCAGTGGCGGGCAACGGCAGCGTTTGGCGATTGCCCGGGCGCTGTCCGTAGAGCCGCGCGTGATCGTGTTGGACGAGCCGGTCTCCGCGCTGGACGTCTCAATTCGCGCCCAGATCATGAACCTGTTGATGGACCTGCAGAACGAGTACAACGTCAGCTACCTGCTCATTGCCCACCACCTGGCCACCGTGCGATACATGTGCGACTGGGTCGCTGTGATGTACCTGGGCCAGATCGTTGAGTACGGTCCCACCAAGGAATTGTTCGACAACGCCTCGCATCCCTACACCAAGGCGCTGATGAACGCCGCGCTGCCCTCGCATCCGGACATTGAGCAGGAGGAGATGATCCTCACCGGCGAGGTGCCGTCTCCGCTCAACCCGCCCGAGGGCTGTCGGTTCCATCCCCGGTGTCCCTTCGTGATGGAACAGTGCTCCCGGGACATCCCACAAGTCACGGAACTGGCGCCCGGCCACGTGGTGTCCTGCCACCTCTACTAACTCACGGCTGTAGAACCGGGTCCATGGTGACACAATGAACGGGATCACGCTGAGCAACGAAATGATTACCCTGATTGGCATCGGGGTGATCATTCTGATCGCTATCGTCAGCGGCCACGTTGCCCAGGTGCGGCGGAGCGGCCAGCATCCAACGCGGGAAGAGTTGCGCAGCGAAGCGCAGACGCTGCGCCAGGAAATGCAGGAAAGCAACGCCCAGCTGCGTCAGGAAATGCAGACGCTCCGTCAGGAAATGCAGGAAAACAACGCCCAGTTGCGCCAGGAAATGCGGGCCATGGAAGAGCGGCTGCTGCGGGAGATCCGGGCCAGCGAGGACCGCATCATCACCGCCTTGGCCAGCCACCGCCATCCAGACCCCGACGGCGATCCGGTGTTCGTCCGCCCCAACTAAGCGGCCCCAAATGAAGCGCATACCCTTGTTAGGAGGGCGGCACTGCCCGATAATCGCGCCGCCCCATCACAGGGCGGCGTTAACGTCTTTCAGGAAGTTCTCCGCGCCGATGCGGAGCAATCCCCAACCTGACACCGTCACGAAGTTCGCTCCCAGCTTGATGAACTCGGCGACGCCGGCGGTATCCGCCGGGTTGTTGCCGCCCACGCCGACGTTCTTGCCTCCGGCCCGCACCCTGGGAACCACCTCGCTCATCACTTTCCGCACCTCGGCGACGCCCGGATTGCCCATGCTCTGCCCCAGGTCCGACGCCGCCACGTGCAGCACGTCCGCCCCGGAAACCGCCAGGATATCGTCCAGGTTGCCCACCGCCTCGATGTCCTCGACCATCGGGATTACCAGCACCTGGGAATTGACCCACGCCGTGGCTTCATCGCGGGCCACGCCGATGCCGTAATCCTGCGCCCGTCCCCCGCCCATGCCGCGATAGCCGTCGGGATAGTACCGGGCCGCCCGGGCGATGGCGGCTGCCTGCTCGCCGGTGTTCACGTGGGGCACGATGATCCCCTGCAACCCACGGTCCAGGAACCGCAGTATTGTGGGATCCGAGTGGTCCGGTATCCGCGCGATGGGCGTGATGCCGAAGGACTCGGCGGCGCGGACCATGTGCTCCACCTGGTCCAGGTCGGCCGGCCCGTGCTCGCAGTCGATCATCACAAAGTCGTAGCCCAGGGCCCCGAAGATCTCGACCATGTCGGGAGCGTAGCGGGTGATGATGGCCCCGAAAACGACCTGACCGTCGTTGAGTTTTGCCTTGGTGGTGTTGGTTCGCATGAGAATGTTCCCCTTATATTCAGTCTGTCATTGCGAGGAGCGCAGCGACGGGGCAATCTCGCAAGGGTTGCAACAGGTTCGGCGGGATTGCCACGCTGCGCTCGCAATGACAGAGAGGCATACGCCAGTTAAAGTGACCCGTCGATCACCATGTCCAGCAGGGCCGGCTTGCCGGAGGCCACCGCTCGGTCCACCGCCGGCTTGATCTGATCCGGCTCGGTGATGCGCTCGCCGTGAACGCCCATGCTGTTGGCGATAGCCGCCATGTCGAAGGGCGTGCCGAAGTCGGAATAGAGCAGCCGGCCGCCCGAAGTCTCGGGCAGGTTCAGCACGTCCCGCTGGTACACGTTGAAGTTGGTCTTGAGCACCCGGTACATGCCGTTGTTGCAGATGACGAAGATACAGGGTATCTCGTCGTTGGCCGCCGTCCATAGACCCTGGATGGTCATCATCGCGCTGCCGTCGCCGATGATGCCGAACACCGGCCGGTCGGGATAGGCGCACTGGGTACCCATGGTGACGCCGATGCCTCCGCCGATGGACTGGCCGCGGACTCCGCGCAGGTCGGCCCGGCGCTGGGCCTGGAAGTAGTGCCGCATGGTGGCCCGGTTGCTGATGGAATCGTCAACCACGATGGCGTTGTCGGGGATCGCCGCCGCCAGTTCCGACATCATCCGCGCCGGCGTCATGGGCCGATGATCCCATTTCTCGGCAACCGATTCCTCGAAGGCGGCCCGGCTGCTCTGCCTCTCGGCGATAACCCCCTGCCTGCGCAGTCCTATCTCCGAGCGGTCACCGGTGGAGAGCCGCTCCTCCAGGGACGCAATCAGGTCTCGGAGGGACAGCTTGCAGTTACCTACGATGCCCACATCGGTTGGCTCCGACCGGCCGATCTTGCTGCGGTCGGGGTCGATGTGCACCAGTTTGGCCTCGGAGGGAAGGATAACGTCACCCCAATAAAAAAGTTCCTCAAAGGGATCGGAGCCCACCGCCAGAACCACGTCCACAGTCTGCAGGACGGCCCGCTGTTCTCCGACCCGCAGGGATAGCGCGCCCATGAACTGGTCGTGCGTGGTGGGGAAGGCCACCTCAGCGCCCCTGGCCTGGTAGACCGGCAGCCCCATCAGCTCCGCCAGTTCCACTGCCTCGTCCACCGCGTCATCGTCGGAAAGGCGGTCGCCCACCAGCATCAGCGGACGGCTGGCTTTGGCCAGAAGGGCGGCAGCTTGTGCGATCCCCTCCGTGCTGGGCCGAGCGCCGTCGTGTACCGGGCGGGACGGCTCCAGGTTCATCTCGGCCATGCCCTCCAGCGCGTTGGACGTGAACCCCACGTACACCGGACCCTTGGGGTGGCTGTTGGCTTCGTTGAAGGCGCGCCGGATTACGCTGGGAATCTGGTCCGCGTGGGATAGCTCCACCGCCCACTTGGTAACGGGCCGGACCAGATCCGCCAGGTCGGTGATAGTCTCGTTCACCTTGCGGATGTCGTAGTTGGCAGACGTGACGACCATCGGCGTACCGGTGTTCAGCGCGTCCAGCATCAGGGCGATGCCATTGGCCAATCCGCTGTCCACGTGCAGGCTGACAAAGGAGGCCGTACCCCTGGCCCGTGCGTACGCCTCTCCCATCCCCATCGCCACGCTCTCCTGCAGGGTCAGGATGTAGCGAAGCTCGGGGTAATCGCCCAGCAGGTCGATGATCGGCCCCTCGCTGGTTCCCGGGTTGCCGAAGATGTAGTCGACGCCCTCGGCCTTGAGCATCTCCAGCAGCGCCTGCTTGCCGGTCATCATTTGGGACATGGGCTCCTCCGGTACGGGCCGCCCATCTCATGAGCGGCAAAGGGAATTGTTGCCGGTCAATTCTACAACAAATGATGCGGCCATCCCTGACGTGATGCGCCCCCGGCTGCCCAGCCTATGCTATCATCGCAAAAATCGGCAAGGATCATCTACCGCCACCGCGGAGATTACCTATGATGCACTCCCCCCCCCCCCCAATAAAACCGCCCGCAAACTTGCTCTGACGCTGGGAGCGGCGGCCATCCTGACTGTGATCTTTCTGGTCATCGTGGTCGCCGCAGTCAACACCGCGTCTCCCACGGCGGCGCAGACCGCCGCGCCGGCCACTGGCAACATCCAGGTCCGTGACGGGACCAACCCCGGCGAAGTTATCATCTCTTGGGATGCCGTTCCCCAGGCCACGCATTACCGCATCGGCTACGTCAACATGGCGACGGACTACCCTCTGGCCAAAGCCAGCGTGACCGGCGACTGGATCAACGCCTTCATCTACGTTGACGAAAATGCTCAAAACGTACCGGTTTCCAACGGACGCGCTGAGTACACCGTCCGCCGGCTGGAGCAAGACGTGAGACACGCCTTCACGGTGTTGACCAGCAGCAGCTTCGTAGATACCGGCGCCGCTGGCAGCGTCAATAGCGCATTCTCCTGGCCCAGCAATCCCCGCTGGAAGTTTCTCACAGTGGCTGACCGGGGCGGCGCCTGCCCGACGACCTGTCCAATCGCGCGGCCTACACCCCAACCTACGCCGCAACCCACACCGCAACCCACGCCACCAGGCGGGCAGATCCCGCTCCCAGCGGGCGCTACGGCTCTGGTGATACCGCCGCCGCCAAACCGGGATTGCTATGTGGGATTGCAGCTTGCGCCTGGGGACAGCTGCAAGTGGCCACATCCTACACTGGACGGTGCTGTCAAAGCTGCGGTGGGTATCAGCAGCGGCGGTGACTATCACGGGCAGCCAATAGTTTTGTGGGATAGCGGAAACATTTGGGTCACCGACCCCGATCGGAACCGAGCCTATTGGACTACCAGCTCCGGCAGCGCCGACGCAACAAGATTCCGATTCCAAATGGAACCCGGCACCGGCGATACGTGGACTATAACCAAGGTAAACGAACCTTACCTAAGAAATTAGACACGACCGGGAAACGCCCTTCCAAATGATATGGGGAGCGTCTGCGACGACCCAGGGATGTTCAGCGGACGGCACATGCTTGGGACCGGTTGATCCCGATTGACGCCCGTCGCGCCCTGCGGTATCGTTAGTCCCGCTCACGCAGACAATATTGGGAGTGTCCCATTATGGCCGAACAAGAACTGCCCCTCTTCGATTACGATCAGGTAGTCGTGGGCGAGGAACTGGGCTCCTACGAGTACGTGCTGACCCAGGAGATGGTGGACCTGTATCGCCAGGCCGTGGACGATCCCGACGCCGTGTTCCCCACCATCGCCGTCAAGCACGACGCCACCTCCCTCTCGCTGGCCTACGACGACCAGACCGGCAGCATCAACGCGGGGAACGAGATCGACCTCTTCAACCCGCCGGTCCCCGGCAAGAAGATCAGCGTTACCGGTCGCATCCACGACAAGTTTGTTCGCCGGGAAAAGCCCTACCTGGTCATCGAGGCCACGGCCACCGACGAAGACGGCCGGCTTATCGAGAAGATGCGCACCTACCAGATCAAGAAACCCGAGGAGTTGGGCAAGAAATGGCATCCCCAAGGCTAGACAGCGAAACCCTCCCCGTCGTCACCAAGCACATCACCCAGGACGTAATCAACCAGTTTGAGGCGTGTGGCATCCTCAACCGGGCCAACATCCACAACGACCCCGAACTGGCCTCGAAGCGCCTCGGCACCACCTATGCCATCGCCTCCGGCCGCATGAGCATCGCCTTCTGCACCGAGGCCATGCGCAAGTTCATCGGCGGCGACGACTTCCACCGCAGCGGCAACGTCAACCTCAAGTTCCTGCGCCCGGTGAAGCACGGCGACACCGTCAGCGTACATGGACAGGTCAACAGCCGCGAGCCCCAGGATGACGGCACCACGCTGGTCACGGTCGACGTCTACTGCGAGAACCAGAACGGCGACAAGACCGCCGTGGGCCAGGCCAGCGCCCGCGTCGGCTAGGTCTGCCTATCTGTCATACATTATTTCGTCCAGGACGAGAGTTCACTATGACTACGGTCGTCGATTACCACGCTGAACGGAGCTGGCATTTCCTTGACCTCGTGGACGAGGATGTTGAGCGCGGGGAGTTGGAAGAGGCTTGCAACAAAATATGGGGCGCGGCGGCCCATGCCATCAAAGCCGTTGCCGAGCGCCGGGGTTGGTTTCACGGATCGCACAACGCCTTGGCGGAAACGGTTTTGCGCCTGATTGATGACGAGGGCGCAACGCCGCTGCTGTACACTTACTACCTTGCGGCAAGCTCGTTTCATTCGCGGTTCTACGGCTGGCCTCCCGGCGGCGACGAAATTCGCCACGGCAAGAGGGAAATAGCCAATTTCACCCGTATGCTGGAAAGCCTGTGACCTTGAGTGAACCAACCCTTTCCATCAGGACCCGCCAAAGTGAGGAGAGTGCAATGCGAAAACGCATCCCTCTGCTCAACGACCGCATTACAGGAGCATCCCGAATGACCATGACCCGTTCCGAGTTCGGCAAGGTTGAAGTCGACATCGTCTACTGCGTCCCTTGAGGCTACCACGGCCTCGCCACGTGGCTGGCGACCGAATTCTGGCGCTCCCAAAACGCCGGCGACATCGCGATCAAAATGACCCCCGCCGACAAGGGCCGCCTGGAAATCTACCTTGATGGCGAGAAGATTTTCGACCGCTTCGACGAAGAGGGCGACGAGTACCCGGGCTACAGCAAGGTCAACGAGCTCAAGATGGTGGTCGCCGAGCGCGTCTTTGACGTCGAGGACGAGATCGCCGCGGCGAGGAACGCTTAGATGGCCAATGCAGATCACATAGCCGTAGTTCGCTCCGGCAAGGGCGCCATCGAGGAGTGGAAGTCCGCAAACCCTGATGTGCAGCTTGACCTGCGCGCCGCCGACCTATCGGGCGTCGACCTGGCCGGCGCAGACCTGCGCGATTCCGACTTGCGGGGCGCCTCCCTGGCGGACTCCCGCCTCACCCGCGCCAACCTGTCCCGCTGCGACCTGCGCGCCGCCGATTTCACCGGAGCCGACCTGTACGGGGCAACCCTGTCGTCGGCGCAGATGGCAATGACCATCCTGCGCAACGTCAACCTCTTCTGGGCCGACCTCAAGCAGTCAGATATGAAGGAGGCCATCCTGCAGTGGTCTCGCCTCAACCGGGCCTCGTTTCTGAACACGAACCTCACCGACGCCGATTGCAGCCAGGTCACCGCCATCGAGGTGGACCTGCGCTCTGCCAACCTGACCAACTCCAACTGGCAGGGCGCCAACCTGAATGGGGCCGACGTCAGCCGGGCCATCATGCAAGGCGCTGACTTCACCTCCGCCAAGATTCGCGACTCCATGTGGATCATGACGGACATGCGCGGCGCCAACTTCAACCGGGCCAGCCTGCACCGCTGCGACATGACCATGAGCAAGTGGGACGGCACCACCAACTTCCCTCCCGGCTTCGACCCCAACCACATCGAAAATCGAGTGGATGACTACTGAATTTCCGCAGCAGACGAGATGGCACCATGATTAGTATTGACCCAGCCGTTGCCGGAGCAGTGGCCAGTTTCATCACCCTCCTCGCACTCATAGGAGGAGGGTTCTTCTGGCTGGGCAAACTCAGCAATCGGGTGGGTCAATTGGAAACCCGTGTGGACCGTCTGGGTGACGAGGTGCATGATCTGAGAGAAGAGATGCGCAAGCAGGGGGATGATCTGAGAGAAGAGATGCGTGATCTGCGGAACGAGTTGCTGGAAGAAATGCGGCGTGGAAACCAACAGCTCCTGATCGCTTTGGCCAACCACTCCCACGACGCCGATGGGCAACCCATCTTCCGCGTGCCCGTCAGCCCGGAGTAGTCTCCGGCCGGCCTCAGACCTCTATGGCAATCCTCCTCGTAGCCTCCCACCAGCCCGGCGCCGGCAAGACGTCCGTTGCCGCCGGCCTGGCGACCCTCATCGCCCGGTCGGGTGCCCGCGTTTCCGTCTGCAAGCCGGTGTCGCGGGCCGGACGCACCGACCCCGACGCCGTGTATTTCGCGCAGAATTTCCGCGGTGGCAGCGCCGTGGCATCGTCCGAGGATGACGCCGAGCTGGATGCCGCCGCCAGCGCCGTGCGTTCACTGGCGGGGATCAGCGAACACGTCATCGTCGAGGTTGCCAATCCAGCCAGCGGCTCCGGAGCGGCCTCGCCTGTCGTCTCCGGTTTGGCGGAGCGTCTCTCCGCAGGAGTGGTTGCGGTGTTCGGTTACGAACCGGATACGTCGGCGGTCAATGTTTCCGGAGCGGTGGCCACCCTGGGATCCAGGCTTGCCGGCGTGATTATCAATCAGACGCCTCGGTATCGGGCCCGGCGCGCGGAAGCCCTGCTGTCCGAACTATCGACCGCCGGCGTGCCGGTTATCGGCCCCATCCTCGAAGACCGCGTCCTGTTGTCCCTGAGCCTGGACCAGTTGGAAGCCAACCTGGGCGGCCGCTGGGAACTGGAGCCGACGGACGGCGACGTATGGATCGACCGCTTCCTCATCGGCGGCAACATCATGGACTCCGGCGCCGGATATTTCGGACGCTACGACCACCAGGCAGTGATCACCCGCGCTGAAAGGCCCGACATCCAGATGGCATCGCTGATGCAGGATACCCGTTGCCTGGTCCTCACCGGCGGTTCCCGCCCCACCGAGTACATCCGCGTGGAGGCCGCCAAGCGGCGCGTGCCGGTCCTTCTGGTGGATCAAAACACCGTGGCTACCGCCGAGGCGGTGGGTGGCCTCATGGGCGCCATTGTGCCGCACGCCCGGCACAAGGCTGAGCGCATGGCCGACCTGCTGGAAAACCGCGTGGATTTGACGGCGCTACTTTCAACTGTCTGAATCAGGATTTGCCAGATTTTGAGATTTTCAGGATGAAACCCATAATCCTGAAAATCCTCTAATCCCCGTAATCCTGATTCTGACTGAATCCCGCCGTCAGTCCTGCATCTCGAAGCGCTCGGACTCGGGAGGACGGGACCAGAGCTCTTCGGCACCGGCCATAGCCACGGCGCGTTCGGGACTGGCCCGCCACGCATCGTAAATCTCGTTGCTCTCCCAGGTCACCAGGGTCGAGATCTTGGTGGGATCGGCCAGCGAGATGAAGGTATGACGCGCTCCGAAGCCGGGCGCGTGGCTTTGGGCCTCCCCGTTGCGGTCCAGGAGCGCTTTCGCCTCCTCCACCTTGTCTTCCTTGGCCCAGTGGTGGGTCAGTACTCCGATCAGCGCCATTGGCGTGTCCTCCTGTCAGGTTAGATAGGTTGCCGGGCGACGGCGAATGGTCAGTCCAGTCCCCGGACGGGCGTCAGTTGCGCGACCACGGGTATATTATCCTGGAGCGGAGGCCCCCCTCGCGGACGCGCAGCAGCTTACCGAGCACGAACGCAACCAGCGCCGCGCCGATGCTGAACACGGCTCCCATCTTGCCCGGCTCCTGGAATGGCGAGTCGCCGGGAAACGCCTTGCCGGCCACGAAAAGCGCCACCGTCAGGCCGAGACCCGCAATGACTCCCGTCACCACCAGGTGCCGCACGCCCATGCCCGGCGGCAGCGGGAACCCCAACCGCTCGGCCACCCACGATAGCAGCGTCACGCCAATCGCCTTGCCCACAATCAGCGACACCAACACCATCATCGTGACCCACCCGATGCTGGTGAACGGGACTCCTGCGTTGGCGAACGCGAAGAAGAGCAGGCCGAAGTCCACGAACAGCTTCAACTGGTGCTCGAACTGCTCCAGTACGCTGTGGGTGTGATGTCCGTCGTCGGTGGCGTGCGGATGTGGCGCGCCGCCCGTCTCGTGGGTGTGGTCCTCTTCCTCGCTGACGCCGGCCTCGTGTCCGCCATGGGGCAAAAAGGGAACAATCGGCACCAACGCCAGCGCCGGCTCCACCCCCGCCTTGGCCAACCCTATCCAGGAAAGCGCGCCGCCAACCAGGATATAAACCGGCCACCACGGCACCCGAAAGCGCCGCAGGATGTACACGGCGACCATCCCGCCCACCACGAGGGCGAGCCACACCGGCTCTACCGGATGGTACGGGTCCGGGTAGAAAACGGCGATGATGACCAACCCGATGGCATCGTCGGCCACCGCCAGCAGCAGGAGGAAGTTGACCGCAGGATGCAACGGACCGAACACCACCCGTGCCACCAGCCACGCCAGGGCAATGTCGGTGGCGGTGGGGATCGCCCAGCCGTTGGCCACCGCGCCGAAATCGTCGGTGCCGCCGTAGAAGACCCAGGTGAGGGCGAAATACATCCCGACGGGGCCGAACACGCCGCCCAGCGTTCCGGCGAGCGGATTGATGGCCCGGCGCAGGGGATTGAGAACCCCGCCCGGCAGCGTCGATTCGGTGATCTCCTTGGCCGCTACGCCAAAGAACAAGCACATGAACATCCCGTTGATGATGAAGTGGATGGTCAACGCGTGCCCGAACACGTAGGCATGGTCGCCCAGCGGGTGGAAATGCACCACCGTCTCGTACCAGTGGTAGTTGACGTTGGCGGCGACCAGCCCCAGCGCCACGCCCAAGATCAGAGGCAACGAAAACTCCTGGACAAAGTTCCTCAGCTTGATCAGTTGGCTTGTCGGTTGTGCGACCTGTGCGTGCATGGATCTTAGGGTCACGAAAAGGCGGGAACTAAACAGACCGGCGGCAATTTTACCACCAATTCCGGCGTCTCATGCGTACCCGATGGGAAGCCTTGTTGACAATGGTTAGCAGGCCCCGCCAGAATTGCGCCATCGCGAGCCCGAAAGCCGGGTCCTTTCGCTCCTACCCCAATATGTGAGGCGCCTCATGGCAGATTTGAACGACGCCGATGTTCGGGCTTTGGCAAAAGCCGCGGACATCAACATCCCTGACGACCTGGTTCCCGAGGTGAGGGAATCCCTTAACGGTTTGCTCGAAGCCCTTGAGGCCATTACCGAACCGGACATCGCCAACATCCAGCCGCTGCCGATCATCGTGTCCGCAACGGCGCGCAAGCAGGAGGGGTAATAATGCCCGACGCCAACATCTGCTACCTTTCCGCCACTGAGTTGGGCGAGCGCATCGCCGCCGGTGAAGTATCGTCCCTGGAAGCCACCGAGGCCTACCTGGAGCGCATCGCCAGCCTTGACGGCAACTACGCCTCCTACATCACCGTCACCGCCGACCGCGCCCGCGAGGACGCCCGACGCGCCGACGCCGAGATCGCGGGCGGCAACCGTCGCGGCCCGCTCCACGGCGTCCCGGTCGCGGTCAAAGACCAGTTCGACACCGCCGGCATCCTCACCACCAACGGGTCGACGATCCTCGGAGAGAACATTCCCAGCGAGGACGCCACCATCATGGAGCGGCTGAAGGCGGCCGGCACCGTGCTGCTGGGCAAGCTCAACATGAGCGAGTACGCCAGCGGCGACGCCTTCCGCCACCCCTACGGCCGACCCCGCAATCCCTGGGACACCAACCGCAACCCGGGCACTTCCAGCAGCGGCTCGGGGGCGGCCACCGCCGCGTTCCTGTGCGCCACCTCGCTGGGCGAGGACACTGGCGGCAGCATCCGGGGGCCCGCGGCCTTCTGCGGCCTGGTCGGCATCCGGCCTACCTTGGGCCTCGTCAGCCGGCATGGCGTATTCGGAGCCAGTTGGTCCATGGACACGGCCGGGCCAATCTCGCGCACCGTCACCGATTGCGCTCATACCCTGGCCGCCATCGCGGGCCACGATCCCAGGGACCCGCAGTCGTGGGACGTTCCCGTGCCGGACTACGTCGCCGCGCTGGACGGGGACATCAACGGCCTGAAGGTCGGTCTGATATCCGAACGGGTGCACACCGACGCCAACGACCCCGAGGTGCGCGACGCCGTGATCGCCGCGGCCGCCGTCCTGGCCGGTCTGGGCGCCGACGTATCCGAGGTGTCGATACCGCTGATCGTCAATTCGTCCGAAATCTCCTACGGCATCATCAGCAGCGATGCCGCGATGCTGAACTGGGACATCATCTCGACCGACCGGCTGCGCGAATTGGACCACAACAACCAGGTGCGCCTGCTCATGGGCAGCATCCTGCCGGCCAAGGTGTACCAGAAGTCGGCCCGCTTGCGCGATGTGCTCCGCAGCCAGATCCTGGCGGCGCTGGATGACGTGGATGTGCTGGTGATGCCGGCCTCATCCGTGCCGGCTACGCTGATACCGGAAACCACCGGCCTCGGCACCAAGGCGGACGTCATCGCCGGCTTCAAGGGTCGCCGCGGGTTCACCGCGCCGTTCAACCTGGCCAACCTGCCGGCGTTGTCCATAAACTGCGGCTTTACCGCGTCCGGCCTGCCCATCGGGTTGCAGATCGCCGGCAAAGCCTTCGACGAGACCACCCTGTTCCGGGCCGCCTACGCCTACGAGCAGGCGACGGACTGGGGGGAGCGCCGGCCGCCCGGCGTATAGTCAAGACATCCCGCTCGGCAGGACGTGGCAATGCTGGTTCGAGATCACAGCCAAACCGCGCAGGAATTCCTGGTCGCATCCGACCGGGAGTTTGCCGCCGGCGACATGCTCCAAGCTTCCGAAAAACTCTGGGGAGCCGCCGCCCACGCCATCATGGCGGTGGCTCAACAGCGGGGGTTGGAATATGGAACCCACCGCGCGCTGATCAACGCCGCCAGGTCGATCGCTGACGAGGTAGACGATGAACGACTACGGTCGGGGATCCTCGCCGCTCGTCATTTCCACTCCAATTTTTACAACGGCACCATGGAGCCGGAAGACATTGAGTACGACCGCCCGTCGGTGCATCGTTTCGTTGCGCTGATGCTCATCCTCTTGGAACAGGAACGGTAACCGATGCCCAATCCCAACGAACTCACCGCCGCCCAAGCCGCCCGCGCCACCGCCCGGCGCGAACTCACGTCCGTCGAACTGGCGGAAGCGTGCCTCAACCGCATTGAAGCTCTTGACGAGCGCCTGCTGGCCTGGGTGTACGTGGACCGCGAAACGGTCCTCGCAGATGCCCGCCAGGCCGACGACGCCGTAGCTGAAGGACGGCCACTGGGCCCCCTGCACGGCGTCCCCATCGGCATGAAAGACATCTACTACACCGCCGGCATCCCGACGAAGGCGGGTAGCGAGGTCTACAAGGACTTCGTGCCCGACTACGACGCGACGTCTTTGACCCTGCTCAAGAAGGCCGGAGCGTTGATGCTGGGCAAGGCCGTGACCACCGAGTTCGCCTGCCTGGACCCGTCCCCCACCTTCAACCCGTGGAATCCGGCGCACACACCGGGCGGCAGCAGCAGCGGGTCGGCGGTGGCCGTTGCGGCCCGCATGTGTCCGGCCGCGCTGGGATCGCAGACGGTGGGCTCGGTTCTGAGGCCGGCAGCGTACAACGGCGTGGTCGGTTTCAAGCCCACCTTCGGCCGGGTCAGTCGCTACGGCGTGGTGCCGGTGAGTTGGAACCTGGACACCGTGGGCTGGCTGGTGCGCACGGTGGAGGACGCGGCATTGCTGTTGCAGGTCATGGCCGGGCCCGACGTTGCCGATCCTGTATCCTCCCGGGAGCCCGTGGGCGATTATCTCTCCGCCATCGCAGAGCCGAGCGCCCCGCGTATCGGGCTGCTGCGTCGCTACTTTTACGAGGGAGCGGATACTGAGAGCCGACGGCACCTGGACGCCGTGGCCGAACGACTGGCCGAGGCGGGCGCGGAGATCGAGGAGATTCCCCTGGCGGAGAGCATCGAATCCGCCTACGCGGACCAGCGTCTCATCATGGCGGTGGAAGCCGCGGCCTTCCACGAGCCCATGTACCGCCGGCAGGCCGAGGATTACCAGCCCAAGTTGCGGGCGATGCTGGCCGAAGGGCTGGAGGTGGACGGGATCGACTATACCCGCGCCCTGGAGCGGCGGCGGCAATTCACCACGGACATGGAGGAGGCCGCGAAGCAATGCGACGTGCTGCTGACCCCGGGCGCGCCGTCGCCTCCGCAAGCCGACCGCACCAACACGGGCGACCCAGCATTCCAGGGCCCGTGGACCTCGTGCGGCTTCCCGGCCATCGCCCTGCCCTCCGGCCTGGCGGAAACCGGCGTGCCGCTGGGCATCCAGATGGTCGCCTCGCCATTCTCCGAGGCCCGCCTCCTGTCCGCCGCCGCCTGGTGCGAGGCCGTGCTGAACGTCTCGCTGAACCCGCCGCTGTAGTTCGCTGTTTGGATGGTATGCTGCAAGCGGAGGCCGCTGGGAAACTGCTATGCCTATCAAATCGCTGAAATTGAGCAACGTGGGGCCGTTTCGGTCACACGCCCGCAAGGGAGAGCTCTATGATATAGAGTTGCAATTCGATGGGCAGGTCAACCTGTTGATCGGCCCCAACAACTCTGGCAAGTCAACGATACTGCAAACGCTAGCTTTGATAGTGGGAAGCGAGACGGTGCGGCAACGGTTGCCCGCCTATTTCGGGAAGGCTCTATATGAATGGCCCAACGGTAGCGTTCCATATTTCACTATGGGGTGGTCAAACTACCATGCCGAGACCCGATCCTTGAGCGGCTTGGTTACGGGGCTTTTCGGGTCGGGGAGTTTGATTCTCCAGATTGGGGATACCAGCGAAGAGAAGGAGATTGAATACAGCGACGAAGGTAAGGTAAAAATTGATACATTGATACGCCAGATTGGCTATATCGGGTACTACAATCCTGAAATAAAAGAAACTGATGGTGGTCTAGAAAGTGCCGAGCAGAGTGACGAAACTTCCACGGGTTCAGTCGCTTTGGAGGTGATTGCGGAATTCCCGCTTTCCATTTTTGGCAACTCTTTTAGTGAATCTGACCTCCTGGACGAAACGGCAGCGGATGATTGGCGGTTGGGACTGGAGAAATTCGACACCCCTGACGGCCTAGTGACCTTTCCGGAGTTGAGCCAGGGTACGCGCTCTGTGCTGGATTGGATCAGACAGTTTGAGAACGGCATGAGACGGTATTACCGAGAATACGCCGGTTGGAAAAAGATGCCCGGCATCTTCATCATCGACGAAATTGACGCCCACCTGCATCCCTCCTGGCAGCGGCGCATCATCCCGACGTTGCAGCGGCACTTCCCCAACGTGCAGATTTTCGCCAGCACCCACTCGCCCATGATGGTGGCCGGCTTGAAGAAGGGACAGGTTCACCTGCTGAAGCGAGACGAAACCGGGCAAGTGGTCTGGTCGCGCAACGAGCAGGACATCATCGGCTGGACGGCGGACGAGATTTACCGGACGTTCATGGGGATTGAAGATCCAACCGATGAGTTGACGGTGCAGCGGGCCAACCGGCTACGCGAACTGCGAGATAAGGAAGCCCGCACCGAGGCAGAAGAGGACGAGATGACTGCGTTGCGCCGGCAGGTCAACCAGGACCTGCTGGCCAAGGGCCCGGTTAATCCTCAAGATGAACGGTACGCGGAATTGATGCACCGTTTCCTGGTTTCTCTCGAAACTGAATTGTCCCAGGACGGGGCGTAGCCTCGATGCGGTGGATAGATCGTGGACCGGCACCATCCGGTGTAGACCACTACACCCGTACATACACTCACCTATGGGTGCGACATTTCCGACAGGGTATCGGAGGCCGCCCAGACCAGCACAACTTTTGGACCGTGTTTGCGACTGACTTACGTGAGCGGTTCCACCAGAAATGCGGGTATTGCGAACGACGCTTTGAGCCGGTCGGCGAGTTGCAATCGTCGGTAGATCACTTTCGGCCGCTAAGCCGTTTCCCCAACCTCGTTTATGAATGGGACAACTGGGTCTCCAGTTGCCAACGGTGCAATTCCACCAAGGACGACCAGTGGCCGGATACAGGCTATGTTGACCCGTGCGCCGCTGATTCGCCGGAACGGCCAGAAAATCATTTCGACTACGCTCCGCTCACTGGCGAAATTGTCGCCAAATCCGGCTTGACTCACGACGCCCGGCGCAAAGCCGAAAACACCATTGCAGATCTCGGTTTGAACGAAACGCGGCTGCGCAACAGCCGATTCAATCTAATCGGTGTTTTGGTCCAAGACCTGCTGACCGCAACACCGGGTCGAGAAAGATCAACCGTCGTCAGCAAATATCAAGATCCATCTCAACCTCATGTCGGCATAGTCGCAATGTTTACCGAACAATTGAGAAGGCGTGGCATCATATAACCGTCGCCCGTTGACACCCCGCCGTCCGCTGCCGATAATCAACACCAGTATGCAATTTGACGTTCGACTGTTCGCCCTGTACCGGGAGCGCGCCGGAGCCTCGCTGATCACCGTGGAGGTGCCGGAAGGCGCCACGGTGGGCGCGCTCACCGACGCGGTGCGGGGCATGTATCCGCGACTGGCGCCGCCCGAGGTTCGCATCGTGGTGGCGGTGAACGCCGAGTACGCCGACGACGATCTACTCCTGAGCCCCGGCGACGAGGTTTGCCTGATACCTCCCGTCAGCGGAGGACTGGGGTAACGGAGGTCTCCAAGCCATGATCATCCTGACTGACGAACCCCTGGATCCGGTGGCGGTGACCGACTCCGTGCGCCAGGACGGCAACGGCGCCGTGGTGACCTTCCTGGGCACCACCCGGGACAACTTCGGCGGCAAGACCGTCACCCGCCTGGAGTACGAAGCCTACGACGTCATGGCCATCAAGAAGCTGGAGGAAGTGCGGGATACCCTCTGCGCCGATTACGGCATCGAGGACATCGCCATCGCCCACCGCACCGGCCGGGTGGACGTGGGACATATCAGCCTGGTGGTGGCCGTGGCCTCGCCCCACCGGGTCGCCGCGTTCGAGGCTTGCCACGAGGCGGTGAACCGGATCAAAACCATCGTCCCCATCTGGAAAAAGGAATGGTTCTCCGACGGATCACGCTGGGTCGCCTGCGAGGACCATGAGTTCGCGGATGAGGTCGAGCATCGACACGCCCACGCGGAACGGCACGCCGCGGTCGTGGGGGACAATTAGCAGCCAAAGGGCGGCTAGCGCAAACCGTCGATGAGGTGGACCAGCATCCGGCCGGCGGACAGGTCCACCTGCTTTATGACCTGCGAAACGGCGGGCAGCAGGATTTCGTCACCGGCTTCGGACTGCACCACGTAGACGTCGTTGCTGCCGGTTACCAGCACCTCCTGCAAGGTGCCCAGATCCTCGCCCTGGTCGGTGACCACCATCAGGCCGACCAATTGGTAATGGTAGTACTCGCCGGGCGGAAGGTCAGGGGCGGAATCAGTCGGCGCGGCGAGCCATTGGCCGGCGAGAGGTCGGACAGCGTCTACACTCTCCAACCCCTCCAGCCGCAGCAGGGCGTAGCCGCCGGGCAGCTCACGAAAATCCGCGACGGCATGGGTCTGCCCGGCGACGGTCAGCTTGCTGCCGATCTGGAACCGGGCAGGATTATCGGAAAGGGACTGAACCCGCAGGGTGCCGTCGGAGCCGTGAGGGCGGATCACCCGGCCGACCGCCACTGCTCCCTCGGGCAACTGCGGCTCCGCATCGGGAATCCGGTTGCGAGGAGATGCCGGCCTTTGGAAGCGCCGGGAGCGTCTGCGGCTAGACAATCTCCAGCACGGCCCGGGTGCCGTCCTTGACGGCAGCCACGCGCAGGAGCACCCGCATCGCTTGGGCCACTCTTCCCTGTCGCCCTATGACCTTGCCCTTGTCCTCGGGGGCCACTTCAAGGCGAATCACGATCTGGTCGCCTTCGTCTTCTTCCGTAACCCGGACGGCTTCGGGGTTTGACGTCAGCGACTGAGCGATAAACTCAATCAGCTCTTTCATCCGAGTTGACCTTGCTGAAGATGTCGTTACGTTCGAATATCTGCCGGACAGGGTCGGAAGGCTGAGCGCCCTTGCGCAACCATTCGACCGCGCGGCTTTCGTCCAAGGTCACTGCCGGCGGGTCCGCCATGGGGTCGTAGTGGCCAATTCCGTCGATGTAAGCGCCATCCCGGGGGTTGCGCTTCTCGGTAACGACGATTCGGTAGTAGGGGCGGCCTTTTTTGCCCACGCGCCGAAGGCGGATCCGTAGCATCTGAACTCCGTGTTTGCTGAATTGATATACGCAGGATTCCAATTTATGGATTTGCCTACCGTTTGTCAAACAAGATCCGGCACGGGAAATCGGCAAACCGTGCCGAAAATCGGCGGCTCTGGAATCGAAACGGGGCCGCCAGGCCCCGATACCCCGGAATGCGGCAAAGCGTTAGCGAACGTTAAAAGGATATCGGGCCCAGACTGGACCTTTGGCTTGTCGCCCGATACTTCCCCAGGACCTCTGGGGCGACGGTAGACACTGGTCTGGGCCCGACTGACGGGCTAAATGCCGTTTGTGAAAAGCGATGACGCTAAGAGGCGCTCACCCCGTCGTGTCCAGACTGGTGCCTACCATCGCCCCAGCATGTTAAACTGTGTTCCATTAGCCATCACCTCCTTTCGCAAAATTCCGCACGAGCAGTTGTCCCGAATCTACAATCAGGTCATCGCCTTGTCAACCCATTCCGCGCGCGAATCTGGCCGCAAGTTAACGCCTGAAATCCCGCTGCGAGCGGTGTTCATGGGGACGCCTCAATTCGCCATTCCCGCCCTGGATGCCCTGGCGTCCAATCCGGCCCTGGACCTGGTTGCAGTCTATACTCCGCCGGATCGCCGGCGGGGACGGGGCCGGATCATGGAACCCTCTCCAGTCAAAGCCCGAGCCCAGGAACTGGAGACCCCGGTCTGCCAGCCATCCACGCTGCGGAACCCGGACGCAATCGGCGAGTTATCCGAGCTAAATCCGGAAATCATCGTGGTGGTCGCCTACGGTCGGCTGCTGCCCGCCGGGGTGCTCGAAATCCCCCGGTTCGGCTGCCTGAACCTGCATCCTTCGCTGTTGCCGCGCCACCGGGGGCCGTCTCCGGTTCCCGGCGCCATCCTGAACGGGGACGACACCACCGGCGTAACGCTGATGCTGCTCGACGAAGGCATGGACTCCGGGCCGATAATCGCGCAACGCGCCCGCAGCATCGGACCCGAGGACGACGCCGAAAGCCTGACCACGGAACTGTTCAAAGAAGGAGCGGACCTGCTCGACGCGACCCTTCCCGCTTGGGTATCGGGGGACGTCGACGCCTGCCCGCAGGATCACGAGCTCGCTACTTTCACGTCGAAGATGGAACGCGCGGACGGGTTGGCCGACTGGGGCCGACCGGCCGGGTTTCTCTGGCAGCAGCAACGGGCGTATACGCCTTGGCCGGGCCTGCACACCTCATGGCAGGGGAAGGAGCTAAAGCTGCTTGACGTTTCCCCATTGTCGGCAGGCGCAGCCGAGCGCGGGGTGGTGGTTCGCGCCGATGACGATCATTTGGCAGTGGGAACGGGCGAAGGGCTGCTGGGAATCCGGCGTTTGCAACTGGAGGGACGGCGGCCGTCGTCGGCAGAGGACTTTGTTCGGGGATACCCCGACTTCGTTGGCGCGCGGCTGGGATAACCGGAACGCGCCTGATGGCGAGGATCACCGGGGGACTCCCTGGTGGAACTTCTTGGTCCCGCATTTGGTGCAAAAGCCGATGGTGGCCGGCCGGCCGTTTCTCATGGTGATGTACTCGACGTTGCGAGTCGCGGTGTTGGCCCGGCACAGGGCGCAGTACATGATGGCAGAATTGGAAGACGCGCACACTGGTAATCCCCCAGGCTGAAACGTATTCACTTGAAATCCGTGAGTTGCCGGAGACGGGTGTCGCTCGTCTACTGGAAGCGATGCCGGCTATGGACGCCGGCGAAACGATGTTTTATTGGCGCTCGCAACTATGCGTCGTCCTCTGGTTGCGTTTGCAGGTGTCGATCACATCATTGACGTTCGCAGTTATTACGCTCCGGAGAGGCGCGCGGTTTGCGGGGTCACTCTGCCGGCGCGAATCGGGGCGTGCGGCCGGAACTCCGAGCAGCAGGGCGAGACCGGGAATCGGGGTGAGCCAGATACAGCGGCGCACTGATGTCACCCTTGCTGGTGTAGAATCGCGGCATCTTCGCCGGCAAGCGTCGGCGGCACGAGATGGAGGGAACCATGGCATTCGCAGGAGTACCCACCGAAGCCGAGGTGCTGGCGTGGTATCGTGACGAGAACAACTGGGGTCGCTGGGGCCAGCAGGATCAACTGGGCGCGCTGAACCTCATCACGACGGCGAAGCGGACCCAGGCCGCCGCCCTGGTGCAGACTGGGGAAACGGTGAGCTGCGCTCGCCCCATCACCACGGAAATGACGCCGGATATCACCCACCAGGTGCAGCGGTTCATGGTGGATAGCGGCGAGGGCCGCGACACCGACCCCCTGGAGCGGCGCAACTCCCGGCGCGGCGCCGCCGAGTTCATCGGCATGGTCTTCCACGGCCAGACCATTACCCACATCGACGCCCTGTCCCACTACTCCTACGATGGCCTGATGTACAACGGGGTTCCGGCGGCGGTGGTCACGTCACGCGAGGGCGCCCAGAGTCACGCCATCGACCTGACGGCGCAGGGGCTGGTGAGCCGAGGCGTGCTGCTGGACATCGCCAAAGTGCGCGGCGTCGACTGGCTGTCGCCCGACGCGCCGGTGATGCCCGCGGATCTCGACGCGGCGGAGCGCGACCACGGCGTCACGGTACAGGAAGGAGACATCCTGCTGGTCCGAACGGGAAACTACCGCCGTCGGCTGGTTGATGGCCCCGTGCCGGGAACCGAGCCCAGCGTGGCCTGCCACGTCGCCTGCGCCCCCTGGTTCAAAGAACGCGGCATTGCGATGCTGGGTACGGACACGTCCAACGATATCCGGCCCAACCAGTACGATAACATCGTCTCGCCGCTGCACATCGCCTGCCTGGTGTACCTGGGCGTCTGGCTGATCGACAACGCCAACCTGGAGGACGTCGCCGAGGTGGCGGCCCGCCACGGCCGGTACGAGTTCATGCTGTCCATCGGCGCGCTGCGGCTGCGCAACGTGACCGGCAGTCCCGTGAATCCGATCGCGATTTTCTAGGGTCACGCGGTCCGGATTCGCTCATGCGCGCCCAGTTAGCAACGGGGGAACGTCAGAATCAGGATTTACGGGATTTTATGATTGGTCAGGATTGGGAGATCTCCGTCACTGAATGGTTCCAATCCTGATAATCCCTAAATCTTGAAAATCCTGATTCTGACGATTTACAAAAGTAAGCGTGCTCGAAATTCCTATCAGCTCAGCGTTGACCGCCTGCACCCCCTGTGCTAGGATTTCTGCGCCAAACCTGTAGGGTTCGGCGAATACTGTAGAATTCCACAGGTTTACTTGGCTACAAGCACAGAAAATCCCCCTCGCTGGATGTCCCTCGGCGAGGTGTGCCGTGCGTTGGAGATCAACGAGGCGACCCTCCGGCAGTGGGCGGACCGCGGCCGTTTGCCCGTGTACCGCACTCCCGGTGGCCATCGTCGGTTCCTGCGCGAGGACGTCGATGCGCTTCTGGATCGGAAAGAAGCCGAGGGTTTGGACCCCGAGGATCTCGCACTCCAGCGGATCCGGAGCAAGTTGAGCCAGTCGGACGTCTCGGAACAGGCGTGGATGGAGAGCTTCCAGGCGGAAGGGCGGGACCGGATGCGCCTCTTCGGCAGGCGGTTGCTATCGCTGCTGCTCAGGAACGACCTTGAGGGTCGCAGCGGGCGCAAGGGCGAAACGATGTCCGAAACCCACATGCTGGGTCACGAGTACGGTTCGGAGATGGCCGCCAGGGGCGTGCCGCTGAGCGACAGCGTGCGGGCCTTTCTGTTTTTCCGGCAGGCCGTGGTCGAGGCCGTGCAACCGGACCGGCTGAGACAAGTGGTGGAAGTTTCGGACGGAGTGCTGGTGGGCTTGGTTGATGCCTACAGCATCCGTCTGGCGGCGACGAACAATGACACGAACGACGGCCGGCCAGCGTGACCGGTTGGCATTGGATGGTGGCGTGACATGACCACGGAATCAATGGACATTACCGACCGCAAGCTGCTCAACATGGTGCAGAGCAACTTCCCCATGGTGGAGGAGCCGTACCGTCAGATCGCCGACGAGCTTGGGATCGACGAAACCGACCTCCTGGAGCGGCTCACCGAGTTGAAGCGGCAGAACGTGGTGCGCCAGATCAGCGCGATCTTCGACACGCGCCGCTTGGGGTACAAAACCACGCTGGTGGCCTTTGCCTACGGTGACGGGGACCTGCATCCTGGCGCGATCTTCATCAACCGGCACCCCGGCGTCAGCCACAACTACGCCCGGGAAGGCTCATACTACAACCTGTGGTTCACGCTGGCCGTGCCACCGGACGGCGACCTGCAGGCCACGGTGGAGTGGATGGCGGAAAAGACCAACGCCATCGAGTTCCGCATCATGCCCACCATCAGGTTCTTCAAGATCGGCGTGAACTTTGACATGGTGAAGCGCCGCAGCGACGCCTACAACTACAACCCCGACGCCGGGCAGCCCAACGGCAACGGCCAGAGCCGCGTTCCCGCCAGCGACTGGAACCAGGCCCAGGAGATCACCGAGTGGGACAAGCAGGTGATCCGCGAGGCCCAGGAGGACCTGCCGCTGGTATCCCACCCGTTCGACGACATGGCGCAGCGGCTCGGGCTCACGGTGCCGGAGCTGTTCGCCCAGCTGAGCGAGTACCAGGAGCGCAAGCTGATGCGTCGGTTCAGCGCGGTGCTGTACCACCGCCGGTCCGGGTTCCGCGCCAACGCGATGATCGTATGGAAGGTTCCGCCGGAACGCTCGGAAGAGGTGGGGATGATCATGGCGGAGAATTCGGCGGTTACCCACTGCTACGAGCGGCCCACGTTCCCTGACTGGGAGTACAGCCACTTCACCATGGTGCATGCCCCCACGCGGGACGAGTGCGAGGAGATCGGACGCGACATCTCCAAGGCTACGGGGATCACCGACAACCTGCTGCTCTACAGTACCCGCGAGTACAAGAAGACCCGCGTCCGCTACTTCGTGGAGGACTACGAACGGTTCTGGGACACCGCCGAAGAAGCCGAGGCCATGGCGGAAGCCTTGGTCTAGCTACAGGATTGCCAGATTGACATGATATGCGGGGTAATCCCGAAAATCTTTAAATCCGGCAAATCCTGATTCTGACAAACTCCCGCGAAATCAAACACCATGCCTGAGTACTACCCCGTATACCTGAACCTGGCCGGCAAGCGCTGCGTCATCCTGGGCGGCGGAACCATCGCCCAGGGCAAGCTGGCCGCGTTGCGCGACGCCGGCGCCGACATCACGCTGATCAGCCCGCAGAGCACCGACGGTATCAAACGGGCAGCCCAGCGGGGGCACATCACGCTGATCCAACGGGAGTACCAGCCGGGAGACCTGGACGGCGCGTTCATCGCCGTCGCGGCCACCAACGTCTGGCACGTGAACCGGCAGATTTACGAAGAGGCGGAAGAGCGCGGCGTTCTGCTCAACGTGGTGGACGACCCCGACCAGTGCACTTTCATCGCTCCTTCCATAGTCCGGCGCGATCCGATCACGCTGGCGATTTCCACCGGCGGAGCCAGCCCGGCCCTGGCCCGCAAGATGCGGGAAACCCTTTCGGAAGACAAGGTATTGCAATGGGCTGACCTGGCCGACGTACTCGCCCGGGCGCGCAAGGTTATCAAGGAACGCCGCACGGTGATCGATCCCACCCGGTGGCAGTGCGTCATCACTGAGGACCTGCTGGTGATGGCCCGCAACGGCAACGACGACGAGGCGGTGGACACGGTGTTGGCTCAGTTGCTGGATGCCGAGCTTCCGGAAATGTGCTCCGACCTGACCGCCTGCAGGGCCGGCGGCTGTGCCAAGCGTGCTGCGCTGCGAGCGGCGGAGGCGGTGAGTTGAGCCTCCTGGTACTGGGTCTGGACCACCGGACGGCCCCGGTGGAGTTGCGGGAGCGGCTCAGCGTGGAGCGGGATCAGCTTCCCGACGCGCTGGCGCAGCTGGCCGAATACGTGCCGCAGTCGGTCATCGTTTCGACGTGCAACCGCACCGAGGTGTACACCTACGACCCGGACGATATCGGGCTGGTGGGTCGAGTGGGGGACTTCCTGATCGGCTATTCGGGCGTGCCCGGGCCGGAGTTGGAACGACACATCTACCAGCTGTGGGAATCGGATTGCGTCTCGCACCTGTTCCGCGTGGCCAGCGGCTTGGAATCGATGATCGTCGGGGAGCGGCAGATCCTGGGGCAAGTGCGGGCGGCCTTCAGCGTGGCGAGCCAGGACGGGTACACCAAGAGCCCCCTGACCCGCGTATTCCACGACGCCCTGCGCGCCGGGCGGAGGGTCCACCGGGAAACGAACATCGGGCAGCACTCGCGATCCGTAAGCCGGGCGGCGGTGCAGTTGGCCCGGGGCCTGTTCGACCGTCTCGATGGCCGCCGCGCGCTGGTTATCGGCGCCGGCGACGCCGGGCGGATGGTCGCTCGGGCGTTGGCCGACGCCGGCGTCCAGAAAATCGCCGTGGCCAATCGCACGCATTGGCGCGCCCAGGATTTGGCGCGGGATTTGGGCGGTGTGGCGATACCCTTCGAAAACTTGGGGGATGCGCTGGCGGATGCGGACCTGGTCATCAGCAGCACCGGATCGCCCGGATACGTGGTGGATGAGGCCATGGTCGCCGAGGCTTTGAAACGCCGCCGCGGTGACGAGCCGATGATGCTCATCGACATCGCGGTGCCTCGCGACGTCGAGCCGACGGTGGGCGATCTGGAACAGACGCGGCTGTTCGACATCGACGCGCTGGCGCAGGTGGCCGAAGTTTCCATGGACGGTCTAGCGGGTGAAGTGAAAAAGGCGAGCGCCCTGGTCGACGCCGAGCTGTCCCGCTTCTCCGAGTGGTGGCACTCTTCGGACACCATGGAACTGGTGGTGGGCATGCGTCGCCGGGCCGACGAGGTGCGACGCGAAGAAGTGACCAGAACTCTGCGGCTGCTGGGGGAAGATGCGGAAGGCGAACTGGCGGAACGGCTGCATGCCATGACCAACGCGCTGGTCAAGAAGCTGCTGCACCAGCCGACGGTTCAACTGCGATCCGGGGATAACACGACCGATTACCGCGTGGCGCTTCGCCTGTTCGGGAACGAAGACGATCGGCGCAGCCGGCGCTGACGTACTGAACTATAACCATGGCTGGCGTCACGGTACGGGTAGGCACCCGGGGCAGTCGGTTGGCGCTGATCCAGACCGAGCTGACGCTGGCGGTCCTGCGGAAAGCACACCCCGACGTTCAATTTGAGATCGTCACCGTAACCACCCAGGGCGACGCCAATCAGACCGCTCCGCTGGCCGGTATGGGTCTCGGTGTATTTGTCAAGGAGATCGAACGCCGGTTGGAGACCGGCGAGATCGACATGGCGGTGCACAGCCTGAAGGATATGCCCACCGCGCTGCCGCCGGGCATGGCCCTGGGCGCCGTGCTGGAGCGGGCCGACCCACGGGACGCGCTGGTCTCGCATCTTGGGAAGACCCTGGACAAATTTCCGGCGGGCGCGAAGATCGGCACCAGCAGCCCGCGACGGCAAGCGCAGATCGCGGAACGGCGGCCCGACCTGGAAATTGTGCCCATCCGGGGCAACGTGGACACGCGACTGCGCAAGGCAGCCGGCGACGAATGCGACGGCACGGTAATCGCGGTGGCCGGCCTGGACCGCATGGGAATGTCCGACGTGATTACGGAGTACCTGTCGCCCGAAGAGTTTGTCCCCCCGCCGGGGCAGGGGGCGATGGCTGTGGAGATCCGCGCGGACGACGAACGGTCCGCCGAGCTGGTCGCGTCGGCCGACCATGCGCCAACGACCGCAGCGGTCAGGGCGGAACGGTCCTTCCTGGAGGCCCTGGGCGGGGGCTGCCAGGTTCCGGTGGGCGCATACGCGGAGTTCGATATCGGCGACTCGTTGCGGCTGACGGTGTTCATGGCAGCGCCGGACGGTTCGACGACGTACCGCGTCACCGTGACCGGAACCCCGTCAGATCCCGTCGGACTTGCCGCCGAAGCATGGGAAGTCATGCGGGAACAAGGCGCGGCGGGGCTGCTGGCATGAAGCCATCCGACGCAGAGCATATTGACCGTTCTAACTCACGCCACTAGCATCAACTCTCATCGTCAGCAACGGCATGGGGCGCAGGATATGGCTATCTCGCTGGAAACTCAGGAAAAAGCGAAGCAAATCATACTGGCGGGGCTGCGCGCCCAGTCGCACGGCTCGGTGCGGTTTTGCGACATTCACGCAACGGTAAGGCTGAACGCGGAGGATGAAGAGTTCCTTGATGTGGTCGTCATCTACGAAGGCCCCCGTGAGGATCTGAACGTACACCATCTCAACGCCTTGCACGGTGAGATAAGACAGCAGCTTATCGAAGCCGGCGTACTGCACGTTCCCCCTGTGGGCTATACCGACCGCGCCTCATACGACCAAATGCTGTCTGAAATGGCAGCAGCCCGCACCCAAAGCAGCCTAATCTGATGCGCTGGCATGACCTCATAGCAACCGCTCGCTTGCTGACTACCACGCCGCACCCCAATACTCAGCCGCTGCAAGACTCGCTGCGCCGAGCAATTAGTACCGCGTACTACGCGATGTTTCACGCATTGGCCAGCAGCAACGCCGATTGCCTGGTGGGTACGCCTCACGACCCGTTGACTGGACATGCTTGGTCGCGTATCTACCGTGGCCTGAACCACAGCGCAGCCAAACGCAACCTATTGCAGGACCAAGGGCTGTTCTCTTCAGTAATCAGACAATTCATGGAAACATTCGCGCAGATGCAAGACTTGCGACACTCAGCGGACTACGATCCCAATAGAACCTTCACCCTGCCCGAAACCTTGGATTGGATAGATCGCGCCGCATCAGCCATCGAAGGCTTTATGCAAACCGCCGCCGACGAGCGCAAGGTGGTCGCCATCCAGTCCCTCATCGGCAGACGTGCGAACTGACCGAACCGTTCTACTGTTCCCATGTCAACGGATCTCACCAAAAAGCCGGGCAAAGTCTATCTCGTCGGCGCCGGCCCCGGCGACCCGGGGCTCCTGACCGTCAAGGGCGCGCAGGCGTTGGCCGGCGCGCAGGTCGTAGTGTACGACCGGTTGCTGGACCCGGCCCTGCTGGCGTTGGCCCCGGCGTCGGCGGAGCGAGTGTTCGTGGGCAAAGAACGGGGACGGCAGGCGCTGACCCAAGCTGAGATCAACAAGTTGCTGGCAACGGAAGGGGCGTCCGGCAAGACGGTGGTTCGGCTCAAGGGTGGCGACCCGTTCGTGTTCGGCCGTGGAGGCGAAGAAGCGCAGGCCCTGGCCGGAGCGGGTGTTCCCTTTGAGGTAGTGCCCGGGGTCACGTCGGCGGTCGCTGCCGCTGCATACGCCGGCATCCCGGTCACCCACCGGGGCGTGTCCACCGCGGTAACTATCGTCACCGGCAGCGAAGACCCCAGCAAGGGCGAGACCACCACGGATTGGGCGGCGCTGGCCAAAACCGGCGGCACGCTGGTGACGCTGATGGGCTGGGCGGCGCTCCCCGGCATCTCGATCACGCTCCAGGCCCACGGCATGTCCGGAGACACCCCGGCCGCGCTGGTGCAGTGGGGCACGTGGAGCCGACAGAGAACGGTCACGGGCAGGCTGGCGGACATCGCCGAGCGAGGCAAGGCCGCCGGGATCGGCGCGCCGGTGATCGCCATCATCGGCGAGGTGGCCCGACTGCGAGAGGAAATCGGCTGGTTCGACCGCAGGCCATTGTGGGGCAAGCGCGTGCTCGTGACCCGCTCCCGCACGCAGGCATCGCGGCTGATTGAACTTCTGGGCGACCTGGGAGCGGAAGCTGTGGAACTGCCGTCCATCGAGATCGGGCCGCTGGACGATTACGGGGAGCTGGACCAGGCCCTGGCGAGTGCCGCGGACGTTTCCGGACGGTGGATGATTTTCGCCAGCGTCAACTCGGTGGAATACGTCTGGGAACGGCTGCGCGCCCTTGGGAAAGACGCCCGATACTTCGCCGGCGCCACGGTGGGAGCCATCGGTCCGGCCACGGCGAGGGCGCTGCGGGAACGCGGGATTGAGCCCGATTTCATCCCGAAACGCTCGGTATCCGAGGAAGTGATCGCCGAGTTGTCGGGGTTGGACTGGGACGGACGGCTGGCGCTGCTGCCGGGCTCTGCCATCGGTCGGGATGCGTTGGCGACTGGACTGGCGACGCTGGGCGCCGACGTGCAGCGTGTTCCCGCATATCGCAACGTGCGGCCGCAAGGTATCGAAGAGAGAGCCCACGCCGCATTTGAGCGGGGCATCGATGTGGTAACCTTCACCAGTTCGTCGACGGTGCGAAACCTGCTGGACATCCTGGGCGCTGAACACCATCGGTTGGAATCCAGCGCCATCGCGTGCATCGGGCCAATCACGGCCGCAACGGCCGAGGAACTGGGGCTGACCGTTGACATCGTAGCCGCGGAACACAACGTCGAAGGGCTGGCCGACGCACTGGTCGGCCACTTCTCCGACCTCACCCATGACCAGTCTGGATTCCGGCTTTCGCCGGAATGACCGGAAATGGGTTGGAATGACGGGAAATAGCAGGAGGGACATCATGCTGAAGCACCCAGATCTGCGCATGCGCCGGTTGCGCGAGAAAGCGCCCGTCCGGGAGATGGTGCGCGAAACCCGCATGAGCGCCGCCAACTTCATCTACCCGATGTTCGTCACCCATGGCGAGAACATCAGGGACGAGATCGAACCGATGCCCGGGTGTTATCACACCTCCATTGACCGTCTGGGGGAGGAGATCGACGAGGTGGTTGATCTGGGCATCCCGTCGGTGCTGCTGTTCGGGCTGCCGCCGGAAAAGGACGGCGTGGGCAGCGGGGCCTACGACCCCGAGGGGATCATCCAGGAAGCGACCCGCACCATCAAGGAGCGGGCGCCGGGCCTGATGGTCATCGGCGACGTGTGCCTGTGCGAGTACACCGACCACGGCCACTGCGGCGTCATCGACGGTGACCGGATTGACAACGACGCGACGCTGGAACTGCTGGCGCGGTCTGCGCTGACTCAGGTTCAGGCCGGCGCTGACATGGTCGCGCCGTCCTCGATGATGGACGGGCAGGTGCGGGCGATACGGGAGACCCTGGACGCCCACGGCTACGACGACACGCCGATCATGGGCTACGCGGCCAAGTACGCATCATCCTTCTACGGCCCCTTCCGTGTCGCCGCCGACTCCACGCCGCAGTTCGGGGACCGGCGCAGTTACCAGATGGATCCGGCCAACCGCCGCATGGCGATGCGGGAGATCGAGTCGGATATCGCCGAGGGCGCGGACATCGTCATGGTCAAGCCGGCCATGGCGTACATGGACGTCATCAAGGAGGCCCGAGAACGGTACGACTACCCTCTGGCGGCCTACAACGTGAGCGGCGAGTACTCCATGGTGAAAGCCGCCTCGCGGGCCGGCTGGATCGACGAAAAGCCGGTCACACTGGAACTGCTGACGGCGATCCGTCGAGCCGGCGCGGACATCATCATCTCCTATCATGCCAAGGAAGTGGCCCGCTGGTTGCAAGGGCTAGATTAGTGTCTCGGTTAGCCGAGAGCTGGGAGAATCTGGCGCGTTGACACGCTTCAACATCCCTTTCACAATGAATTGCCAGAAGACACCGGATTACGAGGAGGCTCGCAATGACGCAGACCACGGCCTATTCAGTTGACGCATTCATCGACGACGTGCGAGAGATTTTTGACGCCACGCAGGACCCGTTGGCCCAGGCTTCGGGCGTCGCCAAGCACATGGAGCGCCTGCTGGCCACTCCCGGCTGGCTGGAGGAGCGGCTGGAGCTTCCCGACGAGGGCGGGTTCGGCCGGTATGACCTCCACCTGGACGAGGACTACGGGCACCCCGGCGGCGGATTCTGGCTGATGGCGTCGGTGCAGAAGCCGGACCAGGACAACCTGCCCCACGACCACGGAGCCGCGTGGGTCGTGTACGGCGTGTACGACGGCGCCATCAAACAGACCAAGTGGCGCTGGTTCTACCCCGGCGAGGGCGTCGACTCGGTTCAGATCCAGGAGACCGGCGACTTCGTTCAGGAAGACGGCAAGGTGGCTTTCTTCCTGCCCGGCGAGATCCACAATACCCTGAACGTCACCGACGACCGCGACGACGGTCGGGCGGTGGTAGTGCGCCTGGAATCCCAGAAGCTCGACCGCGTAGTCCGCTACCAGTACAACCCGGACGAGGGCACCGTAGTGGTCATGGACCGCTAGAACACCGGCCGGCGGTTGCTACCGTCAACCGGCATCCACGCAGGAACGGCTCTTCGGCAGAGCCGTTCCGAGCATTGACATACAGCGGGCTGCGTTGCCTCGCACTATGGTCGGCAGGTACGCCAGGTAATTCTGAAATACGGATTGTGAAGGCCGCTGTGTACAAGTACGAGATCATCCTCTACTGGAGCGATGCCGACGGCGAATTTATCGCTGAAGTCCCCCAACTCCTGGGTTGAGCCGTCCACGGCCATACACAGGAGGCTGCGCTCAAGAATGTCAATGATGCGATCAGTCTATGGATTGACACCGCGAATGAATTCCGCGATCCCATACCGGAACCCAAAGGCGAGCGCCTGATGCTGGCGTGAACGTAGCGTATCCACGCGCCGAGGAGGCCACACACCATGGAGCAAGCCAGATCCCAGCAGCTTTTCGAGCAGGCGCAGCGGGTGATTCCCGGCGGAGTGAACAGCCCCGTGCGGTCGTTCCGGGCGGTGGAGGGCACGCCGCCGTTCATCGCGCGGGGAGCCGGCGCGCGCGTGTGGGATGTCGACGGCAACGAGTACATCGACTACCTGGGTTCCTGGGG
The DNA here is from genome assembly GCA_965207585.1 of Dehalococcoidia bacterium. GTDB lineage: Bacteria > Chloroflexota > Dehalococcoidia > Lucifugimonadales > UBA3495 > Bin87. Next base: position 1,872,425 of record CBDBMT010000003.1, on the reverse strand, counting down.
GCCACTGGCCTTGGGCCACGCTCACCCCGCCGTGGTTGAGGCGGTGCAGCGGGCCGCCGCCGATGGCACCTCGTTCGGCGCCCCGGTGGAACAGGAGGTGGAGCTGGCCGAGATGATCTGCGCTGCCCTGCCTTCAGTTGATCTGGTGCGGCTGGTTAACTCCGGAACCGAAGCGTGCATGACGGCGCTCCGGCTGGCCCGGGCCTACACCGGCCGCGACAAGATAGTGAAATTCGCGGGCAACTACCACGGCCACGCCGACGGGTTACTGGTGGCCGCCGGCTCCGGTGCGCTGACCCACGGCGTTCCCACCAGCGCCGGCGTGCCGGAAGCCTACGCTGCGGAAACTCTCATCGCCACGTTCAACGACATCGCCTCCGTGGCAGGACTGTTCGACGCTTGGCCGGACGATATCGCCGCCGTGATCGTGGAACCGATTGCCGGCAACATGGGCGTCGTGCCCCCGGCCGAGGGGTTCCTGGAAGGATTGCGCAGCGTCACCGAGGCCAACGGCGCGCTGCTGATCTTCGACGAGGTCATAACCGGTTTCCGAGTGGCTTACGGCGGTGCGCAGACGCTCTACGGGGTTACCCCCGATATCACGACGATGGGGAAGATCATCGGCGGCGGGCTGCCCGTGGGCGCGTACGGCGGCCGCGCAGAAGTCATGCAGCAGGTGGCGCCCCTGGGCCCGATGTACCAAGCCGGCACTTTGTCCGGCAATCCGCTGGCCGTTGCCGCCGGAGTCGCCACGCTGACCGAGCTGCAACGACCCGGCTTGTACGAGCAACTGGAGGCGACCGCGATACGCCTGACCGACGGCGTGAGCGCGGCCTTCGCCCGTGCGGAGGTGCGGTCCACCATCAACCGCGTGGCATCGATGTTCACCGGCTTCTTCAACGCCGGGCCGGTGTCGGCGCTGGCCGAGGTAGAGCAGTCGGACACTGCGGCCTACGGGCGCTACATGCACGCGCTGCTGGACCGGGGCGTCTACATCGCGCCGTCCCAGTTCGAGGCGGGGTTCGTGTCCATCGCGCACACGGATGAAGACATCGACCGCACGATTGAAGTGGTGGGAGAATCTTTGGCGTCGCTGGGATAGTTTGCGGCGGGGAAACGTCAGAATCAGGATTTTCAAGATTCAGGGATTGTCAGGATTGGAACCGTTCCATGATGAAGATCTTCCAATCCTGCCCAATCATATAATCCCGTAAATCCTGATTCTGACGATTTCCGAAGCGGGTCGCGTGAGTCGCCCCTGCGGGTTGGTGGAATGACGACAACGAACCTGCACGCACTGCTGAAGCGGTACTTTGGCTACGACCAATTCCGGCCGGGCCAGGAGGAGATAATCACCAACGCGCTGGCCGGCCGGAACAGCCTGGTGGTGATGCCCACCGGCGGCGGCAAGTCCCTCTGCTACCAGTTGCCGGCGCTGGCGACAGGCGGCGTGACCCTGGTGATCTCGCCGCTGATCGCGCTGATGAAGGACCAGGTGGATGGCCTGCGGGCCAATGGCATCGCGGCCGACTTCCTCAACAGCACGCTCGACAACCGAACCGCAGCGGAGGTGGAGCGCGCCGCACAAGCCGGAGCGGTCCGGCTGCTCTACGTGGCGCCCGAGCGGGTGAGCATGCCCGGGTTCCGGCGGTTCCTGTCCACGCTGGACCTGCGGATGATCGCCATTGACGAGGCGCACTGCATCAGCGAGTGGGGTCACGATTTCCGGCCCGACTATCGCACGCTGGCCGAGCTGCGCGACCTGTTCCCCCAAACGCCGATCATGGCGCTGACGGCCACTGCCACCGAGCGGGTGCAGCGGGATATCGTTGAGCAGCTGCGGCTGCCCGATTGCCGCCGTTTCGTGTCCGGTTTCGACCGGCCGAACCTGACCTATCGCGTCCAGCCCGGGGCGGGAGCCAGTGAGGCGCTACTGGACCTGCTGGAAGAGCGCAAGGGGCAGTCCGCGATTGTGTACTGCTTCTCCCGCAAGGACACCGAGGAACTGGCGGCCCGACTCACCGAGCGCGGGCATCCGGCGGTGGGATACCACGCCGGGCTGGACGCCAACACCCGCCGGCTGACGCAGGAACGGTTCATCGACGGCGAAGTTCCCATCGTGGCCGCCACCATCGCGTTCGGCATGGGCATCGACAAGCCGGACATCCGGTTGGTGGTCCACCACGCCCTGCCCAAATCCATCGAGGGCTACTACCAGGAAACGGGCCGCGCCGGCCGGGACGGGCTGCCCAGCGAATGCGTGCTGTTCTTCAACGAGGGCGACCGCGCCAAGCAGGAGCACTTCATCCGGGGGATGGTGGGCGAAGCCCGCGCCGTCGCCGAAAAGCAGTTGCAGCAGATGGTCGATTACTGCCGGCTGACGACGTGCCGACGCAGGTATCTGCTCAAATACTTCGGGGACACGCTGGACGGAAGTTCCTGCGGCGGCTGCGACGTGTGCCTGGCGGAACGGCAAACGGTGGACGTCACCGTGGTCGCCCAGAAGATGCTGTCGGCGGTGATCCGCACGGGCGAGCGGTTCGGCATCGCCCACGTCAGCGACGTGCTGTTGGGCAGCGGCAAGCAGCGCATCAAAGAGTTGGAACACAACCAGCTGAGCGTGTACGGCATTGTGAACGATTATGACCGCAGCGGCTTGCGGGACATTGCCAACGGACTGGTGGAGCGGGGGCTGCTGGCCCGTGAGGATGGGCAATACCCAACCATCAGCGTAACACCCGCCGGGCGGGAATGGCTGCGCAGCCGAGAGAGTTTGACGCTGGACATGCGCGCTGATGCAGTCGTGCCTGAGAAAGGAAGACATCGGGAATCACGGGTCCACGCTGTCAGATTGGTCAACGTCTCAGCAGACCATGACGTTGGACTGTTTGACGAGTTGCGCGCGTTGCGTCGCCAACTGGCTGATGAGCAGGGCGTGCCGGCCTTTGTCATATTCAGTGATGCAACGTTGCGCGGGCTGGCGTCTGCCAAGCCAACTGACCGTCAGTCCATGCTGCGAGTGTCAGGCGTGGGACCGGCGAAGCTGGAAAAGTATGGTGAATCGTTTTTATCGGTGATGCGCGAGTATGTCAGCGCGCCTTGAGCAAAAGCGCAGGGGCGAATGACCATTCGCCCCTGCCAGTGGTTCGCTATGTCCTTAGCGGCCTAGGTGCCGTAGCGGGCGGCGGCGTTGGGGTCGCTGTACTCGACGTTCTTGGTGGACCAGAAGGCGGTGGCGATGTCGTCGCAGGCGGCGACCAGGGCCTCGGCGTTCTCCATGCTGACAGTCTGCTTGCACTGGCCGGCCAGCTTGAGGGCGGCGTTGAACTTGCCGGCGATCTCATTGGCGTCGGTGCCGGGCCAGGCGTAGTCGGCCCAGAGGATCCGCAGCTCTTCCTTGCACTTCTCGGCGTGCTCTTCCTTGACGGTGACGTAGCGGGAGAAGGTATTGGCGAAGGTCTGGCGGTCGGCGGCCGGAGCGCCCGGCTGCGGGGCCTCCAGGTTCTGCATGCGGAGAACCATCTTCTGCACGGTCTGGGCGGCCATCTTGGCCACGATGGGATCGTAGATTCCGCAGGGGATGTCGCAGTGGGCGTGGGCCGTGCGCGGCTTCAGGGCGGCGATGGGATTGAACATCGTGTGCAGTCTCCTTTCAGGCGATGACAACGCGGTACGAATGTCCGTCATGGACGGGATGATTTCGGCAAAAATGCTAGCGCACTTTGCCGGTTGGCGCAAGGGCGGAGGAACGGCGCAGATGCGCGCCTATTCGGGGCGGGACTGTACACTCACCACGCCCCCTTCCCAAAACTGCGCCGTCAATTGACTCTCCCAGAGGAGTCGTGTTCCCACCAGGATTTCGGATTGCGTTTGCAGCACTCTGATGGGCAGGCGAGCGCCAAACCACCATATCGTGGCCGCATAGACGTCAAAGTGGGCCCACTCTGAGGTGGCTACCCGCATCGGCATCTTGGCGGCCCAAACCAGCCCCAAGCGTTGCACCCAGTGGCCGGGGAGGGCTAAAAAATCATCAAAGCCAGTATCGAGCATGGCCTCTACACGGCGCAACCGGCCTTGTCGATCGAACAAGTCCACGGGAATCACCAGATGCCCATCCTGATCGATATGGCCAGTGGTCACGAGAAAACCCCCTGCCACCCCACGAACGTGCCGAATGCCGGATAGCCGATGCGCAGTAAGACCAACGTCTCTGGCGAATGCCGCTCCAGCATTCTGACGTTCGCCGCCAGGGAGTCGGTATCGAAATCATACTCCCCGGTTTTGACGTCCAGGGCAAGGTACTTCCCGTGGTGTTCCGGTTCGACCAGATGGCGGATTTTGGCGTCATAGATTGCCATGCCTTGGCTCACGACCGAGTGCTCATGACCGGGAGCGGGAACGAGCGTCTTGCGCGTCCTCCGACTGGCAACTTCGGCTTCACCATCGGACACCGGCCTGACCCGCATTCCGAACGTGCCGAATGCCGGAAAGCCAATGCGCATCATAACCAGGGTCTCCGGTGAGTGCCGCTCCAGCATCCTGGAATTGGCCGCCATATCATCGATGTCAATCTCGTATTCTCCGGTCTTGACGTCCAGGGCAAGGTACTTCCCGTGGTGCTCCGGTTCGACCAGATGCCGAATCTTAGCCTCGTAGATAGCGTAGGCTTGTTCCACGACCGCGGCGCCCTCGTCGGTGCGATCGGTGGGCATCTTGTTCTCTTCCTGCTTGGCGATTCCGAGGTAGTCACTGTTCGGATCGCTGGCCATCAGTTCCCCCTGAGCGCATGATTCTCTGCCTTGCCAATGCCGGCCGATGTTGGATTGTAGCAGGCCGCTCCGGTACCCTGTGCTATGCTGGCGGCACTTTCGCGCCGGAGGGATGTTGTCATGCGCGCTGCCGTTTACAAGGGTGAGCAGGTATTGCAGGTGGAGGAGCTGCCCGACCCGACTCCCGGGCCAAACCAGGTCGTGATGCGGGTGAAATACTCCGCCATCTGCGGGACCGACGTCCATGCGTTTATGTACGACCTGGCACAGCCAGGCGCGGTGATGGGTCACGAGTACACGGGAACCATAGTCGACGTCGGCCCGGGCGTGAGCCGCTGGCAGGTGGGCGACCGGGTGGTCGGCGGTGGCGGCCATCCCCCGCCGGGCGGCGGTTCGGCGACGCGCACCAACCCCCGCTTCAACTACCGCACCATGGGCTTCCAGCACAACACTCGACCCCGCGGCTACGCTGAGTTCGTGCTGCTGGACGAGTGGGAACCAACGCCGGTTCCCGACGACGTGACCGACGAGCAGGCGGCCCTCTGCGAACCCTGCGCGGTCACCGTCCACGCGGTGCGCCTGTCCGACATCAAGCTGGGCGACGCCGTGCTGGTGCTGGGCGCCGGACCCATCGGCCTGCTGTGCATGCAAACCGCGCGAGCGGCCGGCGCCACCACTGTCATTGTGTCGGAGCCGGCGCCCGGCCGCGCCGAGGCCGCCCGCCGGCTGGGCGCGGACGCGGTGCTCAATCCCATGGACGGCGATTTTGCCGAGCAGGTCGTCGAACTCACCGGCGGAACGGGTCCGCAGGTGGTCTTCGAGTGCGCCGCCGCGCCGTCCACGCTGGAGCAGGGTCTGGACCTGTGCGCCCGGGGCGGGCAGGTGGTGATGATCGCCATCGCCTGGGAGCCGACGCCGGTGGTGCCGCCCAACTGGATGGCGCGGGAAGTGCGAATGCAGTCGTCCTTCGGCACGCTGCCGGAAGACTGGCGCATCGCCCTGGACCTGATGCGCACCGGGCGGGTGTCGGTGGAGCACATGCTGACGGGGACCAACTTCGTCCCGCTGGAAGGTATCCAGGGCGCTTTTGAGGCACTGTGCCACCCCACCAGCGAGTTGCAGATGGTGGTGGAGCTGTAAGCACGGCTCGGTTGCCGCTCCAGTAGGGCCAATCTATAATCGACTGCCACATCCGGTTGACACATGGCGGGCACAACGTCCGCTGAGGAGGACGTTTTGACTACCACCACACGCAGCTCGCGAGCCCTGCTCAAGCATCGCAGCAGCGACATCACCGACGGGCCGGAACGGGCGCCGGCCCGCTCCTACCTGCGGGCAATGGGCCTGACCGATGACGACCTGGCCAAGCCCTTCGTGGCGGTGGCCAACCTCGCCAGCGACGTCACGCCGTGCAATGTCCATCTCGATAAGTGGGCCGCGGCCGTCAAGGAAGGTATCCGCCAGGGCGGCGGCACGCCTTTCCAGTTCGGCACCATCACCGTCAGCGACGGCATCAGCATGGGCACCGAAGGCATGAAGGCGTCGCTGGTGAGCCGGGAAGTCATCGCGGACTCCATAGAGACCGTCGCCTTCGGGCAGCGGATGGACGGCCTGGTGACGGTGGGCGGCTGCGACAAGAACATGCCCGGCTGCGTCATGGCCATGGCCCGCCTGAACATCCCCAGCGTGTTCGTGTACGGCGGCAGCATCCTGCCGGGTCAGTACAACGGCAACGACATCAATATCCAGGACGTGTTCGAAGCGGTGGGAGCCTGGGCGGCGGGCCGCATCACGGGCGAGGAGCTCACGGAACTGGAATGCGCCGCGTGCCCCGGGGAAGGGTCCTGCGGCGGGCTGTTCACCGCCAACACCATGTCCGTCGCCATCGAGGTGATGGGTCTGTCGCTGCCGGGCGACGCGTCGCTGACGGCCGTGGACCCGCGCAAGGCCGACGAGTCGCGGCGGGCTGGCCAGGCTGTCATGAGGATGCTGGAAGAGGGCGTTCGCCCCCGGGACATCCTCACCCGCCAGGCTTTCGAGAACGCCATCACCGTCGTGGTCGCCATGGGCGGTTCCACCAACGCGGTGCTGCACCTGATGGCGCTGGCCCGGGAAGCCGAGTTCGACCTGACACTCGAAGATTTCGACCGCATCAGCCGCAACACCCCGTACATCGCCGACATGAAGCCGGGCGGCCGCTATGTCATGGCCGACCTGAGCAGGTACGGCGGCGTGGCCCTCATCGGGAAGCGCCTGCTGGATGCCGGCCTGCTGCATGGCGACGCCTTATCGGTAAACGGCAAAACGCTGGCCGAGAACATCAACGAAACGGCCATCGTGGACGACCAGCCGGTGATCTACACCACCGAAGCGCCGCGCAGCCCGACGGGGGGCCTCGCCATCCTGCGGGGCAACCTCGCCCCTGACGGCGCGGTTATCAAGGTGGCCGGACACCAGGAGCGGGTGTACGAAGGGCCGGCCCGGGTCTTTGACCAGGAGGAGCCGGCGTTCCAGGCCATCCAGCGGGGCGAGATCAAAGACGGCGACATCGTGGTGATCCGCTACGAAGGGCCCAAGGGCGGCCCGGGTATGCGTGAAATGCTCGCTGTCACCAGCGCGCTCATCGGGCAGGGCCTGGGCGACACGGTGGCCCTGGTCACCGACGGGCGGTTCTCCGGCGCGTCCCACGGCCCGATGGTGGGCCACGTCGCTCCCGAAGCGATGGTCGGCGGCCCCATCGCGATGCTGCGGGAAGGGGACATCATCACCCTGGACATCCCCAGCCGCCGGCTGGACGCGCGCATCACCGAGGAAGAGATGACCGACCGCCGCGCTGCGTGGCAGCCCATGGAGCCCAAATACACCACCGGCGTGCTGGCCAAGTACGCCAAGCTGGTATCCTCCGCAGCCGAGGGGGCGGTGACGCGGTAACCGCCCGAATGAAACCAACCGAAGCCATTCAACATCCCGGTCAAGATTGCGGTTGCCGCCATCGTCATCCTGTTGGTCGACACGTTGATTTTGATCATTTTCGGTGACCGAAACTGGAACGGACTACCAACTCTTCTTACTGCGGCGGAATTGACCCCACTGTCTGCTCTGTTCTGGCGGCTAGTCGAAACGGGAGGCTATACGATGCTCTTCGGCATTGATTACGCTCGCCAGGCAATGTGGCGAAAGCGACAGCAAGAGGTGGAAAAAGCCCGTGAAGAAGGTCGTCGGGAAGGGTATCGGCTAGGTTATGATGCCCGGGCGGCGGAAGAAAACGGCCATGACAACACTCGAGATCAGGTGCCGGAGAGTTCAAAATGACCACCGCTGATACTCGCGTCCAACTGGAAAGGAAAGGCCCCCTGGCGGTCATCCGGCTGAACCGGCCGGAGGCGCGCAACGCGCTTTCGCCGGCGATGGTGGACGAACTGGGAGAAGCCATCAAGTCGTGCCGCGGCGGGGATACCCGCGCCGTCCTGCTCACCGGCACCGACGGCGCGTTCTGCTCCGGCGCGGATGTTCGTGACTTTACTCAGCAACTGGACGATGGCGGAGCCGAGGGATTGTCGGATCATCTCCGTGAGCTGGCGGACGCCCTCCATCGTGACGTGGTGATGGGCATACGCCGGCTGGACAAGCCGGTGGTAGCAGCCATCAACGGCGTGGCGGCCGGCGCCGGCTTCAGCCTGGCCTTGGCCTGCGATATCCGCGTCGCATCGTCGGACGCGCGGTTCCTGCTGGCCTACGCCAACATTGGCTGCACGGCGGACGGCGGGTCCACCTATATGCTGCCGCGTATCGTCGGCCAGGGCCGGGCCATGGAGATCTACTTGGCCCGCCAGCCCATCGGCGCCCAGTACGCGCTGGAACTGGGTCTGGTCAGCCAGGTGTTCGAATCCGGCCATTTCGAGCGGCACGCCATGGAAACCGCGGACCGGCTCGCACAGGGCCCCACCCGTGCCTACGGCCGGGTCAAAGCCCTGTTCGACGGCAGTTGGGATTCTGATCTGGCTACACAGCTGGACGCTGAAACCGACGCCATCGCGAACATCGGGCTGACGCGGGACTTCCAGGAAGGGATAAAAGCATTCTCTCAAAAGCGGCCAGCCTGGTTTCAAGGCTCGTGAGCCTTTCCTGGATCGGCTTCCTGTCTGATGTGGACCGGACACGGCTGTTCGATCACCTGACCAGGACCCTGGGGGAGGTGCCAGCTGTGGCCGCCATGCGCGCGGTGCCCCGGGAGAATTTCGTGCCCGACCATCTGCGGTATCAGGCCTACCAGAATACCCCCCTGTCGATAGGCTTCGGACAGACCATATCGCAACCCCTGATGGTGGCCACGGCGGCGCAGGCGTTGCAGTTGCAAGGCGATGAATACGTCCTGGAAGTGGGGGCGGGCAGCGGGTACCAGGCAGCGGTGCTCTCCGCGATGCTGCCGTCCGGGAGCGTGGTCGCGGTGGAGCGAATCCCGGAACTGGTCGAGATGGCGCGACGCAACCTGGCCGGCGCCGCATTCAACAGGGTGACGGTGTTGGCAGCCAGCTCGGTGATGGGAGCGCCGGACTGCGCCCCGTTCGACGCGATACTCGTGTCAGCGTCGGCCCCGTCGGTTCCGGAATCGCTGCTGGCGCAGCTGAAACCGGGCGGCAGGATCGTGATGCCGGTGGGTGAACGCTCACGTCAGCGGCTGACCCGGGTCTGGGTCCACGGGGACGAACGAGTTTGCGAGGAACTGGAACCGTGCAGCTACGTGCCACTGCGAGGCGACGAGGCGTGGCCAGAGGGCTAGTTGCGCCCCCTGCCAACGATCAGCGAAAGGGTATGGCATAATACCCGCAGCAACCAACACGGAGGGACAGCATGGCCGGAAAGATCGAGATCAGCCAGATCAACCACGTAACCACCATGGTGAAGGACACCGCCCGGGCCATGGCCTTCTACAACGACCTGCTGGGCATCAAGCAGATCCAGAGCCAGGTGGACAACCCCGCCATCACCTGGCTGCAACTGGAAAACGGCGTGATGGTGCACCTGATCGAGACCGACGAAGCGCCGGCCAAGCCGGGCAACGTGCACCACGCGTTCCAGGTCGACGATCTTGAGGCGACCCGCGCCACGCTGGAGAGCAGCGGCTACGAGGTCCTGAGGGGCGGCATCCGTTACGACGGGCAGGCGTACTTCTTCATCGAAGACCCCGACGGCAACAGCGTGGAGTTCTGCACGGCGTCGGGTTACGCGCCGGCTCCGCCGCGACCGGCGTGACCACAGGCGGCCGTGGTCGTGGACAACATCATCCTGGTAGGCTTCATGGCGACGGGCAAGAGCCACGTCGGCCGCATCATTTCGCGTCTGACCGGGCGGCGCATGACCGACCTGGACGAAGAGATTGTCCGGCGGGCGCGCAAGCCCATCCATCAGATATTCAGCGATGACGGCGAGATCGTGTTCCGCGCCATGGAGCGGCACGCGGCCCTGACCTTGTGCGAAGGCGGCAACAAGGTGATCGCGGCCGGGGGCGGCGCTTTCGCACAGGAATTGACCCGCCAGGTGTTGCTGGAGAACGGCATCGTGTTCTGTCTCACCGCCACGGCGGAAACCATCCACTACCGCATCACCCGGGGGAGCCCCAACGCCGCCGTGCGACCCATGCTGGGCGGCGGAGATCCGCTGGTGCGAATACGCGAACTACTTGACGAACGGGCCCCCGCCTACGCGCTGGCCCACCACGCCGTCGCCACCGACGACCGCACTCCCGAGGAGGTGGCGGACGAGGTGTTGCGGATATTTGAAACTGCCGTCACCGCCGCCCCTCGAACCGTCGATTGACAGCGATATGATTGCTTACAAATGGGAACCGATCAGCCCGCTGGCGGGCAATTGTGGCTACGACTTTTCCGAAATCGACTCGTTGCAGCGGCAGTGGCTCAATGTCAAACGGGCTCGTGAGGAGTTAGATCCTGCTGCGTACAACGCTTTTCTGGAACGGTTAACCCGAAGCTGGGCGATAGAAACCGGCATAATTGAAGGACTATACACGCTGGACCGAGGGATGACTGAGACTTTGGTTATGCACGGCATTTCCGAAGGGGCTATTGAACGGAGCGGTACCAATAAAGAGCCCGGAGAACTCGTGGGTATTTTGAATGATCATCAAGATACCGCGCTCGGAGTCTATGAGCAGATTAGGCTTGGACGGCCGATTACGGGTATCGTAATCCGGCAAATTCACCAGACACTCACTAGGAACCAGCCCACTTTCCGGGCAATGAACCAATTCGGCCAATGGTTTGACGCGCGGTTACACCACGGCGAATTCAAAACGCAGCCGAACAACCCAACCCGCCCTGACGGCGAAATCCCCGAATACTGTCCGTGGGAACAGGTCGGGAGCGAGCTGGACAACCTACTTGATTGGTATCGCCAGTACATAGGCGACACCCACCGCTATCATCCGCTGATGACAGCGGCATGGTTACATCACCGCTTTACCCAAATCCACCCTTTCCAGGATGGCAACGGCAGAGTAGTCCGCGCTCTGCTGACCTGGCACCTGGTGCGGGAAGACTATTTGCCCATCGTCGTGAAAAGGGATGATCGGGCTGATTACATCGACGCTCTTGAAAGGGCCGACAGTGGCAATCTGGCGCCATTGGTTGACCTTTTGGTGAGATTGGAAAAGCGTACAATACTCGAAGCTCTTGGTGAACCGGAACCCGCTGAACCAGCAGGCGCTTTTGAGCAGGTGCTCGACCATATCGTCGAGCAAATAGCATACCGGAACACTGACCGGGAAAATCAACTGCGCTCGGTCAATACAGTTGGCGTTGCGTTGCAGGAACATGCCAAGGCTCTTCTAACAGAACGGGCTGGGCAAATTGCTACACGCTTGGGGCAAGCCGGGCGAGCACTCGATTGCCAAGTCATCACGGGGGGACCGGGAGACAAGGAACATTGGTATCGTCGGCAGATAGAGCAAACTGCCAATAACGCCAGGCATTGGGCAAATTTCAACGAGGCCAGGTTCTTTATCAGGCTCACGCTGACGCCGGATAAAGTGTTGCGTCAGCCGCGCCTCGTGTTTGTGGTGTCGTTGCATCACACCGAGCGGCAATTGTCAGGCATTATGGCTGCAACCGCGTTCGCACTCATTGAACATCACGCTGACGGTGTTTCAGACCAGATTGAGGAAGGTGAATTCCCCTCGTTTATGGACTGTACCGTGGAGCCTTTCAAATTCACTTGGGAAAGCGATGCGGACGATTTACTTCCGCGCCTCAAAGAATGGACCGACCTATGCTTGACCATCGCGCTCCGGCGATGGAGCGGGTATCTTAGCTGAACGACGCTCGCGGGCTGGAACAAAGGAGTTTCACATATGACCAACGCCGATCTCGCCGCAACCGTTCATCACGCCGGGGGCAGTTACCCCGTCATCGCCGGCTGGGGCATCATCGACCGTCTGGGCGAGCACATCCAGGAACTCGGGTTGGGCAACACCGCGTACATCGTCACGGACGAGAACGTGATGCGGCCCTACGGCAGAAACGCCCAGTGGGCCCTGCAGCGCGCCGGCATCGCTGCCCATTGCTTCGTCATTCCCGCCGGCGAGACCAGCAAATCCTTCCAGCAGGCCCAGGAAATCTACGAGTGGCTGGTGAGCCTCAGGGCCGAGCGCGGCCAGCCCATCATCGCCATTGGCGGCGGCGTAGCCGGCGACCTGGGCGGGTTCATCGCCAGCACCTTCCTGCGGGGGGTGCCCTTCGTGCAGGTGCCGACCAGCATGGCGGCCATGGTGGATGCGTCCATCGGCGGCAAGGTGGCGGTGAACCTGCCGCAGGCCAAGAACATGGTCGGCGCCTTCTACCAGCCCCGGGCGGTCCTGGCCGACGTGCAGGCACTGTCCACGCTGGGCAAGCGGGAACTCGCCGAGGGGTGGGCGGAAGCCATCAAGCACGGCCTGATCCTGGACCCGTCACTGGTTGACGTGTTCGAAGAGCACGCCGAGGCGCTGATGGAGGTGGAGCCGGAGATCTCCACCGAGGTCATCCGGCGCAGCATGGCCATCAAGGCCGACGTGGTGAGCCAGGACGAACGGGAGACCCTGGGCATCCGCATCCTGCTGAACTACGGGCACACCATCGGTCACGCGCTGGAGGCGTCCACCGAGTACGGACGGTTCATGCACGGCGAGGGCGTGTCAGTCGGCATGATGGGCGCCGGCCGCATTGCACGGGAGATGGGCATGATCGGCGACGACATCCTTGAACGCCAGCGCGTCCTGCTGGAGCGGTTCAACCTGCCCATCTCCGCCCGGGGCGTTGACCTGGACGGCGTCCGGGGAGCCATGTCTCTGGACAAGAAGACCGTCGGCGGCGCCAACCGCTGGGTGCTGCTGGAAGACGTGGGCCGGGCCATCGTGCGCCGGGATATTCCCAGCGAAGTGGTGGAGGACACGCTGGCCTGGCTCATCGAGTAGTCATTGGCCGGGTGGTGATGCCCCAAGATCGCTATCTGGAGCGGGTGTAATTAGTGTTGTCCTGGATTGACCGGTAATTCGTATGGTCGATCCAGTGGCAACGCGGTTGCTGATCGGCGGCAGTATCCGGCAGACGGAGCCTGTACCGCTGGCGTCCCGGCAGCGGCTCCCATGCAGCGACCTCAACGGTTTGGACGCCTAAGTTCATTACTTCTTCGAGGGCCGGGCGCAAGTCGGTGTCGTTGGACATCAGGACCCCGACGTCATACTCACCGCGCACGGCCATCATCGCAAAATCCAGAGCCAGCCGAACGTCAATGCCCTTCTCTTGGGGCGGGGATGTGGGGTAGTCCCGAGGGTAGCGCAACGGCCGGGTGGTAACCGTCACGATAGGATTTCGATTCCAAACCGCGACCTGCCGACGGCCGGCGCCATAGCCCCTGGGATCTGACGCGCCGCTCGGCATTCCTCGATATACGCGCACCTGGTGCAACACCCGCTCAGGGTCGTTGGTCCTCGCGGCAATATGTGCGCCAAGCGCGGCTGGACTTACCTGCCCCATCCAATATGGGTCCACACGGTGATCGTGAAATGCTTCCCGGGCCCGTCGGTACACGTTCTGATAGTCGATGAATACCGCAACACGCTTGACCACCATTATCCCCAAATAAAAAGCCCGCCAGTGCGAGCCAAGGCCCGGACGGCGGGGAGGTTTAGCTTCTATTCTATCAACTTTGCCGCCGACCTGTCAAACCGCCCGCCGCCTGTCCGACCGCGCCTCGCGCAACGCTGACAGCCGTCGGCCGCGCCGCGCCTGGCTAACCGCCGCTGCCGCCAGCAGTGTGAGGATCGTCACCGCGACCGCGCCGGATACTCCGAGCAACAACACCTGGCTGACCTGCTCCAGTCCGCCCGATCCAATCAGCCGGGCCAACTGACCGAGACCAACGGCGACGCCGGCGTTGAGCACGGTGACGCCGAACAGCCCGAGGATCCGGCTGGCGTTGACGAACCGCGTGGCCAGGGCGCCCAGCTGAGTGCCGACGGAGGCCGACGCGAACATGATGACCGCGATCATCGGATCGACGTTGCCGCTCAGCGAGTAGAGGAACGCCCCCAGGCTGCCGGTGATGATGATCTGGAACAGGTCGGTGCCGATGGCAACGGCTGGCGGGACGCCCAGTCCGTAGACCAGGAAGGGCATCAGGAGGAACCCGCCACCGGCGCCCAGCAACGCTGCGACGAACCCGATTGTAAAGCCGGCGAACACCGGAACGAACGCCGACATCTCATCGATACCGGCTCCGGGAAAGGCGGGTCTGAGGTTCACCTCGCCCGAAAATCTCGCGCTCGCCAGCATGGGCAGTCGGAGCCGGTCCGGACCGAGACGCACACTGCGGAACCAGCCGGGAAGTCCGCCGCCGACCCTGGGACCCGGACGGTACCGCAGCTGCCGGATCCAGTTCCCCACCATCAGCGAGCCCAGGCTCAGCAACAGCACGAAATAGACCGCGCCGACCACGGGGCCGGACACGCCGGCATGTTCCAGCGTCGCGTTGACCCGCTCTCCAGCGAACACGCCGGGAATGGTCCCGCAGACGATCAGGATGGCCAGACGCATATCGACGTTGCCCAGGCGGCGGTGGCGCAGGGTGCTGGTGATCGCGGTGCCCATGACCATCAGGAGGCCCGTGCCGACGGCGTAGATGGTCGGCACGCCCAGCACCAGCAGCCCGCCAGTGATGAGAAAGCCCCCGCCCACGCCGAAAAACCCGGTCATGGTGCCGACGATCATTCCCAGCAGCGCCAGCAGCAGGGGCGATACCGTGGCGTCGGCGATGGGGAAGTGCACGCTAGTGTCCCCGGCGGGAGCGGTTATCGGCCGACGAGCGTCCGCGGGGACGGGCCAGCGCGACGCCGCGGGCCACCAGATCCCAGAAGACGTATAGAGTCACCGCGGTGACCGCCATGGCGGCGATCACGCAGACCGCCCACAGTATCCGGTGACGGCTCAACTCCAGCAGGAATTCGGAAAGCGCCTGGTACATGCGTGAACCCTATTGCCGGCAGAGGATTGCAACGGAGGGTGCGGCACAATGATATTCCAGATTGGCCTGCCGCGCCGCTAAAGCCGGGATCGGAAGACCGCCGGTTTGCGCTGGCGGACGAATAGCGCGTACATTAACCCGCATGACGACCCAACGGCTCGGTTTTCAACTGGTCTCGACCGATGGCGCCGCCCGGCGCGGGCAGATTACCACGCCCCATGGGGTGGCGCAAACGCCCCTGTTCATGCCCGTGGCAACCCAGGCTACGGTGAAGGGACTGACTTTCGACGAGGTCCGAACCCTGGGCGCGGAAACGGTGCTGAGCAACGCCTACCACCTGTATCTGAGGCCGGGGGTCGAACGGGTGCGCGACGCCGGCGGGCTCCACCGTTTCATGGGATGGAGCGGGCCGATCCTGACCGATAGCGGCGGCTACCAGGCGTTCAGCATGGGCACGCTGCGCCGGGTGAACGACGACGGCATCGTGTTCCGTTCCCATATCGACGGCAGCGAGCACCTGTTCACGCCGGAGTCGGCGATCCGCAACCAGCACGAGATCGGAGCGGACATCATCATGTGCTTCGACCAGTGCGTTTTTTCGGCCGGAGAACCGGGCGCGGTGAGAGATGCGATGGAACGCACCCACCGGTGGGCGCGGGTTTGCCACGATGTCCACGCGCAGAGCGACCGGGCCGGACAACAGGCGTTGTTCGGAATAGTCCAGGGTGGAACCGTTCCCGAACTGCGGCGGGAATCGGCGGAGTTCATCACCGGCATACCTTTTGACGGCTATGCCATCGGCGGCCTGGCGGTGGGCGAGACCAAGGCCGAAATGCACGACGTGACCGGGCTGGTTTGCGACGACCTGCCGGCCGACCGGCCACGCTATCTGATGGGTGTTGGGTCGCCGGAGGACCTGGTGAATTCGGTGGCGCTGGGCGTGGACATGTTCGACTGCGTGCTGCCCACGCGCGTGGCCCGCAACGGCGCGCTGTTCACTCCCACGGGTCGGGTCAACATCGCCAACCGCAAGTACGCCGAGCAGGACGAACCGCTGGATGAGACGTGCGACTGTTACGCCTGCCGGAACTATACCGCGGCGTACCTGCGGCACCTTTTCAAGGCCGGCGAGATGCTGGGCCCTCGCCTGGCGTCGATCCACAACCTGCGCTTTATACTGCGCCTGATGTCGGACATGCAGGACGCAATCGCGGAAGGGCAGTTCGCGTCTTTCCGGCAGGATTTTCTGGCAACCTACCAACCCACGGACGAGGGGCGGCGGCAAGCCCAGAAGCACCGTTGGGTCGAAGAACGGGGAGCCTGAGCGAGGGTTGACAAACAATTGTGCCGGGCCTACGGTGACCCTGCGGGCCCGGCGCAAGAAACGAAAATATCGACACTGGCGGAGGCGCTGTTGCTCATGGTGGCCACGGACAACATATCGAGCGAAGCTACGAACTTCCCGAGCGCTGACGGTCAGCCTTATATCCGGGTTAATTCGGTCTGGAAAGTGTTCGGAAGGAACCCGGAACGAGTATTGGAGCCGCAGTACTCGGACCAGGATAAATCCTTCTTCCAGAGCGAGTTCGGCAACGTCATCGGCCTGCACGACGTTTCGTTCCAGGTGAACCGGGGCGAAACCTTCGTGATCATGGGGCTGTCCGGCAGCGGCAAGTCAACGATGGTGCGCTGCCTGATCCGGCTGATTGAGCCAACGGCGGGCGAAATAGTGATCGCGGGCGAGGACATCACCCAGATGTCCGACAAGGAGCTGATCGAGTTCCGCCGCAGCAAGATCGCCATGGTGTTCCAGCACTACGGGCTGATGCCGCACCGCAACGTGCTGGACAATGCCGGATGGGGGTTGGAGGTCCAGGGGGTCAAGAAGACGGAGCGGGAAGCCCGCACCCGCCAAGTCCTGGAACTGGTCGGCCTGGGCGGATGGGAAGAATCGTACCCTCGCCAATTGTCGGGCGGGATGCAGCAACGGGTCGGCCTGGCCCGAGCGCTGGCGGTGGACACCGACATACTGCTCATGGACGAGCCATTCAGCGGGCTGGACCCTCTGATCCGTCGTCAGATGCAGGACGAGCTGCTCCGGCTGCAAACGGAGCTGCACAAGACCATCGTGTTCATCACCCACGACCTGAACGAGGCCCTGAAGCTGGGCGACCGGATCGCCATCATGCACGACGGCAAGGTGGCGCAGATCGGCTCGCCGGAGGATATCGTGCTGCGCCCCGAGGATGAGTACGTCGGCGACTTCACGCAGGACGTGCGCCTGGAGACGATCCTCAGTGCCAGCAAGGTTATGGTAACCCCCAAAGCCACCGTGATGGGTCACCAGGGCCCGCGGGCTGCCCTGCACACCATCGGCAACAGCGACGGCGACGCGGCCTGGGTCGTGGACCGGGGACAGCGTTACATCGGAATGCTGTCCATCACCAGCGCCGAACGCGCCCTGCGGGCCGGGGTCAAGCGGTTCGACGAAGCCTGGGACTACGTGGACCGCGAATACCAGGCCGTTGCGCCCACCACCTCATTCGATGAACTGATACCCATCGCCATGGGCAGTGATTTCCCGATTCCGGTTACCGATGAGGGGAGCACTCTGGTCGGCGAAGTGCATCGCAGCGCGCTGGCCGAGGCGCTGGCGGAAACTTCGACCGCTGACCAGGATTACGAGGCCAACGCGGCTGAGAACGCGGCGTTAGCGGCCGCCCAACCCCCAGCGGAGCAAAGCCTGAGGCAGCAGGAAATCGCAGCAGAAATCGATGAGGAATTGTCGCGCGAGCGTAGGCGTCGATCTCCCTTATAACCGCTCTATCTCCCGAACTTCCCCAGATCCCTGTTCCACCGGCCGGTCTATCGGGCCGATGCCGTCGCGGAGGCCAACATGGCAGTCATCACCAGAGACGAGCCCGAATCCCGAGCCACCCCGGGGACGCTGTCAGAACTGACACCGTCGGCGGAGTCGCCGCGGTTTTCGCTGGCGGCCATTCCACCGCTTTACCTGTGGATCGCCGGTGTGGTCTCGGTCGTCGTCGTGCTGGTCCTGTGCCTGGCGATCTTTGGGCCGGGGATGGAATTTCCCACCACCGTCGCCCATGTGCAGTCCAGCGACGGATCAACCAGTTTCCCCAGGTCGGTCCGGGACGTCACCGGCGACGCCATTGACGACGCCACGAGATGGCTGACCACCAACGGCCGTTGGCTGTTCGAGGGCATCAAGGACGGTATCACCTACGCGCTGTTGTACATCGAGCGCGGATTGAAGTGGCTTCCCTGGCCCGCGGTGATCCTGGGGCTGGTGCTGGCCTCCTACGCGGTGGGAAGACTGTCCCTGATGATATTCACGGGTCTCGCGTTCCTGTTCATCGGATTCATGGGCCTCTGGGAACCTACGGTGGACACCATCGCGCTGATGGTCGTGGCGGTGGCCCTGTCGGTGGGCATCGGCCTCCCCCTGGGCGTGCTGGGAGCCCGGAACCAGACCGCCGACCGCATCATGCGCCCAATTCTGGACGGCATGCAGACGATGCCCAGCTTCGTGTACCTGATCCCCGGCATCCTGTTCTTCGGGCTGGGCAAGCCGGCGGGCATCTTCGCCACCATCATTTACGCGGTCCCGCCGGTGATCCGGCTGACCAACCTGGGCATCCGGCAGGTGTCGCCGGAGACGGTGGAGGCGGCGCGTTCTTTCGGCGCGTCGCCGTTGCAGATCCTGTCCAAGGTGCAGATCCCCATGGCGCTGCCCACCATCATGGCGGGCATCAACCAGACCACGATGATGGCGCTGGCCATGGTAACGATTGCCAGCATGGTTGCCGCCGGCGGTCTGGGCGACAACGTGCTGCGGGCGATTCAGAAGAACGAAGTCGGCAACGGTGTGATCGCCGGCCTGGCCATTGTCTTCATGGCCATTGTGATCGACCGGCTCACACAAGCGGTAGCGCGCGGCCGGCAGGAAGCGCTGAACGCCGGGCACTAATCTATCGCCACCTCCCGCCCGTTATCCGACGCCTGCTGGATGCCGTCGATCAAGCGGTGCAGCCGTACCGCCTCGTCAAAGTCGGGCTGGCAGTCGGTTCCGTTGCGGATGGCCTCGCCGAACTGGTAGTACATCTGGCCGACGCAGTACGGCGCGCCGTGGGGCATGCCCTCCAGCACGAAGGTGTACTTCGGCGGCACCGGCAGGTCTTCCAGCGGGTCGCTGCCCCGGGAGCCTCGGAGACTCACGCCCTCGTGGTTGGGCGTATCGTCGGACGTGGCAATCAGGGTGCCCTCCCGCCCGTGGATCTCCATCAGGTATCCGCTGTCCACCCACGGATTGCTGGCGACGTGGGCGGATGCCACCGCGCCGTTCACCAGCCGGCCGCTGACCAGCACGTTGTCCGGTGAGGTCACGTCCACCATCTGGTTGGTATCCGACTCGAACCACTGGTTGGCCTGCGTGCTCACCACGGTGGACACGTGGCTGAAATCGCCCGCCACCATGCGCAGGACGTCGATGGTATGGCCGAAGGTGATGGTCAATGTGTGCGCCCCCAGCTCCCGGTCCCGCTGCCACGTCCGGTCGGACTGGCGCGTCAGCGAGCCACCGGAGATGCGGCGCACGTGGCAGGACATCACCTCGCCCACGTAACCCTCCGCGACCAGGTCCCGCAGGTACAACAGCGCCGGATTGGCCCGGGCCTGCAGGCCCACGATGTTGCGCACGCCGGCGGCACGGGCCAGATCGGCCATCTCCCGGGCCTCCTCGGTGGTGCGGCCCAGGGGCCACTCGACGTAGACGTGCTTGCCGGCGTTGATCGCGGCAACGGTGGGGTCGTAATGGTTGGGTACGCGCAGGCTGACGGCCACGGCGTCGATGTCCGGGTGAGCCAGCATGGCGTGGTAATCGTCAAATGCCAGGCGCGCGCCGAACTTCTGTCGTGACTCCTCGGCGCTCTCCATGCGCGTGGTGCACACGGCGGTGAGCTCGAATTCGGGGCTGGCGACCACGGCGGGCAGGTGCGAACGGACCGCCCATCCCCGGTGGATGTTGGCGCCGATGATGCCCAGGCGAATCTTGTCTGCCATGATGTTACTCCTGTCGCAGATTTTCGGGCATCGTAACATAGCCGCTCCGCCGCCTCCGAACGATCCGGCGGCGCACGATGACAGGCCATCTCATGCGTCCCCGCTCTCGTAAATCGTCAGAATCAAGATTTACAGGATTATGTGATTGAGCAGGATTGGGAGATCATCATCACAGACGGTTCCAATCCTGATAATCTCCAAATCTTGAAAATCCTGATTCTGACATTTCCCCGCCGCAAACTGGGCGCGCATGATGGCGTGCCATACCTTGCCACAACGTCTGCTGACCGTTTACCATCCGCACACACAGATGTTAACAATGCGTTAACTGGATGCGCGAGGTGTGTCATGGCGGTTACCAACGATACCGAACTGCGTGAGGTCTACCGGCCGCCGGCGCCACGGGCGGCGCAGAAGGTGCTCGACCATCTCGACGTGCACAGCCGGAATTTCATCACGCTGTCGCCCTTCTGCGTGCTGAGCTCGAGCAACGCCGACGGCCAGGCTGATGCTTCGCCTCGGGGCGACCCGCCGGGCTTCGTCAAGGTGCTGGACGAGAAGACGCTGCTGCTGCCGGACCGTCCCGGCAACAACCAGGTGGATTCGTTGCAGAACATCGTCGACAACCCGGGCGTGGGCCTGCTGTTTTTCGTCCCGGGCATGAACGAGACGCTGCGGGTCAAGGGCAAGGCCGAGATCACCACCGACGCGGAACTCCTGGAGCCGCTGACCGTTGCCGGCAAGGCGCCGCTCTCGGGGTTGAAGGTCACCGTGGATGAGGCTTTCCTGCACTGCGGCCGCGCGCTCATTCGGGGCCGTATCTGGGACGCCGACGCGCAGATCGACCGGAAGTCCTACCCCACCTACGGTCAGGTGCTCGCCGACCAGATCGCCGGCGCCGACGCCCGGGAAATCGACGCCGATGAGGACGAGGCCAACCGCGAACGGCTGTACTAAGCCCGACAGGAGACACGACCAAGATGGCCGAAGTTGAAGCAAAGCTGATCGAACTGGGTTACGAACTGCCGCCCCCGCCCGATCCGGTGGGCAACTACCTGCCCCTGGCCCGCAGCGGCAACATCATGTGGCTGGCCGGCGTCGGCTCTCGCCTCGCCACCGGAGAGGGCATATCCGGCAAGCTGGGCGCCGACCTGACCGTGGAGCAGGGCTACGAGGCCGCGCGGTGGGCCGCCCTGAACCTGCTGTCTCGCATGAAGGCGGAACTGGGCGACCTGGACCGGGTGACCTGCATCCTCAAGGTCGTCGGCATGGTCAACAGCGATCCGTCCTTCACCCAGCAGGCCCGCGTGGTCGACGGAGCGTCTGACCTGTTCGTGGCCCTCTACGGCGACCGCGGCCGCCACGCCCGCTCCGCCCCCGGCATGGCCGCTATGCCCGGCAACACCGCCGTCATCTGCGACTGCGTGATAGAGGTGGACGGGGGTTAGCATCGTCATCGCCGACTGAGCCACGAAAAAGGCTGGACGCCGCAGCAATCCAGCCTTTCGTCGGTGATCCTGCTTCGCCAGATCAGTCGTCGCCAGCCACCGCCGGCTCCCGCAGCCGCTGCGGGAAGGTGCCGCCGAACAGGCCCTTCTCCGGATGGCGCTCCCACTGCGAGGCGGGCATCTCGTAGTACACCTCGATCTCGTTGTCGTCCGGGTCCAGCAGGTAGACGCCTAGCGACACTCCGTGATCGCTGATGCGATTGATGCGGACGCTGTTCTCCAGCAGCCGGTCATACAGTTCCTGCAGATCCTCGAAGGTCTCCATCTGCCAGGCCATGTGCGCCTGCCCGACGATGCTGTGGTCGGGCCCGCCGGCGTCCATGCCGATGGCGCGTATCGCCAGCTCATGCGACTTCTCGGTGTTGGCCGACATGAACACCGTCCCGCTGGGCGACCGCTCCATGATGGTCAGCCCCATCACGCGGGTGTAGAAGTCCAGCGAGCGTTCCATGTCCCGCACCCGCATTACCAGGTGCCCCAGATGCTTCGGTGTGTACGACATCTTCATTCCCTCCAATGCAAAGTGTGACAATTGGCCATTACTCTTGATCCAGGAACGCCTGCACCTTCTGGCGGAAGGGTTCCTTGTCGTAGTTGTTGAACAGCATCATGGCGTTGCGCACCGGGTTGCCGCCAAACATCCGCTCGTAGAGCACCTGCCGCCCGCTGAACGAGCTACACGACGCGTCCCACGCCAGGTGGAAAAGCTTCGAGCGATCCCACGCGCTGGTGGAGTCGGTAGCCAGGTAGTGATTGACTTCGGGCGCGATGCCGGCGCTGAAGTCCGCCTCGGCGGGCAGCGCCATCAGGCTGCTGGTGCCCAGCAATTGCGCGATCTCAATCATTCGGGGATACACCGTCCTGCCGAACAGCGTGCGCCCCGCCTGGATGGGGCCCATGGCCGGACACATCATCCCGTACTGGTTGGGCCTGGCGTCGGCCTCTGCGGCGCGCAGGCAGGCCCGCAGCATGTCCCGGTAGGTGATGATCTCGGCCACCTGCTCCTGGATGTGCGGGATCGAGCCGGAGCCCAACGTCTCCACCATCAGGTCGGCCAGGCCCAGCATGAACTCGGACTTGACCACGCAGCGATTGAGCACCTGATAGCCGGTGTGTGAGTTGGACATGGTGCCCGTGCCGTAGTTGTTGCACAGCTCCACGTCGCCCAGCAGGAAGACCCGTTCCCAAGGCACCAGCACGTCGTCGAAGAACACCACGGTGTCCATCTCCTCGAAGCGCGACCCCAGGGGGTGGTCGAAGTGCGAGCGTCCCTGGTCCAGGCTCTGCCGGCACAGGAACTTGACGCCGGGCGTGTCGCACGGGATGGAGAACGAGAAGGAATGCTTCCAGTCGTCATCGGCCAGGCGGTGGCTGGCCACGGGATAGATGGCGATCTCATCCGAAATCGGACCCAGGGTAGCCAGCACGCGGCTGCCCCGAACCACCAGGCCGGCGTCGGTCTGCTTGATGGCGGTCAGGGCCACCTCCTCGGTCAGGTTGTCCGCCGCGGCCGGCGTGCGGCTGCGCTGCAGGTTGACCAGGGCGTGGGTGAGGGTGACGTCGTTCTCCCGCAGGAATTCGTGGTAGTTGAGGACGTTCTTCTTGAACTCCGGCCGATCCTGGGCGAAGTAGTCCGCCGAGCCCGCCCACGCGGTGAAGATGGAGTTCATGAAGTCCGGCGAGCGGCCCATCATGCCGCAGCTTGCCCACGCCCAGTGGGACATCATCTCCCGCTTGCGCACCAGGTCCTCCTCGGTGCGCGGGATCTGGAACGACAGGCCCACCGGATCGCCGGTGCTGGGCGAGGCGAAGGTCATCTCCTCCCGGAGTTCCGGGTCGTGCTGCATGTCGTACAGGGCGGCCACCGCTTTGACCCCGTTCTTGAGGCCGGGGTGCGTGGTCACGTCCCTGACGCACTCCCCGTCGATCCACACCTCCCGCGGTCGGTCCCGGAGGCCATCGATATATTCCTGTCCGGTGCGCGCTGGCATGGTCCTGCACCTCCTTCTCTAAAGCGTGGGGGACGGTCGCTGCGAAGCTGTCAGCATCAGGATTTCCAGGATTTGAGGATTACCCGGATTGGAACTTTTCCGTGATGACTCTCTCAATCCTGTCAAATCATAAAATCCCGAAAATCCTGATGCTGACGATTCCTCCAAGGCTACTTGAACGCGGGCATCACTTCCTGCGTCAGCAGCTCCAGGCTCCGATGCACCGCCTCCTTGGGCAGAAAGCCGCCCGGGTTCAGCTCGGCGGTGATCCCGGTGACACCCAGAACCTCCTGGAACTCGGCGATGCGGTCGACGACCCGCTCCGGGCTGCCGAACACCACGCGGGTCTGCAGCAGGTCCTCGTAGGTGGAGCTGGCCAGCCTTTCGTACCGTTCTCTGCGCCGCTCGGGCGCCGAGACGCCGGCGCGGCCCAGGGAATACTCGAACAGCTCCCGCTGGCGGCTGAAGAACGCCTCGATGCTCTCCTTGGGTTCCTCAATGGCCTCGGCGTCGCTGGGGGCAATGTACATTGGGACGCGCACGTTGATGTCGCCGCCGTCACCGGCGTGTCCTGCGGCCTTCCACTCCGACTTGTAGTCCTCGAGGTTGGTCTTCAGGTCCTCCACGTCCATGGTCCGCAGGCCCAAGAAGATGGGTTGGCCCAGCCGGCCGATGCGCGCGAAACTGTCGTCGCTGCTGGCCGCGATGCGGATCTTGGGATGCGGCTGCTGGTAGGGGACCGGCGACAGGGTGGCGTTGGTGATGGTGTTGAACTTGCCCTCGTAGGAGAAGGTTTCGCCGGACCACGCCTGGAGGATGATGTCCAGCGCCTCCTGGAAGCGCTCCCGGCTTTCGCCGTAGTCGATGCCCATGATGTCGTAGGCCCGCACGTTGCCGCTGCGTCCCACGCCCAGCTCGAACCGTCCTTCGCTGAGCTGATCCACGGTGGCCGTCTCCTCGGCGATGCGCAGGGGATGGATCAGCGGCAGCACCTGCACCGCCATGCCCACCCGCAGCTTCTTGGTTCGCGTGGCAATGCCGGTCGCAACAATGATGGGCGCCGAAAGCACTGAGCGGTTGGGGTTGAAGTGCATCTCGCCCAGCCACACGGTATCCAGCCCCAGCTCCTCGGCCAGGTCGATTTCCTCAAAGGCTTCCTGAAATGCCTCGGCGTGCGTGGGGTTGCTGCCGATGTTGAAGTTCGCGTTGATTCCGAAGTCCATTCATGTACCTCATGCGTTTCCGGAAGCGTGCGCGCCGAAAAACGACGACCGTAGCCCGCCCCCGTTCTGGTATCGGCAAAGTACAGCACGGGCCGATGGGCGGTCAAGGCGGCGCTTGCCGGGGTGTATTCACATACCGACGCCGAGGAACGTCAGGGAGCCTGTAAAGGGTGTGGACAATTCACCATCGATGCACGACTATGGGAATCGCAATCCAACGGCTGCATATCCCACGGGAAGATCAACTCCCCGACAATAAGATCGTATGACTAAGTGCCAGTAAGCGGGGTTAGTGATGAGACTGCACGGCGTTGTCAAAGGCAAAACAATTGAACTGGACACCGACCCCGAATTGCCGGAAGGCCAGCCGGTTCTGGTGGAACTGGAGGTCTCGACGGCCGCATCGAATGCCGACTCGTTATCCGACCTGGACCGCGAAAATCGGATCGCTACCGATCCTGCATTCGCGGACATCCGACAGGCCAGGGAGCTGAGGAATAAAATCGCCGCGCGGCTGGCAGGGAGCCTGCTCAACTCGGTCGATCTGATTAGAGAGGACAGAGCGCGTTGACATCACAAGTCATCGACACCAGTGCGCTGGTCAAATACGTCCTTCCCGAAGAGGACTCGCCAGTCGTCGAAAGGCTCGTTGTACTTCATCACGCCGGCATGACCAACCTGATGGCGCCCGAGTATGTGCTCGTCGAATCCGCGAACGTACTGTGGAAACACCTCCAACGCCGCAGCTTGCAGCCCGAAGATGCAGTGTCGTCACGCTCGGTTTTCTACTTATCCTAAAAAAACACGCTCAGGTTCTTCGCCAGGATGACGTTGCTGTCCAGGACGATGGTGCGGCGGGCAATCTTCCAGCCGCTGTCCACGGGCCGCAGCAGGTCTTCGCGGTAGCCCGAGAACAGGTTTTCCTCGGTCTCGTGGTGCGACCGGTACAGGAGGAACGCCGTCTTCGCCCGAACCTCGCCGTCGGGCTGCGGCTCCACCACCAGGTTGCCCACGATGTGACGCGTGCGCGACGGCGGGTCTTCGCCCCAGGCCATGCCCGTCTCCAGCCGCTCCACCCGCATGGTGAGGTACGTCTTGTCGTCCTCGAAGATGGCCAGGTCGCCTACGGGTGTCAGCTCGCGGTCGGTCTCGTGGCGGTGCACGTTCAGCCGGCGCGGCATGAAATAGAACACGTCCTCGGTGAACAGGTCCAGCCACTCCCGGAACCGCCGCTCGTCCAGAATCCAGGCCTCCCGGATGTAGAACTCCATCAGCTCGTGCCACAGTTCCATGCGCTGCGCAGCCGTGACCTGAGTTTCGGTAGTCATGGTACGTCTAGCCTCGCAGCGTGGCCGTGCCCTCATAGTCCATCGCCTTGGGCTCCAGGGGGATGTCCTCCCAGTTGTCGGCGTTCATGAACTGCTCCCAACGGCGGTAGAAGAGACGCTGGTTGCTCTCCGACGTGTACCGATCCGCCACAACGCCCGGGTAGTCCGGATGCCGGCGGTCGTGCCCCACGCCCATGGACAGGTCCTGCGTGTACTTGCGCCCCATCCGCGTCAGCGCCGAGTGCGTGACCCCGCGCCAGTTGTCCATGTCGTCCTGCTCGAAAATGCCGTTGACGCCGTTGTAGTTGGCGCTGCCGCGACGCAGGGCCGTCTTCAGCTCGTACGGCATGTCCCGCTCCAGCACCACGAAGTGCCAGAACTCCGTTTCCAGCGGCCCCCGAGGGTGGGCCAGACGCAGACCCAGCACGCCGTTGGGGAACAGGCTGTGGTTGCCCAGGTGCAGCCGGGTGCGCAGGCTGCCCAGCCGCCGCTCCGCCTCGGGCAGCGTGGCGCGATAATATTCCTCGAATGCCTCCCGGTTCTCGGCGGTGACTCCGTGGGTCTGGCGGACCTGGTCGGCGCGCTCCAGGAACCGCATGGTCAGAGAGTGGCCGTTGACGAACAGGTGCTTGTTCTCCGACTGGAACTGCTGCTCGTGGGTCAGGCGCGGGATGCCCCGATGCCGCCCCTGCACGATGATGGTCGACAGGTGGGTCGTGGGCACATGGTAGTTGTCCGAGCAGTTGTCCACCGCCGTCTTCCAGTTCAGCGGCTCGATCCACTTGATGGGGCCGATGGCCTCGGTGCCGTTGTCAAGCCGGTTGAACGAGACGTCCAGCAGCCACCGCGCGTCGCCCAGGAAGTCGTCCAGGCTCGGCGCGCTCCGGTCCCAGGTGGCGAACACGATCCCGGCGTAGGTGTCCACTCGAGCCTCGATCAAACCCAGGCTATCCTGGTCCAGCGCGCCGTAGTAGGCTTCCTCGTCTCCCGGCACGTATTCCAGCGCGCCATCGTTGGAGAAGGTCCAGCCGTGGTAGGCGCAGGCGAAGTTACGCGCGTTGCCCACGTCGGTGCGCACGATCCGGTTGCCCCGGTGGCGGCACATGTTCAGAAAGGCGCGCAGGTTGCCACGGCCGTCGCGGCACAGGATCACCGGCTCCTCGCCCATGTAGGTGTGGAAGAAGTCGTTGGTGTTGGGAACCAGCGACTCGTGGCCGATCATCAGCCAGGCCCGCCCGAACACCTTCTCCTGCTCCTCAGCGTAGATGTCCGGATCAACGAATATCCGCCGGTCCAGCTGTCCGGTCTCGAGGTCAATTATCTGGTGCTTGCGGCCAACGGCAACCATCGCACACCCCCGGTGTTGTCAAATCAGGGCTTCAACGACAGTATCAGACATCCGGTGCATCCTGTCCAACCATGCGGTAGAGTAATCATCTGAATCAGGATTTGCCGGATGTGAGGATTTTCGGGATGTCCCCAATCTCGAAAATCTTAAAATCCTGTAAATCCTGATTCAGACAATCAATTGCCATCATTCAGGAGAAAACAAAAATGACCGCCGCCGCATTCACCGAAGCATCCACCAGCCGCACCGTCATGGTGGGCGACATGCCCGTGCACTACCACGACGTGGGCGACGGCGAGCCGGTTGTCATGCTCCACTCCTACGGCATCGGCACCACCGGGTGGATCACCTTCCACAAGGTGCTGCCCGCTTTCTCCCAGCGCTACCGCTGCATCGTCATGGACCTGCCCAACTTCGGGCGCACCGGGCCGGTGGTCTACAACGAGCCGCTGCACAACCTCCAGGCCCGCACCGCCCTGGGCCTGATGGATGCGCTGGGCATCGAGAAGGCGCACCTGGTGGGCAACTCCCAGGGCGGCCAGTCGGCGATGGTGCTGGCGATGAAGGAGCCGCACCGGGTCAACAGGCTGGTGTTCGGCGCCTGTCACATCCGCACCGGCGGCGACCTGTACCTCATGGGCAACCGCCCGTCGGAGGGCAGCCTGGTCACGCGGGAAACTCGCGACAACCCCACCCGCGAGAACGTGCGCCGCTACCTGCAAACCCACATCGACGACAACGCGCTGGTGACCGACGACCTGGTGGACTACATCCACGGCCACTACACCGGCAACCCCGACCACATCGCGGCCGACGCGAGGTCCGTCAGCGTCCCCTACGACCACGGCGTCGACCTGCCCAACATCACCGCGCCGAGCCTGATCATCTGGGGCCGCTACGACCGCATGTGCGTCTTCGAGATCGGCATCGCCGCCCTGAACAACCTCGCCGACTCCCGCCTCGTCGTCCTGAACAACTGCGGCCACTGGGTCCCCTTCGAAAAGCCAGAAGAATACACCGCCCACGTGCTCAACTTCCTCCAGGGCTGGTGACCCGGCGGATAACGCTGAGCCTCTGGAAATCGGCCAAGTATAATGGTCGTCCCCGTCGCCAAGTCGGGGCCAAACGCAAACCCGGCATGAGGTGGATGCGATGTCAACAGCCAACAACTTCGGAGTCCTGCTGCCTACCAGGGGCGTGCTGGTCTACGCCGGCAGCGACGGCCCTCAGGTGGAACTCACCTGGCAGATGGCCGAAACCGCCGAGCGGGCCGGATACGATTCCGTGTGGGTCGGCGACAGCATCACCTCCAAGCCCCGCATGGAACCACTCACGGCCATGGCCGCCATCGCCGCCCGCACCAGCCGGGTCAAGGTCGGTACCGCCGTGCTGCTCAACGCCCTGCGCCATCCCGTGCACCTGGCCCATTCCGCCGCCACCATCGATAACATCTCCGCCGGACGCACGATCCTGGGCCTGGGCGCGGGCCGCGGCAACAACCAGATGTTCATCGACGAACACGCCGCCGTCGGCGTGCCCATCGAAGAACGCGCGCCCCGCATGGAAGAGAGCATCCGCGTCATGCGCGCCCTGTGGACGGGCGACCCGGTCACTTCCGACGGCGAGTTCTTCCCGCTAAAGGACGTCACGCTGGAACCTGGCCCCGTCCAGGAGTCCATACCCCTGTGGATTTCCAGCAACTGGGTGCGGCGCGGCCTGGCGCGGGTCGCCGAGCTGGGCGACGCCTGGATCACCAACGTCCCGTCCGTGGAGCTGTTCGACCGCTGCTGGCAGCGCATCGAGCAGAACGCCGGCGAACTGGGCCGCGATCCATCGACCATCGGCCGCTGCC
This sequence comes from Dehalococcoidia bacterium, assembly GCA_965207585.1. Classification (GTDB taxonomy): domain Bacteria; phylum Chloroflexota; class Dehalococcoidia; order Lucifugimonadales; family UBA3495; genus Bin87. The sequence continues at coordinate 1,842,809 of CBDBMT010000003.1, read as the reverse complement.
TCTACATCTCCGTCAACCTCAAGGACGACACCGACGCCGCCCTGGCCGAGGGTGACCGCTTCATGCAGGCCTACTACAGCGTCCCCTATGACATCATCAGCAAGCAACTGCTGTGCGTTTTCGGCCCGCCCCGGAAGAGCATCGACGCCATCAAGGCGTACCAGGACAGCGGCGCCGACTACTTCATCGTCAGGTTCGCCTCACCCGACCAGATGGGCCAGATGGCGCGCTTCACCGAGGAAGTCCTCCCCCACGTCTCCTGATGCGCCGGCCCGCTAGTCGGCCAGCCGATAGATGCCCGATTTCTGCGACAGCAGGTACAACTCGCCGCCGTTGTCCTCAGCAAACGACATGATGCGCAACCCCGTGTCGGCCAGCCGCTTGTGCTCGACCACCTGTCCATCCGCGTAACGCAACCCGAACACCTCGCCCGAGCAGAAGTCGCCGTACACGTAGACGCCCACCAGCCACGGGATGGTGGTGCCACGATACACGTAGCCGCCGATCACCGAGCAGGGTTGCCCATCCAGTGAGTACTCCCACACCGGCGGTATCGTGCCCGTGAGGTCGCAGTCCCGGGCGCTGAAGCAATGGTTGCCCTCCAGCAGGTTCCAGCCGTAGTTGCCGCCCCGTTCGATGAGATCTATCTCCTCCCAGCGGTTCTGCCCCACGTCGCCGGTCCACAGCTCGCCGGTGTCGCGGTCGAAGCTGAACCGCCACGGGTTGCGCAGGCCGTAGGCCCAGATCTCGCCGCGCCCGCCTCCGGACGCAAATGGGTTGTCCGGCGGGATGGCATAGAGCCGCTCCGGCGTGGACTGGGACACATCGATCCGCAGGATGGCCCCCAGCAGCGAAGCTAGGCTTTCCGCATTTTCAAGCGGCGTAGGCGAGGGAATCCACCATTCGGTGGTACAGAGTGGCAGGGAGTTCCCGTACATCGGGGTCGCCAGTCGACAGTTCGAAACCCTCTGACGCCAGCCACAGGTGGCGTCGCACCAGGGCGATGGCGTCCACGAAGGTCGGCGACGGTTTGTCGTACCAGGCGGCCCTGCGCTGGGTCATGGGGTGCTGTTTCTGCAGGGCGTGGGCGGCCAGGGTGGTCCAGGAGAAGAGACCCAGCAGGACGGGGGTAGTGCGGGCGATGGCCAGGTCGGACCATTGGCGCTGGGTCTCCACTCCCAGGTGGGTGCGCACCTCCTGAAAGGTCACTTCCAGTTGCCAGCGCAGGACAAACCACTGGAGGATCTGGGTCGGGTTCGCCGACGGGTCGGTGCAGAGCAGGGCCTGGGGGTCGAAGGCGCCCTGGGGATCGCGGATCAGCACCCAGCGGATGGTGACGGCCGGTTTGCCCGAGCGGTACCAGACAGCGGTCTGGGAGGTGAGTTCCACGGTGCGGGTGGTGCCGTCGTACCAGGACACCGCGGCGACGGTCCACGCCACGTCGGCTCGCTCAAGGAGCGTTTTGAGCGAGGGTCGCCGCTCGCCTTTCAGCGGCGGCCGGCCGTTCTGACCCGGCTGACGAGGCGGCGCTGGCGCGTACAGAGCGGCGTCCAGGCGCAGTCTGGCGATGAGGGTTACGGGTTCACGGAGTGACTGGCAGCAGCGCAGCAGGTCCAGTACGGCGTAGCCGTTGTCGCCCACCAGGACCAGCTTACGCTGGGGCAGCCAGCGGCGCAGTTGCATGACCATCTGGCGGGCCCAGTCGGTCACCTTCTTGTGCCGGCGTCCCTGCTGCTGGTGGTAGCGAGACGAGGGCGCCAGCACCGTGAGCACCGGCAACGCCCAATGGCGTCCCGCCCACGGCACGTGGCCCAGCCACATCAGGGAGATCCAGCGCAGCCCGCTGGCCTTGACCAGCTGATGGCGGCTGGAACGCACTGGGTCGCGGTAGATGGCCCGCGCCTTGATCTTGGCTCCACGACGTCGTTCCAAGGTTTCGTCGATGCCGAAGATCAACGGGCCGTCGCCGCGATCCAGATGCTGGAGTAGGAGCACCAGCAGGACGTGGGCTACCCCACGGGACGACCACACCGCTCGGTTGAGCACCGCGTGGTAGCGGGCGTAATTCCGGTCGTCGCTCAGTCCCATGACGCGGAGCGCCGCGGCCACGGTGCGTTGGCCCGGGGTCAGGATCGCGCCGACCAGCAGTAGTTGGGCTTTCCGCCAGGTTGGGGTGGTGAACAAAGTTGCGAAGGGGAAGAGAAGGGCTACAATGGCGTCGGGCAGGGTGAGCATGGTCGGGCCTTTCCGTCGAAAGTGGGGTCAGGCCAGCTTACCCTGTCTTTTTACTTTTTCTAAATTTTGCAGAAAGTCCAGCGAAGAGGTGTCCTGCCCGCTGCCCAGCGGGTCGCCGGCCGACCCACCGTCGCCCAGCCCGATGTACAGGTAGCCGTCCGGCCCGAAGGCGATCTGCCGCCGTTGTGGTTGGCGAAGGGCTGCCCCACCTCCAGGATCACCAGCTCGCTGTCCGGATCAGCGCCGGCTTGATCTGCCCCAAGCGTGAAGCGCGCGACCACCGATCGGCGTGGGTCGGCCGCGGAATAGTAGACGTACAGGCGTCGCTCGTCGGTCGGGTCCAGCGCCAGCCCCAACAGCCCCTCCTCGGAGCGCCGGCTGCTGACCCGGTCGGTGATGTCCAGGAACTCCGTGGCGGCGGGCACTGCCCCGCCCGCCGGGTCGAACGCCCAGATCCTCCCGCTCTGCTCGGTCACCAGCATCCGGCCGTCCTGCATCTGGATCAGATTGGTGGGCTCCCGGAACTCGCGGTCGGTCCACAACGGTTCCAACCGCAGCGTCTCCAGGGGAGGCGCCTCCGTCGGCGACGGAGCCGGCGGCATCGCGGAGGTGGCAGCAGCGGGAATGATGCTGGTGGGAGTTGCGGTCGGCGTGTAAGTCGGCGACGGAGACGCCCCGGTGGTGGGTGATGGTTCCAGCCGGGATGCAGTCGCCTCCGGCGCCGGAGAATCGGTCGGAGTTGCCGGCGCGGGTGTTTGCGCGTCCGGCATACTCTGGCATCCCACGACGAGCGCCAGGAACAGGACCGCGAGAGCTTTGGCCGTTGCCGTCACATCTTCAAGATACTACGCTCGCTCCAGCGTACCCAGTTTGCGGCGGAGAAACGTCAGAATCAGGATTTTCAAGATTTGGGGATTATCAGGATCGAAACCGTTCCGTGATGGAGCTCTGTCAATCCTGTCAAATCATAAAATCTCGCAAATCCTGATTCTGACGATTTACGAAAATGGGTAGAAGTGAGCAATCCGAAAAGGCTTCAGCCGACGTAAAACCACGCAATCAAACCGGAGGTTCATCCGCATCCGCAAAGCGGAAACTATCCGATCATGCCGCGCTATTCGCCAGCTTCCGATCACGACAATCAACTCAATCTGTAATCATCTGAATATTTTGCGCCCCTTATAATATCACGCATTCAAATATTTGACATCAGGTATTGCCGATGCTAATGTTTGGCCGCACACGGGAATCCGCTGACTGAAACGGAGGTATCCGCATGGCAGTTCGCAGTATCCGCAACGCGTCGCGCATCGCCGCAGTTCCCCTGCTGATCGTATTCCTGTCCGTGATAGTCGCCTGTGGCGGCACGGCTCCGGAACCGGCCGCCGCGCCGGCGGCAACCGAGGCGCCCGCGGCCCCGGCCCAGGCCGCCGCAACCGCGGCCCCCGAGCCCACCGCCATGCCGGCCATGGCCGACGAGGACACCTACCTCCACATGGCCGTCACCCCGCTGCCCCAGGACACCTTCTTCCCCTGGTTGGCCACCAGCAGCGGGCACCTGGTCTTCCGACCCATCTGGGAGAACCCAACCACCATCTCCCCCGAAACCGGCGTCTCCACCATTTTGCCCCAGTTGGCCCGGGAGTGGGACGTCAGCCCGGACGCTTCCGAATACACCTTCTACCTCCAGGAAGGCGTTGACATGCACTTCGGCTGGGGTGAGTTCACCGTCAAGGACTTTATCTTCACGGTTGATCAGCAGATGTCCGACCCGCTCGCCGGCTGCAAAGGCCCCCTGAAGAAGTTCATGGGGTACGACTCCATGACGGAAATGATCGACGCCGGAAAGGCGGAGGTCATCGACGACTACACCCTGAAGATGTCGCTGGCCCAACCCCAAGTTGACGTCGCCGACTGGTGGTTCAACATCCTGGTGGTGCCGTGCGCGGCAATCCGCAGCTCGGCCCAGCACGCGGAAGAAGGCGACGCCATGTTCGAAAGTGGCCCGGCCGGAACCGGAGGATTCCAGTTCGTGAACCGCGAGCTCAAGGAGTACACCGAGTACGAGGCCGTGCCCTACGACCACTGGCGCGTCAACCCCGAGTTCAAGCGGATGCGGATCAGCACCACGCCCGAGGACCTGACCCGCCTGGCCATGCTGCTCACCGGCGAGGCCAACATGGTGGACATCCCCAAGGTCCTCCACCAGCAGGCTCTTGACGAGGGCATGGAAGTGTTCGAGAGCCCGCTGCCTTCCGTGGGACTGACCATCATGCCCTTCGGGCAGTATGAGCTCAGCCAGGTCAACTGGAACCCCGAGACCGAGCCATGGACAGCCGAAGGAGAGACGGGGCGCCTGGTCCGTGAGGCACTGAACCGCGCCATCGACCGGGAACAGATCATCAACGAGCTGTTCAAGGGCCGGGGTGAGCCCATGTACAACACCATCTTCCACGATACGCTGGAAGGCTGGAATCCCCGCTGGGCCGAGGAATTTGACGAAAGGTACGGCTACGACCCGGAAAAGGCGAAGGCCCTCCTGGACGAGGCCGGCTTCCCCGGCGACAACGGCCAGAACCGCTTCTCCATGGAAGTCTGGCAATCGAGCCTGCCCGGCCTGCCGGAGACCATCGAGGTGGCGCAGACCGTCGCCCAGTCCTTCCAGGACATTGGCATCGACACCAAACTGGTGGAAGTGGAGTTCGCCCGGGCGCTGGACGCCTTCCGCGATCAGCACGACGCCCACTTCATCCTGCCCGTGCGTCAGACCATCCGGCAGATCAACGCCAACGCCCGCATCTACTACTACACCGGCGAGACCAACCCGGAAACCGGCCTGCCCGGCGGCGGCGTGGCCTACATCGAGCACCAGATCTACGATGACAACTACGAGGCCCTGCTGAGGGAGACCGACCCGACCGAACGGCACCGGCTGGCCCAGGAGATGGGCGACCACATCTACGACAACTACCGCACCATTCCCATCGTCAACATCCGCGCCACCCTGGTGGTGAACCCCGACGAGGTGGCCGAGTACAAGTTCGGCAGCTTGACCGGCGTCTTCGGCCACCTGGAGTATGCCAAGGCGGCGCGATAGCAAGAGAAAGAGGCCGCGTTATGGAATTCAAGCACACGCCCGAACATCTGCGACCGTTTGTCAAACCGGAACACTTGGCTGAAGTGGAGGCACACTTCGGTTGCACCCGTGAGGCACGCTACCGTCTCGAGGCAGCTTTAGCCAAAAAACCGGAATGGCTGACCGAGGTTGAAGCCGCCGCCAAACGCAACGAGAGGTCCATTCCGCAGGACTGAGCGCAGTTATGCCTTCAGACCGTTACCGGGAGCAATTCTGGACCTATCATCGCGTGATAAGCGAATACGTCGGAATCTGCCGTGACGAACTGTTTGCCTTGGGACTGGATGGTTACGCCGGAGAGCTGGCAGACATACTGGACTGCATTGACGCCAATGACTACCCACTGGCGGTGGTGAAACTGACGGACTTCCTCAACGAACCCAATATGCGACGAGTTTTCGGCGAGTCGGAGAATACGCAGGTTTCTGCTACGCCAATGCGACTTGTATTGGCCCGACTCATCGACCTGCGAGAATTCGTTGACACTTTCGGATTGCCACAATCCTGAACAAGCATCCAACGGAAATCACAGACTTTTACCAAGCGATACAGTAAGGAGACTGCGATGCAGCGGTTCATAATCTTCCGCGTCGGGCAGGCGATAATCGCCGTGCTTTTGGTGAGCATCATCGTGTTCATGCTCTCCAACATCACCGGGGATCCCACCTCGGTGATGCTGCCCATGGGCGAGGCCACACCCGAAGACATCGCCGCCCTGAAGGAAAAATGGGGCCTGGACAAGCCGCTGCACATGCGCTATCTGGTCTTCCTGGGCAATGCCGTTCAGGGCGACTTCGGCGAGTCCTACGCCTTTGGCGGGCAGACCGCCATGGGCATGGTGATGGATCGCTTCCCGGCCACGCTTCAACTCGGAGGCCTGGCCATGGTGATCGCCGTGGTGCTAGGAGTGCCACTGGGCGTCATCACCGCGGCGCGCAAGGACGGCTGGCTGGACTACCAGGGCAAGGCGGTGGCCTTCCTGGGCCAGTCGGTGCCGAGCTTCTGGCTGGGCATCATGCTGCTGTGGCTCTTCGCGGTGCAGCTTGGCTGGCTGCCATCGTCCGGAAAGGGCGGCCTGGCCCACATGATCATGCCGGCGTTCACCCTGGGATTCTTCCAGGTGGCGGCCCTGCTGCGGTTGATCCGCTCCTCGATGCTCGATGTACTGGACACCGAGTTCGTCAAGCTGGCGCGCATCAAGGGCGTGCCGGAGTGGAAGGTCATCTGGAAGCACTGTCTCCGCAACGCCTTTATCGCGCCGCTGACCTACTTCGCCATCATCATCGGCGGCCTGTTCACCGGCACCGTGATTGTGGAGACGGTGTTCTCGTGGCCGGGCGTAGGTCAGTTGGCGGTGGGCGCCGTGCGCGGGCGGGACTTCCAGGTGCTGCAGGCGGTGGTCATCATCGGATCGTCCATCTACATCTTCGCGAACCTGATCGTGGACATACTCTACGCGTACCTGGATCCCCGGATCCGCTACACGTAGGCGAGCGCGTGCGGAAGAAAGCCGCATTGGAATCGACAAACACAATGGTCAACGGTGGAGAATGAGACATGGCTATCACCACGGCGCCGGCCCCGGCCAGTCCCGTCTCGGAAGCAGCAGCACGCCCCGGCGCTCTGGGCAGGATTCGCCATTGGATCGCCGAAATTCGCCGGTTACCCCTGTTTCCGGTCACGATGCTACTGGTGTTCCTGCTCATACCGGCAGTTTTCGCTGAGCTGATCGCTCCCCACAATCCGAGGCGCGGGGATCTGGACGACCGCCTGGTCCCGCCGGCCTGGTCCGGCGACGTGGTGTCCTTTCGCACGGTTGTCGAGCGGGTGAACCGGGACAACCGCCAGAACGAAATCAAGCTGAGCGACGCGGAGCGCACCGTCCGCATCGGCGACGCCACCGTGGTGGGGAAGGCCGAGGGTGAGGCTCCGGTACTGGGCGACCAGATCCAGATCGTGGTCAAACCCGGAGGCCAGGGCAAGTACCTGCTGGGCACCGACAAGAACGGCATGGACATATTCAGCCGCATTGTTCACGGCGCCCGGCTGGCGCTAGTGGTGTCGATGATGGCGATCTTCGTGTCGGGGCTGATCGGCACGGTGCTGGGCATCCTGGCCGGCTACTTCGGCGGCTGGGTGGACACGCTGGTGATGCGCCTGGTCGACATGTCATTGTCGATCTCGCTGATCCTGGTGGCGCTGGTGCTGGCGGCCACTCTGGGGCCGCGCATTGAAAACGTGCTCATCGTGGTGTGCCTGTTCCTCTGGTCGCGCTACGCCCGCCTGATTCGCGGCGAGACGCTGGCGCTGAAGACGCAGGACTTCGTCGCCCGGGCGAAGGTGGCCGGCTCGTCGGAAATCAGGATCATGCTGCGCCACATCTTCCCGAACCTGGTCAACACCATCATCGTGCTGGCGACCCTCCAGCTCGGTTTCGTGATCCTGCTGGAGGCCGGCCTCAGCTTCCTGGGCGCCGGCATCCCCCGGCCCAATCCCGCCTGGGGCGTCATGGTGGCCGACGGGCGCGAGCTCATCATCGACTCCTGGTGGGTCTCCTTCTTCCCCGGCCTGGCAATCCTGTTCACCGTGCTGTCCGTGAACCTGCTCGGCGACTGGTTGCGCGACCGGTTGGATCCCAAGCAGCGCAATGTGTAGCGACCCCGGCCAATTTTGCGGCTAGAATGTAGGGGCGAATGATCATTCGCCCCTACCAGTGTATTAACCAACATGCAGGAACAGCAACACCAAGCGGAGTTTCCCGACTGGGTTGAACGCAGCCAGCGCACTGCCCGCCGTCGCTACCGGATGCGCCTGCTCAAGCCGGCCGTCACGTTTGGGGTGCTGCTGCTGGTGGCCATACTGGGCTGGATATTCTGGTTCAGCCTGCCCAACCCGGCGCGCTGGTTCGTGGGAAGCCCGTCGGCCGCCGCGTCGTCCTCGTCCAACGCGGGGCGCTGGTCGATGCTGGGTTACGGGACCAGCCTCAACGGATACATCCCGGAGGTAGGGCAACAGCCTGCCGGCCGCGTGGCTTGGTCCCAGGATCTGGGGCCCTATACTCGCTCCGCGCCGCTGGTGGCGGAGGGCAAGGTGTTCGTTGGCGGACACTTCCAGGTGTCGGCTCTCGACACCGGCACGGGAGAGCCGCTGTGGTCGGCGGAAACTCCCGGCCCGATGGACCATGCCACCACCGTCGCCAACAACGATCTGGCGTTCGTGGGCCTGACCAACCACCGGATGCTGGCGTTGAACCAGGATACGGGCGAACCGGTGTGGGATTTCAAGGCGCACCTGCCCATCTCGGCATCGGCATTGGTGCATAACGGCGTCGCCTATGTGACTTCCGCGGGCAACATCATCTACGGGCTGGATGCGCAGACCGGTGAGCAACTGTGGAAGCACAAACTCAAGGGCAACGTGAAGACCACGCCCACGCTGCGCGGCGATCGCCTCTACGTTGCCGACGACGAGGGCAACCTGTACTTCATCGACGCGGACGACGGACGGCGTCGGTTCCGTTTTCTGACCGCCGGCTCGGCCGAGGGGCCGCCGGTGGTGACCGAAAATACCGCCTATTTCCCGTCGGGAGGCACGCTGTATGCCATCCGCACAGATGTGAAGGGAATGCCGGGGCTCTACTGGATCAAGCGCACCTGGTTCCAGCTGTGGATCTGGCAGGTGCCCTTCGTGCCGGCGCCGCCGGCCCAGCGCGGAGAGAGGTGGCGGTTCGCGCCGGAGGAGCGGCATTCGCAGGGGATCGTGTCCTCGCCCGCAATCGCCGACGGCGTTTATTACGTCGGCGATAGTGACGGGTTGTTCTACGCCCGGGACGGCATCACGGACGACGAGTTGTGGAGATTCGAGGCGAACGGCGGGATAGTCAGTTCCCCAATCATACTGGAAGACCGGATTTATTTCGGCGCGCGGGACGGCCTGGTGTACTGCCTGAACCGGGCGGACGGCTCGCTGCTGTGGAAGCTGGACCTCGGCGGACCCATAGAATTGCCGCCGGCCTACGCCGGCGGCAGGTTGTACGTGCGAACCACCGACGGGCTGCTGCACGCGGTGGAGTAAAGCCGGCGATCACCAGTCCAGTATGTCGCGCACGGCGCACCTGAACTCAGGTAGCACGTTGCCACCATCCAGCTCGTCATCTTCCATGTAAACGAGCGCGGGACCGTCCTGAGGGTGTGCGGCTACGGTGCGGGCAACAGGGTACACTGCCCATACTAGGGAGACGCTGTGCCTCAGCCACATCGTTACTCGTTCCGCTACGTATTGCGGGCTGTCGTTGGGCGAGACAACCTCGACCACCAGGTCCGGGACTACTTCATAGAAACCGCGGACTTTCAAGTCAAGGGGCAAGGTCACCGCGGAGAAGTAAGCGACATCCGGTTCGCGCACCGTGTCGGGGTTGCGCTCCAGCAAGACACCCGCGCCAATTGATATGCGCCCGACGCGGCAGGGGCGGACGTGACCCGCCAAGGTCGATGCCAACGCTATCTTGATTTCGCTGTGTTCGCCTCCTGCCGGTAGCGTCTCCCTCACCACGCCCTTGACCAACTCACCCCTAACTATCCGCCGTTCGCACAAACGAAGGAATTCGTCGGCCGTCAGCAGCTTTTCGCCGATGGGCGTGGTTGCCATGATTGCCTCCCGTGCTTGGAGCGACGGGCGCGGCCTACAGGAAGGCCAGCGCCGTCTGCACGAAGTCGTCGGGTTTTTCGATCTGCGGCGAGTGCCCGCAGTTCGGGAGCACCGTGACCTGGGACCCAGCAAGCGCCTGCTGGTAGAGGTCGGCGCACTCCACCGGAACCAGGTTGTCGTTCTCGCCCCACACGATATGCGTCGGAACGCTGACCCTCCCCAGCTTGGCCGGCAGGCGCGGGTTGTGCATGTAGGGCCGCCAGGTCAGGCGGATGGACATCTCCCGGTCGCTCTCCGCCTGCTCGGCCTGCTCCGGCGTCGGGTCAGAGCCGAACAACTCGTCCCACTCCGGCACCTGGCCAGGGTCGTGGTAGACCAGCTCGCGGATCTGCGCGGGGCTGATGATGAAGATGTCGGTGATCTCGCCGTCGACCGGCTTGATGCCGGCGGCGCCCACCAGCATGACCTTGCTGAAGGCGTGGCCGGTCATCGACAGCATTTCGGCCGCCAGCCAACCGCCCATGGAAAATCCGATGGCCCGCACGTTTTCCAGTCCTTCCTGCTCCTGGTACCAGGTGTAGAAGCAGGCCAGGTCCTGCATGCTCTCGACCCAGCCGGGCCGGTCGCTCTTGCCGTAGCCGGGATGTGAGGGCAGGTATACGGTGAACTTCTCGGCCAGGGCCTGAGCGTAACGCCGGGGGCCGGCGTTGCCGTTGGCGCCGTGCAGCACCAGCAGCGGGTCGCCGCTGCCGCCCTTGTACACTTGCAGGTTGCCGCCGGCGACGGAGATGGTTTCCTCGGTGAAGTTTGCCATTGGGGTTATGCTCCTTGCTTTACGAACGGTCGAATGGCGCGCAATTACACGGAGGTCAGCCCGGGCATCACGCCCTCTTTCTGGAAGGGGTCGGTCAGTTCCAGTTCCTCGCCGATTTCGCGCAGGGCCGGCAGGACCTCCTGTCCCATCAGCTCCAGGCAGCGCATGGTGTCCTCGTGGCTGATGGAGCCGTCGTTGGTCCACACGGCCAGGATGCCGGGGCGCATGAAGCTCAGGACCTCGCGCAGTTGACTGATTACGGTATCGGGGCTGCCGATGATCCAGCGCTTGGAGTCGAGGATAGAGTCATACTGCGCGCCGTCCAGACCACCCACGCGGAACGGGTCGCTGCGGATCTGCTCGCGCAGGCGCAGGAACCGCGGATCGTTGCTGCGGCTGCCGTAGCCCACCGGCGAGGCATAGTCGCGGGGCAGCGGGATGCGGCCGACGCCGATGTTGCCCACCATGTAGCCCTTGCCCACGTCGTAGGCTTTCTCGTCGGTGTCCTGCACGTGGATGCGGACCAGGTAGCCGAAGTTCTCCGGGCCGGGCTCATAGCCGTGCTCGCGGGCGGTCTCGGCGTAGATGGACTTCATGTCCTGGGTGCCCTGCGGGTCGGTTTCCAGGAAGATGTACGGGTAGTTGCGCTCGGCGCACCACACCAGGGTCTCGGGGCTCCCGGTGCCGGGGATCCAGATGGGCGGGTGCGGCTTCTGCATGGGCACCTGGAAGGGGTTGACCACGCGGAAGTGGTAGTGGTTGCCCTCCCAGCGGAAGGGGCCCGGCGTGGTCCAGGTCTTGACCACCAGGTCGTGGGCCTCCTCGAACCGCTCCCGGTTGTGCAGCGGGTTGGTGTTGGTAGCCAGGCTTTCCACGCCGGTGCCCCGCACGAAGCCGGATACCAGGCGGCCGCCGGAGATCATGTCGATCTCGGCCAGCTCCTCGGCCAGGCGGATGGGGTTGTCGAAGATGGGCAGGGGGTTGCCCAGCAGCACGATCTTGGTGTTCTTGGTGTTGCGGGCGAGGATTGCCGCCTCGAGGTTCATCGTCGCGCCCAGGCAGGTGGGCGTGTTGTGGTGCTCGTTGAGCATCAGCCCGTCAAAGCCGACCTCTTCGGAGTACTCGTACTCGTCGAGGTACATGTTGTAGAGGTAGTGGCCTTCCTGCGGGTTGAAGTTGGAGTTCGAGAACGTCAGCCGCACCGCCTCGTTGGGCGAGTTGCGCACGTCCTCCTCGGTGTAGTTCACGTAAGCCCGTTCGGTAAAGCGCATCAGGAACATGGAATGGCCTCCTGCGGTGGGTCAGCCTGGGCGGGGGTCGGTTTGGTGGGGGCCATGATACACCGCGACGGGGCGGTTTGCCCGCCTATTACGCTTCCGGCGGTTGCCCCAACTCCCGCAACTGCTCCTGTAGTCGGCGTACCTGTTCCCGGTAGTCCTCCGCGGCGGCGAGGGCAGCGTCCCGCTCGTCTTCTGCCGCTACCCTGGCCAGGCGTTGTCCCCGACGGTCGGTGAGCACTTCCCCGGTATCTGGGTCTTGCAGTTCCAGCGAACCGGCGCGCCAGCGCAGGTTGAGATGCAACAGCCGGCTGTATCCCCATTCCACGCCGTCAGCATCAGTATTGATGGTGGCCGGCCGAAAGACTCCATTCTCAAGGTAGTCTCCGGCCAATCCGGCCCCGTACAGCGCGCCACCGGTGCGGTCGAACCGCCAGTATTCCAGCACTCCGATGCGGGCGTACAGTTCGCGCTTGAAACCCGTATCGTTGCCGGCGGTGGTTTCCGACGCTACTTCCAGCACAAAATCGGGCGGCTTGCCCACTTCCCAAGGCACGTAACCGTTGCGCTGGCGGATGGCTTCGGCATCAACGCCGAAAGCGATATACACGTCGGGTTGAACCCGGCGGTTATGGTTGGTTGGGTCATAGTAGATGATGCTGTTGGTATCCATGAACACGTCGGGCCGGTCACCGACCGCGACGTCATCCAGGATTTGCAGGACGTAATGGATATCGGGGTTTTGCTGCATCAGATCGTCAGGTGGAACCGCGTCCGGCAACGCCGGCGCGCCGGGGGCGAAAAACGGGTCCAGGTTGGGAATACCCACTTCGCCGGGCGGCGCGTATGGCAATTTGGTGGTCATTTCACGCCTCCGCGCCGGCGGTTTCCTTCTTGAAGTGCGGGATCACCTCCGCCGCAAACCTGCCCATCTGCTCCTTGAACTGCTCCGTGGTCGCGCCCATGGGGAAGGCGATCATGATCTGCTCGAGGCCGGGGTACTTGTCCTGGAGCTCCTCCAAGTAGGCGATGGTGTCCTCCGGGCTGCCGGCGAACCAGGCGCGGTTGTCGATGACGTCCTGGAAGTCGGTGCCGGCGGCGATGTGGCGGGCTACCCCGCCGGGGCCGGTGGCCGCGATCTGCTGGTCGCTGTAGCGCAGCATCCCCAGCGGCGCGGCGAACTTCACGTGCTCCTCGAAGAGCGGTTGCAGCTGCCGGCGCGCTCCGACGGTGGTGTCGTCCACCATGGCCCACAGGCCGATGCACAGGCCCTCGCCCAGCGCCAGGTCCCGGCCGGCTCGCTGGTTGGCGGCCTGGTAGCGCTGCACCCACTCCTGCACGTACTGCTCGCCCGTGCCCAGGATGACACCCTTGATGCCCCACTTGGCCATGAAGTCCAGCGCGCGGTCCGACGCGCTGACGATGGGCTGCCACACGTCCACCGGCCGGGTCCTGGGCCGGGGCACCAGCGTCACCTCTTTCAGGTCGTAGCCGCGGTAGGGGATGTCCGGCGGGATGGTGTAGTGCTTGCCCTGGTGGGAGAAGGACTCTTCGTTGAACGCCTTCATCATGATCTCGAACTGTTCTTCGAACAATTCGCGGTTGGCGTCGCCGTCGATCATCGGCGCGCCGAAGGACTCCACCTCCCGCGTGTGGTAGCCCCGGCCGATCCCGAAGACCACGCGGCCGCCGGTCAGGATGTCCACCATGGCGAAGTCCTCGGCCAGCCGGATGGGATGCCACATGGGCAGGATGTTGAACCCGCAGCCGAACTTGATGCGCTGGGTGTGCTGCGCCAGGTACTGGCTCATGATGAGCAGGTTGGGGATGCACTCGTAGCCCTCCCGCTGGAAGTGATGCTCCGCCATCCACAGGATGTCGAACCCCAGGTCGTCCAGGAACACCGCCGCCTGCCGGGCGATGTCCATGGCCATCGAAAGCCGGTCGTTGTCGTACCAGCGGTCGTTGGCGGGGATGCCGTCGAAGCCGATGCCGTCGCCTTCCAGCACGTGGCCGGCGTAAAGCACCGAAAAGTCTTTGATCATAGGATTGCCTCCGTTAGCGCGACTGCCACGCGTGACCGGTGGGTCGTTTGAGTGGCCGCGGCTGACAGTTAAAGAGCCTTTGTGCTACCATCGATATGCTACCACCGCCGCCGGCGGGTGTCATTGCGCCATATGCAGGCAGCCCTCCGAGCATAAATTTCGCGCCTTTCAGCGCAGACGCGGTGGGGAGGCTTCTTGTTCTTATGCCCAAAGTATTAATAACCGACAACGTCGCCGCCGAAGGCATCGACCTGCTGAAAAAGAGCGTCCCGGTGGACGTCAAGCGCGGCCTCTCTCCCGATGAACTCATCGCCGCCATCCCCGGCTACGACGCCTTGGTGGTGCGCAGTGAGACCAAGGTCACCGAGCCGGTGATCTCCGCCGGCTGCGACCTCAAGGTCGTTGCCCGAGCGGGCATCGGTGTGGACAACATCGACCTTGACGCGGCGACCCGCGCCGGCGTCGCCGTGGTCAACGCGCCCATTGGCAACACCGTCGCCGCCGCCGAGCACACCGTCGCCCTGATGCTCGCCCTGGCGCGCAACGTGCCGCAGGCCTACGCCTCCATGAAGGAAGGACAGTGGCAGCGGTCGGCCTTCATGGGTATCGAGGTCCGCAACAAGACCCTGGGCATAATTGGACTGGGCCGGGTGGGCTCCGAGGTCGCGCGGCGCGCCGCCAGTTTTGGCATGAACCTGATCGCCTATGATCCCTTCGTCGCTCCCGATTTCGCGGCCCGCATGGGCGTGACCGTGATGTCGCTGGACGAGGTGCTCGCGCAGGCCGACTTCATCACCCTGCACACCCCTCTCACCGCCGGCACGACGAAGCTGATTTCCGCGCCACAGCTGGCGAAGATGAAGCCCGGCGCACGCCTGATCAACGTTGCCCGCGGCGAACTGGTGGATGACGACGCCCTGCTGGAGGCGCTGGAGAACGAGCACCTGGCCGGCGCCGCCCTGGACGTGTTCACCAACGAGCCTCCGGGCGACCTGCCCCTGCTGAAACACCCCCGCCTCGTCGCCACGCCGCACCTGGGCGCGTCCACCCAGGAAGCCCAGCGCGAGGTCGCCATTGAAGCCGCCGAGCAGGTATTGGCCGTCCTGGAAGGCAAGCCGGCCCGCAACACCGTCAATGCGCCATTCGTGCCGCCCGAGGTCCACGCCATCCTGGCCCCCTACGTGCCGGTGGCGTCCATGGTGGGCCGCCTGCTGACCAGCATGGCCCGGGGGCAGTTCGTCGGGATCACCATCCGGTACCAGGGCGAGATCGCCGAGCACAACACCGCCATCCTCAAGGCGGCGGCATTGGTCGGCCTGCTGGGACAGGTCAGCGGCGAGGCGGTCAACATGATCAACGCTCCCGTGCTCGCCCAGCAGCGTGGCCTCCAGGTCACCGAGCAGACCTCCGGCGACAGCCGCGAGTACGCCAGCCTGATCACGGCGACGCTGCACACCACCGGCGACGACATCACCATCGCCGGGACTTCCCTGCGCGACGAGCCACACCTGGTGCGCGTCAACGAGTACTGGATGGACGTTGCGCCGTCAGCCCCCTACATGCTGTTCGTGGACAACCAGGACCAGCCGGGCATCATCGGGGCGGTGGGCACCACGGCCGGTCGGCATAACATCAACATCAGCTTCATGGAAGTGGGCCGCATCGCCCCCCGGGGCCAGGCCATGATGGTCGTGGGTCTCGACGACCCCATTGGCGAGGACGTGCTGGCCGAAATCCGAGCCCTGCCGCAGGTGGACGACGCGCGGGTGGTGGCGATGTAGCCGGCGCTTGAAGTGGCGTACCATGGCGGCGAGCACCATGTACATATAGATTGATGTCATGACCAACCGCGCGGCTTCATTCACCGACGAACAAGTCACAGCCGCAATCCGGGCTGCCTATTCCCCACGTTGGGATACTTCTCTGACGCGGGAGGACGCAGCAAATAAGGCTGCAACCTACCGTTCCAGCGAGGCCCACTACCGAGGGTACGTCCAGCGTAGTCTGGTGGACAACGACTACCTGCAAGTGGCGGAAAAGTCCTGGGGTGCCTTCACCCAGGCCATCAAAGCCATTTGCGCAGACCATCAGATACTGCTCTCCAGCCATGTCGGGATCATGCGCGTGGCCGACGAACTGTCAAAGTTGATCGCCCATACCGCTCCGGAAGACGGCGCCAGAGTGAGCGATGCGTCGGTTATGGCCCACAGCCTGCATTTGCACTTCTACGAAGACGAACTGCCGGATGATCGAGTCATCCAATCTGCCGACGCGGTAAGCGAGGCCATCGATCTCCTCCGGCAGTGGTTCCCACCCGAGCAGGACGCCGGCGCTATGTAGGCCGACTGCCATGCGGGAGAAGGCGGTCGATGAAGCCCGCGCCCTTTCGAGGCATCGGACGGGACGGTGAGGTAGACACAATGCGTCCCGACCGCGCATCGTGAAACAAACTCTGCAATGGACAAATCCTCTCCGCCCCTGTAAAAATGCAGGGGCGTTGCCTTGCCGTCATCTCCCGGAGATCATGCCGTGAACACGCCACAGCCAACCTTCACCGATGAGCAGGTTGTTGCTGCCATTCGCACCGCCTTTTCCCCTCGCTGGGACACGTCGCTGTCCCCGGAAGAAGCGGCGGCCAGCGCGGAAACCTACCGCGCGAATTTGGCCCATTACCGGCAACACGTCCAGCGCAGTCTGGGCGAAAGCGATTATCTGCAAGCCGCCGAAAAATCCTGGGGCGCTTTTACGCAAATCATCAAGGCCATCGGCGCCGACCACCAGATAAAACTGTCCAGTCACGTTGGGATCTACCGCGTAGCCGGCGAGTTGGCGTCCCTGGTCGGACAATTGAACCCGGATGCGGAAAATATGCTGAATGATACGGCCACGCTGGTCAGCGGCCTTCATACTCATTTCTATGAAGGCAATCTGACCGATGCAATGGTCATCCAATCGGCAGGCACGGTCAGCGACGGCATCGACCTGCTGCAAGAGTATTTCCCGCCCCTGACCGAACCCTAACCCACGGTTTTTCACTAACCTCAAACTCTTTCCCGGAGATGACACAATGGCAGACCGCATCGTAATTATGGGTCCCGGCGCCGTGGGCAGCTACGTCGGCGCGTTTCTCGTTCAGGCCGGCGAAGACGACGTCACCTTCATCGACATGTGGCCCGATCACGTGGAGAAGATGCGCGCCGAGGGCCTCCGCGCCAGTGGCAGCCAGGGCGACTTCACGGTGCCGGTCAACGCCATGCACCTCACCGACGCCCAGAACATCACCGAGCCCTTCGACTACGCCTTCATCACCGTCAAGTCCTACGACACCGAGTGGGCCACCCATTTCATCAAGCGGTACGTCAAGGATGACGGCGCCTTCGTGTCCATCCAGAACTGCTGGAACGACCCCACCATCGCCAACATCGTGGGCGAGGACCGGCAACTGGGCTGCATTGCGTCGCATATCGAGGTGGCCCTCTGGGAGCCGGCCCACGTCAACCGGGGCGGCGCGCCCGGACGCGACCACGGCCACACCGTGTTCCGCATCGGCGAGTTCACCGGCGCCGTCACTCCCCGCTCGGAGGCCCTGGCCGCCAAGCTGGACCATATCGACGCGGCCTACGCCACCGACAACCTCCCCGGCGAACGCTGGGCCAAGCTGTGCCAGAACGGCATGGGCAACGCCATCTCCGCCATGAGCCAGCTGGGCAGCCAGGAGATGGCCGGCGACGCCAGGATCCGCCGCATCCGCATCAACCTGGCCAAGGAGGGCGCGCAGGTCGGCCTGGCCCAGGGGCTCAAGGTGGTGGAGATCAACGGCACCCCAGCCGAATTCTGGGCGGACGCCGACACTGGCGACGTGTTCGAGGAGCTGGACGGCAAGCTGTCCCAGGCCGGCGGCCGGGTGAACTGGCTCGCCTCCATGGCCCAGGACGTGCACAAGGGCCGCAAGTCCGAGATCGACTTTATGAACGGCCTCATCTGCGAAAAGGGCCGCGAGACCGGGGTTGCCACCCCCTACCACGACGCTATCGTCGAGGCCATGCGGCTGGTGGATAACAAGACCGTCGCCCCTGGCCCCGAAAACGTCGACCGCATCATCCGGGCCGTAGAGGGCTAACTCACCCCGACACGTCATTCCGGACTTGATCCGGAATCCAGAACGGCTTGATAGTGGCGGAGTCGCTGGCTGTCGGCAGCTTGTGGATTCCGGCTTTCGCCGGAATGACGGCAATACAATGACCGAACGTCCTTAACTGGAGGATGAGATGTACATCACCGTAGAACCCGCCGGCCTGATGATGCACACGGTCAAGCTGGTGTTCGATCCTTCCGACCCGGCTCCCGAAGACCAGCAGGTGCGCGACTACCTCAGTGATCACGAGCTGGAGCCCCGCTACCACTGGTTCGCTGAAATCGACGGTCTCGAAGGCCGAGAGTGCGAGATCATGCAGTTCGGCGGCTGCTACCTGGGCCGCAACCTCCAGAACATCGGACAGATCCAGCGCCGGGTGGTGGAGGATGAGCTGCTCACCGCCGAGATCGACCGGCACATCGCCGACGGCCGACTGACCGCTTTCGCCTCCGCTACGGAAGCGGAACGCGCGAATGCCATCTTGGCCGTGATCGACGAGTTCCGCGTTGAGGAGAGTTTCGGCCAGGACGACGCCGGCGAGCTGCGGGCCACCCTGGACGCCGAGGCCCTGCAGCAGGCCGCCGCACGAGCCCTCGAAACCGCCCGGGCCGCCTGATGTCCACCGTCAGCCACCCCGAATGGGGATATACCGGAGACACCGGCCCGGAACACTGGGGCTGCCTGTCCTCCGACTACGGCCTGTGCTCCGCAGGGGTTGAACAGTCGCCGGTGAACTTGACCGGATACGTCTCGGGCGGAACTGACCCGGTGACGTTCGACTACACCACCGTCGCCGTGCAGGCCCGCAACAACGGCCACACGGTGTACCTGGACTTTGACCCCGGCAGCGGGGTGTCGGTGGTAGGACGCCGCTACGAGCTGCTGGGAGTTCATTACCATTCGCCGGGAGAGCACCTGCTGGACGGCGAGAGCTTCGCGGCTGAACTTCACCTGGTGCACCAGGACGCTGACGGCAACCTGGCCGTGGTGGGACTGCTGTTCCGGCTGGGCAACCCCAGCCCCCTGGTGGAGGACCTGCTGGGCCTGGCTCCGGCGACCGGGGTGGAAGCTGATGTGGGAGGCGGGCCGAATGCGGCTGAGTATGTACCGTCGGATAGCGGGTATTACGGATACCGCGGCTCGCTGACCACGCCGCCGTGCTCCGAAGGGGTGCGGTGGATGGTCATGCAGTCAATCGGAACCGTGTCACCGGACCAGGTGGACATCCTGCAATCGCTGACCCACGGGCCGAATAACCGACCGCCGCAGCCGATTGGCGAACGGCAGATTGCGGTCTCGGCCGGCGGCTGATACGGGGCGGCGCGGGCAAAAATATGGAGCGGGCGATGGGAATCGAACCCACGTAGCCAGCTTGGAAGGCTGGGGCTTTACCACTAAGCTACGCCCGCTCAGTAAAACCATTATAACCCATCGCAGAAGCGCGACGGTCGTCCACAGCAACGGCGCGGCGAAATGGGCTGCGGAAACCCGTGCGCCGCAAGCTTGAACGAAGGGCCAGCCGGAGGCAACAACTGTGCAAGTGGGCGACGCGCAAATTCCCGGGATGCTGGACGTTGCGGAGCTTCAGTCGGCAGTTGGCGACGGCTCGATAGACACGGTGATCCTGGCGTTCCCGGACCTGTACGGGCGGCTGCTTGGCAAACGCCTGGATGCTTCGTTTTTCCTTACTGACGCGGCGGGCGGCACCCATGTCTGCGACTATTTGTTTACCGTTGACATGGATATGGAGCCGGTCGCCGGGTACGAGTTTGCCAACTGGAACCGTGGCTACGGGGATGTACGCCTCGTGCCGGACCTGGCGACGATGCGCCGGCTGGCGTGGCTGGATCGCACCGCGCTGGTTATCTGCGATGCGGAACTGCAATCGGACCACCGCCCGGTTCCGGTGGCTCCCCGTTCCATCCTGCGTCAACAGCTGGAACGGTTGGCCGCCAAGGGCTTTCAGGCCATGGCCGGCTCCGAGTTGGAGTACTACCAGTTTCGCGTGTCCTACATCGAGGCGGCGAAAGGCGGATACCGGGATTTGCGCGAGGCCGGATGGTACATCGAGGACTACCACCTGCTGCAGGCGGCCCGC
Source organism: Dehalococcoidia bacterium (assembly GCA_965207585.1). Taxonomy (GTDB): domain Bacteria; phylum Chloroflexota; class Dehalococcoidia; order Lucifugimonadales; family UBA3495; genus Bin87. Next base: position 1,822,422 of record CBDBMT010000003.1, on the reverse strand, counting down.
ACCGAGGATCTGAACGGAGCCTTCCGTCGCAACCTGGCGGCATCCGGCGTTCCCGTTGAATCCACCAAGGGCGAGTTTGGCCGCGGGCAGCATGAGCTGAACATCCGCTACGCTTCCATGATGGAAATGGCGGACCGGCACGTGGTGCTCAAACAGGCCGTCAAGGAGATTTCGGACCAGCTCGGATGCAGTGTCACTTTCATGGCCAAGCCGGATGCGAGCCAGGCCGGTTCCAGCTCCCATCTCCACGTGAGCCTGTGGAGGGAGGAGAACGGCGAGTTGGCCAATGCCTTCCCGGGGGAGGGCAACTTGGCCGGTATAGCGTGTTCGGACGAATTTCGATGGTTCCTGGGCGGGTGGATGCGCTACGCGCCGGAGTTGATGGTCTGTTACGCGCCCACGGTGAACTCCTACAAGCGGTTTCAGGCCGGAAGCTGGGCTCCCACCGCGCTGGCGTGGTCTCCCGATAACCGCACCGCTGGTTTCCGGATTGTGGGAACCGGGTCCAGCCTGCGCATCGAGTGCCGGATCCCGGGAGCGGACGTCAATCCGTACCTCGCCTATGCGGCGGTCGTCGCATCCGGCCTTGCCGGCATTGAGCAGCGGATCGAGCCGCCCCCGGCCTACCTGGGCGACGTCTACTCGGCGCAGGAAGCGACGATGCTGCCGTCAAGTCTGGAAGAGGCTACCGTGAACTTCGAGCGCAGCGAACTTGCCCGATCAGCCTTCGGCGCTGATGTCGTGGAACATTACGCGCACTTCTTCTCAACCGAAGCTGCGGCCTATCGGCGAGCGGTCACCGATTGGGAACGCACCCGCTACTTTGAACGGATTTAGTCAGCCGTACCGTCCGCCATGAGGAGGCCATACGGGGGCGACCTTGAGGTTTGCAACGGCCGAAAAGGATTGACAATTGGCGTGGTGTTGCGTAACCTAATTATCGATTGGCGAAAACCGGAAGGCCCCGGAAGTTGCCGGGGCTTTTTTAGCGCATCGCACGGTTTGGCCGGTTGGACTCCACGGAGCCAACCTCGCGCCCCGGTGGCGCAATTGGCAGCGCAGCCGATTTGTAATCGGCAGGTTAGGGGTTCGAGTCCCCTCTGGGGCTCCAAATCGAAATTGTCTGAACTGGATCATCTGTCCGGGAGTTAGCACATGGAGGGGTGGGTGAGTGGTTAAAGCCACCAGACTGTAAATCTGGCGCCCTGACGGGCTTCGCAGGTTCGAATCCTGCCCCCTCCACCACTCTCACGCAATGCCGTCATTCCGGCGAAAGCCGGAATCCAGGAAATTCAAACCACCCGTAAAAACAAAGCGCGCCCAAGTAGCTCAGAGGTAGAGCACGTTCTTGGTAAGAACGGGGTCGGCGGTTCGATTCCGCCCTTGGGCTCCACCGGCGTCAGCAACCCGCAGGGACGTCCCGCGGGCCGGAACCAAGGAACCACCAACAAGGAGCAAGGAGTAACCCGCCACCATGGCTAAGCAAGTCTTCGACCGTTCCAAGCCCCACGTCAACGTGGGAACCATCGGTCACGTTGACCACGGCAAGACCACCCTGACCGCCGCTATCACCAGCGTTCTGGCCCAGGAGAACAACGCCAGCTTCCGCAGTTTCGACAGCATCGACAACGCGCCGGAAGAACGGGCCCGCGGTATCACCATCGCCATCGCCCACGTGGAATACGAGACCGCGAACCGGCACTACGCCCACGTTGACTGCCCTGGCCACGCCGACTACATCAAGAACATGATTACCGGCGCGGCGCAGATGGACGGCGCGGTTCTGGTCGTGTCCGCTCCCGACGGCCCCATGCCCCAGACCCGGGAGCACATCCTGTTGGCCCGCCAGGTGGAAGTGCCCTCCATCGTCGTCGCCCTGAACAAGGTTGACATGATGGACGACGAAGAGTTGCTGGAACTGGTCGAACTGGAAGTCCGCGAGCTGCTCAGCACCTACGACTTCCCCGGCGACGACACGCCCATCGTCCGCGTCAGCGGCCTGAAGGCGCTTGAGGGCGACGCCGACGCCATGGAGCAGGTCCGGGAACTGGTCGCCACCATGGACGACTACATCCCCCAGCCGTCCCGCGTCACCGACCAACCGTTCCTGATGCCCATCGAGGACGTCTTCGGCATCAAGGGCCGCGGCACCGTGGTCACCGGCCGGGTCGAGCGCGGACAGCTCAACGTCGGCCAGGAAGTGGAGATCATCCGCTCCGGCGACGTGCGCAAGACCGTTGCCACCGGCCTGGAGATGTTCCACAAGCTGCTGGACACCACCGAAGCCGGCGACGCCGTAGGCGTGCTGCTGCGCGGCGTGGACCGCGACGAGGTCGAACGAGGCCAGGTGCTGGTCGCTCCCGGTTCCATGCGCCCCTACCGCAAGGCCGAGGCTGAGGTGTACGTGCTGAGCCAGGCCGAAGGCGGTCGCCACACCCCCTTCTTCACCGGCTACAAGCCCCAGTTCTACATCCGCACCAGCGACATCACCGGCGAGATCGCCCTGCCCGACGGTGTGGAAATGGTCATGCCCGGTGACAACATCACCATGACCGTGAACCTCATCACCCCGATCGCCGTCGAAGAGGGTCTCCGCTTCGCCATCCGCGAGGGCGGCCGCACCGTCGGCGCCGGCGTGTTCACCCGATTGCTGGAGTGATCCCATGGCCCGCAAGTCCACCGACGCCCGGCAGGTCATCACCTTGCAGTGCACCGACTGCCGCGAGCGCAACTACTCGACCATCAAGAACCGGCGCAGCCACACCACCCGCATGGAACTGCGGAAGTACTGCAGCCGCTGCCGGGGCCATCAGGTCCATCGGGAAGTGAGGTAGCGGCCCGTGGCCCGCGCATCAACCAGACGACCGTCGCCGATCTCTCCCCGCGCTGTGGGGAGGGTCGGCCCGATTGGCTTCCTGCGGGAAACCGCTTCCGAGCTGCGGAAATCAGTCTGGCCAAGTAAGGAAGAAACGGCCCGGCTCACGGTCATCGTCATCGTGCTCGCCGTTATCATGGGCTTCTTCCTCGGCCTGCTGGACCGGATTTTCGACTTCGGCATGGGCTTCGTCATCGGCCTGCGGCAGTTGCCTTTCTGACCTGTGCGGGTTCGGCGTGCCCACGCCTGGCTGCGGGAATCACCGGAGACCCCTTTTAGCGCCGGCGTCAATCCGATTGACCGGCGCTCTCTTGGGCCGCTCCTCTCTCGCCCACTGAGATTGAGACAATGACCACAACGCATCCCGACGATTTGCGCTGGTATATCGTCCACACCTATACGGGCCAGGAAGACATGGTCAAGCGAAACCTTGACCTGCGTCGACAGAGCCTCGGCATGGACGACCGGATCACTCGGGTCGAGGTGCCGGCCGAGGACGAGATCACCCGCAACAAGGGTGAGCGGACCAAGCAGCGCCGCAAACTGTTCCCCGGCTACATCCTGGTCCAGATGGTCATGGACGACGAGGCCTGGTTCCTGGTGCGCAACACCACTGGCGTGACGGGTTTCATTTCGGCCGAGGAAGAGGGCGGTGACCGCCCGCGTCCGGTGCCGCTGGACGATCGCGAGGTCGATGACATCCTGGACCGCGTCGCCTCGGGCGAGCCGCGCGCCGTCATCGGCATGATCCCGGGAGACACGGTGCGGATCTCCGAAGGCCCCTTCGCCGACATGCTCGGTCGCGTCGAGGACGTGGACGAACACCGCGGACAGGTCACTGTGATGATTTCCGTTTTCGGCCGCGAGACCCCGGTGGAATTGGACTTCACCCAGGTGGAAAAGGCTTAAATTCCGTTCCAATTTCGTTCCGTCTTTTCGGAAACACGTACTGGATTCCGGCTTTCGCCGGAATGACGATTCACTGGGGAGGCCGTTAGTGGCAAAGAAAGTACTCGCCGTCATCAAGCTCCAGCTGGAAGCGGGCAAGGCCACGCCCGCGCCGCCGGTCGGCCCGGCGCTGGGTCAGCACGGCGTCAACATCATGGCCTTCGTCAAGGAATACAACGAACGCACCGGCAGCCAGTCCGGCACCATCGTGCCCGTCCACCTGACCGTTTACCAGGACCGCTCCTTCACCTTCGTCACCCGGACGCCGCCGGCTTCAGACCTGCTGCGTCGCGCCGCCGGCATCGAAAAGGGACAGGGCGACGCCCGCGCGCCCATCGGCGTTACCGTCACCAGCGATGTCCTGCGTGGGATCGCCGAGGAAAAGCTGAAGGACCTCAACGCCAACTCCGTCGAACAGGCCATGAACATCATCGCCGGCACTGCCCGCAGCATGGGGATCACCGTAGAAGACGACTAGACGCGCTGACAAATAATGTCGTTATTTCCGCTTTCGTGGGAATCCGAAACGTGTTTGCAGCAGTGGCCTCTGGATTCCGGCTTTCGCCGGAATGACGGGGAAGAGGAGAATCGAAAATGCCCAAGCACAGCCGACGCTACAACGCCGTTGCCGAGCGCGTTCCGGAGGACAGCGTTTACCAGCCCCGAGAAGCCATCGACTTGGTGAAAGAGCTTTCCACCGCCAAGTTCGACGAGACCCTGGAGGTCCACCTACGCACCAACGCCGACGTGCGCCACGCCGAGCAGCAGGTTCGCGGCGTCACCGTGCTCCCCCACGGCTTGGGCAAGCAGGTGCGCGTTTTGGTATTCGCCAACGGCGAAGCCGCTGACATCGCCCGCCAGGCCGGCGCCGATTACGTGGGCGACGACGACCTGATCGCCCAGGTCGAAAGCGGCTGGGTCGAGTTCGACGTGGGCTTGGCGATACCGGAGATCATGTCCAAGATCGGCCGATTGGGTCGGGTTCTGGGTCGACGCGGCCTGATGCCCAACCCCCGCACCGGCACCCTGGTTCCCGCCCGGGATCTGCCCCGCGTCATCCAGGAATCCAAGGCCGGACGCCTGGAGTTCCGCACCGACCGGACCGCCATCATTCACGGCCAGTTCGGCAAGTCATCCTTCGAGACCGACTCGCTGATGGACAACCTGACCGTGTTCATGGACTCCGTCATGCGCGAGCGTCCCGACGCGGTCAAGGGCGCCTTCATCAAGTCCGCCTATATCACCTCGTCCATGGGCCCCGGCCTCTCCGTCGACGTGGGCACGCTCCAGGCAATGAAACCTGAGTAGAACCTTCGCCATCGGCCGCCGAGCCGGTTCCGCCCGTTGCTAATCCCCGGAGGGGATGCTAGACTGATCCGCACAATCGAATACCATTACTTCGCCCGAGACAGCGGGTTCCCCACGGGAATAATGGCCGCATCAGCCGCCCGCCGAGGCACCGCGCCGGATTGATCCGGAGCACATGTGGATGTTCAGCGCCGTCGGCCCAAGGCTGGGCGCGTCGAAACGCCCGCGCCCATCTCGGAGCGCGGGTTTTCTTTTTGACCATTCCTAATCCAGGAGCAGACCTTGCCAACCCAGGATAAAATCGATCGCGTAGCCGAGCTTAAGGACAAGCTGGAGCGCAGCTCCATCATCATCTCCACCGGCTACTCCGGCATGAACGCCAACCAGATGGTGGACCTACGGCGCAGGATGCGCGACGGCGGCGTCGAGTTCGTCGTGGTGAAAAACAGCCTGATCAGCCGTGCCGCCGACGCCGCGGAGATCCCCCAGCTCAAAGAGGTCGTAACGGGTCAGACCGCCATTGCGCTGGGCTATGACGACGCCGCCACCATCGCCAAAGCGGTCGACCAGGCCGCTCGGGCCAGCGCCGGCGCCCTCGCCGTGCACGGCGCGGTGGTCGAGCAGGGCGACGCCATGCAGCCCGAGGACGTTTCGCGGCTGGCCGCTCTGCCTCCGCGCCCCATCCTCATGGCCCAGCTGCTGGGCACCATGCAGTCGCCGCTGTACGGCCTGGCCAGCGTACTCAATGCCACCATCAGCAGCCTGGCCTACGTCCTGCAAGCCAGGATCGAACAACTGCAGCCGGCAGAAGCTGCGGAATAGCGACAATCATCTTACGTCCAGTTGTAAACAACCATCAGGAGGCAACAATCATGGCAGTGAACCAGGAAGTTCTCGATGCGATCAAGGGCATGAGCGTGATGGACCTGGCCGATCTGGTCAAGGCCATCGAGGAAGAGTTCGGCGTCTCCGCGGCCGCTCCGATGGCGGTTGCCGCCGCCCCAGCCGCCGGCGTGGTGACCGACGATGCTCCGTCCGCCGCTGCTGACGAGCAGACCGAGTTCACCATCACCCTGGCCGACTTCGGCGCCAACAAGATCAACGTCATCAAGGCCGTGCGCGAGGTTACCGACCTCGGCCTGCGCGAGGCCAAGGAGCTGGTGGAATCGGCCCCGGCCCGTGTCCGCGAGGGCGTCAACAAGGAAGACGCCGACAGCATCAAGTCCAAGCTGGAAGAGGCTGGCGCCACGGTCCAGGTGGCCTAGCGCTGCGCGAAACGACGCTGTTCACCAATGCCAGGGGGCGGGTCTTGCACCTGCCCCCTGTAGTTTGCCTGGTGTACAATGCCGCTAGTTTGAGCGGGAGGACCTCTCAATATGGATCTGCAACTTGACGGCAAGACCGCAATCGTTACCGGCGGCAGTCGCGGCATCGGCAAGGCGGTGGCGCGGGTGCTATCCGCCGACGGCTGCAGCGTGGTCATCACCGGCCGTTACGCCGATACCCTGTCCGAGTCGGCCGAGGACATCGCCGGCGACACCGGCGGCCGGGTCGTTCCCATCGTTTCCGACATGACCAGCACCGACCAGGTGAACGCCATGGTCGCCCAGGCCGCCGAGGCGCTGGGCGGACGCATCGACATCCTGGTGAACAACGCCGCCGCGCCCGGCGGCCTCGCCCGCGGCTCGTTGGCCGAGATCCGCGACGAGGACGTGATGCTTGATCTGGACACCAAGGTGATGGGCTACCTGCGCTGCGCCCGGGCCGTGGCCCCTTACATGCGGCAGCAGGGCTGGGGCCGCATCGTCAACGTCGGTGGCCTGTCGGCGCGCCGGGCCGAGGGCAACCTCAGCGCCGGCGTCCGCAACTCCGGTCTATCCAACCTGACCAAGTACCTGGCGGAGGAACTGGGCGGCGACGGCGTCTGCGTCAATCTGGTGCATCCCGGCACCACGCGCACCGAGCGCAGCGGCCCCATGTACGCCGAGCAGGCCGAGCGCGAGGGCACGACGGTTGAAGAGATCGAGCGTCGCGCCGCCTCCCGCAACTCCACCCGCCGCATCGTTGACGCCGAAGAGCTGGCATGGGTGGTGGCCTTCTTCGCGTCCCCGCGCAGCATCGCCATCAGCGGCGAGACCATCGCGGCCGGCGGCGGGTCCGGCACCAACGTTTACCACTGACAATCTCCGTCTGTAATTTTAGACGTTCGCCCGTCATTCCCGACTTCCGTTTGCCACCTCGGATTCCCACCCGTCATTCCCGCCTTCCACCCGTCATTCCGGCGCAAGCCGGAATCCACGTCCCTTCAGGAGCATCCCAATGATCAAAGTAACCGTCTTCTACGAGAACGAAGAGGGCAAGTCCTTCGATTTTGACTATTACTGCAACACCCACATGCCCCTGGTGCAGGAGCGCCTGACCACCTTCGGGATGCGCTATTACAACGTCGAACGCGGCATCTCCGACACCGACCCCAACGCGCCGCCTATGTACACCGCCGTCGGCTACCTCTTCTTCAACGACGTGGACGGGGTGCACGAAGGCTTCAAGACCCACGGCCGCGAACTGGTCGGCGACGTGAAAAACTTCACCGACATCGAGCCCAAGTTCCTCATCAGCGAACTGGTCGCGTAACACCTGTAGCGGAATGCGGTCGACTGCAAACCGAAGGTGAGCAGCGCAATTGTCCAGCGCCGTTGCTGACATATTCCTACAGTGCGACCGAGCGGTCCGCCGTGGTCAGCTTATCCACCGAACCAACCGGGTGGACAAGGAATTTCATTTTCAGAATTGGTTTCAGTCTCGGCTGGACGAAATACAGGTTGCATACGATCCCCCGGCACGCAATTCCTACCCGGATTTTCGGCTAGTGCGCAGTCCGGTGGGGTACGAGGTAAAGGGGTTAGCTTACCCCGGGCGTGAAGCCACCTACGACGCTAACAATCAGATGCCCACGGGCTTGCATAACGGCAGAACCGTTTTCTACGTGTTTGGACGATATCCCAAGGATCCCGATGGCGACGACTACCCGCTAATTGACCTGGTGCTGTTCCACGGTGACTTTCTGAACGCCAATCATGAATACGTCCACGAGAACAAGCACATCACCGGCTTCGGGAGTTACGGCGACGTCATGATCAGAGACCGGAAGATGTACGTCGCCCCTACCCCATTCGCGCTGACGGACGGTACGGTGGGCCAACGGACTCTAATCCTGCCTAGCGATGCCGAGGTGGATGAGCGGTTGGAGTCGTGCGGGGAACTGATACGGGTGGAGACTGACCGCCTTCTCGTAGGATACAACGCCGATTTGATTGTAAATACCCTTACCCCTCAATTTGCGGAGAACCCTTCGGCTGGCTTGGAACATCGTTTCGTCGCCTACCGCGCCGCTGGGACAGATGGTCCAGCCGTAACGATGAAGGACGTAGCCTGATTGCTTGCCTTCGGCAGGGAAAAGGCCATGACACAACGCAGTTTGCCTGATGCAGCTACACCTTGAGCAAATGTTGGAGGTCCGAAGCCCTCCCGTGGCAGGTGCGGCGGCAGCGCGCGCCATCGAAAGCGACGATTTCCCCTTTGAGCGATTAAGTCGCATCGCCGAACGTGAAAGCTGGCGAAAGGAAATCTACCGCCCCATATACCATGTTCACAAGTGGTGGGCACAGCGTTTGGGATCCGTCTTCAGGGGGATCCTTCTGGGCGCTCTTGCCCCGGAGGGGGCCGACGTACTTGAGCTATTTTACTCGCCGACCCGGTTCTCCGATGCAGTAGTATTCGACCCTTTCATGGGTAGCGGCACGACCCTTGGCGAAACTCTGAAGCTCGGCGGTCGGGCCATTGGCCGCGACATCAACCCGGTGTCGTACCTGCAAGTCCGCACCGCCCTGACGCTGGCAGACCCGGGGGATCTGAAAAGAACTTATCAAGAAATTGCGGCGGATGTCGCCGACAGGATTTCCGGTTACTACACCACGAGTCTGCCGGACGGCACGTTATGCCCGGTTCTGTATTATTTCTGGGTGATGCAAGCGCCCTGCCCGGTCTGTTGCGTCCCGGTTGACCTGTTCTCGGGCTATATCTTCGCCAGGCACGCCTACGCCCAACGCAATCCCACGGTGCAGGTCGTATGCCCGAAGTGCGGCGCTTTATCCCCCCAGGATCACCAGGTCACTGAGATGGAGTGCGCTGAGTGTGATCACGGCTTCAATGCAGCAACCGGTCCCGTAAAAGGCAAGAAAGCGCAGTGTCCGCACTGCCACTGCGAGTTCAACATCGGCCATACTATACGGGAAACCGGCTCTCCTCCCACCTACCGGATGTACGCCAAGCTCGTCCTGACCCCTGACGGCAAGAAGGAATACCACCCCATTACCGTCTATGATGAAGCTCTGTACGAGCAAGCGGTCTCCGACTTGGAAACGTCTCATCACCGGATCCCACAAGGGTATATGGCACCCGGGTACAACACGAACCAGGCGCTGAATTACGGCTTCCAGTCCTGGAGCCATATGTTCAACGCCCGTCAGCTTCTCTGTATATCAACGCTGGCTAATCGGATCAAAGAGATTGAAGATAATCGGCTGCGAGACGCTTTCGCTTGTCTTTTTTCCGGGGTGCTCGAGTTCAATAATATGTTCGCTTCCTACAAGGGCGAGGGAACCGGGGCCGTCCGGCATATGTTCTACCACCACATCCTGAAACCCGAACGCACTCCGTTAGAGGCTAACATCTGGGGAACTCCCAAGAGCTCAGGAGCTTTCTCGACGCTGTTCCGCAGTCGGCTGCTGCGGGCAACCCAATATGCTCAACAGCCCTTTGAGTTGGCCCTGTTGCCGGAAAATCAGGGCAATCGGTCCGTGAAGGTGGACAGTATCAATGAACCCCTGACGGGGGTCACCAACAGCACCTCCTACGACCGTTTTGGCGAGGGGGGCAATCTCTATGTTTCCTGTGGCGACTCAGCGGCCACAGACTTGTCGGATGAATGCGTGGATTTGGTCGTTACGGATCCACCGTTCTTCGATAACGTGCATTACTCGCAACTTGCCGACTTCTTTTATGCTTGGCAGAAGCTGATCCTCGATGACCTCCCCAGCCACCAGGCACGCACCACTCGTTCAGAATCAGAGGTTCAAAATTCGGATGCCAAGACATTCACCCGGCGACTGACGCTGGTGCTACAGGAGGCGCGTCGAGTTCTCAAAGGTGACGGTCTCCTCGTATTCACTTATCACCATTCCAGGTGGGAGGGCTGGCAAAGCGTCCTGCACGCAGTCACCGGGGCCGGGTTCCGCATCGAGGCGTGCCATCCGGTCAAGGCGGAAATGTCCGTTGCTGCGCCCAAGCGCCAAGCAAAAGACCCCATCAACTTCGATATCATTATAGTGTGTCGCAAGAATCGGACTGGAAGAGCAGGGGCACATGTGGCGGCAGATCTGCAACTGGCTACGGTATTCACACGAGCGGAAGCCCAGGTAACGAGGCTGCGAGCGGAGGGCTGGAATCTGAGCCGGAACGATGTTGGCGTGGTGGTGATGGCCCAGGCGGTGGCTGAAATCTCCAGACAGACAGGGCCTGGAGCAACCGAGCAAGCATTCGCAGAGACAGAACATTCCATAACCCAAGCCATTGACCGAATACACGGTTGAGACATCCCAGCTGGGCAAGCATTGGTTAGGTACGCCATGAACCAGGCTTTGGACAATCTGGCCGAGCGCGCCATACGCGAGCATTGGGAGTTTCTGCCCACCGCCGGCAGCCGCATCGGCCGCCACGAGTACGACGGCCGGCTGCCGGATTTCTCCGCTGGTCGCGTGGCTCGTCGCATCGAGGAACTGCACCGTACGCTGGCGCAACTGTCCTCCTTGCCCCGGGAAGAAGCCCACGGCACGGACCGGGCGGCCCGTATGGACGCCCTTTCCCGCAGCCTGCTGGAGATGTTCCTGCGCCGCGAGTTGTTCAACCTGGAGGAAATGCGGACCCTCCACAACAACCCGCAACGGCAGGTCGGCTACGTTGGCGTCGGCAGCTACGTGCAGCGGGACTACGCGCCGTTGCCTGACCGCCTGCGGTCAGCCACCGCGGCGCTGCAGCAGGTACCGGACTTCTTGAACACGCTGGATGGGATCACGGATACCGAGCTGGGAGAACCCGTTCGCGAGATGGCCGTCGAAGCCTATCGGGGCATGGCGTCGTTCTATAACACCGGCTTGGCAGATGCCGCCACTCAATGCGCGGCCATCGCTCCTGATGTGGCCGCCGAATTCGACGCTGTGCGCAAAACTGCCGGAGCTGCGGTGATTGATTTTGCGCAGCGGTTGCAGGACCGTAAAATCCGCCCCGAGTTCGCCATCGGTTCCGACCTGTACCGCCGGATGCTGGAGGTGGGCGAGGGAGTGGACACGCCCCTCCTGGACGTGCTGTCCATCGGCCAGGCCAACCTGGAGCAGAACCTCCGGCGCCTGGACGAAGCCGCCGCGCTGGTCGCCCCGGGCAAGTCGGTTCGGGAGGCCGTCGCCCAGGTTGCCGCCAACCATCCCGCCGCCGAAGCCCTCATACCCGAGACGCGGGCCATGCTGGAAGACATCCGCCAGGCCCTCATCGACCACGACATCATCACCGTCCCATCCGAGGAGCGCTGCCAGGTCGCCGAGACGCCGTCCTACATGCGCTACGCTTTCGCCGCCATGGACTCGCCCGGCGGCCTGGAGGAGGTCGCCACCGAAGCTTTCTACTACGTGACGCCGGTGGAGCCTGACTGGACACCACGCCAGCAGGAGGAGTGGCTGACCAACTTCAACTACTACACCCTGAAGGTTATCAGCGTCCACGAAGTGTATCCGGGTCACTTCGTACACAACCTGCACAATCGCCACGGCGGCGGCCTGCCCCTGGTCAACCGCGTGGCCACATCCTACGCTTTCATCGAGGGTTGGGCGCATTACACCGAGGAGATGATGCTGGAGACCGAGTACGGTCGCGACGACCCGGCCCTCTGGTTGACGCAACTCCTCGAGGCCCTGGTGCGCAACTGCCGGTACCTCTGCTCGCTGGGCATGCACACCCAGGGCATGACGGTGGACGAGGCGACCCGGTTCTTCCAGGCCCACGCCTACATGGAGGAGCATCCGGCCCGCCGCGAGGCCCTGCGCGGCACCTTCGATCCCGGCTACCTGAACTACACCCTGGGCAAGCTGATGCTGCTCAAGCTGCGGCAGAACTGGCGTCGCCAGGAAGGGTCAGAGTACAACCTGCGCCGGTTCCACGACGCAGCCCTGTCCTGGGGCGCCCCGCCCGTTCCCCTGCTCCGCCAGGCGATGCTCAACGAGCCGGGGGACGCGATACTCTGATACCGTGCCCGCGCGTAGTCCAGAGCCTGTTGGCAAACTGAAAACCACACCGTCGTTCCTGCGAAAGCAGGAACCCAGAATAGCTTCTGCGATAGAAACGTTGGGTGGATTTTGCGCCCACTGGATTCCGGCTTTCGCCGGAATGACGGCATTTGTAAACAGATCCTAGACCACCCGCGCCCCAAGGATCCTCCCGATGTGATCCAGCGCCCAACGGTGGGCATAGGCGTCGAACGATGCCACGCAGTCGGTGGGCACCTCCACCGCGTAATCCCGGTTGCGCGCGTCCGACGTGGTGTGCATCACGCAGATGTCGGTGCACACCCCGCAGACGATGACCTTGTCGGGCTGTAACGCGGCCAAACGTTCCGCCAGATCGGTATTGAAGAAGCCGCTGTAGCGGTTTTTGGGGATCACGTTCCCATCACCTACCCACTCGGCCAGTTCCGGGATGACCTCCGGTTCCTCCGTCCCGATGATGCAGTGCACCGGGAACATCTGGAACTCCAAATCGTCAGGCAGGTGGTGGTCCGAAACGAAGAGGATGGACGATCCCGCTGCCGCCTCGCGACTCAGCAACCGCCGCACCGGCTCGATTATCTCCCTGGCATCGTCGCCGCAATAGAGGTTGTGCCCCGGCTCCAGAAAGCCGCGCACCATGTCGATTACGAGCACTGCGTTGGTCATAACGCGCCTCTTTACTTCAGTGAACCTACCACCGGAATCAGCCGCTCATTGTAAGGGTCAACCGCCAGCAGCAGCCCTTCCAGCGTGTATGCGCCCAGCAGCGCCGCAGCTCCTTCCTCGCCGAAGATGACCCAGGTAATGGTTTCCATGCCTTCGACTATGGCATTTGCCTGAGCCATATCCAGCTGCACTTGCTCGCCGCCCGCATATTCAAAGGTGCCTTTCCTGGTCGGTTGGATGCCCAGCCCTTCCAGGGTTGAGCGCGGTATCACCGTCGTGACGGCTCCGGTATCCACCATCACCTCAACGTCCTCAAAGTGCTCACCTCCGAGGTTGCCGATCTGGATGTTCATGTTGAAAATGCCCATGCTGCTCCTGGAAAGAAAACCCTATTGTGGGCGGTGGGCAGGGAGACTCGCGCCCCCTGCCCACCATTATATCGCCGCGCCGCAATGCGCCCGGTATTAGTGTGCCACTGGGCTTGGCGCGAACCCGCCGTAGCGGGGGTACTGGGAGCAGATGAACTCCAGGTAGGACGGCTGGCCCGTCTCGTTGGCGGCCAGGGCGCGCTGCAGGGCCGGCACCACGTCCGATGGCTCGGTGACCCGCTCGGTGTACAGGCCCAGTTCCGCCACGGCGCGGGACATGTTCACGTCCTCCGGCCCCATCACCTGGTGGGTGTAGGGGTCGTGGCCGTCGCCCCAGAAGCCGGGGCCGTAGCCGGCGAACCCGCCGTTGGCCACGTGGGCGATGGTGATGCCCAGGTTCTGCCGCACCGGAACCTCCAGGTTGCCCAGCATGTAGCCCATGCCGGCGTCGCCGGTGACCGCCACCGACTGCCGCTCCGGATAGGCCAGCTTGGCCGCCATGGCGCCGGCCAGGCCGAACCCCAGGGTGGAGATGTTGCCCCAGCCCAGGAAGCCCCGGGGAATCAGCGTGTCGTACACCGTGCTCAGCTGGTCGCGGGTGTTGCCGGAGTCGTGGGTTACGAAGGAGTTGTACGGGTCCAGCACCTTCATCATGTCGCCGAAGACGCGGTACGGGTTGATGGGCGTGTCGCTGGAGGCCATCGCCTCCCGGTACTCGGCCAGGCCGGCGTCTCGCGTCTCCCGGACCTCGGCCACCACGTTGCCGGCGGGTCGACCCGCTCCGTCGGTGCGGCGCGATACCTCATCGGCCAGGGCTTGCAGGGAGAACTTCGCGTCGCCCAGCACCGCGTGATGCGTGGGGAAGATGCGGTTCAGATGCAGGTCGTCCAGGTTGCACTGGATGATGGTCTTCCCGACCGCGTTGGGGATGCCGTGGGTGAACCGCCCCGGCGACAGGCTGCTGCCCACGGTGAGAATGACGTCGCTCTTGTTCAGGTAGGCGATGGGATGCTCGCCGCGCACACCCACAAACAGCGGGTGGTTCTCCGGGAACGCGCCCTTGGCCTTCAGGGTGGTGATCACCGGCGCGTTGAGCAGCTCAGCGAGGCCCACCAATTCCTCCGACGCTCCCGCGTAGATGACGCCCTCGCCGGCATAGATCAGCGGGTTGGCGGCGTCCATCATCAGGTCGATGGCGCGGGCCACGTCCGACGGGTCCGGCGCCGACTTGTACGCCCGCGTTGGGAAATAGGGGTCGGCGGTCTCGTCGTAGACGCCGGCGGCGTTGGGGATGGCCAGCACCACCGGACCCGGACGGCCGCTGCGCAGCATGGAGAAGGCCCGCCGCATGAACTCGGGCGTCCGCTCCGGCCGGTCGACGTAGCCGAACCACTTGGTGATGGTCTTCAGGGCGGTGGTAACGTCGAACATGGTGTTCTCGGTGCTGCCCGCGGGAATGCCGTCGGTGATGCACAGCATCGGCGAGTTGTCCTCGAAGGCTTGCGCCAGCCCGGGGAAGGAGTACTGCAGGCCCGCGCCGTTGACGCCGCCCTGCACGGTGCAGACGCCGATGCGGTTGTCGCCGCCGGTGACCCGCGAGTAGGCGTCGGCCAGCGCCACGGCGTAGCGGTCGTCCCGCATCATGATCATAGGCACGCCCTCGCGTCCCAGGGCGTTGTTCACCCGGCAAACGGGGAAGGTGGAAACCCACTCCACACCCTCCTGCTTGAGGATGCGGGCAATGGAAGTTGCGACGTCGATGGACATTGGTTACCTCTCTAGTTGTTCAGCAGGGCCAGGACGCGGGCAACGAAACGATGCACCTGCGGCCGGTCGTGCTCGATCTCAAAATCTTCCATTTCGTCGTGATAGAAGTTCTTGTGAAACTTCTCAGCTGCGGCGAACCCACCAGCGATAGCGTCTCTGACAGCAGGGTCTTCGGCCTCACTTGCCAGCCGGCCTACGGCGTTTTTCAACGAACGATGGCTGCGATGGGGCCACCCGCGCTGCTGGGCCGCCGCCATCACCGCGTGGGTGGCCGCGCCCCACAGCTTCTCGGAGGCTTGCAGATGGTCCCCGGCAGCAAACTCCCGGTTCGACGCCTCCAGGAACTCCTGGGCGGTTACGGCGTGATTCTGGGTCAACATGTTGGTCAATATTCCCCGTATCTAGGAGAGATCAGTGATGGAATTGTACCATTCCACTCTCGCCGGTACCGGAGACCCGATTTGGTGGCACTTGCGCAGGAAAATTCGTAACAGTTGCCGGTGCAAATGTCACCGCCCTGATGCCTATCGGTTCGCCTCGTCCCCCAGCGCCTCCCGCAGACCCTTCCAGTCACCATCGCCGGTCGAGCCGTTCCAATCATCGAAGTGCAGCAGGTCCTCCACGGGCAGCCGGTCGCGCCAGCCGGCCCGTTGTAGACCCGGCTCGTCGGTGAACTCCACGGGGTAGCCCAGGCACAGATAGGCCACCGGTATGATGTGCGGCGGTATCCCCAGGATCCCCCGCAGCTGCGGCTGCTTGAGAATGCTGACCCAGCCCGCGCCGACGCCTTCGCTGCGCGCCGCCAGCCAGAGGTTCTGCACCGCGCAGCAGGTGGAATACACGTCCGTCTCCGGCATGGAGTTGCGGCCCAGCACCACCTCCGCACGGGTGGGATCACAGGTGATGCACAGGTTCACCGGCGCTTCCAGGATGCCTTCCAGCTTCAGCGAGAGGTAGGCGGAACGGCGCGGCTCGTCGAAGAAACACGCCGCCGCGTCCCGCTCCCGGTCGAATAGATCCTTGACCTGCCGGCGCTTATCAACATCCCTCACCAGGATGAAGTCCCAGGGCTGCATGAACCCAACCGACGGGCCGTGATGCGCTGCCCGTATGATGCGGGCCAGCGTCTCGTCGGGTATGGGATCGGGGCGAAACTCGCGGACGTCCCGCCGCTGGTAGATCGCCCGGTACACCGCCTGCCGCTCCGCCTCCGAAAAGGCCAGCGATGCCCCGTTTACGGAAGTGTCGTCTGTTTGGTAGCCCTGTTGGTTCATCCGCCCCTCCGGCAAAGCGCACCGCGACGCTATTCGCTGCGCCGCCGATCCTGCGTGCGGCCATCATACGCACGCAAACGGGGTTGTGCCAGAATCCCCCAACCCCCGGGAACCCAGTTCGTCACGGCCGGAAGCCAGGCCACACGATGATAAACTGGAACAACCATCCCCAGAGTAACCAACACCCCGCCACCACCACGGGAGGTGCGCCATGCCACCGGAAATCCGCGCCGTAGGAATCGAGGGCCTGCCCGAGGTCCAGGCCGGTGACGACCTGGCCGCACAGATCATGGACGCCGCCGCCGCTCAGGGCACGCCCATCGAGGAGGGCGATGTGCTGGTGGTCACCCAGAAGATCGTCAGCAAAGCCGAGGGCCGCGTCATGACCATCGACGAGGTGGAGGCGTCCCCCCTGGCCGTCGCCATTACCGAGGGCCACCGCCGCGACCCACGCCACACCGAGATGATCCTGCGCGAGAGCCGCCGCGTCGTCCGCATGGACCGGGGTGTGATCATCAGCGAGACCTACCACGGCTACATCTGCGCCAACGCCGGCATCGACGCCTCCAACATCCCCGGCTCCAACTCCATCTGCCTGCTGCCCGTGGACCCAGACGCCTCGGCCCGCCGCATCCGCGACGCCGTCCGCCAGCGCCTCGGCGTGGACGTGGCGGTGCTCGTGTCCGACACCTTCGGCCGCCCCTGGCGGAACGGGGCCATCAACGTATCCATTGGCGTGGCCGGCTTCAACCCCGTCATCAGCTACGTGGGCGAGTTCGACCCCCACGGCAACGAGCTGCACACCACCACCATCGCCGTCGCCGACGAACTGGCCGCCACCGCCGAGCTGGTCACCGGCAAGCTCCTCGGCGTCCCCGTAGCCCTGATCAAGGGCTACCCCTACGAACCCATGGAAGACGCCGACAGCCGCGCCATAGTGCGTGAGCCGGACAAGGATTTGTTCCGGTAACGATAAGCGCGCAGCCAACTTATAATCTGCCTGTGCACTTATGTCATAGGCGTCAGGTTGACAGTTTATCTGGCGTGAATACAATGGTACCTGCACTCAATTTCAGGTCGTCACGGGCATCTTGGCCAAGGGCGGTGAAACACCGGAGATCGCAATATGGTATCGCGCAGTAGTTTGGAAGTACTTGCGACGCGAGCTGGTCAGTTTCTCGATCAGAACAATCTGGCGACAGAGGAAGCTGCCAAGCACGCCTTGGTGCTCCCGTTCATACAAGCATTGGGGTACGATGTTTTCGACCCTAGAGAGGTTGTCCCGGAATACACAGCTGATTTCGGGATCAGGCAGGGTGAAAAAGTTGATTACGCTATCGTTCGTGAAGAGAACGACAGCGAACCAGCGATGTTGATTGAATGCAAGAAAGTAGACGATCCTCTGGATGTTCGCACGGCTGGCCAGTTGAGTCGTTACTTCAGCCAGACTCCGGCTCATATCGGCATCTTGACGAATGGGATCGTGTATAAATTTTTCAGCGACTTGGACGCTGAAAATGTAATGGACACGACTCCGTTCCTGGAGATCAATATCACCAAGTTGGACAATCGGGAAATTAACGCCCTGAATCACTTCGCAAAGCATTCCTTTGATATTGACGAAGCCCGCAGCGCGGCGTCAAACATGAAGCATATAAATGGCATGAAAGCATACCTGGCGCATGTGTACAGCCAGCCGGATTCCGACTTTGTGAGGCTATTGGCCCGCAAAGTGTATTCAGGCTCGATAACGCAAGCCAGATTGGAGCATTTTGAAGGATTGGTAAGGTTGGCATTCCAGGGCTTCGTGAACGATCGGATCAACAGTACGCTACAGAGAGCGTCAGACATAGCAAATACCGCTGCCGACACAGAGGATGCGCATTCGAGATCAGAAAGTGATGCAGCCGAATGCGAAGAGCACGAGGAAAACACCGACGGAGGCAAGAATATCGTCACCACCGTCGAAGAAGTCCAGGGTTATGAGCTGGTCAAAACGATCATCAGCGATGTTGTTGACGGCAGCAGAGTAGCGATGCGCGACACGCAAAGTTATTGCGGTGTCCTGCTGGACGACAACAACCGCAAAACAATTTGCCGCCTGTGGTTTAACCGGGCATCAGTAAAATACCTCGGTTTGCTGGATGAAAATAGAAAGGAAACCCGCCACCTGATCGAGTCTGTCGATGATATTTCCAAGTTTGCCGAAGACCTTCGGCTCGCGGCTAGGCGGTATATTGAATAACCGCAGACCCTATTATCGCTCCTGTTCGGACATAGCCGCACGGCTACACTCACGGGCCAGTGTCATCTGGTAATCGGCTTCGAGATTCATCCAATATGACGCTTCGATGCCGAGCGCCTGATTCAGCTTCCTCGCTATTTCGTCAGTCACAGCGGCTTCCCCTGTGATGATGGCGTCAAGCACCTGAGCAATCACGCCCATCGAGGAGGCTAACTCGGCAGGGGAAATTCCGCGCTCCGCGATCTCCTCGGCTAACACCTCGCCCGGAGGAATGGCGAGATCTGATACCAGTCGTGAGTTATTCGCTGACATGGCTGTGTCTCCTATCCGCGATCCACGGGTCGTGTTGATGCGCAACGTCCATAATATCGCTATCGCTTGACTGTGCCCAAAACAAGCGCGGCCCCATCCATCCGGACAGGGCCGCATCGTGCTTTCCGCCTGTTTGCGCAGCAAACTACACCACGCCCGCCAGTTCCTCCTCCCGTTCCCCTTCCGACCCAGCGCCGCCCCGCAACCGCAGCGCCAGCCCGTCCCCGGTCTCGTTCACGTCGGCGATGATGTGGTCGCCCTCCTTGAACTCGCCGGACGGGACGCCCCGCGATAGCTGATTTTCGAGGTGCCGCTGGATGGCGCGGCGCAGGGGACGCGCCCCGTAGGTTACGTTGAACCCCTCGTTCACCAGCCAGTCGCAGCCGGCCTCGGTCAGCTCACAGGTGATGTCCCGCTCCGCAAGCCGCTTCTGCACCTCGCCGACCATCAGCCCGACGATCTCGCCGATCTGCGCCCGGCTCAGCGGGTGGAACACGATGGTCTCGTCGATGCGGTTCAGCAGCTCCGGCCGGAAATGGTTTTTGAGTGCGGCATTTACCGAGCGTGACAGTTCGGCAGTTACCTTGCCCGCTTCCTGTTCACGTTCAGCGGAGGGACCAAGCCCGAAGGGACGCTGCGACAGGTCACCGGTGCCCAGGTTGCTGGTCATGATGATCACCGTGTTGCGGAAGTCCACCGTGCGACCCTGCCCGTCGGTGAGCCGCCCGTCCTCCAGGATCTGCAGCAGCAGGTTGAACACGTCCGGGTGCGCCTTCTCGATCTCGTCGAACAGGATCACCCGGTGGGGCCGCCGCCGCACCGCCTCGGTGAGCTGGCCGGCGTCGTCGTAGCCCACGTAGCCGGGAGGCGCGCCGATCAGCCGCGACACCGTGTGCCGCTCGCCGTACTCCGACATGTCCAGCCGAATCATGCTGTCCTCGTCGTTGAACAGGAACTCGGCCAGCGCGCGGCTCAGCTCCGTCTTGCCCACGCCCGTGGGCCCCAGGAAGATGAAGCTGCCGTAAGGCCGCTTGGGGTCATTGAGACCCGAACGCGCCCGGCGGATGGTGTCCGCCACCGCGTTGATCGCCTCGTCCTGCCCGATCACCCGCCGGTGCAGGTGCTCCTCCATGTGCAGCAGCCGCTCGGCCTCGCCTTCCATCAGCTGGCCCACGGGGATGCCCGTCCAGTTGGACACCAGCTCGGCGATGTCCTTCTCGTTGACCACCAGGTCGGGGCCGTCGGTGTATTCGATAGCCTCGCGCTCGGCGTTCAGCTCCGCTTCCAGGCGCAGGCGCTCGGTGCGGTGCTGCGCCGACCGCTCGTAGTCGGACATCTGGTTGGCCCGCTCCTCCAGGTCGGTCAGCTCGCGCCGCCGGTTCTCCATCTCCTGCAATTTGGGCGGCAGCATTCCGGCGTCGATGCGCACCTTGCTGCCCGCCTCGTCGATGAAGTCGATGGCCTTATCGGGCAGATTGCGGTCGGTGATGTAGCGGTCGCTCAGGCGCACCGCGGCCTCGATGGCCCCGTCGGTTAGGGTCACCTTGTGGTGGGCCTCGTAGCGGGGCTTCAGCGCGTGCAGGATGTCCAGCGCCTGCTCCGGCGTCGGCTCCTCCACGTACACCGGCTGGAACCGCCGCGCCAGCGCCGGGTCCCGCTCGATGTGCTTGCGGTATTCGTCCAGCGTCGTCAATCCGATGGCCTGCAGCTCGCCCCGGGCCAGGGCCGGCTTGAGCATGTTGCTGGCGTCCAGTCCGCCCTCGCCGGCTCCGGCGCCCACCAGCGTGTGCATCTCGTCCAGGAAGATGATTACCTCGCCGTTGGACGACGTCACCTCGTCGATGACCGACTTCAGCCGCTCCTCGAACTCGCCACGGAACTTGGCGCCGGCCACCAGCCGGCCCATGTCCAGCGCCATCACCCGCTTGTTGTGCAGCGAGTCGGGCACGTCGTCGCAGATGATCTTGCTGGCCAAGCCCTCGGCGATGGCCGTCTTGCCCACGCCGGCTTCGCCGATCAGCACCGGGTTGTTCTTGGTGCGGCGGGTCAGCGTCTGCATGACCTGCCGGATCTCCTGCTCGCGCCCGACCACCGGGTCCAGCTTGCCGATGCGCGCCAGCTCGGTCAGGTCCACGCTGTACTTCTCCAGCGAGCGGTACTTCTGCTCCGCATTCTGGTCCTCCACCCGGTGCGAGCCCCGCAGCTTCTGCATCGCCTGGTACATCATCTCCTGGTTGACGCCCAGCTCCCGGAACAGCCGCGCCGAGTCGCCGGCGTCCTCCCGGGCGGCGGCCACCAGCAGGTGCTCCACGCTGATGAACTGGTCCTTCAGCCGCTGCGCCTCCTCATCGGCCACCTGCAGCATCCGCTGTAGCCGGGGCGTGATGAAGATCTGCTGCGTCCCCGACACCAATTTGGGCGCGGAGTCCAGCGACTGGTGCAGGCGGCTCTTCACCGTCTCGATGTCAATGCCCAGCTCCCCGAAAATCCGCTCGGGCAGGCCGTCCTCCAGCGCCACCAGGGCCAGCAGCACGTGCTCCACGTCCCATTGGCTGTGCTGGTAGTTGCGCACCAGCTCTTGGGAGCGTTGCAACGCTTCCTGCGCCTGTCTTGTGAATTTGTCCGCGGTCATCACCATATCGGTTACCTCCTGGTTGAGTTATTGCGCGAACTGCCGCCGCCGGACATATCCCCAGCGGCGCGCAGTCGGTTCACCTCGTTGGTCAGCGCTTCCACCTGGCCTTCGAGTTCCGTGATGCGGTCGATCAGTTTCAGGGCCACCTCCGCGCCGGCCAGGTTCACGCCCAGCTCGTCGACGAAGGTCTTGATCCGACGCAGCCGCTCCACGTCGGCCATGGAGTACAGCCGCTGCCGTCCGCCCGAGCGGGATGGCATCACGAGCCCAACGCGCTCGTAGTAGCGCAGGGTCTGCGCGTGCAGCCCGACCATGCGCGCGGCCACGCTGATGACGAAGCAGGGTTCGGTCGGGAAGTTGCTGTCCGGCGTCATCTTGTCCGCTCCTTATCGTCAACTACCGTCATTCCCTTATCGTCAACTACCGTCATTCCGGCGAAAGCCGGAATCCACGGCGGCCCCGCGCAGCTGCTCAAAGAGCTGACGCTGCTCTTCGGTCAGGTTGGTGGGCAACGTCACGTTGACCACGGCGTACAGGTTGCCCCGCTGCTCGGGGTCGTTCAGCTTCGCCATGCCCTGGCCGGCCAGCCGGAACCGGCGGCCGTTCTGCGTCTCCGGCGGCAGCGTCAGCTCTATCTGCCCCCGCAGCGTCTTGACGGTGACGGTGCCGCCCAGCACCGCGTCCAGCAGCGGCACGTCCACCGTGGTGTTGAGGTTGTCGCCATTCCGCTCAAACTGCCCGTGGGGCAGCACCGTCACCAGCAGGTTGAACTCGCCGCCGGCGCTGTTGCCCGCCGCCCGGTTGCCCGCCGCGATGTGCACCCGGCCCCCGTCGGCGATGCCGGCCGGAATCTTCACCTCCAGTCGGCGGCCGTCGGGCAGGTTCACCAGCCGCGTGGCGCCCCGGTCGGCCTCTTCCAGCGTTATCTCAACGGGCACGTCCGCCGGGCGCGACCGGAACCGCTCGCCCCGGCCGCCGCCCAGGTCCGAGGCGAATCCCCCAAGTCCGCCCAGCAGGTCCGACAGCGTCGCCCCGCCGGTGGAAAAGGTGAAACCGGCCGGTCCATGTCCGCCGAAGTTCCCGCCGTGGAAGAACTGGGAGAAATCACGTCCGCCCTGCTGCTCAAAATGCTCCGCCTGCTCCCAGCGGTCGCCGTAGCGGTCGTACTTGGCGCGTTTGTCCGCGTCCGACAGCACTTCGTAGGCGGCGTTGATGGTCTTGAACCGCTCCGCCGCTTCCTCGTCGCCCGGGTTCACGTCCGGGTGGTGCTGCCGCGCCAGCCGGCGATACGCCTGCCGGATCTCCTTTTCGTCCGCGCTGCGGGGCACTCCCAGTATGTCGTAGTAGTCAGCCATTGCGGCGCCTGCCTGCACTAAAATGCTCGTGTATCCATCATATCAAACGATGTCATCGTATTCAATAACTTGATAGGATAATTAGAGAAATACTTGACAATAACCTATCAACTTTGTATAGTGACATCACCGGCCGAAAGAGCGGCCACCAAAACCCTCGGCCACCGCGCCAATGACCCTGGAGGAAAGAATATGACGACCGTACAGCGATTTGACCCCTTCCGCGAGATGCGCCACTTCAACCGCCTGTTCGCCAATCCGCTGTGGGCCGCCCACCGCTGGGCCGGTCCCCCGGCTGAAGGCGCCGAGCACGCCGGCGAAGCCTGGTCCATCCCCATGGACGTGTCCCGCAACGACCGGCAGATCACCGTGACCGCGTCCCTCCCCGGCTTTGCCGCCGATGACGTGGACGTGTCCATCGGCCCCGACCGCGTGCTCTCCGTCAAGGCCGCCCGCCAGTCGGAGGCGAGCCACGAGGGCGAGGAGTACCTGATGCGCGAGCGTCGCGTCGGCAACTTCTCCCGCGCCATTCGTCTCCCCAGCGACCTCAACCTGGACGACGCCTCCGTGGCCCTGGAACACGGCGTGCTCACCGTGACGGTGCCTGTCGCCGAGGCCGCCCAGACCCGTCGCCTGGAGATCTCCAACGGCGCTACCGGCGCCGACGCCTGCTAAACGCCAGCGGCGCGCATCGCGTGACAGACCGGAGGCGGGGTAATTCCCGCCTCCGATGTTGCGCCGTCTACCGGCCTGCGTCATAATCCGCCACACTTGTCGCGCAGCTTATGCCGACAAGGATGGAGGGAAGTATTATGCCGCAAGCCGGTATTCCATCGGAGCAGGAAGTCCTCGGCTGGTTCGACAGCCTGTCCAACTGGGGTCGATGGGGCGATGACGACGAACTGGGCACGCCGAACCTGATAACTTCCGAGAAGACCCGCGAGGCGCTGGCCACCGTTGAGGAGGGCCTTTGCGTCTCGCTGTCGCGTGACGTGACCTGGGACCCGGCGCCGGATGTGCCGGCCCCGCCGGTGCACTACATGGTCGAGAGCGGCGAGGGCTGGAGCTCTGGGGAAAAGGTTTCCAACCGCCCTTCCGCCGTGGCCATGGACTACATCGGCATGATCTTCCACGGCGTCTCCGTGACCCACGTCGACAGCCTGGCCCACTTCTTCTGGAACGGCAAGACCTACAACGGCAAGCCGGCCCACATGGTTTCCACCAGCCTCGGCGCCACCGTCTGCTCAGTGGAACAGGCCAGGAACGGCTTCATCACTCGCGGCGTGCTGGTGGACGTGCCCTTCGTCCGCGGCATCGACTGGGTGGAGCGCGGCGAGGGCGTCATGCCCGACGACATCCTGGCCGCCGAGGAACGCTGCGGCTTTCGCATCGAACCGGGCGACGTGCTCCTGGTGCGCACCGGCCAACTCCGCCGCCGCATGGTTGAAGGCCCCGTGCCCCGCGAAGCCGGCTCCACCGCTTGTCAGGCAGCTTGCCTTCCTTTATTCAAGGAACGCGACATCGCCGTCCTGGGCTCTGACACTGGCAATGACGTCAGCCCGCCCCAGTATCCGGGCCAGCTCACCAACCCGGTGCACCAGGTGTCCATCACCGCCATGGGCCTGTGGATCCTGGACAACGCCAACCTGGAGGAGGTGGCCGAAGCCTGTCGCGAGCGCAACCGCTGGACCTTCATGGTCAGCATCAATCCCCTCCGCCTCCAGAACACCACCGGCTCTCCCGTCAACCCCATCGCGGTGTTCTAGCCGGCGGCGAACGCGGAGGCAGGTTAGACCAGGTCGCAGCGCAAAAAGCTCCCCAAACGCTAGCCCGTTCCATTGACACTATTGCGGCGCTGGGGTATTACTCAAGACGGGCCTACAATGGAGGCTCAGCAAAAACCGGAGGTTAGTATCGATGACGACTCAAATTCAGATTTACTGCGTCAAGTGCAAGGCGAAGACCGATTCCCAGGACGTGCAGGGCGTTACCATGAAGAACGGCCGCCCGGCGACACAGGCAATTTGCACAGTCTGCGGAACCAAAAAATTCAGGATAGGAGCCACGCCGACCGCATAGCCAGCGTCGAAACGTGGGATTGTCCGTCGCAAGGGGGTGTTCGGGGAGCGCCCCTCTCTTTATCACACCAGGAGCCGAGGCCGGAAGCAACGCTATCTTGGCGGTCAGCAAACGCTAAACTCCGAGGCATAACAATGGCGGTTTGGGTCATCCGGGCTGGTGCACAAGGTCAGGGCGAGGAATTCGCCATTGAACAGGGCATCTCCAGCATCGACTTTGGGTTCCGGCGCGATTTGGCTGATTTTGCCGACCAAAGCGCGTTGCGCGACCAGTTAACGAGCACTATGGCTGCATCTCAACTCTGGCGGTTCGCTCACGAAATCAAGGGCGGCGACATGATAGTGTTGCCTCGTAAGCAGCCCAAGGTCATAGCTGTTGGCAAGATAACTGGGGATTATGCGTATCGTCCTGACATGGAAGGCGCTCACGGACCGCATACACGCTCGGTGGAGTGGGAAGTTACTGATGTACCGCGCGCCAATTTTGACCAGGACCTGCTCCACTCTCTGGGCGGGCTGGCGACAGTTTTCCAGCCTCGGGCTGAGGATGCGGAAACGCGCATTGCACATGTCTCACAGGCTCACCTTGCCGGCACGCCGGTAAGCGATACCCTTTCAGCCCCGGACGAGCCACCTGAACCTGCCGTTGAAGTGGACATGGATGAATACGTGCTGGATTTCATCGCCCAATGCATCAGGCGAAAATTTTCCGGCACACGGCTGGAGTATCTGGTCGCCAAAATACTCGAAGCCGAGGGTTACACGACTTTGCAAACCCGCCAAGGGCCTGATGGCGGCGTGGACGTGATGGCCGGCGGTGGGAGGCTGGGTTTTGGAGAACCCAGATTGTGCGTACAGGTCAAGTCAGGACGCACGCCAATTGATCTGTCCGACTATAACCGCCTGCAAGCAAGCGTGCGAAACTTCGGCGCCGACCACGGGTTGTTGGTCAGCCTCGGCGACTTCACTAGATCGGTACGCAACGAAAACGAGCGTTCGTTTTTCGAGATTCGCCTCTGGGGATCGGGAGAGCTGGCGCAGAGAGTACGGGAATCTTATGATAGCCTTCCGGTCGACGTTCAGATGGACATTCCACTGGAACGTGGCTTGTTGCCCCGCAGAACGGAAGGCTGGCTGAATTAGCCACTCAACCACCGCACTAACTTGCCGGTGAACCCCGCAGTCAGCGCATCCAGGTACGCATCCCACGCCAGCTGCTGGTTGCCGGTCGCCAGCGACGGGTATGCCTGCATCGTCCGGGCAACGTCGGCCATCTTGAGCCCGTTGTCGCTGGCCAGTGTCCACGCCTGCAGCATTTCGGTCGCCCGCTGGCTGACCACCGTTGCCCCGAGTGTCTCCCCATTGCTCCGCCGCACGACCTTGATGAACCCCTCAGCGGCGTCCTCAGCCACCGCCCGGTCGACGTGGGCCATCGGCAGCATCGACACCCGCACCTTGTCGCCAAACCGCTGCCGGGCCTGTTCCTCCGTATAACCCGTGTGCGCTACCTCCGGGTCAGTGAACGTCGCCCAGGGCGGATGCTGCGGACGTGCCCGCGAACGGCCGGGCAGCAGCATGTTCCGCACCGCCATTGCCCCCTGGAAACCGGCATAGTGCGTGAACTGGTACCCGCCCGCGCAGTCGCCGGCGGCGTAGATGTGCTTCACGCCGGTCCGCAGGTAGTCGTCCACCACGATACCCCGCAGGCTGTGCTCGACCCCCGCCCGCTCCAGTCCCAGGCCGTCCACCCTGGCCCGGCGCCCCGCGGCGACCAGCAGCGCGTCGCCTTTTATCTTCGCTCCGCCAGCGTTGACCACAACACCAGTCCCGTGAACGATGCGCCCCACCGATTCCACCGGCGACGACAGCCTCAAGTCGATCCCGTCCCGCCGCAGGGATTGGGCTACGAGTTGGCTGGCCTCCGGTTCGTCGTTTGGCAGCGCTCGGTCCATCGCCTCAACCAAGGTCACGCGGGAGCCCAGACGATGGCATGCCTGCGCCAGCTCGCACCCAATAGGTCCGCCCCCGATGACGACCAGCCGCTCCGGCAGCGCCGCCAGATCCCAGAACGTCTCGTAGGTCAGGTACGGCGTGCCTTCCAGCCCGGGGATCGGCGGTACGAATGGCGCCGCCCCCGTGCAGATCAGAAAGCGCCGGGCCGATATTTTCATCTCCGCGACTGCCAGGGTACGGCTGTCCTGGAATTCTGCGCGGCCCTCAAGCACCTCTATGCCCTCTGACCGCAGCGTCTCCGGCGACTCCCAGGCGTAGACCTCCTCCACCGCGCTCTTTACCCGGCCCATCACGACGCTGAAATCGACCTGCTGGTCCCTGATGCTGATTCCGTATCGATTCGCGTTCTCGACGGTATGGGCGACCCTGGCGGCGTGCAGCAGCGCCTTGCTGGGGACGCACCCCGTCCAGGTGCAGTCGCCGCCCACCCGGTTGGCCTCGATGAGCGCCACCCGCTTGCCCAGTCGGGCCGCAAACCGCGCCGCCGTCAGGCCGGCGGAACCGGCTCCGATCACGGCAATGTCATATTGGACAGGCATGTCGACGCAAACCCCCGGGGACCGCTTACTATACGTCCCCGGATGGCGGCCAGATCAGCGCGGCCCCTTGATCTGGTCCGGCAGCCACAGGGCAAGGTCCGGGAACGCGATGATCAGCCCGATGACCACGGCCATGCAGGCCATGAATGGCAGCACTCCGATGTACACGTCGTTGATGGTGCCCGTTCTAGCCACCTGACCCGTAGCCTCCGCCTCCTGTCGGGCTACGTCGTGTCGCGCTCCCTGCAGCACGTACAGACTCAGTCCCTGCGGCGGGCTGATCTGCGCCGCCTCCAGCAGGATGATCATGATGATCCCGAACCACAGCAGGTCCACCTCCGCTGCTCGGAGCACCGGGGATATGATCGGCAGCGTGGTCAGCATCATGGAATACGCTTCCATAAACGTGCCCAGCAGCAGGTAGAACACCACCAGGAACAGCACCAGCTGCACCGTGGTCAGGTTGAAGCTCGCCACCCACTCGGCCATGGTGATGGAGATGCGCAGGTAGGCGAAGGCGAATTGCAGCGTGAATGCCGCCATGAGAATGAACAGGATCATCGCCGAGGAGCGCGCCGCCGAACCACACGACTCCAGGGTCATCGTGGCCATGAACCGACAGTAGTTGCGGAAACTCTGACCGTCGAACCGGTACTGCTCGCGCCATCCCTCCAGCGTGCCCCGGACCTCCGGCGACAGGCGTCCGGCGATGCCGCTGCGCAGCAGCATTCCCGCGATGTCACCGGCGAACAGCCGGACGAAGTTGTAGATGATCGCCAGGACCATGGCGCCGGCCACGCCGAAACCTGCCGCCTCCGACGGGGTCGCCCACCCGAAGTAGATGCTGCCCAGCACGATGAATATCAGCGCCATCACCGGCACCATCAGCACCGTAAACAGCAACCGCTCCGTCCAGCCCTCCCAGGTCCAGAACCGCCCCTGCTGCTGGCGGGGCGCGATGGCCGGCCAGATCACCGACGCCACGCCGATCATCAGCATGAACACCAGGGCCAGCAGTATCCCCGGGATGAAACCCGCCAGGAACAGCCGGCCGATGGACTCGCCCACCGTCAGCCCATAGAGCACCAGCAGGATGCTCGGCGGGATCAGTATCCCCAGCGTCCCGCCGGCCGCCAGCGAGCCCACCACCAGCCGCTCCTGGTAGCCCTGCGCCCGGAAGGACGGCAGCGCGACCCGGCTCACCGTCGCCGCCGTGGCGATGCTGGAGCCGGCGCAAGCGGCGAACACCGCACACGAAGCGATGTTGGTGTGCATCAGCCCGCCCGGGATGAAGTCCACCCAGCGGGACAGGGCTCGGTACATCAGGTCGGCGAAGCCGCCCCGCAGCACGATCTCGCCCATGAGTATGAACAGCGGAATCGCCACCAGGTTGACGTTGGTGTTGGTCTCCCACGCCCGGTTGCCCATGATGTTCCAGACCGGGTTGTCCGAGAACAGGTTGAGCAGGATCAGCGCCAGCGACCCCAGCGCACCGGCCACGTACATGCCGGCCAGGAACATGACCCCCATCAGGATGAATGCGACAGCAATGAGCATGGGTGGGCCGGGCGTCTCTCAGATCAGAGTGTTATGAACACACAAAAACCCTGTCGTGCGACCTGCTACCGATCTGGCACGGAGCCTCCGGTAATGGGGCCGCGGCGACAGGGTGAAAAACCGGCGCCATCTTATCCGACGGCGTGGGCACTGTCTAGCGGATCGATCACCTCGCACCCGCGCCTCGAATTACGCAACTCAAACCCGGCGTGATTGCGGACGACACGACGGGCCGTCACCCAAGGCGTGCAGCTACGCTGGGCAGCAGACGGCTCTGCACCTGGTCAGGCCATACCAGCATCTCAGGCAGAAGCAGACCAGCGCCGATTGGCCCCCATGCTCGTGCTCGTGCTCTTCATCGTGGTCGTGATGCCCGGAGAAATTCTCCATGCCTTCCTTGATGAAGAAGGGGATCAGCAACAGGGCTGTGACCGGGTCGGCCCACCACCAGGAGAACAAAACGTTGAGTCCCAGACCGACGAGGATAGCCAGGTCCTGGAGATCGCAGAACAGGCTCTCCACTGCCTCGGCGCGCAGAGCGCGAGACTGCATGCGCGCAGCGATGCGCATCTTGGCCACGTAGAGAATGCTCATCACCACGGCGCTGGCCACCGCGATCCCGATGCCCGCGAGGCTAGGCTGCGGTTCAGGCAACCATCCCCCCAGGCTGACCACCGAATGCAGCCCGACGTACCCCGCCAGGACAAAGAAGGTAATCCCGATCAGCCGCTGCGCCCGACGTTCGGCCGCCTCGTTTTCGTGCTCCTCGCCCTCTTGTCGCAGTCGCCAAACCAGCACCCCGCCGGCGAAAAGCTCGATGATGCTGTCCAGGCCGAAGGCAATCAGGGCCACGCTGCCCACCCGGGCGCCGGCCCAGAAGGCAACCACAACCTCGACCAGGTTCCACGCCAGTCCTATGGATACCAGTACCAGGGCGGTTCGGCGAAGGTCATCGGTTTGAAGCATGCGGAGCGATTTACTCCCTGATAAATTCGACCGGTCGGATCGCTAACTGCGTTTATTGAAACCGTCGGTCTCGGCGCAGTGTAACAGGGAACAGGCAATTTGGCCTGCATGACACGCCAAACGGGACCGCAACGATTTCCACCCGTGCCCGCATCCGGCAGGTCGAGCTCTGTGGGTGAACGCGGGGCCGAAGCGCCGAGGACAGTTAGATTCCGTAACCTCGGAACAGTTCCCGGGCTGTCAGCTTGTCGTCCAGCGATCCGAAGGCCATGGTGTAGTACCCGCGGTAGCCGGCGTCTTCCAGACGGCGGAACGTGGCCGGAAAGTCTATGTTGCCCTGGCCGGGAAGGAGGTGCACTTCAACCTCGCCGGTGTTGTCGGCCAGCCGCACCTCCCCGATGCGTGCCACGTCCAGGGAATCGATGAACCCGTTGATGCCCTCTGGTACCAGGTTGGCGTGGTTGACCGTGAACGCCCACCCGAACCGATCCGACTGAATAGCGTCAAAGAAGTAGTGGCACTCTTCCACCGTGTGACCCAGGTAGTGCACCTCGGCGTTGTCCGGTTCCCAGTTCAGGTTCTCGAAGAAGAGCGAGACGCCACTGCTTTCCGCATAATCAACCGCCCGCAACAGTCGATCCCGGGCGGCTTCCATGCGCGCGTCGATGGCCGAGCTGAAATGCATCCCGCCGTGCACCACCACGCCGTGGGCGGTGATGCGGCGTGCCAAGTCGATATTTGCCCTCAAGTAGGCATCCACGGCATCGCCCACGTGGGGCGCAAATTCGGCCACGTTCACCGACGACGCCGTATGCACTGTGACGGCGATCTCGTTCTGGTCCATCACTGTGCGCACAGCCCTCAGGCGGTCGTCCGGCCAGTTGTCCACCCGGTTAGCGCCCGTCTCGGCCGAGAAGTCGACGTAGTGAAAGCCATGCTCGGCGGCAAACGCCAGCGTGTCTTCCAGCGGCGTCGCCCCGCCGTCGTAGCCAATGCGATCAATGAAGTCCATAGGTTAGTCCGTTCTGCCGTATTCAGTATGATTTTGACATCGATGCACAGGATAAACAGGATCAGGGATGACCAGTATCCTATACATCCTGTCTATCGATGTAGGAACTAATCTATTTGGTGGACGGGCGGCGTTGAGTAATGGCACACCTA
This sequence comes from Dehalococcoidia bacterium, assembly GCA_965207585.1. GTDB lineage: Bacteria > Chloroflexota > Dehalococcoidia > Lucifugimonadales > UBA3495 > Bin87. The sequence goes on along the minus strand of CBDBMT010000003.1, from coordinate 1,790,979 downwards.
TTCGGCGGCCGCAATCTCCGGCAGGTGCTCCGGTATCCACGTACGGAGCAGGTCGGCCAGTTCTTCCCGGCATTCGTCCAGGCGATGCTCCGCGCCCTCGTACAGCACCAGTTCCTTAGGCTCTTTGGCCCAGTCGTGAATGGCCACCGCGCACGAAAATGGCAGCCGCGTGTCCGCCTTGCCGTGTACCACCAGAAGCGGCTTGGGCGAGATCATGCCGGCGCCCTGCGCTCCGTAGGTCTGCGGCGACAGTGACACCACCCCGGCGATGTTGTCGCTCACCGAGCCAGCAGCGATCACCACCGCGCCTCCAAAGGAGTGTCCCACCACGATGGCCGGCCCATGTCCGGTCGCCCGGAGGAAGTTGCAACCGGCCACCAGGTCCAGAGCGCACTCCTGGATGTGGTTGGGATGCCGGTAGTCCATTCGCAGCGAGGTGATGCCCCGCCCCGTCAGCTCCTCGGCCAGCTCAGCGTACAGCCCGCTGCCTGGGCCGCCGAAACCGCCCCGGGCTCCGCAGACCCAGACCACGGCCCTGGTGGTCTCCTCGGCGGCGTGCAGGATGGCCGGGATGTCGCCCCGGTTGGTGCAGATCAGCAGACCCTGGCCGGCCTCTCCCTCGTGGGGCGGGCCGACCATCACCTTCTCGATCATCATGCCGATGCGGTTTTCCGTTGGCTGCTCGCCGGAACCGGGTTGCGTGGACATGGCGCCCCTCCCGTGGGTCGATTGACCCGGCCACTATAACACCGCCGTCCAGGTCGGTATCAGAGGCCCGTTTCCAGGCCGCAAGATCGCCCGTGCTATACTGCGCCGCACGCAGGATCGGCACGATTCGGAGGAACTACGGATGGCAACGGTAATGGAGCGCAGGATTCGCGGCCGCGAACGCCAGGAGATCGCCGACGAACTGAGCCGCCGCGTGGACGGCGAGGTGCGTTTCGATCCGCACTCACGCCTGCTCTACAGCACCGACGCCAGCATCTACCAGATGGAGCCCGTGGGCGTGGTCATCCCCCGCTCCTCCGCCGACGTGCAGGCCGTGGTGGAGTTCGCCGCCCGCGAGGGCATCCCCGTGCTTCCCCGCTCCGGAGGCACCAGCCTCGCCGGCCAGACCGTCAACCACGCCATCGTCATGGACTTCAGCAAGTACCTGAACAACGTCCTGGAGGTGAACGCCGAGGAACAGTGGGCTCGCGTCCAGCCCGGCATCATCCTGGACCAGCTCACCCGCCAGATGGGTCCCCACGGCCTCCAGTACGCCCCGGATCCCACCACGGCCAACCGCGCCTGCGTGGGCGGAGGCATCGGCAACAACACCTGTGGCGCCCACTCGGTCATCTACGGCAAGACCCTGGACCACATCCAGGAACTCGACGTGATCCTATCCGATGGGTCCACCGCTCACTTCGGTGAACTTTCCCCCGCCGAGCTGGAATCCCGGCTCAGCGCCTCCGGCCTGGAGGGTGACATCTACCGGGGCGTCCTGCGCATCGCCCGTGAGCAGAAGGACGAGATCGACCGCACCTACGCCAAGATCCAGCGTCGGGTCAGCGGCTACAACCTGGACGAGTTCATCCTGGACGACGCCCATCGCGGCGGACCGGTGAACCTGGCCCGCATGGTTGTGGGCTCCGAGGGCACCCTGTGCGTGGTCACCGAGGCCAAGGTCAACCTGGTGCCCCGGCCGACCATGACCGCCCTCTCGGTGCTGCACTTCCGCACCATCTACGACGCCAGCGAGGCCACCACCCGCGTCCTGCGCCACGAGCCGTCGTCCATCGAGCTCATCGACAAGATGGTCCTCGACCGTTCCCGTGAGGCCATGGGAACGGCGCGGCTTCCCGGGTTCGTCGAGGGCGATCCCGGCGCCATGCTGGTGGTCGAGTTCTACGGCGAGTCGGAGCACGAACTCACGGCCAAAATGGATGGTCTCAAGGCCGACATCGGTCTGGCCTACGCCTGCGTCAACATCCTGGACCGGGCCGGCCAGGCCGCCGTCTGGAACCTGCGCAAGGGCGGCCTCGGCCTGCTGATGAGCACCCGCGGCGACGCCAAGCCCATCCCCTTCGTGGAAGACCCCGCCGTCGATCCGTCGGTCATGGGCGAGTTCGTCCGCCGCTTCGACGAGATCGTCACCGAGCACGGCACCACCGCCGGCTACTACGGCCACGCTTCCGTGGGCTGCCTGCACATCCGCCCGCTGGTCAGCTTGAAGAACCAGGACGGCATCGACAAGATGGTGTCCATCGGTGAGGCGGTTTCCGATCTCATCAAGGAGTTCGGCGGCTCCATGAGCGGCGAACATGGCGATGGCATCGTGCGCGGCGTCTGGACCCGCAAGATGTTCGGCGACCAGATCTACAACGCCTTTCGCGAGCTCAAGCAGACCTGGGACCCCCAGGGCATTATGAACCCGGGCAAGATCATCGACACTCCGCCCATGACGGAAAACCTGCGCTACGGCGTCGCCTACCAACCGCAGGCGCTGGACACCACGCTGGACTTCTCCGCCGACTTCGGCTATGCCGGCGCCGTGGAGATGTGCAACGGAATGGGCGCCTGCCGCAAGCTGGACGGCACCATGTGCCCGTCATTCATGGCCACCCGCGACGAGGAACACTCGACGCGCGGGCGCGCCAACCTGCTCCGCGCCGCCCTGTCCGGCCGCATGCCCGACGGAGCCGAGAGCTCCATAACCGACCACCGCCTGCGCCAGGCCCTGGACTTGTGCCTGGAGTGCAAGGCATGCAAGGCCGAGTGCGAGTCGGGCGTGGACATGGCCAAGCTCAAGTACGAATTCCTGGACCACTACCACAAGGAGCACGGCGTCCCCCTGCGCTCCCGCTTCTTTGCCAACATCAACGGGCTGAACAGGCTGGGCAGCCGGTACGCCCCCATCACCAACTGGCTGGCCGGATCCGCGCTGGGCCGCTCGCTGACGTCGAAGTTCCTGGGCATTGCGCCCCAGCGCCAGCAGCCAGCCTTTGCGTCAATGTCCCTGCCCGACTGGTTCGCCCGGCGAGACCGGAACGGCCACGCCGAGGCCAAATACGGCACGGTCGCCCTCTACAACGACACCTTCATGAACTACAACTACCCCGAGATCGGCATCGCCGCCGTGGAGGTGCTGGAGGCGGCCGGTTACCGGGTGGAGTTGGTCAACGGCGGCTGCTGCGGCCGCCCGATGATTTCGAAGGGTCTCCTGGACCAGGCCCGCGACCAGGCCCGCGCCAACATCGACGCTTTGTACGCCTACGCCAGCCAGGGTATCCCCATCGTCGGCTGCGAGCCCAGTTGCCTGCTCACCCTGCGTGACGAGTACCCCGAGTTCGTGTCCGACGACCGCGCCGGCACCGTGGCGGAAAACTCGTTCCTCATCGACGAGTTCCTTGCCAACGCGAAAGCCGATGGCCGTTTGGACCTCCAATTCTCCAACCTGGAGAAGCAGGTGCTGTTCCACGGTCACTGCCACCAGAAGGCCATGGTCGGCACCGCCAGCTCAATGGCCGTGCTCAACATGCCATCGGGCTACAAATCTGAGCTGATCAACGCCGGCTGCTGCGGCATGGCCGGCTCCTTCGGGTTCGAGAAGGAGCACTACGACATCTCCATGCAGATCGGTGGCCTGTCCCTGTTCCCGGCCATCGCCGCCAAACCCGACGCCGAGGTCGCGGTCATGGGCGTGTCCTGTCGTCAGCAGGTGGAGCACGGCGCCGGACGCCGGGCCCGCCACCTGGTCGAGGTGCTGCGGGACGCGGTGGTGATGCCGTAGGATCAGCGGACCAACGCCGGCGCTCGCGGACACATTGAGCACGGCCCGGTTCAAAGGTGGCATTCACGGGTATTAGTTGCGTCGGAGGAGTCGGTCGTACTCGTGATGCGGGCCTATCCAGAACCAAATGATGTCGTTTTGATCCATCACACCCAGGGCGCGGTATCCAGCACTGATGCGCGCCGAGTAGACAGAGTTTCTCCTGCCGACGCGTTTGAAGTTCAGGCTCGGATGGTCAGGGTTTTCCCCAAACAACGTATAGGCGCGTCTGGCCTGGATTTTTATATGGTCCGGCAACCGGTGGTAGGCATCCCAGAAGCTGCTTTGGGTAAAGGAGCGCATGCCTACAGGTCTGCCGGGTTCAGGGAAGTAGTCCTCCCTGCCCGGTGCTCTGACAGTGCCTGGTCGGCAAGGTGGTCCAGCAATTCGTCGGACTCGGGCAGGGCGAGTAGCTGCTCCCACTCCTGATCGGCGTCGAGTTCAGCCAGTAGAAACTTGGCGAATCTGTCTTGTTCTTCAGGAGGCAGGACTGCGGCACGGTCAAAGGCTTCTTTGAGCAGTTGGTTCATGGTTGTGCTCCAGTTCAACGGTGAAGGTCACCAAACGGGCCGTTCAGGGTATCATTTTACGAGCGTCTGAGCATCGTTGAATATGTCGATGCCAGCGACGAAACTCCTTGGGTCGTCAGGTGGGGGAGCGGCCCTCCGCCAGGCAAGCAGGTTCCGTTTTTGTCCACAGCCCCTAACGCACCAGCGCCGGCGCTCGCGGACATATTACGGCGCGCGGCAGGCTCTCCTCGACTGTCCGCTGGTACCTCGCGCATTCCCACGGAGAAATCTGGGCCGCTCGCCACCGCCAGTACATCCTGGCCGGATCATACCTCACACCCGTTGGCATCGGTGGCACGCCCATCGCCGGGGCCGGCGCGAGACTGTTGATGGTGTCAACCTGGGACGGACTGCCGCCGTTGACCTGAATTTCATTAGGATATTGTGGAGCAGACCTCAAATCAGGGTTCGATGTGGGGTCGGCAAAAATGGAAGGCTGGGCGCTGTTGCCAAAACCGACAGTAATATCTCGGTCGGTCAGCAGGTGGACGGGCACTCGATCCGACTCGTCGTTGTCGGGGTCGGCGTCATACTCCGCTTCGACGCGAGCCAGCAATTCGTAGCCGCCCACCGGGTACCGCAGCGTTTTCCAAGTGAACTCTACACTTCTGGTCTCGCCGGGCTCCAGGCTTGCGCTTTGCTCGTACATCGTATCGAGATCGGCCGCGTCCAGCAGATAGACCTTGCCTCGGCCGGCGTATGGCCCCCGGTTCTGTACTACGACGGTTATTTCGACCCAATCGCCTTTGACAATCGGATGCAATGGATCCGGTGCCTTGACATCGACGACGGCGAAATCAACTTCGGGCGGCCGCAGTTCTATCTCGAACGTTTTTGCCGCGCCCGCGACGCCAGGGATCTGCACGCGGAACACGTGATCACCCGGATCGTAGCGGCTGGTGCGCCAGGTGAACGAAGCCGTGCCAACGGCCCCCGGAGTGACGCGGGGTCTCCTCGTTTGCGGTTGCCTGTTCCCTGACGGAAAGTACAGCTTGACGGGGATGTTGGCCGCGATCGAACCGTTGTTGCGCACGGTCACCTCTATGGAAACCGGCTCGCCAACTACCGGAGAAGCAGGATCCCAGGATATGTCCACTATCGAAGCAGCCAACCGGGGAGAGACGAGCCTGATCTGGATCGTGGCGGATATTGCCAACTCGGTGATATTGTGCTCGGCCATAACTGTGGCGGTCAGCAGATGCTCCCCGGCGCCGTAGTTCGAGGTCTTCCAGGTGAACTCCACCCGTGCGGTCTGCCCCGGCTCGATAAGCGGGGACTCTCGCTCCGGCTGCTTGTCGCTGGACGGGAATGAGAGCTGCACTGGAACGTTGAGCGCAAGCGGGCCGTTGTTGATCACGTCCACCCAGATTTTCACGGTCTGCCCTCTGACCGCCGACTCGCTGGGGTCGGAGCCCATGCCGACGATGGCAACGTCGACAATCGGCGGCAACACCTCGACGGTGAACTCGCGTGCAGATGGCGGATCGCTGGCCACTTCCACTCTGAGATCGTGCATGCCCGGCTCGTAGCGGCCGGTGTGCCAGGTGAACGCGGCTTCGCCTATGTCCCCGACATCTACACGGGGACTGCGAGGTTCGGTCTGCTTGTTCGCTGACGAGTAATGCAAGGTGACCGGGATGTTGGCAGCAATCCGGCCATCATTCCGCACGGTCACCGTAATGGTCGCCGGTTCGCCGACACGCGGGGCTTCCGGGCTGATCGCAATATCCACGATTGTCGCGTTGATTACCAGGGGAGTCAGGGCGAACCTGATTTCTTCGGTAGTCTGCCCCACAGTGATGTTGTTATGCAGCAGGATCGCTGCGCTCAAGGTGTGAACGCCTGGTTCGTAGTTGGAAGTTTTCCACTCGAACCCGACCCTCCTGGTTTCGCCCGGGCCCACGCGCGGTGAACTGGTTTCAGGGCTTTTGCTGGCCGATGGGAACGTGAGCCGAACCGGGACGTAAATGGCAAGCGGTCCGTCGTTGCGCACGTCAATCCACACTTCCACCGGCTCGCCCGCCATTGCGGTGTCGGCCGGGTATGTGCCCATGCCGACAATGGCCACGTTTTCCACAATGGGCAGCAGCTCAACCGTGAAGCGTTGATCGGGAACGTCGACATCCGCTAGCTCGACACGGAACTGGTGCGTGCCCACAGCGTAATTGCCGGTGAGCCAGTCAAACGTCGCGGTTTCGGTTTGGCCGGGATCCGCCCGCGGGCTCCGGGTTTTCGGTTGCTTGTCCGCTGACGGAAAGTGCAAAGTGATCGGGATTCTGGCCGCTACCGGCCCGTCGTTGCGAACCGTCACCGCTATCGAAACCGGCTCGCCTACCGACGGGGAGTTGGGGCTCCAGGAGATGTCGATGATGGACGCCGTCAATTGGGAGGGAACCAGTGCGATCTGGATTATTGCCGATGTGTCCAGCTCAGCGATGTTGTAGTCCGCCAAGAGAGTTGCCGTCAGCAGATGGGTGCCGACGTCGTAGTTGGCGGTCTTCCAGATAAACTCAACCCGCGCGGTTTGCCGCGGTCCGATGCGCGACGACTTTTGTGCAGGCAGCTTTTCATCCGACGGGAAAGCGAGCTGCACCGGCACATTCAGGGCGGACGGGCCGTTGTTGATCACATCCACCGAGACCTTGACCTGCTGCCCTTGAGCAGCAGTATCTGCCGGGTCGGAACTGATACCGACGATGGCAACGTCGACGATGGGCGGGACCAATTCGACGTTGAACTGGCGTGATATTGGCGGATCACTGGCCACTTCCACTCTGAAAGCGTGCATGCCCGGCTCATAACGGCCGGTGTGCCAGGTGAACACGGCTTTGCCTGTATCCCCGACATCTACACGGGGGCTGCGAGGTTCGGGCTGTCTGCCGCCCGTCGGGAAGTGCAACGTAACCGGGATGTTGGCGGGGATTCGGCCATCATTGCGCACGGTCACCGTAATGGTCGCCGGTTCGCCGACACGCGAGGCTTCAGGGCTGACCACAATGTCCACGATTGTCGCGTTGATTATCAGAGGCGTCAGGGCGAACCTGATTTCCTCGGTGGTACGTCCCAGCGTGGCGTTGTCGCGGAGCGGAATTGCTGCCTGCAAAGTATGGGTGCCGGGTTCGTAATTGCCGGTCCTCCACGTGAAACTGTAGCTTGCGATTTCTCCCGGCTCAATTAGTTCTGAATCCTGCTCCGGTTTCTTATCGTCAGACGGAAACGTGAGCCGAACCGGAACCCTGATGGCAAGCGGCCCGTCGTTGCGCACGTCAATCCATACCTCCACCGGCTCGCCCACCATGGCCGTTTCGACCGGGTACGTTCCCATGCCAATAATGGCGACGTTTTCTACGGTCGGCAGCAGACCAACCGTGAAATGTCGTCGAGGAGAGTTTACGGCGGCTACCTCGGTGAGGAACCGGTGCGTCCCCAGCCGGTAGTTGCCGGTGCGCCATTCGAAAACCACCGTCCCCATTTCACCCGGATCCAGGTGCGGTTTCTTGCTATCCGGCTGCCGGCCGCCCGGCGGGAAATGCAGAGTGATCGGGATTCTGGTCGCAACCGGCCCGTCGTTGCGGACGGTCACCGCTATCGAAACCGGCTCGCCTACCGAAGGCGTCTCCGGGTATACCGAGACATCCACAATCGTTGCCGTGACCGCCAGCCGGGAGACGCGGAACGGCAACTCCATCGATGTCTCGCCGTTGGCGATGTTGTGCTGATCGGGTACGGTAGCGGTTAGCATGTGATCGCCGACGGAATAGTCTCGGGTTTTCCAGGTGAAACGAGCCGTCTCGGTGGCCTCCGCTGGTACTGACGGACTGCGGGTCTCAGGGTTCTTGGTAGCAGAAGGGAAGCGCAGCGTTACCGGCACGTTCACCGTGGCTGGCCCGTTGTTCTGCACCTCCACCTCAACCGCTACTTCTTCGCCTCGCATTACGGTCTCTGTCGGCGAGGCATTGATGCGGAGTATCTCGGCGTCAATGTGAAAGGTGACGTCTGTATCGGTGTTGGCGAGGGCGCCGAATTCTTCCGAGGATGCTGCCAACCGCAGCGTGCGTTTCCCCAACATTCGTGCCGAGGCCGGTACACGCCAGACAATTAGCTCCTCAGATTGACCGTCTGGCGCCAGCTCGTCGATAGTTTTCGCGGCTATCGGTTCGGCATCGTCGTCCACATACAATTCCAGGCTCAGGGGCAGGGCGATCTCGCTTGCGTTTCGGACCTCCAGGGACACCGTGGCATCGTCACCCAGGATCAGCACGTCCGGCGAAACGGCAACATCTTCCATCTCGACGTTCACCAGCGGGTCTGCGCGGGTGATTTCAACGGTCGCCGCATTGTTTTCCAAGGATTGGTCGACTGCCGCCGAAAGCAGGACTGCAACGGTATGGACGCCGGGCAGCACGTCCCGCAGCGGCACTGCCACGGTCTCAGTCCTGTTTTGGCCGTTTTGAATCACCATCGTGTGCCGGTGCAATTCGAGCGGGTCCGTGCCGTCATCAGCCGCCAGAACGAACCGAATCACAGCCGGTTCGGTCGTCGGCCCGTCATTTGCCACTTCAACGGCGACTTCGACGGTTGCGGCAGCGAACGGCAAAGCAGTCTGCAGTGGGCTGGCCGAAACCAGTCGCACGTCCACCGTTCCGAATTCCGGGCCGGTCAACGTGCGGCGTGTGCTGACTTTGTTGCCCGTCTCTTCCCCTAGATCCAGCAGAATATCGCCGGGATGGACGATGTTCATCCGGTCTGTTGACTCGGCGGAGTCGTTGGCTTCATTGGCGTCCGCGAAGTCGCTCGGGCTGACAACGGTGACTGAAGCGCTGATCGGTTGGTCGCTCAAGGCCGGCAGCGTCGGAATGGTCCACGCGACTTCGCCCTCCACCCTGCCTCCAAATGGCACAGTGCAATTGGAGAAGCAGAGCGCGGCGGGGTCGCTGATAGCGTGACCCTTGGGGCCGCTCATGGTGACTGCGGCGGCAACGTCCGTATCGCAGCTGTAGTTATAGACCGTGTAAACGGCGCGCAGGTTTTCGCCAACCTGGTAATCGGGCGACGCCCGTTGCTGCCCCCCGATATCTCTGACCGCATCGACGGTTACCTGAACGTCTTCAATGCAGCTTTCGGGCGCGTCATTACCCTCGAATACGCGATGGAAGAGCTCAATCTCGATCAGCTCCTCGTTATCATCGTCGGTGGCGTCCTCAGGAAGTTCAGCGGCAACTTTCAGTGTGTAGGCGCCGATTTCTTCGCCGGTGGTATCCCACAGCAGCGTCACCTCCTCACTGGAACCCGGCGCGATGAGCGGCGACGTATTCTTTGACACTTCCGTAGTCTGTTCCTCGCTACCATAGTCTTGGATCGTGTACAGGATCACCGGTACCTCGACCGGAGCCTCCCCATCGTTAACGGTCGTTGCCGTCAGGGCCAGCGTCTGACCGATGGCGGCCACATTGCGATTGATCGTTGCCGCTCTCAGCTCGACGTCCATAACGGGGTCGCGCAGAGTTATGGGCAATGGCAACTCGTCATTTGGATCACCGCTATAGCCATCCATGCTGGCGACGATTTTCAGTTCGGGCTTGCCGGGTCCCACATTAGTGGTATCCCACTCCAGGACAGCCGCGCCCGTCTCGCCGGCCGTTATCGATTCTATAGACGCGATGCTGCTCGCCTTATCGGAATCCCCGACATACAGGCCAACCTTTACGTCGCCGACATCAGCATCACTTTCGTTGAGGACCTGGACGTTGATTGACACCGGTATTCCCGCAATGTTGTCCGCGAATGCCGGCGTTGCCGATGACAACGCTATAGGATTGCGAAAAGTTACGCTGGCCGTCTGAGTGTCATCTTCATCGGGAACCTGGCCTTCCGCCCCGACGGAGACGAACACGTGAACTTGGCCCACATCCTGCCCGGCAGTGTCCCACTCCACGGTGACGTCTCCCGTACCGCCGGAGGCCATGGCGTCAATCGTCGCGGAGTCGATCAGGGTCTCTACCTGGGACTCGCTGAGGACAACGGTCAGGTCTTTCAGCTCTTCTTGCCCAACGTTTTCAACTTGTGCGGTGAAACTGATGGTATCGCCGGTGACGGCCTCGGCAGTCTCCGGAGTGACGTTTTTGAGCACGAGCCAGTTTCGCAGCTCGATGTAGGCCGTGATTGAGTTATTGCTTTCGTCGGTATCCCCGGCGGTCTCGGCAACCACCTCCAACTCATAATCCCCCACTGCGGACGTTGACGTGTCCCAAGTCAACGTGCCCGACGCCGGTTTACCCACGGCCAATGCCGATAGGGTCGCCGTATCCGTGGGCTCACCCCGCTCCGGCGCCGCGTCGCTTTGCCTGACGTACAGGCTGACCGTCACCTCGCCGGCGTCATGCTCGCTGGAGTTGGTCACAGTAAAGGGCACGGTTACGAGATTGCCGGCGATGGCCGAAACCGCCGGAGGCTCGGCAACGCCCACCGCCACGTCCACCGGGGCGATCAGCGTGACGGTGACGCTGGCGCGGTCGTTGTCGGGATTGTTGTCCTTATTGGTTTGGGCCAGCACGCGCAGATTGCGTTCTCCCGGCACGGCTTCGGAAGTGTCCCAAAGGATCTCAACGATGACTTCGTCGCCCACGGCGATGCTGGTATCTGCCTTTTGCGATGCCAGCGGCTCAGCGTCTTCGGTGGCGTTCGCGTCGAACAGCGCCACGCCGGGCCACGGCGCCGGAACGTTGCCGGCATTCTCCAGGGTGACGGTGAAGGTAATCGGCTCCCCGATCATCGCTTCCGTCGGGTCCGCTTTGACGGACTTGACGGTGACGTCTACCGTCGGCTTCACCAGGGTTACGGTGACCGTCCCACTGTCGTTGTCAGCGTTGTCGTCGCCCTCGGTTTGAGCCAGGACCCGCAGACTGTGTTCGCCCGCTGCCGCCCCGTTGGTGTCCCACTCCAGCGTTACGGTTTGCTCGGGTCCAGCAGTAAGGGCGGAGACCGTTTTAGAATCCAGTTCCGCCGTACCTGCGCCGTGGTCGAGGATCACTTTCGTCTCCGCGTCCGCGTCGCCCTCGTTTTGTACCGTTACGGTGAAAGTTATCGTCTCCCCGACTACAACAGGGTCCTCGGTAGCCGTGACTGACTTGACGGCAATGTCCGGGGCCGACTCCTGCCCTGCGTTGACGATGTTAATCTCTTGATAAGATGTGGCAGTGTTGTTGTCCGGATTGGCATCGACAAAACCTTGCGGCGCGGTAATGGTGATGGTGGCGACCACTTTTTCGCCGGTGGCGTTGGGATGCTTGCCCAGATCCCATCCGACGTTGCCGTTTAGTGTCTCTCCGGCGCTGATAGTGCACCCCTCGAAGCAGGCCATGTCATCTGTCGCGTCGATGTTATGAATTGGCGCATCGCTTTCGGAGCCACGCAATCCGACCGTAACGTCGACTGGTATGTCACAACTGGAATTAGTGACATCGAAATTTATCCGGATGTCATCTCCAGCCTTATAGTCTGGTGGGTCTTTTAGTGTGTAGGTTGTACGCTCAATTACTCCCCATTGACTTGATATCGTGACGCTCACGTCGTCATCTCGGTCGCAGTCCTGCTGCTGCGGGGTCGCGCCTTCCACAACCTCGACGGGAAGGGAGGCTTGCCCGCCGGCGAGATGGGGCCACATGGACGCCAAAGCCACGGAGACGGCCAGCGCCGCCAGGACCAGAGCCAGCGGACGAACGCCGTTCACGATTGAGCCCAGTAAACAGGGTCCGGGGGCTTGCCTGCCCTAACGTCAGCTGCTCGGCTTGGTGTACACCAACATGACCGCGCCGGCTGCGGTCGCCTCGTCATCGACGGTGACCGTGACTTCGTAGAGGCGGCTGGCTTCGTCGGTTCGCTCCAGCGTAAACCCCGAGACGGCCAGTCGATCCGGTTGCTGAGCCGTGACCATCGCGCCATCGTCCACCATTAACTCGGCGGTTACGCCGGTTTGGTCCGGCGTGGGAGGGCTGGTAATCAATACCGACGCCGACGCCACGATGCTCTCGATGGTTGGCGGTACCACGAACCTGACCGGATCGGACGTGCCTCCGTTGGACTCATGGCTGAACAGCACGAAGGCATTGTGCTCCGGGTGTTGCCAGTGGTAATAGCCGACCGTCTCGTGGTCCGCGTCTACGATTTCAGGTTCAGGTACGCGCTCCCTGGCGGCGTCTAACACCTCGTTGATGGCAAGCACCAACAGGTTCTGCTCCAGGTTGTTTACTTGTTGGTCTTGGTCCTGCGGATCGTACTTCCAGATGCCCGCCGCCGGTTCGTCCGCCGGCAAATACGCCACAACCCAACCGCGATCATCGTAATACACCGTCACCAATCTGGGCGGCGCTACGCTGCCGACGCTCCGCGCCGCGACCATCGGCAACTCAACAATGCCGAAATTGCCCCCTGAATCCACGTGGCGGCCGGCCCCAAGGCGATTGGCGTTCGATTCATCATCCGGGCCTTTCGGTTCTTCCAACAGGGTATCGGTGATTGCCATTACATCGAGCCGCGGCCGTAAGTCATCTGGCCCGTCGCCCTCGAAGTGATCGGGCACGCGGTAATGTGCGGAAAAGCCCGCCTCCTCTTCCCGGAAAGCCGTGGCATCGTCGCCCTGGGATGTGGCGACCAGATCATCCGGTTCCGCCAGGTCCCAAACCGTCGCTGCGCTCGTGGGCGCATAACTGGTTTCTGCGAGCGTTCCATTGCCTACCCAGAAAAGCAGCACCGCCGACAGCGCAACGATCCAATGAATCCAAAACAGCCGAGGGCGTGCTGGCACTCGATGAGACGAGATGAGATGCTTCATGATGCAGATACCGTTGGCGCTGATCTGAGGGGATTGGGGCAATGCCGCGCTAACCCGCGGCAGCTTTCGCGGCGATATTTTAGTAATTTTCTAAAAATTTGCAAATATTGATTTGTCAACAGCAACTATGCGCCTTTCACGATGACGAAGCCGCTTCATCGCTCGCCGCCGAGGGCAGCCGGCGCAGTGGTATGATGCGTTCACCGACGCCGCTCTCCGCCATACCGTCGCCTGACCCATCGAGGCTCGCCATGACCACCACCTCTCTCGTCCTCCCCGATATCCCGCAGCGCCACCCTGACGACATGACCTCCTTTGAACATCTGCACGATCCCGGCCAGACCCACCACCTGTCGCAGTACCTCGGCAACCACGACACCACCCTGGTCACCGGCGACCGCTACGTCATACTCGGCCCGGACTTCGACGCCGGCGACAGCCGCTACCCGGACCTGCTGGTGGCCTTCGACGCCGACCCCGCCGCCTACCGGGCCAGCAACGGCTATGTCATTTCCGAACAGGGCAAGCCGCCGGACTTTATCCTGGAAGTAGCGTCCCAGCACACCGCCAGCGCTGACCGGGGGGTGAAGAAGGATTACTACGAGCGGCTGAGGGTATCTGAATACTGGTTGTTCGACAGCGAGGGCCGGTTCCACGGGTTCACGCTGCGGGGTTACCGGCTGGTGGACGGCAGGTATGAAGAGATCGAGTTGAGCGAAATCGCGCCCGGGGTGTTCCAGGGCTACAGCGCGGCGCTGAACGTGCTGTTGCGGGCGGAGGACGGCCGCCTGGGCTGGCATGACCCGGCCACCGGGGAGCACATCCCGACCTTTCAATCGGAAAGGGCCCGCGCCGAAACCGCCGAGGCCCAAGTGCGGGAGCTGGCAGCAGAGTTGCGCCGGCTGCGCGAGGGCCGGTAACATCGACGCCCTGCCGGCGCGGCGCTCCACGGCAAGTCGAACACCAACTCCGAACTATTACGCTCAAGCCGCTGCGTTTGACCCGGGTAGGGCCGGTGTTACGATAGTAGGACAATGCAGGCGCGAACCGCTGTTCCCTTCCCTTCACGGCCGCTTCCGGGCGCTCTTGCGAACCTGATCCTGAAAACCCGACCTTAACGCAGCAACCCATGGACATCTACTGGCTGGGACACGCCTGCTTCCGGTTGCGTTCGTCGAACGCGGGCCTGTCGATCATCACCGACCCGTATGCCTCCGGCGTGGGTGGCCTGGGGGTGCAGATCGACCCGAGGCAGACGATCGACGCGGTTGGGGTCACCGTGAGCCACAACGACCCCATGCACAACAGCGTGGGCGAGGTTGACGGCCGGCCTCGAGTGTTCGACACGCCCGGCGAGTACGAGTTCCAGGGGATCACGATCCGCGCGGTGATGACACCGCTGTCCGAGGGCACACCCCGCAGCAAGCGCAACGTGGCCTTCGCCATCGCGCTGGACGGCATCAACGTGTGCCACCTGGGAAACATCACCCAGCCGCTCACCGCGCAGCAGATCGACCTCATCGGGCCGGCCGACGTGGTGCTGGCGCCGGCCGGCGGGTCCGACCACAGCCTGCTGTCCTATCGGGCCATCAACCAGACGGCGCAGCAATTGGACGCGAAGTGGCTGATCCCCATGCACTACCGGGCGGAGCGGGAGCCCTCGGCGGTTGAGCCGGAGGGGCCGGAGGCGTTCCTGCGGGAACTGGGCGTGGCCGAGGGCAGTCTGCAGGCACAGGGCCGGATGCAGGTAACGCGCAATAACCTGCCGCCCTCGCTTCAGGTGGGCCTGATGGCTCCGCAGTTCCGGACGCAGTAGGCCTCATGTGTGCCCATTTTCGTATTTCGTCAGAATCAGGATTCACGGGATTTTATGATTTTCAGGATTGGGATCGTCCCATGATGGAAATCTCCCAATCCTGAAAATCCGTAAATCTTGAAAATCCTGATTCTGACGTTTCCTCGCCGCAAACTGGATACACGTGAGCGCGCGGTTGCGCTGTGTATAATGTCGCCAACCGGGAGGTGACGTTATGCCAGCTGAGTTGATGGGCCCCTATACCAAGATCTCCAGCGAATTCGGCGTGCCGGTCAGGATGCGGGACGGCGTCACCCTGTATGCCGACGTGTACCGTCCCGATGGAGACGAAGCGTTTCCCGTGCTGCTCCAACGCACGCCCTACGACAAGTTCCAGGGCGTGGGCGGCGGCCTGGACGTGCTGCGGGCCGTGTCTCACGGTTACGTGGTGGTGGTCCAGGACACCCGGGGCCGCTATGCCTCGGAGGGCGAGTTCTACCCGTTCCTGGACGAGCCCAACGACGGCTACGACACGGTGGGCTGGTGCGCCGAGCAGCCGTGGAGCACGGGCAAGGTGGGCATGTTCGGGCGGTCGTACGTCGGGGCGACCCAGTGGCTCTGCGCCATCACCAACCCGCCGGCCCTGACCTGCATCGCGCCGGGCATCACCGCGTCGGACTACTACGAGGGCTGGACGTACCAGGGCGGCGCGCTGGCGTGGGGCTTCGCCCTGTCGTGGACCATGCGGCAACTGACCATGGCCAACCTGGGGGCGATCAGCAGCCGCCACGACGTGCCCGAGGGGACGCGAGAGGGCCTGCTGGCGGCGTTCAACGAGTTGGATTGCGCCTTCCGGCACCAGCCCATCGTGGACCTGCCGCACCTCAAGGAGCCACTGGCCGGCTACTTCTACGACTGGATCAAGCACTCCAGCAGCGACGAATACTGGAAGCGCTGGCGGATCGAGGACCACTACCCGCACATCACCACGCCGGCGCTGCACATCGGCGGCTGGCACGACATCTTCCTGCTGGGCACGCTGCGGAACTTCGCGGGGATGCGCAAGCAGGCGGAGGACGCCGCGGCCCGGGACGGGCAGCGTTTGATCGTGGGTCCGTGGCATCACGGCCCGTTCGGCGAGACCTCCGGCGACTTCTTCTTCGGGCTGGGCGCGGCGGGGCCGGCCATCGACACCGACGGGATCCATTTGCAGTGGTTCGACCACTGGCTGAAGGGCGAAGAAAACGGGGCCAACGACGGCGCGCCGGTGCGCATCTTCGTGATGGGCGACAACCAGTGGCGCAACGAGCAGGAATGGCCGCTGGAGCGGACGCAGTACACCGACTATTACCTGCACAGCGGCGGTCGGGCCAACACGTCGTCGGGGGATGGCGGGCTCTCGGTGGACGCGCCGGGCGATGAGGCGGCGGACGTGTTCCTGTACGACCCGCGGGATCCGGTGCCGACGCGGGGCGGGCCGCTGTGCTGCGGGCCGTCCTTCGTGCCGGGCGGGTCCTACGACCAGCAGTTCATCGAGAACCGCAGCGACGTGCTGTGCTACACCACGCCACCGCTGGCGGAGGACCTCGAAGTCACGGGGCCGCTCACGGTGACGCTGTTTGCCGCAACCACCGGGGCGGATACCGACTTCACCGCCAAGCTGGTGGACGTGGAGCCGTGCGGCGCGGCCCGGGCGCTAGTGGACGGGATAATGCGCGGACGCTATCGGAAGGGCACGGACGTGGCAGTGCCGGTCACGCCGGGAGCGGTGGAGGAATACACCATCGACCTCGTAGCGACCAGCAACGTGTTCAAGGCGGGCCACCGCGTTCGCCTGGAGATCAGCAGCAGCAACTTCCCCAGGTTCGACCGGAACTTCAACACGGCCGGCGATCCCTGGGCGGCCACGGAGTGCGTGCCGGCGGTGCAGACGATCATGCACAACGAGCAGTACCCTTCACGGCTGCGGCTCCCGGTCATCCCGGCCTCGTAGCTCCGGCATTCAATGGCGCGGTTTGGTTGCCTGGCGCTGGCGGTGGTGGTCGCCATGGCGCTGCTGATCTTCATCGTGTTCCTGTGGTCGGGATGGCTGAACCGGCCGGTGGGGCATGCTCCGGCAGTGGTCTCCACCGCCGGTTACGCGCCCACAGTAACGACGGTGAACGACTCCCGTGTTGCGCGAGATACGAGTGGTTGCTAGAATAGTTTGAGCGTACCGGCGTGGTGTAGTGGTAACGCATCGGTCTCCAAAACCGAAAACGAGGGTTCGATTCCTTCCGCCGGTGCCAATGTATCCCTACTTTGAGTGGGGATTTTCTTTTGCCCTTGACCGCCCGTCACTTTGATCGGCATGAGCGGTCTTTGACGGGAAATCTAACGGTTGGCGGTTTCCCACGACACGATGTTTGGCCGTGAAGGCTGTGCCCCATCAATCTGCCAAGCACCGTTCTCCTCGCGCAGCGCGTCTTCCAGCACCCGCTCCAAACGGTCCATGGCGTCGGTTTCGGGGGTTACGAAGAGCCAGCGGGCGACGGCTTGGCGGGCTTCTTCGATGCTGGTGAACGTGCGCGGCGGCTGTTGGTCCAGCTCGGTGACCTGGGGTTTGATACCCAGCTCGTCCAGCACCGGCAGGAAATGCGGCAGCGACGGCAGGGCGTGGCGCGTTTCGCCGTGGACTTGCTCCCACAGCCCGTAGACCTGAGACAGCGGCGAGGCTTCAAAAACCACGGCCATAACCAGGCGGCGGGCGTGGCGGTCCATCTTGCGGACGAAGGCTCCGATGTCCTCGATGACGTAGACCACATGGCTGCACAGGGCGACGGCGGCGGGTTCGACGTCGGCGTCCAGCCAGCCGGACTCGACGATGGAGACGTTCTCGATGCCGTACTCCGCGGCGGTCTCCCGCAGCACGGCGCACATGCTGGGCGACGGCTCAACGGCGGTGACTGCACTGCAGGTCAGCGCCAGGGGCAGGGCCAGACGTCCGCCGCCGGCGCCGATGTCGAGGAGGGTTTCGCCCGGGATCAGGCGCGAGCGGAGCGCCTCCACCGTCCGGTCGTCGGTGCGGCGGGGGTCGGCCTTGAACTGGGCGGCGAACTGGTTCCAGGTGTCGGTGGGTCGCACGCCGCGCCTGCGGTCCGACTGGGCGTGCTCCACCCGCACCATCTCGCCCCAGGTTTCGATTGCGCTCATATCGCTTCTCCAACGTTGAGAGTGCAGTACCCATTTTCGTAAATCGTCAGAATCAGCAACTGTCTTGATGGTCAAGTGGTTAGGCGGCAATAGGCGCTTGCCAGGGGATGTCTGCTTTGATGATGGCGTTGCAGATCGTCAGCAGCTTGCGCATACACGGTGCGGTCGCGGCGCCAGGCTTGGCCCGCCGGATGCAGCCAGCAGTCCAAGTCCCCCTTGGCTACGTCGATGACGATGATTGTTCCTACGGTCATGATGTTTTACACTCCCCGTACCTCAATGTGCCAAGTCCCGGTGCCAAGTCCCGGACTACCCAGCCTTGCAATACGGGGGCGTACCCCCACAACTGTTCGGGTTAGCCGAGGGTGAACGGCGCGGCGACCTGGCTGATTCACGGCTTAGCACAGCGAGCCCCAGGATTGACGATCTGCCGCGTCCTGGCTGTTCCAAAGATACCAGGATTTACGGGATTTTATGATTGGTCAGGATTGGAAGGTCTCCATCGCAGAACGGTTCTAATACTGATAGTCCCCAAATCTTGAAAATCCTGATTCTGACTTTTCCCGGCCGCAAACTTGGGTGATCGTGAGTTTCGGATTGCCGTTGCGCCGGCGCATTTCCAGCCATATACTCCCGCGCGGTTATCTTTTTGGTGAAGCAAGACTCACATTAGCGGTTTACCAGGTCATGTCGTCCGCGTCGGCAACGCCCCCGTCATACTCGACTTCCAGCCAATCGCCCGCGCCGCTGGATGGCGTTCGCGTGGTCGAGTGGGGGGAGATGGTATCGGCGCCGTTTTGCGCCAAGGTACTGGCCGAGATGGGTGCGGAGGTCGTGAAGGTGGAGCCACCGGAAGGGGACGCGGCACGCCACGCCGGACCATTTCCCGGCGGAGTGCAACATCCAGAGCGCAGCGGGCTGTTCCTGTTCGCCAACCTGGGCAAGCGCGGGGTGACTCTGAACATCAACACACCGGATGGGTTAGAACAGCTCCACCGCTTGCTGGCTGACACGGACATATTTGTTGAAAACCAGGCCTACGCCACGCTGGCAACCGCCGGCATAGCCGCCGAGGAATTGCGAGTTCGGTATCCCTGCCTGATCACCGTTTCGCTGTCTCCCTACGGCCGTGCCGGCGACTACCGGGAGTACGCCGGCTATGACCTTCAGGTGAACGCCCTGAGCGGTATGAGCTTCGGCACGGGGCATCCGCACCGGGAGCCGCTCACCACGCCGGACCGTCAGGCAGGGTATCTCGCCGGCCTGGGCGGAGCCTACGCCGCGATTGTCGCTTTGCTGGCCCGGGAGTCGAACCTGGCCGGCGACGGAGAGGACGCCGGGGGGCAGTATATCGACGTCGCCGATTCGGGGGTGATCAGCACGCTGCTGACCGGCTACCACCTGCCCACCTTCATCTATCGCGGGATCGCCGGCTCACGCTCGGGAAACCGGATGCGACTGGGTCTATTTCCCAACTGCGTTCTGCCCTGCCGGGACGGCTACGTGTGCATTGACGCGCCGCAGATGGAACAGTACCAGCGGTTCCTGCACCTGATGGGCGACCCGGACTGGACCGAAAATCCGCGCTACCGGGACCGGCGCGCCATGAGCGACCAATATCCGGAGGAGGCGGAAAACCTGATTGCGCCCTGGTTCATGGAACACGACAAGGAGGAGATCCTGCGGCTGTGCCTGGAAAACCGCATCCCCTGCGCGCCGGTGCTGACCATGGACGAGGCGCTGGAAATGCCTCACCTGCACCAACGGGACTGGTTCGTCGAGTCGGAACATCCCGAGGCCGGCGGTTTCCGCTACCCCGGCGCTCCGGTGCGGCTGCACGGTTCGCCGCACCGCATCGTTCGCCCCGCACCGCTGCTGGGGCAACACAACGCGGATGTGCTGGGCGGATGACGGTTTCCGGCAGTCAGATGGCTCGCCTCCCTTTGAGCAACGTACGCATCGTGGACCTGGGCTCCGCCTGGGCCGGGCCGATGGCGGGGCACTTGCTGGCAGACATGGGCGCGGAGGTGGTCAAGGTAGAGAGCCGGGCGCGCATGGATGGGATGAGACTGGGGCGGCCAATGGTCGGTGAAGATTTGACCGGCGGAGACCGCGGCCTCTGGCCCGAATTGCAGCCGGTGTTTCACGGCCTCAACCGGAACAAGCTCAGCGTGACGCTGAACCTGCGCACCGAAGCCGGCCGCGCCATTCTGCAACGGCTGGCCTCGGTCAGCGACGTGGTGCTGGCGAACTTCTCCCCGGGAGTGCTGGAACGGCTGGGCATGGACTACGCCAGCCTGCGCCGGGTCAAGCCGGACATCATCGTGGCATCCATGCCGGCCTTCGGAGATACCGGCCCGCTGCGGGACATGGTGGCCTACGCGCCCATCATCCAGGCGATGTCGGGCATGATGAGCCTGGTGGGTTATGCGCCGGAAGAAGGCGAGCCGCTGGTGGGCGAACTCCAAGCGGCGTGGAGCGACACGGTAGCTGCCCTGTGCGCTGCGCTGGGGGTGGCGGCGGCGCTGCGGCACCGCAACCGCACCGGCCAGGGGCAGTACGTGGAAGCCGCCCACCTGGAGGGCACGGCCGCGTTGCTGGGAGTGCCCATGCTGGAGTACCAGATGACGGGCCAGATCCCGGTTCCGCCCGGCAACGACGACCCCGATTTCGCGCCGCACAACAATTACCCCTGCGCCGGCGAGGACGCCTGGGTCGCCATCGCCGTTCGCACCGAGGACGAATGGCGGGCGCTGGCCGGCGCCATCGAAAAGGATGACGCTGACCGCTACGGCCTGGCTGATGACGACAGGTTCGCCGACAAATCGTCCCGATGGACCAACCGGCGTGACCTGGACGATTTCATCGCGGCGTGGACGCGCAACTTCAGCCCGCAGCAGGTGGTGGAAAGGTTGCAGGCGGCAGGAGTGGCGGCCATGCCGGTGATGAACATTGCCGATCAGTTCGCCGACCCACATCTGAACGCACGGGAGACTTACGTGGAAATCGATCACCCCCACGTCGGCGCCGAGATGGTCTACGGTGTGCCCTGGCGGTTCAGCGACACGCCCGGGGCGGTGCGCGCGCCGGCTCCGTCGCTGGGCCAGCACAACGAGTACGTGCTGCAAGAGCTGCTGGGCATGGACGAAACGGCCCTCAGCACGCTGGTGGCGGAGCAGGTGGTGTACTGACCTCCTGTGTATCCGGTTTCGCAAATCGTCAGAATCAGGATTTGCGGGATTTTATGATTAGACAGGATTGGGAGATTCCCATCGCAGAACGACTCCAATCCTGATAATCCTCAAATCTTGGAAATCCTGATTCTGACGTTTCCCCGCCGCAAACTGGGTACGCATGAGGCGCTTGCGACAGTTGCCGGCAGCCTGTGTCGCCTCGTATTCTGCTTGCAGCAGTATGCAGCCTATGGTAATTTGGCTCATCCACAAATCATTGGAGCATAGGCTGGCAAACGAGTGAGGGACATATCCAGAGTCCGTATCCAGACCGCCGCTAGATTGGCCGCCGCGCCAATCACTACCGGATAAGGAGCGTTGCAGTGGACCCGCTGCTTGAAGTTAAGAACCTGCAAACGTACTTTTTCACCTACGAAGGTGTGGTCAAAGCCGTTGACGACGTGTCCTATGAGGTGATGCCCGGCGAAACCCTTGGGCTGGTCGGTGAGAGCGGTTGTGGAAAGAGCGTGAGCGCGCTCTCTCTCATGCGCCTCATACCGGACCCCCCGGGTAAAACCGTGGGCGGGGAAGTCCTGTTCGACGGCGAGGACATCCTGGAGATCGACATGGACGACATGCGCCGCATACGTGGCGCAAAGATGGCCATGGTGTTCCAGGAGCCCATGACATCCCTGAATCCAGTGTTGACGCTGGACCGGCAGCTCACCGAGACCATCCAGCTGCACCTGGGCAAGAGCCGCGACGAGGCCCGCAAGGACGCCGTCGATCTGCTGGCCAGGGTTGGGATCCCCGACCCGGAGCGCCGGATCCGGCAGTATCCGCACCAGTTCAGCGGCGGCATGCGCCAGCGCGTCATGATCGCCATGGCCCTGAGTTGCAACCCGCAGCTCATCATCGCCGACGAGCCGACCACTGCGCTGGACGTGACCATTCAGGCCCAGATCCTGGAGCTGATGAAGTCCCTCACCCAGGACCTGGGCGTCGCGCTCATCATCATCACGCATAACCTGGGCGTCGTGGCCCGCTACGCCGACCGGGTGAATGTCATGTACGCCGGCAAGATCATCGAGCGCGGCTCGGCGTTCGAGATCTACACCAACCCCCGCCATCCCTACACCGTCGGACTGCTGGACTCGGTGCCCAGGCTCGACCAGCGGCTGATAGACGAAGAGGGCCAGGCGGCCAAGCTGGTGCCCATCGAGGGGCAGCCGCCCGACCTGGTCAACCTGCCTCAGGGGTGCTCATTCCGCGCCCGCTGCCGCTTTGCCATCGACAAGTGCGTCACGGAAGCTCCGCCGCTGATGCCGGTGGAAAGCAACGGTTCTGAGGAGCCGCACGTTTCGGCCTGCTGGCGCTCGGAGATCCTGGGCGTGCAGGCGTTGAGCTACGCCATGGGAACCGCCTAGCCGCCGGCGCGACCATCGTAGTTTGGTTACCGGTGGCAATGACATTCCTGAAAAGGGAGTTTCACGATGACGACTGCTGAGATGCCCCAAACTGCCGCCACGACGCCGGCGGCGGAAGACCTGCTGCTGGACGTTCGCGACCTCAAGATGCACTTTCCGGTGACCTCAGGCATCCTGTTTCAACGAGCGGTTGCCTACATCAAAGCCATCGACGGCGTGAATTTCACCGTGCGTCGCGGCGAGACCCTGGGCATGGTTGGCGAGTCGGGCTGCGGCAAGACCACCACCGGTCGCTGCATCCTGCGCCTCTACCGCCCCACCGATGGCCAGATCTGGTTCAACGGCGTTGACATCGCCCAGGCCAAAACCGGCCAGATGCGGGCCATGCGCCGGCAGATGCAGATCATCTTCCAGGACCCCTACAGCTCGCTGAACCCGCGTATGACCGCCGGAAACATCATCGGCGAGCCCCTGGCCGTGCACGGTTTGGTCAACAACAAGCGGGAGTACCGCGAGCGGGTGGCTGAACTGCTGAACAACGTGGGCTTGAACCCCTACATGGCGGATCGGTTCCCCCACGAGTTCAGCGGCGGACAGCGCCAGCGCATCGGTGTCGCCCGAGCGCTCAGCGTTGACCCCGACTTCATCGTCTGCGACGAGCCGGTTTCGGCTTTGGACGTGTCCATCCAGGCGCAGATCATCAACCTGCTGGAAGACCTGCAAGAGCGGTACGACCTCACCTACCTGTTCATCGCCCACGACCTGTCGGTGGTGCGCCACATCAGCGACCGGGTCGCGGTGATGTACCTGGGCAAGATCGTGGAGATCGCCGACCGCAACGCCATCTACGAGAACCCGCAGCATCCTTACACCCGCGCGCTGCTGTCGGCGGTGCCGATTCCCGACCCGGTGCTGGACGCCCAGCGGGAACGGATCATTCTTTCCGGCGAGGTTCCCAGCCCGCTGAACCCGCCCAGCGGCTGCGTCTTCCACCCACGCTGCCCCATCGCCACGGACGACTGCTCGCGGGTCAACCCGGAGGCGCGGCAGGTGCTGCCGGACCACATCGCGGCGTGCATCAACGTGCCGGGGTACGGGCCTTACTGAAGCTGTCTAAAGAACGAATTTCTTGCCGGGGGCGACCATCGTGTCGCCCCCGTTTTTATTTTGACAAACGCGACCGGCGTCCTTACTATTTCATGTAGGCAGATATTGGAGGCGGTGCTATGACTGCTATGTGGGACAAAGCTTTCACCGCATCGCTGGTGGCATACGCCATCAGTAGCGGGCTGTTCGTGCTTGGGCACTATTTTCTGCCGGAAGGTTCTCCGGTTACCATCGCGGGAGCGGCTCTGCTGGGCGTAACAGGATTGCTTCTGGGCGTAGCGGGGATTGGTATGGTTTTAGCGCTGGTGTTCAAGGCCAGAGCGCCGAGATAGCTCGTGGCGCCTTGGAGGTATATCGCGATTGCAATTGCCGTCACTCTTGCCATAGTTGTAGCCGTCTTGGTTGTTTCCGTAATTGTGGTGCTGGTGATAGGTCAGGGCGATAACTTCGACATCGACCGGGTTCTCGGCATCGTGGGCGCTACAGGTGTTTTAGCATCCCTTCTGCGCCTAATTGTAAGGCGCATTAGAAAGTGGTTGGATATGAACGGCCGAGCTGAGTGACTGAACTGCAAGGACAACAAATGCGACTGGAAAACAAAACCGCTCTGATCACTGGCGCGAGCCGCAACATCGGCGCCGAAATCGCGCGAACCTTCGCCCGCGAGGGCGCCAACCTGATCCTGAACACCCGACAGTCAGCCGAGGAACTGGAGGCGGTGGCGGCGGAATGCCGCGAGCTGGGTGTCCAAACCCACACCGTCATCGGCGACGTGGCCGACCCCGACCGCGTGGCGGATATGGTCGCGGAGGGCATTGACGCCCTGGGGACGGTGGACGTGCTGGTGAGCAACGTAGCGGTGCGCCCCCACAAGCCCATCCTGGAAGTGACGGTGGAGGAGTGGCAGAGCGTCATGGCGACCAACCTGCACTCCGCTTTCTATCTCATCCACGCCGTTCTGCCGGGGATGATCGAGCAGGGATCGGGCAGCATCATCGGACTGGGCGGGCAGTCGGCCATCACCGGCCGCCCCGACACCGCCATCGTCACCACCGCGAAAACCGGACTGCTGGGTCTGATCCGCGCGGTTGCCGCCGAGTGCGCCCAGTACGGCGTGCGCGCCAACCTGGTCAACCCCGGTTCCACCGACACCACGCGAGCCCATCCCGAGTGGTATCCGGAGTTCCAGGACGTCGCCCGCGGTTCCGACCAGCACCTGAAAGACATCCCGTTGGGCCGGCAGGGCACGGTGCAGGACATCGCCAACGCCTGCCTTTTCTACGCCAGCGACGAGTCGTCGTACATCACCGGCGACCGCATGAACGTGGTGGGCGGACGGTATATCGTTTAGCGCCGTGAACCCAAAATTAGCGGCGCGACAGGCTAGACCGCGCTGACATTTTGAAAATCATACCGTCGTTCCTGCGAAAGCAGGAACCCAGGAAAGCCGCTGCAACAAGGACGTTGGCCTTCTTGTGTACTTTCTGGATTCCGGCTTTCGCCGGAATGACGGAAAATGACAATAGGCTCTAGCTTCCATAGGCGCGCTCCAGCACCGCGTCCAGCTCTTCCCTGCTGTAGCGGTATTCCTGGGTGCCGGGCTGCTGGATGGCGAAGTGGGCGCAGGCGGCGCCGATCTGGGCGGCGCGCTCGAGCTGACGGAGCGTAAACGAAGCGAAGCTGCCGCCTTCGTTGGCGTGGGCGGCGACCACCGGGTGGATTAAGCCCAGGATCATCCCGCCGCGGAAGGCATCGCCGGCTCCGGTGGGATCAACCAGGTTGTCGGTGCGGACGGGCGGAACAATGGCCTGACCTTCAGGAATGGTGACGCGAACTCCCTGCTCACCCAGTGTGGTGACGAGGACACCGGTAAGTTCCAGCAACCCGGCATCGTCGCGCCCGGTCTTCTCCGAAATGAGGGCCATTTCGTAGTCGTTGGCGATCAGCAGATGTGAGTTGGCGATGCATGCGGCGAGCCCGTCGGCATCCCATGCGGGCAGTGATTGCCCAGGATCGAATATGGTGTAGATGCCGGCGCGGTAGGCGTCGGCGGTAAAGTTGGCCATGTCCGTGAGGTTGCCCGGGCCAACGATGTTGATGGCGTTCGCCGCATCCACGGATCCGAAGTCGAAGCCGGCGGCGTGTTTCATGGCGCCGGGATTGAACCCGGTGATCTGGTTGTCCGCCAAGTCGGTGACGATGAAAGCCGACGCCGTCGCTTCTTCGTCCACGATACGGATGTCGTCGGTTGGGATGCCGTTGTCGGCAAACCAGGTGAAATAATCCCGGTAATCGGAACCGATGGCAGCGACGATTCGGGGTTCCTGTCCCAGCATCGCCAGGGAGTAGGCGATGTTGCCGGCGGTGCCGCCGAAGTAGGCGTTGAAGCCGTCCACGGTGAAGCTGAGGTTGATCTGGTGGACCCGCTCCGGGACGATATGGTCGCCGAAGCGTCCCTTGAAGGTCATGATGCGGTCTATGGCGAGAGAGCCGGAGACGAGTATCTGCATTGGGGAAATTCCTTTGACAAAGCGGGTTGTGATCGTTATCAGCAGCCCCATTCGCCCTGGATGTGGCCGGCGAATTCTACACGGGAATCGGGAACGATGTTGTGAGTTGCGGCGTGCCCGGCGTTGATTTCGAGGATAAATCTCACGGGTTCGGAAGAAGGATAGCGGGGAAGCTGGTCACGCGGCAGGTCCAGGGGCGGATTAGGCACGTCAGCGGTGACCCCGGCCACCGTACAGTCCGACCGGATCCACACCATGTCCAGCGGGAAGTGCATATCAGGCATCCAGAAGGTGCGTGGGCCGTCGTCATCGTACACGAAAAGCATTCCCGCATGGATGTTCAGCGATGGCCGTCCCGACAGGCCCCGGGTCCTCTCTTCGGGGGTTAGCGCCAGATCGACCCAATATACGGCATCACCGATGATGACCCGGGCGCCGCCTTCCGGGAACAGTGTTGGGGTCGGTGTCAGCGTCGGCGCGGGCGTGGCGGTTGGGGCCGGGGTGACCGTGGGCGCGGACACCGCGCTGGGGACCGGCGTCGGTGTCCGCGCCGTGGTTGGCGCAGCGGTTGGCGTCCGCGCGATGGTGGGCAAGGGCATCGCGGCGGGCGTGGCGGTTGGCATTGGATCCGCGCCGCAAGCCCCAGTAGCCAAAGTCAGCACAACGCCCAGCAACCCCCAGGCAATTGCCGCGAGGGCCCGGTCCTTGCCGTGGTTCCACACTTGCGATTTGGCTAACCCAGCTCGGCGCGAATGTCGGTGATCCGCTGCTGTAGCGACCGGAGAAGTACCGCTGTGGGCGGAGGCGCGACGTGGGTGTAGCCTACGCCCATGGCCTGGAGTTCGGACGCTGACAAAGGGAATGCCGGATGATTCATTGGCATCGAAAGCTTGGCTCCGCCGGCGGCCTTGACCTCTGCCGCCAGTTCCTCCAGGCGGGCACGGATGACCGGGCTCTGCGGATCGCGAATGCCCATGTACTCGGAAAAGTCGGTGGGGCCGATGGACACGAGGTCGATGCCGGGTAGCGCGGCGATCTGGCCGATTTCGCTGATGCCGCGCTCGTCCTCGGTCATGACCGACAGGATGATGTTCTCGTTGGAGGTGCGGGTATGCTCGTCCCAGCCGACCGTGCCGAAGCGGGCCGCGCGGGTCCCGCCGGCGCCGCCGCGATGACCCATGGGGGCGTAACGGACGGCGTCCACGGCGCGCTTGGCACCCTCGAGGCCGTCGATGTGGGGAATGATGATGCCCTGCGCTCCGGCGTCCAGCAGGCGCAGGATGAGGTTCTCATCGTTGCCGGGAATGCGGATCATGGAGGTGACACCCGCCAGGTCCGCCGCCATGATCATCTGGTTCACGAGTCCCAGGTCGAAGGTCGTGTGCTCCATGTCGATGAAGGCAGCGTCGAACCCGGCGAGCCCGATGATCTCGACCACCTGCGGGTCGGCGAAGGTCACGTAGGTTCCCAGGGCGAGGCGGTTTTCCCGCAGCGCGCGTCTTACTCGGTTTTCCTGCATTTGGTGATGCTCCTCGTTGGCGAAGCTACGTTGGCCACCGGGACGAGATTGCCGCGCGTCGCTCGCAATGACAATTTTGGGGCGGCTACGCCGACGCGCCGGTTAGGTGAGCCACCTGGGGCATGACCTTGTTGGCCAGCAGGCGGGTGGAGTGCTCCCAGGCCGCGTTGTTCTCCGACTGGTCGTACACCAGCATGAGGAGGCCGCCGAAGCCGCCCACGTCGCCGTACAGCCGGTTGATCTTCTCAGCCACGGTGTCGGGGGATCCGATCAGCCACAGGTGCTCGGCCATGTACTCGATGTTGACAGCCTCGTCCGGCACCTCGTCGTCGTGCTTGAAGACCTTCATCAGGTCGAATTCGCGGAACAGGGGCAGCAGGTAGTCGTGCCAGACACGCCCCAGCATGCCGTTGAGCGCCAGGTCGCGGGCCTCCTCGTCGGTGTCGGCCACGTAGACGTCGCGAACCAGACGCCAGTCGGCGCGGGAGGGGGTACGACCGGTGCGCGCGGCGCCCTCCTCGATGGCCTCCCAGTGGCTGCGGCAGTAGTCGGCGTTGAGGGCCAGGCTCATGGGGATGAACCCGCGCTCTCCGGCGATCATCAGCGTGGGAGACTTGTAGCTGACCGAGGCCACGCCGATGGGGGGATGGGGCTGTTGGTACGGCCGCAGGAAGAACTCCAGGGTGCCGTACATGGGCTCTGGGATGCTGACGTTCCAGTACTTGCCCTTATACTCAAAGGGGCCGTCGTTCGCCCAGATCTTGAGGATGATGTCCAGCGACTCCCGGGTCATGTCCCGGTGCTCGCCGTTGTTGCCGTCGATGTCGAATAGCGCCCAGTCGCTGGGGAGGCCGCTGGCGCCGACCCCGAACAGGAACCTGCCCTGGGAGATGTGGTCGAGATAGGCCACCCGGTGGGCCAGTTCGGCGGGATGGTGGAAGGGCAGCAGATGGGCACCCGATCCCAGCCTGATGTTCTTGGTTCGCATCAAGGCCTGGGCGATCAGCAGGTCCGGGGCGGGGATAGGCTCCCAGGGCGAGGTGAAGTGCTCGCCGATCCAGGCTTCGTCGAAGCCAAGTTCGTCGCACAGGGCCAGGTAATCCAGGTCCCACTGGTGGGCGTCGTAGATGTTCCGTTCCGGCGGATGCGACGGCATCATGAACAGTCCGTACTTCATGGCTCCTCCCGAACCCGTTTCGCTGCGTTTCATCGTTTCAGGCGCGCGCCTGGAAGTGGCGTAACCTTATCACAATCGGGGCCGCCTTGACGCTCGTGTTACAGTGGCGCATCCAAACACGGTACGGAGGCCAAATTGACCACTGCACAGAACGGAAACAGGGTAAGGGTACATTACACCGGCCGCCTGGATGATGGGGAAGTATTCGACTCATCGGAAGGCGGCACACCTATGGCCTTCACCATCGGGAACGGTCAGGTGATCCCCGGCTTCGAAAATGGCGTCATCGGAATGGCGGTGGGGGACACCAAGACGGTGCGCATCCCCTGCGCCGACGCTTACGGCGAGCATCATGCCGACGGCGTGATGCAAGTGCCGCGCGGCGAGTTTCCTCCCGACATGCCGCTGGAAGTCGGGACGAGCGTGCAGGGTCAGCAGCAGAGTGGGCAGGTGGTGAACTTCACCATCATGGCGGTCACCGACGCATCGGTGACGCTGGACGCCAACCACCCGCTGGCCGGCAAGGACCTGACGTTTGACCTGACGCTGGTGTCGATAGAGAGCTAGCCCGTCAGAACCGATGCGGGCGTTATGGAGCAAGATGACCCTTCGCCCGGTTTCCGGTGGGTGGAGCGCGTTCTGCGCTCCTGCCACCTCAGTACCGCATTTTATTCACGGTCGCGTCGGCGATACTAGCGACACAGGTTGCGGCGACGCTGGCCATGACTTTCGCGTCTGGGAACGATCCACTGTTGCAGAATGTTGTACGGTACTCGATAGCCGCTTTGACAATATCGGTCACGGTTGCCGTGATAACCATTATCGGGATAGCTCTGCATCTGTTGATTCGCTCGTATCTGCGCGGCGATTAGCCAACCAGATTTTGACCGATTTCCACAAGCCCAGCGCGACGGCGGTTGCCCAGACGAGAGTCACGGCGGATAGCGCGAAAGAGCCCGCAATCATGACGGCAAGTTGGTCCGCCACAAATCCGATAACCACCACCAGAAACGACACGGCCAATCCGATAATCACCAGACCCGTCACGTAGGATGGAACGATCGCATCCAGGCCGGTAGGATCCGTGCTTTGGGGAACCGAAGCTATTTGCTCATTTCGCGTTTCCGGCGTAGCCATGGCGTACCCCTCCAGTAATCCCACTTTACCAGACTACACGCGCACCTGCTGCGCCAGCGTCTGGTAGGTGACGGGGGAGGTGGCGACCAGGCCGGCGTCAACAGGCAAGATGACGCCATTGATCCAGCGGGCTTCGTCGCTGGCCAGGAAGAGCGCCGCGTTGCCGATGTCCCAGGCGGTGCCCTCGGTGCGCAGAGGGGCCGAAGAGCTGCGAATCTGGCGCAGGTCGTCGTCCATGCGGGGCGCGACCATGGGGGTGTACACCAGGCCGGGGGCGATGCAGTTGGTGCGGATGCCATCGGGCCCGTGGTCAGCGGCCATGGAGATGGTCAGGCCGATCACCGCCGCCTTGGACGCGGTGTACGGCGTGCTGCTGTGGGCGCGCAGGCCGGCGATGGACGAGATGTTGATGATGGACCCGCCGCCAGCCTCGATCATGCGCGGGATGGCGAACTTGCTGGCCATGACGATGGTCTTGACGTTCACGGCCATGATGTGGTCCCAGTCTTCCTCGGAGACCTCGACCACGGTGCCCCGTCGGGAGATGCCCACGTTGTTGTCCAGGATGTCCAGCCGACCGTAGCGCTCGATGCAGGTCTCCACCATGCGCTCGCAGTCGGCGGCTTTGGTCACGTCGGCCTGGATGGTGGATGCAACGCCGCCCTCGGCCTGGATCATCTCCATGGTCTCGGCGGCCCGTTCCTCGGTTATGTCCACCAGCAGGACTTTCGCGCCTTCCCGGGCGAACAGCGTCGCGGTGGCGCGGCCATTGCCGACGCCCGGGCCGCTGGAGCCGGCGCCGGTCACTATTGCCACCTTCCCTTCCAGTCGCGGGCTGCGTTCAGGCACCGTTGATTCCTCCATGATGCGGCGCCCTCATTCGGAGATGGGGCGCGAAATTATCCACAAACTCGCGCAAGTGTAGCACACCATCAGGACCAGCATGGGGATCTGGCTGAGCAGCGCTGCGCGCCTGGTGGAATAGATCCGCGTCGCCTGGACATGAGCCAGGTAGACGCCGGCAATGTGGCCGACCACGATGGCCAGGATCGAGAAATACCAGATGAAAACCGGCGACAGGATGCCGATGTTGATGATGGCATCAGCGGTGCCGAAGAGGTCCCAGTCCCAACCGAAGGGGTCCGACGCCAATACAATGAACCGCTGGCCGTTGATGAGCAGGAACCCCAGGAAGTGGGCGAAATGGTAGGCCAGGGCAATGGGGAGCAGCGAGAACGTGAACCGGCGCAACAGTTGTCCGGTGTCGGGCTCGGCCTGGCCGGATAGCACTGCCATCGCCGCGCAGGTCAGGACAAACAGCAGGCCGAAAACTACAGGCAGCCCCAGCACGCCGATAAGGTTGGCAATGTAACCACCGTAGAGTGGGAACTGGAGGAGAAACTGACCGGTGAACACCAGCCACTCGGGCGTCGCCGACAAGCCGTCAAAGGAAACCGTGGACAGCAGCAGGATAACGTGGAAGACGACCGTCAGGGTCACCACGCCGAGGCGGTTCAGGCCCACGCACGGCGGACGCAGGTTGAACTGCCGCTGCGGCGGCGAAGCAGCGGCGTAGCACTCGTAGCAGTCGACGCAATCGGTTTCGCTGGCGGAGCAGCGGCCGTTGCTGGAGCAGCGCCGGCATCGAGACGTCGGCGCGCGCACCTCGGTCACCGAGAAACGGGACATGAAGCCGTATACCACGGTGAACCCCTCGGCGTTGCGGAGCCAGACCTCGCGGCCGTAAACGTACATTCCGACGAAGTTGTAGAGGGTGTACAGAACCAGGATCCAACCCAGGGCACGCGGCCCGGCAGCATCGGCGGCCACCGTTTCCAGGATGGCGAACCCGACGAACACCAGCACCGCCGGCCAAGGCCCGATCCTCTCTGGATAACGCCGGTGCAGGCTCAGCCGGCCTCCACTCGATATAATCTCGAACGCGCGCTCCAAGAACCCCCACGTCGCTTTCCACGGGTTGACCAGCGCCCAGAGGTTGCCGAACAGCGCGGTGAAGAAGCTCAGTCCCACCCAGAAGGCCACGTAGATCGCGGCCGGCGCGGGATTGAGCGCGGCCCGTTCGTTGCCGATCAGGGCCCCCACAATCACGTAAACGGTCAGCGCCACCGACAGGGTCTTCAGCGTGGCGGTGATCGGTGGCGACGCCAGCCACCGCACCGGAGCCAACCGCAGCAGGTTGTAACGAGGATATCTGGTATGCGTAGAATCGGCCCTCAGGAACACGGCCGCTACTACGAACGACAGCGCCACCGCCGCCGCGCCGGCGATCACAAAAAGTGAAAGGGGCAACGGCAGGTCGTACCGCTCGCCAAACCCGTGGGCATCGGCGGCCAGCGGGAAAGCCGCGGCGAGCACCGCGACCAACACGGCCACACCCACCAGCAGCAGGATATGAGCGCCGCGGCGGTTCATCAGGCAGTGGACGCACGCCGCCGCAGGGTGAGCCAGGTCCACGCGCCCACCGCGATGATTACGCTCAGCACGGCCGTGATCCAGACCCACTGGATGCTGGCGCCGGGTTCGCCCACGTCGAGCGGCAGCACGAAGGTCTCCTCGCCCCGTTCCGACGCGACCGTCACCGACACGTCCCACGGGCCGGTGATTGCGAAGGGCACGTCAACCTCAAAATAGCGCAGCGTCTGTTCGTTGAGCACTTGGTGGGGTCCGAATGCGGTCGTCCCGGGCGGGCCGGAGGTAACCACCGTCATCCGCACCTCAGTGTCGCGCAATGGGCGGGGATCGGATACGTCGAACACCTGAATAGCCAGGTGAGTTTGGGGGATCACCGGCCGAGCGGGAATAATCCCCACCACCATGCGATAGGGCCCTTGGGT
Source organism: Dehalococcoidia bacterium (assembly GCA_965207585.1). Lineage (GTDB taxonomy): Bacteria > Chloroflexota > Dehalococcoidia > Lucifugimonadales > UBA3495 > Bin87. The sequence goes on along the minus strand of CBDBMT010000003.1, from coordinate 1,757,874 downwards.
GCGGTCCATGATGATGGTGGACGCGCCGTTGGCCTCTGCTGCTCTCGCCTGCCAATCGGCAAGTCCTAAACTGAGAACCCATGCCGCCATCGCAATGGCAGCAAACGCGATGATTGTCCTTGGCGAGGCAGTCTGAAACAACCCCTCACCTGCTCATTCGCGGGCAAAGTTGTGCGGCATCACGATAGCACGATCCAGCCACACCTTTCACTGTACAGAAGCCACCCACCGCGATACCTTTTCTGGACCAGCGCCTGCGGGAGGTCTGGCTCTGCTCCTGATCTGCGCCGCAACCGTGTAGCCGTCAATCCGACTCCAGGTCTCGGACCGGGATGTGGTAGCAATGCACATCGTTGTCGTTGGCGTATTTCGCTCGCCCGGGCGCTATGTCGACCCCGGCAACGGCGCCTTTTGCAGGCAAACCAGTGAACTCGTGGAGATATTCAGCGTTCCGCTTAGCTCTGTTGATGTCTTTCCCGGCGACCGAAAACGACGCCTCGACTGCGATATAGGCGGGCTGCCCGGCGCCGTCACGCACGAGCAGAACCAAATCTGTTTCCCGGAAACTCCGAACATCGTTTTCCGGTTTACCAGCAGCACGAGCCATGTTGGAAAAGCCGACAAGTTCCTCCCTCGGCAGGCGTGAGATCACTTGATAACCCATATCATCTGCGATCAGGCTAGCGTTGCGCCGAGCCACGTTCGCCGCGTGCGCTCCCCGCAGATAGCCCAGATGGATGTCCATCTTGTCAAGGCGTTCGTCCGACTTGTCAAAACGCTCGTCCATTTTGTCAAGGCGCTCGTCCATTTTGTCAAAGCGCTCGTCCATCTTGTCAAAGCGTTCGTCCATCTTGTCAAAACGCTCAACAAACGCCCGATTCATTTCAGCCTGCTGCCGGCCCTGTTCAGTCAGCTGCCGGCTCAGTTCCTGCAAAGCGTCAACAACCTGGCGGTTAGTAATCTCTTCACCCGGACCATCTGCGGCCCGGTTTTCGAGATCCGATTCGTTAGATTCTGGCAAGACCATTTGGACACCTTTTGGATAGGCAATGCGCCTGCACTAGCAGTATAGCAAATTGCCATCATCGCTATAATGCCGGGACACGCGCGAGCGCTGCATCTGGCGCATCGCGGAACGCAGGAGAATGGTATGCCCTTCGCAGGATTGGACTTGACGGGACGGAAGGCGCTGGTAACCGGCGCGGCGCGAGGAATCGGGGCGACCCTGGCCGTCGGGCTGGCGCAGGCCGGCGCGGACGTGGCCGTAACCGATATGGCATCCGATGAGTCGTGGGAAGGTCTGTCGGATGTGGTGATGCGCATCCGCAACGAGGGACAGGTCGGGCTGGCCGGCGACCTGGACGTGCAGGACGTTCCTGAAATCAGGCCCACCATTCGACGCATGGCGGACGATCTCGGCGGTCTGGACATCCTGGTGAACAACGCCGGCATCCGCCGCCGCGCCCCGGCGCTGGAGGTCACCGAGGAAGACTGGGACGCCGTGATGGACACCAACCTGAAAGGGGCGTTCTTCTGCTCGCAAGCCGCGGCGCGCCTCATGATCCCCAGCGGGTTCGGCCGCATCATCAACATCGCATCGCAGATGGCGCTGGTGGGAGCGGTGAACCGCGCCGCCTACTGCGCCAGCAAGGGCGGGCTGGCGAACCTGACCCGTGTCCTGGCGCTGGAATGGGCGCAGCACGGCATCACCGTCAACGCCATCGGCCCGGGGCCGACCACCACGCCCGGCTTGTTGGAAGCGGACGACCGGGACGCCGACGAAGTGCGCGCCGAGTTGGCCATCAAGATGCCCCTGGGTCGGCGCATGGACCCCGAGGAACTGGTCGGAGCCGCGATCTACCTCGCCAGCGATTCCGCCGGCGCCACCACGGGCCACCTGCTGGTCGTGGATGGCGGATGGACGGCGTTGTAGAATTGAGTTTACGCTGAATGACGAGTGCAAAGGATTTTAGCCATGAAGTTCGGGATGTTCTATGAGCTGCAGATGCCGCGTCCGTGGACGGACACCGCGGAGTACGACACGCTGTGGAACGCGGTGAAGCAGGTGCAGTACGCCGAGGAGATGGGCTTCGAGCGGGTGTGGCTGGTGGAGCACCACTTCCTCACCGAGTTCGCCCACTCGTCGGCTCCGGAAGTGACCCTGGCCGTGATGGCACAGCACACCAAAAAGATGCGGCTGGGCTTCGGCGTCGTCCTGGCTCCGGTGCATCACCCCCTCCACGTCGCGGCACGGGCGTCTACATTGGACATCCTGAGCGACGGTCGCGTGGACGTCGGCGTGGGCCGCACCAAGGGCCCCTACCAGCTCACCCCTTTCGGAACCGACGTGGCCACGACCCAGAGCATGATGGTCGAGACCCTGGAATGCCTGCCACGCATGTGGTGCGACGAGGTGTTCAGCCACGACGGCGAGAACTGGCAGATCCCGCCCCGCGAGGTCATCCCCAGGCCCTTACAGCAACCGCACCCTCCCCTGTGGATGGCGTGCACCCAGGAGGACACCTTCCGCCTGGCCGGTCAGCTGGGGGTGGGCTGCCTGGTAAACACGCTCGGCGGTACCGACAAGACCCGCGGGCTGGTGAACGCCTACTACGAGGCCATCGAGAACGCCACGCCGGTGGGCAGGTTCACCAACCGGCAGGTGGTGGCCTCCACCATCGGCTTCTGCGACGAGGACGACGCCCGGGCGCGGCAGAAGGGCGCGGAGGTCGCAGCGTGGTACCTGGAGCAGAGCCGCCAGCGGTTCGTGCTGGAGTGGGCCGGCGTGGACCCGGACGCGGTGCCCGAGGAGTACCAGTTCTACGTGCAGGGCAACGCCGTGCGCGGCGGCGGTCCCTCCCGGCCGTCGGAGGACCCGCAGCAGCAGAAGCCGCCCACCCCGGAGGAACTGCTGGCCGGCGGGGGCTACTGCGTGGGCGACCCCGACGCCTGCATCCGCGTCATCGAAGAGTTCGAGGCCATGGGCGTGGACGAGATCATGCCCATCTTCCAAGCGGGGTATGCCACCCACGAAGAGGTGATGAACTCCATTCGCCTCTTCGGCGACTATGTCATCCCCCATTTCAAGAATAAACATTAGTTTTAACATCGATATACAGGATGATCAGGATATAAATTCATATCTTGTGTATCCTGTATATCGATGTACAAATAATATTGGAGACAATTGATGACCACAGTTGAACAGTTGGGAACGGCCACTAAATCGGCCGGTCGTCGGCACACGGGAACGCCAGTGGTGTCGGTCGTCGCGACGACGCCGGAGACGGTGCTGGACGATGTGGAGCGGGCCATGCGGCTGGCCGGCGCGGAGGCGGTGCTGTCGCCGGAGCGGGAGACGCTGCTGAAGATCAACATCTCCTGGCAGCACTGGTATCCGGGATGCTCGACGACGCCGTGGCAGCTGGAGGGCGTCATTCAGGGACTGCACAACATGGGCCACCGCGACCTGATCGCCGCCCATAACGGCACGGTGGTCGTCGATTCCTTCGAGGGCGAGGTCAACAACAAGCACAAGCCGGTGCAGGACAAGTACAGCCTGCGCACGCATCACCTGGACACCCCGCCGGAGCCGTGGGTGCGTTATGAGCCGAAAGCCGAGATGCTGGTGCTGGACGACATCTATCCCGAGGGCATCGAGATACCTGAAATCTTCGCTGGCAAGAACATCGTCCACTTGCCGACGATGAAGACCCACGTCTTCACCACCATGACCGGCGCGATGAAAAACGCCTTCGGTGGCCTGCTGCACCGCAAGCGTCACTGGACCCACTCGGTGATCCACGAGACGCTGGTGGACCTGCTGGCCATCCAGCAGGAAATCCACCCCGGCATCTTCGCCGTCACCGACGGCACCTTCGCCGGCGACGGGCCGGGCCCCCGCGCCATGCGCTGGCACGTCAAGAACCGCATCGTGGCCGGCGCCGACCAGGTGGCCGTGGACGCCGTGGTGGCGTCGATGATGGGGTTCGACCCGCTGTCCCTCAAGTTCATCCGCCTGGCCCACGAGCGCGGCCTGGGCGTCGGCGACCTGCGGGACATTGAGGTGGTCGGCGACGAGCCCGACATCAGCCGCGTCAATTGGAACTTTGCCGATAACGAGAACACCTTCGCCAGCCGCGGCCAGAAGATGATCTACTGGGGTCCGCTCAAGCCCCTGGAGAACGCCCTGCTCCGCTCCCCCATCGCCGCCTGGGCCTACACCGCCAGCAACCTCTACCACAACGGCTACTGGCTGAACACCATCGGCAAGGGCCGGGTGCGCAAGGCGCTGAAAACGGAGTGGGGGCGGTTGTGGGTGAGCTATTAGTTCGGCGGGTGACATTAGGGGTAGAATGGATGAACGGAGGTGAAAACGATGCATATTACGGGGATGAAAATAGGCAGCATACCGCCGTTCACGCAACCGGTCGAGTTCGAATTCGATCGGCGCGCGAATGTGCTAATCGGACCGAATGCCTCCGGCAAGTCCACAGCGTTGACTTGCCTATCGGGTTGGTCAGTGAATGCCTACTTACCTGACGATATGGGGCAGGTGCTTGAAGTATACGCGAGTGACGACGGCTTCGAGTGGCCTGACTTCAATGTATTCCGGCCTCAAGACAGAACTCTAGGGTCTTTGCCAATGGTCTACATCCCTGCTACCAGAATGGCTCTACCTAACTTGAATAACCTATCGGACGATGAAAGACATTTGCTTGAATGGCGTAAAATCGAACCATGGTCCCAAGTACTGACGGAACGTGAAAACCCACAGGTTTTTGATCCTCGCATCGTTTATCAAGCGATGTACATCGTTGACGAAGGGCTGCACAGGGACGAATTTGGGCATGGGTCTGAAGGTGAGATTTCACGTTATCGAGGTGTCGTCAAACTGATGGCGGCAACCAATAATTGTGTGAAGCGGATTTGCGATATCGTCCAAAACCAACGGATCTCGCACTATCAAGACGACACCTACTTCACAAATTCGGTTCTTGAGTCGCCTATAGTACATCCCGGCATGGGTGTTCACACGAATGATCCCCCTAGGTTTGGCCGCGAGCGATCGCCACTCTTCCTAGGTGACTTGAGCTCTGGAACGCAGGGGACGTTTCTGTGGATAATGTATTTGTCGGTGATGGTCGCTCAATTTTACGATTTCGTAGGGGACTGGGACACGAAACCTGCAATTTTGTTCATCGACGAAATAGAAAACCATCTGCATCCCACTTGGCAGCGGCGCGTCATCCCCGCGCTACTGGAGCATTTCCCCGGCTTGCAGATTTTTGCCACCACCCACTCGCCCTTTGTGGTAGCCGGGTTGAAGGCGGGGCAGGTTCACCTGCTTGATCGCGACGAAAACGGCGTCGTGACTTATCGACCGAACACCGAGGCCATTGTTGGATGGACCGCGGACGAGATACTGCGGACCATGATGGGGGTGGATGACCCGACTGACGATGAAACGGCCCGAAACGCGGCAAAGTTGCGCCGGCTACGGGATGAAGGGCCGCAGCCCACTGACGAAGAAGAGGAACACCGGCAGGCGGAAATGCAACGCCTGCGCCGGCTGGTGAACCGCGATTTGCTGGCCGGTGGCCCCAGGGAAGCACAGCGGGAACTGTTCGAGCAGCAATTTGGCGAGGCGTTGGAGAAATACCTGCAATCGCAGGATTTAAACCAGGACAACGGCTGATTATGCACGCGGTCCAACGTTCACCGGAACCCGCAATTTTCGCTGCGCTACATGCCAGCGGCGCCAATAGCTATTCAGAACTGGACTTTGATCAGCGCCGACAGATCCGAGACGCGCTGACGGACGATTTCAGCGGGATTTGTGCGTATTGCGAAAAACGGTGCGATAAAAACTGGAGAGTGAATGGTGTTCCCGAAGAAAATCGTCCCGAGACCGAGCATTTCTGCCCGGAGGAAGAGTTTCCAACCAGTTCGTTGGAATGGCTCAACCTTGTGTATTCGTGCAAAAGATGCAATGACGTCAAGTCCAACTTCTGGCCCAAGCGGAACATCGGTACAGCAGACTACGACGGGTTTGTCAACCCGAACGCTGTTGGCCAGCAACCCAGAAATTGTGTGCAGCGACTTCCCGCAGAAAACTTTTTCGATTTCGTGAAGGATGTTGAAAGGGGTTTGATAAACCCAGCGGAAGACGCGGGTGTTCAGTATCTGGAAAGAGCAATGGCCAGCGTAACAATTGATTACCTTGATTTAAATTCCGACTACGAGAACCCCGGTAGGCGTGGCACCGGCCTGTTATTGCCTGAACAAAGGCAGGATCGGGCGATAGCGCTACGAAACCGGCTCCAGTCTGCGTGGAATACAGGCGATATAGGAATAATGGCAGCCGAATTGAATTCCGCTATACAGCCGGAGCAACCGTTTTCAAGCTACATCAAGGCATATATCAAATGTGTTCTGAATGATGAATATCCCGGCATTATGAGGCTTGTTCGGAATCTTTGATGGATTGATCTATGCTTGTCCATGACAAGTTACTCGCACGCGCGGCCGCCGCCACGTCCTCGTACTCCGGCGCCGCGCTGACCACCTCGCCGGCCAGCCATTTGCGCTTTAGGCGCATGGGGCCGTGCTCCGTTTCCACCGTTATGGTGTCCCGTTCCGCTACGTAGCGGCCCACCGGGCGGACGCGCACCCCCAGCGTCGGCGTATCTCGGAGGAACACCTCCGCCAGCCGGCTTTCCAAGTGGGCCGGACCCAACGCGGACAGCAGGATGCCGGGGCGGTTCTTTTTCATCTGGATTGGCGTGTGCCACACGTCCAGGGCGCCGGCCTCGAACAGCCGCTCCATGGCGAAGCCCAGCTGTTCGCCGGTGGCGTTATCCAAGTTGGTTTCCAGCAGCACCACGTTGTCCTGCCAGCGGGCGAAGGGCTGGGCCGCCCGGGCGTCCGGAGATTGCCCCGCTGCGCTCGCAATGACGGGGACGGTTTCGCCCAGCCACAGGCGCAGCACGTTGGGAAACGCCGCCGGGTCCTTGCCGCCGACGCCGACACCGATGCGGTCGATGGTCATGGCCGGCTGTCGAAACTCGTCGGCCAGCGTGGTTATCAGCGCCGCGCCGGTGGGCGTGGTCAGCTCGCCGGCGCCGGCGTGGAAGGCACGCTCGGGAGCGATGGGAGCGCCGGCCGCCGCGATGATCTCCAGCGTGGCCGGCGCCGGGTTGCTGTAGCCGCCGGGTCGCCGCGGACCACCGGGTTTGCCCAGGACCAGCGGCGACGCGCAGATGCGACCGATGCCAAATTGTTCCAATCCGTGGACTACTCCCACCACGTCCACCAGGGTGTCGGCGGTGCCCAGTTCGTGCAGGTGGATCTGGTTAGGGTCGCCGCCGTGGACCCGTGCCTCAGCGGAGAACAGAGCGTTGAGAACCGCGGATGCTCGCTCCCGTGTCCATTCTGACAATTCCGCCGCGCCCGCCACCGCGTCCAGCATCTGCGCCGGACTGTACCGCGGCGCGGCGGACACGTCCACCAGGGCGCGGGTGCCGCGAACCTCGCAGCGCGTCTCCGCAGCGGTCTCTACGCTGAAGCCGGAGATCGCCATCGCATCGACAGCCTCCCGCACCGCGTCCAACGGCAATCCCGCATCCAGCAGCGCGCCCAGCAGCATATCCCCGCTGGCACCGCCGACGGACTGGATGAACGCGGTTTTCGCTGGCGGGTTCACCCTCACCCTAACCCTCTCCCATCGAGGGAGAGGGAACTTTCAGGAGCACGTCGTTGAGGCTGCCGGAGCGCAGGCCGTTGAGGTCCAGGGAGACCCAGAGGTAACCCAGGGCCTTGAGTTGGCGGGTGATCTCGTCGCGATGGGCGAAGGCCAGTTCCATCTCGTCGGTGCCCACCTCGATGCGGCACAGCTTGTCGTGGTGGCGAGCGCGGACCTCGCGGAGGCCCAGATCGCGCAGGATGTCCTCGGCCGCCTCGATGCGCCGCAGGGACTCGACGGTCACGGGAGTTCCGTAGGGAATGCGCGATGACAGGCAGGGCTGGGCCGGTTTGTCCCACAGCGGCACGCCCAGCCAGAAGGCGGCGGCGCGCACCTGCGCCTTGTCCATCGCCGCTTCCACCATGGGACTGCGGATGCTGTGCTCGGCGGCGGCGGTCATGCCCGGCCGGTAGTCGCCCAGGTCGTCGGTGTTGGCGCCGTTGGCGATCCAGGCGTAGCCTTCGGCGGCGGCCAGGACGGCGAGTTGGTCGTACAACTCGGTCTTGCAGAAATAGCACCTCTGGGGCGAGTTGGCGACGTAGCCCTCCCGCTGGAGTTCGTCGGTGTGTATCACCCGATGGTTTATCTTGAACTCCCTCGCCACCATCTCAGCGTCGCCCAGGTCGCGGGCGGCCAGTGCCGGCGAGATGGCGGTTACGGCCAGGGCGCGGTCTTCCAACGCACGATGGGCGGCCACCGCGAGCAGGGCGCTGTCAACGCCGCCGGAGTAGGCGACGATGACCGAGCCCATCTCCCGCAGGATTGCTTCCAGCCGGGGCAGGCAGTCTGGCGGGCCATCTATGCGTTGGCGGTCGATTTTTGACATAATCCCTGTCGGCCAATCCGATCCAGTTTCGGATTATTCTACTACAACGGATGCTACGCTCCGCCGGGAGACTGACGATGACGGTACAGAGTATCAGCGCGATCACGCTGGCGGTGCGCGACATGGCGCGGGCGGTGGCATTCTACAACGAGGGAGCGGGCATACCCATCCTGTACGGCGGGCCGGAGGCGGGTTTTACATCGCTCAGCATCGGCGACGGTTATCTGAACCTCATATTGTCATCCGACGCGGACGTGCGCTGGTGGGGCCGCTGCATTCTGTACGTGGACGACGTGGACGCCCACCACCGACGCATGGTTGACGCTGGCTACACCCCCGACGGCGAACCCGCCGACGCGCCCTGGCGGGAGCGCTACTATCACATCACCGACCCGGACGGGCACGAGATCAGCTTTGCGCGGCCGCTTGGATAGCCGGCGTATCGGATTCCATCGATCAAATCAGATAACGCTCGTATCCGGCCTGCTCCACCTGCTGTCGGCAGATTGAGGAGAATCGGGCGCGGGGAGATACAACGCTGGACACCACCACAGGTAATAAATGCGGCGTTATCGCAGCCACATTTTCCAGGGTTTCCGCAACACGCTTGGCGCGTTGGTGGCGATACGTCGGCAGATGGACCCGGCGCACCTTTGTGTCGCGCAAAATAACCTCGTTTTGGGTCGTGAAGCGATTCAGGGCCAGATCGTCTATGGTTTTCTGCACGTTAGCCTTGATAACGCCTGTTATGCCGGCGCGTACCTCAATCTCTCCGGTTTCCAAGCGGTACTCGAAAACGGAGTTCGGATCAACCCCGCCTGATGGTTCCGCACATGGATCGATGTACGAGTCCGCTTCGTCGGCGTCGCCGGGCCATTGCCCGCCTTTTACACCGTTACATGCCTGACAAGCATAAACCAGGTTGTTCCAGTCGTAGATTAGTTCAGGGAAAAGGTGTCTCGGTCGAAAATGGTCGCAAGTGAAAAGCACGCCTTCCTCGTCCGTCAGGTCAGAATCTTGCGCGCCCAAGCCGTCTTCCGGCGCCCTCCACAAAGGCTCACGCTCGCAGTAGGCGCAAACGCCGTCAAACACGCGATCCAAACAATGGTTCAACGAACCAAAATCGTCAGTTCTGTCCTGTCGTAGTCTCGCAAGTTCTTGGGATTCGTTTTCGGGCCGTTCCACCGTGTGCATGTCAGCCGTTCTCCTGGTTCAGGTTTTGCGACTGACTGTAACGATCCAATATAGATCTGAGATCGGCGAGAAAACGAGCGTCCTCCGCTACCCGCGGCCCCGACAGCTCGGCACGATCAACGATTTGACGCAATTGGCGCATCTCCGTCTGTCGTTCCTCCTCGGCTCTTTCGTCCGACCTTTTCCCTTCGTCCCTCAAGTTCCGTAACCTCACCGCCGCCTCCGCTGTGTCCTTGTCGGTGGGTTCGTCCACGCCCATATAGACTCGCAAAATTTCGTCCGCCGTCCAGCCCTCGATATTCTCGGTGTTGGCGCTGGCGGTGACGACACCGTTCTCATCCCGGTTGAGCAGGTGCACCTGCCCGGCCTTCAACCCGGCCACCACGAAGGGCGAGTGGGTGGTGGCGAAAATCTGCAAGCCGGGGAAATGGTGCAGCAAGGCCGGAATGACACGACGCTGCCAGGTGGGATGCAGGTGATTCTCAATTTCGTCGATGAGCAGGATGGCGGGTTGCTTTTCCCAACCATCCTCGAAGCCGTAATGGTATACCATGTTCAGAGCGATGTATCTAATCCACCAAACGGTACCTTCGGTTCCAGAACTCAGCAGCCTCAGCGGCCAAGCGTCGTCATCGTAGTTATCAGACCTGCGGTGAACAGTGGTATCGATAAGACCGAAATATTTGGTAGGTGCCTTCCGGATTGTCCGCCCATCTGCGGTGTGTATTTGGACGTCGAAACGTTCATAATACCGAGTCAGAAAATCGGCGAACCTACTTTGTGCTTCATATCTGACACTACAGTCCCATTTTTCGTACAATTCCATGGCGCCCATCCGTATTACTTCTGGACATATCTGTTCCGCGCATTGAATCGCCAGCATGATGGATTTAATCAGGTTGGCAACACCCCTCTCCCCCGGCAGCAGACCTTCCGATTCAAACAACATCGTAGTGGCGTGTTCAACTCTTTCAGCGTACAAGGCGTCGGGCAGTGCGTCGTAAGGGCTCCCGGTCAACATTTCGGCCACGGTCGGCTCTTCCTGCCTGCTTCTAGGTTCGTAACCGTACATGTGCTCCGTATCATACAAGAAGTCTTCTGGTGTCCTAGTAGCCGTCTTCCTATTGCTGCCGATTCGTATTGATGGAACGGCAATGCATGGCAATACCCGAAGATCGGCTTCGACGATGTCCGTGCGGTCTGAATATGGTTGGTAGCGAGGCCATTCGTCGCTGCATATCAAGTAATCGTGTGAATACTCATCACGTTCCCGTGTGAAATCCGCAATCCCACGAAAGTGGGCAACCATCCGGGTCAAAAGCGTACTCTTCCCGCTGGCATTTGGCCCGATGAACACGTTCACATGCTCATCGAACTTGAACTCAACCGGCTCGGTGAAGGGCGGAATACCGCCAATCGTCATCGCTGTAATATGCATCGTCGCCACCTCCCTACCGTCCAATATACCAAAACTGCCGCCGGCCAGCGCACTGCCTACAGATCCAGCGCGTACAGGTACAGCGTCAGGCTGGTGTGCGGGAAGGCGTGGTCTTCCAGCTCGTGGTAGCCGCGATGCTGGAGGAAGGCGATGGCGGCGGTCATGTGGTTGGCAGTCCAGACGATGGCGCGGGCGTAGCCGGCGTCGCGGCAGAACTCTTCCGCCTGGTCCAGCAACCTGGAAGCCACGCCTTGCCGGCGCGCGGAACGGTCCACCGCCAGCCGTCGTATCTCCGCCTCTTCATCGTCCCGTCGGTAGGCGCCGATGCAGCCCACCGTCTGCCCATCCAGTTCGGCGATCCAGAAGTTGCTGGCCGGCCGTTGCAGGTAACTCTGCTCGACGTGGGCCAGATCGTGGTTGAGGGCGCCGTCGATGTATTCGTGGAACCCCTCGCGGTCAGCCGCGGTGTGGCTGTAGCTCTCGGCGACGTCGTCCTGGGCGTGGGCGAACAGGTCGCGGACAGCATCAGCGTCTTCGGCGCGGAATTGGCGAACGATCAGCATGACGCCTACACGTTTACCAGGAAGTTGATGATGTCCCCGTCCTTGACCGGGTAGGTCTTGCCCTCGGAGCGGAGCAGTCCCTCCTTGCGTCCCTGGACCATCCCGCCGCAGGCGGAAAAGTCCTCGTAGGCAATCACCTCTGCCCGGATGAAGCCGCGGGTGAAATCGGTGTGGATGACGCCGGCCGCGTTGACCGCCGGCATTCCGCCCGGCACGCTCCAGGCCCGCACTTCGTCATCGCCCACGGTCAGGAAGGACACGAGGCCCAGAGTATCATAGCTGGCGCGGATCACCTGCGACATGGCCGATTCGCCCAGGCCGAAATCCGAACGGAACTCCTCGGCCTCTTCCGGGTCCATCGCGCTCAACTCGGCTTCAACCCGCGCGCTGATGCTGACCTGGCCCACGCCGGCGGTGAGGACCGGATCTATATCCAGGTCGGATATAGATATCGCATCGGCCCCTTCATCCGTGTTGAAAACGGCGATCACGTTCTTGTCGGTGAGCAGCTGGTAGTTGACGAGGATGGAGCGTTCCGAATCGCTGAAGGTCTGGAGCCGCACCGGCAGGCCGTTCTCCAGGCCGGCGCGGGCCTTGTCCACGGTCTCCTTCTGGCGTACCACCATCGGCCTCTCGGCGGGCTTGGTCTTGTTCACCTGGTCGGCGAGGCGCGTGGACGCCCGCTCCAGCACCTCCAGGTCAGCGAAGGTCAGCTCGCCGAGCATGGTTTCGAGGTCCCGGGCCGGATCCACCTCGCCGGTGGGATGGGGTACGGAGTCGTTGTGAAAGGCGCGCACCACGACCAGGAAGGCGGTTGCGGACTGGAGGATGTTGCGGTAGCGCCCGCTGATCCCCTGGGACCGGGCCATGCCCTCAGGCCCGGGCAGGTCGGTGTAGCGGATCTCGGCGGGTACGACCTTGCGTGGGTGGTAGATCTCTCCCAAATGATCCAGGCGCTGGTCCGGCACCTTGACCATGCCGAGGTGCATTTCGGTGGGGCTGCCCGACGCGCCGCTGGCGTCGGATTTGCCCAGAGTGAGTGCGTTGAAAAGAGTGGTTTTGCCCGATTGGGGAAGGCCGATGATTACGATGTCCATGTTAAAGATTGTCGTCGATTTCTCCCGTGAGAAGTTTCAGGACTTCTGGGGTCAGCGTGATGTGGACGGAGCCGTCCTCGCGTTCGCCGGCTTGTCGAAGCGCCTCAGCTATTCGGCGACGCTCTTCTCGGCGGCCTTCTTCTTTGATTTTCTTGATAGCAGCCGGTATCAGCAGCACCATGCGTCCGAGCACCTCCAAGAAGATCGCCGCCAGCAGGGCGATGCCTGCTGAAACGGCAAAAAATGGCGGCCAACCACAGTATGCCATCATCTCTCAGCAACCGCGGCCAATACCGCCACAGACCAAAAGCTACGCCGGCAACGTACACCAGATAGTAGGCAACCCAGTAGTTCCGGGCTACCCGCTTGACGAATTCCATTGTAGCATGGGGGTGGTGGGCGGCTAGCCAGTTGCCAGCACCACCGTTCCGGTTGAGGACAAGGAGCCGCCGGTGCCGTTGACCATGCTGGTGGCCGCCGGCTGGTCCGACGAGCCCTTGCGGTGAACCTGGCGGTCGCCGCACTCGCCCCGCAACTGGCGGACGGATTCCACCAGCAGGAAGCTGCCGTACATGCCGGGGTGAGAGTAGGAGAGGCCGCCGCCGTTGGTGTTCAGGGCGAAGTCGCCGCCCGGCGCCGTGCGCTGGTTGGCAACGAAATCCGGACCTTCACCGGGTCCGCAGAAGCCGAGACTCTCGATGGTCACCAAAGTGGTGTAAGTGAAGGAGTCGTAGATCATGGTGTGGTCGATGTCGTCGTGGGTCAGGCCGGCGCGCTCCAGAGACAGCGGCCCGGTCTCGCGGGCCCACGTCGAGGTGTGATTGGGCATGAAACTGATGAGGTTGTGGTCGTGGCCCTCGGCCGCGCCCAACACCCACACCGGCTGCTTCTTGCAGTTGGCCGCCTTCTCGGCGGTGGTCACGATTATCGCCGCGCCGGAGTCGGTCACCAGGCAGCAATCGAACAGGTGGAAGGGCCAGGCGACCCAGCGGGAGTTGTGGTAGTCGTCGAAGGACATGGGTGAATCCTTCATGTAGGCCATCGGGTTCAGGTTGGCCCAACTGCGGGTGGAAACGGCGATCTCGGCCAGGGCCTGGCGCGTGCGCTCCTCGCCGTACTCGTGCATGTAACGAGTGCAGGCCATGGCGTAGTTGATGGGCTGCCCGATCATGCCGTAGGGGGTCTCGTACTGGGCCACCGGGAGGTTCCGGTCCGGCGGAACCGGGGCGCGGGTGGAGCGCCCGGCCTGCCCGTGGGTGATCAGCACCGTATCGCAGTAGCCGGCGCGGATGGCGGCAGCGGCGTGGGCGACGTGGATCACGAATGACGAGCCTCCCACCGACGTGTTGTCGGTGAAGGACGGCTGCACGCCGAAGTACTCGGCGGTGGCCAGGGTGCTGAATCCGGCGGTCATCAGCCCGTTGACGTCGGACATGGAGAGGCCAGCGTCATCCAGCGCGTTGAAAGCGGCCTCGGCATGGTGCTGGAGGGAGGACTTGCTGGGAACGTTGCCCATCTCGTCCGATTCGGCGACGCCCACGATGGCGATGTCGCGTTCACGTTGTGCGGTGCTGGCCATAAAGCTATCCTCCGGTTGCCGGCTGTTGCGAATTTGAGGCCAAACGATGGTACAACATTCGCTACAGGGCGACAATCTGCGGGAGCCTCCACTGCCGCCGGCCTGACCATGGCCACCTCACCAGACCAAAGGAAACGGTATGAACGCAATTGACCAGGCATCGAACGCTGCCGTTGCGGCTATCGAACATTTCATGGCGGCGCTGAACGCTCGGGACGATGCCGCGCTCTACGACCTGCTGCACCTGCCGCACGTGCGCATCTCCGGCGAGGGCGTAGCCATCTGGCACGACCGCAGCGAACTGGAGGCGACCTACCTGCGCGATTTCTACGCCCGGGCCGGCCCGGATTGGCACCATACAACCCTGGACTCGACGGACGTGATCCACAGCTCGGAGCACAAGGTGCACGTCCTGATCCAGTTCACCAGGCGAGATGCGTCGGACGGGGCCATCGCCACCTACCGGTCGCTATGGATCATGACCGACAACGATGGGCGCTGGGGAGCGCAGGCGCGATCAAGTTTTGCGCCGTAGCAGCGCTGCGAAGGGTGTTAGACTGTGCCCGAATCATCGAGAATGACAGACAGGGAGGACACCATGGCCCGAACTCCAACCGTAACTCGAGAATCAGTGCCCGAAAACGAGCGCGGCGCCTTTGACGCTTTCGTCGCCGACCGTGGCGAAGTGCCCGCCTCCGGGCCGGGCTCGGTGATGCTCAACGCGCCGGAGGTGGCGCAGCGCGCGCTGGGTCTTGCTCTGTACCTGCGCACCGACACGTCGCTGTCGCCGCGGATCCGCGAGCTGGCGATGCTGGTGGCAGCCCGCGAGAACAACTGCCAGTTCATCTGGAACGCCCACGCGCCGCCGGCCCGCCAGGCCGGCCTGCGCGACGAGATCGTCGACGCCCTGCGTGACCGGCAGGATCTGCCCAATCCCGCGTCCGACGAGGCGGCGGTGGTCGAGTACGGCCAGCAGTTCTTCCGCACGCGGAGTGTCAGCCAGGACGCCTTCGACGCGGTGATACAGCACTTCGGGAGGAACGGCGCCACCGAGTTGACCACCCTGATGGGCTGCTACTCGATGCTGGCCTTCAACGTCAACGCCTTCGGCGTGGAGCTCCCGGACAACATCACCGAGGCGCCGCTTCCCATCTAAGGAGAGGCCGACATGTCCACCCAACGCCAGGAATGGCTCAGCCAGGTCGTGGAAACGGCCATCGATGCCGCGCTGCCGATCTGCGATCCGCACCATCACTTCTGGGACCGGGAGGGAGACCGCTACCTGCTGGACCAACTGACCGAGGACCTGGGCGGCGGCCACAACGTCGCCCAGACGGTGTACATCGAGTGCCACTCGATGTACCGGGCCAAGGGGCCGGAGGAGATGCGGGCCATCGGCGAGACCGAGTTCGTACAGGGACTGGCCGCCCAGAGCGCCAGCGGCGAGTATGGACCCACGGAGGTGGCCGCCGGCATAGTGTCCAACGCCGACCTGATGCTGGGGGACGCCGTGGCGCCGGTGCTGGAAGCGCACCTGGCCGCCAGCAACAACCGGTTCCGAGGCATTCGGTTTTCATGCTCGTGGGATGCCAGCCCTGAGGTTTCGCTGGGCCGATCCACCACGGCCGGGATGCTGGCTGATGCGAATCTCCGCGCCGGGTTCGACCGGCTGCAGCGGATGGGCCTGAGCTTCGACGCCCTGGTGTTTCACCCCCAGTTGCCGGAACTGGCCGACCTGGCCGGGGCGTTCCCCGACGCTACTATCATCCTGAACCACATCGGTCGGCCTTTGGGGGTCGGACCCTACGCCGGCCGTCGGGACGAGGTATTCGCGGACTGGCAGCAGGGCATCGCGGCGGTAGCGGCCCACGAGAACGTGGTGGTCAAGCTCGGCGGGTTCGGCAATGTGATCAGCGGCTACGACTGGCACCAACGCGAGGCGCCGCCGAACTCAGAGGAACTGGCCGAAACCATACGGCCCTGGCTGGACTACTGCATCGAGCAGTTTGGTCCGGAACGCTGCATGTTCGAGAGCAACTTCCCGGTGGACAAGGCGTCCTACTCCTACACCACGGCATGGAACGCGTTCAAACGAGTGACCACAGCCTATTCGGACGCTGAAAAGGCGGCGATGTTCCAGGGCACGGCGGTTCGTGCGTACCGGCTTTGAGTGTCAGGGCAGTTATTCTGCTTCCAAATCCTCTGACGGAATCTCGTACCAGTACAATCCCTCCGATTCCACCGGCTCTTTCAGATTCCAGTCGTAACGGACGCCGGCAACTGCCGCCGTTGCCGGCAACCCGGTGAGCCGGGTCAGCAGCTCGGCGTTGCGCAGGGCGCGTCGGGAGTCCCGGCCATTCACTGTGAAGGACGCTTCTACGGCTATGTAGTGGGGGTTGCCGGTGTTATCGACAACTTCCATTACCAAATCGGCGCGGTGGAAGCTCCGCACATCGCCGCGGGGAAGGTCGGACAAGTCCTGCCCTGCCGTCAGTTGCCTCAAGTCTGCCCGAACCAGGGTTCGCTCCAGTACGAAGCCCATATCGCTCGCAATCAGCGCGGCGTCGTCGCGCACGATGTCGTATATGATGCGACCTTTCAGCCAACCCACGTCATCCTGCAACCGGTCAAGACGTCTGTTAGTGGCCCGGAGCTCATTGGCCAATTCGTTAACCGTGGCTGTCAGTTCGGCAACCCTCTGCGACAGATCGGCGACGGTCTGCGACAGATCGGCGACGGTCTGCGACAGATCGGCGACGGTCTGCGACAGATCGGCGACGGTCTGCGACAGATCGGCAAACTTCTCCGGCAACTCCAGCAACTCCCGCGTCAGCAGCCGCGTCCGAACCGCTTCGAGCCACTCCGGATGCTCGTCCAGAACACGGACCAAGTCTTCGATGTTGTTGATGGTGGTCATAGGTAAGACTGTACCTGTGGTTTCAGTATAACAAAGCGCGGACGCCGCCAAGTTGGCATCGGCTCCGTGCTATCATTGCCGGCGCAATTCTGGCTGCATCGCCCCCCGGAGGCCACCGTCCCGTGAAGAGCTACTATTTCTCCGAGTTCCCCTACCACGAATACCCAGACGAAGAGGGCGACAAGTACCCGTCGCTCCGTCTGACCTTTCCCAACACGTGGTTCAACCCCAACACGGCCAACGGCCTCTTCAAGCGCTACTTCGACGAGTGCGTGTACGCCGATGAACTGGGCTTCGACGGCATCATGCTCAATGAGCACCACAACACGCCGTCGTGCATGAACGCTGCCACCAACCTGTCGGCGGCCGTGCTGGCCCGCATCACCCATCAGGCCAAGATCCTGCTGCTGGGCAACATCCTGCCCATCCACGACAACCCGATTCGGCTGGCGGAAGAGTTGGCCATGATCGACGTGATATCGGGCGGACGGCTGATCTCCGGCTTCGTGCGGGGCACGGGCGTGGAGACGGTATCCACCAACAACAACCCGGTAGAAAACCGGGAACGTTTCGAGGAATGCCACGACCTGGTGATCAAGACGTGGACGACGCCCGGCCCCTTCCGCTGGGAGGGCAAGCACTACAACTTCCGCGTGGTCAATCCCTGGATGGTGCCCATCCAGCAGCCGCACCCGCCCATCTGGGTACCGGGCACGTCGTCCCCGGAGACCGCGCAGTGGTCCGGAGAGCACGGATACACCTACGTGGCGTTCCTGACCGACCTGGACGTTACCGAGGAACTGTTCGGCATGTACACCCAGGCCGCCAACGCAGCCGGACGCGAGGCCGTGCCCGACAACTTCGGCTACCTGCTCTGCTGCTACGTGGGCGACACCCAGGAGGAGGCCGACGAGCAGGCGAAACACTTCATCTGGCGCATGGGGCCAACCCTGCGCGGCCCTCGCGAGTACATGGCGCCGGTCGGATATCGCTCGGCGGCAAGCGCCGCCATCGCCGCCCGGCGCACCGGCCTCAAGCCGCTCAACGTGCAGACCTTCGAGGAGCTGAAGGAGAACTACCACATCGTGTGCGGGACCCCGGACACGGTGCTGGAAAAGCTGGAACACATCCACAAGCGGCTGGGGATGGAGCACCTGGTGTTCTACGGGCAGGAGTCCCGGATGGGTCACGAGGCCACCATGAAGAACATCGGCCTGTTCGGCAAGGAAGTACTGCCGGTGATCCAGAAGTGGTAGACGGCTGACCCGGCGCGGTGCCCGGCATACCTGGCGCCGAGAAAACGAAGGGGGGCGGGCAAATTGCCCGCCCCGTCGCGGTTGGCGCCACCGTGTGGCCCGCGCTATGTGCGCATCGGCGGTGTGGAGGTTACACCGCAGCCAACTCGCGATCCCTGCCATGCTCGTGGCCGGCGAAGGATTCTTCCGCCGCGTGCAGCGGCCCCCGCACCAGTAGCGTCGGCGTGTTGGAATGCCGCACCACATGGTCGCCCACGCTGCCGAACAAGGCCCGTCCCACGGCGCGACGGCCCCGGGTCGCCATTACCACCAGCCCGTTGTCCAGTCCGTTCGCGAGTCTGACGATGCCGTCCTGCGGGTTTTCCCGGGAGTTGACCACGTCGATGTCGAACAGGGGGAACCGGGCGCGCAGGGCGTCGGCCTTTTTCCACAGGTAGTCTTCCGAGGTGTGGGCCACCTCCCTGGCCATATGTTCGGGCTCGTTGAACGAATATGCCGTCCCGCCGAAGTGTCCCCAGTCGGAATGGGTGCGGAAATAGTCCGCGCCGGGCGTGGACCGGAACAGGGTGATCCGCGTGCCGAAGGTGGTGGCCAGTTCGCCGGCGTAGTCCAGGGCGTGCTCGGCAAACCCGGTGCCGTCCAGCGGTACGATGATGTTCTCGAAGAACTGCGGCACCACCGGGCAGTCGGTCTTGTTGCAGCGCACGATCAGCGTCGGGTTCCGCACCGCGTTCACCACCTTGGCCGTCACGCTGCCGGTGAGCATGCGGGAGAAACCGCCGCGGCCGTGGGTGGACATGACGATCATGGCGCTCGGGTCGCGGTTGGCCATGCTGATGATGGCCTGGTGGGCCGGCTCCTCGTGGGCCTCGACGAAAATCGGGGTCTCGACGCCCCAGTGCTTCATGCGCCGCTTGATGCCCGCCAGATCGGCCATGGTGCGGTCGTGCTCGCCGGCGGCCATGGCGGCGCTGAAGCGTCCGTGATCGGCGTCGGCGTACCAGCCGGGGAGCGGCTCGAAAGACCGCACCAGCGTGATCGGCGCGCAGGTCGCGTTGGCCATCAACCGGGCTGCGGGGAGCGCCTGGGCCGACAATTTCGACCCGTCCAGGGGAACGATTATGTTGTTGCACAGTGTCATCGGGTTACCTCCTTTTTTGGCTACGTACCCGTAGCACTTTTCCCTTATTTGTGAAACGCTGTACATTCCAATAATCAATAATCAGTATCTTCGTTAGAGATATGATATCACGCTCCCAGGGTTCGCGCAATGGTCGGGAACCAATCTGATTTTGCGGTTTCGCCACGCTGGAAGCACTGCGTCCACGCCATTCCAGAGCAAACCGCGTTGCTACCTCCGCAAGCGGTACTTATACTTGCGCCGCGTCCTGACGGCCATCGCGCAACGCGACGGCCGACGATACCGGATGGGCGGGAAACGATGAAGGTAGAGGTTGAGCTTAGCCCCGTGGTCACCGCCGCGGAGTTGCAGGAACTGGCAAGGTTGGTGGACGAGGCGCAAGCGGACCGCCTGGGCATTTCCGACGTGGCGCTGCTGCGCGATTCCTTCCTGATGCAGACCGTCTGCGCAGGGGTCACCCGGCACGTCCAGATTGGCAGCCTGGTCAGCAATCCCTACGTGAGACACCCGGCGGTGGTGGCAACCACGCTCGCGACGTTGAACGAACTATCGCAAGGACGAGCCTTCCTGGGTATCGGCGTGGGAGCCGGCCTGTCCGGCTTGGGGGTTGACCAGTCGCGCCCGGCGGACTTGCTGGAGGAATTCCTGTCGGTGGTGAGCCGCCTCATGAGCGGTGAAACGCTCGATTGGGAGGGCCGGCATTACCGCATCCAGGGCGCCCGAATCGACGCCGACATCGCGGGTTCCGTGCCTCTGGTGGTGGGCACGCGCAGCCGCCGGGTTGCCACATTGGCAGGGCGCATGGCCGATGCGGTGGTGGTGGGCGCGCGGGAGATGACGGCTGACGCCCTGGCACGCTATCGCGATTGGGTACACGAGGGAGCCCGTGCCGCGGGCCGGGATCCCCAGGAAGTGGAGGTTGCCCCGCGGGTGACGGTTTGCGTATCTCGAGACGGGGAGGCAGCCCGTCGCAGCGTGACGCTGTACACGGCGCACTACCTGACGCTGGGAACCCAGGAGCAGTCGGGTCTTGACGGTGAGCGTTTTAGCCGCATTCGCCGGTGCGCGTCCGAGGCCACCGGCTGGTATTTCGAGCCTGACGTGAGTTACCCGCCGGAACTGGACACGCTGATAACTCCCGACCTGATTGACCGGTACGCCATTGCGGGTACGCCTGCCGAGTGCCTGGAGAAGGTGCGGAGGCTGGCGGGCATGGGCTACCGCAGCATCAGCATGAACGTGGCGGCGGTGCGACGGCCGGGGGATTCCATGTACGCCGGCCTGCGCGAAACGGTGACGGGACTAGCGGAAGTAATGGACGACATCCGCACAATGTAGCCACCGCAGGCGATATTCCCGAGCTTCGCCCGCGGTTAGGGTTTGATGGCAATCCGGGGGGTCCGGCAGACGAAACAAAAGGCCCGCCGCGGCGAGCCTTTCGCAGTTCCGATTGCCTTCTCGACTACCGGATCACCAGCACCGGCGTGTTGGAGTGCCGGATGATCCGGTCGGTGACGCTGCCCAGGACCATGCGGCCCACGCCGCTGCGGCCGTGGGTGGTCATCACCACCAGGGACGGCTGGGCGGCGGCCCGGTCGATGATGCTCTGGGCGATGTTGTCGTCCACCACGTGGGCGGTGTCGACGCCGTGGGCGTGGTCGATGGCCATGCGGTTGGTCACGTCCTCCAGGTAGGCGGACACGCCGGCGGCGTCCTCATCGGCCATCTCCTCGGGCGAAGCGGGGTTGAAGTCGGGAACGGCGCTCATCTCCGGGGTGACCACCGTGAGCTGGCGGCGGTAGTAGTCGGCCGTCGGCGTAATCTGCAGGGCGGTGATGCGGGCCGAAAGGGCGGCGGCCATGCTGACCGCGTGGGGTATGGCCAACTCGGAAAGGGCCGAGCCGTCCAGGGGAACCACGACGTTCTTCAGCGATGCGCCGGGCGACGCGGGGCCGGTCACGGTGGCCCGCACGATGAGCATGGGGTTGGGGACGGTGTGCAGCACCTTGTCGGTGACGCTGCCCATGACCCACCGGGAGATGCCGCCGCGTCCGTGGGTGCATATAACCACCAGCGCGCCCGGGTCGGTGCCGGCCTGGGCGACGATCACGTCGGCGGCGGGACCGCGCTGGGTGGCGATGCTGACGACGAATCCGGCGGCTTCGAGCCGCTGGCGGACCGGTTCCAGGGACGCTTCGGCCCGGCCCCGGGCGGTCTGCTGCAGCTGGTCGGCCACCCGGGGCGAGCGTGAGCCGAGAACGTTGGCGGGCAGGGTGTCGTAAGCCTGCACCAACTCGATGGGCGCCGACAGGGTTTGGGCCACCAACTCAGCATAGGGCAGGGCCTGTTCCGCCAGGTCCGATCCGTCCAGTGGAACGATTATTTTCGAGTACATGCGGTTTTCGTTCTCCAGGGGTTTGGATTATCGCGGTGGCGGTGTCGCCAGGTTCAAGTGTACCATCGGCGAGGAAACCCAGGCGCCGGCGCGCCCGGGGGCCGGCATCCAGGGCTTTTCAATTGGCTGTCCAACCTATCAAAACCGTCATTCCGGCGAAAGCCGGAATCCAGAAGATGCTGGCGTTACGGGACGTTGGCGACAGCAAGACGTTCCTGGATTCCGGATCAAGTCCGGAATGACGTAAACAATCGAAAGGCCCTGCCGGGGGCCGGCATCGACATTCATGGGCGCCGCTCCCCGTGGTAACAAAATTTTTACATGTGAGAGGTTGCGGCGGGGCGATTTAATCAGGGCAGTTCAGGTACAATATCTGGACAATCTGGACTTTGAGGTGTCTGTTTCATGAGTTACAAGGCGGAATACATTTGGATCGACGGGCAGCAGCCCACCGCCAAGCTCCGGTCCAAGGGCAAGATCGTACCGGATGGCGAGGACCCGCCCATCTGGGGTTTCGACGGCTCCAGCACCAACCAGGCGCCCGGAGAGAATTCGGACTGCGTGCTGAACCCGGTTCTGACGGTTCCTGACCCGATACGCGGCGGCAACCACAAACTGGTGATGTGCGAAGTGCTGCTCACCGACATGACGCCGCACCCCTCCAACACCCGGGCGGGTTGCGCGGCCGCGGCCGAGCAGTACGCCGCGATGGACTTCTGGTTCGGCATCGAGCAGGAGTACACCTTCTTTGACGGCATCAAGCCGCTGGGCTGGCCGGACAACGGCTTCCCCGCGCCCCAGGGCGGATACTACTGCGGCGTCGGTTCCGACGAGGTGTTCGGCCGGCCCGTGGTGGAGCAGCACATGGACGCCTGCCTGTACTCCGGCCTGGCTTTCTCCGGCATTAACGGCGAGGTGATGCCGGCCCAGTGGGAGTTCCAGATCGGTCCCATCGGAGCCCCGACGGTGGGCGACCACCTGTGGCTGGCCCGCTGGCTGCTGTACCGGATCGGCGAGGACGTGTTGACCGTCGACGGCCGCCGGGGCATCAGTGCCACTCTGGACCCCAAACCGGTCAAGGGCGACTGGAACGGCGCCGGGGCTCACACCAACTTCTCGACCAACCGGATGCGGGAGAACTACGACGCCTGCGTCGCTGCGGCGGAGGCTCTGAAGACCCGCCACGACCTGCACATCGCCAACTACGGCGACCGCATCGAAGAGCGGCTGACCGGTCTGCACGAGACGTGCTCCTACCGGGAGTTCCGCTACGGCGTGTCCGACCGGGGCGCCTCGGTTCGGATTCCATGGCAGGTCGCCCGGGACGGCAAGGGTTACATCGAGGACCGGCGGCCCAACGCCAACTGCGACCCCTACACCGTGACCCGGTTGATCATCGAAACCGTGGGCGGCGCGGTGTCGGGCTAGAGCCCGCGTCAACGTCAGCGTTGAGCGGTCGGCTGCGGTGGAAACGCCGCAGCCGACCGCCTTTCATTTCACGCCACCGTGCGGACGTATCGGCGACCATCATGGTGGTATGCCCTTGGGTCGGTTCGTGTCTTCGTCCAAGTACCCGTGTTTCGCCATGTGTGCAGCGCCTTCTTGTTCGACGGCGTCCCTGCGCTCACGGGTGTACAGCGGCTTGGGTTCCGCCGTCCTGTCGTCGAGGTATTCGAGCGCCATATCCAGAACTAGCTCTGTGGAGTCCGTGCCCATAAAGCCCAACCGTTTCGCAAGCCTGGCGATGCGGACTTCAATATCGGCTCCGGTCAATGTAGCCATATCGGCGCCTCCGCGATCATTTGGGTAGCCCGAACTCGTCGTAGAGGTCGTCCTGCAGCAATTGGGAAATCGATTTCCTTTCCGGGTTTGCATTGATGAGGCCCGCGACATATTCGGCGCGGCAGCATTCTTGCATCGCCCGTATTTCCTTGTCAGTGTACCACCGCTCCCATTTGCCGGTGCTTTGGTCAAGGTAGTCCAGCGCGGCGATGATTACCCTCTCGGTGGCGGTGGGGCCGGCGAAACCGAGCCGATTCGCCAAGACGGCGACGCGGGCTTCCATATCCGGCGTCAATTCGGTAGCCATGTCTTCTCCGTGGGCTGACGCTCTGACGATTATTGGCTCATTTGCAATTGTACGGTAGCGGGGTCGATGCCGCAGTGATTGAGCAATCTGCGAGTGTAGTCCCTGATCACTTTCGCAGTCACGCCTATGTTGACCCAGTATGGTGCGCCTTGAACCAATGTCGATTTTTTGAATGCAGTGCCATCCGGATGGGCGGGTTCGGTGCTCACTACATATCTGTGGCCGACGCTATTTTCGACCGGAAGGTGACTCACATCTAGCTGCCCACGAGCATACAGCCAATCGGCGGTGTAGGTCAGCGTTTCAAACCATTGCTTAATAGGCCGTTCGGTGTCGTCGGAGAATCGAATAGCCAACGGGGGAGGCCCGCCCCCGGGCGGATTGCACTCGGGAAGCGACACCCAATTGGCGGAGTCCTGTGGGGGAGGCGGATTGTCTATGCCGTTTCCCAGCACTGGTTCCTCCGCGGGGATGGCTTTTCCCGATGACAGGTTTGGGCGCCACAGCAGCAATAGCTTCAACGCGCACTCGTATGCGGGGGTGTTGCCGATGTTCACGTCTAACACACGTTTTTCTGCCAGCGGCACTTGCTCGAACGTTCGATATACCTGCCAATGACTGCCGTCGGTCACACCGGAATATGCGATTCCTTCCTGGATGCAGTAATTCACCATCTGGCTGAGATGGTTTTCAACCAACGTGCCGAGCCGCTTGGCTTCCACTATTGCGGCTGGTTGGTTTCCCGGGCCTCTGAGAGCGTAATCCGCCCATCCGCCATCAACGCTATATTCCGGCGTAACCAATGCCGGGTCAGACACGTCCCAACCCAGCGCGGTTAGCAGAGGGTCGATCAGCGCCGTGCGCGTGCGGATTTCGTTTTGTTGCAACGACTGGCGATGCGTTGCAATACGCTGCTGCAACGTTTCGATCACGCTGACCAGATCATCCAACGGCATGATGTCATCTGCTCCCGGCGTTATCAGGCGACTTGTTCGGCAACTACCGGCTCGCCACCCACTTCCCGCAGCGCTTGCAGCACCTCCCCAATGGGCGTGCGGTAGTCCAGACTCAGCAGCCGGTCAACGTCCGCGCCGCCAACCCCCAACCATTCTGCCAGGTCCGCCCGGCTGATGCCCTGTTCCCGCATAGCGGTGTAGAGGTCCAGCTGGGCGGCGATGACAGGCTGCACCGTCAGCAATTCCTGCCCCTTCTGGTATGGGCTGGGTGTGGGCAGCTCGCGCCCGAGGTCAATATAGCAACTCAAGGCGACCACCATGCAATCCTCAGCAAGGATGAGAGCCTCCCGGAAGGTGAAGCCCCCCGTAATTGCCCCACTTATATCAGGGAAAGTGACGACGAAGCCTTCCCCGTTCTCTTCAGAGCCTTTGATGTTGCAAGGATAGAGATACTTCATCGTCAGAACTCCCGGTTGTTGATGCCCAATTGCCGCAGCATCTCAAACAGCATTGGCCGCGAAATCTCGCCATGTTGGACGGTGGCATAGCGTTCCTCGATCCAAAACCTGCCATGAACGCCCTTGCCGTGCACCGGGTCAAACCGCCATTCCAGCCTATTGCGGCGAGCGTAACGCCGGGCGCGCCTCACGAACTCCCGGCCGTTCATACGCGGACTATCGTGCGGCCTGTTCGGCAACTGCCAACTCGCAACCCACGGCTTTGAGGGCTTTCGCGACCTCGCTGATGGGCGTGCGGTAGTCCAGATTGACGAGCGCGGCCGCGTCGTCCTCGCAGATGCCCAGACGTTGCGCCAAGTCTGCCCAGCTGATGTTCTGCTCACGCATGGCGGTGTACAGGTCCAGCTGCGTGGCAACCACCGGCTGAACCGTCAGCAGCTCCAGCCCTTCCCGGAAAGGGCTGGGCGCGGGCAAGTCCAGGTCGTGTTTGACATGGTGGCTGAGTGTTACCACCAGGCAATCTTCAGCGAGGATGAGGGCTTCCCGGAACGTGAAGCCTCCAGTGCGAGCCCACGGAATATCCGGGAAAGACACCACAAACCCGTTCCCATCGTCCGGATTGCCTTCAATGGTGCATGGGTACAAATATTTCATCGCCAAAACTCCCTGGAGTTTATTCTCAACTGGCGGCAATTGTCTGAATCAGGATGCTCAGGATTGTTGCCATTCCGGCAAAAATCAACTCAATCCTGTGAATCCCGAAATCCGACAAATCCTGATTCAGACGATTGCTTTATGGACCTACTCCTCCAACGTCGTTATGTCCCCCGGGTCCAGGCCCAGCTCCTGGGCCTTGAGGAGGCGACGCATGATCTTGCCGGAGCGAGTCTTGGGCAGCGTGGGCGTGAACTCGATCTCCGACGGCACGGCGATGGGGCCCAACTCGCGGCGTACATGCAATTGCAGATCGTTGATCATGCGGTCGGAGCCCTCGCTGCCCATGCGCAGGGTGACAAACCCCTTGATCACCTCGCCGCGCAACTCGTCGGGCTTGCCGATGACCGCGGCTTCGGCGACCTCCGGATGCGACACCAGTGCCGACTCCACCTCGGCGGAACCGATGCGGTGGCCGGCCACGTTCAGCACGTCGTCGGCGCGACCCACCACCATGTAGTAGCCGTCGGCGTCGCGCAGGGCCACGTCGCCGGAGGAGTACACGCCGGGGATCTGGCTCCAGGTGTCGGCGTAGCGGTCGGGGTCGCCCCACACGGTGCGGGAGAAGTGCGGGAAGGGACGGCGGATCACCAGGAAGCCGCCCTTGTCCGGCTCCTCGATGGGCTCGCCCTCGCGGTCCACGATGTCCATGACGGCGCCGGGGAGCGGCTTGCCGACGCGGCCGGGACGGGAGGTCATGGTGGCGGTGGTGCCCAGGCAGGGGCCGCCGGTTTCGGTCTGCCACCAGTTGTCGACCATGTGCGCCCACTCACCGCTGCCGCAGATGTGCTCGTAGGCCCAGCGCAGGGCCTCGGGGTTCAGCGGCTCGCCGGCGCAGGTGAGGAAGCGCAGCGAGCGCAGGTTGTAGCGGCTGGCCGGCTCCTCGCCGTAGCGCATGAGCATCCGCACTGCTGTGGGCGCGGTGAAGATCACGTTGACGCCGTACTTCTCGACCACCTCGTAGAAAACGGCGCTGTGGGGAAAGTCGGGCGCGCCCTCTCGGAAGACAGTCGTGGCTCCGGCCACCAGGGGCGCATAGACGATGTAGCTGTGGCCCACGACCCACCCGATGTCGGACATGCACCAGAAGACGTCGTTGTCCTTGACGTCCCAGAAGTTCTTGAAGTGGTAGTGGGTGCCCACCATGTAGCCGCCGTGGACATGCACGACGCCCTTGGGCTTGCCGGTGGTGCCGCTGGTGTAGAGGATGTACAGCGGGTCCTCGGCGTCCATGACCTCGGCGGGACAGTCGATGCTGCTGCGGGCCATCAGGCCGTCGAAGTCGGTCTCGCCGTCGCGCAGGTCCTCCAGGGCCAGCTCACGGCGGAAGACGATGACGTGCTCCAGGCTGTCACAGCCCTCCACGGCCTCGTCGGCGATGCCCTTGAGGTCCACGCGGTTGCCCCGGCGGTAACCCACGTCGCCGGTGATCAACGCCTTGGCGTTGGCGTCCTGGATGCGGTCGCGCAGGGAGCCGACGCTGAATCCCGCGTAGACCACGCTGTGGATGGCGCCAATGCGGGCGCAGGCCAGCATGCTGATGGCGCCCTCCGGCGTCAGGGGCATGTAGATGACGACGCGGTCGCCCTTGCCCACCCCCAGGGACTTCAGGCCGTTGGCGAAGCGGTTGACCTGCTGGGCCAGGCGGGCGTAGGTGTAGACCTGCTCGGTGCCGTCCTCGCCCAGCCAGATGAGGGCGGCCTTGTTGCGCCGCTCGGTGGTCAGGTGGCGGTCCAGGGCGTTGTAGGCGATGTTGGTCTGCCCGCCCACGAACCACCGGAAGTTTGGGTAGTCCCACTGGAAGACGTCGTCCCACTTGCGGAACCAGTGCAGTTCCTCGGCGGCCTCGGCCCAGAAACCCTCAGGGTCTTCCACCGAGCGGGCGTAAACGCCGTCGTAGTCGGCCATGGTGGCCTGCTCGACCACGTGGGGCGGAGGCGGTATCTCCCCGGCCTCCTGCAAGAGATGGTCAATCTGTCCCTGCTGAACCATAAAAGCGCACCTCGCACCTGAGCGTGTTGAGTGCGCCTATTGTAGCGGGATTGGACGGCGGGAGGATGTATTTGGGCGAGTTTGGCCTCGACTTGTCTGTGTAGCAGCGTGCGGTCCGGCGATGCCGGTCGTCGGCTATGACTCGTTCGGACCGCGGAACACGGAGGCGAGGTTTTGGTCGAAGGTCATCATTTCGCTAACGCCGCGGCGTTGGCAGGAGGCGAGATGACAGAGGTCGCGAGCGGACAGGCCGGGATGTTGCTCGTGGAACTGGCGGGCAAGCAGCACGTCTTCTTGCTCCAGTGACCATACCTCGATTGCGAAGTCGTCGATCAGCTCCATCGCTGCATCGAAGGATCGGTATCTCCCCACGGGTAGGAAAACGTGCATCAACTCCTGCACCACTTCCGCCGAGGTGAACAACTGCGTATCGGTTTCGTGAGAAGTCTCCAGGAAGCTCCAAGCCGCTTCCTGTAGCGGGTGCGGGCTGCCCACCGCGTACACGAACACGTTGGTGTCGACGAACGTCATATTTCAGGTAATCCTTTCCGAATGGATGCGTTCAGGTTGTGCAGGTGTTCTTCCCAATCCAGCTCCCGCTCTGGACCGTCCAAGTCGCTGTGGTCACGCAGGTATCCGCGGAGTTCATCCACAGTTTCGAACCGACGAGCCGTTTGCCTGGGCACCGGTTGGTCAACATGCCTGCGCGCGATGGTGATAAGCCATGCGCTCAACGCCATGCCTTCGCGCTCGGCCTGCTCAGCAAAGCGTTCGCGGTCTTCCTCGGGTATAACGAGCTGTATGGTGGCCATGGCGCTACCTCCTGACCAGCATAGGATAGCACTTCTATGTGGTCTGCTGTGGTAGGCGCTGTCAACTGCGGCAAGTTGTTCGCAATTCCGTTGACCCGCCGCGCCGTTGCCGCCTACAATCCCGGCAACTCAAACCTGACCGCAGGAGCCCCTCGATGACCACCCACACCGATGACTACGCGCACCCCGAGTACCTGACCGACGCCGCGTGGGTCGCCGAACACCTGGGCGATCCCAACGTGGTGGTGCTGGACTGCGCCAACACCGCCGACGCCTGGCAGCGGGGGCACATCCCGGGCGCTGCCCACGTGGCCGACAACTGGGCCAAGAACCCCGACACCGACCGGCAGCACGTCATGGCGCCGGAGCAGTTCAAGGCCATGGCCGAGGGCCTGGGCATCGGCGACGACACCACCGTGGTCACCTACGACCACGCCCAGGGGCTGACGGCGGCCCGCATCTGGTGGGTGTTCAACTACTACGGCCACACCAACGTCAAGGTGCTCAACGGCGGCTGGCGCGCCTGGGTCAACGCGGGGCAGCCCATCGACTTCGGCCGGGCCCGGGCGCCGGCGGCGGTGACCTTCACCCCGCGCGCCGACGAGTCGTTCATCGCCACCGGCGACGAGCTCAAGGCGGCCTGTTCACTGGACGGGGGGCTCGGCGACAACGTGGTGGTGTGGGACGTGCGCAGCGACGGCGAGTGGGACGGCTCCGCCCCCAACTATCGCAACCAGCGGCAGGGCCATGTTCCCGGCGCGGTGCACCTGGAGTGGTTCAACCTGATGGACCGCAACACCCACGAGTTCAAGCCGGCGGCGGAGATCCGCCGCATTCTCACCGAGCACGGCATCACGCCGGACAAGACGGCGTACTCCTATTGACAGGCCGGCATCCGTGCGGCGCACGGAAACTTCGTACTGCGCCTGGTGGGCTTCGAGAACGCCAAGAACTACGACGCATCCATGAGCGAGTGGGCCAACCGAGACGACACGCCGATGACCGTGTAGGCCCCAGATGGCCCGCAGGGTGCGGATACGGCGGGTCATCGACGGCGACTCGCTGGAGGTCAAATACGCGGGGCTGTTCAGTTTCCTGCGGCGACCGTTTCCGGTGCGGCTTTACGGCATCGACGCCCCGGAGCTGGCCCAGCCCTACGGGCAGGAGTCGCGCAAGCAACTGGAAGCGCTGGTCCGGCGCGGCGGCATCCGCATGGAGTCGATGGCAACGGACCGATACGGGCGCACGGTGGGCCTGCTCTACCAGCGGCGACGGCGTGACCAATCGGTCAACGTGGAGATGGTGCGCTCCGGCATGGCCTGGTGGTACCGGCGCTACGGAGGCCGAGACCTGGGGTTCCCCGAGGCGGAAGCCGAGGCCAAACGGCGGCGGCGCGGCGTCTGGCGAGATGGGGATCGCATTCGGCGGCCCTGGGATTACCGGGCCGACCTGAGGCGAGGGCGGCAACGACGGCGACGCTTCCGGCGCGTTCTCATCTGGATGATGATCGGCGCGTTTGCCATCGTGGTGGCGGGGCTGGCGCTGGCAATAGTGTCTCTATTGTAGGCGGCCGGACTACGGAACCAACGGGTGACCCACCAGGCCCCAGTACGGGACCACCGCCAACAGCAGAATGGCCGTCGCGATCACGGTCATGGTGACGGCGAACCGGAAGATCTCCGGGTTGGAGATCTCCGCCCGCTGGAAGATGAAGACGCTGGCGGTGCCGCCCGCGCTGTAGTAGACCACCGAGTCGCCAACCACCACCGCAGCCATGCCGCACACTAACGGGTCGAGCCC
The DNA here is from genome assembly GCA_965207585.1 of Dehalococcoidia bacterium. GTDB lineage: Bacteria > Chloroflexota > Dehalococcoidia > Lucifugimonadales > UBA3495 > Bin87. The sequence continues at coordinate 1,726,903 of CBDBMT010000003.1, read as the reverse complement.
CAGGGATTCAGCGGCGGCCATCGTCACCGGGATCACCAGCGCCAGATAGCCGGCGATGTTGGGCAGGATGAACCGCATCATGGCGAAACACACGCACAGCAACAACAGAACCAGCATGGGCGATGAGGCAAACTGAGACACGCCGCCGACCAGTGTCTCCGAGAACCATGCCGCGGCGCCGGTGGTCACCAGCGCGTGGGATAGCGACAACGACGTGGCAATGATGAAGAAGTTGGACCAGCCCAGGTTCCGCTCAAAATCGCGCCAGGTAAGGATGCCGACACGCGGCAGCAGGATCACGCACATGGCGATCATGGCGGGAACCGCCGGGTGCAGCCCGTGGGCGAAATCGGTGAACCACAGCAGGGCGGTGATCATCACGATGCCGGCCGCCCGCATTTCGACGGGGCTGATGCGGTCCAGCGCGACGGTAGCGGCGGCGGCATCGTCTCCCAACCGGAAGCCGGACCGATAGAACAGGAACAGCACGGCGCCGCCGACGATGAGGTTGGCGTAGAACGGTACGCTCATCAGCACGAACCACTGGGTCCAGGAGAAGTCGCCCAGCAGCCCGGAAGCCACCACCGGGGTGATGCCGCCGGCCAGCAGCGCGGTGGAGCCGAGGCGATTGAGGCTGCCCATGGCCATCATCGTGGCCTTGTATAGCGGGTGTTCCTTGGGTATGTTCCAGCGCTCCAGCACCTGCTCGTAGACGTGGACCATGATGGCGCCCCGGGTGCTGGCAGACGGCAGCGCGAAGGTCAGCGCGGCGAATGAAAACAGCATCTGAATGTACAGCAGACCGGGGCTCCCCTGTGCGCCGCGCATGAGCCACGTGGCCAGGCGTTGGGCAAGCCCCGATTGCTGCACCGCCAGGCCCAGCGTCAGGATGCCGATCAGGAAGTAGGCCACGGGTTGGGAAAAGCCGTAGAGCGCCGGCCCCAATTCCGGCACGGCTCCTATGAGTACCAGCAGGATAACGCCGCCCACACCGGCCACCGGGACTGGTATCGCCTCAGTAGCCCACAGGATCACCGCAAGCAGCATGACTGCCAGCGCGCGCTGACCGTGTTCAGTCAACCCTGCCGGAGCGGGCATGAGCAGGATGGCGAGAAACACCACGACGGCCAGCAACAGCTTGGCCGCCGTCCCGCCGCGAATCGCGGGCGCCATGGTGGAAAGACTGAACAACAGGCTCGCCGTTTACTGGCGAGCGCGTCAGACCCGCGCCGGGCCGATCAGCGCTCGGTCTGCCTCAGGGGGCTGCTGGTGACGCGGCTTACCGAGATGACGCCGCGGATGCCCTCGATGCGGGAGAACACCCGGTTCAGTTCCTCGAGGTCTTTAACATGGATGGTGAATTCCATGCTGACCGTGGCGTCGTCGTTCTCCCGGGTCACCGCCCAGGCGATGTTGATCTTGTCGTCGGAGACCTTGGTGGTGACGTCCCGCAGCAGGCCCACGCGGTCCATGGCCTCGATGCGGATGCGGACCGGATAAAGTTCCTGCTTCTGCCCCCAGGAAACGGGAACCAGCCGTTCCTGCTCGTCCTCGTTGAGCACGTTGATGCAACCCACCTTGTGCACGCTGACCCCGCGGGAGCGCGTCACGAACCCGATAATCGGATCTCCCTGGATGGGGTTGCAGCAGCGGGCGATGCTGGTCAGCAGGTCGCCCACGCCCAGCACGGAAATGCCTGAGGACGGACTGGACAACGACGTGGAACCCCGAAGTTTTGGCATCCACGTCGGCTCATCCATCTCGTCGTTGCGGAACTGGGCCAGTCGCGCGGACAGGGCGGAGTCGCTCAACTCGCCGGAGCCCAGGGCGGCCAGCAGGTCTTCCATGCTGTCGTAACGGCACGCTTCGAGCACCTCGCGGTCGGACATCTTGACGCCCATGCGACGCAGTTCCCGGCGCAGCAGTTCGCGGCCCCGGGTGATGTTGGCGCTGCGGGCCTGCCGGTTGAACCAGGAGCGTATCTTCTGTCGCGCGCTGTTGGTGGCCACGTAGCCGCGGGCCGGGTTCAGCCAGTCGGGAGACGGCCCCCGGCCGGTCTTGCCCGCCACCACCTCGATGGTGTCGCCGTTCTGCAGCGGGGTGTCCAGCGACATCAGCTTGCCGTTGACCTTGGCGCCGGAGATGCGATGCCCCAGGTCAGTGTGGATCTTGTAGGCGAAGTCGATGGGCGTGGCGCCGGCAGCCAGCTCCACGATGTCGCCCTTGGGCGTGTAGACGAAAACCTGGTCGTGGAAAAGGTCTTCGCGCACCCGTTCCAGGAACTCGTCGGTGTCCGGCGTCTCGCGCTGCCACTCCAGCAGTTGGCGCAATCCGGTCATCCGCTCTTCGAAAGTCGCGCTGCCGCCGGCCGATCCACCCCGCTCCTTGTATCGCCAGTGGGCGGCCACGCCGTATTCCGCCACTTGGTGCATCTCGCGGGTCTTGATCTGCACTTCCAGCGGATGCCCGCCGTCGCACAGTACCGTGGTGTGCAGCGCCTGGTACATGTTCTTCTTGGGCGTGGCGATGTAGTCGTCGAATTGGCCGGGGATCGGGCTCCACATGCGGTGGGTGACGCCCAAGGCGGAATAGCAGTCGGCTATCTCGTCGACAACCACGCGCAGGGCATACAGATCGTAGATGTCGCTGAGTTCCTTGCCCTCGGCCGCGTACTTCTCGATCTTGTTGTGTATCGAGTAGATGCCCTTGGGGCGGCCGTGCACGTCCGAGCGCAGGCGATTGTCGGCCAACTCCGCCTTGAGCCGGTCGGCCACGTCGGCCACGTAGGCTTCACGCTGGGAGCGCCGGGCGGCCAGCATGCGCGAAATCTCACGGTACTTGCTTTCGTTAAGGTGGCGGAAGGCCAGGTCGTCCAGCTGCCACTTCAACTCCCAGATGCCCAGGCGATGGGCCAGAGGAGAATAGACGTCCAGGGTTTCCTGGGCGATGCGCCGCCGCTTGTCTTCGGAGAGCGCGTCCAGCGTGCGCATGTTGTGCAGCCGGTCGGCAAGCTTGATGAGCACCACGCGGATGTCCTCGGCCATGGCCACCAGCATCTTGCGCAAGCTCTCGGCGTACAGGTTTTCCGCCGGGGCCGAGCCGTTGGCCTCCGCGCCCGGAGGCCGGTAGTCCATGCGGCTCAGCTTGGTGACGCCGTCCACCAACCGGGCCACGTCAGGCCCGAAGCGCGCTTCCAGCTCGGTTACTTCGACGCCGCAATCCTCAAGCACGTCGTGCAGCAGGGCCCCAATGATAGTGTCGGGGTCGAGGTACAGACCGGCCAGAATGGTTGCGGCGGCAAGGGGATGAACGATGTACGGGTCGCCGGACTGGCGCATCTGCCCGTCGTGGCACTTTTCCGCGAAGTCGTAAGCTGACCTGATGCGTTCCAGTTGGTTCGCATCGTCCACATATTCCGAAACGCGAGCGATCAGATCGGTGGACTCGCTGGTGACCGCGACCATAGGCGCCCTCCTGACTGTCACCGGGTGCGTGCGCGGGAACTCCCACACGATGGGTGACATCGCGCTGCATCCTGTGCGACGATGATAACCATCCGCCCCGGGTATGTCCAGAGCGGGCTGCACGGGAGCAAGGGATTCTTGACGTCGCCGGGCTGCGTCCCTCGGATTCAGAACGCCGGAGGTCCGCCAGGCCGTTTACTGGAACAGTTCGCCCACCGAGCGGCCTTCATGGATGCGCTTCATCGCCTCTCCGATCAGCGGCGCGACCGACAATACCGTGAGGTTGTTCACCTTCTGGTCCTTGGTGAGCGGCACCGAGTCGGTTACCACCACTTCCTTGAACGCGCTCTCTTTAAGGAGGCGGGGCGCCTGGGGAGCAAACACGGGATGGGTCGCGCAGCAGAAAACCTCGGTGACCCCGGCGTCCAGCAGGGCGTTGGCCGCGTTGACGATGGTTCCGCCGGTGAGGATTTCGTCATCGAAGGTGAGGGCGCGCTTCCCGCGCACGTCGCCGATAACGTTGAGGGTTTCGGAGCGGTCGTCGTTGGCGGTGCGGCGCTTCTCGATAACAGCCACGGGCACGCCCAGGCGCTCCGCCATGTCCCGCGCCCGCTTGCTGATGCCGAAGTCCACGGCAACCAGGACGAGATCTTCAAGCCCCTTCTCGGCGAAGTAGTTGGACAGAATCGGCTCCGCAGTCAACTCGTCCACCGGAATGCTGAAAAAGCCCTGGATCTGGCCGGCGTGGAGGTCCAGGGTGAGCACCCGGTCGGCGCCGGCGGTGGTGATGAGATCGGCGACCAGCCGGGCGGTGATGGGCACCCGGGGCTGGTCCTTCTTGTCGGTGCGCCCGTAGCCGTAGTACGACACCACCGCCGTGATGCGACCCGCCGATGCTCGCTTGCAGGCATCGATCATGATCAGCAGTTCCATCAGGTTGTCGTTGGTGGGCGACACCGTGGGTTGGACAATGAACACATCCCGCTCGCGGATATTCTCGCCGATGCGCACGAAGGTGTTATCGTTGGCGAACTTGAAGGTCTCGCTCTGTCCCAATGGGATCCCCAGGTAGTCGCAGACATCCCGCGCCAGTTGTGGATGCGCGTTACCGGTGAATACCTTGAGTTCTTCGAGCGTGGACATGGCAGCACCTTGCAGTAAGTGGCGGTGAGGGCATGGCAGCCGGCGCGGATTCGGGCCAATGCGGCGGGGCAATCGGGGGCTAATGGTAATTGTGCGAACCGATTCCCGTCAACGTCAGGCGCCCTTTGCTAAAATAAACCCGGAACCCGGGGAACGTTCGGATGAATCAGAGCAACTGGCTGCGCGAACTTGTCGAGGCCGCCCTCATCGGCATCGTGGTTTTCGTCGCCATCCAGGTAGCGGTGGCCAACTTCCGGGTCGAGGGCTCCAGCATGCGTCCCACGCTGCTCCCCGGCCACTACCTGATGGTGAACAAGCTGGTGTATTACCAGTTGGACACGGAGCGGCTGGGCAAGATCATCCCCTTCTGGCAGCCGGAAGAACCGCGCCCGGTGCATACGATGCGGCCCCCGCAACGCGGTGACGTGGTGGTTTTCAACTACCCGCTGGAACCGGACCGTCAGTTCGTCAAACGTATCATCGGGGAACCGGGAGACCTGGTGGCCATCGACAACGGACAGGTCACCGTCAACGGCGAAGCCCTGGACGAACCGTATCTGGACGTTCTGGGCCGCACCAGGATGCACGACGTGCAACTCGCCGATGATGAGTATTTCGTCCTGGGAGACAACCGCAACGGGAGCCGGGACTCCCGCCATTGGGGCCCGCTGCCGGCGGACCACATCATCGGCAAGGTCTGGGCAATCTACTGGCCACGCTCCGCGTGGGGATTCCCCGAATAGGCCAGCCATAGATCACGACTGCGGCCGGCGTCGGTGCGCCGGCCGGTCATAGTGCGGAATCTGGAACCCTCGCTCGCTATTCGGCTTCGATAACGGGCCCAACGAGAACGTCGTCGCCCTCGACGCGGACGGCGAACTTGCGCAGCGCCTCGGTGGCCGGAGGAGTAACCGGCCTGCCGGAAGCAACGTCGAACACGGCGCCATGCAGTGGGCAAACCACCTCGCCTTCTTCCAGGTCGCCCTCGGACAGGTTGGCATAGGCGTGGGTACAGATGTCGTCGCAGGCGTGCAGGTCGCCATCCAGGTTCACCAGCAGGATCTCTTCCGACCCCACGCGGACGGACATCATGTCACCCGGAGGTACGTCGCTGAGAGACGCTATCTTGACAAATTCGTCGGCCATTGGGCAGCTCCTTGGATTGTTCCTTCAGGGGTTCTTCCTTCAGGTTGATGCGGCTGGGACCAGCGACGACAGCGGCCGCCCCCGCTGATCCGCAGTGGGCGATTATTATATCCGACAATCGTCAGAAGCAGGATTTACCGGATTTTAGGATTTACGGGATTGGGCGCGCTTTTCCCGGGGACGGTTCCAATCCTGATAATCCTCAAATCTTGGAAATCCTGCTTCTGACATTCCCCGGCCGCAAACCGGGTACGCACGGGGTGGTCGATCAGGCCGGGCAGATGAATTTCTGGCACACCACCGCCGCCTCGTACATCTCGTTGATGCTGGCGGTCTCCCGGGTGGTGTGGAAATCCCGCACGCCGATGCCCACCGGCAGGGCGACGATGCCGTGCTCGAAGAAGACGTTGGCGTCGGACCCGCCGCCCGTGGTTTCCAACGCCGGCGTCAATCCGGCCGCAGTGACCGCGCGGGCGATGTCCACCAGGGCAGGATCGCTCTCTGAGATTTGATAAGCCTGGTACTGGTTGCGGATTTCCAGGTTGATCTCGACCTGCGGATACATGGCCGCAACCTGGTCGAAAGCGCGGCGGAACTCGACGGTGTAATTCTCCAGCTTGGCCTGGTCCCGGGAGCGCAGTTCGCCGTCCATGTACGCCTGCTCCGGGATGATGTTCCGCTTGAGGCCGCCTTCCAGCACGCCGATGTTGCTGGTGGTCTCGTGGTCGATGCGGCCCAGCGGCAGGCGGGTCAGGATGTTGGCGGCGACCAGCAGGGCGGACACGCCGTTTTCCGGTTCCAGGCCGGCATGGGCGGCAACGCCGGTGATGTGGCACTGCACCACGTTCTGCGCCGGCGCGCCGACGCAGATGCGGCTCACCGAACCTTCGCCATCGAAGACCATGCCGCTGGTGGCGGAGATCAGCGAGAAGTCCAGGTTGCGGGCGCCGTTCAATCCGCCTTCCTCGGCCCGGGAGAACACCACCTGCACCGGGCGTCCCAGACCGCCGTCCTCCATGGCAGCGGTGATTCCTTCAAGCACGATGGCCAGGCCGGCCTTGCAGTCGCCGCCCAGGATGGTGGTGCCGTCGGAACGCAGGGTGTCGCCGTCGGCGTCGAGAGTGGGCTGGATGCCGCGTCCCGGTTCCACGGTGTCCATGTGGGCGGACAGCATGACCGGCGCCTCGCCGGCGCTGCCGTTGCTGCCGGGCAGGGTGGCCACCAGGTTGCCATAAGCATCGTGCTGTATCGACGCTCCGAGGTCGCTGAGCCGGGCGGTGAGGTGGGCGTCGATGACGTCCTCCTCGCCGGTGGGGCTGTCGATCCGGATGAGTTCGGTTACGGTTCGGAAGAGACGTTCGCGGTTGGGCATGGTTTCGGTCTCCGGAAATCAGGCGAGGGCGATGAGGTTGTGGCGTGCGTCGGGGGTCATCTCATAGCGTCGCGGCTTTTCCTTGGCGATGGTGACGCCGTGCCGCTCCATGATGGGCCAGAGCTGCCTGGCAAACCAGGTTCCAAACTGGGCCGCGGTGTAGGACGCGGCCGGGTGCTGGGGCTGGCTGCCCTTCAGGGCGTTCTGAGCGTCGGACGCCTTGAATATGTCATCAGCGATGCCGTCGGCGACGGTGGCGGCGAGTTTCTCGGGCGTGGCCTTGGCGCTTACGTCAGCCGGCGCCGCGGGTTTCCCAACGGCGCCTTTGGCCTCTGGCGTTATCTCATAGGTTCGGGGCGATTTTTCTTTGGCCATAACTACGCCGCGCCGCTGCATGATAGGCCAGATTTCTTTAAGCAGGAACGTGCCCAGCTGTGCGGGGCCGGTGGCAGCAGGATGTGCCGGCCATTTATCCCGGAAAATGCCATGAGCGTCGGCTACTTTGAATTTGCCAACAGGCAGCCGCCGTATCAATTCATCGGCGATGGCTTCGTTGCCGGCGCTGGCGTCGGCAGGAGCGGCCGGCAGGGCGGGCTGAGCCGCCTCTGGCAATGACTTTGGCGCGGGTCTGCTGACCACCGGGACCGGAGCGGGCACGGCCGGTGCCGGCAGGTATAGGCCGTCGGCCAGGTCCCACCGGAATGCGGCGGGAATGAACTGCTCGATCTCCGGCGACAGAGCGCCGCCGTCAGGGGCGGTAATCCACAGGAAGGGAATAGCCGCCGCGCCGGCGTCTTGCGCCAGTTCCCGTACTTTGACAAAGAGGGCAGCAAAATCGCTGTCATTGCTGACCACGGCAACGTCATTCGCCCGGCCGGTCACCAAATCGGACACGGCATCGGCGGCGATTGCCATATCCGCTGAGTTCTTGGAATTATTCGCGCTGAAATGCTGGACGCCCCGCACACGGACGGGCAGCGTCGGGAACGCATCCTCGGACCACAGCCGCCACAGCTCCGCCTTGTCGGCGCGGACGTAGAGGGAGAGGCTGCCCAGGGGCGGACGGTTCCCGGGCCAGTCGGCGACAACCGAAGCGACGACTTGGCGGGCATTTTCAGCATCGCGCAGGTTTTCAGCGTCCACGTAGAGAGCGGCGCCGGTAGAGGCAGCGGGCTGGAGGCCGTTGGAGCGGATGGTCATGTGAGCCCGCCTGCGGAGAAGGCATCTACTATGTCCACCAATCCAGGATCAGCATCGATCAACTGGCAGACCAGAGCGCGGAGCGATGCAGCGTCCATGCCGCGGTCATAGGATTGCTCGGTGACTTTGGCGCGCACGTCATCTTCAGATATGCGGGGAAGGTTGATCATAGCGCGTCTTCTTCGTCCAGCACGACAATCCGGTCAACCGGAAGCAGGCGCTCATTCACCAAGTCGACCGCGAGACGAAGTTCTACCAAAGACTCCGCTCCGATCAGAACCTTACGGATGCTGCTGCCGAAGAAGACCGTAACTGTTTCTGACCGGCGTTCCAACTCCATCCGGGCATAGCCTATGGAACGTTCCTGTAACGACCCATCAGCCAGACTGAACAGCAGTGGTTCGCCGCGCGCTACTCCCGATTCGTCCAATATTGCTTCCGGGACGACGGTGAAAGAGGCGCCCGTGTCAACTGTGCCGCGCAAAGTGCGTGAATGGGCGTTATCGGGGCTGTACAGAGTAAAAGGCAGATCGAGGTTGTACATAGACCGAAACGCCTACAAGGGCAGAACCGTGTTGACAAACCGCGCGTTTTCCGGGTCGGCGGCCAGAGCCAAGCCAATGAGGGCGCTTTGGCCAATGATGATTTGCTTGCTGTCCTGGCCAAACAGAACTACCTGACGGCCTGACTTGCCGTTGAGCGTCACGCGAGGTCGAGCGCTGGGCAGGTCAACCAGGGCTCCGCCGGGTAATTTGCAGCGGCGCTTGCCTTGTGGCGCAATGCCCAGCGCCCGGAGGATGGCGGCGGGAACGACTGAGTAATGCATGCGTGTGTCCACGGTGCCGGTTACGGTTCTACAAACCTTCTCGTCGTCGCTGTACAGTGTGATGGGCGCATCAAAGACCGCCGACGAATCGCCGCCGATAACTGAGCCAGCCGTGACGTTCAGTTTGATGTTGAGCAGTGTCATCGACATGGCATTCTCCCTAGACAAACCCCGGCTGCTCGAAGTTCCCACCTACCACGGGCTGTGCGTCCAGGCCGAGCCACTGCTCCACCAGCGCGCCGTAGACGCCGCGGAAGTCGGTGTTGAAGGCCAGGTCGCCCTCCACCAGGTCGGCTTCGGCCAGGGACGGGTACTCGCTGTACATGCCGCCGGACACCGGGTCGCCGATGGCGAAGGCCACGCCGCCGCTGCCGTGGTCGGTGCCGCTGCCGTTGTCGCGTACGCGCCGGCCGAACTCGGTGAAGACGAACATGACCACGTTGTCGGCGGTGTCGTGCTCGCGCAGGTCGGCGTAGAAGTCGCTGACGGCACGGCTAAGCTCCGAAAGCAGCTTGGGCTGGACGTCGGTCTCGCTGGCGTGGGTATCGTAGCCGCCCTGCTGGGTGTAGAACACGCGGGTGCCCAGGTTTGCGGTGAGCACCTTGGCGATGCCCTGGAGGTTACGGGCGATGCCGGTGTCGGCGTATTCCACGGTGGACGCGTACATGTCCGGCGCGGCCTTGAGGATGTCGGCGCCTTTCAGGGCGTCGAGGCCGGTTTGCCCGAGGTAGTCCATAGTGGCGCCGAGGCCCACCGTGGGCGAGTACATGCGGGCGAAAATGTCCAGGGCCTGGGAACGCTCCGGCTCGTTGACGATGCCGGTCAGCACGCCGTAGGTCTCCAGCACCGCGACGGAGGCGACCGGGACTCCGGTGAGCGCCATGGCGCGAGGCAGGCCGCGGCCGAAGTTGACGCCAGTGAGCACGTTCTCGGCCCTGGGATCGAGGTCGCGGATGACGCGGCCCAGCCAGCCCTCGGTACCGACCTTTTCCGGCTCGCAGGTGTGCCAGATGTCCATGCTGCGGAAGTGCGAGCGGTTGGGCGTCGGATACCCGATGCCATTGATGACGGCGACCTTGCCGGCGTCATACAGAGTCTTGATCTCAGGCAGCGCCGGATTGAAGCCGAACTGGTCGTCGATATGCAGGACCTGATCGGCGGGGATGCCCACCGTGGGCCGGTTGTCATGGTAGCGTCCGTCGGCGTAGGGAATGACCGTGTTCATGTAGTCATTGCCGCCGGTGAGCTGGATGACGACGAGGATGGGGTCTTTGGTGGTGGAGGTCATGGCAGCGTGGCTCCGCAAGGCGAAAATATGCAGGTTGGGTTAGTGGGCGTAGTTTAGCACAGGGCGACGATGGGGCAGGTGATAGAATGGCGCTGCTTATTGCTCACGTGAGCTGGTGAGGTTTCCAATGGCCACCACACGCACCGACTCTATTCGTCGCTTTTCTGCCGCCGAAAGGGACGCGATGGTTGCGGCTGGCATCGTGGCGGCCAGCGAGCGCGAGGCCGTGGGCGCCGGCCGGCGCTTCACCGTGGACGAGTACCTGGCCCTGGGCGCGGCCGGCATACTGGCAAAAGAAGAGCGCATTGAGTTGTTGGACGGGGAGATAATATGCATGGCACCTATCGGCAACCGGCACCTGAACAGCGTTGACTGGGTGGCTGATCTGATGCGCGAAAGCGTAGGCCGGCGGGCAATGATGCGCGTACAGGGTTCCATTCAACTGGACGACGCCACCATGCCGGAGCCGGACATCGCGGTTATCCGGCGGCGGTCCGTCAACGATCTCGCGCCGGTATTGCCGTCCGACGTGTATCTTCTGGTTGAGGTGGCCGACAGTTCTCTGGAGTTCGACATGGGAGAGAAGTTGGCCCGGTATGCTGCCGCCGGCATTCCCGAAGTCTGGATTGCCAATCTGCGCGCCGGGGAGTTGGTGGTCAACACAGAGCCCGAAGGGGCGACCTACACCAACGTCCGCGTTATCCCGCTGGGTGGCACGGTGAGCCCGCAGGCGTTTCCGGACGTGGTTCTCCAGTTGACCGATTTTATTCCTGCCGTGGACTGACGGCGGGCATTGGCAGGTTGATCTCCGGTAGCCGCAATGGAGGAAACGCAACAACGCACCGCCCCGCTTCTCATCGTCGGCCTCGGCAACCCCGGGCCGCGGTATCGGGATACCCGGCACAACGTGGGGTTCGGGTGCGTGGACCAGCTGGCGGAACGGTGGGGGATTGCCGTCAAGGACCGGCGACGCACCACGGTGCTGGGTCAAGGGTACCGCGAGGGCAGGGCGGTGGTGCTGGCCAAGCCGCGCACCTTCATGAACCTGTCCGGCGAGTCGGTGGGGTACCTGCTGGCGCGGTTCGGCGGAAGGCCGGCGGACCTGGTCATCGTGTACGACGAGATGGCGCTGCCCCTGGGGCGCATCCGCCTGCGGGCCCGCGGTTCCGACGCGGGACACAACGGCATCAGGGACATCATCCGGACGGTGCGCACCATCGACTTCCCCCGCCTGCGCATCGGCATCGGCGGGCCGGGGATGTCTGGCAGCGTGGACCACGTCCTGGGGCGGTTTGCGGATGAGGAGCAGCCGGCCGTGAAGGCGTCCATAGAGCGGGCCGCCGAGGCCGTCGAGTGTCTGCTATCGGACGGGATCAACATCGCGATGAACCGGTACAACACGGATCCGCAGGCCGAGCCGTCAGCGTAGATGCAGTGCAGGACGGTGGAGAAGTCGTTGCCGACGGGAATCGTCTGAATCAGGATTTCCAAGATTTGAGGATTATCAGGATTCGAGCGGTTCGCGGGCAAAGCAAGCTCAATCCTGGAAATCTGACAATCCGGTAAATCCTGATTCAGACGAAAACTTTGCACAGGCCATGAAGGTGCGATGGGACTAGCGCGATTTCTGACCAGCGCGGCGTTGGCCGCGTTTTTGCCGATCGGGCTAGCCTGTGATACGGGCGCTCCCGGATCGGAAACGACCGCCCCGGAACGATCTGCTGATCTTCCTTCCGTCAGGGCAGCACCATCCACTCGTCAGGTCTCCGCTCCGCCGACAACGCCGGCCGTCATGCCCACCGTCGGCAGCGCCGGGAGTACGCAACCAGCGCCAACACGCGCGGCAGTGACCCTACTAACCATGCCGGACGACGTGATGGTCGCTGCCGATTTCCCGGTACCACCGGATCGCGACCTGCTGGCGCTGGCCAGGCAACTGCGCTGGAACGGGGCGGATCCCGACCCGCAGCCGGCCCGCTTCGCGGACGGGCTTCCCGAAGTCGGTGATACGACAGACTTCTGGACGCTGGACTACCCACGCAGCCGAATGGTGAGCAAGGAGTTTGTCCTTGCCGCCGTATCCGAGCACGCCTATTGGTGGATCGAGCAGGGATTGAACGTGGACGACGCTGACCTGCAACGGTCGGTGGCGGACGTGGAGGCGCAGATCTACCCGCGAGTGACGGCAGCCTTCGGCGCGGCTCCCGGTTCCGCTGCTGATCCGCAACGGGGACACATCATCAACGGGCGGATCCCGGGCGTCGGCGGGTATGTCTCGGGCGCGGACCCGTATCCGGCATCGGTCCAGCCCTACAGCAACGGCGTGCCGGCCATCTACATCAATGTGCGGGAAATTCCTCTGGGCAGCCCGGAGTACCTGACTGTGCTGGCCCACGAGCTACAGCACGCCATCCACTGGTACGCGGACCCGGCGGAGGCGACGTGGCTCAACGAGGGACTGTCCGAGCTGGCCGTCACCGAGGCAGGGTATTCGCCGGGCAGCATGCGCTACTACCTGCGGCGGCCCAACGCGTCGCTGGTCAATTGGCCGAAAGACCTGGACGGCGACATCGGCCTGAATTACGGAGCGGCGGCGCTGTTTGCCCACTACCTGCGGGAGCGGTACGTTCCCGATGGCGCGTTGCCTGACCTGCTGGCCGGGCCGGACAACGGCATCGCCGCCGTGGATGCTTTTCTAGTGGATCAGGGGGCCGAAACCGCCGGCGGCGAACCCGCTGGCTTCCACTCCGTGTTTGCCGATTGGATGGTGGCAAACCTGCTGGACGCGGACGAAGGCGAGTTCGGTTATGCCGGTCTGGAGGTGGAAGCGAGCATAACCCGCACCCAGCGCGTGGGGGATGAAGGCGCGACCGTGTCGCTGCCCCAATACGGCATCGATTACGTTGAGGTGAAAGGGGTCGGCAAAGGCGTGGTGATTCAATTCGAGGCCGACGGAGTGACGCCAATCCTGCCTGACGAGCCTCCCGGCGGAGGATGCTGGTGGACCAATCGCGGAGACGACACATCGACCACACTGACGCGCAGCGTGACGGTGCCGACCGTAGGATCGGTTTCCACTACTCCAGGTTTAACGTTTGGCCTGTGGTACGACATCGAGGAGGACTGGGACTACCTCTACATCGAGGTGTCTACCGACGATGGGGAAACCTGGGACGTGCTGCCGGCCGAAGGCACGACGGATGCCAACCCACTCGGCAACAGCTACGGCCACGGCTACACCGGAAGCGGCGGGTGGCAGGAAGTGGTGGTTCCTCTGCTTGATTATGGCGGACAAGAAGTGACACTCCGGTTCCACTACGTGACCGACGACGCGATCCATGGGACCGGCGCTTGCCTGGCGAACGTGGCGCTCTCGTGGGAGGATGACCGCGACCCGAACCGCTGGGAACCGGACGGGTTTGTGCGGATCAACAACCGGGTCTTGCAGGAATGGATCGTATGGGTGGTCGGCGATGACGCTGAGCCGACTGCGGTGAGGATGCCGCTGCACTGGGACCCCGGGCGGGAGAAGTACGTGGGCAGGATCGGAACGGAGGCAGCGGACGGGGATGGACGAGTGGTTCTCGCGATATCGCCGGTGGCGCCGGCCACCATGGAGCGGGCCCGGTATCGAGTCTGGGCTAGCGATGGGGTCCCGGGGCCGCCGAGCCGTTCTCCGCCCGGGTGAGCAGGCATTCGGCAAATTCGCGCAGGCCGCCGGACCGGTCGCATTCGAAGCAACACCAGGTCACTGCGGGTAGCGAAACTTGCAGCGACGCCGGGTCGCTGCAGAAGGGGCAAGCGCCCCGCATCTTCTGACGTTGGCGAGCCGTCGCGCCCGGTTGGGACAGGGGCGTGAACGCGCCGACCAGTTGGAGCAGCCGACCGCGTCTAACCGGCCCGGTGGGATCATCTCCCATACCTCGGCAGTCGCGGCAGCGCAATTCGGCGAGCAGGGCCGGCGCGGCTGCCGGCAGTTGCCCCGTGATGCGTGCGTCAGCGGTCCACGAGCCTTGACCTACGCCGGCCGCCCTGGCCAACACAACGACCAGGGTGTACAGCCCCGCGCTGCTCAGGAACGGTGCGCCGGAGGGCAAGTCATCATTGGACATGGCCCGAAGATGGTCGACGAACTGAGTCAGGCGCTCGTCCGTGTATTCCGGGAACCGCGTCGCCGACCATTCTGTCTGCTCGGCGTCATCCCCGGTGAGGAACAGGTAGCTGTCCGTCGGAAAAGAACTGGTCACAATAAAACGAACCCCCGGTGAGTGTGGATTCCACGGTAGGGAATCCCTCGCCGGAGGCGCAACGAATTGCTGTCAGGAGATTTCGGGCGCGATGGGGAACTCAGCGTCGGGTGGCGATACGCGAACTACCCGGCCGACGCGCCGGTGGCCCACGACTTGATCAGGTGGTGGGCAATGGCAATGGGCCCCGGCACCGTCAGTTCCTCGCTGCGGCCTTCCAGCGCCAGCAGCACCTCGGAGCGGTCGAACCAGCGGACGTCGGTCATCTCCTCGTCGTCCATGTTGATGTCGGTGGTATCGGCCTCGGCCAAGCACCCGATCATCAGCGAAGAGGGGAAGGGCCACGGCTGCGAGGAATGGTAGCGGACGTTTTTCACCCGGATGCCGGCCTCCTCCATGACCTCCCGCGCTACGGCCTCCTCGATGGCCTCGCCCTGGTCCATGAAACCGGCCAGGGCGGAGTAAGCGCGCATCCGCTGCAGGCGGCCCCGGGACTGGCCCAGCAGGCAGCGGTCGCGCTCCACGTCGGCGACGACGGTGATGACCACCGGGTCGGTGCGCGGAAAGTGCTGGGCGTTGCAGGCCGGACACTGGCGAACCTGGCCGCCCCGCTTCTTGTCGGTGGCATGTCCGCACACCGAGCAGAACCCGTGGCGCAAGTTCCAGTCCAGCTGGGCGCGAGCGTGGGAGAGCAGGCCGGTGTTGGGGCCGGACATGGTCTCGCCGGCGGTGCGGCAGTCCTCGAAATGCCAGCCGGTCTCTTCCTCCACCCGGTCGGCCGTGTTGGCAGACTTGGACAGGTCGACGGAGAAGTGAGCCACGTCGTCCAGCAGACCCAGAAAGATCCATTCGGCTTCGGGAGGCAAGGATCGCAGTATGGCGGGGCTGAGCCAGCCCAGCTCGGGCGGGGTCTGATCGGTCAGGAGCACGTTGAGGTTGCTGAAGGGCAGGAACCTGCTGGCCGGATCCTCAGCCTGTTGGAGAATCCAGTCCTCGTCGCGGCGTTCGGCCTCGCCGCGGTTGATGGGGTTGTCAGCAAAAATATGGGGTGGGTAGGTCATCTGGTATGTTCCCCTGGTTAGTTGTCGTCGGTTTGGTGGCCGTTTTGCCCATTATTGGGCTGCCCGCCGGGAGGCGGCTCGTTGAAGGGCAGTCCCTGGGCTTCAGCGTCAATGCGCCGACGGTTCCATTCCCGCCAGGCGGCGCGTTCTTCGGCGCGACCCTCGTCTCTGTGCTTCTCAATAACCGGAATAACGAAGTTGTTCACCATGAACTGATACAGCGACATCAGCAGTTCTCCCGTAAGGTTCAGCGGGCGCGTCAGCAGCATTGCCAGTATAGCAATTCCGACGCCCACGCCTCCGAAATCGTGTAGCACGGCGAGGGCAAAATCGCCGGCAGTCTGCCACCATGACCCTGACGCCGCGGATTTCCATTGGGTCGCCGGTTCGTTGAGCGTTTTATAACCGACGTAGACCAACGCGACCAGCCACAGGACGCTCACCAGGCGGAAGAAGGTTCGGGCGTCGCGCCGGTAAATGCTCCAGATGGACTCGCGGTCTTCCGGCTGGGGCGTGGCCGGGGGCAGGATTTTGGCGGCGAGGCGGCGGAGCCAGTCGAGCGGCGATGGCATAGTTGTTGCACCGGCTGTCGGAGACTACAATTGAACCATGGCAGATTATCGCAGGAGGCCAGCTTATGAATACCGAAAGTCCCGACCACCGTAAAGAGAGCCCGGTCGCGGAACCCGACGACCTGGACCAGCGCATCGCCGAACTGCACCAACAGGGCATCCTGATTGGCGGCGAAGGCCCCCGCGAATCCTTGCGCGCCATCCCTTACATCCCCGGAGCCTTGAAGCGGTTCCTGGAACGGCGAGACCGAAGTTAGCCGTCTATGACAACGCCGCCGCTGGCCGCAGCCTACGTCGATACCACCGCGCTCCTTCCTGTCACCTACGGGGAGGAGCCGGTCGCTAACTCCATACAGCGGAAGCTGGAAGGCTTCCGCTATCTGCTGTCCGCGAACCTCTTGGAAGCGGAGCTGCGTGTGATTTTCTCTCTCGAAGGGCGTGAGTTTGACGACGATATGCTATCCAGTATCCGCTGGATTATGCCCAACCGCCGCCTGGATGCTGAAATGGCAGCGGTTCTGCGAATCGCGCAACTGCAACCCTCTCGGCTGTGGCATCTTGCCACGGCCCTCTTCTTCGCTGAACTGGTGCCCGGCCTGGCTTTCGTAACGCTGGACGAGCAGCAGGAAACGGCGGCGCGGGATTTGGGGCTGGCTATCGCGTGAGGGATGACACTTCGGGCGGTTGCTCTATCGGGTTTCCTCATCATGCCGCTTCGGCGAGGATGTCCCGCTCGATATGCCGGCGGAAACCGGCCAGCGTGGTGAACACGCGAAAACCAGCATCGTGAGCTGCCTTCTGCACGAAGTAGCCCTCGTCGATGAGTAGGGCGACCGGCTGGCTGTATCCAACCTGCAAACCGTCTGGCCAGGCCAGATCCAGCGTAATCAGCTCACTTGTGTCTTCGTCTATGATGTCGTAGGCCCTTTCGCCGGCAGGCAGTCCGTGCTCCAATGCCAAACGATTGGCGCTTTCCAGGATTGCGGCCTCATCGTCAGGATCGACAACGCCCGGGCCAGCGGCATCCACTGCTGCCTGCTGCCGCATTGCCGATGGTGGCACATCTGCCGGCGGCATAACTCCGGCCCGCAGTGTTGCCAGCATCTCATTGGCAGCGTCGGCGAGCAGACGCCGCCGTGCCTCCAGAAAGCGCTGGTAGTTTTCAACCTTCCACAGCTCCGGGTCAGTGGGTATCCATTGGGACTCCAGGGCACCCGGCCAATTGGCGGCTATGTCCGGCATATAATCTGCGGGCGCTCGGTCGCTGAGGGTGCGGTTAGTTTCCCGAGTTTGAAAGGCTATGTTGCCCAGATTATTGATGTCGTTGGCGGATATTCCATGTCGGTTCAAGTATGCCCTGGGGAATATGTGATGCAGCTCCAGGTTAGTGTGATCCCCTAGGCTGCGGTGCCGCAGTCGGTTGCCCGTGCCCCAATCACGCGCGTCCCTTATTCGGGACATGATGTACAGCAACGGGTAGAATCGTGCTCGATTGTAATTCAGGTCGAAGTTTTCGTGAGTAACGCTGCGTTCTCCCTGGCTCTGTCGCAGGTTTCGCAGCAATGCGCCTATCGGGTCTGCTGCCCTCAATGCCCCCAGGTCCTGGTTGATGACTGTTTCCACCGGCCCGGAGAAACGACCCCAGATCGCGATGCTGATGTACCAGTGCATCAACCGCGCCAGGTCGGTTTGGTCGGTGAGGCGTCCGCCGTTGTCCACGAGGTACTTCACCATCACTGGGAATGACGCCTTGCTGTTGTACACTCGGTCGGCGTCCATATACAGATGAGTGCGCATCGCTTCCAGCAGATAGTCAACCGCATTTTCCGTTTGTCGCAGCGCATCCTGAATACGCTCTATGCCCCTCGTTTCCGGCGCCAGCCGTTCAAACTCGGAATTTTCGTTGACAATGGCGTTCATGCAGCGCAACAGCCAGTCCAGATTGGCGCCGTTGGGACCAAACCCGACGTTTTCCCACTTGTTCAACCGCTGCTGTAGTTCCGCGCGCGCTTCGGGCCAGCTGGCCGCGATGCGGGCCAGCGCCAAATCGCCCTTGGACAGTTTGGTGCCGCCGGAGTTGACCTTATTGAAAACGTCAACAACAACGTCAGTTGTTTTGTCACTGCCCGTTATCTCCAGTATGGGCATATCTACATTGCCGATTTGCCTCACTTTCAATCCGCGCTGCACGTAATCGCTCACACCGGCGGCGTATTCCTGGTTGCTGGTTAATGGACTAATCCAATCATTGTTGTCGGCAAAGAGACCGGTAACGCTGACCCACAGCGGATCGTTCCGCATTCTTCTCTCAACGAAGAAATCGAACTCCTCGTCTTCCAAGTTGAAGTACAAATCGGTGAAAGCTCGGGCGTCACCTTCAAAAAAGTTCGGCGGTTGCCCGCGAACCAGGCCGTAGAGGCTGGTCACGCGTTGCTGCCCGTCCAATAACAGCTGTATGGCGCCTGATGTCCGCACCTCACCGTTGCCGCGCACTTCCACTTGTTCGGCGCCGGTGGTCCACGTCAGCAAAGCGCCCACAGGATATTCATGGTACAACGAGTTCACCAAATCTTTGACCTGCCGGCGCTTCCACACGTAACCGCGCTGAAATACTGGCAAAGCCAAAACCCCGATGTCTATGTTGTTGAGAATGTCAACGACTTTCATGAAATGCTCCCGTCTCGGCCAGAGCCCGCCGCATTATACATAACCCAGCGACCATACCGCAGCGCACGGGTTGGCGCTAGCCGCTGGCGCACCGGGTCAACCACCAGCAGCGCGCCCTCCAGGGTGTACGCGCCGAGCAGGGCCGGAGCGCCTGCTTCGGCGAAGATGACGATGGTTGATCGCTCGACGCCCTCTACCCTGACGCGCACTTCGCCGACGGCATCTTCGACAATGCCGCCGTCAGCCAATTCCGATTTGATGCGCTCAATGGGCGTTACCCCCAGCTCTTGCAGCAGAGTTGCCGGCAGGCAAGTGTAAGTGGAGCCGGTGTCAACCGTCGCGCGCACCGTCTCGGAGCGTTCTCCGTCTGCCGAAATGACTTCTATTGGATATGCAAAGGTTCCCATCATCGAATCTCCCGGTGACATCGTCTATACCGATGCCGACGGGTACTCCGGGCGGCGGCCGTGGTGGACGAGATAGCGGTGCGTTGGTACGGCTCAATGCCGTAGGTGGAAGGGCCGGGTCTAGGGCGCTTCGGCACTGTCGGGTCCGGTCGGCGGCATGAAGTCGGACACCGCCAGGACCACGTCGGGGAAGGCCCGAGGGCTGATGCTCTCCCCCGCTTGATAAGTATGGACGGCCGCGTACTCCGCGCCCGATGGTTCGGCGTAGGCCGTGACTTCTTGCGCCCGCAGGTTGGCTACCCACACTTCCGGGATGCCGGCGGCGGCGTACCGGGCGAGCTTCGCGCCCCGGTCGTAAGCCAGCGAACTGTCGGCGAACTCGATGACCAGGTACACGTCCTGCGGCGTAGCGCGTCTGGTCGCGCCGGAACCGAGTGGTTTCCATCGCTTAAGGACAACGTCGGGTTGAGGGGCAGTGTCGTCGTTCAAATAAACTAGCCCGCCGAGCTGTACAGTGGCACGCCCCAGGAGCGGGGGAACGAACAACGTAGTCGCCCAATCAGTGCCATCGGTGTGTCGGTCGCCAATCGGTGGCATGATGATGATCACTCCATCAATCAGTTCAACGGGGTCGTCTTCGTGGAGTATGCCGGCGACTTCCATGGCCAGGTACTCGTCCACGGTGAAACGGCGGTGGCCGGCCAGCACATCGGCCTGTTCTCCCACGTCGATGATGCCGGCCCGGGCCAGGGCGGCGCACTCTTCGGGACTGAACGGACGCGCCGGGGGCATGCCAATGGTCGTCAGCGTGGTTGTAGTCATCGGGGATTCCTCCGAACCATCAGGATGTCTCGCCGGCCGGCGGCATGAAGTCGGATACCGCCAGTACCACGTCGGGAAAGGCGCGAGGGCTGATGCTCTCCCCCGCTTGATAGGTATGGACGGCCGCGTACTCCGCGCCCGATGGTTCGGCGTAGGCCGTCACCTCCCGCGCCCGCAGGTTGGCCACCCAGACCTCCGGGATGCCGGCGGCCGCGTACCGGGCCAGCTTGGCTCCCCGGTCGTAGGCCAGGGAACTGTCGGCGAACTCGATGACCAGGTACACGTCGTCCGGCGTCGTGCGTCCGGTTGCGCCGGAACCCGGGGCGCTCCATCGCCTCAAAACAGCGTCGGGCTCGGGAGCAGTGTTGTCGTTCAAATAGATGGGGCCTGCCATCTGCACCGTCGCCCGTCCGATCAGCGGCGGTACGAACAGCGTCGTTGCCCAGTTGGCGCCACCCACGTGGCGGTCGCCTATTGGCGGCATAACGATTATCACTCCGTCGATCAATTCAACCCGGTCGGACTTGTACAGGATGCCGGATGCTTCCATAGCCAGGTACTCGTCCACGGTGAAACGGCGACGGCCCGCCAGCACGTCGGCCTGCTCGCTGGCGCCGATGATGCCGGCCCGCGCCAGTGCGGTGCACTCCTCGGGGCTGAAAGGTCGCGCCGGCGGCATGCCTACCATCGTCAGCGTCGTTGTAGTCATCAGGGATTCCTCCGAACCATCAGGATGTCTCGCCGGCCGGCGGCATGAAGTCGGATACCGCCAGCACCACGTCGGGAAAGGCGCGAGGGCTAATGTTCTCGCCAATCCGGTAGGTGCGGACGCTGCCGTACTCCGCATCCGATGGCCCGGCGCAGGACGTCACCTCCTGAGCCCGGAGGTTCACAATCCACACCTCCGGGATGCCGGCGGCAGCGTAGCGCGCCAGTTTCGCGCCCCGGTCGTAGGCCAGCGAACTATCGGCGAATTCGATGACCAGGTACACGTCCTCCGGCGTCGCGCGTCCGGTTGCGCCGGAACCCGGAAGATCCCACGGCACCAGTGCAATGTCGGGTTGGGGAGCCGTGCCGTCGTTTAGATAAATCGGCCCTCCTACCTGCACGGTAGCACGCCCCAACAATGGCGGTAATAGCAAGGTAGTTCCCCAGTTGGCGCCTTTCACGTGGCGGTCGCCTATTGGCGGCATAACGATTATCACTCCGTCAATCAGTTCAACGCGGTCGTCCTCGTGGAGAATGCCGGCCTCACCCATGGCCAGATATTCGTCCACGGTGAAACGGCGACGGCCCGCCAGCACGTCGGCCCGCTCGCTGGCGCCGATAATGCCGGCCCGCGCCAGGGCGGCGCACTCCTCGGGGCTGAAAGGTCGCGCCGGCGGCATCCCGACCATCGTCAGCGTGGTTGTAGTCATGGGAGGTTCCTCCGCGTTTTCGCGTCCAGCGACGGGGATTGACGCTGAGCGGAGTCTATCATGCCGCCGACGCGCAGCAGCGATGTGCTAATATCAGCGGGTGATTGACACTGTCGTTACCCGCTCCGGAGGTTCCTTACCATGACTCAGAATACCGGCGCTTTTGAGGCCCTGCTGCAGGAAGACCGGACGTATCCGCCGCCGGCCGAGTTCGCCGCCAACGCCAACATCGCCGACCCGAGCGTGTACGAAGAAGCCCGCCGGGACCCCGAAGCGTTCTGGGCCCGGTTCGCCGGCGAACTGGACTGGTTCCAACCCTGGGACACGGTGCTGGACTGGTCCGACGCGCCCTTTGCCAAGTGGTTCGTGGGCGGCAAGCTCAACGCCGCGTACAACTGCATCGACCGGCACCTGGACGGCCCGCGCAAGAACAAGGCGGCCATCATCTGGGAGGGCGAGCCGGGAGACTGGCAGGTGTACACCTACCGCGACCTGTATCGGGAAGTGTGCAAGTTCGCCAACGGTTTGAAGAGCCTGGGGGTGAATAAGGGCGACCGGGTCACCCTGTACATGCCCATGGTGCCGGAGCTGGCCATCGCCATGCTGGCCTGCGCTCGCATCGGCGCGCCCCACAGCATCGTGTTCGGCGGGTTCAGCGCCGAGTCGCTGCGAGACCGCATCGAGGACTCCCAGTCCAAGGTGATGATCACGGCCGACGGCGGCTGGCGTCGCGGCGGCATCATCCCGCTGAAGCTCAACGCCGACGCTTCCATCGAGGGCGACACGCCGGTGGAGAAGGTGGTGGTGGTGCAGCGCACCGGCCACGACGTGCCATTCGTCGAAGGGCGCGACGTCTGGTGGCACGATCTGGTGGCCGACCAGCCCCTGACCTGCGAGCCGGAGCAGATGGACAGCGAAGACATGCTGTTCATGCTGTACACCAGCGGCACCACCGGCAAGCCCAAGGGCATCGTGCACACCACCGGCGGCTACATGACCGGCACCTACGCCACCAGCAAGTGGATCTTCGACCTCAAGGAAGACGACGTGTACTGGTGTACCGCCGACATCGGCTGGGTCACCGGCCACAGCTACATCATCTACGGGCCGCTGGCCAACGGCGCGACCACAGTGATGTACGAAGGTTCGCCGGACTATCCCGACCGCGACCGGTTCTGGGCCATCGTCGAGAAGTACGCCTGCACCATCTGCTACACCGCGCCCACGGCGATCCGCACCTTCATGCGCTGGGGCGAAGAGTATCCCAACCGGCACGACATGTCGTCGCTGCGCCTGCTGGGCAGCGTGGGCGAGCCGATCAACCCCGAGGCGTGGGTCTGGTACTGGCAGCACATCGGCGGCGGCCGCTGTCCGGTGGTGGACACCTGGTGGCAGACCGAGACCGGCGCGGTGATGATCTCCGCCCTTCCTGGCATCACCACCCTGAAGCCCGGATCGGCGACGCAACCCTTCCCCGGCATTGACGCGGCCATCCTGGACGAGCAGGGCAACGAGATTGGCCCGGGCGGCGGCGGCTACCTGGTGGTGCGCAAGCCCTGGCCCAGCATGCTGCGGGGAATATACGGCGACCCCGAGCGGTTCGTGCAGCAGTACTGGTCCAACTATGAAGGGACCTACTTCACCAGCGACGGCGCGAAGCTGGACGAGGAATCCTACTTCTGGCTGCTGGGCCGGGTGGACGACGTCATCAACGTGTCGGCCCATCGCATCAGCACCATGGAGGTGGAGTCAGCGCTGGTGGACAACCTCAAGGTGGCTGAGGCGGCGTGCATCGGCCGCAGCCACGAGGTGAAGGGTCAGGCCATCGTCGCATTTGTGACGCTCAAGGACCAGGTGGCCGGCTCCGACGACGTGATCACCGAGCTGAAGCAGCACGTCGCCGGCAAGATCGGGCCCATGGCTCGCCCCGACGACATATACTTCGCCGCCGAGCTTCCCAAGACCCGCAGCGGCAAGATCATGCGCCGCCTGCTGCGCGACGTGGCCGAGGGCCGCGCCCTGGGCGACACCACCACCCTGGCCGACCCGGCGGTGGTGGAAATGCTCAAGGAGCAGTACGGCGACGAGGACTAAACAACTGACGTCGCCGCACGATGATAAAGCCCCTCGCCTTGATGACGAGGGGCTTCATTACAGCGGGGTTTTGCGGCGGGATGGCAGTCTAATGTCGGGCGAAAATCTCGGCCACATCGCAGGCGAACCCCGGCAGTACCGGCTCGCAAGTCAGCATGTCGCCGATGCCGAAACGACGCGCTGCGCCATCGTCGGAATGGGCGACTATCTCCTGCGTGGCAATGTACGCTATCAGGGCCAGCCTCACGCCGGCGTCCAGCCACATCCGCGCCCGGGCTTCCGCCGCCGCCGTCGAGTAGCCGGGCGAAATTACTTCCACCACCAGATCGGGAATAAGCCCGAAAACGTAACCCCGCTGCGGTAATGGCGCGATGATTCGGGCCAAGGATGTGAGGGTATAGTCGGGCGCGCGAACTGTATCCGGGTTCTGTTCAGTGTAGATCCCGACCTCAAAGGTTTCTACGAAATCCAGGTTGTGCTCCTCCACGAAATTCCCGATACGACGGCCGATGCGTCCAATCACCATACCGTGCATGAACCCCGGTGGCGGCATCTCAATCAGTTCTCCCCGGACCAGTTCGTACTTTTTGCCGTCGTCGGGCATCGCGAGCAGGTCATCGGCGGTCAGCAATTTCCTGGCGGTAGTCATTTACGTCCTCCGGCCAAACGGGGGAATTGGCTCGTCGCGGTGCTCGGACACAGTATAGCGCAGCGGTAAGATCATGCGCCGTCTGCTGCGCGACGTGGCTTAAGGCCGCACCCTGGGCGACACTGCCACCCTGACCGGCCCGGCGGTAGTGGAGATGCTTAAGAAGTAGTACGGCGACGAGGACCAGCGCGGCGTCAATCATCACAACTCGGCGAGCTGCACAAGGCCCTCTCCGTCACGGGGAGGGCCTTTATCAATGCCCAAAAATCGCCCAGGTTTTACGAGACGGGCCGCAGTTTCTTCGTGCTATGTTGGCCGCGAGGAAATGAGATCGAGCATTTCCGTGGACGCTGATCCTTCGCCGGCCATTCGGCGCTAACTTGGACGGAATCCCATGACTGCCCCCACGCCCTACAACAACCACAGCCTGGTGGGTGAAGCTCTGCGGCTGCTGTCCGCCGGGCTGGGGCCCTACGTAACCGACAAAATGCGCGAGGCGGTGGAAGCCGGCCGGTACGCGCCCGACGACTCCGAAGCGCTGGGCGAGATTGCCGGTGATATCTCGGTGACCCTGCGCGTGATGACAGTGGCCTGGAACGACGTCTTCCGCGACCACCTGGGCCCGGTCGAACGCAGCCTGGTGTCCGAGATCCGCGAAACCCGCAACCGCTGGGCGCACCAGGATGCCTTCGACGACGACGACCTGGACCGGGCGCTGGATTCCATCGGCCGGCTGCTGGCCGCCGTCGGCGCCATCGACGAAGCCAAGCGCATTGACGGCGCCAAACACCGCCTGCGACTCAGGCGATATGGCGCGCCATCGCCCAGGGCAGCCGACGCGGATGCCCCCGCGCCGGATTCTGCAGCAGTATCAAAATCGGCCGATGGGCCAGGTAGAATGCAGCCGACGGATCGACCCGGAGACGCAGAAACGCGCCCCACCGTTCCGTTTGAGACCACTGCCGACGCCCGGCCAGAGGACACTGCCGTCGTCAATGACAGCGCGCGCGAACAATTGCTCCAGAACCACATCCTTCAGGGTGTGGACTTGAGGCGACGCGAGCACTTCAGCCACGCCATGGGCGAATTCGAGCAAGCGCTTCACATCGACCCGGATCGAGCTGACGCCTGGTTCCACCGGGGCATGACCTGGGGACTCATGGGCGACCACGGACGCGCCATCGCCGATTTCAACCGCGCCATTGCCCTTGACCAGCAGTATGCCGAGGCCTACAACTGTCGGGGGTACGCCCATTTCTGCCTGGGCGAATACCGGCGCGCGGTCGAAGATCTGGAACGCGCCGACCGGCTGAACCCCGGCGACGAGCTGATCCAGGGCAACCTGCAGCAGGCCCGGATGCGCTTCCTGCAACAGCAGGAGAACCCCAACCCCACGAGATACGGTGCCGGCCCGATACCATAGCGTTCCGCCCCTGCGGGCGACGGGCGCCTGGGGGACGTGGACTCGGTCAGAAGGGTGCGCCTCTACTGGCGCGGCTGCAATTCGTCCAGGTCTTCCAGCAGCGATGACATGGTTTCCGGGTCCGCGGCCTCGTAGCGGGCCCCGTAGTAATAGTGTTGGAAACCACCGATGATCCGCGCCACGGGCGGGTCGGGCAGCGTTTCCCGAACATCCCTCCGGTGTTCCTCCGGAGTCTGGGACCCGCGTCGGGGGAATCCGACGGCGTTGGCGACTTCCAGCATGCGGTGATACACCTCGCGGGGCGTGGCCGGTGGTGGACGGCGGCGACGGAACCCCGAGGCGTGTGACATCCACCCGGACAGGGCATCGGCCAGGTCCTGGCCAGCGCCTCCCCAGGTGAAGATCGACTCGCGAACCTCGCCGTCGGCGTAGTCCCCGCCAACCAGCCGCCGGCGTCGAAACATGCGAAACAGCACCCAGCCGGCCAGGGACAGGGCGGCCAGGAATGCCAGCCACTTGATTATCGTCAGTATCACGTTGGGCGGGCCGTCGCCCTCAACCTCGCGGAGGCTTTCGTGAAACTCCTGGATCTGCAGCCGGGCCAGTTCCAGGCCGCTCAAGTCGCCGCCGCCGAACAGCCCGGACACCCAGTTGCCGATGGCGACGAGGCCGGCCGCCAGGAGACCCAACAGCAGGAGAACGGGGCGAAGCGTCCACAATCCGAGGAAGGCCACTCCCTTCAGGATGGTGCGGGTCACATCGTCCAGGCCACCGACGCCGATCGCCCCCAGGATCACCGCCAGCAGCAGCACGCCGCCGACGCTGAAGAGGATGGCGAGCATCCAGCCACGGTTCATGCGGCCCGCGCCGCCTTCGGCGGCAAACCGGCTGATGGCCAGACCGGCGAGACCGGTGGCGAAAAACGCCAGCAGCGCCGGCAGGCGGATGATCGCCGCCGTCAGCAGGGTGTCCGCCACCACGGCGACGATCACCACCACCACACCCCGGACGAAGGCGTTGCGAACAACGTCCAGCGTGACGTCATCGCGAGCGATGGCGGTCCCCCGCCACCACAGCAGCAGCATGAAGATGGCCGACAGCCCCAGCGCCGCCGCGGATCGCAAGTCGCCCGATAACACCTGTCCGATGGGGAACCAGCCGGCTCCCATGCTGAGGCCGGCCAGCACCAGCACCGATACCGCGCTCAGGCCCAGGCCGATCACGCCCCGGAGGTTCAGGGAAAAGCGGATGGTCTGCACGTACCAGGACAGGATGAACGACCATCCCACTGCCAGCAGAGCGATGCCCAACGGGATGGCAGCATCGGGCAGCCGGATCACGTGGGCGAACAGGCGGCAGCCCAGATACACCGCGAAACCCTCCAGAAAGAGGGCGATGCCGACAACGAGAGCGGATCGAGCGAAAGCGCCCATGATTATTCCGATCAGTTGTTCCGGGCGGGCAGCAGAACATAGACGGCGAAAGCGCGGCGGTCCCGGGCCGGCGCCTGCTGAAAACGGCGGATGGCATCCTCTGCCAAGTCGATTAGCTGTATCACATCGGCTTTGATGAAAGATACATCGGGGTCGTAATCAGCGCGGTGACGGTCGTGTTGCATTTGGACGAATACGCGGGCGAAATACTGAATTTCGCCGGTGAACACGGAGACGTTCCGCTGCTCGCAGCGTTGCCGCGCGAAGCCATGCTGCAAGGCCCGGTAGGTTTGATTCCACGCCGGACGGCTGCGATCAGCGCCGGGACCGCCAACCAGCATATCGGCGCAGCAGAGGGCCAGGCAATGGAAGAGGGCGTAATAGGCCGTGCTGACGATGCGGCGCAGGTCGGATTGCCGGGGACGGCCCAGCGGGCTCATTGCCGCCATCGCCCGGGCCGTGGCGATGAAGTCAAGCGGATTCATAGACCATGGCGACCGTATGTCGCCGCTCCCGCTTTTCCAGCCAGGGCCATTCTGACTTGGGAATCCAGGAGAAGTTGGGCCACTCCTCAATGTCCTGTTCAAGGAGCTCTTCACGAACTTGCCCAATCAGTTCACCCGTCCAGCGAACATCCAGGTTTTTCTGGTCGCCGTCGTAGATGATGAGGATGCGGAGATAGAGTTCCCCGGTGGCGTGGGGTCCCCATTCGTCGTAGGTGGGAATTACCACGATGGGGTTGAAGACGAACTCGTCCGCTGTGAATCGCTCGTCCAGGAACCGGCGAACAACGGCGATGACTTTTTCGTCCCGTTCACGATTTATCCTGGGGTCTCTGATTTTCATGGCCGCGTCACCCCCTGACGAATTCCCGCATATATGTTACACCGGCTCCATCTCCTGCACTATCTCCGACTCGCCCGACCAGTCGTCGCGCCAAACGTCCTCCAGGTTGGCCAGGCTGGAGCCCGCCAGGTATACCGGCACCTCGGGCGGCAGTTCGGCGGCCGCAGGGCCCGGCGGCCCGTCTCCGGCGTAGAACACCGCGACGCGATGGCCGCGCCGGCGGATCTGTTCGGTTTCATTCACCACCGCCCGGGACAGTATGGCGGTTACCACCACCACGGTGGCGTCGGACGTGAGGGCGTCGGACTCGGTGCGCAGCACGGCCGACAACTCGGCAACCCAGAAGGGGCCGGCCATGGCCAGGGATTCGAGCACGGCCTCCAGCTGCAGGCTCCCGCCGCCGGCGGGCACGGACATCCACTTGCTGGAATAGGACGCCACGGCGTTGCTCACCAGGCCGAAGGTGTAGCCCTCGCGTTCGGCGTATTCGGCCACCGAGGCGGCCACGGTGACCGCGCGCTCGAAGAGCCGGCGGTTGCTGCCCTGCCAGGCGGCGTCGCCCGTGCGGGCATTGAGCGCGATGAGCATGTGCCGGGTGGCAGCCGGCTCGAAAATGCGCGCCTCGACCTTGCCGTGGCGGGCCGTTGCCTTCCAGTCGATGCGCTTCAGCGGGTCGGTGGGTCGGTAATCGCGCAGGCCGACGAAACGGCTGGGGTCGTCCTGGATCAGGCGGCGGCCACGGCTGGCTCCCAGCGGACGCTCCCAGAGGTTCATCATCTGGCGAAGGTCAACGATGCGCGGATACACCAGCAGGTATTCGACGTCGGGAACGTGTTTTTCGGCGGCGGAGATGCCGAACATGTCGCCACTGCGCAGCCGGGCTGGTCCGATGCGGTGATTGCCCCGGGTGCGGCAACGCACCTGGTAACGCCAGGTCACACGCTGATAGGGCAGCAGCGACGTGGTGATCCGGTGGTCCAGTTCCGCTTCCGCGCCGACGCCCCGCTGGTGCGTCCCGCCGGTTTGCAGCCCGATGGGAAAGGCGTCGGATATATCCAGCCAGATCATGGGCAGGATCTTGCCGTTGTCCACCGTGATGTAATAGTCGACTACGTCGCCGATGAAGGCCCGGCGGCGCTCCAGGCGGCGCTGGTACGTCAGGCGACCGAAGGCGTAACGGGGCCAGTGCTTGCCTGTTGCCCAGATGAGCACGACGAGGACGCCGACCACGATCAACAGCAGCTGGCTGGCGAGGAGACCGGCCAGGATAATGATTGCGGCGGCGATTACCCAGAGGTCGCTGAGCATGGGCGCAGGATACCCGATTTGGGGGTGCGGGACGAGGGGACTACGCCGGGGCGCGCTGGCCGGCGAGCTCGGCGACCCGCGCGCCGGGGCGGTTGTCCCCGATGGTCCATACCAGCGCTGCCGAGACCACCAGCAGGATGACGTTGGTCCAGATGGCAATCTCGTAGCTGCCCCGGAGGTCGAACAGATACCCGCTGAGCGCAGAACCTATTCCCGAACCGATGGGCATCACCGCGAACATCGTCCCGTAAATCCGGCCCAGGTTGGTCGTTCCGAACCCATCGGAAGCGTAGGCAGCCGTGATCCCAACCACCGCGTTCCAGGAGAAGCCCACCAGCACCATCCCGATAACCAGCGGCACGACGCCCAGGGGCGGAATGCCCAGGAACGACACTCCCATCGACAGCAGGACGACCACGAAGCCCGCCATGCGCAACTGGTATGAGGCGGCCAGCAGCCTCCGCCTGCCGTATTGGTCCGAGAAATGCCCCAACAACAACGAACCCACGATCGCTGTAGCGCCAATCAGGCTGAACGCGCCCGCCCCCACCAGCGGCGAGAAGCCCAGGTCGCGGGCGTAGGTTACGAAGTGAGCATTCACGAAGCTCATGGAGTAACCTCAAACGAAATAGCCGAAGGTCAGCCGGTAGAAGAACCCGGAGCGCAGGGCCTGTCCGAAGGTCAGGTGTTCCGGTACCGCTCCCGATGCCCGCGACCCCCCGGATCCCGATCCGCCGGCGCCGTCGGCTACCTGACCGTAGGGCTGCAAACCCTTGTCTTGGGGCTGGTTCTTGATCAGGAGCGCCCCGATGGGAAAGACCACCACCAGAAGCAGCAGGCCCAGGAAGAGGTACGCCTCGCGCCAGTCCAGCAGGACCAGGAAGACGGAAGTGGCCGGCACCAGCAGCATTGCGCCCATGGAGCCGGCGCCGCCGGTGATTCCCAGGGTCAGTCCGCGGCGGGTCAGGAACCACTGGGTGACGATCTTGGTCAGGATGGGACCGGTGCCCAGGGTGATGCCGGCGCTCATCACGCCGAACACCAGGTACAGCTGCCACAGGGTGTTGACCAGGGGCAGCAGCACCAGCATGAAACCCATGATGACCACGCCGCTCAGAGAGGCCCACTTGGCGTTGTACCGGTCGGCCAGGTATCCGGCCAGCGGGCGCAGCAGACCCGAGATCATGTAGGTAATCCCGAAGGCCAGCGACAGGGTTCCGCGGCTCCACCCGAACTCCTCGGTCATCGGGTGCAGGAACACGCCGAAGGAGAACTGCCCGCCCGACACGCCCAGCGTCACCATGGCGCAGCCGAAGACGACGTACCAGCCGTAGAACGTGTTTTTGAACTTCGTGAGCATGGCAGTGGCCGATCTGGCCCCAACGGGTGTGTCGCGCGCCCTTGCTGGCGGACGACGGCTGGCGCAATAGTAGATGCACGGAAGACGGCGCGCAACCGTCGCGCCGACCGGTGCGCCGCCGGGACGCAATTCGGCCTATGGTATGCTGGTCGCCAGTTTGAGCCGGAGGGTTTCGAGATGGCACGGGTTCCTTACGTCGCACGGGAAGAGCTGGACGCAGACGGCCAGGTGATCTACGACCGGATCCGGGAGGACCGGGGAGCGGCGGACGTGGGCCTGCAGTTCCGGGCCCTGCTGCACAGCCCGCAGGCTGCCGGCTACCTTACGTCCATGGGCGCTACGCTGCGGTTCCAGTCGTCCATGTCGGATGACCTCAAGGAACTGGCGATCATCCTGGTGGCCCGGGAGTGGGACTCCGGTATCGAATGGACCGGCCACGCCGTGGCCGCCGCCAACGCCGGAGTGAGCGACGAGGCCATCGAGGGCATCCGCACGTGGAAAGCGCCGGACTGTCTGGAGGGTCAGCAGGCCGCCATCGCCCGTTTCGTGCAGCAGATGATCCGGGAAAAGGACGTGTCCGACGAGAACTTCGAGGCGGTACGCGAGTTCCTGGGTGATCGGGGCGTGGTCGACCTGACCATGACGGTTGCCTACTACTCGGCCCTGGCGCTGGCCCAGATCGCCCTGCGCCCGGAAATGGGCGGCGGAAGAGAGTCGACCCTGTAGGAACCCACGCGACGTTTCGCCGGACGGCGACGACGCGCTGGATGTTGGGACGATGAGCAGCGCAACCGCGGACAGGTTGTTGGGTCGCTTGGCCGGCCTGCTGGAATGGCACGGGCTGGGGTCGGCCGCCCTCACGCCTCGGCCCCGAGGCGGACGCCTCACCGGGGAAGATGCCGCCGAGGTCGCCGCCCTGCTCGACCAATTGACGGCAGCGGACGCCGGGTTGCAGCGGGGACAAAGCCCCCGGAGCCTGATCTTCGGGAACGGCTGCTTCGCCATCGGTCGGTACGCGGAGGCGTACACCGTCTACCACGGAATGGCCGCACAGCGCCCGGACGACTTCGCGGTCCGGTTCAACCTGGGCGTCACCTGCCTGCGCCGCAGGAAGCCGGAAGAGGCGGTCGACGCCCTGAGCGCGGCGCTGGAGCTCGACCCCCTGGCTGCGCCGGCGTATTACCAGCGGGGCAACGCCCGGGACGACGTGGGTGATGCCGAGGGCGCGTTGGTCGATTATGCGACGGCGATTGACCTGGATCCGCTGTACCTCCAGGCCTACTACAACCGGGGTATCGTGCTCAACAATCTGGGCCGGTACGATGAGGCGATACGGGCCTTCGACTCGGTGGTCGCGCTCCGGCCCGACATATCCAACGCCTACCTGAA
Source organism: Dehalococcoidia bacterium (assembly GCA_965207585.1). Taxonomy (GTDB): domain Bacteria; phylum Chloroflexota; class Dehalococcoidia; order Lucifugimonadales; family UBA3495; genus Bin87. The sequence continues at coordinate 1,694,768 of CBDBMT010000003.1, read as the reverse complement.
TCGCGGAGTGGCGCGGGATGAGACCGGCGATGGCGCGGGGGCGGTGGCCGACTACGACGCGGCGCTCCGACACAATCCCGACAACGCCGACGCGCGGTTCAACAAGGCCCGGGTCTGCTACCGGCTGGGGCGATACGGCGACGCGGTGGACAACTACACCGCCGCCATCGAACTGCGCCCCGACGACGTGGAGGCCATCAACAACCGCGGGCTGGCCTACGACGCTCAGAGTAAATACGCGGAGGCCATCGCCGACTACGACACTGCGCTGCTGCTGCGGCCCGATTTCGCGGAGGTGCTGAGCAACCGGGGCGCCGCGCGCGAAAGCCTGGGCGATACGGAGGCGGCGCTGGCCGACTACCTGGAGGCCCAGACCGTGGCGCCGGAATTTGCCGCCGCCTACTATAACGCGGCTCGGCTCTACGCCGACCGGAGCGACATCCCCAAGTGCGCGGAGCAGTTGTCCGAGGCGGTGCGGCTCCAGCCGGGCCTGTATGCCGAGGCGGAATCTGACGAGACGCTGGGCTGGGTGCTGGACCTGTCGCGTATGCGGGATGCGCGGCAGGGAGGATAGAAGCCGTCTCAAGAAGGACGCTGGCTCTCGCTCTCCTCGTCCGGCGGCAGGACGTCCAGCAGGATGGCTTCCTCGCTGAGTCGGGCAGCTTCGCCGAGGACTTCGGGTCGGTCCTCGATTAGTATGTCAGGATCAATATCGGCGACCTTTTCGGGTCGGTGATCCGCGTGGGTCAGGATGTTGTGGGTGATTACCACCATGGCCAGGGCGGTCAAGCCGAACATGACGGCCCAATCGTGCCCGCGCAGCGTGTTGAGGGCCAGCATGGCCCCGAATCCCAAGAATATGCCGATGGAAGACCGGAACACCGAGCGCCGGAACAACAGTACCGTAACGATCCCGACGGCGATGCCCACCAAGATGTACCAGTTCAGGTAGGCCAGCGAAACGCCGACCAGAACCACCATCCCGTCGCCGCCCTTGAAGCCGGTGAAAATGCTCTTCCAGTGGCCGGCGATGGCAGCCGCTCCGGCGACCATTGCGGCCAGATCAGGCACGCCCAGCATCCAGGCCACGACCACGGCCAGGCCACCCTTGATCACGTCGCAGGCGAACACCAGCATGCCGCGGCGACGTCCCACGTGCCAAAAAACGTTCGCGGTGCCGGCGCGTCCGCTGCCGGTGGCGAAGATGTCGACGCCTTTGAGACGCGCCACCAGATAGGCGAAGGGAATGCTGCCCAGGAGGTAACCGACCAGCGCCGCCGCGAGCACGCGCGGGATCAGGGGCAGAAGATCGTCAAAAAACATCAAAAAGCAGACCAACTGGCCGAATGAGCAAAAATGATAGCACAGCGGGTTGCAATCAGTCCGGGTTCTGCCCGACGTATAACCAGTAACCGATCTGCCCGCGAGACACCGACTGCTCCACTCGATCCAGCAAGCCGGGAGCGGATTCGGCCCAATCCGCGGTGAGCTCCGATGAGGGCATGCCCACCGCGGCGCCAAGGGCAAGCTTGGACCTTAGGTCGGCCAACAGGGCCGCCACTTCAGCGGATAAATCCTCCGGCTCTCCCGTGACGAAACCGGAACGCTGAAGGAGGCATTGGTAACCGCCGGCGGGCAGGGCGTCCGTGAGACACAGCATCATGCCCACCGTTCCGTCCAATTCTGGAGGGAGGCTACCGGGTTCCACCGTTACGTCGGAGATTCCGACCACGCCACCCGGCCTGAGCAGCCGGCGAACCCGGGAGATCGCGTCTTCCTTGTCCACGAAGAGGCTGGTGGCGCACTCAATGATGACGGCGTCAAAAGCTCCTTCGCGAAACGGCGGCATCTCAGCGTCGCCGCGCACGAAAGCAACGTTCGCGGGCACGGGCTGTTCCAGGGCGCGATGCCGGGAGGCCGCAGAAGCCTCCGCGCCCAGTTCCAGACCGACGACCTGGCAGCGAAACACCCGTGAGATGGCGGTAGCGCTGGCGCCCAGCCCGCACGCGAGGTCCAGCACGCGCCAGCCCGGCTGCAAACCCATCGCGCGGCCCAGCCGGTTGGTGGCGCGCAGCCCGCCCGGGTGCAGGCTGTCGCCCAGGATGAGGCGGGCCAGTTCCGATGAATAGAGATCGGCGCAGCAGATCTTGGCAGCGTAGGTGTCGAGCATTTGAGGCTGTGTCAAGTAGTATATTCGTCATTCCGGCGAAAGCCGGAATCCAGCAACGTTTTCTGGGCTCCGGCTTTCGCCGGAGCGACGGGCGCTAGGAATGGGGTAGTGAGAGTATCTTCCGGCGGCCTTGCTCCAACGTCAGCTGCTCCCGGATCTGCTCACGGTAGCCCACGGAGTTGTAGGCGCAGAAGGGGATGGCGCGGCCGTCGGGGGTGAGGATGCCTACGCAGCACTTCATCACCTGTTTGACGTTGAAGGTCCAGGCATCCAGAAAGTCCTTGATGGCAATCTGGAAAACGTGCTCCTTGAGGTGGTTGACCTCGTAGGGCAGGTCGAGTCCGGGGCCGCAGGCGCACTCAAACTGGCCGGCGGTCTGCTCGGTGCCGGCTACGGCGGACGCGGACCACAGCCCCTCCAGCGCAGCCTGGATGTCCGCGGCGTCGGGCGCCTTGGGCAGCGCGCGGTTAGTGATGTAGTCCAGGTACTGGTCGATGTCCAGCAACCTGGGCAAAGGAGTCACTGCGTCGCCGTCCACGAACAGGTAGGAATTGACCTGGCAGGTGGGGAAGCAGCAGGGGACGGGAACGAAGTCCTCCAGCACGAAGCGGCCGTCGGTCTGGTCCACGATGCCGTGGATGATGTCGGGGATGGTCACCCGCGTCATGGGGTCGAACTCGATGTGCCGGCCAACGTGGGTTACGGGCTGGAACACGACGCCGCGCACCGCCGGGTGCTTCAGGCCGAACTCGACGATGCCGCCCACCTCGTCGGTGTTCACGTCGCGCTCGATGGCGGCCACCAGCACGGCGGTCATGCCGGCTTCGGCCAGGCGGTCCAGGGCGCGCATCTTGGTATCCAGCAGCGGCTCGCCCCGGATGGTCAGGTAGGTCTCCTCGCGCAAGCCGTCGAACTGGAAGTAGACCACCGGGTCCAGGGCGGCCAGCTGCGCCAGGAACCGGTCGTCACGAGCCAGGCGCACGCCGTTGGTGTTGATCATCACCTGGCGGATGCCCCGGTCCTTGGCGGCCTGGATCATCTCGGGGAGCTGCGGGTGGATGGTTGGCTCGCCGCCGCTGAACTGGACGACCTCGGGATCGCCCTCGATCTCCACGAAGCGGTCCAGCATGGACTCCACCTGCTCCAGGGTCAGGCTGTAGCCGGCGCCGGCGTTGGCGAAGCACACCGGGCAGTTCAGGTTGCAGCCGGTGTTGACCTCGATTAGGGCCAGGCAGATGTGCTGCTTGTGCTCCGGGCATAGACCGCAATCCAGAGGACAGCCCTTGTCAATCTCGGTGCTGAAATCCAGGGGAATGGTGCCCGGCTTGTTGAACCGGATGCTGCCGACGTACATCTCGGCGTCGGAGCTGATGATGGCCTCGAACCAGCCGTGTTCGGGGCAGCGTTTCCGCATATAGACCTTGTTGTCGCGGATGATTATCTGGGCGTCGATGACCGCCTTGCACTCGGGGCAGATGGAACGGGTGAGTTCGTGAAAGATATAGTCGGCGTCCTGCTTTATGCGGTTATTGGCTGTCAATTCGGTTTTTCTCCTTATTCGGCAGGGTTGGTCAGTTGATTGCCGTTATTCACCGGAACGTAGGTAACGCCGAAGTGCTGGCGCTTGGACCAGGCGCCCGGCGTAATATCAGTGCCGGCGACGACGGGTAATGCTTGGCCGTTGAGATGGCGAGGTTGGTATTTGTTGATAATAATGTCCAGGGTGTTAGCTCGTTGCGCCGCCCGGTCGACGTCTTCGTTGTCCACCCGGTAGGATGCTTCCACCACCAGGCAAAAAGGACGGTTATCGGATTTTCGACGAGCATAGACAAACAAATCGGCGCGGCTCAGGTCGCTATATTGGTCGGACGTGATGGCACCGGACATCTCGGCCTCATGGGCGATGTGCCTGATCTCCCGTTTGGAGATTATCTCCTCACGAATCATGCCAAGGTCATTAGCGAAAATCTGGGGATTGCGTTCGCAGTAGAGTTCCAGACCCCAGCCTTTGAGGGTGGAAACCTCCTGATTGGTGCGGTACTGGGCGGCGGTGAGCCGGGCGATGGCCTCGCGAATTTCGGCCATCTCTTTGTCGTGCCGAGCGTTGCGTTCTTCGTTGGCGGCCCGCATTTCGGAGATGGCGCGTGTGTTTTCTGCGGTGGCAATGCGTATTTCACCGATGGCTGTGCGCATTTCGGAGATGCCAGCAGTATTTTCCGCGGACGCCTTGGCAGTCTGCTCCAGCAAAGCGCGGATTTCGGCCAAGGTCATGGGTTCAGGTCCGCCGGACGGGTTCATTGGAGTGGTCATAGCGGCGATGGTCTCCGAAAATGTGGCACTTTCATGCTATCAGATTTTGTTTGGTCGGGGACGTCGCAACCTAACAGCCGTCGCTGCATCACCTCCACCGCCTCCGGGTTGTGGTCTATCAGCGTGAACTCCCGCCCCTCACGATGGGCCGCCTCGCCCAGGGTGCCGCTGCCGGCGAAGAAGTCCAGCACGCGGTCGCCGGGCTCGGAGTGGACGAGGACGATGCGACTGACGATGGCCAGGGGCTTTTGGGTGGCGTAGCCGGTCTTTTCCCGGCCGGTTACGATGGTCTGCCACCACACGTCGGTGGGCGTCTTGCCCCGGGCCGCTTTCTCCGGCCCGACCAGGCCGGGCGCCATGTAGGGGATGCGGTCCATGGCGTCGTAGTTGAAGGTGTAGTTGTTGGGATCCTTCGCATACCAGAGGATGTTGTCGTGCTTGGCCGGCCAGCGGGTCTTCGGGCGGCCGCCGTAGTCGTAAGCCCAGATTATTTCGTTGACAAAGGAGTCCCGGCCGAAGATCTCGTCCAGCATCACCTTGCAGTAGTGGACTTCGCGGTAATCCACGTGCAGGAACAGGCTGCCTTGCTCGTCCAGCACCCGGTACGCCTCTTCCATGCGCGGGCGCAGGAACCCGATGTAATCGTCGAAAACATCGGCGTACTCGCTGGAGCCGACAACCTGGGTGCGGTAGCGGCGGCCCTGGAATCCGGTGCGGTCGCCGTCGGGATCCGGTGTCACCCTGATGCGGGTGCGCGACTGGGACTTGCCAGTGTTGAAGGGCGGATCAACGTAGATCAGCTGGTAGCTGCGGTCGGGCAGCGTCCGCAGGACATCCAAATTGTCGCCGAGTATAATCTCGCCCATCCCGCGCCTCCAATGCGAGGCCGCATTAAACGTTTCGTTTTAGGCGGTTCGGTTGATGATCCGTCACTCCGGCGAAAGCCGGAGTCCAGAAAACGCTACTGGATTCCGGCTTTCGCCGGAATGACGAGAAGACAAAACCATCTAAATTGCAACGCTGTCGGCATTATACAGGTGATTGATATGACCCAAAACAAACATCCCGCCGGACCGCTGGCCGGCGTCAAGGTGCTGGACCTGACGCAGATCATGGCCGGCCCCATGTGCACCATGCTGCTGGCCGATATGGGCGCAAACGTCATCAAGATCGAACGGCCCGGCACCGGCGACGATACCCGGCGCATGGGTTCGCGACTGACCCACGACATCGCCGGCGGGTTCCTGGCGCTGAACCGGAACAAGCGCAGCATCGCCCTGGACCTGCGCTCCGACGAGGGCAAGGCGGTGTTCCGGCGCATGGCCGAGACGGCGGACATCGTGGCGGAGAACTTCCGGCCCGGCGTCATGGACCGGCTGGGCCTGGGCTACGAGGCGCTGGCGGAGATCAACCCAAGGCTGGTGTATGCCAGCATCTCCGGGTTCGGCGGCACGGGCCCGTATCGCAACCGGGGCGGCTTCGACCTGGTGGCCCAGGGGATGAGCGGGCTGATGTCAATCACGGGGTTCCCGGACGGGCCGCCGGCCAAGGTCGGCGTGCCCATCACCGACATCGGGGCAGGCAGTTTCACGGCCTTCGGCATCCTGGCGGCATACATCCATGCCCAGCGTACCGGGCAGGGCCAGCAGGTGGACGGGTCGCTGCTGGAGGCTGGTATCGCCTTCACGGTGTGGGAGTCGTCCGAGTACTTTGCCAACGGCGAGGTGCCGGGACCACTGGGGTCGGCGCACCGGGTCAACGCGCCCTACCAGGCCCTGCGCACGAAGGACGGCTACATCAATATCGGCGCGGCGTCGCAGCCGACGTGGGAGCAGTTCTGCCGCGCCATCGGGCAGGATGCCCTCATCGAGGACGAGCGGTACCTGGAACCCAACGACCGCAAGGCCCGGGAGACGGAACTAGCGGAACTGCTGGAGGGCATCCTGTCCGAGCACACCACGGCGCACTGGATGGAGCAGCTGGAAGCGGCCGGCGTGGTGGCCGGCCCCATCTACGACATGGAGCAGGTGTACAGCGACGAGCAAGTGCAGGCCCGGGAGATGAAGGTCACGCTGGACGATCCCGAGCTGGGCGAACTGAACCACATCGGGATTCCGGTAAAGCTGTCGGAGACGCCGGGAAGCATCCGGCATCGCGGCCCGGCTCTGGGTCAGCACAGCCGGGAGATACTGGCCGAGCACGGGTACGGCGACGCAGAGATCGACGCGTTGGTGGAGGGGAAGACGGTGGGCGCAGCGTAGCGGTCACGACTCTGCCGGCGGCCGGCTGGAATAGTCGGTGTCATAGTCCACTGTCCAGCCCAACTCCACCTGGCGATCCAGCGGCACCGAGGCGGGGATGCGGGCGCCGGCGAGGGTCTGGCCAATGGCCTCAGCCACTTGTAACTCGGAGATTTGCCCGTCAGTCAAGCCGAGCAGATCGGACAGGATGTGGGCGTTGTCCTCGCCCAGCATCGGGGCCGGTTTGCGGATGCGCACGTCGTTGCCAGACATGCGCCAGCCCCGCGTCAGGTATTCCCTTCGACCCAGGCCGGTTGCCGGCGGATGCTCCACGGACTCGAAATAGCCCCGCTCACGGAAGTGCGGATCGCCCAGCATGTCCCGTCCATCCAGAACCGGACCGGAGGGAACGCCGACGTCTTGCAGAACGGTCATCACGTCGTATTTGGAGCGGGCTGAAGTCCACTGGGAGATGATGGCGTCCAACTCATCCTGGTTGCCGTGGCGCGCGATCGGATCGGCAAACCGGGGGTCTGACATCAGTTCGGGCGAGCCGATGGCGTTGCAGAAAGCCTGCCAGTCGTCGTCATCGCGCACGGCGATCACGGCCCACTGGTCGTTGCCCTGGCACGGGTAGCAGCCGTGGGGCGACATCGTCTCGTGGCGGTTGCCCAAGCGGCGACTGCGGCGGCCGTTGAAGGCATAGTCAAGGATGCCCTCGCCCAGGAAAGACGCGCCCACCTGGTACATGGCCAGGTCGATCCACATGCCCTGACCCGTCCTGGCCCTGTGGATCAGGCTAACCAGCACCGCCAGCTGCGCCGTCCAGCTGGCCAGGAAGTCGGTGTAGGAGTTGGCGATCTTGTTGGGCACGGTGCCCGGCGCGGTCCGGCCGGCGGCGTCCACGTCCAGGTAGCCCATGAACGCGCCGGTGCCGTGGGTCGGCTCCAGGGCGGTGGCCATGGCGCCGAAGTTGGTCCACGGACCGGAATGGCCGTAGCCGGTGTTGGACACCATGATCAGGTCGGGGCACACGGACTTCAGGTTGGGGTAGTCCAATCCGAACCGGCGCATGACCCGCGGCGTGAAGTTCTCCAGCACCACGTCGGATATCGAAACCAAGTCGCGCAGGACCTCCAGCGCATCGTCGGAGCGAAGGTCCAGGGTCACGCTCAGCTTGCCGTGGTTCAGGGTCTGAAAGGTGCCGCCGCGCTCCCAGTAGAGCTCGCCCGGGTCGTTGTCGGGATAGGGGCCGTTGAGGGTGCGGGTGGTGTCGACAAACTGGTTGTGGTGGGTGTCCACCTTGATGACCTCGGCGCCCAGGTCGGCCAAGTACGCCCCGCAATAGGGCATGGCGAACACCCGGCTCAGGTCCACCACGCGGATGCCTTCGAGTGGCAGGGAGCGTTCCAGCATCGTCATATCGCCCCCAACGCGCGCAGCTGGGCCAGTTCAACCGAGGAGCAGCCCAGCTCGTCGCCGTAGATTTCGGGGTTGTGCTGACCCAGCAGCGGCGCGGGCAGGCGTACTTCATAGTCCATGCCGGACAGCCGTGGCCCCATGCCGGGGTAGTCGGCTTCGCCGGCCACCGGGTGGGACACGGTGCGAAAGAACTCCCGCTCGTGCAGGTGCGGACACTCGTGCAGGTCGCCAGCGTCCTGGGCCATGCCGAACACCAGGCGGCGCTCTCCGGATGCCTGGTGCAGCGCCTTGCGGTCCCACTGGGCCAGGCCCTTGAGCAGCAGGTCGTGGATCTCCTCGCCAAACTCGATGCGACCGGAACCCGATGCGAATCGCTCGTCCTGCAACGCGGGCTCGCCGATCAACTCCGCCACCGTCGACCACGGCTGTGACCCCTGCACCGAGGGGATCACATAGCCGTCCCGGGCCGGCATCAACTCCTCGAATCCGGAGCCGCGCACCGGGCGGCGGCCCTTGATGGCCCCCATGTAGTTGTAGTAGGGCAGCGCCTGGACGAGATGCGAAGCGAGGCATTCCACGGTGGAAACGTCGATGACCTGCCCCTGGCCGGTGAACATGCGCTGGAACAGGGCCGCCGATGTTGCTACCGCGGCGTTGATTCCGGCCACGTAGAAGGACTGGCTCAGGGCGTTGCGCAGCGGCTCCTGGTCGGAATCGCCGGAGTGGTACATCAGCCCGCTTATCGCCGTGGTTACGATGTCCGTGGCGGCGAAGTCGCGGTACGGTCCGGTCTGGCCGAAGGGCGTGATGGAGGTGACGATCAGGTGGGGATACCGCTCGCCCAGGGTTCCGGGTCCAAGGCCGGTGGGCCTGGCATCCGGCGCGTAGTTCTCCACCAGCACGTCCGCCGATGCGAGCAGGCGGTGCAGCAAGCCGGCCCCTGAAACCGTTTCCATGTTCAGCGTGATGCCGCGTTTGTTGGTGTTCAGGAACAGGAACGGGATGCTCTTCTCGGGATGGGGGTCGTCGCCTACGAAGGGCCCCATCCGCCGGGCCTCGTCGCCTCCGCCCGGCGGCTCAATCTTGATGACGTCCGCGCCGTAGTCGGCCAGCAGCTTGCCGCAGTAGGGTGCGGACACGTACCCGCCCAGCTCCAGCACGCGGACGCCGGACAGCGGCAGACCCAGGGGAATGCCGGCCATCACCAGGGTTCTCCTTCCCAATCCAGGGGCAGCGACTGGCCCCGCCTGGGCAGCACGACAGTTGCGGTGCCGGAGGCGGTCTGGTTGCCCCGGTCGTTCTGCAAGTTCACGGCGCAGTCCACCAGGCCGTAGCCATTCTCCTCGCGCTTGCCGGTCACGATGCCGGCGGCGGTGAGAGTGTCGCCGGGGAAGTCCATGCCCCGGTGCTCCACGTAGAACCGCCGGAACCAGCCCCCGTCGCCGGCATAGTCCAGCAGCAATTGGCCCAGGTACTGGTTCTTCAGCGAGCCGTTCACCACCACGTTAGGCAGGCCCTGGCGCAGTTGGGCGAAGGGCAGGTCCCAGTGGATGCGGGCGTAGTTGCCGTTGGCGGCGGCCCAGCGGATCAGGTGGGTAGTGGTCATGGGGCCCTTGATCACCGGCGGCAAGCTGTCGCCCACAGACACATCCTCGAAGTGACGCTGCTCGTTGCTCGCCGGTTCCGGCTTGGGCAGGATGACCTCGGGATTGGGCGGAGCCACGGCCACGGTGGACAGGTCATCGGCGACCTGGGCCACGTCGGTGGGCTGCTCGCCGGCGGGCAAAGCGCGGTGGATGCTGACCCGGCGGGCGCGGCTGATCTCCGTATCGTGCTGGTCGGTCTGGATCTCCTCGCGGACGATGAAGACCAGCGCGCCGGAGCGCCCCTGCTTCTCAAAGATGTCCAGCATCCGGAACCGGCGGGTGATCCACGTGCCGACGCGCACCGGCGCGAGGAACTGCCAGTCGCTGCCGCCGTTCAGCCCGTAGCTGTTGAAGGGCAGCGGTACCTCGAAGTGCCACTCCTGGCCGGCGCCGAAGTAGCCGATGGGCGGCGCGATGTCCTTCCACGCGGCCAGCGGCGGGCAGAGCAGGCTGCCGAAGCGACTGCGTTTGGCGTAATCGGGGTCGACGTAAAGCGGATTGTAGTCCTCAATAGCGTCCGCCACGTCATAGGCCATCTCCGCGCTGATGGGGAAACGGTTGCGCTCGGGCTCCGATTCCGTGCCGATCAGGGCTTTGACTTCGTCGGTGATCAGGCTGCCGGGCATCTGCTGCTCCTTGTTGGCTCAACTTGCAGGGTGGCGCGAATTCTAGCCAAATGCAGTGGATTGTACAAACGGTGTGCCAACCCCATGCGTACCTGGTTTGCGACGGGGAATTGTCAGAATCAGGATTCTCAAGATTTATGGATTGTCAGGATTGGAGACGTGCAATGATGGGGATCTCTCAATCCTGCATAATCATAAAGTCCCGCAAATCCTGATTCTGACGATTCACGAAACCGGGCCTGCTAGACCACTCGCATCAGTTCCCGAAGCAGCAGCGACACGCTGCCAACGACTGTCACCCCGACGACCACGTACCGAAAAGCCTGTAGGCTGATGCGACTGGCGATGACCGCCGCAACGCCTGTACCACACAATACGGCCAGGCTGAGCACGCCAATGTTCTGGGCCGTCGTCACGCTGACCAATCCGGTGACGGCGAACAGCGCCAGCGCCAGCACGGACGCGAGGAAGAAGTAGAGGCCCAGCGTCGCCCGGATGGTATCCCGCGACCAGTCCTGCTCAATGGAATACAGCCCCGCCAGCGGCGCGCCGACACCCAGCGTCGTGACCAGCAGCGTGGCGATGAAGCCGCACACCGGCGCTGCCCATCGACTGCGCGCCCCGGGCAGCCGTATCTGGAACAGGCTCATCACCCCCAGCGCCAGTATGACCACCACGATGGTCAGCCGCAATGCCACCGCATCGGCTCCGTGCAGCAGGAGCACACCCAATGGAACCGGCGGCAGGCCGGCGACCACGAAGGGCCAGGACTCGCGCAGGTTCAGGTGCCGCCACGTCTGGATCACCGTCAGCCCGGTGGTGAGCACGACCACGGCGTTTACGGTCACCACCGCATCCTGGGGCGGCAGGATGAACAGCATGAATGGCATCGCTACGGTGCCCAGCCCGAAGCTGATGGTCCCCAGCACGACGGCGCCGAAGAACATCGCCGCCAGGCCAAGGGCCAGTTCCCAACCGGTCAGCATCAGGCCGACACCGCGCCAATCGACACGGCGACGCAACCTGTTGGTGTTCGATTGGATTGCGTCGTGGATGGTCTCATGGCTGGGCCCGGTTGCTGGCGGGCCGCATTGTAGCCGAACCTTTGCTGTCAGAAGAACGGACCCACCCGGTCAGCCGCGTCGCGAAACGCGATATACTCGCGTGACGCGCAAGGGTTGTTATCCCCGGTTCCGGCTCCGATGCCGGATCCCCTTCGATTTGGATTATCAGGAGCTTGGCTATGGCAGTGAACGGTTCGACGGGAGTGCTGGACGGAGTACGGATACTGGAACTGGCCCGCTGGCAGGCGGCGCCCCGCGGTGGGTTGATCCTGCAAGACATGGGCGCCGAGGTGCTCAAGCTGGAGTGGCGCAAGGGCGCGGATCTGCGGAACTCCGGCCCATTCGTGGGCGGCATGAGCGTTCAGTTCGCCGCCTACAACCGGGGCAAGAAGAGCGTCACCCTGAACACGCGGCACGACAAGGGCAAGGAGCTGTTCTTCCGGTTGCTGGAGGTCTCCGACGTCGTGCTGGAGAATTTCCGGCCCGGCACCATGGAGAATATGGGGTTCAGCTACGAGGAGATGTGCAAGGTCAACCCCGGCATCATCCTCGCCTCGGTGTCCGGTTTTGGCCAGTACGGCCCCTACCGCGATCGGCAGTGCTTCGACCCCATCATCCAGGCCATGAGCGGTTTCGGCGACCAGACCGGCCGGGGCTTCGGTGAGCCGATCATGGGCAACGGGCCGGTGATGGACCGCACCGCCGCGCTCCACGCGGTCATCGGCATCCTAGGGGCGCTGCGGCATCGCGACCGCACCGGCGAGGGCCAGTGGCTGGAGGTGGCGATGCTGGACGGCGGCATCACCCTGGAGGAGGTCGCCCTGGCCATGTGCTACGACACCGGCACCAACGATTTCGTGCGGGTGGGCACCTTCCTGCGCTGCAAGGATGGATGGGTAACCACCGGAGCGGCCCGGGCCGGCATGTGGGAACGGATGCTGAGAGTGATGAAGTTCGACGAACTGGCCGAGGATCCCGAGTTCGCCGCGCCCATGTTCGCCACCGACATGGCGGAAATCCGCATGGAGCTCCTGCGGGAGTGGTGCGAGGAGCGCACCGTGCAGGAAGTGGAGGAGGCGCTGGTCGCCGCCGACATTCCCTTCGGCCCGGTCAAGTCGATCCCCGAGGTGCTGGCCGACAGCCACATGTGGGAGCGCGAGGTGATGATGGAAGAGGACGCCCACGACCCGCCCGGCAAGAAAGTGCTGGTGCCGGGCCCCACCATTATCAAGTTCTCGAAGACGCCCACGTCCGCCGGGCCCATACCCAAGTACGGCGAGCACAACGGCGAGATCTACGGCGGCCTGCTGGGCATGTCGGAGAAGCAGATGGCGGCGCTGGTGGAGGAAGGGGTTATCACGTGACGTGCCGAGTCGGCGCGCTAAACTGCCCTCCCCCTATGGATTTGGAGACGGAACAGTAATCGTTACCAATCGGCCGGCTTGGTGAATACGCCTCTGGCGTCAGTCAGTCGCGCCGGCAGTTGGTTCTTGGCGAAGTGCGAACGGTTGATAGTCCGGTAGGACCATGATGCGGCCTGCGCCAGCGCGCTACTGCGCTGTTCGGACCGCTGTGGGCTGATTACGCCGATGACCTTACCGAATTCTTGGCGAACCACTTGTATCGGAGCCACCAGATCGGAATCGTTGGAGATCACAACGAACTCATCACAAGTGTTATTGAAACAGTCCAAAAGCAGAGTAGTAGCCAAATTGACATCGGTGCGCTTTTCTTCAACCCGCCTGACCTGAACCCGCCTTGCCGGGTTGCTGGTCAATGGCATGTACACATCTCGCACTGTGAACAACCCTTCGTGGATGGCAACCTTGGGCAAGGTTGCCAGTGCGCGCAGATAGACGCGCTGGCGGTAGGCGACGTAGGGATCTCCCGGAGTGTTTATAACCCGCGCTGTGAAATAGTGGACTCTATTGACCAGCCGGCCCGGCAGCAGGCTCTCGCAGAATGATTGCAAGTTCAGCCATTTGTACCGGGGCCAGCGATTCCGCAGGGAACCGTAGTAGAGGTTGAACCCGTCTATGTAGAAGTTGGCGGTGGTCATGACCGACACATAAAAATGCGAAAGCCGCCTCGCGGCGGCCTCGCGCCCTGCCCGAAAAGCAGGGGGGTTCACTAAGATAGTAACTTGGTGGCCGGCGTTTGTCAATGACGGCCGGCGGCGGCAGTTCCCACCGGGCACCCCGCGCACATCGCCCCTCGGCTGCCGGGAACGCAGGCGTGATCCGGCGTATAGGACGCCGGCGTTTCCATCACGGAGGCCAGGGCCGGCGACTTGGGCGGCGGCAGGCTGACGCCGGCGGCCTCGGCGGCGCGACGGTCCTGGGCCTCGCCGAACAGATCCATGCGTAGTTGGCGGCCGGACGGCGGACGCTGCCCCGGGAAAACCACGTAGGGCCAGGCGCGTTTGCGCACCACGCCCATGGCTTGCAGGTCGCGCCAGTTGTCGATGCTGTGGCCGCGACGGTTCTGCAAGATGCGGTCGGCGGACACCGGCCCGATGCCGGGGATGCGCAGCAGCTGGTCGCGGGATGCGGCGTTCAGGTCGATGGGAAAGGCGTCCAGGTTCTCCATGGCGATGACCGTCTTGGGATCCTGCTCCAGCGATAGGAACCCGGCGTGATCGAAAGCCAGGCCGATCTCATCAGTGGAGAAGCGGTACACGCGATGCAGCCAATCCATCTGGTACAACCGGTGCTCCCGACCGGCGTGCACCGGCGGCTTTTCTTCCATAGGCGTATGCCGGGCAGGACGGAAGGGCGGGTAATACACTCGCTTCAGGTTCCAGTCGGCGTACATCTGGTCGACGCGCTGGTAGATCTGCTGGTCCGACTCGTCGGCCGCGCCGACGACGAACTGGGTGGCCTGGCCCACCGCGCCGCCACTGGTGGATGCGGTGAGCTCGTTGATCCACGCCATGGGGTCGAGGATGTCCTGCTGCAGGTCCTTGTGCGGGCTGATGCGGCGCATCATCTCGGGTTCGGGCGTCTCGATGTTCACCGACAGCCGGCTGCCCAGCCGGTGGGCGCGTTCCACCAGTTCGCGGCTGGCGCCGGGCATCACCTTGAGGTGGATGTAGCCGCGGAACCCGTGCTTCTTGCGGATGATTTCGACGGTTTCCACCATGCGCTGGGTGGTCTTGGTGCCGTCGCCGGCGATGCCGGAGCTGAGAAACAGACCGTCTACTGCCAGGCGCTGGTGCAGCTCCGCAAAGGTGTCCGCCAACTCCTCGCGCTTGAAGGCGTAGCGCTTGCGGGGCACGTAGATGCTGTTAGGACAGTAGGCGCAGTCCATCTTGCAGAAGTCGGTGAACATCACCCGCATCAGGTTGATTTTCTTGCCGTTGGGCAGGCTGGCCTTGTAGATGCCCGGCGCCGGGTTCTTGCGCGGGTCGGAGTAGGCGACGCGGTTAGGGCCGCGTCCGAAGGAGCCGGCGGCGAACTTGCCGCTGAGGGAATGGCCGCCGCGGTCGGCTCTGCCGGCGGTGAGGATGTCGTCGGCAGCGGCCATGCCGCCGAGGATTTGCAGCTTGTCGTAGCGGTCGGGCGAGGACTTGATGAGCATGGTCAGGTTTCTCCGGTGAGGCCATGGCATCAGTTGCCCGGCGGGTTGGCGAACCGATGTTCTCACACGCATCAAGAGTAGGTCAACGCGTTGGTGTCATCATTCCGTACCCAATTTGCGGCGGGGAATCGTCAGAATCAGGATTTCCAAGATTTAGGGATTATCAGGATTGGAGCCGTCCTTTGGTGGATATTTCCCAATCCTGTCAAATCATAAAATCCCGCAAATCTTGATTCAGACGATCTCCGAAATCGAGCATGTGAGAAGTGTGTTACAATCCATGCACATACCACGCCGCTTTTAAGGCAGTCCGGAGAGGCTGGCAAAGCGTGAGCGCACACTGCACCGGAGCCGGTTTACCGCAGGGTAACCCTCCGGGTCTTGACGCAACCCCGCTGGCCCGCCGGACGACGGCAGACAGCAGGGGTTTTTCATTACCGCGCGCAGTGACATCAGACCACCGGCCGGCATCGACGAGGCCAACGCGCCGGGCCGGCAGATCATGGACGCCGAGGAGATCCGGCGGGCGCTGACGCGCATGTTCCACGAGATCCTGGAGCGCAACCATGGCGCCGACGGCCTGCTGCTGGCCGGCATTCGCACCCGGGGGGTTCCCATCGCGGAGCGGATCGCCAGGCACATCAACGACTCGGAGGGCGTGGCCGTTCCGGTGGGGCATCTGGACATCAACCTCTATCGCGATGATCTGTCCGAGCGACCCCGGATGCGCGTGCGTCCCACCACCATGCCGGTGGACGTGACGGACCGCTGCGTGGTCCTCTGCGACGACGTGCTCTACACCGGGCGTACCGTGCGGGCGGGAATGGAGGCCATCAGCGACCTGGGCCGGCCCCTGCGCATCCAGTTGGCCGCGCTGGTGGACCGGGGCCATCGCGAGTTGCCCATCCGGGCCGACTTCGTGGGCAAGAACATTCCCACCCGACAGTCTGAGCTGGTGCGGGTGCGCTTTACCGAGACCGACGGCACCGACGACGTGTGCATCCTGGACCGATGGGTGGACTGATGGCGACTACGCAGGCTATCGAAACCGACGCGCCGTCCGTCCAGACCCCGGGCGCCAGCAGCCAGCGCAGGCACGTGCTGGACCTGGACGATTTCACGGCGGATGAGATCACCGCCGTTCTGGACGATGCGGCGGCCATGCGCGAGGTGCTGGCGCGGGACGTCAAGAAGGTGCCCACCCTGCGCGGCAAGGTGGTCGTCACCCTGTTCTACGAGGCCAGTACGCGTACCCGCATCTCATTCGAGGAAGCGGGCAAGATCCTCAGCGCCGACGTGATCAACATGACCGCCACCGCCAGCAGCGTCGAGAAGGGCGAGTCGTTGCTGAACACCGGCCTCACCTTGCAGGCCATGGGCGTGGACGCTCTGGTAGTGCGGCATCCCCACTCCGGCGCGCCGCATTTCCTGGCCCGCACCTTGGACCGCGTGGCCGTGATCAACGCCGGCGACGGCGCCCACGCCCACCCGACCCAGGGCCTGCTCGACCTGTATACCGCGCGGGAGCGCCTGGGTGACCTGGCCGGACGCAAGGTGGTCATCGTGGGCGATGTGCTGCACAGCCGGGTAGCCCGTTCGGCGGTGTGGGGTTTCGCCAGGTTGGGAGCCAACGTCGTGCTTTGCGGGCCGCCCACGCTGTTGCCCGATCCCTTCACCTCGGCAGGATGGGGACCCGGCGACAACGGTGTCCACAATCCGTTGGCCAACGTGCGGATACAGCCGGACCTGGACGCCGCCATCGAGGGGGCTGACCTGGTAATGGCGCTGCGGCTGCAGCTGGAGCGGCAGAAGGTCGGCTTCTTCCCCAGCCTGCGCGAGTACATTCGCCGCTGGCAGGTGAACGACGCGCGCCTGGCTCGGGCCAACCCCGACGCCCTGCTGATGCACCCCGGGCCGATGAACGAGGGCATCGAGGTCAGCACCGCGCTGGCCCACGGCGAACGCTCGCTGATCGAGGAGCAGGTGACCAACGGCGTGGCCATCCGCATGGCGCTGCTGTACCAGCTAGTGGGCTCTGGGTCGGGCGGCGACTGACGATGACCGCATTGAATCACACCGGGCCAATACTGATTGCCGGCGGATGGGTCATTGATCCTGCCAACGGCAAGGATGCCGTCGCCGACGTGCTGGTCAGCGATGGTGTGGTGCGCGAGGTTGCCGATAGCATTCCCGCCGAAGCGATTGGCGAGCATGGCCGGGTGATCCATGCCGCCGGCCTGGTGGTATCGCCCGGCTTCATCGACATCCACACCCACCTGCGGGAACCGGGCTACGAGTACAAGGAGACCATCGCAACGGGGGCCGCCGCCGCCGCTCGTGGCGGGTTCACCACCATCTGCGCCATGCCCAACACCGACCCGGCCGTGGATAATGAGGCGGTGGTGGAGTTGGTGAATCGTCGCGCCGCCGATGCCGCGGTTCGGGTGCGGGTTATCGGATGCGTCAGCCGCAACCGCGCCGGCCGCGAACTGGCGGACATGGAAGAACTGGCGGCGGCGGGCGTGGTCGCCTTCAGCGACGACGGCGACCCGGTGCACGACGCCGGCCTGATGCGTCTGGCTCTGACCTACAGCCGGGACCTCGGCCCGCCCATCAGCAACCATTGCCAGGACCACGGCTTGTGTTGCGGCGGCGTGATGGCAGAGGGCTGGGTCAGCAGCCGGCTGGGGCTGGCCGGGATCCCCGCGGTGGCCGAAGAGGCTATGGTGGCGCGGGACATCGCGCTGGCCGAGCTTACCGGCGGCCGGCTCCACCTGGCCCATCTGAGCAGCGCGGGCAGCGTTTCCATGGTGCGCGAAGCCAAGGCGCGCGGCATCGCCGTGACCGCGGAGGTCTGCCCCCATCACCTGTGGCTCACCGACGAGTGGGCGCTGGGCGGCAAGGGCGATGCGGAGGCGACGGGCGCGATGGCCTATGACACCGCCACCAAGGTCTACCCCCCGCTGCGAAGCCACATGGACGTGGCGGCATGCCTCGCCGGCCTGGCCGACGGCACCATCGATTGCGTCGCCACCGATCACGCGCCCCATGAGCGCGCCAGCAAGGAATGCACCTACAACGACGCGGCCTTCGGAATCAGCGTCCTGGAAACCGCCTTGGGTACCCTGATGGCGCCGGTGCACCGGGGTTCAATCGATTTGACCACCATGATCCATCGGCTGACCGTTGGGCCAGCCCGGGTGCTGGGCGATGCCTTCACACCGTATGCGTCCCTCACGCCGGGAACGCCCGCCGACCTGGTGATTTTCGATCCCGACGCGCGCTGGACGGTGGACGTGAACCGTTTCGCATCCATGGGCCGCAACACCCCGTTGGACGGCGTGGAACTGCAAGGACAAATCGCGGCCACGATGGTCGCCGGCCGGATCGTATTCGAGGAGGAAAGCCTGTTGAAGCAAGGAGCACACGCATGACCCGTCCGGTACACCTGGCGCTGGAGGACGGCTCCGTCTTCACCGGCGAGTCGTTCGGAGCGCAGCGGGATGGCTGGGGCGAGGTGGTCTTCAACACCACGATGACCGGGTACCAGGAGGTGCTGACCGACCCCTCCTACGCGGGCCAAATGGTCGCGCTCACCTATCCGTTGGTGGGCAACTACGGCATCAATCGCCGGGACTTCGAATCCCGGCGAATTCAGGTTTCGGCCCTGATCGTGCGCCAGCACTGCGACCTGCCCAGCCACGCCTCCAGCGACATGACGCTGCACGCGTTCCTGGAGGAATACAACATCCCCGGCATCAGCGGCGTGGACACCCGCGCGTTGACCCGCCGCCTGCGCACGAGAGGCGTCATGACGGGCCTGATCACCGCCGATGACCCGGACCGGGCCCTGCAACGCCTGGCCGAGATACCGCGCTACGACGACCTGGACCTCGTGAGCACGGTCACCACGCCGGGCGCGTACTCCTGGGACCACGGCGAGCAGGAGGGCTACCCGAAGTCGCCGCCGCCGGCCGGCGTGCGACGCATCCTGGTCACTGACGCTGGCGTCAAGTACAACATCCTGCGCCTGTTGCAGAGCCGGGGCTGCGAGGTCATCACCGTTCCCGCCTACACGCCGGCTGCGGACATGCTGGCAATGCAACCCAACGGCATCCTGCTGTCACCCGGCCCGGGCGACCCCGAGCTGCTAGGCAACATCATTGACAACCTGCGCCAGCTCATCGGTCAGGTTCCCATCATGGGCATCTGCCTCGGCCACCAACTGGCCGCCCGCGCGCTGGGCGCCGGCACCTACAAGCTCAAGTTCGGCCACCGGGGCGGCAACCATCCCGTGAAGGACCTGCTCACCGAACAGGTGCACATCACCGCGCAGAACCACGGGTACGCCGTTTCGTCGGATAACCTGCCTCCCGGCCTCGAGGTGTCCCACATCAACCTGAACGACTATACCGTTGAGGGCCTGCGGCACCGGGATCTGCCGCTGTTCACCATCCAGTACCACTCCGAAGCCTCCCCCGGCCCCCAGGACAACGAGTACCTGTTCGACCGCTTCCTGGCCATGGTGGACGACGCCAGGCCGGCGGGGCGTGTGCTGTAACGCCCTTGGCCGCTTGCACCCAACCATATTGACTGGAGCATCCATCCCATGACCGGATTTACCGCCTTCCTTCTGGAGCAAGGCATCGAAACCCAGTTGCCCATCGGCCTGAACGAGACGCTGGGCCTGCTCGAAGAGACTGTGTCCACCTTTGCCCATGACGGGCACGGCTACCTGCTGGCGGCGGTGAGCCGCGGCCAACTGGGCGCCCGCTGGGAGCTGGCGGTCAAGGTGACGGACCCGGCTACCGGTCAGCCCATCAGCGACCAGCCCGTCGGGTTCGTTCACGCCATCAACGCCGGGCCCGATGCAACCGATTTCGTCATACCGCCGCGCACGCCGGAGGGCGGCATCGACCTGGCCCACTTTGACGCCGAGGGCGTTTTCTTCGGCGCGTTCATATTCCAAATGATCAACGCGCTCACCGAGCGGAACCTCATGGAACTGCCCGGCTCCATGCCCCGTTTTTCCTGAACACTGGTCAAGCCCACAGAGGACACTGCATTGACTGATTCTCCCCAACAACCCCGCAAGGTACTGGTTATCGGCTCCGGCCCCATCGTGATCGGCCAGGCCGCCGAGTTTGACTACGCCGGCACGCAGGCGTGCAAAGCCCTTCGCGAGGAGAGCGTGGAGGTGGTCCTGGTCAACTCGAACCCGGCCACCATCATGACCGACCACGACGTTGCCGACCGCGTGTACATTGAGCCACTGACCGTCCCGGTTCTGGAGCGCATCATCGCGACCGAGCGTCCGGATGGCGTTCTGCCCACCCTGGGCGGACAGACCGGCCTGAACCTGGCCGTCGCCTTGGCTGACGCCGGAGTGTTGGACCGCTACAACGTGCGGCTGCTGGGAACGCCGCTGGAGACTATCCGCAAGGCCGAGGACCGGGACTTCTTCCGCCAGTTCCTGACCGATATCGGCGAGCCGATGCCGCCCAACCGCACCGTGTCCACCATGGACGAGGCCCAGTCATACAAGTCCGAGGTCGGCCTGCCCCTGGTGATCCGACCGGCGTACACGCTGGGCGGCACTGGCGGCGGCATCGCCGACACCGAGGAGGAGTTCCTGGCGATAGTCGAGAGCGGCCTGGCGGCCAGTCCGATCAGCCAGGTGCTGCTGGAGCGCTCCCTGGTGGGCTGGAAGGAGGTCGAATACGAGGTCATCCGCGACGGGGCTGACAACTGCATCACCGTGTGCAACATGGAGAACTTCGACCCCATGGGCGCCCACACCGGCGACAGCATCGTGGTGGCCCCCAGCCAGACGCTGACCGACAAGGAGTACCAGATGCTCCGGACGGCCAGCCTCAAAATCATCCGGGGACTGGGCATCGAGGGCGGGTGCAACATCCAGTTGGCCCTGCGTCCGCATCCGGACGCCATGCGCAACCGACCCAACGACTGGGACGCTGATTCGGACTACTACGTCATTGAAGTGAACCCCCGGGTCAGCCGCTCGTCGGCTCTGGCCAGCAAGGCGACGGGCTATCCCATCGCGCGGGTATCGGCGAAGATCGCCGTGGGCCGGCGCCTCGACGAGATACCCAACGCCGTCACCGGCAGCACCGGCGCCGCCTTCGAGCCGGCCCTGGACTACTGCGTGGTCAAGATCCCCCGCTGGCCCTTCGACAAGTTCCCCGACGGAGATCGCACGGTTACCACCCAGATGAAGGCCACCGGCGAGGTCATGGCCATTGACCGCAGCTTCGAGGCGGCCTTGCAGAAGGCCACCCGCGCCCTGGAGCAGCCCAACACATCGCTGCTCTGGGAAGCCCAGGGCTGGCGGAACCTCAGCATCCGCAACGGCTACCAGCAACTCCTTGATGCGCTGCCCCTGGACCCCAACGACCTGCGGCTGTGGGCGCTCACGGCAGCCCTGCGTCGCGGCGTGACCCGCGACCAGCTGGTGGCCCACACCAGCATCGACCCGTGGTTCATCGCCGCGCTGGAGCGCATCGTCGACCAGGAGCGGCGGCTCCTGGGCAACCCGCTGACGCCTCCCACTTTGCTCGCCTCCAAGCGGCTGGGGTTCTCCGACGCGGAGATTGCCACCCTCTCCGGGCTCCTGCCCGAACAGGTGCGACAGCTGCGCCTGCAACATGGGATCAAGCCCGTATTCAAGATGGTTGACACCTGCGCGGCGGAGTTCGAGGCAGCCACGCCCTACTACTACAGCGCGTACGACACCGAAAACGAGGCGCCGCCCCTGGAGGGTCGCAAGGCCATCGTCATCGGCAGCGGCCCGATACGGATCGGACAGGGCATAGAGTTCGACTACTGCAGCGTGCATGCGGCGTGGGCCCTCTCACAGGAGGGAGTTGCCAGCATCATGGTCAACTCCAATCCCGAAACGGTGTCCACCGACTTCGATACCAGCGACCGGCTCTACTTCGAACCGCTGGACGAGGAGGCCGTTCGCGACATCATCGACAACGAAACGGTGGACGACCAACCGCCGCCCAGCCTGGTGCAGTTCGGTGGGCAAACCGCCATCAACCTGTCCCAGTCCCTGGCCGCCGCCGGCCTGCCCATCCTGGGTTCCAGCGCCGAGGCCATCGACATCGCCAGCGACCGGCAGAAGTTTGAACGTTTCCTGGTCGACCTGGGCATTCCGCAGCCGCCAGGCGCCACCGTTCAGTCCGTCGACCAGGCCCTGCGCGTCGCCCAACGCATCGGATACCCCGTGGTGGTGCGGCCCAGCTACGTGCTGGGCGGGCGCGCTATGGAAATCGTGCGCAACGCCACCGAGCTGATCCGCTACCTGACCATTGCCACCGAAGTCACGCCGGAGCGCGAGGTCCTGGTGGACCACTACATGGAAGGCCGCGAGTGCGAGGTGGACGCCATTTGCGACGGCAAGCAGGTGCTCATCCCCGGCATCATGGAGCATGTGGAGCGTGCCGGTGTCCATAGCGGCGATTCCATGGCCATCTACCCGGGTCTGAACCTGACCGAAGAGGAAGTCGACACCCTGGTGGACTACACCACCCGTATCGGTCTGGCCCTGGGCGTGCGCGGGCTGATGAACATCCAGTTTGTGCTGCAGGGCGGCAATGCCTACCGCAGCCCCAGCGTCAGTCCGTCCGACGACGCGAATGACACCACCGTGTACGTCCTGGAGGTCAACCCCAGGGGCAGCCGGACCATACCGTTCATATCCAAGGTTACCGGCGTGCCCGTGGCCAACCTGGCGACGCGTGTGATGCTCAACGCTGAGTTGAAGGACATGGGCTACCAGGGTGGCCTCTGGCCCCGGCAGAAGCTGGTCGGCATCAAGGCTCCCGTCTTCTCCATGTCCAAGCTGGTGGGCGTGGACTGGTACATGGGGCCGGAGATGAAGTCCACCGGCGAGGTCATGGGCATCGACCGGGACTTCACCGGCGCGCTCACCAAGGCGTTGCAGGCGGCCAGCATCAACCTTTCCCCGGGCATGGGGGTGCTGCTCAGCATCTCCGACAACGCCAAGGCGGACTCCCTCCCCCTGATCCGCGGTCTGGCCGACGCCGGGTGCCGGCTGTACGCCACCGAGGGCACGGCGGCAATGATCACCGCCATGGACCTGCCCGTGACCACCATCACCAAGCGGATCGGCCAGGGCTCGCCGGACGTGCTGGACGTGATCAACGACGGCACCGTCGGCGCGGTGGTCAACACCCTGTCCGGCGACTCCTCGGTGATGCGGGACGGGTTTTACATCCGCCGGGCGGCGGTGGAGCGGCGCATACCCTGCTTCACGTCGCTGGATACCGCCCGGGCCGCCATGGAAAGCATGCTGACCGGGCTGGATAACTACAGCATCCTGACCACGGACGAGTACCTGGCGATGTCCCGCTAAATCTCGGGCAGCAGCGGGAGAAAGGTCGGTGGACTACCAGTCCACGTCCACGCCGATTTCGAGCTCTTTGGCGCGATCCAGGGCCAGCTTGGCGGCAGCAACGTCGGCGATGCCGGTGCCCATCAGCTTGCAGTAGACGATCTCGTCGGCGCTGGCCCTCCCGGGGACCAGCCCGGCCGCGACATGGCGCAGTTCGTGGAACTGGCTCCAGCGCACCAGTCCCCGGTCCACCGCCGCGTTGATGTCGCCGCACTCCAGCGGGGCCTGTTCCAGGGAATCGACGAACCGGCGACCGGCTCTCGTCAGCACGGCGTCGTCCACCTCGAGGCTGGTCGGACGCGTCGGACCGGCTCCAATCACGGTGGCGCCTTCGGACAGCCATTCGCCCTGTATCACCGGAGTGACTGCCGGGGCGATGCCGATGACAATCGCGCAGTCTGCAACGGCGTCCTGGTTGCCCTCGGCGGGGATCACCGGACGGCCCAGTTCCTCGGACATGCGCGTTGCGAATGCCTGACGGCGTTCCGCGTTTCGGCTGTACGCGTAGATCTCGCCGACGGCGCGCACGGCGCAGGCGGCGCGCAGTTGATCTCCTGCCTGGTTGCCAGTGCCAACTATGCCGAGCCGGGGAACGTCAGCGTTGGCAAGCATCTTCAGGGCTGCTCCGGTGGTCGCTCCGGTGCGGAGTTGTCCCAGACGGTTGGCCTGGGTGTAGAGGAGCAGCGCCCCGGAAGTGGCGTCGTAGAGGCTCACCTGGAAGGAGTAGCCGTTGCCGGTGAAAGTGAACGTCTTGACGCCGAACACGCCGTCATAGGACAGGCCGCCTCCCATGACCGCCAGATAACCACCGGGCACGTTTATTTTGCGCCGGGTCAGGTTGGCGGCCTCGCCACGCCCGTAGTTGGCCATCATCGACTCGATGGCCGGCAGCATTTCAGGCAGGCCGATGCAGCGGTCCACGTCAGCGTCGGTCAGAAAGCGGGCCATGATCAGCGATAACAGTGCGGAGGGACGAGGTTACGAGAAGTAGAGCCGGTTCTTGCGGATGTATTCCCGCATATTGGCGGGCACGGTGAACTCATCGAATATTGCCTGTACCGGACAAACCGCCACGCAATAGGCGCAGTCGATGCAGTCATCGGGGTTGATGTAGTACATCGGAGCGTCGTCGTCGGAATGGATGCAATCCACGGGACAAACATCGACGCAGGAGGCGTCCTTCACTCCCTCGCAAGGTTGTGTAATCACGAATGCCATCAGACTACCTCGGCCGCGGGCGAAAGATCGTGGTCAGATGTCCGTCAACACTAAGACCGGCACGGCCTATCGAGCGCCCGCTAGTGCGGCGTATTCTGCGGTTTGTCCCGATATTTTGTCAAGGCATACGGGTTGCATATTGCTATCGCCGGCGGCGATAGATTCCGGCATTGCCCGACCGGGAACGGAGGGCGGTGTCCGATTGGTTAAAGCCACGGCTTGACAACGGTTTTAGGTTTGCTTTATCCGCTCCGTTGATATAATATATCGCTCATATTACGGAATCCCCCGGCGTACCACGCGAATCATCAAGGTGTAGTGTCAATGGAACTGCGAGAGATCATCAGCTTTTACCACGTCGCCAGGCTGCGCAGCGTGTCCAAGGCGGCAAGAAAGCTGGAACTGGGGCAGCCCACGGTAACCACCCACCTGAGGAAGCTGGAGGGCGAATTCGGCATAACCCTCTTTGACCGCATCAAGCGGCCCATACAACTCACCTCCGAGGGTTCGCTGTTTTACGAGCTGGTGACGCCCATTGTGGAGTCCATCGATACCCTGAAAACGCAGATGGATTACTCGGAAGGCCGGGGCTCTTTTGTGGTCGGCGCGTACCCGGATATTGTTTCGTACCATCTCCCGAGGCCAATTCGCCAGTTCCGCGCGCGGTACCCCGACGTCAGGATGCGACTGGTGGCCCGGTCGTACGCCAACCTCATCCAGCTGGTCAAGTCCGGCGAGGTGGACCTGGCGCTCTGCTCCGCCCCGCCTACGGATGACCCATCGTTAGAGTTCTCGCAGCTGTTCGACTACAACGTGGTGCTGATCACCGAGCCCAGCCACGATCTGCTGCGCCGTGATCCCGTATCAATCGAGGATATGGCGAAATTCCCACTGATCCTGAACAGTCCGGAGAGCCTCAGCCGCCGGCGCGTGGAGCAGAAGCTCCGGGAACG
This sequence comes from Dehalococcoidia bacterium, assembly GCA_965207585.1. Classification (GTDB taxonomy): domain Bacteria; phylum Chloroflexota; class Dehalococcoidia; order Lucifugimonadales; family UBA3495; genus Bin87. Next base: position 1,669,100 of record CBDBMT010000003.1, on the reverse strand, counting down.
GAGCGTTAACTACGACGTGGTCCTGGAAATGGACAACACCGAGATGATCAAGCGCTACGTGGCGATCGGGATGGGCATTGCCATCGTGAGCGACTTCACCCTGCACCCGGAGGACCACGACCGGTTGGCAGTGGTGCGCCTGGATCACATATTCCCGTCGGCCAACATCGGCGTATGCACGCTTCGCGGCAAGTTCCACGGCCGAGGCGTCCGCAACTTCATCAACACCCTCGCCGAGAACCTGTCCGGCTTCCATGCCGACCTGTGGGACTGGGACGTGGACCACGGGGGAGAGCCAAGGACCGAGGCCATCGCCAGCGCAACACAGTAATCAGCGCATGCGGTTTTGTTACAATGGTGGTAGCGGAGCCGGTATCATGCTTGATCGCGTCAGCAAAATCATCACCATCATCGCAGCGACCATCGCAATCGTCGTTATCCTCATTGGCGGGGTTGCGTGGGCCATCCGACTAGACACCGATGTACGGCTCGTCAAGAGCGAATTGGTCGAGTTGCGCTTGGAAGTAGCTGAACTACGCCGGGACATGGACGAAGTAAAGGAAAATCAGCGGCGTATCCTGCAGGTTTTGGAACGATTGGAATACGCCTTGGCGAACCACACCCACGACGCGGACGGCCGGGCGCAGATGCCGCTGGCAAACCAGTAATCCGAGAAGGGACGCCAGCGCCGCCCAGGCGCCGGCGGTGGGCAAGCAGGATACAAATAGGGGCGGGGTCTGTTGCCCGCCCCGACTGCTGCCGGTTACGGTATCCGATTGAGAAACTCGGCGCCGCCCCGTGCGACCCAGGCATTCCACGAGGTCATCAGGAAGCGGGCGCCCTTCTCCACGTAGGATGCCACGTTGTCATCATTGACCAGCGTGCCGGCGGTGCGCCCGGCGTTCACTATGCGCGCAATGGCGTCGTCGATGGCGGATTGGACTTCAGGGTGACCGACGTTGCCGATGTGACCCATGGTCTGGGCCAGGTCGGTGGGCGCCACGAAGAAAACGTCCACGCCGTCGACTTTCAGGATATCGTCCAGGTTGTCCAGCGCGGTGACCTCTTCGATCAGCACGACCACCATGGTCTGGTCGTTGGCGCGGTGCACGTAGTCGGACACTCCGAAGGACTGCCGACCGCCGAACATTCCGCGATACCCCAGTGGGGCGAACTTTGCCGCGCCGACGGCGGCCTCCGCCTCCTCGCGGGTGTTCACATGGGGAAGCACGATACCCATGGAGCCGCGGTCCAGAGTGCGGGTGATCAGCGCGGCGTCGTTGGCGTTGCAACGGGTTATGGACGCCATGCCCCACAGGTCACAGGCTCGGGTCATGTCGCCCAGGGCCTCCCAATCCACCGGGCCGTGCTCGCACTCCATCCACGCGGAGTCAAACCCCAGTGGGCCCAGAAAGTCGATGATCTCGCTGGTCATCAGGCCGGAGATGCAGGTGGCCGGCTGCCCCTGCCGCAACTTGTCCTTGGCCCGGTTCGCACGTATCGCTGCCACGGTAGAGCCTCCTGAAAAGGTGGGTTCGCGGCAGTATACCAGCATCGGCCCCCAGCGCTGCGGCAGTTCGGGCCGCAGTCCAATGGCTACTGTTTCGCCTCGTAGCCCCGGGGGGTGACCATGCGCCCGTTATGGACGTAGGTGTTGGAATTGCCGATAACCACGGTGGTGAACATGTCCACTCCCAGGGCTTCTCCGTCCAGCCCGCCCAGGTCGGCGAGGCCGACCGCCTGCTCGGGCCGGTAGGCGTGGCGGACGATGCCCACCGGAGTATCCGGGGCGCGATGCTTCAGGAAGATCTCCCTAGCCTCTTCTAATTGGCTGGTGCGTCGCCGGCTGCGGGGGTTGTAGAGCGCGGCCACGAAGTCGCCGGCCGCGGCAGCCTCGAGACGGCGCCGGATCTGCTCCCACGGAGTGAGCAGGTTGCTGAGGCTGATGGCGCAGAAGTCCTGCATCAGGGGCGAGCCCAGCAGCGCCGCTGCCGATTGCAGAGCTGACACGCCGGGAACTGACTCCACCGCGGGTTTGGCGCCATCCCAATTGCGGTCCGTGAGGATACGGTACACCGGGCCGGCCATGCCGTAGATACCGGCGTCCCCGGACGAAACTACGGCCACCGTTTTGCCCGAGTAGGCAATATCCACCGCCAGGGCGGCGCGCTCCAGTTCCTGACCCAACTCCATGCTGTGCAGTGTCTTGCCGGATGCGGGCTCCGCCACCTGCTCAATGTAGTAGCCGTAGCCGACCAGTTCGTCGCTGTCGGCGATGGCGGCGGCGGCGGCCGGAGTCAGATGGCCGGCATCGCCAGGCCCAAGACCGACGAGGTAAAGTTTGCCAGGGTTCATGAACTCACTTTGTCTGATGGAATGCGTGCCACGGCGACGGTAGCACGGTCGGATTTGGTGCGGGGCACGATAACCCCGGATGTTCCGGCTGCCAGCATGGCGGCCGGCTCGGCGACGCCGAACACTCCCAGCAGGTCCCGCGCCGCGGATGCCGTGGGCCGGTGCAGGCCGGAAGCGCTGCGTCCCGTGGCAGCTGCGTCCGCCACCGCGTTCAGCCGGGCGCCGTCATAGGTCTCGATGGGCAGGGAGAGGGACTCCGCCAGAGCGATGATGCCGGGTTCGTCGGCCTTGATGTCGACCGTGGCGATTTTGGCCAGGCTCATCGACGCCAGGCCGTTTTCTTCCAGGGTGTGCAGCAGCAATTCACGCAGGTGGTCTTCCGACACCCCACGCCGGCAACCCACTCCAGCCACCAGTGTCGGCGGGCGGTAAGTTACCAGCGGGCGCCCGGTTTCCAGCGCGAACAGCCGGTCTGACACGATGAGCGCTGCCGCGTAACCGGAGTCCTGTACATCGGACAGGTAGGTTACGGGAAATATGCTGGCCGATAAAGGGGTATCATCGGGCCAAGAAACTCCTGCTTCGGGGTCGATCCACAAAGCCACCGGGTCGCGGTTTACCACAGCGGCCGCAACGCGGGTGAGGTCAGTTGGCGACGCCTCAGCACGCCAGCCCTCGTCACGTCCCACCAAGTCGATCGCCGTAACGTCCAGCGCATCGGACGCCGAGGTCACGACAGCCTGCGCTCCTATCGCGTCCGCCACTCGTTTCGCCAGAGCATCCGCGCCGCCAAGGTGACCGGACAAGACACTCACGGCGTAGCGCCCGGCATCATCCACGCAAACCACCGCCGGGTCCTGCCGCTTGCTTCCGAGCACCGGAGCGAGCAAACGCACGGCGGCGCCAACGGGCAGAAAGACCACCAACGCTCCGTGCCGCGAAAACAGGTCCTGAATCACCGGGCGCAGGGGCAGGTCGTAGTACCGATGCGCTTCATTGCTGGCGGACGAATTTCCGCCGGTTCGCCGTTCCAGGTATAGAGTCGCTTCGGCAATTGACGGCGCCAACTGCCATGCCAGGGCAGCCCCCGGACGGGAAACCGCGACGATCGCGGTTTGGGTCGGGGAAACGTCCGGATCGGGCATGGCTACAGACGGTTAGTCGTCGCCGGCCGAGGTATGAACCGCGCGCTCCGGTTGCACTTCGTACCCGCCGGCCTCGTAGAGCTCGGTCCGGTCCGCGGCGGCGTGGTCTCCCTGCCCGGCGCGGCGATAAAGGTGGGTGTATTCGTCGGAATAGAGATGGGAAACGGCAACCCGCTCGTCGGACGCTGGGTCCAGCAGGTTGGGATCCACCGCCTTGCCGACGATGATCAGGGCCTGGAGGGTGATCTTGGCGTCGCGCACCTTCTGGGCGATGTCGGTGAGTGTGCCGCGGATGATCTGCTGGTCCGGCCAGCCCACGCGGTACGCCACGGCAACCGGAGTGTCGGCAGGGTAGCCGGCCTCCTGGAGCTGGTTGGCAATGCGGAACATGCGGGTCACGCTGAGGAAAATCACGAGAGTGCTGCCGTGGCGGGCCAGGCTGATCAGGTCCTCGCCTTCGGGCATGGGCACGCGACCCTCGACGCGGGTCATGATCACCGTCTGGGAGACCTCGGGCACGGTCAGCTCGGACTTCAGCACCGCGGCGGCGGCAAAAGCGGCGCTGACGCCGGGGATGATCTCGTAGTCGACGCCTTCGCTTTCCAGGATCCGCATCTGCTCCAGGGTCGCGCCGTACAGCGACGGGTCGCCGCTCTGGATGCGGGCCACGGTCTTGCCCTCGGTCACGGCCTGCAGGGTCACCTGCATGATCTCAGGCAGGGCCATCTCCTTGCTGCCGTAGACCACTGCCCCGGGCTTGGCGTAACCGGCGATCTCTTCCGGCACCAGGGAGTCGGCGTAGATGATCACGTCCGCGTCGTCGATGATCCGCTTCGCTTTGAGGGTCAGCAACTCGGGATCCCCCGGGCCGGCGCCGATGATGTAGACCTTGCCGTTGTTCGCCATGTGGTCGTGCCTCCGTGGTGTCGGGCTCGTCAGCGCCGGATGATGAGCAGGGAGAAGTAGTCGAGGTCTTCGGCGGACAGTTCCTGGATGTTGCGCACCACCCGTTCGCTTTCGGTGGTGGCCCGGCGCACGTAGATGGTGCGGCCGGAAAGGCCCAGGCGTTCCAGGTTCGCCAGGGCGTCCAGCAGGGTCCGGTTGACCTTCATCAGGACGATGGTGTCGTAGAGGGCGATGGCCTCGCGCAGGTCGTCGATGCCGTACACCGCCGGCAGGATCGCCAGGCGCTGGCCGTGGTGAACCAGCGGCGCCGCTGCCGATGCGGCCGCCGCCATGACCGAGGACACCCCCGGCACCACCTCCACCGCAAGGTGCGGATACTCCTCCTGGATGGTTTCCAGCACGTAGGCGAAGGTGCTGTACAGCATCGGGTCGCCTTCAGTGATAAAGGCCACGTCGCTGCCCGCTTCCAGGCGGGTGGCCAGCTCGCGGGCGGCGGCGCGCCAGACCTCGCCGGCGGCGGCCTCATCGTTGGTGGGGAACTTGGCCCGCACCACTTCCTGCCGCTCCTCGTCAATGATGCCTTTGATGATGGTGTAGGCGTAGCTCTCGGAGCTGATCCCGGCCTGCGGCACCCAGATGACGGGGACGGATTGCAGCACCCGCTGCGCCTTCACGGTCAGCAGTTCCGGGTCTCCGGGTCCGACGCCCACGCCGTAGAGCCGTCCGGTTTGGGAGCCTGTGGTCATTCCTTTTGCCCCCACACTATGAATACCGGGTTCATGGCTTCCAGCCGCAGCGAGCCGTCGGGCAACTCCCGACCCCGAGCGGCGGACACGACGGTCATCTCCGGCGACATGCCGGCGTCCCGCAAGGTGGAGTAGGTTGCATTAGCCCGCTCCATGACGGCGAAATTGGCTACCACCCGTCCTCCCGTGCGTAAACGCCGGAGCACCGTCTCCAGGATTTTCGGCATGGCGGTTCCCCCGCCTCCGATGAATACCGCGTCCGGGTCGGGCAGTTCGCCCAAGGCATCGGGAGCGGAGCCGATGACCACCGAGACGCGACCGTCACCGTAGCGGGCCACGTTGTTCCGGAGCAGGTCCGCGCTGTCGGCGTCCTTGTCGATGGCGTAGACGTAGCCGCGGTGAGCGATGCGCGCCGCTTCCACGGCGACGGATCCGGTGCCCGCCCCGATGTCCCATACCAGGCTGTCGGGACGCAGCAGCAGGGCGTACAGGCTCACCGCCCGCACCTCCGACTTGGTGATCTGCCCCCGCAGCGGACGGCGCTGCTCCAGCGCGTCGTCGGCCAGGCCCAACGCCCGACCGGATGCTGGCGGGGAATCCACCGGAGAGCTAGCCCTGACCATCGACCACCGCTGTCGACGTGGGTCGCATGGGGATGCCGTCCGGAGACGTACTCGCCGAGCCCAGCAGGTTGCCCTCAAAGTCGAAGCACAGAGCGTCGACGATGATGGCGTCGCCCCCATCACCCAGGTACTTCTGGGCTTCCGAGCACACCATCTGGCACATCAGCGGGAACACTCCCATGACGTCGTGCTCCTGGGCCAGTTCCTGGAAGTGCCGGCCGCTGGCGGCATCGGCCATCTCGGCCTGCAACTCGGCGGAGGCGCCGCACTGGCCGGCGAGGCCGGCCAGGAAACCGGTGTCCACCTGGTTGCCGGCGACGTGGGTAACGAAATAGCCCATGGCCATCTTGGAGAACTTGCCCACCATGCCCACGTGAGCCACCCGCTTGATGCCCTTGTTGACGCACCGCTTCATGGATGGCCCCGAGAAGATGCCGGCCTCGATGTAGGCCATGTCCGGCAAATCCAGCAACCGGCGGGTGTATTCTTCGCTGCGCGTCCCGGTGGACAGCACCAGGTGATCGAGGTTGTTGGCGGCGGCCACGTCGATGGCCAAGTGAACGCTGGCGCGCCAGGCCGCCGTGCTGAAAGGCTGCACCACTCCGGTGCTGCCCAGGATGCTGATTCCGTTCAGGACGCCCAACCGGGCATTGGTGGTCTGCTTGGCGATCTCCTCGCCGTCGGGAACGGAGATGCGAGCGCGGACGCCGGTTTCGGCCGGCCAGCCGCATTCCTCCAGACCCTCTGCCACGGCGTCAGCCATCATGCGACGGGGCACCCGCGTCACGGCCGGCTCGCCCACCTCGATGCCGGTGCCGGGTCGCGTGACGGTGCCCACGCCCGGGCCGCCGGTGATTTGCAGACCCTTGTTGCCGTCGGGCAGCCTCCACACGCCCACCACGATCTCCGCGCCGTGGGTCACGTCGGGGTCGTCGCCGCCGTCCTTGATGGCGGAGCAGCGGACGCCTTCCTCGGGCTGCATGGCCCAGCTGTTGTGCACCTTGAGGGTGGCCCGGCCCGTTCCGCCGGGCAGTGGCACGGACACCTCATCGGGAGCCTTGCCGGAGAGCATCAGGATGACCGCGGCCTTGGCCGCCGCCGCGGCCGTGGTGCCGGTGGTGTAGCCCGTGCGCATCCCCCGAGGGTCGCGCTTGGTGGGGCGCGAGTAATCGCTTTCGGGCCGTTCGGCGTTGGTATTCGGGGCTGCGTCGGGCATAGTGTTCACTGTAGTATTCTACCGCTTCCGCAGAGAAGCGCGATTTGCCGGTTAGCTCTCCGACTCCAGCCGGCGCACCCGCGCCCGCAGTCGTTCATTTTCCGCCAACAATTCTGCTTGCCTGGCTTCGTAAGCCGCCTGCCGGGCCTCATACGCCGCCCGTTCCGCTTCGTGCGCCGCCCGCTCCTGCCGCCAGTTCTCCAGGTAGGTTCCGGTGGCCGGGTCATAGAAGCGGGGCCAACCCTCGTCCCAGCACAGGTACAGCTCCATCAGTTCGCTATACCCTTTCAGGATGCCGTCGGGTTCGGTGGTCAGCTCCACCGGATGGTACGCGCCGTCGCGCAGAACCCACCCGGACATCGGTTCCCCGTGATGCTCACCGCCGCTGGGGTCGAACCGCCAGTATTCGAGGATGCCGACGGTGGCATATACCCGGTGCTTGACGATGGTATCTTCGGAGCCGGTGCTTTCCGAACCCACTTCCATGGCCAGGTCAGGCGGCTTGCCCGCTTCCCAGGGCAGGTAGATCCGGCGGCGTCGGATGGCAGCCTGATCCACGCCGAAGGCCAGGTAGATGTCCGGCTGCCGGCGCACGTTCAGGTTGGTAGGGTCGTAGCAGAGGATGGTGTTGCCGCTGAGGAACACGTCCGGGCGCGACATGAAGTCGGTGAACCGACTGTGCATGATGCCGATTATTTCAGCTACGACGGGTTCCTGCTCCATGGCTTCCGGCATCGGCTCCGGTTCATCGGGGTTGTAGTCCAGAGCGGTGTAGTCAATTTCGCCCTTCTTGACGTAGGGCAACATGGCGAATGTAGACGCTGTGGTGGTCATGGCAGAGATTCCCCGGACTGGTGATGATGCCATCTCGATGGTATCACATCGGAATCTCAGGCCGCCCGGGCCTGCGCCTCGCGGACACGGTCCCGGGCCACCGAGACCAGCCGGTCGTCCACTCCGAGAGGCGGCGCCACCGACATGGGAATATCGGGATAGGCTTCCTGGAGCCGGTGCATGGTTCCCAGCACGTTGCGTCGCAAGATCATTCCGGGGAAGAACACGTAGGGCACGCAGATGATGCTGCTCACGCGGCGTTCGTTGACCAGCGCGGCGGTGGCGTGTTCCATGGTTGGATCACCGTAATGGGACTGCGCCACTTCCACGGCGTAGCCTTCGCCCAGATCGCGCTCGACCCAACCTCCCAACTCTTTCAGCCACAGGCAATCGTCGTACCGGGTCTGGGTGCCGGCCTTGACCAGCAATATGCCCACCGGCCCACTGTCGGCCGGCTCTCGCACTGCCAGGGGCAGGGCCGCAATGCGCTCGCGCACCAATTCGGCGATGCGGATGTCCGCGCCCAAGCCGTCAGCCAGCCGCACCTCCACACCGGGGGTTTTGGCAGCGATATCTTCCAGGACCTCATCCATTTCGAGGGTGGCGTGCTTGCCGTTGCCCAGCAGATAGGGGGCGATTACCACGCGGTTCAAACCGGCGTCGGCCAGGATGGAAACGGCTTCCGGCGGATGCGGCGGGAGAAACTCCAGGCATGAGACGATCACCTGCTCCGCATCGTCGGACAGAGAATCAGCCAGGCGGCTGGCCGCCTCCCGCAGGCCGACCGGCGTGTTGGGACAGCCCAGGCACCATGCCGGGAACCGGGGGCCGTCGGCTGCCCAGGCGCAGGAGCACTCGTCTCGACTCGCCCCGCGCTGGCTGCCGTGGCACAGCAGCACCACGCCCCAACCTCCGGATCCATTGTTGGCATCGTTAGCGTCGGCCATCGGGGTTCAGTCCTCCAGCAGGTCAAGCAGGGCGTTCACGGTGGCGGCAGCGGCAGAACTCCCTCCGCGTCGTCCCAGGATGGTGATGTGCGGCACGTCTCGCGCGGCCAGCTCGGCCTTGGATTCGGGGCAGGCCACGAAACCCACCGGCATCCCGATCACCGCAGCCGGCGATACCTGCCCGGCGTCAATCAGGTCCAGCAGAGCCAGCAACGCCGTAGGCGCGTTGCCTATTGCCAGCACCGCCCCGTCCATCTGCGGGGCCAACTCGCGCACGGCGGCGACGCTGCGGGTGGTGCCCTCCCGGCGGGCGCGTTCGGCGACCTCGGGCGCGTCGATGAGGCAGGCAGTCTCAACACCGCGTCGAGCCAGCGAGGCCCGGGAGATGCCCACCTGAACCATGCGCACGTCGGTGACCACTCGCCGCACTTCCCTCAGCGAAGCCAACGCCGCGTCCACAGCGCCGGCGCTGAAGCGAACGTCGGCGGCGATCTCCGGATCGCCTTCGGCGCGGACGATGCGGTGCAGCACGTAACGCTCCGCCTCGGGCAGGCCGGCCGCGTAAACATCGCCGCGCAGGCTGTCGGCCACCATGACCAGGCTCTGCCGGTCAATCTCCTCGGGGAGCAGGGCGTATTTTTCAACCAGGGTCATTGAGGAAAACTTTCCTGGGACGAGGGTAAAGGAGTTCGTCGTAGAACATGGTGCGATGTTCAGGGGCGACTTTCACACCAAGGCAGTGCAGGAGGTGCGCCCCTAGCCTTGGGTCGCAATGGTCGTCTTCAAACGATGCCAACACGCGCATGATTACGTCGTCGATCACAATGGTGACCGCTCCCAATGCCATGCTCGCCGGTGAGCTGTAAGGGAGCCGAGCCGGTGGTTCATGGTTCTTGCTAATCCAACCTCTGATGGACCATCCCATTTCTTCCAGTAACTTGGCTGGAAACCGGGTATAGGAATCGTGCCGGTCAACCCGCATACGCACCTTACGACGGCATTGGCGATCCGACGACAGCAGGGCGATGTCAACGTAAGAACCGTGGCTGTAATCGCGCATGATATTCCCCTCGGCCGGAACCCCCATGGTTTGGACCAGTTTCAGCGCTGTGGTTCGATGGGTATCAGTCGGTGGTGCACTGGGTCAACGCCCAATCCTAGATTTTGGAGCAACTCAACACCGATCAGCGGGGTGCAATTGTCTTCGCCGAAAACGAACAACTCGTCAAAATCGATGCCATTGTAACGCATTCTAACCATCCCCAAATTTGCGCTTACACGGGAGCCGTCAGCGAGGACGAAGGTAAGGGGTGGCTGAGTTGGCGCCCAGCCCATTTCACGTAGCAACTCTTCCGGCAACTGGCAATAAACCGCCCCAGTGTCGGCCTGCATACGGAGGTTGCGTAGATAAATGCCGTCGCTGCTCCAGATGCCAAAGGTATCATATACCTCGCCCACGACGGCTCCCCCTCACCCCACCACCACGTTGACCAGCCGGCCGGGCACGTACACCACGTTGCGCACCGTCTTGCCGTCGATGTGGGACTGGACCCTGGGACTCTCCAAAGCGCGTTCCCGGGCGTCGTCATCGCCGATGCTGGCCGGAACCGTGATGCGGTCGCGCAGCCGGCCGTTGACCTGCACCACCAGGGTCAACTCGTCCTCCGCTGCCAGCTCATCGTCCCAGCTGGGGAAAGGCTGCTGGTGGATGCTGTAGCCGTGACCCGTCCGTTCCCACCACTCTTCCGACACGTGGGGGGCGATGGGCGCCAGCATGAGCAGGAACTTCTCGATGCAGTCTCGCCAGGTGGCGCTGTCCACTGACCCGTCGTTCCACACCCGGCTCAGGTGGTTCACCAGCTCCATCAGCGAGGCGATGGTAGTGTTGAACTTGAACTTGTCCAGGTCCTCGTAGCACTTGCGGATGGTCTGGTGCAGGATGCGCTGGGTTTCCCGCACGGCATCGGCGTCGGTCGCGCTGTCGTCCAGCTGCGATGGGTCGTGTTCCACCAGGCTCCAGGCGCGATTGAGCCAACGGACGACACCGTTGATGCCCTCGTCGCTCCACGGGCCGCCCTGATCCCAGGGGCCAATGAACATGAGGAAGCAGCGAACGGCGTCCGCGCCGACCTGCCCGACCACGTCGTCGGGATTGACTACGTTGCCGCGGCTCTTGCTCATCTTCTCGTGGTCGCTGCCCAGGATGACCCCCTGGTTGAACAAACGCAGGAACGGCTCGTCGATGTTGAGCATGCCCATGTCCCGCAGCGACTTGATGAAGAACCGGCTGTAGAGCAGGTGCATCACCGCGTGCTCGGCGCCGCCGGTGTACTGCCGGACGGGCATCCAGTCGCCGGCCACGCCGGGCTCGTAGGGCCCGTCAGCGTACTGCGGCGTGCAGTAGCGGAGCATGTACCAGGACGAGTCCATGAAGGTGTCCATGGTGTCGGTTTCCCGGCGGCCCGGGCCACCGCAGTTCGGGCACACCGTGTTCACGAAGCTCTCGTTGATGGCCAGCGGCGACTCTCCCGTAGGCCGGAACTCAGCGTCCTCGGGCAGGAGCACGGGCAAGTCCGCCTCGGGTACGGGCTGGACGCCGCACTGGTCGCAATAGACCATGGGGATGGGTGTGCCCCAGTATCGCTGGCGGGAAATCAGCCAGTCGCGCAGGCGGTAGGTGACGGCGCGGCGCCCCCAGCCTCTCCGCTCCACGTCGTTGGCGATGGCCTCCATGCCCTCCTCGTTGGTCATGCCCTCATAGGCGCCGGAGTTGGTCATGAACCCGTCGCCGATGAATGCCTCGCCTTGTTCGCTGCCGTCCCACGTTATGGGAGCGATCACGGTGCGAATGGGCAGCCGGTACTTGCGCGCGAAATCGTAGTCGCGGTGGTCGTGGGCCGGCACGCCCATGACCGCGCCCGTACCATAGGTGGTAAGCACGTAGTCGGCCACGTAGATGGGCACCTTTTCGTTGTTGAGGCGGTTGCGCGCGTAGGCCCCGATGAAGACGCCGGTCTTCTCCCGGTCGGCGGCCAGCCGGTCGATTTCGGACGCGGCGCGGGCCTGGTCCACGTAGGCTTCAACGTCGGCCCGGCGGCTTTCCGAGGTAAGCTTGGACACCAGGGGATGCTCCGGCGCCAGCACGAGGAAAGTCACGCCGAATATGGTGTCGATGCGCGTGGTAAAGGTGCGGATTTCCCGTTCCTCGATATTGTAGTCGGATATGTCGAACCCGATGTCCACGCCCTCGCTGCGGCCGATCCAGTTCCGCTGCATGGTGAGGATCTTGTCCGGCCACTCCTCCAGCGTGTCGAAGTCCAGCAACTGGTCGGCATAGTCGGTGATGCGGAAGAACCACTGCTCGAAGTCACGGCGGGTAATCGGCGTCTCGCACCGCTCGCACTCGCCGTTGAGCACCTGCTCGTTGGCGAGCACGGTCTGGCACGATGGACACCACACCACGGGCGCCTTGGCGCGGTAGGCGAGGCCCTGTTCGTACAGCTTGATGAAGAACCACTGGTTCCAGCGGTAATACTCCGGCAGGCAGCATACGACCTCCCGGTCCCAATCGTAGATCGCCCCGATGGAACGCAGTTGCCGGCGCATGTTCTCCACGTTGGACATGGTCCACTCGTAGGGGTGGATGCCGCGGGAGATGGCGGCGTTTTCGGCCGGGAGACCAAAGGCGTCGAACCCGATGGGGTGCAGCACGTTGTAGCCTTGCATGCGGCGGAACCGGGCGTGGGCGTCCGAGGGCGCCATGGCGTACCAGTGGCCGATGTGCAGGTCACCGGACGGGTACGGGTACATGGTCATTTCAAACCACTTCGGACGGTGATCGTTGTCGTCCACCCGGTAGATCCCGTCGCGTTCCCATCGCTCCTGCCACTTGCGGTCAATCCCGACCGCGTCGAATCGGAGCTCAACTTGACGCTGGGCTGTGGTCATAAAAAGGCAACCCTCAATATCGTGGACGCGGGCGGCGGCGGCGATGGCGCCCAGCAAACGTAGGTCCGGCGACCCTCAATATAGCACAGGCTTATTCGGGACACCGCGGCAGCTGACAGTATAACACCCGGCCGGCAGGAACGGCTGGCCGGGTGGTTGAACGGGTCAGTCGTCCAGGTGGATGGTGGCCGTTACCCGGGGAACGTCGCCGACTACCCGCGTGGTGTGGCCGTGGCCGGTGAGATCCTCGGCGAGGTTCACGTCGCCGGGCCCCAGACGGTGAACGGTGCCATCCGCCAGGCCGATTTCAGCCTCTCCGGAAAGGGTGATGATGTACTGGCGGCGGGGCGCTACGTGCCAGTCGCTGAAGTATCCCGGAGGCGAGGCACGGAAGATGATCCCCCTGGCGTTTTGCAACTGGCTCCACTCCGGATGGGACGGTGGGTCGATCTCTTCGATGTGTGAATGGCCGTCGTCGCCAGTGTACAGTCGTATGGAACCCATGATCCCTCCTCTTGTGACGTTGTTTCACGGCGGATATTAACACAAACCCGAGTGCGTGGATCGAGCCTCCGTTGCGATTGACATATCCCCGTGCCCCGGCATAATGACGCTGCCCGCGTCAGGCACACGAGCTAATTCGCACCCGGCATCCCCAATTTGCGCCCCAACCAGCGTCCGGTGCTTCCCAGTGAACGACCCGTCTCGCGGTAACGCCGGCTCGAGCGAGCCGGAAGCGGCAGCCAATCTCGCCCAGCCCGGCGAAGGCGCTTCGTCGTGGCGGGTGCGTCGGGTCGACCCGGTTCGCATTCCCATACGCCGCCACCGTACCCCGCCGCGTCGCTGGTCATCCACTCCGCTGCTGCTGCTGCTCACGTTCCTGATGCTGAACGTGATTGGTGGGGCGATGCTGGCCTTGCCCATAGCTGCCGCCGACGGAGTCGCGGCCAGCCTGCGGGTGGCGTTTTTCACCGCGATTTCAGCCTCCACTGTCACCGGTCTGACGGTGGTGGACACGCCGGAATTCTGGTCCCAGTTCGGCAAAGCGGTCATCTTCGTGCTGATGCTGGTGGGCGGTCTGGAGTTCATCACCGCGGCCACCGTGCTGATCGCGTTCATCGGCCGACGGGCGACCACACTGGAAGAGGACGTGTACCAGGACACCGTGGGCGACGTCTCCGCGCGGAACCTGACCCGGGTGGCGCGCAACATCGTCGTTGCGTTCTTCATCGGTTACCTGGTCGGAGCCGCGTTGATTTTCTTGCGCATGCGGTCGGTGGCAGACTTTACGATGCTGGAATCCGTCTGGCAGTCATTGTTCCTTTCGGTGTCGGCGCTCAACAACGCCGGGTTCTCGATCCTGCCCAACTCGCCGGGTGGCAGCAATGCGGAGACCCTGGGAGCGCACCCGTATCTGATGTGGGTCATAACGCCGCTGATCGTCGCCGGCGCCCTGGGATGGCCCTTCATCATGGACATGCGCCGGAACTGGAGCCCGAGCCGGTCGCGCCGACGCTGGCTGGGGCTGTTCCTGTTCAACTTCCAAAGGTTCAGCCTCGATACCAAGTTGGTGCTGATCCTCACCACGTTCCTCTATGCGTTCAGCGCGCTGGCGTTTCTGTTTGCGGAATGGAACGGGGTGCTGTGGGACCATTCCGGCCATGGCGTCGTGGGCTCGGCGATTTTCCACGGCGTCAGCGGACGCACAGCGGGGTTCGCGGCCCTGGACTGGAGCGCGACCCGCGACTTCACCCAGTTGGTGTTCGCCGGCCTGATGTTCATCGGCGGGTCCACCGCATCGGTGGCCGGGGGGATCAAGGTGAACACGGTGGCGGTGCTCCTGGCGGCGGCCCGGTCGTCGGCCATGCGGAACCCCACCACGGGAATTTTCCGGCGCGAGATTGCCCCGGTGCTGGTGTCCCGCGCGCTGCTGGTGGCGCTGCTCGGGGTGACGTTCCTCGCCATCGTGCTACCCATCCTGACCTACACTGATCCCCACCTGCCGTTCTTGCCGCTGATGTTCGAGACGGTATCGGCCTTCGGCACCAACGGAATGTCCACGGGGGTATCCGGCGAACTCAGTCTCGCCGGTTCGATCATATTCATGATGACAATGCTGGTGGGCCGAGTCGGGCCTCTGACCCTGGTGATGCTGCTCGCTCCCCGTGAGGATGCCACCTACCACTACCCCGAAGAACCCGTTAGAATTGGTTAATCATCATGCCAAAGCAAGTATGCGTAATCGGATTGGGCCGGTTTGGAGCGAAGCTGGCCAGCACGCTGTTCCAGCGGGAGCACGAAGTGCTCGCTATCGATCAGGACGAGCAGCGCGTGCAGGAAATGCTGGGCCGCGTCACCTACGCCGTCGAGGCCAACGCAACCAACGAAACGGCGCTGCGCGACCTGGGCGTTACCGACATGGACGTGGCCGTCGTGGCCCTGGGCAGCCAGATCCAGTCCAGCATCATCACCACCATGATGCTCAAGTCCATGGGGCTACCTTACGTAATTGCGCGGGCAACCGACACGCAGCACGCGGAGATACTGCACCGCGTGGGCGCGGACAAGGTGATCTTCCCCGAGGAGGAGGCCGCGGAACGCGCCGCCAGCCTGGATCTGAGCCCCAACTACGTCGAGTTCATGCACATCACCGATGACACCGGGGTGCACAAGTTGCGGCCCCCGGAAAAGATGCGCGGCATGTCCCTGCGGGACGCGGGCCTCGTCTCCGAATCAACACGCCATCACGTCTCGGTGATGGTCATCAGGCGCGGGAGTGAATACATCATCAACCCGGCTGAAGAGGAATTGATCGACGATGGCGACATCCTCGTGGTGGTCGGCAGTCACGAGGATGTCGAGAGGGCGTTTGCCCGGTGATCGCGGCCCCAGCCTGTATAGCGTGGTAACCCTAATGAGCGACCAGATCGGATACCTGGGACCGGTGGGAACCTACACGGAGCAGGCCGCGCTGCTCTACGCGCCCCAGGGCAACCTGACTCCTTATCCCACCATCAGCGCGGTGGGCGCCGCCGTATCCAACAACGAGGTGGTTGCCGGCGTGGTGCCCATCGAGAACAGTCTGGAGGGATCGGTCACGTTCACGCTGGACCTGCTTATCGCCCAGTCCGGCCTGTCCATCCAGAACGAGGTGGTGATCCCCATCGACCACTACCTGGTTGCCGCGCCGGGCGTGGCGGCCGAATCCGTAGAGGTCATATACTCCCACCCGCAGGCGTTGGCCCAGTGCCGGGAATACCTGGAAACGCATTTTCCCGCCATTCCGCGCGAAGCTTCCCTGAGCACGGCCGCCGCGGTCGCCGATATGCAGGGCAGCCGGGTTCCGGCCGCCGCGATCTGTCCCCAGCGGGCCGCCGAAATCTACGACGTGCAGATCCTGGACAAGGGAATCCAGGACAACACGACGAACCAGACACGATTCGTCGTCCTGGCTCACGCCGACCATGCTCCCACCGGCCACGACCGCACGTCCATCTGCTTCTCATTCACGGTGGACCGTCCCGGAAACCTGTACAGCACCATCGGCGAATTCGCCAGCCGGAACATCAACCTGGTCAAGATTGAAAGCCGCCCGACCAAGCAGGAACTGGGCAGGTATATCTTTTTGATCGACTGCGAAGGCCACCGGCACCAGCCGGAAGTGGCCGCCGCGCTGGATGGGCTGCGCCGGCGCACGGACATGTTGAAGATATTAGGGTCCTATCCCTTCTGGGAACCCCGCGCCGAGTAACGGTGGCGCGGAATAATTTCCGCAGGGTCGGCGCGGCGCTGACTGCCATCCGTTTCGTGGGCATCAACGTACTTCGGGTGTTGTGCGGCTCGCTGTATCTGGTCCGGGGCGACAGCATGAGCCCCACGTTGCGCGATGGCGATTTGATTCACGTGCGCCGCGTTTCGGGAGAGGGCGCAAGTTACCGGCGGGGATCGATTGTGTTGGCGGAATCACCTTCGCCTTCAGGAGATGACAGTCTGTTGACCAACGTGAAACGTGTAGTCGGCCTGCCTGGAGAACTGGTTCGAGTCGGGAGCGACGGCGCCGTCTCGGTAGAGGGAATAGCGCTGTCGGAGCCGTATCTTGCGGTTGGGGCACGAGCCGCGCCCGGCCCCGGCCTGCTGTGGTTGTGCGACGACGACGCATACTTCCTGATGGGAGACAACCGCGCCGACAGCTGGGACAGCCGGCGTTTTGGTCCCATCCCCGCTTCCAACATCGTCGGCAGGATGTGGCTCAGGCTGTCAACCCATCGCCTGCTGGGCCGCAGTTCACCAGATGACATCGACTGATCCGACTGATCGCACATGGCCTCTCTAGAAGCGAAATTGCACCAGGCCGCCGACTGGGCCACCCGCAACCGGCGGTTGCTGCGGATCCGGCCGGTGCTTCGGGCCCTTCATCTCCGCCGCTACATCCAGCGGTTGGCGCAGCGCCATAGCTCCGTGCGGTTGGCGCTGGCAACCGTGTCGGCGGTCATGCAGAACGACAACCAGCAGCTCATGGCCGGCGTAGCCTACTACGGGATGGTGTCTCTGCTGCCCTTCTCGGTGGTGGTGCTGCAGCTCCTGCCGATGTTGCTGGGAGAGGAAGGCGCCCGTACCTGGTTCTCCGCCATCTCCTCCGGTGTGCTCCCACCCAACATCGACGTGTCCACGTTGTGGCCGGCCCAGCCGCCGGCGGTGGCCGGCGCCACCCTCTTCGTGGCCCTGCTCGGCCTGCTCTGGGGCAGTTTCAAGCTGTTCGGCGCGGTGGGGCTGGTGGTTAATCGCGCCTGGGGCATCGAACCGGCCCAGGTGGGCATCCTGGGCAAGACGCGGGAGTACCTGTTTCTCAGCGCGATGGCCCTGGGGCTGTTGATTTCCACGGTGCTTACCTACGTCACCTTCCCCGACTTCACCGTCTACATCCTGCGCGCCGTCGAACTGGAGGGCCTAGCGAACGCGATAGAGGCGCAACGCTGGTGGCCGAGCCTCCTGGCGTGGCTGCTCTCGATCATCGTATTCCTCCTGGTGTACCGGTACGTGCCCGAGCGACCGGTCCTCTGGCGTTACGCCATGGTCGGAGCGGTGAGCGCCAGCATCATCTTCGAGGCCGCCGCCTATGTGTTCGCCCTGTTCTTCTCGTACATTGCGCCGCAGCGGTTATTCTACGGCCCCCTGGCCTCGGTGCTGATTATCCTGATCTGGCTGTTCGTATCCGCGTTGACGCTGGTATCGGGCGCCGTGCTCACCGCCTACGCCCAGAGCATCTACCGGGGCGACGGCCCGTGGCCGAGATCCGGTTGGTTCCTGGGCACGGGCGGCAGCCCGCAGGCGTCCCCGAACAACCTTGAGTGAATTGATGGCTTTGACTTTCTTCCTGTGCCCGTACCTCGGCAACTCTGTGGAGCTTAACGACGAGCGGATGAGGCACATCAGAGAGGGCCACGGCGAACTTCTTCCCAACCGTCCCGAATATATCAGGTTCGCATTGGCCTCCCCTGACCGGATACAGCGCAAAATACCGGACGACAACTCTCTGCAATTCTGCCGCTGGTACAATGATTTGGGCAAGTACGTGGTCGTGGCGGTAGTCAGCGATCCCGGGCCGCGTAACTGGATAGTAACCGCCTACGTTACCCACCGGCTTCCCAGAGGACAAATAATATGGACACGCGAATGATATTTGAATACGACCGGATTGGCGACATGCTGTACGTCGGGAAATGCCGGCCCTACGTGGGGCAGGACTCCGACGATATCGAGGACATGGTCATCGCCAGATTCAACCCTGACACTGACGAAGTGGAAAGCTTTGAGGTGTTGTTTGTCTCCAGGCGTGTCGTCAGCCATGACCCGTTCCGGCTGGACGTTCCAGTTGCGCCGGGCGCAATCAACGATTGTCCAGTGCCGCCGGAGTTCGACTGCCTGGTAGACCCCGGATCAGAGTGGCTGACGGTGCCCGAGGCCGCGGTCGTCGGTATGGAGCTGAACACCAGGCCGCCAAAGTTTCCCACCTACCCCGGCAACCGCCCCGCCGACGTCAGCCGGTTTGAGCTGACGCTCGATACTGTTCCGCGCGCTACGACGCTACAATAGGTTGAAATCCGCCAACCCGGATATATGACGAGAGCGCATACACAATGGGCAAAACCTTCGCCAGAGGCAGTATCGACGGCAAAACGTTCCGCTGGGACTTTACGTTTCTGGTGGATACTGGCGCAACGTGGATTGGGTTGCCGCAGATTTACATAGATGCGCTGGGACTGGAGCCAATCCCCAATACTGTTGTTCCCATCGAAACCGGCAATGGCGTCATCGAGAAGCAATTGTATAATGTCACCGGGACGTTGGAAGGCGCAGAGTTCCTTGACGTGGCGGTTGACGCGCCTCAATTTCTGGTCGGATATGTGCTGCTCCAAAGGTTGGAATTCATCGTTGACCCGGCGCGCGAGCGGATTATGCCGCGAACGGAATTGGATGCTTCCTCGCCATCCGGGTCATAGTCCAACTCGGCGCGGCTTGTCGCCGTGAGCAAGGGGGTCCGGTTATGAGCGACATATATGCCAAACTTCGCGTCAACGGCAAATCGGAAGCGCGTGAGTTTGACTTCCTGGTGGTCAGGCAGGCCCGGCGCATGGGTATTCCCCAGTCCGATATTGATGCTCTGGGCCTGGAGTGGGTCGGCCGGCGCACCGACGAGGTCATGACCGACCACGGCCCGGTGAGCGCGCCGGTCTATACCGCAATCTGCACGCTGGACAAACTGGCATTTGCCGAAGACGTGATTGCGACGGAACGGCATATCGTGGGAGCCAACACCCTGCGCGATTTCGGTTACAAGGTTGATTGGGAAAAGGGCAAACTGGAAAAGGACACCAAACCGTTTGCCGGCCCGCTGGACCCGTGGGCCTTCGAAACGCTGGCGCAGCACACCGGAATGAGGTACGAAATTGACCTGGTGAACTGGCATCTCACGCTGTACCCCGCGGACGAAAACACGGTTACGGTGGTGTTGCCTGAGTCTGCCGGCAGCTCACACGATAAGGAGCGGGCGTAAAGTGGGCAAAACCTTTATCAAGGGCAGCATCATTGGCAAGTCGGAAACGTGGCAGTTTGACTTCCGAGTTGCCAAACGGTCGGCGCAACTTGGGTTGCCGCAATCGGCCATCGACACCTTGGGACTGGCCGAGGTTCCCGGCTTGTTGTATGGCCCAATGGGTGACGACGCCGCAAACCGCGCGCCAATCTACCTCTCCTGCGTGGATTTCGAGGGGCGCACCATTCACCAGTACGTAGCTCCAACAAGCAGACCCACCGTTGGCGCTGATGTCCTGCGTGCGCTGGGATACGAGGTAGACCTGGAGCAGGGGCGCATTTCCAAACCGGCTAAACCGTTAAAAATTCACCGTGGGCTGATGCCTACAATGCTGGACGTATCGGATTTACAATCCAGGAACTGACGGACTTGCGTCGGCGTGGAGCTACATATCCCAGGCACATCAGCGGCAGAGCCGTCATTACACAGTCGATATCGTGCGATGCAAGTCGATAGCAACGTGTAGGAGACATTTCAGATATGAATCACGATTTCAATGTTCACCTCGACCAGGAATCCATCAGGGAGCTTCGGGGTGCCCTGCGGAGGTGGTCCCAGCGGCAACAGGATCCAGCGTTTTCCGATTCCGTGTTGGACCAAGAACGCGCACGCGACGTCCATTTCCCCCAACTTGATAGAGTTCAAGTTCCGTTCGGCTTCGTCGTCTGTGGATTCAAAGCGTTGCGGGATGAAAAAGGCAACGCTTCTTTCAATAGTGAAAAAATGGTTGCTCTGGTTGAGCAAAAAATCCGGACCGCTGTGCTGGAATGTTCCTACGCCGACATACCTGGCGTCATGGCAATCTTTGGGAACGCCGAACTTACGAAAAGATGAGAGTGCCAGTGTTGCTGCTGGCGGCCACGGCAGCAGCTATAGTTCTTATCGGCTGCGGCTCAGGACCGGAGCGGGTGCCTACGGCCACGCCTGATATTTCGGCGACGGTAACGGCAGCGGTGGCCCAAGCCCTCGGCACTCCGGTGACTCGACCCGTGGAGGTTCGCCCAGGATATTGCGGCCGCTTGTGCGATGGGGATGATTATTGGCGCACTGCCAGTTTGTCAGATGTGAAAGCCGAACTCGATTCGGGTGCAGATGTAAACGCCACCGACCGACTTGGCTTGACGAGCTTGCATTACGCTGCGACATATGGATATACAGACATCGTTTCGCTCTTGCTGGAAGCAGGGGCAGACGCAAACGCTCTCGCCGATGGATGGCTCTCCCCCTTGGAGTCGGCTATAGTCGCTACCCGGCCAGATCCCGAGATCGTAGCACTGTTACTGGAACATGGAGCGGATGCCAACGCCGTTAGCCCCGAGGGATTTACGCCGTTGCATTGGGCATTAATTTTCGACGAACCAGCGTCATATGACATTGTAAAAATATTGTTAGACAATGGTGCCGATGTGAAGGCGAAAGATGAACATGGATCTACGCCGCTGCATTACGCAAGCCAATCCGGCGATCACAATCTCATCACGTTATTGCTGGATCGAGGAGCTGACATTGAGGCTGAAGCCCATGGAGGTGATACTTCCCTGCACTTTGCCGCGGTGAGTGATCAGACGGCGAACGTAAAAATGCTACTGAGCCAAGGCGCAAATATGAATGCGCGAGGTAGTAAGGGGCGAACTCCGTGCGAGGTCGCCGTAGAACACCACACGATATGCAGCACTTATTTTCGCAATTCGGATTATGATCCTACTACGGCACCGCCAATTTGCACAGCCGCCGATGCTACCGACCAAGTGCAACGTGCCCAAAAAGAGATAATCGCCTTGTTGTGCGGTAGGTCCGATATTGAAGCAACAATCGAGGCAATTTTGAAGCAACGATCGAGGTAACGGTAGCAGTAGCCATGGAGAGCGGTATCCTTACTCCGACGGAAACCGGTGTAAGCTGCCCTACCCCCAGCCCACAAGTTGGTGATGGTGATTCCTGTAAGCAGTGGGCGTCACTGCCGCCCATGACCATCACTCTCGCTTCATCCTATACCGACGTACTCATACCGACGTACTCAATATCTCGTCGGGAACTATCACGATCAAACTGCTCCTCGCGGAAGCCCAAAACGCGGCGAACAATTTTGTCTTTCTGGGCCGGCAGGGTTTCTACGACAACGTGATTTTCCACAGTGCTATTGAAGGGTTCATGATTCAGAGCGGCGACTCCACCGGCACCGGGAGCGATGGACCAGGCTATACCTTCGCTAATGAGCCCGTGCAGCAGGCTTACTCCCGGGGCATAGTGGCCATGGCCAATGCCGGGCCCGATACTAATGGCAGCCAGTTCTTAATCCTGCACTCCGACTACTTATTGCCTCCCAACTACACCATCTTCGGTCAGGTCGTGGCCGGTGTGGAAACTATCGCACTATCGCCACGGCTCCCACATTGCCTGAAGGCAAGGGTTCCACTCCCGTCAACCCGGTTGTCATCCAGTCGGTGGAAATTATAGGATCGTAATGACCACATCCGCCTCCCCACTCACACTCCAACCCGCTGCCCTCCCCAACCTCCGTGTGCTGGAGCTGGCGTCCCTCATACCCGGCCCCTACTGCGGCAAGCTGCTGGCGTCCCTGGGCGCGGAGGTCATCAAGGCGGAGCCGCCCGGCGTCGGCGATCCGTCCCGCCGTCGCGGCCCGTTCCCGGATGACGAACCCCATCCCGAGCGCAGCGGGCTGTTCCTGTACCTCAACACCGGCAAGCGGAGCATCACCCTGGACCTGCACAACCCGGCCGGCCGGGACTTGCTGCGCCAACTGGTAGCCCGCGTCGACATGGTGGTGCACGACTACACGCCGGCCAGCGCCGCCGCCGTCGGACTGGATAACGACTCGTTCCTCGACGCCAACCCCGACGTGATTGTCACCGCCGTCACGCCCTTCGGCAGCACCGGCCCTTACGCCGACTACCAGGCCGGACACCTGGCGATATTCCATGCCGGCGGCGAGGGCTGGCTCCTGCCCAACGGGGTCGCGCTGGACACCTTCCCGGATCGACCGCCCATCGTCGCCGGCGCCAACATGGGCGACTACCAGGCCGGACTCACCGCTGCCGTGGGCGCGCTGGCCGCGGTGTACAACCGCCTGGCATCCGCGGACGGTCCTCGCGGCCAGGTGGTCGACGCCTCGGCGCAGGAAGCGCAGCTATCGGTGGGCTACATGCCCATTCAGCGGCACGAGTCGGAAGGCATCACCGAGACGCGCTTCTCGCGATACTTCCGAGTCGGCGGCGTGCTGCCGGCGTCGGATGGCTACGTGGAGTTGCTGACCCTGGAGCCGCGCCAGTTCGAGGGCCTGCTGGCCTTCATCGGCAACCCAGACTGGGCGTCGCCGGAGATGTTCAGCGACCCGGCCACCCACGGACCCGAGCTGAACCGGCACATGCGGGAATGGTTCGCCCAGCACACCCGCGAGTGGCTCTACGCCGAGGGCCAGGCCCATGGCGTCCCCATCGCCCCCTACTACACGCCGTCCGAGGTGTTCCAGAGTCCACAGCAACGCGAGCGCGCCTTCTACTCCGAGGTCGACCACCCCGCCACCGGCCCCCTGGAATACACCGGCGCCCCCTTCCAGCTCAGCGAAACCCCCACCACGCTGACCCGCGCCCCGCTCCTGGGCGAGCACAACGCGGACGTGTACTGCGGGCTGTTGGGGTATGCGGCGCGGGACCTGGCGGGATTGGCAAGGGCGGGGGCGATTTAAGATCGAGGTGCTATGAAATCGCGCTCACAAGAACTGTTAGACCGCGCCGTAGCAGCAATGGTTGCTGCGGTCGAGATCTACAACAAGCCCGCGTTTCCTCATAAAGCAGAAGGTTTCGCAATTCTTGCCATCAACGGATGGGAACTGCTATTGAAAGCCAAGTGGCTCTCCGAGAATGAGAACAAGGAGAGAAGCCTGTATGTTTACGAGCACCGCCAAAACAAAAACGGCAAATTAGGCAAAAAGCGCTACATCAAGAAGACCCGTTCAGGGGCACCCTTCACATACGGCTTGGCATTTCTGGCCGAAAAGTTAGCCGATGACAAATTCCTTGACGTTTCAGCTCAGCGGAACATCGACGTTATGTTGGAGCTGCGGGACTGCGCCACCCACTTCTACAATCAGTCTTCAAGTTTCAACTTCCGCCTGTACGAAATAGGTGCTGCCTGCGTAAAGAATTTCACATCCGCAACACGTGAATGGTTCGGCAGAGAGCTTTCGGAGTTCGGCCTGTACCTGATGCCTCTGGCATTTGTTGGTGTTCCGAATGACGTAGAAGCTATTGTGCTCAACGCCGCAGAGAAAAACTTCCTCTCGTATTTGGATGGTATCGACACTCCCGAAATGGACCCCAGCTCACCTTACACTGTGACCGTCAATATAGACATCAGATTCACGCGGTCTAAAGCGAATGATGCTCTGTTGGTCACATCCAGCAATGACCCAACCGCCACCAGAATTCTATTGACTGAGGAGCAAATCAGGGAGCAATTCCCTTGGGACTACTCCGACTTGACGAGGAGGTGTACCGAGCGCTACTCAGAGTTCAAAGTGAATCAACAATACCACAATATTCGAAAATCTCTCGAGGACGATGATCGTTTTGTCAGGGTGCGCTTTTTGGATCCCGGCAATCCCAAAAGCGCAAAAAAGCCCTTCTTTAACCCCAATATCTTCATCGAGTTAGACAAACACTACGTCAGAACGTGAAAGGGACAGGTACCATTTGGAAACTGCATCTTTCGCACCAATCTTGTCCTTCGATGCAAAAATCCCGGTCATCGTCCTAACCCAGTACTGTCTTTTTACGTAGGCCGCCCACCTTATTTCCGGGCTGTGTAATACCTCCACCCCAGCGAACCCGCACCTGTCCGCGCGTTTGCATCCCAACGGAGGCTATTCCCTGACAATCCGGATGTGGGAGGCAAACCAGCTTCCGCGGTTGACGCCAGCCGGGGCAATAGCGCGGGCACCACGCTGGTCATGGCCCGTGGGGACGCCGACCTAGTGAATTGCTTTCCCGCTGCCGGGTGTATACACCGGCATTTGGCCGTTCCCTGGAGGCGAGATCGACCGTATCGGTTTCAGATGGTCAGCTCTGCCACCGGCGTCAGTTTCTGGTTCACCGGGTCAACTGCCAGGTCGAAGTTTTCCAGCGTGGTGGCTCCTAGCAGATAGCGCCCTTCCCGTCCGAAAATGACGGGGCATGGCATAATTTCTTCGCCGACTGAAAACATGGCCGCGCCGATGTCATAGGTCTCCGTCCTGCCGTCGGCCATCGTAAAGGTCCGCTGGCGAGTTGGTGTGACGCCCAGCCGAGTCAGCAACGAGGCCGGCATCATCGAATGGGTAGCCCCGGTGTCCACCAAAGCGGTTACGGTAACAGGGTTATCACCGTCCAGTCCGGCCACTCCAATGTCGATCCGAAAAGTTCCCATGGCTTCGATCCCCTTCTAACCATCTTATCATTTGGTTCGGCCGGCCAGTTTTTCAGTCTGGCCTTGCGACCCACTGTATAATCCCCCCATCCCAGCGAACCCGCCTGTCCCGGCGGCGTTCGCATCTCAACGGAGGCTATTTCCCATGGATTTTGGACTTGAAGGCAAACTGGCATTTGTGGGCGGCGCCAGCCGCGGCATCGGCAAGGCAATCGCCCTGGAGCTGGCGCGCGAGGGCGCCGACGTGGTGGTCGGCTCGCGCTCCATGCCCGACCTGGAGGCGGCGGCCGCCGAGATCGCCGAGACCACCGGCCGCCGCGCCATCCCCATGTCCTTCGACGCCACCAATCGCGAGCAGGTGGACCGCGTCATCAACGAGGCCGCCGATGCCCTGGGCGGGCTGCACATCCTGGTCAACAGCGCGTCACTGCCCGGCGGCTCGCCCTCGGCCACCGGACCCATCGAGGACCTCATCGACGAGGAGCTGATCAGCGACTTCGACGTGAAGTTCGTCGGCGCGCTGCGCTGCTCTCGGGCCGCCATTCCCCTGCTCAAGGCGCAGGGCTACGGGCGCATCATCAACATCAGCGGACTCAACGCCCGCAACGCCGGCAACCTCAGCGGCGGCGCGCGCAACACCTCGCTGGTGCACATGACCAAGACCCTGGCCGCGCAGCTGGGCCAGTTCGGCATCACCGTCAACTGCATCCACCCCGGCACCACCCGCACCGAGCGCACGCCGAGTCTCCTGGCCGCCCGCGCCGAGCAGTTGGGCGTCTCGCCGGAGGAGGCCGAGGCTCAGGACTTCGCTCCCGGATCGGGCCGCGGCAACCACATCTGCCGCATGGTCGACGCCTCGGAGATCGGCTTCCTGACCGCCTTCCTGGCCTCCGACAAGGCGTGGGCCATCACCGGCGAGCTGATCGCGGCCGGCGGCGGCACCGGTAACGCCGTGTACTACTGACACGAGATCGCGCCTCCCGGCGGCGGTGCATATCGCCGCCGTCGGGATTGGAGTAGGATGGAAATACCACCAAGCGATGCCGTAAAGCACATTCCGTTTATCGTCCTCGGCATCTGGCCGGTGAACGTGCTGACGCTGCTGGCAAAAGGTCATCTGTGGACATGGGACGCCACACCGGAAGCAATCGTCGGACTTTGGGAATGGGGGCTTTTCGTTTCCTTATCGCTGATTATTGTTGTCGAATTGGGGGTCAAGATGTTTATTGCTTTGGCAGAACGCCGCCGACGCATTGAGGAAGCCAAGCAGGAGGGTCGGAAAGAGGCACAAAAAGAAGCCCAGGAAATGTTGCTGATCCTGAACGCTGCGGCGCGAACCAACCCCGACCTCCTGCCTTCGTTGCTGCAGGAGTACCAGGAGAAATACCAGAACGGCTCAGCGGCCGCGTAGCCGACAGGCGGTGAACATGACCAACCCATCCGCTCCCCTATCCGGCGTGCGCGTCGCCGATTTCTCCGTGCACGCCGCCGGCCCCTTCGCCGGCATGATCCTCGCCTCCCTGGGCGCCGACGTGATCAAGGTCGAATCGGCGGCGCGACTGGACATCACGCGGCGGCCCCATGCCATGTACGGCAAGCCACCATCGTCCTTCGAGCAGGTCAACGCCAGCAAGCGTTCCGTCACGCTGAACCTCAAGGAGGCGCGCGCGCTGGAGCTGGCCTACGACCTGGTGCGCATCTCCGACGTGGTGCTGGAGAACTTCCGGCCCGGGGTGATGGACCGGCTGGGTCTGGGCTATCCACAGCTGCGCGAGATCAAGCCGGACATCATCATGGTGTCCCTGTCGTCCAACGGGCAGACCGGACCCGAGGCACGCTACGCCGGCTACGCCCCCATGTTTGCCGCGCTGGGGGGCCTTGGCTACCTGACCGGCTATCCCGACGGTCCGCCGGTTGAACTGCGCCATGCCATGGACCACACCGGCGGCATGATGGCTGCGTTCTCCGCCGTCGCCGCCCTGTGCGCCCACCGCAACCACCAGGTTGGGCAGCGCGCCGACGTTGCGGTTCGTGACATCGCCACCGCTTTCATGGGCCACGCCCTGATGGACACTGCCATGAATGACCGGGACGCCGCCCGGTTGGGCAACCGGGACGACGCCATGGCTCCTCACGGAGTGTTCCCCTGTCGTGGCGAGGACCAGTGGGTGACCATCGCAGTGGCGGATGATGCGCAATGGCGCTCGCTCAAGCAGGCCATGGGCGACCCGGAATGGGCTGGCGCCGACGAGTACGGGGACGCCTTCCTGCGCTGGCAGAACCAGGACAGCCTGGAGCGGGACGTGTCCGAATGGACGGCCACACGCACCGTCGAGGAGGTGACCGACCTGCTGCAATCGGCCGGCATCGCCGCCTTCCCGTCGCTATCTGCCGACCAGCTGATGGTGGACCCGCATCTGGTTGACCGCGACGCTTTCCCCACCACCGTTCATGCCGAAAAGGGCGAGCAGCGGGCCGTTGCGCCGCCCTGGCGTTTCTCCGAGACGCCCACCGACCCCCTGCGCTGGACACCGGATCTCGGCGAGCACAACCGCGAAGTCTTCTGCGGCCTGCTGGGCATGGATGAAGCCGAGTTGACCGCGCTGCAAGAGGCGCAAGTCGTCTGGTAATATTGGCCGCACCGGATTCCAGCGCCGACCGCAGGAGGAATCATTGATGGAAACGGTTAGCATCAACTCGATAGTTATTCTGGTATCGGTCGTGCTGGGCCTGTACGCGGCCCTGCTGGCTGCCATACTGGGAATACTGAGTGCCCTCTGGCTGCGCATGGGCAGCGTCCAGCAAGAATTCGGCGAGCTGAAAGCAGGCGTTGCCGCGGTACGGGAGCAAGTCGCCGACGTGCGTGGCGAGGTTGTCGCTGTTGAAGGACGTATGGAACGCCGCTTCCACGCGATGCAAGAGCAGACGGGACACCGCATCCACGAACTGCAAGAGCAGATGGAACGTCGCTTCCACGAGATGGAGCGCCGCCATCGCGAGCTACAGGAGCAAATGGAACGCAACCACAACCAGTTGATGCGCGCTATCTTGGCACATAGCCATCGGCCCGACGGCCGGCCCACTTTCGACCTGCCGCCTGATTTTGAACCAACGCCCGCCGACAACTAACCTCTCTTGCCCACAATGAGTGCACAGCAATGACCGACTACTCTTCATACCAACACCTGCTCATCGAAAAGTCCGACGGCATCATCACTCTGACGATGAACCGGCCGGAGACCCTGAACTCCACCAACTTCCGGCTCCACAATGAGCTCAGCCGGATCTGGCTGGACATCGGCGCGGACCCCGAGGTGCGGGTCGCCGTGGTCACCGGCGCCGGCGAGGCGTTTTCCGCCGGTGGCGACTTCGAGATGATCGAACAGGCCATCGACAATCCGGCCATCGTCGCCCAGAACACCAAAGAGGCCGGCGACATCGTCTACAACATCCTGAACCTGGACAAGCCGGTCATCTCCGCCATCAACGGCGTCGCCGTGGGCGCGGGCCTGGCGGTAGCCCTCATGGCCGACATCTCCATCGCCGCCGAGGACGCCCGCATCACCGACGGGCACATCCGCCTGGGCGTCGCCGCCGGCGACCACGCTGCCATCATCTGGCCCCTGCTCTGCGGCATGGCCAAGGCCAAGTACTACCTGCTCACCTGCGACTTCCTGGACGGCAAGGAGGCGGAGCGCATCGGCCTGGTCAGCATGGCCGTGCCCCGCGAGGAGTTGATGGAAACCGCCATGCGCGTCGCCCGTCGCCTGGCCGACGGCCCACAGCCGGCCATCCGCTTCACCAAGCGCGCCCTGAACCAGTGGCTCCGGCAGGCCGGCCACACCTCCTTCGACTACTCCCTCCTGGCCGAGGCCCTGGGCTTCTTCGGCGACGACGTGAAGGAGGGCCTGGCCGCCCTGCGGGAACGGCGCCGGCCGGAATACCCGTCAGCACGGGAGGCTTGATCGTGGGAACGTTCACTTATCCATTAGAAGTGATTTCGGCGGACGGAAGCCGCTCTCAGACGGTGGACGCAACGGTCGACACCGGCTCCACATACACCTGCCTACCGGCGGATCTGCTGCGCGAACTTGGGATCGTCCCTTTCCGCCGCATCCGGTCGGAACTGGCCGATGGCAGCATAGTGGAGGATCCTATCGGCGAAGTTCGCGTCCGTGTGGAGAGCATTGAAACCACTACCATCGTCATCTTCGCCGAAGAAGGCGCCCCCGCTCTGTTAGGCGCGTACACGCTGGAGGGATCGCTGCTGGTGGTCGATCCAGTGCGCCAGCGTCTGGCGCCAACCCACGCGCTGCGGTACAACCGTCGAACCTGATCCATAGATTCCAGAGCCCATCAACAACAGTTGCTGATTCTGACGATTTACAAAGCCGGGTGCGCTCGAGGGGCGATCCTGGAATCCTCCTGCCGCTGTCCACGACCAGACGCACAGGGCAGACGAGCTTTTGTGCAAAGCATATAATCAGGGCCTAACTACACAGATTCCGGTAGTCGCAGGCAAAATCTGCGGGTTTCACGGAAGGGTAGAGCTTTTGGCAGGAGGAAATCGTCATGGGCATTCAGATCAAGCGCGTTGGACACGTTGGGATCCTCGTCTCCGATTTTGAACGGTCTTTCGAGTTTTACACCAAGGTGCTGGGCTGCAAGGTGACTTCCCGTCGCCGCCGACCCGACGGAGCCGAGACGGCTTTCCTGCGGTTCGATGAGACGCACCATGATTTCGTCATCGCCAGCGCTCCCGAGGACGTGGACGTTTCCGAGAACGTTCCCGGGCGGGCCCGGCTGGTGCAGCAGGTGGCCTTCGAGGTGGAGAACCGCGACGAGTTCATGCGGGCCCTGGCCCACATCCACACCCACGGCGCGGAGATCGTCAGCGGCCCGCTGACCCACGGCATCGAAGCCGGCGGGAACCTGGAGGGCAGCGGCAGCCGGTCTTTCTACTTCCTGGATCCTGATGGCAACCGGCTGGAAATCTTCTGCGACGGAATGAAGGTTCCCAACGGAGAGCAGTTCCCCCGGGCCGAATACGCCGATGCCATCCGGGACTTCATGGAAAAACAGGCTGCGAAGGCGGCGGAACTCTCCGCCGACTGAGCAACGACTACCGTCATGGCACACAAAATCGGCCGGAGCGGGATGCTCCGGCCGATGCGTTGCTGAGGGTCTCGACTGGTCTAGCCCTGGCGCACGAACTTGTCGACGCCGGTGCCGTCGCTGAGGCCGACGTAGATGTCGCCGCGCGAGTCGACCCAACTGCCGTGGCCGGGTCCGCGGCAATCGAAGCGGGCCAGCACGTTGCCGGAAGTGTCCAGCACGCTGACCCGTGCCGACGAGTCGTTGACGCTGCCCTCGCTGATCACCAGGTTCCCGTTGCTGTCCGCCGAGATGTCCATGGGCCGCTGGATGTCGTCCCAGATGGTGATGAACTCGCCATCCAGGCTGAACAGTTGCATCCGGTGGTTTTCCCGGTCGCAGAGGAAGATGGTGTCGTTGTGGATCAGCAGGCTGTGGGGGAGGTGGAAGTGGCCCGCTTCGGTCTTGCCCGGCTCGCCCCAGGACTGCTTCAACTGGCCGTCCCAGCTGAACCGGTGGACGCGGGCGTTGCGGTAACCGTCGGCCACGTACAGGTCTCCGGATGGCGATGGGACCAGTTCAGCCGGGTAGTTGAAGGGGCCGGCGGAACGGGGGCAGAGGTCGCCGGGGTTCTCACAGCCGGTGTCCGAGTGGACGCCATGGCGGCCCAGCATCTGGATGGGCTTGCCGTCGATGGTGTAGACCAGGCAAACTGAGTTGTCCCGGTCGGTGAGGTAAACCGTGTCTTCGTCGTCAATGTAGATGCCGTGGGCGAAGGTGAAGGCGCCGTTGCCCCAGCTGTCCAGCAGGTTGCCGTCACGATCGAAGATGAGTATGGGCGGGTCCTTGCGCTGAAAGGCGAAGACCCGGTCCTGGGAGTCGGTGGCGATGGCGCTGACCATGGCGAAGGTATCGCCCTCGGGCAGCCTGGCCCAGTTTTCCACCACTTCGTAGGTGTAATTGCCGCTTCCTACGGTCGTCATGTGTCTGGCCTCCTTGTCGTGTGGATGCGTGCTCATCGGTTGACGCGGTTATTGTAACGCCGAAATCACTCACCAACGCAGCCGCGCCGGAACTTGGAAGGTGGGTATGGTTGAGGTCACGAAGATGCCGGCGAGGTTTGTCCCTCTCGGGGCAGGGATTCTTCCCAGTTGGGGATGAGCACGCGAGAGGATGACTCCAGCAGCAGTATGAAGACGACCCCCGCGAGACTGGCGGCAATGGAGATGGTCCAGGCGAGGTCGTAGGAGCCTCCGCCGACGTCGATGAAGCCGAGGTACCGCGTCGCCGCTTCGGCGTTGCGGTAGTCGTAGACTACGCCGCCAACCAGCCCGCCCAGGGCCATGCCGAAGCCGGAGCCGAGGTGCTGGAAGCCGAAAATCGACCGCACCGGACCCATCCCGTAGTACTGGCGGTTGGCGATGAGGAAGGCCGACATCTCCCCGCCGAATCCGATGCCGAAGAGGACGGCGAATAGGTAGAACTCCCACGCGCTCTGGGCCCAGAAGAGCATGATGACCGTGACCCCCTGCAGGGCGTAGGGCAGGATCATCGTCAGCTTGGCGCCGAAGCGGTCGGCCAGGATGGGAATGAACAGGCGGCTGCTGACACTGGCCACGGTGTAGATGGTGACGATCCAGGCCGCCGCCGCAAGAGACAATCCCTGCTCAGTGGCGAAGAACACGACGTGCCAGATGACAATGGCGTGGCCCATGCAACCAAGGAAGTGAATGAAGGGCAGATTCCAGAATGCTCGCGTGCGGCGGGCGTGCTGCAGGAAGACCTTGCTCCGCAGCTTGGCGGTTGCGGTATTCGCCGGCGCCGGCGGCGGGTCGTCGTCGGTAGCTCCCAGGGGCTTCATCCCTTTATCGGCGGGTTCGCTGTGAAAGAAGAACAACAGGGAGAAGAGGATCACCCCGCCCGCGGCGGCGATTATCCAGAACCCGACCTGCCATCCGGTCAGGGATACCAGCAGCGCCAGGCCCGGAGCCGTGACCGACGCGCCCATGCCGCCGATGGACTGCTGGATTCCCACGGCGACACCGAGCTTCCTCTTGAACCAGGCGGCGACGGTGGTGGGGATGTTGACGGTGAAGAGGGCCTGAGCCAACCCCAGCAAAATGCTGTAGTACAGGTAAAGCTGCCAGAGTTCGTTGACGGTGCTGAGGAGGAGCATCCCGACCACGTAGAGGGCGGCCGCGACAAACAGGGACGGGCGCGCTCCGTAACGGTCGCCCACCCATCCGGAGACGGGAGAAAGGAGGGCGCTGGCGAGGCTGCGGAAAACCTGGGCGAGGACGATCGCGGTGACGCCCCAGGCGAAGTCGGTCTGGAGGACGACGAGGATGACG
The DNA here is from genome assembly GCA_965207585.1 of Dehalococcoidia bacterium. Classification (GTDB taxonomy): domain Bacteria; phylum Chloroflexota; class Dehalococcoidia; order Lucifugimonadales; family UBA3495; genus Bin87. The sequence continues at coordinate 1,636,418 of CBDBMT010000003.1, read as the reverse complement.
GCAAAGGCCTGACTGACGAAATTGGCGGTGACCCGGAGCATGGTGCCCATCCCGACCACGAGCCAGGCGTAGTGGTACTGCTCCCGCAGGTAGGTCGTCAGGTCCGAAACGCCGGTGTTCAAACCGAATCACTCTCCATTACCAGGAATCAGGAGGGGTAGTGGTACACCGGAGCAGAAGTCGTCGAGACGGGACGGCGACAGGGCCCGGCATCCGCAATTGCGGCATTGTAACCACGCCGGGGAGAGGTGGCAATTCGCGTCGTCGCTCACGCGTACCCATTTTACGGCTGTGGAAACGTCAGAATCAGGATTTTCAAGATTCAGGGATTGTCAGGATTGGAACTGTTCCATGATGAAGATTTCCCAATCCTGCCCAATAAAACGCCCCGGGATCCGCTACGATCCCGGGGCGCGCTTGTGGCATTGTCGTCGATCACTCAGGAGTGATCGCCTCCTGAGCGTCGATAACCACAGAAACTAATCGGCGGCGATACCCAACTCCGTCCGCAGGTCCCGGATGGTCTCGGCGCGGCTGCGGGTCGGGGGACGCACCCGCATTCCGATTGGCTCGTTCTCCACCTCGGGCACTACCTTGATGGCGACGAACACCGGGCCGGGCTCGCGCATGATCTGCTCCACGTTGGTGGCGAACTCTTCCAGGTCGTCGAAGCTGTAGGCGGAGGAATAGCCGGACTCCTTGGCCATGCCGGCATAGTTGATCTCCTGCGCGTTGGGGACCGGCTGCCCACCGGTGGTGGCGTAGCACTCGTTGTCCAACAGGATGTGACAGAAGTTTTGCGGCTTCTTGCCTGCGATGGTGGCCAGGATCCCCATGTTCATCAGCAGCGCGCCTTCGGAATCGAACAGCACCACCTTTTCATCGGGCAGACCCAGGGCCAGCCCCAGGGCCGCCGAGGTGGTCTGTCCCATCGCGCCGCCCATGTTCAGGTCCCGGTTTTCGTTGTCGCTGAATTCCCGCCAGTGGCGACCGGAAGTGCCCGTGGGGATCACGATGGCATCGCCCCGGTGCTCCTGGAAGACTCGGAATACGTCCGCGGATTGAATCATACTTTGCCTCCGTTGGCTGGGTCTTTCTTGCTCCGTACCTGCCCGATCCCATGAACCTTTGCGGCGCGTGGTCATGCGCCGACGGAGCAATCAATTGTGGCGGTTGGTTATGCGTTTAGCGGTTGAACCCGTGGTATTCGTCGCCGACCAGGACGGCAACCGGCCGCTTGGTGGCCCGGGCCTCCTCGAAGGCCGTGGAGATGCGCGTACTGTCGGCGTCCTGCTCCACCAGGTAGTAGTTGATGCGGAAGGCGTTCAGGAACGGCTCCGTATAGGTGGCAGCCGAGTCCGTTATGATGCCGTGGCGATTCCAGCCACGATAGCCCACCACCATCACCAGCGGGAACCCCGCGTCCAGGACCATGCCCCGGATGGAGTCGCCCGATTCCATCATTCCCGTGTTCTGAATCAGGACCACCGGGTTCTTGCCGGCGACCAGCAACCCCAGGGCAATGCCGAAAGTCTCACCTTCCCGGGAGGTGGGGACGATATCCAGCCAGGGCTGGTCCTTCATCAACTCGTACAGGTAGTTGGTCTCGCTGTCGGGGATGGTCACCACGTGGGTGACGCCGTTCTTTTCGAACTCCTCGACCAGAGCCTCCGGGCTCAGCACTGCCGCCTGTTGTGTAACCATGAAAGTCCTCCTAACGCACTCGTTGGATCAACAGTCACGGTTTCCGCTGCCTGGGCAAAGACCCGCTCCTGCTGTGAAACTCTGCCGATTATAGTAACCCATACCGAGAGGGTCAATTTCGGGCTGCCGGGCGAACCTGTTCAGGATTGAGGTGCCCTTGGATACACCACACTCGTTCAGATGGGCAAAACTCTGACTCTGCTGCGGCTTTCGTCAACTACCACCAGTGCGCCTGCTGCCAGTTCCGCCTCATGCTGTCGCAATGCTGCTGCGACCACGCGCTCCAGGTGGTCAGGCAAAACGTCCGCGGCCCGTATCTGAATAACGCTCGGCCCGGTCGCGCGCGTTAAGGCCAGCATCGTGCCGAAATCCAGATCGTGAGTGAAGACCACGTATTGGTGATCGACTGCCCAATCCATGATCTCCCGGTCGCTTGCGCCCGGTTCACCAACTGTAGACCAATGAATAGCATTCCATCCGCGCCTTTGCAGCGTTGGCGCCCAATCAGGTGAGAGGCTCATATCAATCAGGAACTTCACGCTCATGGCAGATTGAGAGCGACTTCGCGTTCCCCTAGCCTCCAGGCGGCGTAGGCTAAGGACTGTTCGATGTCCTCTCGCTCCAGGTATGGGTAGGCCGCCAGAATTTCATCATGCGAACGTCCTGCAGCCAGCAGTCCTACCACGGTTCCAACAGTAACGCGCATTCCCCTGATGCAGGCCCTCCCACCCATCATGGCAGGGTCCGTAGTTATGCGATCCAAAGAAGCCATCCCAACGCACCTTGTCCCATATGGTAAGCGGAAATTGGATACCAGACCTATGACGCGCAGCCGGGGGCGCGGTTCATAGTCTCACTGAGCCGGCAGTCTATCATGTTGCCTCTGCGCCGGCAGATCAATCCGGATGGAGGGAATTTGAGGATGGGGGATTCCCGGCACGGAATTATCAGCATGAGGCAAATACGTCGGTTGACCGCTCCTACCCGCGATGTTAGCGTGCGCGTAGTCTACGCAACCACTCTGTTTTGCCAATCAGGGGAAGGCTCAAACATGGCATCAGCGCTGGAACACATTCGGGTGATCGACTTCGGGCAGTATATTGCCGGACCCCTGGCAGGAATGCTGCTGGCGGACCAGGGCGCCGACGTGGTGCGGGTTGACCCGCCCGGCGGGCCCCGCTGGAAGACCCCGGCCAACTCAACGTGGAACCGTGGCAAGCGGAGCATAACCCTTGACCTCAAGCGGGCAGAGGACGCAGCCACTGCCCGGTCCCTGATCGAGAGCGCCGATGTCGTGGTCGAGAACTTCCGGCCCGGGACCATGGAAAGGCTGGGGCTGGGACCCGAGGAGATGACTCGCGCCAACCCCCGCCTGGTGTACTGCTCCATCCCGGGATTTGCGTCGGACGATCCCCGGGCGGCCATGCCGGCCTACGAAGGAGTCGTGGGAGCGGCATCCGCCAGCTACCGGCCGCCCAACCCCGACAGCCTGCGTCCGGTCTACACGGCTATTCCCATCGCCTCGGTGTATGGGGCGTTTCAATCAGTGGTGGCCATCACCGTCGCCCTGAACGCCCGGGAGCGCGACGGCGCGGGGCAACGGATCGAGGTCCCGCTGTTCGACAGCATGTTCCAGTCCATCGGACGTTTCGGCGTGCGAGTCCACAACGCTCCGCCGGCAATTCCGGCGCTGGGTGAGCTGTGGGGCGGTATCTTTGAGTGCAGCGACGGCCAGTACGTGCGCTTCGGTGGCCCCGGCAACCAGAACTTCCGCCAGTTCGTCGAGGCCGCCGGGATCACGTCTTGGGACGACGAAGGGCTCACCGACTTCGACCGGCCCCTGGACTCCACGGGATTGCGTTCCGAGGCCCAGCAGCGGATTCGCGATCTATTCCTGTCCCGTACCGCGCAGGAATGGGAAGACCTGATCGCCGAGGCCGGCAGCGAAGGCGCAGTCTGCCGCACCAGCGCCGAGTGGTTTGACCATCCCCACGCCCGGGCCTCCCAGATGGTGGTCGAAGTTGACGACCCCACCTACGGCAAGATGCTGCAGCCGGGAGTCAACGCCCGGATGTCCTCCACGCCGGGCAAAGTGCGCGGCCCGGCTCCCACGCCAGACCAGCATCGGGAAGCGATTCTCGCGGAGCTGAAGGCTCGCCCCGCATCGGCAACGCCGGACTCCAAGGCGCCGAAGCATCAGGACGCCATGCGCGCCGCCCTTGATGGGATCAAGGTGCTGGATCTTTGCATCATACTGGCCGGCCCGACCATGGGCCGGACGCTGGCCGAGTACGGGGCCAACGTCATCAAGATAGACAACCCCAGGCGGGGCTCCACTGTAGCCCGGCATAACGACATCAACCGGGGCAAGCGCAGCATCCTGCTGGACCTGAGATCCGAAGAGGGGCGCGACGTTTTCTGGAAGCTGCTGGAGGATGCCGACGTGGTGGCCCAGAACTACCGGGCCGGCAGCCTGGAGCGGCTGGGCCTGGGATACGAAGAGGTGCGAAAGCGCAAGCCCGACATCATCTACGCTTCGTTGAACGCCTACGGGCACATCGGCCCCTGGGCGGAGCGCCCCGGTCACGAGGGGTTTGCCCAAGCCACTGCCGGCATGACCCGTCGCTTCGGCGGCAATGGCGTGCCCGAATCGCAGCCCAACCCGGTGAACGACTACGGCACGGGTTTCATGGGCGCTTACGGGGTGGCCCTGGCCCTGCTGCACCGACAGCGCACCGGCGAAGGCCAGCACATCGACTCCGCCCTGGCCTACACCGCCATGACGCTGCAATCGCCATTCATGCAGCTCTACGAGGGCAAGCAGTGGGACGAGACCAGCGGACAGGACGCCCTGGGAACCGGCCCGTTGCATCGCGCCTACCAGGCCAGTGACGGCTGGTTCTTTATCGGGGCCGCAGAGTCCGCCCTGTCGAGGCTATCCGGCCTGGATGGCCTCTCCGGAATTGACACCCTTCGCGGGGACGCCCTGTCATCTTCATTGGAGGAGAGGTTCCAGGGGAATACGGTGGCGTCCTGGGTGGAGCGGCTGGCCGCTGCCGGCATCGGTGCGCAGCGGGTCATCACCAACGTCAGGGATCTGATGACCGACCCCTGGGTGGAGTCCCACGGACTCAGCCTCACTCGGGAGCACGACGGGCTGGGCCCGGTGACCACCTGCGGCCCCGCGCCACGCCTGTCGCGTACCCCGGTGCGCCCGGGCATACCCGCTCCCAAGCCGGGCTCCCACGCCCGGGAGATCCTGGAAGAACATGGCCTAGGGAGCCGCTACCAAACCCTGCTGGATTCGGGAGTGATACTGACTGACGGTGTGGCGGCAGGATAGGATTCCTGCTCACCGCAGGTGTTGGATGCGATGACCAGCATCGGGCCTCAGCGACCACCCGGAAAGACGGCCGGCAGGTCGGGCGAAGCGTAGATGGCCAGTATCACGGCCATCCCCACCGTCGCCGCCGCCACCGACACCACAACCACGCAGGCCATCACCAGAGGCGGCAGCACGGCGCGCACCGCTCGTACCAGGGGGGCGGCTTTCACCCGGTCTCAGGAAGATTGCCACCACCAAATCAGGTGAAGCAACGCCGCGGCCGCGCTGGTCAGCGCCAGGCTCAGGAGCAGCGCAAGCATATAGGGCAGGTGCGTGCCGGCAAAATCGCCCATGGCGTAGATGCCGTAGTGGTCCATCTGCAGCCCGGCAAACTGCAACGACGGCGCCGCCAGCACGAAGAACTCGGGCCACCTGCCTCCTCGGCGGGTACGGCCGGCGAAGGCTCGTCTCCCGCCGCAACGTCGTCATCCAGATCATCTCCCATAGTAAGCCCGACGTGAGCGCTGGCGCTGCCAAAGTCAGGCGCCAGCCCGGCCAGCAGGATCAAACCCGCAACCTCCAGGTCCGAGAGTTCAAGGGGCCGTCCGAACGCTCCAGGGCCTTTCGATTATCTATCCAAACTATCAAAACCGTCATTACTATCAAAACCGTCATTCCGGCGAAAGCCGGAATCCAGAAGATGCTGGCGTTACGGGACGTTGGCGACAGCAAGACGTTCCTGGATTCCGGATCAAGTCCGGAATGACGTAAACAATCGAAAGGCCCTGCCGAACGCTCGCAGTCGCTCGACATTGGGACGGGTGATGCCCGTCTCCCACCGGGAGATGGTGGCTCGGCTGTACCGAACCGTTCCAACACCCTCCACGGCCGCCATTCGCCTCAGCAGCTCTTCTTGGGACAGTCCCCTGCGCCCGTTCTCGTCCACGAACCCCTCGCGGTAAGCCTGCATCAGGAAGCCCGCCTGCGTGTGCCTCGCTTTCTGTACATCTGCTCTCGAAACCATGAATGCACGCACGACCTTTACCGGAAACGTATCAGCCCGCCACGGCCCAGCACCCAGCCATAAGGCAGCGCCAATTATCCGATCGGTTCCTTCTCCGACACCCTGGTGTTCAGATACACAGTGCATCAGGACGACGAGGACCTCGACGGCATTTCGGTGCCGCAGCAAACGGCTTTCGCGGGCAGCGGGCACGTATGGGAAGCCGACACCAGGTTCGGAGTCAACGAACTCATTCCGCGCCTTCGGCGCCAGACGGAACACCGGGTCAACGGCGTCCGGCCCACGGTTGTTGCCAGCGAGATTGTTTCGCAGCCGGCCAGCAGCGACGTGTACCGCTTTAGGGAAACCATCGAGATCGCCCTGGAGTTCGACGAAGCGATGGACGTTGTGGGCCAGCCGTCGATCAGCATACTGCTGGATGACAGCGATGACCCCGAGCGAAGCGCCGTTTACGACCGGGGATCCGGCGCCGATACCCTGGTCTTCGCCTACACGGTGCAGTCTGCGGACCTGGACCGCAACGGCGTCGCGCTGGGTTCCCAGCCCGATGGCGACGTTGTGGTGACTCTCTCGATTTCGCCGTCCGGCCAGCTGACGGCCGACGCGGAGGAACTCACCTTTACGGCGGAAAACTGAGACAGCCCGCAAACGGTCACACTGACTGCCGGGACGGACGACGACGCTCTCAACTTCTGGCAGGAGATACTCCATACCGCCGACGTGGAGGGGTTCGTGGTCGGTCACCTCAAGGTGCTGACCGAAGACCGGTAGAGGCGGGCTCTGCAGCTGAGCCCGGACGGCCCTGGCGGGGAGCCGGCGTTTTGCCGATCCTATCTTTTATTGAGATTTTGGTGCCGAGGGAGGGATTAGAAGGTATCAATGATTTGGCGTATTGTGAAGTGCTGTAGAGCGAGATTTTCTACTCAGATCTCTATGGATGATGATGCGTGGTGCTGTACGGTTCGGGGAATTTGTCCAGCATTTTACTCGGCTGAATTCATTGCGTCCGCGAACGCTTCGGCCGCGTCCTTCTGCCACCCAGGGAGTGCGTGCGCGTACACCTCCATCGTGGTTTTGGGACTGGAGTGGCCTATCCGCTTTGAAACCACGACGGGGTTTTGACCAGCCTGCAACGCCACCGTTGGGTGGAAATGCCGTAGGCTCCTCAACGTAACTTCAGGACACCCAGCCTTTTTCCCCAGGCTCTTCACCGCGTACCTGGCGTTGTTGGGGTGCGTCCAACTCGTCCCGTCGGCGCTGGGGAAGAGCTTCTCAGAGGCTTGGGTGCCGAGCTCGGCGGCCAGGGCACGTTGTCGATTCCTGTGGGTTTTGAGGATTTCTGTGGTTCGGAGGTCAAGGTCGACGACGCGCCGGCTACTCTCCGTCTTGGGAGTCGTGAGCAGCTTGCCGGCTTTGGAGACGACCAGCGACTGACATACCAAGATCTGTTGTTTTTTCAGGTCTACATGCTCCCATTCGAGTGCCAGGGCTTCCCCCCGGCGCATACCGGTGTAGGCGATTAGGTGGATGCACACCCAGAGCGGGTGTTCCAGTTCCTCTGCCAGTGTTAGCAATGCCCGCACCTGCTCCACCTTTGGAGTGTAAGCTTCGGTATTGGGAGCCGATGGCGGTGACACCAATGACACGGGGTTCCTCGAGATCAGTTCGAGGCGCAGGGCGTGCTTCATGGCGCCATTCAGAATGATGTGGACCAATTCCACGCCTTTAGGTTTTTTCCCTTTCTTGAGCAGATTGGTCTCGAACTCTTGGACTTGGGCCGGGGACAGTTTGGTCAGTTCGATGTGACCCAGTGCCGGCTTGATATGAAGCCTGATGTCGTCCTGATAACGGTCGATGGTTTTCGGTTTGCATTTGGGTACGATTTTCTCCTCCATCCACCTGTCCATCCATTCACCAAGCTTGTAGCGCGTTTTCGTGGGGGTGATGCCACGGTCCAATTCGGACAGGATTTCCCGGACTCGACGTTCGGCGTCGGCTTTTTTTCCACGAACCGTTGCCGTTTTCCGCACGCGTTTGCCGTTTTCGTCGCGTCCCAGGAACACCTGGATTTCCCAGGAGCCTGGGCTGCGTTTTCTGATCGTTCCTTTCATTCCTGTGCACCTCCTGTTTGCCATGACTGAACGGGTTGACTTCCCCGCGACGTTCAACCGACGCTCCCGGGACGTTGGATGAACTCACTCGTTACCCTATGACTGCCGTTGACCATGTAAGAATATCGACGCCGGTGGTTGGAATAACCCGGGCGCGTCGTTGTCGGCAATCGGGGAAAACGTTTGGCAACGGCTCCAGTCTATCTCTAGAGCCGCGTCCGGGTGCGTTTGCTGGATGGGCCACGATCTTCGGTGCCGATGGTTACGACGTTGCGGCAGGGGGCGGTGACTCCGTGGTCATTCCCAATCTTTCTTCCAGAGCCCAGCGGGGAATCAGCAGGCGGGCGCCCATCTTGACCGAGTAGATGCGCTGCTGGCGGATCTCTTCCCTGACCATCCACTCGCTGACCCCAAGGGCAATGGCGGCTTCCTTGACCGTGTATGCCAAACGTTCTGTCATGTCATTCTCCGATCCTGCGGCTCGCCATCGGGTCTCCCCGAGATGACGCTCCGCGATGGACTTGGGTCAAACCAATCGGAAAAGTGCCGCACCAAGCGACTTCCGAGAGGTCTGCCCCTTGCGTGGCCAGAAACGTACAGCAGGTTGGCAACACGCGGTTTTGCGAAATTGAAGCAGTACTCAATTGGCCTCGGGGAGCATGGGATTGCAAAGACGGGGTTGGTTTCTGCCGTCGTCGGGGCAAAAAGGCAGGTTGTGGTGGAACCGGCTTTGTTGAGCGCGGTCAGGTGGGCCATGGCAGTGGGTTCCAGTGCGCCGTCGGCGTTGGTGTTCACTTTGAAACAGGGTAGTCTCAGACCGGCGGGTTAGATTTCGGCCATGTTCAGCTCATCGGCAACGTATGCATGCAAGCCCGAATCGTGAAATATTCGTTTCAACCTTTCGATCTCGACGGCAAGCGCGTCGCGCTCTTCGGACACGGATACCAGCTTCGCCTCAGCCGCATCGGCACGCTCAATCGCCTGTTGACGCTGCTCCTCCAACTCGCGTGCTTGAGTGCCGGATCCCCGAGGACTGGGTGTGAACTCGGTACTGCCCCTTTCGTTTTTTTCGAGTTGGCCACGGAGAACTTTGATCTCAGATTCCAGTTCCTGGATTCGGTTGGCGAGATCGCGCTTGGTTGGATTGCGGTGTCGGTTCGAATCCTCTGCAGCCGACCGCATTTCACGGGCCTGTAGCCAGACGGTATCCAGATCCTTCTCGCCTGCGCGCAATTCGTCGCCCAAACCCGCATGGCACACGTCCTTGAGTTGGCGGTACACCGGCCCGAATTTCCTACCCTCTTCAATGACCAAATCAGCGAGTTCAAACGAACAGATCTCCTTGGCCTTTTCGATGTAGCTCTCGCTCACTCCGGCGAGGAACGCCAACTCCCTGCTGGTTTTCGGTTGCAAACCCTCGACTGGAAAACCCTCATTTTTTGAGGATTTCCTCGGGCGCCCTCGTTCCGTCCATGGATAGATGTTCGTCACGATAAGGGCGCGTGTTCCCTTGTCGTGATGGATTTCGTGCAGGACTCGAGAACAGATGAAAGCAATGGGGTCGCCCTCTCTGTACTCGATGAACTGAATGGGCAGACCCAGCTGCTGTGCAATGGTGTAGCGATCCGGGTCCCATAGAATCTGTTTTTCGTACAGGAAGACTTCAACGGTTCCGCCTGAGACTTGCATCGTTGCCGATAGTTGTCGGAGTTGTTCGGTTGATCGGTGCCCGATCAGTCCGCTATATGGGTGGACAGACAGCGGCTTTTCTACAACGGTGGGCTGAAGAAGCGAGCCTTCTTTCGGTGGTAGCAAGGCTTCTACATCATCCAACGGAAGCTGCAACGATCCCTGGTGACCTGCGTAGGCTGTTTTGGCCTGGTTGTTGCTCATGATCGCGCTCCAAGTGTCCTATGCAATCCGTTGACCGAACACCAAACGGCTTCAAGGTTCGATCCCCAGACGCGTAGGTTGCAGCGTACAGACCAGATGAGCCTCGCCGTTTTGCGGAGGATTTTCCCCGTCTCAACGGGTCCCAGCGGTCGGCCCATAGGGTTGATCACAGAGACCCTCCGGGCCAACTCCATGCGGCGCTTTCCGAATATCCCCGTTCAAGAGGATGGACCATGAGAACATTGGGCTGTTCACCGATGTCGTTTTTGGCAACGACGAGACGAGCACGTCGTTTCAGGAAATGGCATCAACGCGAGTTCGGGAACTGTCGCCGCCGATATTGAAGTGTGCGAAATCGCCGAACTGGAACTGACCCACCCGGTGGTAATGGCATCATCCACGGACAGTCTGCGGAGGTTTTTCAGACAACGTGCTAAAGGTGGGTCAAGTGAAAGAGATCTACAAGATGAAAGGCGCGGGGTGTTCGATCCGGGAGATCGCCCGCGAGTTGGGCGTGTCGCGCAACACGGTGAGGAAATACCTGAAGTCGCCGGAGGCCATGCGACCGAAACCGCGCAAACGACGAGCGTCCCGGCTGGACCCGTACACCGAGTACGTCGACCACAGGATGGCCGAGGGATTGGAAAACTGCGTGGTGCTGCACCGGGAGTTGGTGGCACGGGGATATGACGGCGGCTATTCGATCCTGAAAGGCTACGTGTCGCCGCGACGGCGAAAGCGGCAGCCCGAGGCGACGATGCGGTTCGAGACGGGGCCGGGAGAGCAAGCCTAAATCGAAACCAAGGTGAAACCCACATCATTCGTAGGTAGAATTGGGGGCAATCGGAGCAGTAGGCTGGGAAAAGGGAGCGGGTCGAAGTTGGCAATGGAGGAGATGGGGGCGCTGCTGGTGCGGTGGCGCCTGGACGAGGCTGCGGTACGGCGGCGGATGTATCGGGCGCCGACGCCCCGGGAGCGAGAACGGTGGCACCCGGTGTGGCTGCTGACCCAGGGTTGGACCGCGGCGGCGGTGGGTCGAGCCCTGGAGCGGGATGCCCACACCATTGGTCAATGGGCCCGGGCCTTTGCGGAGGGCGGACCCAAGGCGTTGGTTTTTGAGCAGACTGGTGGTTCCCCCCGCGTTGGACATGGAGCAACGAGTCGAGCTGAAGTCGGCGGTGCAGCAATTGCCGTCTCAGGCGGGCATCGGGCTATCCAACTGGAACTGGAAGGCGGTGCGCCGGTTTGTGGAAGACCGCTTCGGGTTGTTGTTGAGCCGGAGCGATTGTCTGAACTACCTGCACCGGCTGGGGTTTGTGCTGAAGCGTCCCAAGAAGCGGTTGCTCAAGGCGGACCCGGTGCGGCGGGAAGCTTTCGTGGGGGAGTATGCGAAGGGGGCGGTGGCAGCGCGACGAACTGGAGCCAAGGTATTCTTCGCTGACGAGGCCCACTTTCAGGCGGACGCTGATCTACGGGGCAAGTGGGTGCTCAAAGGCGAACCGGCGCTGGTGGATTCCACCAGTCCGCGCCGAGGTGAGAAGGTCCGCTACTACTCGGCGGTGTGCCTGGAAACCGGCGAGGTGGCGGTGATGGAACTGGAGGGCAACAGCAACGCCGGGACCTCCACTGCCTTCCTGCGGCAACTGCGGGGTCAACACCCCGAACCGCTGATCGTGATTTGGGACAACTCCCCCGCCCATCGGGGCGATGCTATCCGGGCTTATCTCACCACACCCAACCTGAACCTGCGCCTGGTGAACCCCGTATCAAGTACGGGGCAGGCTCTGCCCAGCTACAGTCCAGGCTACAACGCTGACGAGGCTATTTGGGGCTGGGTGCGCCAGGAAGCAACCACCAACTTGTGCCTGGGAACCCGTGCCGCAGTCCGGGAGAAAGTGGGCGGCTTTTTCACTGATCTGACCCAGCGACACGAAGAAGTCAAACGCCGCTGCCGAACCGTGCTGCAAGCAAAAGCCGACAAATTGATTGACGACACCCAAGCCGACCCTCCCCGACCTGCAAATGTAAATCTCACCTTGGCTTCAGTTTAGCGTGGTACATAGTCCTTGGCGATCACTGGCTCAATGTCCGAGGCGTTTCACAACGGACCGTCGCCGCGATCCAGGTGCTGGAGCTGCAGCAAGAGCAGGATACGCGCCGCCTCACGAGGCGACCACACCGCCCGATTGGGCACCTCGTGGTAGCGGACGTAGTCGCGCTGGTCACGGCGGCCCATGACGCGCAGCGCCGCCGCCATGGCGCGTTGACCCGAGGTTAGGATCACGCCCACCAGCAGGAGCTGGGCCTTCTGCAAGGTCGGGTTGGTGAATAGCATGGCGAAGGGAGCGAATATCGGTACAATGGCATCGGGCAGGGTGAGCATGGCTGTGGGCCGTTCCGTCGAAAGTGGGGGCGAGCCAGCTTGCCCGATCTTTATTCTTTTTCTAAATTTTGCGTAAAATTCAGGCAAGATACGGGCTTGGCTGGACCAGGCAACTGTTCGGGCTCTTTTGGGAAGGGTGCGGCGACCCAAGCTTTCGAACGGCCTGCTCTGACCAAGACCCTGCCGGTCTGCCGTACCGGTCTCCTCCACCGTACTCCCTCCGCCAACATACAAGGGCCTGGATCCGGTCGGGCCATCGTTTCCCAGAACTGCGCGGTCGGTTAGAATTGCCGGCGTAGTGTACGCCTTTGCCAGGAGATGCAGACGATGACCACGCCCGACGAGATGTCGCGGAGGGCTCACGAACTCGAGCCGTACCTGCCCATCAACAGCGACATTCCATCCATCTCGGCGGACTATTGGAATATCCAGGAACCGCTGATGTGGGGCGGGATCTGGCAAGGGCCGGGACTGGACCTGAAGCTGCGGAGTTTCGCGACGATTTCGGCCCAGTGCGTCAACGGCTGGGACTTCGGGTTGAAGCACCAGATCCGGGCGGGGCTGACAATGGGGATGCCGCCGTGGCAGATCAAAGGGATATTCATTCAATTGCTGTTCTACGCCGGGATTCCCGCCACCGTCCACGGATTGCTGCAGGCGCAGACGGTGATCAACGAGCGCGAGGAATGGAAGGCGGCGGACGTGCCGATTGAGGCGGACTGGCTGGAGACCCTGGAGGACAAGCTGGCGCGTGGCAGCGCGATCCGGACGAAACTCTGGGGCGAGGCGGCGAACCGGGAGGTTGAGGAGTCGCTGGCGCAGCGTCTGACGCCGGAAGCATCGGACATCGTGGACGGATACAATTATGGCGACGTGTGGGCGCGGGACGACCTGGCTCCGAAAGAGAGGATGGTGTGCGTGCTGGCGGCGCTGATGGCGCGGGGGCACTGGAAACAACTGAGGCGGTACATCCGCTACGCGCTGAACATGGGGTTAGAGCAGCGGGAGATCTGCGAGGTGTTCGCGCAGGCGGGATGGTACCGGGGATGGCCCCACGTGGAGGACGCGCTGGAACAGGCGCGGGAAGTGTTCGAGGCAACGGGCGCCTGACGGCTGCTTCCCCAGGGTCAGGAGGGGTTCGAATGACGACGGTGCAGGAAATCCAGGAACGATCGGCGAAGCTGCGGCAGTTTTTCGATCAGTACTTACCCTACGCCAGGCCCACGCCAGTGCTGGCCGATTTTGTTAGGGTGCAGCACGAGTTGATGTGGGGCGGCGTCTGGCTGGCAGATGGGCTGGATTTGAAACTACGCAGTTTCGCGACGATCACTGCCCAATGCGTGAACGGGTACGATTTCGGCGTGGAGCACCAGGTACGAACGGGACTAACCGTGGGGATCACAGCGCAGCAGATCAAGGGGATATTCATAGAGCTGATGTTTTATGCGGGGGTGCCGGCCACCGTATTCGGGTTACGGATCGCGCAGGAGGTCATCAACGAGCGGGAGGAATGGAAGGACGGCGACGTACCGCTGGATACCGAGTGGCTGGACTCCATCGACGAGATGCTGGCGCAGGGCAAGGCCGTGCGGGTAAAGCATTGGGGTAAAAGCGCCGACGCGGCGGTTGAGAATGCGCTGGCGCGGCGGTTCATACCGGAGTCGGCAGAGCTGGTGGACGCTTACCACTTTGGGGAGGTCTGGCGTCGAGCGGACCTGAACCCGCAAGAACGAATGGTTTGCGTCCTGGCGGCGCTGATGTGCCGCGGGCACATGAAGCAGCTGAAGCGACATGTTGGCTATGCGCTGGACGCCGGACTGGACGAAAGGCAGATCTGCGAGGTGTTTGCCCAAGCCGGCTGGTACCGGGGCTGGCCTTGCGTTGAGGATGCACTGGAGCAGGCCAACGAGCTTTTCGAGTCCCGGAGAGCCTGACCTCCGCCTCTCGGATCGCCCCTGCAAATCGCAACATGGTGAGAAGTTGAAATGGACACCGCCGCCGACCTGGCTCGTAAAGCAGCCAACCTCCACGCGTTCATCGACCAGTACGTACCCCAGCGGCGCCTCACCGCCGCGCTGCCCGACGTCAGCACGGACTACGTGAAGCTGCAGGAGGAGGTGATGTGGGGCGGCGTGTGGCAGGTGCCGGGCCTGGATGTGACGCTGCGCAGCATGGCGACGATCGCGGCGCAGTGCTGCAACGGCTGGGAGTTCGGGCTCCAGCACCAGATCAGGGTCGGCCTGTCGCTGGGGATGTCGCCCCAGAAGGTCAAGGGGATATTCCTGCAGCTGATCTTCTACGCGGGGATACCGGCCACCGTTTCATCATTGGCGCAGGCGCAACGCGTGATCAACGAGCAGCCCATGTGGGTGGCCGAGGACCGGGAGCCGCTCCAGGCGGACTGGCTGGCGACGGTGGAGGAAAAGCTGGAAAGAGGGCGCGAAATCCGGAGGGCGAACTGGGGCGAGAACGCCGAGTTCGATCTGGAGAACTCGCTCTCCCACGAGCTGACGCCCGAGACCGCCGCCCTGGTTGAGGCCTACAACTTCGGCGAGGTGTGGGCGCGGGGCGACCTCACGCCCAAGGAAAGGACGGTGTGCATCCTGGTGGCGCTGATGTGCCGGGGACACATGAGGCAACTGAGAGAGCACATCGACTACGCCCTGGAACTGGGCATGTCCAAGCGGGAGATATGCGAAGTGTTCTCGCAGGCCGGCTGGTATCGCGGGTGGCCTTACGTGGAGGAGGCTCTGGAGGAGGCCGACGCCGTGTTCACGGAGCGGGGGATTTAGGTTGTGTTGATCCGCCAGAGGCGGACCGTCATTGCCGCGAAAGCGGGCATCCACAGGTTGTAATCAATGGGGCAATCGTTCTTGCCGCAAGGGGTGCTCTGCGGCCGATGCGATGCTGGATTTCCTCGAACTGTTCCGGCTTGTGCCTTGGCTGATTTGCCTGACCACCGGTCTCACTAACGATCCCCGATAGTGCCGCTGCAACCGCGCCGATTTTTTCAACGAGCCCTCATCGCCTCTCTATACACGTGACCCATGGTGAGATGTAGGGCCAGACCAGTTTTCCCGGCCTCTTCGCTTTTCTAGTCTTTGCACAAATCCCATTTGAGAGCCTGTCCCATTATGTTTGGGACAGGCTCCGGTTCAATTGGCAGATCAACCACCACGGGGTCGGGGCGAATAACCATTCGCCCCGATACGCCCCACGGGAGAGGGTCTATCCCCGCCCGTTCCGCAGCAGGAGCCCAGGCATCGCGCCGGTGGGTTCGCCGTCCTCAAAGGTGACTTCGCCGTTCACCAGCGTCCAGCGGTAGCCCTTGGCCTTCTGGATACGGCGCCACTCGCCGCCAGGCAGGTCCTCGGCCACCTCGGACGGTAGCACTTCCAGCCTCTCCAGGTCATAGATGACCATGTCCGCCGGCGCGCCTTCGCGCAGCGCGCCACGGTCCTGGAACCCGCCGAAGTGCGCCGGCAGGTACGACAGCTTGAAGTGGGCGTCCTCCAGCGTGATGACCTGTTCGTCGCGCACCAGCCAGGCCAACATGTCCGTCGGGTAGATGCCGGCGGTAAGGAACTTGACGTGGGCGCCGCCGTCGGAAACTCCCGCGACGACGTGGTTGGAGTCCAGCACCTCTGCCGTGTACTGCGCCACATCGCGGCCTTGCGTGTCGGCATAGAACTCCGTCGCCAGGTCGTCCTCCACGCACATGTCCAGCAGCGCGTCGATAACGTGCTTGCCCTGTTCGTCGGCGATTTGCTGAACGGTGAGGCCGGCCTGCGGGCTGGACGCCTCAGTCTCGTCCGGGGCCAGTGCAATCATGCGCCCATCGACGACGTTGACGACGAAGGACTTCAGGCGCAGGTCGCCGTTGGTGATGCACCGTCCGCCGTCATGTTCGTACTCGTAGCCGTGGGTATCACAGACGAACTTGTCCCCGTCGTCGTCCACGCAGCCACCCTGGTGGGGGCAGGTGACCGACAGCAACTTGTAGCCGTCGCGGGTGTTGACTAGGAAGTAGTCAGCGCCGTTGACATTTACTTTGGCCGGCATGCGGGTGAAGTCCGTTTCGGCGCCAATATCGATCTTCACCTTCCGGGTCATCACCTGAAGGCTGCCCACGGAGCCGGGGGTGACCTGGGTGGGACGCCGTCCCGAGTCCCATTCCTCCTTCAGTTTCTGGCGCATCTCCGGGTCGGACATCTTGGCTTTCCTGGTGGCCTTGTCGCCCAGGGTGACCTCGCGCCACATGGGGGTATCGTCGAACAGGTTCCAGTCTTCGAAGGTGAGCTCAAAGCCACCACGACGGGTATTGCCCTGTCCGTAAACTCGCAGGCCACGCTCCGCGCAGCTCTCCAGCCAGCGGATGCGCTCGCGGTGCTGTTCAGGGTGTACGGAATTGGGAGATACCGTCTGGTAAAGCACCGGGCGGTTCGAGACCTCGGCTACCTTTTCAAAGAACAGACGAGCCCCTTCACCCAAAGGTCGTCCTTCTTCGCCGGTCTCCTGGTAAGCCAACTCGATGAAACCCTCGTCCCGGTCGGCCAGCACCTTGGCGAAGGTCAGCACCTCGTGCTCGGACAGCATATCGGTGATCATCGGGGTGCCATCGTAGTCACGCTGCACCGAGTTCACACCCAGCACCTGGGCTGACCAGCCACATGCGCCGGCGTCCATGGCCTCGTGGATGAGCCGTACCATTTCCTGCAGCTCGTCCTCCGTGGGACGGCGCGTCTTCGCCTCGTCCCAGCCCATGACCCAAGCGTACAGCGGCGTCAGCGGGACGTAGGTCAGGCAGTTCACCCCCTTGGGAGTGTTGCTGAGGCTTTCCATGAAGTCCGGGAACGTCACCCAATTCCAGGGCATCCCTTCCTTCATGGCGTCGTAGGGAATGGCCTCGTTCCGGGTCATGCTGAGCATCGCCCGGTCCTGGTCCTCCACCCGCGACGGCGCAAAGCCGAACCCGCAGTTGCCCAGGGCCACGGACGTGACGCCGTGCCAGCCCGACAGGGTGCAGTAGGGGTCCCAGAAGATCTGGGCGTCGTAGTGCGTGTGCAGGTCCACGAACCCCGGCGCTACGATCAACCCTTCTGCGTCAATCACTCGGTCAGCGGTGCCGCCGTTCAACCCGCCAATCTTGGCGATCCTGCCGTCTTTGATGGCTATGTCGCTGACGTACCGCGGCGTCCGCGTTCCATCAACTATCGTGCCCTTTCTGACGATAATGTCGTAATCCGCCATTGGATCCTCCTCAATGGAATAAACACCGGAGATTTTGCCATGATATTACGACGAAATTCGTTGAGAATTCGCCCTGATGCCAGTCTAAATTGCCCCCATGGTTGGTGTCAATAATTGTTATTCGCTCGAATAACACATCCCAAAAACCGGCGGAAACCTTGCAGGAGTGGCAACGGAAGGAAAATCTGGAGTCGGAACAATCTGAATGTTGAAAAATCGGCATTCACACCGATGTCATCGGGGTATCGGGCTACAGTGCCTGCATCAGTGCTCAACGAAAATGTCCCGTGTCCATGCCGGTGCCTCCGCGGAGACTCGACTCCCTCGACATCTCGCAAATGGACAGCCCGCCAGCTTGGCCACCTCAATCGCGTCCCCTTGGGCCAGATGAAGAAACGTCGGCCTCTTGCGTCAAGTGGTCACCGTCACGAGGATTGACGTCGTACCATGCTGGGAATAAAGGCTCTCGCGTGTTTCGGGTCCCGGCATGGACACGGAGCGACCGACCAGCCCGATGCTAGCCTTGCGAGAGCGACACGTCCACCGCAGCCAGACCCTCCACCGCCAGGCCGTATCCCAGCATGTCCTGCATCTGCCGCTTCAGCTGCAGCGTCAGAGCGACGCGGGTGTAGCGCAGCGTCAGCGGCGGCCGTTCCGCCAACTGGCGGGCAACTTCCCAGGCCCGGGGCAGCAGTTCGTCCTTGGGGAGCACTTCGGCCACCACGCCCAGGTCCAGGGCTTCCCGTGCCGATAGGGTCCGACCGGTCAGCAGGAAGTGCCGGCCCCGGTTCTGTCCCAGAACCAGGGGCCAGATCACGTGAACGCCGTCGCCGGGCACCACGCCGCGCGGGAAGTGGGGAGCGTCCTGGAAGGTGGCGGTTTCTGATGCCAGGACGATATCGGACATCACCGGTATCTCGGCGTGGATGGTTGCCGGACCGTTGACCGCGCCGATGACGGGCACTTCGATCTCCAGCAGGTTGGTCAACAGCCGCTTGCCCTCCCAGTAGGTCTTGTCCCAGTCCTGAGGCATGCGGCGGGTGGGTCGGTTGGGCTCGAAGTTAGCGCAATAGTCGTCGCCAGTCCCGGTGAGGATGACCACCTTGTTGTCGGGGTCTGCTCCAATGTCGGCGAAGGCGTAACCCAGTTCCCGGTGCGACGCCTCACCCCAGAGCAGGCTCCCGTCCCCGGTGTGAAACGTCACCTGAAGGATCCCGTCCTCCCGTTGCACGCTAACCGTCTCGTATTTGTTGGCATAGTCCGCCAGCACTGTCATGGCTTTCCTCCTGTCGATTCGCCTTGTGATTTGCTTTGGACAACTCGGCCCATGCCCAACTTTACACCAGCAGTTTGAATAACATGATGGTGGCCTGCCCCCCGATCAATGCGGCCCGACCACCGGCCAATCCCATCTCGAAACCTCACTGGAAAGGTCGGCTCTGTAGAAACAAACCAGGGTCAATGCCCCAGAGGCCGTCACGCGTACCCGGTTTAGTCGCGGTGAATGGTGATGAAGTTGTCGGGTGGGTCGGGATTGGCGAGAAAGTATTCGTAACCCAGGTTCAAGATGCCGATCTTGCCTCGGGAGCAGATCTGTCGTCGGAAAGTCGGCGATACCCGTATTCCACCTAATATCGGCAGGCAGCAGCAGTCCCACGGGTAGCCGTTGCAGCCTGCCGGTGGTGGCCACGGTGCTCCGGTTCAACCCGAAGCGTTGCTTGCCATCCCCATGTCGCAGTGACCTGACCCCCGAAAACCGATCCTGGATCGATGTTAGGATCCTGGGCAACAAGGGGGATCAGATGTGCCGAAGAAGAAACACACGGCTGAGGAAATCATCAACAATCTCAGGGAGGCGGAGGTGATCATCGCCACCGGCAGCACGGTTGCCGAACCCAACCGGCTTATCGGGGTATCGGAGCAGACTTTCTACAGATAGCGCGCCGAGTACGGCGGTCTTCGCGTCGACCAGGCCCGGCGCCTGAAGCAGTTGGAGACCGAAAACAGCCGGCTCAAGCGAACGGTGGCCGAACTCACCCTGGACAATCAGATCTCAAGGAGGCCGCTGAGGGAAACTTCTGAGCCCAGCCCGTCGCCGTGGCTGCGTGGAACACGTCCGGTCAGTGCTTGGTGTATCGGAGCGCCGGGCCTGTCGGGTGTTGGCACAGCCCCGCTCTACCCAGCGCCATGAGCCGTCAGTCAGGAATGACGAGCAGGCTTTGACCAACGACATTGTGGGATTGGCTTCGCGGCTCGGTCGGTACGGTTACCGACGGATCACCGCCGTGCGGAGACGCGCTGGGTGGAAGGTGAACCACAAGAGGGTGGAGCGGATCTGGCGGCGGGAGGGGCTGAAGATGCCAGCCCGGCAGCCCAGGAGATGTCGGCTGTGGCTGGCGGAGGGGACAGTCTCAGCGGACGCTGATCTACGGGGCAAGTGGGTGCTGAAAGGCGAACCGGCGCTGGTGGATTCCACCAGTCCGCGCCGAGGTGAGAAAGTCAGCTACTACTCGGCGGTGTGCCTGGAAACCGGCGAGGTGGCGGTGATGGAACTGGAGGGCAACAGCAACGCCGGGACCTCCATTGCCTTCCTGCGGCAACTGCGGGGTCAACACCCCGAACCGCTGATCGTGATTTGGGACAACTCCCCGGCCCATCGGGGCGATGCTATCCGGGCTTATCTCACCACACCCAACCTGAACCTGCGCCTGGTGAACCCCGTATCAAGTACGGGACAGGCTCTGCCCAGCTACAGTCCGGGCTTCAACGCTGACGAGGCTATTTGGGGCTGGGTGCGCCAGGAAGCAACCGCCAACCAGTGCCTGGGAACCCGTGCCGCAGTCCGGGAGAAAGTGGGCGGCTTTTTCACTGATCTGACCCCGCGACACGAAGAAGTCAAACGCCGCTGCCAAACCGTGCTGCAAGCAAAAGCCGACAAATTGATTGACGACACCCAAGCCAATCCTCCCCGACCTGCAAATGTAAATCTCACCTTGGCTTCAGTTTAGACATAGGGGGATGGGAAAGGCATGCCGTACGCGAGGAGGATGGGATCAGGCTGCTGCGCATCCGCACGGGCTCGGGAACCCCGGTGGACTTCGAGGAACTCATGCCGGCGGTGGACAACATTGCGGAGGCCGAGTGGCGTCTGCGGTCGTTCATCGAAGTGCGTCGGGATGAATCCCGGTATGGAGGGCCGCCGTGCGTGGAGAACATGCTCCCTGGGTCGGAAATCGTGGCCAGGTTCACGGGGACGACCGTCGGTGGGACCGTGGACCGCAGGGAATCCCGTCGCGACGACCTGAGCCTCTCCATGGTGAGGCCGGGAGAGAGCGTGACAGATGGGTTGGCTGGGTTAGATCCCGTGTTCGACGATTTGCCGGACGGAGAGTGCCCACGCGAGGATGGAGTGGAAACGAGTGAGTGGAACGCAGCAATGCAAGGCGAACGCTATCTGGAACTTCTGCCCCAGCTGCGGCGCTACATGATATTCGGGGACCGGCTGGTGGTCCTGACGGATTCCCATCAAGTGTTGCTGTTCCAGGCCGAGAACTCGGGTGGCTGAACCCCTTGGAATGGGGCGGCAATGCCGAGCGGATCCAGGGCGCCTACGGGAATCGTTCGCGCGGTCGATCCTGTAGCGTGGGTGGCTCGCTGATGTTCAAGGTCGCTTTTCTGCTTGCCGGTGTCCTGGCAATAGCCGGATGCGTAAACGAACCACCGCCGGCCACGCCCACCGCTACGATACCTCCAACATCGGCTGTCTGGGATTCGACGCGTGCGCCCACTGCTATGACCCTTCCAACGACGGCCGTCCGGGAACCGACGCGTGCGCCCACCTGGACCGCCTGGCCCAAGCCACCGACGGCCGACGCCAGAATCGCCGAACTGAGGGCGTGGTACCAGGCTTTGGGGAAGGCCGGTCCAATCCGAGGTTTGTCGATGTCCGGCCTGGATGAACGGAAGCTTCGAATCGAGATCGCTCTACTCCCGCTGCGGGGTGCGCGCGAGCAGTTAGAGGCTGCCATTGCCCGGGCGAACATCCCCCGGGAGGCCGTCGCAATTGACGTTGGATGTCCGACCGGCGCGCTATGGCGCCTCGACAACATGGGGAGAACTCCAAGCAAGAAGTTCCTTCGCGCCATTGACTACTCAGTGGAAGCCGCGTCCACAGCGCCCTACGGGGACACTGTGTTCCTGAAGCTGAAGCTGCGAAACACGAGCTACAAACCGATCCGGTTCTTCACCGGTGGCCGGCCGCCCCATGACTTCATAATCACAACCGCCGATGGCGAAGAGGTCTGGAACTGGCAGTGCGCGCGAGTTCGGCAATTGCCCTTGGACGGCAGAAAGTTGCTACCCGGCGAGAAGCTGGAGTTCGTCGGCGAATGGGAGCAGGTGAACAGCCGGGGAGAACCGGTCCCTGCCGGCGACTATCTGATCAGGGGCGTCTTGAATATGGAGTCCCCTGAAAGACTGGTGACGCCACCCCACGAGTTGCGGGTGTTTCAGTGATACCGGGACGTTCTGCACCAAGTTCGGCACGAACTAACCGGCACTGTCGTCGAGACGACCCGTGCGCCGAACCTCTCAGCTCGGTGGGGCGGTGAAAAGTGAATTTCGCACTCAAGCGCCGCCAAAGTCGGATCAAGCTTACGGGTCAGGCACGGCAGCGAATGCCTCCCCCACCGCCCAGTAGGGTCCCGAGCAGACCGGCGTTATCTCCGCAAGCCCGCCATGCTCCCTGGCCTCTTCGTAGGTGAGGTTGAAGGCGTCGAATTCGACCTCATCTCCCACGCGGGCGACAACGCTCCCGGTTCCATCGACTATCCCCACAACCCCGTCTTGCCTGCCGAGCGCGAAGTCATGCGGCCAGATGATCAGCGGGGATATTCCGGCGTACACCCGGTCTCTCACTCGGATGACGTCGTCCGATACCTGCAAGCATTTGCCCCACAGGACCAGCTTTCCCGAGAAAAGCTCCGTTCCCTCCTCTGGCGCGAGAGTTCCATCCTGCTTCGGGAAGTAGACCTCGACGTCCGGCAGGGTTTTCATATCGTTGGCTTGCCAGATGGGTCCGGGACAATCCCCGCTGCTGCGGTCGAAAAAGCCGCCGCCGCCGGCGATCTGATCTCCCACCCGTGCCATGACGCGGCCAGCCCCGTTTTGGATTTCGACCACACCTTCGTTGACGTGGGGCGTGAACCCGGCAGGCCAGATGATCGTCGGCCAATACTCTCTCGGGGAGCCATCTTTCAACCGCAGGCACTGGCCGTCCAAAATGAGCTCCCCCACCCCTGCCGCAGTCATCATCGTCTGGTACCGTGCCACCGTAGTCCTTTGCCTGAAAAACACGACGTCGGGGTTTGACAAGTGGAGCTCAGTGGCTTCGGACCCAGGATCGAAGGCGTTCACCTCGTCGCCCACCAGGAAATAGGGTTCTGTGCAATCCTCCGACAGTCCCCTTACCAACTCCCTCTCTGCGGCCTCTTGAAAGGAGAATGCGGCGCGGCTGAGCCGGACGTAGTCGCCGACCTGCGCAACGACCCGACCAAGTTCGTCCACCACCCGCACCGTTTCGGCCTCGGTTTCGAACGTGAACCCGCTGGGCCAGATGATCAACCAGGATCCGGGATCATTGGGATCATATTTCGGCAAAACTTCCGCGCGAAGGCAACCCTCCCTCAGGACGAGTTGCCCGGCGAAGTACTCCTCGCCTCGGTCCGTACCCAGCGGTGCGTCATGCCGCGGGAAAACCACCGCAGAGGCTGGGCCGTTGTTTAGTGGCGAAGTGTCAGGACTCGGCGATAGGTTTGTGGTCGCCTGATCCGGTGCGCGACGGTTTCGCAGCGCATCAGACACGATGGATGCCGCTTCAGGATCCGTCATGACGCCACGGGAGAGCTCTCCCGTCTCCGGCCTGAATACCCGGACCACCGAGGTTCCGTCGGCCAGGCGAAGACGGAGAAAGTAGCGCGGTCCGCGCCGGTCGCGGTCGTTCTGATTGACGGGCGCCGCGAGCGCCAGGTCAACGAACCGTGCGACGGTAGGATGATCATCGATCGTGGCCAGGAGCGTGTTTTCGTCATCATCTTCAAGGATGTCGATGGCCGCAACCTTGTCCCGAATGTCCAGCAGATCCTCGCCGGTCTTGGCGAACGGGTTGGTGTCGGCTTCGTATAACGTCAGCCTGCCCTGATCCAGGGTGGCCAGGCGGAACTTTGGTGAGTAGCCCTGGACCGCATAGACCGGCGTGCCCGGGTTCAGGAAGGTCGCGTCACCGTCCTGATAGTGGTACCACGGGCCCGCATACCCGTCGCCCCGGAAGGCAACCCGGTAGAGCTCCGAGCCCAGGTGTTCCGTCGTAAGGTCGCTGATGTCTGCGCGAGTTATTTTCCCGACCTGCTCCCACCGCCTCAGGTAATGGATGCCGTCGAATATCACCATTGGAACCCAGTTGATGGTATGCGGCTGGGGCCTGGCGTCCTCGCCGTTGGTGATACCCTCGAGGATCCGGGCCATGGCATCCCCGTCGTTCAGGACCGCGTCCAGGTGGTCCGTGCCGTCCGGGCGTCCGTCGTGTCGCTGCACGACCTTGCCGTCGCCGTCCACAATCGCCTGAGAGCCGGATGGGACGTGAGTGACGTAGGCAACCTTCTCCGACATCTCGGGCGTCAACCCCTCGACGAAGGCGACCACCATTCCCGGAGACAGGTCCAGTCGGTGGGTTTCCGAGGCCGGCTCCGGAGTGCCCCAGCCCGCGCGCGCTGGAGCTGTGGTGGGAACGCCGTCAGAAGGCATCCCCGCGCAGGCGGTCAATACAAGGGCCGCGAATCCCAGCCCTACCGTTCTCAGAACCGACTTCATGCCGTGAACCGCGTCTGGTGGAATCGGCATCCCGGCCGGCGGCGCGACCAGATCGCCATCACGGCCGCCGCCAGGGCGAACAGGCACGTCGTCCCGACGGTGGAGGGTCTTGTCATCATGGCGGTCAACTTCCCAGCTTCCGGCCCCACGCCGGCGACAATCGGATCAACTATCCAAGTGACGGCGGTCAACACGGCCGGCAAGGCCGGAAAACCCAGGCCGCCGTTGCTCTTGATCCCCCTCGTCCAAGTGTAACCGCTCATCGTGTGCGCACCTCGCAGAGCAGGTGACGGACAGCTCCAGCGGGAGAGCAGTTTAGCAGTCGTGCCCTACCGGGTGCGACACGGCAATGGACGCGGTTCCTTCAGCATTGGTGCCTTCACCTCGATGCGTCGGCCGGGTCGGCGCCACCTCGAGGTTGGTGCGACAAGTGGAACACGTCGTATCATCCGTGGTGAGGCCGGCCATATTCGGCTGCAGGCGCTCCCCGATGAGCCGCCCACGGTGTGGCGCCGGGGTTTGACCTCGGCGATGACGCCGGCGGCCACGGCCGGTTTTACAGCCCGCGTGGTCAGGTAAACGACGGTGAAAGTAGCCGCTTGGGCCCGTCTTGCGAACGTCCATTCGCGGCGCGATAATGGTAATTATCGCGCGGCGAACGGGAGTGCGCAAGTGGAGTTCCAAACCCTTGATGTCGCCGTCGTTTGCCTGACCACCGCGGGCTCAAAACCGGCCGTGGCCACGGGCTGCCTTCGCTCACGCTCGGCCGGAGCGCGGATCCCGCGGCGTGCACACGTCGCCAACCACCCGGGCGCCGGCGGCGATGAATGGATGGCTATCCATTGCAATGGCATGCGCTCCTATTAAAAGGAATGCACCGCAATGGATTGGACTGGACTGGTATCCAATGCATTGGAATCCATGGCATACCATTGGTCACCGGTCCATGGCTTGGCTGCGTCCCGGGCAAAACGCCAAGGGGCGCCGGGGGTTTTCACTACAATCCGGTCAATGCCACCAATCACCCGGAGGTGAACACCATGCCCAACTGCGTTGCCTGCGGCGCCGAGCTGGAGCCGCCCGTCCGCGTCCCACACACCGTCTATGTCAAGACGCTGTACCGCATCGGCGGCCAGGACTACTGCCGCCACCACATCATCAGGGCCGCCGTGGCCGCCGGCGTGATTACCGAGATCAAACCCGGCGGTGGCCCGGTGACGGCGACTCATCGGGGGGCGTCCTCGGCCGAGTATGGCCAACCCCACCAGCGGTGAGCCGGTGTACGCCATCACGCTGCACCAGCCCTGGGCATCGCTGGTCGCCCTGGGGATCAAGACGGTGGAGACCCGGTCCTGGCCGGCGCCGGCCAGGCTGGTGGGGCGGCGGATCGCCGTCCACGCCGGCAAGCGGGTAGTGCGCCAGCCGGGTGATGCCATCGAACGGGAGCTGCGGGCCCAGTGGGGAGAGGACAGGCGGGTGATCATCCCGACCGGCGCGGTGGTGGCCACCGCCGTCCTGGCCGGCATGGCACGGGTTTCCCGCGTTGACCCGTGGTCCGGCCACGCGGTGCATGACGACGGCACCGAGGTTGGCTGCGCCATGGGAGCGGGGCGAACCCCCGTCGATCCCTGGGGAGACTTCAGCTCCGGCCGCTGGCTGTGGTTTTTGGACGACGTGGAGGCGCTTCCGGATCCAGCGCCGGCCACTGGTCACCAGGGATTCTGGCGCTGGAACGTCGAGGTCGGGTGATGCGCATCGGCCTCTGCCCAGACGCGGCGGGATCTCACGCCAACGGGTTCACCGACATGGGCCTGGCGGGATGTCTGCCTGGCCACGGGGTTCGGTGCTCCATGCTAGAATGTGGTCACATTGGCATATCAATATGATCAGCACATGGCGGACAACATGACCACATACAGCATCAGGGAGGCCAAGGCCCGTCTCAGTGAGATACTTCGGGACCTGGACCACGGCGAAGAGGTGATCATCACCCGCCGGGGCCGGCCGTGCGGGCGGCTCACCGCGGTGGATACCAGCGGCGATGACAAACCTTCCTTGGCCACACTGCGGGGCGCCCTGTCCGAGTTGCCCGACGCCGAATACCAAGACTTCCAGGACATCAAGGGCATCTGGGAAACCCGCGCGGAGCCACCGGAGGAAATGACGGGAAGGGTCGATGGCTGACCGGACCCGGTTCGTCACGGACACCCACGCCCTCTGGTGGTATTTCCGCTCGCCCGAGCGTCTCAGCGCCGCCGCCAGCGCGGTCTTCCAGTTGGCGGAAACGGGCAACGCCACGGTGGTGGTCCCCGCCATCGTGGTGGCGGAGTTCTACTACCTGTCGGTGAAGCTGGGACGTCCCCTGGAACCGTCGGCGCTCCTGGCAACGCTGGACTCGGTGGGCGGGATAGAACTGTCGGAGCTGGGCCGGGCGCAACTGGAGAGGCTGGACCGGTTCCCCGAGGTTCCGGAGATGCACGACCGGCTGATCGCCGCGGAGGCGAACGTGATCGGCGCTTCCGTGGTGACGCGGGATGAGGCACTGGCAGCGTCAACGGGGATATCGACCATCTGGTGATCGTTGCGATTGGGTCGTCGCCCGGACGCCGAAGGGCGACCAGGGCTCGCCGCGTCCCCGTGCCGGCAAAGATCCACGACCAGTGCAACCCCCGAGGCCAGCAGGAAGCGCCATGAGGCACATCATCAGCACCGCAGTTCAGATGTCCATCGCCAACGGCGACGGCGACATCGACGACTACGTCCCGCGGCTCCTCTACAGCGACCCTCCGCGTGTCTACCCGGTCCTCAACCACAGCGGCGGGCAACCGTTCCTGCCGCCCGATTACCAGACCAGCCCGGACTCCTGGGAAACCGATCATTACCTGGAAGAGCATCCCTACGTGGCGGTGAGTTTCGTTTTGGCCGGGTCGCAGAACACCCAGGCCCTGGTCGAACCGTACCCGCCGGAATACCCGGCGCACCAGGTGCTGCGCCACACGGCGGACGCGCTGGAGATGTTCGAGGAGTCCGACGTGCCCGGCAACGAATGGGAACGGCAGACCATGCGGAACCAAATCGAGGTCGCCGTGCGGAAGGCCGTGCGGCACGTACACACCGTTACCGAAGAGCAGGTGGACAATTTCCTGCACGTCCTGCTGGAAAGCGCGACCCCACCCTTGGCGTTGGCCAACGCCCTCTGCATTGCCACCGGCAACGACCCGCACCTGAAACGAGTGCTGACCGATCACGTCAGCCTGTCGCAGGAGACGGTTCTATAGGAAGACGCGACGGATATCCTGCGCTACGCCGACGGCAAAACCTCACCCACCACGGTGCGCCATCTCGCAAGGGCGATGGGATACCTGCCCGCGGAGTTGGCCATGCAACCCGTGCCGATCCCGCCTGATCACCGGGCCCACGTCATCCGCGCCGCGCAGGTGGTCCAGCTGCCACCACACCTCATCCAGGAGCTGCAACGGGAACTTTGACGAAGATCATCCCGCGCCTCAGTGAGCATCGCCACCACGGGGGAAGTGTACGGGTAGGGTCCCCCGGCGAAATGGCAACCGTACCATTCAATGAGACGCTCCTGGTATCGGATTAGCTGAGGTGGTGGCGACGGACTGAGCCGTCTGCTGGGACCCTCTTACGGACAGAGCTGCCCATCCCGCGACGAAGCATCTGGAGGCTCGGCACGCTTCGACGTGCCGAGCCAGGGCCAGCACTACCGTATAGCTGAACTCAATCTGCTCGCGGCCATCGTCATTTGCTGAGATATTGCCCATCCCGGCGAAGCGATCAGACAGCGGGAACACGCCAGCCTGACGGTCGAGCCCGATCTCCTGACTTACATCTCACCCCTTGGGCGGGACCACACCCTGCTCACCGGCGAATACCAGTGGCCAAAGCGTCGATAGCGACCTTAGCGTGGATTCTGCTCCCTACCGGCATCGACCCCAACCGCGGCCACCCAGTGTGACAGCCGAAGCACAGCTTTTTATCGTCCGCTTTCTCCCATCCGATGGATCTCCACAAAGAGCCTGCCTCCTACCACGCATGACATGTAAATCAACAGGGACATGGCGTGCCACATGTAGCCCAGGTTCACCCGGTCCAGCGCCTCCTGTCGAGTGTACCCCAGAATGTCGAAATCCAACTCCCAGGACTTCACCAGGTTATGATCCGGCAGCACTGAGGGAAAGTCGGGAGATAGGTAAATCGACATTATGACCGCCATCCCCACCAGCACCGAAACGCAGGCCGCCGCCGTCAGCAACGGGAACAGGGTTTGACGGTCGCGCTCAGTAAACGTCACGCCAGTGTCGCGAAAAACGAGCAACAGCGAAAACGCCATCGGCAACACCGCGAACACCACCGACAACTGCACCGTCACGGAGAAGTTCGTGATCACCATCACGACCGCGTAAACCACTCCCGACGGTGGAAGCGTCACCGACGCCGCTCCCGTCACGGTGCCACCTACGGTGGTGCCGTCCCGGTAACGCCACCTCCACAGCAGGTGGAACATCAAACCCGCCGTCCACGCCAGCGTCAGGTTAACCAGCAGGGCCAGCATATAGGGCATCATCGTGCCGCCAAAACCGGCCACCAGATGGAAGTTGTAATGGTCCAGCCCCAGGGGCGCGAACTGCAGGAGCGGCGTCGTCAGCACGAAGAACACCGAGATCCAGTAAAACTCCCTGAGACCGGCGGACTCGTCCGGAAATACCACCCCCTGCCCCATGACCACCAGGTAGGCGAAGGCCACGCAGATCACGGGCATCCATGTGTGATTCCACCCGGCCAGCGACAGCAGGTAGTGAAACCCGGAGATCAACGCCGCCAACGGCAGGAAACGCAGGAAAAAGAACCGGACCACTTCCAGCAGCAACCTGATGGCCCGACCCGACTCTCTACGCCTGACCGACGCCGCACCAGTTTCGTGCTCTGGAGTGGGGGTCGCGCTCGCGCCTTCATCGGCAGCGGGCTGAACACCATCGGACAGGCCGGCCAGCGTGATCAGCCCCGATACCTCTGCATCGGACAGGTCCAGAGCCTTTCCGAAGACGCGGAGCCGATCCACCGTGGGGCGGGTGGCTCCGGACTCCCACCGGGAGACGGTCGTGTGGCTGAACCGCTGGCCGTAGCTGGTATCCACGTCAGCCATGCGACGAAGCAGCTCCTCCTGGGTCAGCCCTCGTCGACCCAGGCCCGACGAATACGACTCCCGGTAGGCCTTCATGAGCAGACCCACTTGGAAAGTCCTGGATCTCTGCCGACTCTGTTCAGTTGACACGTTCGTCCCAATGGTCCCCGGAGGGGACAGCCGATTTTACCTGAACCAATATGGGAACGACGCGCCCACACTCAACCGCAACGACACCAAAATGTGGTTTCAACGGGCAGTAATCGGGACGTTCGGGAACACAGCGACGGAACTGAGGCCCGCAACTCTCGCTAGTGGTAGAAACGGTCGAGACATTTGCGATCCAACGAAAGGCGCCGTCGGACAGATGCACGAACGTGGTCTAGTCACAGGCTACTCATGCGCCGGCTGTCCGCACATCTGCACGTAAGGCAGCGCTCCTGCGGGCCGAGGGTCACCCTGCGCAAACGTGGCATCAATCCACGCCGGCTGGGAGGCCATCCATTGACGCCCGCGCCCCGGCAACTTCTAACACTGGGGGACAAACTCCCGAGATGCGATGGGATGGACGGCGGCTAATCAGCATCAAGCGAAGTCCATTGGATCAAACAGATGCTCTCGAGTCTGTCGCGGCGGCCATCATGGGTGCCGCGGTTCTGACCGCCATCGGCGATGTTGATTTCCCCGACCAGTTGTGCCAAAGGGATAGCCAGTTCGTTGCCCAGCCCAATATCCAGAAGCCTGGTCTGGAGCGTTCATCGGATGGGCAGTCATGCGCGAGCACGCGTAACCCGCAGATCCGCGAGCTTCTTCAGCAATCGCTTGCTTCCGGCAAAACCGAGAAGGTAGCGCAATCGCGTCGAAAGCCAACAGCCCATCATCGGCACGTGATCATGTAGCAGATCCATGTGAAGTCAGTATTTGCACATGTGCAAAACCAGCAAATGCACACAATCGAACGTCCCAAGCGAATATTATCTTCCATCGGCCGCCTCTCGGAACGGCCGGCAGAGGCCAGTCCACCTGGCACCCGGCTGCACCGCCATTTGGACGAAGTTTTCACCAATGCGGACTATTCCCTCCAGCCTCGATGATTGCGGCAGGTAAACGGAACGACCACATGGACCTGGAATGGTCAAAGGCTATGGAGACCGCTTTCGCTGTGGTCGAGAATCCTGGAATACATCTCACCGTGCTTGACGTGGACACACGGGCGCTCCGCGCATGCGGAGTGGTTGAACCGGCCGATCCGTCCGACCGTGGACAGACTCATCCCGTGGTCCGCTCCCCCAACCGCGCCGTAAGCCTCGCCTAACGACCGGGATTCCCCGATGCTGAACAATCGCAATATGTCTTGCTGTCCGATTATTATTGATACGTCATATCAGGAAGTGACGTTGTTGCCACCCCAAGTCCGGGAGGGGGCCAGGCCAACTCCAAGGCAACGAGACGCATGGGGACAACGTGACCACAGGGAAGGTTTCAATCGAAACAGCGCAGAGGCGTGCATCTGTGGGGAGGCAACCGCCGATGCTCTCGTATCCGCGGCACGTTGGCCTCAAGGGCCACCTTCCCTCCCATCACAGGGCGGTCATGTCATGGGACCAGTTAGGGGTCAGCTGGATGCGGCGGCGGTTCCCCACGCCCTGGAACTGGATCACGTTCATCTTCGACAGTGTCCGCATCACCGTGGATCCGGTAGGCTGACTGGCGCACACGGCGTCGGCCAACTGCCGGTGCGTGATTCGCACGTCAATTACATCCCAACCCACCCAGCCGGGCCGTCCGAACCCCCCCGCCAGAGGGCTCGATACGCCCTAGATTCTTGGCTCCGCCCATGGGTGCGAATGCACGGAACACCAGGCGGCGAGGTAGCCCTACAGCCTTTGAGTCCGATGCGCGAATCCCCACGTTGTCCCTACGCCGCTCCATCAATGCACGGATACTTCGGCCGCACCATGGGCCACCACCTGTGCATGGCTCATGGCGGTGGGATGCCCGCTGGCGAAATCGCCGTTCCCGAACAATCTCATCAACAACTCCGAGCCTTCGGATCG
Source organism: Dehalococcoidia bacterium (assembly GCA_965207585.1). GTDB lineage: Bacteria > Chloroflexota > Dehalococcoidia > Lucifugimonadales > UBA3495 > Bin87. The sequence continues at coordinate 1,604,658 of CBDBMT010000003.1, read as the reverse complement.
GCATTGACCGACCGATTCATCCATGCGCCTCAGAACCGGGCCGCGTTCGTCGCCGGCCCGGTAATGGCATTGCTTTTATGTTCCATGTTCCCCCAGCCGGGCCCCGGAGGTAGCCCACGGGAAGAATGCGCCGGAAATCCGAATCCATCCGAGCGCAAGTCGGAAAACGTCGCCGGACAGCACAAAAACGCAAAAGTCCGGCACAGAATGGAGATGGGGAGCAGCGTAGGCTGTCACCTGCTGCCCCCTGATATCCGAATCCCGTCAAAAAGGAGACAGATACAACGGTATGAATACCATGTACCGAAAACGAATGCAACTTTCCGTCTTTGCGGTGGCCGCCCTGGCCATTTTCGCCGTGGCTGCAGTGATGCTGCTGGCCGGCGGTAACCAAGCCCAGGCCACGACCGCAACCCCGGTCCCTGACAGCGGAGGAGGTAACTTGCTGCGGCTGGCGGACGACACTATCACTACCCACGCGACGCCCGAGCCCTGTCCCGGAAAGATAGGAAATACCAACGATGCGGCCGCCAGCGTGGTCTCCTCCGGCCACATCGCCCTCTTCGACGTGTACTGGAATACCGACGAGAAGGAACTTACCAACAATCCCTGTCCGCCGACGGTTACGCACGTTCCAGCGCAGGAGTCTGTCCCTCCTGGCCCTGGGAATCCAGACGGCATACCAGGAACGCCGTCCCGGGATGACCGCACCGCGTCCGACATCAACATTGAGGAAACCGTCATCCATATCCCGAACAGCGCCAGGGTTGATCTGAGCACCAGCACGACCTATACGAAGACCGATTATCCAGAGGTCGCGTATGCCGACGATCTGGAAAACCGCAGCAATGGCGGCAGCGGCGACGGCATTGTGTGGGCGCTGCCGGCGTGTCCTCCCGACGGTCTATCGACCAGCAGTTTATGCCTCAGTTTCTCCGCTGACCTGCTGAATCCAGCGGACTGGGGAGACCTTGACCCGGTTGTAAAGGGCGACGGGAAGGTACGGTTCCACATCGACCACGTCCACCAGCTGGATACAGGAGGACAAGGCCGGAGGTACGTGCTGGCGTACGGCGCCCCTGGCGATGGTGCGAGTGGTCCGTATGCTGCGGTCGTGGACTCGTCCGACGCGGAGCACGGCGCGGTGGAAATAAGGCCCGGCGAATACGAACGGCCCATCTGGTTCTTCACCAGGACCGGCAGGTACGAAATCCAAATGCATGTCACCGGAAACCCCGAACCTGAACCGAGCGGAGTCCGGTCGGCGGTAAGCCCGGACCCCGCCGTGCCCAGCGACGTGCGGGAGTACATTTTCCACGTGGGGCTGATGGCCGACCTGAGCGTCGGCGTAACCGCGGTCCCAGCAGACAGCGCTGACATGTCCCTTGATCCCGGTGACGAGGTCACGATCACGGTGACCGCCGGCAATGCCGGCCCGGACACGGCGACCAACACCAAGGTGGACGTCACACTTCCCGAGGGGTTGACCTACTCGTCCCACGATCCGGATACCGACACCTTTGCTGACGGTGATGGTGACGGAATCAGGACCTGGATCGTGGGCAACCTAGCCAAGGACGCCTCGAAGACCCTGACCATAACGGCCACGGTTGACCAGCAAACCCGTGGAGAAGAGCTGTCAGTTTCCGCGAAAGCGTACGCTACGGAGCAGTTCGAGTCGGAAGACGTGCTGGAGTTGGACCCGGATACGGGCAACAACATGGACGACGCCAGCATGACCGTGGCGAGCATACCCAACGTGGATCCGATCTTCTACGTTGCAGGATCCGTGCCGGAAGACGCCGCGGCCGGGACCAACGTGGGCGACCCCATCCTGGTGAAAGACCCCGACGACGGAGACCTGATGACCTTCAACCTTATCGGCGACGGCAAGGACAACTTCACCACCACCGAGGTAGATGACGGCGTACAGATCCAGGTGGCCCAGAACGCCGACCTGGACCATGAGACCGCGGAATCCTACAGCCTGACCCTTGAAGTCCGGGATGGGAAGGACTCCCACAGCAACGATAATGAGGACTTTGACCACTACATAGGGGTCGAAATAGAGATCGTTGATGTCGCCGAATTCACCGTCACGTTGAGTGCCAGTGATACATCACCCACCGTGGGCGACACCATAACGTTTACGGTGTCCATCGAGAATTCGCCAGTACCTGTCAGTGAACTCCACTACCGGTGGGGAGAACACGACCACCCGGAGGGCAACGCTTTCTCCGAATCGGGAACCGGTGATCCTGGCACAAGGAGTGTTACCCATGACGCCGCGGTCACTCGAGACTATCAAATGGCTTTCTGGCATCTCGACGCCAACAACCATGTGGTTGATGAGGTTCAGACCAACGTGGTCCAGGTGACCTGGAACGACAACAATTAGACCGACCGGGCGGGTCGGGGCTCCGCGCTCCGGCCCGACCATCGGCTCTCAAGTGGTGGCAAACGATGAGTATCCGGGGCCGATCGATTATAACTCTCATGCTATGCGCCGCGCTGGGCATCTTCTTCTTGGGCGAGGATGTTGCTTTGGCCCAGGACGAGGAAAGAGACTATGTGGACGTGGGTGTGAGCCTGGAATATCCCACTCCAGTTTTGTCAGGTTCACGCTATGTAGACATTATCGTAACGAACCATGGGGCCAGGACCGCCTACGACGTGGAGGTCACAGTGGACGTTGTGTACCCCGCGAACTCAAGCCGCTGGCATCCGACGCCTCCAGAAGCGCCGATCGGGATGGTATATCTGGAGAGCAATCGATATTCCCTCCACTGGACCATACCTGCGTTGGAAGGCTTGCAACGTGAAGAGATTAGTGTATTCGTAGTAGTTCAAGAAACCGATGCAAACAACGTCGAACTTTATGATAATAGCCTGGATAATCATGAATTCTTCGCAGAGGTGACCACGTCATCCTTCGAGAGTGAACTATACAAAGACAACAACACAGATCGGATCTGGTATGAGGTGATAAATGCCCAACAGAAAGACAGTAGGCGAGTGCAGGGAAACTATTACATCGATTATGTGTCAGTGGACGAACCGAGTCCCACACCGGGCGACATCGTCAATTTCACCCTTCGCATAAGGGATATAAGCTGGACTTTCTGCAAAATTTAGAAAAAGTAAAAAGACAGGGTAAGCTGGCCTGACCCCACTTTCGACGGAAAGGCCCGACCATGCTCACCCTGCCCGACGCCATTGTAGCCCTTCTCTTCCCCTTCGCAACTTTGTTCACCACCCCAACCTGGCGGAAAGCCCAACTACTGCTGGTCGGCGCGATCCTGACCCCGGGCCAACGCACCGTGGCCGCGGCGCTCCGCGTCATGGGACTGAGCGACGACCGGAATTACGCCCGCTACCACGCGGTGCTCAACCGAGCGGTGTGGTCGTCCCGTGGGGTAGCCCACGTCCTGCTGGTGCTCCTACTCCAGCATCTGGATCGCGGCGACGGCCCGTTGATCTTCGGCATCGACGAAACCTTGGAACGACGTCGTGGAGCCAAGATCAAGGCGCGGGCCATCTACCGCGACCCAGTGCGTTCCAGCCGCCATCAGCTGGTCAAGGCCAGCGGGCTGCGCTGGATCTCCCTGATGTGGCTGGGCCACGTGCCGTGGGCGGGACGCCATTGGGCGTTGCCGGTGCTCACGGTGCTGGCGCCCTCGTCTCGCTACCACCAGCAGCAGGGACGCCGGCACAAGAAGGTGACCGACTGGGCCCGCCAGATGGTCATGCAACTGCGCCGCTGGCTGCCCCAGCGTAAGCTGGTCCTGGTGGGCGACAACGGCTACGCCGTACTGGACCTGCTGCGCTGCTGCCAGTCGCTCCGTGAACCCGTAACCCTCATCGCCAGACTGCGCCTGGACGCCGCTCTGTACGCGCCAGCGCCGCCTCGTCAGCCGGGTCAGAACGGCCGGCCGCCGCTGAAAGGCGAGCGGCGACCCTCGCTCAAAACGCTCCTTGAGCGAGCCGACGTGGCGTGGACCGTCGCCGCGGTGTCCTGGTACGACGGCACCACCCGCACCGTGGAACTCACCTCCCAGACCGCTGTCTGGTACCGCTCGGGCAAACCGGCCGTCACCATCCGCTGGGTGCTGATCCGCGATCCCCAGGGCGCCTTCGACCCCCAGGCCCTGCTCTGCACCGACCCGTCGGCGAACCCGACCCAGATCCTCCAGTGGTTTGTCCTGCGCTGGCAACTGGAAGTGACCTTTCAGGAGGTGCGCACCCACCTGGGAGTGGAGACCCAGCGCCAATGGTCCGACCTGGCCATCGCCCGCACTACCCCCGTCCTGCTGGGTCTCTTCTCCTGGACCACCCTGGCCGCCCACGCCCTGCAGAAACAGCACCCCATGACCCAGCGCAGGGCCGCCTGGTACGACAAACCGTCGCCGACCTTCGTGGACGCCATCGCCCTGGTGCGACGCCACCTGTGGCTGGCGTCAGAGGGTTTCGAACTGTCGACTGGCGACCCCGATGTACGGGAACTCCCTGCCACTCTGTACCACCGAATGGTGGATTCCCTCGCCTACGCCGCTTGAAAATGCGGAAAGCCTAGATAAGGGGCAACATCGACAGGGAAGTTGCCATTGAACTGACCGGCGGCCTCACCGTTGATGTAGATCCGAACGCCAGCCCGCCGCGGGTGATAAGCTACACTGATAAGGTGTTTTCTACGTCAGCTGACCCGAGCTACAGCAACGGCGTGTTCACCATCGGGACACGGAAAATCGACAATCGCCTAGATGACGTCATCGCAACTGTGCCGGTCAGGGTGGCAAGCGACGCGGTGGTAGATGAACAATGCCTGACGGCGACTATAACCGGGAACCCGCCGCCAGGGGCCGGCCCCTATGACGACGACGTATCGGACAACGTGGCGAAGCTGTGTCTGGGCCGGCAGGTACCTTCCTACTACATCAGTGACGATCTCACGGAATTCATCAGCCATCCCTGCGTAGGCAACACCGATTTCCCCTGCGACAACACGGATGACGTGAGGGTGAGGGCTATCGATACAACCATCGATCCGCCGGTAATCCTGGACCCGGGGACACCGCTGATCCATGTTCCGGATAACTCTACAACAAGGCAATACGACGGTGATACAAAAAGTGTCAATATTGAAGACGTAGTTTCCTGGCAAACTACGGTCCAAATCGGTTATGAGCCATACGCCAGCGAACATGAGAGATGGGGGGCCATTACCCATAATTTGGCGTATGAGATGATAGGCAAGGATGGCACCTTCGACAAACTACACGTTCGGCCCGCTTGGGGCGCGAACGATATCTATTTGAACTATGGGAATCGCAACGCAGACCTCTTTTCCTTTGCCCCGGCAGCGACGGGGGCGAATGGACCATTTGACATGACTGCCGAGTTTGAAAAACTCGGCACCTATAAGATGGATTACACCGTCACGACCACGCATGATAACAACACTGACATGGATACGACCGACGATGTGGAATATTCTGCCACAGGTTCCTACATCTTCCACGTCGGACCCATGACCGATCTGGAGGTGCGCGACGGCGGCGCCAGCCCCCACGTTGCTGTCGAGCAAAGCGCACTCACGATAGTCGTCGCCAACAACGGGCCATTCTACTCGCCCGGAACCCAGGTGACCGGGCTGCCCACCGGCGCGGAGGTGATCCACGTCAGCCAGGGCATCTACGATGGCGCCACCGGGGAGTGGAACATCGGGGAACTGAAACATAAGGAATCCCGCAGGTCATCGGGCCAACCTGTGGAGGCGACACTGGTGCTGAGTGCGTCTGCCAGCGAGACCGTCAATGTAAGCATCGTAAACTCGAAAAACTACGAGATCTGTGTCGGCCCCAAGAACAATCCGGTGAACCCCCACTCCACGCAAAGCGACTGCGAGGCCGTGACTAACTCCAGCTGGAATTCCACGCCGGTGTACGACTACAACGATGGCAACAACACGGCCACCATCACCGCGCACGTGGGAACGGGCGGTGTTGGGAACGGCATCCCGACGTTGGAGACCCCGGCGGTGTATATGCCAGCCGTGGGTTTCGAGTGGGACGAGATCCAGTACCTCTACAGCGTCCCGGTGAAGCACTATGAGACGGAATGGTCGGAGGACGGCACCGGTGGATGGGAGCCACTGGAACTGGGAGATGAAATCGTCGTAACAGAGGACGTGGATATTGATATCGAGGCCGGGGACACCCGCTACTACCGAGTGCGCGCCGTGAACGAGGCCGGTGTGCCGGGCCCGTGGTCCAAGCCCATTTCGGCCATGGTGGAGCGGCAGGCCACCGCCGGCGCGCCGGACAAGCCCGTACTCACGGCGGTACCCAACGAGCCCAACGGCCGCACCGAGATTCTGGTCACCTGGAGCAAGCCCGTGGAGAACGGGTCGGCCATCACCTCTTATACCCTGCAGGTGTCCGACAACGGCCGGGATCCCTGGGCCGACGTGAGCCCCCAGCCTGGCATCGCCGATGAAAGCTACGTGTACTCCGACGGCCTCACCGGCGGCACCCGCAAGTTCTTCCGCATGCTGGCCACCAACGACCAGGGCGACAGCTTGTGGTCCGACGTGGTGGACGTCACCACCCGCGCTCCCGGAATCTCCAGCGCGCCCAGGGGCGTGTCCGCGGTCCCCGACGGCGACGCCGCCATCGACGTATCGTGGGACGCTCCTCTCGACGACGGCGGCACGCCCATCACCCGCTACGAGGTGCAGTGGTCGGCCGACGGGGTGGGCGGCTGGAACAATGCCGGCAGCACTCCGGATGGCGCAACCCTGACCTTGAAGAACACCGGCATGACCTTCGGGACGACGCGGTACTACCGGGTGGCGGCGCGGAACAGCCGTGGCCTGAGCGCCTGGTCGGACCCGCCCTACGCCTCCGCGACCACGCTGGCCGGCGTCCCGGGCCAACCCAGCCTCACCGTCCGGGCCACCGACGCGAACACCATCGCGTTGACGTGGACGGTGCCGGCCGATAACGGCGACCCCATCACCGGGTACGACATCCAGTGGTCCCCGGACGGCTCCGTCTCCAGCTGGATTGACCTTACCAATCCCGGCGCAACAGCCACGTCCTACGACGACACGCCGCTGAGCCCGGGCACACATCGGCACTACCAGATACGGGCGGTGAACAGCACCGGCGAAGGCTCGTGGTCCACGGCGCGCAACGCGACGACTCCTCCGGCAGTGCCCGGCGCGCCCACCAACGTGCAGGCCGTGGCCAACGGCGAGAACGCCATCGACATCTCGTGGGACGCTCCCTCCGACGACGGCGGCGCGGCCGTCACCGGCTACGAGCTGCACGTGTCCGCCGACAGTGGCAGCACCTACTCCCGGCTGACCAGCCCGTCGGCGTCGGCGCGCTCCTACACCCACAGCGGGCTGCAACCCGGGGACGGCCGGCACTACAAACTGCTGGCGCGCAACCGGGCCGGCTCGGGCAACTTCTCGCTGGCCGTCTTTGCCAGCACGCTGAGCGGCGTGCCCACGGCGCCCAGCCTCACGGCGCGAGCCAACGGCTCCACGGAGATCAAGCTGTCCTGGACCAAGCCCAACGACAAGGGCTCGGAGATACTGCGCTACGAGCTGGAGGAGTCGGACGACGGCAGCGCCTGGAGCTTCCTGTCATCCAACATCTCCAACAACGACAGCGAGTACGTCCACACCGGCCTGAGCGGCGGCACTACCAGGCACTACCGCATCCGCGCGGTGAACGCCAACGGCGGGGGGCAGTGGTCCGCGACCCGCAACGCGCGCACCGACGCCGGCGGCCCCGACGCGCCGGTTCTCACGCTGACGGTGGCTGGCGACAACCAGATCGACCTGAGCTGGACGGTGCCGGCGGACAACGGGTCGTCCATCCGTGGCTACTGGGTGGAGCGCTCGGTGGACGGCGACGAGCCCTGGGAGCGGCTGTCCAGCAACACAACCGCCACCGCCTACAGCGACACCGACCTGTACCGGGGCATGACGCGGCACTACCGGGTGGCGGCGTTCAACGGGGCGGGCACGGGTCCGTACTCGGACGTGAAGTCAGCGACGACCACCGGTGATCCGGCGACGGCGCCCTCGGCTCCCACGCTGCTGCGTTTCAGCGCGGTGGGGCGCAACCAGGTGACCATCGCGTGGGATCCGCCCGACGACGATGGCGGGGCGCCGGTGTCGGGCTACGAGTACGAGGTGGCGCGTCCGTGCCCGCCCCCCGCTACGGGCACCTGCGACTTCACCGGGAACGACATCAAGGCGACCAGCGGCACGTCGGCCAGCATCACCGGGCTGAGCGCCCAGGGGGACTACTACTTCCAGGTGCGCGCGGTGAATCCGGTGGGAAAGGGGGTGTGGAGCAGGGACATTCGGGCGACCCTGTACCCGTCGCTGAGCGGCCTGGTGCAGGTGAGCCCCGTGACGGTGAACGTCAATGAGGGGGCCATGGCCTCCTACACGGTGCGGCTCAGCCACGCTCCGCCGCATCCGGTTGAGGTGCAGATACACGTTTCGGATTCCAGTGGGGCGGGTGGCCTGACGGAGGCGGTGCGCCTCTACACGGGTCACTACTTGGTGCCGGACGGCTGGACGCATGCCGGCGGAGAGGACTGGAGCCGGTTCGCCCACAACTGGCGGCAGGGCGTGCGGGTGCAGTTCACCGCCCCCGAGGACAGCAACAGCGACGATGGAGTCGCGACCTTCGACCACGCCGTCTTCGCCGCCTCGCGCAGTCATCTCGGTTTGTCCGCAGCGGACGAAGCGGACTGGCGACAGGACTGGTACGACTCCACGGCCTACAACCTGGTGGAGTGCACGGGCAACTGCAACGACGCCAATGCGGCCAACCACTCGGTGCGGAGAAATCTCCTGACCGGGGCCGGCGTGAAGGTGACGGTGCGGGACAACGACTGACCACGGCCGAGCCACCGTAGCTGTCAGCACGTATCGGTTTTGATTCGCACAACATCCATTACGTTGACCAGTGCGCTGACGAGCCTCCGGTTGGGGCGATATCCAACTCCAGACTGACCGGGAATGGACATCATCTGGCTGTGTCATCTTGATGATCGCCGTGAGGGCCGACGCTAACTTCGTGAGACCGGGCTCCGCAAAATCGCCATGAGCATACCCACAACCGTGCTCCAAGCGAGCACTTCGCTTTGGTGGACAGAGAAGTTCCATCCATCCGACGGAGCGCCAGACACCAGGGAAGCAGCCGCGGCCGCCGCCCGCCAACCGGGTCGCGGCTCTCCTGCGCACGGACCCGGACGAGCGGCTAACGTACATGGAGTCGCCGGAGTGGGGTTTTAGCACCGACCACCTCAGGCAGGTGAACCGCGTGATGGACGCGTTTCTGGACGGTGCGGCGCGGCGCGGCGCGAGGTGAGACGGCTGGCGGCCCAGTGTCTGGGAGAGGACAGCGCGTCGCACCACGTGGCCGCCCAGTGGTTCACAGAAGGGCGATACGACCGGCTCCGCGAACTGCTGGATGAAACGGAGGTGCCGGACCGGCTCCTGGTGGCCTGCTACGCGTGGCTGGAGGTCCACGAACTGGCCCATGCGGCCTACCTGCTGGCGCAGAACTGGAGGTAGCCGCCTAAACAGCATCAACGAGGATGATGCCAATCACACCACTTGACGGGACGTAACCGCGGCTGAAGCCGCCATGGATGGCCCATCCCCGCGTTGGCGGGGCAGCTTTCAGGTCCGGTCCTGTGGGGTGGCATGGCCGATCAGGGCGCGGAACACGGCGTCGCCGGCGACGCGCTCTGACGGGCGCTGCGGCGCGCTGGGTCCTGCCCGCCCGTCCTATTCCCGGCGGTCTCGGCGGGCCTCTCCGCGCGTCTGGGCGGCCCTCCGGGTACGGGGGCCGGTTCCGGTTCTGCTAGAGGCGGGAGCCGAAGTCCTCTCGGACCGAGAGGCCGGAGGCGCGGTCGATGCCCCAGGTGCGGGCCAGGTCCTGGTCCTGGGCGAAGGACTCCTCCGGTATGCGTTCGCACTGGTACCAACGGCGGCCGTTGAGGTCGGTGCAGGCCTGCTGCTGCGGTGCCAACAGTCCTGGCGCTGTGGCATGATCATGGTTCGGTTCCTCTGCCGGCTGGCCCCGGGTTCCCCGCGTGGGAGGGGCAAACGTCTTGTAGCCCGGCTTTTCGGCCAGTGCATGGGGCGCATCCCGCGTGGGCGGAGCAGGCTGGCCGGCGCGTCAGGCCGAGCCGCCGTGGTAGATGGACTCGGCGATTTCGGCGTCGGTGGCCCGGGCCTGGTCATCCCGCTCCTGCTCGGCGATTACGGTCCAGATGTCGCGTTTCGACTGGCCCGGGATGTTGATGATGACCTGCAGCCGGTGGTCCGGCCGGAAGCGGAATCCGGCGCTGCCCTGGTTGATCACCATGCGGTTGCGGATGGCGGCCTGCAGGCCGCGGCGCTCGCTAAGCAACCGGCGTGCCGTGGCCGCGAAGTCGTCTTGGCCACTCTCTGGCCGGCTGGCTTCCGGGACCACCAACACGTCGTAGTCGCGGGCGGCGGCGTCCCGTTCTTCCAGGCATTTCCGGAGCGTTTCGATCTCCGCCTCGGACGCCAGGGGCAGGGAGTCAATCCGTTAGGGGATGGTCGTCATGGTGGGTTCTCCGCGGCGTTTCAGTCGTCCCAGTCGGGCCCGTCGTCGGCGTATTCCAGTATTTTGTCCGGCAGCCGGCGGGCGGCCGCCATGGTGGAGGGAGCGAAGTTATTGGTCAGCATCCAGTCCAGGTAGTCGGGTCGTTCGCGGACCGGTATGCCCCGGTAGGGTCCGAAGTTGAAGACGGCCTCGCCGCGCTCCATGCGGAATTTCCCGGCCGGGTCGATCAGGTCCGTGTGGGCCTACTGGCGGAGTTTTTCGACGGTCCGGCCGCGTCCCATGGCGCGGATGACCGCCATGGTTAGTGCGACATCGTCGCGGGCGTCGTGGGGCTTGGCGTCGGCGGGCAGCGGCCCCACGAAGCGGCGGTGGGCGTCGCTGAGCTTGTGGGATTCCCGGACCTGTTAGAGGCGGTAGGCGTCGACGTTCCGGCGGCCGGTGCCGTTCCAGTTACGGCCGGCGATCCGCATCTCCCGCTCGATCATCTCGATGTCGTTGGTGACGCTGTAGCCGGCGATGTCGGCGTCCTGGGGCAGGGCCTCGATCAGGCCGGCGATCTCGGGGAAAGCGGGCTGGCCGGCCACGTCGGCCGGCCGGATCCCGTGGAGGCGCTGGACTGTTCGCTGATGGGCGTTCGGCCCGGAGCAGCCAGTGGCCGTCCTGGCCGGCGCCGTCGGGTTTCCAGTCGGGTGATGGCGATGCTGACGATGCGGCGGCGCTCCGGGTCCAAGTCGGTCCACTCGGTGTCGACGATGGCCAGGGGCCGGCTCAGCGGCAGGTCCACGCTCGGGTCGGTCATGGTCATGTCTGGCTTCACCTCGCTTCGGTCCAGGCCGGGAGTGCGGGCTGCAGCGCCGTCCGGTCCTCGGTGACCCATTGGCCCGGCCGGTCGCCGGGCATGGGCATCTGGTAGGCGATGCCGATGGCGTGGGATGGGTCCACTAGGACCCGGTCCAGCATGAGGTCCAGGAGTTCCTGGGCCTCCTCGTATCCGCCGTCGACGAAGATGGCCGGGTCGGTGGCGTCCCGCCGGATGGCGTCCTCGTCGGCGATGGTCTCCAGGGCGGCGAGCTGGCGGCGGACGGCCGGGCTGGCCATCGGGTCCGTGGGCGTGCTCTGGCCGATGAGGACCGGGCCGGCGGACTCCAGCTCGCGGCGGAGGGTCCAGGCCCGCGGCTCGATGGTGAGCCGGACGGTTCGGGCCACCTGGTCGATGGCCTCGTCGTTAATTATCAGGCGGAGCAGTGCGCTGAAGATGGCCCAGAGCAGGAGGCGGGCGTCCACTGGGCTGGCCGGGCAGGCGTAGCGGCCGTCCTGCTCCGTCATTGCACCGCCGCATCCGTTGCATTGGGCCAGGAGATCCAGGTTGGGCCGGCCGTCGGGCCGGTTGGTCATGGCTTTGTTCTCCTCCTTCTTCGCCTTCGTCGTGGTTCTGGATCGCGCGTCCCGCTACGACCGGGGCAGCATCATCCTCACTTCCAACAAGGGCTTCGGCGAGGGGGCGAACTGCTGGGCGACAGCGTGATCGCCTCGGCGGTGCTGGACCGGCTGCTGCACCACAGCCACGTGCTGAACATCCGCGGCGAGAGCTACCGGCCCAGAGAGAAACGCTAGGCGGGGCTATTCCCGCCACACCAACAACTCAACGCGACGCTGGAGGAGGCCGGCGGCAACCATAACCATGCTGACTGACAGAATCGCTGAGCACTATCCAGGTGGGTCAGTTTTAACTTGCTGATCCAGCCCCGGTCGCAAGGTGGGTCACATCCAACTTGCTACACCTAGGTCAGATTTAGTTTGCCATTGACAGCCAGTGCGGTTAGGCTGCGGTCATAGGCTTGGAACTTGGCCCTCATTCCCGTTTGGGCGCGTCGTCTTTGCGGCGCGTTCTTGCCCCATCACCGTTAGCCTGCGGTGCGGGTCTCCCAGGCTAGCCCGCCGGGCAATTTGGCGCGGAGGCCCGGCCGGGCCTCCGGGAGCGCCATCCCCGTTAACCTGCGGTCGGGGCCTGCCGGGCGCCCTTCCCCGCAACCGGGCCGGGCATGGCGGCGGGCCTTCTTGGGACCGGCCGTGGTTAGCCTGCGTTCTTGGATGCTGGGCCCGTCCGGTCGGTGTGGCCCCGGGCCCATAGGACCCCAGTTGGCCTGCGGCGTTCCAGCCCGCGGTCCGGCCCCGGGAGCGCGGTAAGACTGCGCCCCGGCCCGGTCGGCCTGTGTTTTCACCCGGTCCGGCTGCGCCGCTTCCCGGTTCGTCTGCGGTCCTGGTCCAGGTTTCCTACCGGAAACTGCGTCATTCCGTTTCGTTTTCGCCGACTCCCACCCCGACCGCGACAGGGGTGGGAGTGGGAGTGGCCGCTGGTTCCCTTTGGTCCCAGCGGCCACTCCCCCGGCGAGCTCCCGGCTGGCTCTGGATCTCCGCGCCGTTGATCCGTTCCAGGCGGCAGGATTCCACCAGCAGTGCCCGCATGGAGCGGGAGAGCACCGTCTACGGGCTCACAGTGCCGCGGAACTCGATCGCGGCATACTCCTCAATCTTGGCGGCCTCGGCCCGGCTGAGTCGGCAGTCCACCCCCAGCCCGCGGACGCTCTTCACGTAGATGATGGTCCGCCGGTCTTCCTCGTCGGGCCACTAGATGATCTGGATGTCGCCGTTGTAAAAATGGTTGATTTTAGTTACAGATTATCGTCAGCCATTCCTGAAGACGCGGTCCGGACCGCGCTGCCGCCCCAACTGTTCAAGGCGGCTCCGCCCTGGAATCTCACCAGGGAACACCGAGCGGATCCCCGTTCAGGCCACCACGCGCGGCGAGCCCCGCACGACAGCCTGAACCGGATTGGGTCGGCGGCTCCGCCTCTCCAGCCGGTGCTGCGCTGCAAGCGCCGGTCTCAACTGACCCAAGATCGCGCCCCAGTACGTCCACACGTGCTTCACTCGCTTCCTCACGGGTACGGTGAAGGCGACCTGGACGCCGTTGCCGACGGGACACACCTGTCGGCGCGGGATGCGCTCGGAGCAGCCGAGTAAACGTCGGGCCAGCACCAAGGCCGCGGCCTGGTGCACGCTGAGCCCGTAACGCTCCATGAACTTCACCCGGCCGATCACCGAACTGAAGGCCGGGTTGACCTGATTTATCTCAACTCCCTCCCGATAGCCCCGAGACAGGAAGTACACTTTGATCTTGCCGTAGCTGAAGCTGGACAGCATCCGGCTGTAACGGCGGCTCTCACCTTCCAAGACAGCCTTCTTTTGCCGGAAGTCCAGCTTCTCGATGACGATGGGCTTGCCAGCATCGCGGGCGTAGGCAACCACGCTCGCTACAGCATCTCCGATGACAGCCTCCGCCTGATGCTGAGACTTGCCGTAGGTCACCAACGGCACTCCAAACGCATTCACGTAGTTGCCGCTGCTATCGGTCTCACAAACCGCCAGGTGGTCGGCATTGAGGTCCGCGCCGATGGCGCCACGGCTCCGATCCGTCACCACCGGCACGTCCATCATGTCGGTGGTGGCTAACACCCGCCAGCCTTTCTTGTCCCGCTTGAACCGGTAGCTGATGGCTTGGCCCAGAGCGGTGGCTCTCGCCGCCTTCTCACCATGCTCACGCCGGTACCGGGCGAACTCGGTGTTGCTGTCCAGAGCGGCCAGCACCTGCTCGTGGCCGTAGGCGAACCGCACATTTTCGATGGTCAGGTACTTCCCATGCTGCGGCGCGAGGCAGTCGGGCATCCTCAGCCTGAGGGTCAGCGTACCGTCGTCAGCAACGGTGGCCACGCACAACTGGCAACCCGCCGTCTCATCGCGGCTGCCCAGCACGAAGAACTCGTCGCTGCGTGCATTCCGCCAGTCCCTCAGCCACGTCTCATGGCTGCCGTAGCCGTTCTGTTCGAGGTGGTGTTGCTTTCGCCAGAGCCGGTTGGACCCGAAGCGCATCCGTACTCGATCTTCCGCGATGTCAGCTTCCAGCGCCGCCAGCCTGCTTTGGAGATTACCAAGGCGCCGCCGTTTCTGGTGAACCTGACCCCATCGCCCACGCTCGGCGGCGCCAGCGATCTGCCGCTCGGCACGCGCAATCTGTCGTCCCAGGCTGTCGAGCCGCAATTTCTGCTGCTCTTTGACCGACGCCACCTTCCCTTCCAGCGACACCCGCATCCCATTGAACATCCGCGCCGGTATCCCATGCTTCTTCAAGTACGCGCTCTTCAGCGATGTCGCCGACCGGCCCGCTGCTACGTCAGCGAAGAGACTACGCTCCACACGGCCGTACAGCTCACCGTAGGCATCAAGGGCTGCGTCGCCATCAACCCGTTCCATTGCGGCGTAGCGACGGACGCGAGTTTGATAGGTGGCGACCACAGACTTCTCGCGCAAGTCCGATTGGGTCATCGCTCGGCTGTCTCTTTCGGGACGTGTCATGCTCGAATAATACCAGAACGCCGGTTCGGTGAGCGCGAAGGTCCCTCGCCAGCTTGGCGATCGCCGGAACATGTCCGCCGGCGTAATCATTCACTACCAGAACCTACTTTCCCCAACCAAATCGTGAACAGTTGGCAACCCCGTAGGCAAACGTCGCCGCCGGCGTTGCGGTCCTCGAAGCGGACCGGATTGGCTTCAATCTGGTCCTAGACGCCCCGGGCGTAGTCGCCGGTTTCGTGTAGTTCGGCGCAGCCGCCGGCCGTGTCAGCGGCGCTCATGGTTCCCCCACACGCGCTGAGCCGCACGTTGGCGGCCGTTGCTAGCATTAGGGAGCGTTGCGGCTTCCCGGGCCTCACGGGGTCGCCTCGCCAAGGGAGGTCAGGCCGCTGACCAGGTAGTAAGCGCCGCAGCCTTCCTGTTCCGGGTCGCAGATGTAGCCGCCGCCCCTGCCAGCCGACCGCATCGGCTCGCCGCAGAACAAGCACTTCATGTCGTTCTCGAAGTACGTGATAGGCATGTCCTCCTGTGGTTCTCTGAGCCTCGGGGCCGGCGGGAGATCCGCCGGCCTCTTGGCTTGGGACTACCGACTGGGTCAGTCGTCGTCCTCGCGGGTCTGGTATAGGGCGATCGCCACTTCGATGCGGTTCGCCTCGTCGCGAAGCATCTTGATGGTCAGGGCGGCGGTGATGCCGTCGAGCCCAAGGTTCTCCCATCCCCGGTCCACCCGTTCGGCCAGCTCGCGGGCGCGGCGCGCAGTCTCGCTGGCGCTCTGGATCAGGCTGCGGAGGCCGTCGCCGCCGGGCCTTACGACCAGTCCGGCGGGCACGTCCCGCGCGCCCAGCTGGCGAGCGATCAGCTCTACGGTTCTGGCCGGTTCGGCCAGTTCTTCTCTGAAGTTCTCGTCTCGGGTCATTAGAAACTCCTTTTGATTTGCTTATGTTCTCTCAATCTGGACCGTCGCCCTCGGGCGCTGGGCGTCCTCCTGATGCGCCTTGGTCCTGGTTCTACGGGGTCGCCGTGGCGTGCCCGCGGGAATGCTCCCCATCGGGGGATCACTGCGGATCGCCCTCCCCCGGCATGCTCGACGTCGTGGGCGGATCCGATGGTTCTGATACCGAAATGGTCGGGCCGGTATCATTGACACCGGTTGCGTTTCGTTAAAATCGGCCAGAGGCCGCATATGGAAGTCAGTAACGAGAGCACCTCAGCTCACGAACCGAGGGTGTGTAACTGTTGGCTGGGATCTATTGCTATCTGATAATTGCTGTTGGTATCTGATGGTGGATTGGCGCTGGTGTTGGCGCAGCGAATTAGTGACAGCCGCGTCGGAACGGCGGTTGTCTCCCGGGGTTATATTGGTGTGGATGAAGAGGTCCGACCGCGTCGCCCTGAAGCCCTCGTCCGAGCAGGAAGCGCTGTTCGGCCAGCACGCTGGCAATGCCCGGTTCGCCTGCAACTGAGCGGTTGGCGAATTCAAGACCGGCCTTGACGTGGGCGAGTGGCTGGCCGAGCGCACGCTGCGGCCGCGATGGAACCGGGTCAAGGGGATGATCGCGCCGTGGGGGACGGTGTTGTACCAGAACGCGGCGAAGTACGCCATCATCGACTTCGGCCAGGCCGCGGCAAGCTGGGGCAAGTACCGGCAGAAGGTGAAGGCTGGCCAGCGTCCTGGTCGGCGCGTTGGTTTTCCACGGTTCAAGCGGCGCAAGCACGAGCAGGGCTTTCGGGCCGACAACGGGCCGGACACGGTGAAAGTGGATGGATAGGTGGTCACCCTGCCCAAGATCGGCCGGGCGGCAATGGTCGAGGAGCTGCGGTGGTCGGGATCCATACGAGAGGTTACGGTCAACCGGACAGCTGGGACGTGGTTCGCGTGCTTCTGCGTAGAGGACCGTGAGGAGATGCCGCCGGTGAAAGATGGGCCCACCGTCGGCGTGCATGTGGGCGTGGGCGCCATGGCGACGTGCTCCGACGGTGCAGTTGTTGAGAACACGAAGGCACTGGCCACCGGACTGAAACGGCTACGGCGCATTGACAAAGCAATAGCCCGCAGCCGGAACGTTCACGGCAAGAGCTATCACTCCAACCGCAGAGAGGCGCTGTACGCCAAACGGCGCGACTTGCACGCCCGGATAGTCAATGTTCGCGACGACAACCATCACAAGGCGACGACGGCGATAGCCAAGTCGGCGGGCCGTGTGGTGGTGGAGACGCTGAATGTGGCGGGGATGATGATGAACCGGTGCTTGGCCCGGGCGATAGCGGATGCTGGGATGTCTGGCTTCCTGGGCAAGCTGGAGTACAAATGCGCCTAGTACGGCGCGCAGTTTGAGAAGGCGCACTGGTGGTTCGCATCGTTGAAGGTGTGCTCGCAGTGCGGCCGGAAAAACGATAACCTGGTGCTCTCTGACCGGGAGCGGTGGTGCGGCGGCCGTGGAGCGCTGAACGACCGCGATGCCAACGCAGCGGAGAATTTAGCAAACTGGCCGGGTTTGAGCTTCCCAGTGTCAGGACGTGGAGACCGTGTAAGACCGGCTGCACCGGCGGTGGTCGGCGCAGCGTCAAGAGCATTTGGCCCTGAAGTCTGGGCTCCGGCAAACCTGGAGTATCAGACTTCATCAGATTCGAAATAGCGGATCGTGAACTGCTGCGCTGCCTGTCGCTGTACCTGGAAATCGGCAGGAACGACGGCCGGATTCACGACCTGGCCGGCGTGAGGCCGGGCACGGGTCAATGCGTGGCCATCCCACGCATCAGCCGCGACCTAGGCCGGGCGCCGACCAGGTTGGACGAGCTGGCCGACGGCGTGAGCTTCCGGCTGGGCTACAACCTCCTCGACTTCGAGATCCCCCATCTGCGGGCCGCCAATCCCAACCTGCGGCTCGTGCCGCTGGCCGCGGAGGATCGGCTGCGCCTCAACCTCCTGGCCTTTCCCCGCAATCCCTACGTGCCAACCCGCTGGACCAGAGCGATTTCAAGGATGTGCTCCGCCAGGCCACGGCCCTGTTGAACGGCGACGGCCTGCAACCCGACGAGGCCGACGAGGGGCGAACGTGGCAACTGGCGGGATTTCGCTGGATACTGGTGGACGAGTGCCAGAACATCGGCCCCGACGAGCATGATCTGATCTCCGCCCTGGCCGACCTGACCCTGGCCAACGCCGACGACAAACTCAGCCTCTTCGCCGAGGGCGACGACGACCGGACCATCTACGGGTACATTCTCATCGTTGAGTGCCTCTCCTCGCCTGCCGTGCAGACCGTAGATGATTGGATTGCGGTCTCCCAACGCTGGCTGCGCCGTGGGGACTTCGCCGATGCTGTTCCGGCCGGTCGCGGGACCTTTGCCCATATGCACCGGGGCCCGGGAGTCCCAGCAGCTAGAGCATCGTCTCGCGGTTGACATCCCCGCGAGCCTCGACTATCGTCGGCTTTGCCACAGACGCAAGGCCGTACGCTTGGCGTAACAGATATAGGTTCGATTGCCGCGGAAGGCTACATGCCTCCTAGCGGGACCTATATCTGGCCTGGCGTCTGTGGCAAGAAGCCTTTCCAGTGGCCGCTAGGGGGTTCCAGATGCGGTTCCGCACACCGCTGCTCTTCGCCGAGGGCGGTTCTTACCGCCAGGCCGTCCCCGCCTTACCGGACGTCGTTTTCGCCGGCGAACCGGTCGCCGCGCCCTTTCGCCGGCACGGCGGGATAACCCGGGCGCGACCCGAGCACTGCGTTCCTTCCCGTTTTCCCTCACCCAGCAGGTGTCGACGGCCCTGCCGCGCCAGGTTGGGCGATCGGGATTCGGCTGGCGTGATCGATGGTCAGCGCACGGAGCGGGTTGGGGCCGTGAGCCCGCGGCGCTCCCCTGCCGTCGTCGCTGGAGTCCACCGATCCAGAGTTTCGCTTGGGTCTCGTCCCGGCGGAAAAGGAGGCGCAGCATGGGAGCCGTGACGAGATTTCCGATCCCCCTGTTGGTCGCGATCGTCTACGTGGTCGTGATGATTTTCCTGTTTAACGCGGCGCTGCCCGGCGCGACCGTCGTGCTCGTGCTCGTGGGGCTCGTGGTTGTACTGCCCTACCTGCTGATGGCCAAGACCATGGCCAACAACCGGCGGTTCAATACCGCCAGGTCCGACCTGCTGCCGGGCGAGGAGGTCCGCTTCTGGTGGAAGGCGGGACTGCTCTCCTTCGGAGAGCGCTGGGTGATCGTCACCACCGACCGGCTGGTGATCCCCAGGGTGGGTTTACTCCGTATGCGCACGCGCTCGATCCCATTTGCGGAGATCTATCTTGCGGACACGTCCGATCGCTCCATAGGCGTCGGGGCCTATGGCGGTGGTCTGCTCGTGGGCACGACCCTGTCCAGTCGCCACCTGGAGCTGGACCTGGTCAACGGCGCTGTCGTCCGGATACGGGCGGACCGTCCCCAGGTGTTGCGGCAGCGGCTGATTGACGCGATCGCCGAGTGGTCGCAGCGGCAAAGCCCTTGAGCTAGGCGTTTCGGCTCCGGCGCGATGACGCGCTGCGTGCATGTTCCCAATGTGGTTCCCCCGCTGAACCCGGTTCAGTTCGCTGCTCCCATCCAATGGCAATGTTCACGACGTCGACCGCGGTGGGACGCCGACATGGTCATTCTTGCGTCGGCGACCGTGTGGCCGACAGCGCCGCCGTATCCGCCGACTCGTGAGTGTTGATGGTGGATTACAGAGAGCGCCCAGCAATGGTGGATGGCGCTGGTGGGACGGCGATCTGACCGTCGGGCAATAAACGACCGTACAAACCCGGCTGGCATCAATCCCGTAAAACGGCGCGATGCCCGCGGGTTAGGAGGATGAGACAAGATGACAGCGAACCCATCGCCCCAACAACCTGGCCCACCCCCACCCGAGACCGATCGCCCTTCTCGCGGACCCTTTGGATTGCCAACCCGATGGTTGATCATCGGCGGCGGAACGGCCGGGCTCGTTCTTTTGCTCGTGATCGTGGCGGTCGCCATGGCCTTGTCGGGCGTTTTCAGTGGCGGCAACCCACAGCCAAAGTCGGTTCTGGACCTCGTTCCCGAGGATGCCGAGGTGGTGCGGCGATCGAACGTCGGTGAAATACTGGCCGTCGACTTTCTCGCCGACGAGCTGTTCCCCAACGGGGTGTTCAGCGGCGAGCACCTGGGCATCAACGACGAGGATATCGATCACTTCGTCACCGCGACCTGGAACTCCGGAGCCGTAGACGTCGTCCAGGGCGATTTCGAACTCGATGACATCCGGCATGAGCTGGAGGATGCCGGCTTTGAAGAGGACTCCTACCGCGGGTACGAAGTCTGGGAATTTCCCCAACGCGGCGGGATGGCGCTGCTCAACGGGTACATTGTTGCCGCCGCGTCGATCGACGCCGCGGAAAGCGTCCTCAAGAACCTCTACAACGGCGCCGGTTCGTTGGCGCGGGCCGACGACGACAATGATATGAAGCGCATGCTCGACGAGCTCGACAATGGTTTCCAAATCCAGGCTCAACTGGGAAACCGGTGCCAGGTGGAACGCTGCCGGGGGTACGTCTTCGCATTGACCGAGGCCGACGAAAACGCCGAACGGTTCACCGTGCAATTCGCGCTGCTTTTCGGCAACGAGCGCTCGGCGGAACGTGCCGCCGATGACTACGACGAGGTGGCAGACTTCCTGGAACGGGCCCAGGGCATCGATATCGAAGATACCGAGGCGGACGGCGATTTTGTCGTGGGCCGGGCCGTCGAGGAAGCGGAAGATGACAATTCTGGATCTTCGAACGGCAACCAGCGCTCCGACCGGAAGGTCCGGGCCTCCGCTTCGTCCCAACGGGACCTCTGGGTAGCCGACTGCGACTCGCTGGATCTCTCCACAGATCGGGAGCGCGGCATCAATCACCTTGCCGAGTTAGAGTTCATCGTCATCGCAGGAGAAAGCCAGTGCGCGTGCGCGTACGACTACCTGAAGTCGCAATACGACCCGCTGCTGCCGCCACCCCTCTCTGAGGTTTATGACCTATCTCTGAACGTCGGACTCGATGTGCGAAGATACAATTCCGCTTCCGTCAGTCTGCGGGATGCATCCGGCGTTCGCAGCAGCAATATCCATTACTACGGTCATGTCGATGGTTTGCTCGATGCCAGCAGACTCTGCGCCGGTCGTTGAGGAAGACGACACGACTGAAAGGACGGCGATGGTCCGACCATGCCAACGATCCGAACGATGGCTGATAAAACGCCATTTCGTAGCAGCCTGTATGGGGATTCATCGTGCACGACGATTTTCGGATAGAACGTGGTTTCTCTGTAGAGACCGACGCCAGCGGCAACTACGTCAATGGCTTGAGTGTGCCGTTGGTTACCTAAGGGAAGTCCCGGCATCAGGCTCAGGCCATCATTGGCGACGCCGTGGCGCATGTCGTGGCCTACGCCAGAGAAGCGGGCAAGCCCATCGTGATTGAAAAGCTGGACTTCCGGTAGAAGAAGGCCGCCCTGGAGGGCGAGAGCCTCAGGTACAGCCGGATGCTGTCGAGTTTCAGCTACGTCAAGGTCAAGGCTTACTTTCTGTCCCGCGGCTACCGGGAAGGAGTGGAAGTACACCAGCTCAACCCGGCCTTCAGTTCGGTGATCGGCCGGGTGAAGTTCATGGAGCGTTACGGGCTCAGCGTGCACCAGGCTGCAGCCTTGGTACTGGCCCGGCGTTTGCTCGGCTGCTCCGAGCGCATCCCACGTCGATGGGTGGCACCCGTCGGCAATGGCGTTCAGGTCGCCTTCACCGTACCCGTGAGGAAACGAGTGAAGCACGTGTGGACGTACTGGGGCGCGATCTCGGGTCAGTTGAGACCGGCGCTTGCAGCGCAACACCGGCTGGGAAAGCGGAGACGTGACTCCAATCCGGTTCAGGCTGAATTGCGGGGCTCCCCCCGCGCGGTGGCCTGAGCGGGGATCCGCTCGGTGTTCCCTGGTGAAACCCGGGGCGGAGTCGCCTTGAATACTTGGGGCGGCGGCGCGGCAGAGACCGCGCTTTCAGGAACGGCTGACGATAGTGTGTAACTATAGTCAACCATTTTTACAACGGTTGGTGTTCAACAATTGGTGGAAGAAAACTTTGGCAGGGTTGGCATTGTTACTGCCCACTCTGGCAACAGGTGGAGCGATTGTGGCTGCGATCTTCGCCGCACTCCAATACCTCAAATGACCGATTGTGTATTGGCCGCAACGACGGGCGGCGCGCTCGCCGAGAACCGCGTCGGGATGACCTATCCGGGGGCGCTACTACACTCCCGGTGATCGTGAGACCGTGTCGCTTAACATCGCTTGGATTTCCAATAGCGGCCGAGTGGCATCTAACACTACGTCGCAAGCGTCGATAAGGCGGCAGATACCAGCTTCGACGATGTGCGCATCGGCGACCAAATGGTCCGATGGCGACACGTCGAAACCCTCTCTGGACCGGTGACGCCGGGAACGTTCGTCGTTGTCGACATCCAGGTACACGGCGATCGTCGTGCCGGCGGATTGACGAATTTCGGCCAGCACTTCCGGGTGCCGCACGCCGTCGAAAACTACCGAGTCGCCGCTGTTTACGCCAAAATGTTTCAGCGCGTCATGCAGCAATCCGGAAGCCCCTCTACACCGGAAAAGGCACGCGCCCAAATCCTGGAGATTTTCGCGGTGGGTTGGGATCCCTTTTGCGTCGGCGACCGCCCTAATGTAGCGCCCAAAGGCAACCACCCTATAGCCGAAACGGTCGGCCACGTAGTTCACTGCGGTTGACTTGCCACTTCCAATCCGACCGCAAACAACGATTGCGCATCTCATACGGTTATTCCTCACTCAGGTTTAGAGCCGCTTGCCGGCCGGTACGCAAGACCACCCAACCGCGGCGATCACGCTTGGGCACCTCGATAGGGGGTAAAGCGTACACCTCGTCAATTCTCATCAGGGTGGCAAACTGCGCGGCCTGGCGTCGTTCCCAGAAAGACGGGTTTTCGGCGCGTAGCGCATTCGAAAATCTCCTGCGGATGTGCTCCCAACCATCGGTGTCCAGCCGGTAAAACCATACGTTGCGCACGATGCATATTCCAGACACCGTCCTGGTGGCCGCCTTCTTCAAGAGGATCACGTCGCCGGGTTCGACTGCGTAGTACGGGGCAATGCGGTTCTTCGAAAAACGGGATTCGACGGTTTTGGACCCGTCCAGGATGTATCTGAGATAGGGTTGCAGCAGGACCGCCAGGTGCACGGAATAGGGGATCGGATCCGAGGCGGAAAGACATTCCAAGTACCGCTCCCAGAAGACGTGCCCATGGGTGGTCCGCTTGAGATGGGCAAGGAGTTCCTCGGTCAGGGATACTTTGCTCCTACCCATTGACGAACCTCTACAAGTCCTGGACTTCCGCCGTGATCAGATCTTCAACCTGATCTGTGCACTTGGTCACCTCCTCAATCTCAAGGCGGGTCAGGGCATGTCCGAGGCTCCGCTCAACCATTTCGACAGGCGGTTTGGAAGCGGCCATGGCTTGTAGGATCGGCAACAGAATATGGGCTCCGTCACAGCGAAAGATCCGATTGCCTGATGTCCAAACATCGGCCTCTCCGCGGCGTTCATCCCTGCGACTTACGTTGGGCAGGACGTTCCCTGGGACGAGTGGCACGAGTGTGGGGGCAACGAACGATGGCTTCTCTGTCGGGCGAACCCAGACCGTGGCCCCAAGGACATCGACACGCTCCCACTTGGGCCCGGATGAGACTGAAGGCGTTGGACCGGGGAGTGGGTTCCCAGACCGCCTGAAAATCAAAAGGTCGCCTCGACGCCAATCCGGCGCCACGTGTGCAAATCCCGCAGCGCGCAAGGCGTTGTACTCAAAGAACGGCGTGGCGTAAGAAAGCGCGAGGCGCTCTGTTCCCAAAAACCTCAGGCCCAGTTTTTCCGCGCCGGAGATGATGCGCTGCCTCTCATCGGCGACACCGGGTCTGGTGCCGTCAGGCGTTCCGCCCAGCAGCACCGGCCCTTCGTCAGCGCAAATCAGAGCCGCCGCTTTCAGGAATGCCAACGTTTCATTCTCGTACCAGGGAGGATCAGCAAGGACAGCGCTAACGTTTGGCAGCTCAATGAGATCGCGCAGCAGGTCCAGGCATCGGAATGAATCCGACGAGACAGTATGCGAACGGCAAGCTGCAAACGCTTCATTCTGGTCGACCAGAATGAAGTTCCTCGGGACATCATGCCGTGCCTCCAAGCGGTACACCGAAGGTGAGCCCAACAGAGCAATGGTTTGCATGGGTTCGGTCGATGCGATAACCCGTTCCAACAGATACTCTGCGGTTTCTTTGGTGAATCGCCAATCGGAGGCAAGCGGATTTTCCATGGGCGAGCCGGGGACTTGCGAGTCGGAACCCCTGGCTCGCTTTCGTTGCTCAACTTCAATCGCGAGATGTTCCGGGACCTTCGACGCTGCGACCAATCGCGCCAAGGCTTCCCGGACTTCGGTCGGAAAGACCCCGGGGAGTAGAGAGACCAAGTGCCAGAAATCCTTGGCACCCGCTTCGTACGCCTGAATGATCCAATGATCGACGTCGCGTCGATATCCGGTCACGGGCGGAAACTCGCCAATTGACGCCGGCATACCACTCACTTCACCAGCGATACTTCGGTTATTGGCAGGGTCCGTTCCGCCGCGCGGAACCTGTCTTCGAGCTCCCTGCTCCAGACTTCCACCGCAGCGTGTTGCGTTTGGAGGGCTTCCCTTTGCTCTTGTTTGACGCGGCTATGTACCGGCGCGAACATCTGAATTTCCAGGGGTACGGTTCTCAGGGGCAGGTTCTCATGCACCATCTGCAGCGCGTCCACGAATCGTCTTATACGGTCGGTTATCTGGGCTGAGGTTGGAGACGTCAATGTGACGTAGGCGTATAGGTCGAGGCCTAATTCGGAGAAACGGCGGAACAGGTCAAACTGCCGCTGGAACAGGGATCCATCCGCCAGCGTATTGAAGGAAAACGATTCCTCGTCGAACCCCTTGAAGCAACCTACCCGTCCGTACTTCTTGGCGTTGCGGAGCAGTTCGATATCGTCGTCCTTCAGGTACCGCCAGAAATAATCAGTGCTCAGGTTGTCGTCGGACCAAAGGTAGACGTCGTTTTCCAGACCGCGGGCTTGGATTTCCCTGATCATCCACGGTGCCCACTCAGGGGTGAGGTCCGGTTGTCCACCGGTCAAGTCAATCACCGCTGGCCTGTCCGGCTGTTCCAGATATAGATCTATCAGCTCAGGCACCGTAACCCAGCGAGATTGCTTGGGGTTTGCCGACAGCAGGCTGAAGGGTACGAAGCAGTACCAGCAACGCCAGTTGCATACTGCGTTTTGGAACACCTGAGCCCGCAAGGAATCGCCTTGAGGTGTTCCCAGGGCCTTGTATGCCGGATCGATGGGCAACGGATTGGCAGGCCAGCCTCGGCTGGTGGCCCGTTTGAAGTGCCTGATCCGCCCCAACCCTCCGCAGTTGGCCGGCTCGGACAAGTCCCGTTCCTGTTCGCTCCCTACGAAATTGGTGACGAGAATCCGTCTGGCATCAACGTCTATGCCGGCCCTTCGCCATTGTCTAGACCAGTCGTCAGTGTCAATCAAAGATCCCATGATTTCTTCCTCCGAACCTGCCGATTATCTCCTTCGTCGGCGGGGAACTTTCTCTCCGTTCAGGGTCAATTCCGGCATCCGCTTTTCAACGTACATCATCAGTAGTTCCGTCATGTAGCCGACTTCCTCGTTCGTTAGCGGACGTTCTCGGGGAACCCCGTGCCATTCTTGGATGCACTTCCGGCAGCATGTTGCGGTGGCGTGCTGGGCGTAGTAGAGGACGTTCCCGGTAAATGGAGTCTGGCCTCCATCGCGGGGCAGTTTGCACTTGGTCGGGGCGACGAGCTGATCAACCTCCGTTCCGCTGCGGTACGCAACCCCACGCGGCCTTTCCTTTTGGCGTGGTTGACGGCCGTTTGGTCGAAGGGCTTATGCCAGTACACGTGCCTGATCAGTTCCAGTTCCAAGCTGCGGATCGTGTAATTCGCATCGCTGAGGTCTTGGCGGTCCAGTCGGCTCCAATCAATGAGGTCCACGCCGCATACGCGGCACTGCACGTTTCGGTATGATTGCCCCTTCCGCGGATACATACGACGGAATGAGTGCAAGTCCCGCTCGCAATCGGAGCTGCTGCAGGTGACCTTTTCGAGCGGTTCTTCTACGTTCCAAGCTGGATTGTCAGGCATTATCCATGTCCTCCCAGGGCGTGAGGGCTTGAGCCAAAAGTTCCCGGTCTGGAGGGGCGAGCTTGGTGAAATCCGCGCGCTCAAAAAACGCGTCGCGAACGACGCTCCAAGGGTTGCCAGCTGGCTGCAGGGTATTGGCGGTCGCCCACCAGTTCTCCCCCTGTTCAGCGGCGAGGCGGAAAGCCAGGTAGTTCGCCAATGCATCGACCGGGACCCCTTCTCTGTCCGCAACCCTCTGAACCGTAGCCTTTAGTCGCCTCATATCGTGGTTGGCTTCGGCCAGGCACTGGCGGGCCAGATCCTGAGCTCTGCCTCGGAGAAGGACCGCAGCTGCGAAGCGGCTCGCAGTTTTTTCCTCATCCGATTCTCGTCGTTCAGGGGCCGTTTCTTCCGCCTCCAGCACCGTCCGCTCCGGCAAGTCAGGTTCTTGCCCGGCATGCCACAGTTCATGGAAAAGGTCGTATGCCCACTTGGACTCGGAGGTGCTCCTTTGTTTCAACACGATCACGTTTCGGCCGTTCTCCCTGAAACAGGCTCCATGGAATGCGCCGGGGTCATCTAGGGGTAGTACGGGTATCCCCAAGTCCCAGACGTGGTTGACTGCGGCTTGCAAAGCGGAGAACTCAGGATTGAACGGGATTGTAGCGATAATATCGTTAGGGTCCGTCGGCACTGGTTTGATGGGGCGATGTGAACACGCTTGTATCGCGATGAGAGATAGGTAGTGAGCGTAGAAGGCGTAAGCGCTGACCCGATCTTGACTGGCGTTGACGGCCATCTTGAACCGCGTACTTCCCGAGGCAGGTTCAAGTTTAAGGTCGCTGGTACCCAGCAATTCACCTGGCGACCACTGGAAGATCTTCCCAATGGTTTCAACCGCCGCGCTGACAAGGGACGTCTCGGCAGGTTCTTCGGACCCACGACCGGACGCCCATAGCTGGCGAGGAACCAAGCGTTTTCTGACGAAGTTCGGCGGGAGTCCGACCGCCGACACTCGGCTAATCAAGACAGGCAGTGGCGTACTTTCCTGCCCGGCGAGGAGTGTTTCGTCCACGTCCACACCCAGCGCATTGATAACGTCTCTGATCCTTGCCAAGCTTGCAGACCCATATTCCGACGCTTCGTAACGCTGAATCTGTTGCTCTTTGATGCCCAGGCGGTTGGCCAAGTCGCGCTGGCTGAGCCCCCTCGCGATACGCGCTTTGATTAGCGCCACAGGCAACTCGGTGATGGTCTTGAGTTGGTCGAATTCGAACTGTCCCGCCCTCAGCGCTTCGTATTCGCGTAGCTCAGCCTCAAGGTCGGCCAATTGACCCCTTAGGGCGTCTCCTCTGGCTTTGTGCAGCAAGGGATGCACTCCGGCGGGTTCAGACCCTTGGCTTTCGAACTTGAGCAATGCCTGGGAAAACCGTTCGGCCTGAGCCCGAGTTATCCGGTATTGCCTCTCATTCTTGATCAC
Source organism: Dehalococcoidia bacterium (assembly GCA_965207585.1). GTDB lineage: Bacteria > Chloroflexota > Dehalococcoidia > Lucifugimonadales > UBA3495 > Bin87. The sequence continues at coordinate 1,576,902 of CBDBMT010000003.1, read as the reverse complement.
GTCAGCCCTCCTAGGTCCAGGGCAATAATGCCTTTTTTTCGGCCCGTCTCCTTGTCGATCTGGAAGAATTCCAAAAAGGTGTGTTCTTCTGGGTCAGCCGAAATGGATGCCGGGAACAACTCACCACCGAACTTTGCCTTTTGGGCCACGCGGCCTGGTCCAAGATCGAGTAGGACTGGGTCCAGCGCTGAAAAATCAATGCCAGCTTCCTCCCAGCAACCATCGTAATCTCCCGGTCGTAATTTGCTGGTTACCAAGCTGCCGTCCACGTAAACCGTCTGACACCCGGCTGCTTGCAGCGCGTTTAGGGCAGCTTGCAATCCGCGGAGAAGTTCGCGGCGCCAAGTTGTGGCTCCGAACCTGGTGAATATTTCGTCCCAAGTTGCCCAATGGATACCTGGTGGCAAATTGCCGTCTGCCTCGAAATCTGGAATCATAACCCAACTATATCATTGTGTTGAAATTTTGCCCACTTGAAGTTTGACCTTGCGCGTACCGGGTTTGGTGGTGGTAAACGGTGAAGAAGTTGTCAGGTGGGTCGGCAGTGAAAAGCGGTGATCGTGATCTGGGAAGCTGCCGATCGCATCTCCGGGAAGCGTTTGAAGGCGGCGATGCCGCATCTGGTGGAGTCCATGGAGCGCCATGGTCACCTCGCGTTTGACCAAAAGGTGCGGGATCGACTGTTAGCGGCCAGCGCGGCCACCCTGGATCGTCTCCTGAAACCAATCCGTCCCACGGCGGGCAGTCGGCGGAGGCCTCGGCGCCGGCGGTCCATGGGGAAGCGGGTTCCGGTGCGTACGTACAACGACTGGAACGGACCGCCACCGGGCTATCTGGAAGTTGATCTGGTGGTTCACAGCGGTGGACCCCTGTCCGGATCATTCATCCACAGCCTGGTCGCCACCGATATCTGCACTGGGTGGACCGAAGCCGTTGCTCTCCTGGTCCGGGAGTAGTCCTTGATCGTGGAGGGGCTGGAAGCCATCGGTCAGAGGTTGCCTTTTCGCACCCGCGGCATCGACTCGGACAACGACGGTGCGTTCATCAACGAGACGCTGATCAGGTACTGTACCGACCGGGGCATCGAGATCACCCGTTCCCGACCTTACTGCAGCAACAACCAGGCCTGGATCGAGCAGAAGAACGGCAACGTAGTGCGGTGTTTCGTAGGTCATGACCGCCACTCCGACCAGGTCGAGGGACAGACCATGGCGCAACTCTACAGGGCGTTGCGGCTGTACGTGAACTTCTTCCAGCCCTCGTTCAAGCTGATTGACAAGACCAGGGACGGAAGCAGGACCGTGAAGCGCTACAGTCAGTCCACCATGCCCTGCGATCGGTTGATCCAGCATGACGTAACCAGTGATGAGATGAGGGCGGCACTGATCCGTTACCGGTCTGGGCTGGACCCGGTGCTGTTGCTGCACGCGATCCGCGAAGCCCAGTCCTCCCTGATGGCGGCGACCTCACCGGAAGTGCGGGAGACCCCGCATGGTGAAAGCCTGAGCAAGTTCCTCGCCAAGTTGCCCAGGCTGTGGCGCGAGAGTGAGGTCCGGCCCACCTACGCAGCTCGCGTGCGAAAACCTCGGCACTGGCGCACTCGCAAGGACCCATTCGAGGGCGTTTGGGGAAACGTGTTGGTCTGGTTGCGGGCCGAGCCGGATGCAACCGGCAAGGCACTGATGGGACGGTTGAAGTCGGAACACCCGGACCGGTTCAGCGAGGCTCAGTTGCGAACCATGCAGCGCCGGCTGAAAGAGTGGCGGGGCATCATGGCCAAGGAGCTGGTTTACGCCGGGACTGCTGCAGCATCAACGGCACCCAGCGGACCGTCGGAAATGGCGGTGGCTGGAACGGATTCCCGGTGCTAACGTTTCGATAACATTCCTCGATGAGGCAACGGGCCATCGCCCGCCACCACGCCGGCTCTGCTGGGTCTCTTCTCCTGGACCACCCTGGCCGCCCATTATCACCCAGCGTACCGCCGCCTGGTGCGACAAGCCGTCGCCGACCTTCGTGGACGCCATCGCCCTGGTGCGACGCCACCTTTGGCTGGCGTCGGAAGATTTCTCACTGTCGGCAGGCAACTCCGACACGCAGCAATTGCCCGTCGCTCTGGATCACCGAATGGTGGACTCCCTCGCTTACGCCGCTTGAAATGCGGGAAGCCCAGCTTACGAGTTGGCACGGTGCGCCGGCAGTATTGAGACTTACGAAAACGCGCTGAGTGAAGCCCAGTGCGGTAGAGCGATGTCGGCGGTTGTGGATTTGGTCGGCAAATGGTCGGCAAAATAGCGAAAACGGCCCCGTTTGGAGCCGTTTCTGAGTAGGAAATCGGAGAATTGGTGCCGAGGGAGGGACTCGCCAACTTGGTTAAAGTCGGGTGTTGCAGGGCCCTGTTGGACGAGATTTCCTACTTACGGAGCGCAGTCTAACACAGCCCAACAAGGCAGGGTGCTGCGGGTTTGTCCCACATTTGTCCCACAAAATTCACGAGTCCCCGTTGATCTTCTCGGCAACGGCCTCCGCCGTTTCGCTCTGCCAACCGGGCAGTACATGACCGTAGGTGTTCATCGTGGTGCTGGGCTTGGCATGACCAATTCGTTTCGCGACCACGATTGGGTTCTTGCTCGTCTCCAACGCCATGGATGCGTGGAAATGCCGCAGGCTCCGCACCGTCAAGTCAGGACAATCAGCCCTTTCGCGTAAGCTCTTTATGAAATACCCCAAGGTGTTGGGATGGCACCAACCGGACAGGTCCTGGCGTGGGAAAACCCATTCAGGAGGCTCCACACCCAGTTGATCGGCAAGTTCTTGCTGCCGGCCTTCGTGCTCGCGGAGCACCGCGACCGTCTCTGCGTCGAGGTCCACGGTACGTCGCCCACTTTCTGTCTTTGGGTGTTTCACGATGCCGCCTTCTTTGGCGACGACAAGCGATGCCTCGACTCGGAGCGTATGTCCTTCCAGGTCCAGATTCTCCCACGCCAACGCCAACGCCTCTCCGCGCCGCATCCCAGTGTAGATGATCAGGTAGACACAGGGCCACAGGTAGTGGCCGGTGGACTCTGCTGCGGCGATCACGGCTCTCACTTGCGCCATGTCAGGGCTGTAAGCTTCAGAGTACGGCACGGATGGAGGGGAAACCAACGCCACCGGATTCCGCGAGATTAGCTCCATTTGAAGTGCGTGCTTCATGGCGCCACTCAGGACGATGTGGACCAACTGAACTCCCTTCGGAGCCATGCCGTCACGCAGCAGCTTGGTTTCCAACTCACGCACATGGCGCGGCGACAGTTTCGAGATCTCCACGTTCCCGAGGTTCGGTACGACATGGAGACGACTGGCCGCCTCGTAACGGTCGAATGTTTTCTGCTCCTTCTCCGGAGCAATGACATCGTTCAGCCACAGTTCTAGCCATTCGGCCAGCTTGTAGCGCTCAACGGAGGGGACCACCCCGTGGTCCATCTGGCCCAGAATTTCGCGGAGGCGCCGCTCAGCGTCGGCCTTCTTCCCCCGGACAGTCTCGTTCTTTCGGATGCGCTTGCCGTGCTCATCACGGCCTAGGAACACCCGGATTTGCCAGGAGCCCGGGCTCCGCTGTTCGATCTCTCCTCTCATGATTTCCTCCTTGTTAGTTGGTCCGATTGGACTCGCGGAAAGAGTTCCGCCAGTCAATGAGTCACGGACGGCCACAGCGTCGACGAAACGTTGCGCGTCATTCGATAAGGGCGGACAGACCTTGGGTCTGCGAATGACGGGGCTTCGCTGCCCGAGGAGACCCGGTCCGCCGCGAGGCACAGGCCCGGTCGGGCCAACGGCTGATCCGACGCCGGCGAATCTGTATCGCGTCCCGGGGCGATATTCCCCATGTTTTCGACTGCGCCGTTACTCGTCCACCGCGAGTGCGGGAATGGCGCGGCGGAGCGCCATATCACGGGCGATCTGCGGCCGAAAAACCGCCATTTTCTCGCCCGGGATAACGCAACCGCAACCGACGTTACAATCCCGCGCGAAACCACAAACGCCACCACGTCACGTTGCTCAACGCAACGTACGAAACCGGATGGAGAACGGTCCAATGGAAAACCTCAAAAAAGCCTACAGCGTCTCAGAAGCCGCTGACGTGCTTGGCGTCAGCCAGTGGCTGGTGCGAGAGGCAATCCGGCGCGGCGAGATCCGCTGCACTCGAATTGGAAAGCGCATCATCATTCCGGCCGCCGCCATCGACCAATTTCTGTCGCTCCCAGACGACCAAGGCGAGGGCGAGGAAGCGCACCCCAACACCGTTGGAATTGATTAGCGCGTCGCGACGAATGCCCCGAGACATCCGGAACCGCTTCGGTCCGCCCGGGATGGTTGACCCGCCGGAGATCCTCGACACAGGAAAAACCATCCACACGAACGTCGATGCGGTGGGCACAGCCGGCGGTTTTTCTCAACAGCAGACTGACGACCGCTACAGCAGAACCGAAGAGTCGTGCCGCGTCCCAGTAACACCGGCGCCCAACATAAGGGCCAGTTCGCTGCCCGCATCCTGACGGGCCAGGACGCCTTCCGGCTGCGGGGCAAGACCGCCACACTGGCCGTCCGGCCCGGTCTCGCCTGTTCGACGACCGAGACGCCGCCACCGGAGACCGCTGACCCAAGGCGCCTCGGCCGGATCCGCCGGATGGCAGGCTTGCGCGACCAACCAGCGTCCGATCAGCCCTGAACCAGGAACCATCATGCCGTCGCAAAGCGAAGGCCTCCGCGCCATGCTCGTTGCCATCGACGCCGTGCGGGTAGTCGGGTACACGCAGGAAGACATCGAGGAACCGGTGAAGAACGCCTTCGAACACCTCGAAGGCGCTCTCCACCCGTCCCTGCGCCCGAGACCCATGCACCGAGCGTCGAGCCATCATCGGTTGCTCAGCGTAATCATTGGTGAACCCTCGTCCAGGAACCCCGCCAGCAGCGCGGCAAGCCATCGTGATCTCACCGTCGGTCAGCATCGGCGGGCACGACCGGTCCCATGGTTCGGGTCAGGAAGTCGGCCCACTCTTGCATGACGCGCTGGCGCTGCTCGAAGTGGTCGCTCGTCTCGTCCCCTTGCAGGACGGTGTATGAACGCGCCTGATACAAGATCATCTGGGTCACCAGCACCGGAATGTCCGCACGCCCAATCGCCCAGCTCTTGAAGCTGGGCCTGAACCCACGCCACACGGCAGGCGTCTCCAACCTCCGAGAAATCAAAGAAGGCATGCCGCTGCCCATGACCTTGCCCCCACGTCGCGACGGGAACACCAAGCCTTGGCCGCCACCCTGCTTCCGGACGTAGTCCAATACTTTCAAAGCCTGGACAGACAGGGGCACCCGGTGGGGAACACCACGTTTCGTCCGGTCGGCGGGAATCGTCCAAACCGCTGTGTCAAAGTCAATCTCGTCCCAAGTGGCACCCATGGCCTCGCGACTGCGGACGCAGGTCAAAGCCATGAAGATCAGGCAGCACGTCACCGCCCACCAAGCGCCACAGTCTCTGACCATGGCCAGAACGCCACCCACCTCGTGAGCATCAAGGAAACGCCGGTGAACTGACGGCTGTCCCTTGCCGCCGACTCGGGCGTCATCCGACCCCATAGGATCAATGCGGTTGTCTTCCATTCGTACACCTCCAGTTTGTGTTTGAAGTGAACCAGCCGATTGGACAATGACTGCTGCCGCTTGGCGAACCCGAAGTGGGCCGTCCCGTGGCCTGGCAAGACGTGCCGCTGGACACGAGCCAACACCATGTGGACGTCGACCATTGGGCACGCCAAGGAACCACGCTCGACTTCTGAAGCGCAGCGGAACGCCGAACCACCGCTGGTTGGTCTGGTGCAGCAGCTGAACGTCCTGATGATCTCCCGGCTACCCAACGGTAAACCTCACGGCGTTGTAGCAGGTCATCACGTCGGCGCCCCTGGCTTCCGGCCCAAGCCGGTGTTCCCCGCTCAGGAGAATCCGCTGGAGCTTCGCCATTGCCGAGTCCTGCACCGCGATGTTGCGAACGTACAATTTCACGGTTCGCACCTCACTCCACCTACCGGCCAGCATGATCATGGGAAACGAAAAGCCGGCCATGCACAGCTCCTGCGCGCCGCCGATCCGCATGCTGTGCGCGCCGTAACGCCCCTCCAGCCCGGCATCGGCAGCCGCCTGCTTGATCGTCTTCTCCAACACGCTCCGGTTCGACCAGAAAATACGGCCGTCTGCCCGTTCGTCTGCCCCGTAGAATCCCATGAGATCGCGCATGAGATCCAGGTAGTGCAAAGCCTGAGGCGACACGTACGCTACGTCGCTGCGGCCGTAGCGGTCCGTCTTCGAATAGGGCAACAGCAAGACACCGCTGCCGTCCGGAGACCTCGAAATGTGGGACCACATCGCCCGCCGCGCATCGGCGCCCCGCAGCAGGCCGTCGAACATCATCCGCACCAACGCAATCGTGCGGGCACCGCGGATCTCAGCCGCAGACTCCCTCTCCCCAAGACGCGGCACCATCGCGGTCTCCTCAATCGCCCTGAACTCAGCTTCCCGTATGGGGTCCATCTGAGACGCGGCTTCCTTGCGCTCAAGCTTCAGGTCCTCGAGGAAAAGGGCCGGATCATCGCCAAGCCCCGGATTGTCCCGAGACACGAAACCCTTGCGCCCAAACCCGTACGCGACGCCGTACAGCTTGTTTCGAAGGGTGTTGACCCGGTTTGACTCGGCCTTGATCTCGAGGAACACCCGCACCGTCTCCTCTTCCACCTCTCCGAGGACAATCTGCCTTTCTTGCAGCCAGTCGGTGAACTCCGCCCAGGCGAGTGCGTATCCCTCGAGGACATTCGGCGACAGCCGAGGGGCCGCAGCCGACCTGCGCCGGCGGGTCACCTCCTCGAGGGTCAACCCCTTTGGTACCCTGACCGGACCACTGGCCAGCGCCTCGGCGTCGGCCTCCCACTCTTCCAGCACCGTGCGGGTCCGGTTTCTCAACACCACGCCCGGCACATCGCCGGCGGCAAGATGAGACCGGAACCCAGCGAGCCACTGGGACGCCTCATCCGACCACAGAGCGCCCTCCTCCGGACAGGACTTTCGCAGATGATGAAGACGCTGCCCCGCCACCTTCTGGTGCTCCACGCCCCTCAAGTAGCCCAGCACATCATCAGCCGTGGCCGCTCCCGGTCTAATCCCCCGGTCGTCACGCCAGTGCTCCCAATGACGCCGATGTCGGGCGACAACGCCCCCGGGGCGTTCGTTCCTGAAACCAACGATCCCGTCGCCGGCCGTTTTGCGGGCACGTCTGGCGCGCAACATCTCCCGCACCGCCGGATGATCCTCCGTCGCCCGGAATCCACGCTCCATCTGGTAGAAGGACACCGCCACGTTGGCCGCCCGCACCATAGCCTCAGACCCCCGGTCTCCCAGGCTCTCGAGGAACGCCACCACCTGCTCCCCGCTGGCCGGCGCCGGATCCAGGCCATGGCGACTGCACCACCCCTCGTAGTCGGCCTGGCTCCGGATCATGCTCTGACGCCGATCCTCGCCGACGTTCTCCTGCCAGGCCGCCTGTCGCGTCCCCAGCGCGTAGCCGACGCGACGGTCAGCCGCCGGAGACGCCATGCCGCGCGCGTGGTACACGTGGCCGATGACTTTCCTGGCGGCACGGACGCCGCCGATATTCTCCGAGCGCATAAACTCCAACACTTGATCCCACTCGGCATCCAAGCTGGACTTTCTGCAAAATTTAGAAAAAGTAAAAAGACAGGGTAAGCTGGCCTGACCCCACTTTCGACGGAAAGGCCCGACCATGCTCACCCTGCCCGACGCCATTGTAGCCCTTCTCTTCCCCTTCGCAACTTTGTTCACCACCCCAACCTGGCGGAAAGCCCAACTACTGCTGGTCGGCGCGATCCTGACCCCGGGCCAACGCACCGTGGCCGCGGCGCTCCGCGTCATGGGACTGAGCGACGACCGGAATTACGCCCGCTACCACGCGGTGCTCAACCGAGCGGTGTGGTCGTCCCGTGGGGTAGCCCACGTCCTGCTGGTGCTCCTACTCCAGCATCTGGATCGCGGCGACGGCCCGTTGATCTTCGGCATCGACGAAACCTTGGAACGACGTCGTGGAGCCAAGATCAAGGCGCGGGCCATCTACCGCGACCCAGTGCGTTCCAGCCGCCATCAGCTGGTCAAGGCCAGCGGGCTGCGCTGGATCTCCCTGATGTGGCTGGGCCACGTGCCGTGGGCGGGACGCCATTGGGCGTTGCCGGTGCTCACGGTGCTGGCGCCCTCGTCTCGCTACCACCAGCAGCAGGGACGCCGGCACAAGAAGGTGACCGACTGGGCCCGCCAGATGGTCATGCAACTGCGCCGCTGGCTGCCCCAGCGTAAGCTGGTCCTGGTGGGCGACAACGGCTACGCCGTACTGGACCTGCTGCGCTGCTGCCAGTCGCTCCGTGAACCCGTAACCCTCATCGCCAGACTGCGCCTGGACGCCGCTCTGTACGCGCCAGCGCCGCCTCGTCAGCCGGGTCAGAACGGCCGGCCGCCGCTGAAAGGCGAGCGGCGACCCTCGCTCAAAACGCTCCTTGAGCGAGCCGACGTGGCGTGGACCGTCGCCGCGGTGTCCTGGTACGACGGCACCACCCGCACCGTGGAACTCACCTCCCAGACCGCTGTCTGGTACCGCTCGGGCAAACCGGCCGTCACCATCCGCTGGGTGCTGATCCGCGATCCCCAGGGCGCCTTCGACCCCCAGGCCCTGCTCTGCACCGACCCGTCGGCGAACCCGACCCAGATCCTCCAGTGGTTTGTCCTGCGCTGGCAACTGGAAGTGACCTTTCAGGAGGTGCGCACCCACCTGGGAGTGGAGACCCAGCGCCAATGGTCCGACCTGGCCATCGCCCGCACTACCCCCGTCCTGCTGGGTCTCTTCTCCTGGACCACCCTGGCCGCCCACGCCCTGCAGAAACAGCACCCCATGACCCAGCGCAGGGCCGCCTGGTACGACAAACCGTCGCCGACCTTCGTGGACGCCATCGCCCTGGTGCGACGCCACCTGTGGCTGGCGTCAGAGGGTTTCGAACTGTCGACTGGCGACCCCGATGTACGGGAACTCCCTGCCACTCTGTACCACCGAATGGTGGATTCCCTCGCCTACGCCGCTTGAAAATGCGGAAAGCCTAGCCAAGGGGTCCAAGCCCATCGCAGCAAACCACTCACAGCAGGCACGCCACGACCGTCGATAGTTTCGTCTCGTGGACTCGGCAAGTTCGAGGGCGTTCACCACCAAGAGCCCTACCGCCAAGGCGTCTTCCGCCTGACCGAGCTGCGACGTTCCAGGTGCCGCCGCGCCCATGGCAGTCATATCCAGGTATTTTTCTCCCATGCCAAGCCCTCCGTCACCGGTTGTTTGCGTCTCTGTCAAAGAGGTCCTGGCGACCCCCGCCAATCAGCACGGGAGCCATCGCCATTCCCACCCCGTCGTCCGCCATAAGCCGGGCCATCCCATTGTCGCCGAGGGCAATCGAGCGCACGTACCTCGAGACCGTCTCGGGCCGCACCCACCGTCCGGCCTGCATCGTCTCCAGCAGGGAGAACCCGTGACTCACTAGGTCGTGGGAAGCCCCCACTCGCGGCGAGTGCCCGCTCCACCGGCCGCGCAGGCCCGCGCGCTGGCACGCCGCGCCGATCCGGTTGCTGATCTGACGCCCGCCAATGCCGAACACCAAATGTTTCGACTTCGAGGGATCACGACCGCAGGCGTTGGCCATCTCCTGCAGGGCTGCGAGAGTCCCCAGATGCACGTAGCCCACCTCCCCCCGTCCAAACCGGTCCGTTTTGCTGCGGGGGATGTGCAAAACGCCGTACACATGGTTCCCCTGCTGCTCGGTCGAGATGTCGCCCCACTTCACGGCCGCGGCCTCGCCGCGACGCAGCAGGCACCCCCACATGAGCAGGAGAAGCGCCGTATCGAAAGTAGCCCGTTGGCGCGTCTTTTCCGGCCACTCCCCTTCGAGAGGCACCCAGGCCGCATCCACCACGCGCCGGATCAGCGACCAGGTGAGACCATCGGCACTGACCGGCGCCTCCGGCTTCTCCTGGCGCTGGTCATCTATCCACAGACGCACCTCCGCCCAGTCCACCTTTTGGCCGCCGACGTGGAACTCCAACCCCATCTGCACGGCCGCAACGGTGCTGCGCAACCACGGCACCGAAACCGGATCGACTGACCGCTCACGGGCTGTTTCGAGATAGGTGACGACGTGGTCGGTCTCGATCTCAGAGAGACCGGTCTCGCGGGAAGCGCACCACGCTTCGAAGTACGAGAGAAACTTCCCGTAGGTGTCCTTGGTGCTAACCGCAAGCCCGTCGAACACGCCCGGAATCCGGCGCTGGTACTCCTCGACGGTAAGTCCAACGGGTATGTCCCCCGCCGCGATCCGCGCCTCAATCTCGCGAGCCTTGTCTCCCCGTGCCCGCAGCGCCAGCAGCGACCTCCTGCCGCCCGAGGACCCGTCATCCGCCGACAGTCGGCGAGACCTTCTCTGTACCATGTCAACCTCCCGGATTCATCTTCGTTTTAGAACATTTTTGCGCTTAGCCGATTTTAGCAATCGTGGTCCCGAAAAAGGCTCAGAAAGGGGGCTGGCGTGTCATAATTTGGGGGCGAAATTTCAATTCCGTTAATGCCTGTTAACGGTATTTCCTACTCAGGAATCCCCCCACTAACGCCCTGCTCCCGCGTCTTCACCCAGTCGCCGAAGCTCTTGCGAATCGGCGCCTTCGGAACCGCAGCAAAGACGCATCCGTCGCCAACGACAACGCCGGCTTCCTTCGGATCACTGTCGACGGCCAACTGCTCCACCAGGCCAGAACGTAGCTGCTCCGCAAGTTCCTGCGCCAAGTCTGACCCAACGCACCTCACCACGTAGCCCATCTGGCCGCAGTGATCAGAAACGAACAGGCTCCGGCGTTCCAAGAACGGAGAAGCCACCAAATCGTCGACCGCGTCCAGAATGCGCATTTCGGTGACCCCGACGTAACGGCAGCCATCCCAAAACTCAATCGCAAAGACGGTGAAGCCGCCGTTTTCACCAGGCAGTCGGCGCCCCGCCACGTTCTCCCACCATTCGGCGACGAGCGCAGAAGCGTCAACAAGCCCGTCGGGTGTTTCATTTGCTGTCAACGACTGATTCATGGCGTCTAGCACACGCTCGAAAAATTCCTTCGGCCACGGTTGCCGTTTCGAATTTTTCGCCCATGCCGATTACCGTCTTTCGGTTCCTTTGCCCGGATTGTAATGACCCCAAAAGCGCGCTTTCGCAGCGGTCACCAAATCGCCAAAAATCGGCGTTTTTGAGCACGAAAAACCGCGAAATACACCCCGGGCGGCGAAACGATCTCGACACCCGTCCCGGGGCACGACAAGCCAAAAAAAGCACCCCGTTCCGGGTACCCGGAACGGGGCGAGTAGCCGGCGGCGCTACCACTGTCAGGGCACATTCCCCGCCCCGTAGTCGCGGCCTGCGATGGGCAGGTAGATCCGGAACGTGACCTGAACGGAGGCCTGGCCCAGCCACTGGCTCACGACGTTCAGCGGCACCGTCCTGACCATCAGCCAATGCCGTGCCGCAGGCCGTGGGCGCCAGGGCATCGCTCCCCGTTCCCAAGCGCCTCCTCAACGAGCCCCAAGGCCACCACCGCATCAGCGATGTGCCACAGCACCGTTCTCATGCTGATGTCTACCGCCTTGCCCCGCGGTGACCGATTCGCCAGCCGGTTCGTGAAGAGGTGGACCAGCTCAACGCGCATCCGGACAGTACGAGCCTTCCGTGTCTTCGACCGACGAACGTGCAAGGTCGCCGGATCGCCACCGTAGTCGAGATCCCACCACTCGAGCGCAAGGACCTCCGCCCCCCGCAGACCAGTACGCCACACATTCCCGTACACCAAGCGGTGGGCCAAGATAAAAAACGGGGCAGCACCTGACGTACGTCACGACTCCGGCTTCCCTCCGGACGCCGCTTCACGAGCAGATGGCCCGTAGCGCCGTTCGGAGCAGCTAAGGTCCTCGATTACCCAGGAGTCCGTGGCGCGCGCCCGGGGGCCGTTTCCGTCGAAAACTGGGGCATCCCCGGCAGGAAGGGCGAAACCCTGAGGGCCCAAACAACAAGACTACTAAATCTCATCAACTCTCATTTTGAGAGTAATCTTCCTCTGGCTGTACCAGCTGCTGTCGTTCCTTCCTGGTGGCAGACAGCCGACGAATCGTCTCCCAATCAGGCTTCAAATCCTTGCCCTCGTAGATCAACGAGCCACGCTCACGCCGCCATTCGGCGCCGTACTTCACCAACCCACCCAGAGAGCCACGAACTGACGCGGCGTCAGCAGCGCGCGTCTCCCCTGTGAGGAAAATGGCCTTTGCCAAGGCCCCTTCCCTGAGATTCGGCCCGTAAACTCGTGCTGCAGCCAGTGCCCGTTCGCGACTGTTCCTCAGCCCGGACACGACACCGACGTCGTAAATGGGCTCTCGGGTCTCTTCGTCCTTGTCCGGTGAGAAGTACTCCGGTAGGAGGTACTCCCAATTGTCGCCAAGGGTCTGCCTGATTGTGGAGCCACGCTCGTAAACCGGACTCTCGCCGGCAACACCACCGGCCTCGCCGCCAGCCTGCCAGGCCCCGTCCCCGTCGGTCGCATCATCCGTGATGCCCAACGCAGCCTTGAGCTGCTCGAGGATCCTTTCTTGCCCCGCAACCCACTTTTCTACGCCATCCGCCTGCCGCACGAGGTCCTCACCTTCCCGTCTGTCCGCCGCCGCCTGCCGGGCATGTTCCCGCAGCCCGGCCTCAAGCATTCGAATGTAGTCCACCACCATTCGTGATCCCTCAGAGCGCGATGACGATTTACCCGCTCCATGCGCGCACAGTCGTTGTTTCTATCACCATAGCAATCAAATCCGTCCAATGCCACCTCTCAACCGGCTAATTGCCCTCATTTCTTACCTGTTCCACTAATTGCACTCAAGCATCCGGTGGCACCCGCGACAGGCCAAACCTCGAACCCTGGTTGGCAAAATGCGCAGCCACAGCGACCGGAGCGGTCCCGCCCGTGAAGCCGAAGGTCAGAGCTCTGTCCACCCAGCAGTGGGCCCAGCAACAAGACGGGGAACAACCGGTCGCCTACCAAACTTCTGGTTCCCGGACGACGCCCCTACACGACGAGATGCCCCGTGAAGGGGCCCAATACTGAAGGGGCCGTAGAGCGCGCCCGGGGCCCGTTTCCGCCTAAAACTAGGGCCTTCCCAACGCGGTTGGCAAACTCCTGAGGACACCACCAAAGAGACCGACATCCACCTCATCCGACCCAGCCACATCCATCGATGGAGCCGTCATGCCAAAGCTCGAACTCGAACACTGCAACCCATTCCCCGAAGACGGATCAGGCTGGTACGCCGGACGGATGCCCGACGGCCGACGAGTCCACGCCGTACCCACGACGTGCACGGCCGGCAGCCTTCACTGGTCCGGCAGCGTCGAAGACCCCGACCGATGCGACTGCAACCAGACCGAGGGCACCTGCGCCTTCTGCCAAGTCCGCCAGCAAGGCGGCTTGATATTCACGAAGGTCACGGGTTGCTACCGCTCCGCGAACAGCGCCGTGCGCGCCCTGCAGCAATGGGCAGCCAACCCCGGCAGTCCACCACCACCGGCACCCTGGCACTGTCCATGGGACGCAATGCAAGCCCTGCTCTGCGAAAACGTCCCAGAAGCGCCACCACTGCCCCTGCCCACCGGCATGCTGACCAACGGCCACCCTGCTAACTCCCTGACGACGGCCGCCGAAGGGGGATACGACGCACCACCAAGCAGCCCCGCACTGCCGGAGACCGCGGTTGCTACAGCGGACCTGTGCGCGAACGACCATGCACAGTTGAAGTACGGCTGGGCGCTCCTGGACGCCGCACCGACGATATGCCCCCAATGCGGGCAGACCCCAACCTTCCTCGAGATCGCCATCACGGCGGATCCAGAGATCAGTGACCACTACGGCCTGCCCAAGCAAGTATCCCGCCAGTGGCTGACCGAGCATTCGGAACCCGACGTGTTCGGCGATGTACGCATACCGGACGAGCAGCGCCGCGGCCTTTTCACCGCCGTCCGGTATGCGCCAGATTGCAGCCACGCCGAACCGTGCGATTGCTGGGATAACGACGCCATCATGTGGATGCTTGAGGACTACGTTGCCCGGGATTTGGACGCGACCGGAACGATCGCGTAGAATCAAGAGAGCGCAACCTCGCGCCGCCGTGTCCGCCGACTTATCACCGGCAACACGGACACGACGTGAAAGCCGCCGAGCATGCCCCGGCGGCTTTTTCTTACCAAAAGTCGCAAAAACACGTAAAACCTCGCAATAGGTTATAATGGTGGCAATCCGCCGGGATTGATACCCCGGCAAGCAGCGAGGTTTTGCATGGGCATGCCATCTACCGCCGTGCGCGGCGCCTACGCCATCACGCCCGAAACCGGCAACGCCGGCTACGAACCGCCGTGGGCCGCCACCCTTGACCTGGCGTACTTCGAAGAAGTCGAGCTCGCGCGTTTGCAAGAACGGCTGCGCACTCACCCAGCACTTGAAGCCGCCATGGCCAGTCTCGAAGCCATGATCCTGAGAGTCCTGGAAGGTGACGACCCAGAAACTCGGGACAATGGCGATGGCATTGCCCAAGGCAGCGACAGCACCGCGCACGGCAAACGCAGCGCAGAGCGAGCCACCAGCCGTGAGGTAGCCCTGCTGCTCCTGGCGACCTGGCTCGCGACGCCTGAACGGGATGACGGGACGGAGCAGGGGCGCGGCCCTGAAGGGAACGGAAGGCTGGAAGGTGGGAGTGGTTTTGCCCGGGATGTCGGGATGTATTCTCACTTCAAGACTGGGGGTGGGGAAGAATATGTCCCGACGTATTCCGGTGACGTAACCGAAGGCCTAGGTAGCAATCAGCTCACCTACCTACCTCCGTCACAGAGCAGCCGGCCAGAATGGCAATGCCTGCAATTCGGCAGTCAGTACAACGCGATAACACAGCCGGCCAGGTCAATTAAACGCGCCCCGTATTCCTGCAAAAAATGCGAAAACTGCATCAGGTATCGAATAGATACCAGACCCGTCAGATATGCTCAAAGCCTACCCGGGCCGCTACAGACCATCCTGACATTCACGGCGCTGGATCCCACCGAGGCTAGGAAGTTCGCGTCAAATCGTCAGCATTCACGACGGCTGCCCGGTGCACGCCGCTACAGCCAGCTGAGTCAGGAAGCACTGTCAGAAGAGACCGACGGAACCAGCCTACCCTGCGATGGCCTCCTGCTCTGGGACGGCGAGATGGATCACAGCAAACTCCAGCAGGTGGAAGCGCACGCCAAAAGCGGTGGCATGTACAACGTGAACGCCTACGTCACGGCGGTCGACGAGGACAAATTTCGGGGCTGGCTCCCGAGTCGCCTCACCTTATTCGGCAGGGACAATGAGAAACTCGATGCCACTCACTTCGGGAGAGGCTGGGCCAAGGAGCTCAAACCTGAGAAGGACGGCCGAGACGGCCGAACACGCGTCAAGTACGTCCCAGATGGTGCAGACCCCGTGACGCGTTGCTCGGAGAGCGAACGAGCAAAAGCCATCAGAAAATCCTGGCGTCCCTACTTCGAATCCCTGTCGAACCCCACACTCACGCCGCAGGAGCGGGCAGCCGCACTTGGTCTTTACATTCACCACTTCCACAGGGCCCGGTACATCAATTGGGCCGACTGGCTGTACTGTATGTCAACAAAAACGCTGGAAGCCACGAAACTCTGCATCGAGATGCACTTGAAGGGAGAAAAGCCAAATCTCAAATACTGGCGAACGCTGACTGACGCACCCGAGACGATGATCCATTACACCGCCGAGTGGCTCATGGGCAAACGCGATCCTGAACCGGCAATCACGCTCGTGGCAGAAAGACTGGGATTCATCAGCATGTGGCGGGAACCGCACATCGACCCAGACTTCCTGGCCGAGCTGACCGACACGCTGCCACCGCTTCTCTCAGTCGAAGCTCCGCGTGACGTAAGGGGACTGCAATCCCACGCGCAAGAGACGAATCAGGTGTCGAACAACTACCTATCGGGCCACACCTGCGCCGAGATCGAATCCCACACCGGCAGCAAAAAACGACCCCGGCGCCGCGCCGGCACCGGTGCGTCCGGCAAAGACACTGCCCATCAACGGCAGCTTCCCATCAACGCACAACCGCGGGGCGGAGGTCCATCCCAAAGCGCATCTTGTGCCCCAGGGATACCCGCGCACCATGCTGTGCGAATTGCGGCTTGACGACGACACGAAGCCAGACGCAGAGGGATGACTACCGCTGCGATGCGGACTCCGACGGCGACATGAGGGTGTACTGCGTCGGTCGGAGCCAGGACGGATACGACCACAGCATCGCCCCTGGCGCCAACCTGTGGACGCCGCAACGCGTGATTCTGACGCCACCGGCCTGTCTGATGCCACAGGCCTGAACGGCAGATTCCAACAGCATTTGGTGACACCAAAAACCGGAGGAGTTGACATGAAACTGAAAGAAACCTGCGACGTGGTATTCAGCAGCCCCCGTCGGCAGTGCGGCCGGTCGACCTCTGGCCCGTGCGGATACTGCCGTCACATGTGGTACGCGAAGGGACAGACCCCGCCTTGGCACGAGGTAAAGAACACCGCCTAACGCTCCCCTACATCAAACCCAGACCGCCAGTGGCTCGAACACGTCCGCTTCCTGAGCATCAAGCAGTTCGCCGAGAACCCGCTGCCCGGCTCGGAATGCCGTTCGATAGCCAGAAGCTGCGCCAAGTACAGCCTGAGACAATTCAGCGAAAGCATCTTCAGCGACATCCAAGCCGAACGCGGCAGCCGCCGCGCCCAACAGAGCTGGCACCCAGGGGAACCCGACTTCGACTACTGCGAACGAGCCGAAACAGTGACCATGCTGTTCGACCTCGGTTACTCCAGCAAATCCCTGGCCAACCACTTCGGCGTCTCCGCCATCACCATCGACCGCGACCTCGCCAAGGTCAGGAAGGCCCGATGAAACTCCCCCACGTGCCCCCCACGGTCACTCCGCCACAACGCGGAGCTATCATAGCCATAACAGGGTTAATCCGGCCCGGCGGGGACAAAAATGGCATGCAGCCAGCCACAAAGAAATTTTCGCGGATTTTCGCAAATTCGAGGCCGAAAAGCCTGAGAAAACCGACAGATCGTCGGAGGCGGCCACCAGCGGCCGGACCCGGTGGGAAATCGCCCGCAGAGCCCCGGAGAGAGTCTCCGGAGTACGGAAGGGAAATCCTGCCCCAAAAGTGCCAGAAGGCCGCAGAGAGGCTCCAGCGCAAGAATTCGGGCACCTGGCGACCGGTCGCGGAACACCACGGGCAGCCTACGCCGACAGCGGCGTGGTGTCGCCACAGCAGGCCACCGCCGAGCGGCAACGGCGAAAATCGCGCTCTGAGGGCCGGAGCCGACCCCGACAGCCACGAACGGAAAATCCTGGCGCCAAGGCGGGAGATGACTCCGGAGAGGCCACAGCGCGAAAACTCGGCCACCGAAATCCCCCACCCAGGAGCCCAGAGCAGCCGCGACGGCCAGAGCGGGGGATTCGCCACGACGGCACCCAAGGAGCTCTCCGTGGCTGCTGGGCAGGAATTCGGCCACGTCCGCCAGCACGCGCCGGAGCGCAGCCGGCGGGCAGCCAGCAACAGCGCGAAACGCTACGGCGACCGGAAACGCCCACACCGAACGAAGCCTAGCAAAAATCGCGTACACAGCCACGGAGAGAGCATCCAGAGTCCCGAAGGGGAAATCCGCCTGCAGGGTGCCGAAGGCCGACAGAGAGGCTCCAGCGCAAGGATTTGGGCACGTCCGAAACTACCGCGAGATGCAGCCGTGGAAGCGAGGATGCGTCGGGTCACGACCACGTGCCTGTCGTGCGCCGATGTCCGCATCGCCGCCGCAGCTGCCGTAAACAACCTGCCGGTAGACGATGAAGAGGAACAGATCCTCGTCGTCCACGCCGGCTGCCAGACCGCCTTGGTCAGGGCGGACGCTAGGGCCCACAACCACGTTCATGGCACCGCTGGAACTACGGAGAGGTCCTGTTCAGCCACCGACGAAACGGGCCCCTGGCGCGCCGAGGGTCACTCGAGCGGCCCTGCCGAACCCTGTGGGCAACCCGAGCAACGCTCACTCAGCAGCCCGCTGCCGTCCGACAGCGAAGACGCGTCGGCCTCCGCGCCCAGATTGCGCAGCACCGCGAATTTCCTCACCTCGCGGCCCCGGGCGGCCCTGCAGATTCCAGACGCGGAAAAGTCCACCAGAAGGGACAGTGGCCGTCTCCGTGGCTCCAGCGCGGACTCCGGCAATGCGGCGTCGGCCGACCGCCGACCACGAAGGGAACCACCATCCACGGCAAGGAGCGCGAAGCCAAGGCGTGACCAGCGACACGTTCCCTGACGGACGGGATGCCAATGCCCAGACCACCATGCTGCCGGCTCGAGACAAAGCCCACCGCGGAGTTACTAAGCCCGACCGTATCCGACGCCGTCATCCGCGTCCTGGACGATCACCGCTTCCCCACCGCATGCCTGCTCCACCTCGGCCAAGAGGCCGCCGCCCTCCAGCAGGCGGAATCCGACACACGGCAGGTGAAGCGCACCACGGCCCTCGCCGACCGGAGAATCGCCGTCGCGTCGCCACGTCGCCCAGTGGATGCCGGCCGGCATCCAGTCCGCCGCCCGTTGCGAGGACCAGCATCCCGCGCAGCAGCACGAACTCGGCGCCGACGCGCCTATGGCCATCCACCGGACGAGCAACACGGCTCCGCTCGTTGCTGAGGGACCACGCGTCCGGTCCGTGCTCGCCGAGTGGACGATGTCGCCCCGAGCCAAATTGATCATCTCCCACATCGCCGC
Organism: Dehalococcoidia bacterium; assembly: GCA_965207585.1. Taxonomy (GTDB): domain Bacteria; phylum Chloroflexota; class Dehalococcoidia; order Lucifugimonadales; family UBA3495; genus Bin87. The sequence continues at coordinate 1,557,907 of CBDBMT010000003.1, read as the reverse complement.
CAAAATCGTCGAGCTCGAGCTGACGCCGGTGGCGTCGACCGCCCGCCAAGCGGGACGCCGGCTGCTGGCCGAGACCCGCGAACTGGGCGGCGGCGTGGCCGTCGACGACGTCACCACGCCGGAGGAAGCCGTCAAGGACCCAAGGCTCAGCGCCGACCTGGATGGCGGCAACCTGCCGATGATCAGCGGCCACGATCCCGACATGCGGATGCGAACCGCCCAGCACCAATGCGAACGCATGGCACTCGCCCAGGGCGGCGCCCACATCGGCCTGCACACCGGCCGCCAGACCCGAGCCACTGTCCAGCATGTGAAGGGACACCGCAACCGCAACAACTTCCAGGCGGTGAACAGCACAGCGCTGCGTCTGCGAATGATGCGAACTCCGTCACTCGCAGCACAGGCCCGTCAGTTTCCGCCAAACGGGCCCCGTAGGGGCCGCGCACTCTCCTCGAGGGAGAATTTCACCCAAGTGACGGAGGAGGGCCTCTCAGCGGCTCCAGCGCAAGGATTTCGCGCACTCCACGGCGTTTGCCGACGGAGTGAAGCCGACTTCGCTCAGGCGAACCGCCCGTCATCACCGTCGCCGTGGCCCACGCCGACAGGCCGAGCATCAAAAAGCGATGGAAATCGCCATCGCGACCCGAGGTACACCGTCAAGCCGCCACCGTCGAATCCAGCGGCGACTGGAACCGGGTAGAATCCCGTCAAAGTAGTCTCAAGTCCAAGCACGGTACGATGATCTCACTCACCAATGCCCCAGAGTGCAACCGAACCAACACAGAAGAAACATCGACGCTAAAGCCTGCGATTTGCCGGCAGGTCCTCGAAAACGGAACCCTGAAGCACTGAACCACCAGTACAAAAGCCGCGGAGGATGCGTGGAACAGCATGAATGTAGAGATACCCCGGCACCCTCGCCTACCAGAAACGCCAATCGTGGGACGTCGTTACCTACGGCCGTGTGTTCGCACCGATTGGCCACGCACATTGCCGAAATGGGTACCGGTAGTCGGGACCGTCCATGAAGACGCCGAACACATCGGGGCCGACTTTCTGCACCTCCACGTGGATTACCGGTTCCTGTGCCAGCGGGACCGTCAACACTCCCGACCCCGAGCTCGCGTTAACGAAGACCTCGATGGCGTCAATCCCGTTTTCATCATACCCATCTCGGTGGTGGTTCCAGCCGACACCGGGAAAGCCATCACAATAGCGGACGCGCTCGGGAGCAACCACCCCACCGAGGAGTGGCTGAGCGTGAGGAGACGACCATATCTGGGACCGTACCCAGAGTATCCGCAGGTCAAACGGACCTGGTGGCGCTCGGTGCTCACGGCCGCGTACGCGGATCACCAACTGATCGACGGCCACATCTGCCCCCACCGGGGCACCGACCTCACGGGCATCGTTCCGGACGACGACGGAGTCGTCACCTGTCCGCTTCACGGACTGCGCTGGTGCGTACGTACCGGCCGGATCGTCGCGGCTACGCCGGTGACATGATCACCCAAACGCGTTGACGCCATCGGGCAACAGCCGAACTGCAGAGGACCCTCCTGCCCGCTCCGTGAGGACACAACCTCACGGACGACAGGTGTCAACCGATCGGCAGCGCCTGGTTCAACCCAGCGATCCGTTCGCACCACTGCGCCGCGCCCAGTACCTTGCCTTCCTGCGCCCACGGCCCCCCGAATTGCACGGCCATGGGCATGCCCAACTCGCTCAGGCCCGTCGAGACCACCACCGTGGGCAACCCGGCGGCCGACCACGGCACCTGGAACGCCGGGTCTCCGGTGGTGCTCAGGCCCCGGGGGGCCGGCGCCGGCATCGCTGGCGTCATGACGACATCAACCTTGCCGACCATCTCGCTCATGTCGGCGCGGAACTGCCGCCGCAGCCGCTGGGCCTTCAGGTACGCCGACGTGGGCATGATCATGCCCATCTCCATGCTGGCGCGAATGCGCGGGCCGTAGTCGGCGGCGCGCACGCGGTGGTTGACCTCGTGGACCGCCGCGCACTCGACGCTCGACACGATGTTCCGCAGGCTGTGCGCGACGGCGAAGCTGTCTGGCAACGAAATCTCCTCGACCTCCGCCCCAGCCTCCGCCAATTGATTGGCCACGGCTTCGGTGTGCGCCCACATCTCCGGCGTGGCGTAGTCCTGGTAGTACTGCCGCACCAGCCCGATGCGCGGCGGGCGGTCGTGCTCCACCATCTGCGCGCTGAAGTCGGGCACGGGTTCGCGCAGGCTGGCGGGATCATTGTCGTCCGCGCCGCTCAGGACGGCCAGCATCAGCGCGGCGTCGGCCACCGTTCGGGTCAGGATGCCCACGTGGTCCAGCGACCAGCTCAACGGGGCGATGCCGTACCGGGAAATGCGCCCGTAGGTAGCCTTCATGCCCACGATGCCGTTGTAGCCCGCCGGCCGGCACGTCGAACCGGCGGTCTGCGAGCCAAGCGCCGCCGGGACCATCCGCGCCGCCACCGCCGCACACGACCCGCTGCTGGACCCGCCGGGAGTGTGTTCGAGGTTCCACGGGTTGCGCGTCGGGGAGGGGTCCGATGAGGCGAACTCGGTGGTGACCGTCTTGCCCAGGATGATCCCGCCGGCGGCTTTGATCTTCGCCACCGATGTGGCGTCGAATTCGGGCACGAAGTCGGCGTACACCTTCGACCCGCAGGCGGTGAGCATGCCCTCGGTGTAGAAAATGTCCTTGAGGCCCACGGGGACGCCGTGGATCAGACCGAGCGGGTCGCCCCGCTGCACTTCCGCCTCCCGTTCTCGGGCTGCCGACAGCACCGCGTCACGGTCGATGGTCACCCACGCCTTCAGGTCGCCGTCCAGCGCGTCTATACGCGCCACCAGTGCCTCGGCCAACGCCACCGGCGACAGGGTCCCTTCGCGAATCTGCGCAGCGGCTTCAGCCACCGAAAGCTCGTGCGGTTCGGGCATGATTCGACCTCGTGGGCTGCGGCGCTAGCGCCGCAGTTGATTCGTGGTTGGTTGCCGCGACGCTGTGGTGGGGTTCCGGTTGTTGAAACTTCAGCGCCGGTCAGGGTACCAGGCCGCAAGATACTCCGCTGTCCCGTGGCCGTCCAGAGCCGGTCACGTCCTACGCGTACTCCCGTTCCGTCAAGGCGACGAAAACTTGGGTTTCCTGATCTTCGCAACGGACGCCAGGTGTCTAAAGGCATACGCGCCAGCCACAAACTTGACCCGAGAAGGCTTCATCCAAATCAGCCAGAAGGCAGCGGACGCGGTGTGCGATACGGCACCCTCAATCCGGCTCGCTGCTATGCTGTCCAAGTTGGTGAAAACGTCCCGTGAAGGTCCTCGCCAAGCCCATCCCCATGAACACGGGAAAGTTGATGCAGCAACCTGGCTCCGTCCATGTGTGCAACTCTGGAACGCGCATTTGGGCAGGTGGTAGGCTGTCTCACTCCCAGCGACATCACCACTTCGACCCGCGAGGTCGCCGAAAATCGCCTGGGAAGCAACCGAACAAGCTGGACAGCAGCACCAACGAGGATTGGGCCCAACGATGGCACGTGAATATCGCAAAGAACGCGACGCGCTCGTGAGGCGCTTTTACGGCGCGCCACCTCCCGCCAGGAACCCCCGACCCAGACGGTCGTGGTCCGAACCCGATACCATCAGCCGGCAGGACGGTTACGGGCTACCCGCACCCGTCAACTCGCCCTACCACCTGTACGGACACTGCATCGCGTGGGGCTACGGCTTGAACCAGGACGGATACGGGACGCTCATCGTGGATGGACGCACCGAACTCATCCATCGGGTCAGCTACCGGCAAACCCGCGGGGCGGTACCAGAAGGCAAGCAGGTGAACCACCTGTGCGACCGTCCCTACTGTTTCCAGCCGTCCCACCTCTACGCCGGCGACCAGCAGGACAACGCCGACGACCGTCACCAATTCAAGAGTACCGCCATGCTGAGTGAGTGGGCACTGGCGCGCATGGGAGACTTCGAAACCGGCGACCCGCTCATCAACAGGATGCGCGAAACCCAGCGCATCGAGTACACCGAGCACTGGGACCCCGTCGAAAAACCCGTGGCTCAGACGCTGCGGGACTTCACCTGCCCCGGGCACGACTTCGCGATCAGGATGCCGGCAGGAGAACGCGGAATTTGCCGGATTTGCGAGGAAGTCGAGGCCGGACCTCATGATCTTGACGAGCCCCAGACCGGCCTTGTGATCGCCCGGCTGTGGCCGCTCAGCCAAGCTTCGGATGAGATTGCGGATCAGTTCTTCCGATCCGGGATCACGAGCCCCGACACAGCCCAAGCGGTACGTGGCCTGGCCGACAGAGCTTCGAAGATCGGCCGCGAGGAGAGCCACGCGATCCGTGACTGCCCGTGCCACCACTGCTCCACTGACCGGAAGGTCATCGAGGAGGCTACGCTCCCGTACCTGGACGACGATCTCAAGAGCGCCATCGAACTGTGCATGGCGATGAGACCGCACCTCGACAGCGCCTTGGCTATCGCCGACCGTGAGGCCATGACCTTGGCGGCGCAACTCCGTGGCCTGGACGACGGCCAGACTCAGGCGCTGATCGAACACGTCAGGGAATGCCCGTCAGACCAGGACGGGCGCTACGACAGCGCGGCGATGGAAGAAGCCATCGGGGCGGCCGCGTACTGCATGGCGAACGGGATGAACCCGCAACAACCCAGCCGACAGCTGTGGCTGTTCAAAGCGAAGCACCTGTACGACCACATCAGGGTGACACCGGAGCAACTGCCGGCCGCAGAGTTTGCCGGCCACCGAGCCAAGCCCCTTGCCCAAGACGTCGCGGCCACTTCGTGGAACAAGCTCCACGAGCTCTTCCCCGACCACCGCGCAACGCCAAACGCCACGACGCTACTCACCGACACTGCCCTCCTGATCATCATTGCCACTCTGTTCGAGCGGATACGCTACCAGGCCACCGGTATATGCAGCCACCGGGAATCCTGGCCAGCGCCCCATCAACATTGCGTCCAAGAGATCACGCAAACCGGTCATTGGTCACGCCCAGCGCCCATGACGCCGTTCGCAGAAGGCAAAGGTTACCGCGCGAACCAAGACCCTCTGCGAGTGGACACGGAAGCGAATATGCGGATCCGCACCGCACGGTCATTCTTCAGCCGGTAGCTGGCCTCCTCACTGGAGCGTCAGACTTGCCGCCAGAGAGGTATCCGCGCACCGGACCGCCCCTCGCGGGCCGCACCACGGCTCCAGCACCAGCCTCACGGTACGATGCGCGACAGGGCCGAGCCACTGGTCAGACCAAACGGTGCACCGAAATTGGGGAACCCATGAAGACATTCTCGAATCCACCTTCGTGGTCGCCTCCGTCAACCACGCGGTAAAATCAAGGAGGTCGCGCGCAGATGTCGAATGGTCAACCGTATGCCACCCACGTTGATGCTGGCAACAGGAGGTCACCGAGGATGTCAGGAAACGAACAGTCCGACACTTTCGAAACGGACAACCCCAGTGACCAGAAGTTTGAACTCGTGGGTCAGTACCCAGGCCAGGTCAAATTCAGCCGGCCGCCGCGCAGGCACTCGGTTCGCCCACGCCGCAGCAACGTGGAACAACTCTCCCTGCCCGGCGGCTCATTCAAAAAAACGCCGCGTGACGTTCTCGGCCAACGACAAGACCCTGAAAATCCCACCGGTCCCCATGGTGTGACGGCACAGCCGGGTTAGCAAAAAGCCCGCAGGGGTCCACCGACTCACTGCCGCGCTCGTTCACGACGGGTCAGGATTGGACACGCGGCCCAAGAACAGGACAGCGCCAGTCCCAATGTCCCTGATGAGGAAGATGAAAGGTCGGTCGACCGTCACCGCAATGGGCTCTTTGGTGGGACCTGACGTAGGCACGACCACCGCCGTGGCGGCCGCCGCCTCGGTGCCCTCTTCGTCCACTGAAACGAACGCCTTGTGGACTACCTCGGAAATCCACAAGTCCCTGGAGCCGGTCATGCCTGAAAAATCCGCACCGCCGCCGAAGGCATCGGGCATCCCCATCTTCGCCAGAGTGTCGCCCAGGCTGAACTGCGACTCAAACTCGAACAAGGGCATCGTAAGGGTGATGTAGTCAATCTCGATGTCATCAATGATCCGGCTGAGCATTTCCGAGTCCAGCGAGCCTTCGAATTCCTCCAGCGCACCCTCGTCAGGCAGCAGGATGGTCATGGACATCTCGCCCCAGGAGTACGGCACGTCGACCGCCTGGTACCCATCACCGTTGGCGTAGCCGTAGAATTCCTTGGAGGTCTCCGTCATCATCGGAACGCCCAAGGTGTCGCCTCCAGCCAGATGAAAGGGACGCACCTTGGTATCCCTCGGGTTGAACTGCCAGAGCCACGAGGCGTTGAAGTAGATGGCGTTGGTGAGCACCAGGCGGGTGGAATCCTCTATGACCCCCGGCGCCAGGAGGTCCTTGACCTTGCCCTCTGTTTCCTCAGCGACCCAGTCGTTGGTCCTGACGCGGGACTCGTCCGGCGCGCCCATGAAGTCCACGGCCATCATCCCAGCCCCGTAGTGTTCGGCAAGCAAATCGAGGAAGTCGGGCAGGAAATGGTAGCCGTCCTGACCCCAGACGGCGTTGGCGATGTTCAGGCGGAAATACTGACCGCCCTCACCGGCGTCGCCGGGCGTGCCTCTTGGCTCCTGGCCTCTGGAGGCGAGGGTCCGGTCCAGGACGTTGAACGCGGGATGAAGGCTGCTTTGCGGAAGCCTGTGATGGAGCGCGGCTTCCATCTGGCGCAGGGTTTCGCCCCTGGCTCCGGCGGAAGTCATGGCCAGCGCCTGGGAGATGCTGAAGGGAGAGTAGAAGAAGTTGCCCTCGCCGCTGCTTAGCCTGCGGTACAGGTCGAAAGCGAAGGCGTTGTTGCCCCGCACCAGTTCGCCCAAGTCCGCTGCGCCCGCGGCCGGGGCAGACCGTTCCCTGTCCGAACGCAGCGCGTCCACTGCCGTCGAGACTGTAGGTGCAGGGTTCGTGAATGCAGCCGCCGTCGGCGCCTGCGTTGCGGGCGGAACTGCCGCCGGTGGTTCCGCTCCGCAGCCGGAAATGGCCGTCAACACGAGGATTGCCGCAACCGTTGGCCAAATCCAGCGCAGAGCGCCGAACCAGGTCCTCGGTGTCTCCCGAAAGCAGCCCGCAGCGTGCCCAGTCATTGTCGCGACCATTACCGCGCCCTGAACCGCAGCCCGCTCAAAGTCATCGTTGCGTGCGTTCCTTCAGCCAATCTCATGACCTCCCTTGTCGTTGCGGTGTTCGATTGACGGTTTCCAAGGCGGGTTGGTCAGGGGTTGCCGCTGCGTCCAAGCAGTGGCTCGTCCCTGTAACTGTCGGCATACTTGGACCCCGTATCGGCGTCAAACGCAACCAGACCCACCGAAAAGTTCCGACGGGCATCCTCGGGTGTGATTCCACCCGTCCGCCATGAACCTTGGGCTTCAACCACCCAGACCAATGGGTCTGGAACGGTCGGCCCCAATGACCCACCACGCATCGCCGTAAATTCGCTCCGGCGCATCAAGCGGGCAGTCGGCGAGTGGGGTTTTCCAGTTACATTGAGCTCAGGTACGGGGAGGCTCAGGTACGCTAGACCCAGCCGACCAGCCAGTCGTTCGGAGATTCTGGGCCCTCCGTCCGTGCCAACGGGAAGATGCTCAGGCGGGATTTTCCACCACACCGGCAGCGCTACGACCGGATCCGTCATGATCCCCCGCGAGAGTTCTCCCGTCTCGAGCCAGAAGGCCCGCAGGACCGACGTGCCGTCGTCGAACCGGATACCGAGGAAGTAACGCGGACCATCACGATCACGGCTCCGCTGATCTACCGGTGCTTCGAGCACCAAGTCAACGAACCGCTCGATGGTAGTTTCGTCAACCATCGTGCCCAGCACCGTCATCTCGTCATCGTCATTGAGGATGTCGATGACCGTGACCTTGCCCCCTATGTCCACCAAGTCCCCGCCGGTTTTCGCGTGCGGGTTCGTGTCGGCTTCATAGAGGGTCGCCCTACCTCGTTCGAGCGTCGCCAGGCGGAACACCGGCGAGTAGCCCTTGACCTCGTACACCGGCGTGCCTGGGTTCAGGAAGGTGGCGTCGCCGTCCTGATAGCGGTACCACGGGCCCGCGTAGCCGTCGCCCCGGAACGCAACCCGATAAATCTCCGGTCCCAGGTCCTCCGCCGTGAGGTCCTGTGCTTCCTCGCGGGCCAGTTTTCCAACCAAGGCCCACCGCCGCAGGTAATGGATCCCGCCGAACTTCACCATGGGTACCCAGGAGATGGTATGCGGTCGAGGGCTCATGTCCGCGTCGTTGGTAAGACCCTCCAAGATGCGGGCCATCGCTGCGTCGTCGAGGATCTGGTTCAGGAGGTTTGAGCCGCCGGCCCTCCCATCGTGTCGATCCACGACGTTGCCGTCGGTGTCCAGGACAACCTGAGAGCCAGTGGGAACGTGAGTGACGTAGGCAACCTTTTCCACCATCTCGGGCGTCAATCCTTCCACGAAGGCGACAACTACGCCGGAGTCCAGGTCCAGTCGGTAGGTTTCCGAGGTAGGCTCTGAAGACCCCGAGGTAGGGACAGCTGGCGCCGTCGTCGCCGCAGGAGCGTCGGGCGACGGCGTCCCGCCGCAGGCTGCCAAGGCCAGGAACGTCAGTCCAAGCGTTATGGATGTCAGCAGTGTCTTCAAGGCGCGAGGGACATCGAGGTGAATTCCAACACCGAGCGAACACCGCCGGCGCAGGCTGCCAACCATGTTGTCTGTCATCGGAATGCTCGCGGGGGCGTTCCTGATTCTGGTTGGTGTCTCCATACGCACCAATGGTCGGTCGCGTCGACACCGCGACAACTTGCCCGTCGGCCCACTTGCGGGTTCGGCCACCGTCGGACTGACCAGCGCCTGGATCGCCGTAATCGTGATTTTCATCCCCGAAATCTTGACGACCGGTGTGGGGTTGTTGGCCGCATTCTACTTCGTCATCGCCGCGCCGGCAGCCCTGATTTGGCTCACTCGTGGTTGGCTGCGCGCTGACCACCAAAAGAGCCACCATGCCCGGACGGATCACTCAATTCGAGCGATGCGCACGGCGAAGTTCTCGGTTTCGGGCGCCAGAACGCGCGCTACGTCCACCACGGTCGCCAAGGTCCATCCCACGGCGCCCGCCGTCCACTCCGGCAACACTACCGACACGCCAAGACCTGAAGGTTCAAGGGAAATTTGGGGGTACGGCATATCAGCCGGCGTCCTGACCCTGTGCCGTTCGTTTACGGGCACAACGTTGCCGAATGCAAACGTACCGGTGTTCCGGCGCCGAATGTTGCTCGCCAACTCCACCGCGGAAAGCCCGCGTAGGGATCCCCGGTCAAAGGTGACCAGTGCGCTCGCGCGAGCCTGCTCTGGGGTGTCGAACCAACTGAGCCCAGAGGCAAGATGACCGGGGAATCGGCCGCGAGATCCGTGGTGCGCGCCGTAACATGTGACCTGAAAACCGGAAACCTCGGTGGCCCCAATTCGCCGGAGAGCATCATCGAGGCACTGGACCAGCGGCGGCAATGCGGAAGACAGCTCCACAGTGGCCTCGCCATGCTCCGGAGGCATCCTGACCGTCGCCCAATCCGCGTACACGCTCCCGTCGGGAAGCCCCTCCGGAACCACGATGTTGTCCACGGCACTCAAGTCGGTCGGGTTCGCTAGCCCGACGTAGACCCACCCGATCATCGAATCGTCGGTGTCGTCACCCGTCAACCCGGCCTCATACATTTCCCACAGGTTCCTCGGGGAAGACGAAGGCGACGTGATAGACCAGCCCATCAGCTCCGCACGCGCATCAAAAGCCGCGTGCAGGAGCCCCACCACCGACACGCCGGTGGGCGGGTTGTCTCGCTCCCGTCGCGCCCGTTCCCTCTCGGCCTCGATGGCATCCGTAAGAGGAAGTTCTCCGAATGCTTCGAGGATGACCACCGGAGTCATGACAGAGTGTTGGTCAGGCCCCGCATTTGTTTTCGCGTTCAAGCCGCCCACGCAATCTACGCCTCCCATGCGCGCGGAACGATTTCGCCTTCGCGCTACAGACGCCAATACCACGAAGAACTGTAAACCCGTCGGTTTCCTATCTCCACTGAGGTCTCGGCAGTCCAGATCTGCCGACCGTCGTCGCCAATCTTCAGTTCGGCCGGGAGCTGATCGTATACCTCCGAGGTGACGTGAGTGGCAGGCGCCCGGCGGGAGGACAACTTCGCGGCGTAATTCGCGGCCCGACCTACCCAGACCAAATCATTGGCTGTCCGGATGCCCGTCTTGGCAACCAACAGTTCGCTGGTGTCCACGCCCACAGACTGACGCATTGCGAACCTCGCGCCCGAAGTCAATTCCTGAACGGCGGGATTGACGAGCTCCTGCACGACGTAGTTGAGCTTCATGGCACTCTTGACCGCCCTTTCCACCGTGCGTCGGCCCGTGTACACGGCCATGATGCGGTCTCCGTCGTATGCCGTGATGTTGCCTTGTTCGGACCTGATCACCCTCGCGGCGCAGACCAAGTAGGTCTTGTACATCCGACCAGCGAACTCCGGCTCCTGCGTCTCCACCATTCTGGTGGACTCGTCCAGATCCGCGTACAGGACAGTGGCGTTGATGGTCTTCCCCTCGTTGTCCAAATCGAGGTCCTCCGGTCGGGGAGCACGCCGCGACCGCTGCACAGACCACGGTTCCTGGAGTATTTTTCGTATCTCCGAATTGAGGTTCCTCTGCAGGGCCACCGTCCAACTGCCTCCAAGTCAAAAATCAACGCGGTCCTGCCGACCGAATCGCGTCTACCAAGGAACGGCACGCAGATGCCACTGTGCATTGCAGATCCTCGTCGGGACCTGCGACCCGGTAGGTCACCGACGTGAAACCGGCCAGATCACTGGGCATCTTGTTGAGAGAACTCTCCGGAAGGACCAGGAATGTCCGGGCGTGTCCCAGCGCCCCCATGAACAGGCCCAATTCGAACACCATGTTGTCCCTGGGCGCAGGACTGGACACGCCACGACTAATCACAGTGTCGTCCGGAGCCAACACCAACGCGGCGAAATCCGCCCGACCTAACTCCGATTCGAGCGATTCAAGGGCGAATGTGGATGGGCGGAAAACGCCGTCGTTCCATAACCGCACATTTACCCCAGAGCCCGCCAACCCTGTTTTGATTGCCTCGGCTATCACCAAGGATTCGGTCGAACAGCCCAGAAAGAGCTCGTTGACGTCATTCACCGGTCCGACAAACCGGTTACGCTGCCGCAACCGGTCAGCCAAATCCCTGGCAAGATTTTTCCACAGAGAGGGATTCGCGTCGGCGATTTCTCTAAAACTCGCCGCCGAAACGCGAGCCGCCACCACCTCCTCTTCGGCTACCACAGTGGCTGACCTGGGTGCAGCCGGATCCAAGAGAGCCATCTCGCCGATGTGTTGGCCGGATTTCCGGATCGCCATCCGCCTGCCCCGCACCGATACCGAGACGCTTCCAGCCAACAGAAACCATATGTCGTCATCCCAGTCCCTTTCAGAGATGAGAATTTCACCAGGCTCCCAGGAATGGATGCTGCTCGCACCGTAAACGACGCATGCCAAATCAGCCTGTCCCCCGATCACGGGTTGCGTTTCCAGCGCTTCGATAACAAAGCGCCTGCGGTCTTCACCAACGAAATGTTGCAGCATCTTTGGAACTTCCTGCCTGGATTGTAGCCGGTGAAGATTACTGTAACGAAGATGGCGACGCAACCGGCCGCGGCATCCTGCGTGGAGATGCCCGAGACGCCTGAATTTGCATTCCGCTAACCTCGGGCAGGGCAAGCGTTCGCGGTTGAACACACAGGCTCAACGCTTCGCCCAGGCACCTTGCGGCCGCGACATACAGACAGAACCCTGCGTGGTCGAAGTGGGGCAGGTGGTGCGAGCCCACTGCCGTCAGCCCTCTTTCCAACGGTACGTCCCACGTAGTAAAACTCACCGAGAGAGATCCCCATGATCATCATCCACGCCGCACAACTGGCCGGACAACTGGCCGTGTGGGGAGAGGACTCCGACCCATCCCCGCAGTCCGACCACACGCCCGACGGACGCCATCCCCGTTGCGTCGACGCCAAGCATTTGGCGGATGCCGTCGGCGTCACGCTCGGCGACCCCGCCGGCGCCGAGACACGAGACCCATACCAAGAGGAGGCCACCATCTGGCTGCCCAGCCGCGGCAGCAACGTGCTGCCGTCCGAAGCGTTGGCGGGTCCCGCGCCCAGGTCGAGGGCCAAGCCCCGCGTCAAGCCTTGGCGCGTGCCGGTGCTCAGGCTTTCCAGCGGACAGGCCATCGACCTGATGCAACGTTGCCAGAACGGACGCGTGCTGACGCCCGGCGTGGCGCTGGGCCCCGACGTGGCCTACTGGCGACACGTCATGCTGTTCGCCGCCGGGCTCACCGTCCGGCAGCAGTTCCTGCCCAACGTCGTCCGGCACGGCGACAGTATCAAGGCCGTGTGGACGCCGCTCTACGTCGGCGACGACGCCCACCGTTTGGCTGAACTGGCCAGCGCGATGCCGGCCCCGGCCCGAGCCATGACCACCACTTCATCGGACCGGCCGCCAACTACCCCGCCGCAGGCCGCCCTCAAGGAGTTCATCGCCAGCCTCGTGAACCACATCGTCCGTCAGGACGCCAAGGGAGGCACTCAGGAGTTCGACTCGGCGCACGACGCCTGGCTCCACGCCCTGACGACGGCGCACGGCGGCATATACACCTCCGAGCCTCAGCTCCAACAGCTGCGCCGGCAGGTGGCGGAATGGCATCGACCCATCGCCGTGGCAGCTAACTCCCCTTACCGCCTGTTCCTGCGTCTCGAGGAGCCGCCAGAACCTGACGAGGACGACCCTCCGACTGCTCTCCGCGAACAGGATTGGTACCTCCGCTACTTGCTCCAGCCCCACGATGACCATAGCCTCCTGCTGCCTGTTGACGCCGCCACAGAGCGACGGTCGCCGGACTTCAACCCGGCCGAGTTCCTGCTCACCTCCCTGGCCCAAGCCGGCTCCGTGTGCCCGCCCGTCTCCCACAGCCTGAACCAACGCAATCCGGCCGGCGCGCGGCTCGACGCCGAGCAGGCTCACCAATTCCTCACCCAGCAGGCCGCCGCGCTGCAGCAGGCCGGCTTCGGGGTGATGCTGCCCGCTTGGTGGACCCGCCTGGGAACGAAGAACCGTCCTACCATCAGGGCCGAAGTCCGCACCCCACCGATGCAGGGCGGCGCCAACATGACCATGGCGTCGCTCATCGACCTCGATGTCCAGGTCGCCATGGGCGACGAAGTGATCGAAGCCGAGGAACTGTTCGAACTGGCTAACCTGAAGGTGCCGCTGGTCCGCTTCCGCGGCCAGTGGGTCGAGATCGACGCTGACGAAATCCGAGCCGCCGCCGACTTCTGGCGCAACCGCGACCAGCTCACCCTGCGGGAAGCGGTCCGCATCGGTCTGGGCGCCGACCAGCAAGCGGAAGCCGACAACGTCTCCCTGGCGACCACGGGCTGGCTCAGCGAGCTACTGGATTCCCTCCAGCAGAAGGGCAAAATCGAGCTGCTGAACACGCCCGCCGGATTCGATGGTGAACTGCGTCCCTACCAGCAGCTGGGCTACTCGTGGCTCGATTTTCTACGCTGGTGGGGACTGGGCGCCTGCCTAGCCGACGACATGGGCCTCGGCAAGACGGTCCAGACCCTGGCCGCCATCCTGCGGGACCACCAGGAGGGCAACGAGAAACCCAACCTGCTGGTCTGCCCCACCTCGGTGATCAACAACTGGCAGCGCGAAGCGCAGAAGTTCACCCCCAGCCTGCCGGTGATGCTGCACCACGGACCCGGTCGGCAGCGCGGGGAAACGTTCGCCCAGCAGGCCGCCGAGCACCAGATCGTCATCACCAGCTACGGCACCATGACGCGGGACCGCGAACTGCTGGCGTCCGTCGATTGGCGTTCCGTCACCGTTGACGAGGCTCAGAACATAAAGAACCCCATCACGCGCCAAGCGCAGGCCGCCCGCTCTTTGCCCGCCGACTACCGCATCGCCCTCACCGGCACGCCGGTCGAAAACCACGTCGGCGAACTGTGGTCCATCATGCAGTTCCTGAACCCCGGCCTGCTGGGCTCCCAGGCGGAGTTCAAGCGCCGGTACTTCAACCCCATCCAGGCCAACCGGGATGAAGAAGCCACGGCGCGGCTGCAGAAGGCCACCGGCCCTTTCATACTGCGCCGGCTGAAGACCGACCCTTCGATCATCGACGACCTGCCCGACAAGCGCGAAACCAAGCAGTACTGCAATCTCACCCGCGAGCAGGTCACCCTCTACGAGGCCGTGCTGCGCGACGTCGAAACAAGGCTTGAGGACGCTGAGGGCATGGCGCGCCGCGGCTCCATCCTCGACACGCTGGTCAGACTGAAGCAGGTTTGCAATCACCCTCGCCAGCTGCTGGGCGACAATTCGATCATCGCCGGCCGCTCCGGGAAGCTGGCCCGTCTGGAAGAGTTGCTGGACGAGATCATCCCCGCCGGCGACCGCGTCCTGATTTTCAGCCAGTTCGCCGAGATGGGAGCCATCCTACAGCAGCACGTGCAGGAAACCTACGGCATCGAAACTCCCATGCTGCACGGCGGCGTTTCGCGGAAGAACCGCGACATCATGGTGGACCGTTTCCAGAATGACCCCCACGGCCCGCAGGTGTTCGTCCTGTCGCTGAAGGCGGGCGGTTCCGGCCTGAACCTGCCCCGCGCCAACCACGTTATCCACTACGACCGCTGGTGGAACCCGGCCGTTGAGAACCAGGCCACCGACCGGGCCTTCCGCATCGGGCAGACGAAGGACGTCCACGTCCACAAAATGATCTGCGCCGGCACCCTTGAAGACCGCATTGACCTGATGATCGAGGCCAAGCAGCAGACCGCCGACCAGGTGGTGGGTACTACCTCGGAGCGCTGGCTCACCGAGCTCTCGAACACCGAACTGCGGGAGGCGCTGGCCCTCAGCGCCACGCCGGAAGGCTGAAGACGCCGCCCGCCCAACCCACTGAGCCAAGAAAGGTTCCGTCGATGAACTACTACGACTACGAATACACTCGCCCGATTGAGGCGAAGGGCGGCATCAGGGCCGCGTCCCGCCGGGGCGAGTTCGGCTCCAACTGGTGGGCCAAACGCTGGATGCAGACCCTGGAACAGTTTCGCATTGGCGCCCGGCTGAGCCGGGGTCGTTCCTACGCCCGCCGGGGACAGGTCCTCTCGATTGACATCCGAAACGGCGTCGTGGAAGCCCAGGTACAGGGCAGCCGCAAGCGCCCCTACGACGTGGAGATCAGCGTCCGAACCATCGGCCCAGATGACTGGGAACGGCTGCGCCAGGCGTTGGCCGAACAGCCGGTGATCGCCGCCAGCCTGCTCTCCGGTCGGATGCCGGAGAACATCGAGAACACGTTTCGAGCCGTCGGCCTTTCGATGTTTCCCGAACGGAGCGACGACCTCGAGACCGACTGCTCGTGTCCCGACTGGTCAAACCCCTGCAAGCATATTGCCGCCGTGTACCTGCTCCTGGGTGAGGAGTTCGACCGCGACCCGTTCCTCATCTTCCGCATGCGGGGCATGGACCGCGAGGACCTGTTGGGCGAACAGTTCCGCCAGTCGGCCCAGACCATCGATGGTCCACCGCTGGCGCCCGAGCCACTGCCGGAAGACCCAGAGACATTCTGGGCCAACCCGTTACCGGCGTTGGCCGGCGCAGACCTGGGCACCGCGACGGTGCCCGAGATGCACGCCGCTCTGCCCAGGCAATTGGGTCGGTTCCCCTTCTGGCAGGGCAACCAGGACCTGACGGCTAAGCTGGAGAAAATCTACGCAACCGCGTCCCAGCAGGCCGCAGGCGTGTACCTCAGCCAGGCCGAAACGTAGCGTCCCGGGTGGGAACAGGAAGCGACGACGCCAACCACGCTAGCAGCTCAGACGCCGACCGCCAACCACCACCAACGACGGGGCGCCGGGTTGCATTTTCGGCCCCACGGTTTTGCCCCGACGGCGCCCAGTGGCGCTGTTTTCACGTCAGTAGAGCAATTCGCCCCGTGACCTGAGTGCGGCTTCCATCGAATGAATCTCCATCAGTGGCACCACGTCCCATGCCGTCCCGCCAATTCATCGCCTGCGTCCGCGGGACCCCGGTCTGCCAATTGCCCGGCGCCGACCCCACCGCATTGGCTGCTCGGCCCAACAGATCCGTGCTCACTTCAACCGTGCATCCAAGTACTCGGCGACGCGTTCCACATACTCGTACGGACTTCCCTCGAAAGCCTCTACGTGTTCCGCACCCGGAACCCGCCATAGTTCGGTGCCCGCCGGTCCGGCTTCGGCGACCCGCGCACCGTGACCCACCGGAATGCGGGTGTCGGCGTCGCCGTGGATCACCAACGCCGGATAGCCCAGCCGGTCCACTGCCCGCTCCGGCGTAAGCGCGTCTATGTCAATGCCGTACCGCCAGTCCGCCAAAAGGGCCACCGCCGGTATGAAAACCGGCGTCAACCACGCCGGGAACGGTGTGCTGCGCGCCGTCTCCTGCGCCAGCAGCTCGGAAGCCACCGCGTAGGGGCTGTCCGCTACCACCGCGCCGACCCCGGGCTCCTCCGCCGCCGACAGCAAGGCGGTCGCCGCTCCCATGGAAAATCCCACCAGGCCCACGCCGCCCGCCTCCGCCGCCTGCCGTTCCAGAAGGTGGTCGTAGGCTCCCCAAACGTCCCGTCGCTCGTAGTAGCCTCCCGACGACCGCCCGCCCTCGGACGAGCCGTGCCCGCGCAGGTCGAACAGCAGAACGCTGTACCCGCGGTCCACGAGCCGGGCAGCCAGTTCCGCCGCGTTGTCGCCAGACCGGACATTGTTCAGTCCGTGCACGAAAACTACATGTGGACCATCGACCTCGGCGGGCAAGTACCAGCCGCTCAACAGCAGGCTCTCGCCACGGGGCGTGAACTCCACCACCTCCGCGGATAGGCGGAAGTCGCTCGGGTGGGCCACTTGGGGGTAGCGCTCTGCGCTGGTCAGGCTCTGGGTTACGAAAAGGGACACCAGGACGTAGATGGCGACGATTGCCGCCAGCATTGCCAGAGCAACGGGAATCACAACGGTGCGACGCGTCAATCGCAAGATGAACCTCCACAGAGTAATCAGTCCACCGACCGCAGACCGCCCAACCGCTGCGGTTCTGCCGCAGTCCCCGTCTGCCAGTAGCAATCGCCGCCGAAATGTACCAGATTCACGCCGGCCCGGTTGCGGCGACGCGAACCCAGTGGCGACGGCATTGACCTTGAGCTTCACGAGGCCTGAGGGCAACCAGTTTTCGGCGTCAATGGCCACAGCGCCAACTCGCCGGATCCACTCAGGCCGCCACTGTCCGACTGCGCCTATGGCAGCCTGCGAACTCGGGGAGGATTACCACCGGCGCCGCACGGCTTTGGAGCTGAAATGACACTCAACCCTCTGACCAACGACCATCTCTACTGATGCCCGCTCACTGGAGCGACGTAGCCCGGGGAACACAAGCAAGGAGAGAAAAGCATCACTACGGTCCATAACCCGCCCGAGGAAGTCGCCCCGTACCCGCGTCACGGGGAAGCTGCGGGACGGCTCGCCGCTCAACGACGGGGAACAGCGCTGGTTCGACTGGTTCCAGCGCACGCTGGCCGACGCCGGGGAAGTCATGCACGTTCCCACCGGCAACTTCCCGCTGGAGGACGCCTGACGCCAGCAGTGACGACGGTTGCAGCGGTTGCCTGCTGCCCGCCATCGGGGTAGTCATCGCGACGGCGCTGGTCGCCTACTCCAGCAACTTCGCATGGCGACCGCTGCCTACGAGCTTGCCCGTAAGCTCCGCCTCCTGGCGGATGCCGGCGGCTGGACGCCGGGGCGTATCGTAGAGCGTGCCGTAGCGGGGCCGCCGTGGGCCGACTTCGTGCGTAACCTCGGGAATGAAGACCGCCTTTCCGCCACGGCTTGGCAGCTCAGCGTTGCGACCACTGCGGCATTGCCTTGGGTGATGCAACCAAGCCTGCGGCGGCGGCCACTGGGCGTGATCTGGAACCCGAATCCGTGGGGCGCGCTGCGCTTCTGCGACGATTGCACCGAATTCTGGCACGACTTGGTCGACGACCCGAAAGCCAGCGCCACCGCGCTTTTGTCCATGACGGCCATCAGCCGTCGGCGACGCTCCCGGGCTAACTCCCTGCGGCGGGCGTAACATGGCGGCATTCCGTACCACAGGGAGAGCCGACATCATGACGACCGCAAAGGACGAACACGCCGACTTGGGGCGCTTGGTTGCGGATTACGAAACCACCCACGAGAGGGTACTGAAACTTCGTGCCCGCCTGGCTCGAACGGCCGGCATCTGGAACAACTTCGCCGGCATCCTGAACCAGAATCCAGAGGCCATCCGGAGCAGCGGCGACACCGTCTTCTTGGGCGACAACAACACCATGCCCCGCTCCGAGCTCGACGTGGGCCTGGTCCTCCACGAACTCGAGCACCTCCGGGAGGCTGCGACCCACGAACGGGAGCTGGAGCGGTTGCTCGACGAAGCCGACAAGCACTGGATCATCGAGGGGCTAAGAAACCGGAGAGTTTCCCGGGATGTGGCCGAGCAGCGGGACCTCCTGAGCCGCCGGTCGTGATGAAACCCGTGGTGCGACACTACCGCGCCCTGCTGCCGGCGGTTCGGCGTCGTCTGGCGCCGGAGCCGAGGCAGTCTCCGGGGGCCAGCGCTGGAACGACCACTGCAGCGTTCTCCGGCCGCGAAACCGATGGCATCTACTTTTACGCCAAGATACGGTAACTCGTCGGTCGGGGCCGCAATGGACCTGATGTGACCTGGCCAGGTCCCTGCCGACGCGAGACTATGCAGAGCCTACACCGACCAACTACCCGACGCCGACCGTCGCGGTCGTCGCCTCGCCGCAGCGATCAACCGGCGGCGCGAAGGTCTGCAACACGGCCTACGGAACCTTCGTCGGCAGCTGTGTCGCCGCCGCCGGAACCTGCTACGGCGTCACCCGTGAGCCGGAGTACACCGACATCGTCATCGACGCCGGCTACGGGCCCCAGAAGAAGCGCTGCGACGGTCGCCCGTCCGGTTTGCCGAACATCAACCCGGGCGACGTCGTAATTCTGAAGTGCGACCGCGCGGTGAACCTGAACTCGGACCCTCCGTTCCAGAACTGCGCCATCGAAGCTGTGCCCACGCCAACGCCTTGGGGCAACTGCCGGTGGTCGTCACCGCTTACGCCTACGCGCTGGACATCGAAATCCGCCGCTTTGCGGAAGCCGGCGGCTGACCGGTCAAGGAACCTCGCGGACCGAGCCCAGGCCGAGATCGAGAAGCGGGCCCTCCTGGCCGACCCTCCGGAACCGGGGACCACGCTACGGGACAACTACCCTAAGTTCTACCATCCGGAGTCGGTTTGACGTTGCGACAACTGCGGCATCAGCCGGAGCGGGGAGCCCCGACCTCACATCGGCATGATGTCCTTCTACGGCGACGAGCGCGGCCCGCTGCACTTCTGCAACGCCTGCGCCGTCTGACGCCCCGGGAATGAACGCCCCTACGAACTCGCCAGCGGGTAGTGTCTCAATTCGGAATGTAGTTGGGCCGAGGAGCTTGATAACCGGCCACGTATGGGCTAATCCTTCCCCCTAGCCTTCGGGGCAACGGCCTTCAGGACAGCTCCGGCGATCACCATTCCCAGGCCCAAGAAGATGGAAACGATTCCGATCACGGTCTCCACGGTCGGGCGCACGCCGATTTCCCCCGTCTCCTCAGGCCACGCTTCCTGACCTTGAATCGCCTCTGTGAACTCTACCACCGTGACTAGACACCCTACGCTACATCCAGCGAGTCCCAGTAGGGTCAAGGCGAATCCAATCCACAGCAGCAAGCGCGCCACACGTTGCATAGGAGTCCTCCAGGACCTGCTCGGCGCAGTGTACCACTCCGGGCGTCCAAGGCTTCACGCTACGCTCGGAGCGGATTTCAAACTGAGACACTACCCGCCAGCGAGATTCGACCCCTGACGGCAGCGGGATGGACGCCAGTCAGCGTGGCAGCCCACAACGCGGTCGGGCTGGCGCCGGCCGCGTTTATTCGTCGGCTGCCAGACATCGGCAGCGGCGCACCGTTCGTAGCCGGGGTGTCTGCCGGGCGTTGCGACAACTGCTGCCACGGCATCGCCCATCTGGCCCCGCCGCCACGTCGGCAGCTGGCCCGAATTTTAGGCGCCGACAGGCGGGGCATTCTCTACTTCTGCTACGTCCGCTGGATCTGACGTAGTGGGGGAAACATGAACATCGGTCCAACGATGCTGATCGCCGGCGGGCTGATCGTAGTTCGGAACGCCGGAGCAGCGCTCCTGGTCAACGGTGGTGGCCCGCCCACTGTCGCGCCACAAGTTCAAGAACGTAGAAGAGGTCAACGATGGCGAGAAAAAACAGTCGCAACATGGCAGTTCAGCAAATGTCCCTTCTTGGTCTGGAACCGCCGCCGTCCGCCGCCACCGCGTCACCTGAGCCAGCCGGGAACGTGGCGGCGGTCTGCGCCGGCGCGTGCCGGCGTTCGACCCAGCACGCGGTGCAACGACACCGACAGCCGGATGGTTCTGTAATCGTCCGACGAATATGCACCACGTGCGACGCCGTTGAACAAATCACCATCTCGAAAGTTGTCGCTGAACGCGTGTTGAACGCTGATTGACCAACAGCGAACCCGACCATGCGACCATGAACGACCCCGAGACGGCGGCTCCTCCGCTGCCAATTGACAGCCAATCCAGCGCTGCCGACAATGACCACGCAAAGCCCTGACTCCGCAAGGCACCGAAACAACCGTGTCAGTTACGGCATCCGCTGCGGAGAGCCGCCATGGACATCCGGCGCCCCGCGTGCTCTGAACCTTGAACCGTTCCCCACTCGTTACGACCTGTTGGCCTGCACTTGGTGCTAGCAGCCATCGCCGCTGTGTTGATGGCCGCGGTGGGCAGCAGCGTCAAGGTGGTGCGGGTCCTCGAAGGAGTCACCGTTGCCGGCTTCGACATCGACCTGGGTTTGGGCGCCGCCGTGAACCCCGGAGTGCTGATGGCATCGCTGGTCATCTTCTTCTCCATGACGGCCGCCCTGCTTTGCGCCGTCAACAACCGGTTTCCTGACCGCACCTTCGGCCGGACGTTGACGAGTGTCGTCAGCTGGCTCGCCACCGCCGCGGCGTTCGTGTTCTTTGTGCTAACGCTGGCGCTGGTGCCGATTGCACTGGCGGTCGAAGTAGGTTTGTGACCGCCAATTGGCGGAGCCTTCGGCCCATGGGCGGGCAATGCCGTCGGCGCCGCTCCACACGGTCCTTCCGGCGGCCCTACCTTTACGGACCGGTTCTACATCCCGGGCACCACCGCCACGAAAGAGAGCCCAAGATGCCAATGCCGTCAGACCGCCGGCCGCAGCAGCCCCGCCGCTGTCACCGTCTCCCGGTTGACGGTGTCGGGCAGCCTGTAGCGCGGCCACAGCGCAAAGCCCAGCAGCACCAACGCGCCCGCCAGCAGGGGCGCCAGCCGTATCCCCAGCGGATGCTCCGCCGAATCTCCCAACTGCAATACCAGGCTCAACAGCAACGGCGGCAACGCGTAGGTCACCTTCTCAAAGAAGTTCTGCGTCGCATAGAACACCGCCTCCCGACGTTCGCCAGTGACCAGGGCGTCGTAGTCGGCGATGTCGGCAGTCAGCCCCTTGGGCAGCAGGAACACCGAAGCCATAGGCATGCCGGCGATGAACATGAACGCCGGTCCCTGCGCCAGCAGGCCGCCGGGCAACGCCATGCCGACCAATCCCAGCAGGGGGAACATCAGGCCGCTCACCACCACGTACACGCCGTATATCCTACGTTTGGTGACCCGGCCGGCCGCAAACAGTGCCCAGATGACGATGCCCGCCGCCACCACGCCGGCGATGACGCTCATGGACAGGAAACTCGAGGCTGCCCCGTCCCGGTCATGCAGCAACACTCCCACCGCGAAGAAAGGCACCCATCCCTGCAGCAACCCGACACCGGTAGTGAACATCACGAAGGTCGGCAGGAACGCCACGAACTGCGAATTGCGCAGCGTGTCCGTCAGGCCTTGCCAGAAACGGACCTGCGCCGGCGCGGTGTCGCGCGGCGCTCGGTTCCACACTGCTCTCAGGGACAGATAGCGGAACGCCAGCGCCATCAGCGCAAACACCGTCCCCGCGACCTGGATGCCGTAGGCATCCTTGAAAAAACGGCCCATCACAAAGCCCAACCCCACCCCGACTACCGCGAACAGAAAGATCAGGCTCACCACGCTCATCCGGTCCTGCGCTGTCCTGGTCAGCTCCGGCACCAGCGCCTCCAGCGCTCCGCTGGACATCGTCGCCGCCGTGAAGAACAGTTCCAGCATCAACACGAAGTACAGCGCATTCCACCAACTGCCCCCTTTGGGTCCCGCCCCAGCGGACCAAGCTCTCGCCAGCATCTCCCGACTCACCCGGTCCAGTTGGCGGACATGGCTCCACTGGAAACCCCTCAGGAAGGTCCCCAGAGTGGACGGTGCTTTCACCACGCAGCCGATGGCATCGGCCGTCCTGCCGGTGCGCAACGCGTGAGCGTCGTCGATGCAGTCACCCCCAGCCAACGCTGACGCCACCAGGGTCACCATCTGGTCGCCAGCGTTGGCTCGTCCAGGGAAACGACCCAGGTCAACGTGCCGATCAACCAGTTGACCCAAGCCCAGGTGGTGGGCCAGGGTGACCGGAAGCAGCAGTCCGGCATCGGCCACCAGGCGGTGGTCGTCGAAGGCGATTTGGATGCGCTCAAGACATTCAGGTGGGAGCATCCAATGGGTGCTCCTCATTTCGGGTCGGTTTTATGTATCAAAAACCATTATCCCCGAAGCGGGGAGCACTTTCTCATCCCTTCACCACGCCGACGCGCTCCTCTTTTCGGTGGATTGGAGTTAAGAGGCGGCCCAAGGCGCCCGAAGTATTTGACGAGATGTTAAGATAAGGAACACACCTCCGGCGACACCTGTGACCGTCCGGCCGCGACCCCACTTCCAGATACCCTACTGAATGCGTCAACACGACTTACCTCTTCAAGCTGTGCGCGAAAAGTTGTAGCGGCGTCAATGCCGTTCGCCATCCTAGCGACACTACGCTGGCTGAATTCACCGTGCCGTTGGAACCGCTGCCAACGTCAACCGCCAACGTCGGTACCCACAGCGCTGCCGAACACGGAAGGAGATCCCTCAACATTTGGTTGCCAATATCAACCCCATCCCAGACTGGGACGACCGGGGCCTGTTGCCACCATATCTTGGCACTGCGGGGGCGTCACGCAGTCGTTCGCCGTACCGGGTTTCGCTGACCGCCATGGTGCGGCGTTTCGGGAACACGGCAGCCCGTCGCAATTTGTTGGCCGGACTCCTGGACTTCCGCGCAACGCTGCACCAGGCAGGGTTGACGCAAGGCTTCCAGTGGGTGAACGGCAGTTTCGTTACCGATATAATGCAAATCGCCAACCGTGAACCGCGCGATATTGACGTGGTTACGTTCTTTCACTTACCGAACGGTTACACGGACGAAGCCGATATGCGTGATCAATATCCTGAGACGTTTGACCGCGACAGAAACAGATACCAGTATCACGTTGACTCCCTTTTTGTCGGCTTGGAGAGTTTTGACGTTCACTCTCTGGCGCATCTCTTTGCGTACTGGAACAGCTTGTGGTCACACACGCGGGAAGAGGACACGCGCATCGTCCAATGGAAGGGTTATCTGGAGCTTGACCTATCTGACCGAGAGGAAGCGGTTGCCCGAATCGAGTTAAGCCGGGCGGTCAGCGCAGAGGAGGCCACATCATGAACCGGCAACATTACGAGTGGCTCCACTCGGGGCTGGGCGAGCTGGACAGTCTGCTGGAGATGACGCCGGCGTCGGCGGTGATCACCCGGATGAGCCTGGAATCCGAGCGGGAAAAGATCGTAGCAGAATTGGCGACTTTCACTCCGCCTGCCCGTTGGCCGATCACTGCCTATCTCACCTTCAACGGTGAACCAGTGGAAGATCGCCGTGGCATTGACGCCGGCTTTGCTTACCAAGCACTGGAGAAGTATGAGGGAGCCGTGGCGTCCGCCGGGGCCAGCCTAGTGGGGCCGTTGAAGGGGAAAGGCCGCATCCCTAACCGCGACAACTACCGCCTGCTGATCACCAATGTTGCCATTGGCTCATTCGGTTTTGAGATTGAGGAAGCTAATCCCACGAACGGCCCTGACCCGTCGCCTACCGAGCGTGGCATTGCGCAGGTGTATACCCTGCTCAAAACATCCGCTTCAGCTGATGACGATGACGACACCATAGCGACGGCCCATCCTCGCGTACTTTCCAACGTGCACGGCTTTTTGAAGATAGTGGCCGACAATCAGGCTACCTGTTCGCTTGCTTTAGGTGGTGACCGCTTCAGGTTTCGGGATACTGCGCAGGTAAGGGAAAGCGTGCGCATCCTAAACCCTGCAAATATCCGCGAGTACGATGACGAATTCCTCGGCCATTTTCTAGGATACTTGCCGGGAAGACGTGAGGTTGAATTCGTCAATCAGCGAACCGGGGAATTCTTATCTGGCAAGGTATCCGCGTCCGTTCGGGATGCGGACCAAATAAATGATGTCAGGGAAGCGCCATTTATCCTGCGTGTACGCGTCCGTCAGGCCGGCACACGTAAGCCGAGTTACACGATACTCGGCTACGAACTCCCCGAGTACGATCATCAGAGTATACCAATGTCCATTCAGCTCCAGATAATCACTGAAAATCGTCACGCCCTGAATCAGGGAAACGTTGACCAACCGCCTGATTCATCTGATTAGGTAAATCTTGGCCACGCTCCGGCTGGACCTCGCAGCCAGAACCGCGACGCGGCGCTACTCGAGGCGATGTTTGAAATCGCGTGCCGGTACGCCGGGCGGACGACGTCCGTCGGCGAACTTGCCCAGGAAAGTAGCCTTTCGTCCGGCCAAGACGCCGACCTCGAAGAGTTCACCCACTACCTGCAGGCTCTCGCCGACACCGCGCTGATACGGCTCCTGCCCTGGCCGGCGCTTACCCCCAACCGCCCACGGGACGCCATCAAACTCTGCCTAGCAGACCACGCGCTGCGCGCCATCTGGCTGCAGGAACGGGTTCCCCTCGCGCTTGGGCTGCTGGACGCAAGCCCAGAACTCACGATGCTGGCGGGACACATAGCACAAAGCGTGCTCGGCGCCACCACGTCCGTCATCCGCGGCCT
The DNA here is from genome assembly GCA_965207585.1 of Dehalococcoidia bacterium. GTDB lineage: Bacteria > Chloroflexota > Dehalococcoidia > Lucifugimonadales > UBA3495 > Bin87. Next base: position 1,532,497 of record CBDBMT010000003.1, on the reverse strand, counting down.
AGACATTGACCGCATGCCGACACCGCCCAGGGAATCTGACCTGGACTTCGTGCTCGAGGTCGGCGACCAGCAAATCCCCGTGCAGGTCAACTACCGGCGAAGTATCGACTCCGTGGGCGACACACGGGGAATCAGGGCGTTTGTCGAAAAGCCGGCCAAACGTGCCCCGTTTGGGCTGCTCATCACGCGAGAGGACGGGCCGGCCATCGACGACCCACGCATCGTCTCCATGCCGCTTTCGACGTTCATGCTGCTCGCGTAATCCCGCCGCGCCAGCGGTAGTGGATGAGGGCATCAAACCACTCCGCCGTCGGCAAAACCCCGATTGGACCGTCGAGGTCAAATTTTCGGTGGATTGGGGCTAAAGTGGGGTAAATCCGGCCAAATTGTCGATGTCAAAGGTTACCGGGTTCCTGCTTTCGCAGGAACGACGGTGTATTTTCCAAATGTCAACACTACCTAGCCCGATCAAGATTGGACGCCGATGATCTTGTCCCAGTCGGTTGACTGCTGGTAGGTGTAGGCGGCCCTCATGAGGAGCGGGTCGTCGAAGTAGCGGCCGACCAGCTGCATGCTGACTGGGAGACCAGCTGACGACTTGCCCACGGGAAGGGCGAGGGCTGGATGCCCGGTGTAGTTGAAGGGCAGGGTGTTGCGAGAGCCGCTCCAGTTCATCGTCGCCAGGTTCTCCTCCACAGCCTCCAGGTAGCTGCCCGGAGTTTGGTTCTTGGGCGCCGTCATGATGCACGTGGGCATCACGAGCACGTCGAGGTTAGCAAGTGCGGCGTCATAGGCTTTGATGTAGGTGGGACGCACATTCTGGGCCTTGGCGTACACCCGGCCGTGGTAGTTGCGCCGGCTCAACTCGGCGGCGATGAGCGACAGCTTGCTGCGTGGCGCAAGCACGTCGGCCTGAGAGGCCCACAGCTTGTTAATGGCGGCGATGACGGAGGCGGGGTAGTAGGTCCGGGCGAAGGCGCCGAAGAACCCAGTTTTAAAAATGGAAAGGGCGCCTTCGCCCGTGAGCGCGGCCTGGGCCGCGCGGATGGCGTGGTGCTCCGGGACGGACACCTGGGATACGTCGGCACCTGCCTCTGCGAGGACGTTGACCGCCGCCATCACCAGGTCGCGCACATCGGCCTCGGCATCGTCGAAGCCCTCCTCGAGCACCCCGATGCGCAGCCCGGACACGCCGTCGGCCAGCCGGCCGAGCAGGTCAATGCTGGTGGGGACGTCTCGTGTCTGGCGGGGGTCGTAAGGATCGTAACCCGCCGTGGCCTGGAGGGTAGCCGCCGCATCCTCCACGGTACGGGTCAACGGACCCGTGTAGTCGATGCTCTGGTCCGAGCCGAAGCCGATACCGAAATGCGACAGCAATCCGAAGGTGGGCTTGTGTCCGACGATGCCGGAGAAAGCCGCCGGGATACGTATGGAGCCGCCCTGGTCGCCGCCGAAGGAGATGTCCACCTCGCCGGCGGCCACGGCCGCGGCGGAGCCCGAGGACGAACCGCCGGTCACGTGATCGTGGTCGTGGGGATTGAGGGGACGGCCGTAGTCGCCGATGGCGCCGCCGGTGCCGAAGCCTCCACTCAGGCCGTTCATGACGTTCTTGCCGATGATGGTGCCCCCCTCCTTCAGCACCCGGGTGACGACAGTTGCGTCGAAGTCGGGGATGAAGCCTTCGAGGGCGAAGGAACCGAAGCTCATCGGTATGCCTGCCACGGCGACGTGGTCCTTGTAACTGACGGTCTTGCCGGCAAGCAGACCGTCGGCCGCCCCTTCGATTCGGCATTTCCACATCCAGGCGTTGAGCGGGTCTTCTTCCGCGCTCGGCCGGTACCCGGGCTCGCGGGCGGTAGAGACCATCGGAGGTTTGGGCTCCTCCAACCGGGCCTGCACGAAGGTGTCCAACTCTCCCAGCTGTTCCATCAGGTACTTCTGGTACTGAACGGCCTCATCGGGACCCAGGTGAATCCCCAACTCCTTGGCCACGGCCACCACTTCATCGACGTCAGGTGCTGCGTACATGAGGCTCTTCTCCTCTGACTGTAGACTTCCTGGATCGGCGGGATTTGAATCGAGATTTTCCATTTCCACCAGTCCCGGCCTTATCCGATGAAACGGGAGGAGCGTACGCCCGCCCCTGGAAGCCTGTCAACAATCATCCCCCGTCTTCAGGTTCGATTTCGCCCTTCCCCAGCTTATGCGAGCATTATTCATCATCATACAGAACCACGGTAAGCCACAGAGCGCCTTGCCGCAGAGGGGATCGCTCCGTGCCAACCTGGAACTCAGGTCAGGGTAACGCTCGTGGTGCGCGGGCAGGGTACCGTGAAAGGGCATTTTCCTCCTTGGTCAGGAATTCTAGCAATGCCGGACCGCCACTGGACTTTGCCTCTCTGGCCCGTCCTATGGCCGGAACTATCTCTTGCGGGTCTTCGACTCTTTCGCCGTAACCGCCCAGGGTTTGAGCTAAACTAAAGCCAAGGTGGGATCTACATTTAATTGGCGATGATGATCAGCTGGGTTGCGCCGGTGAATCCCTCTCATCCGTACTTGGAGAATGACCCGGCTCTGTCGTTTGACCCCCGCCATCTGCGCATTTCACCTTGGCTTTAGTTTAGACTTCGTGCTCGAGGTCGGCGACCAGCAAATCCCCGTGCAGGTTCAATACCGGCGAGGCATTGCCCCTGTCGGCGACACACGGGGCATCAGGTCGTTCGTCGAAGTACCGGCCAAACGTGCTCCGTTCGGACTGCTCATTACGCGGGAGGACGGGCCGGCCATCGACGACCCGCGCATCGTCGCCATGCCGCTTTCGACGTTTATGCTCCTCGCGTAATCCCGCCACGGATCGCTCCCGGGCACGTTAAACGGCTAAACGGCACCTTCTACGTCATTGTCCCGCTCGCGGAACTACACCGCGGCAATTTCCCAATTGGACCACGGCCAGCAGGCTTTCGAGGCCACAACCGCAAGCAACACAGAGCCCAACCGAAACCGGAGTCTCGACCGGGCATTCGAGACCCTGGCAAGAACCTGCGGCTGCGGGAAGGAGAAAACCGTGATGCCGGACGGCACGCTAGCCGACTGGTACCGAGAAGACCAAGACACCGACAGCACGGGCCGCCGTCGCCGCCGGGCGGGTTTGCACCGCCCCGAGCGCAACGACCCAGCGGGAACCGCCACACGACGAACGCAACGGCGGTTAGAAATTACTCCATTGGGAGCCTGTATTTCCTCTGCCCGCCGGATCATTGGAAAGACCTCGACGCCGTGACAACCATGGGTGAATGTGACCACCAGACTACGGCCTAACTCCCGCCTACGAGTACCAGAGTGCTGTGCAACGTCGTACTCCTGGCCATGCACCGACCGAATGGCAACCCCAAACGACTACATCCGGTCCCCCAAATCAGGGTGTGCCACCAGCGACATCCGCAACCCTGTCGAGCTCGTACGACTGGCTATTCGACCAACCGGGTCAAGGTACAATCCAAGGGTGCTATGATGAAACCACTTCTGCCGAAATACAGGATGGGACCCCATGCAACAACAAACCAATGGAATGTCCACAGTAGTCGACACCCTGATCCAGAACACAGCCCAGCCAGACACGCGTCCGTTTCGCGAACTCGCCAAACGAGTAGGCACCGTATACACGATCTCTTACAGCACCGCCGTGGTGGCTGTGTTTGACCACGACCGGGAACAAGCTGGTGGGCTCCCCAAGAATGGTTTCCTGATGGCCGCCAAGGAGCAAGGCGACGAAACATTCATTTTGCTCCGGATTCAGAAGGAAGCCCGCCTCCCAGCTGCCTCCGAAAATGACCAGACGCGCCAAGGGGTCATTGAGGATTCAGGCAACGAGGGACCGTGGGCTTCCCGAATGTCACCTTGGATCAGGGACAAAATGTCCCTCCATGGTTTGGAGTGTTCAGTGCTGGGCACGTTCATGCAGCAACCAAATGGCTCTTACCTATACGCGGAGGACATCGACAACTACTACGCGGTGAACGAGTTGATGGTCTGGAAGCCAGACCTTCGTTCGCTGGACCTCATCGTCAACCACCAACACCGCAGTAACGACATTCCCATCAGCAGTGCCAACACCAAAATCGGGATGACGCGCTTCGCTGCTGCTGAACGCAGCGACGCTGTCAAAGCCGAATTTCGAATCAACCCCACTGACATCATGAAGCGGCGCACCGCTTACTTCGGCATGTCGCGGTCAGGCAAGTCCAACGGGTTGAAAATTGTCGCGGAAACCATCTACCGGCTGAGGGAAGCCGACCCCGAGCACAGGGTCGGACAGGTCATATTTGACCTGAGCGGCGAGTACGCCCAAGATAACTGGCAAGATGGCAAAGGCTTGCACCGAGTTCACGAGACGCTGGGCTTACCCAGAAAAACAGAGGTGGCTACCTACGGCCTTCTTCCGCCGCCGGATTGGGATAAGCAACGAACTGTAATGAAAATTAACTTCTTCGGGAATCCATTCCCAACATCGTGGACTACCGAAGCAGTTGAGAATGCACTGGAACAATTGACGGCAGGGCGAACGATCATCAACGAAATAATGGCAGACGAGACAAGCCGCTACACTGAGTCATTCCGTGACGCAGACATATCGGTTCCCCAAAATGCTGCGGGAAACCGCGGTGCACAAGTTAGATACCAGCGGACAATTCTTGCCTACCGAACCGCGCTCGCCGCCGCCGGGCTACCCGCGCCACGTACACCATCCCTCAAAGTCAGAGGTGGAAACGGGAGCCTTTTGGGAACCGAAATCACTGAACAATTGGAGCTTGATAAAAACCCAAACAGCGACCATAAAACGATGTACCACCAAGCTGCGGAAATTTTGAAACGGGCCAACGGTCCCCAAGGCAGCATAAGCTGGGAACAGCTCCAAACAGTCTTCACGGCTTTAGACCAGTTCGTGAGAGACCCCAGAAGTGCGTACCAAGCATTCGAAAACGCCTATATCAGTCGACCTGGCAAGAGTGGCGAACCGTGGGCTGACCAGCGGCTGAAAGCAATAATTAGCATCTTCCGGACGCCCAACGGCCCACGGAGCTTTCAAATCGCCCACGAGCAACACGATCCCAATACCACCAACGACTTCGCCAAGGCCGTGGTCACCGACCTCGAAGCCGGAAAACTGGTAATCATAGACCAATCCGGTGGGGAAATTGATCAGAACCAAGCCGCTGCCGAGCGGATCATGTGGCACATTTACCGTGCACAAGGCGCACGGTTTCGTTCGTCGCTCGCCAATCTGGATCCCACAAAGGAACCCGATCCTGCAGAAGCCACCAAAGGGCACATCGTCGTTTACGTTGAAGAAGCTCACAACCTGCTGCCGAGGGCTGGTGGTCGAGACAACCTCACCACCGTTTGGGCAAAGACCGCAAAGGAAGGCAGCAAGCTCAACATCGGCATGGTTCTGGCTACCCAAGCACCCAGCTCCGTGATGCCTGAAATCCTCAGCGAAACAGACAACTGGGTACTGGCATACCTCAATTCTGAACGTGAGCGCAGGGTCGTGTCCGAATACATGGACTTTGCCGACTTTGCCGAGCAAATCGGCAAGGTGAGCGAGCAGGGGTTCGTCAGGATCAGAACCCTTTCCCAAGCCTACACTGTCCCGGTGCAACTTGATCTTTTCAGGATCGAAGACGACCACAGCAGTAACGGGCAAATCTGAACTTTCCGGAGCATGCACCAAAATGCCATACCCAGATGAACGAGCTGGGCTGTCTGCAGTCCAAGCCATCGTGGACGGCGAAGCTTTCGAGGAGTTCCAAAACAGGCTGGATCCACCTGGCACCCAAGCAGTACTGCCGCTTCCTGCATTCCGACCTTGCCCAGACGGCACCTCCCGAACCAACTTGGTCGCCATCGACGGATCGCGGGTCTACGAACCGTTCCCGGGGAGACTACCTGACACCCACGTAGGAGCGGTTTCCCTTGGCGTAGTGATCATGAATCTCCGAGAACTCTCGGAATTACCTAAATTGCAGGAAAGCGGCTCGGTGGATCCGAGAAATCTGAGGAAAACTGAGAAAGGGAACAGCTTGGGAGCTCTGCTCCCCGGCACCAACGCCAAGACCAACGATGGCCTCGGATCCCGCGAATGGTTCCGCCAAACCTTCCAAGACACCCTTATGAGGGCATCATTGAGCGGTACCGAAACTTTCGCCGACAGTCTGTACCACCTGCTTGGCGTTGGCCATCAAGTGGGCAACTGTCCGAACGAAGACTGTGATGGCAAACAGCTACCCATGCCCGCACCAGATGCTCCCTACGAATGCTCGTCGTGCGGAACTACCATCTTCACCACCGACGGGTTACGAATACACGAACAATTCATCGAAAACCAGTCAGCCCAGGAATGCCACAGTCGTGTAATGGACACGCTGGAACGGATCGCGTTAATCAACGCGCTGCGCGGCCTAGTCAAAACCCAAGACGGATTGGACGCCATCTCCAAGACAGCCTTCGTAATGGACGGTCCGTTGGCGGCCTTCGGTACCATAGCGGTTCTGGCACGAGCGATCAGGCTCGAGTTGAAGTCCATACAGGAAACCTTGCAGTCTGCGGTACCGGGTTCCCAGTTGTTGGTCATGTCAGGTGTGAAAAGTGGACCGTTCGTAAAACACGCTGAGGAGTTGGATCGAGACCCAGCACCTAACAGCCGAATCCCGCTCAATAATTTTTGGCTTCCCGACAACGACTACATTCGGGAGAATATCGTTGCTGGTCACTCGGCAAACCCTGTGCCTTGGGGACAGTTGGAATATTTCGGGCGACCGATGATTCTCAAAACGCAAAACGGGCAACGGCTGGTACTGAACATCGCCCAACCAGAGGCAGAACCACCGCTAACCAACCGCCCCCAACCGCAAGTGCTTGGAGATGCCATTAGCACCGCTTCCCCTCTGGGCGTAGGCTCTGATCAGTTCTTAGCCTTACGCCGAGCCCACCGTTGGGCATCCATCCCAATCAAGACCGGAACCAACCTGATTCACAGCTTGGTGACATGACCCAAAGACCAAAATTCAGTAACCCATGGTCCCGCAACACCGCAGCTGGTCGGTGGTATGGCTTGGGCCGCTACCTCGCGATGTTCCCCCCCTCGTTCGCCCAGGATGCAGTGGCCCACCTTACTCGCGCCGGAGAGCCAGTGCTGGACCCCTGCTGCGGGAGAGGCAACGGACCATTCACAGCCGCCGTGATGGGGCGACCAACGGTAGCTATCGACATCAACCCAGTAGCGTGGATCTTCACTGCAGCCAAGCTCCAGCCAGCACCTGACCCCCAGACAGTGGTTGACCGCCTAAACGAAATCAGTCGAGCCATGCGTGCACAGGACAAACGGAGCCGCACAGCATTCGAAACAATGGTGTGGGCACCGCAGGTCAGAGCCTTCCTGAAAGCAGCGCGCCGGGAACTGGACTGGCGGGAGTCAAAAGTCGACCGAACTTTAATGGCATTCATCGCCTTGCACATTCAGGACAAGCAGGGCGGCGGACTGTCCAACTCAATGTCGCCGACAATCGCTTACTCGCCCGACTACGCTGTGAAGTGGTGGACCCAACAAGGGTTAACGAAACCCCCTGACGTAGATCCAGTAGCAATGCTAACCGACAAAATCCAGAGGCGGTACGAGCATGGGATCCCAGACCAAGCACATGCCACCGCCATCCTCGGCGACGCGTGCGAGGAACTTCCCAAACAAGCCAACATCGAGGCAAGCCTCCTGATAACATCTCCGCCTTACTGCGGCGTAGCAGACTATTGGAACGACCATTGGTTGAGACTGTGGTTACTGGGCCACCAATTCAGGAAAAACTGGCAAAAGTCAACCAGATACGAAAACAAAGCGAACTACCGCCAGTTGATCCAGACGATTTTTCAGGAGTCCAGCCACCACCTGAAAAAAGGCGCGGCAATACTTGTCAGGACCGACCAGCGTCGTCAAACGGCGACGATGTGCATCGCAGCAATCCAGGAAACTTGGCCCCACCGGAAGATGCTGGTGAGATCCACAACCGCGCCGCATAAAAGCATCTCGGTGCACCACGGTCGCGGTGGGCAAGCAGCAAGAGAAATTGACCTTCTCATCCCCGGCAGGCGCGGGGGAACTTGGTGGAGGGATCAAGGCTTCCAACCTATTGAACTTGCTGCAACGTGATCAAAGCAACACAACGGAACTCGCAAATCACGTGTTGCGACCTGTACCAGATGCCCCGAATTTCACCCACAGAGCCACACGGACGGACACCGCCGGTGCCAGAGATGCACCACCTGAAGGCTCCCAACCACTAAGCCACCACATCGACCACGACGACATCCACCGCCAGCCTGAGTGACGCCCAGACCACGCTCACCACGATGCTGACTACCGAAGTGCCCGCAAGGCGGAGTTGGCCAACCCATATCCACAACGCCCGAAGAAGCCGCGGGCGTATTGGCTCAGATGGCGGACTACGAAGTCGTCTCCGGCGCACGGAAGCGCCAAGACCGGGGAATGTTCAATAGAATGGCCACCGGTGGGCCAATATGAACTCCTACCAAGAACCCACCCTAGCCAACACCCCGCCGAAACTGCTGGCGAAATTCAGGACCAGAGACGACCTCCCACGCACGATGGCAGTCCTGAATCCCCATGCAGGCGGGCCCGAGATTATCTTGTCATCCCCAGTTACCACAGAGGGGAACCAGTAAGGTCGGCAACCTGCGAAGAACGCCGCCAGGGAACCAAGGGACCAAGTCAGACCAGCGGATCATCCCGAGGGGATGATGCCATGCACATGGCGATCATGTCGCTGACCGACCCCGATGCCGTCCGAGACCGACGATGAGGCTGACGGTTTTGTTGCCGGCACCAGATGCCCCGGATTGCCGCGCAACAGCCGCCCGCAGGGCTACGGGCCCTGCCGCAGGGCCTTTCCCATCGGCACCCACTACAGGCGACCACGCGCCCATCAGCACCGCCCCATCGGGCGGTATTTTTCTGCACGCATCGCGCGCCCGAGATCAACGAGGCCCCATGAACATCCAGGTTCTCCCACCCAACGTCGCCGCGCAAATCGCCGCCGGCGAAGTCGTCGAACGCCCCGCTTCCGTCGTCAAGGAACTGGTCGAAAACGCCATCGACGCCGGCACCACGCAGATCTCCGTGTCCATCGAGCAAGGCGGCACCAGATCCATCAGGGTCCAGGACAACGGCTCCGGTATTCCAGCCAACCAAGTGGAGACCGCCTTCTCGAGACACGCCACCTCGAAGCTCCGCACCGCCGACGACCTGCGCAACATCGCCACCCTGGGCTTCCGCGGCGAGGCTCTGCCCTCAATCGCCGCCGTCTCCGTCCTGACCTGCGTAACGTGTACCGCCGACGCCGACGCCGCCACGCGCTACGGCATCAGGTACGGCGTGCCCGAAGACCAGCCCCGACCAACCGGCGCCGCCGTCGGCACGAACATCTCGGTCGAAAATCTCTTCGGCAACCAGCCGGCCAGGCTCAAGTTCCTGAGGACGAAGCCCACCGAAGCCGCCCACGTCCAACGCGTCGTGGCTCGCTACGCCATGGCCTACCCCCAGGTCAGGTTCGCGTACGCCAACGACGGCAACGAAACCTTCCGCACCAACGGCACTGGCAAGCTCCAGGAAACCATCCTCAGCATCATGGGCCACGATGTCGCCAGCAAGATGTTACCCGTCATGCTCGACACCGACGACGTGAACGTCTCCGGCTACGTCGGCAACACCGACCTGCACCGGTCAAACCGGAACGACATCTCCGTGATCGTCAACGGCCGCTGGGTTCAGGACAGCAATCTCTCGTACGCCATCGAGCAGGGCTACAGCAACTCCCTGCCCATGGGCAGACGACCCATCGCTGTGCTCCACCTCGTGGTGCCGGCTGAGACGGTCGACGTGAACGCCCACCCGACGAAACAGGAAGTCCGGTTCCGCCACGAATCGAAGATTTTCGCCGCCATCCAGCGCGCCGTGCGGGAAGCCCTCTCTGCCCACGGTGCCATCCACCAGACCGCGGGCCGTCCCTTCAGACCAGTCGGCCAGCGAAATTACGGCCGCCCAGTGCCAGCCAACGCCAGGTTCGACCAGGAACCCAGCATCCGCCATCTGGCTGACGAGCAAAATCAACGAACCCGCCCAACGCCGAGCAGGGGAGCCTCCAACCCACCCGAGGGCCGCCCCGAAAGCGAACGGCGCAGCCCACGGCTGCCGGACGACCCGCTCGTCACGGCCGACCTGCAAGCGGGGCGAAACCTCAGGGACACGATCCCTGAGCTGCGCCTCATCGGCCAGGCGCAACGCACCTTCATCCTCGCTGACAGCCCAGACGGGTTATACGTCCTTGACCAGCACGCCGCCCACGAACGGATCATCTTTGACCGCGTGTTCCGCCAACGAACTGGTCAGCCCGCCGACGCTCAAAAGCTCATGCTGCCCGAGCGGGCCACCCTCGACGAGTTCCAGCACGAGACGCTGGTGCGGCACCTCGAACTCATTGAGCAGCAGGGGTTCAGCCTGCGGAACCCCGGCGACCTGACGTGGCAAATCACCGCCGTGCCGCTGCCGTTGACGGCGCCACACTGCCCAGGACCGGAGCACGCCTTACAGCGACTGCTGGACGAATTCGCCGCCGAGCAGATCGTCAGCTCACCGCAACAAGCCGTCGCCGCCACCATCGCCTGCCATTCGGCGACTCGAGCCGGCGACGTGCTGAGCGTGGATGAGATGCAGGCCATCATCGACCAGCTGGCCGAAACACCGGAGCCCCACCGCTGCCCCCATGGGCGGCCAACCATCGTGCAGATCTCGACGCTGCGCCTGGAGCAGGAGTTCCGGCGCCGCTGAGCGAAGGCAACACCAACCCCCGCTGACTAGGGGCGACCAGTTATTTCCGAACGCCGAGGGTGCGGGGTGCGTGGCGCCACGAAGGGATGGCCGCGTCCCGCGACCTGACACCCAGCGCCCTAAAGCCCACCCCAAGCGGGACGACCGACCAAGGGTGCGAGTCGCGCCATTCCGAGACATGAAGCGACGGACCGTCAGGGACGGCCGTAGAGCATTGTGTTGGCCAAGGTGACCCGCTCAGCCAGAGACAGGGTGTTCAACGCCGCCAGAGCGGATCTCGCTTGGCGAATCCACTGCCAGGCCGCCTGTAGGCCGATGGTCGTGTTCGGGTCGTAGTCCGCCGCTTCTCGGGCGGTTTTCAATTGACTGAAGTTCTGGGCCAGCCGTTGTCCCGGCCCGCTCAAGTGACGGAGATTGCGTTGCAGGTACCTTGCCGCTCTGCCGTGCCGCATCTCGCGGTAGGTGTCGGTCCACGCGCTCGGATTCTGACGGTTCGACGGAACCGCCGCCAGCGCGTCGGCGTTGCTGGCGTTGATGGCGTGGAATACCGAGTAGTACGCGGTGCTCACGGCACGGTGGATGGTCTCGCGGTCGGCGGCCTGCCCCACCGGCGGATTGTTGATGGAGTACTCCGCCGCAGCCAGGAGCGTCGGCGGATCCAGTGGCGTCGGAAACGGAACGTTGCCCGCGGCGGACGTCACGGGCCGGTTTCGTCGCCAACGTACGCGACGGCAGGAATGTCCACCATGTCCCGGCTTACCAACTCCTTCCAGACCGTCGACGTGAACTCGTCGAACTCTTCCGAATCCAGGGGCAGGTGCCCCGGCTTGAAAAAGACCGTCATGTAGTTCACGTCGTGGTTGTTGCGCCGGAAGGCGCTGGTCTCGATGCGGCTGATGGTAAATTTGTCACCCAGCAACTCCGGCATCCGTTCCCGGATCAGCTTCTCGGTGGCCTGCAAAGCCGTTTCTGCATGGGTCATGGGTTAGTGCTCCCTGCGCTGTGCTGCACCGGCGCGGCGGTCCTGCCCACTGGGTAGTCATCCTGGCGCATGAGCGTCAAGCATCGGGCGCAGGCAGCAAGGAAGCCGGCCGCACAAGCCGCGCCGCTTTCACGCGGGACCATAAAGCCCGGCGTGCAGTGGTCGAGCATTACTCTCATGTTCGAGGCGCTGCCTCGGAGGTTGGGAACGTCGTGCTCTGGTTTGGATCCGCGTATTTGTCCAGGTCCAGTGCCGTGTGCTGCAGCACTTGGGTGACCTGTCCCCTCGAAACTGCGTCGTAGTCTTCGATGAAATCTTCGATGTTGCCGCCTTCCTGCAGGCGTTTGAAGAGCATGGAGAGCGGGACCCTAGTGCCGCGGAACACCCACTCGCCGTTGCGCGTGTTGGGTAGCCGTTCGGCCGCGGGGCAGGAGAGCCAGTGCCAGTCCCGCCTTGCGAACTGGAGCAGCACGTAGACTTCCGCGGTAGCCAGGGCCCCGACGGGTTCCAGCAGTAGTCCGACGATGGCGTTGCCGCTGAACTCGGTGCCTGACGGTTTGACGGCGCAGTTCGTGCCGTGGCCGGCGTCGGCCGTGAGGTCGTCGATGTAGTGGACGATTTCTCCGGACAAGGCGATGTTGGGGGCCAGGTTGCGGACCGGCACTCTCCAGGCGGTGTGGTGGAAGGATACCGGTACCTCCTCGCCGGCGTACACCTGCCTGAATGTGCGCGGATCAACCGGCCCGCTGTGGAACGTTCCCCTGGCTCGGTCCCGTTTCACTTCCTCGTAGAACGGGTCGTAGGCGTGGATGCCGACGGCGGTGCCGACCCGACAGGGTTGCCCGAGAAACGGAAAGGGCGGATGGTCAATCCTGATACGCACGAAGGGCAACGCGATGGCTGGGCTGGCCATGTTTCTGCTCCGGTCAGTGTAAGCGGGTGGTTAGTATCAATCGTAGGCCGGAAACTGTCGGTGGTCAAAGCTAGGCTTTCCGCATTTTCAAGCGGCGTAGGCGAGGGAATCCACCATTCGGTGGTACAGAGTGGCAGGGAGTTCCCGTACATCGGGGTCGCCAGTCGACAGTTCGAAACCCTCTGACGCCAGCCACAGGTGGCGTCGCACCAGGGCGATGGCGTCCACGAAGGTCGGCGACGGTTTGTCGTACCAGGCGGCCCTGCGCTGGGTCATGGGGTGCTGTTTCTGCAGGGCGTGGGCGGCCAGGGTGGTCCAGGAGAAGAGACCCAGCAGGACGGGGGTAGTGCGGGCGATGGCCAGGTCGGACCATTGGCGCTGGGTCTCCACTCCCAGGTGGGTGCGCACCTCCTGAAAGGTCACTTCCAGTTGCCAGCGCAGGACAAACCACTGGAGGATCTGGGTCGGGTTCGCCGACGGGTCGGTGCAGAGCAGGGCCTGGGGGTCGAAGGCGCCCTGGGGATCGCGGATCAGCACCCAGCGGATGGTGACGGCCGGTTTGCCCGAGCGGTACCAGACAGCGGTCTGGGAGGTGAGTTCCACGGTGCGGGTGGTGCCGTCGTACCAGGACACCGCGGCGACGGTCCACGCCACGTCGGCTCGCTCAAGGAGCGTTTTGAGCGAGGGTCGCCGCTCGCCTTTCAGCGGCGGCCGGCCGTTCTGACCCGGCTGACGAGGCGGCGCTGGCGCGTACAGAGCGGCGTCCAGGCGCAGTCTGGCGATGAGGGTTACGGGTTCACGGAGCGACTGGCAGCAGCGCAGCAGGTCCAGTACGGCGTAGCCGTTGTCGCCCACCAGGACCAGCTTACGCTGGGGCAGCCAGCGGCGCAGTTGCATGACCATCTGGCGGGCCCAGTCGGTCACCTTCTTGTGCCGGCGTCCCTGCTGCTGGTGGTAGCGAGACGAGGGCGCCAGCACCGTGAGCACCGGCAACGCCCAATGGCGTCCCGCCCACGGCACGTGGCCCAGCCACATCAGGGAGATCCAGCGCAGCCCGCTGGCCTTGACCAGCTGATGGCGGCTGGAACGCACTGGGTCGCGGTAGATGGCCCGCGCCTTGATCTTGGCTCCACGACGTCGTTCCAAGGTTTCGTCGATGCCGAAGATCAACGGGCCGTCGCCGCGATCCAGATGCTGGAGTAGGAGCACCAGCAGGACGTGGGCTACCCCACGGGACGACCACACCGCTCGGTTGAGCACCGCGTGGTAGCGGGCGTAATTCCGGTCGTCGCTCAGTCCCATGACGCGGAGCGCCGCGGCCACGGTGCGTTGGCCCGGGGTCAGGATCGCGCCGACCAGCAGTAGTTGGGCTTTCCGCCAGGTTGGGGTGGTGAACAAAGTTGCGAAGGGGAAGAGAAGGGCTACAATGGCGTCGGGCAGGGTGAGCATGGTCGGGCCTTTCCGTCGAAAGTGGGGTCAGGCCAGCTTACCCTGTCTTTTTACTTTTTCTAAATTTTGCAGAAAGTCCAGCAAAGGCCGCGTTTTCTTTGACTATCGGATTTCGTCAGTCAGGTCCGAGCAGCCCAAGGAAGACCGCGTCCGTACCATTGCCCAAGCTAGGCGAAGTTGCTAACTTGCAGAAGCAGCGGGAGAATCCCCCAAGTGACCACCGATCAACAACGACAGCCGAGCGAGCACTTTCTGGAGCAGGCCCGAGCGGAACTCGCCGCCAGCGATCTGGCGCAGGCATCCGAAAAGGGTTGGGGAGCCACTGCCCAGATGCTCAAAGCCGTCGCCGAACAACGAGGCTGGGAACACCACCGTCACCGCCACTACCACAGAGCCGCCAGCCGCATCCGCGCCGAAACCGGCGACGGAGACATACGCCGGTTCTTTGACTCCGCCAGTGCCCTGCACGAAAACTTCTACGAGGACGACATGGCGGCCGACGAGGTGGCTGAAAGACTCGACGACGTGGAAGCCTTGATGGACAGGCTCATACCCCTGCTGATCCAAACGTAGTACCAGCCGCTCTCACCGTTCGCGTGGCGAAATCGCCTCGTACCCGTTTGACAACTCTGGGCGATGCGGGTAGCGTTAGCCCAATCCCCCTCGTGATCCACTCGGCTTCGAGCCGAGCCGATCACGGGGATTATTTTTACTCCCAATACGGTATTGCCCATGACCACGCCCCTACGCTTGGCCCTGTTCATTGACAGGCAGAATGCGGATCGGCGAGCGCAGGCCCTCTTTTTCCCGGTTCCCAGTCCGCTCGAGACGGACAGTTCCACCCCATAGACTTGGGGCGCCTGATAGCAGACCGAGGCGGCCCGAACGGTGCCCCCTGCACGCTGTCGGATGTGCGCATTTACTCCGGAAAACCCGACGCGAGGCGGGACCCTCGCACCTACGCGGCCCATCGAAGGCAAACCCGACGCTGGGCATCCGATGGGGCGACAATGGGATTGCCCTGCAAGGGTTGCCCTATAGTAACGCCAAAGAAAATCACCCAGCGTGCAACCCAGCCCGCATTTTATCCCACCTTGACCCTCCGGCCCTCGTCCGACGACTGTTGCAGGAGGTCGAGGAAGCGGTGGCGGGCAACGGCGGTGTCGAAATCGGGCTGCGCGTCCGAACCGTCGCGGATGGCGTCGCCGATGAAGCGGTAAAGCTGGGCCACATTATACGGCTCGCCCGCCGGTACACCCTCCGGGGCCAGCGACAAGCGGGACGGCACTTCCAGCGGCTGCAGGGGTTGTCCGGCGCCTTGGGCGCCATAGAGCTGGACGTTGCCGTACTGCACCATCTCCTGGGAGCGGGCCGACAGAGTGCCCTGGGTGCCGTAGACCTCCATGCGCCAGCCGCTGCCGTTCCAGGGGATGGTGGCGATGTGGGCCGAGGCCGCCGCGCCGTTTTCCAGCGTGCCGCTCACCATCACGTTGTCGGGCGCGCTCACGTCCACGGTGTTGCCGTCGTTGGTGCTCCACTGGCCCAGTTGCACGCTTACCTGGGCGGACAACTCGCTGAACTCGCCGACGCAGTGGCAGAAGATGTCGAGGGCGTGGCCGGAGGCGATGCTGAGGCTGTTGGCGCCATTGGCTCGGTCGGCCATCCAGGCGCGGTCTGCGCCGCGTCCCATCAGGCCCGGGAGGAACATGGTCATATTGCAAGACAGCATATCGCCCACGTAGCGCTCGGCCACCAGTTGCCGAAGGCGCAGCAGCGCGGGGCCGCCGCGGGCCTGCAAGCCGATGAGGGTGCGTACTCCCTTGTCGTGGGCCAGGCTGGCCAGCTCGACGGCCTCGACGGTGCTGGCTCCCAGCGGCCACTCGCAGAAGACGTGCTTGCCGGCCTGCAACCCGGCTGTCACCATGCCGTAATGGGCCGGGACGCTGACCGATACCACAACCAGGTCAACGTCGGGGTGGTTGGCTATCTCGGTGTAGTCGTGGAAGGCCAGTTTTGCGCCGTAGAACGCCTTGGATTCCTCCGCGGTTTCGGGGCGGGAGGTGCAGACCGCCGTCAGCTCGAAGTCGGGCATGCTCAGCAGAGCGGGCAGGTGGGCCCGCTTGCTCCAGCCGTAGTTGGCGTTGGCCCCGATGATTCCCACGCGAATTGTGTCGGTCATGGCGTTAGCTCCTGTCGGTTTATGCTTGGGCCGTCGGTGCGATTCGGGTATGCCAGTCGGTCGCCTGCTCGTAGGCGTGGGCGGCGCGGAGCAGCGTCTCTTCGGCGAAGGGCCGCGCGCCGAGGTGCAGGGCGGTGGGCAGTCCGTCGCTGGTGAAGCCACCGGGTATGGAAATGGCAGGCAGTGCGGTTGGCGAGTCGCCGCGAGTGTAGGCCCGGCGGACGAAGAAGCGCGGCCGCACGTCCTCTGCGCTCTCGAACCGCGCCGCCAGCCCCGTGTGCATGGGCGCCGGGCAGGGCGACGTGGGAGACACCAGGACATCCACGTCGTTGAGCGCGGCCATGAACTGCATTCTCAGGAGCACCCTTGCCCTTGTGGCGCGATTGTAGACCTTGCGGGACACCAGCGACGCTGACAGCAGGCGGGTCCGGCTGGCCTGGTCCAGTTCATCGGCGCGAGTTCCCTATAATGGGATCAGTATAGAAACGTTGGAGGGTCTCATCAATGCCGCGAGCCGACCAGGCCAATGTCCGCAACGCGCCCGGTCTCTGGTACGTGGACACCCGCTGCGTGAGGTGCGACGCCGCGAGGCACTGGGCGCCGGGCCTGATCGAGATGGATGACGCGGGCCGTTCCTTCGTGGCCCGCCAGCCGGTGGGAGAGGAACAGGAGGCTGCGCTGTGGCGCGCTGCCGGGGCTTGCCCCACCAAGTCGATAGGCCAGCGGGAACAGCCCCGGGAACCGGAGGGGGTGTTTCCCTACCAAATGACCGACGGGATCCTGGCCCTGGGCAACAACGCCCTGTCGTCCTTCGGCGGCCACTCGTATCTGGCACTGCGGCCAGAGGGCAATCTGATGATCGATTCTCCCCGGTTCAGCCGGCCGCTGGCCTCCAGCGTTGACCGGCTCGGGGGCATCGCCCACGTGTTGCTGAGCCACCGGGACGACGTGGCCGACGCAGGTCGGTGGGCGGAGCGTTACGGAGCCCGGGTCTGGATCGGCGAGGCCGACGCAGACGCCGCGCCCTACGCCACCGACCTGCTGGACGGCTCCACTACGGTCCTCATATCCCCAGGCGTTGACGCAATCCCAGCCCCGGGGCACACCAGGGGGCACGTCCTGTATCACGTGGACGAACGGTGCCTGTTCACCGGAGACACCTTGCTCTGGAATCAGCGGCGGCGCGAATTCGACGTAACCCCCAACCAGACCTTCCACTCGTGGGAGGCGCTGGCCGATACCATGGACCGGATGGCCGCGCTGCCGGTGGAGTGGGTGTTCCCCGGCCACGGAATGTGGCGGCACACCGACGCAGAGGAGTGGACACGATTGATGTCGGCGTTGGGGCCGGCGATGCGGAAACTGGGTCGGTCAGCTTGGGCGCGGCGTCCCGGCACTCCCTATGACTGGTACTGATCCCACCGCCGGCTCGGACAACGCATCGTTAATCCCGTAAGCGCGTGTAATGGTTCGCCAAGGATGCCAACTGACGCCGAACCGCTGTTGGCCAGCTACTGCCTGCCGTTCCAAATCGCGGCGCGGCGCATGAAAACGGACGGGTCCAGCAGCCAATCGGCGTAGCCGATACTCATTCCGTCCGTCAGGAAGTCAATACGGTCGCTCAGACAGGCCGCAAGTTCGGCGTCTTTGACATCGAAGGTGAAGCCGCCGCGTTCGACAGCGTCATCAAGCAGCGCAACCACGAAAGCATCCCCAGAGGAGTGCTCGGCTTCCCGATTGCCGACCTCGCCCCGTGCCAGAGCATCAATCCCGCCGCCCGACAGCGCAGCGAGAAGCTCTTGTTCACCCAGTTGGTCGCCCAAATACACGACCTCGGGCATATTGTCGGAAGGTGGCCAAATGCCGCGCCTGCCCGCCAGGTTCTCCGACGCAGCGGCGGCGGTGATGAAGTAGTTCGGCGTGCCGTCCGCGACGACCTCGCCACGCGGAGTGTCAACGCTTGCGCCGGCGACAAGGACGCCGTCCGAGTTGGTCAAGCCCGTCAACTCCAGCAGGCGTGCCTCCCCGGTGGTTCCTGCCAGCACCCCGACCTGTACGTCCGACGTCAGATCGTCGTAGCCCGTGAAACGGCTTTCCTCCCCGGCGCGCACGAGCAGCGATTGCCGGAAGGTGATGTGCCCCGACGTGAAGACCACAGCTTCACTCCCCTGAGCATCGCGGGTCCGGGAGTCCAGGACCGTTATTCCGCCGCCGATGACGTCCAACTCAGGGCTTGCCGACGCCAGCCAGATGTCGTCCCAAACACCGATTCCCCGCCGGGAGAAGGACACGCCCACGCCGTTCATGGCTTCCAACGCGGTCAGGAGGTCGGCTTCGTACCCCTGGTGAACGTCGAAGCCTGGAGAACCCGGATCACCGTCTGCGCTGTAGCTGACTGGAGCGAAGTACGAGTAGAAGCCGAGCCTGAGCTCCCGGGCCTCTTCTAAGCACCCTTCCCTCGGCGCCGCACCCGAAGCGCAGGCAATCAGCAAAATCGAAATGAAGACCAACACCATCGCAGCCACGATTCTCAGGCGCAAAGCACCGGACCAAGCACTGGATGCTCCATAGCCCGACAATCTGCGACGTGTTGTCATCATGCGCTATTACCAAAAAGCAAAGTAGGGGAGCGGGATAGTACATAGCCAGGGCGGAACTGCCAACCCCAACGGCCCACGGACGACAAGCGTCCGACAGGTCACGTCCACGGCACGTCGGCGTGCTACGCGCGACCTGATTTAGCGCCGAAGCAGGATCATCCGCCAGTGGTTCGTTACGTCGGATCAGCTGGCAAACCTGACCGATGCTGGACGGGTAAGCCAGCTTGAGAGAACCACCACACCAGGTTCCCCGCAGACAGCTTGCAGTGGCCGCGCGGAAGCTCGGCGAGCCCCAAAACGCTCAGCTCGTCGCCGACCCGGGCCGTCCCACCCGAGCATCAGACGACGATTGCGAAGAAGCCCGCAATGACGCATGCCATCCTTCTGGAACGAACGCATCATCACCACACTCCAGCGCCGCCACAGCGAAGCAACCAACCAAACCAACGTTGCAAGGAGCTAAAGACATGACCACCATCCGCAATATCGTCGAGGAAATGAGCCAGGGCACCGCCTACTGCGAGTACTGGCAACGCGACTGGTCCTGGTCCAAATCCCATATCGCCACCCTCTGGGACTCCCTCTTCAAGGGACTCCCTCTTCAAGGGACACCCCATCGGCCTCTTCACCTTCTGGGAACAGCCCTCCCCCGAGGGCCAGGTCCACAAGCTGATCGTCGATGGCCAGCAACGCCTGCTCAGCATCTACACCGCCATGGAAGACGCCCTGCCGCCCACGATGCTGCCCAACGCCCCCGCTCCACCCCTGGGACTGCACGTCAACGTCCTCACCGGCAACTTCCGGTTCCGGACGCCGATGATGAACAGCCGGCCCCAGTGGATGCCCGTCTGCGACATCATCCACGACGAGGCAGCCAAGCTCGAGGAGATGGAACACGAGCTGCGGCCCAAGCGGACCAGCGAAGAATGGCGACAGTGCGTGCGCAACATTCGCACCATCCAAAATATCGCCGACCGGCAGATCATGGTTTCGACCATCGCGCCCGAGATGGAGCTCCACCAAGTGATGGAACTTTTCGCCCGCATGCAGAACAACGGACGGAAGGTCACCCAAGACGACATCGAGACCATGTGGGTGTCACCGAAGTGGCCCGCCGCCCGTTCGACCATCCACGACATGATCGCCAAGTGGCAGGACACCCCGCTCCGCAACGTGGTCACCAAGTCGAACATCATCAGGGTGGTGGGCATCCTCCTCAACGGTCGCCAGCAGCGCTACGGACTGAGCCGCGCCGACGCCACACCAAACCAGATCCACGGCGCTTTCGCCGAAGTCGACGATTACTTCAGCGTCATCGACGCCGCCATGGAGAAGCACCTGGCCATCAGGACCAAGAACGCCTTCCGCACCGTGGCGCCCATCTCCGTGCTGGCGCGCTACCTGCAAACCCACGGCGGCGGATTCCCAACGCCGGAGGACGAGGTCAAGGCCATGGCCTACCTGCTGACCACGACGCTGCGCGGCTACCGTGGCGGTTCCTCGGCCAGCTCGGTCAACCAGGAACTGGACGCCCTCAACTCCGGGAACCCGTGGCACGAACTGCGGAAAATCTCCGACTCCCGCCACGGGTCCAGCCTGACCGAGCCGGCCCGCTACGACTACCAGGTAAAGACGTCCAGTCCTCACCACATCCTGGTGCTGGCCCTGCGGATGCAGCCCACCTGCCGGGACTGGGTCACGGACCAGGCCCTGCGCGACATCGACCCCGACGAACTGGTCGAGCACCACCTCTTCAGCAAGGACGCTCTTCCCGACCCCGACCTGTACCACTGCCTGGTCAACACCGTGCTCGTCAGCGCCACCACGGCCAAGAGCATCAAGGCGCACCGCTCGCCGGACCAGTACTTGAGCAAGATCGCGGCACAGATGCCGCACGTGCTGCGCCAGCAGCAAATTCCTGAAGACCAGGCCCTGTGGGTGCCGCAGAACTTCCACAAGCTGGCGGCGGTGCGCACCGCCATGATCGCCGACGACGCCACCGACCTCATCACCGCCATGCAGCAGGGCCGGCAACCATAGTCCTGACGGAAGCGACAGCCCAGCGGGAACGCCTACTGAAGGAAGGACAACACCCGATACCGGACCGGCGTCCGCAATCCCCCAAGAGCCCATCATCGGCAGGGCCAGATGTCCCATCTGCTTCGCGAGCCAAAGCAAAAAACCGCCGGGCTGACCGACGATGAGCGGGAACTCTTGGAAAGCATAATACAGCCGGCCGAACGGGACCGGGTCAGAATGGTGCACAGCGCCGGTCTCGACCGAATCCGACAGTAGGCAAGCTCCCCACGACCCGGTCGGTCCCCAGCTTGACGTTGGTGAATGTGCGGTGGGTCCTAACTACTCACTGAC
Organism: Dehalococcoidia bacterium; assembly: GCA_965207585.1. Taxonomy (GTDB): domain Bacteria; phylum Chloroflexota; class Dehalococcoidia; order Lucifugimonadales; family UBA3495; genus Bin87. The sequence continues at coordinate 1,511,110 of CBDBMT010000003.1, read as the reverse complement.
CGCATTCAACGGTTTATTCGTCGTCCTCATGCGGTCCACCATCTCCAGAGTTGTCCGGTTGCTGTGCAGCCTCTCGTTCCAATCGAGCCTTTCTACGCCAGGCGAGAAATGCCGGCAGTTCGTACTTTTCCCTCTCCACGGGAGGGTCGGGGCGGGCGATTCAAGTGATGGCATTTTGATCCCAGTCGTCAGGCAGTTTCTTCATGGGTTGCCTCCTGCAATCGGATCTGCCCGACCATGATGCTGGTTTCGACCCATGCGCGTCGCGCCCTGCCGTCGCGAATTTCGGCGTTTTCGCGGCAACGCAATGGTAGGATGGGGATAGGGCGCTGAAAGGTAACCCAGCGGCTCCAGCCCGGAAACCGGGACTCTCCGTCGGCAAATGACGAAACATCAGCGACCGCCCGCGCAGGCACCGGCGACCCAATGCAGTCGCCGACCAACGGCGACGCCGACCGCCATTGACCATTGGCCGGCCAGCTCCACGACTGGCAACACCACCTCATTTCCCCGCCACAATTCAACTTGGAGGTACCAGAACCACCTCAGGTCCAGCGACGTGAATTGTGACACTCATGCTACGTCGCCGGATAGACGCTGCGACGGAGCTCCAAGTTGGACGTCTAGGTACCAGACAAGGATGAAGTTTTGATGATGCCTCCGAACCACGACACCAGCCAACCGCAGGCTCTCGATCTGTCGCGATCGCAAAGAGCAGTAGTGGATGCACTGCGAAGGCGGGAAAGCGCGCAATACCCTCTCAGCCAGTGGTACCTAGGCGCGCTCTACGCGTTAGCCAACCCACACAACCCTGACCGGTTCTCTCAAGCGGCGCAATCACTCCGTGAGCTCATGGAGAAGCTCCCTCGAGTCGTGAGTGAGGCCAGTGCTGTACAGCGGACACGTCCCAACTTCCCCGAGATCCGGAGCCGTTTGCGAGATCGCATCACGCATGACTTGACAGAGTACGCGGACGGTTGGGAAGAGCAATTCATCAACACCCATTTGGCTGAGACCCTTGACCAGACGGTCGATTATTTGGGACAGGACCAAGGGTGGAACCGTAGCGCGCAGATCCAAGTCGCCGTCTCACAAATCGACCCCATGGACGACGAGATGGACAACGCAACGCGGAGACGCCGGGTAAGAGCAATTGCGAATGCCTGGGACGAAATGGAGGGTTTCGCGCATCACCGACCGTGCGACCCTGAAACCTTCAACCAGCACTTGGCGGCACTGGAGAGAGTGATTTTAGATCTCTTGGCCCCCGTGACGGCCCAGAATCAGGAAGAAATCCAGTCAATCCTGAACGACGTTGATCGTTCCACAGACAACGAAAACCGGATTTTTGAACTAATCGGTAGACGCGGCGCGAACTACAGGTTCTTCTTCACACAGGCGTCCGATCCTACCTGGGTTCCGGTACTCAGAGAGCGCGGATATTTCGCTAACCCTCCCAGTGTTGAGGAGTTGGACGACGGACGCGTCATCATGCCCTCATGGTGGCCGATGATCTACCTGTCCAAGGTAGCTCCGTCAGTTCCTGACGAAGCGGTTGCAGTCGTACAGGCGTTGCCACACTTTGACAACCCGCGGATTTACGAAAGCATCCTGGAAATGGCTTTGCTTCTGCCCGGCGAACATTCAGTGCAACTGCGTTCCCAGATCCGCCGGTACGAACGGATTTCGACAGACGTGCTGCCACACAGAATGCCTGACCTTGTCGTTCATTGGGCCAACGAGGGTCAAACCCAAGCAGCACTGGATCTCGCCACGAAGATCGTCCGTTTCAATCCCGACCCGGAGCAACACGGAAAAGAGGCGCTGCGTCGTGACAGCCCCGACGACTGGACTGCCGTGCTCCGCCCGAAACCCCGGCTGGAACCGTGGCATTACGTACGGTTCATGGCCAATGCCATGCGCAACCTTGCCGACTCGGAGCCTTACGCGGTCGCACGTGCCCTCATCTCTGCCGTAAACGGACTGATGTACAACAGGCAATATCCCGGCGGTCTCTACCGCAACGGCGATGAAGACCGCTCTCAGATTACGCATCCCCGCTTGGATGGGCCAGTTGACGAAGCGTTACCGCCAAGCGGTGCGCTCGTTTTTGCGATGACGTACGCGTGCCGGCGGGTGTGGGAGCATGATCCCGATTCCGTAGCGGATTTGGACCAGCTTCTGCGGTCCAGACATTGGAGAATTTTCCGACGGTTACGGCACCACCTCTACTCTTTGTACCCCAACGAGCAGTCGCGACCGTGGATACGGGACGCGCTCATGGAGCACATGGATTACAGTCTTTGGGAATACCATTACGAGTTCCAGCAGATGGTCAGCAGCGCGTGTCAGACCTTCGGCCAAGAACTGCTCGACACCGAAGAACTGACGCTGATCTTCGACCAAATCCGGAACGGCCCAGATCAGGATGCTTACCGAAGGGCTATGGGCGAACACTACACCCAAGAACGGTTCGAACGGCGACGGAGCGAATTTCAACGGAAGCAGTTCAGGCCATTTCAACCCGTCCTCTTCGGGGACTACTTGGACCATTTCCAAACCCTGGAACAGGAGAATGGTAGTCCCATCGTCGATGAAGACTATATGCCGTTCGGCCCAATGCGCTCGACCATGGTCAGTCGGCGCAGCCCCCGACCAGCAGCGGAACTGGCTGGGTTGGAAGACGAAGAGCTGTTGGCCTACATCAATCACTGGGAAAACGAACACCCCGATTCGGAAGACTGGTCCGTGGAGATAACCATTGAAGCTTTGTCGGAGACATTCGCGACACTGTTCCGGGACACGTTATCCGCTGACGCCGGGCGTTTGGATTTTTGGTTGGAAAATCGGCACCGAATCGAACGGCCCATCTACGTGCGCGCGATTGTTAACTCAATGAGCTCGAGGATTGAAGAGCAGGACTTCGACCATCTCGACCGATGGTTGGAGTTCTGCGATTGGGTTCTCACGCACCCTGATCGGGAGCACGTGATCAGCCTTCATCCAAGCGACCAGTGTCGGGGAAATCCCTACTGGGGAGACTGCCGTCGCTCGGTCCTAGATCTGCTGCGTGCGCTACTGTCGACCTGCCTAGTAAACGATACGCCCCTGCCAGGCGTGGCTCTGGATCGATTGCCTGACCTACTGGGTAGGATGTGCGTAGAGTTCGACTGGTCGCTGGACGAGAACCAGCGGGCGTTACCCGAGCGGGGCGACTGGATGACCGAAGCGATGAGCAACACTCGAAGCCGTGCCTTGGCCGACCTGTTTAGGTTCGGCAGATTGCTGATTCGGGATAACCGGCAGGCCGACCTTACCATCATCGAAGATCTGTTAGAAAGGCGTTTCAATCAGGAGGCAGAGCATCCTCTAACCCTTCCGGAAAGCGCCATGCTTGGAAGAGCGTTTGTCGAGGCTCTCACAATGGACGGGCCATGGACGGTGATGCACCTGGACGACTTCTTCCCTCAGGACCGCTTGGACCACTGGATTGCCTCCTTTGGAGCGTTTCTAGAACATCATGGTCCGGACCCGCACATTTTCGAGATCATGGGTGACCACTTGAACTTCGCGGCGCACCGCCTGCCAGAGTTGGCCGAAGCCCCACCCCTGGTGGATGTTCTAGGTCAAAAATTGCTCAGCTACTACGCTTTGGGAATGTTCCCGCTTCACGGGGACGACAGCCCTCTCGAGGCGTACTACTGCGCGACCAATCATCGGCGACGACACTGGGCGAATTTACTCGAAAACACCGGTTGGCGACTTTACCACTTCCAGGGAGAGATGACCGAAACCGTCAGAGAAAGGTATTTGTCGTTCTTCGAATGGCGTCTTGAAGCGGGAGACCCAGTCGAGCTTTCAAACTTCGATTCATGGCTGGAAGCGAACTGTCTCGACGTGACATGGCGCTTGTATGCTTACTCTCGTGCTTTGGAGGCGTGCCAGTTCGATGTCGGCTCGTGGCACAACTGGGCACCAATAGCGGAGATGCTCCCGGAGAACATCGCCCTAGTCGTGGAGTGTTTCGCCAAACTGGTCGATGCCTGCCATCGCGACGGCAATCTGTTCTGCATTTTTCCGGAACCAGCCAAGCGGATACTGACCGCGGGTTTGGCCAGCGCTGACCCGATAGTGCGCCAAGACGCTGCACGCGCTCGGGAAACGCTACTCGCCAGCGGACGTTTCGACGTTGTTGACCTTGATGTGTGACTTAATCCCAGTCCACTCAATAGGAACCAGTTTCGATTGCCGCATGGTCAGACCAAACCCACGACGCATCGACGTTTGGGCCGTTACCGAATCGAGTCTAATGTGGGACTGACTCACTTTGGCGCGACCCAGGCGGCCGGCTAACCTGGGCCGTTCCCGAGTAAACGTGCCGCGCCAACGAGCCCGCCCTAGGCACCGCCATGCAACAGGCCAAAACCTTTCCTCAAGACAGAAGCGCTGGTTCGGGAGGCCATTCCCAGACCGGTAGGGAGTCAAGCACCGCTGATCCGCACCGTAGATCCCACTCCAGCCCCACCATCGTCCACACCCGAGCCTTCGCCTGCGAGCCGAGGTTCCGTCGCTAGCGACGGTCGGAGGCTCTCGGAAATGGCCTGAAGCATCTCCATGGCCCGACGGATCCAGGGCGATCCGGAGCCGTTTCCGGCGGAAACTGGGCCACTCTGGCAACGCTTTGCATCGCAACGGCGACCCGCGCATGGCGATGCCACCCAAGGCGTGTCTCTCGGCCGCTGATCAGCGGCGACGCCAGCCGCCCCCGCCGCCGGGGGCGGCTGGATGGTTCACGGACCACCGCTTTCCCACCAACGGCGCCCTGTGGCGCCGTTTTCACATCAGAAGAGCAAATTACCACTGGACCGTGAAAACGCGCCCCGGGTCCGTTTCCGGCCGAAGGTGAGCACCTCCAGCCGCGTTCGGCAGAGCAAGGACCACACCACGTCGCCAATACTTTCGGTCCACTAACCCGTCCTTCGACCGGCCAAACCGTCCCAGCCTTTTTCGCAGCCAACCGCTCCGTGCGGCTGCCAGCGCTTGCGGCTAGACGGCGTTCAACCCCACCCGCTACACTGAAGCCGGCCGGAATCCGACCAAGACAAGGGAACAAATAAACTGGATGGCCCTTGAGTATTGGTGCGGGCAAGGGACAAAGCCAAGCGCGTCGGCAGCCCGGGGCAAACACCGATTTGAACGAGGTGCGTATGGTCAGTACATGGACTGAAAAAAGAGATGCCTTGGCCAACGATAGCCTTCAAATCGCACGCGCTGAAGAGGCCGCAATGCAGCTCTTCAACGCAAGAGATAGAGACGCCCTGTCCGTCTATGAGCCGACGGACATACCTACCGCCCAAGCAGCGATTCGACGCTTGGGCCAACTCTTCGAGGATCTCCCCGGAGCCATTGCAGATGCACTGGACGCCGCCGGCGATGGTGGCGAGCTGCTCTCCAGCGACAGCCTCCAAGGGGTAGCAGAGGTCATCCAAAACGCGGATGATGTGGATGCCACACAGGTTCGGCTCTCGATTACCCCGACCGACCTTTGGCTCGGGCACGATGGGTATCCCGTGAGGCTCCGCCACGTACTGGGATTTACAACGCCGTGGTTAAGCACGAAGGGAGGTCAAACGGACACTACCGGACGCTTTGGAATAGGACTGATGACGCTCCGTGCGCTGTCAGACGCTGTAGAGGTTCATTGTCACCCTTATCACTTCCGGCTCGGCAAACCTACCCTAACAACAATAGGTCAGCCGACACCGCCGCCGGGCCTCGATGAAGACGGCTGGACGATGCTGCGCGTGCCCCTGGACCGGCGTAGCGTAAGCCAAGATGAGCTCGACGAATGGTTGGGTCGGTGGGATGATTCCGCTCTGCTCTTCCTTCGAAGCGTCACTAAAGTCGCGTTGCTCGACCCAGAAGGCAACACCATTCGGAATCTGGCAATTGCACGACACAACGCCGGCGAACTGATACCGCCCCGCCGGAACTCGAGTGCGGTGATCTCAAAACAACGGGTAGAGACTGCCGACGGACGGTCATGGACCGTTTACAGCGAAGACGCGCCCAGCCCGCCCGGAGTGTCACGAGCACGTAAAGCGACCGGGAAGACGACGCCGGTCGCGATAGCGCTACCCCAATACAAAGTCGCCAGTGGCCAGATTCATGCAGGACTTCCAGTTGCCCGCACACGTCTAAATCTGTTCGCCAACGCCCAGTTTGACCCGCTGACCAACCGGCAGGACTTCTCCGAGGACGAGTGGAATCAGGCGTTAGTGCCGCTGGTTGCCGAACTCTGGGCGCAGGCAGCGCTCGACCTCTTTTCCCAAAACCCAAAAGCAGCTTGGCAAGCCGTGCCGGTCCCAGATACCCCTGAAGGGGTCGGCGCGTCACGATTCGTCCAAAGACTTGAAAACGCGATCATCGCAATTGCACGGGAGCAGGTAGCGGCCCAATTATCCTTCACCGTACCTGGGCACGGTGAATTGGGACTATCTCGATTGGCGACGGAGGCAAAACCACTGGAGCAAATCCTGACCGTCACCGAAACCGCAGGTCTTGCCCAGTTGCCGGCCACGCTGCCATTCGAGGTTCGCGACCAAGCAGGAAAGTGGCGGCAAGTGCTGGACGATTGGCGAAACGTCGGCGCCAACATCCCCGAGCCTGTCAACGTCGAACGGGCCCTGACCCTCCTGGGTGACGAAACCCGCTCACCAACGATCACCATCGCACTCGTTGCAGCAGGCCTCGAAGCCGGACACGATCAATTGTTGTCGAACCTTAGGTGCGTAATCGCCCGAGACGGCCGGCATATCGTACCGCCGCACCGGGATTCGCCCGAAGCGGTGGCGACATCAGCCACGCCGTTGGCGGAGCAACTCGGTGTCGTTACGCTGCTCCACACCGTACACCTTAGCCACAACTCCCCGGCACGCGCTGTACTGGATTGGCTTCAGCAAACGGGAGCTCTATTGGAAGAACCTGACGACCGACACGTGGTGCGGCGATTGGCCGCGGCCGGCGACTCGGGCCGCCAAGTGGAGAAACCACTGGCGGACGAGCAGGTACAGGCCCTTCGCGCTGCGTTCGAGCAAATGGACGCGCTCGAACTGAAAGAACTAGGCTCCCAAATCGGAAAAGCGGTGTCACTCCAAGCCTTCCAGTACGAGAGGAAAGACCGCAAAAAACCACGCAAGGCTACAGCGATTGCACGCCCCGTGGACGCCTACCTTCCCAGCGCAATCGATGGTGGAACAGACAAATTCGCGTTCGCCGCGAAAAAATCGCCCAACATCTTGTGGTTAAGCAGCCACTACGCCAAGATCCTACGCTCCCCTCAGGGGCCCAAAGGCATAGGAGCACGACGTTTTCTAAGCCTGCTTGGAGCCGAAACCGCTCCACGACCGCGACTCCACCCACAACTTGAGCTACGCTTCGCCAACCCGCGCCGAGGATTAAGACGTTCCGAGGGACCGCCCGGTCGAAGCCAATCGTTATCAGAACTCCAAGCAACCTACACCCTCAATGATCGCGATTGCCCCGATTTGTCTGCCGTGATTCAAGACATCTCACAGATGCGCCGCAACAAGCAAGACAGGCGAAGCAGAGCCGCCGCTCTGCTGGCTTCCTTGGCCAGGGCTTGGAAAGATCTGGAAGACTTCGCAGAAGTGGATGCTGCGCACGACTACTACGACTGGAACCACAAAGGAAGCATCGCGGCCTATTGGCTTTGGGAAGCGAGAGACGTGGCGTGGCTGGACGACGAGAATGGCAGACCCCGCCGCCCGTGCGAGTTGCGTGTCCGAACTCGCAACACGGTAGCGATCTACGGAGAAGATTCAGAAGACTACCTTCACAAAGACCTCAACAACCGCGAATGGCGCACGGTTCTATCGGCCTTGGGAGTTCCCAGCGAACCCACTCGGGCGGAGCTGGTTGCCCAGCTCAAGGAACTGCGAGAGGTCTCCAAAGAAGAAGGAAGAATCACTGACGAGGAACTCACTCAAAGAACCGCAGTAGTGTACAAGGCACTCGCCAATTCTATGCCGACACCCAACAGAGGACGGGCTATACCACGCGCGGAGCTTAACTGGCTTCGCCAAGAGTTCCAGCAGGGCGACGGTCTCGTACTCTCCAACTGGGGGTGGTTGCCGCCACACAGCGTCCTAGCAGGGCACGCGATCTTCGGGCAATACAAGGCGTTTGCGCGGGCTATTGCCGACACGGAGGCGCTGTGGACCGCTCTTGAGCTCAGACAGCACTCGTTCGACGATTGCCTCGAGGTCATCGGCAAGATTACGAAAAAACGCCGTCCCTTGGAATCATCGGACGAGAGCGTCATGTTGGAAACCCTGCGGGCACTGGCGTCCCACGTTGACGCAAACGGTGTTCCGCAGCAGGCCCGCAACAAACTCAGAAAACTGCGCCTGTGGACAAGCCAAGGCTGGCAGAGCCGCCGCCCGGTATACACGACAGATGACCTAGTCTTGGCCCAGGGTCTCAAAGACACGATACCGCTCTGGCAACCAGGCGGAGAGATTGAACAGTTTCGCTCGCTGCTCGGCCCACTGCAAGTCGAGGAAGTGGGATCCAAGGCGAAAGTGGTCGAACCCGAACTCGCCACGGAAGACGTGGAATTGTCCGACTACTTTAGGTCAGCTCTCCGGCAACTTCAGGATGACCTTTCACGCAATGAACCTCAACTCGCCGGGAGTGCCCGTGTGTCATGGGAACACCTCAGTAAGCTCCGCGTCCACATACATCCGTTGCTACGGCTTCAGGTAACCACTGGGCCAGAAGGCTCGGAGAACCACCATGAGTGCAGTGTGACGGCGAAGGTGGACCGAGAGCGCGGCACCTTCTTTATCCAGAAGCCGAATGACCTGTCCCGTGTGCACGCTGGCGGACGTGCGATTGCAGCTTTGTTTGCGGGAGACCCCAGGCGTCTGGCCCAAGCGTGGCTGACCGCCTGCTCACAGACCGAGTCCGGACGCGTGGCGTCGGTTATGGAGTTGGCCGAACAGCGTTCCCAACGTGAGCAGGAGCAAATCGAACAGAGCATTGATGAGCGAACTGAGGCTCTGCGAGATGGAATCGCCGTGAATCATCGCGACCGCAACCAACCCAACGGGAGCAGCGAGACTACGGTGGTAGCGCCACACGCTGACAGGCAGGCGAACGCGGACAAGGCACCAACGCCAGATTCCAGCCGTGTGCTGGTTGACCCTGACTCGCTAACGCTGGTCAACCCCTGGGGTGAACTGGAGAGGCAGAAACAACCTTCCCCTACCAGAATAATGGGCAACGGGTACCTCAATGAGCCAAAACCTTCAATTGGCGGCACTCAGGGTCGGGCGTCCATACGTCTCTACACGGACAAGGATCGAGAAGATGTGGGATTAAACCTCCTGCGCAGGGTGTTGAACAATTTAGAAAACGTCAAAGACCTGCGTGCGCAACGCGGTGTCGGGGCCGACGCAATCGACGAATTGAGGCGTTTTTACGAATTGAAGGTTCATGCTGGGCCCGAGCCCGACCAAGTGAACCTTACCGATACCGAAGTGGCGCGTGCCCACAATACCCCAGACTTCTTCCTTGTCATCGTCTCCGGCGTCGAGGGCACCGACGCGACCCCCAAAGTACGTGTAATCGTCGATCCATTGCGTCAACTGAAACCGACCGACAGCGGCGCAATCACTTTTTCAGGAGTTCGCAACGCGGCGAGCGTGGTCTACAACTTCACCCAAATTAACGGCTCGCCCTCAGGCAGCTAGAGCGAGTAGGCGGGCGTAGCTCAGACGTTGGGCAAGCAACCAGAAGTGCGCAATCCCCTAAAATGTAGTCGCCGGATTGGCTCCCAGCCACGCGCACTTCCGCCCCCGTGCGCAAGTCGCAATACGATCTACAAAAAGAAACGGTCCCTTACGGGAGCGTCGGCTGACCCACAATGGCACCCTGCGGCACCGTTTTATGTCCGTAGAGATTCCTACCTCAAAGTCCGCGACGACGCGCTTGCGGACCGTTTCCGGAGGAACTGGGCGGCAAGGGCCAGGTCCACCTGCCGGGCGGTTCCCGCAAGAAGGTCAGATAAAGGACACAAGTTCTAGCTGTGAAACTCCGCGGCTCCTGGCGACAACAAAAGGCCAAAAAACGGCGCAAACGCGCAACTGGGCAGTAACCGGCTGCAAACGGCCGCCCCCATCTCCTGCGTTGGCCCACACCAAGGCGCCGGCGCAGCCCGAAGCATTGGGGAAATTTCGCCACTCAGGTCCAAGCAACCCTGCAAAAACCGCGTCCGTACCATTGCTCAACCACACCTGGATTGCTAACCTGCAGGAGCAACGGGAGAACCCCGAGGTGATCACTGAGCAACATCGACAGACGAGCCAGCATTTTCTGGAGCAGGCCCGAGCGGAACTCATCGCCGGCGATCTCGCGCAGGCATCAGAGAAGGGCTGGAGCGCCACCGTCCAAATCCTGAAGGCCGTCGCCGAAAAACGCAGTTGGCAGCACAGCCGTCACCGCGACCACCACAGAGTAGCCAGCCGAATCCGCGCCGAAACCGGAGACGGTGACATCCGCCGCCTGTTCGCCGTCGCCAGCGACCTCGACGAGAACTTCTACGACAACCACCTCGACGCCACGGCAGTCGCGGAAAGCCTCGACGACGTAGAGGCCCTGCTGGCCAAGCTGACACCCCTGCTGACCCAAACGTAGCCTCGGCTACCCTGAACCGTCGAGTGGCGAAAGCGCCTACGCTTAGCAGGAACCCGTTTGACAACTCTGGTCGACCCGCGTAGCTTCAACTCAATCTCCCCCGTGATCCACTCGGCTTCGGGTCGAGCCGATTGCGGGGATTACTTTTGCCCGTAGAGACGTGTCGTCCAACTGGGACCACGTCGGCGGCCGCTTCCGTGGAAACGGTGGCAATCCCGAGCTGGTTTCCTGGCAGACAGCTGTGTCTTCGACAACCGGAACGTTGATCGGTATATTGACTCCACTGTTCCCTGCGGTCCGTCGGCACCAAACCGAGCGCACCGCGGGGTTTGTTCTTGCCCTCATGACCAGAGTCCCCTTCGCCTGACGGTGTTCATCGACTACCAGAACGCTTACCGGTGCGGTCGGGACGCTTTTCCCCAACCCTCAATCCGCCAGAGACGGGCACCTGAGAACCGTGGAGCTCGGCCGGCTCATTGAGAACAGGGGCGACCCAGACGGCACCCCCTACAGCCTTTCCGAAGTGCGGGTGTACTCAGGGCGACCAAATCGGAATCGGGCTTGGCGTACCTTGACAGGGCATACCCACTTGGGTAGGGTGGATGTAATCCTCCCTGCAATCGGCTCGGCTCTGCCCGAGTTGATGAGCAGGGTCTATTTTTGCCTTCACGCGACGCCTCCCAATGACCACGCCCCTCCGCCTAGCGTTGTTCATCGACGCTCAGAACGCTTACCGGCGTGCCCGTGAGCGGTTCTTTTCAAATCCCCAGTCCGGTGTTGATGGCCAGTTCGATCCGGTCAAGCTAGGCCAGTTGATCGCGAGCAGAGGAGGTCCAGGAGGCACAGCCAGCACTTTGTCGGACGTGCGTATCTACTCCGGTCGTCCGGACCCAAACAGAGACGGACGAGGACACGCTGCCCACATGAAGCAATCCAACGAGGCAATTTCGCTACTCCAATAAAGCGGCGGCTAACAACGTGGCAAACCAATCAGCGGTAACATACACAGAGTCGCCAGCAGGCTGCGCTCGGAAACCGACGACGGCCACATCCGTCGTCCCTTCGACGCGGCCAGCGCGAGCCGCCAGAACTTCTACGAGAACGACATGGACGCCGACTAGGTGGCCGAAAGCGTCGACGACGTGGAGGCCCTGCTGGCCACGCTGACACTTCTGCTGGACCGGACTTAGTCTCGGCTACCCGGAACCGTCGAGTATCGAAATCGCCTAGCAAACGAAGTCACGGGGCCAATGCCAAAAAATGTGCAAAGCAAACAAACGCCAGAGATGGCCCGTGGGCCATTTCAATCTCAACAAAAAAGACGGTAGCGGTTACGCCATCGTGTCATTGCTAAAGGCAGGTGAGACACCCGCCAAAGCAACCACCATCGAGGGGACAGACGATGAGTTTGAAGCGAGCCAGCACTACCCCATCGATATTTTCGGAAAGATCCGCTTCGCACAATACAGCGAGGAAGGACCAGATGGACCCGCCATATACGCAGTTTGCCTCGTCCATGAAACCATGAAACGAAAACTGCAAGAACTTGCAGGCCACCACCCGCTAGGCTTGTTCCCGATTCACACCGCCATTGGGACGGAAAATGACGACGGCGTGCTCCAAGTAGAAACCATATCGCAAGTCCACAGCATAAACGTCGTAGTGGGACCCGCTGCCAGAATGTGCCCAGGCAGGGTACTCGGATTATCTGATTGGCCAATATCCAAGAAAGAGCTAAACCACTTGATCAGACTACCAATTCCCAAAACCAGCAACGTACGCGCCTGGCTCCAACTTCTGGCCAAACACTGCTTTACTAAAACGTACCCGGCAGTCAAGCCTACCCTCTGGATCATTGTCGGCATATTACTTGGGAAATTAGCAGACCTGATCCTAGCGATCATCTGAAGGAAGACCAAAGGTCCCGGGGGCAAAACATTCGTAGCCAATGCGATGGCGCAGTAGAACATCGTCCGTCAAGCAGTCCAGTGGGACCAACAAAGACACGCCGTGCGGATGTTCGAAAACAGATCGTGAGACGATTTCCGCGCAGCCAAACCTCATCAGACCGCCCAATCGTTTCCGGCGCAAACACCAAAACAATGGTGTAGACCGCCCTGCCATGTAGGCCACTACAGGCAGTGTAATGCGTACTGCCGTAAGCAGCGAACGCTGAAACGAGATCCGTCGCAGGGTTGACCACTGTCTGTCGCCGTCTGGCCAAATCACGAGTAGCGTAATTCCCTCATCAGGTATCTGACTGTTTGACAACTCGGGCGATTCGCGTAACCTTAAATCAATCTCCCCCGTTATCCACTCGGCTTGGAGCCGAGCCGATCGCGGGGATTTTTTCGCCTTAGTGTAACGTTGTCCATGACCACGCTCCTTGCATATTGGGAACAACCATCAGGCGAGTTGGCGCGGTGGGATGTTCGGCCAGGTCCAACCGGACCACGGCGCCGGGCGCACCATGCAGGCTGGAGAAGACCCTCATTTATTACGGCACAGTCCAGTATTCACTGGTCAGGACGCCGAGCGCTGCCTTGTCGTCGCCACCGCCAATCACTGGCTCGGCTCTACGCAGGCGATGTTGAGCTGAGAACGCTGCTGCTGGAATCCTCCGCCGATGGTCGGTACACCGCACTGGTCGTTGACGACTTTCAGCGCTAAGCCTAACGCGACGGAACTCGCCAGGCCGCGTCAGTTGGGCGCACGGTAGCCGTCGGTTCCACTGAGGTCGTTCTGGACGACTGACAGCGATATGGCGAGGTTGTCCGTGATGTCCGGCCTGGTCTAGGCTTTCCGCATTTTCAAGCGGCGTAGGCGAGGGAATCCACCATTCGGTGGTACAGAGTGGCAGGGAGTTCCCGTACATCGGGGTCGCCAGTCGACAGTTCGAAACCCTCTGACGCCAGCCACAGGTGGCGTCGCACCAGGGCGATGGCGTCCACGAAGGTCGGCGACGGTTTGTCGTACCAGGCGGCCCTGCGCTGGGTCATGGGGTGCTGTTTCTGCAGGGCGTGGGCGGCCAGGGTGGTCCAGGAGAAGAGACCCAGCAGGACGGGGGTAGTGCGGGCGATGGCCAGGTCGGACCATTGGCGCTGGGTCTCCACTCCCAGGTGGGTGCGCACCTCCTGAAAGGTCACTTCCAGTTGCCAGCGCAGGACAAACCACTGGAGGATCTGGGTCGGGTTCGCCGACGGGTCGGTGCAGAGCAGGGCCTGGGGGTCGAAGGCGCCCTGGGGATCGCGGATCAGCACCCAGCGGATGGTGACGGCCGGTTTGCCCGAGCGGTACCAGACAGCGGTCTGGGAGGTGAGTTCCACGGTGCGGGTGGTGCCGTCGTACCAGGACACCGCGGCGACGGTCCACGCCACGTCGGCTCGCTCAAGGAGCGTTTTGAGCGAGGGTCGCCGCTCGCCTTTCAGCGGCGGCCGGCCGTTCTGACCCGGCTGACGAGGCGGCGCTGGCGCGTACAGAGCGGCGTCCAGGCGCAGTCTGGCGATGAGGGTTACGGGTTCACGGAGCGACTGGCAGCAGCGCAGCAGGTCCAGTACGGCGTAGCCGTTGTCGCCCACCAGGACCAGCTTACGCTGGGGCAGCCAGCGGCGCAGTTGCATGACCATCTGGCGGGCCCAGTCGGTCACCTTCTTGTGCCGGCGTCCCTGCTGCTGGTGGTAGCGAGACGAGGGCGCCAGCACCGTGAGCACCGGCAACGCCCAATGGCGTCCCGCCCACGGCACGTGGCCCAGCCACATCAGGGAGATCCAGCGCAGCCCGCTGGCCTTGACCAGCTGATGGCGGCTGGAACGCACTGGGTCGCGGTAGATGGCCCGCGCCTTGATCTTGGCTCCACGACGTCGTTCCAAGGTTTCGTCGATGCCGAAGATCAACGGGCCGTCGCCGCGATCCAGATGCTGGAGTAGGAGCACCAGCAGGACGTGGGCTACCCCACGGGACGACCACACCGCTCGGTTGAGCACCGCGTGGTAGCGGGCGTAATTCCGGTCGTCGCTCAGTCCCATGACGCGGAGCGCCGCGGCCACGGTGCGTTGGCCCGGGGTCAGGATCGCGCCGACCAGCAGTAGTTGGGCTTTCCGCCAGGTTGGGGTGGTGAACAAAGTTGCGAAGGGGAAGAGAAGGGCTACAATGGCGTCGGGCAGGGTGAGCATGGTCGGGCCTTTCCGTCGAAAGTGGGGTCAGGCCAGCTTACCCTGTCTTTTTACTTTTTCTAAATTTTGCAGAAAGTCCAGCTGGTGGCCTCGGCGGCGCCGCGGTCGGCTGCCTTCTCCAGTGAGGACAGTTTTTCACCGGAGGGCGGAGTTGCCATCTGGACGGTCACGACGATTTCAATGGCGTCGCTGTCGTAATAGGTCACGCTGTCCTGTACACCGTCCTCTGCCATGACCGCGAAATGCGCTCCGATTACCGCTTCCTCCGCCTCCTTCTTGGTGAACCCCGGGTCTCTGCCTGCTTGTAGGCTGATCTCAACGTGAGGGTTTTCGGACTTGAATTTGTCGATGGCATTTCGGGCGTTGCCGGAGATGGAACCCGAAAACTTGATCCAGGCCGACGACCCGCTGGTGATGGCAGCATCAACGACGCTGTCGGGGTCCTCGTCCTCGATGGCCGTTACCATCCTGGAGAAGTTGCCGCGCCAGGCATGACGCGCGATGGACTCATCGAGAGTGATGCCATACTGGACCGCGATGTGTTGCAGGTCGTTCAATTCGGCGGGGCTGTCGATGCTGGGGTGTTGGCGCATCAGTGCAGCCGCTTCGTGGGGGGTCAACGTTGCCATGTCGTGGTGGCTCACCGCCGTTTCGCCGTCGCGGCCGGGGGCGGGTGCCATCGCCAGGATTACGACCACCACCGCGATCACGACCAGGATGCCGCCGTAGGCGAGCCACATGTACCAGCGGGTCCAACGATTTTTTGGTGAGGCGCGTCGTTCATTCTCGTTCATCATCAGGGAGCCTCCTGCGGGACGGCGGCGGAGCGCTCTGTCATCATCATTATGATGGTAGTGGTGGTGTTGGCACCAATTTTGACGGGCATCGCCGAGGCGTCAATGACCCGCAGACCGTCTGGGTCGTGAACGTCGCAGTATGGGCGCATCACTGACGTCGAGTTGGATGCAGGGAACTCTTGCGGGTAATCTGAGGCGGTAACGACACGCTCCTCTTCTGGTGGCTACGTCAGTTCCTGCCTGTCGCCCCGTTTTGCAAGCCACTCAACTTGGCAGCCTGAGGGCAACTCCACTCGCAAAGGACCGATTTTGGGTAGGTCAGCGGTTTAAGAAATCTGCCGCACCCTTGCTCAGAATCCGCCGCAACTACGGCTTAATCCGGGTAGCGAAATTTCTTCATTTGAGCAAAGCGCCTGCGGACGACCTGATCCCTGCCCACAGCGATGCGGCTTGAGCCCGCGTCTCACCGCTGGACCAAGTGACGGCTCGCAACGCGGGCTTGCCGTAGGATTCCGGTTGGTCAACGAGCCAGACGCCCGACGCCGCCACGAAACCCGACCCATGCACACGACGGTGTTGCCCAACCCACGGCAACCCATCAGGGAGAGAATATGACGCCCAACCAGACCGAAAAGCAAGATGACCCGTTCCGCCCCATACAACGCCCTCTCATCAGTTCATCCAACGCGGAAGCCCACCGGTCGACGTTTCTGAAAGCTCTGCCGGAAGCCTTGGAGACCTGCCGCCAAGTCGACGAATGGGCAGCACCGACCCAGGAGCGAACCGGTTTCGACCGCGACCAATTCGTCGGACAACTCTTCTCAGTCCTGGTAAACCGCCAGCGGGCGATGCGGCGGATGCTGGATGCCGCCATCGAGTGGCTGAAGCAGGGCTCTTATGGCGCCGAATACGCCAGTATCGCCACGGGACTCGTCAATTGGGAATACTTCAAATGGATCGTTGACTTCCAGAAGGTCCCGCCCCAGTCGGCCGACCAAACCTGCCAGGACTGTGGGCTCCTCAAAATGGAGAGCAGGCGGCCCAGATGCCGCTCCTGCGACGAGATCGAAAGCGCGTCGAAATGGACTGCATGCCTGCTGGGGAAGCCCCTTGATCTGTCGGATCTTCAGCCCAGATACGGCCAGCCCAGGGACGAGTTCGCCAGCGACTGCGCGGTCAGGGCCCTGAACGAGGCCATCGGCAGGGGTAGATATGGAGAAATCTGGGACGCAATCAACCAAAGCATCAAGGATCATGGCTACGCGCTCGACGCCGACCAGGGCGCCAACTGGCTGGCGATCCACCTGATCTACGAAAGCTACGGATTGAGGCTCATCTACGAAGACGACAAGATCAACCACCGTTTCCATCGCCGTCTCATCGACATGAGAGAAATCCCCGGCGTCCTGGGGCCGATTTTCGAGGAGCACGGAAGGCCGTTGGTCTACACAGTCGGCACCGATGTCCACTATGTCACCGTAACCGATGGCACAATTCGCGACACTTGGGACAGCCGTGAGATGGGCGACATTAACCAACTGGGCCGTGCCGGCCGGGTCAAGTTCCTCTGGATCAAGTCCGACGATGAAGAACTCACGGAAAAGGCCCGCATCCGGATCAACCAATACGCCCTGGCGCGCGGCTACGATATGACCCTGTTGCCCTGGCGGTAATCGTGAAAATGACATCGGATTCCCCGGTTGAGGGAAGCCGAACAACTGGAGAAGTCCAACAGGCGTCTCTCGGCAACCGCGAAAACGCGCCGTGGCCAGACGGCGGTATTCAGTCCTCCATCCAGGTTGGTCACCAATCCAAGGCGAGCAATCCGATAACGGAGGTCTTCACGCGCATCCGGCGTGAGCCCCAATCCACCGAAAAGATGAGTGTGGCGGTGTGCTGAGTGGATGAGAAAGTGCTCCCGGCTTCGGGGATAATGGTTTTTGACACAAGAAAGTAGCCCGAAACGAGGAGCACCCAACAGATGCTACCACGCAACGACCCCGACCGTATCCAAATCACCTTCGACGATCACTCCTGGTGGCCAACGCTGAGCTAATGCTTCCCGTTACCCTGGCCCATGGCACCACCCAAACCATCCCTCTCCGCCCTGCAAATGTAGATCTCACCTTGTCTTTGGTTTAGGGTTTGGCATCACTAACGTCAAAGATGCCGACAGTATGTTCCAACGTAAGGCTGGCCGCTATGGGCATCCTCCTAACCTCTGAGCAAAACTCCGGCAACAAGAGGCCGTCCTCCTGAAAGGTTAAATGCCTCGTTGTGAACGAGCAGAGCCTGATTCAACAACGGCGTTGCGTCCTTTCCCAACCTTTCCGATTTCAAAAAGGCATTCAAGTCGCCATTGTGGCGTGAGTTCAGTGCCTCTTCGTGGTGGATGGAGTTGTCAGTGCTGCGGTTCATATATTGGTCAATCAATCCGACCGCAGAATCGCTCAGCTTCTTGAAAGCCTCTTCCGCATCCTCCGCTGTAAGCTTGATCACCGCATCGGTCAGTTCACTCGGCTTAGCGGCGGGTTGTTGCAATTCCGTGGTCATAATGATGACATGCCCGAGCATCTTCATGAATACGTGGTAAAACAAAAACCGCGATTGCGCCCTGCTCGGGGGGTCAGCGTTTCTGCCGAATTTAAGACCATTTGCGACTTGCTGGATCCTGTAAGCAGCGTACAGGTCGCGGGCTCCAAACGGCGCTTCTCCCGTGTCCCGCGAAATCATCCGCGTGTAAATGGTCCCTGGAGGCAAAGGCAAAAAAGGTTGGTTTTTGCCGAAGGCCGTGCCGGGCTCGGAAAGCCATCCCGCTCCGAAAACTTTGACCAACTCAAACGCGTTGGCACTTTCCCTCAGCGGGGGCTGTTCTGGGTGTCTCTGATGCCATGCTTTGTACGACTCCCAGCCGCCACGTTGTATTTCAAGGAACACCCCGTAGTCTCGGGCCATCTCGGTTTTCCAGCCTTGGAAACCATCGTGTAAAGCGATGAAGTCTTTTTCGGTTACACGATTCTGCAAGTTAGTGAACTGGGTTATGTTCCTGATCTCACTCTCATCGCTGTGGACTATTTTGGTCACGACGCCGCCACGGTTGGCGCGCTCTTTCCATTCGATCAACTCCGGCGGATCATCACCCTGGCCTCCGGGCCTCAATTTGGGGTCGAGGACATCATAGATGGTGCGCGTTGTCTGACAACCGTTAACGACGTAAGGATTTTCCAGAATCCATTCACCGCTCGTGTCAGACTCTTCGTACCCTGATACAACGATCGTGATACCGTTGTTGTACAGTCCAAATTTCTCCGGATTTTTGTTCAGGGTCTCAGCCATGCCTTTACTGACCTTTTTGCGCCCCAAGTACCTGCGCACGTTTTTTTCGTATAAATGATCCAGGTCGCCAGTTTCATGCTTGTAAGATTGCATGAACTCAAAAAGGTCCGTCAACGAAACGGTACCGATCATCAGGCCTGCAGTCTGTTCGACGAACCGCCCCATGATCGGAACAACCAAGGAAGGTTGTTCAGTAGGTTCCAGGCCGTCCCAAATCGTAGCCAATGAGACCTCTGCCACGGAAAAATTCGGAATGCCATGCTCACGCCCCAGAGTCGTGATGTCATCGAGTGCTCCACGATCCTGTGGAGCAATTGGTTCCGTAGTGGCGAACACCAGAACTATCCGGTTATTGGGCGAATCTTTCTGCCGGAATATGTCCAACTTTTGTATCAATGACCTAGTACTGGCATTTAACCGTTGGCTCTCTCCCCGAAGAGTGTCAATTACTTTACGGCCTTCCCTAAAAATCGTATCGTTCCCAGCGAACGCGGTACCGTATTTGCTTTGAACCAAGTACCAGGTATCGCCGTCCGGCTCACTTTCTTGTTCGTCGAGTTGGTCGTCGTCACCTTCACTGCGCTGGAGGTAGGCGATGTCAATCCCGCCGTCTCCTGAACCGTCGCAGATGACCAAGTCATCGTCATCGGTTGTGACATCTAACCACTGCGTGATGAGCTTGGTCGCGAACCTGCGGCCAATGTCCAAACTGGACGGTTGGCCTTCTTCAATCTCCACCAACCACTCTAGGCAGAACTGCTCAAAGCTAATTTCGTCATTGGCATTTGGGGTAATCATTGCATCGTCCTAAAGTTGCAGTGTTCGAGTTCCGTTGGTTCGACTGGTTACCAGTCGGCCTATATTACCATTCGCGCCCATACCGACAACCGATCGGTTGTCGCAAATCCCAAATCCCTTCGGTTAGACAAATTGAACAATTCCCAGGGTCATCAGGTCAGTTGCGGTACCTAACTTGCCGTCGCGTACTCCTGCTGTCCGACAGCGCGTTCGCCGGCGGCCTTGCCCGACGGCGAACGCATTGCCGCTGACAACCCGAAGTGGGCACAGTCGGTGCCGACCAGTTTTCCGGTGGACCGCACGACAGGAAGATTCGCCATGACTACGACGGCCACCGCCATTGAGTGTCCGCCCAGTCCCAAGGTTGACCGGAAATCGCTGCCGCCAGGCCCGCCCGAGTTGCCGGTCATCGGCCAGGCCTTCCGCTACCTGACCAACCCTTTGGGATTGATCCAGGAAGCGGCCGGTTGCGGCGACCTGGTCACCATGTCGATGAAACCCGCCCTCGTGTACCTCGTCAACCACCCCGATCTGGTCTGGGAACTGTTCGTGTCGAACCACCAGAGCGTCGGACACGGCCGGCTCACCGAAACCCTCTGCTACCTGTTGGGCAACGGACTGGTCACGGCCGACGGCCCGTTCCACCTGCTGCAGCGTCGCCTGATGCAGCCCCAGTTCCACCGCAGCCGCCGATTTGACGGGCACCAACCCGTGGTTGCCCCACTGCCTGCACATACAGGAACCGCCTCTTGTCCCCGGAGACCGGTACGCTCCGACCCCACCGACTGCTACGCAATCTCGCCATCGCTGCCGGTGGCGGCGAGTGAGCCGGCGCCTCGCTATTCTCTCGGGTCACGGACGGCTCGTTCCCGTTGCCTTCGCCTCGGGAACCCTCGCCGTGGTCGCCACCCTCGTCGCCGTCTACCTCCTCCAGTCGCCTGGCGACAGGGCTGACCCCAGCGCCGCCCCCGGAGCGCCCCCGCGATTGCTCCCGGGCAAATCCCCCGCCCCTCGTGTATCCTCACCGAAACCAAGCCCCACGGAGGCCCGCTATGCGACTCACCCGCCCCCGCGTCCTGTTTCCGTCCACGGCCGCCCTAGCGCTTGCGGCAGTCACGGTCGTTGCCCTGCTGGTCCTGAACGCGCCCCAGCCCATCGCCCTCGGCTACGCCGAGCCGCTACCGTCTCCCGCCGCCCCGAGCCCACCCGCCGCGCTCTCGCCCGACGCCCTCGGCCTCAGCAACTACGTCTCTAACCGCGCCGTCCCGCTACCCGACGAACCGCCCGCGCCCGACAACAGCCAATCGTGCGTCCCGCGTCCAAACCTTGCCGGCACCCCCATGCCTGTCCTGCCTCCGCCGTTCCTGCGCTACTGCTCCTATTACGACCCCGCAATCATGCCGGAGCCCGTGGCGAAGTTCACCCTGCCTCCGACCGAGCACGAGGTCGGTGCCCCCACCGTCGGCTTCGATCTCCCGACCTGGACGATGCCCGCGTCCGCCAGCACTGGCGGTTGACGCGGCGACCGCGGAACCGGTCGGTTCCACGTCTCCGGCGGCTGGTCCACCCAAGCCGTCCCCGTCGGCGGATATGACCACGATGGCGACCCCAACACCCCAAACCGCGACGCCAATTGCTTCCAGTGCGTCCCGCCCTCGCCGTAAACCCCCGCTGTTCCAGCCGGTCCCAACCCCTGGCCGCCGCTAATCCGGCGGCCTTTCTCATGCCCCCGCCAGCCCGTCGCCCTGCTCATTCCTCGACTACGCCGCCGCCGCCCAGTTCGACGACTACCGGCGACTCCTCGACAACCGAATGGCCCGCCCGCCGCCCGCCGACACGCGGCCTGAGTCGCCGTGAAAACGCAAAGCGCCCTGATCCACCTGGCCGCATGGCCATGTTGCCCTAGCGGTAACCGTGAAACGGCATCGGATTCCCCGATGGGGAAAGCAGAAAACCCATCTGGTTCGCGGGGCGGGTGACCTTCGAACCCGTCGAACTGGAAGGCTGGCAGATTCCAGCCGGTGCCGCACTGGTGGTGCCCCAGCTGGTGTTGCACCGCGACTCCCGATGGTCCGAGCGCCCGCTGGAGTTCCATCCCGACCGGCGGACGCCGGAATTCAGGGAGCAGTTGCCCCGGTTTGCCTACTACCCCTTCGGCGGTGGTCCTCGCCTGTGCATCGGAGAAGGCTTCGCCTGAATGGAAGCCCTGCTGCTGTTGGCGATGCTGGGCCAGCACTGGACCATGCGCCACGACCCCCGGCGCCGCATCGAGCTGGTGCCCCTGGCTTCCCTCCGTCCCAAGGGCGGTATGCCGATGTTCCTCGAGAGACGCAACTGAAAAAACCGCCCGATCCCGCGGAGCGTAACAGAAGACGCAGCCTGCCTGATTACGGGCGACCTCGAATGCGGGACATCCCCTGTTCTGTCGGTCATCCGACACGGAAACCGGAACCGGAAATTCGGTGACGCACGGTCACTTGACGGCCCAATAGCCGGCCGTTAATCTGGCCCCGCTACAACTGTTGGGACCAGCCCCTCTGCCAACTGCGGCTCACCCGGGGTGTAGGTTTTCAGGTAGGCACTTCGTGCCTCTTCACGGCTTGCACTCCGGTGCTGGTTCGCAGTTGTAGCAGATTGCCTACTTGGCCGTGAGGAGGTTCCAGTTTATGCGCCTGCCATGCCCACTCCCCGACCTTCGCTCCCGCGCCGCGTCTGCCGACCGAGAGCTCGAAGAGACGAGATTCGTCGTCTGCCGAGCACCCACTGGCAACGACTTCTGCTCCCCTACGTTACTGAGCGAACCAGCCAACGCCCCAGACCATCCTCTAGGGAGCAACCCGAGATCTACCGGTACGGCGTCCACGCCGACCGTCGTTAATGTCAAAACCACGTTGGTGATGGGCGCCATCGGCCTGCTGGCACTGATGGTCATGGCCTGCGGACCCGGAGATGCCCCGTCCTCGCCCGAAGCCGACCGGCCCACGGTCGTCGCCGTAACCCAGCAGGATGCCGGCAACGCCGCCGGCAACGGCCAGCAGGCTCAGACGCAAAACGAGCAGCCCAGCGACTCCACGCCCAGCGGCTCCACATCCGACACCAACCCGGCGTCGGAACCCACCGAACAGCCGAAGCCGACCGAGGCTCCGCAAGCCACGGCTACGCCGGAGCCCACGGCCACCGTGGTGCCCACGCCCGACCCCAAGGTCACGCTCTTCAACCTGCTGCGCGGATTCTCCGGCCCCACCGAAGTCCCCGAGTACCCCTACCTCCGCGACCACAACATCGAACTCATCAAGAAGGCCGTCGCTCCGAACATCGCCGACTACGTCCTGACCGAGTACTCCGACCTGATCTGGGACTCCAAGGAGACAATCCAGGGACGCGTGCCCAACTACATCGAAGACGATCACGTGGAGTTCGAACAAATCCCCTTCGATGGGAAGGAACTGCACGTAAGAGTAACCATGCAGTACCTGCAGACCCTCCCCGGGGCAGTGGAGAATCTCCACGAGGTCACCGTGGACGCCGCCATCGCGACCGCCGAACCGCCCTACGAAGACGTCGGGCTGACCATCCCGGCCCACCACGAAGGCCAGCTGGCCCGAGCCCCAATCTTCTCCCGCCTCCTGGGAGACCCGGTAATCGCCGAAGGAAAGGAACAATAGGCTAAACGCCAGCGCGGTGCCGCCCGAGGCGCACCCTGCCACCTGCCTCAATTGCCGAAGGTCCCCGTTTAACCGACGAACGACCCAGCCATGAACCGGCAGGCCCTCAACAGCGCCTCGTAGTTCGCCCACACGAATCCGAAACGGATCCATGCCCTGGCGGGGATAGCGATTGCCCGCTGGACTTTGGGACTTCCCCTTCAGTTGCCAAATCCACCGAGATCCACGTCTCGACGAGTGTGCCGTCGTCCAGCGAGTGCGCTAGCCTGTGCCCCGTTCTGCAACCAGAGGACGATCATAGTTTCCCCTCCACCAGCGACGGAAGGACTCGGCCCACCCATCAATCGACGCACGGATTTCCACCAGACGAGCACACCTTCGGCGGACCGGACTGCACGATCTGCCAATGAGACGAGAACGCCCCGCCGGCCTTCACAGACGAAATGCGAGAGATCATCTGACAAAGGTCGGCACACAACGGGGGTGGCACCACCTTCGTGCGGAAACACAGCAGCCTCCTATCGAAGCAAGACGGCGAGACCGAACCCAAGAACGCGTAATGGGAATGGCAGCCACCACCCCGCGAGCACCTGTACATTGACGATATTTGGGCCCTGTTCGACGAACCCGGCAACCCGCTGGCGTTCATCGCCTGCCCCGAGCAACACGCCCAAGCGGTCGTGGACGGCACGCTACGCGACACCGCCGACTGGCGCGGCGCGTCCAAAGACCCCATGAAGCACGAAACCCACGGCATCACCGCCATCTTCCTGAAGTGCGATGACGAGAACGTCCTCAACGAGGCCAAGGAAATCCTGCGGCGCTACGCCGAAGCCGTCCGCCTCGACGAAGACCTCACCTACAGCGTGCTGCGGCGACAATCAACCCTTCCCGGAGGCCAGGAAGAATGACCCAGCGACACGACGACTCCAGCGAACACGGCCCGCGTCAGAACCGCGACGAGGAAGTGCACGGACTGGTCACAGCGCCGGAACCCACCTGGCACATCACCGAAGAAGGGCAAGCCAGGCTCGACCGCATCTTCGCGGCAGGACGACGCCTGTGGGAACAAATGGAACGGACATCGCCGCCCGTGGCGGACCGGAACCATACCCGTGGATCCGCGGATACACCCACCGCTGGATGATCAAGGACGAAGCGTCAGATCAGACCCAAACCATCGTGGCCGACGTCCAGGCACTGGCCGACCAGTGCGACTTCAAGATGGGGAAGCCCCGCAGCAAGTACGAGGACTACACCTTGGGCCCCGACCGGATCTCCCTCAACGACGAAGCCGACCGCGGCATGACCTTCGACTACCCGCCCGACCGGAAGCGAAACGTCAAAATCGGGATCCCAGCCGGCTACGGAGAATGCACCACCGACGCCAAGCCCTACGACGCCCTGGTCGGCGCCGCCCTGCTGGCCATCAAGCACCACCTGGGCGACGACGTGCAGGCGACGTCCACGGGCGGCCCGCAGCACCCCGCCTGGCAGGCCGCCAAAGCACTCTACTCCCGGACGTTCCCAGAACGGGAAATCCCCGCACTCGACAACTGGCCTGTTGGGTCGGGCAGGGATGCTGCGCAGCTCCAGAGCTGAGAAACCTGACCAACGGCGAAAAGTGGCGCACGTACCGCGCCGCCCGGAAGGGAAGGATCATCACTGCCCCCGAGGGTAAACCGCACCAAGCCGCCGCGAATTTCTTAGACAGCGACCAGCCTGCATCCACGAGCTACGACGAGGCCCTCACCTACGGCGTGCTCCGCCGGCAATCGACCCCCACCGGAGGCAGACGAGCATGACGGAAAACCCGAACCACCCCGACGGCCGACTTCAGCGCGACGAAGCCCCAAGAAGCGAACTCCACGGCCTCATCGAACCCGACCGCTCGAAACAAGCCGCCTGGGACGAAGCCACCCGGTACGTCGAGGCCATGCGCCCCAAGCTGCAGGCCCGCGAGGAACGCGCCGAACGTCTCTACTTCGGCGAGGACGGCAAAGAACGCAGCCGGCGCACCCGCATCTACTCCCACCAATGGAATATCGACAAGGCCGGCTACGAACTGACGCCCGCCGTCGCCCAGGACGCCATACGCCTCGCCGAAAACTGCGACTTCAAGCTCATGCTCTCGGCAGACTGCCCCGAACTCGGACCCAAGTTCGAACCCCACCGCATCGCCTTCAACGGCCGGGGCGACGCCGCCGATGACTTCACCTACCCGCCGGACCTGACCGACCCCCGAGTCTCCAACTTCCTCGGCAACCGCGGCGAATGCTCCACCGAGTGCCGCGACTACGACACCCTCGTCAGCGCCGTCCTGCTCTCGGTCAAGCACCACCTGGGCAAGAAGGCATACGTCACGTCAAACGCCGAGCCCGACCGCGAGGGCTGGCAGGCCGCCTTCGAACTCTACTCCCGCACCTTCCCAGAACGGGCAATCCCATGGCTCAACAACTGGCCGCGGGAACGGGACTACGACTGACTGATGACAGTCGCCGCTGGCGGTGGACAAAATCGTCACCGACCAGCATCGGCAAAACCCCGACACCAGATCGCCGGACGGATTCGGCGACAGGACAACCCCCAGGCGATTTCCGCCAACCTGAAATTGGCAGGCCACGAGCGGCAGGCTCCGGCAAACCCGACCGGCCGGAAGCGCGGGAGACAACATGAACGGTCCGATCCGCCGGCCACGGCGGCTGGTGCCAAAGTGCCGTCGCCCCAACTGCGACCGCGAACTCGTCACGAAGCGCGACGGCGACCACGTGGTCACCACGTGCTCCAACTGCGGACACGACGCCAAGGACCGGCACGCGCCCAGGGCCAAGCCCAAACTCGACACCGAGGAGCCCCAGCTCACCCGGGGACTCGAGAAGTACTGCGACCTGCGCCGCCGCGGCTATACCCACGAGGTCATCCGCCGCCGGACCGGCTGGCCAGAGTACTACTCCGACCTCCTGCTGGAAGAAGCCAGCCGCCGCGGCATGAAAGGCTCCAACGAGAACGCCGACGAAGCCTTCCACGAGTGGCTCCTCGAGATGCACTACTCCGGCGTGGACACGACCGAAATCTGCCGACTGTCAGGCCGCTCCGACTCCGAAACCCGCGTGGCACTCACAGAACTTCTGGAAGCCGCGCACTACGCCGAACTCGAGCGCTGGACGGCTATACAGGAGAACTACGCCGACGCTGACTACGGCTGGCCATGACGAGGCCCGCCAAGGCGACGACTGGCCATCATATCGGGCGGCGGGGCGTGATGCCCCGCCGCCCGATATGATGCGGATTTTCTGCACCAGTCCGTCTCGACGCCGCTTCAAGCATTCAACACAAAGTGCCTACGGCACCGTCACCGCCACGGGTTGGCTGTCCAGATCTTTCCAGTTCGGGCCCACGACCCTCACGCGGTAGATGTACTTCGTCCCAGAGACTACCGTCGTGTCAGAATACGACGTGTCGTTGAGCCCAACGCTGAACTCCGTCCAACTGACGGGGCGCCCGCCCGCCACCCGCCTCAGCAGCACCTGCCTCTCGTGATTCGGGTTGTTGTGGGCATCCCAGGTCAGGCTCACAGTCGTCCCCGTCACCGTCGCCGCGAGATTCCTCGGCGCCGGCGGCACCAAGATCGAGGACCCCTTGCTGTCCGTGGTGCCCCCACTCGCCTTCACGGCCCTGATGAGATACACGTACTCCGTGCCCGCAGCAGCCGTGGTATCGACGTACTCGGCAACTTCAACGCCAACCTGGACGTCCGTCCAAGCCAACGGGCTAACGCCCACCACGCGGCGCCTCACCAACTGGTGAACGTAGTTGGGGTTTTCTCCCGCCGTCCACGACAGGTTGACGTCAGGCCCGCTGACATTCGTGGTCAGACCCGAAGGCGGAGTCTTCAAAGCATTCGGCGGCCGAGTGCCGAGCGTCGTCACGGTGACGGTGTCGCTCCAATCCGAGACCACATTCCCGCTCCTAGATCGGACCCGTACCTGGTAATCCGTACCAGGCACCAAGCCCGTCAGCTTGCCAATGACCACCGGACCAGGGTCAAGGACCGACTGTGGACCGTACTCAAACTCCACCTCGTACTCTTCACTCCAACCCGCAGGACGGAACGGCAACGTCCGCCAATCCCTGCTGGTTTCGTCGAAAACGCTGACCTCGTAAAGCGCATCATGAGCTCCACGGTACCAGCGAAGCAACCCGTCGCTCTGCGTCAAAGAGTCGTCGGAAGAAATGTCGGCCACAGTCGGCTTCGACGGACTGCTCCCAGTGTTCCTCACGGATGGAAAGTACGCCCAGGCAGAGTCACCGGACGGCCCCTTCGCCCGAACACGGTAGGAGTAGCTCTGGCGAAAGTTCCGCCCCTCAACGACCACGTAACCGTTCTTGACATTGGAGACAGGCCTGTACTGACCGTCAACACGCTCCTCGACTTCATACGCAGTGGCGTTGGGTTCCAAATTCCAAATGAGCGTATGAATCCTACGACCACCGATGTTCCGAGTTTCCTTCGGCTTGCAAACCGTTTGCGGAAGAGTGACCTGGTTGGACGTCTCACTCACCGCTCCGCAGAGCCGCTTGCCGGGCACGCCAAGGGCACACCCGTATGCCCTGACATCATACGTCTTGCCGCCAGCGAAACGACCACGCAGATCGCCGGTTGTGGAACGAAAATTACGGCCCACCCTCAAAGTCGAAACATCCCTGTCCAGCGTCCCGACCTCCTTGAGGTCGTAGACGTAGTCGGACTTCCGCGCCCGGAACGGAGGCGTCGGCAAATCGCTCGTCACCCGCAGGATGCCACAACTACCGTCATGCTCAAGCTCCAAATCGGTGGGCGGAGCAAGGGCAGGCGCAATCGCAAACCCACAACCCCAGTCGTGGTTGCACCCAGATGTCGAACCCCTTTGGGCCGACCCGTATTCCTTCAGGTACTGCGCGATCTCATGGGGCTCGTCGAACTCCGGCCGGTCGCCCAGCGCGCCGATGACGAGCGCCGCAAGACCAGCCACGCGCGGCGCAGCGAAACTGGTGCCGTAATCGTTTTCATCATTAGGGTTGAAACCGGGAGCGACGAAGTCTAGCACTTGGCGGCCCGTAGGCTCAGGAGCGGGCCCTTTACCGCTGAAATCAAAGACATCCATCCCCATGTCGTCGGTAGCCCCCACCGTCAGCATCCCATCGTTCGCGCTCTCCCCAGGATTTCCGATGCTGTGCCCAGGTGACCAGTACGGAAACGACGCAAGGCCGTCAAACTTTTGCAATTGGACCCATCCCACGCTGGATCCGGAGACAAACTCAACGCCAATGCAGTAGTTCCCAGCCGGGACTGCATTGGCCGGGATGCTCAAAACCTCCAGCGGGAGATGACCTACACCGCCACTCTGTGGAAGATTCACATTCATCAAATCTGGATCGTTCACCGCGACATACCCCGAACCAACCGGTCTCAACAACACCAAGTTGAGGTCAGTCGATGCCCCTGCCACTGGAGTTCCCCCTGACTCAGCGGCAACCTTTGGCCAAGAATCCTTCCACCGCAACTGGAACGTGTTGTGTTCATCACGTGCCACGACAATCGGGACACAGATGTTGGTACTCCTCGAGTCCATCCGAACGAGTTTTGGCGTACCGGTGGTGACGTCAGCGCGGTCGTATCTGAACCAAGTGCCGTTACCAGAGTTGCCAGACACGCCAACAACCAGAATCCCTTCCCTGACGGCTGTATCCACCACGCTCAATAACCTGCTTTGCCTCTTAAAATCAATCCCCACGTTGCCGTTACCAGGTCCGTCCCACAATTGATCTATCGAAATGTTGAGAATCTTCACGTCGTCCCGCACACCCCGAGTCAGCCAGTTCAAGACCTCAACGCGCTGATCCACGTCGGGATTCGAAATGTAGAGTTTCACGCCGGGCGCAATCTCCGCCAGACCCATCGCCACGTCGGTGCCATGAGAATCACCGTTCTCACACTTCGAAAAATCGCCCGTTGGCTGAACGCTGGAACCTGCCGGCGATAGCACCCCACTCTCAAGCAAAACATCCGTACCCGACACGTAGTAGCAACGAAAATGGACCGGCTCCGACAACAACGGAAGAACCCGTGCCTCGAAATTCTCAAAGCCAGCGTCAATCACCGCGACCGCGACGCCGCCTCCGGCAAAACCGGCGCGGTGCCACTGATCAGCACGCATTACCTCGACAGCCGGAGTCGGCGTAAGTGTCGTCGCAGGCGCTTGACGCTTGGTGTCACTTCCCATGGATCGTCCAGTCGGACCATCCGGTGAATCCGAACCGGACTTGATCTCCTCGATGTTCAGGATGCCGGGCTGCGCTCTGAAGTGCCGCATCAATTCCAAGCTCATATCAACCTTGACGGTCCCCTCTCCACCGCCAAACACGTCCCGCTCACCCTTCGTCCAAGTGATGTTCTCGCCACTGTTGGCCTCCAGGAACTCAACAACACCGTCAACGAAATCGATGTGCACGGTAATCAGAACTCGGACATCGGGATACTCTGACACTGGCGGTTCGCCGCGCTGCTCTCGGGACCGGTTCTCACGGGCAACGGCCATATACCGGAGAACCAAGTCGCTTTCGTGCCGCCAACCCTCCAAGCGTTGCGGCCGAGGATCCCGAGTCTGTAAGAACATCGGAGGCGCGTCAACGTGTTCAACCCCCTCAATCGCCAAAAGCTGCGGGACCAACCCGATGTCAACCTTGGCATAGATGGAGGAACCAACCACGGATACCTTCCGGACCCCGCTGGACTTGAAAAGCTTCTCCACAGCGGTAGCCGCTGCTGCCGTGGTGGTTTGGACCATCAGATCCAGATGTGGGAAATCCTCAGCTACGCCCGTTTCCCCACGCGCTCCACGCGCAGCACTTTTCCGCATGGCCTGGTTGTACTGCCTACGCAACAGGTGCCCGACCTTGGGGTCACCATCCGGCGGACAACGCGTGCCGACCAAGGCCCCTCGCACGATCCGATTTTCCTCATGGTTGTACGTCATGATGTAATCGTTCTCGCAAAGCGACGGATCCGCCGTGGGCGGGATGTAGCGGGTAGCAGTCGGCGTCGGCGTTTCAGTTGACTCGTCCTCCCCACCGTTACGGTCCCCATCATCGGACTGTTGCACCGCAAACGGTGCCTCAGTCGCCGGCGCCGACACATTCTCTGCCACCGCGTTACCGTTCCCAGACGGCTGCGCCGGCGCCGATGGCCCGCACGCCAGCACCCCCATGACCCCCACGACGGACGACAACGCGATGACCAGTACCCCCGTCCGCATCCACTTGGCTGACTTCATGACTCACCCCCTTCTGCTCGGTTCACGTCGACGTTACCGTCGACACGAGCCGATTAGCCCGGGAGCGAGACACAGCCACACGTCCGACCTACCGCCATTCGCGGCGCAGTACCTCAGCAAATTGATGACAACCGCCCGTGGCACGACCGCACGACTGGCTGTAGACTCAAACGAAGATGACCGCGGGCATCACCCGGTGGTACGTCATCGCGGCACCACTCCCACCAAGGCTCATCAGGAGAAATCCGTGTACCATCTGTACGAGGTCGTGTTCGAAAGTCCGTCGATGTGGATGAAAGTGCAGACTTCGGGCGACCCAGAGCGGGACCGGCCCGCGTATCCGATGCTCCAGGCCAGATTCGGCGGCACGACCAAAGACCAGTACGAACCGTCCTTCTCCCTCCCTTTCCGGCTCTCCGAGCGCGTCGAGCACATCTTCAACTGGGACGAAGTCAAGGACAGTCTCCCGACTGGCTGGGACGATCACGATTTCCGCCTGGCGGAAGGCCCGTACGCATGGTGCGACACGCTCCCGGATGGATGCGGCTGCCACGCGGGCAAGGGCAGGCTGGACGTCACCTACTGCTCCGACTTCGGCCTGCTCGAAGAAACAAACCGCCGAGCGAACAGATCCGAGAACGTGTGGCACCGCAACTACATCCGCAGTCTGGAAGAGGCGGTCGTCAACCGCGAGCAAGCCCGCAGGCGGGAAAACGACCAAAGAACTCCCCCTCCGCCACCGCAGGAAGTAGCGGCCAGATTGCCGACACCCATCGTGCCGCCCACAGCGGACGAAATCTCCGCTGCACGCGCGGCTGCCGTCAACAGGGTCAACCGCCTGGTAGCCCAGAGGCACTACTGCCAGATCGAAGGGCGTTACCACCCGTGCAGCGAGCAGGTCAAACTAAGGCTGATGGCGGATGCAATCGGAACCGCCGAGCAACTGGGCCGACTACCCAGAGAAGCACGTCAAACCGTGATGGCATCCATGGATGCCATACTCGCTCACTGGCGTGAGCGACACCAGTCTGATGAGTGCGCGGCAAAGGTGGTGCGGGGCGAACCCGAAATACCGGAGATCCTGTACAAGTACATACCCAGGCATCTAATCGGGTCGGGAGCGCCCAACAGTCTCCGAGCCACCCAGTTGCGCGCCCTGAACGACGACATGGAATGCAGCGTCGAAACAATGAACACCGACGACCAGATGGAAATCCTCCAGTTCCTGGCCTTGGTGCAATCCAAGCTGGGCGAACACCTGGAAATTACTCCAGAGTGGGAGGACCTGTTGAGGCGGTCGGTGAGCTACGGCGACCTGCGGCTGTCCACGTTTATTCAGGACTACCTGACCCCGCATGTGGGGGTCGTCTCATTGACTACAGATCCGCTCGTGCCCACGATGTGGGCCCACTACTCCCGGAACACCGGAATAGTCGCAGGTTACGACACGGAGACGCTACACAGCCTAGGCTTTGCCCTGAGGCCCATGCTCTACTCGGAAATGGCTCCCACCTACCGACCGGCGAGCGGCAACAGCATCCAGTTGAGTTTCTTTAACCGGGAGCGCTTGCAGGAGCAGATCAGACAATGCGAGACCCCGAACAGTTTTTCGGTTATCGCCACAGTGAACCTGGCGGAGATGGGAGCAGGATGGAAGTCATTGTCCCCACTGCTGTTCGTCAAGGGGACGTCCTGGTCCTACGAGAAGGAAGTGCGACTGCTGGTTGACCTCGACAACACCCGGGACACCGGGAAGAAGGACGAGAACTGCTGGCCCGTCAAGGTGATAGACCTGCCGCCGGAGGCAATCAGAGAGATCCACCGCGGGGACAACACCCGGGACGCAGACCTCGCACGGGCAGTTGAGGTAGCACGCGGAGACAACAAGAAGGGCCTCCTGGTTCAACGAGTGTCAGCCCACGCGTTCAGGATTCAGCGCACCGTCGGGTCGAGGTACTGACACCCGACCGTTCAATCTCATCGACGCCGACTAGACCGTCCACACGTCCAACGCCAAGCACAAACCCCGTGAGCCCACAGCACCCCTTCCATCAATTCCCCGCGTCTCCGCCCGTCTCTGCTGAGGCGTACCCAGTCTTTGCCTGTGGTCACGGGGCAGGCCCGAGCCCCGCCTGAGGAGACTCCCAAGCACCTTCGCCCCCGGACGAATTGATGACAGCAGGCCGTAGCGCGAAACCACGGCCAACGCCTAAACTCACGTCAGGCTGACGACGGCTACCTAACCTGGAGGAGCCGTGCCATGCCGCAGCGATGCGAACACCCCTACATATGGGCCACCTCGCTGCCCCGCCTCCTGACCGGCGAGAACTCCTGCGGTTGGGCCGTCTGGTTCAAGGCCAACTACGTCGAATGGGCGAGACAGCCCTCCAACTTCGACCAAGCCCAGTGGCCGATGCGCCACACGGCGCTGCTGAACCAACAACGGCAAGAGTGGGAAGACGATGGCCACCAAGGCTTCGTCGAAGCTCAGAACGCCTTCCGGCTGCGAGGGAAGTCCGCCACACTGGCCGGCCAGCCCGACCTCGTCGTACTCGACGACCGCGACGCCACCATCATTGATGTCAAGACCAGTCAGGAACGGCCCCGGCACCGCGTCCAGGTCATGACCTACCAGTACGCTCTGCCCCTAGCCCTCCCGCAGTACGGGAACGTTCGAATTGGCGCCGAGGTCATCTGCCCGTCCCACACGGTGCGAATCCCGCTAGGAGCACGGCCCGGACAGTTCATCGAGGAACTCGGGTCCCTGATCCGGCGGCTGGCGGCCGACACTCCGCCAAGGCGAGTGCCCAGCGCACAGGAGTGCAGTTTCTGCAAACTCACGGCCGCCGACTGCCCTGAACGCGTGGACGTGGCCCTAGAGCCAGCAGGCGGAACCACCGACGACTTCTGAAAGTTGCCACTCACGACGGAGCGGCCGGTTTCCTACCGTCGCCAGATGCAGCGAATTTCTGCGTCAGAGGCCGCCCGGACGGCCGCCGGCAGCACCTCAGGTAGAAAAGCCAGCGCGAAGTTCCAGGCTGACTGCGGCCCTTCTCGCCCCTGGGTGACCCTGTCGAACCATCCGCTCAGTTAATTCTGTAACCACAATCGGCGCAGCCTGCACTTTGGGTACGGGTGTCAAAGTTATCCCTACTTCACGCCGCCCATACTTGACTTGTTGAGAGCCCTTCGATGAACTTGACGCCGACACTTAGCCCCCAACTCGATGGCTTTATTGCCGCCGCTTTGTTCATCTTCGCTGTGGGCTGCGCCCTGTCCTTCCTACCCAGCGTTGTTACCGGAGTGCTGTGCGCCCGCGCGATGCACAGCCTCAACTCTTTCCCGGCAACCATGCTGGGTGTGGCCATGGGCATAGCAGCCTATGCTACTTGCCTCCTACTTTCCACACTGGGAATATTTTTCGGCGCTTACCTGGATGATGAAACTCTCATCTTCTGGAACATCATGGTGAGCGTCATCGTCGGAGCGGCCGGCGCGGTCGCGACCTGGCGGATCTGCCGGGCCTGGCACCGCCGCCGACAAAACCGACGGTAATAGACCGGGTCAGCATCCGGCGGGCCCCACCGACCATACGCATCCCCGCGTGAGTACGCCATTAGTAGCACCAGCCCCGATCCACCGAAAAGGTCGGTGGTCAATTCCGTGTTGCCCCGTCCGGTCACTTCGGCCCAGCACCTGGGTATGAGCGAACTGGCGGGTCGCCACGTTGACCAGCGAGAGACGCCGGATCGGGCGGCGGAAACGCTCGCGCCACGCTGAAAACTGCCGCTCACGAAGGCGACGACGGTCGCCACCGGCGACGAGGCGGCAGGTTGGTTGCCGCGGCCTTGCTTCCACCCAAACGGCACCCGTGGCATCGTTTTCGCGTCCGAAGAACAATTCCGCTCAAGGCCACAAAACGCGCCCGGGGGCCGTTGTCGGCGAAACTGGAGCATTCTGGGAGTGTTTGCCTGAGCAACGACGGCCCACGCAGGGCAGAACCGCCGGCGTCGCACTACCGAGTGCAGTCCACCAACAGCGCGCCGGCCGCCACCGACGACGCAGCGGTCGGCGTCGTCACCAGCCATGATCTAATCCCTACGGCGCCCTGGTGCGCCGTTTTCGCGTCAGTGACACATTTTCCGCTCAAGGGCGCTAAAACGCGCCCGGGGCCGTTTCCGGCGGACACTGAGCCATTCTACGAGCGGTTGGCAAAGTAGTGCCGGCTGCCAACGCGTAGCGCCACGCAAGCTGCCTCGCCTGCACGGCCGCATACCCAGGCCACCCGCCACCCGCCACCGCGGACCGGCCGTCACCATCCGGAATGGCAATCACAAACCTACCTCAATACCCATCGACCTCTCGCATGCAGACCAACCAAATCCAAAAGGAGTACGGATTCATGGCCGAATTCAAAACCTCAGCAATCGCATTTCGCCAGGGCGAACGCGACGTCTACTCGTTCGTCATGGACCTGGAAGAAGTCAAGCGGTACCTGCCGCTGCGCACCGCAGACGACGCCAACCAGATCAAGGACACCAACCGGGCCCTGGTCCCCAGCCATACCCGCAAAATCAAGACCTACCTAGCCGAAACCAACGACTGGGTTTTGCCAGCCATCACCCTGGCAGCCACCTCGGACAACGTTCGGTTCACACCCAACGACGATGGCGACGTCGGCATCCTCAAGGTGAGCAACGAGGACGACAACGAGCGCAACCTTTTTCGCATCGTGGACGGCCAGCACCGGCGCCACGCCGTCGAAGACCTGATGGCCGAGTGCGAGGCGACGGACACCGAACGCTGGACTAACCTTGGCGAAAGCGGATTGTCCGTCACCCTGTACGCCGAGTCCGACCCGGTCAAGATCCGCCAGATGTTCGCCACCATGGCGCTGTCGAAGCCCATCGACCGGAACACCCAGCAGCAGTTCGACTCCAGCAACCCGTTCAACAACGCCGCGTCCCACGCCGTCGAAAACAGCCGGATGCTGGACGGGGGCAAACGGGTCAACGCCCAGCGCCAGACCCTGCAACGCACCTCGGACGAGTTCCTGACCCACAATGACCTCAAGGAAATCGCCATCGCCCTCACCTTCGGCCTGCCCGTTCGGTCCCCCAGCCAGAGCCAGGTGAAGTACCACCGCACCGAGGACCAGCAGGCCAGGATCTACGAGAACATGACCATCTTCCTGGACGAGTTCCTGCCCGAGTGCAACCAGCGGCTCACCGACCTGATGCAGGGCGAAATACCTACGCCGCACGTCCACATGGCCAGGGCCGACAGCTGGGCCCTCGAACCCGCGTTCATCAAACTCATGGCCGGCTGCTATCAGCTCTGGACCGCCAGTGACTCCGAGACAGACGCCCTCTCGAGCTACATCCGTGAAGAACTCAACTTCGAGCGGACCGTTGCCCAGGGAAAATCCGACGCTGAGAAGCTGGAACTGGTCGACAGGAGCGGGCAGGTGAAGAAGCCCATCCGCAAGACGTGCCCCCTCTGGAAGGACGCGGCGGTCAAGATCTGCCACGCCGCCCGCGAACGGGCCGCCTGAATCCTTACGCGACCATGCAAGCCAAGGTTGCAGGACCACCGGCGACCACGGCATCTGGAACACGGCAGCGCAATACCACCGCGGTCCGACCCCGACGCCAACTACCGATAGCCACCTGGCGCCCCGTTGCGTAAACGAAGCCGGTTGCCGATACATTTCGCCACACAGCCGCCTGGGCAGCCGCGAACAACGTTTCCGGCCCCGGTTCAAGGCCCGCCGAGGCCTCCCAACGTCGCCCAACCGGGCGGCTTTCTTCATTCCTGCCCACGCCCGGCAGGCAGCGGGCAGAGCATGGTCGTCGTCAAAACGGACGGCGCCAAAGCGGATGCAAAGGTCAACGAACGCACCCAACCAGGCGAAAGCCAACAAGGAGAACAAAACTTGAGCACAGCAACCATCGAAAGAAACGATGTCCACAACTACCGGACGTCCGAGATGTCGGACGTACTGTGCCACGAAGTGTGCGACGCCGCCCACGGCCTCGAGGCCATACGTGCCATGGCCCATGCGCTGGCCGAAGCCCTGCCCGACGACCCGGACGACAATCCTGACCCAGACAAGGTCAGGGAACTCACCAGCCGCACCCTCGACGTCTGGCGGGAAGTCAAGATGCTGACTTCCGACGGAGAGATGGCCAAGGAGCCGTTCATGGAGCAGATCGACCTGGAAGTCACGGCCCTCACCTTCGAGGCCGACGATCCCGAGAGGCTCGAGAAGACCGCCGCCTCGGCCGTTACGGCGGCCGGCAAGCTGCTCTCATTCCACGGGCAGTTCCCCCTGGACAGCCGCCCGACCGCCGGCGTGTAGCATCGCCACACCAAGCGAAGCAGCAGACCCAATTCGCTGACCAAACAACGTTGACCTTGCCAAGGAAACCGCCGCTCCGTTCGCGGCGGCTTCAACTGGAGCGTGTTCACATCCATCCACGGAATCGCTCCGGACGACCACCAACCTGTTGCGCCGGTCCCGACCACCCGCTCCGCATCGTGCCATTGCCACAACAACCGCGATGGCATACACTGCCGCCTCCCATACTCAAGGCAACCACTTGACCTCATGCTCCAAAGGTTTACCGGTGCGGAAGGCCAACGCCTCATCATCGAGGCACTAGAATTCCAACCTCTCAAAGCCCCGTCGGGCGACCCTGGCGCGGATTGCGTTTGTACGCAAAGCGGTGGCACAGAGTTCATATGAGAAGCGGGAACGCTACAGACAAAGCAGGAGCCGCGTGTATGAGAGACGCTTTTTTACTGGGGGCGGGCTTTTCCAAGGCAGTTTTCCCGGATATGCCCACCATGAACCAGCTGTTTGAGCAATTGGAGCCTTTAGTCGGGAAGGAGGATGGCGTCAGCCGAGAGGTTTACGAATACGCGTCAGGCAACGTTGAAACGTTGCTTTCGTACTACGCCGTACCCAATCCTTCCGATGACGACATTGCAGTGTTGCGCAAGCGCATAGTCACTGAACGGCTGGAACAGCAGATAGGGTCGATTCTCCAATGTCGGGAACGGCAAATGGACCGGCTCGCCTCTACACCCAGCACGGCGCTCGGCAAAAGGCTCGTGGACGAATGGGGGAACCGGCGATGCCACGTGCTGACCGCCAACTACGACACGTTGGTGGAACAACTGACCGGTTTGCTTGACGATGCGCAGGTCTCGGTTCTGTACCCTATTCCCGTCGTCTCATCGCAAGCAGCCACGGGGAACGACCCGAGAGGCACATGGCATTCCACCAGTGATCTGACACTCTACAAACTGCACGGTTCGGTAAGTTGGTACAAGTTTCCAGGCGAATCAAATTCCGATCCCATATATGGGCATGTCGACTTTGGCGTCGGAACCATCACATCCTCAGAAAAGCTCTTGGGCAATAGACGCCGCTTCATTGCGCCACCGGTCCATGACAAATCGACCCTGCTGGGCCATGAGCGTATGCGCAACCTCTGGCGGCAAGCCAAGAACAACGCCCTGGCACCGGCGGATAACCTGTACGTCATAGGGTACTCTCTCCCGGAGACCGACATAGCCATGCGCACGTTGCTGTGGGAATCCAGAAGGCCCGCCGAGCAAGTAGGGCAACTTCGAAAAATACCGCTCTACGTGGTCAATACCGACTGCTGTCTCTACAAGCACTACGGCAAATTGCTTGGAAACTACTACGAGGTGAATGACACCTACCTCGGCGGCGACGCTTTCGAAAGGTTTGTGAATGACTACGCCAGAGATTGATGCCCAAATCGCTATCGGGAGACCGTGCGGCGAAAGCAGCCTAACAGCAGGGGGCCTTTCCGCCGGCAGCCAAGCTATCCATTCCGTCAAAGATCTGTCTAAAGCCGCGGACCAGTTCACCGCCGGCCGAACCCGCCGCGTGAATGTCCCATTGCCCCGTGCATGAGGAGCAACCCGTTGACGGCGCTGAGCGCCTATCTTGCCCTCCCCCTACGGCATCCAGTAAGGAGCCTACACGAGGCTCGGCGAAGTTGTACCTGGGTTGCCGACATCCTCGTCCACTTTCCTGCGCAACCGCATTAGCTGAGTGCGCAAACACCCGCAGGTTGCCCGGCTTTCTCGTACTCCACACCTGCCTCAGCAGCCGCTCATGAGGCTCTGCTCCCTGGTAGCGCTATCCGCCGTTCATGATTTCGTCCTCGGAAAACTCCGTCCAGGAGCCGAACACCGGGAAGGGCGACGGGAGCACGTCGTTGGGGTCGTTGATCTTGAATTCGGCGATTCCCTGGTCGGCATAGTCCCGGATGGAAATCGAGACCCCTTCGGCGTCGATGCAGTCGGTGCATGGCGTGGGCAGGATCATCGACGCCATCGGGTTGATGAACCGGATCGTGATTGTGGAGGTGTCGCTATGCTTCTCGATGAGATAATCGTCGGCAACGACCTCCCACTCGCTGACGGCGCGCTCGCCTTCAGCGTACTGCGCCCACAGAGTCGGCTGGCCAAGGAAATCTACGACCACGCCCTTCCGGTGACTGGCGTCTCGATCCGGTTCGAACTGGCGGAAGGAGCGGTCGCGGAGCGTGTCGCGCACCACGGCGCCCTCGGCGGGCGTGACGGGCTCGGGGGCCGGGGAATCGCCGCAGGCGGCGCTGATGACGACGGCGCAGGACAGCGCCAGCAGGGGAAAGAACGCTCTGCGCATGATCTACTTCTCTGCATGTGCCCATTCCATGAACGGGACGGAATTGCGGGCGTAAATCCTCTCCTTCAGAGTACATTGCGGATTCCCGATTGTGAGCGGTTTCAGGTTGCCGATGGCCCGGACGATCCGGTGGCAGCGTGCGTTGGTGATGACCAGCGCCGCCTGGGAAGCGAACATCACCAAGGTCTCCTTGTCGACTCGGCTGAACTCCTCACCACCGTCCCGACCCGCCAGGAATGCCACCCCCGGTCCACCGGCAGGGGCGGGCTGAACCCGGCAAAGCCCCGGAGAACGGACGTGCCCCCCGGCGGTCGGGGACCCGCAAGAATTCGGAGGCGCTGGTCAGACGCTCGAGGATATGCCCACGATCCGGGGTGAGCCACGGCCGCCCGGCCTCCTCCGCCGTCATCCTGGTGGCCAGGAAGTCGTGCACCCCCACGCCCGTCAAGCTCGGCGTCGATGAGAACTCCACGGCGGGAACCAAGTAAATCTTGCTGAGAATCGCGGACTCCGACAATTACCATCTTTCCGTTGCATGAGGCAACACCTCCAGTCGCGCACATGATTGCGGCACTCCATTCCGGAGCGTTCAACCATTTGGGCAACGCTCCTCACGTACCGTAATTGCCTTCATGTACTCGGAATAGTCCATCGCCGGCACGGTCCCGATGGATTGAAGCGCGGCCAGCAACCGGAACAAAAAACTGACCAGGGACGATGAAGCGGGGCTTGATTCAATGCTTGCCACCTTGCCTTCCCGGTAATTGACCAGGAACGAACAGTCGTTCAGCGCGCATCCCAGGTCGAGCTGTTGAGCCTCGGGGACCCGCGCCAACATATCTCCCAGCGTTTCTTCGAAGTTGCCGGAGTACGAGTTGGACAACGCCAGAATTCCACTGAGAATCCGGTGGGGCGGCTTTGGTTCCAGGGCGCCGCCCGCCGAGGGAATTGCCGCGCTGCTTCGCCTCAGTGACCGCACGGAGGCGGCCTTGGCGCAGGCGAGCCGCAGGTTCCGGTTGTCGATCCGTTGTTTCACCTCGAACACCGCGTATACGGCTTCCGCCGGGATGTACTGGACGTTGCCTGCCGTGAACAGGGGCGGGGAGTATTGCCGGTCGAACACAATGATGTCCGTCTGGTCGCTCCGCCACCCGTCCGCATCCACCACGAATCCGTCACCCACCCGGTACCGGCTGGGGAGAACCTTGGCGAGAAAATCACGCCAGGCCAATTCGGTTTCATCGCCCAGCGCTCCCCCGTGGTCCACTGCTCCCCGTATGCCCGTCAGTTCCGCAACCATCAGTTGCTGGGTACTCTCGAACAAGCTGTTCAGGTCTATCCGGTTACGACCCGCTGGTGTACTCATGAATTCACCATAGCACTCTTTCCCACTGGCTATTTCGCACCCTGTCCAGTGAAGCCCTGGCTTGTCTGGCAATCTCCTGTTTTCCGTCAGGAGGCAGGTCGGAAGAGATGATGTTCGTGCCGTTCGCCGGATCAACGATCTCGGCTCGGGAGAGGTCAGCCTCCAGAAACTCCAGCACTCGTTTCAACTCGTCCGCAGTGCCGTGTGATCCGCGCCCTTGGAGCGCACGCAACACCGCAAGTTCAAGATAGAACGAAGGGAAATGCAGGCCGCGGTTTGATCGCCATATCTTCGCGGCGCGGATGGTGGCGCTTTTCCCGGACCCTCTGACCAACGCAATATGCTTGTCCACGTTGGTCTTGGTCCACCCCTGCCGTCTGCTGAGATACAAGCTGTGATCGCTCTTGCCGGCATGCTTGCGAGCGGGCACCAGGTCCACCTTCACGCCATTCACTTCCACTCCAATCGAGACGTTCTGACGACGAGGCCTCAACCCCTCCTGGTGAACGTGCTGGTGAAGGCCCTCAAACATCTTTTGCAGCGACTTTCCCGACCTGGGTTTCAGCGATATGAACAGATCAAGGTCCGTGCCGCCTTTGATCGATGTTCCTTTCGCAAAGGAACCGGAGTTGTGCACGCTCACCAGGCGTGCGGCGTACCATCGCTGGATCAGGCCCCTGAGCCGTTCCCCGGCCTGGTACACAGCCGTTCCAGGTCCTTTTTCCACTTCGTATTTGCGTACAATCCCGTCAACGTACCTGTTTGCATTCAAGCTAATCCACCTGCGACAAGCTACTGACCAAGTGGGGACGGCAACCAGCAAACCCACGGATGGCATCGGACGGGTTTGTTGTGGCCAACCCCCGAGAAACCACACCCCATCGGCGTCCCTACTTTCAAACTAACATCGGATATTCGCCACGCCAAGCCTGCCTCACCTGATTGTGGAACACGCTTCCGAGGCGCGGAGGCGACAATTCGGCTTGTCCAATCAATGCGGGACAGCACCTACGCCAGGCCCACGGAGGATGTCACGGGCGGTGGACATCGTTCCCCGGAAGCTCTTCCTCGATGTGTTCGACACCCTGAACCCACCCCAACTCGGGAAGCAGCAGGACCGGCACCGAGGCGCGGAACGTGTTCTGCCCGTTCGAACGAAACCCAAACCACCCGCGCAACCCGGGCTCAGGCCATCCAGTGACATACCCCGGATTGAAATGCAATCCGTTGTCATCGAGCCACTGGGTAATCTCTTCTCCTTCCTGTCCCGGTTTCACCCGGATGGAGACCACGACCCGCTCGGACTCCGCGGGTGATAGCTCCGGGGCGGCCGCCTCCTTGGCGTGCATCACCTTGTGAGCGAGGTCGGGGTGCAGCGTACTGTACGGCCCCAGGGTCGTGGGCGACGCGCAGGCCAGCAGCATTGTCAGCAGGAACAGCAGGACTGCAGCCGGAGCGGTCATCGTTTTGTTATCCACCTTTGCCGGCGGCGCTTGAATTGCGTCATGAACGT
Source organism: Dehalococcoidia bacterium (assembly GCA_965207585.1). Classification (GTDB taxonomy): domain Bacteria; phylum Chloroflexota; class Dehalococcoidia; order Lucifugimonadales; family UBA3495; genus Bin87. The sequence continues at coordinate 1,468,721 of CBDBMT010000003.1, read as the reverse complement.
CATGGTGGTCACGGTTGGTTCGGTCGCGACAGGAAAAGAAAGGTAGCACAACCGGAAGCACGCGACGGCAGACGGCGTACGGACCATACAATGTACATCGAGCGCCCCGCGACGGTGCAATGAAAAGCCACCTCCCGGCGTAGACTTGGCAACTGTTGGACGCCAATGGGCGACGCCTCGAGCTCCGCAATCCTCTCGGCAAATGTGCATCCCACCTTGGTTCAAGTTATATTTCAGACAAACCGTCGCGAACGAAAGGAGGGCGTTGATGTGAAATCGCGCCTGTTCAGGACCAGTCGGGTCGCCGATGTATCAGCCGCGGTTGCTCATGCTTTGGCCTGGGCAGCGTTCTTGTGGATTGTGCTCAATCCGTGCTTCTATCGAGGAGTTTCGGCAACTCCGGCCGCTTTGTATGGGTTGGACCAAGGACAGAGAGACATCGTCCATCATTGCGCGTTCTTTAGCGAGATCAATGGCTTATGGGCGACGGTTCCGATTTTCGTGCCGGTGGTCCTGACCGGGCTGGCCTTGATAACCCTGTTGATCTGGAAGGGACCACGGCTTGGCGCCACGCTGATATTGGCGGGCCTGGCGACCGTCCTGTTGGCTTTTTGCGCCATGGGCTATCTTTCCTTCGGCGTCATCTACTCCCCAGCAGCCTTCGTGCTGATAATTGCTGCCATCGCACATTGGCTACGGTTTCGGTCGATCGCGTAAGCTTCCCGGCGTTCGATTACGTGCTCCGCTGCTACCGGGACCGCGGCGGCGACCACCGCCGACAGGACGACTGACCCGAACCTCTTGCGACAGGTAGCGGCCCAATATCGCAGACCGGGCACCGGACAGCGTCTCACTTCAGGAACCGGGGCTAGAACGTCCGTCCCGGACCAGGACGCATACAATTGTGCCTCTTCATCGGAAACGGCGAAGTTATGGACGGCGACAACCCGGAGGGCGGTCAGCAGGGCGCTGCTGCCCATGATCTTCGAGCAACCCCAAATGGAGCAGAGCCCGCCCCTCGGCGGCACACGCGGAAGTCGGCAGCTCCCTCCGAGCCATCCCACTGCAACATGATTCTCGCCTTGGTCTCTGGCGGGGCCAGTGACAAAATCCGTCCGCACCGCCAGGCCGGGCGTCTCGGCGCCGGCGAAACTGAACGTGAGAGCACGCCTGGACTGACTTCCAAGCCGCCTGCAAGCCCCGAGCGCCGCGTGGTCAAGACACAGCACACATTAAGCCCGTGTCAAGGTTCTTCAGGGATCGCAGTTGACACCGATCCGCTGGTAGCCGGCTACCGCCTGGCGTTCCACACCTCGGCGCGGCCCATGAACACCGACGGATCCCGTAGCCATTCGGCGTAGCCGATGCTCATCTCTTCCGTCAGGAAGTCAATACGGTCGCTCAGACAGGCGGCGATTTCCGCATCCTCGACGGCGAAGGTGAAACCGCCGCGCTCGACAGCGTCATCGAGCAGCGCCACCGCGAAAGCACCCCCAGAGGCGTGCTCCGCGTCCCGGTTGCCGACCTCGCCCCGGGCCAGCGCATCAATCTCACCGTCCTCCAGCGCTGCGAGCAGCTCCGTTTCGCCTAACCGGTCGCCCAAATACACGACCTCGGGCATGTTGACGTCAGGTGGCCGAATGCGGCGTCTTCCTGCCAGGTTTTCCGACGCGGCGGCGGCGGTGATCCGGTAGTTCGAGGTGCCGTCCGCGGAGACCGCGCCACGTGGAGTGTCGATGCTCCCGCCGGCAACGAGCACGCCGTCCGCGGTGGTGAGCCCCGTTAGCTCCAGCAGGCGCGCCTCTCCGGTGGTGCCGGCCAGTGCATCGACCCGCACGCCCGACGTCAGATCATCGTAGCCGGTGAATCGGCTTTCCTCCCCAGCCCGCACCAGCAGCGACTGCCTGAACGCGATGTGCCCCGACGTGAAGACCACCGCTGCGTTGCCATTGGCGTCGCGGGTCCGGGAGTCCAGGATGGTGATGCCGCCGCCGACCACGACGAACTCTGGGCCTGCCGAAGCCAGCCAGATGTCGTCCCAGATGCCGATGCCCCGTCGGGAAAAGGACACCCCCACGCCGTCCATGGCTTCCAACGCGGTCAGCAGGTCGGCTTCGTACCCCTGGTGAACATCGAAGCCAGGAGAACCGGGCTCGCCGTCTGCGCTGTGGCTGACCGGCGCGAAGTGGGCGTAGAAACCGAGCCTGAGTTCCCGGTTCTCGTCCACGCATGCCTCTTGGGACGCGGCGCCCGCACCGCAGGCTACCAACAAGATCGAACAGCAAATGGCCCCAGCGGCAGCCAATGCTCTATGGCGAAAAGCGTCGAAAACACCGCTGGCCGCTCCGTCGGCCGGCCATCGGCGGAGCATTGTCTTCATGTGCGCTGACCTACAAATCGGAGTTGGAGATCAGCATGGTACTCACCCTAAGAAGATCCTGCCAACCCGGTCCGGACATTGCCGAGCACAACCTGATCTCATCGCGCCCAGAATTCGAGCCGGCAATTGGGGCCCATCTTGTTCGGAACGAAGGCCCGACCACCATCGGCCGGTGATCCAGCACCCAAGATGCCGGCGCCAAATTGCATCCCCCCATCGCTTCAATTCCGGTATCGACTCCGTTCCAGCGTCCTGGCTCAGCGATGCCAGCTACACCCGCGTGCCGTGGCCACACCCGAGTTTGGATTACCGCCGCGGGAGGTGGTTTGAGAAACCACGAGTGAGCCCTCCCTTCACGTCCGCAATGCGAGTTTGCGCAACGACGGTTTCGAGCATCACGACGACACGCGCTTTGCCAAGCATTCCTGAGTCTCTTTGCCATTCCGTTGAGTCCGGGCCAACTGGTACAGTTAGCCCGACTGCTGCAGACGCAGCGCGATCGCGGCACTCGTACCATCACGCGGTCCCGTTCTGGATCATCCGATACAGGCCGTACCCAATCAGGTGAACCGATGCCTCCAAGCATTTACGGCAATCTGATCCGCATCGACGCCGGCGAAGGCGTGGTCGAAGAGGTGCTGGAGCGCGTGCCGCTGTACGCGGACGTTTCCCAGGGCGGCGTCAGCGAGGACACCCTCCAGGATCTGCTCTTCCGTTTCCCCCAGGCGCTTCCCATCCCTGCCATCGACGCTGCCTACGGCGAAACCGTCCCCATCTGCCGTGAGTTGTCCACTCCCGCCGGCAAACTCGACGCGCTGTACGTCAATGCCCTGGGGAGAATGACCCTCGCCGAGTTCAAACTGTGGCGCAACCCCCAAGCCAGACGCGAGGTCATAGGTCAAATTCTGGATTACGCCAAGGAGTTGGCTTCTTGGGGCTACGAGGACCTGCAGCGCCGAGTATCCATGGCCACCGGCCGAAACGGCAATGCGCCCTACGAACTGGTCCGGGAGCACCACCCCGATTTGGACGAGGCGGAGTTCGTGGACAGCGTCACCCGCCACCTCAGGCGCGGTGAATTCCTGCTGCTCATCGTCGGCGACGGCATACACGAGGCCGCCGCCAGCATTGTGGACTTCGTCCAGAACTACAGCGGGCTGCACTTCAACCTGGCCCTGGTGGAGGCCGCGCTCTACCGCGACGGCGCCCAACGCCTCATCGTTCAGCCGCGAATCCTGGCCCAGACGGAGATCGTCCGGCGCTTTGTCGTCGACGGCAGCGTCCAGCGAGTCGACTTCATCGACGGTACCGACGCCGAGCCGGAGGCCCTTTCGGACCAGGAAGAGGAGAACCTCCGGTTCTGGACCGCAGTGCTTCGGGACTACTCCCTTTCCGACGTGACCGTGGCGCTGCCAACGCCGAGCAAGGACTCGACGCTCCGCGTCAGGGTAGCGAATTCCGGCTACTCCGGCTTGGGACTCTGTTTTGATGGATATATCCATCGGGGGCAATCCCAAGTCGGCTGTTTCCTCACCGTCCGAAGGGACCAGGCACGGGATGTACGTGTATTCGACGAGATGGTCGAGTCCCTGCCGGAACTGCGGACGGAGACAGGCGATGACTTCGAGCATTGGACGAACCCTGCCGGTCGGCCCAGGATCGGGTTCCGTCTTACCGGCAGCCTGGGCTTTCTGTCGGGCAACGAGGGCAGCGACGACTTCGACGAGGCCGTTTCGTGGATGCAACGTCGCCTCGACCTGCTGGTGAGCACGCTGAACCCCAAGCTGCAGGCAAGGCTCTCCAACGACCGGTGACCCAGCAGCCCCGGACCCAGACCCCAGCCCGTAGTCTGTCCCTGCCGGTCCGGCTGAACAAGCCGGCCCGCTCTTTGCGTCGTTCTTGCCGGTCAAACTGTGGCGGGGCAGCAGTCGTTCCCAGGGTTGGCGGAACGGCGGCGCCATCTGAAATGAACCGGCTCCCGTAGCGTCCACGGCGTACTCCAAGAACCGACGCGCCTGCAACTCTTCCGCTGCCCGGCTGGACCGGAAAACCGCATGATTGCGATTGCCCGATAGCGCAACGGATTTACCGCTTTCCGTACTCAGAAACCGGCCCCGGCTATCCCGGGAGGCAGGGCTAACCGACATATCCGACCGAGGTGATTCGCTACATTGAGTCCATACGCCGTTTCGAAGGTGGATGGACTATGCGATCACACAGGAGAGCCAAAGCGCTGTGGCTGGCAGGCGTCGCCGTAGTGGCGGTCACTGCCGGCATACCAGCCGTCGCCTGCCAGAGCACCGTCACGCTTGAGACGGAGCCTCCCGCCAACGCCACCAAGGTACGGTCCACTCCCGGCGGCCCGATAGGCTCGCCCGCGAACATTGTTGCCGCGGACGAAGGCGCCGATGCGCGGCAGACCTGGTCGCCCCCCAGCCCCGAACGGCCGGCAACGGCGGCAACAACCCCGACTGCGGCGCGCCCGACCACTCGGGAACGGCCAACCGACCAGGAACGGGCCGAGCCTGCCACGGAACCCACGCCCAGCGACTCGCCAACCCGCCCAGCGGTCAGCAACCCCGTCGTGGATGCCACCCGCCGACTGGCCGAGGCGCATTTCGGCGTCGGGCGCCAGCGCAGCGGTCCGGTGCGACTGGTCCGGTGGGAAGGCGTGTACTGGTCCGACGCCAGCCTGGGCTGCACGCAGGAAGGGATGGCTTCCGCAGCCGTAGAGACGCCGGGCTTCCTCATGACCTTCGAACACCAGGGCCGCGGCGTGAACGTCCACATGAGCGAGGACCCGATCCACGGGACCGTCCCGACCGCCTGCATCGAAACCGGAGGCGCCAACTACCGGCCCCGACCGGAAGCGTCCCTCGAAGGCGCACCGCCCACCGGCGTCACACCGGGCGAAGCGGGCGGCAGACGCCCAACCCGTACCGCCGACCTTTCGACGTAATGCTGCCGGCCACCATAACCAAACACCAGGCATCGCCGCTTTGAACCAGAGGAGATGAAAATGTCCAAGCAACTGAACAGAACCCGAGAGCTGGTGCCACGCCTGTTGGCGCCCGCCATCATAACCATCGGCATCGCGGTGCTGACGCTCAGCGTTACTGGAATGCCGGCCCAGGCCCAGACGCCCGTCGACCACGCCCCCGTGCCGCACCACCTGCCCAGCACGTCGCCGCTGGTTCCTGCCGACCTGGAGGTGGGCGACCAGTTCCGCCTGCTGCACCTCACGAACCATCAGCTGGACGTATCCCCCCAGGCGCCGCCCGGCTACTACAACGGCCTTGTCATGAACGACGCCGGCCGCCACCCCGAAACCTACCATCCCTTCCTGCGAGCCCAGTACCGGGTGGTGGCCTCCGACGCCAACGCGACAGCCCGGGAGAACACCGCCACCTCCGGCACGGGCGTGCCCATCTACTGGCTGAACGGTGAACGGGTCGCCGACGATTACCACGACTTCTACGACGGCGACTGGGACAGCGTCGCCGCCACCGACAACCTGGGGCGGCCGCACCCCAATCCCAGCGCCATCGTCTGGACCGGCTCCACGGGCAACGGGGAACCCGTCGAAGGGCAACGGATCGGCGACGACTCCGTGGCCTACGGCAACTTGCAGAGCGCAGGGGAGCTCCAGGCCGGCACAATGGCCGCCGGCGTCGGCGAGTTCTACGCCATCTCCCCGGTGTTCACCGTCGTCAACCCGGAGGACATCGTCCAACCAGCCAAGCCGACCGGAGTAACCGCCGTGGCAGGCCCGCGGGAGATCAACGTCTCCTGGGAGCCGTCGGAAGGCGCCACCGGATACTGGGTGCAGCGGCGCGCCCCCGGCGGACAATTCAGCTACGACCGGACGATGCGCGTGACGACGGCGACCCAGTACGTGGACGACGACGTGGAGCCGGGCCAGGAGTACGACTACCAAGTACACGCCCACTCCAACGGCACACTGTCAAAGTGTTGCGCGCCGCCGGTCAGCGTTGGCGCTCCCGACCTGCCGGCCCGGGTCAAGGGCCTCCGGACCAGACCCGTCGCAGCGGACGACGGCACGGAAACCATCATGCTGTCGTGGCGGCACGTCACGGACAGCGATTACCCGGTCATTGGCTACCTCATCCGCCGCAGCGCCCGTCGGGATGCCGGCTGGCAGGACACCCAGGAAATCCGGTTTACGCTGTTGCGGGGAGTGCCACCTGCTGACCGCAACGGCCGGGTGAGTTACACGGACCACGGCGCCCAGGTGTCGTCGGAGGTGGAGTACCGTTACCAGGTGAAGGCCCTCAGCGCGGTGGGTCTGTCTCGCAGGTGGTCGAAGGCCGTCGTCAGCCTGGACGACTACCGTCCCGCCCAGGTGGAGGGCCTCACGGCTACCCAAGCCGGCGACGGTGGACTGCGCTTCTCGTGGCACGAACCCGACGACCACGGCCACGCCATCAAGGGCTACGAGCCCGCCTACCGCTACGGAAACTCCGGCAACTACCACCGTATGCGGAGGCATCAAAGCTCGGATACGGAGCTGACGACCGATGCCATGGTTCCCGGCGCGGTCGTGCACTTCAGGGTCAGGGCCACCAACCGGTACGGCCGGGGACCCTGGTCGGAACCCGTCGCCGCGGTGGTTCCGGGCGTCATGGTGGCAGAGCAATGGAAAGCGGCGCCGGCCGGCCTGGAGCCGGGAGACAGTTTCCGCCTGATGTTCGTCACGTCCGGATCGCGCAGCGCCACGGAGAGGAGCATCTCCGCGTACAACTCCCGCGTCTCGGAGCACGCCGCGGAGAACCGGCGGCTGGAGCCCTACGCCGACGACTTCAGGGCGCTGGCGTCCGCCGGTTCCGTCAACGCTTTCGACAACACGGAAACCCATCACCACTACGGCGGGGTGCCCGTCTATTGGGTCGACGGCCACCGGATTGCCGACGACTACCACGACCTCTACGACGGCAGCTGGGCCAACGTGGCGGCGACGGACGAGAACGGCAACGCCGTGCGCAACAACCAGGTTTGGACGGGGTCCCAATTCGACGGCTCGCACTATCCGTCGTTCAGCTTGGGCCACTCCCAGGCCAGGGTGGGCTTCGTCCAATCGGGCGCCACCGGAGAGGAAATCAGCGGGCAGGCCCTGGAAGCCAACCAGCGGCGTCCGGTGTACGGACTGTCGCCGGTGTTCACCATCGCAACGCCGCCTGCCGAGCCTGAACAGGACTGACAACGACGACGGCAGCGTCGAAACCGCCCAACCGTTCGAGACGGACCAGGCCGAGCCGTTGCTAGCGCCGGAGTGGCACGTCTCGTGAGACGCGCCGGCGCCGGGATGGTTGCATCCATCCAGGACGCCGGTGCGCATTCAGCAATCGTGAGATCATAGAACCGATGTGTGGACTCCCCATCCGGCCTGTCAGCTGTCGTACCAACCGTCATCCCAGCGGAGCCTAAGAAGTTCCTTCCGGTTCTTCCGACCGGGGCATCCGGTAACCGACGCGGGGCTCGGCGAAAATGTACTTGGGGTTGGCGGCTTCCTCGCCCAGCTTGCGACGCAGGCGCATCAGGTGGGTGCGCAACGTCGGCAGGTCTCCCGGTTTCTGTGGTCCCCAGACCCGTTGCAGCAGGCGGTCGTGGTTCACCACCCGGCCGGCGTGAACGGAAAGCTCGCAGAGCAGGTCGTACTCGGTGACCGTGAGAGGAACCGGGCTGCCGCCAACCGTCACCAGTCGCTGGGCATAGTCGATGGTCAGGTCCCCCAGCGTGTAGGGTTCGGGAGGCTTGGCCGCATAATCGGTCCGCCGGCGCAAGGCCGCCCTGACCCGGGCCACCAGCTCCACCGGCGAGAAGGGCTTGGTGATATAGTCGGTGGCCCCAGCCTCCAGCGCCCGGGCAATCACCCGTTCGCTGCCGTACACGGACAGGAAGATTACCGGCAGGTCGGCAACGCGGAAGATGTCCTGCATCAGGTCTATGCCGTCGGAGTTGGACAGCACCAGGTCCAGCAGGGCCAGGTGCGGCCGGCTTTCCTGTATGAGTAGCAGAGCCTCCTCCGGGTCGGCGGTAACAACGGGTATGTAACCGGCCTCCGAGAGGACGGTCCGAACTGAACGCAGCGTCTGGGGGTCGTCGTCCACCACGAGAATGGTGGCCGGCTCGTACTCCCCACCCCTGCTGGACGCCGACTGCGGGCGCGGTTGGGCGGCCTCCGCCACCGCCGGCAGGGTGAAGGTGAAGCGCGCGCCCAGTCCCGGCCCGTCGCTTTCGGCCCAGATGCGACCCCCGTGGGCCTCCACGATACCCCGGCAGATGGCCAGGCCCAGGCCGGACCTGCCGCTGCCCAAGCCCGGCTCGCCGTCGGGCCGGGAGAACCTGCGGAACAGGTGAGGCAGATCGTCCCGGGGTATTCCCCTCCCCTCATCGGCCACCGCGACCGCGACGTGGAGGTCCCGCCGCGCCGCTGACACCCGCAGCGACGACGACTCCGGCGAGTTCCGGGCCGCGTTCGACAGCAGGTTGCCCAGCACCTGGACGACGCGCTGGCGGTCCGCCATCACCTGGGGCAGGTCGGCCTCCAGGTCGATTTCCAGATTGTTCCGGCCCCCGCCGCTCAGGAAGTCGTTCCTGGCCCGGTCCACCAGAGCGGTCAGGTCCGACGGCTCGGGGTCCACGGGCAGCGTTCCGGTCTCGATGCGGGCCATGTCCAAGAGGTCGCCGATCAGTCCCCGCATATTGTCGGCCTGCCCGTCGATGATGCGAAAGAACTGGCGCATCTCCGCCGGCTCCAGCTGCGAGGAGGCGTCCAGCAGGGTGGCGGCAGAACCCTTGATGGAAGACAGGGGCGCCCGCAGTTCGTGGCTCACCATGCTCAGGAACTCGGCCCGCAGCCGCACCATCTCCTCCACTGGCGTCAGATCCTGGATGGTGGCCATGAAGGACTCCAGCTCGCCGTCCTCGTAGCGGATGGGCGTGGCGTTCACCAGTATGGTGACGCTCCTCCCGTCGGGGACCTCCATGCGGACCTCCTCGGCCCGCACCGTCTCCCCGGCCATAAGGGCCTGGGTCAAGGTATTGAGGGAGACCTCCAGGCCGTCGCTGCGCCGCGCGGTCAGCGTCGCCATGAACTCCTCATACGTCTGGTCCGGGTCCCGCAGACGGTCCATGATCCTTCTCGCCTCCGTGTTCTGCAATACCGCCGCTCCCGTCCTGGCGTCCAGGACCGCCACGCCCACCGGCGAGATGTTGATCAGGGTCTCCAGGTCGGTCCTGGCTTTCCGCTCGTCCCGGTAGCGGCGGACGTTGTCGAGGACCAGAGCCGCCTGGGAGGCGAACATGACCAGGGTATCTTCGTCCTCCTGGCTGAACTCGGGGTCGCTGGTCTCCTTGGCCAGGTAGATGTTCCCTTCCTGACGGCCCCGGTGGAGAATCGGCGCCGCCAGAAAGGGCACCAGCGAGCCCAGCGGCAGCGCCGGGCGGAACTCGGGAAAGCCCAATTGCCGCACGTGGCCCAGCAGGTCCGGCAACCGCAGCGGTTCCGTCAGGCCGGTGAGGTAGGCGAAGAGCTGTTCCCCCGGCAGGTCCCACAGGCCCCTGGACTCCTCGGTGGTCATGCCCGAGGAGAGGAAGTCCAGCAGTTGCCCCCCGTCGTCCACCAGGGTGAGCACGCCGTAGCTGGCCCCGGTCAGGGACCGGGCCGAGTCCAGGACACCCTGCAACACCGTGTCGAAGTCCAGGCTCTCGTTGATGCGCCGGCTGGCCTCGCTCAGACGGGACAGCCGCTCCCGGAGCGACTGTATTTCCGGCTCCTGCCGGTCACTTTCCGTCAATTTCCCACCCTCTCGCCTTTGGTTGCACCGTTTCCGGCAAATGTCATTATATCGTTATTTCTCTGGCATTGTAATTTATTGCTTTGTTATGAGCAAGTGCCTACCATCTACCCGCCGCGATTTTGTCATCGTTCCCGCGAATGAGGGAATGATGCCGCCCTGCGCCACGGCTCGGGAAAAGCCAACACAAACCCAATAGGAGAATCGGCCCCCATTCAGAACGGAGGCCGAAGTAGGGCCCATGAGTAGCACAAGAAGACACGGCAAGTCGGCGGCGCGGTCGGGCTTAACTCTGGCGGCATCGCGAGCGGCTCCGCCATCGGCAATGTTACCGGCCGGGTGGAGGTGGGCAGTCCCGTCGGACTTAACTGGGGCACTGTCGTCAACAGCCCAAGAACGGGCAAGGTGAACTAAGAGTAATACCACAGAGCCAGATTGATAGAGGACCGTCTCGACCTCTCAATCGAAGCCCTGATCTTGAAGCATGTAATTCCTAAAGAAAAGCACGGAGGGACCACGAAATGCGGACTGTTGCCCCCCTCGATCTTCCAGTCTCAAAGCACAACATCGGGAGGTGTGCCATGACCCTCGCGCGCCTGGTCCGCTCTCCCCTGTCCCTGGCCGCCGTCCTCTCTTTGGTGGTGGCGTCGGCCCTGCTCTTTCCATGGGCAACTGCGCCCGCGCTGGCGCATCATGGCGGTGAGCATGGCCCCCCGGTAGAGGCGCAAGCGCCGCCACCGCCCGAGCAACCCCGGGCCGAAGCCGGCCCCAACCAGACGGTTGATGAGAGCGATGTACGCTATCTAACCAACAAGGTGATATTGGATGCCGACGCCAGCCACTGCGGAAGCAAAGACCACAGCGACCGGACCAAGTGTACGGGTGAACTGAGTTATCGGTGGTACGGCGGCACCAGCACCAACACCTACGGCATCATGAAAAGCCTGAAGTTGGAGAAACAAGATGGCCTCAGCCCATCTCAAATTGAGGCTACCGTTCCTTGGGTTCCCCACGACATGACCTTCTCGGTGACGGTGATAGTCACCCACGAGAACGGGCGAACCAGCGACGACACCGTGTATGTAACGGTTCGCAATACCCAAGAGCCGGAATTGATTACGTCAAACCGCGATGAGCAACGGGTGCTCTACGCGACGTTCTGGGACTACCATGAGGATTGGTGGTGGAGCATCAAGGGACGCGACAAATGCTATACGCCGCGCCGGGACAAGTCAGGCTACCATGAGTTCGTGATTGATGACGACCTTAAACCCCAGACGTGGTACACCATCATCGTGTACAGCAATACCTGCCAGGACGACAGCGAGATAACCCGGTATCTGGCAATCACCAGCGTGGGCAATCGTGACCCCAAGGCCAGGGCCAGCACCCGGAACAACTACATCGGCGACGGGGCGCGTACCCGGCTCAACTGCCGCAAATCGTCCGACCCGGACGGCGACCCGCTCACCTGCCACTGGACGGCGCCGGAGGGCTGGGAACCGCGAACGTCCACCAAGAAACAGCCTTGGTTCACGTCCACTGACGACGTGCCCCGGATTCGTGACAAGCACTACGAGTTCACCCTGCGCGTTACGGACCCGGACGGGGCTTGGGATGAGGACCATCTCAAGGTGGTGGTCTTTGACGACCCGCCCGAGCCGAGGGTTACGGACGTGTATCAGACCGACGCGACGGCGTGGATTGGCAACCACAACGGGAGCCGGCGGTGGTCGTTGGAGTGGTCGTCTCCGACCACGGACGAGTCTGGTTGCGTGGACAAGCGGAACCGGAACCACCGCATGAAAGGGTTGAAGCCGGACGAGCCGTACACCGTTTCAATCCACCGGGACTACGGCTGTCAGTCCGGGAAGCGGCTGGAATACGTCACCTTCCGCACCAGGGAGTAGCGCAGTCGCTGGCCGGCGCCGTTTGGAGTCGGGCGCGCACCGTCAGCGTCGTCCGCCACGGCATCGATTGGCTCCGGCGGCTGATGCTCAAAGGCCACCTGTGGAGCCGGGTCTGGCTGCTGCCCGAACCCTGGCCGGAAACCAAGTCCAACCTGAAGGTCACACATCATGCGCCCTCGTAACCGCCCCTACCTACCCCTGTCAGCCCCCCCCCCCCCGAGAAACGCTGCTCAAAAAGTGACGTGGGCAGGCTTGGCATGATCATGATGAAGGGGCTGTCGAGGATGCGCCGTCCGGTTTTGCTGCCCGTCCTCGCGGTGAGCATTCTTGCGCTTCTCGTCGTGGCCCTGCTGCTTGTCTCACCCCGGCCGGCCGACGCTCAGCCCAACAGCACCGCTTGGTACGGTATCGTCCCGGGCGACCTTGACGAAGGCGACAAGTACCGCATCCTGTTCGTGACCAGCGGCACGCGCAATGCCGCGTCATCCGACATTGGCGACTACAATACCTTCGTCCAGAACGCCGCCGCCGGCGCAACCGGCGACCCCTTCGCCGAAGTCACCTTCAAGGTTCTCGGCTCCACCGACGACGTGGATGCCCGCTGCAACACGCTGACCCATGCAAGTCCTGCGGACTGTGGCAACACCGCCACCGTGGACGACGCGCCGATCTACTACTACCGGGGCGCCCGGGTGGCGGCAAGCTACGCCGGCCTCTACGACGGCGCCTGGGATTCCCAGGCACCCAGGGATGAGAACGGGAACTCGATTGACGTTTCAACAAATCGGGTGTCCACCGGCAGCCAAGCCGACGGCACGGTGGACAGTAATGCGCTTGGCAACTCTCAGGTGCGAATTGGTATGCCGAGTGCGTCAGGTCAAGAGTTAAACTCCGCCGTCGCTGGTAACCGGAACTCTCAGCGGCATTTCTACGCCCTGTCCGTGGTCCTGACGGTGCCGGCCCTCGAGATCGACTACGACGAGAATGACGACGGCCTGATTGAAATCGCCGACCTGACGCAGCTGGACGCCATGCGCTGGGACCTGGACGGCGGCGGAGACCCGGCTTCCGCCAACAGCGACGACTACGCCGCCGCCTTCCCCCACGCCGCCGCCGGCATGGGCTGCGGCTGGGACGACCCGGACGACAACCCGGACGCCGGTGCGACGGTCTGCCGGGGCTACGAGCTCATGGCCGACCTGGACTTCGACACCGACGACGACGGCGCCACCCACACCAACGGCGTGGGCGACGCCGACGACGCTTACTACAACGCCGACAGCGGCTGGGAACCCATCGCGGCTAGTCTCCTGGGCAATCACTTCGAGGCCACCTTTAAGGGCAACGGCCACACCATCGCCAACCTGTTCATCAACCGCGACAGCGCCGCTGCTGCGGGCCTGTTCGGCATTGGGGGCGTGAGCTCGGAGTTTCGGAACGTGGGATTGGTGAACCTCTGGGTTCACGGCGGAGACTATGTCGGTGGGCTGGTCGGGACCGCCGGCGGCAGCGTCGGCGCCAGCTACGCCACGGGCAAGGTCAGCGGGCAGGACTTTGTCGGCGGGTTGGTCGGGGATGCTGTAGGCAGCGGCATCACCGCCAGCTACTACACGGGTGGTGTCAGCGGCCGAGACTACGTCGGCGGGCTGGTCGGGCAGAACAGCGGCAGTGCGGGCAGAATTAGCTCCAGTTTTGCTGCGAGCGGCGTCAGCGGCCGCAACCGTGTCGGCGGGCTGGCCGGAGTTAACGACAGCAGCGCCATCACCGACAGCTACTCCACAGGCAGCGTTTCCGGCAACACCAGTGTCGGCGGGTTGGTCGGGTGGACCCAATCAGGCACCATCACCGCCAGCTACTGGGACACGGACACCAGCGGCATCGCCGACGATGCCGACACCGACAGCCCCGAGGGCCGGACCACGACCGAAATACAGGCGCCCACCTCCGCCAGCGGCATCTACGCCACCTGGGACGCTGACGTGTGGGACTTCGGCGACGCCGGCCGCTACCCGGCGCTGAAGGCCGACTTCGACGGCAACGGCACCGCCACGGCGGTCGAGTTCGGGGACCAGGGTCGGAACCTGCCGGCCCGGGTGCGGGGCGTGAGCGCACAGGCGACTTCTACCGACGCCGTCACGCTGACCTGGGACGCGCCGGACGACGGCGGCAGCGCCATTACCGGCTACACGGTGGAGCGCAGCGAGGACGACGGCGCCAGCTGGGCGGACCAGTCCCACAGCGGCACGACGGCCTCCCTCGCCCAGAGCGGGTTGACCCCCGGAACGACCTACTCCTACCGGGTGAAGGCGACCAACGCCAACGGCGACTCGGTGGTGTGGTCGGAGACCGCCTCGGCGACGCCCGATCCCCCTAACGAGCCGCCGGCCTTCGATGAGGGCACGGAAGCCAGCCGCACCGTGGCGGAGAACACGGCGGCGGGCCAGGACATCGGCAACCCGGTGTCGGCCACGGACCCGGACACCGGGGACACGCTGACCTACTCACTGGGCGGGACCGACGCGGCGACCTTCGCCATCGACTCAGCCAGCGGCCAGCTCCAGACCAAGGCGGCGCTGGACTTCGAGGACAAGCATGAATACAACGTCACGGTGACCGTCACCGACGGCGAACTCACCGACACCATTGACGTGACCATCAACGTCACCGACGTGAACGAGGCGCCAGCCTTCGCTGAGGGTACGGAGGCCAGCCGGACCGTGCCAGAGAACACGGCGTCGGGCCAAGACATCGGCAACCCGGTGGCGGCCACCGACCCGGACGCCGGGGGCACGCTGACCTACTCGTTGGGCGGGGACGACGCCGCGTCATTCGGCATCGTCTCCACCACCGGCCAGATCCGGACCGCCGCCGCCCTGGACTTCGAGGACAAGCATGAATACAACGTCACGGTGACGGTCACCGACGGCGACCTCACCGACACCATTGACGTGACCATCAACGTCACCGA
Source organism: Dehalococcoidia bacterium (assembly GCA_965207585.1). GTDB lineage: Bacteria > Chloroflexota > Dehalococcoidia > Lucifugimonadales > UBA3495 > Bin87. The sequence goes on along the minus strand of CBDBMT010000003.1, from coordinate 1,453,646 downwards.
CGTGAACGAGCCGCCGGCCTTCGGTGAGGGTGCGGAGGCCAGCCGGACGGTGGCTGAGAACACCGCCGCGGGCCAGGACATCGGCGCTGCGGTGTCGGCCACGGACCCGGACTCCGGGGACACGCTGACTTACTCGCTGGGCGGCACCGACGGGGCGTCCTTCGCCATCGTGTCCACCAGCGGCCAGCTCCGGACCGCCGCCGCCCTGGACTTCGAGACCAAGAATCAGTACGACGTCACCGTGACCGTCACCGACGGCAGCGGCCTCACCGACACCATCGCCGTTACCATCAACGTCACCAACGTGAACGAACCTGGGGTAGTGACCATTTCCCCGGCGCAACCGAAGGTGGACGTCGCGTTGACGGCCGCGCTGACCGACCCGGACGGCGGCGTCACCGGCGCGACCTGGCAGTGGGCGCGCTCCTCCGACGGCAGCACCTGGACCGACATCGCCGGCGCGACGAACGCCGGGTACACGCCCACCGGCGCCGACTACGCTCACCAGCTGCAGGCCACGGCGTCCTACACCGACGCCGAAGGCCCCAGTAAGAGCGCCGCGGCCGCCACCGCCGGCAAGACGCACTCCGTGGACCGCGACACGCTGATCGCGGTGTACGACGCCACCAACGGCGACGGCTGGGCTCACAGCGCCGGCTGGAAGAGCGCGCAGCCCATCGGCGAATGGCGCGGCGTGACCGTTGACGGCGACGGCCGCGTTACCCATCTGAGCCTCAGCAGCAATCAACTTGAAGGCGAAATACCGGTCCAGCTGAGCGACCTGGACATGTTGGAACACCTTGATCTCGGGCACAACAAACTCAGCGGCCAGATACCGTCGGTTTTGGGCAGTCTCACCAACCTGACAGCCCTGGGCCTCCATGACAATCAACTGACTGGCGGGATACGAACCGAGTTGGGCAGTCTCACCAACCTGACAGCGCTGACCCTCAATGACAATCAACTGACTGGCGTGATACCAACCCAGTTGGGCAGTCTCACCAACCTGACGCTTCTGTGGCTCTCTAATAACGACCTGAGCGGCTCCATACCGCCAGAGTTGGGCGCCACCCTGAACAGTTTGGATAATTTGACACTCAGCGGGAATCGGTTGACCGGGTGCGTTCCGGTTGAATGGGAATCCATCGCCAACAACGACTTCCAGCAGCTGATGCTGCCCTTCTGCGGCCGGAGCGTGACCGTATCCACGACGACGGTCGAGGTGGCGGAGGACGGCGGCGCGACGGAGTACACGGTGACGCTGGACGGAGCGCCGTCGGGCACGGTGAACATCGCGCTGACCAGCGACGACACCGGCGTGGCCACGGTCTCGCCGGCGACGCTGAGCTTCACCACCGGCGACTGGGAGACGGAGCAGACGGTCACGGCAACCGGCGTGGACGACGACCGGTACAACGACCCGGCCCGCACCGCGATCATCGCCCACGCGGTTTCGGACGGCGGGTACGACTTCGTGACCGCGCCCTCGGTTACGGTTACGGCCACGGACGACGAGCCGTCGCCGCCCGCAACCTGCAGCGCCGCGGCGCGCTGGTGCGCCACGCTGCTGGTGGGTGGGGAGATCGAGGATGATCCCCTCATACCCTACTCACCCCGCGGCTACTGCCGTCCGGCCAGCGGACAATGCGGCGATAAAGACAAATACGGCTACGTCAGCGACCCCGGCTTCACCCTGGACGGCACGGACTACACGGTGCAAAGCGTCCGGTGGGGCCTAACCGGCATTGACGATTGGTTTCTGAGTTTGACGCTGGACCAGGACCTGCCCCAGGCGGCGCTCAGCCAGCTGAGCATCCACGAGAGTCCGGAGGAGTCCAGCGCTACTAACGTGTTTAGATTCACCAACAGTGAGAAGGCCGATGACAGCAGCGCCTACGTGTGGGCGATAAGCGGGGGCTTCTACGGCTCGAGTAATCGTGACCCCGACAAAAGGTTGACCTTTGAGCTCGTATCGAGCGTCCCGCTGCCGACGGTGGCCACCCCTGGGCTCTCCATCGCCGACGCGACCGTTACCGAGGGCGACAGCGGGAGCACAGACCTGACGTTCACCGCGACCCTGAACCCGGCCAACGCCGAGGAGGTGACGGTGGACTACGCCACCGCCGACGGCACCGCCACCGCGGGCTCCGACTACACCGCCAAGTCGGGGCAGCTGACCTTCGCGGCGAACGAGACCAGCCAGACCATCACCGTCGCCGTGGCCGGCGACACCGCGGTCGAGAGCTACGAGACCTTCACGGTGACGCTGAGCAATCCCCAGCCCACGAGCATAACGTTGAACCGGGCGACGGCGACCGGCTACATCATAGACAACGTGGCCGGAGCTGAGACGGGATCGGGGGTCACCCTGAGCGTCGAAAATATCGGGGAATCCAGCGCCGACGTCGGTTTCACCAACTACCCGTACGGCGCCGACTGGTGGATCGCCCTCCAGCCAACGGCCAGCCCGAACGCTTCGAGTTGCACGCAGTACAACGCCGCCGGCCCCGCCGACAACCCGGACACTCCGGAGGACGAGTCGGCGGTCACCGTCGGGGAAGGCTCCATCGAATTCACCAGCCTCACTCGCGGCGCGGAGTACGGCGTCAGCGTGAACGCCGGCGCCAACTGCGCGACCGCCCAGCTGGCGTCCGCAACCTTCAGGCTGCTCGATAGCCGTCTCCCCACGGCGCGGGCAAGGGTGGTGGACGAGAACGGCGTGGTCACGGACCTGGAGGACGCGGTGGTTCAGGAGGGCAGCGGCGCCGTCACCGTGGACGGGAGCCTGAGCAGCGATCCATCCTATGATGCCAGTGACCTGACCTACACCTGGAGCATCAGCGACGGCCTGACGCTTTCCGCAACCAGTGGAAAGCGGACCAGTTTCGAGGTGCCCAACGACTTGACGCAGGACAAGCAATACGTCGTCTCGCTGACCGTGGAGGCGCCGGACGGCGACTTCGACACCGATTATTTGACAGTGGATGTACTGAACATCCCCGACCCCGGTCTGCAGTTCGTCAGGACGCGGGATTCGGCCCGGGCCATGCTCACCGGCGAGTACGACCAATCCAGCTGGTGGTACCGGCTGGACCACCAGGCTTGCACCGAGGTCGCCTCCGCCCGGTACGTCGACATCGAGAACCTGGACTCCAACACCAGTTACCGATTCCGGGTGTACTACGACTCGGCGTGCACAACGAAGATAGCTGACCAGACGTTCCAGACGCTCGCTTCCAATATCAACACGATGTTGCCGGCCCTGGTGCCCCTGGCGCCGGCCGCGCCCACCTTCGGCGCGGTAACGCGAAACTCCCTGGCGGTGACCTGGACGGCGCCGTTCACCCCCGTGCCGCCCATCAGCGACTACGACGTGCGCTACCGCGTCGGCAGTTCCGGCTCGTTCACCAACGCCGGCTACGACGGCACGGCCACCAGCCACACGATTACGGGCCTGACGGCGGGTACGACCTACCAGGTGCAGGTACGGGCGAACAACGCCAACGGCAATGGCCCTTGGTCGGCCTCGGGCACGCGGGCCACGACGTCGGGGGCGTGGCTCGGCATCGTCCCGACCGACCTTGACGAGGGTGACAAATACCGCATCCTGTTCGTGACCAGCACTACCAGAAATGCCCAAAGCTCCAACATCAACGCGTACAACAATTTCGTCCAGGATCAGGCCAACGAGGTAACCGCCCTCGCCGACATCACCTTCAAGGCGCTCGGTTCCACCGCGGATGTGGACGCGCGCTGCAACACGCAAACCCACCGGCAGGACTCCCATTGCCCCGGCGTGGCCCGCGTGGATGACGTGCCGATTTACCACTACCGGGGCAAGAGGGCAGCGGACCATTACTCGGATTTCTACGACGGCGACTGGGATTCGCAAAAACCCAGGAACCACGTTGGAGCGGCGATAGGTAGCGGCGAACGTATATGGACCGGGTCCGAGGCGAACGGTACGGGCGCGTCCGGCCTGGAGCTGGGTTCCGCCGGCACCGTGACGTATGGGCAGCCAAACGCCAGCGGCCTTGAACTAAGAAGCTCTGCGACGGCCCCGCGCGCTCTATCTGGCCGGTTATACGCCCTGTCCGAGGTGCTGACGGTGCCCGTCAACGACTACGACGTAGACGACGACGGGCTGATTGAAATCGCCGACCTCGCCCAGATGAACGCCGTGCGCTGGGACCTAGACGGCGACGGAGACCCGGTTTCCGCCAACAGCGACGACTACGCCGCCGCCTTCCCGGACCCGATTGCCGGCATGGGCTGCGGCTGGGACGACCCGAACACCCCGGGGACCACCACATCCTGCCGGGGCTACGAGCTCATGGCCGACCTGGACTTCGACACCGACGACGACGGCGCCACCCACACCAACGGCGTGGGCGATGCCGACGACGCCTACTACAATGCCGGCAGCGGCTGGGAGCCCATCGGGACCAGCAGTACATCGCAATTCTCCGCCACCCTCGAGGGCAACGGCCGCGCCATCGGCAACCTGTTCATCAATCGCGGCAGTGAAACTCACGTGGGGCTGTTCGGCAATGCGAGCGCCAACTCGGAGATTCGGAACGTGGGCATTGTGGACGCTCACGTTACCGGTCAGATACGCGTCGGCGGGCTGGTCGGCGCCTCCAGTGGCAGGATCAGCGCCAGCTACGCCTCGGGCAGTGTGTCCGGCAGCCACAACAATGTCGGCGGGCTGGTCGGGTATAGCTCTGCCGCCAGCATCGCCGACAGCTACGCCACTGCCAGCGTTTCCGGCAACAGGTATGTCGGCGGGCTGCTCGGACTAGCGGACGGCGGCAGCATTACCGACAGCTACGCCACGGGCAGCGTCAGCGGCCGCAACAACCTCGGCGGGCTGGTGGGAAGGCTTAATCTCGGGGGCACAATCACTGCCAGTTACTGGGACGCGGACACCAGCGGCATTGCCGACGACGCCGACACCGACAGCCCCGAGGGCCTAACCACCACCCAGCTGCAGGCGCCCACCTCCGCCACCGGCATCTACGCCACCTGGGACTCTGGCGTATGGGACTTCGGCGACGCCGGCCGCTACCCGGCGCTGAAGTTCGACACCGACGGCGACGGCACGGCCACGGCGGCCGAGTTCGGGGACCAGGGACGCAACCTGCCGGCCCGGGTGCAAGGGGTGAGCGCGGAAGTGACTGCCGCCGACACCGTCACGCTGACTTGGACTGCGCCCGACGACGGCGGCAGCGCCATCACCGGCTACACGGTGGAGCGCAGCGAGGACCACGGCGGCACCTGGGTAGACCAGTCCCACAGCGGCACGACGGCGACTCTTTCCCAGACCGGGCTGACCGGCGGGGCGACCTACTCCTACCGAGTGAAGGCGACCAACGCCAACGGCGACTCCGTGGTGTGGTCGGAAACCGACTCGGTCCTGACGTGGAACGGCATCGTTCCGCCCGACGTCCAACCCGGCGAGAAATACCGCATCCTGTTCCTCACGGGAGAGCTCACGGCTACCCACAGCAGCATCGACAGCTACAACACCATCGTCCAGGGGCAGGCCGACAACGCCGCCGGCAACCCCTTCGCCGGCATCACCTTCAAGATTCTCGGCTCCACCGCGGACGTGCACGCGCGGAACAACACCGACACCAACCAGAACGTTGACGGTGCGGGCGAACCCATCTACTACTACCAGGGCCACAAGGTGGCGGATGACTACGCGGACCTGTACGACGCCGACGGCTGGGATTCCCAACAACCGCGGGACCGGAACGGGCAGATCATCAGCGGAACCGTGGACGTGCACACCGGGAGCGTCAGGAGCGGCGCGACGCGTTCCGGGTACGCTCTCGGCGATTCAGAAGTTCAGCAGGGCCAGGCAACGACCGCCGGCGCGGAACTGCGGAGAGGGAGCGCTGTCGTCAGTCAGAACACCCCGAGCAGGTTCTACGCCCTCTCCGAGGTGCTGACCGCGCCGGTCATCATCGACTGGGCGCCGCCCAACCTTCAGGCGGGCGATAAGTACCGCGTCCTGTTCGTGACCTCCAACGCCCGCGAAGCCTCTAACCCCAATATCGGTAATTACAATACCTTCGTTCAAAATCGGGCCGATACCGTACCCGCCCTCGCCGGCGCCGACTTCAAGGCGCTCGGCTCCACCGAGAGCGTGGACGCCCGCTGCAACACGCTAACCCATACTGCGGATAGCCAATGCCCCGGCGTGGCCCGCGTGGATGACGCGCCGATCTACTACTACCTCGGCGAGAAAGTAGCGGACCATTACGGAGATTTCTACAACGGCGACTGGGATTCGCAGGAGCCGAGAAATGAAGACGGGGAACTGATTTCAGGAAACCCGGCGGTATTTACCGGCTCCTCTTCATCCGGCGTGGGCGTCAACAACAGAGAACTGGGAAGTGGAGGCTCAAGTAACGGGATCCGGATCGGGCGACCGGCGACGTCCGGAGACGAGTTGAGTTCCGGCGAAAATCGCACCAAAACCAACAATGCCAGGATCTACGGCCTCTCCGAGGTGCTGACGGCTCCACCGCGCCAGCCCAGGCTGACGCTGACGCTGCGCGGCAACACCGGCTCCCCAACCGTCAGCTACCGAGCCTCCGGCTCCTGGACCGTGCCGGACGGGGAGTCAATGCCCAGCGCATCTCACGTTGAGGCAATTTTGCGCGGTCCGGCGCTGGTTGTTTCTTCATGGCAGTGGGCGACCACTTTCTCTGCTGCTGTCGGCGAATTTTCGCTGGACTACAGCGCCTCACTCAATAGACAACTGCCCCTGAGCGGACCGGGCGTTGGTTTAAGCAAGAACGATATGACGCCATTCGCGACGGCGACGGCCATGACACTGGCTAACGCTGACCCCGGACCAGACTCCGTGGCCCTTATTCGTTCGTCGTCTGCCGCCATCGACTACCCGGCCCTGGCGGCCGGCGACACGCTCAGTTGGACCGGCGGCGGCACCGTCAGGCTGGACAACAATTTCGAGGAGGCATTCCGCCCTACCGCGATCGGCCAGACCTTCGACGCCCCCGGCGGCGCTTTCCGGCTGGTCATCGAGGAGAACAATCCCGCCACCGGCCGGCCCGACGTCAGCGGCACCCTGCAGACGGGCTACACCCTCAGCGCGACGCCGGGGGACATCGCCGACCCGGACGGCCTGGTCAACGCTGAGTACCAGTATCGCTGGCAGAGCAAGCTCGGCGACGACTCCTGGCGGTTCGCCGGCAGCAACGAGCCGACCCTGCTGCTGACGTCCGAACACGTGGACTCTCGTATCCGGGTGCAGGTGACCTTCACCGACGACGCCGGATCCATGGAGCGGCTCGTCAGCCTGCCCACGGACGAGGTGGAGTCCGGACCCTCGGCCGCCATCGCCGAGGTCACCCCGGACGGTGGGAGCGCCGGCGACCCGCTGACCGAGGGGAACCTGGACGGCGCCACGCTGGCAGTCCAACTGACGGACGCCATCTACCGCTCGGAGGCGAACCTCGGCGCCGACGACTTCGACCTGGAAACGGACGTTCCCGGCCTGAGCATCGACAGCGTCACTCGCAACGCGCCCACCAGGGCGACCCTGGCCCTGGCCCACGACGGCGCGGACTTTGACGCGGACGCCACCCTGGCCGTTACGGTGCGGGCCAGCGGAACCACCTCGGCCACGCCAATCGACCTGACCACCGAGCCGGTGGACGTGGCATCGTCGCTGGAGGCGGGCGACACCGACTGCGACGCCGGGGAGGTCTGGTGCGCGACGCTGACTGTCGCGGCTCGGAATGGAAGCCGGGGCTATTATAAAGGCGAAACCGGCGCTTTGAGTGATGCCGAGTTCAATTATGCCGGCGCGAACAACGAAGTTATAAGCATCATTGCGACTCCTAGCACCATCGCCTTCGCTTTGAACCTAGCTTTGCCCGAGGGTGTTCTGGGTCTTGGGACGTTCACGGTGGGTACGCACGACTTCGTCCTGGCCGACGCAACCATAGGGACGGCGGTGGACCGTCGTGACGACGAAATCGCGGGTAGCCAAAGTTTCACATGGCCTATCCCTGCCGAGGTGCTCTCGTACTTCCAAAACGTCGGGACCGAGGTCGGGGTGGCGCTGACGGCGCCGGCCGGCGCGACCGACTACGACCAGAATGACGACGGGCTGATTGAAATCGCCGACCTCGCCCAGCTGAACGCCATGCGCTGGGACCTGGACGGCGACGGAGACCCGGTTTCCGCCAACAGCGACGACTACGCCGCCGCCTTCCCAGGCGCCGCCGCCGGCATGGGCTGCGGCTGGGACGACCCGGAAACCACGGAGACCACCACGGCCTGCCGGGGCTACGAGCTCATGGCCGACCTGGACTTCGACACCGACAGGGACGGCTCGACCCACATCAACGGCGTGGGCGACGCCGACGACGCCTACTACAACTCCGGCAGCGGCTGGGAGCCCATCGGCGACGACACTCCTGCCGATAACTCGGAACGTTACAACGCCATTTTTGAGGGCAACGACCATACCATCAGCAACCTGTACGTCAGCCGTGATTCAACCCCGGACGTGGGGCTTTTCGGCTCCATTGGCACGGCCTCCGTGGTCAGGAACCTGGGCGTGGCAGCGGTCAGTGTGACCGGCGGCAACTGGACGGGTGGCTTGGTGGGCAGCAGCTACGGCGAGATCACCAACAGCCATACGGCCGGCGCTGTAGCCGGCGGCGATTCTTTCGACAGCGTGGCCAGTTTTGTGGGCGGCTTGGTCGGGTTCCTGGACGGCACGGGCAGCGTCAGCGGCAGCTACTCGGCAGCGGCGGTCTCGGCAAAGGGGGCGGATGTCGGCGGGCTGGCGGGTCAAAACAAGGGGGCCATCTCCAACAGCTACGCCACAGGCAGTGTCAGCATCGGCGGCTACGACTATGCCGGCGGATTGGTCGGAAGAGTCTCCACTGGCGGCAGCGTCGCCGCTAGCTACGCCACCGGCAGCGTCAGCGGCAAGGACGCTATCGGCGGGCTGGTCGGAGAAGTCGTCGCCGGCGGCACCATAACCGCCAGCTATGCCACGGGCAGCGTCAGCGGTAGGTTGGCTGTCGGAGGGTTGGTCGGGGACGACGAAGGGGGCAGCATCACCGACAGCTACGCCACAGGCAGCATTTCCGGCGACACCGATGTCGGCGGACTGGTGGGACGTCGTGATAGCGGGACCACCATCGGTGGCAGCTATTGGGATGCGGACACCAGCGGCATTCCCGACGACGCCGACACCAACAGCCCCGAGGGCCAGACCACTACCCAGTTGCAGGCGCCTACCTCCGCCAGCGGCATCTACGCCACCTGGGACGCTGACGTGTGGGACTTCGGCGATGCGGGCCGTTACCCCGCCCTGAAGGCCGACTTCGACGGCGACGGCACGGCCACGGCGGCCGAGTTCGGGGACCAGGGTCGGAACCTGCCGGCCCGGGTGCGGGGCGTGAGCGCACAGGCGACTTCTACCGACGCCGTCACGCTGACTTGGGACGCGCCCGACGACGGCGGCAGCGCCATCACCGGCTACACGGTGGAGCGCAGCGAGGACGACGGCGCCACGTGGACGGACCAGTCCCACAGCGGCACGACGGCCTCCCTCGCCCAGAGCGGGTTGACCCCCGGGACAACCTACTCCTACCGGGTGAAGGCCACCAACGCCAACGGTGACTCGGTGGTGTGGTCGGAAACCGCCTCCGCTTTGCCCGCAGCGACGCCGACGTGGAACGGCATCATACCGCCCGGCATCCAGCCCGGCGAGAAATACCGCATCCTGTTTGTAACCTCGGGCGAATACCAGGCCGGAAATCCGGCGATTGGAGTTCATGACGGGCGCGTCCAGAGTGGGATTGGGGCCGGTCATGCTCTGGCCGGCGTCACCTTCAAGGCTCTCGCCTCCACCGCTGGGGGGGAGGCGGTGGACGCGCGGTGCAATACCCAGACCCACGGAGAGCTCTCCCAGTGCGACGCCACCGAGTATCCACTTGAGGACGACGCCAAGATTTTCTACTACCTGGGCGATAAGGTGGCCGACAGCTACGAGGATTTCTACGACGGCGACTGGGACTCGCAGGAGCCGAGAAATGAAGACGGGGAGCTGATTTCAGGAAACCCGCCGGTATTTACCGGCACGTCCGCATCCGGCGTGGGCGTGCCCACCAGGAAACTGGGGGGCTCAAATAACAAGGTTCGGATCGGGCGGCCGACGACGGCCGGCAATGAGTTGAGCTCCGGCGAAAATCGCGTCAAAACCAACAATGCCAGGCTTTACGGCCTCTCCGAGGTGCTGACGGCGCCCGGGGCTTTATCTATCGACTACGACCAGAACGACGATGGCCTCATCGAGGTGTCCACTCTGGCGCAGCTGAATGCCATGCGTTGGGACCTGGACGGCGACGGGGACCCGGCTTCCGCCAACGCTGCGGACTACGCCGCCGCCTTCCCCAACGCCGCCGTCGGCATGGGCTGCGGCTGGGACGATCCGGATACCACAGAGACCACCACGGCCTGCCGGGGCTACGAGCTCATGGCCGATCTGGACTTCGACACCGACAGGGACGGCTCCACCCACACCAACGGCGTGGGCGACCCCGACGACGATTACTACAACTCCGGGAGCGGTTGGGAGCCTATACGTGGTACAGGCTATGGCGCCATCCTCGAGGGCAACGGCCACACCATCGCCAACCTGTTCATCAACCGCGGCTCCGAAACCAGGGTAGGGCTGTTTGCGATCACGCTTAATTCTTCGGAGATTCGCAACCTGGGAATTGTGGACGCCAAGGTTACCGGCGACCAGTATGTCGGCAGGCTGGTCGGAGCTTCCCAGGGCAGGATCGCCACGAGCTATGCCACGGGCAGCGTTTCGGGTACCAGCGGTGTCGGCGGGCTGGTGGGATGGGCGGCCTCCGGCAGCATCACCCACAGCTACGCCACCGGCAACGTGTCCGGCAGCGCCGATGTCGGCGGGCTGGTCGGGGAAGGGGGTTCAAATATATTTGCTCCACCACTCACGATAACCGCCACCTACGCCACGAGCGACGTGTCCGGCAGCAACAACGTCGGCGGGCTGGTTGGAAACTAATTATCCGATGCAACCATCACCGCCAGCTACTGGGACACCGACACCAGCGGCATCGCCGACGACGCGAACACAGCTAGCCCGGAGGGCCGGACCACCACCCAGCTGCAGGCGCCCACTTCCGCCACCGGTATCTACGCCTCCTGGGACGCTGACGTCTGGGACTTCGGGGACGCCGGCCGCTACCCGGCGCTGAAGTTCGACACCGACGGCGACGGCACGGCCACGGCGGCCGAGTTCGGCGGCCAGGGACGGAACCTGCCGGCCCGGGTGCGCGGCGTTAGGGTACAGACGGTCGCCGCGGCCGCCGTCAGGCTGGGTTGGACTGCGCCGGACAACGAGAGCAGCGCCATCACCGGCTACACGGTGGAGCGCAGTGAGGACGACGGCGCCACCTGGGCGGAACAGTCCCACAGCGGAACCACCACCACACTCAGGCAGGGAGGGCTGACCGACGGGACTACCTACTCCTACCGGGTGAAGGCGACTAACGCCAACGGTGACTCGGTGGTGTGGTCGGAAACCGCGTCGGCCACGCCCGCAGCGGCTCCAGCGTGGAACGGCATCGTCCCGGCCGAGGTCAACGCGGGGGAGCAGTACCGCATCCTGTTCGTAACCTCAACCTTGGGCGACGCCACCAGCGCCGATATTGCGGACTACAACAGCTTCGTCCAGGGGGTTGCCGACGCTGCTCCGGGCAATCCCTTCGACGGCATCACCTTCAAGGCCCTCGGCTCCACCGAGGACGTGGACGCGCGCTGCAACACCCAGACCCATACGGCGCCGGCCCAGTGCCCGGGGGTGACCGTCGTGGCAGACGCGCCCAGCTACTACTACCGCGGCGAGAAAGTCGCCGACGACTACGCTGACCTCTATGATGGCGCTTGGGCTTCCAAGAATGCCAAAGAAGAGGACGGGACAGACCAATCGCCGCGACCGTCGGCGCACACCGGTTCCAACAGCGACGGCACAGCCCATGCGAGCAAATATCTGGGCGCATCTTCCATAGTCCGAGCAGGTTATCCATACCCTACGGACCGGGTTGGCCAAGAACTGGATGGAATTGATCGTTCCGCAACTAATGAATTGACATTCTATGCTCTCTCGGAGGTGCTGACTGCCGGCGAGTCAACCAACAGCGCGCCGGTGTTCAGCCCGGCCACGGCGACCCGCGCGGTGGATGAGAACACCCCGGCGGGCACGGCCATCGGCTCCGCCCTGCCGGCGGCAACCGACGTCGACAACGACCCGCTGACCTACAGCCTGGGCGCAGCCGACGCGGAATCCTTCGATTTCGACACTTCGAGCCGCCAGCTCAGCACGAAGACCGGCGTGACCTACGACCACGAGGCCAGGAGCAGCTACACGGTCACCGTGACCGCCGACGACGGCAACAGCGGCAGCGCCGACCTCACGGTGAACATCGCCGTGACCGACGTGGCGGAGCCGCCGTCGGCGCCGGCCGCGCCCACCTTCGGGGCAGCGACTACCACCTCGCTGGCGGTGAACTGGGTGTCGCCAGTCAACACCGGCCCGGCCATCACCGACTATGACGTGCGCTACCGGGCCGGCAGCTCGGGCTCCTTCACCGACGCCGGCTACGACGGCGCGGGAACCAGCCACACCATCACGGGCCTGACTGCGGGGACGAGCTACCAGGTGCAGGTGCGGGCGACCAACGCCGAGGGCGCCGGCCTCTGGTCGCCGTCCGCCACACGGGCGACGCCGGCGGTATCGGCCTTGGACACCGACGCCGACGGCCTGATCGAGGTGTCCACCCTGGCCCAGCTGAACGCCATACGCTGGGATCCGGACGGCGACGGAGTTCCGAAGGCCGCCAACGCCGCGGCCTACGCCGCCGCCTTCCCCAACGCCGCCATGAGCTGCGGAGCGACGGGCTGCCACGGCTATGAGCTGACGACGCACCTGGACTTCGACACCGACGGCGACGGCTCAACCCACGTCAACGGCGTGGGCGACGCCGACGACGCCTACTACAACGCCGGCAACGGCTGGGAGCCCATCGGGACCAGCAGTGACTCATTCACCGCCACCTTTGAAGGCAACGGCCGCACCATCGCCAACCTGTTCGTCAACCGCGGCAGTGCGGACTACGTGGGGCTGTTCGGCCGTATGGGCACTGGCGCGGCGATTCGCAACGTGGGAGTTCTGGACGTCCGGGTTGCCGGCAAGGACTCCGTGGGCGGACTGGCCGGGTTCCTGCACTACCAGAGCGAGATGATCGCCAACAGCTACGCCACGGGGAGCGTCAGCGGCAACGACTACGTGGGCGGGCTGGTCGGCGTGCACAGCGGCGGCACCATCCGCGACAGCTACGCCAGGGGCAGCGTCAGCGGGGACGACTACGTGGGCGGGCTGCTCGGTTTTCACACCGGCGAGATTGCTTACAGCTACGCCACGGGCCGGGTCAGCGGGGATGAGAGCGTCGGCGGACTGGTCGGGGGCCGGCGGTTCGGCCATTGGAGGATCATCGACAGCTACTGGGACAGGCAAACCAGCGGCATCAGGTTCAATCCCTACGGCGAGGAGGGGAAGACCACCAGCGAACTGCAGGCGCCCACCAGCGCCAGCGGCATCTACTCGACCTGGGACGCCGCGGTATGGGACTTCGGTGACTCCGGCAGCTACCCGACGCTGCGGGCGACCACGACCGCGCCTGCGACGAACCAGGCGCCCGTCTTCCCGACCGCCACGGCGACCCGGACGGTGGCAGAGAACACGGCGTCGGGCCAAAACATCGGCGCTCCGGTGGCGGCCACGGACCCGGACACCGGGGACACGCTGACCTACTCGCTGGAAGGCACCGACGCGACCTCCTTCGTCGTCGTGTCGACCAGCGGCCAACTGCAGACCGCCGCCGCCCTGGACTTCGAGACCGACGCGCAGTACGACGTGAGGGTGCGGGCCACCGACGGTGGCGGCCTCACTGACACCATCGACGTGACCATCGTCGTTACCGACGTGAACGAGCCGCCGGGGGCGCCGGCCGCGCCTACCTTCGGAACGGCGACTACGACTTCGCTGGCGGTGAACTGGGTCGCGCCGGCCAACACCGGCCCGGCCATCACCGACTACGACGTGCGCTACCGGGAGGGCAGTTCGGGTTCCTTCACCGACGCCGGCTACGACGGCGCGGGAACTGCGCACACCATCACGGGCCTGACGGCAGAGACCAGCTACCAGGTGCAGGTGCGGGCCACCAACGCCGAGGGCACCGGCCCCTGGTCGGCCTCTGGTACAGGCACCGCGACGACGGTAACCGACTACGACCAGAACGACGATGGCCTCGTTGAGGTGTCCACCTTGGCGCAGCTGAATGCCATGCGTTGGGACTTGGACGGCGACGGAGACCCGGCTTCCGCCAACGCGGCGGACTACGCCGCCGCCTTCCCCAACGCCGCCGAGGGTATGGGCTGCGGCTGGGACGACCCGGATGACGACCCGGACGCTGGCGCGACGGTCTGCCGGGGCTACGAGCTCATGGCCGACCTGGACTTCGACACCGACGACGACGGCTCGACCCACACCAACGGCGTGGGCGACGCCGACGACGATTACTACAACTCCGGGAGCGGTTGGGAGCCTATCGGAGGGACCAGCAGTACACCCTTCGCCACCACCTTCGAGGGCAACAGCCGCACCGTCGCCAACCTGTGGATCAATACCCCCGGGCCGCAAGGTGGCTTGGGCTTGTTCGGCTACGCCAGTATCGTCTCGGAGATCAGGAACATTGGGCTGGTGAACGTGGATGTGGGACACGACCGCTCGGCTGGCGCTCTGGTCGGGCGAACCGGCGGTATGGTTAAGAACAGCCACGCCACGGGCCGGGTCTATGGCGATGACGATCCGTTTGATATTAGTACCAGGGATGCGGGTATCGGCGGTCTGGTGGGGGAGATAGAGGCAAATGGCGCCGTTGTGGATTCCTATGCCGACGTCAGGGTCTCCGGAGATGAACAGGTTGGCGGGCTGGTTGGAAACAGTCTAGCCGGCGCGATTTCCAACTCCTACTCCACCGGCGGCGTCTCCGGCAACACGGATGTCGGTGGCTTGGTCGGGCGCGCTTCGGCCGGCACGATTGCGAACTCCTACTCCACCGGCAGCGTCTCCGGCGGCAGCCTGGAAGGAGTGAATGTCGGTGGGCTGGTAGGAGACAGTAGTGCAAGCACGATTACGAACTCGTACTCCATCGCCAGCGTTTCGGGCAACACCGATGTCGGGGGGCTGGTCGGGCGGGTCCAAGCAGGCACCATCACCGCCAGCTACTGGGACACCGACACCAGCGGCATTCCCGACGACGCGAACACAGCTAGCCCCGAGGGCAGGACCACCACCCAGCTACAGGCGCCCACCTCCGCCACCGGCATCTACGCCACCTGGGACGCTGACGTGTGGGACTTCGGCGACGCCGGCCGCTACCCGGCGCTGAAGGCCGACACCGACGGCAACGGCACCGCCACGGCGGCCGAGTTCGGGGACCAGGGACGCGACCTGCCGGCACGGGTGCGCGGCGTGAGCGCGCAGACGACTTCTACCGACGCCGTCACGCTGACCTGGGACGCGCCGGACGACGGGGGCAGCGCCATCACCGGCTACACGGTGGAGCGCAGCGAGGACGACGGCGCCACGTGGACGGACCAGTCCCACAGTGGCACGACGGTCACCCTCGTCCAGAGCGGGCTGACCTCTGGAACGACCTATCTCTACCAGGTGAAGGCGATCAACGCCAACGGCGACTCCGTGGTGTGGTCGGAGACCGCGTCGGCCACGCCCGCGAGCACGAACAACAACCCGCCGGTGTTCAGCCCGGCCACGGCGACCCGAACGGTGGGGGAGAACACCCCGGCGGACACGGACATCGGCGCCGCCCTGCCGGCGGCAATCGACGCCGACAACGACCCGCTGACCTACAGCCTGGGCGCAGCCGACGCGGAATCCTTCGATTTCGACACTTCGAGCCGCCAGCTCAGCACGAAGACCGGCGTGACCTACGACCACGAGGCCAGGAGCAGCTACACGGTCACCGTGACCGCCGACGACGGCAACAGCGGCAGTGCCGTCCTCACGGTGAACATCGCCGTGACCGACGTGACGGAGCCGCCGTCGGCGCCGGCCGCGCCCACCTTCGGGGCAGCGACTACGACGTCGCTGGCAGTGAACTGGGTGGCGCCGGCCAACACCGGCCCGGCCATCACCGACTATGACGTGCGCTACCGGGCCGGCAGTTCGGGCTCCTTCACCGACGCCGGCTACGACGGCGCGGGAACCAGCCACACCATCACGGGCCTGACGGCGGGGACGAGCTACCAGGTGCAGGTGCGGGCGACCAACGCCGAGGGGACGGGTCCCTGGTCCGCCGCCGGCACAGGCACGACACCGACGCCCACCAACCAGGCGCCCCAGTTCACCAGCGGCCCCACCAGCCGCAGCTACCCCGAGAACAGCGTGAGAGTGGTCGGAACCTACACCGCAACCGACCCGGAGATGGCACCGACGCTCACCTGGTCGTTGGGTGGCGATGACGCCGGAGACTTCGGCATCGTCAGGGGCGTGCTGATCTTCGACGCCACGCCCGACTTCGAGGCCCCGACCGACGCCGACACCGACAACGTCTACGAGATCACGGTGCGGGTCAGCGACGGCTCCCTGGAAGATACCAGGGACGTGACCATCACCGTGACCGACGTGAACGAGGCCCCGGTCTTCCCGACCGCCACGGCCAGCCGGACGGTGGCGGAGAACACGGCGTCGGGCCAGAACATCGGCGCTCCGGTGG
This sequence comes from Dehalococcoidia bacterium, assembly GCA_965207585.1. GTDB lineage: Bacteria > Chloroflexota > Dehalococcoidia > Lucifugimonadales > UBA3495 > Bin87. The sequence goes on along the minus strand of CBDBMT010000003.1, from coordinate 1,436,760 downwards.
CGGCCACGGACCCAGATGCCGGGGACACGCTGACCTACTCGCTGGAAGGCGCCGACGCAGCCTCCTTCGCCATCGTGTCCAACAGCGGCCAGCTGCGGACCAGCGCCGCCCTGGACTTCGAGACCGATGCCCAGTACGAAGTGAGGGTGACCGTCACTGACGGCGGCGGCCTCACCGACACCATCGACGTGACCATCAGCGTCACTAACGTCAACGAGCCCGGGACGGTAACCCTCTCCACCAACGATCCGGTGGTGGGCACGATTCTGACGGCTGGTCTGACCGACCCCGACGGGGGCGTCACCAGTACGACCTGGCAGTGGGAGAGCTCGCCGACGGGCAGCGGGTCCTGGACCGCCATCACCGGCGCCACGGCCAACGCCTACACGCCGGTTTCCGGCGACGTGGGCAACTACCTGCGGGCTGTGGCGTCTTACAGCGACGCCCAGGGCAGCGGCCAGAGCGCCGCGGGGGTGTCGGCCAACCCGGCGCGGGAGCCGAACGACCGGGAAATCCTGATGGAGCTGTACCATGCCACCGGCGGCGACAACTGGGATGACAACACCGGCTGGGGCACCGACACGCCCCTCAGCGACTGGTTCGGCGTGAATGTCAACCGCGACGGCCGCGTCACCTGGGTGGTCCTGGATTTCAACAGTTTGAGAGGGGAGATACCGGTGGAACTGACCGGCCTGACCGCGTTGAAGGTCCTGAGCCTCACCGGCAACTATTTGAGGGGCGAGATACCGGCGGAACTGGCCGACTTTGCCGACCTGCGACACCTGTACCTGGACTTCAACGATCTGAGGGGCGAGATACCGGCCCGGCTGGGCGATCTTGAAGAATTGCGGGTGCTCAAATTGGGCAGCAACGATCTGAGAGGTGGGATACCGTCCCAACTGGGCAATCTGGCCCGGTTGCGAGAGCTGAGCCTGTCCAACAACCGGCTGGAGGGCGAGATACCGGCCCAGTTGGGGGACCTTACCAAACTGAAGGAGCTGTATCTCAACGACAACCGGCTGGAAGGGGAGATACCGGCCCAACTGGGCAATCTGGCCGAATTGACGTCGTTGTATCTGGTCGGCAACCGGCTGGAAGGGGAGATCCCCGCCGAGCTGGGCAACCTGGCCAACCTGACCACGCTGTACCTCTCCGAGAACGAGTTGACCGGATGCGTACCCGATGGTTTGCGGGACGTGCCTACAAACGACTTTGACGAACTGGGCCTGCCCTTCTGCGGACCGTAGGGGAAAACGGCGGCAAAAGGAACCTCTGCACCATTGCTTCCGTTCGATGATCTTCATCCGCCTTGTCTGGGACGGGTCGGTACTACGCCCTGTCGGAGGTGCTGACAGCCCGCTGAGGCATGACGGCGGACGGGCAGCCTGAGTTCAGCTCTGAGGAAAAGCGCCAGTGAACCTCCCAAAGAGACTCGGCAGCCTGCTGGTTGCCGGAATCATCCTGACGATGGCCGCCTGCTCGTCGGGTGCTGAGACGCAGACGGTAACCGTTGGGCCGGAGCGTGAGGACTGCTACGGCCCATTTCCGATGAAGTGCCTTGTCGTTGACGGCGGCCTGTTCTACAGCGAGATAGAAGGGTTCGAACATGAACCCGGGTACACCTACCGTCTCAGGGTCGAGAAGTACGACCGGTGGGACGGCAAGGAGCCGCCACAGGACGCAGGGAAGTACGGATACAGGCTCATCGAGGTCCTGTCGAAAGAGTGATGGCACGTAAGGCATCTATGCGCCACGCGCCCATTCGGGGCAGGTGTGATGCTCCTCGCAGTGCACCTGGCTGCGGGCTTTGGCCATCCGTCGCGAATACCCGTACCTCTGGGCCACCTGGCTGCTCGGCCTGCTCACAGGCGAGAACTCATGCGAGCGGGCCGTCTGGTTTAACGCCCACCACCGGAACCAGTCCAGGTAGCCCTCCCACTTCGACCAAGCCCAATGGATGTCACACCCGCAACCCGGTCTGCAACGGCGCAGACTCGGCAGCGCCGCTCAACCAACCCTCTCAAACACGGGCTTGCGCACCGCGGAGGTAACGCAATGCCAGGAAACCAGGTCAGTACGGACCGACGCACGGCGATCTACGCCAGCACGTTCGCCGACAGCATGGAGCCCGTCAATGTCCAGCTCGACGCGATACGAGACTACGCGGAGCTGGCCGGCCTCGCGGTGGTCGGGCAATACGTGGACCTCCGCGGGGAAAAGACCCAGCTTTTGCGGATGATGGAGGCCGCCACTACGCCTGACCCCCCGTTCCGACAGGTCCTGGTGCACAGCCTGAGCCGCATCTCCCGCTGGGTGGACGAACTCGAGCGACACCGGGCGCGATTGGCGGCTTACGGTGTGGAGCTCATTTCGGTCTCAGGGCCTGTGGCAGGCACGTCCGTTTCATCCATGGCCGATGTTCTCCGCAGCGAGCATTCCCAGCGAGTCCGCCGCGGCATGAGGGACGCCGCCCAACAGGGGTTCTACGTGTTCTCCAACGCGCCCTACGGTTACCGCAAGGTTGTCGTGTGGGACCGGGGCATACGCCGTCACAAGCTGGAACTGGACCCCCCAGCGTCGGAGACGGCGCGGTGGGTTTTCGACCTCCGGCTCGAGGGAGCCTCCGCCAGCCAGATTGCGGCGGAACTCAACGCCCGCGCCGCCAGGCCACCTGCGATCAGCCGCTGGAACGTAAAGCAGGTGCGCCGCATCCTCGGCAACGAGGTCTATTGCGGCACCAACCTGGCAGCGGGGCAGGACATGGCAAACCCCGACCGCGCAGTGAGGGTCGTGAACGCCTTCCCGGCCATCGTCACTCAACAGGAGTTCGACGCCGTTCAACGAATGGGGACAGCGTAGCCACGCAGCGCAGGAGGGGACAATGATACGGACAAAATCTATGACCTTGAACCGCACCATTCGATGGTGACGAAACCATGCGCCACCAGTTCGCGAACATGCCTCACGCAAAGTTCCGGCCGACATTTGCAGCCAGGTCGCCGATGGACGATCTCCGGCTGCTGTTGAAGCGAGCGCTGGCGGCAGTTTCTTAGCCGGTCATCCTGCCCGTCGTATTCGCCGTCGCCTGCTGGGAAGTCGCGCCAACGTCCACTTCCACCCAACCGGCAGCGACGACGATCACAGGGGCCCTGCGACTCCCCGGAACTCCACCGCCCGTCCTCCGCCTGCTGATACACGACAGTCCATCCCAACGCCCACGCTGACCCCCACGCCTCTACGGCATCCTGCCGCCGGCCCTCCGCCTACGGCTGCTGCGACGTACGCGCCGGCCACACCTGGGACACAACCCACTTTTCGCCATATTCCCCGCCGCCGATAGTCGGAGTCGAAACGGGCAGAGGAACCGCGTTCGTGGAACCGGAACTGCTGGCCCTCCTCTGAATCTAGCTTCCAGAGAGCGAACGAAATTCGTGGCGTTGGCGTTATCAGCATCTACAATTAGTAAGAGCACATAAAGTGAAGCCTCAGCGCGGGTTCCCGCCCCTCGGCACCGCACTTGCTGGTCGTGAGACGGTCAGAAGCGCCCTCGTGAAGGGTGCGTCGTGGGGACACGCCATTCAGGGGCCGACGATGTCGGTGAGCGAATGGGGAGTAATAATGAAACGGCGAACCCGGCCGGGACCAGTCGGGATATGTCCGTCGGTCGACGACGGCTTCAGAAAGAGGCTCTGGAGAAAGGAAAATGTCGGAAGAAACCGATCTAACAACCAAAAGCATCCGAGAACTCCGCGAGTTGCTCGAAGGATGTTTGGCTCGCGCGGAGAGCCTCGCGCACGCGGCCAGCGAAAAACTGAAGCAGTCGGAATTGGCGGGATGGGACGACGACCTTCAACAAGACGCTGCCAACTTGATGGCCGAGGGCGAGAAGGCGTCGGAAGAAGGCGATGCGGTCGCGAAGGAACTCGAACGCAGATACGGGCTCGAGCCTCACGACCTGGAACCTCTTCGACGCGCCAGCATATTGACGCGCCTGGACCAGCGATGGAGCCGCAGGGATTTGACCACGCGGACAGTGCCGCCATCACACGATATTGACGACCTACTGCCTGCGGCGCTGGAAAACATCCTCTCCTTGGTTCCCTCGGGGTGGTGGAGGCACCAACTATCGTTGGTGACTGCGGAGCAGCGAGAGGCCGTGCTGGAACCGCTGATGCTGTGCGGCAGGGAACGATGGCCCATGGGTTTGCCGGCTCTCCACAAATTCGCCAATTATCTTGTCGTGTCCAACGATCATATGGAGAAGGAACCATTTCTGGACACCTACACTGCCGCGAGGGCAATTCCGCAGATTTGCTCTCTCGGCCACTCCTTGGAGACCCTTAAGGAGGTTGCGGGAGCTGATTCCAAGCTTAGGCAGCTCTGCAGGGCACCCAGCGCCGAGACGGACTCGCGGATTTTCGAGCTTCTGGTCGCCGCAGCCTTCGCACGCATGGGACATGATGTCGGTTTCATCGAGGAGACCGGTCAGAAAAAGACTCCAGACCTGCGTTTGCATGATTCGCCGATTCCGATGGTCGTCGAGTGCAAACGGAAGCAGCCGCTCAGCGCCTACGAGCAGAAGGAATATGCGGTCATGCGGGAGGTTTTCGGGCATCTCTGCGGCGAGAGAATGGAATTGGGATTGGTCGGTGAACTGACCATTGAGTTTAAGCAAGAGATCATCAACACCCCCGTGGAGAGCGTAATTGGCGGCGTCCGGGCCATGACCGGCTCCCTGTCCCCGTACGGGGCGAACGAAACCGAATGGGGAACGCTCCGGTTGAAGCCCGTTCCAGTGTCTCAGGAGCTCGAACGCACCCGCTTGTACAGTCCGACGTTCCTGGGCACAGTATTCGGGATCGACCTGGAGTCGGACGAATTCGACGGCATCTGTGCGGTCGCAGGGAATGACCGGTATCCCGAAGTGGAACGAGCGGAATTGCCGTTCCTGTTGAAATGGACCAGCAACTCCCCGGTTGCCCTGGAACGGAAATTGCAAACCGTCAGGGCTTTGTGGATAGAAGCGGTGGACCAAATACCCACCGGCGAGACCGGCCTCGTTTATCTGGCTTACGAGGAGGGACACCGCCCGTCGCTAGCCGATGCCAGGACCGACGCCCTGCGGGAGCTCGCAAGCACAATTTACTTCAAGCGCCGCGCAATCGCCGTCCCCATGACGGTGATTTCACGCCTGTATCCGAATGTCTTGTCAGAAGGAAGGCCGGATTTCATCGAAAGCACTATCCCGATGGCCGAAGGCGAGTGGGACAATTTCGATTTCTGGACCAGGGAAATGCCTACGAGCATTTACACGTGGTAAACCAGCTATTTCATGCGTTCCCCGGGCAAGCCGTCCCTTGTCCTTGCGCTCTGCAGGAGCCTTCCGTTTGAGCGGCGCGCCTCACCGAGGGAACGTGTGGGCAGGAGCCAAGGCGGGTGCTGACGTACGGTACCTGCTGCGCAAGATTTGGGGCACGGGCAGCGATACTGACCTGCGGCCCATGCGCACGGTAGTCAACAGCCTGCGCCGCAAGCTGGGCGACGACGCGGACCGGTCCATTTGCATCTCCACTGAGCCCCGGGTCGGCTACCGCCTGGCGGCGCCGGAAGCGCCGCAAACCGGAATGCGCCCCCTGCCGCCCAGAAGGGGCGCGTAGCCGGGCCACTGCGTCGCTGTGCCCGCTTTCCAACGCCGGCTGCTCCGGCGTCGAGGACGCGGCCATATCCCCGGCTGTGTAGGGGCCTGACACCGGCGTCAGGTCTAACCGCGACACCCTCGGATCGGATCGTCGCGGGGAGCGAAAGAAACTGACCACCGAGCACCGTGGGTCAGACGCCAACAGGAACCGGCAACTGGACAGAGGGCTCGAGACCCCGCAGCAGACCTGCGAGTGCAGTAAGAAGAAGATGATGCCGGAAGACAGGTTCATCGGCGCCCTGCAGTTCGCTGGATGCAGGATTAGCCACGACCTTCTGAGCAACGAAAAACCTGGAGGCCGGCACCCAAGGCAAACGGCTCAACGCTGGCTCGGATGTGAACCACCGGCTCAAAATCCGCCTCGGATAAAACGCGATTGCCCTGCGTAGTAGGGGGTGGTCTCAACCGTTTTCCCATTGGTGCTGTACAATAATCCTACGGGAACGCGATTGACACGCCCTCCGATGGTTGCTATTTTCCCCGCATCATTGCACGAAACGCGGATCCACCTCCGATGCTCGTCATGAACCACCAGTACATCAATTCACCCATGACCGAAGCCGTCTGTGAACTCCGGTTCCGGTCCGATGTGGATTGGCATGATGCCACTGCCAATGCGATTTACGAGGTGCTAAGTGGGGAGTTTTCGCGGCGCATCACCGCCGCAGAGCGTTTCGAATCCGGTGGTTACAACGTTGAAGAAACGTTGCAGTTCTGGAGAGAGGGCGATGAAGAAGGGGTCGTGATACTGAGCCCTGACGCGCTATCGGTTACGCAATTGCAACCGTACCCAGGGTGGGACCAGTTCAAGGGCTTGGTCATGCGCGTTTACGATGCCTACCAGCAAGTGGCGCAACCCAAAGAAATCCGCCGCATCGGGTTGCGTTACATCAACCGCTTCAACCTGCCGGCCAGCGACGATAGGGAGGTCGACATTTTCGCCTACCTGCGCATTGGCATTGTCCTTGAGGGGGAGCAATTGCCGAAAGCGTTTGAGTCGTTGGAGGTCGAAATGAACTCGCGGTATCACGAGGGCCGCGACAATATGGCCCTGAAGTGGATATGCGCTTCTGGAGAAGAAGGGCTAGGACCCAGCATCGAGCTCGACTTGGATTACGGATTATTCCGCCCTGAACTGGTCGGCTTGGACGATGTCGGGGAGTGGCTGGAGGAAGCGCACACCGAGGTTCACACGGTTTTTGAAGGATTAATCCGTGACGAACTTCGGACACTGTTCGACGAAGAGGAGCAAAATTAGATGACTGCAATATCCCGCACCAGAAATCCGGTGACCGACGCGACCCGTGGCAGGGTTTCCAGGGTCCGTACGGGTGCTTTGGGTGAGGGGGTGCTGATGCTTTCCGCAGGCGTGGTGTGGAACGCGGTGGTGGCCGAAGTGGGATGCGTGCCCTGGGCGGAAAGCGGCGATACATCGCGGGAGGAACCCTACTCCCACCCTGCCTTGCGCGAATTCGCGACAGGGAAAGAAGGAAACCCACCGACTGAAGAGGCTAATCGCCTAGCACAGCGGATTGTCCGGACAGCAGACCAGAAGGGGACTGACCCAGATATTCAAGTTGATTTCGAGGGGTCGTTGAGTTTCGACCTCCACTTGCCTGATGGCCGGCTGCTGCTGGCCTACCTGTTCCCCGATGGCGTGCTCGATGTCTCCGTTTACGATGACGCAACGGGCGAATGGGCCGTCAACAATCCCGCTGCGACGGAACACGATTTCGTGAGCCTGTTCTGATTGATAGACGTGGAGGTTCCCGGAGATGCCCTGCTTTGCCGGTTCATCCGCGATGGTGAATGGAGCGAAACGAAAGGGCGCCCGAAAGGCGACCTGTTCGCGCAACCGGTATGGTCCGCATGGAACGTGGATCTGCTGGAGCAGCGCTCCGTTGACCTTGACGAGTTGCGGATAGGAGCGTTGGCGGGGTCAGGGCGGTTGCTCTTGACTGCCGGCGACTACCGGTATTTCGCGGAGGAGGCCTCCAGGCTGCGAGACGGCGTCAGGTTGCCGCTGCGCATAGTCGAGCGGACGGATGACAACAACGTCAGGGAGATGTGGAGGCAATGGGCCTATGCCCATGTCGATATTGAGATAGCGAACACTACCGCTCCCGACATTCGGCCGGTGTGGATTCAATTTCGCAACCTCCTGATGACCAAGGCACGCGAGCGTGCGCGAGAAGTGACCCCGCCGGACAAATTCGTAGTGCCGTAGGATCCGCCACCACGCTGCTGCGTGAATTGCCAAACTCTCACCGCCCCAGGTCACCAGGCCGGGGCGGTTTTCGTTGAGCCGCTATCGGACAAACCCGTTGCTCGCGTGAGGCCGAGGTCTCGTTCAACCTGTCCTCCGGAGCGCTGTACGTTTCGAAGGATATGCCGCAGAACGGTGGGGCATGGCACCGGGCGCGGTCTACGAGCGCCGCAACAACGGCAATCCGGTTCACGGCGGCAGCGATACCGTAAAGCTGACCCTGCCTGTCGCCGCCGGCGCGGCGGAAGTATCCCGCAACTCGGACTTCCACAGCGACGGTTTGACCATCAGAATCATCCAGTAGCAGTCCAATGCTACGGCGAACCCATTTGCGGAACCAATTGGTTTCGTCTACCTTACTGGCGCCATTCCACCCGCAGAGTGTAGGGCTTGGGGGAGATCGCCAGGCCGAACACTTCGTCCTCGGACAGCGGCTTGCCGTCCGGTGTCTCGAAACGAAGGCGGCGCAGAATTCGAGTCAGGCGGAGCCACACGGCGGTCTCGGCAAAGCGACACCCCGGGCAACGGCGGTGGCCCGTGCCGAAGGGTATGAAAGCGTTGCCGGTCAGCGCGGCGGCCGGTGAGCCGTCAGCCTGGGGCAGGAACCGCTCCGGAATGAAATCGTCGGGCGCGTCCCAGAAACGCGGGTCGTGGTGGATGGAGTAGATGTTGCCCAACACCTGCGCTCCCGACGGTATCAGGTAGCCGCCGATTTCGGTATCCTCCGTGGCAGTGTGCGGTACCGCCAGCGGGCCGATGGTCCGGTAGCGCATCGACTCGGCGATGCAGGCGAAGGTGTAGGGCAGCCGCGTCCGGTCGTCCACCGTGGGTAGAGCGTCGTGGCCGATGACCCTTTCGAGTTCCTCGTGGACCCTGGCCTGAGCCTCAGGGCGGTTGGCCAACAGCAACAGCGTCCAGTTGACGGTTTGTGCTGAGGTGTCGGTGCCGGCGAGCAGCAGGTCCACCAAGCAGGTGGGAGCCGACAGGTCGAGGCTGGGACGGTTGCGAGCGCCCTCCACCCTTGGCGTGACAACCTCGGCAACATCGCCGTTGTGTTCGCGCAAAACGGCACCATTCGCGGGTCGCCCATTACGCTTCCCCTGAACCGCGGGAAGCGGCGGATGTACCTGGCAAACCCAGGTGTCTGGTACGCTTCAGCACCGCCGTAGTTCCCATGGTTACCCGGATGATGGGTTGGGGCACGTGCAACTCAACAATCCAGTCGCGGACGACAGTCGTCCAAAAAAGCGTGAGGTTGCCACATCGGTCAAACGCCAGCCGTCCACAGCGTACCAAGGCGGTGAACCGTTGTAAAAATGGTTGATCATCGCGGCCGGGTTAGCCCACTTGGTACGGGGGAGGCTTCGGGTCTTTCGCTTTGGTCATTGCACCAGTCTAGGCACAACCCTAGCTTGGCTGCCCGGAACGGGACGGCGAGTTCACACCAGTTATTGGGATAGGCTCTTAGCTGGACTTTCTGCAAAATTTAGAAAAAGTAAAAAGACAGGGTAAGCTGGCCTGACCCCACTTTCGACGGAAAGGCCCGACCATGCTCACCCTGCCCGACGCCATTGTAGCCCTTCTCTTCCCCTTCGCAACTTTGTTCACCACCCCAACCTGGCGGAAAGCCCAACTACTGCTGGTCGGCGCGATCCTGACCCCGGGCCAACGCACCGTGGCCGCGGCGCTCCGCGTCATGGGACTGAGCGACGACCGGAATTACGCCCGCTACCACGCGGTGCTCAACCGAGCGGTGTGGTCGTCCCGTGGGGTAGCCCACGTCCTGCTGGTGCTCCTACTCCAGCATCTGGATCGCGGCGACGGCCCGTTGATCTTCGGCATCGACGAAACCTTGGAACGACGTCGTGGAGCCAAGATCAAGGCGCGGGCCATCTACCGCGACCCAGTGCGTTCCAGCCGCCATCAGCTGGTCAAGGCCAGCGGGCTGCGCTGGATCTCCCTGATGTGGCTGGGCCACGTGCCGTGGGCGGGACGCCATTGGGCGTTGCCGGTGCTCACGGTGCTGGCGCCCTCGTCTCGCTACCACCAGCAGCAGGGACGCCGGCACAAGAAGGTGACCGACTGGGCCCGCCAGATGGTCATGCAACTGCGCCGCTGGCTGCCCCAGCGTAAGCTGGTCCTGGTGGGCGACAACGGCTACGCCGTACTGGACCTGCTGCGCTGCTGCCAGTCGCTCCGTGAACCCGTAACCCTCATCGCCAGACTGCGCCTGGACGCCGCTCTGTACGCGCCAGCGCCGCCTCGTCAGCCGGGTCAGAACGGCCGGCCGCCGCTGAAAGGCGAGCGGCGACCCTCGCTCAAAACGCTCCTTGAGCGAGCCGACGTGGCGTGGACCGTCGCCGCGGTGTCCTGGTACGACGGCACCACCCGCACCGTGGAACTCACCTCCCAGACCGCTGTCTGGTACCGCTCGGGCAAACCGGCCGTCACCATCCGCTGGGTGCTGATCCGCGATCCCCAGGGCGCCTTCGACCCCCAGGCCCTGCTCTGCACCGACCCGTCGGCGAACCCGACCCAGATCCTCCAGTGGTTTGTCCTGCGCTGGCAACTGGAAGTGACCTTTCAGGAGGTGCGCACCCACCTGGGAGTGGAGACCCAGCGCCAATGGTCCGACCTGGCCATCGCCCGCACTACCCCCGTCCTGCTGGGTCTCTTCTCCTGGACCACCCTGGCCGCCCACGCCCTGCAGAAACAGCACCCCATGACCCAGCGCAGGGCCGCCTGGTACGACAAACCGTCGCCGACCTTCGTGGACGCCATCGCCCTGGTGCGACGCCACCTGTGGCTGGCGTCAGAGGGTTTCGAACTGTCGACTGGCGACCCCGATGTACGGGAACTCCCTGCCACTCTGTACCACCGAATGGTGGATTCCCTCGCCTACGCCGCTTGAAAATGCGGAAAGCCTAGCTTAGCCTGCCGGTCAGCTTAAATCGGTTCCTGGGGGAGCAGCCCCAAGAAAACACCCAAGGCAGATCCTGCCAACGCGCTCGCCGTTGCCGCGTAGGGTTCGAGCACCCGTAACATGTCCCGATCGTGTAGCCCAGGGGTCGTGGCAACCAGTACTCCTACCAAACCCACCACCATGCAGAACCACAGGTAGCGCTTGGGATTTCCGGACCCCGGCAGAATGCCTCCTAACGCCACGCTGACTCCACCGCCCAGGGCGATTCCCCCTAGCGAGGCCAAGAACTTGGTCAATTGAACCCCACCGGCAAGCTGGGAGTTCTGGCCTTTTGCGACCGTGGGACTCTCGGTGCTGGCGTCCTTATCCTGGTCGTTTCCCTGGGTGTAAACGCCCACCGCGGCTCCAAGGAGGATCAGGCCTATCAGCAGCGAAATGGTGGACGCCAACCTTCCTCTGGGAACAGGGGCTAATTGTCGTCGGGTCCAGTTGCGGATACAGGCGAAAGGTTTCGGCCAAACGGGACTCCGTGTGATCACCTTCTCCAGGTCTCGCGCGACGAGTTTGAGGTCGTCTTCCAGCCGCTTGATGTGCTTCCGGATGCGGGAGCGCAATTCGCCGGAAGCCTGGGCAAACGCTTGCCGTTCCTCACCCAGAATGGAGTTGAGCTGCTGGCGCCGAGTAGTGAGCCGTTCCAACTGCAGCACATGGGTATACTTGAACGGATGCACGTCCGGTTTCTGTTCCTCTGCGTAGCGGGCCAAGATCCAGGGAGCCAGCCCATCGGTTTCGACCCGATGGTCGGTACGGCGCGCGTATCTCCCGAGCTTACCGGGTGCGACCATCGCCACCGGCAAGGCCGCAATCGCCAACTCCGCGACTACTGGCAATTCCAGCTCCCCTTCTGCGGCCAGCAGCACTATCTTCAAATTCAGCTTCCGCAATCGGGCGATGAGATCCCGCAATCCGGCTTCGTCGTTTTGCAGCCGCCACGTCGAGCCCTCGGGACGCACTGCCACTTCCAAGCTGCCCTGAGTGACGTGAATTCCAACAAACATGTCCTGGTTAGCCATGGTCGAATTCCCGTAGCCTGTTTTTCGGATCCCCCATCGGTGCGAGTAGAGAGTAAAGTCCCGGTAGGTGGTGTAAGAGGAACCGGGCAGTGAGAAGACAGCCACCACGTCACCCTTGTCAGAACTACAACCAACCCGATGAGGGAGGACTATGGTGGTCAAGAACAGCATGGACCTTTTGGAACTACTGCGCAAGCGCGGCAAGGACGGCGGTTTGGACGGACTGATGAAACCGCCAGAACCATGGCACGTGACCGAAAAAGACCAAGCTTGGACCGACCGCATCCTCGCGTCCGCACGACGCTCACGGGAACTACGGCAGCAGAACATCGCCGCCCGTGGAGAACGGGAACCCTACCGGGGAATTCGCGGATACACCCACTCCTGGGTCGTCAAGGACGAAGCGTCGGCCCAGACCCAGACCATCGTGGCCGACGTCCAAGCGCTGGCTGCCCAGTGCGACTTCAAGATGCGAACGCCGCGCAGCAAGTACGAGGACTTCACCCTGGGGCCCGACCGGATCTCGCTCAACGCCGAAGTCGATGGCTGCGGCACCTTCGAGTACCCGCCCGACCGGAAGCGAAACGTCGAAATCGGGATCATCGCCGGCTACGGCGCGTGCATCACGGAAGCCAGGCCCTACGACGCCCTGGTCAGCGCCGCGCTACTGGCCATCAAGCACCACCGGGGCGACGACGTGAGGGCAACGTCCATGGGCGGCCCGCAACGCTCTGCCTGGCAGGTCGCCAAAGCGCTCTAATCCCGCACGTTCCCGAAACGGAGCATGCCCGCGCTCGACAACTGGCCCAGAAGGTCGGGAAAACGCTGGGCAGATCCGGAGCGGAGAAACCCTGACCCGCGCCGAAAAGTGGTGCACGGCCCTCGCCGGACCTAACGGAAGCACCATCACCATCCCAGAAGGTAAATCGCACCCGGCTGCCACGAATTTCCCAGAAAGCGACCATGCTACATCCATGATCTACGATGAGGTCCTCACCTACGGCGTGCTCCGCCGGCAATCAACCCACACCGGAGGCAGACGAGTATGACGAAAACCCCGAACGACGACGGACATCCCCGGCACGATGAGGCTCACGGCAACCAACTCCACAGCCTGATCGAACCCGACCACTCGCGCCACGCCGCATGGAAAGAGGCCACCCAAACCGAAACAGAGCCACCGCTGGTGACTCACGATCCAAGCCCGTCAGCATCGGAAACCCTCATGCGACCACAGTTACACTCGGTCGTTGACGAGTTCCAAGTGGGAGTTGCTGGAGAGCCGACGCCCACACCGACCGTGGTTTCTGACGCTAGCGCGCTGGTGCAGCAAATTGAAAACGTCGCGAAAAGCGTCGAACTATCGGTAGACGTGGACGGTGCTCTGTCGTTTGTAGTTGTTCTTCAAGACGACACGCTGATCACCGGCGAATTCACGCCGACCGGCGAACTGTACGCCTGGCGTTACGACAAAACGGATTGGAGCGCACGAACCGGCAAGATCGACGCCGAACCCAACGTATTAGCAATACGGGGGTGGCTGGAATAAGGCATGTCAGTACCGAATGACCACACGCTTTGCAGATTCGTTCGAGACAAGGATTGGAGTCCAGTGATGGGTGGGCCGAAAGCGGGAGCGTTCAAAGGGCCGATCAACAAGGTTTCTGGGAGAAGGGAAATAAGCAATTGGGACCGGACTGATACGGCACGGCGCGGCTACAACGTTGAGCTCCTGCGTACCGGTAACTTGGCCGAACACCGGAACACCGTTTATCTCAAAGCGGCCGATTACATCGACGCGGCGGACCAAGCGCAAAAGGCCCGGGGCCAACCATGCCTCATCGACATCGTCAACACTCCCCACTCCGTGGAACCTGAACAACAGCCTTGGGCTTACGCCCATGTGGACGTGGTCGAGATAGAAACCGACAAGACCGCCCGCGAATTCAGGGAGAACCTGTGCAATCAAGCACGGAAAACCCAACTAATTGATATGATGGAGGAGCCGCCCCCGTGCGGCGGCGTGATCGCGATTGCGGCTGCGGCGGAAGGGCGAGCGGCAAGAACCCGCCTTTCAATTTCCAGGGTCATGGACCTAGCTTGACCAAGGTCATTGACCCACCTCGGAAGCGCGGTGATTTGACAAATATCAGGTTGTGTTTTGCCGGTCAATCACCTCCCTGAGCGCCCAGGAGGGCGCGATGTGGCCACGGCCATACACCGCGTGACCAAACCACCGGCCCACACCGAAAGGAGGCCCACCATGGCAGACCCTCAAAACGGCACTCTTGCCGAAGACGGCATATCCAGCCTCCTGAGCGAAATCCGCGGCGTGAAACCCCACTCGGACAACCCGCGACACCGCCACTTCACTAACCAGAACGGGCACCGTCCCAACAACGGCTACGGCCAGAACACCTGCCAGTGCGGAGCGAAAAAATTCCCGTCGGCGCCCCGCTGCCCCACCTGCGCCTACGAAGGCGGCCGGATTGACCAAGCCACCATGCGAAGCCTGCTCAGCGCGCTGTCGGGAGGGCAGCCGCTACCGAGCTACGGCTCCACGAGGTGCCAGTGCGGTCGCAGCAAGCTGGCAAGCACCAGCCAATGCAAGCCCTGCGCCGTCGAGCGAGGCGTACTGGAAACCAACGTCGAACCCGGCGAGGAACCCTGCCCCAACTGCGGCGACGGCAAGAAACCGACGTTCACCTACTGCGTCGGATGCGCCATCGCCGAGGGCTACGTCGACCAGCAGGGACAGATCTCTCCCGAATGCCCGATGGACGACTGCCAGTGCGGCAACACGAAGTACGCGGCCTACAGCCAGTGTTCCCGCTGCGCAAAGGGCATCACCGGATACCGCCACCAGGACTGGACCACCGGCCCCAACCCGGTCCGGGTATTCAAGCCCCTGCCGCCGGCCACGCCACGGGAAAGGACGGACGCAGGCAACCAAGCCAAGACCCAGAACACGGCCGCCATTTCGGAAGCGCTGCCCTGCTGGAGATGCGACCAACCTGCGCCGCCCCACAAACGGTTCTGCAAGGACTGCCTCAAAGAGATGGGCGCGCCGCCCGAGGCCTACGACAGCGACTTCAACGACCGCGCCCGTCACGAAAAACTGCCCCTGCACATGCAGGGAAGAGGTTAGCCCAATCGGCACCCTGCAACCGGTCAGGGGCTGACGAGCGAACACCAAGGAGCCAACCATGAGCGCCCTGCCACGCGACGCCGACGCCGTCACGATGTCGAACACCGCATCGGGAGTGCCGGTGCGAGTCGTACCCGACGGCTGGCAATCCAAGGAAGACTGCCTAGCACTGACAGCCAGCGAGCTGGCCTGGCTAGATCAATTCCGAGCGTACCTGCTCGAAGAACTGCACCAACACGCGGAAGACCTGGTCGTCTACGGCGTTCGCGCCCGCGGCTACGCCGACGACGACTTCGACATGCTCGTGCTGGCGGTGATCAGCGACGAGTTCCCCGGCACCGACCAAGAAGTCAAAGACATGGCGTACGACATATCCCTGGAGACCGGCGCCTACCCGCTGGTGCACGCCAAGACCCGGGCGGAGTGGGAAAATACCAAGAGGCGCTCTTCCCACTGGACACAGCCCAGCACCGACGGAATCAGCGTGCTATGAGCTAAGGCCTGTTGACGGAATGGAACTAGCCAGTGCGTCGGCACGCGACGCAGCAGCCTTAGCCCCGACACGGGGCTACGTCGAAAGGCATCGACAGGCTGATCCAAAGGCACTGGAGAACCACCATGCGCTGCGCTATCGCGATGCTTGACTCCGACACCGGGCAGGGGCAGGCCATCTATTGCCACAACAAAGCCCACCCCGAGATGACCGGGCGAATACTCCAGCGCTACTACGCCACGGCCGAAAAGGCTCGCGAACTCATCGAATTAGGCCACATCAGCTGGCTCGGCACCGAAACCTGCGGCCCAGACCTGACCCACTGCCCGCCGGACGCCGACCCCTGGCAGTACACCCTGACCAACATACCGCTGGAATACCCTCCACGATTCACGTTCGCCTACCACCGTGACCGCAACACTGAATGGAAATTCTGCAGAACGTCTCGGTTCGCGGCGACCAGCACCGAGGAGTTACCCAGCGCCCTCGACTGGTGGAAACAGTATGGGGCACACTACGTCTACTGCTGGACCCCTGACGGATGGTACTGCGCCGGCCGCGACCCTGCCGACGGCACCCACAGTTACAAGCCAATCCCGACCACCGGCGACTGGTGACAACGTCAGAGACGTGCCGCGGGCAAGCTCACGTGAAGCCGCAACGCAGCACTCCGCGAGCGCCAATTCGCCCACATGGCTCCCAGAGGACGCGCTGGTCGGGCCCAAGCGTCCATATTCTGCGCGATGCAACGGGAAATTGCGGCCGGTCCGACCACGCCGTCGGTGCAAATCCCTGATTACTGCCAATCCCGCCGACCGTGGCGGTAATCCAAGTCCAGCGCCAGCGGCCACGCCTTTTGAACCGCCACGTTGAGGGTGTCGTCGCGGCGGGACACCTGGCCTTCCACGACGATCAAGGAACGGCGCAGCGCGCCTTTGAGCCGCTCCCACTGGGCCGGCCAAACTGCCAGCGGTATCAGGCCGAACTCGTCCTCCAGGGTCAGAAACACCGCGGTCGCCAGGGGTCGTTGCCGGCGTACCACCCGCCCGGCCACCCGCACCACTTCGCCGTCGCCGGAGCCCAGCAGGCCGTCGCTGGTCAGCACCTCCGCACCCAGCTGGGGCCGCAGCAGTTCCATCACGTGGCCGTCGGGGCACAAGCCCAGCATGGCGTATTCGTCCAGCATCCGGCGGGCGCGGGTCGCTGTAGTCAGAACTGCCGGCGGATTGGCGGTGTGCAGCGGTAAAGCCAACTGGCCCCGGCGCACTCCGGCGATGTAGCCGGCCCCCACCTGCCAGAGGACGCTGCGCCGGTCGGCAAAGTCGGGCAGCGCGTCCATGGCGCCGGCCCGCGCCAGGTTCTCCAATGCCTCCCGGGGCAATCCCGACCGCGCCAGCAGGTCCGACAGGTCGGTGAACGGACCGGCCTCTCTCGCCCGCAACAACGTTTCGCCCAAACGATTATCCACGCCCTTGACGAAGGTTAGCCCCAACCGCAGTGTATCATCGCCCTCGGCGGTGCAGAGCAACTCCGACCGATTCACGTCGGGATGGGCCACGCGCAGGCCCAAACGGCGGGCATCCTGCTTGAGAGTATCGATGTCCCAGAAACCCATGGGCTGCTCGTTGAACAGGACCACGAAGAACTCCAGCGGGTGATACCGGCGCAGCCAGGCCATCTGGTAGGCGGTGAAAGCGAAGGCGACGGCGTGGCCCTCAGGAAACATATAATGAGGGTTGAACTTGCCGAAAATGACCTCGGCCGTCTCCGATGGAACTCCGCGCTCTCCAGCGCCGGTCATGAACCGCTCCCGGTACTGTGCGACCAGCCGTTCACCGTCGCGGCGACCGAAAGCGCGGCGCATCCGGTCGGCATCGGCGGCGGTGAAGCCACCCAAGTCCATGCCGAGCTGCACCACCTGGTCCTGGAACATGATGACGCCCATGGATCGCTCCAGCGCGTTTCGCTCCAACGGATGATCGTAGTCCCAGACCATGCCCTCCCGGCGACGCAGGAACTCGGCCACGCCGTCGTTGGCGCCCACGCCGGGCCGTACGGCGGCCACCTCCAAGGCCAGGTCGTAGATGTCTTCCGGTCGCATCCTGACGATGGTCTGCATCTGGGCGGCGGACTCCACCTGGAACACGCCCACGGTGTCGCCTCGTCCCAGGTCGGCGAACACCTCCGGATCCCGGTAGTTGATGCGGCTCAAGTCGGGCTCGACGCCGGCGCGGTCCCGCACCAAGCGCACCGCCTGCTGCATCTGGGACAGGGCTCCCAAGGCGAGCAGGTCGATTTTGAGTACGCCGGCGTCGTCGATGCTGTCCTTGTCCCAGTGAGCCACGTACCGGCCTTCAATAGCCGAGGGTTGCACCGGCATCAGGTCGGTGAGGGGAGTTGATGACACCAGCATCCCGCCGGGGTGCTGGGCCAACCCTTTGGGAAAGCCGGCCAGCTGCTGCGATAGCACCAGCAGGTCACGCCAGCCGGGACGGTCTTGCCGGGCCAGCAGAGTGGGCGAGGCGGACAACTCCGCCGGTGAATCGGTTTCGAGACTCCGGGCCAGGACGGCGACCTCGTCGGCGGGCAGCCCCAGGGCCTTGCCCAGGTCGCGCACGATGCCGCGTCCCTTGTAGGTGGGCATCATGCCAGCCAGGGCGGCGTGGTCCCAGCCCCATTCCTCGATGACACGCAGGATGAGGCGTTCCCGGATGTTCCTGGGGAAGTCCAGGTCGATGTCGGGCAGCACAGCAGTCTCGAAGGACAGGAAACGGTCCAGGGCCAGGCCGTACTCCACCGGGTCAACGTGGAGAGGCCGATGAGGTAGCCCACCAACATGGACACCGAGGAGCCACGACCACGGCCCGGCGGCAACCATTCCAGGGGGGTTTCCGCGTGGCCGTAGCCCAACTCCACCATGCACTCGCGCGCCAGCTCAACAATGCGGTGATAGACCAGGAAGAACCCGGCCAAGCCGTGGCGCCGGATCAGTTCAAACTCCTCGTTCAGCCGCTCCCTGACCTTCCGATCAACTCGTCCGTAGCGCCGGGCCGCCGCCTCTTCGCACAGCCGGCGCAGCCAGGAATGGGCGTCGTAGCCCGGAGGGACGGGACAATCCGGGTAGGCGTAGCGTCCATGCAGGTACGCCGGCAGGCTGAAGCCGGAGCAACGCTCGGCGATGGCGCGAGTGTTGGCGACGGCGTCCGGGTAGCGTCGGAACAGAGCCGCCATCTCCTGCGGCGACTTCAGCCAGTACTGGCCGTTCACCTTCAGGCTTTCCCGGACTTCGGAAAGTGATTTATTCAGCCGGACGGCGGTCAGCGCGTCGTGAAGCTTGGCCCGCTCCCGGCAGTGATACCAAACCTCATTGGTGGCGACGGTTGCCAGCCCGCAACGCTCCGCCAGTTCGCGCAGGCGCTTATTGCGCGCGGTGTCACCGTAGGCCAGGTGCTGCTGCAACTCAAGGAACACGCTGCCCGGTCCGAACCAGCCGCAGTAACGCTCCACCAGGGTTTGCGCTTTCGCCCACTCTCCTCCCTGAACGAGCCGGGCCAACGCGCCGTCCGGCGCGCCCAGCAGGACGATCAGCCCGTCGGCGTGGGATTCCAGGAAGCGCACGTCCAGAACCGGCTCGGTACGGCTGGCGGTCACGTGGGCCAGGGACACCAGCCGGCACAGATTGGCGTAGCCGTCCCCGGTCTCAGCGATGAAGGAAACAACGCCGTCGCCCTCCGAGTCACGCACCGTCAGATCCACGCCGTGGATGGGATGAACGCCGGCCTCCAGACACTGCCGGCTGAACTCCAGCGCCCCACACAGGTTCGAAGCGTC
Organism: Dehalococcoidia bacterium; assembly: GCA_965207585.1. Lineage (GTDB taxonomy): Bacteria > Chloroflexota > Dehalococcoidia > Lucifugimonadales > UBA3495 > Bin87. The sequence goes on along the minus strand of CBDBMT010000003.1, from coordinate 1,417,328 downwards.
AGTCAACCCCAGAGCCGGATATTCCAGGCCAGCGGCGCGCTCCGCCAGGTCGGCGGTGGAAGACGCCCCGGCGCCGAAGCTGTACCAACTGTGTCCCCGCAACTCCACGTAATCGGCAACGCGGGTCACGTCAGTAGCCCTGCCGGAACCATTGGCCGGTGGCTAGGTCACGGTACACCGTCAGTAGTCCGCCGTCAGTGAGAGCGAGGCGCCAGTAGCGCCGGTTCACCGGCTCCGGCGCCCACCACTCGGTTTCGATCTCCCACAGGTCAACCACCTGCTCAACCCCCCGCCAATACCGACCGCCGGTCTGAACCCGACAGGGAACGCCGGCCACAGTATCCACGCAAGCCTCAGCCGGCATGTTGAGAGGCCGCAACGACGCGCCCAAAGCCCATCGTCGCTCCGGGATCGCCGACATTGGGGCCATGGCGGCCAGCCGCTCCACGCCGGCCATGTCGCCGATGTTCGCCACCCGCTCCTGTTGCCAGATGCTCGCTTGTTGACCATTCTCCGCAGTGAGGTCACCCACAGTCAGGGCAATGTCCAGCAGGGGAGCGTCGGGCCAGCGGCTGCCGCCGGCGCCATCTCGAGCGCCCAATCCGGCCAGCAGGGAACGAGTCAAAGCATCTGCAGACCCGGCAGGCCGGCGCAGGACGCGCTGGAACCGCCAGGAACCACCAGAGAGCAATTCTCCCTGGATGGTGACCTCACCCACGCGACGGGCCCGCAGGGACGCCAAGCGCCACAACCGCTCCGACAGGGACTTGATTCCAGCTTCGATGGCCGGAACCGTGTCCACCGGAAAGGAGAACTCCAGACGCTCTGAGAACCGCTCCGGCAGTGGTGTGGGCACCACCGGGTTTGGGTCAATGCCCTGGGCCAGTCGCCAGGCCCTGTTCCCATCCGGCCCCATGAACTCCGCCAGCGATGACGACGGCAGTCTCGCCAAGTCGCCCAGCATTCGGATGCCGAAGCCGTCCAGCCGGCTAATCAGGGCGGCGTCCAGGGGCAGCCAGGACATCGGGAGCGGCGCCAGCCACCGGGCCGTGTCGGCAGGAACCTGCCGCCACCCCACGGCCTCCGCCCGGACCGCCGCGCAGTAGGCGGGAAACTTGCCCATCCCAATGCCCAGGCGGGGACGCAGCCACTTCTCACTCACCGACAGCAGCGCATCGGCCAAGCCCACCGCGCCGCCGTACATACCCTCCATCCCCGTCAAGTCCAGGTAGAACACTCCCCAGCCGGCCGCTTCCACCGCGGGAACAAGGTCCCACAGCGCGGCCAGTAAGCCGTCGTTGACCTCGCATAGATAGCCGACGTCCACCGGCAACGTAACGGCGCCAGCGCAGCGAGACAGAGCTTCGGCGACGCTCTGACCGGCCATTACCCCTGTTGCCTCGGGAGAGGCATCCAGCACCTGCGGGCGCGCCGGGCCAGCGGTGGTGATGATCAACGGCCAGCCAGCCAGCTCCGGGCGGCGCTGCAATTCGGCCTTGACCGACAGATGGGTGACCAACAGGCAACCGGTGAGTCCAGAGTTGACGCAAAGATTCATGGCGGCTATGCTATTAGTACGTCTGTTCGGTATGCAACAGCCTGCTGTCATCATCTGGCCAAGCTCCGGTCGTAATGCTCACCCGTCAAGGCAATTTTCATGTGTGGAAGAATCAGCCTGTTCGCCGAACTGGGCGACCTGGCCTCCCAGTTTCGGTTCGACCCCGGCTTGGTCGAAGGGGCCTACGGTGCTTCCTGGAACATCGCGCCCACGGCCCCGGTTCTGACAGTAATGGCGGAGGGTGATCGACGCACGGCTGGCATAATGCGCTGGGGCTTCACGTTCAGCGCCCGGCGAGACGGCGGCCGTTCATCGCGCCCGCTGTTCAATGCCCGTAGCGAGACGCTGACCGAGCGTCCCGCCTTCCGCGCGGCCTTCGCCAGCCGCCGCTGCCTGGTTCCCATCAATGGCTTCTACGAGTGGCGTGGCGAGGGCAGCGGACGGACGCCGCTCTGGATTCACCGTGCCGATGAACGGCCATTCGCTCTGGCCGGCATCTATAACGCCGGACCTGACGAGGCAGCGTGCGTGATCACCTGCGCGCCCAACTCGTTGATGGAGCCCATCCACAACCGGATGCCCGTCATGCTGTCCGATGACGACTACGACGCCTGGCTGGCCGCGGAAACCGAACCGGAAACGCTGCAAGCCATGCTGGCACCCCGAGAATGGCCGGAGCTGGCGGCACGACCCGTATCCTCCGCGGTCAACCGTGCCGGCGCCGATGGTCCACAGCTCATCGACACGGTAGCTGCCGCCTCACCTCGGCTGCTGTGAGCAGATTGGCAGGGGCACACCGTCGGGCCCATGGTACAAGCGCCGAACCCATCCGAGCTTCAACAAGCTCGACCAGGAAACCCCCGAGGCGAAATGGCGCCGGAGCCCAGCGCCGAATGACCCCTCCATCGCAGAGAGAGCCCGCAAAAGGAGCACGCGCAACTCCATGAGCGCCAGCGAACCCCAAACCAGCCGAGAGAATGTCGTAGCGGAACTCGACTTCCAAATCCAGTACGCCACCGAACTTCTCAAGGGCCGAAGGGGGAACGTCCGGCGCAGCCTGATGGACTGGAAAAGCGCCTTGGAGGATGCCAAGCAGTCCGTCGTGGAAGGAACGATCACCGAAGAACAGGTCACGGCATTAGTTGACCGAGGATGCCGCCAAGCCGGAGCCGTCCGGTCGAACATGATCGGGCACTTCGCAGACCGACCGGTCTGGATCGTTACCGGGGAAGAGATGGCGAACAACGTCACAATAATGCAACGATTGGGAGACCTGCTGCGGACCCAGATCAACAGTGCGGAGCCATCACCGTAGGGACGAACCAACCAACGGTGCCGCCGGCCGCCTCCGACGACAGGGCAGCCGGTTGCGAGCCGGAGTGACTACGCCCCGAATTTCCGCCACACAGCCTTCCGGGCAGCTGTTGACATCGGTCCCCTACCTCTGCCATCCGAGTTGGCGAAGGCGTGCGAACACCGTCCAAGTGAGAAAACGACCGTCAAGACGCGGAACCGCTGCGCCGCTGTCCTTATCTCAAACCAGACCCCCTGGAGTTTCAAATATGCAATGGCAGGACATCATCGCCATGGCGCAGGAATTGGCTACAACCCCGCCATCCGACTCCTTGCACCACATCCACCTCCGTGGCGCCGTCCGTTCCGCCTATCTCGCCGCGTATCACGCTCTGGCACGGAGCAACGCCGATCTGCTGGTTGGCGCTTCGGATGTGGAACACAGCCGGCCCGAGTGGCTGCGCGCCTACCATGCCTTGGGCGGCGACTGCTCGGACCAGCGATTGCAGGGCGATTACTCCGGCTATCCCGAGGCGGTCCGAGCGTTCGCCGACACCTTCCTGGAACTGCATAACCACCGACTGCTGGCTGATGAGGACATTTCGGTGACCTTCACCGCCGCAGAAGCCCAGGCTTGGGTTAAACGGGCCGCCGACGCCATCAACGCCTTCCTGTCCGCCGATCCAACTCAGCGCAAGTCCTTCGCCCTTGAGATACTGCTCCGACCTCCAGGAGCGCAGGAACCCACGGATTGACAGGTGGCGCGGACCGTTTTTGCAGCGTCGCCGGCCGGCTAGGGATGGGCTCGCCGTTCACCCGAGATTGATGACACCAACCAGCAGCGCAAACGTCCCGGTAGCTGGCACAATGATTGGGTCGTTGACCAACGGCGGCGGACGCCTCCGACGACGGGGCGGCGGATTTCGGTTCCAATGCCGCCCGCTGTGATGTGCGATTCTCAAGCAAGTCGTTGTAACGAATGGCCAACCCAAACAGAGGAAGCAATGAGGCGGGCGGCCGGTACCGTACCCTACCGGTCCTCTCCGTAGATGCGCGCTTCCGGGCTTGCCAGGTACTTTGCCAGGTTTGCCGGAACGCCGAACGACGGATCACCCGTGCAACGGTCGCGGGCCGACGGATGCACCCATTGCGTCCCGTCGCCGCCGATCTGACGCGGTTCAGACATCAACCCGCGCACTCCGGCGCCAATCCATTCCAACCAGCCGGCCGGTTTGTTTCCGGTGGGCGTGGGCGGGCAGCTGGGCAAGGACACAGGCGTTTCGTCCAACGCCAAGCCCGCATGAGATGCTCTCGCTTTCATCCAAGCAAAAGCGGGATCCCCCAGCAGCGGGTCACCTGAACCTCCCACGTCGCTGTGCTCGCCCGAGAACCACACCTGCTCAACGATTTGTCCAGGCTTGGGCTGCGCCCGCCACAAAGACGGCCGGAACGGCCCCCGGCACTCGTCGATGGCCAGCGCGTGGCAGCCGTGCTTCACGTAGCCGCTCAGCTCTACATCGTGGAATTCGTGCCGACGCGCCGTCAACTTGCTCAGGCCGCGTAACGGGATGCCCAGGGCGCCCACCGTGTCCCAGACGCCGATGAACTCAATCGTCGCCTCGCGGGAGTAGGCGGAGCGAAAAGTTTTCGCCTCCACCGAGTCGGGCGCTGCGTCCTTGCGACGATACATACGGTAGGCTTCCGACAGCCGGCCCGCTTCAGCCTTCCTCAACACGCCGCAATTCCGGATCAAGCCGGCCAGGCTGCGGACCGTGTGAGCGCCGCGGCTGAACCCGAACAGATAGATCCCGTCACCATCTTCGTAGTTGTGGATCAGGAAACGGTAGCAGTCTCGGATGTTGCGTTCAATACCTCTCCCGCTGACGCCGCCGGCCAGCCGGTTGGCCCAACTTTCCGTCCCTACGCCCCAGTCGTAAAACACCACCCGCACCGTACCGTCGGGCGAAGTCGGCAGCACGGCGCGGGCCATTTCGACTACATGGCTGGTATTCGCTTGAATCGGAGTTTGCCAAGTCCCGTCCGAGCAGATGACGATGCGCTTCATGACCAACGCTCTACGATTCGACCGCTACAGCCTCCTGGGCTGTCACAAACATAGGGCAGCAAGGCGGGTGCGTGAGTAACCCAGCATACCATTTCTGTAGTCTCGCTCCTCCAACGAGCTGGTCTCAACGGCTGGAAGAGCAGGCGTACGCGCTGAGCACGCGCCGTCAGATTACTGACAGCAGCCCATAGCGGCCGGGACTCCGGCGCCCATAAACTGGAGGCATTCCCAACGACCAACGCCGAGAGCTCCCAACATGCCCGCCGCTCAACGCGAACACCCCTACATATGGGCCACCTGGCTGCCTCGCCTGCTGACCGGCGAGAACTCCTGCGAGTGGGCCGTCTGGTTCAAGGCCCACCACCGAGACTGGGCGAGGGTCGCGTCCGACTTCAACCAAGCACAGTGGCTGCTCGACCACACTGCGCTGCTCAACGAGCGCAGAGCCAACTGGGAAGTCGGCGGCTACGACGTCAACGTCGAGGCTCAAAACCGGTTTGAACTCCGCGGTAAAACGGCGACGCTGGCCGGCAGGCCCGACATCATCGCTCACCGCGAAGATAACAGCGTCATCGTCGACGCCAAGACCGGCCACGAAAGCCCCAGCCACGCCGTGCAGGTTATGATCTACCTTTACGCCGTTCCCAAGGCACTGCAACGCTACAGCGGAACGAAGCTCAACGGTCAGGTAACCTACCGCGACCACACGGTGCGCGTTCCGGCGGAGGCCGTGGACGAGAAGTTCATACAGAACCTCGGCGCACTGATCCGCCGGCTCTCGGCCGACGAACCCGCAAGGCGGGTGCCGTCACCACAGGAATGCCGGTTTTGCGATATTACGGCCGCCGACTGTCCACAGCGCGTTGACGAAGCCTCCGTGCCCGAAAGCGGCGCTACTGCCGACTTCTGAAAGCCAGCCGTCAATTGGCCGCAGTTCGGCCTGGTGCAGGAAACGAACCATCCCGTAGTCTTGAGCCCACCCGATATTCCGGTCGAACTCATGGGCCTTGTCATTGCCTCATGACCGTCTCCGCAACCACCGTGTTATCCCAGTCGGCCGTAACTCAGGCTGCCCACTGGCCGCTGCCACTCAACCAGCGAAACCAGTGCGATGGTCTGGAACTCCTGGCGGCGCTGGATCCGGAATCGATGCCGCTGTGCATTTTTGACCCGCAGTACCGCGGCCTGCTGGACAAGATGCGCTACGGCAACGAAGGCGTCAGCAGAGGACGACGACGCTCGGCGCTACCCCAGATGAGCGCGGAGACCATCAGCGAATTCATCGCCGGCATCTCGGCCGCCTTGACCGCGTCCGGCCACCTGTTCTTGTGGACCGACAAATTCCACCTCTGCACAGGCGTCGGAGCCTGGCTGGGAGAATGCGGACTGGACATAGTGGACCTCGTCACCTGGGACAAGGGCCGGATGGGCATGGGCTACCGCACCCGCCGCGTCACCGAATACATGGTCATCCTGCAGAAACCGCCCACCCGGGTAAACGCCGGCTGGCAACAAGACGACATCCCCGACGTGATTACTGAAAAGGTCAAACGCATCGGCAACGTTCATCCCAAGCCGGTGAACCTTCAGGCGCGCTTGATCAAGGCGGTTACCGCCCCCGGCGACGTGGTGCTCGACCCCTCGGCGGGCAGCTACTCCGTGATGAACGCCGCCCACCAGGTGGGACGCCAGTTCCTAGGTTGCGACATCGCAAGTACACCGTAGGCAGGCTGACGGGAATCATCGCGGAACTCAGCTCCGAGCAGGGCAGACATTGGTGTCATTGCCGACCACAAGAACTGGTGGGACAATTGCCGCCGTTTGCTCGAAATCCCCACACATCCCCCGGAGCCACCGAATTGAGAACATTCCTCGTCTTCATCCTGATCCTGACCGCCCTGCTGGTGGCCTGCACGTCAGAGCCCGCGCCTCCGCCACTCCAATCCGGCGACGACGCAGCGCCGCAAGCAGCAGCAACTGCCGCACCGACCGCGCAACCGCCCACCGAGGCACCAACGGCGGCAACGCCGCCGCTCCAGATTGCCCCAACGGATACACCCGAACCCACGGCTACGGCGACCCCAGAGATGCCACCGACCACCGAGCCGGCACCAACCGACACGCCAACGCCGCCGACGGCGACTGCGGAAGCCACGGCAACGCCTGCCGCCGAGCCGCCCACACTGACGCCGTCGCCCACCTCACGGCCAGCCAGACCGACGGCTACGGCAACGACCACCATGCCCACAACGGTGTTGCGCGTCACGGTATCGGCCATCCCTTCGAACCTCCCTGACTACGACCGCCACGACTGGAAGCACTGGACCGACGCCGACGGAGACTGCCAAGACGCCCGCCAAGAAGTGCTGGTAGCCGAAAGCAGGATTGGGCCGGACTTCCGCACCGAGAGGAAATGCCGAGTGACGTCCGGCGAATGGCTCGCTCCCTACACTGGTACCGTCGTGACGGACCCCGGCAAGCTTGACATCGACCACATGGTGCCCCTCGGCAACGCCCACGCCAGCGGCGCTTCGAATTGGTCCGCCAACCAACGGGAACGGTACGCCAATTACCTTGATGACCCCCAGCACCTCATCGCAGTCACCGCCAGCGCCAACCGCTCCAAGGGAGCACGAGGCCCTGAGGACTGGAAACCTGAAGATCGTTCCTACTGGTGCCAATACGCCGTCGACTGGATCACGATCAAGGATGACTGGGGCCTCACGGTAACGCAGCGGGAGCACGACGCTTTGGTCGAAATGCTCAACGCCTGCGCCAATCGGCCCCAACTGACGGTGTCCCACCAACGAAAAGTCAGCCCGACGCCGGTTCCCACCAGCCGGCCGCCACGACCGGCGGCAACGCCAACGCCCCAGATGAGAACCTACGCCAGCTGCGACGCCGCACAGGCAGCAGGAGAACGCCGTGTACAGGGCAGCAAGGGCGGCGGACGCGGCTTTCCGAAGTGGATGGTCCCCAGCGCCCGAGACGGCGATGGGGACGGTGTAGTCTGCGAAAAGTGAACGGCGAGCCGGTCAGATGCGGAGACCGTTCGCCCAACGGACTGACGAAAACCGGGTAGAATTCGCGTCACGTTCAAATCTGCCAAGTTCGGCGGAGGTTCTCGAACGTTCGAGTTGGGCGCGGTGAGACTGAAAAATATAGCCGTACTCGTCATCGTGTTGGCGACCGCGCTCGCCTGCCGAGCCGGAACTCCGTCCGATGAAACACCTCATCAGGCGAACCTTCTGCCGACGCCGGATCGCTCCCGAGTACAGATCATCGACCGGGAGATGCCGCCGGGTCTTACCGATCCAGCCGCCACCGCCGCTTACCAGCAGGGTTACGCCCACATGAGGGACGCGGCCTGGTTCGCGGCGATTGCCGCCTACGACGAAGCCATCCGGATCCAGCCAGAGGTGGCCGGCCTGTACGAAGCCAGGGGCACCGCCTATATGTACGGCGGGAACCACTATGAGGCCCTCGCTGACTACACGACGGCTATCGAACTCGAACCCGACGACGCCGGACACTGGCGACGCCGGGCCCATGCCCACACCATCGCCCCCACACCCCTGCCCCACAAGGGCGTCGAGGACGCCAGCCGAGCCATTGAGCTCGACCCGCACCACCCCATGGGCTACGGGCACCGCGCGATTGCCCTGACGCAAATTCCGACGCCGGACTGGCAACAGGCGTTAGCCGACATGAACCGGCACATCGAACCATTCGAAGGCCACGACCCGGAAGCGTACAGGCTGCGGGCCTGGATTCACGAAAACCTCGGCAATCACGAGGCGTCAGAAATGGACCGACAGTCGGCGCAACAATAGCCTCGCCCAAGCACGCGGTGTCAAACCAAACCGGACTACAACTGCTCACGGATCCAAGACCCGTCCCGAGACCGTGGCTATGCCAGCCATGGTCACATGCTGAAGTTGCGCGCCCTGCGCGACCGCCACTCGATGAGGACAGGGACATGAGCCCAATGCAAAGATTGATCCTTTTCGACATCGACAACACCTTGATCAGCCTCAACCGCGGAAATCTCCCACAGCGGTGGGCGCTGAACACCGCCTTTGAGCGGGTCCATGGGATCCCAGATGCCTTCGAAGAAGTCGCCTTTACGGGCGGCATGGACCTGCCGTTGATGTTCGAGGTCTACCGCACGCACGGTTTCAACACGGACGACCCGGACGCTCTCCCCGACATATCCCGCTTCAAAGAGGTCTACTTTCAACTTCTCACCAAGAACCTCGAGTCGTGGACCGAGGGCACGATCTGTCTGGGAGTGCCCCAACTGTTGGCCGCTTTGTCGTCAACACCAAGCGTCCAATTGGGACTGGAAACTGGCAACTTCCGGGATGCGGCCTTCATCAAGCTCCGCCGGTACGGCTTGCACGCATACTTCGAAGACGGTGGATTCGGTGGAGACCACACCGAGCGGAGCCAAGTGGTGGCAAGCGCGGTGGCGGCTTGCCAGAACACAACCAGACGCGTTTACCGCTCAGAAGAGGTGTTCGTCATCGGGGACTCGCCTACAGACATCGAGGCCGGCAACGGCAACGGCGTCAGAACCCTGGCGGTCGCCACGGGATCCTACACCGTCGAACACCTTGGGCAGTTCAACCCCAGCTACGTGTTGCCGGATTTGTCCGACACTGAAGCAGCGCTGGCCCTGCTGATCGACCGACCGCTTGAGAACACCTGAGAACCAATCGTCCTGGCCGTCCTGCCCGCACGGAGCGCGCACATGGCTCTGAAGGAAGGAGCCATGGTGAAATCGAAACTCGGCGCGAAAGTTGACCTCTGCTGGCAGGCCTGCCTGATTTCCACATCACGACCCGAGGGGGCTACCAAGCACTGGCGGAGGTGAAGCCGTGCGCCACCCTGCCGGAGAACCGGGTCAGGCGAATTGACCAATCCGCCTACACGGGGAACGCCTTCATTCTGGGCAAGACTGGGGACTGCAAATGGTCCCGCAACGTCGGTTCCTGGGCACCGCCGGAAGCATTCCCGCCCTAACCCGACTACACGCACCTGTAGCCCTTCCCACGCGGTGGTATCGTGCCCCTGAGGATGTCCAGCGCTCCAGAGTCGCCCCCACACGGCTGCTGGAGTACAATCATGCTGATTTCCTGCCGTTGGAGTAAATGAATGAGCACCGGATCCAACAACCCCGAAATTTACTGCGTCAAGTGCAAGACCAGAACCGGTTCGACGGATGTCGAGTCCGTCACCATGAAGAACGGGCGCCCCGCCACCAGGTCCACCTGCGTTGACTGCGGCACCAAGAAGTTCCGTATCGGAGCCCTAACCTGACCGACAGCATGGACCGCTCCCGCCCCAACTGAGACGAAGCACGAAATACCATCGTCGAAAATGACGGACCTTCCCGCCCCAGCCAATGGGGGCTGAGATCACAGCGCGACTCTAATCGCACTGCGCCGCCCGAGACGATGCGACGACTGGCGTTTTCACCGCGGCCAGTGATGGAGGAGAGGCCTAGGATCCCTGCAGTCAGGAGCGTATTCAACCGTTGCACGCTGGCTCGCGGTGGACTCACCGGTGCCTGCGCAACCAGCACACGATGAACAACGGAGGTCAGCATGAACGTCATCTGGATAGTCTCCGACTCGTTCCGCCGGGACCACCTGGGCGCCTACGGCAACAGGGAAATCCGCACGCCCTCTCTTGACGCTCTGGCGGCGTCCGCCGTCAGGTTCGACAACCATTACTCGGCCGGTTTCCCCACCATGCCCACCCGCGCCGACCACCAGACCGGACGGTGGACGATGTCGTTCATGGGTTGGGAACCTCTACCGACGGGCGTCACCACGCTGGCCGAGATACTGGCGGAACACGGCATGCACACCGCCGCTTCCGTTGACACTCCCTACTACCTGAGGGGCGGCATGAACTACGACCGCGGCTTCCAGTCCTTCTACATGAACATGGGACAGGATACCCTCTGGTCGCTGATCCCCGAGCCCGGCTACCACAACGAGGCCCTCGACGTTAGGGCGGCCTGGCGCAGCGAGGCGGACCGGAACGCCCCCAAGACCTTCATGACCGCCATGCGCTGGCTCGAACAGCACTACAAGGAGGAGTTCTTCCTCTACGTCGATACCTGGGACCCCCATGAACCCTGGGACGCGCCGCCCTATTACACCGAGCTCTACTGGCCCGGTTACGACGGCGAACTGGTCCTGCCGCTGTACGGCAACTGGCACGACGTGCCCGGCTACCAGGAGGAACAGCTCAGGAAAGGCCACGCCACCTACTGCGGCGAGATAACCATGGTCGACACGTGGGCCGGCTTCCTGCTCAGGGCGGTGGAGAACATGGGGCTGGCCGACAAAACCATCGTCATCTTCACCACCGACCACGGCTTTTACTTCGGAGAACACGGCGGCCTGTTCGGCAAGATGAGCTCCGACAAGTACCCCGATGGAACGCTCAGACCCTACGACGAGCCCGGCTCCCAGTGGAGTTACTCTCCGCTCTACGAGGAAATCGTCCACCTGCCCCTGCTGTTGCGAGCGCCGGGCGTTCCGCCCGGCAGCTACACCGGCATAACGTCGGCGGTGGACGTAATGCCTACGGTCCTGGGCCTCCTGGGCTTGGAGATCCCTGACTTCGTGCAAGGCCGCTCCCTGGCCCCTGCGCTCAGCGACCCTTCGGCTCCGGGCCGGGACTTCGTAGTGAGCAGCCTGCCCTTCGCTAACGTGGGGGATCCGGTGCACTCCGTAGACAACCTTCTGCGCGTGCTGACGGAGCCGCCCGTGACCACTGTCACATCCGGCGGCTGGAGCCTGCTCTACAGCCCGCTCCCCGGGGTCTCGAAGCTCTACAACCCGACCGCCGACCCCAGACAGTCGGACAACGTCATCGAAACCCACATGGACGTTGCAGCCGAACTGCACCAGAAGCTGGTGCGGTTCATGCGGGAAACCGAGGTTCCCAATCGCCTCCTCAACCCGCGACTGGAACTGAGGATGTGAGAACGCCTGCCGACCTGAAAAGAGGCACAGGGGCATCTCGCTTGCCGCCGACGCGAAGGAACCACATGGCAAAAAGATACGACCACATCATCGTGGGAGCCGGTTCCGCGGGAACGGTCTTGGCCGCCCGCCTCACCGAAGATCCTCACCGCTCGGTCCTCCTCCTGGAGGCGGGTCCCGACTACCCAGACCCTAATCTGATCCCCGATGAAGTCAGGCACGCCTTCGGCGCCAACACCACGATCTGGGACGGCGGACACATCTGGAGCTTCCGCGCCAGGGCGACGGGCGAAGCCGATATAGACGTCCCCCGTGGCAGGGTCACCGGCGGATCCAGCGCGGTCAACGACGCTCAGTTCCTCCGTCCCATGCCGCAGGACTTTGACCTCTGGGCCCAATGGGGCAACACCCAGTGGGCATTCGAGAAAGTACTCCCCTACCTGATCAAGCTGGAAAACGACCAGGACTTTCGGGACGAGTTCCACGGCAACGACGGGCCAATACTCTGCCGTCGCTACCCCGAAAGCGCTTGGGGACCGCAGCAGCACGCCTTCTACCAAGCCTGCCTGGACGCCGGGTTCCCGAATTGCCCGGACCACAACAGGCCCGGCTCCACCGGAGTCGGGCCTCTGGCCTTCAACATCGACGGCCGCACGAGGGTAAGTACCGCTATAGGATACCTTGGCCCAGCCAGGCATAGGGAAAACCTGACCATCGTTCCCGAAACCCCGGTGCACCAGGTGATATTCGAAGGAACTCGGGCCGGCGGCGTCCGTGGGACCGCGCCTGATGGAGAGCGCGAGTTCCGCGGGGAGGAGATCATACTGTGCGCCGGCGCCATCGGATCGCCTCACCTGCTCCTGCTGTCGGGTGTTGGACCAGCCGACCAACTCCGCCCGTTGGACATTCCCATCGTTGCGAGCCTCCCCGGCGTGGGTCGCAACCTGAGGGACCACCCGGACGTGCCGATGTTCTGGCGCACCCGACCGGACTTCCCGCTGGACACGGACCAGGTCAACACCGGAACCGTCACGCTGAGATTCACGGCGCCGGGGTCGCCGTACACCAACGACATGGTCATCTACATGGGCAACTACTCGTCGGCGACGCCCATGCGCGGCGTGGACCACATGGAACCCGAGGGGATAGGGGTCAGCCAGTGCCTGTACACGGCCCTCAGCCACGGGGAATTGGCCATCCGGTCCCACGACCCGAGGCAACAGCCTCGCATTGACCTCAACCTCCTGGACCACCCCTTCGACCTGGAACGCCTGAGGGCGAGCGTCAGGATGTGCTCGGATCTGTTCCGCCACCGGGCTTTCGGCGGCATAGTCGAGGAACTCTCTGGCCCATCGCGGGCGGTCCTGGAGGACGACGAAGCGCTGGACCTGTGGATGCGGCGGAACGTCATCACGGCCCACCACGTCTCCAGCACCTGCCGGATGGGACCCGCCGATGACGAGACAGCCGTCGTCGACCAGTACGGCAGGGTTCACGGGATTCAAGGGCTGCGCGTCGTCGACGCGTCGATCATGCCTGAAGCGGTGCGGGCCAACCCCAACCTGACCGTCATCGCTATGGCGGAGATGGCCGCGGACTTCATGAAGCGAGGTCGGTAGCGCCAACCGCAGACCAAGGGAACGCCGAAATCGATGCGGCGCCAGAGCCGTCCGCGCCAGTCGGTGATGGGACAGGTTCCCCTTGAAGAACTCGCCAATGGCTCCCATGACGCCATCGAGGAGTTTCTACGTGGCTGGCACGTAGTCCGGCTCGGCCCCCGACGCCACCCCTCAACCCATAAGGGAGCCGAGGATGCCAGCCGCGCCATTGAGCTTGACCAGCACCACCCCATTGGCTACGGACACTGCGCCATCGCCTTGACGCAACTTCTGAGTCGGGACTGGTGACAGGCGTTGGCCGACATGAAACCGGCACATCGAGCTGTTCCCAAAGCATGGCCCGGAAGCGTACCGGTCACGGGCCTGGATACTCGAGAACCTGGGCCAACCACGCCGAAGCCGACAGGGACCGCCGGATGGCGGAGTAGCCGCGTTGCGGGGGATCGGGAGCTAAACCGTACCGCGTTGGTCATCCCCAAACCCGTCACGCGAACGGCGGGGACGACGACGCCAGCTGACCGGCCCACACCCGCCTCTATGTGGGACAAATCTGACCCGATTGGGTCTGTGTTCCCGGAAATGGTTCGCTGGAAATCGGTCGTCAGATCGCCGGTCTCTGTGTGCGGTTTGATGCCGTACAGACGTGTCCGGTCCGGTAGGCTTGCGTAAGTTTGTCCCACAATTGTCCCACGTCGGGGCGCAAAAGAGGGCGGTTCGCCGCTTGTTGATACCGGAAACAAGCATGAACCGCCCTGGTATTGAGATTTTGGTGCCGAGGGAGGGACTCGAACCCACACACCTCCGGGAGGTAGCGGATTTTAAGTCCGCCGCGTCTGCCATTTCGCCACCTCGGCACGTTTCAAAACCAAAAGGCGCAACGCCTAGTCAAGCCAAAGCGCTGCGCCGGGTTTCTCTGGCCTCGCGGGCCGTTCGGGTGATGACCGTTGATTAACGTCGAAAATGTGGAGGCGACGGGCGGATTCGAACCGCCGAATAGAGGTTTTGCAGACCTCCGCCTTAACCACTTGGCTACGTCGCCTCGTTTCTGCGCTGCGCTGTCTTGATCATCGTCACGTTGTCTTTATGCGACGGTGATGGTGCCGAGGGCGGGACTTGAACCCACACGAGCGAAAGCCCACGGCCCCCTCAAGACCGCGTGTCTACCATTTCCACCACCTCGGCTAGCGCATAGGTGAGTATAGCATACGGGCGGAAACGTCTGTCAAACGGCGCCGGCAGGCCGGGAGCAGGTCAATCGGCTTGCTTGAACTGCAACAAAAAGAGCGGGCCGGAGCGATCCTCCAGCCCGCCTGTCTTCCAAGCTCAGTGGTTAGTTGACCTGATGTTCCTGGTTCAGGAGCGCCTTGGCCGCGTCGCCGATGTTGGCTTCCATGCAATCTCGCAGCGCGGAGTAGATGGAGCGCTTGATGGCGTCCATCATCCAGCCCTCGTATTCGGGCGCCGTCTGGTATTCGTTCTTGACCTCGATCAACTGTCGCAAAGTTTCGAGATAGTGCGACTGAAGCGGGGTCAGCGCCTCGGTTTCGTAATCCTCTACCTCGGGGCCTGCCTGCTGTTCCACGCCTATTGGCGCGGTTCCCACCACTGGATTTTCATTATCCAAATCAGTGACTTCTGTATTTTCTCTTTGTGATGCGCTCATTGCTCCTCTCCCAATGTCCGTCGGGGCGGCACCCGCGGCGGATGCTGAGCTCAACGCCATTATAGCACTTTTGGGGATGCTCGAATATGACGTTGGCCTAGTTTACAAGGGATTTACGGTTTGGCAAGCCCTCGGGGTTTCCTTGCAGCCACGCGGAGGCGAGCGCAACGCCCGCCCCCGCCGGCACGCATCTCCTGCCTTTAGACTTCGCGGAACTCGCCCTCAACCGTGTCGTCGGGCCCGGTGTCCGCGCCGCCGGATGCTGCGCCCGGTCCGCCCTGACCCGGCTGGGAATACACCGCCTGGCCCACGCGCTGCAGGGCTTCGTTCAGTTCGTTCATCGCCGTCTGCATCTGCGCCACGTTGTTGGCCGCGATGGCTGACTTGAGCGCTTCCAGCTTGCCATCGGCCTCGGCCTTGAGGTCGGCGGGCAACGTTTCGGCGTTTTCGGTCAGCAGACGCTCGGCCGAGTAGGCCAGGCTGTCGGCCTGGTTGCGGGTCTCGATCTCGGCGCGCCGTTGCCGGTCGCTCTCCTCGTTGACCTCGGCCTCGGCCATCATGCGCTCGATGTCCTCGTCGGACAGGCCGCTGCTGGTCTGGATGACGATGTGCTGCTCCTTGCCGGTGCCCTTGTCCTGGGCGGACACGCTCAGAATGCCGTTGGAGTCGATGTCGAAGGTGACTTCGATCTGCGGCACGCCCCGCGGGGCGGGCAGGATGCCGTCCAGCATGAAACGGCCGATGGTCTTGTTGTCAGCCGACATGGGCCGTTCGCCCTGCAGCACGTGAATGTCCACGCTGCCTTGACCGTCGGCCGCGGTGGTGAAGGTCTCGGTCTTCTTCGTGGGGATGGTGGTGTTGCGCGGGATCAGCGCGGTGGTCACGTTGCCCAGGGTTTCGATGCCCAGGGTCAGCGGGGTGACGTCCAGCAGGACGATGTCGCCCACGTCGCCGCCCAGGACGCCGGCCTGGATGGCGGCGCCCAGCGCCACTGCCTCGTCCGGATTGACCGAGCGGGAGGGCTCCTTGCCGAAGATCTGCTGGACCTTGGCCTGGACGGCCGGCATCCGGGTCATGCCGCCCACGAGGATGACGTCGTTGATGCTGCCCGCGCTGACGCCGGCGTCGGAGATCGCCTGCCGGCACGGTCCTGCCGTGCGGTCGATGAGGTCCCCGACCAACTGCTCCAGGCGGGAACGGCTGAGGGGCTTGACCAGGTGCTGCGGGCCGCTGGCGTCGGCGGTGATGAAGGGCAGGTTGATTTCCGTTTCCAGCGTGCTGGACAGCTCGATCTTGGCGCGCTCGGCCGCGTCGCGCAGCCGCTGGAGAGCCATGCGGTCCTGGGACAGGTCGATCCCGGTTTCGGCGCGGAACTCCGTGACCAGCCAATTCAGGATGGCCTCGTCGAAGTCGTCGCCGCCGAGATAAGTGTCCCCGTTGGTGGACAACACCTCGAAGACGCCGGCGCCAAGGTCGAGGATGGTGATGTCGAAAGTGCCGCCGCCGAGGTCGAAGACGGCGATCTTGGAGTCAGTCTGCTGCCGGTCGATGCCGTAGGCCAGCGCGGCGGCAGTGGGTTCGTTGATGATGCGCTTCACGTCCAGGCCGGCGACCTTGCCGGCGTCAACGGTGGCCTGGCGCTGGGAGTCGTTGAAGTAGGCCGGCACCGTGATGACGGCCTCGGTGATGCGCTCGCCCAGCTTCGCCTCGGCGTCCTGGCGGATTTTTTGCAGGATCATGCTGGAGATCTGGGGAGGCGCGTAGTTCTGCCCGGCCATCTCCACGTGGGCGTCGCCGTTGTCGCCGGAGGCGATCTTGTAGGGCAGGCGCTTGGCGGCGTCCTGAACTTCGGGGTCGCTGAAACGCCTTCCCATCAGCCGCTTTACCGAGAAGATAGTGTTGTCCGGGTTCGTAACGGCCTGTCGCTTGGCCGTTTGCCCCACGTACCGCTCACCACTGCGGGCGTTGACGGCCACCACGGAGGGCGTGATGCGGCTCCCCTCGGCGCTCTCAACCACGTCAGCCTCACCGGCTTCGATCACCGCAGCCACCGAGTTGGTCGTGCCGAGGTCGATGCCTAGAATCCTTGCCATTGTCGTGTCTCCTCAAACTAGTTTGTCAGCACACTCGTCATTCCGGCGAAAGCCGGAATCCAGTTGCACGCGCGGGGGCGAATAATCAATCGTCCCTATTGATTTACCACCACCTGGGCTACCTGAACGACCCGGTCGTGCAGACGGTAGCCCTGCCGCAGGACCTCGACGATACTGCCGGATTCGGCATCGCCGACCTGGGCCATGCCCACCGCCTCGTGCAATTCGGGATTGAAGGGCTCGCCCAGACACTCGATCCGAGCGACCCCCTGGGATTCCAGGAAGGCGGCCAGCTTGCGCTGGATCAATCGTACGCCTTCAGTCCAGGAGTCTGACGCATCGGGCGTTGACGTTATGGCGCCGCTTTCCAGGTGGTTCATCGCCAGGTCAAGCTCGTCCACGATGGGCAACAGGCCGACCAGCAGACGGCTGTTGGCCTGCCTCTGGATCGTGAGCCGTTCCTCGTCGTGACGGCGGCGGGCGTTGGACAGGTCGGCCAGGCCCCGCTGGACGGCGTCGGCCTGGCGAGCGATCTCCTCGTTGGCCTCAGACAGCGCCGCGCGAAGCATTGCCGCTTCCTGCTCCGGTGTCAGGGGAGGGGCGTCGCCGGCCGCTTCCTGCGGAGAAGACGGCCCGGCCGCGTAGAAATCAGACGCCAGGGTGCCCGATTCGAGATCGTCGGGCAGACCGGTGTCAGGCGGTTGGGTTTCATCGATTGCCATTTATATTTTCCTGAATTTTGGTTCCCAGTGTAAATCCGGTCGAGATCACTCCGGGGCGGGCAGGCTCAGGCTGCTGCACAGCAGTGCGACCTCTTCGCGGATGTTTTCCACCACCTCGACGTCGTCGGTGGCGCGGGCCAGCCGGCGGGAGAATACGCTCAGGTTGTTGACCAGTTTGAGCGCGAATTCGACCCCGGCCAGGTTGAGCCCCAGGTTGTCCATCAGATGCCGGATCAGCATCACCTTGCGGAGGTCGTCCTGGGAGTAGAGCCGAAGCATGCCGACGGTCCGCACCGGCTGGATGAGGCCCAGCCGCTCGTACTTGCGCAGGGTCTGGGGATGCATCTCGAGCAGGCGCGCGGCCACGGAAATGATGTACACCCCTTCCAGTTCCATGTTCGGGCCGGCGGTGTTCCCGTCCGAACCGGCGGCTTCCGGCGCGGTGGAACCGCCCGATCCGCGCGTCGTCGCCGGGGACATCCCTTCCGGCCAGCCCGCCGGCGCCTCTACGCTCGGGGCCGGATACGGCTCCAGGCGAGTGCGGCGGGTCTGATGGCGGTTGGTCCATTGCTGTTGCATCTGGGTGACGCTCCATGCGTGAATTATATCACATGCTACGATGGCAATATAACCCCTTGACATGGTCTATATCAAAGTCTATCATCGAGTCGACGGCAAGGCATCCAGCAAGCGATGCCGGAAATTGCGTCCAAAGGGTCACTCCAAGAAAACTGACATCCAGTCAAGGGTTCCCCCCGTATATCAAATGGACAGGGAGGTTCCGGGCGGGTACGAAGCGATCGGATAGCGAAATCCTTCACAGTCCAATCCGGGAGGAGTTCACCATGTTGCGTACCGAACAGTTCCACCGCTGCAACCGCTACACCTGCGGGTATCAGCACTATACCCGCCGTCGTCCCGGTTTCCTGCGGCGTATCTTCGCCGCCATATTCGGATGGAGGTAATCATGAGACTGAAGTTCAACGCCTGTCCCAAGTGCTCCGGCGACTTGGAAATAAGGCGCGACGTATACGGCATGTTCGTCAGCTGCCTCCAGTGCGGGTTGCAGCGCGATCTGGACGCTCCCGTGGCCGGCGTCGAGTTGGACAAGCGACAACCGGCCGCTGCGCCCGCCCCGCGCCAGGAGCTTCTCAAGGCAGCGTAGCCGCCACGACGGTTGACTGAAGAGGGGCGGGTTTTGCACCCGCCCTTCTTTTTTGCTACTACCCGTCATTCCCGCGAAAGCGGGAATCCAGAGTCCTGCACGACTAAGATGCCCTGGATTCCTGCTTGCGCAGGAATGACGGATCTAACTTCACCGGGTCAGCTCGGGCCAGAACCGTTCTTCCTGCCAGGGGTCGGCGTTGTTGTTGTAGCCACGCTGTTCCCAGAAGCCGGGGGCGTCCTCGGCCATCAGCTCGATGCCGTTGACCCACTTGGCCGATTTCCACCCGTAACGGCTGGGTATGATCAGGCGCAGAGGCCAGCCGTGATCCTTGCCCAACTCGGCGCCGTTCTGCCGGTGGGCCAGGAGGCCTTCGGACAGAGCCAGATCCAGCGGCACGTTGGTGGTGTAGTCGCCGAAGCAGTGGGCCATGATGTGCCTGGCCTCGGGCGATACGCCCGCCACCTCCAGCAGATCCGACACCAGCACGCCCTCCCAGGTCTGATCCAGGGCGGACCACTGGGTCACGCAGTGGAAGTCGGCGTCCATGACCACCTGCGGAAGAGCGCAGAACTGGGCCCAGTCCAGCGTCACCTCGCGCTCAACGAGGCCCCAGACCCGGATGGTCCAGGTGGACAGGTCGATTTCCGGCGTATCGCCATAGGTGAGCACCGGGAAAGTCTTGGCGACGAACTGTCCGGGCGGGACCTTTTCGCCGCCCGGGGGCGCGATCTTGATCTGGTCGGGGCGCTTGAGGCCGAACTCGGGCTGTGTGCCCGTGGTCTGCTGCTGGTTGGATGTGGTCATGGGAATGCTCCGGCTGAAATTACGGTGTGGCCACTATGGTTCCGGCCAGCCCGTCGGTGATGCGGCCGACGATGGCGGCGCAGGGCGCTCCCTCTTCCCGGAGGGCCGCCACCAAAGCATCCGCCCGGTCCGACGGAACCGACATGAGCAGGCCGCCGGAGGTCTGGGCGTCGCAGAGGAGCAGGCGGTCGTTGTCGGTGAGGGACTCGGCCCAGGTGACGACGTCTTCCACGCTGCTGAGGTTGCGGTGGGTACCGCCGGGCGCGACGCCGTTGTCCAGCAGTTCCCGAGTGCCGGGCAGCACGGGGATGGCGGCCAGATTCACCTCGGCGGCGACGCCGCTGCCCTTGACCATGCTCTTCAGGTGACCCATCAGGCCGAAACCGGTGATGTCCGTGGCCGCGTTGACGCCGACCTTCTGCATCGCTTCCGACGCCGGGCGGTTCAGCGCCGCCATGGTTTCCACGGCGCCGGCAATGACGTCGGGGTCAACCACGCCCTGCTTGCCGGCGGTGGTGATGATGCCGGTGCCGATGGGCTTGCTGAGGACCAGAACGTCGCCGGGTTTGGCGCCGGCATTGCTGACCTGCTTGCCGGGCTCGACGACGCCGATGACGGAAAGGCCATACTTGGGCTCCGGGTCGTCCACAGTGTGTCCGCCCACGATCAGGCACTCGGCCTCGGCGGCCTTGGCATAGCCGCCCTGCAGTGTCTTGCCCAGGATCTCCTTGTCTAACGATGCCGGGAAGCCCACCACGTTCAGGGCGATGAGCGGCTTGCCGCCCATGGCGTAGACGTCGGACAGGGAGTTTGCCGCCGCGATGGCGCCGAACTCGTAAGGGTCGTCGGTGATGGGCGGGAAGAAGTCGACGGTGACAATCAGCGCCGTCTCGTCGTTGATGCGATAAACGGCGGCATCGTCTCCCGTCTCCGCGCCCACCAGCAGGTCGGGGTGCGACAGCAGCGGAACGTAACTCAGGACCTGGCCCAGGTCCTCAAGGCTCAGCTTGGCCGCTCAACCGGCGCAGTGGGAAAGCTCGGTGAGGCGGATGGGCATTTCGGTCTGGGTCATGTGCAGTCCTCTACAGTTGGTATTCCGGTCGCCGGAGCAGTTGGCGCGCGATGACGAGGCGCATGATCTCGTTGGTGCCCTCGCCGATGATCATCAGGGGGGCGTCGCGGTAGTAGCGTTCCACCGGGAAGTCCTTGGTGTAGCCGTAGCCGCCGTGGATGCGCATGGCCTCCATGGACACCTCGCCGCAGACCTCGCTGGCGAACAGCTTGGCCATGCCGGACTCCAGGTCGATGCGCTCGCCGCTGTCCTTCTTGGCGGCGGCGTCGTACACCAGCAGCCGCGCCGCCTGGATCTTGGTGGCCATGTCGGCGATCTTCAGCTGGATGGCCTGGTGCTGGCTGATGGGGACACCGAAGGTCTCGCGCTGCTGGATGTAGCGCATGGAGGCGTCCAGCGCGGCCTGGGCGACACCGACGGCGCGGGCGCCCACGTTGATGCGGCCCGTCTCCAGCCCGCTCATCACCTGCCCGAAGCCGACGTTTTCCTCGCCGCCAATCAGGTTCTCAGCGGGTATGCGGAAGTCCTCGAAGAAGAGCTCGCAGGTGTCGAGACCGCGATAGCCCAGCTTATCGAGATGCCGGCCCACCTTGAAGCCGGGGCTGCCGTCCTTCTCGATAACGAAGGCGGAGAGGCCGCGATGCTTGAGCGAGGCGTCGGGATCGGTGCGGGCCAGCAAGCAGAAGGCGTCGCCGGAGTCGGCGTTGGTGATGAACATCTTGGAGCCGTTGACCACGTACTCCTCGCCGTCCTTGACGGCGCGAGTCTGGAGCGCGCCCACATCGCTGCCGCCGCCGGGCTCGGTGAGAGCCAGGCCGCCGCGGATCTGGCCGCTGGCCAGACGGGGCAGGAATTGGTCCCGCTGCTCCTGGTTGCCGTAGTGGGTGAGCACGTAGGTCAGGATGTGGTGGGTGCCCAGCGCGCCGGTGAGGGCCATGTAGCCCTTGCTGATCTCCTCGAAGATCATGGCGAAGGTGGTGTAGTCGAGGCCCATGCCGCCGTACTCTTCGGGCACGTTGATGCCGAACAGCCCCAGCTCCTTCATCTGGTCGATGAGCTCGTAGGGGACGGTGTCGTTGGCGTCGTGGTCGGCGGCGGCCGGCTCCACCTCGCGGCGGACGAAGTCCCGCACCATGCTGACGATCTGGTTACGGGCCTCAATTGGAGTTTGGGCTACGGTGGGGGTCTCGGCGCTGGTGGTCACGGGGGGCTCCTGTGCTGTCCCTGAGCAAAAATATGGCTGGGGATACAGGATTCGAACCTGTGATACCTGATCCAGAGTCAGGCGTCTTACCACTAGACTAATCCCCAGCGTCCCTACAATTCTAGCAGGGGATGGCGGCGATTTTCAACGCGGCGCTGATCGCCCATCCGACCGGGTCGCTGATGATAGAATCAGTCCCATAAACGCATGGGAGAGCATGGATGTCGATGTTCAAGGTGGATGTGGGAGTCGGCAATCTGGATGGCGGCGACCTGGCGCCGGTGCAGCCGGTGGTGGACACCGGAGCAGCACACTCGATGCTGCCGGAGTCGCTGATGACGCAGCTGCGCATCGAACCTCGTGAGCGCCTGCGGTTCATCCTCGCCGACGGTACCCGGGTGCGCTACGGCTACGGATTTGCCCGGTTGAGCATTGATGGGGACGAGCGGCCCTGCCCGGTGATATTCGGCCCGGACGGGAACTACCTGCTGGGCGCGTCGACGCTGGAAGCGTTCAACCTGGTGGTGGACCCGGTAGGTGAGCGGCTTGCGCCGGCGGAGTGGCTATCGCTGGGTTGGGGCGGATCTCTCGAAAATTAGTGTCGGTTCGGGTTTGTTTCGGCAGACCGCGCCGTCCGCTTTCATCTTGGCGTGATTGACACCAAACGGCGTAGTTGGTAGCCTGAATACTGCGTTCCGGCGCACCATGGCTTGGCCCGCTAGCTCAACTGGCAGAGCAGCTGACTCTTAATCAGCAGGTTCTCGGTTCGACCCCGAGGCGGGTCACCATTTTCATTTAATCGCCTAATCGCCCCGCAGTTCGGCTCGTCCTTACTCTCCTGCGATGGCGACCACGGGGAAGTGTCGGAATTGGCAGACGAGCATGACTTAGGATCATGTGCCCTTGGGCGTGCGGGTTCGAGTCCCGCCTTCCCCACCAAGCTGGACAAAATCAAGAACCTTTCACATCAGGTTCACCCTGGGCTTATAGGCGCCCTTGGCAGTATCCATAGTGAGGCCGCGATTGGCTTGACGATGGAAAGGTCGTCGTGGCAGTCACAAAGGGTCCGTAGCTCCAATCAGGTCATCGCAACCGGGCGAGGCCGCTCCGGCAATCCGTCGGGGCGGCCTTTTGCCGGTCGCGCCGTCAAGGAAGGACATTGCCGTTCCCTCGGCAGCGGTATAGGGGGCGCTGGATCACCGCATCTCTAAGCGGCGTCGGTGTCATGGTGCAGAGCAAGGGGCCGGGGCGGCCCCCTCCGCCGGACTGCTGCCCCGGCGCAGCCCCAAGCTGGTCCTCCACTATGGTCATGGTTCCCACGGCGTCGGGCAACTGCTTCCCTCTACCATAGGCGGCCTGGGCGAATGTGAGGTTCCCCGGTCAGGCTGAGCGGCGCATTCTTGCCCACAGCCGGAGCGTCCCGCCGGCGCATACCGCCGCCAGCGTGGCCACGATCAGTATCGTCTTGACCAGGGTGAACGCCGCCGCCAGCCAGGCCAGCGGAGACGGCGCCCCGTCGTGGCTCAGGGCCAGCGCAGCCACCGTGACGTTCTCCAGCACGTCCGCAAAGGCCAGGGCCAAAGGCAGCAGGTACAGCGGCGCTCCGCCGCGAAAGAGCCGGAACAGCAGGACCGCGAACAGCAGGCCGTAGCAGGCCGGAAACACCATGTCGATGGTCAGCGCGGTGGTGGCGTAGACGGCCCTGGCGCCGGCGTCGAGGCCGTCCAGGGCGTCGAACAGGGCCGCCGCCTCCCCTGGCGTGTACCAGCCCCGACCGTCGAGCAGGTCCAGCCCTCCCAGCCGCGCCTGGCGCCAGGCCAGGCCCGCCACGCAGCCGGCGACGCCCGCCAACGCCGCCGCCGCCACCCTCCAGTTGGCGCATCGCTCCACCGTCCCGCCAACCGACAACGCCATCATCTCCTCCTGACCGGCCGTGCCGCCATTCCCAGCGAGTTTCGCTTCTCCGCCGTCCGCCGGTCCGGAGCAACCTGCCCGCGACCACGCCCGCGACGGACGGGGTATCCTCAGTCTATCACGTCGGCGCGACCACCGGGGGCGCGCCGCTCCGGGTCTCGAGGCCGGCCATCGCCGCCGCCCGGGACGGCGGCGGGCCGCCTTCCCCGGTCCGGCTTGCCCTGCCTCTTTCCCGTGCCGCCGCGGCGAGGCTGAACGCTGGCTCATGCGCAATGCAATGCCGGGTCATCCATTCAAAATGCCACAGCCCCCGAAAGGAGGCTGTGGCGGGTTTCCGTCGGGGATGGACGGGGTGAGATCAGCGAGTGGTGAGCCGGCCCTCCGCCCAGCTTGCTTGCAAGGGAAGATGGGCGTCCCCGACCAGGTTGCTGAGTTCGACGTAGATCCGGTCGTTGTGCTCGAAGTAGGCGTCCGGGCTGATGTGCACGTCGAGCACCTTCGAGACTTCCCCGGCGGCGAAGGTGATGGTGCCGCTGGTCCCGCCGTCGTCGTCCTGGAAGTCTTCGCCGGGCCAGAGCCACTGGCTGAAGGTTCCCAGCTCGTAGTCCACGGTGACCGTTCCCGCCGCGGCCTGGCTCAGAACGACCGGGAACTCCAGCTTTCCTCCCGCCCGAGCCTTGTCCTGGGCGTCGCTGATGGTGAGACGCGGCCCGGACGGCTCGTCGTCGTCCGTGACGACCACGGAGGCCGAGCCAGAACCGACAATCTCGTAATTGCTGTTCGCGTTCACGGTGACCGTGATCGACCCGTCGGGTTCATCCTCGTGGTCGGGCACCGGCGAGATGCGGAGCTCAGCGCTTCTCCTAACTGGAACAATCACCTCCCGGACGCCGTTCGGGACCCCGAAGTCGCCCGTTGTGGTTACTGTCAGGGATACCGTCACGTCCTGGTACGAGGCGGGGTTGATGTAGATCCCGAAGGTCGCCGTGCCGTTTTCAGGGACGCCGTTGCGGCCACGTTCGTAATCCGCCGCTCTAATCGAGACCTTGGGTAGGTCGTCGTCGATGATGTTGACGCTGGCCTTGCTGGGGGAGCCTACCCGGTAGCCGTTGCTGGCCTTGATGGAGAAGGACATGGAATAGTCGGCTTCGTCGTAGTTGTTGTCGTCGCTGGGCTGGGTGAACGTGGTGGTCGCTCCGGTGATCGTCTCCTTCCGGTCGATGTTGATAAGTCCGGGGACTTCACTCTTCAACGTGACCATCAGCGTCTGGCCGTCCGCCAGCGGCGGCGTCGCGGTGATCGTGAAGGTGGCGTCCTCGCCTTCGTTGATGTCCGGGCCGCCGGCGATGGTGATGGTCGGGTTGTTGACGGGCGTCGCCTCGTCGTCGTTCACCGTGACGCTGGCCTCGGCCGGATCCCCCACCCGGTAGCCGTAGCCGGCCTTGACCGTCGCGGTGACCGCGCCGTCCGGCTCGTCCAGGTTGTCGTCGGTGGTGGCAACGGTGAAGTCGTGGGAGCTGACCAGCGGGACGCTGACGGTTCGAGCGCCCTTGCTCACGCCGAACTCTCCGGTGGCGCCGATGGCCACGGACACCGACAGCCAGTTGTTGGACGGGGCCGGGTTTGCCGTGAGCGTGAAGGTCGCGTCTCCGCCTTCCGTCACGGCGCCGCCGCCCGTGATGGTGATCACGGGGCCGTCGTTGTCGGCCACGTCCACGCTGCCCGAGGACGGATTGCCCACGCCGTAGCCGCTGCCCGGCTGGACCGTCGCGGTGATGGTCCCGCCCTGCGATTGGACGTTGTCGTCGGTCGTGCCGACGCTGAGGGTCGCGGAGCCGCCGGTTGGGACGGTGACGGTTTTAACGCCGTCGTTCACGCCGGAAAGCCCCGAGGCCACAACGTCCACCGTCACCGGCAATGACTGGTACGGGGCCGGGCTGGCGGTGACGGTGAAGGTCGCCGCCTGGCCTTCCTCGACGTCGGCGCCGCCGGAGACCCGGACCTTGGGAGTGTCGTCGTCGGTCACGTGGATCGTGGCGGCGGCCGGGGCACCGACGGTGTAGCCGTCGCCGGCCTGGACCGTCGCGGTAACGGTGCCGTTCGGCTCGTTGACGTGGTCGGCGATCAGGGGCACCTTGAATGTCGCGCTGCCGTCGCCCGTGGTGGGAAGGGTGACGGTGTAAATGCCGGTCTTCACGCCGAAGTCGCCGGTGGCCGTCACGTTCACGTTGACCGTAACTCCCTGATATGGCGTCGAGCTCGGGGTGAGCGTGAACCACACTTTACCCCAAGCTTCGCTGGTGTAGAGGTCGGACCATCGGCTGATGCTGACCTGGGGAATGGCGTAGTCGTCGTCCGACACCACCACCGTGCTCCAGCCGGCCGACCGGGACACCCGGTACCCGGCGTTGTTTCCGGGCGCGGTCAGCTGGGCCGTGATTATGCCGCGCGGCTCCTTGGCGGAATCATCCACCGTGCCAACCCGCAGCGTGGCCGTCGTATATCCGGCGGGTATGGTGACCGTCTTCGGCCCGGTGTCGGCGACCGTCGCCACGTTCCCGCTGGCCGGCCACTCGCCCACGGTGACGGCAATCGTCAGATCGGAGGTGGAGGTCTGCGACGCCGTGATGATGAACACCGCGTCGTTTCCTTCGTTCACGTCGTCCTGGGACTCGACGCTGACCTCGGGCAGCCACGTCTGCGCGCCGGAGCGCTCCGCGGGCAGAGCGAACAGCGCCGCCACCACCAGCGCCGCCACCAGCAGCGGCAGGTAACGGGTCCTGCGTGATCTTTTCAGCAAGTCAATCATCATTGTTGCCATCCTATATTGCTCCGGCCTCTATTGCTCCGGTCCGCATTCTTGCACCGCTAACCATTATTCCAGTTTCCGGCCAGCGACGCAAATGCCGCTGGTCGGAACGCTCCGTCTGCCGACGACTGCCAGCGCCGCACCGGGGACGTTGGACCGCCGCGTCCCCAGATTGCGTTCTGCGCTGGCAGTCCGGCCCGGCCGGGCTAGTCGTCGTCCACGATGGTCATGGTTCCCACCGCGTCGGGCGAGACGAGGCTCCCGGGCAGGAACGCCTCCACCGCGAAGTACTCGTCCGGCTCCTCATCCTCGTCCTGCTCCAGCCACACCTCCCCCGTCAGCTCCGTCACCCCCGGCTTGAACACCAGCTCTCCCTCCGTCGTCTGGTAGTCGGACCGGTGCGCCCGGTCGTCCAGCAGGTGGTAGGCCGGCGCGGTGTACCACCGCACCCGGATCTCCTCGGCGGACGCCGCCGACAGCACCACCCGGAACTCCAGCACGTCGCCCTCCACCGCCGAGGCGTCCTCCACGGCGACGCTGATCTCCACCTCCGGCGCGGCGTCGTCGTCGTCGGACACGGCCACCGTGGCCGCCCCCTGGGTCGAGGACACCGTGTAGCCGCTGCCGGCGTTCACCGTTGCGGTCACCGACCCGTCGGCCTCGTCGGCGGCGTCGTCGGTGGTGCCCACGGTGAGGGTGGCGCTGCCCGTGGTGGGGATCGTCACCGTGCGCTGGCCCGTGGTGGCGCCGTAGTCGCCGCTCTGGGATACCGTCACGCTCACCGCCAGGTCCGCCGCCGGGGCCGGGCTGGCCGTCACCGTGAAGACGGCGTCGCCGCCCTCGGTCACCCCGCCGCCCGCGCTGACGCTCACCACCGGCGTGGGAGCGTCGTCGTTGTCGGCCACGGCCACCGTGGCCGCGCCCTGGGACGAGGATACCGTGTAGCCGCTGCCCGCGTTCACCGTGGCGGTGACCGACCCGTCGGTCTCGTCGGCGTTATCGTCCGTGGTGCCCACGGTGAGGGTGGCGCTGCCCGTGGTGGGGACGGTCACCGTGCGCTGGCCCGTGGCCGCGCCGTAGTCGCCGCTCTGGGACACCGTGACGCTCACCGCCAGGTCGGACGAAGGCGCCGGGCTGGCGGTCACCGTGAAGACGGCGTCGCCGCCCTCGGTGATCCCGCTGCCGCCGGTAATGCTCACCACCGGCGTGGGGGCGTCGTCGTTGTCGGCCACGGCCACCGTGGCCGCGCCCTGGGTCGAGGACACGGTGTAGCCGCTGCCGGCGTTCACCGTTGCGGTCACCGAACCGTCGGTCTCGTCGGCGTTATCGTCGGTGGTGCCCACGGTGAGGGTGGCGATGCCCGTGGTGGGGATCGTCACCGTCCGCTGGCCCGTGGTGGCGCCGTAGTCGCCGCTCTGGGAAACCGTGACGCTCACCGCCAGGTTGGCCGCCGGGGCCGGGCTGGCGGTCACCGTGAAGACGGCGTCGCCGCCCTCGGTGATGCCGCTGCCGCCGCTGACGCTGACCACCGGCGTGGGGGCGGCGTCGTTGTCGGACACACCGACCGTGGCCGCGCCCTGGGTCGAGGACACGGTGTAGCCGCTGCCGGCGTTCACCGTGGCCGTCACCGACCCGTCGGTCTCGTCGGCGGCGTCGTCGGTGGTGCCGACGGTGAGGGTGACGCTGCCCGTGGTGGGGACGGTCACCGTCCGCTTCCCCGTGGTGGCGCCGTAGTCCCCGCTCTGGGACACCGTTACGCTCACCGCCAGGTTGGCCGCCGGGGCCGGGCTGGCCGTCACCGTGAAGACGGCGTCGCCGCCCTCGGTCACCCCGCTGCCGCCGGTAATGCTCACCACCGGCGTGGGGGCGTCGTCGTTGTCCGACACGGCCACCGTGGCCGCGCCCTGGGACGAGGACACGGTGTAGCCGCTGCCGGCGTTCACCGTGGCCGTGACCGACCCGTCGGTCTCGTCGGCGTCGTCGTCGGTGGTGCCCACGGTGAGGGTGACGCTGCCCGTGGTGGGGACGGTCACCGTGCGCTGGCCCGTGGTCGCGCCGTAGTCGCCGCTCTGGGACACCGTCACGCTCACCGCCAGGTCCGCCGCCGGGGCCGGGCTGGCGGTCACCGTGAAGGTGGCGGAGCCG
This sequence comes from Dehalococcoidia bacterium, assembly GCA_965207585.1. Taxonomy (GTDB): domain Bacteria; phylum Chloroflexota; class Dehalococcoidia; order Lucifugimonadales; family UBA3495; genus Bin87. The sequence continues at coordinate 1,388,195 of CBDBMT010000003.1, read as the reverse complement.
CCCTCGGTCACCCCGCTGCCGGCGGAAATGCTCACCTCGGGCGTGGGCGGCGGCGTCTGCGCTGACGCCGCCTCCAGCGCCGTCAGCTCGACAACCACCTCGTCCCAAACCGGGCTGCTGTGCCGGTCCGCCATGTCCTGGGCCTGGGCCGCCGTCATCGGGCCGCCCGTGACGCCGGTGCCGTCGTGCTCGCCGAAGGCCAGCAGCACCCGGTTCCAGCGGTTCACGTGGGCCGCGCCGTGCTGGGTCTGCGACGCCAGCTCCCTGACCCTGGCGACCACGTCCGGGTCCACCGTGTAGGTGCCGTCGTCGTCCGACACCGTCACTGTCGCCATCTTCGACGTGCCCAGGTCGTAGTCGGACCCATCCACCAGCGTCGCCGTGACCGAGCCGTCCGATTCGTCTGCCTGGTCGTCCGTTGTCGAGATCGTCAACGTCTTGCTGCCCGATATTGGGATCGTCACCATCCGATTACCCGCCGTGACGCCGTAGTCGCCAACCGAGGCAATCGTGACCGTGACATCGAGGTTGGTCGTCGGCTTCGGCGTCGCCGTCAACTCGAAGCTGACGTTCCCGCCCTCGTTCACGGCGCTCCCGCCCGAGATGCTGACCACCGGCGTCTGAGGCGGATCATCGTCATCTAGGATCGTCACCTTGGCGGTTCTGGACGTGCCCAGGTCGTAAGTCGAGCCATCCCGCAGCGTCGCACTGACGAACCCGTCGGCCTCGTCGGTCAAGTCGCCGGTCGTGGGAATCGTCAAGCTGAAGTTGCCTCCGGTCGGAATCGCCACCGTCCGGAAACCGCTCGCCACGCCAAAGTCGCCGCTCTTCCCGATCAGCAGCGACACGCTGAGGCTGGCCGCCGGCGCAGGATTCGCTGTCAACGTGAACGTGGCGCTGGCGCCCTCGGTCACGGCGCTCCCACCCGAGATGCTGACGACCGGCATCGGCGGCGGATCATCGTCGGACACCGTCACTGATGCCGTCTTCGACGTGCCAAGGTCGTAGTCTGCGCCGTCAACCAGTGTCGCCGTGACCGAGCCATCGGCTTCGTGCGCCTGGTCGTCCGTTGTCGCGACCGTCAGGGTCTTGCTGCCGGATGTCGGGATCGTCACCGTGCGCGAGCCGACCGTGACGCCGTAGTCGCCTACGGTCGCGATCGTGACCGTGACATCGAGGTTGGCCGTTGGTGCGGGACTGGCCGTCAGCGTGAACGTGACATCGCCGCCCTCGGTCACGTCGCTGCCGGACGCGATGCTCACCTCGGGCGTGGGCGGATGCGGTGCCGCCTCCAGCGCGGTCAACTCGACCACCACCTCGTCCCAGACCGGGCTGCTGTACTGGTCCGCCATATCCTGGGCTTCCGACGCCGTCATCGCGCCGCCCGTTACCCCCGTGCCGTCGTGCTCGCCGAAGGCCACCAGCACCCGGTTCCAGCGATTCACGTGCGACTGGCCGTGGTGCGTCTGGGCGGCGAGCGCCTTGACCTTCGTTACAACGTCCGGATCGACCGTGTAGCCCGCGCCTGTATCGTCGTCCGCGATATCGACGGTCGCCGAGGTCGTGGACGACGGCGTGTAGTCGGCGCCTGCTTGGATGGTCGCCGTGATCGAACCGTCAGGCTCGTCAACCTGATCGCCCGTGGTCGCCAACGTGAGCGTCGCGCCGCCGCTCGTTGTTATCGTTACCGTCTGCGTGCCGGCAGAAACGCCGTAGTCTCCGCTCACCGCGACCGACACGTTGACAGTCAGATCGTCCGCCGGCTTCGGCGTCGCCGTCAGCGTGAACGTAGCGTCGGAACCCTCAGTCACGCCGGCGCCGGCCGTGATGCTCACCTCGGGCTTCGACTCGTCGTCCTCGATTTCAACGGTGATCGAGGCCGGATCGGCGACGCCTCGACCGCCGCTGGTCGTGGCGGAGATGGCGAACCTCTTCGCCGTCGCCGTGCTCAGCTCGTAGAGGTCGTTGTCCGTCGCCGTGAACGTTACGTTGCCCGTACTGTCGCCGGCGCCGGCCGCGATCGTCAGCGTGGGTGTCGCGAGGGAGCCGTCCCCCGCGGCCGCTGGGGCGACCGGCGCGGCGCTCACGGTGAGCATCACCGCCTCGTCCGATAGGTTGCTGAGGCTGGCCGTAATCGACACGGACTCGCCTTCGGTCACGGTGGCGCTCGAGGACTTCAGCGTCACTGTGGGTAGCGTATCGTCATCCGCTATCGTCACGGTCACTGGGGCGCCGGCCCGCTTGAAGCCCGGCGGCAGCGCGCCGAGAGCAATCGTGAACGTCTCATCGCCCTCATAGACGCTGTCCTGCGTGGTCGCAACCTTTGCTGTCGCGGACGTAGCGCCGGCGGGAATCGTGATCGACGCGAGTGCGGCGTAGTCGGCGCCGGGCGAACCGGGCGCGGTCGTTTCCCCATCGGTGAACCGAAGCGGCAGGACGAGGTTCGACGTTGGCGCTGCGCCCTCAACCCGGACGCTCAGGTTGACCTCGCCGCCCTCTGCCACGCTCAGCGGGTTGGCAGCCAACTGGACGGCCTGCCCGGCCTCGGCCGCGTGCCCGTACACGACCAGCTTGAACGACTCGATCTCTTCGTCAAATGCCTGCAGCCCCCGACACAGCATGCTATGTAGTTTCAAGTCTGGAATGCCGCAGACGGTCACATCAAACTCGTAGCGGCGCACCTTAACCTTCCAGGTGCCCGACCCATCTTCACCCAAATGTCGATTTGATCCGAAGTGGAACGTTCCGGTCCAATTGCAGACGATACGTTCGCAGTTCAAGTATTCGGGGGACAACAGCGACTCTGTGCCGGACGGCGAGACCAGCGTCCAGCGATAGTGGCGCATATCATAGATGTCAGCCTTGATCGCGATCGTGACGTGCTCCACGAAGTCGATATCGGTGGTCACGTCCGCCGTCAGTTCGACCTCGTTGCCGTAGCTTGGTAAGGCCACCACGGTGCTTGAAGAGACCTGAGCCAGCTGCTCGGACGGAAGTAAGTTCCAATTGCTCGCGGCTTGCACCGCGGCAGAGGCATCGACCGTACCGAAGCCGTACTCATTGTTGAACGAGTACTTCTCCGTGCTCGATCCATACTTGACCCCGGCGTTGACCCAACCGGAGTTGCTGGGGTCGTTCTTCTGCGCGGTGTTGGCGAGAATGACCTTCACGTCACGCCAGGTCAGTTGATCGTTGACGCCGCGCATCAGCGCGATCACTCCGGAGACCATCGGGGCGGCGGCGCTGGTCCCGCCCATGAAGTCCATGTAGTTGCCCTTTCCAATCGTGGTCAGGATCCCTGGATACGTGCCGCTGGTGTCATCCGAGGGGGCGCAGACCCAGAGGCTGGGTCCCTTCTCCGAGTAATCTGACGCAGTGCCGTAGAGGTTCACCGCGCAGACTGCGATCACGCCGCGATGATTATTCTGTTGGTCGAGTGTCGCCCAATCTGCGCCTGTAAACCGCCCGCCGTTGCCGGCGGCGACCACATACGATGAGCCTTTGCCGCCGAAGCCGGCTCGCAGCCCTTCCTCCACGGCGCGCCGCCAGCCTTCGCCTCTACGCATGATCCTCGCGGTATCCGAGAGGCCATAGCTCAAATTGTAGACAGCAACCGTCTCCTTGTTCAGCGTCATCGCCGAGAACTCGTTCGCCGTCGACTGTTCGTCGAGGAAGTTGTAGTTGACCAGCGTCGCGCGCGGCGCGACCCCGCGGCCGCCGATGCTGTTGTCGCGGGCCGCAACAATACCCGCCACGGCAGTACCATGAAAGGCATTCTCCTTCGTGCCGTCCTCGCCGGTCCGACCGCCCCACAGTTTGCTGCGCGAGGTATCTGCGTTGCCAACCAGGTCCGGATGCGACGACTCCCAAGTATGGTCGATCACGGCAACGGTCACGCCCGCGCCCATGGTCGAGGCCCAGGCGTCGCCGAGGTTGATGTCGATCGTCGGGTCCTTGCCGTCGAAACGATAGTTGGTGTCCGCGTTCAGATGCCAGAGGCAGCCCGACAGCGCGTCAGGGTACTGCTTGTGGTTGCCGCAACGCACCTGCGCCAGGCGGGTAAACCAGGAATAGCTTTTCGGCAGCAACTCGGGACCCTCCGACAGCGGCGTGTAGAGGTTCGGCACAGCGCTGTCGACGCCCGCTTCCGCCGAGAGCGCGTCGGCCAGTCGTAAGGTCTCGAGGTCAGAGACCGTACGAATCAGATACGCGTTGGGCAGCTCGCCGAGCGGTTCGACGCGGTCGCCCGGAATGTTGTGACCGGCCAGGATGGCCGTGATCTCGCTCTCGTCGAGGTGCGGCGCGAAGAAGACGTTGACGCCGCCGACCAGCAGGAAGAGCTGGCCGTTGGAGGCAGCCAGCCAGGTGCTCGGCGTGGCCACCGTGGTCGTCTCTGTGCCGTTGAGGTCGCCGCTGCTCGCGGGCGCATAGGCCGCCCCCGCACTTGCGGCGAGTGCCTCAAGGTCAACGTCGCCTTGTTGTCCGTCGCCGTCCACCAACGCATCGTGCGCGCCGGACGACGAGAGCAGACGCAGCTCAAGCTCTCCGTCGCCGTCGCGCATGCGGTAGACGCCGTCCGGGCCGAGATAATCGGTCACGCTGACTTCATCAACAGCCTCGCCGAGCTGCGGGCCGTCAAGTTCGCCCTCCGGGATCAACCCCTGCCCCGGGTCGGCGATGATTCCCGTGGCGACGGTGGCGTCCTCTTGAGTGGACAGGTCGGCGTTGACGGATTGCAGAAGATAAACTACGACGGTCTCGCTATCGTCTTCATCCAACTCGTCGCTTTTCACCGGAACCACAATGTCTCCCGTTTGCTGGCCGGCGGGGATGGTTATTGCCAGCGGGTCCGGCGTGTCGTAATCGGACCCGGCGGTGGCGGTACCGCCCAGGGAATAGTGAACGGTTATGTCCTTGCCGCTCACCGCCGACAGGCTCACCGTGAATGTCATGTCGGTCGTGGCGCCGGGACCGGCGCCTTCGGTAACTGAGGCGGCGTCGGCTATGGACACCGTGGGGGCCACGTCGTCGTCATCTATGGTTCCAACGGCAACGGCGGCGGTTGGCGACAGGGTGGCGTTGGTCGGATGCGACAGCCGCACCAGGAATGTTTCGCTGTATTCGTCAATGGCGTCCTGTAGGGTCGGTACCGACAGGTTGAAACTGACGCTTCCGGCGGGTATGGTCAAGGTCTGAGCCGTGGCCGTCGGGGTGTAGTCCTCGCCGGCCGTGGCCGGGTTGGCGCCGGCTGCGGTGTCGTCGCCGGTCTGCCATTGGACGGTCACGTCCCGGTCGATTGCGCCGTCGAGCCTCACGAGGAAGCTGGCCGGGTGGCCTTCCGGTGCAGAGACGCCCGTTATTGATACTTCGGCCGCCGTCCCGGTGGAGTTCATTCCGGCCACCTGAACCCCTTCGTTCGCGGCGTCGTGGGCGTCAGCGGGGTGGGCGGGCTGTAGCCAGGCCACTGACAGGGCGAGAGCCAGGAAAACGACCGGGAAGGTCAGGAGCAGCAACAGGCCGCCTCTCACCGAGCCAAGTCTGCTTGGATGCCTCGGGGCCCCGGTGACGGGGGTTCTCCTTACGAACATTGGCATCTTGCCTCACCTTCCGGACGCCGGAACGCGGATCCTCCTTGCCGAAACGGCCATCACACGAGAAGTGATAACCATTATCACCTCAGCCGTTAGTTGACGCAACCACCCTCCCGCAGTTTTGGCGTACATCTCCAGCCTACCCCGGCCGAACCCTGCTCTGGCATAACGCCCTCAACCGGCTGGCCAATCGTGAAACGCTAATGGGACCGAACCACTGGACAACAGCAGTATGCATGAGCCACGTGGCTCAAAGCTGGCCGTTATGAGCCAGGAGTTCCAAAGTCCAGGATTACGGCCTTTCACACCTAACCGTCATTCCGGCTTTCGCCGGAATCCAGCAAATTTCGGACACGACGACCTCCTGGATTCCCGCCCCGTATGAACTACGGGGTGATGTTCTTTCTCGGGAATGACGGATTAACTTTGGAAAGGCCCTGGCGGGTCTCGGTTTGAAGTCGACGCGCTGCCAAGCGATTTGCCTTGAGGCAAGGGCGTCACAGGCATCCCGCAAGCGCCCTTGCCTCATGTTGAGTTGGTTGCGGCTGGCCTCAGTCGTCGTCTGCCACCGATATGGTGGCAGACGATCTGCCGGAGACGATGTTGTAGTCCGTGCTGGTGAGTAGCGTGACTGTTACAGATCCGTCCGCCTCATCGGTATCGTCGTTAACCGTGGGCAAACTGATGAAGACAATTGGACTGGTGGTTTCCAATTCCTTGTCGCCCAGACCGGCAGCGGCCACGAAGTCGCCGGATTGACTGACGCGATATTTGACTGTCAGACCTCCGGCTGCCGGTGGCTCGATGAAAAGCGTGAACTGGGCCGTGTCGCCCTCGTCAACGCTGCTTTTCCTGGAGATAATTCGCAGATCCGGGTTGGCTACGTCGTCGTCCTCCACCGTGGTGGTGGCGTAGTAGTCCGTTGGGTCAAGCCGGTACGTTGTTCCGCTGCCCAGGGTGAGGGAGACGCTGCCGTCTTCCTCGTCCACGTCGTCGCCGAGGGTTGGAATGCTGACGGTGGTCGTGGCGGAGGTGATGGTCACTGACTTCAGGCCCAGTTCGCCGGCGGCCACGAAGCCGCCTTCCTGGCTGATCCGGTAATTGACCGTCAGGCTCCCTTTGGGCGCCGGACTGGACGTGATGGTGTAAGCGACGGCGCTGCCTTCGGTCACCTCCGTCGGGCCGGTCACGCTGATGGTGGGATTGCCTCGCTGGTCGTTGTCATCAACGTAGTACACGGCGTATCCGTCGGGGTAGATTTCGTACGTGTAACCACGTCCGTAAGCAATGTAGATTTCGACCCTTCCTCGTGGCTCCTCCACGTTGTCGTCCAGCGTTGGGACGCTGACGGTGGCGCTGGGAGCGGAGTTGGTGAGGGTCACGCTGTAGTTTCCAAGGTAGCTGCCGTCCACGAAGTCGCCCTCCTGGTAGACCCGATAATTGATCGTCAGGTCTCCGGCGGGCGCCGGGTTGGCCGCGATGGTGAACCGGGCCGGGTTGCCTTCGGCGACCGCGGGGTTATTGGAGTCGGGAATCGTCTCAACGGTGATCGTTGGATTGGGGTCATCGTCCACCACTTGGGTGCCAACGGTTCGTTGCACGACGCGGTATCCGCTGACATCGCGGAGTCCGACAGTGAACGCCGCTGGCCCATCGTAGATGTCGTCGTCGATGGTGGGCACGGTGATGGTGGCCGTGGTTCCGGTGAGCGAAACGGACTTGCGACCCAGTTGGTTGGAAGCCACACGCTTGCCGTAGTCGTAACTTCGTCCCACGCGGTAGTGCACCGGTACGCTTCCGCCTTGGGGGGCGCTGCTGGCGGTGACGGTGTAAACCATCGGGTCGCCCTCAGTTACGGACGCAGGTCCAGAGAGGCTGATGGTCGGGGGCCCGCCGGCAGGGTCGTCTTCTCTGACGTTCACTGTCACGGAGCTGGGTGAGCCTACCCGATAATTCTCACCGGAGAGAACGGTGACCGACAAGGGGCCATCGGGATGGTGCGAATTGTCATCCTTGGGGGTGATCGATACTGTGGTTTGGGTCACCTGTCTTGGGATGAACGCATTCCTTGTGCGGGCATGTCCTCGGTCGTTTATCCTGTATTTCACCGACAGTCCGTGTTGGTGCAACGGCAGGGTTTCGCTGATGTGGAAGATCAGGTCGAATGAGTTGCCCTCGTCAACATTGGCAGGTGCGCCCGACAAGGTGACGGTTGGGTAGCTGTCGTTGTCGTGCACCAGAACCGACGCGGACGCCGGCGAGCCGACACTGTAGCCGCTGCCGTCGTTGACGGTGACCGAGACGTGGTCATCCGGTTCGCCGGCATTATCGTCAAGCGTGGGCACGGTGACGGTGGCTCTGGAGCCGGTCAGCGTCAGGGTCTTGCTGACGGCCTGTCCATCCACGACCTTATCGCTGTCTTGCGACACGGTGTAATGGATCGTCAGGCTGTTTTGGGGGGCGGGACTCGCCGAGAAGACGTACTCGGCGTCTTCGCCTTCGGTGATCCCCGGGCCGCCGGATACGGTGATTGACGGGCGCAGCGGGTCGTCGTTCAAGATCGTGGTCTGGGCCACGTTCTGTCGCTGCAGTGCGTAGCCGCGGCCGGGGAGCAGTGCCACCAGCGCCGAACCGTCGCCTGACGGCTCAGCTTCGTTATCGCTGATAGTGGGCACGATGATGGTGGCACTGGAGCCGGTGAGCGTGATCTGCTTCCGGCCCAGGTCTCTGGAACTGACGTAACCGCCGCTCTCTATCACCTGATAGTCAACCGTCAGACTCCCGCTGGGCGCTCGGTTGGCCTGGACGATGAATCGGACCGGTCTCCCTTCGAAATGGGATGAAGCTGGGGCGGATACGCTCAATCGCGGCACCTCTTTGATAGTGTCGGTGTTCTTCACCGTGGTGGTTGCGACGCTGGGCACACCCATCCGGTAGCTCTTGTCGGGGAGCAGCATGACCGTCAACGAACCGTCGGGTTCAGCGACGTTGTCATGAATCGTAGGAACTGCGATGGTTGCACTGGGCCCGGTGAACGTCAGGCTCTGCGTGCCCAAATCGCCGGCGGCGACGTACCCGCCGTAGTGTATCACCTGGTAGTTGACCGTCATGGTCAAGCGACCCGTTGGTATTGTGGTAACGGTGAAACTAGCCGGCGAGCCTTCGTTGACCTCCCCGGCATCGGCCTCGACCTTCAGCTGGGGAGTGCGTTCGTTGTCCACGCGTGCGACCGTAGCCGAGCTGGACGCGCTCAGCGTGTAGTCGGGACTGGCGTTGAGGGTGACGGTCACGCTGCCGTCCTGCTCCCGCTTGTCGTCGTCCACCGTGGGCACTGCGATGGCGGCGCTGGCGCCGGTGAGGGTCAGGGTCTTGCGGCCCAGGTTTTTGTCTATCCAGAGTTGTTTGGCTTGGTGTTCGAATTCACCCGTTTGCGATACAGTGTAGTGGACCGTCAGGCTGCTGCTGGGCGCAGGGTTGGCCGAGATGGTGAATTGGGCCCAGCCGCCTTCGACGACACTGTCGGACTCGGCGGCGATGCTCAGCTCGGGGGTTTGCGCGATCTGCGGCGCCGCTGGCGCGGCCTCGCCGGGGGGGGGTGCGTTGGAGCGTCCCTCCGCCGGGTTCGCCGGCAGGGCCAGCGCCGCGACGGCAATCACCAGCACGGCGACTATTGCGGCGGCTAATATGCCCGATGGGGAAAACCGGGATATTTTTCCATTCATCATCTGTTTCAGCCTCCTTGCCTACTATGAAAATGATCGGCGATTGGCAGAACCCGCCTGAATGATGCCTGGCTGGGGTTATGGCGGTACGTTGAATACGCTGGTGTTATCTCTAACTTAAAAACGAGCCAAAATCTCATCGCGACGATTTGACCGCGTCCCAGTGGGAAGAGGCGGACGGGGTATCCTCAGTCTATCACGTCGGCGCGGCCACCGGGAGCGCGCTGCCCCGGGTCTCAGGGCAATCGCGTCTTAATGAGATTTTTAGAAATGTGCTAATGTCCGATGATCCATTGCAGGTCGTGGAGGTAGGAGGGCATGGCACAAGCACCCAAGGCAACCATTCTCGATCATTTCGCCGAGTTGGACGATCCCCGGGTAGAACGCACCCGACACCACAAACTGGTGGACATCCTGGCCATCGCCATCTGCGCCACCATCTGTGGGGCTGATTCCTGGGTTCATATCGAGCTGTTCGGCAGGAGCAAGCTGGCCTGGTTTCAGAGTTTCCTGGAACTGCCCCACGGCATTCCGTCCCACGACACCTTCGGCGATGTCTTCGCCCGTCTGGACCCAGTGCAGTTGCAGGATTGCTTCATCTCATGGACCCAGGCCATCGCCGAGTTGTTGCCTGGCGAGGTGGTGGCTATCGACGGCAAGACGGCCCGACGGTCCTATGACCGTGCTGGGAAGAAGGGGGCCATCCATATGGTCAGCGCCTGGGCCACCCAGCAAAGCCTGACCCTGGGTCAGGTCAAGACCGACGAGAAATCCAATGAGATCACTGCCATTCCTCAACTGCTGGAGATGCTGGAGTTGAATGGCTGTATCGTAACTATCGACGCCATGGGCTGCCAGCGAGAGATTGCGCAGCAGATCACAGATGGTGGTGCCGACTATGTGCTGGCGGTGAAGGAGAACCAGGGTCAACTGTACGAGAATATTCAAGACCTGTTCGAAGGGGCCGAGGCATTGGGCTTTGACGGCGTGCCCTATGACTACGCTCAAACCCTGGACAAGGGACACGGGCGGGTGGAACGGCGGGAATGCTGGGTCATCACCGAGCCGGACTGCCTGGACTATCTGGACCCCCAGGGGCAATGGCCGGAACTGAAAGCCGCCGTCAGGGTGGTGGGCCACCGCACCACCGCAGCAGGCGACGCCAGCCAGCCCCGCTACTACATCAGCAGTCTGGCCGGGTCAGCGGAACAACTGCTGGCCGCCATTAGAGGCCACTGGAGCATCGAAAACTCGTTGCACTGGACCCTGGACGTGTCCTTTCGGGAGGACCAGTGCCGAGTCCGCAAAGACCACGGACCACAGAACATCAACACCCTGCGCCAGATCGGACACAACCTCTTGAAAAACGAGAGAACGCTGAAAGTAGGCATCCAGGGCAAACGACTCAACGCCGGATGGGACGAGGACTACCTGCTCAAAGTCCTCCTCGGATAAGACGCGATTGCCCTGCCCCGGGTCTCGAGGCCGGCCATCGCCGCCACCCGGGACGACGGCTGCCCGCCTTTCCCGGTCCGGCTTGCCCCGCTCCTTTCCCGTACCGTCGCAGCGAGGCTGAACGCTGGCTCATGCGAAAGTCGGCAAAGCTTTTTTTCAGGGGCAATCTGCCGGGGCGGCCTCTTGCCGGTCCCGCCGGCAAGGAAGGACATTGCCGTTCCCGTGCCAGCGCCGCACCGGGGACGTTGGACCGCCGCGTCCCCAGGCTGCGTTCCGCGCGTGGGGCAGAACAAGGCAAGGGGGCCGGCGGCGTCGCCGCCGGCCCCTTCTGGTGCTTTGCCGTTTCAGCGGCTCCGGCCTAGTCGTCGTCCACGATGGTCATGGTTCCCACCGCGTCGGGCGAGACGAGGCTCCCGGGCAGGAACGCCTCCACCGCGAAGTACTCGTCCGGCTCCTCATCCTCGTCCTGCTCCAGCCACACCTCCCCCGTCAGCTCCGTCACTCCCGGCGCAAACACCAGCTCTCCCTCCGTCGTCTGGTAGTCGGACCGGTGCGCCCGGTCGTCCAGCAGGTGGTAGGCCGGCGCGGTGTACCACCGCACCCGGATCTCCTCGGTGGACGCCGCCGACAGCACCACCCGGAACTCCAGCACGTCGCCCTCCACCGCCGAGGCGTCCGCCACGGTGACGGTGATCTCAGCCTCCGGCGCGGCGTCGTCGTCGTCGGACACGGCCACCGTGGCCGCGCCCTGGGTCGAGGACACCGTGTAGCCGCTGCCCGCGTTCACCGTGGCGGTGACCGACCCGTCGGCCTCGTCGGCGTCGTCGTCGGTGGTGCTCACGGTGAGGGTGACGCTGCCCGTGGTGGGAACGGTCACCGTGCGCTGGCCCGTGGTGGCGCCGTAGTCGCCGCTCTGGGATACCGTTACGCTCACGTCCAGGTTGGACGCCGGGGCCGGGCTGGCGGTCACCGTGAAGACGGCGTCGCCGCCCTCGGTGATCCCGCTGCCAGCGGTGACGCTCACCACCGGCGTGGGAGCGTCGTCGTCGTCGGCCACGGCCACCGTGGCCGCCCCCTGGGTCGAGGATACCGTGTAGCCGCTGCCCGCGTTCACCGTGGCGGTGACCGACCCGTCGGTCTCGTCGGCGTTATCGTCCGTGGTGCCCACGGTGAGGGTGGCGCTGCCCGTGGTGGGGACGGTCACCGTGCGCTGGCCCGTGGCGGCGCCGTAGTCGCCGCTCTGGGACACCGTTACGCTCACCGCCAGGTTGGACGCCGGGGCCGGGCTGGCCGTCACCGTGAAGACGGCGTCGCCGCCCTCGGTCACCCCGCTGCCCGCGCTGACGCTCACCACCGGCGTGGGGGCGTCGTCGTTGTCCGACACGGCCACCGTGGCCGCGCCCTGGGACGAGGACACCGTGTAGCCGCTGCCGGCGTTCACCGTGGCGGTCACCGAGCCGTCGGTCTCGTCGGCGTCGGCGTCGGTGGTGCCCACGGTGAGGGTGACGCTGCCCGTGGTGGGAACGGTCACCGTGCGCTGCCCCGTGGCCGCGCCGTAGTCGCCGCTCTGGGACACCGTGACGCTCACGTCCAGGTCCGCCGCCGGGGCCGGGCTGGCGGTCACCGTGAAGGTGGCGTCGCCGCCCTCGGTGATGCCGCTGCCGCCGCTGACGCTGACCACCGGCGTGGGGGCGGCGTCGTTGTCGGACACGCTGACCGTGGCAGCGCCCTGGGACGCGGACACCGTGTAGCCGCTGCCCGCGTTCACCGTGGCCGTCACCGACCCGTCGGTCTCGTCGGCGGCGTCGTCCGTGGTGCCAACGGTGAGGGCGACGCTGCCCGTGGTGGGAACGGTCACCGTGCGCTTCCCCGTGGTGGCGCCGTAGTCGCCGCTCTGGGATACCGTCACGCTCACCGCCAGGCTGGACGCCGGGGCCGGGTTGGCGGTCACCGTGAAGACGGCGTCGCCGCCCTCGGTCACCCCGCTGCCCGCGCTGACGCTCACCACCGGCGTGGGGGCGTCGTCGTTGTCGGACACGCCGACCGTGGCCGCGCCCTGGGACGAGGACACCGTGTAGCCGCTGCCGGCGTTCACCGTGGCCGTGACCGACCCGTCGGTCTCGTCGGCGTTATCGTCGGTGGTGCCCACGGTGAGGGTGGCGCTGCCCGTGGTGGGGATCGTCACCGTGCGCTGGCCCGTGGCGGCGCCGTAGTCGCCGCTCTGGGATACCGTCACGCTCACCGCCAGGCTGGACGCCGGGGCCGGGTTGGCGGTCACCGTGAAGACGGCGTCGCCGCCCTCGGTCACCCCGCTGCCCGCGCTGACGCTCACCACCGGCGTGGGGGCGTCGTCGTTGTCGGACACGCCGACCGTGGCCGCGCCCTGGGACGAGGACACCGTGTAGCCGCTGCCGGCGTTCACCGTGGCCGTGACCGACCCGTCGGTCTCGTCGGCGTTATCGTCGGTGGTGCCCACGGTGAGGGTGGCGCTGCCCGTGGTGGGGATCGTCACCGTGCGCTGGCCCGTGGCGGCGCCGTAGTCGCCGCTCTGGGACACCGTGACGCTCACGTCCAGGTTGGCCGAAGGCGCCGGGCTGGCGGTCACCGTGAAGGTGGCGTCGCCGCCCTCGGTGATGCCGCTGCCCGCGGAAATGCTCACCTCGGGCGTGGGCGGCGGCGGCGGCGTCTGCGCTGACGCCGCCTCCAGCGCCGTCAGCTCGGCAACCACCAGGTCCCACACCGGGCTGCTGTGCCGGTCCGCCATGTCCTGGGCCTGGGCCGCCGTCATCGGGCCGCCCGTGACGCCGGTGCCGTCGTGCTCGCCGAAGGCCAGCAGCACCCGGTTCCAGCGGTTCACGTGGGCCGTCCCGTGCTGGGTCTGCGACGCCAGCTCCCTGACCCTGGCGACCACGTCCGGGTCCACCGTGTAGCCCGTCTGCTCCTCGACGACCGGATCGTCGTTGTCGGCGACGTCGGCCGTGGCCGCGCCCTGGGTCGAGGACACCGTGTAGCCGCTGCCGGCGTTCACCGTGGCGGTGACCGACCCGTCGGTCTCGTCCGTGCTGTCGTCGGTGGTGCCGACGGTGAAGGTGGCGCTGCCCGAGGTGGGGACGGTCACCGTGCGCTGGCCCGTGGCCGCGCCGTAGTCGCCGCTCTGGGACACCGTTACGCTCACGTCCAGGTTGGCGGCGGGGGCGGGGTTTGCGCTGACCGTGAAGACGGCGTCGCCGCCCTCGGTGATCCCGCTGCCCGCGCTGACGCTCACCACCGGCGTGGAGGCGGCGTCGTTGTCGGACACGGCCACCGTGGCCGCGCCCTGGGTCGAGGACACCGTGTAGCCGCTGCCGGCGTTCACCGTGGCCGTGACCGACCCGTCGGTCTCGTCAGTAGTATCGTCGGTGGTACCCACGTTGAGGGTGACGCTGCCCGAAGTCGGGACGGTCACCGTGCGCTGGCCCGTGGTGGCGCCGTAGTCGCCGCTCTGGGAGACCGTTACGCTCACCGCCAGGTTGGAGGCCGGAGCCGGGCTGGCCGTCACCGTGAAGCTGGCGTCGCCGCCCTCGGTCACCCCGCTGCCCGCGGTGACGCTCACCTCGGGCGTGGGCGGCGGTGGCGGCGTCTGCGCCGCGGCCGCCTCCAGGGCGGTCAGCTCGACGACCACCAGGTCCCACACCGGGCTGCTGTGATTGTCCGCCATGTCCTGGGCCTCGGCCGCCGTCATCGGGCCGCCGGTGACGCCGGTGCCGTCGTGCTCGCCGAAGGCCAGCAGCACCCGGTTCCAGCGGTTCACGTGGGCCGCGCCGTGCTGGGTCTGCGACGCCAGCTCCCTGACCCTGGCGATCGTTCCCTGGTTGACCGTGTAGCCGCCGTCGTCGTCGGACACGACCACGACGGCCGTCCCCTGGGACGAGGACACCCGGTAGTCGAGGCTGGCGCTGGCGTCGACGGTGACCGTGACCGATCCGTCGGGCTCGTCCACCTCGTCGTTGGTGGTGGCCACCGTCAGCGCGGCGTAGCCCGCCGCCGGGATGGTCACCGTCCGATGTTCTATGGATACTCCGGAGTCGTCGCTCTGCGACACCGTGACGCTCACGTCCAGGTCCGCCGCCGGCGCCGGGTTGGCGCTGACCGTGAAGGTCGCGTCCCCGCCCTCGGTCACGTCGCCGTCGGCGGTCACGCTGATCACCGGCACGGACGTGTTGGGCGCGGGCGTCTCGAAGTCCACCGTGAAGGTCTTCGGCGTCGCGCCGGCGGCCAGGGTCCGCACGGTGATCTGGTCCAGCTGGTTCGTCCCGTGAAGGACGGAGACCACGTAGTGCGACTGCGGCTTGAGGCCGGTGAGCTGGTGCTCGGTGGCGGTGGTCGTGACTTCCGTCAGGACCGGGACGCCCGTGAAGCTCTCGTGCCAGACGACCAGGTAGGACGCGCCGTCCCCCTGCGGCTTCCAGGCGACGGTCGCCGTGGTGTCGGAGACGCGCTTGAGCTGCACCGGCGGCGGCGGCGGCAGGTCGTTGTTGGCGACGTAGACCGAGGCGTAGCTCCTGAACCTGTTCAGCCGGTAGCCCTCGCCGAACCGCACCGTCGCGCCGAGCATCCCGTTGGAGCCCCAACCGGTGTCGTCGACGGTGGGGATGGTGAAGGAGACGCTGCCGCCGGTGGGCACGTTCACCGTGCGCTCCCCCAGGTGCTGGGCGGCGACCACGGAGCCGGGGCCGGCCACGCCCACCCTGACGTCCAGCGGCGCGTCGGGCGCGGGGTTCACGGTGACCGTGTAGACCGCGTCCTCGCCCTCGGTGATCGTCCCGCCGGCGGCGCTGATCGACACCTCGGGCACCCGCTCCACGATCACCGACGCGGGCTCCGCCTCCACCGGCGAGCCCGCCGACAGCGTGGTGAAGCGGATCACCGGGCTGGCGGTGCTCAGCTGGGTCGCGCCGTGGTCCTGGTAGTACACCACCGCCCGGTACTCGGTGTCCGGCTCCAGGTGGCGGATGTTCCAGGCCGGGTCGTTGGGCTCGGCCCCGAACCAGGCCTCGTCGGCCGGGACGCCGGGGAAGGGCGACGTGGTGGACCAGTAGCGCACCTCGTAGCCCTCGG
Source organism: Dehalococcoidia bacterium (assembly GCA_965207585.1). Taxonomy (GTDB): domain Bacteria; phylum Chloroflexota; class Dehalococcoidia; order Lucifugimonadales; family UBA3495; genus Bin87. The sequence continues at coordinate 1,372,330 of CBDBMT010000003.1, read as the reverse complement.
CCCCGACCACCCGCGGCCAGCTCAGGTCGATGCCCGTGTCCGACAGGTTGGCGTAGGTCAAATCGCCCACGCGCTCCACCACCGGGTCGGGCAGGTCGCCCAGCAGCCGCTGGCAGCCCACGCAGGAGCCCAGCGTGCGGTGGAAGCTGAAGCTGTCGGTGCGCACCGTCTTCGGCGGCGTCTCCGTCGAGATCTGGTTGTCGCTGCGCTCGTACAGCTTGTAGCCCTCGACCTGGAAGGTCACGTTGCCGACCACGTTGGCGCCGACGTGGATGTCGACCTGGACCGGCGTGCGGCTGACCGTGACCGAGCCGGCGCTGACGGCGCTGTCAGTTCTGAAGGTGTGCAGGTGCGAGGCGGCGGGGCTGGTGAACCAGACCCGGTGGGACCGGAAGTACTCCGACGTGCCGCTGCGCAGCAGCGCCTCGGCGAAGTCGGCGTTGATGGAGAAGCGCTTGTCCTGGTCCGCCGGCGGGTCGTTCTTCGTCCGCACCCAGAAGTAGTGCGCCTTGCGCCCGGTGTTCAGCGAGGCCGGGAAGGCCAGATTGAGCCCGCCGTCCTCGATGGAGGTCCAGGTGGTCCCGTCGTCGATGGAGAACTCTAGGGTCTGCTCCCACTGGTCGTCGTCCCTGATGATGAGCGGCACCCGCACCTCGGGGTAGTCGAAGCCTTCCACCTGGTACAGCACGCCATTTTCATAGAAGTTGTGGCCGACGGCGTGGGGCCGGTGGATCAGGAACGTCCCGTGGTCGAAGGCGTCGCTGTCCTGGCCGGCGGCGAGGCTCACCGGGCGCCACTTGTTGGCGTCGCCCTCGTAGACGGACTGCGACGAGAAGGGGCAACCGTCGTGCCGGTCCAGCAGCGGGCCGGCGGTGCTGCCGTAGCCGAAGTTGATCCCATCCCGGCCAAGCCCTTCGACGATGGGGTCGCCCAGGTTGTAGGGGCTGCGGCTCCCGGTGTGGCACATCAGCCGGTCTCGGTCCGGTTTGCCCGGCCCGATGTAGCCGCCGTGGTGGCTGAGCGGCTCAGCCACCTGGCTGGCGACGTAGAAGTGCCGGCGCTGGTGGGGGTCCACCGCCTGCCACTGGTAGGTCACCGCCGGGCCGCCCTCGGTCAGCGTGATCGGCGGCGGCGGGTCGTGCCTGTTGTAGTTGGCGACCACCCAGCCCGTGTCGCAGTCGTTGCCCGAGACCGTGCCCGCGCAGGTCCGGAACTGCACGAAGGCGTCGGCGGCCCCCAGGTTCAGGCCGATCTTGAGCGCCTCGGAGTGGGCGCTCCAGGAGACGGCGGGGTTGGGGTAGAGCGACCAGGACCTGTGGCCGTCGCCGATGCTCCAGCCCTCGGGCAGGCGCAGGCCCTGCCGGCGCTCGGAGTTCGACGCGGTGGCGCGAAGGGCGTACCTGCTGTTGGGCTGCGCGGACGCGTCGTATACGTACACCCAGTAGGTGGTGTTCGGCTCCAGCCGCAGCCCCGAACCGTCGTCGCCCTGGTAGGTGAAGGTGAAGGTCCGGTCGCTGCTGCCCACCGGCATGGAGGGGCGCGCCAGGTCGGTCAGGACGTCGGCGGCGGTACTGCCCGGCGCTCCGCCGGAGTTGGCCCAGATCTGTACCCTCAGATCACGGGCGGCGTCGGCGTCGCCGATCTCGGCAAACTCGACGTCGACGCTGTTCAGGCGGTAGTGGCCGCCGTTGCTGCCGGTGCGGAACGACTGCGCGCGGTCACGTACGGTGCTGACCGTCGTCACACTCAACGCCGCGCCGTCCGCCTGGCCCAGGTTGCTCATCACCGCCGGCTCACCGGGCGGCGCGTTCACCGGCGTGGGCTCCACCCGGAACACCGGAGAGATGCCGTAGAACGCGTGGGGCTCGGTGCTGGGTGCGCGATTCCAGTCGATGGGGCCCGTGTCCCCGTCCTGGGTCCAGAACCGTCCGCGCGCGACGTTGCCGCTGTTGCCCAGGTGGTCCGAGGCGTGCTTCGTCCCGGCGGTCATGGTGCCGGTCCACGGCCAGTCGTTGTCCGGGTACCGCTTGCCGGTCTCGATCCGGCGGTCCGCCATCGCCCAGTTCTCCCAGGTGTCGGACCAGAAGCCGGCGTTGTTCGCCGCGACCCGCTCGCCGTTCAGCCAGTAGATGGGCGCGTCCGGGTGCCCGGCGTCGTTGGGATTGGTCCGGGTGTGGTCCCGGGCGTCCACCGCGGCGGTGGAGCCCACCACCCGGAACTGGCCGGCGTAGCGCCGGATGGCGGCGTGCCCGGTTCTGATGGAGTCCCACACGTGGGCGTCGTATTCGGCGATGTCGGTGGCGGTGGCGTCGCGCCAGTCGTCGGTGATGATCAGCAGCCGGAACGTCTCGCCCGCGCCCACCCGGGTCGGCTTCAGCGGCCAGTCGAAGGGCACGGTGTAGGAACCGTCCGCGTGGGGCAGCAGCCGGCCGTTGACTCCCATGGACAGAGTGGAGCCGCCGACCAGGGTGATCCAGTTGCCGCCCCCCTGCGCGCGGATGCGAGCGTCGTTGTTGATGCTCCAGCCGGGCGCGGCGCCCGCGTCCTCGGAGTTGCTCTGCGTGAACTTCACCTGGCTGTTGCCTTCCGTGAGTCCGGTTGCGTCCAGCACGACCCAGTAGCGGGTGTCCGCCTCGAGCGCGACGCCCGGGTGCGTGAAGCGGTACGTGCCGGCCTGCCGGTTCACCCAGTCGGGATTGGCCAGGGTCCCCACGACCGTGCCGGGAGCCCCGTTGGCACCTTTGTGGACGGTGACCGTCAGCTTGGAGCCGAAGTCCTCGGTGGACCGGTTGAAGGCCACGTCCACGCTGGTCAGGGTGTACCCCGAGGGGTTGCCGCCGGTGTCGAAACCCTGCGCCAGGTCCACGTGCAGGCCCTGCACCAGGCCGCTCGACTGACCGGTGTTCTTCACCAGCGGCGGGTCGTCGTCCCGCACCCGGACCGTCGCCGTCCCCAGCGACGTGGCCAGGTCGTAGTCCGACCCGTCCACCAGCGTCACCGTCACCGAGCCGTGGGCTTCGTCCACGTCGTCGTTGGTGGTGGCGATCTCCAGCGTCGCGCTGCCCGAGGCCGGGATGGTGACGCTGGTGGGCAGGGTCCCGTACCCGAAGTCGCCGGTCGTGGTCACCGTGACGCTCACCGGCAGGTCTGCCGGGGGCGCCGGTACCGCCCTCAGCGTGAAGCTGGCGCTGACGCCCTCGGTGACGGCGCCGCCGCCAAGGATGCTCACCCGCGACGGCCGCGGCTTGCTGACGCCGTCGAGGCTGATCTTCAGTGACGATACGTTGGGGGTCCACGCGCCCGTCGAGGAAGCCGTTCTCGTCCCAGCGCCGTCGGCGATGCTCCAGCCGGCCAGGCCCCCGCCGTCCTCGGCGTCCGAACCCGTCAGGCGTACCCTCGAAGAACTCTGGCCGGCGTCCATGTCGATCACGAGGAAGTAGGTGGCGCTCCCCTCAAGGTCGATGCCCGCGCTGCTGGTGAAGGTCAGCGTCTGGTCCGAGGTGGAGGCGGGAAAGCTGGCGGGGTTGGTCAGCGTCCCCAGCGAGCTGCCCGGAGACCCGCCGGAGGCGGCGTGGATGCTGGCGGTCAGCGCCGAGGAACTGAAGGCGCTGTCGATGGTGGAGAACTCCACTTCGACGCTGTGCAGGGTGTAGCCGAAGCTGCTGCCGCCGGTGGTGAACGCCTGGTGGAAGTCATTGCCCAGGAATGAGGTGCCTCCGTCCGCCTGGCCGGTGTTGGCGACGAAGGTCTCCGTCTCGACCGTCTCGACGGCCGTGCCGTGGATGGTGATCTTGCGGGACTGGCCGAAGGGGGTCCAGGCGCCGACGGAGTTCCAGGTCCGGAAGTGGCCATCGTCGGCGATGGTCCAGCCGTCCGCGCCGCCGGCGTCCTCGGCGTCCGACGCGGTGTTCCGGATGGTGTTGGCGCCGGGAAGCAGGACCAGGGTGACGTCCAGCACCGCCCAGTACGTGGTGTTCGCCGCGAGCGCCACGCCCGAGTGCGTGAAGCTGTTCGTGCCGGCGGCGATCGTGCCGGGCTTGGTCAGGGTGGCGACCACCGCGCCCGGCGCTCCGCTGCTGTCGCTTCTGATCTCGGCAGTCAGCTTCGAAGCCAGCGCGCCGTCGTTGATTTGCGGAAACGAGAAGTCGACGCCCGTCAGGGTGTACCCGCCGGCGTTGGCGCCCGTCGTGAACGCCTGCGCGTGGTCGTGCTGGACGAAATTGCCGGTGCCGCCGTCCGCCTGCCCGAAGTTGCTCACCAGGAAAGGCTTGCTGACGCCGCCCAGGCTGAGTTTCATTGACGAGGCGAAGGTGCTCCACGCGCCCGTTGTGTTCCACGCTCGTCTCGAGAAACCGTCGCCGATGCTCCAGCCGGCCTGGCCTCCGCCGTCCTCGCTGTCCGAACCCGTTAGGCGCATCAACGAAGCAGACTCGGCACTGCTTAGATCGATCACCAGGAAGTACGTGGTGTTCGCCGCAAGGTCGATGCCCGCGCTGCTGGTGAAGGTCAGCGTCTGGTCCGAACTGGAGACGGGAAAGCTGGCGGGGTTGGTCAGGGTCCCGAGGGAATTGCCCGGAGACCCGCCGGAGTCGGCGTGGATGCTGGCGGTGAGGGACGAAGAGCTGAAGCCGCTTTGGATAGTGGCGAATTCCACGCCGACGCTGCGCAGGCTGTAGCCCGCGCTGTTGCTGCCGGTGGTGAACGCCTGGGCGAAATCATATTCCAAATGTGTCCCAGCTAGGCTTGACTGACCGGTGTTGGCGACGAAGGTCTGCGCCGCCTGCTGCGCGCCGGCCGGCTGCGCCGGCGTCAGCGCGAACAGCGCCGCCGCCATCATTACGGCCAGGAGCAGCAGGGGCAGCGCCCACAGGGCGCGCCGCCGGGTCAGCACGACGCCCCCGGAAGTCGGGGGGGGGGGGGGCTGAAAGGGGTAGGTATGAAGCGTTGCCTGCTTTCCCCAGGGTCTTCAGGGTCTTCGCCATGAGCTCGGCCACCATCGCTAATCACCTTCTCGCCGCCAGGGGCCGCGTCCCGTAAACGTTGCCCAAAACTGGGACCTCGCCCGGCGTCGTCGATTGTTTTCTTGAAATTGTCTTCTTGAAGCAGCAATGCTCTTCAAGCAGCAATAACGATTATCCGCGAATTCGCCGCCCGCCGCAAGACGGCTCCCCGGCAGGTTCGGGCATTTTCGCCAGCCTGCCGGCGCCTGGCCGGCGCTGGTATAATCCCCCCCAACCAGCCAGCCCACCGCCCACCGGGACCCCAACGCCAGGCCCGCCCAACGCCAGATAAGCCGAGGTTCGCCGTGACCACCGCCGACACCAGCGCCAGCAGCAAGACCCCCAGGGCCCCGAAAGTCCGGCAACGCTTCCGCCTGCCCGACATACCCGACCGCGAGCCTGATGAAGTGACCCAGTTCGACCACATTGCGAAGACCGGCAACGCCCACTACCTGGCCCAGCACCTGGGCCACCCGGAGACCACCCTGGTGGAGGCCGACCGGTGGATCGCCCCGGACGCCGCTTTCGACAAGCGCCGGGCGCGGTACCCCGACCTGATGGTGGCCTTCGGCGTGGACCCGGCGGCCTACCGGGCCAGCAACGGGTACGTAGTAGAGGAGCAGGGGAAACCGCCGGACTTCGTGTTGGAGGTGGCGTCGGAGAGCACGGGGGAGCATGACGTGGGAGACAAGCGGGACTACTACGAGTCCCTGGGCATAGGGGAGTACTGGCGCTTCGACGAGACCGGGGAGCATCACGGGACGAGGCTGGCCGGGGACCTTCTGGTGGAGGGCCGGTACGAGCCGGTGGAGATTGAGGAACTGCCCGGCGGGGTGTTGCAGGGGTACAGCCGGGCGCTGGGGCTGCACCTGCGCTGGGTGGTAGGGCGGTTGGTGTTTTACGACCCGGCTGCGGGCGCGCCCATCGCCACCCTGGAGAGCGAGCGGGCCAGGGCAGAAACCGAGCGGGAAGCCCGGCTTCGGGAGCAAGCCCGCGCTGATACCGCCGAGGCCCGCGCCAACACGGAACAAGAGGCTCGCATCCAGGCCGAGGCTCGCAACCGGGAGTTGGCAGAGGAACTGCGCCGGTTGCGGGGAAGCTGAAGGGGGTTCGCCATGACCATTTCCAATAGAGGGGATTTGCGGGAGACCTACCGGCCCCCGGCGCCCCGGGCGGCGCAGAAGGTGCTGGACCGGCTGGACGAGCACTGCCGGAACTTCATTGCCCTGTCGCCCTTCTGCGTGCTGAGCACCAGCAACGCCGACGGCCAGCCCGACGCCTCGCCCCGGGGCGACCCGCCGGGATTCGTGCGGGTGCTGGACGAGAGGACCCTGCTGCTGCCGGACCGTCCCGGCAACAACCAGGTGGACTCCTTGCAGAACGTGGTGGAGAATCCCGGGGTGGGCCTGCTGTTCTTCGTGCCGGGGATGAACGAGACGCTGCGGGTGAAGGGGAAGGCGGAGATCGTTACCGGCCAGGGGCTGCTGGGACCAATGACCGTGGGCGGGCGGGCTCCGCTGTCGGGGTTGAAGGTGACGGTGGAAGAGGCCTTCCTGCACTGCGGGAGGGCGCTGCTGCGGGGCCGTCTCTGGGACCCGTCGGCGCGGATAGAGCGGTCGTGCTATCCCAGCTACGGGCAGGTGCTGGCCGACCAGATTGCCGGGGCCGACGCCGGGCGGATTGACGCCGAGGAGGAAGAGGCCAACCGGGAGCGGCTCTACTGAGGGGAGGTTTACCTGTTCGGCCGATGTGGTGTGGCTGGATGTCAATGTTCAGGGGCCTGTTCAGGGGCCTTGGCATTCTGTGCCCCCGCTTTGACAAGGATAAGGAAGCGGGCTAACCGGTGTCCCGCTCGCCCTGCTTCAGCATGGCGGAGCAGCCCCGCTCGTCCACCAGGTGGTTCACGGAGACCCGCCCGTGGCGGTCGTATCCGCTGGTGTAGGCGAATTCGACCTCGGCGCCCCAGGGGACCCTACCGCCGACGCGGATGGTGCCGTCGCCAGGCTTATTTCCAGCCCGTGGCCCGCCGGCGCCCCTGATCACCACGCCGTTGCGCCCGCCCTTCTTCCAGGCCATGACTTTCAGCTCCACCGGCGCCACCAGTTCCGCCGGAGAAGGCGCGAACAGCACTTCGTGCAGCCGCCTCAGCACGTCCCCGGAGGGTTTGCGATGGCCGTTCATCACCTGGGAGAGCATCCCGGTGCTGATGCCGGCCCGCCGCGCCGTTTCGTTCTGGGACCAGCCGTGAGCGTCCATGCGCTCCCACAGGGCCTGCGGGTTGATGTCGGCAGGCTGGGCGGTCTCCACCTTCACCGGAGCCTCCAGCACCGTCTCCATCCGGGCCTGGGCGGACGGGCTGAGATTGCGCTGGCCTCGGCTGACCTGCACGACGTACCCATAGGTCAGACCCGTGCGGTCCGCAACCTGCCGCAGGGTGAGACCCTGTTCCCTGGCTCGCTCCCGGAGGTAGGTGCTCTCTCCGCCTTTGACCACGCCGTCCCGTCGGTGGACGACGCCCTGGGGAGGGACGTGGCCCAGGACCGCTTCGATCTTACCGCGCATGTAGGGGGTTAGGTTTTTCTTGCCCCTGGCGACCTGAGAGAGATGAGAGGGACCGACGTCCATGAGGGCGGCCAGTTCGTTGATGTTGAGGCCGCGCTCCCTGGCGGCCACGGACAGGTGGGACTCGGCCCGGCCGGCGACGATGCCGCTGGCGGCGGCCTCATCGGTGCAGTTGACGCGGCTGGCGTGGTCGTTATGGTTGCCGTTGGCCTGTACGGTGGGTTCGACGTTGTAGTTGACGGTGTTGGTATTGGCCTTCATGTCGTTTCCTCCAAAACGCAGAAAGCGGGGCCGGCCCCGTACCTTTCGGTTCAGGGCCGACCCCGCTGGGATTCAGGTATGTATTCGGTTGTGATCTGGTTGAGCGGCCGCTTTGGCGGCCCCTGGTTAGTGGCTTCCACCGCCCGGCACGGGAGCGTCGGCGATGGCTTGGGCGGTTACGGTTCGGTCATGGGTGTTCCTCCGTTGTCGTCTTCATGGTTGACAGGGTTGCGATGGCAGTCGCCGTCAGCGCGGCGGCATCAAGGGCTCAAGTCGGGGTGTCCCAGCCGGGGATGAGAATCCGGCGCTTGGCCAGTTGGTAGCGTTCGCATTGCGCCAGAACGGAGCAGACCCACGTCGTCCCGGGACAGACGTCGCCCAGGAAGCTGACGCGGCGCGTGGGGAGAATCTGGTGGGAAGGGGGAGAGCAGTTGCAGTTGCGCGGCGACGCCGTGAACCGGCGACGGCAACGCGCCGGGCGCAACGAAGAACGCCGCCGGGTCCCAACGGGGACGGCAGCGGCGAGAGGGGGAACGGCTACGCCACGGAGCGGTGGAATCAGCGCCAGCGCAGACTTGGCGATAGCCGTGAATGAGGAGGGGGGAGCTACGCGGTGGACGAACGCGGCGTCAACGGAGACAGCGCAGCAGCGGCGCGCTACCGGTCCGGCAACAGCGTCCAGCCGGAGCGTGAGGCGAACGCCAGATCGTCGCTGCCGCTTTTGAGCGACGGCGCCGAGACGTTAGGACGCAGCCGGGGGGCCAAGCCGTTCCAGCGGCAGCGTGGGGGGTGAGCGCGGTGTCGTGTACGCTCTGGAAGTTGGACCTACGGGTTCAGGCCCTGGGCTTGGGAGTTGGTTCCGCTGTCACCTCCTGGACGATGTTGGCGATGCCGACCACCGCTTTGCGAAACGGCTTCAGCCTGGTGTGGTGTCCCGCATCGACGTGGACGCCGGAGGAGCATGGCTCGACTCCGTGATCCGCGTCACGCAGCGGGTGGCGTTTGTCCTTGTTGAAACCGACGCGGGGAGAGCGAGGCTCGATCCCAGGCAATCGGTCCGGGTCGGGGACGGACCCGCCAGCTTTCAATCGGGAAAGGCTGGAAAAACCGTAAACTGCATTGATTATCGCCCGCGCGATTACCCCAGGGAACGGATTTAGCAAGCGCCTGGCCCGCCCCGCCGGTGATCGCTTGCCCGGCGCTTGCTGGCCGCTCGCCGCTGCCGTCTCTAACTCAGGAATGAGCCACCACGCCCCGCCGTCAGCCCCGGCATCGTGGGGCCGGCCGCGTCCGCTAATCCACCACGCCCCCAGCTCGAGTGCCCAGCGCAGCCGAACCCGGTCCATTCGCACATCGTCCGGGTACGACCGTCTGGTTGTCAGCGACGCTTTTGGTCGCCGCGCCTTCAGCGCCCACGGGCGGCTTCATTCTCCTTACCTCAGATCGATGTGATTAAATTCACTATATTGATATATTAAATCATGGCTCGTTATAATGTCTCCAACGTAGGCATTCGAAGGAGGTAACGCTATGGTATCGAGACGATTTTTGACGATAGCTGGGATTTTCGCCCTGACAGTGGCCATGGGAGGATTCGCGTGGATGCAAGGGTCACCGACCGACTTTGACCCGTCAACCTATAAGGACCCCAACGAATTGTTGAAGGAAGTATCGAACGAGGTTCCGGAATTCGGCGGCGTTTTCCTGTCCGATAGCCAGAGCGTGCTGAACATTTACCTCACCGGGGACACGACTGAAGCGGCCAAACAGGAAAAAGCGCGGGAGGAGGTTGAGAAACGGTTTGACGTGAAGCCGGGCTTGAGGCTGAACGTCATCAAGGGCGACTACACCATCACCCAGCTTTCTGATTGGTATGCCCTGATGGAGTCAGAGGGATTGTGGAACCAGGAAGGGGTGATGATGACCGACCTGGACGAAGGCGCAAACGAGCTCTACATCGGAGTGGTGAACGAGGCGAATGTCGAACCCATTTACACGTTCCTTGAAGGTATAGGCATACCACGCGCAGCCGTGACGGTAGCGGTGGAGGAACAACCGACCTCAAGCAGCCACTCGGTGCAGGGACGGGCCTACAAGGACAAAATGGCGGGTGGCTACCAAATCAACATAGGCGGCAGGAATTGCACGATGGGGTTCGTGGCCGTCAGGGGAGGTACTGCCGGCATGGTCACGGCTGGCCACTGCACGGAAGCTCCGCCTTACGACGGCGGCGTAACGTCCAGCAACCGTGTGCATCAGCCCAGTTCGTACAACCTTATCGGTAACGAGGACATCGACCCGGCGTTCTCGACTACATTGGTCGGTTGCACCGATAGCGACGGTTGCCGACATTCCGATTCGGCATTTGTCGAATTCTCGTCCGGCGTGAAGTACAATCGGGGCTGGATCGCCAAGCCAAGCAGCGATTGGGGAACAAGCGTCGACCCGGACACGGCTCACTACAGCATTACTCGCGATTATGGGGTCGCTATGGTGGGAGATGAAGTCCTTAAGGTCGGTAGATCCACGGGGCGAACGAGGGGAGACGTCTCCCGCGTTTGCTTCAAATCAGACGACGCAAGCAACACCCAGTGGATCGGCACGTACTTGTGTCAGACGCGGGTGGGCGTCTCTGCAAACACGGGCGATAGCGGGTCACCGGTGTTCACGGTTCAAAATGGTGACCGGGTGAGGCTGGCGGGGATATTGACCCATCGAACTACGTCATCCTATAACTACAGTCCGTTGGGCAGAGTTTTCCTGGACCTGGGGAGCACCTCGACGTGGGACGTGTGCACATCCGGTTGCTGACGGGGTCCGAGCGAGCGCAACTCTGTGTTCTCAGGGGTTTGTTGTGGTCGGCCCGTTACAGAATCTGTCAGTGAAATGACTTATCGCCGACACCTCCGCTGCGAAATCGATGTGGCGACATTTACCCAGAGGGTTTCAAGCGGGTTTGGAGTGGTTTGAGCACGGCGACATCGGCTCGGCCACGGCCGTGGCCATTCCACCACCTATCTGCGTGAAACACCTCGAAATTGCGGCCGTTGAGTTTGCGCTTCGCCGCAGTCAGCAACTATCTGCCCACCACCCAGGTCCAAGCCACTGGTTGACCCGAGTACCCGGCCTCGGCCTAGGTCAACTGCAAGCCACAAAGTTGGACAGCACCAACTTAGCGCTGTCCCGGTCCTGGATGTTCGAAATATGTACCACCATCGCCAACGGCAATCCCACGGTTTTCACCACTATGTGTCGCTCTGGTCAGGATACATTCTCGCTGGCGTCATTACAAATGCAGAACTCCGGACCTGGCTGGTACTGGTCCTGATACGTGTCAAGAGTTCGGTTCAGTACGCCCACGAACGCGACGGAACGGGTGGGTCGAGAACCCCGTGCGGGCGAGACGGCACCACACCGCCGGGGCAGCGCCGCCAACCCGTCCCTGTCCGCACGACATCCGCCCGTCCTGCCGCTTGCCACGGGTTAGCAGGATGGGAACTCCCCCGTTTGGGACCGCGATTGCAGTGCGGGACGGGGCCTAAACCAAACTGCTCGCCGGGGCCGTCCTATAGGGGGCTGACGCCGCAGCAATCCCGTAGGAAATTGCAGCGAGTTGTATTTCTACAAGTCCTCTTTTCCTTGTACTACGCCGCACCAGGGGGAGCGTCGGGAAACGTCCTTTACCCTGAGGCTGGGTCTGACGCCGTGAGCAAGGGCGGCGCGCGTCCGCCATTTGCTGACAGTTGGCCCTTGCGCCGCCCCGGTCATCCTGGGGAAACTGGATACAGGCGACGGCCCGCAGGAGGAGGCAGGACGCGGTGAGCGCGGCGGGGAGGTCGCCGGGGAGGATGACATTCCGAGCAGCAGGGACCGGGACGTCAGGCTGCTGCGCCTGCTGGGGGCCATGCCCTTCCTGGACCGCGTCGAGCTGTCCCAGGTGGCCGGGGAGGCCAACCAGCGGGTGTACGAGGAGATCGCCGACCTGGAGGAGTTGGGCGTGGTGGCCGGCGTGGGCCACGGCAGCCCGTTGCTGCCTCCCACCCGGCGGTACCACCTGACCCGCAGGGGAGTGGAGTGGCTGGCCGACATCGAAGGAATGAGCGAGGAGGAGGCGCTGCGGCGCTACCCGGTGTCGCGGCGCTGGCAGCGGCTGCTGCTGGAGCGGTTGGACGCGGTGGGAGTGATCTACCGGGTGGCGGCCAGCGTGGCGATAGCCGCCGGCGGGTTGGTGGGCATGGAGTGGTACCGGAGCCGGGCGTTGGACGCGGCGGTTCACCTCCCCAAAGACCGGACCCTGGGGATCGTGCGCCAGGGGACCACGTCGGAGCGTACCGGGTTCTCCAAGCGGACCTGGCGGCTGGGAGAGGAGCGCAGTCCCCGGACCGTGCTGGTTCTGGCGCCGGACCCGGTGCGGGCGCGGCACACCCGGCGGCTGATGTCCCAGTATGGAGGGATGGTCTTCGTGGCGCTGGAGGAAGACGCGGCCCGGGCGGACCCGGAGGACCGCATCTGGCGCACGCCGTCGGGCGGGTCGTGGCTGGGGCTGCCGGAGGTGCTGAAGCGCGGCGTCTGGCAAGGTGGGACGCACCCTGAGCCGCCGCTGGTGGAGCTGCGCTACCCGGATACCGTGGAGATGCCGGAGACCGGGCTGTGGGGGCCGGATTACCTGCTGCCGGTCCTGCTGAAACCCGGGGAGAAGCGGGTGCTGGACCTGCTGGCCGACTGGCCCTGGATCACGGCGGCGGAGTTGGAGGGCCTGCTGGGGGTGTCCAAGATGCGGGTGTCCCAGCTGCTGTCCCGGCTGGTGGAGGGTAGGCTGGTGGAGCGCAAATCGGCGGGCCGGCGCCGCCACCTGGGGCTGTCCGATTGGGGATTGGCGACGCTGGCCCGGAGGGACCGCACCGCGGTGGGCCGGTTGCGCCAGCAGTGGAGCGTGGAGATGAGCGGCGGGGGCGACGATGCGGAGTGGTGGCGGAGGGTGTGGGGGCGGCGGAGCCGGCTGCTGGCTAGAAACCTGGAGCACACCGAGGCGGTGCACCGGTTCCTGGCCCGGATGTCCCGCCAGGCGAAGGATCAGGGGTACCGGGTGGTCCAGTACGACCCGCCGCACCGGGCGTCCCGCCACTTCCGCCACCTGGGGAAACTGCGGTCCATCCACCCCGACGCCTTCGGGATGCTGCGCTGGGAAGAGGAAGGGAAAGAGGAGGACGTGCCCTTCTTCCTGGAGTGGGAGCGGCGGGCGGTGCGGCCCGGGACCATGGCGGCGCGCCTCGCGCCCTACCTGCGCTACTATTCGTCCCAGCGTCCGTTGGATGATCACGGGGCGTGGCCGCTGGCGCTGATCGTGTTCGACGACGCGCTGGCGGAGGCCAACTTCCTGGGGGTGGCGAGAAGGGAGCTGGAGCGCACCCGGGTGGACGTGCCCCTGTGGGTGTCCCATAGGGAGTTGGTGGAGGACGTGGGACCGTTGGGTAAAGCCTGGCGCAACCCCGACGCGCTGGAACCCGACTATGCCTTTTGAGTGGAGTTTTTGAAGGGGCGAAGCGGACGGGAACGTTGACCCATTTCGGGAGCCACGGCCACGGCCTGGTTGCATTAGGGTCGCTACTGGATGTGAAGGTCGGCAACGACGCGAGCGGTCATCACTATGGCGGTTTCGGATAGAGACCCCCAGACGGGTGGAGTAGAGAGACCACCTCAAGCGCAACGGCAGTGTATCCGTTTGAAATTGAGGGCAATGTGTCCGACCCGCGAGCAGGTGTGAAGGAACCACGATCGGGTGAGGCGACCCCCCGCGAAACGGTGCGAACTGCCTCGAAAGCTCAAATCCCGTTGCCAGGAGACGCGGCCGTAGCCGCACATCTGGCAACCGAATTCGTCAACGCGCCCCGGATCCGGCAGTAGGCCGGGTTTCAAGCTCCTTTTGCAGCGCAAGAACCCGGCCAACATTTCGCCGCGTCAAAACCAAGTCTGTTCAGTCAGTGCTTGCCACGATCAAAGAGACGGACCTGGCTGCACGGTTGCGGAGCTCTCTGAGTTCTGCATACTCCCCCGGAGGCTGAGGGTCCCTTGCCCACTCCTGAGCTTGCTCTGTCGTCTCAAACTCCATGACTGCCACGCGGTTGTGGCCAGTCGAATCTCCGCCGATTACTTCAGACACGTTGCCGCGCATCAAATATTTCCCGCCTCTCGCTTCCAGCAACGGCCCCACGCGGCGGCGGAACTCCGCATGGAGTTCTTCGTCCAGTATTTCGGCGGTGTGCAAGATTACGTAAGCCGGCATTGTTTGCCTCCATAGATTGTGTATTTTTGGCATGGCGAACTGCGTGGTTCCTTATACCCCATACGTGCAGGCAGTTCAACAGAGCGTGATGCAAAGCGTAACCAAGTCGTGATTAACCAGTCGGGCGGGTTGGATGGTCCGGCAGGTCAGTTATAATGACGCCCGCAATTCTCCAGAAGACGTCAGGAGGCAGTCGCATGGCAGCGTACTTGCTGATTGAAAGTGAGATTACCGACCCGGCGATTTTCTCTGAGTATGAAGCGCGAATACCAGGAGTGGTCGCCACTCACGGCGGAACATATCTGGTGTTCGGTGGCGAAACTTTCGTCGTAGAAGGCGACCAGCGTTCGGGTAGGGTAGAGATTCTTGAGTTTGATGATGTTTCCCAAGCTCGCGAGCTGATCCGCTCGCCTTTCTATCAGGTGCTCTCCGCCGTTCGTGGACGGGGCAGCAACACCAGGACCATACTAGTGGAGGGGGTTGTGAGCCAACCAACTTAGGCATCCACTTGGACCGTGACCACGTCTATGCCATGATACTTCCGGTGGCGCACCGATGACGCGTAGTGACGCAGCAACCGGAAAGAAATATCGCCAACGTCCGGTGTTTCCGCCTGTTCGCTCATGAACGCAATCCGGTCTTCTATGTTCTCCTCGGCAAAAACCGCCATAAACTCGATTTCCAAAGACCCGGCGCCGCGCTTGGCCAAAACAATCAGGCGAGGTGGTCCGTCATCTTCGTAATCGTCTCGCAGCTCGAGCATACTGGACAGGGTTTCCTCACCAGCGGCGCACAACCTCTCAACTGACGAATCACTCCAGCCTAGGTCTGTCCCCATACGCCGCAGGAACTCATCAACAGCCGGCGCTGCTGCAATATCCAGTTCGGTGTTCAATCGTCGTCGTCGGGAAATCGTAAAGTCGACCACCATAGACATCAATAGGGCCGACAGAATGCCCACCACCACGCTGTTTCCGAATGCCACACCCCAGAAATCGCCTAAAACGACCTCCAGGATATTTCGACTTTGCAGTCCAATCGAAATAGCCAGGGACAGGCCTATGATCACCGATTTTTGCGGATTCAACCCGTCTTGAGCTGCGGTGCGGACTCCCTCCACAAAGAGCAGACCCATAATGACCATCAAAATGCTGCCGGACACAGGCGGCGGAATGGTCATCATCAGCGCAACTACCTTGGGGAACACGGCCAGGGCAATCAGAATGGCTCCAACCACGTATGCCACCCGGCGGGCGGCCACGCCGGTAAAGCTGACCAGGGCCATTGTAGAAGGCAAATAGGCGAGGGCCGGCAAAACCCCCATCACGCCTGACGCTAAAACGGACAGTCCGGTGACGTTGAGCGTTCCCTGCACGCTGCGAAAGTCGATGGCGCGGGGTATCCGGCGTGATACCTGTTGAATGACCGCGCTCTCGGTGCTGGCCTTGAGGCCGATCACTAGGCTGACGATGAGAAAAGAAGGCAGGAGCGCCCAGAAATCAGGACTGAGCACCGACCCGAATCCGGGCCATGCTGAAAATTCAGGAAGGTCAAACCAGGAACGTTGCAGCACCGGTTGAAAATCGTAAATCCCCAGGATGTAACTGGCTACACATCCGATTACGATGGTGATTGGCAGAGCGAGGACACGGAACAATCCGGAGCCGCGGAGCGTCAGAACGGTCGCAATAGTCAGCGTTATGGCTCCGACGGCCGGTCCCGTAAAAAACGCGGCGTCAGGCGGGATGTTGTTTAATCTGGCCACCGCTATGGGCATTGCGGAAAGCGCCACTACCATGAGCGCCACTCCCGAAACGACCGGTGTGATCACCCGGTTCAACTTCGCCAGAAATGCGGACATGCCGAATTGCAGCAAAGACGCCGCGATCACCAATATCGACATCAAGGCCAAACCGCCTTGAATAGCAGCCAGTACGGATACTGCCAGAAATGGAACCGCTGATCCCTGCAGCGATAAATGACCCGCTCCCAGCCGCCCAAAACGGACCCCATGAATGATGATTGCGATTCCGGCCACCACCAAAGACGCAAACATCGCCCAGGATAAGTAATCAGCATCCGCTCTTATCGCCAGCGCGAAGACGGTTGTGATCATGACGATGTTCGATATCGTGATCACTGCCCCCTGCACTGCTACACCCAGCGTCACCAGGGGCGGAGATGCGTCAATCGCTTCATATGACAGGTTGTTATTTCGCACCACCGTCACTCCCAAGGTTTTTGCTGACTTCCTGTCGAGCCTAATTTGAAGAGCCGCTAATCTCTAATTGGCTGGTATTCTCCGTTTTCGTCCAACATCGTCAGATAGACTTGGTCCAACCCTTGATTGTCCCCGACGCTGTACTGCAGGATGAGACCATCCAGATCAATCTTGTTCTGGCTGAGTGCAGGTTCTATGAAACACTGGCGAGTCAGATCTGGCCCGCAGGTGTCCAGCAACCAGACGGCAAGCCTTCCCGCCAAATAACCTTCCAGCGACACGAAATCAGGTGACGCGCCGGGGTTGTAAGCCCGCAGGGCTGCATGGTAACTGGCTACCACCGGGAGCCGGACATCGTCGTAAAAGGGCACGACTTGCGTAACGTATATGTCTTTTCTAGCCTCTCCAATCTTGTTTGCCAGCGTCTTACCTCCGACAAAAGAAACGGTGGCGAACTGCGGATCAGCTTCTTTTCGCACCAGTTTGACCAGATTGGCCACTGCCTCCGGTGTGCCAAACATCACCACCGCATCCGGTTTGGCGGCGATGATTCCCGATGCTGCGTCATCAATGCCGCCGGCATTGCGCTCGTAATGCCAGGTATCAAAGATTTCCATTCCTCGCTGGTCCAGCGCCCTGCGGACTCCCTGCAGCCCCGCTGCCCCGAAAGAATCGTTCTGGTAAAACACTCCGATTCGGTCAATGCCGTCTTCACCGGTCAGGTAATCAATGATTCGCTCGGATTCCTGGTAATAGGAAGCTCGCAGGTTTATCACGTTGGTCAGCGATGGATCCCGCAAAAACTCGGCGCCAGTGAAAGGCGTGATGAAGGGAACTCCGCCGGCCTGGGCAATGGGCAGCGCTCCCCATGAAGTTGGGGTTCCGACTGCTCCAATAAGCGCAAATACCTTGTCTTTTTCAATGAGACGGGTAGTGGCGTGAACGGCATACTCCGTTTCGTAGGAATCGTCCACGGACGTCAAGGACAAATAGCGGCCATGTACGCCACCTTTCTGATTTGCTTCATGGAAAGCAGTCTCGATGCCAAGACGCATCGATGTTCCCAGGTATTGGGACGGACCGCTCAGCACGGCTGATTGCCCAAACAGCACTTCGTTCTCTGAAACGCCGGGAACTTGGTTGGGCGCGATGGAGACGTTCTGACACGCTACCCCGGCAAGAAAAAAGATTACCAGCAAAATCAAATCAAACCGATGAGATACGTTCATCAACAAACCTCCGGCGAACCATACGCTTCGTCAAAAGGTGCGACATTTTGGCGCAAAAACGGTTCGGATGCAATTTAGTTGTCAGCCGTGAAATTCGCGACTGACGCCCGAACCAGCACGGGCGGGGAGTTGTCTCCCGGCTGGTGCTTTTCTAACGGATACACTACCAGCGCAACATATATGTTGACAACAACGCCAATGTTATGCATTATGGGAGGAGATGAACGCGCGAGAACTGCGACGCTGGCTGAGGAGGCGGGGCTGCACCTTCCATACCCACAAGGGAGGCAGCGGACATCTCACGGTCCGGCTGGGAGACCGCACCAGCCAGTTGCCGATGCACGGCGGCGGAAAGGAGTTGGGGCGGGGTCTCGTTGCGAAAATCAAGAAGGACCTGGGGTTGGACTGATGATTGCCTATCCGATTTTGCTCGAAGACGATGATGGAATGGTGCTGGTGACTTCTCCCGACTTCCCGGAGTTGACCACCTTCGGGGACGACCCGGAGGAGGCCGTGGCCCGCGCGGTGGACGCATTGGAAGAGGCGATAGCAGCCCGCATTCACGACCGGAGGGACATTCCCGCTCCCTCTGAGGGCCGGACCTGCGCCTTCCTGCCGACGCTGACGTCGGTGAAGGTCATTCTGTACCAGGGCATGAGAGACCAGGGCGTCGGCAAGGCGGAGTTGGCCCGTCGATTGGGCTGGTATTTGCCGCAGGTGGACCGCGTGCTGGACGTGCAACACCGGTCAGGGCTGGACTTGATGGACGCTGCCCTGGGCGCCATCGGCCAGCGTTTGCAGGTGACTGCCGAGCCCACTTCGGAAACATCGGTGGCAGTCCTCGGAAAAGACATGGGCGGTCCGAATTAGCCCTGGTAAACCCTACCACCAAGAGACCAGGAGGACATTGTGAAGCAGCAGTTCCAACCTCTGACCCCGGCGGCGCTCTACGCGAGGGTCTCCAGCGACCGCCAGGATGTGGACCTGTCGGTGGCCGCCCAGCTTCGGGCCTTGAGAGAGTACGCCAAGGCCAACGGCTACTCCGTGGCCCGCGAGTACGTGGACGAGGCCGAGAGTGGCAGGATCGCCGACCGGCCCCAGTTCCGCAAAATGATCGACGAGGGCAGCAAGGCCACGGCCCCTTTCCAGGTGATTCTCGTCTGGAAATTCAGCCGCTTCACCCGCAAGCGGGAGCACGCCGTGGCCTTCAAGGCCCAGTTGCGGCGCAAGGGCATCCGCGTGGTGTCCATCACCGAGCAGGCCGAGGACAACGCCACCGGCCGGCTGCTTGAGGGCATCATCGAGTCGGTGGACGAATATTACAGCGAGAATCTTGCGCAAGAGGTCGTGCGGGGAATGCGTGAAGCGGCGTCAAGAGGCTACTTCCTGGCCTCCCGCGCGCCTTTCGGCTACAAGCGCATCAAGGTCAGCGACGGGGTGAAGGAGCGGCCCACCCTGGAGGTGGACTCGGACGCCGCGCCCATCGTCCAGGAGATCTTCGAGAGTTCGCGCCGGGGCAACGGGTTGAAGGAAATCTGCAAGGAGTTGAACGGCCGGGGCATCACCATCCGGGGTAAGCGGTGGCAGAAGAGCACGGTGCACAATATGCTGACCAACGAAGCCTACACCGGAACGGCGGTGTGGGGAGTCAAGAGCAAGGACGAGAAGGCGGGGGAGCCGGTAAGGGTGGAGAACGCCTGGCCCGCGTTGGTGTCCCTGGAGACCTTCGACGCGGTGCAGCAGGGACTCCACCAGCGGGCGCCCACGGTGCAGCGGCCCGCGCGGGTGGGCAGCCAGTACCTGCTGAGCGGTCTCCTGCGCTGCGGAGTGTGCGGCAGGAGCTACTCGGCCCAGGGAGCCAAGAGCGGCCAGTTCGCCTACTACGTCTGCTCCAGCCTGTTCCGGGAAGGGGCAGGAGCCTGCACCGCCCGCTACCTGAACTCCGCCAAGGTGGAGGACCTGGTGATCGAGAAGGTCAGGGAGCGGATTCTCACCGAGGAGACCATCACCGAGTTGGTGACCCTGGTGGCCGAGGAGATCGACAACCTGGCAGGGGAGGTCAACGGACGGCTGACGGCCATCAACAGCGAGCTGTCCGACGTGGACACCCGGCTGGAGAACCTCTACCAGGCCCTAGAGACCCAGCAGCTTCCGATCGAGGTCCTCTCGCCCCGCATCCTGTCCCTGAAGAGCCGCCAGGACCAGCTTGTGGCGGCGCGGGAGGAGGCCGAGTTCCAGTTGGAACAGCGGCGGGCGGAGTTGCCCACGTCAAAGGAGATCAAGGGGTACGTGGCGGACTTCCGCGCTCTCTTCCAGGATGGGACGTTCCCGGAGCGGAAGGCGCTGATCCGCAACTTCGTACAGGGCATCGAGATCGTGGAGGACGAGGCGGTTCTGACGTACACCATCCCCATGCCCCAGGACGGGGTGACCAAGGAATCGGCCCCGGTTCTTGATTTTGTCCAGTCCGGCCCACCACTTCGTACTGTACTGCGAACATCCCCGCTGAGAGCGATTTCGGCAGTATCCGCGCCCCTTACCGGCGAGTCCTCCGGCGTGGGGATCGTGTAGATGATGGACGCTTTGCCGGGGCAGATCCGAATCTCCTTAACGAAGGAATGGACGAAGGCCCGGGTCTCGGTGAGTTCGCTCGTTCGGAGGAACTCGCTCATGTCCTGGGCAAAGGCAGCGATGGTGTCGGCATTATCCAGCAACGCCCGTCGTTCCGCCAACACGGTTCTGGCTTCCTCTGCGGCTGCCTCCAGTTGCTCCCGCCGGTGGCGGTGTTCCAGGATGCGTTCCGAGGCATCGGCCATGTCCAGGTCGGTACTTTCGACGAAGTGCCAGATGCGGTCAAGCTTCCGCTTGACCTCCTCCAGTTCGGCCTCGATGGTCTCCAGGTTCTGACGCTGTTCTCGGGCCACGCCGTCCATCTCCTCGTCGACCAACCGCACCAGGTCGCGGATGTTGGACTCGGTGAGGATGTGGTCCCGGATGTTGGAGATGATGATGTCCTCGAAGGACTTGGCGTTGAGCCTGGGCGTGTTGCAGGCGTCTTTGCCCTTCTTGAGCAGGAACTGGCAGACGTAGTAGGTGTACTTGCCACCCTTGGCCTCGGACGCGGTGAGGGCCGTGCCGCAGTGTTCGCACTTGGCCAGGCCGCTGAGCAGGTAGGGGCTGGAGGCACGGCGGGGATGTACCTGTTTGGGAGCGCGGGAGCCCAACAGCCTATGGACCCGGCTGAACTCTTGGGGGGTTACGATGGCGGGGAAGGCGTTTTCGACGCGGACCGGTTCGGCCTTGTCCTTGGCCCTGGCACCCCAGACTAGGGTGCCGGCGTAGGCTTCGTTAACCAGCATGGCGTGGACGGTGGTCTTGAGCCACCGCTTGCCGTTGGACGAGGGGATACCCTCGGCATTCAGGGTCTTGGCAACGTCCAGGACGCTGTGGCCCTGTAGGATCAGGTCGAAGACGCGCCGGGCCACGGCGTCCTTGGGTGGGTCGAGTTCCAGCCTGGGGCGCTTCTTGGCGCCGTCCTGGACGTAGACCTTACGGTAGCCGTACGGAGCGCTGGTCCCCATCCAGAAGCCCCGGGAGGCGGCTTCGCGCATTCCCCGTGTCACTTCCTGCCCGAGATTCTCGCTATAGAATTCATCGACGGACTCGATGATGGCTTCCATGAGCTTGCCGGTGGGTGTGTCGTCAGCGTGCTCGGTGATGGAGACGACGCGGATGCCCTTCCTGCGGAGCATGGACTTGAAGGCGACGGCGTGTTCGCGCTTGCGGGTGAAGCGGCTGAATTTCCAGACCAAGATTTCCTGAAAGGGAGCGTCGGTCTTGGCTGCCTCGTCCAGCATCTTGCGGAACTGGGGGCGGTCGGCGATCCGGCCGCTCTCGGCCTCGTCCACGTACTCGCGGGCGATGGAGTATCCGTTGCGTTCTGCGTAGTCGCGGAGGGCGCGAAGCTGGGCGGCCACGGAGAGGTCCACGTCCTGGCGGTCGCTGGAAACCCGGGCGTAGAGCGCCGCCGGGGTGAGTTCAGCATCTCTACTCATTGCTCTGACCTCCATCTTCCTCTTACTGTTCAGCCTGTCGGGAGCGCAATCGTTCGAAGCGCTGCTCCCGTCGCAGTTCCCGGTCTTCCATGTACAGGCGTAGGGCCTCGCGCACTAGTTCGCTCATGTCGCGCCCCTCTTCATCCTTCACCCGCTGCACCTCCTGGTACATCTCCGGGGGCAGAGAGAAGGTGATGGTTCTGGATTTCCGGCGTGGGGGCATGGTCTTTTTGGCCCGCTGTAATAATAGGTTGTCTTACTATTATTATCAGCGGTACGCCCCGATTCGTCAAGGCCCGGCCAGGGCCGCCTGGGGCCGTTGCTGACATCGGGCCACCAACCCTTCCCGCCACCCGACGGGGCCAGCGCAGCGCGGCACCGGACCAGCGCGACGACCACCGACCGCTCGGACAACCGACCCTTCCGGTAAATAGGCCTGGCCGTCACTTCCAGACCGTCCAACTCGGCATCCTCGATCCACCCGCCCGGTCCCGTCCCGTAGACCCGGGCTATCCGCTCCACCAGGCCAATCACCTGTACAGCGACTTTCCCGTCCCCTGGGTCGACGGCAACCGAAGCCGCGTTCGGGCTGGCGGTGGTCTCTTCACGGCTGAGGCCCGGCCTCGGATAATGGATTGGCGGCATTGTCGTCGATCCCGTGGGTCTGGACGGATTTCTCCGGTGTTTACATGGTACCGCCACGGACATCCAAAGCGTAAGCTCCAACTGTCATTGGGGTCGGCAACAAAGCCTCCAACTGCCGTGACGCCTCCCCCTCGGCCACCCAATGGGCGTGATGTCCCGCGTCTCTCACCTGGTCTGGTCTGACACGTCAGGGGTTGCTTTGGCGGTTGCACCTCGTCCAAAATCAGACCCCCCTGATTTCGGGGTGTTCCGCTACGTAGCCCTGCTCGGCTTCGCCAGTCCAAGCGAGAAGAGCCATTCATCTACTGAACATGGAGGTTCTGATGACCGAACCAGAACAAATCAAGTGGCCCTATGGTTTCACCGGCGAACATAGGCCAGCGGGCCCATTCCCAGTGCCATCGCCAGAGAACTACACCCTACAAAATCTAGTGGCCGGCCTCAAAGCGGCCAGCGAAGTCGAACGGCGAGAGTTCCTGACGTGGCTGCGCCAGATGATTGACCATTACGGGTACGATAGCATCACGGCGATTGAGCGGGGCATCGAACCCGACCCCAGGCCCTAGATTTTCGCAAAGGAGCGAGTTTGATGACTGTCGACACGCGTGGGATGTCAGATGCGGCTCGCGAGTTGTTGGTAACATCCCTGCAACCATCTGACCAGAGCAATGGGCTGCTCACTCTGACCGAAACCCTTGGCGGGTCCATGCACATCACCGCAGGGTCGAAGCAATGGACTTTTGGAAGAGGCGAGGGTTCGGAGTATGCCAGTGGGTTCCAGGAGCTTTTGGATGCCGGCTTGATTCGAGAGACAGAGATTGAGGGTACACTTGGGGGATGCATGGTCACTCCTCCGGGGGTTGAAGCCGCTCAGTTGCTTCAATGGCCGCCTGTGTAACGACAGGGCCCGCCCAAATATCTAGGCATACTGGCCGGATTTGGCCCCTTCTGGTGGGCGGGGGCCACACCCACTCGACATTGTGGGGCGAAGCGGAGAGCGAAAGCATGATGATCAATTCTTTGATGCTGCCCTACGTGACCGGACACGTGCTAGAGAGGGTCCATTGCTTGGGTCAAAACAACAGAATTCACGGCACGGGTTTCGCGGTGGAAGTCGACGGCAAACAGTATTTGGTGACCGCCGAGCACGTGGCGAGAGCGTGCCAATACGAACCTTTGCTGCTTATGGGCGGTTGGGACGCGTCTTTCAATTGGAAAACTATTGGGCGGGACAAGGATGCCGACGTGGCCGTGCTGGCTGCAGACCGACAACTCTGCGCCGCAACACCAATCCAGATTGGAAGTGGGAAAATTTTGTACGGACAGATGGGATATGCGCTGGGATTTCCCGCCGATTACGGCACCGACATATTTGGGAAACTGGAAAGCGACGATTACGGAACTCGTGCTTTGCCCATGCCCGCACCAGCAACGTTTTACGGTTCCGGCAACACCTGGCAGGAGCGTTATTGGGGCAGCGTCGCGGCCGGTTTTTCGGGCGCCCCGGTGGTCTTTCCCACGGTTCCCGACCAGTCGGCACGGAGAAATCCCCTCGGTAGTGAAAATTGGGCCATAACAGGAATGGTCACCGGGTACGCCACACGCCGATTCGAGGCGGACCAGGATGGAGCGACGCTGGATTTGAAAGTGTCCTATGACCAACCCGTAGGAATTGTGAACGTAACGAAGCAGACCGTCTTTTTGGAGATAATCCGCAGTAACCCCCAAGGATTCCCCCACATTTGAGGGTTGCCTATTGGTTCACATTGAGTTGAGCACGTTGACCTAAACATCGGCAATCGCCCCATCTTCACGGATCGCAGCGTGAACATCCTATAGGTACGCAGACGTTTCTTGTGGCGCGTTGACAGACCCACCCTGCCAGATGAGGGGGACCGCAATCGAGGTCCACCCCTCTGCGTGGCTGCATCCCCTCCGGTTTGCGGGAGGTGGGGAAAACAACCTGGGCAGGTTGGAATACGGAGGACGGCGACGGTTAACCCGGCAAGGCTGCGCCTTCGCCTGCGAGTCGGTTGTGTTTGACGACGCTGGCCCTGGGCACAATGAATGAGCCCCTTTTCCGGCCGAGACAATCCACAGGCCGTTCAACGTAGGACACTCCATCCATGACACCGATACTCATCCTTGAGGCGTTCGGGGAACTTCCGGCCACGGACCTGGTTGCTGCGGAGCGGGCAAGGGAACGACACCAGCGGGAGCATCCGACCGCCGGCGTGGTGGACGTGAGCGTTCTGCATCGGGCTTTCGAGGCCCGGGCTGAGCTCATGGGCTGGTCGGTGACGTCGCGCCACGTACCGCTCCCGGCACCGCTCTGGAACCTGTTTGAAGCGAACCTGACCGACGGCGCCGGCGACTCATCTCTGATCGGGTGGGTGTACGTCGGGCTGGCAAATCCCATTGGTTTGAGCCAAGCAGCGCCGGAGACGGTTCAACCGGGAACCGGCGCCGGCTGGGGGGTTGTCCGGCCGCCGCCGGGCTACCACGAAGCGACGGTAGCGCTGCCCGTGGCCATTCCGCTGCTGGTCCAGTGCCTGGACGACTCACTCCGGCGCATCGGGGCTGACCAGATTACCGGTT
Source organism: Dehalococcoidia bacterium (assembly GCA_965207585.1). Taxonomy (GTDB): domain Bacteria; phylum Chloroflexota; class Dehalococcoidia; order Lucifugimonadales; family UBA3495; genus Bin87. The sequence continues at coordinate 1,347,476 of CBDBMT010000003.1, read as the reverse complement.
TCCAACTGACCTGCTACGGTGCGGATCTCCAGCCCAACGGTCGGTATGGCGCACACCTGGCAAGCGGCGCCTCCTGGTTCAATATTACTCCCAAGGTGGAAGCTGCTAATGCCCTAATCGCTTTCGATGCGGGCTTGACCGGTGGTGTTCCGATTTCCGATTTGTTGCGCGTAACTGGTTACCGGAACGACTTTCCCTGTGCCTTCGAGCCGGTGCGGGACATTTCCTGGCGGCACAACATCAGAACGCCGAGCAACACACCCAAACCTCACGTCGCCTTCGAACCCTCCGCCCTGAGCCTATCGGTGGGACTGCCCGAATGGACGGCAAGCTCGGCGGGATGGGCCCTCGCCGCCGTCGTGGACGCGGCGCGATCCGTAGCTCCCGGCGTCGAGAACTTCTCGGTCAGAATAACTCGGGTCCGGTAACAGCGAAGGCACGAATTGGAACTCAGAATAATAGGCGCCGCCGGCGTCCGGAGGGGTCGCGGCTCAGATACCGCCTTCGCGCTATTCTCCAATGGCACGGTCCCGGCGGTACACAATGGCAATCCATGACAGCAAAACCAAGCCGAAGAATATGCTGTGCTCCAACAATTCGGCCCGGTCGCCAACGATCACGTCAAAGAGCGCAAAGGCGACGAAAGTCAGGGCGCTCATGAACAGGCCCAGCAGGATGGCGTTCCAGTTTCGATGGTATTGTCTCGCTCCCCTCGCTCCGCCATACACGTAGTACAGCCCCGTCGCCAGGAAGAGCAAGCCGATGAGCAATTCCCACACTCCCGCGAAGTAGATCACCCCGCTGACCAACTCCTCCGGTAGGTCGGCCCTCTCGAAGTACCCTCCGAATTGTTCCGAACGGTTCCTGCCGTACCAGCGAAAAAGCATCAAGTCCATACCGTTGACGAACTTGTCCAGTCCGTTGCTCATCCAAAACACAAACCAGTAAAGAATGACGATCCCCTCAATGGATGCCAGCCTGCTCAACGTCCTGCCGGTCAAGAAATTCACCTTTCCCCCTCCGAGAGAAATTCTGAGTGCGTGCCGGCACTATCGCTGCCGGCCTTCCAGCCGATTTCCCGTCAGCTACCACCGGCGGTCGTCCGCGTCCTGCATATCAGGTGACGCCCTGAATATCCCGGGAATCGGTCTTGCTCTTGCAATTCACGCAGGAGATTTTAGCCTCAACCGGCACTGAAATCAGTAGGGTCTCCGGATGCGGTGCCAGAACGACTGGGTGGCGAGAAGAGGGCCATGGCGTCATCATTATGGGAACTGCAACAATCCCGATGAGGGAGAACCACGATGGCCAAGAACAGCGTTGAGGGTGTGCTCTTTCAGCGAACCCATCCGCAATGGCCGGCGTCGTGCCGGCCCCGGGCCCGCCACGGATCATCATCCTCGCACCCGCCCCACCACGGAAGCAACGGCCCCTCAAGATCCGCCAAGAGACTATCGTGGTAAAAGGATACCCGTGAACCCGCGCACGTTTTGTCCAACAGGTGGGAAGCGTACTGGACCAGGGCGGTAGCATAGAGACCCAGTTCGAACGATTGGGTTTGACGTTGGCGCGGGAAGACGAACAGCATCGGTTCGGGAGCCTCCCAGATGTTGAGCACATCGGTGCTCCGCAGCGATGCGTAGAGAGTGACTTTCGGAGTGCGGTAGTAGAAAAGTGCCGGTTTCGCGTGAGACTGGGCGAATCCGTGATCGAGCAGAACCTGGGCGCGGCGGTGCAAATCCAGCCTGGTGTCGCGACGCAGATACCTTTCGACGACTTGCCCGTCCCTTTGGAACGAGTCCACCTGCCATCGTACCAACGGCACAGTGGGGGGAAGGGGGTTGCGCATCGGCCCTAAATCTCGCCACGCTTCACGCTTGTATGGCAAGTCTCTTTCCTTCCGCCACTGTCTGAGCAATGTATCCGGAACCTCCGGATTGGGCGGCGTGTCGCAGGGACCGATGCCGTAGGAATCGACCCGAACCCTGCCACCATCCAGGGCATCCAGGTCTTCCTGCCCCGCAACCGGGATCGTCATCACTGGAGCGTCGATCCGGTCGTCAGCGATATCGTAATCTGGCGGGTGATTGACCACCAACTCAAAGTACGCGAGCGTCTTGTCAGCATCCATGACCGTGACGTCAGGCCATCGCTCCATCCCAATCCAATCGGCCTTGCGCTCCACCTCAGCCCGTAGGCCGGGGCCGAACGGTTTGCCATGGCGTTGGCCGCACCCGCACGGATAATCCACCGTAATAATCCCGCCGTCGTTGATGACGCGCGCCAGGATGTGCTTGGCATCGTAGTGGAGGCGTGATTCGTTGCAGGCGGCAGCGTCCAACGGACCGCCGGCAAGGTGCCTGAAGTGGTGCCGGCGCACTTTGCCCTTGACCGCTTGCATGGGCCAGCCACAATCGGGGTTCGGGCACACGTAGGCGCGGCGCGCCAACCCACGCTCAGCATCCCCGATGTACACCGGCTGTCTGGTCAACCGGCTTTGGGCGTATTCCGTTTGAACCTGGCGTCGCGTATCTGGTCCGCTTGCGCGTGGCATTTTCCGTAGCAACCATAGATCACAGTGGAGTCGCCATCATTCCAAACCCACAACACAACCTGGCGAACCGTCGCCAACTCCGTAGATACCCCCTAGATCTCCCCCGCCTCCCGCAACTGCGCCACCGCCATGCCGATTGCGCCGTTGAAGATCCTTGGCTGCCGGAGAACCCTGTCTATAAATGCCTCACGGTCATTGAACCGGCGCTGCGATAACTTGAACAGAAATCTGGTTGCGCGAATCTGACGGTGCCACAACACCCATCTCTGGTTCAGACCCAAATCGTTGATGGTGGCCTCGGCCTTTCGTCTGGCGTCGCCGCTCAGGCCGCGTCGAGGGATTATCTCTCCGGTCAGCATGTCATAATCGAAATACCACTCCGGTCGTTCCTGCGCGTCGACGGCGCTCGGATCAACGTATCCCTGTTCCGGCCATTTATGGTCTTTGCTCAGATTGCATTCGCGGCAGCTGAATATCCAGTTCGTCCATTCGTAGGCCAGTTCCGGGAAACGGGACAGGGGCCGGAAATGATCAACGGTAGGCGATAGCAGCTCTCCAACCGCCCCATCCGCCAGTCGTTCACAGTACCAGCATATGTTGCGGGAGCAGTTCCCCAGCGTCGCCCGAAATTCCCGCCAGTAGGAATCGGTGGGACGCCCTCCAACATCGTGCCGAAAATAGTCCACCCATCCCTGCGTGTACTGCCGGGCGTATCCATCCACGCCGCACGGCTCCGGGCCCCGGTCGATCCACCGCATCGGCGCTAATCACCATCCTGCGATAGGTCAGACTGGCGAGCGCGCAGGAAGTCCAGCATCATATCCCCCAGGCGTTCCCGCTCTCTCCCCAACGGAGTGACGCTGCTCAAAAAGTCTGCGTTCACCTGCCGCCGCAGTTCCTCCATCTCCGCCGCTTCCTCGTCGCTGAGTGAATCCTTCCGCCGCAACTCCAGCAACCGCTCCCGGCGATTGATGGTCAACTGGTCCGTCGGTTCGCCAACCCCCATGAATGTCCGCAAAATCTCATCGGTAGTCCACCCGATGATGTCCTGTTCATTCGTGCTTGCCGTAACCACACCATCAGCATCCCGTTTCAGCATATGCACCTGGCCCGCCCGCAGCCCCGCCACCACAAACGGCGAGTGCGTGGTAGCAAAAATCTGCAACCCCGGAAAATGCTCCAACAACGCCGGGATCACCCGCCGCTGCCAGGTGGGATGCAAGTGATTCTCGATCTCATCAATAAGCAGGATGGCAGGCCGCTCGTGCCAATCTTTTGCAAATTCGTAATGGCACAGCATCTTCAACGCCAGCCACCGTATCCACAGCAACGTCCCCTCGGTACCTGCGCTCATATGCCCGAGGTATATCGGCGGCTGGTCTTCATATCCTTGATAAGCCGCCTCAGATGGTTGCTCAAACAGCGGAAGGCTTTCAAAGTTTCGTACATCGTTGGTATTTATGCCCATCATCCGCAGTACTTTGATGTTCTCGGGGTCGCCTTGCGGATGATGCAAATACCCCAGAGCGTATGGGTCCGGTATGTAATTGTGCGATGCCCCGTCCACGATGACTTCATCGCAAATGGTCTTGCTGCAATTGTCCGCCCGCTTACCTGCATCCATCAACCACACCCTTGCGTATGGATGAGGTCCCGCATCAGGATCTTCCGCCCACAGCTTTTTGCCCATCGCTGCATAGGCGCGCACCGTTGCAAGACCGGTGAACTGACTTTGGAGAATATCGTCTGCGTCATCACCGCTTGCATCCAGTTTTTCCATCTCGGATATTCCAGGCAGCACGTCACGGATCGACTCGATGTGAACTACCGCAGGCGCAATTTCCGGCCTGTGATATTCGTGCTCGGTGCCTACCCAATCCTCGCTGGCCGTGAGAACGTTGCGAATACGGTCTTGCGATAGCCGTTCTGCATCAAATGCATTGTCACTATTCGCCATAGGTCCGGTAAACCCCATTCCTGGGGCGATCGGCCTTTTCGCGCTTTCTTTCTTTCCGATCAGGCAGTCGGCCAGCATCAGCAGCACCGTGCTTTTCCCGCTCGCGTTCGACCCCACGAACACGTTCACGCGTTCGTCAAACTCAAACTCGACCGGCTCCGTGAACGGCGGCACGCCGCCCAGCCGCATCCTGGTCAGGTGCATCTCAAAACCCTCCGTGCCATCTTACCACCCCATATTGCATCGGCGACGTTGGCGCATCACCATGCATGGCCCCATAACGTCTCCAGCGCCTGCAGCCCGACCAGTCCGCCGTGCTTCAGCCCGTGGCACAGTTTTACAACGACCAGCGCCGCGTCGTCCGTGGTGTTCAGCTCGTCAAAGAGCCCCCTGACCTTTTTCCCCACAAAGTCACGGGCGATGGGTGTCGCGTCAATGCTGACCTCGGACAGCAATGCCTCCTCGGCGCACCGCACCGCCGCATCCTGCAGGACTTGCAGCCCAGCATCCCGCGCGGCGGCCTCCGCCGGCGTGAGCACGTGGATACGCGCCGTCGCCCAGGTCGCCGTCCCCTCGCACTGGAAGGTCTGACCGGCGACCACCATGGCGGTCGCCGCCACCCGGTAGACCCAGACCCCGGCCTCGGCCGGACCTGCCCACCACGCATCGTAGGCCAGATCACCCTTTTCCACGTAGGCCACCGGGCGCCACTGCTCATTGCGGCCATCGCCAGGCCGACGTTCAATGTTGTAGCCGACCTTGAAGTCCTGGTAGTAGGGCTCGTCACGGTAATCGCGGAGATCGGCGTCCACCTCCCAAACCACGTATAACTTGCCTTCCTCCATCCCGGCGTCCGCCCAATAAACCTCCACCGTCTCGCAGGCTTCTTTGGCAAACTCCCGATATTCGGCCTCGGTGGGCGGCTTGGGCACGTAGACCTCCCCCTCGTTCCAGTTGGGATCCCCGTGGCAGTCCCACGGCAGTCCGTCAATCGTCACGCCGGTTATCGCCAATCGATACAGCCAATGTCCCGGCCCAGCCGGGTCGTGCCACCGGTCCACGCTCGTCACGTCGAAGCCGAAATTCCAGACCGGATCGTCGGTGTTGGGAGTGAAGGCCGCACGCTCGATACGGTACCTGACCTGGTATTCGTCCGGTTCCGGGGCTGTGCCCTCGTACTGGACATACCAGTCCAACAGCACCAGGTACCCGTCAAGGCGAACCTCGAAACTCACGTATGAATTGCGACAGAAATCTGCCACGAATGCCTCGGCCGCCACGTACTCGGGGGGCTCCGGCGTTGCCGTAGGTACCGGGGTGGCGGTCCCCTCCTGGGCCCGCAACTGCGCCGGGCCTTGAAACACGATCACCAGCGCGACCAACGCCAACATCAGACTCGCCGCGGCACAACCGGCGAAGACCTTGCGAGTACGGTTCATGTTCACCTCCCTCTCCGAGAGATATTCCGAGAGCGCGCCGGCACTGTCTCTGACGGCCTTCCAGGCTATTCCCCCGTCAGGTGGCCGGCACGCGGGGCAGTCTCATCGGCGATGAGGCAGCGGCAGTCTCCCTGCCGCGGGCGGTCGTCCCCGTCCCGCGTGATGCACATCAGGTGACGTCCTGGATGTCCCTGGACTCGGTCTTGCTCTTGCGCTTCACGCGGTAGATTTGAACCTGGACCGGCACGGAAATCACCACCGGTAACGGTTTGACAGCATTCACAATTTGCGGGAACCCTACCCGCCTATAGCATCACAGTCAAGCCCACATCGATAACAATATGACAACAATTACGGACTGGGTAGCAACCAGCGTTGGGCTGATGGGTGGAGCCGGCATTCCGCCGTGCCATCGGGCGGTGGCGGACCTACCAAGGGGTTGGCAGGATCAACCGCGATGAGTTGCTGAGATATACGGACCGGTAGCGCGGGACGCTGATACCACCCTATCGGACTGCCTCCTGCCGGACCTGCGGGACGCGCTGGCGAACGAACGGGCGGAGTGGCAGTTGCCGCCGACACCCAGGGGCGTATTGGCGCCTGCCGGTTAATTGCTGCGATGCTCGGCGACTGCGACACGCGCTGGTAGAGCTCTGCGACGACAACGGCAACTCCGGCCAGGATTTCATTGACCTGGAGGGGGTTCCAGCAGCGACGACAAGCAACCTCCCACCGTCCGCGCCCTGCCGGTCCGCCTCGCATTCCTCTGCCAAATCACCCCTCCCGGGACCTGGCCAGGGCAGGATCAGATGTTATACCCGTGTACAGGAATTGCCGCCATTTGCAGAAATGCAAGTCGCGGCCATTCTGAACTTGAAACGGGGGCCAATCTCAGGCCCAGCGCCGGTTTTGCGAGCGAACCCGGGTAAGATCCGGTTCCGGTGCCACTTGTATTTCTGCAAGTCAGCGTCCGGGGTCGAGATCAGGCCCGGGAGCGGCGGCTTGGCGCCGCGGTGGTTCTCTTCCGCCAGCGCCGGCTGCATAGCGGCAGGAACCGGGGCGCTCCATTTTCGAGTACCTGGCTCATCTCGATGACAGCTTCGGCGGCCTGGGGGTCATTCCCAACATGGTGTCTTGCGCGTCACCCCTTATAGGGCATGGGAATTGGACCGGCCGGTGTGGTGTCATACCCGTGTACAGGGATTTGTTGCTGGTGGACAGGTGTCCAATCCTGTCCAGTTGAACCTGAAATCGGGTGCAATGACCCCCTATCGGACGGTTTTGGCGAACACTTTGGTTCCAGGGCAGCTTCCACCCCCGTTGGACAGCGCCAAGTAGGAAATCGGACAGTTGTCCAGCGGCCACGGGAGGCGGCGGTGGACAGCACCCCGCTGCAAAGTTGCAGAAGTGCAATCTCGCCCTGGGAGGTGGAGATCATGAGGTCTGACGGGAACGGAGAGGAGCAGTATCCGGCCAGCAGCCGGAGCGTGAAGAGCCTGCGGGAGGTGCGTCTCCTGGCGTTGCTGCGGGACGTGGTGGCTGAACACGGCAAGGTGAAAGGGGCGGAGGTCCTGGGCGTCAGCTTCCGCACCCTGTCGCGGGCCGAGGGAACGGGCCGGTTGACGCCGCGCCTGGCCGACGCATTGGAAAGCCACCTGGTGCAGGGCGGCGGGACGGCGGCGGCCCAGCAGCGCAGGCGTTTGGGAGAGCTGGCAGACCGGGTGGCGTTGTTGGAAGCAGCGCTGGTGGATGGCTTGGAGGAACTCAGGAAGGAACAGGCCCGGCTGTGGGAGCATGCGGAAAGGCGTGTGGCGGCGTTGGAGGCGGGGGCGAACGCCACGGCGGCGACCACGGGAGCGTCGGCGGCAGGTTCTGGGAATTCATCCACGGGCGGCGTGTCGAAGGCGCAGCCTGCCGGTCAGGGCGTGTCGGCCAAGCCCGTGGTCCAGTCGCCCCGGCGGGTTTACCCCGACCTGGTTACGGCGGAGGCGGAACCCGGCGAGGAGCTGGTGTACGGCGACGCGGCCACGGCGGTGATAGTGAAATGGCGGGAGGCCCGGGACGCCTTTGGCGCGGCCACCGATGCTATGGACATCCTGAACGCCCGGCAGCGGCGCCTGGAGCTGGAAATAGAGCTGATCGAAAAGCACGAACTCACCTTGCCTCCGGCGACGCGGCCTTGGGACTGGGGCGACCGGCGGCAGGAGGTCCGGCGCCGTACCGAGTTGCTGGACGAGCTGATCGTGGACCGCAAGATGCTCAGGCTGCGCCGTTTCCTCACCCTGGGTTTGTGGCGGAAATAGGCTGCCGGGGGCGCGGGCGGAACGGCCATTCGATTTCTGCGACTCCGTTGCGCCTTCATTGCGAACACTTTGGGCAAAAGCGGGTGAAAAGGCGGGTTTGGGGGTTTCTTTGGCTCATGGGTTCGTGAATAATTGATTGCGTTGTCTGGCTTTTTCCAGTGTTTCCAGCCCAGAAAACTGGAGGGTCCATCCCCGACCCGGTTTGTTCGCTCGGGATCGAGCCCTGCTCTCCCGGCGGCGGACCACCAGGGATAAGCGCCCGCCCGCTGCGTGATGCGGAACCGGGGTCGAGCCCTGCTCCTCCGGCGACCGTTTCGATGCGGTGCATTGACAGTCTCACTATCACCATTGCCCAGGAGGTGGCAGACAGAACCAGGAACCCAAGCCAGGAACTCCGGTCCTTCATCCCCACTCGCGGAGCGGCTGACCCGCTTCGCCCTCTCTTCCCACTGCGGTTGGAGCGTTGCTAACGCCCCGCCGCTTCCTCACGTCTGCCCTGCGGTTTGACGGCTGAACCCAGCCGGACCGCAGCCCTTTCCCTGCGCAGCCCCCAGGACGTTGAACTCCTCCCGGGCCGGACTGCGCACTGTTTTTCCGCCCGCCGTCCGGTGAACGCACGATAGCGTTTGCAGCGTCGGCGGCGCGCTCCTTCTCTCCCTGATTGCTCCGTTTCCCGCGCCAGGCATCCGGCCCGGGTGGAGTCCGTCTTTCCCAATCTCCCACTGCAATCAGCACGGCCCGCGCCATTTGGATGCCGCGTGGGCCAAGCTCGCAAAGGTCAGTCACACACAAGATAAGGAGGCGAACATGACAAGCGTGATGCGGGCAATCTCGGCGGCGGTGAAGGCGGGCCGGTTCCTCTGGCGGCACAAGCGGCTGACCATGGCGTTGGCGGTGGGCTTGCTCATCGTCGCGCCGCTGTTGACTGGCAGCGCCGGCGGGGTTTTCTTCCTCAATCTCATCGGCCTGGGCATCGCAGCCCTGATGGTGCGGCGCATTGTCCAGGCAGCGAACCGGCGCAAGGCGGCGTCGGCCCGTAACACCCGACGCTGACCACGGGGCCCCCGGCCTCCGACCACCATCCCAATCCAATAGGGCCGCTCTCCTTCGGGGGGCGGCCCTTCTTCATTGCCCCTGACCGGGCACCGGCGGCCCTGGGCCGCCCGGACGACCTCAAACACCCACCAAATCCAGCGGGGTCGTCTTCGGGCGGCCCCGCTTTCTGCGTTTCGGAGGAAGCGGCATGAAAGCGACCACCAGCATCGAGAAGACGACGGCAACCCAGCAGACCACGGCATCGGCACCCCAACAGGACCAGGGCAGGACCGAGAGCGAACTCCGCGCCGCCGCCCGGCGCAAGGGCCTCACCATGCAGGAACTGGCGGACCGGATGGGCGTCTCGACCCGCTATCTGTCCCAGGTTGGCAATGGGCACCGGTCCTGGTCTCATGCCATGAAGGAAAAGGTCACCGCCGTCCTGGGCGAGGTTCCCGGCCAGGGCGTGGTCTATCGCCAGGGCGGTTACGTCAGCGGTGAGACCACCTGCATCCGCGAACGCGCCCGGGAAATGGGAATGAGCATGAACCAGCTCGCCGAAAAAGCCGGAGTGTCCAGCGGCTACCTGTCCGACGTGTCCCGGGGCCGCCGCAACATGGGAGTGAAGGTGCAGCAGCGGGTGGAGGCGTTGTTGCAGGCTCCGGCCCAGGCCGCTCCGGCCCAGAAGCCCAAGGTCGATTGCCGCGCCCTGTGGGACCGCATGGACGCCCACGGCATTTCCCAGAACGAGGCGGCGCGGCGGGCGGGCATCAGCCCCGCCATGCTCTCCCAGGTCATGAACGGCCAGCGCACTCCCTCGGGGGACGTGCTGCGGCGACTGCACGAGGTCTTGTTCGCTCCGTCGCCGGAGGAGCGGGTCATGCCCGTCGAGCTGAAGGTACTGGCCTGGAAGAAGGGTGGGAAGAGCGGCGTGGTGATCCAGGGCGCTGGCGGGCCGCGGAGCAACGGCAAGCCCGGCGACGGCACCATCCGGGTCGGGGGCCGGGCGCCCTGGGGTGCCGAGGTGCAGTACGCCTACGCCACCGGCTACGATGGCCACGGCCGGGTGTTCGTCAACCACCTGGTGCGGAAGCCCGGCTGCTCCGCCCTGTTGGAGAAGCCGCACATGACCGACGAAAGTTCCGGGGTGGTCTACGGCGAACGCTGAGCCGGACACCCGGCTAGAAGAAGGACCTGATCGCGGCCAGGATTTCGGCAGTCTTGGCTTCAGTCAAGCGGGCCACGATGTTCCCGAATATCCGCTCGTTCATGGTCATCATCCGGTCGGGACGCACCCAACTGCGTTCGTTCAGCCGCCCGGCCGCCAGGTCGGGCGGCGCAAGGGCTATCTGACGGCTGTTCGGCAAAAGCTGGGTGGTTACCTGGCACACCATCCAGTCCAACTGGTTGGCATAGCCCACGTTGGCCACCAGCAGGCCGGGGCGCAGTTTGGCGTTCCTCATGTCGGTGTAGGGGAAGCGCACGATGACGATGTTTCCCACCATCCGCTACTTTCCGGCGTCGCGGATGTCCGGCAACGCCGCCAACCAGGCCTGGTAATCGGGATCATCGTCCGGTCCGCCGGGTTCGCCGAACCATTCAGCAAGCCCCAGTGTCTCCCACTCGCGCTGGTCCCGGTCCCCGGACACCACCAGGAAATCCCCGTCCCAATAGGCCATGCTCCTGACGATCTCCACCGTCCTGACACTGACTGCGCACACCCGTTGCAGCAGGTCTATCACCCTTTCCTTGTGGTCGGCAAAGCGGTACGTATTGAACCGCTCGGCGATTGTGGGGTCGCGGGGTCTCCGTTCCTTGTACTGGTCCAGCACCCACTCCAGAGCGGAGCGGCGGCCCAGTTGGTACTCCCACGCCTCCGGCGGCACACCCCTCAGCGTGGTCTTGTCGTCCAGGACGATGGCGCCTTTCTCCTTATCGGCCCGCAGGACCACCCGCCTGGGCTCGCCGTCCAGGTCAACCCGCTCGAAAGGATACGGTTTTGCCTGCTCGAACCCGATGTGCAGGTCCAACAGTTCCAGCCCCATGTCCCGCCAGATGTGGAAGTCGTGGTACCAGGGCAGGCGGGGAAACTCCCGCAGGAGGTCCACCCGGTAGTCGTGGCGGTACACAGGGTCGTGCAGCACGGCGTAGGTGTAGGCGAAGATGTCCTCGGCGGTGATGCCCCCGAGACTGGCCAGTTCCTCGAAGGCGTTGTCCCACTCCTGCCCATAGTGGTCGTTGAACTGCTTGATGCCCCACTCGGTGATGTTGCACACCCGCTCCCCTCCGTCGGTATAGCGGTGGAGGGGAAGGCATTGGGTGTCTCCGGTGAAGTGGAAATCGGCAGGCTTATCCGTAGCCAAGGCATAGAAAGCTTTGCCGTTCACGCAGAAGTTAATGACCTTATTGGGCTGCTGCAAATCCGGCCCGAACATTTCGTAATGATTTTTCGTCAACCGGTCGTTCAACGCAATATCGGCGACGTGCCACTTGTTGACAAACGGGCGATAGAGCAACCGCACTCGATTGCCGTCGTTATAGACGATTCGTTCGCCCCGTTGAAAGCGGTCGCGCAACGTGCTGCTCCACTTGATGGCCGGATCATAGGCTTTGTCGCTGTTGTCCAATGACTCGTTATAGGCGTCCACGAAGAAGAGCGCCTTTGCACGCAGGTTGGTTACGCCGAAGTCATACACCCAATCATCGCGGTTTGACTTTACGGCGTTGGTGAACAGGCCAAACACCGCCTGCTCATCGGCGACCGTTTTGGCAAACTTGGTTTCCCGGTTCGCCAAGACCAACAGCTTCTCAAAGTCACTGTTGGACTGGTTCAGCCATTCATTGCGCTCGTCCGGCGTTATGCCCTCAAAGTTAATTCCATCCACCGCGGCATCCCGCAAGTAGGCCAGCTTGTCCTTGGCCAGTTCCCCGTCTTCCCGTCGGGCGTAGTGAATGCCACACTGCCCCAGCTTGGCCTTCTCTCTCACAAAGAATCCGATGGCAACGCCGGTCTGGATGCCGAACACGTTGTGCGTGGTGCCGGAGATTTTCGGGTTGCGCCGCACGTCGGAGCCGAGATCAAGCACGTAAATGTCGGTGAATTCTTCGGATGCCACCTTGCGGAAACCGTCGTCCTGGCGGGTGTCCAGGTAGGCTCGGTTCGTTACAAACCCTATGATCCCGTCGTCGTCCAGCCTATCGGATGCCCACCGGATGAACCGCTTGTACATGTCGTACTGGTGCGTTTTTTGGGCCGTTCCTTCCTGGACGTAGGTTTCGCGGATGCGCTGGTCTATATCGGAATATTCCCGGTTTGCTCCGCCGTCTCCCCACAGCGTGGCGCTGTCGTTGTACGGCGGGTTGCCGATGATCACGCTGATGGGCTTCTCGTTCTGCTCCTGCACCCGTATCCAGTTCTCTTCCGACAACGCTCCCAGGTTGAAGGCTCCCTGCCGTTGCACCGCGCCGCCCGTCGCACCCCGCTGCTGCCAGTCCATGTTGTCCAGCGTGTCCACGAAGCACAGGTTGGGAAACTCCAGGTACTCCCCCGTCCGCTCCCGGTAGGTGTACTCGATGTTCAGGTTGGCGATGTAGTAGGGCAGTATCGCCACCTCGTTGGCGTGGATCTCGTTGCGGTACTTGTGCTCCAGCCGGTCCAGGGGCAGGTGGTTGATCAGGTTGGTGATGAACGTGCCCGTCCCCGTGGCCGGGTCCAGGATCTGCACGTTGTCGTCCGCAAGAGTCTTGCCGAAGTGCTTCCGCAAAAGCCAGTCCGTCCCACGGATGATGAAATCGACGACCTCGTTGGGGGTATAGACCACGCCCAACCGGTCGGCGGCGGCCGGGTTGTACGCCTGGTAGAAGTCCTCGTAGATGGCCTTGAGGAACTGCTGCTTCTCGGCGTAGTCGGCGATTTCGTCGGCGGCTCGCCCGATGGCCCCGTAGTAGGCTCGCAGCCGGTCTATCGCCTCCCGCCGCACGTTGCCGGTGAAGAAGGTCCCCTCCAACTCGTCCAACTGGCTGGCGACGTTGTTTTCCTTGTGGAACTGGTCCTCGTCAAACACCCGATGGAAGATGTCCTTGGTGAGGATGTGCTGGAGCAGCATCTCCCGCACGTCGGCCTCGGACACGTCGGGGCCGATGCTCCGGCGGCACAGGCCCAGGAACTCCGCCGCCCTGGCCCGGTATTGATCGTTGCCTTCCTCTGCCGCCGCCACCGACTGGCGCAGGTTCTCCAGCACCGCCGGCAGGTCGGCCTTGAACTGCGCCTGGGCCTGCCGGAACTCCTCGATGTTGGGCAGTTCGTAGTCCAGGAAGCGCCGTATCAGCCGGTGCAGTTCCCCCGGGCGGGACATGTCCACCCGGAGCGCCACGTCGCCGTTCTGCACCAGCACCGCCGTCTCCGAGTCCTCGAACACGATGTTGTCCCGGGGATAGCCCCGGTTGAACTTGGCCTGTATCTCCGTGTCCAGGTCGTCGTGGCTGTCCTTGGCCTCCCAGTAGCCCCGGGCCATGCGCAGCGTGTCCTTCACCGTGCCGTCGGGGACTACGTTGCCCGCCGTCTTCAGCTCGGGAATAAGCACCAGACGTTCCTTGTGCTCGCGGCAGTAGGCGTCCAGGCAGTTCTGGAAGGCTGGGCGGATGTTCAGCTCGTTGTCCGAGCCGCCGAACTCGATCAGTTCCTGACGCCTGGCGTAGTAGGCTGCTATGTGAGGGTAGTTTGGCATCTTGTGAATACCATAACCAACTGCCGTTGCCGGCGCAACGGGAGCGACTGTTCCGGGATTGCGGATATGCGATGCGTGGTCTCCCCGGAAGTGGCTCCGAATCCTGCTACCGGTGGAAGTCATCTGCTGTCACATTTACACCGTTATCGGCTGAGACACCATTAGGACACGAAGGGGAGTCCGCCGCTCAATCTGCGGCGACACTCCTGGGTTTGTCTATGTATGCGGATTTTTTGCGTTTCCAGCCCCTGTTGCGTTTGGCAGCGCTGGCCAGCCCTGCGTTCCCGCCAGCGGCAGACGGCCGCTCCATCACGAACAGGACCTCGAAGTCGTCCATCCCCAGGACCTCCATCAAGCGCCTCCGGGCGCGGGGCGACGGGCTGCGCTTCCCGTTCATCAGCATGGAAAGGTGGCCCGGGGAAAACCCGCACCGGCGGGCCAGCTCGTTCTGGGAAATGCCGAGGCGGTCCAGCAGCTCCCACACGGCCACGGGGTTGAGCCAGACCCGGGGTGCTCGGGCGCTGCGTCTCATGGCGGGGACTCCTTTCTGACCCGACGGACTGGCTGGCCAGCGCCCACCGGGAGGTAGGAATGCGAGTTGCTGCGTGATCCGCCGTCGGCCTTCGAGTCACGAATTCGTTGTGGGAAGTCATCGCGGAGGTCGCGGGTGTCTCTCAACAGCATCGTGCCGGTGGTCCCGGACGTAGGACGTGATCGCGGCAGCCGTTGATGGCCTTTGGGCTCGGCGGCCGGCCGCGTCTGGGGTAAATTGTCCAGCCTGATCCTGGGGCTACCGTAAGCAACCTCGGGTCCGGGCTACTTCATTGGGCTTTACTCTCCCGACGCCAGTGCGCACCCGGTGTCGAATTCCCCAAATTCAAACCAGATGCTGTTGCACCACGGCGTGAACTCCGCAACCCGCCCGCCGCTTACGGCCACGTCATAGCTGCCGTCGTCGTTGCGGGACACCTGTAGGCGGACGCCGCCGCCGATGTCCCGGGCCTCGCCGTCCTGCATGACGGAGAAATCGTCGTAGCCCCGGTTCACGTCGGAGGAGAAATCGGGGTTGCGCTCGTCGTAGAGCGCCGGACCGAAGCGGGCGTTGATACCTGCGCCGGTGGTCTGGTCGTACCGGCTCACCAGCACCCCGTCATAGCGGAAGGGGCGGTCGCCGGACGGCGTGTACACCACGGGATACTCGTCCACGTAGACGGGATTACGCTCGTCCAGCACCTCCACCGTGGTGAAGGCGTACTTCCTACCGGATGAGATCACCAAGAGTTGGTAACCCCTCTGGCGCGGCGGTTGCAGCGTGTAGGTACCGGCGTCGTCTAGGTGCAGCGCGACCTCCGATGGGTCGATCCACCCGGCAGCGTAGCGGTTCACCGCCAGGGTGGAGGGCATGTCCTGATGCCAGCCCACCGGCGGCAGCGGCGCAATGGAGGACATGAAGTCCAGGTGATTGCTGTAAGGGTTGGGAATCCCGTCCTCCTCCTCGTCCCACCGCACCTCGGCATAGGAGTGGGGCCACATCATCCAGCCGTGCCCTATCTCGTGCACCAGCGTCTCCATGTTCGCCTCCCGCAGGCTCACCAACCCGAGGCGCGCTGCGCCGTTGAAGGCGTCGCCGCCGGTGTCGGTCGTCACGTCGGTCAGCAGGATGCGGTTCAGGCCGCCGGGAGCGCCCAGATCGCAAGGGTAGCGGTCCGCCGCCCCGCCCCGGCAGTCCATCACGCCGGCCAGCCGCATCTGCTGACCGTGCACGTCATTGGGAGAGCCTGCCCCTTCCAACGCAAAGTCGTTCCCCGCGTGGAAACGCATTCTGAGCTTGCCCTCGGAAATCTTGTCGAAGTAGGCGGCGACGTGGGTGTTCAGGATGTTCACCGCCTGGGCCATCGTCATAGTCTCCCGCTTGCCGTCGTCCTCGTACCAACCGGGGGCGTCCGGCGGCACCCGGGCGATGTCCACCGAGATGTCCAGGTCGCCCAGTGAGTAGTAGGTCGGGTCAACCGGCGGGTCCAGATACGTCCGATCCGGGTGCTTCTTCATCGGCGTGCATCCCTCGAAGCCCATGTAGCCGTACCGCAAATAGCTGCCGTTGCCGTAGTACTTGATGAGCGACAGGGGGTCGGAGCCGCCCAGGTCGATCATGCCGGCCTCTATCCAGGGGGATGTGTCCTTCTGGGTGGACAGACAGGAGTACGGCTCCGACTTCGTCCACCAATGCTGCGGCTCCAAGTCGTTCCACTTGGCGAAAGGGTCGAACGCCGTGGGCGCCGGCGTGGTGACGACGGCGGGCGCCTCTCCTTCGTCATCGTCATCGGGGAAGTAAATCTGTTCGTTGCGAGTCAGGTGCCAGTAACAGATCTCATGGGGCGAGCCCACGACGTATCCCTGCTCGTATCTTTCGTCAACCGGGTAGGCGCGCAGAACCGGATGGCTTCCGAACACGACCCACCGGTTGCCCTCGTCGTCGGTGTGATGGAGTTCATCGACCACCGACACATTGGCGTCAAGGTCAGGCCAGTCGTCGGGACACAGGGGGTTGTGGGCCCGGGTCAATTCCAGAGACAACAAAAGAGCCATGACCGAAAAGGCAGCGCCCAGGCCGGCGACGATCAGCAGTTTCATAATGTGCTCGCATTTGGTCGCTTATTTGAAATGCACAAGTACAGTGCCAGCGGTCTGTGGAAACACGCGCGGCCGCCAGTCGCGAAT
Source organism: Dehalococcoidia bacterium (assembly GCA_965207585.1). GTDB lineage: Bacteria > Chloroflexota > Dehalococcoidia > Lucifugimonadales > UBA3495 > Bin87. Next base: position 1,330,743 of record CBDBMT010000003.1, on the reverse strand, counting down.
GCCTCTCGGGACGATAGCAGTCCCCGGCGTTACGACCTTGCCTCATCCAACTCTCTGGCTTCTCCTGGCCGGTGGCCGACACGAGGCTAGTCGAAGATGTACCGATGGGTTGCCGCAACGGCTGGCGCATTCGGATGGGTGTTGTCGCTGAAAAGGTGGAGGCAACCATCTCGATTACAGGACCGGCATGTTCCACGAACACAGGGAATTATCTGCAACTCCAGCATGACGGTCAAGGATATATTCCCAAATCCACCACCTAATGAGAGAAAAAGACCTCGTTGGAGCCAGGGGCAAAGCTGGCTATGATGGTTACGGGACAAACACAACCATCACCAACGAGGTGCAGTCATTATGCAACAGGGAGTCCTGCCATTCCAGTATGGGACGGAGCATCGCGCTGGGGGCATGACGGGGCTGTCGGGGTTGGCGGTCTATCTGGAAATGGCCGATGCGATGGGGCTGGGCGAGTCGATCCGGCGCTACGTGAAGGTCAAGGAGGGCGGACAGGGATGGACGGACCGGCAGATGGTCACCGCGCTGGTGCTGCTGAATCTGGCCGGTGGAGAAGGAGTGGACGACCTCCGGGTGCTGGAAGGGGACGAGGGTCTGGGCCGGATGTTGGGCCGGGTGGAGACGCACCGGCAGCGGGCTTGTGAGCGCCGGGAGGAGGGCAGCCGGTGGCGGGGCGGGCGGCGCCGCAGCGTCCCGTCTCCGTCGGCGGTGTTCCGGTACCTGGGCCGGTTCCACGACCCGGTTCAGGAGGAGGCCAGGCAGCCCCATACGGCGTTCATACCCGCGCCCAACGGCGCGCTGCGCGGGCTGGGGAAGGTCAACGCCGAGATGATGAGCTTCGTCCGGGACCACCTGGAGCAGGAGCAGGCGACGCTGGACATGGACGCGACGCTGATCGAGACCTACAAGCAGGAGGCGCTGTACTGCTACCAGGGCTACAAGGCCTACCAGCCGATGGTCACCTACTGGGCCGAGGCGGACCTGGTGGTCCATTCGGAGTTCCGGGACGGCAACGTGCCAGCGGGGTTCGAGCAACTGCGGGTGCTGCGGGAGTCGCTGGCCCATCTGCCGGAGGGCGTGGTGAAGGTGATGCTGCGGTCGGACACGGCGGGGTACCAAGTTGAGTTGTTGCGGTACTGCGCCGAGGGGAGGGATGAGCGGTTCGGAGTGATCGAATTTGCGGTGGGGGCGGACGTCACGGAGGGGTTCAAGCGTGCGGCAGCCGAAGTGGAGGAGAGCCAGTGGCGCCGGTTGCCCCGGATGGTGGGGGAGTTGGCGGTGGAGACGGAACAGGAGTGGGCCGAGGTGGACTTCGTGCCCGATAGATTGGCTTATTCCAAGAATGATCCCGACTACCGTTTCATAGCGGTCCGGGAGCCGCTGAGGCGGCCGCCGCTGCCGGGCATGGAGGATGACCTGGAGTTGTCGGTTCCGGCGATGGAGATGCCGGACCGGGGCTGGTACAAGATCCGGGGGATAGTGACTAACCGGGAGCTACCGGGAGATGAGGTGGTGCGGTGGTACCGGGAGAGATGCGGGAAGGGCGAGGAGGTGCATGGTGTGCTGAAGGAGGACTTGGCTGGCGGGAGGCTGCCGTCGGGACAGTTCGGGGCCAACGCGGCCTGGTGGGCGATAGCGGCGCTGGCGTTCAACCTGAACTCGGCGGTCAAGCAGTTGGCCCTGGGCGGTCAGTGGGTGGACAAGCGGCTCAAGGCGGTGCGCTTTGCTCTGATCAATCTGGCCGGACGGGTGGTCTGCCACGCCAGGAAGCTGCTGATCCGGCTGGCGCGGGGCCATCCATCCTTCCCGCTGCTGGCGGGAGCGCACCGGAGAATAGCGGCGCTGGCCCACGGCCCACCCTGACCTGGGACGGTCTGCGCCACTACCGACGGGCATTCAAGCGACGGGGACTCCCGCCGTAGGGACACTGCGCCCTTCTCCAGGACCGGTTGGCATAGACCTCGCCCTGGCGTCGCCGGCCAACGCCCCAAAATCCCCTTCCAGCGCCTACTCCTGCCACGCCAACCCACTGCCAACCTGTCAGCCGTCAGCCGATGCCCCAACCGGCCCAATCAAGGAGCCCCAAAACCATTTTTCTCCCATTAGGTGGTGGATTTGGGATATTGATAACGATTTGATAAACTTGTGCGGCAATGACCCGTTAGCGATTTCCGGGCCGCCCTCGGAAGCTCCCAGTGTTTCCGGCGGAGACAGTCAAACCGCGACACCGCCCAACGGTGAAGACGACCGGAGCCAAGGAGCGTCGAACCTCCGATACCAGACTCTCAGTCCGGAGTGTTCTCACCTGACTGCTGCCCCACCAATCCCACGCTTTACGAATCCCGATGAGGCGCGTCAACGCATTACCGGATTGTCGACGCGCGTTACGCTGACCCCAACGGAGGCTCCCAATGCGAACTCGATTTCCTGTCCTTTCCGCTATCCTCGCTCTGCTGGCGGTGGCCGGCCTTCTTGTTTTGGTCCTCCCCGGGGAGGCGGAGGCTGAGCATTGCGAGGCCTCCCGCATCACCGACCTCGACGCATATGGCAAACCGGTGGGCATCGAAGCGCCGGCCCACATGGTGCTGAGTTGGTCCCTTGACATTAACCCGTGGCCCGAAGACCTCTACGTGGAGGAGGCCGTTTACCGCATCCACCGGCGGCCGGCCGGCAGCGACACTTGGGAATTCCTGGCTAACGTGAGCGACAGGACGGCATGGGAAGGAGCGCCGAAGTCCGGCCAGTGGACCTACCACGTGGGCCTGGTCTCTCTCCGCACCAACGGGGACACAGAGACGTGCGACGGGGTCGGGGCGGAGACGACGCTGAAGCTTCCTACCGAAGCCGAACTGGCACCTGGGCTGTTGGGCGAACTCTGCGAGCGATCCGAGGTGGTCCGGCTGGAAGTTGTGCGCTTGGACGATGGGTCGCTCATGCTCAAGTGGCAGGATGAGCTGGACCACTTCTACGAAGACGTGGAGGATGACCTCCGGTACTGGGAATGGGAGGCGTCAGCCTTCAAGGCCGATACGGTCGTCTATGGTGTCCAGCGGTCTGCCACAGCCCCAGACAACACGCCGTTGGGATGGACAACACTGGCCGAGACTACGGGACGCACGTGGACCGGGCCCGCCGAACCCGGCCACTGGACCTACCGCGTCGGCACCATCCGCATGACGAAGGGCAACGTCGCCGCCGAGTGTCAGCCGTGGTACGCCGAAATGCATTTGCACATCCAGACCGCCGAGGAAGCCGCCGAGCAGGCCAGGCAATCCGCCATTCTGCAGGCGGAGGCGACCCGCTGCGCCACCGCAACTCTGACCAGCCACCTCCAAGGCGAGGCGCGCCAGATCGTCGCCGGCGTCGTTGGGGAACGGATCGCGGAGGCCCTTGCGGAAAGGAAGGACGAGAACTACCCGGACGCGGCGTTCCACGCTCTCGTTGCCCTGACCGTCCTCCTTTGCGCGGAGGAAGGCCCACCGACGGGTTACGGAACCGGTGGAGGTCCGTTGTGGAACACGCTCATCTTGCTTGACCTCGGAGACTTCTACTGGTAAACGCCGAAACTTGACCTCGCCCCAGTTACGGACGCTTCCGAATCGTTTGAGAGCAGCTCGGCGACGAAATCCATCCAAGTTAGACGATATGCGCCACAACAAAACCCGGAGGGCGGTGCCCCACTCCGCTGACGCTGAAAAGGGACTGGTCAATCCGACCAGTCCCAAGCTCTCGGCGCCCGATGGGGTCAAACTCGGTCACGCGAGGTCGAAGCGGTCCAGGTTCATCACCTTGTTCCACGCGGCCACGAAGTCGCGCACCAACGCCTGCTCCCCGTCGTCGCTTCCGTAGACCTCCGCGATGGCCCGGAGTTCCGGGTTCGAACCGAAGGCTAGGTCCACCCTGGTGGCGGTCCACGCGAGATCGCCGGTGCGGCGATTGCGTCCCTCAAACACCCCTTGCGCCGTGGCGGACGGTCTCCACTGGGTGTCCATGTCCAGGAGGTTGACGAAAAAGTCGTTGGTCAGTACCCCCGGACGGTGGGTGAGGACGCCGTGCTTCGATTGCCCGGCGTTGGCGTCCAGCACCCGCATACCGCCGACGAGGGCCGTCATCTCGGGCGGGGTCAGCGTCAACAGGGATGCCCGCTCGATCAGCGACTCCTCCGCCGGTTGCCGGTGTCCGGCCTGGAGGTAGTTGCGGAACCCGTCCGCGGTGGGCTCGAGCACGGCGAAAGATCCGATATCGGTCCACTCTTGGGATACGTCGGTGCGCCCCGGCGCAAAGGGTACGTGCACGCTCTGACCGGCGTTCCGCGCCGCCGCCTCGACGCCGGCGCACCCAGCCAGGACGATCAGGTCGGCCAGGGAAACCCTTTTCCCGCCGGTCTGAGCGCTGTTGAACTGGGTCCGGATCCGCTCCAGGGTATCCAGCACGTGCCGCAGCTCGTCCGGGTTGTTCACTTCCCAGTCCTTCTGGGGGGCCAGGCGGATGCGGCCCCCGTTGGCGCCGCCGCGCCGGTCGGTGCCCCGGAAGGTCGCGGCTGAAGCCCAGGCGGTGGATACCAGCTCTCTGACGGACAAACCCGAGGACAGGACGCTGGCCTTGAGGACCTCCACGTCCTGCTCGCCGATCAACTCGTGCTCGATGCTGGGAACCGGGTCCTGCCACAGCAGCGGTTCCGTGGGAACCAGGGGGCCGAGATACCGACTGCGGGGGCCCATGTCGCGGTGGGTGAGTTTGAACCACGCTCTGGCGAAGGCGTCTTCCAGGTCCTCCGGGCTTTCGAGGAACCGCTTGGCAATTGGCGCGTAATCGGGATCCTTCGTCAGCGCAAGGTCGGTGGTGAGCATCATGGGGGAGCGTCTTTGCGACGGGTCGTGGGCGTCCGGCACCACGGCGGTTGCAGCGGCGTTCCGGGGAACGTACTGCCATTTGCCGGCCGGACTCTTGGTCAGCTGCCAGTCGTAGGCGTGCAGGTTCTCGATGAATTCATTGTCCCACTGCACCGGGTTGCTGGTCCAGGCCCCTTCCAGGCCACTGGTGAAGGTGTCGGCGCCGTGGCCGCTGCCGAAGCGGTTTTTCCAGCCGAGCCCCTGCTCCTCCATGCCGGCGCCCTGGGGCTCGGGGCCCACGTAGTGTTCGGAGCCGGCGCCGTGGGCTTTGCCGAAGGTGTGCCCGCCGGCGATGAGCGCCACGGTCTCCTCGTCATTCATCGCCATGCGGCGGAAGGTCCGGCGAATGTGCCGCGCCGCCGCGAGCGGGTCCGGATCGCCGTTCGGTCCCTCCGGGTTCACGTAGATCAGGCCCATCTGGTCGGCGGCGTAGGGTTCGTCGAGTTCTCCGTCGGCGTTGTGGCGGTCGTCGCCCAGCCAGGTGTCCTCCGGCCCCCAGCAGGTCTGGTCGGCCTCCCACACGTCCGGTCGGCCAAAGGCGAAACCGAAGGTCTTGAACCCCATGGACTCCAGGGCGCAGTTGCCGGCGAAGATGATCAGGTCGGCCCAGGAAAGCTTCCGGCCGTACTTTCGCTTGACGGGCCAAAGCAGGCGGTGGGCCTTGTCCAGGTTGGCGTTGTCGGGCCAGCCGTTGAGGGGCCCAAAGCGCTGCTGGCCGGAACCACCCCCGCCTCGGCCGTCACTGATCCGGTAGGTGCCGGCGGCGTGCCAGGCCATGCGGATGAAGAGGGGCCCATAGTGGCCGTAGTCGGCGGGCCACCAGTCCTGGGAGGTGGTCATCACCGCCTCGATGTCCCGCTTCAGGGCGTCGACGTCGAGGTCCTGGAAGGCCGCCGCATAGTTGAAATCCGGCCCCATGGGGTCTGAGGCGGGCGAGTTCTGGCGCAGGGCGTTCAAGTTGAGCCGGGGTGGCCGCGGGCTTTGTGCCGAGACCGCATCGTCGGTTGCCGGCGTGTCGTTCGTGTATGTTGCTTCGTAGGGGCAGGTTCTGATATCGAGTGCAACCAAGCGGGGGACCTCCTGGATCTGAATTATAATCATTATAACTTGATAATGATTATCTGTAAATAATCGTTCGGCTCAACCGGCGGAGCCGGTCAACGCTGAGACGGGGCCACCGTTGGCGCGCACCGACGGTGGCCCCGTTATCCGACAAGGGGCGGCGGGAAAACCTCAGGACCGTCCGCCGCCGGACGGAGCTACGATGTCCAGGTCGAAACGTACGTAGGGCCTGTGGTCAAATTCAGCCCTGGCGAGGCTGAATGAAACCCAGCGGTGGCTTTCCATCAGATTCTATGTAGCCGTCGGTCCAGACAATCTTGGTTATATGGGTCACAGGGTAAGCAACAAACGGGCTTCCGAGTATCAGAGTCTCATCGCTGCCAGACAAGGCGTCACGAATCAGTTTGGCTATCTCACCTCGAATCTGCCCCTGTTCCTCTGGTGTATTGCCCATAGGGAACGTGTGCGTTTGGTTGCTGCCATCGCCGGTATGCACGGTGACCTTGTGGGCTTGTGGTTGCACCATGTTCAAATCTTTTATCCAGCCTCATCCCCCACTCAAGGCCTGTTGACAAATTCATTTGAGGACGATGATCTCAATCCTGCCCGACTCAACCTTTGGCGCAGAATGCTCGCCGCCGCTCCACCTCGGCCTCTCGTGATATCCACTGTTGCCAATGGCAGCGGACACGGCGATACCAGGCCTGCTGTGTCGTAAATCCACCATTCGGTCCCGCTGGTCAGGACGCCCAACCCTTTCGTCATGTTGGCAGCTTGGACATACCACGCGAGTTGTCTTACATGGACATCTAGCGGCATCCGCAACGATTTGGCCTCGACCAATACGGTGGGCTGGACTGTCCCATCTACAATATCTTGAATGTCGCACTCCAAAAACAGCGCGTAGTCTGCCCACCCGCTTTCGCCCCGTGCGTCTCGTATGAAATATTCAATGGAGCACTCTTTCGGGTCGATGGTGTCCCACCCCAGGGCTCGGATGATGGGGTCGATGACGAAATATCGGGTTTGGTACTCGCGCCACGCGTTCCACGGATAGCCCATTGGGTCCCATTCAGCGATGACGTCGCAGATGTGCTCTACAGTTAGTTCCAAATCCATAGGGTCACCAATCCCAAACCGCGGCAGACCGCGGGGACGGGTTTAAGCCTGCCCCCGCGGTCTCCAGGTTCCGGTAGAGGTTGGCGGGGAATCGGGCCACCGCGTCCCACAGGCTGCGAATGCCGGCGCCGACCTCGCTTACCCACCCGCTGAACGTCGCGTAAATCGCCTCCGCCGGGTTGGCGCCGCCGGAAGATTCGCTGTGGGTGTTGACGTTGCCGGCGGCCACGGTGAGCACCGGCGACAGGACGTAGATGGGGTAGGCTTCGGTGGCGGCTGCGGCATTGGGCGACGACAGGGGCAGGGTGACGTCGCTCAGGTCGCCCAGGCGCACCTCGGCGGCTCCGGCGTAGCGCAGCCCCGACGTCTCCCCATTCCTGCTGCCCCCGGTCCACACCAGCCCGGTGTAGCCGCCGCCCATCTCGGTCTTGCCGCTAACCGAATCCCAATCGCCGTCGTAGAGGTCGGCGTAGTCATCGGCCACCTTGTCGCCGCCCAGCCAGTGGATGGGCGCGCCGGGGCCGGTGGTGGCGGTGTTGTCCTTGATGTTCACACTACCCGTGGAAATCAGGGCGGTGAACTCGCCGCTGAGGCTGGACAGGTCGCTATGTGCTGCCGCCCGCGCCCGGGCGAAGGCGTTGTAGTCGGCGATGTCCGCGGACTCCGCCGTCGTGGTCGCGGAGGTCACGAACAGCAGCCGGAAGCTGTCGCCCGGTTCTACGCCCGCGGGAATGAGGGACGAGTCCGCCGGGATGGGCACGCCCACCAGCCCGCGGCCGCCGGGAGCGTTCTGTCCCGGCGTTTGCGGTGGCGTCGGGGGCGGCGCGTTCTGGGACCCCTCCGCCCGCAGGATCCGCACCCGGAACTCGATCCCGGAACCCACCCAATCCGAGTAGTAGAGGAAGGGTTCGTAGGGGGGCATGTTGGTAGGGCTGCACACGCAGTAGGCGGTGAGATGGTCGGGCTGAATGTACACTCTATCCGGGTCGCTGCTGCCAGTCCCGTAGTAGCGGTCGTCTTCGGTGAGGGTGGTCCAGAAATCGGGATAGTCCGACCGCCAGTACTCGTAGCCGGTGATGGTGGGGTCTTCCAGGGTAGGCCATTCCAGCACCGCCGGGTTGTAGCCCGGCTTCTGCACCACCCGCACGTTCGGCACCTCGTTGAGCACTCGCGTCCGGGCCGCGGCGACGTTCGACCAGGCGCTGAGGCTGTTCCCCGCGCCGGTGGCCCGCACCCGGTAGTGGCGCGTGACCCCGGTGGTGAGACCCTGGTGGGTGTAGGTGGTGGCCGCGCCGTCGTCCAGGGCCGCCAGGCCGTTCCAGGTGGCACCGGCGTCCGGCGACACCTGGATCTCGTAGCCCGTGGCTCCCGTCGCGGCCGTCCACGACAGGGCGATGGTCGTGGGCTGGGTACTCTCCGCCCGCAGGCCGGCGGGCACCCCCAGCACGAAGGTGGTCGCCGTGGCGATGTTGGACCACGGGTTGTCGCCGCCCCCGCTATCCGTGGCCCGCACCCGGTAGTGGAAGGTCGCGCCGGGCTGGAGACCCCGGTGGGTGTAGGTTCTGACTGACGGGTCGTTGATGGTGGCCAGCGCCGTCCAGGTGGCACCTCCGTCCGACGACGCCTGGAGCTGGTAGCCCGTAGCTCCCGCCATGACGGTCCACGACAGGTCGATGGCATCCTGCCCGGCGGCCGACGCCGTCAGCCCCGGCGCCCGTATGCCGTGGGCGGTGGTGGCGCCGCGCACCGCCGACCAGGCTCCCGTCAACTCGACGCCCCCGGAGATGGCGACCCCCCGGACCCGGTAGTGGCGGGTCGTGTTGACGGGCAGACCCCAGTCGGTGTAGGTGTACGTCGCTTCGCTCGTGGCCGCAACCTCCGCCAGGAAACCCCAGCTATTGCCCCCGTCCTGCGAATACTGCACTTCGTAACGCGTCACCTCCCGCCCGTGGGGCCGGCTCCACGACAGTTGGATCTCCGTGTCGCTCAAGGCCGTGGCGGTAAAGTTGCCCGGCGCGGTGACTCCCCGCGTAGAGGACTGGGTCCAGGGCCCCGGGACGCCGGCCTCGTTCACGGCGCGCACCCGGTAAAGCGCGTTGGCGGAGTCTTCCGTCGTGTCCAGGTACTTCGGTTCCTTCGGATTGTCGGGCAGTGTTTCCCAGGGGCTGGCCGCCCGCTGCACCTCGTAGTGGGACACCGCCAACCCGTACACCTGCTCCACCGGCTGCCAGGTCAGGAGGGTTGCGTACCCGTACCGTTGCAGGCTCAGCGACCCGGGCCCGCCGGGGCCTACTCCGCCGGCTCCCTGGGCGGCGATGATGGTGGTCGTGTTGTTGCTGGCGTTGTAGTCGTACACCGGCGTGGAGTTCCAGCTGGCGTTGGTCACGGCCTCACAGGCGGCTTGCGTGGTGTGGGGAAGGTTCCCGGGATCGCTCTTGGGGCCGACGCAGACCTCATAGTTCTTTGTGTTGGCTATGCTTACGCTGGCAGTTTCGCCGGCAGCCGCTCCCAGGACCAGTGTTGGCTCGGATATGCCCGCGGACCGGTAGTAGCCTCTGGGCTGCAATTCGCCGATGTTCCACTCGCCGGCGGCGCCGTCGTAGGCGCCTTGGCTGATGTGGAGGACCTCCGCGTCGATGGGCAACCCGGTTACCTGCGTAACCAGTGAGTCGTCTGGCCCGTTGTTGACGGCGACTATCGTGAGTGCATTCTGGTCGTCAGCAACGTGAGGATTGGCGCCGCCGTCCTCCACCGCCAGGTCCACCATGGGGCCGACATGGAAGGTATAAGTCTCGGTGGCGCAAAAGGCTTGGTTGACATTGCTGCTGTCGGGAAGACAGTCTTCGGATCCGTGCAAGGTCGAGCGTTTGGCTGCTATGTGCCAGGTAATCTTGTAAGTGCCTAATTTCTCGAACTCCAGAAAACGGCGGAACTTGGTTGCCGTAACTGCGCTGGTGGACAGACTGGTTGGCACCTCTTCATAATTTGGACTCTCGGCCTTCCGTAGTTCGTTACCAGAAGTCGTGCTGCGAAAGAACACCTTTCCGGGTGGAGGGGAGCTTCCGTCCACATCCCTGGCCGAAATTCCGTATTGGGGCCGTTTCCAACCACTTTCGTGACCTGCGAACGGTGCTCTGGAGTAAGATAGTTGTACGCCGTTCCTTACCACGGCTGTGTAATCTTCGTCTGCCGCTACTGCCGTCTGCCATGAAACCGTGTTGCCGTCATTGACGCTTTGTAACACGCCGGAGTTCGTATGACCGCTGTAGATTCTTGCATTCAGGGGATGGACCCAAATCACCGCTGCACCTTTATCCCACACAACACCGGACGCATCAACAGCTCGAATACGGATGTCATTCGCGCTGTCGCAAGGAGGGCTGGTGATGCCAACGCAGGGGTACACCGTGAAGGCATCGAGTCTGCCGCTCACGACCAGTGACGGTGCTGGGTCCAGACAAAGCTTAGCTACGTTGTCCGATATGTCGTCGTCTAGGTGGCCGGTGCCTGGCGGGGGGTTCCCGGTCAGCTTCGCCGTCAAGCACTGCTCGTTGACGACGGCGTTGCCTGCCACCATGACCGGCAGGGTCACGGAATTCCTCGTTGGTTCCTGGTATTTCAGTGTCCCGATATTGAACACGCCATTGCTGTAGCTAACCTGGGCTGGCACGATACAAGTGGCCAAATCGGCGCAACGGTAAGTCGGCGGGCCGGAAACGGTGAGACCGCCCGTCAGCTCAATATCAACCTTCAGGTCTATCGGCTGTGAGACTGCCGGACCGGTGTACGTCCTAGTTGCTATGAGTATTGTCTCCAAATCTGCGGTGATGGTGAAATTGACGGTGTCCCCCGGTGCAGGGTGCGGGTTGTCCACTGATATGGCGACTGTATAATTCCCTGCTGCCTGGTTAAACGACGAATCATTGCTATATTGGAATGACCAGACCCGATCTGTATTGTTTCCTTTGTGGAGGTCACTCTCGAATGATGCCGTGGTCACCTCTCCGAAGACTTCATGCGGGTATAGGGTATTATCAAAAACCTCGTTAATGATATCTTCATGCTCTACTCTCGCAGTAACCTCCTCACGTTGCAGCTCCCCGAGCTCGGGTATGGACCAGCGGAGGGAATATCCGTTGTTCTCCAGAGACGCGACGCCGACGGGCACTTTTAGCAAGCGTTTAAAACGGCTCGAGTCCTCAGGATACACCACGTTGACTACGACTACCACGTCATAGGCGGTCCTGGTCCCGTGGTTCACAACGGCAATGTTTAGATCATGGTTGCTGGCCGCTTGTACGGTATCGGGAAATTCCAGGATGAGAGCTACGTCAACATGGTCGTTATCATCCCCCTGAGCGTAAGCGGCACGCTCGTCCAGGAAGACGCCGGCCGCCGCGGCGCACAACGCTGCAATTGCCAAAATCCATACGCACAGCTTCATGTCGGACCCATCCTAGTCCCATCAGTTCCGCATTAACGTTGCTATCGTGTGTGCCTGGGTTGGCCCGCCTGGCGCGGGCCAACCCAGGCGTGGTTTCGCTGTTGGTCTATTGCCAGTTGACCACCACGTTGTTCGAACGCAGCCTTTGGAGATTGCCATCGGAGTCGAGGTAGGAGCTCTCCACGGAGTACAGCCGGCTCCCTTGGGAACCATGCGTAACTTGCATGGTAGTGGGAGTATAGGCTTGAGTGCTGGTCCAGGTTCCGGTGTCCGCCGGGTCCTGTTCATGCCAGAGGTAATCCAGAGGGGGCTCGCAGCTGGGCAGATTGAACGGTCCCACTGTCAGGGTTAACTGGTCATTGAGGGACAATGACCGGCTACTGGGACTGAGCCGCAAACCGGCGGCAGGCCGCGGTTGCGTGGCGTCGTCAACGTCCGTTACCTGCACCAGCACGCCGATGGTGCCGTCAACGGTCGGGTCATCGTTACCGGAATGGTCCTTCCCGTCGCTGACACTCAGCGTCAGCGCGTAGGACGATTGGGTTTCGTAATCCAGAACGCCGCACTCGGACAGTGAAATCTGGCCTTGTCCGTCCACGCGGAACTTCGCGGAGTGATCGCCCGACAGGCTGTAGGTCAGCTTATCGCCGTTTTGGTCAAATGCCGCGATCGGCGCGCCCACCAATGTGCCGGTAGGCAGGTTTTCGGCCACCGACCGTTGCATTCGGAAAATCGGGTCCACGTTGGCGCTGCCCGCCACCGTGACCGTGACCGAGATCATGTCGTTCGACGGATCGTCGTCCAGCACCGGCAACTGGTACGTCTTCTCGGTCTCCTCGCCATCCTCGGTTTCCGTGATCTTCACGGGCTCCGTGGCGGAAATCGTCACCTGCGAAGTTAGCGCTTTGCCATGGGTTCCCGCATCCACCGTGGCCGTGATGATCAGGGTTTTCGAGGCGCCCTTGGCCAGGTCGCCGATAGTCCAGGTGCCGGCAGCGGAGTCGTAACTGGTTCCGGTAGCCGCAGTATGGGACGAATGCGTCAATCCCTTGGGCAGAGTCACCTCTACCTTGGTGTTGGTCGCCGTGTCCGGGCCCTCGACATTGCTGGCGGTGATCGTGATGCTGACGTCGTCGCCGGGGTCAAGGGATGAATCAGAGCTGTCTGCCGGGGCCACCTTCATTGCGACGCCCAGGTCGGCCTCCGCGCCTATGTGGAGAATGTACTCCCGCATGTCGCTGGTTACGCTTTTATCATTGCTGACAGGCTTCAGGCCGTCAGACCGTTCGGAGGCTTTAGTTTGGTCGGGGTTGCCCCTGATATGCACCTGGAATTCGTACGTGCCGCGGCTGGTGAAGAACCACATGGGGCGGCCGTATCCTCCAGGCTCCACCGACATTGTGGCGACGCGCGCATTGGAGGAATTCCAGAGGGGCTTATACGGAGTATCCGCGCCGTCTTCAGGGACGTTGTACGCTAGCGTGTACCTCGGATCCTGCTTGTCGATATCAATCTGGTGGACGTGGTCAAGGTGGTACTCGATTTTGTCCTGCCAGTCCGCCTGCTTCAGCAGGGCGGCGGAGAAGCTAAGGCACAGACCATCGGCCTCGAGGATGCCGTCAGGAGGACACGCCGGCAGCGCCCACACGATGCCGTCGCCCACACCATCGGGCGTACCGTCGTTATTGGTGTCGCGGTTTTCCTTAGCGTCGGCATCCCACACATCCTTATACTTGGCTTTGGTATAGGTCGTGCTGGTACTGAGATCGACCTTGGCGCTGTTCGGGATGTGGATGATGGTTTTATCGATGTCGATGTTGGACGCGGCGCGGTCATCCCTGGCCGGCGTTTCCTCACCCTCATCTGCCGGAACGTGCGTGATCGTTGGCGGGCAGGAGCTGTTGGTCAGCTCCAGCTCTACTGTGTTCCACCACACGTCGAACAGGGCGATGTGGCCGGAATCGACCACGCGGGCGGCCTCTTTGTTGGGATTGCCGGCCTCTCCGGGACAGGGCTCGGGGGCAGCATGGCGAGGTGGGGTGGGCGTCGGATCGGTTTGTTGCGGCGACGGGTGTCCGCCGCCGCCGTCGGGGGCCAGGGTTGCTGTGGTGGCCTGGGCCGGGTTGCCGCCGGCCAGCAGCATCACGGCGGCCACGGCGACGATGGCCAGGGCGGCCACCGCAATTACGGAAAGTTGCGTTCGTTTCTGGATCATGCTATTTTTCACTCCGTATTCGGTTCATTTCGTGTGGATTCGGATACCGGGGAGCAGCAGGTGCAAGCCAATGCTGCTCCCCATTTCTATGGTGCGCCGGACTTGGTCGCTTTTTGGGCGATCCGACGACGTTTTTCGACACGCGCGGATGGATTCGTATTTCCGGCGTATTTTTGGAGCGGGCCGCCTCCGGGGGCCGGCTCGTTGGGTGTCGAAGGCAAAAGCAAATCCGTTGCCGGGCGCGCGACGAGCGCGGCCCGATGGTAAGGTGCCGGTATGAAACAGTCAGCTCAATTGATGCGCTGTCCATGCCTTTTCGGTCCATTTCAGTAACGCCTTGATGCCAATCGGCGTAATTGATAGATAATCTCAATTACGTCCAATCGTTGATATGTGGTATCAGTAATTCTCAAAAGGGAAGCCACCGCTGTGAGCGAATTTAAAACATGCTGCCGGATATTGTTCAGCAAGCAGCAAAGCGACGGAGCGTTGAGTTGATCGGGCCGTCTCAGGCCGACCGATATTACCGCACCAAACCATCACGGTCAAGCCTAATATGATAACAATGACGTAACATCGCAGCGATAACGATATGGTAACATTTCCCCGATTGGACACGAACCGGACCCGATTACCGGCGGTAACCCACGTTCCGCCGTCGCGCCCGGTGACGGGTTGCAGTCCCAAGGGGGTAAGGCAAAAGGATGAACTCCGACGAACTGCTCCGGGAGAACCAGGCCCTGCGGGAGCGTCTCTCCCGACTGAGTCAGGCCAGCCTGCGCATCACCGAGGAGCTGGAACCCAGCACCGTTCTGCAGGGGGTCGTGGACGGGGCCCGCGCGCTGACCGGGGCCAGGACTGCCGGCATCACCGCCCTGGACGCGCGGGGCCAGTTGTGGGAGTTCGTAACCTCCGGCCTGACGCCGGAGGAACACCGGATGGTGCTGGAGCTGCCCGGCGGTATGGAGTTCTTCGCCTACCTGAGTCGGCTGCCGGAGCCGTTGCGGGTGGGCGACTTTGCGGCCTACGCCAGGGCGGCGGGCCTGCCCGACATCGGTCCGCCCCTGGGGCCGGTGCGGGCCTTCCTGAGAACCCCCATCCGTCTCCTGGGCCACCATGTCGGCGACATCTACCTGGCGGGCAAGGAGGGTCAGGATGATGGTCGAGACGGTGGGGAGTTCACCCGGGATGACGAGGAAACCCTGGCGCTGTTCGCCGCCCAGGCGGCCCTGGCCATCGCCAACGCGCTGCGCTACCGGGAGGAACGAAGGGGCCGGGAGTACCTGGAGACCCTGGTCAACACCTCCCCGGTGGGCGTGGTGGTCTTCGACGCTGGGACTGGCGCCCTGGTTTCCCTCAACCGGGAGGCCGAGCGGATCGCCGGCGACCTGCGCAACCCGGACCAGGGGGTGGAGGAGCTGCTGGACGTGCTGACCTTCCGGCGGGCCGACGGGCGGGAGATTTCCCTGAGCGAGTTCCCGCTGGCGCGCGCCATCAGCACCGGCGAGACGGTGCGGGCCGAGGAGATCGTGATGAGCGTCCCCGACGGGCGCAGCGTCACCACCATCATCAACGCCACGCCCATACTGTCTGATGAGGGCGCCATCGAGACCGTGATGGTCACCCTGCAGGACCTGACCCCCCTGGAGGATGTCGAACGGCAGCGGGCCGAGTTCCTGGGCACGGTGAGCCACGAGCTCAGAGCGCCGCTCACCTCCATCAAGGGGTCTGCCGCTGCCCTGATGCGCAGCCCGTCAGCGTTGGACGCCGCCGAGACCCAGCAGTTCCTGCGCATCATCGACAACCAGGCCGACCACATACTGGACCTGATCGGCCAGTTGCTGGACGCGGCGAGGATTGACGCCGGCGTGCTGTCGGTCTCCCCGGAACCCTCGGATACGGCGGTGCTGGTGGATCGAGCTGTGGGTCTCTTCCAGAGCGGCGGGGGAAGGGGCAACGTGAGTATAGACCTGCGGCCGGACCTGCCCCGGGTGCTGGCGGATCGGCGGCGCGTGGAGCAGGTGCTGACCAACCTGCTGACCAACGCGGCCCGTCACTCTCCGGAGTCGTCCGAAATACGGGTGAGCGCCGCGATGGAGGGGGTTCACGTGGCCATCTCCGTGGCCGACGATGGCGTGGGGGTGCCGTCGGAGCGGCTGCCCTACCTCTTCCGCCGGTTCTTCCGCGCCGAAGGCGATGGACAAGATGGCGTGGGCACCGGCCTGGGCCTGGCCGTCTGCAAGGGGATCGTGGAGGCCCACGGAGGCCGCATCCGGGCCGAGAGCGACGGACCGGGCCGGGGAGCCACTTTCACCTTCACCCTGCCGGCGGCTGAGGAGGTGGCCATCGCTGTTGACCGTGGTCAGAGCGGGCGGCCAGGGGTCCGCGTCCTGGCGGTGGACGACGACGCCCAGGCCCTGCGGTTCGTGCGCGACGCTCTCACCGAGGCGGGCTACCAGGTGACCGCCACTGGCGACCCGCAGGAGGCCCTGCGGCTGATGGAACGCGAGCAGCCCCGCCTAGTCCTGCTGGACCTGGTATTGCCCGGAACCGACGGCATCGAGCTGATGCAGGACATTCTCCGCATCGCCGACGTGCCGGTGATCTTCCTGTCAGGCTACGGGCAGGACCAGGTGATCGCACGGGCCTTCGAGATGGGCGCCGACGACTACATCGTCAAGCCTTTCTCCCCCACGGAGCTGGCGGCCCGGGTGCAGGCCGCCCTGCGGCGGCGCACCGGGCCGGCCCGGATGGCGCCCTCGGAACCCTACGTGAAGGGCGACCTGACCATCGACTACGTGCAGCGGCTGGTGAGCGTGGCCGGCGAGCCGGTGCGCCTCACGGCCATCGAGTACGAGTTCCTGCGGGAGCTTTCAATCCACGCCGGGCGGGTGCTTACCCACCAGCACCTGCTGCAACGGGTGTGGGGCAAGACCGAGGCCGAAACTCCCCGGACGATCCGCACCCACCTGATGCGGCTGCGGCGCAAGCTGGGGGAGGACGCCGATGACCCCAAGTACATCTTCGCCGAGCCGCGGGTCGGCTACCGCATGGAGCGGCCTGATGCCGGGGCAGGGGCGGCGGACCAGGAGTGACGGCCTGGAGACCCTGCCTTGACTTGCCATCGGCGCGGCGCGGGCGGATACTGTGGTTGTGAATTGGCGGTCGCGGCGGCGCGCCAGGCGCAGATTTTCCGACTCCCTGGACACGCCCAGAGCTTCTCGACAATTCTGGCGGCTCAATTCGCCCCGTTGAGAGAGACCTCCCAACAGAGAGATCGCAATACGTTACCTTTGAGCCCCACCGCCGCACGGTGTCGAATACCCCGATCAGGTGGGGCTTACAAACGCGCGAGAACGTATGCTTGAACCTGCCTGCCCGCTCCTGTCCACCAAGCTGGATAAATCAAGAACTTTCACGTTGAGGTTCCTTCTGAAACTGTAATCAAGGTCCTAAACTTGCCTGGAGCGACCAAAGTCTGACGCAATTGGATCAGGCAGGCTCCTCCAGTCGCGAACCGGGTAAATCGGAGGCCCCGCAGTTGTGGCAGGGCCTCCGACTTGTCTGCGACTCTCCCCACGGATGCTCAGCACATGGTCGTAGTGCAGCAGTCGGTCCGTGATGGCCGCAACGATAACGGTGTTGCCGAGGAGTTTGTCGCGTACAGCATCGATTGGCTGAGGCGGTTGCTTCCTCGGGGCCGGCTCCGGAGCAGTGTCTGGCTGCTGCCAAAACCCACACCCCGACCCAAGCCCAACTGGGCGGTCCTCCACCCGACCATTCCTGACAACTCGCTGCACGCCCCTATCAGGCGGGTGCGCCGAGGTTTCAGCAGAACGGCAGACCGCCTAAGTCGGCACCTGCCAACTGGCCTTGCAGATTGCTTGGCACACATCCACTCAACTGGTTGCCACTGAGGTCGATCTCTTTCAGGCTGGCTAGGTTTCCCAGCTCTGGCGGTATCTCTCCGCTCAACTGGTTCTGGCCGAGGCCCAGAGTTCTCAGGTAGGCGAGATTGCCCAGCTCCGCCGGTATCTCCCCGCTCAACTGGTTCTCGAAGAGGTACAGCCATTCCAAGTTGGTGAGGTTGCCCAACTCCGCCGGTATCTCCCCGCCTAGCTCGTTCCAGAGGAGGCTCAGCAATTCCAAGTTGACGAGGTTGCCCAACTCCCACGGTATTTCCCCAGTCAACTTGTTCTCGCCGAGTTCCAGATTCCTCAGGTAGGTGAGATTGCCCAGCTCCGGCGGTATCTCCCCGCTCAACTGGTTCCCGCCGAGGAGCAGCAATTGCAGAAAGGGGAGGTTGCCCAGCTCCGGCGGTATCTCCCCACTCAACTGGCTGTGGTTGAGGCTAAGTATGACTACACCAGCCTTGCCGTCATCGAAGGTGCTGTGGCTGACGCCGTGCCATTCGTCCAACGGCGCGTCGCTCAGCCAGTCTGTGTTGTTCCTCCAGTTTGGGCCGTCCGTGGCGTGATAGAGGGCGACCAGCGCTTCTCTTTCCGCTTGCGACGGTGTCTGGGACTTGGGCTCCGGTGACGGCTGTGTTGTTGCACCAGGAGCCGGAGGCGACGTGGGGGGTGGGGCAGGCGTCGGCTCCGCCCCCTTGGTCGCTGCGATTCCCGCTTCTACGGCAGCGGATATGTCCGGCGTCGGAACTGTCGCCGATTCAACAACGGTGGGCGCAGGCGACGGGGTCGGTTCATTTCCTGTGCAGGAAAGCGCCGTCAGAGCCAATACCACCAGGGGAAGAAGTAAAACTACCCGCATTTGCGCCCCCGAGTGCCGTACACTGCACCATTCTCCCACTGGGCGCTGCTCAGCCGTTTGTCGTTGTGTTCCTAGGATTCTTCGTCCGTGGCGTTGAACAGGGCGATGAGAGCCTCCCGTCCGTTGCCCGTGCGGTCCGCTGCATTTGCCCCTGTTCGTGGCCCAGGGGCTGAGTCCGCGGCTTGGTGCCTGGTAGTGGCCGGGTTGGGATCAGTACGGCCGGACCTGAGCTTCTCCGTCGGCACCTCCAGGCTACAGGCCATGAGCAGGGCCAGCGCAAGAGTGGAAACGAGCGGGAAAAGCCGGGCGAAACCAAACACTGCCGGCATCACCGGCTTGGTGTTAGCGCCCTGCGTAGCGTCTGGGCCAAATATAGCACACGTTGAGATCAATATTGTTGGGCTGGAGCCACGGTGGAACTTGGAGGTGGCGGAACCCCTATACAATCGGGGTCCTTCGACAAGATCAGGGCGACCATGGCCTTCTACCGGGAGCAACCCGCGCCCTGTCAGTTCCTCCGACCCTTCTGTTGATGAAGGAGCGCCCAGGGTAATCGTTGTCATGGACCGCCTCCCTGCCGTTGAGTTGAAGCCGTGCTTTGTTCCCCGTGGCAATGGCTCCGGCACTGCCTGCCCCGCTTGCCGCACCTGGCGCCGGTCATGGTCCTGGGCGGTCCACCGCACCTCCGGAGCAACGATGCCCAAGCCGACGAGAATCTGCCCGGTACTGGTACGGGGTTGGGGGAAAACGGCTCGCCGTTGGTGCAGGTGAGCAAGGTCCGGCGATGAGCAGGGCCACCGGAGCCCGCTTGTGCCGCTGGATGAATCCGGCAGCCGCGAACGCCACGGCCTTGAGTTGGACGAGCCTGTCATTGATGCGCCTTGTCGCCTCCTTGGCTTTGTGAACGCCTTTGGGGATTCGGCCTGCCGCCCGCCACCGGACGCACTCCGCCCAGGGTATAACAACGCAATGGAGAACGCCGGTTGGGGGTTGGAGCAAGACGCAGTTCGGCCAGGGTGAAAGTTCCTGGAAAACTGCTGTTGGAGGGAACAGGAGAGGAGCGCAGTCCGGCAACTGGCTACGTTGTCAGCGATCAGCCAGGTGGAAACTGCGATGCAATGGCAAGCGGACGGTCTGTTGTTGACAGCCAACCGGAGCGTGTTGAATCTGCGGTGCCGCTACTCTTTGTTCAGCAGCTATGCCGCAGCCGTGGAGAAACGGCCGGAGCTTGTCATGCGCTCCAACCGCAGTGTGAGGGGACAGCGAAGCAGGTCACCGCTCCGCCGGTGTGTCCGATAGGGAAGGGGATGCCAGGGATGCCTTGCTGGGCCTGGTTGCCACCCCCTTACGTCCGTCCGTGGGTGGGATACCTAGTGGAGCGCACCGTGATCCTCGGGAACATCCCTCGCGGACGCTGTTCGGTAGAGCAGGGCTCGATCCCTGCGAGCTGGGCAAGGGCCTGGAGGCCAACCGGAACGAGGGGTTGCACTAGGTATTGCGGGACAAGTTGAACCGTCTGGATCGGAGAACCAAGGGTTACAGCAAGAGCGTGACCATGTTGCGGGATTCCATCACCCTGGTCTGCCTGCGACTGGATCTAATCTAATACCAACACACGTCAGGAATACCAAAACAGACCAACTCATTTCCGGTACGAACCTACCCAATGTCTCCGCGCATTTAACCCTGGCTTCGATTTAGTTGCAGAACGGCAGATCCAACGATGCCAGGTCATTTTCGACAATAGAGCGCCAAACGGCTGGTATACACCCTGTCAACTGGTTGTCGCCGATCCATAATTCCTCCAAGTTGGTGAGGTTGCCCAACTCTGCGGGGATAGCCCCGGTTAGCTGGTTCCCGTCGAGGCGCAAGTGGGTCAGGTTGGTGAGGCTGCCCAGTTCCGGCGGTATCTCTCCCGTCAGCTGGTTGCCGCTGAGGATCAAATGCTCCAGCTTGGTGAGGCTGCCCAGTTCCGGCGGTATCTCTCCCGTCAGCTGGTTGCCGTCGATCCATAAATGCGCCAGTTCAGCTAGTTTGCCCAATTCCGGCGGTATCTCCCCGGTCAATGGGTTGTCGCTGATCCACAAACGCCTCAGGTTGGTTAGGTTGCCCAGTTCCGGCGGTATTTCTCCTGTCAGCTGATTGAAGCCGAGATGCAAAACCCGCAGGTTGGCTAGGTTGCCCAACTCCGGCGGTATCTCTCCCGTCAAAGAGTTGAATTGGAGGTGCAAAGCCTTCAAGTTGGTGAGGCCACCAAGTTCTGGAGGGACAGCCCCCGTCAACCGACGGTTGTGAGCGAAGTCCAGGCTCTCCAGGTTGGTGAGGCTGCCCAGTTCTGCCGGAATCGGTCCCTTAAGAAGGTTGTCCTCGAAATTCAAGACCTTCAAGCTCGTGAGGTTGCCCAGTTCTGGCGGTATCGTTCCCGTCAACTCGTTGCCATGGAAGTCCAAATGCTCCAAGTTGTCGAGGTTGCCCAGTTCCGGCGGTATCGTTCCCATCAACTCGTTGCCGCCGAAGTCCAAATGCTTCAGGTTGGCGAGGTTGCCCAGTTCCGGCGGTATCGTTCCCGTCAACTCTTCGCGGTCGAAGTCCAAATGCTCCAGGTTGGCGAGGTTGCCCAGTTCTGGCGGTATCGTTCCCGTCAACTCGTTGTAAAAGTGGTCAAACTCTATGACACGACCGTTGCCGTCCACCTTCACTCCGTACCAAAACCCAAGAGGAGCGTCGCTCAGCCAGTTGTCTCTGATATTCCAGCCGGGACCGCCTGTAGCGTGGTAGAAGGCCACCAGCGCCTCCCTGTCGGTGAATGGCAACAGTGTGGGGTCTGGATCGCAGAACGGCATTCCCAGTTCCGCCAAATCATTGGACCTAACGTAGCGCCAATGCGATGGTATACATCCCGTCAATCTGTTGCCGCTGAGGTACAGAAAATTCAGGTTGAAGAGGCCGATCAGTTCCTCAGGGACATCCCCCGTCAACCGGTTGTCGCTGATCGATAAATCCTTCAAGTTCGCAAGGCCGCCCAACTCCGGCGGGATCTCTCCCGTCAACTGGTTGTTGGATAATCCCAAACCCGTCAGGCTGCCGAGGTTGCCCAACTCCGTTGGGATCTCCCCCGTCAACTGGTTGTAGGACAGGTACAAGTCTGTCAGGTTGACGAGGTGACCCAGTTCCTGCGGTATCTCTCCCTTCAACTGATTGTCGCTGATCCACAAATCCTTCAAGTTCGCAAGGCCGCCCAACTCCGGCGGGATCTCCCCCGTCAACTGGTTGTAGGACAGGTTCAAGTATGTCAGGTTGGCGAGGTGGCCCAGTTCTGGCGGTATCTCTCCCGTCAACCGGTTGTCGCTGATCGATAAATCCTTTAAGTTCGCAAGGCCGCCCAACTCCGGCGGGATCTCTCCCGTCAACTGGTTGCCCTGGAGTTCCAATCTAACAACACGCCCATTCCGATCAGCAGTTACTCCATGCCATTCGCTAATAGGAGCCTCGCTCATCCAGGCGCTGCTTTCGGTCCAATTCGGGCCACCAGTAGTGTTGTAGAACTTAATGAGGGCAGCCCTATCCGTGGCCGCAGAATTCGGCGGTGTAGCTCGCGCGGTAGCTATCAACTGTGGTTCATCTGGCTTCAACCCAGATGGCGTTGACTCTCTGCATCCGGTCAGCGCCCCCAGGACGAGCAACGCCCCCAAGACGAGCAGCGGCAACCGGCCCAAGGCTCGGACTGGTCCCCGGTCCGTTCTCCAACGGGAGGCGTCGTGAGCCGCGCCGCCTTCGCTCCCTCGCTTCCCGATAGAACATTTATTCATGGGCTGACAAGGGTAGGTAACGGCTGAAATTGGCTTTGCACGTAGCTAGGAATCCTCTGAACAAGTTGGGATGATTATGGCAAAGTAGGGTGAACCGGGCAAGCACCTGTAAGGGATGGGAATTCGATGGAGCAGCCGACCTTTTCCGATCTGGAATACCAGGGCAAGAAGCGCAAGACCTGCCGGAAGTTGTTCCTGGAGCGGGTGGACGGCCTGATTCCCTGGCTGAAGCTGGAAGGCCGCATCCAGCTCTTCTCTCCCAAGGCCGGACGGGGCCGCCTTCCCTACCCGTTGTCTGTCATGCTGCGAGTCCACTGCGTCCAGCTCCTCTATGATCTCAGCGATCCCGGCATGGAGGCCCCCCGCCTTCGCCGGGGCAGGTTCTGCTCTACAAGTCTGACCCGGTCCGGCGGTTCGTGGGGCTGAAGCTCACCGGCCCCCTGCCCGACGAGACCACCATCCTCAACTTCCGCCACCTGTTGGAGAAGCATCATCTGGGGCAAGGGCTCCTGGAGGAAATCAACGCCCACCTGGAAAACCAAGGGATGAGGCTGCGGGAGGGAACCATCGTGGACGCCACCATCATCGAGGTCCCCTCGTCCACCAAGAACCGGGACAAGGAACGGGACCCGGAGATGTATCAGACCAAGAATGGGAACCAGTGGCATTTCGGGATGAAGGCCCACCAAGCTGGACAAAATCAAGAACCTTTCACATCAGGTTCACCCTGGGCTTATAGGCGCCCTTGGCAGTATCCATAGTGAGGCCGCGATTGGCTTGACGATGGAAAGGTCGTCGTGGCAGTCGCAAAGGGTCCGTAGCTCCAATCAGGGCATCGCAACCGGGCGAGGCCGCTCCGGCAATCCGTCGGGGCGGCCTTTTGCCGGTCACGCCGTCAAGGAAGGACATTGCCGTTCCCTCGGCAGCGGTATAGGGGGCGCTGGATCACCGCATCTCTAAACGGCGTCGGTGTCATGGTGCAGAGCAAGGGGCCGGGGCGGCCCCCTCCGCCGGACTGCTGCCCCGGCGCAGCCCCAAGCTGGTCCTCCACTATGGTCATGGTTCCCACGGCGTCGGGCAACTGCTTCCCTCTACCATAGGCGGCCTGGGCGAATGTGAGGTTCCCCGGTCAGGCTGAGCGGCGGATTCTTGCCCACAGCCGGAGCGTCCCGCCGGCGCATACCGCCGCCAGCGTGGCCGCGATCAGTATCGTCTTGACCAGGGTGAACGCCGCCGCCAGCCAGGCCAGCGGAGACGGCGCCCCGTCGTGGCTCAGGGCCAGCGCAGCCACCGTGACGTTCTCCAGCACGTCCGCAAAGGCGAGGGCCAAAGGCAGCAGGTACAGCGGCGCCCCGCCGCGAAAGAGCCGGAACAGCAGGACCGCGAACAGCAGGCCGTAGCAGGCCGGAAACACCATGTCGATGGTCAGCGCGGTGGTGGCGTAGACGGCCCTGGCGCCGGCGTCGAGGCCGTCCAGGGCGTCGAACAGGGCCACCGCCTCCCCTGGCGTGTACCAGCCCCGGCCGTCGAGCAGGTCCAGCCCTCCCAGCCTCGCCTGGCGCCAGGCCAGGCCCGCCACGCAGCCGGCGACGCCCGCCAATGCCGCCGCCGCCACCCGCCGGTTGGCGCATCGCTCCACCGTCCCGCCAACCGACAATGCCATCATCTCCTCCCGACCGGCCGTGCCGCCATTCCCAGCGAGTTTCGCTTCTCCGCCGCCTTCCGCCGGCGCTGGGCCCGGAGCAACCTGCCCGCGACCACGCCCGCGACGGACTGCACGTTCTCAGTCTATCACGTCGGCGCGGCCACCGGGGGCGCGCCGCTCCGGGTCTCGAGGCCGGCCATCGCCGCCGCCCGGGACGGCGGCTGCCCGCCTTCCCCGGTCCGGCTTGCCCGCCGCCTTTCCCGTGCCGCCGCGGCGAGGCTGAACGCTGGCTCATGCGCAATGCAATGCCGGGTCATCCATTCAAAATGCCACAGCCCCCGAAAGGAGGCTGTGGCGGGTTTCCGTCGGGGATGGACGGGGTGGGATCAGCGAGTGGTGAGCCGGCCCTCCGCCCAGCTTGCTTGCAAGGGAAGATGGGCGTCCCCGACCAGGTTGCTAAGTTCGACGTAGATCCGGTCGTTGTGCTCGAAGTAGGCGTCCGGGCTGATGTGCACGTCGAGCACCTTCGAGACTTCCCCGGCGGCGAAGGTGATGGTGCCGCTGGTCCCGCCGTCGTCGTCCTGGAAGTCTTCGCCGGGCCAGAGCCACTGGCTGAAGGTTCCCAGCTCGTAGTCCACGGTGACCGTTCCCGCCGCGGCCTGGCTCAGAACGACCGGGAACTCCAGCTTTCCTCCCGCCCGAGCCTTGTCCTGGGCGTCGCTGATGGTGAGACGCGGCCCGGACGGCTCGTCGTCGTCCGTGACGACCACGGAGGCCGAGCCAGAACCGACAATCTCGTAATTGCTGTTCGCGTTCACGGTGACCGTGATCGACCCGTCGGGTTCATCCTCGTGGTCGGGCACCGGCGAGATGCGGAGCTCAGCGCTTCTCCTAACTGGAACAATCACCTCCCGGACGCCGTTCGGGACCCCGAAGTCGCCCGTTGTGGTTACTGTCAGGGATACCGTCACGTCCTGGTACGAGGCGGGGTTGATGTAGATCCCGAAGGTCGCCGTGCCGTTTTCAGGGACGCCGTTGCGGCCACGTTCGTAATCCGCCGCTCTAATCGAGACCTTGGGTAGGTCGTCGTCGATGATGTTGACGCTGGCCTTGCTGGGGGAGCCTACCCGGTAGCCGTTGCTGGCCTTGATGGAGAAGGACATGGAATAGTCGGCTTCGTCGTAGTTGTTGTCGTCGCTGGGCTGGGTGAACGTGGTGGTCGCTCCGGTGATCGTCTCCTTCCGGTCGATGTTGATAAGTCCGGGGACTTCACTCTTCAACGTGACCATCAGCGTCTGGCCGTCCGCCAGCGGCGGCGTCGCGGTGATCGTGAAGGTGGCGTCCTCGCCTTCGTTGATGTCCGGGCCGCCGGCGATGGTGATGGTCGGGTTGTTGACGGGCGTCGCCTCGTCGTCGTTCACCGTGACGCTGGCCTCGGCCGGATCCCCCACCCGGTAGCCGTAGCCGGCCTTGACCGTCGCGGTGACCGCGCCGTCCGGCTCGTCCAGGTTGTCGTCGGTGGTGGCAACGGTGAAGTCGTGGGAGCTGACCAGCGGGACGCTGACGGTTCGAGCGCCCTTGCTCACGCCGAACTCTCCGGTGGCGCCGATGGCCACGGACACCGACAGCCAGTTGTTGGACGGGGCCGGGTTTGCCGTGAGCGTGAAGGTCGCGTCTCCGCCTTCCGTCACGGCGCCGCCGCCCGTGATGGTGATCACGGGGCCGTCGTTGTCGGCCACGTCCACGCTGCCCGAGGACGGATTGCCCACGCCGTAGCCGCTGCCCGGCTGGACCGTCGCGGTGATGGTCCCGCCCTGCGATTGGACGTTGTCGTCGGTCGTGCCGACGCTGAGGGTCGCGGAGCCGCCGGTTGGGACGGTGACGGTTTTAACGCCGTCGTTCACGCCGGAAAGCCCCGAGGCCACAACGTCCACCGTCACCGGCAATGACTGGTACGGGGCCGGGCTGGCGGTGACGGTGAAGGTCGCCGCCTGGCCTTCCTCGACGTCGGCGCCGCCGGAGACCCGGACCTTGGGAGTGTCGTCGTCGGTCACGTGGATCGTGGCGGCGGCCGGGGCACCGACGGTGTAGCCGTCGCCGGCCTGGACCGTCGCGGTAACGGTGCCGTTCGGCTCGTTGACGTGGTCGGCGATCAGGGGCACCTTGAATGTCGCGCTGCCGTCGCCCGTGGTGGGAAGGGTGACGGTGTAAATGCCGGTCTTCACGCCGAAGTCGCCGGTGGCCGTCACGTTCACGTTGACCGTAACTCCCTGATATGGCGTCGAGCTCGGGGTGAGCGTGAACCACACTTTACCCCAAGCTTCGCTGGTGTAGAGGTCGGACCATCGGCTGATGCTGACCTGGGGAATGGCGTAGTCGTCGTCCGACACCACCACCGTGCTCCAGCCGGCCGACCGGGACACCCGGTACCCGGCGTTGTTTCCGGGCGCGGTCAGCTGGGCCGTGATTATGCCGCGCGGCTCCTTGGCGGAATCATCCACCGTGCCAACCCGCAGCGTGGCCGTCGTATATCCGGCGGGTATGGTGACCGTCTTCGGCCCGGTGTCGGCGACCGTCGCCACGTTCCCGCTGGCCGGCCACTCGCCCACGGTGACGGCAATCGTCAGATCGGAGGTGGAGGTCTGCGACGCCGTGATGATGAACACCGCGTCGTTTCCTTCGTTCACGTCGTCCTGGGACTCGACGCTGACCTCGGGCAGCCACGTCTGCGCGCCGGAGCGCTCCGCGGGCAGAGCGAACAGCGCCGCCACCACCAGCGCCGCCACCAGCAGCGGCAGGTAACGGGTCCTGCGTGATCTTTTCAGCAAGTCAATCATCATTGTTGCCATCCTATATTGCTCCGGCCTCTATTGCTCCGGTCCGCATTCTTGCACCGCTAACCATTATTCCAGTTTCCGGCCAGCGACGCAAATGCCGCTGGTCGGAACGCTCCGTCTGCCGACGATTGCCAGCGCCGCACCGGGGACGTTGGACCGCCGCGTCCCCAGATTGCGTTCTGCGCTGGCAGTCCGGCCCGGCCGGGCTAGTCGTCGTCCACGATGGTCATGGTTCCCACCGCGTCGGGCGAGACGAGGCTCCCGGGCAGGAACGCCTCCACCGCGAAGTACTCGTCCGGCTCCTCATCCTCGTCCTGCTCCAGCCACACCTCCCCCGTCAACTCCGTCACTCCCGGCGCAAACACCAGCTCTCCCTCCGTCGTCTGGTAGTCGGACCGGTGCGCCCGGTCGTCCAGCAGGTGGTAGGCCGGCGCGGTGTACCACCGCACCCGGATCTCCTCGGTGGACGCCGCCGACAGCACCACCCGGAACTCCAGCACGTCGCCCTCCACCG
The DNA here is from genome assembly GCA_965207585.1 of Dehalococcoidia bacterium. Classification (GTDB taxonomy): domain Bacteria; phylum Chloroflexota; class Dehalococcoidia; order Lucifugimonadales; family UBA3495; genus Bin87. Next base: position 1,303,421 of record CBDBMT010000003.1, on the reverse strand, counting down.
CCGAGGCGTCCTCCACGGTGACGGTGATCTCCACCTCCGGCGCGGCGTCGTCGTCGTCGGACACGGCCACCGTGGCCGCGCCCTGGGTCGAGGACACCGTGTAGCCGCTGCCGGCGTTCACTGTCGCCGTCACCGAACCGTCGGTCTCGTCAGTACTATCGTCGGTGGTGCCGACGGTGAGGGTGACGCTGCCCGTGGTGGGGATCGTCACCGTGCGCTGGCCCGTGGTGGCGCCGTAGTCGCCGCTCTGGGACACCGTCACGCTCACCGCCAGGTTGGCCGCCGGGGCCGGACTGGCCGTCACCGTGAAGACGGCGTCGCCGCCCTCGGTCACCCCGCCGCCCGCGCTGACGCTCACCACCGGCGTGGGAGCGTCGTCGTTGTCGGCCACGGCCACCGTGGCCGCGCCCTGGGACGAGGACACGGTGTAGCCGCTGCCGGCGTTCACCGTGGCCGTGACCGACCCGTCGGCCTCGTCGGCGGCGTCGTCGGTGGTGCCCACGGTGAGGGTGGCGCTGCCCGTGGTGGGGACGGTCACCGTGCGCTGGCCCGTGGCCGCGCCGTAGTCGCCGCTCTGGGACACCGTGACGCTCACCGCCAGGTCGGACGAAGGCGCCGGGCTGGCGGTCACCGTGAAGACGGCGTCGCCGCCCTCGGTGATCCCGCTGCCGCCGGTAATGCTCACCACCGGCGTGGGGGCGTCGTCGTTGTCGGCCACGGCCACCGTGGCCGCGCCCTGGGTCGAGGACACGGTGTAGCCGCTGCCGGCGTTCACCGTGGCCGTCACCGACCCGTCGGCCTCGTCGGCGTTATCGTCGGTGGTGCCCACGGTGAGGGTGGCGCTGCCCGTGGTGGGGACGGTCACCGTGCGCTGGCCCGTGGTGGCGCCGTAGTCGCCGCTCTGGGATACCGTCACGCTGACGTCCAGGTTGGCCGAAGGCGCCGGGCTGGCGGTCACCGTGAAGGTGGCGTCGCCGCCCTCGGTGATCCCGCTGCCGCCGGTAATGCTCACCACCGGCGTGGGGGCGTCGTCGTTGTCGGCCACGGCCACCGTGGCCGCGCCCTGGGTCGAGGACACGGTGTAGCCGCTGCCGGCGTTCACCGTGGCCGTGACCGACCCGTCGGTCTCGTCGGCGCTATCGTCCGTGGTGCCCACGGTGAGGGTGACGCTGCCCGTGGTGGGGACGGTCACCGTGCGCTGGCCCGTGGCCGCGCCGTAGTCGCCGCTCTGGGACACCGTGACGCTCACGTCCAGGTTGGCCGAAGGCGCCGGGCTGGCGGTCACCGTGAAGACGGCGGAGCCGCCCTCGGTCACCCCGCTGCCGGCGGAAATGCTCACCTCAGGCGTGGGCGGAGGCGGCGGCGTCTGCGCTGACGCCGCCTCCAGCGCCGTCAGCTCCGTCACCACCTCGTCCCACACCGGGCTGCTGTGCCGGTCCGCCATGTCCTGGGCCTGGGCCGCCGTCATCGGGCCGCCGGTGACGCCGGTGCCGTCGTGCTCGCCGAAGGCCAGCAGCACCCGGTTCCAGCGGTTCACGTGGGCCGTCCCGTGCTGCGTCTGCGACGCCAGCTCCCTGACCCTGGCGACCACGTCCGGGTCCACCGTGTAGCCCGTCTGCTCCTCGACGACCGGGGCGTCGTTGTCGGCGACGTCGGCCGTCTCCGTGGACGGCGCGCCCACCGTGTAGCCGCTGCCCGTGTTGACGGTCAGCGTGACCGAGCCGTCGGCCTCGTCCACCTCGTCGTCGGTGGTGGCGATGGTCACCGTGGCGCTGCCCGACGTTGGGATGGTGACGCTGGCGGGCAGCGTCCCGTACCCGAAGTCGCCGGTGGTGGCGACGGTCACGCTCACCGCCAGGTCCGCCGCCGGGGCCGGGCTGGCCGTCACCGTGAAGGTGACCGACTCGCCCTCGGTCACCCCGCTGCCAGCGCTGACGCTCACCACCGGCGTGGGGGCGGCGTCGTCGTCCAGCAGCGGCAACGTGACGCGGGAAGGGTCGCCCAGCGTGTAGCCCTCGCCGACCACAATTTGCGCCACCAGCGTGCCGTCGGACAGCGCGTCGTCGTCGGAGTAGGCGATGATGGTCTGCGATGCGGACGACTCGAAGGCCTTGATGACCAGCATGAGGAACTGTTCACGCGCGACGCGGTCCGCACCCTCGCCCATCTCCTCGGTAACGCTCACGATGACCGGCGTGTCGACCGGCGGGACCGGGCTGGCGCTGACCGTGAAGGTCACGTCGCCGCCCTCGGGCGCCGACAGCGCGTTGCTGGAGAGCGTCATCGTGGAGCCGTCGTTGAGCGTCCCCAGCGCCGAGAACGCGCGGCGGATCTCCGGCGGCGCAGTGGACGGCGGCGTGAACTGGTTGCAGTCCACCTTGACGCTGAACTTGTTCGACGGCCAGCCGGACGGCGACTGCAACTGCACGCAGAACGTCACCCCCTCCCCCGGCACCTCGTCGTTGCGCAGGGTCACCGGCGTGATCGTGATCCGGTAGACCGGGTCGCCGGGGTTCGAGCGGTCGCGGTACGTGGTCTTCAGGCCGGTGTTGACGATGCCCGCCCTGTACGGCTGCTGGTTGACCACGCCGTCGTGCCCGATGACCCGGTCAACACGCCGCGAGTAGATGTACGTCGGCGGCGTATCCGTCAGGCTGTTGTCGGCCTCGACCTTGACGCGCCACTCCGAGAAGTGCTCCTCGGCGTCGTAGAGGTCGTTGCGCGGTTTACCGGGGCTGACCAGCGGCGGGCCGGTCGGCAGGTCCCACCACCAGTGGATGTTGAAGTAGTACTCGCACTCGCCGCCCGTCGTGTAGCTGTCGCACCTGTAGCCGACGGCGTCGCCCGCGTTCGCCAGCAGCGTGCCCGTGTAGGCCGTGTCGACCGTCAGGTCGGCGGGCTGCGGCGACTTGGTGTCCACCACCTTGACCCGCACGTCGTGCCATGTGGAGAGGTTCCAATCGATCCCGCGGCCGAGCCGGTCGCGGCCGGCGAACTTGTCGCCGGGCAGTTCCAGCTCGTGCTGGATGATGTACGCGTTGTGATCCTCATGGTCGGCGCAGTGGACGTTGACGCTGATCGTATGCCACTGATCCCAGTTGCTGGAGTCGAAGTCCAGCGAGATGTAGGTGTTGACGGGCGGCCCGCCGGAGACCGCGTAGGTCGTGTCCTCGCCGGGCGGCCGCACGGTGATGCCGTTGCGGTAGAAGTTGGAGGCCCATATCTCCCGTTTCCAGATCTCGTTCCAGTGGTCGCTGTCGACCGGCCCCGTGGCGAGGCTGCCCTGCCGGTAGACGACGTACTTGGGGTTGTAGACGTAGAGCTCGGCCTGGCCGACGGGGTCGGCGTAGAGACGCACCCGGTAGGTGACCAGGTCCGTGGGGTGGGTGACGCCGCCCAGCTCGGAGACGTCGTTGGGCGCGGTATTACAGGCGGAGGGCTCGTCCACCACGATCATCCGCTGCCGTCCCTGCCAGCGGAGTAGTCCCCGCTGCAGCGGTTCCTCCACATCGGCCTGCACGATCTCCAGGCGCGGCCGCTTGTCGATGCGGAAGACCGGCGAGATGCCCAGGATTGAGTGGCTCTCAACCCTCGTGGTGGAAGCGCCCACCCAGGGGTTCCGGGCTTCTCCTTCTTCGAAGGACTGGCCGCGGACGACGTGTCCGCTGCTGCCCATGCTGCTCAACGCATGTTTCGTCCCGTCCGGTTGGGTGCCGCTCCAGTGCCAGTCGACGCGGGTGTCGCCGTCGACGACCGAGACGCTGGCCGCCGTCCTGCGGTCATGTTCGGACCAGTTCTCCCACGAGCTGCTGAAGAACCCCGCCGTGTCCCTGGCCACGCGCGGGCCGTTGAGCCAGTAGATCGCCGTGTCGCGGCCCGGGTCGATGTGGTCTCGGGCGTTGACCGTGGGCGTCGATCCCACCACCTTGAACGCGTCGGAATAGGGAATAATCGCCGGGTGCGAGCCGCCGGTGTGGCTGCCCGCGATGGAGTCCTGGACGTGGGCGTCGTAGTCGGCAATGTTGGCGGTGGTGGCGTCGCGCCAGGTGTTGGTCAGGAACAGCAACCGGAACTCGCCGCCGATCCTGCGCAGCTCCTCGGGCACCAGCGGCCAGTCGGCGGGCACGGTGTAGGTGCCGTCGCCGTTCGCCTCGGGCGCCGGAGGCGGGCTCTCGTCATCGATGATCGTCACCCGCAGCCAGTCGCGCTCGCCCACCTCGTAGCCGTCGAGGCCGCCGGTGAGCTTCAGGTAGAGATGCTCGTAGTCCTCATGGTTGGCGTCGTCCTTGATTTCGACGCCGCCGGTGGTGTCCCGGTTGACCTCGACGGTCACGTTTTCCGTGCCGGCCGATATGGGCACGTCGATGTAGTCGGTGGTCACGGCGGACCCGTAGTCGTAGTCGCTGCTCTCGGTCGCGCTCCAGCGGCCCTGATGCGGCTCCTGGGTCCGGAGCCGCACCATGATGTCCTGGTAGGGTGCTGGACGCGCGTACAGCACCGCCTCATAGGAATCGGTCGAGCCTTCCACCACTGCGAGGGTGGTCCCGCCGAAGGAGACCTGCGGCGTGTCATCGTCCTTCACGAGCACGGTGACCGGGTTGAACGCTTCCTCGATGATGTAGCTGGAGCCCGGGAGGATCTCGAACGTGATCTTGCCGTCGGCTTCGTTGGTGTCGTCGTCACTGATGGGGATGTGGATGTCCACAACATTGACGGTCGGGTTGACCGTTGTGGTCGTGGTTCGGATCTCTGAGGCGACGACGAAGTCGCCTTCCTGGGTGACTCGGTACCTGATGGTGAGCGGGTTGGGGAACGAGCCGCCGCGTATGTTGGGGATCGCCCGCACACGGAAGTCCGCGTGCGCATCTTCACCTTCGGTATAGGTGGCGGGTCCGTCAGCGCTGGAGCCGATGGCGTACAGGGAGACGAGCGCCGTATTATTGGGGTCATAGTCGCCTCCCCTGCTGTCGTTGTCCACCACGGTGATCACGGCAGACTGGTCATCCAAATCCACCCGATAATGAGGCATCAACTCGATCGTCAGCGTGACCCAGCGTTCGGCTGTGTGGACATCGTCGTCCAAGATCGGGACATCCACAAAAAACCCTGAATTGCCTGCCGTGACCGTGTACTCCTTGTCAAGACCAGCACTCGTCGTTTCATCAGCGCGCGCCTCATCAATGGCGTTGCCCGACTGAGACAAGTGATAAACCAAGGTGAGGTCGCTGGTGAGGCTGCCGCCGCCGCCGTCCCTCACGAGGACAATGAAACTCGCCACAGCGCCTGGGCCCTCATCGACCGTGGTGCGCACATAGTGAAGCACCGACACAACCGGCTGATTGCTCTGCGCGTCAGCCGGTTCCGCCGGCAGCGCTAACAGGGCCGTCGCCAGCAGCGCCAGGACGAGGGGCATCGCTCCAGCGCGCCTCATGACGGCGCCTCTCCACGAGATCGGGGAGGTGAATCTCCGCAGCGCGTTGGCCATGTCGTCGAACCTCCTCTTCGCCCGACTTATGCCACGACGCCGTGCGGGCGCTGGATCACTGTATTTCAAAGCCCAAGTACGTAGCTGCCGCAAACATCCAACCTAGACTGTCCGCCAATCTGGGCGGAGGTGTCAAGGCAATCAACCGTTCCTGTTGTTGTTCAATCGATTCCGTCCGTGGGGAAGAACAAGGGGGCCGGCAGCATCGCCGCCAGCCCCCCTTGCCCTGTTCTGCGCTGGCAGTCCGGCCCGGCCGGGCTAGTCGTCGTCCACGATGGTCATGGTTCCCACCGCGTCGGGCACGACGAAGTTCCCGGGCAGGAACGCCTCCACCGCGAAGTACTCGTCCGGCTCGTCATCCTCGTCCTGCTCCAGCCACACCTCCCCCGTCAACTCCGTCACTCCCGGCGCAAACACCAGCTCTCCCTCCGTCGTCTGGTAGTCGGACCGGTGCGCCCGGTCGTCCAGCAGGTGGTAGGCCGGCGCGGTGTACCACCGCACCCGGATCTCCTCGGTGGACGCCGCCGACAGCACCACCCGGAACTCCAGCACGTCGCCCTCCACCGCCGAGGCGTCCTCCACGGTGACGCTGATCTCCACCTCCGGCGCGGCGTCGTCGTTGTCGGACACGGCCACCGTGGCCGCGCCCTGGGACGAGGACACGGTGTAGCCGTTGCCCGCGTTCACCGTGGCCGTGACCGAGCCGTCGGCCTCGTCGTCGTCGTCGTCGGTGGTGCCCACGGTGAGGGTGACGCTGCCCGTGGTGGGGACGGTCACCGTGCGCTGGCCCGTGGTGGCCCCGTAGTCGCCGCTCTGGGATACCGTCACGCTGACGTCCAGGTTGGCCGAAGGCGCCGGGCTGGCGGTCACCGTGAAGGTGGCGTCGCCGCCCTCGGTGATCCCGCCGCCCGCGCTGACGCTCACCACCGGCGTGGGGGCGTCGTCGTCGTCGGCCACGGCCACCGTGGCCGCGCCCTGGGTCGAGGACACGGTGTAGCCGCTGCCGGCGTTCACCGTGGCGGTGACCGACCCGTCGGTCTCGTCGGCGTCGTCGTCCGTGGTGCCGACGGTGAGGGTGACGCTGCCCGTGGTGGGGATGGTCACCGTGCGCTGGCCCGTGGTCGCGCCGTAGTCGCCGCTCTGGGACACCGTCACGCTCACGTCCAGGTTGGACGCCGGGGCGGGGTTTGCGCTGACGGTGAAGACGGCGTCGCCGCCCTCGGTCACCCCGCTGCCCGCGCTGACGCTCACCACCGGCGTGGGGGCGTCGTCGTTGTCCGACACGGCCACCGTGGCCGCGCCCTGGGTCGAGGATACCGTGTAGCCGCCGCCGGCGTTCACCGTGGCCGTCACCGAGCCGTCGGTCTCGTCGGCGTCGTCGTCGGTGGTGCCCACGGTGAGGGTGGCGCTGCCCGTGGTGGGGACGGTCACCGTGCGCTGGCCCGTGGTGGCGCCGTAGTCGCCGCTCTGGGACACCGTTACGCTCACGTCCAGGTTGGACGCCGGGGCCGGGCTGGCGGTCACCGTGAAGAAGGCGTCGCCGCCCTCGGTCACCCCGCTGCCCGCAGTGACGCTCACCACCGGCGTGGGGGCGGCGTCGTTGTCGGACACGGCCACCGTGGCCGCGCCCTGGGACGAGGACACGGTGTAGCCGCTGCCGGCGTTCACGGTCAGCGTGACCGAGCCGTCGGTCTCGTCCGTGCTGTCGTCGGTGGTGGCGATGGTGAGGGTGACGCTGCCCGTGGTGGGGACGGTCACCGTGCGCTGGCCCGTGGCCGCGCCGTAGTCGCCGCTCTGGGACACCGTGACGCTCACGTCCAGGTTGGACGAAGGCGCCGGGCTGGCGGTCACCGTGAAGACGGCGTCGCCGCCCTCGGTCACCCCGCTGCCGGCGGAAATGCTCACCTCGGGCGGCGGCGGCGTCTGCGCTGACGCCGCCTCCAGGGCCGTCAGCTCGGTCACCACCTCGTCCCACACCGGGCTGCTGTGCCGGTCCGCCATGTCCTGGGCCTGGGCCGCCGTCATCGGGCCGCCGGTGACGCCGGCGCCGTCGTGCTCGCCGAAGGCCAGCAGCACCCGGTTCCAGCGGTTCACGTGGGCCGTCCCGTGCTGGGTCTGCGACGCCAGCTCCCTGACCCTGGCGACCACGTCCGGGTCCACCGTGTAGCCCGTCTGCTCCTCAACGACCGGGTCGTCGTTGTCGGCGACGTCGGCCGTGGCCGCGCCCTGGGTCGAGGACACCGTGTAGCCGCTGCCCGCGTTGACGGTCAGCGTGACCGAGCCGTCGGCCTCGTCCACCTCGTCGTCGGTGGTGGCGATGGTCACCGTGGCGCTGCCCGACGTTGGGATGGTGACGCTGACGGGCAGCGTCCCGTACCCGAAGTCGCCGGTGGTGGCGACGGTCACGCTCACCGCCAGGTCCGCCGCCGGGGCCGGGCTGGCCGTCACCGTGAAGGTGACCGACTCGCCCTCGGTGATGCCGCTGCCAGCGGTGACGCTCACCACCGGCGTGGGGGCGTCGTCGTCGGACACGGCCACCGTGGCCGCCCCCTGGGACGAGGACACCGTGTAGCCGCTGCCCGCGTTCACCGTGGCCGTGACCGACCCGTCGGTCTCGTCCGTGCTGTCGTCGGTGGTGCCGACGGTGAGGGTGGCGCTGCCCGTGGTGGGGACGGTCACCGTCCGCTGGCCCGTGGCGGCGCCGTAGTCGCCGCTCTGGGACACCGTGACGCTCACGTCCAGGTTGGCCGTAGGCGCCGGGCTGGCGGTCACCGTGAAGGCGGCGTCGCCGCCCTCGGTGATGCCGCTGCCCGCGGTGACGCTCACCTCGGGCGTGGGCGGCGGCGGCGGCGTCTGCGCCGCGGCCGCTTCCAGGGCGGTCAGCTCGACGACCACCAGGTCCCACACCGGGCTGCTGTGATTGTCCGCCATGTCCTGGGCCTCGGCCGCCGTCATCGGGCCGCCCGTGACGCCGGTCCCGTCGTGCTCGCCGAAGGCCAGCAGCACCCGGTTCCAGCGGTTCACGTGGGCCGCGCCGTGCTGCGTCTGCGACGCCAGCTCCCTGACCCTGGCGATCGTTCCCTGGTTGACCGTGTAGCCGCCGTCGTCGTCGGACACGACCACGACGGCCGTCCCCTGGGACGAGGACACCCGGTAGTCGAGGCTGGCGCTGGCGTCGACGGTGACCGTGACCGATCCGTCGGGCTCGTCCACCTCGTCGTTGGTGGTGGCCACCGTCAGCGCGGCGTAGCCCGCCGTCGGGATGGTCACCGTCCGATGTCCCAGGGATACCCCGGAGTCGTCGCTCTGCGACACCGTGACGCTCACGTCCAGGTCCGCCGCCGGGGCCGGGTTGGCGCTGACCGTGAAGGTCGCGTCCCCGCCCTCGGTCACGTCGCCGTCGGCGGTCACGCTGATCACCGGCACGGACGTGTTGGGCGCGGGCGTCTCGAAGTCCACCGTGAAGGTCTTCGGCGTCGCGCCGGCGGCCAGGGTCCGCACGGTGATCTGGTCCAGCTGGTTCGTCCCGTGAAGGACGGAGACCACGTAGTGCGACTGCGGCTTGAGGCCGGTGAGCTGGTGCTCGGTCGCGGTGGTCGTGACTTCCGTCAGGACCGGGACGCCCGTGAAGCTCTCGTGCCAGACGACCAGGTAGGACGCGCCGTCCCCCTGCGGCTTCCAGGCGACGGTCGCCGTGGTGTCGGAGACGCGCTTGAGCTGCACCGGCGGCGGCGGCGGCAGGTCGTTGTTGGCGATATAGACCGAGGCGTAGCTCCTGAACCTGTTCAGCCGGTAGCCCTCGCCGAACCGCACCGTCGCGCCGAGCATCCCGTTGGAGCCCCAACCGGTGTCGTCGACGGTGGGGATGGTGAACGAGACGCTGCCGCCGGTGGGCACGTTGACCGTGCGCTCCCCCAGGTGCTGGGCGGCGACCACGGAGCCGGGGCCGGCCACGCCCACCCTGACGTCCAGCGGCGCGTCGGGCGCGGGGTTCACGGTGACCGTGTAGACCGCGTCCTCGCCCTCGGTGATCGTCCCGCCGGCGGCGCTGATCGACACCTCGGGCACCCGCTCCACGATCACCGACGCGGGCTCCGCCTCCACCGGCGAGCCCGCCGACAGCGTGGTGAAGCGGATCACCGGGCTGGCGGTGCTCAGCTGGGTCGCGCCGTGGTCCTGGTAGTACACCACCGCCCGGTACTCGGTGTCCGGCTCCAGGTGGCGGATGTTCCAGGCCGGGTCGTTGGGCTCGGCCCCGAACCAGGCCTCGTCGGCCGGGACGCCGGGGAAGGGCGACGTGGTGGACCAGTAGCGCACCTCGTAGCCCTCGGCCCCGACCACCTGCGGCCAGCTCAGGTCGATGCCCGTGTCCGACAGGTTGGCGTAGTCCAGGTCGCCCACGCGCTCCACCACCGGGTCCGGCAGGTCCCCCAGCAGCCGCTGGCAGCCCACGCAGGAGCCCAGCGTGCGGTGGAAGCTGAAGCTGTCGGTGCGCACCGTCTTCGGCGGCGTCTCCGTGGAGATCTGGTTGTCGCTGCGCTCGTACAGCTTGTAGCCCTCGACCTGGAAGGTCACGTTGCCGACCACGTTGGCGCCGACGTGGATGTCGACCTGGACCGGCGTGCGGCTGACCGTGACCGAGCCGGCGCTGACGGCGCTGTCAGTTCTGAAGGTGTGCAGGTGCGAGGCGGCGGGGCTGGTGAACCAGACCCGGTGGGACCGGAAGTACTCCGACGTGCCGCTGCGCAGCAGCGCCTCGGCGAAGTCGGCGTTGATGGAGAAGCGCTTGTCCTGGTCCGCCGGCGGGTCGTTCTTCGTCCGCACCCAGAAGTAGTGCGCCTTGCGCCCGGTGTTCAGCGAGGCCGGGAAGGCCAGATTGAGCCCGCCGTCCTCGATGGACGTCCAGGTGGTCCCGTCGTCGATGGAGAACTCCAGGGTCTGCTCCCACCGGTCGTCGTCCCTGATGATGAGCGGCACCCGCACCTCGGGGTAGTCGAAGCCTTCCACCTGGTACAGCACGCCATTTTCATAGAAGTTGTGGCCGACGGCGTGGGGCCGGTGGATCAGGAACGTCCCGTGGTCGAAGGCGTCGCTGTCCTGGCCGGCGGCGAGGCTCACCGGACGCCACTTGTTGGCGTCGCCCTCGTAGACGGACTGCGACGAGAAGGGGCAGCCGTCGTGGCGGTCCAGCAGCGGGCCGGCGGTGCTCCCGTAGCCGAAATGAATCCCATCCCGGCCAAGCCCTTCGACGATGGGGTCGCCCAGGTTGTAGGGGCTGCGGCTCCCGGTGTGGCACATCAGCCGGTCTCGGTCCGGTTTGCCCGGCCCGATGTAGCCGCCGTGGTGGCTGAGCGGCTCAGCCACCTGGCTGGCGACGTAGAAGTGCCGGCGCTCGTGGGGGTCCACCGCCTGCCACTGGTAGGTCACCGCCGGGCCGCCCTCGGTCAGCGTGATCGGCGGCGGCGGGTCGTGCCTGTTGTAGTTGGCGATCACCCAGCTGGTGTCGCAGTCGTTGCCCGAGACCGTGCCCGCGCAGGTGCGGAACTGCACGAAGGCGTCGGCGGCCCCCAGGTTCAGGCCGATCTTGAGCGCCTCGGAGTGGGCGCTCCAGGAGACGGCGGGGTTGGGGTAGAGCGACCAGGACCTGTGGCCGTCGCCGATGCTCCAGCCCTCGGGCAGGCGCAGGCCCTGCCGGCGCTCGGAGTTCGACGCGGTGGCGCGAAGGGCGTACCTGCTGTTGGGCTGCGCGGACGCGTCGTATACGTACACCCAGTAGGTGGTGTTCGGCTCCAGCCGCAGCCCCGAACCGTCGTCGCCCTGGTAGGTGAAGGTGAAGGTCCGGTCGCTGCTGCCCACCGGCATGGAGGGGCGCGCCAGGTCGGTCAGGACGTCGGCGGCGGTACTGCCCGGCGCTCCGCCGGAGTTGGCCCAGATCTGTACCCTCAGATCACGGGCGGCGTCGGCGTCGCCGATCTCGGCAAACTCGACGTCGACGCTGTTCAGGCGGTAGTGGCCGCCGTTGCTGCCGGTGCGGAACGACTGCGCGCGGTCACGTACGGTGCTGACCGTCGTCACACTCAACGCCGCGCCGTCCGCCTGGCCCAGGTTGCTCATCACCGCCGGCTCACCGGGCGGCGCGTTCACCGGCGTGGGCTCCACCCGGAACACCGGAGAGATGCCGTAGAACGCGTGGGGCTCGGTGCTGGGTGCGCGATTCCAGTCGATGGGGCCCGTGTCCCCGTCCTGGGTCCAGAACCGTCCGCGCGCGACGTTGCCGCTGTTGCCCAGGTGGTCCGAGGCGTGCTTCGTCCCGGCGGTCATGGTGCCGGTCCACGGCCAGTCGTTGTCCGGGTACCGCTTGCCGGTCTCGATCCGGCGGTCCGCCATCGCCCAGTTCTCCCAGGTGTCGGACCAGAAGCCGGCGTTGTTCGCCGCGACCCGCTCGCCGTTCAGCCAGTAGATGGGCGCGTCCGGGTGCCCGGCGTCGTTGGGATTGGTCCGGGTGTGGTCCCGGGCGTCCACCGCGGCGGTGGAGCCCACCACCCGGAACTGGCCGGCGTAGCGCCGGATGGCGGCGTGCCCGGTTCTGATGGAGTCCCACACGTGGGCGTCGTATTCGGCGATGTCGGTGGCGGTGGCGTCGCGCCAGTCGTCGGTGATGATCAGCAGCCGGAACGTCTCGCCCGCGCCCACCCGGGTCGGCTTCAGCGGCCAGTCGAAGGGCACGGTGTAGGAACCGTCCGCGTGGGGCAGCAGCCGGCCGTTGACTCCCATGGACAGAGTGGAGCCGCCGACCAGGGTGATCCAGTTGCCGCCCCCCTGCGCGCGGATGCGAGCGTCGTTGTTGATGCTCCAGCCGGGCGCGGCGCCCGCGTCCTCGGAGTTGCTCTGCGTGAACTTCACCTGGCTGTTGCCTTCCGTGAGTCCGGTTGCGTCCAGCACGACCCAGTAGCGGGTGTCCGCCTCGAGCGCGACGCCCGGGTGCGTGAAGCGGTACGTGCCGGCCTGCCGGTTCACCCAGTCGGGATTGGCCAGGGTCCCCACGACCGTGCCGGGAGCCCCGTTGGCACCTTTGTGGACGGTGACCGTCAGCTTGGAGCCGAAGTCCTCGGTGGACCGGTTGAAGGCCACGTCCACGCTGGTCAGGGTGTACCCCGAGGGGTTGCCGCCGGTGTCGAAACCCTGCGCCAGGTCCACGTGCAGGCCCTGCACCAGGCCGCTCGACTGACCGGTGTTCTTCACCAGCGGCGGGTCGTCGTCCCGCACCCGGACCGTCGCCGTCCCCAGCGACGTGGCCAGGTCGTAGTCCGACCCGTCCACCAGCGTCACCGTCACCGAGCCGTGGGCTTCGTCCACGTCGTCGTTGGTGGTGGCGATCTCCAGCGTCGCGCTGCCCGAGGCCGGGATGGTGACGCTGGTGGGCAGGGTCCCGTACCCGAAGTCGCCGGTCGTGGTCACCGTGACGCTCACCGGCAGGTCTGCCGGGGGCGCCGGTACCGCCCTCAGCGTGAAGCTGGCGCTGACGCCCTCGGTGACGGCGCCGCCGCCAAGGATGCTCACCCGCGACGGCCGCGGCTTGCTGACGCCGTCGAGGCTGATCTTCAGTGACGATACGTTGGGGGTCCACGCGCCCGTCGAGGAAGCCGTTCTCGTCCCAGCGCCGTCGGCGATGCTCCAGCCGGCCAGGCCCCCGCCGTCCTCGGCGTCCGAACCCGTCAGGCGTACCCTCGAAGAACTCTGGCCGGCGTCCATGTCGATCACGAGGAAGTAGGTGGCGCTCCCCTCAAGGTCGATGCCCGCGCTGCTGGTGAAGGTCAGCGTCTGGTCCGAGGTGGAGGCGGGAAAGCTGGCGGGGTTGGTCAGCGTCCCCAGCGAGCTGCCCGGAGACCCGCCGGAGGCGGCGTGGATGCTGGCGGTCAGCGCCGAGGAACTGAAGGCGCTGTCGATGGTGGAGAACTCCACTTCGACGCTGTGCAGGGTGTAGCCGAAGCTGCTGCCGCCGGTGGTGAACGCCTGGTGGAAGTCATTGCCCAGGAATGAGGTGCCTCCGTCCGCCTGGCCGGTGTTGGCGACGAAGGTCTCCGTCTCGACGGTCTCGACGGCCGTGCCGTGGATGGTGATCTTGCGGGACTGGCTGAACGAGGTCCAGGCGCCCGAGGTGTTCCAGGTCCGGTAGTGGCCATCGTCGGCGATGGTCCAGCCGTCCGCGCCGCCGGCGTCCTCGGCGTCCGACGCGGTGTTCTGGATGGTGTTGGCGCCGGGAAGCAGGACCAGGGTGACGTCCAGCACCGCCCAGTACGTGGTGTTCGCCGCGAGCGCCACGCCCGAGTGCGTGAAGCTGTTCGTGCCGGCGCTGATCGTGCCGGGCTTGGTCAGGGTGGCGACCACCGCGCCCGGCGCTCCGCCGCTGTCGCTTCTGATCTCGGCAGCCAGCTTCGAAGCCAGCGCGCCGTCGTTGATTTGCGGAAACGAGAAGTCGACGCCCGTCAGGGTGTACCCGCCAGCGTTGGCGCCCGTCGTGAACGCCTGCGCGTGGTCGTGCTGGACGAAATTGCCGGTGCCGCCGTTCGCCTGCCCGAAGTTCGAAACCAGCGGCGACGGCGTCTTGCTGATACCGCCGAGGCTGACTTTCAGCGATGGCGTGTTGACGGCCCATGAGCCTGTTGAGGCAAATCCTTTGAACAAAGAGCCGTCGCCGATGCTCCAGCCGGCCAACTGTCCGCTGTCCTCGGCGTCCGAACTCGTGGCGCGGATACCCTCGAGACCACGATTACTGCTCATATCGATCACGAGGAAGTACGTGGTACTCGCCGCAAGGTCGATGCCCGTGCTCGTGAAGGTCAGCGTCTGGTCCGAACTGGAGACGGGAAAGCTGACGGGGTTGGTCAGGGTCCCGAGGGAGCTGCCCGGAGACCCGCCGGAGTCGGCGTGGATGCTGGCGGTGAGGGATGAACTGAGGCCAGCCTGGATAACACTGAATTCCACGTCGACGCTGCGCAGGCTGTAGCCGTGGCTGTTGCTGCCGGTGGTGAACGCCTGGGCGTAATCATTGGACAGAGCTGCAGCAGGGCCGTCCGCCTGACCGAGGTTGCTGACGAAGGTCTGCGTCGCCTGCTGCGCGCCGGCCGGCTGCGCCGGCGTCAGCGCGAACAGCGCCGCCGCCATCATTACGGCCAGGAGCAGCAGGGGCAGCGCCCACAGGGCGCGCCGCCGGGTCAGCACGACGCCCCCGGAAGTCGGGGGGGGGGGCTGAAAGGGGTAGGTATGAAGCGTTGCCTGCTTTCCCCAGGGTCTTCAGGGTCTTCGCCATGAGCTCGGCCACCATCGCTAATCACCTTCTCGCCGCCAGGGGCTGCGCCCCGTAAACGTTGCCCAAAACTGGGACCTCGCCCGGCGTCGTCGATTGTTTTCTTGAAATTGTCTTCTTGAAGCAGCAATGCTCTTCAAGCAGCAATAACGATTATCCGCCAATTCGCCGCCCGCCGCAAGACGGCCGCCCGGCAGGTTCGGGCATTTTCGCCAGCCTGCCGGCGCCTGGCCGGCGCTGGTATAATCCCCCCCAACCAGCCAGCCCATCGCCCACCGGGACCCCAACGCCAGGCCCGCCCAACGCCAGATCAGCCGAGGTTCGCCGTGACCACCGCCAACACCAGCGCCAGCAGCAAGACACCCAGGGCCCCGAAAGTCCGGCAACGCTTCCGGCTGCCCGACATACCCGACCGCGAGCCTGATGAAGTGACTCAATACGACCAACTTTTCAAGGATGGCCGCTCTCGCGACCTGGCCTTCCACTTGGGAAATCCCGAGACCACCCTGGTGGAGGCCGACCGCTGGATCGCGCCGGACGCCGCTTTCGACAAGCGCCGGGCGCGGTACCCCGACCTGCTGGTGGCCTTCGGCGTGGACCCGGCGGCCTACCGGGCCAGCAACGGGTACGTAGTAGAGGAGCAGGGGAAACCGCCGGACTTCGTATTGGAGGTGGCGTCGGAGAGCACGGGGGATCATGACGTGGGAGACAAGCGGGACTACTACGAGTCCCTGGGCATAGGGGAGTACTGGCGCTTCGACGAGACCGGGGAGCATCACGGGGCGAGGCTGGCCGGGGACCTTCTGGCGGACGGCCGGTACGAGCCGATAGATATAGAGGAACTGCCCGGCGGGGCGTTGCAGGGGTACAGCCGGGCGCTGGGGCTGTACCTGCGGTGGGAGGAGGGTCGGCTGGTGTTCCGCGACCCGGTTACCGAGGAGCCCATCGCCACCCTGGAGAGTGAACGCAACCGCGCCGAGGCAGCCGAGGCTCAGACTGAGATTGAGCGGCAGTCGCGTATCCAGGCCGAGATCAGAGCTGGCACCGCCGAGGCACGCGCCGATGCTTCTGATAGCCGTGCGAAAGCTGCCGAGGTGCGGAACCGGGAGTTGGAAGAGGAACTGCGCCGGTTGCGGGGAAGCTGAAGGGGGTTCGCCATGACCATTTCCAATAGAGGGGATTTGCGGGAGACCTACCGGCCCCCGGCGCCCCGGGCGGCGCAGAAGGTGCTGGACCGGCTGGACGAGCACTGCCGGAACTTCATTGCCCTGTCGCCCTTCTGCGTGCTGAGCACCAGCAACGCCGATGGCCAGCCCGACGCCTCGCCCCGGGGCGACCCGCCGGGATTCGTGCGGGTGCTGGACGAGAGGACGCTGCTGCTGCCCGACCGGCCCGGCAACAACCAGGTGGACTCCTTGCAGAACGTGGTGGAGAATCCCCGGGTGGGCCTGTTGTTCTTCGTGCCGGGGATGAACGAGACGCTGCGGGTGAAGGGGAAGGCGGAGATCGTTACCGGCCAGGGGCTGCTGGAACCCCTGGCCGTGGGCGGGCGGGCCCCGCTGTCGGGGTTGAAGGTGACGGTGGAGGAGGCCTTCCTGCACTGCGGGAGGGCGCTGCTGCGGGGCCGTCTCTGGGACCCGTCGGCGCGGATAGAGCGGTCGTCCTATCCCAGCTACGGGCAGGTGCTGGCCGACCAGATTGCCGGGGCTGACGCTGGGCGGATTGACGCCGAGGAGGAAGAGGCCAACCGGGAGCGGCTCTACTGAAGGGCCGTTCCCTGATCGAATGAGGTAATCCGAAACGGCCGCCTCAGCTTGGGCCGTAATGGCAGATTGGCGGGATGCCCCGAACGATCAGCGCAGCGGCTCCTGCCAGGAGCGAGAGGCGGGGTAGAACTACCCCCTGAATGTCATACGCATGGTACAGGTGATGGAATGACCTTGATGAAGCTCGTAAGGGTTGCTGCCCTGATTGTGGTTGTTCTGTCCTTGGGCGGGTTGGCCTGCACCCAGGAAAAGCCCAATGGCGAAGCGGCCCCGGCCGTCGCTGGACCCTCCACGGCCACTCCTGCGGTAAGTCCACCCGCGACCGCTATCGAAATGCCGCCCACGGTCGCCGCCTGGGTCCCACCAACGGACGCCGGCGCGGCAGCGCCGACGACGGCTGCAACCGCGACGAAGGAAATGGAGACCACCGCTACGGCAGAAACCGGACGGGAGCCGCGTGCGAGCGGCACGGGAGATTCGCTGGTGGTGCTGGCTTCGGACTCGGCGTCGTCGCCTTCGTGGGTGAGGCAGGGGAGCAGCGGGGGATTTCACCTGTCCCCGTTGCCCCAGACCACGGCCCGGGCGGGCAGCCTCACCGTTTCCGCCATAGGGCAGGTGACCGTGGCCCCGGACGAAGCATACGTGGTGGTGATTCCGGAGAGGGACTATGGAATCTCCGGGCCCGAGCAGTTGACGGCGGAAGACCGCCAGGACATCCTCTCCAACCTGGCCGCCATCGGAATAGGCGAGGATGAGGTGGAGTTTGATCCGGTGTACCGGTACGAACCGCCCAATATTTCGGTGGAAGTTGATGTTGATGAGTACGCCGATGTCGGAGAGGCCGTGGTGGACGCGATAGAGAAGGTGGTGAGGAGGTCCGAGACCTTCGGCGTTAGGTTCGGCCTGTCCGGTGAGAGCTGCGACTTGGCCGTATCCCTGGCCCGCCGAGAGGCGGCGCCGGCGGCGGAGAAGGCCGCCGTGGACCTGGCCGACGCCCTGGAGTTGGCCCTGGGGGAAGTGGTGGGGGCGTTGGAATACCCGTTGCAGAATGTGCCCTACGGGTTGCCCGGCACGGACGCCGTGTCCTGTAGCGGTCAGAGCAGTCACTCCTACGGTCCCCTGCTGCCCTTTGACTCGGAACCGGAGGTGGAGGTCTCGGTAGGCCTGCAGGTGTCCTACCGGATCCCTTAGGGATTCTTGGAGTGGCGTTGGCCCGCTTGAGCAATCAACGCTAGGACATGTCGTGCTGGGTCTCCGGGACTGGTATGGTGCTGCGGCAACCGGCCGACTGGCAACCGTAGGCCGGGCCAGCGTAACCTTCGAGGCAGCCCACGAACTTCCCGATGGAAGCGAGGCGTACAGCGCTGCGGCTACCCCTGCCGGAAAGGGTGGAATAAGAACCACTCATTGCCACCCTTACGCCCGGCGCTTAAGCGAACGGCAGTGGCAGGTCAGTGGCAATCGCAGGATTAGGCTGGATCGTGCGGTTCAGGCCCACACGCTGCTGGCTGGAGTCCGTCTTGGCAGGTTCCGTTAGGAGATACCCTTGTCTACTCTCCGGCCTGGATGATGACGCGCCCGGCGTCCCGAACCTCGACGCTCAGGTCGTGCCCGTCCAGGAGCAGCATACCCACCAGTGGGGTGCTGCCGGTCGCATCGGCCTCAATGTCTCGCGGTTGGCTGTCCCACAGCACAATCACGCTGTAGACGTCGAATTCCACCTCGGCGTCGTTGGCCAAGTAGGCGTGCCCATTGCCCCGAAAGTCCAATCCCAATTCCGCCGTCAATGCTGGCGGCAAGGTCAAGTACCCGCTGTAGCCGGTGTCTATTACGGCTTCGACCTCCCTGACCTGCCCATCCGGTCCTCGCAGAGGCAAAGTCACCACCGCTTCAAGGGCAGCATTCACCACGCCTTCGATCACCCGATCCTCCGCAGGGACCCGGCCCCGAAGCTGCGCAGCGCCCGGTATCCCACCCGGACCAGCCAGACATCCCAGACCTCGGGCTGCTGAGCCCGGAGGCGGTCCGTTGCGACAATTACGTTCTCGCCAATGGCCCAGCCTCCGCTATCCACGTCAATGGCGACGATCTCTCCGTGGTGGTCTGTTTCGACCCTCGACCGGATGTTACGTTCGTATATCTCGTCGCCAAGGCGGTGCGTTTCCTCCCTGGGTCGGGTTGGCGCGTTCACTGTCATCACCCCCGTGCTGGCCTGCTTCCGTGGCTGTCATTCTACATTGCCGGGCGCCTCTCGGACAACGGAATCGCCACTCCCCAGCAGGGTCTTTTCATTTTCTGAAAGGAGCCTTAAAGTTGCGGTGAAGACGTGAGGAGGTGGGGAAGATGAGGTTGAGAGAAGCCTTGGATGGAGTTCCGGACCACCGGAGCCGGCAAGGCCAGCGCCATCCATTGGGAGCGGTATTGAGTCTGTCGGTTTGCGCCATGCTATGTGGCGCCCGCAGCCTTTACGCCATTGCGCAATGGGGCCGGGATTAGGGAACCGCCGCTGGACAGGAACTGGGTTTCCCGCTGGGGAGAACGCCCTGCGTAGCCACGCTGCACCGGGTGTTCAAGGGTCTGGAGGTGGAAGCCTTTGAAGGGGTGCTGCGGGAATGGGTGCGAGATAGTGGGGTGGACCTGGGCTCCGTGGTGTCAATAGATGGGAAGACGTTGCGGGGGATACATGGTGAGGAACTGCCTGGGGTGCACCTGGTATCAGCCTACGCCACTGAGGGCGGGGCGGTGCTGAGCCAGGCAGCCACGGTGGGCAAGGGTCAGGAATTGGCAGCGGCCCAAGAGGTGTTGGGGCAGATTCCCCTGGAAGGGAGGATAGTGGTGGCGGACGCTCTGCTGACCCAACGGGAGGTGTGCCAGCAGATTGTAGCCGGCGGCGGGGATTACCTGTTGCCGGTGAAGGAAAATCAGCCTGCATTGCGCCAGGACCTGGTGGAAGTATTTTCCCCCACTGGAAGCTGAGCCACCGGGAACGAAGACACCCTTCAGGACGCCGCGGCCCGCGTGGATCAAACTCTCTTCCCCGGTTCCAACCTGGAGACCATCACACAGCGGGGCATCCTGCTGACACGTGGCTGCCGCCGGCGCCGGAAGCCTGGGAAAGGCCGTCATTGGGGCGACTGGTCAAGGTGCAACCTTTCCGGTAGAGCGGTTTCCGGGGTTTCCTGTAAGGGAGCCACAAACAAATGTGAATGCAGCGGATTTCCTCCTTCTCAGCCTTGTCTGACCCCAAAAGCCCGCTGGATTGCATTTCGTTGCAGAAATTGGGCCTTTCCGGAGAGAGACACCGGCCCTGCGGCGGAGGGCGGAAAAGCCGCTGGCACGTATGACACGCCGGAATTGGCCTGTAAATGAAACGCGATGACATGATGAGAAGCGGGGACGTGAGATTGTTGACCAAGGCGGAAGCCCGCCGGGGCGGGTCAATGCTCATGAACATTGGCACATGTTCTCCGAGGGTCCGCCACCCTGATCACGCGCCTATTGCTGACACTTGTCGGCTGACCGCCGTGCCTCCCGTCTGCTACGCTCGCTGCATGAGCGTCTCCGAGCGGGAACTGCTGCACCACCTGAGCCGGCTGCCCTTCGCGGACACGGCGGAACTGGCGATGATCACGGGGGAGGCCCACGTTGCCATCCACCGGGGGCTGGCCGGCATGCTGGTCGACGGCATCGTGGAGCGCGTCAGCCACGGGACGTCCCACCTGACTTGACGCGATTGCCCTGGCAGGCCACTGTGGGGCAATGCCAGCACATATTGAGAATGCGGGGTTAACGCGAGCCTTCCACCCGCACGGTCACGATGTCCAGGCCGTGGTATTTGCGGTGGCGCACCGAAGAGGCGTAGTGCCGCAGCAGGCGGAAGGATATTTCGGTTTCCTCCGGGACTTCGGATTGCCGGTTCATATAGGCCAGCCGATCTTCCAGATTCTCGTCCGTCAGCGCCGCCAGGAATTCCATCTCCACTACCCCGGCGGACGGGCGCGCCAGGACGGCCAGGCGCCGGGGGCCGTCGCCCTCGAGTTCCTGCAACAGGCTGGAAAGCACTTCCTCGCCCACGAAGCGAAGCCGGTCGGCGGATGCCTCGTCCCATCCGGCCCGGGCCGCGGCGCGTCGGAGGAACTCGTCTATCCGGGGCAGAGCCGACATAGCCAGTTCCGTCTCCAAGCGTAGCCGCCGGGCGCTGCTCAGTTCCAGGAACGCTGTCATCAAGATGGCGGCCAGGGTCCCGCTGGCCAGTCCGTTGCCCAGCAGAGTGCCCCACACTCCGCCCACCAGTTCCGAGAAGAGGTCCTGGCTCTCCAGGCCTATTCCAACGGAGAGGGACACCGATACCACCAGCGCCTTCCGGTAATCAATCCCGTCCTGGAAGACCGTCCGCATACCCTCCACCAGAATCAGCCCCATGATCATCATCAGGAACATCCCTATGACCGGATTGGGAACGGCCAGCAGGAAAGCGGCCACCTTGGGCAGAAAGGCCAGGGCAATCAGGATAGCTCCCATGGCGTAGCCGGCGTTGCGGGCAGCGACCCCAGTGAAACTGACGATGGACACGGTGGCGCCTTCATAGGCTCCCGCGGGCGGCGTACCGGCGATTCCGCTCAATAGACTGCCCGCGCCGTTGGCGTTGATGGCGCCCTGAACCCGGCGGAAATCGGTGGCCCGCTCCCCGCGCCATGAGACCTGTTGCAGGGCGATGCCGCCGCCGATGGTCTTGAGGGCGCTGATCAGGGACACCACTAGGAACATGGGCAGAAGCGCCCAGAACTCCGCGCCGGGCGTCAGCTCTATCCCCGGCCAGCCGCCCGGCGGAACCCCAATCCAGGGCGCGTCAATGACACCCTGAAGGTCGTACATTCCCAGGCCGCCGGCCACCACGCAGCCTGCCGCGATTCCAACCAGGGGCGACCACAGCCGCAGTCTCCCGGTGGCCCGCAGTCCCAGGGCCGCGGTGACCGCCAGCGTCGCGCCGGCCGCCGCCACGCCCCCGGCTGCCGGGGCCCCCTCGGGGACGTCGGCAACACTCTCGAAGGCGATGGGTATGGTTATGGCCCCCACCAGGATCAACACGGTGCCGGAAACCGTGGGCGTGACAATCCGGCGCAGCAGGGGGAGCCAAGACGCCAGCAGGAACTGGAACAGCGAGGAAACGATAACCAGGGCGGATAGCAGGGATGGCCCGCCATAGGTCAGAGCTGTCCGGCAGACCGCGATGTAGACCGGCGTCGTGCCGGTGAAGAACAGGTGGCCGGAGCCGAACCTCCCGATGACGCCCGACTGCGCGGCGGTAACCCCCCCGTTGATTATCAGCGCGGTGAAAATGGCCCAACTCAGGTACCGCTCGCCATGCGTGTCTCCCAACAGACTGACCGACACCAGCAGCGGAGTCTGCACCAGGATGAACATGGCCCCCTGAAGCCCCACGGCCAGGGACACCAGCGGGGGACAAGGCTCATCCGGCTCGTAGACGATGTTTTCTCGGGAGGCCAAAGGGTACCCCCTACTCCACGTTCGGCGGCGGCGTTGCCAGGGTGATCGCGGGAATCCGGTGCGTTATCATAGGGCCAAGCGATCATAACGCCGGTATGACAGCAGTCGTACGGGATATTCCAGCGGACACAAGCGCAAAATGGTCTGCGCTCAATCTGAGCCGTGGGCGCCTGACGTACTCCATGTGATCCACGAAGCCGGCGATCACCCTGGAATGCGCCACTGCTGCTTCTGCCACGGCTTGAGAGCGTTTCTTCCGTCGCAACCCGAACCGGACTCCTCCATGCGCGGTCCAAACGACGCTTCACGGCAACACAAACCGGCGCCGACATACCATCCTAAGCCGGGATCCTGGTCCGTCGCCAAAGTCAGGTTTGACCGATTGCTAGCGCTCCACCTCTACAACCATTTCTATCTCCACCGGCATATCTCCGGGCAGGGTGGACATGCCCGCTGCGGAACGGGCGTGGCGGCCCCGCTCCCCGTACAGGCTGATCAGCAGGTCTGACGCGCCGTTGGCGACCCTAGGGATGTCGCGGAAGCCGGGGTCGGCGTTGATCATGCACAGTAGCTTGACCACCCGCTTCAGCTTATCCAGGTCTCCTATCTCCTCTTTCAGGTTGGTCAGCAGGTGCAGCATCGCCAGGCGCGCGCAGTCGCATCCCTGATCTATGGTCAGGTCTGACCCCAGCTTCCCCACGTGGAGCGGGGCGCCGTCGGGCAGATCAGGGCCTGTGCCCGACAGACTCACCAGGCTGCCGGTGCGCACGGCGGGGATGTAGTTGCCCCGCTGGGTGCGCCGGGGCGGTGGGAGTTCATAGCCCAACTCCTTCAACCTGTTCTCCACTTCTGGCATGAGAAATACTCCTTCATTGGCATTGACCATCTGTCTCGGGCACTATGATACTATGCAGCCTCACCCCGAATCCACCGAAGAGATGAAGGTGGCGGTAACCGGCTCGGCGATGTCGATGGGTTGATGAGTCCCTGCACCAATCGGTCCCTGACCAGCCTGGCCCGGTGGAGCTCCCCGGTGGAGTCAAATCGCCAGTACTCGGGTATCCCCAGACTCCCGCAGAACTCCCGCTTCTCCCCCGCGTCGACGTGGCCGGTGCCCTTCGACGCTATCTCCAGGACCCGGTCCGGCGGTTTCCCCTGTTGGGAGACAACGTACCGATTGGTCTCCTGGTACAGCATAGGGTCCACGCCGAAGGCCACCAGCAGGTCGGGATACTCCATCCCGACGCCGAGCCGGTCGGTGAGGTACTTCTCAACGGACACGATGGTGGTTTCTGGGTTGCCCAGGAACTGCTTCATGTGGTGGTGCAGGCCGATCTCGCTGAGGTGCTCGGGGGATGTCAGGTCGTCGGGCTCGCGTTCGGGGAGGTCCGGCAGGCGGAAGCGGCCCGGGCATGGGATGTCCTAGCGGTGGCGTCGGAGGTGGTCATTTCGCACCTGACCGTCGTTGGCGATGGCCGATGGCTCACTTGCGGAACGGGACTTACACCTCGGTATTGTTCACCAGGGTGCAATCCTCGGCCCGCTCACAAAAACGTGAAGGCGGATCAATATGAGGCCCCCGCCGGTCCGGGTCGCCATCACTGACAACTGCCCACTGACGACAGCCGTTTTCGCGTGTTACGCTAACTCCATGGTCTTTTGACGCGCCCCAATCTTGGACGCCCCTGATGCGGCTGCCCTTCATCGGCAACGGTGAACTGGCCCTCCCTGTGAGCAGGCCAGTGGGCACGACGCACCGGGAGTTCACCGATCAGCTCAAAGGCAGTCGGCCCCCACCACAAGACCCGCTCGAATTTCATGCCTTGGAGGGCATCATGTGCCAGCGATTTCTCCTGGACGATGGAATGTTAGTCCCCAACCTCAGGAGGAATCACCTTGGCGAAAAGTCAGCCGGCAACGCCGGCAACGGCCAAACACTCAGCGACGGAAAGCCGGGAGGCTCTCGAAGACGCCATCCGCGAATACGTGCAGGCCCACCAGCGCAGGCACGGGCAGAAGCAGACCGCCGAGAGCCTGGGGATGTCCCGCCACACCCTGTGGCGCTACCTGGAACGGGGCCACGGCGGACGCGCCGTGCCCGCCGCCGTCCTGGACACCGTGGGCCAGAGCACGCAGGCAATCGAGGCGGCCACGCTGGAGCTCATCATCGACCTGGAGGGGCTGCGTCCCGACCCGGCCCTGCGCTACCTGCGCCGGGGCCTGGAGGACGCGCTGCTGCTGCTGTGCGCCGCGCCCCTGGCCACCGTGGATGAACTCTCCCGCTTCGGACGGCTTCCCGCGTCCACCCTCCGCGAACGGCTGGACAAGCTGGTCAAGCGCGGCCTGGTGGACACCGTGTCCCACCACCTGGGCGCGCTGGGGTCCCGCCCCCAGCGCCGGTACTTTCCCACGGATAAAGGTGTCACGGCCGCCGGCGCCGCCACCCGGGGCCGCCGGCACATGCTGACGGCCTACCCGCTGTCCCGGCAGTGGTTCCGGCTGCTGGCGGAGCGGCTGGACGCCGTGGCCGTGCTCTACCGCGTGGCCGCCATGATCGCCGACGCCGACCCGAGACAGGAGGAGGTGCGGGTGGACCACCACCGCCGCGGCCCCTACGACCTGCTGGTCACGCTGTCCGGGGGTCTCACCATCGGTATCATCCGCCAGGGACCGATGCTGCCCACGTCCAACCTGCGCTACCGGCTACGCAGCATCGAGCATCTGCGCAGCAACCAGAGGCCCTTTCTCACCTTGGTAGTTACCCAGGCCGACCAGGCCACCCGCCGGGCGATTCGCGCGCTGGGCGACCCGTCGGAGCGCCGCCGGACCTTCGTCGCCACGGAGGGGGAACTGCTGGCCGGAGACCACACGGGAGTGGTCTGGCAGCAGTGCGGCTATGGCCTGGGCTTGAACCCTCCGGTGGAAATCTCCCCCGAAACCAGCCTGGCGGCCATCCTGCCCTGGGCTGACGGCCTTCTGGAATCGGCCCACGGGTCCCGGGGCGACGACCCCAGGCCTGACGCCGACAACCTCTACTCCACCAACGTCCGGGCCGCCATGCCGGAGCCTGCTCAGCAGCTGGCGTCGGCCCTGGCAATCCAACTGTCCCGGGCTGAGAAGGACGTACTGGACCTACTGGCCGCCTGGCCCCTGTGCAGCCGGGAGCAGCTGGCCGGGCTGATGGGCGGCGTGACCCTCCGCCGGGTCAACCAGATTCTCCGTTCCTTCCGTGAACGTGACCTGGTGCAGGAGGACGATTCCCGGCTCATGCTCACCGACCGGGGGCTGACCTGCCTGGCCCGACGGGACCGGGCCGCCGTGGGCCTCACCCTGGACCGCTGGACTGCCCAGCCCGCTATTTCCGACCCCAAGGTCTATGCCGGCACCGCCCTGCGCGCCCTGGCCTCCCAGCCACACCACCACAGCGGTGTAACCGACTTCGCCGCATCCCTGACCGCCGAGGTGTCCCGTTCCGATGACCACGACCTGTTCGACCTGCTGCCCACCCACCGCTCCAGCATCGGCTACCGCTGCAATCGCACCAACTACGCGATCCATCCCGACGCATCGTTCACCCTGGAATATAAAGGCAAATGGCATCCCTTCCTGCTGGAGTTCGAGCGAAGGGCCACCACGCCCAAGCGCATCCCCCAGCGCCTTGCGTCCTATCGCCGCTACTTCGCCTCGGGCTGGGCGGAGCGGGACCACGGAGGCCGCACGCCCGGGGTGCTGTTCGTGTTCGAGACTGCCGAGAACGAGACCGCCTTCTTGGACGTGGCCGACGGCATGGAGGGTCTTGACGTCATCACCGCCAACGCGGAGGCCCTGGGCGAACACGGCATCCTGGGCGAGGCGTGGATACTGCCACCGCCGCACTCCCTGGACCGGGCGCCGCTGGCCGGATTGTACTGATGCCCAAAGTACAACTTTCCTGCGCCGGACCTTTCCAATAGGGGGCCTTCACCAGCCCCGAATGGACAATTTTGCCGCAACTTGCCGCAACCCTGTCCCGTTACGTCCCCGCCACTGCAATATGTTGCAGAGTCGACACGTCAGACTCTCAGCGCAAAGACGCCAAAGGCCATCCGACAGGTACGCCATTCAGGTACGAATGCGACAACGACCGCTAGGCCACGGGGTCTGTCCGATAGGGGCAAAGATGCCGGGAACCGTGTCCCAAAGTGCCGGCGGAGCCGTTCCGGTGGTTTCCACCGGTGCCCAAAAGGGAAGCGGTTACCCTTCCCATGTCTGTGTGCAACAGGTGGCAAGGTTGCGAAATGTTGCAAACCACGGACCCGGAGGGCGCCAACGCCCGGCGCCGTTGCCGGAGGGCCAAAGGCCGGTTTCCCACTGTTAGAGTGTAAGACAACGTGGTATAATAGTCAGCGCAAGGAGCGCTCATGGCCCCGACAATATCCAGGAACACCGAGACCGTCACGTTCTCGTTGCCCCCGCCGCAGGCCCAGCGCCTGCGCCAGGTGGCGAAGGAGGAGGAGCGCACCGTGAGCGAGCTTCTGCGGGAGGCCATCCGCCTGTACATGGAGGAGCGGGAGTGGCGAGCGAAGGAGCGGATGCGGCGGCGTTCCCGGTAGGCGGAGACGGATGAAACGGAGGCAGCAAGGAAGGCAAGATGAAAAAGCGCGAGTTTGTACCCCTGACCCCGGCGGTCCTCTACGCCCGGGTCTCCAGCGACCGCCAGGACGTGGACTTGTCCGTGGCCGCCCAGCTTCGGGCGCTAAGGGATTACGCCAAGAGCAACGGCTACTCCGTGGCCCGGGAGTACGTGGACGAGGCCGAAAGCGGCAGGATCGCCGACCGGCCCCAGTTCCGGGAGATGATCGACGAGGGCTCCAAGCCCAAGGCCCCTTTCCAGGTCATTCTCGTCTGGAAATTCAGCCGGTTCACCCGCAAGCGGGAGCACGCCGTGGCCTTCAAAGCCCAGTTGCGGCGCAAGGGCATCCGCGTGGTGTCCATCACCGAGCAGGCCGAGGACAACGCCACCGGCCGGCTCCTTGAGGGCATCATCGAGTCGGTGGACGAATATTACAGCGAGAATCTAGGGCAAGAAGTGACGCGGGGAATGCGGGAGGCCGCGTCCCGGGGCTTCTTCCTGGGCTCCAGGGCTCCCTTCGGCTACACCCGCGTCAAGGTCAGCGACGGGGTGAAGGACCGCCCCACGCTGGAGGTCGATCCCGTGACCGCGCCCATCGTTAGGGAGATATTCGAGAGTTCCCGTAGGGGCAACGGGCTGGCGGAAATCTGCAAGGAGCTGAACCGCCGGGGCATCACCAACAAGGGCAAGCGCTGGCAGAAGAACGTCATCCACTACCTGCTGACCAACGAAGCCTACACCGGGACGGCGGTTTGGGGCGTCAAGAGCAAGGACGAGAAGGCGGGAGAGCCGGTGAGGGTGGAGAACGCCTGGCCCGCCCTGGTGTCCCGGGAGTTGTTCGACGCGGTGCAGCAGGGGTTGCACGAGCGGGCGCCCACGGTGCAGCGGCCCGGCCGTGTCGGGAGCCAGTACCTGCTGAGCGGACTGCTCCGCTGCGGGGTGTGCGGCAAGTCCTACTCGGCCCAGGGAGCCAAGAGCGGCCAGTTCGCCTACTACGTCTGCTCCAGCCTGTTCCGGGAAGGGGCCGGAGCCTGCACCGCCCGCTACCTGAACGCGACCAAGGTGGAGGACCTGGTGATCGAGAAGGTCAGGGAGCGGATTCTCACCGAGGAGACCATCACCGAACTGGTGACGTTGGTGGCCGAGGAGATTGATGCTTTGGCCGGCGAGGTCAACGGCAGGCTGACCGCCATCAACAGCGAGCTGTCCGACGTGGAGACCCGGTTGGAGAACCTCTACCAGGCGTTGGAGACCCAGCAGTTGCCCATCGAGGTCCTGTCCCCCCGCATCCTGTCCCTGAAGAGCCGCCAGGACCAGCTTGTTGCGGCGCGGGAGGAAGCCGAGTTCCAGTTGGAGCAGCGGAGGGCGGAGTTGCCCACCTCGAAGGAGATCAAGGGGTACGTGGAGGACTTCCGCGCACTCTTCCAGGAGGGGACGTTCCCGGAGCGGAAGGCCCTGATCCGCAACTTCGTGCAGGGCATCGAGATCGTGGAGGACGAGGCGGTTCTGACGTATACTATCCCCATGCCGCAGGACGGGGTGACGTCGGAATCGGCCTCGGTTCTTGATTTTGTCCAGTCCGGCCCACCAGACTTGACCGTAGACAGTACTGGGGAGTGCAAAGCCAACTCCTCGGTGTCCCTTCCCCCTATGGGGCTATCTTCAGGCATGGGGATTGTGTAGCGCACCAACGCGCCGCCGGGCTGCACCACGATCTCTCTGACGAAGGACTCGATGAAGGCCCGCCGCTCGGTGAGTTCGCTCTCCCGCAGATACCCGCTCAGGTCCTCGCAGTAGGCGGTGATGGTCTCCACGTCGTCCAGCACCACCCGCCGCTGGGATAGCATGACCCGGGCATCCTCGGCAGTTTCCTCCAATTTCTGCTGCCTTTCCCGATGCTCCCTGATCCGGGGCATGAAGTCGTCCACGTCCAGGTCGGTGGTCTCGGCCAGGTTGTAGAGGCGGTCCAGCCTCCGCTTCACGTCGGCCAGTTCCGCTTCGGCCGTTTCCAGCCGCTGGCGCTGCTCCCGGGCGATGCCGTCCATCTCCTCGTCCACCAGCCTGACCAGTTCCCGGATGTTGGACTCGGTGAGGATGTTGTCGTGGATGCGGTCAACCACCATCTCCTCGAACCGGCGGGCGTTGAGCCGGGGACAGTCGCAGGCGCCGCTGCCCCGCTTCATCAACGACTGGCAGACGTAGTAGGCAAACTGTCCGCTCTTGGCGTCCTGGCCGGACATGGCCCGGCGGCAGGCGCGGCACTTGACCAAACCGCTGAGCAGGTAGGAACTGGCCACCCGCCGGGGATGGGCCTGTTTCGGAGCGCGGGCACGCAACTGCTTGTTGACCTTGCGGAACTGGGTCTTGGACACGATGGCGGGGAAGGCGTCGTCCACGCGCACCGGCTCGCCCTTGTGCTTCGCGGAGGTACCCCAGGTCAGAGTGCCGGTGTAAGTCTCGTTGCGCAGGATGATGTGAACGCCGTTCTTAGACCAGGGCCTGCCGGTGGGGTTGGCGATGCCCTCGCCGTTCAGGGTGCGGGTGATGTCCAGGATGCCGCGTCCGGCCTCGGCCAGGTTGAAGATGCGCTGAACCACTGGCGAGGTGTCGGGGTCTGGTTCCAGGGTGGGCCTTTTCTTGGCGCCGTCCTGGACCATGAGCTTGCTATAGCCGTAGGGCACCCGGCTGGCGACCCAGAAGCCCCGGGATGCGGCTTCCCGCATTCCCCGGTAGACCTCTTCGGCAAGATTTTCACTGTAGAATTCGTCCACCGACTCGATGATGGCCTCCATGAGCTTGCCGGTGGGGGAGTCGTCGGCGTGCTCGGTGATGGAGACGACGCGGATGCCCTTCCTGCGGAGCATGGACTTGAAGGCCACGGCGTGTTCACGCTTGCGGGTGAACCTGCTGAATTTCCAGACCAAAATCTCCTGGAATGGAGAGTTGGGCTTGTTGGCCTCGTCCAGCATCTTGCGGAACTGGGGCCGGTCGGCGATGCGCCCGCTCTCGGCCTCGTCCACGTACTCGCGGGCTATGGAGTAGCCGTTGCGCTCGGCGTAGTCGCGGAGGGCGCGGAGTTGGGCGGCGACGGAGAGGTCCACGTCCTGTCGGTCGCTGGACACCCGGGCGTAGAGCGCCGCCGGGGGCAGGTCGGTATTCTTACTCATTGATTTCACCTCTATCATTCTCTTCCCGTTCAGCGCCCCGTGAGCGCAGCCGTTCAAGGCGTTGCTCACGGCGCAGATCCCGGTCTTCCATGTACAGGCGCAGGGCCTCGCGCACTAGTTCGCTCATGTCGCGGCCCTCCTCGTCTTTCACCCGCTGCACTTCCTCAAACATCTCGGGGGGCAGCGAAAAGGTAATGGTCCGTGATATGCGGCGTGGCGGCATGGTCTCTCGCATAGGCGGCTGCGATACTAGATTGTCTTACGCTCCATCATCCCACGTCCGGCCTGCCCGGTCAAGGCCCGGCTGTCGCCTCTCGATGATGTATGATTGATGAAGTCGGAAGCATTGCGCTCGTAGCTGCCGGTCAAACCGATGGAGAGGACAAATTGGGGATTCGCATACAACCCAGAAATATTGACTTTCCAGACTTGGACAAGTTCGCGCCCGGTTCGGAAGGGCCGAAGTTAGATCCATTTGCTGGCGACTTGCTGGACCGCAAGGAGAAGATCGCGGTACTGACTGGCCTGGTAGGTAACATCGATGGCCCTTGCACAATCGGAGTGAACGCGGCTTGGGGCGCCGGGAAAACAACATTTCTCAAAATGTGGGCGCGCCATCTGCGACAGCGAGGATTCCCAGTTGTGGAATTCAATGCTTGGGAGACCGACTTTACAGGTGACCCATTTGTTTCTCTTTCATCGGAAATTACGGAGGGCTTGGCTGAATGGGATTCGCCGACTATCGCCGATAGGATTAGGGAAACTAAAGAGACTGCCAAGAGCGTTCTACGATGGGCGGCGCCCGGGGCGATCCGACTTGCCAGCGGGTTGATCCCGGTTATTGGTGCCGAATTCGGGACCGCAGCAAGTTCTCTGGCCGAAAAAGGGCTCACAGATTACCCAAAGGCTACTCGGTCGATAAAGGAATTCAAGCTGGAACTGGAGAAACTATCGGTATCACTTTGGGAACACAGCGAAAACAAGCCTCTGGTGGTATTCATTGACGAGCTGGATAGGTGCAGACCCTCATACGCGATTGAATTGTTGGAGACCGGGAAGCATATATTCTCGGTTGACCGAGTGGTCTTCGTTCTGGCGGTGAATCGGTCCGAGTTGGCGAAATCGACCAAAGTTCTTTACGGAGACGAGTTCGATGCTGAAGGCTATCTCAAGCGGTTCTTCGATATTGATTTTGTGTTGCCGCCACCAGGCAGAGAACAATTCATCAATGGCATGATTGTAGCCGCTGGCGTGGAAGAGTATTTGTCTCGCACGAATGACCGGTTTTCGTGCAATCTGGCCCAGGAAGCATTGGAAGTAATAAGAGCGTTTTTTGGCAGAGAGGAATCTCCGCTCAGTTTGCGCACCGTGGGCCAAAACATCCATCGATTTGGCTTGGTTCTTTCATCGCTCAGCAATAACGAAAAGGGATACATATGCACCCTCGCGGTTCTTATCGTAATCGAGACCGTCGAACCGTCATTGTATCGGGGGTTTGTCGATGGCGAACTAACGGACGAAGAAATTTCCGATGCGTTGTTCACGGGAGAACTCTACAAGCCGTTGCACCATACACCAGCCGGAGTATTGGTAGATGCAGTGCTCGCAGCTGCCGGAGTCGAATCCTTAGATTTCTGTATAGAACGAGACGATCTTCAAACAAGAGCGCCATTACTCTTTAGGTACAAGCAGAATAAGGCCCCCAATATGCCGGAAGACCCATCGGAGGTTCGAGCACGGAATCACGCGCGCAATGTGTATCTAATGGTTCGAAGATTGCTGGGCATCAGAGAAATGGGAGGTACCACTGATCATTTGGGGTTCCAGCAATCTGTTCAGAGATTGGACCTTTTGTCGCCGGATCTATTGGGATCAATTGATGTCCGATAGTCCGGCAGTAAACACTCAACCGTCGCCCCGTCGCCAGAACCGCCACCCGGAATAGCGCCGGTCCTGCGCCGCCCGCAATTCGTTGGCAAGGTCGGCGTTGCGCTGTCGCTCGCAATCCAACTGTTCCCGGAGGATTTCCATCTGCCCTTCCAGCCCGCGTATCCGCTCCTGGGCCACGGCCAGCGCCGTGTCGCCGGAGCCATCGCCGTTGGCGTTGTCCGGCGGTTCGTCGTCCAGGACCACGTACACCCGGTGCCGACGGCCATGGGGCTCCCGCTTGGTCTTCAAGTCCCCGGCGGCGATCCTCCGGTCCAGCGTGGACAGGGACAGTCCCAGCTCCCGGCAGGCTTCCGCCTTGGTCAACAGTCTCATGCTTGTCCTCCTTATCGGTGTTCCGATTACCGGAACGGTCCTTCGCGTCATCACGAGCCAGAATTGAAGCGTCATACACTTCAGCAGGTCGTTGGCGTCGGTCCCTCGGTTGGCGCGGCATTGCCGCCCTGCCGGCGGTTCTGCAACAGAATGCCGCTCTGCCGGGCTTTTGGGGCCTGACAACGTAGGTGACGCTGCAATCACGTTGGCTTACCCGCCCCCTACCGGATGTCCTGGGCACGGGTTCAGTTCCATAACTGCAATTTGTCCAGGCCGTGAATGGTCAGCCTCTGGCAGGTGTCCGGGTGCGGCGGACGCCATACTTCACCCAACACGCCACGCTCCTGGAACAGCTCCAGGTCGGAGGTGCAGATGGGCAGGTTGTGGCAACCGGCGGCGTCGGCGAAGGCTTCCTCGATTTCGGGGGTCTCGAAGATAAACAGCACCAGGGGAGAGGCGCCGCCGTGGTCCCGCACGGCCCAGTTGGAGGCGAAGTAGCGGCGGTAGTTGCGCAGGCGCTCCCGCACGCGCTTGGGGGTGACGGCCCGGCGTTCCACCTCGATGAAGTAGGCACGCCAATCGCCCCGGTAAGCCAGCCAGAAGGTGGCGTCGGGGTGTACCACGTAGTGCTGTCCCTGGAAGTAGTAGCCGATGGAGGAGCGGTGGGTGGGCAGCATCTCCAGCAGATGGTAATCCCGGGACCGGGCGGCCTCGGCGGTGAAGCGGGCGGCGGTGGCGGCGACGGCGTCCTGGTGCTCCTGCTGGGTTGCCAGGGAGCGCAGGGCGGTGCCGGAGTGGACGGGCGGCCCGCCCCGGCTGCGGCGGCGCTTGCGGGCGCTCCAGCGGCCCAGGGCCATTCGCACTGCCAGACGGTCCCGGCGGGCCAGGCAGCGCAGCCCGTCGTCGGTGAGGACGTGGCGGCCTTGTTCCTCCCGAACCAGGGACAGGTCGGCGAGGGACTGGATCACCTGCCTAGCCCAGCGGCGCGAGACGCCACCCATCAGCCCGGCGAACTGCTCGGTGGTGCACAGGGGCCAGGCGGCCAGCAGGTCCATAGCCTGCTTCTGGACCACCGTGAGCCGCACGGCCAGGCAGTTCTTCACCTGCTCCACAGGGTTGGGCATGAGAGTGCGCAGGTGGTCGGAGTAGAGCGTGTCCGGGTCGGGCTTGGGCTGGCGTTGTTCCGGTGGGGTCCGGTCGCGGGACTCGATGGCGCGAACGTTTAGGTAGCTCCCGACCTCGGCCAGGACGTCTGACAAGGACCGGTGGGGGTTGATGGTCGGCACGGCGGCCATGCCGTGGCCGCACTGCTGCCAGGCCACGGCGTTGTGGTCTCCGGCCAGTTGCTCTTCCTCGGTGGCGACGAAGTGGAACCGGTGCTCCATGGGATGGCCCAGGGTGCGCACCGCCCGGCGGCTGGCCTGGTCCGAGCAGGCCAGGATCAGGGTGGCCCGGGGAACCTGTCGCCAGGGCAGGCTCTCGGAGCTTCTCAGGCGGTAGCGCAGGTTGGGCGACGGTAGCATGGGCCCCTGGCGGACGATCCCCAGGGTGCGGCCCTGGGAGAGGGTGACCAGGGCGTCGTAGGGCCCCTGGCGGTAGTGGTCCACCCGCACGGGCTGCCCGCTTTGGTCGGCTCCGGCCAGCAGCGCGGCGACGTGGTAGATCACGGCCACGGCGTCCAGGCGTTCGGTGAGGATGCGGAACCATTGCCGGGACACCGGGTACTCGGCGAGGAAACGCGGGACGCCGTGTTCGGCCCGGGCGCCCGCCAGGATGCCCTGCTCGGTGGGGAAGTAGCGGCGTTGGGGGCGCGGCCCCAGGCTGTTCAGCCGGTGGGACACCGAGTCCACCAGGCCCTTGGCCGCCAATCGGTCCAGTCGCTCCCTCAGGGTGGACTCCGGAACCCGGCCGAAGCGGGCCAGTTCCTTCAGGGTGGCCAGGGGCGCGGCGCACAGCAGCCGGAGGGCGTCC
Source organism: Dehalococcoidia bacterium (assembly GCA_965207585.1). Classification (GTDB taxonomy): domain Bacteria; phylum Chloroflexota; class Dehalococcoidia; order Lucifugimonadales; family UBA3495; genus Bin87. The sequence continues at coordinate 1,269,343 of CBDBMT010000003.1, read as the reverse complement.
TCCTGGCTCTCGGACAGTTTGTGCTTGACTGAGCCGCGTTTCTCCAACTTTTCCAGGGCGTCGTCTATCTGCCGCAGCAGTTTCCGCTGGCGCTGGGCGGAGTTGACCAATTCCTCGGTGGCGGCGTTCACCGATTCGGGGCTGTTGCCCACGGCCTTGACCACTGCGCGGGGTAGAGAGCGCCCCAGGTGTCCCCGCTCCAGGAAGCGCCACAGGGTTTGGCGGGACACGCCGAAATGCAGGGCGGCCTGGGGCCTCCCGTGCCATAGGGCATAGGCCCGCACGTAGTCGCGGATGGCGTCGTTGAGGGTCGGTCCGTCTGCGGCGGCCTGCTCGGTCGGCGCCGGCGATTCCGGCGGTTTGGTTTTCAAGCTGAGCGTCTCCAGAAATAGCGGTCCAATGTTCTATTGTCGCGGAGAAACTCGCTGAAAGTAATGCCCGGAGCGTCACTATGTTGCAAGCAATTTTGTGGTATGGGCCGGTGCAGCGAAATTCGGTCTTCGCCCGTGTCGGGGTGGTGGTCTTCAGCCGGACGGGTGTCGGGCAAAAGGCGTAGAATGTTCGGGGGCGGGATTGCGTGGAATAGTATGAGCAAGTTTCGTGGGCCATTGGGAGAGGCGGAGAGTTGCGGACATTGTTCCGGAAACTGCTCGGGGCGCACCTGATGGGCACGGCCGTCTTCGTAGCGGTGTGGTTCGTCGTCAACCCGTTCTTCGACGTGAATGGCGTCTGGGACGTGGCCAACTACCTCATGGCGGTCCCGCTGGTCGCCGCCCTACTGCTCAACTCCCGCCGAACGGTTGAGGACCGGGAGGGCGAACGCGGTGACGGTTCCGGCCCGCGTTCCCTGACGGCCAACCTCTGCCTGTACGTGACCGTCGGGGTGGCGCTGCTGTTCTTTCGCAACTGGTTCCTGGTGATGAGCGGCGCTGATGGCGACGATTCGACGACGGGGTTGGTTTGGATCGTGGTGAACGTCCTGTTCCCATTGATTGCGGGCGCAACCGGCGCCGCACCATGGCGCGAGTCGGCTGGGCGGTGAAGGGGTGAGGGGAGGCGGCCGGCGTTCCTGCCGCTGGCCTCCGACGGCGAGGCTCCGGCAGTGGGCACAGCCGCCATCGCCAATATGAGGGACAGTGCGAACAAACGCCGATAGCGGCTCGCCAGTCGCCCGGTCGTCGCGCCGGTCCGCGCCAATGCAACCAACGGAGGATATGACGTTGAAAATTCCGCTCATGCGCTCGGTTGGCGCGTTCCTCCTGGCGGCTATGGTTCTTCTGCTGGCCGGGTGTGGCGCAACTGACACGGTGGTGATCGCCACCGGGGGCGACTATCACCCCTTCAACTTCATCAACGACCAGGGCGAGATCGACGGCCTGGAACGGACCCTGGGGGACGACCTGTGCCGCCGCGCCGGTTTGAAGTGCCGGTGGGTTCTGAACGAGTGGGAGACTATGATCCCGCACCTGCTGGATGGAGAGTTCGACGTCATCCTGGCCGGCATGAGCATCACCGAACAACGGGAGCGGCTGATCGACTTCACCCAAGCCTACTATCCTCCCACACCATCGGTGTACCTGGTCAGGGCGGGAGAAGGCAACGCGGCCGTCCGTGGCAGGATCGGGGTTTCGGCCAACACCATATTTTCCGATTACCTATCGGAACAGGGAGTTCCGTTCGTGTCCCTCGACCATGCATTGGACGCGGCGGACGCGGTGCTGAGCGGCAAAGTGGACGCTGTTATGGTGGACCACGGCTTCGCGGTGCAGAAGTTGGAGCAGTATCAGGGAATGCTGGAGATGGCGGGGCCGCGGGTGCCGCTGGACCGGGGCTTGGGGATGGGCGTGCGTTCTGGCAGCGAATTGAAGGATAGGTTCGATGATGGGCTGGCGGCAATGAAGGCCGACGGGACGCTGAATGCCCTCATCGTCGAGTGGCTGGGAGAGGACGCGGCGGCCTTCGAGTAGGGATTCGATTCAGCACGAATAGGGCGTTGGAGTCCGAGTGGACACTCTGGTAGGTTCCGGCGCCTACCGAACGCAAAAGAAGGCTGTGGGCAATGACTATATTCAAGCCAAAAATGGCGACACGGACTTCCGTGGTGGTTGTCCTACTCGTGATCTCTACCCTGATCACCGTGGGCGTGGCCGTTGGTTCTGGTGCCTTCCGGTCCGACGACTATCGAAGCGGTCAGGCAACGGCATCCGACTCCAGCGAAGAAGACGTGGTGGTTGCCACCGCCGGGGAAGTGCCGATCAGCGCACGGGAATTGCGGGAAGCAGTGATGCATCTTCAACACATGAAGCATATGGCGGAGAGAGAGTTGCAGGGATTGGGCCAAGACATGGGCCAGCCCACCGACTATCTGGAAGCCCGGCACAACCTGGTTCTCATATGGGGTGATGATAACGCTGCCCTGGCGGGCCTGATACACGAGCGCATCCTGTATCAGAAAGCCGTGAAACTCGGCTACGAAGTGACCGAGGAGGAACTGGCGGAGAACATAGAGTGGGCACGAGAAGCCTACGAACGCGGCCAGTGGGACACCTACAATCAAAGATACATTGAGTCGGTAGGAGAAGAGCATTACTGGGAAAACATATATCCCGTATTGCTGGCCCGGTCAATGGCTATCGAGAAGCTTTATGAGGGCTTGGCCAAAGAGGTAGGGACTCGGTATTATGACGGGGAGCCGCCCCTCCGGTACACCTTCGAGGAAGCTGTGCTCGCCGAAACCGACATCACCGTGCCGGAGAGTGAGGAACATTCGGCGACACTGGACGGGGTTGTGGGCTTCCTGGAGGATGTAAGAGAGACCGATATAGCCCACCTGCGGGGGACTCTACTACCGTCCCCATAACGGGGCCTCTTGCGTTCAAACGGCTTAGGGCGGGCGCGCTTGGAGCCTGGGGGACCCGACAAGTGCCACAGCGCCGCCACCAAAACCCTGAAAGCAGAATTGACGCCAGTTACGGATGCTGGCTCAACCAGACCAGTTCATCGGGCCGTTTCGATTTTCATGGTGACAAACCAGTTACCCATGAGTCGGTCCCGCCATCAACCCCGCGCAAGGGGTTGTCCCGGCGCAGGCGGTCCCGGGTGCTTGACGGATTTGCCTGCGGATTTTCCGAGACCGGGGCGACGGTCCGGCGGGACTTGTGCCGGAGGCCCCGACGTGTCAAACTGCAATCCTCTCCGGCGGTTTTCCGTAGTGGGCGCCCTGAAAGGAGAAATGAAAGGATTGCAGAATACAATCTGACGGCGTTTCCTACGGGGACTGAGGCGTTGGGGGCGGCATTTGCAGGATTTTCGGGCGAGCAATTTACTGCGGCTCTATAATCACTTTATTGCAGAGATTGCAGTGCGAAGATTGTAGTTTTGACCCATGGTGAGAGCCTTGAACGACGATGATGACGGCGCCCTGGAGGTTGACCAAGACTCCGACGTTGAGCGGGACACGCCCCTATTGGACCTGCTGGACGCCCTGGTGGAGGAACGAGGCCGGGTGCCTGCCGCCCACGTCCTGGGGGTGAACTACCGCACCCTGGCCCTCTGCTGCGACTCCCGGCAGGTGTCCCTGCGGATGCGACGGGCATTGGTGGACTTCAGGAACGCGGGCGGCGAAGGGGAAGGCAGTGGCGAAACGGAGGATGGCGACGGCGACGGGGCAGCCTTGCGTCAGAGGGTGGCTGATCTGGAGGACGAAAACGCCGAGCTGCGGGAGTTGGCGGATAATCAAGCGCGACAGTTGGAGGAGTCGAGCCGCAGACTTGCCGCGCTGGAAGACGGCCAGCAATCGGGAGACGTTTTTGGATGTGTCAGCGTTGACGCTGACGACGATGATGCGCGCGACCATGAGCAGGGCGATAGCGAGGCACAGGATTGGCGGCCTCTCCGGCGCCGGCCCGGAATGCCCGATGCCGGGGTGGTTACCTTGGAGGAGCAGCCCGACGAGGAACACGCATTCGGCCAGGCAGCGCCCTTGGTGGCCGAGTGGCGACGGTCGCGGACCGGTGGTATCAGGTCGCCAGCCGCGTTGACCGGGCGCAGGCCGCCGTGCGCCGGTGGGAACTGGAAGCCGCAATGATTGGCGGATACCAGCTGACCCTGCCGCCGGACACCTACCCCTTGGATGACGGGCGGCGCGCCGACCACGTCCGCTGGCGGCGGGATGTCTTAGCCGAGGCCCAGAGGGAACTGCGACGGGCTAAACGAGCGCATTTGATACTGCGAGTGATCACGCTGGGGTTGTGGAGGAGATAGGAGTCGCGGCATAGGCGTGTCATCCCGCGATTCGACCTAACGCCATATGGTAGAGGTGATCACAGACAGCGGCTGATGCGTCCAATACGTGCGCACAATCCAATTGCTTTCTCAAGGAACCAAAGCCCGAACGAGGTTACGTATTGCCAGAACCGATTGCGATAAATCAGGATTTGCATTTTGCCGGAAATCGTCTCGATTGATAAAATGGACCTGGTTTCACGTGATCCACGCGAGGATAAGCAATTGGATGTATCTAGCGCGTAGTCTCACGGTTGGGCGGAAACAGACACTACAAGGGTTTTTTGACGCATGCGGAGGCGACATCAGCGGACGTTGGAGCGGATGCGGGCGGTGCCCACCCCGGTGGACATTCGCTGGGCAGAGATAGCATCATTGCTGAACGCCATGGAAGTCTCCTTCGTGGAAAGGGCTGGCTCCAGGGTGCAGTTGGTCAAGGGGTCAGATTCCATAGTCGTTCACAAACCCCATCCCGGGCCGGAAACAAGACGGGACACGGTGAGAGACATCCTCAGTTTCATTGAGCTTATAGAGGGGTTATGATGCTGGAGTACAAGGGTTATATTGGCGAAGTCGTGTACGATTATGAGGCCGAAGTGCTTCACGCTAGGGTTATCAACAGTGGCCCCTATCCCGTCGCCAACGCGGAGGCCACTGACGTCGAGGGCATCAAGCGGGAGTTCCGTATCTCGATTGACGTTTACCTTGAAGGGTGCGCCGAACTGGGCATCGCGCCAATAACTCCATCGGCCATACCCCACCGAACCGAAGTGGGCTAAAGGAGTGCGCGTGGGTAAATTGGCGGAGCAAGGTTGCGGCCCAACGAGGCTTGGTTCGAGGGATTGCACATCCGTGGGCCATTCGCCTGGCTGGACGCCGGAAAGGGATCATTGCCATTGATTTGAGATGATTGGATTGATCAAGAACGAAAGGCAATACCGGATAACCAAGGCGCAGGCAGCCAGGTTCTCCGATGCCCTGGAAAAGCTTCGGCAACTCCCGAATCCTGAACTACACCCGGTGATTGCCAAGGCTCAGGAGGACGCGATGAGAAGTCAGCTTGGGGATTTGGAGAATGAGTTGCGCGAGTATGAATCCCTCAAGTCCGGAGATTTCCCAATGGAATCTCTCTGGGCGGTGAGTGAAGTCCCTTCGGTGCTCATCAAGGCACGGATCGCCACGGGTTTGAGCCAGAGGGACTTGGCCGAAAGGGTTGGCCTGAAGGAGCAGCAGATTCAGCGGTACGAGGCCACCGACTACGCCGCTGCTAATCTGGCCCGGATTATGGAAGTGGCCAGCGCATTGGGCACGGCAGTCGTAGGACCGCCATCAGAGGCGGGAACGCGTTGACCCGATTTGACGGATTTGGGTTTTCAAGGCCGTTGATCCAGAACATTCAATGGTATTCGCCATGACCACGCAACAGCCCAGGCACAGCGAACCCAGCGTCAACAACCAGCTTGGGGACCTGCTCCGCGAGATGCTGTCCGGCTGCCGGGTGCGTTCGGAAAACACCCAACTGGTGGCGGGGCGCCCCGGTCTCCAGTTGGACAATTTGATCACCGCTCCGGGGCGTGCCCCAGTTGTTGTGGAGGCGGAATACGAGGCGCTGGGGACCGCCGAAGGCGACGCGGCCGGACGCCTGAGACTTCCGGTGATCGGAGAAACCCATCCCGTCGAGGCCGCCATCGCCCTGCGTTACCCGGACTCGGTACGTTTTGCCGACAACCTGCGCCCGGCGTTGGCCGATGCCCGTCTTTCCTATGCCGTGCTGTACCAGGACGGCAGCCGCTTTCCCGAATCCGGCTGGCTGCGTGGGTCGGCGCCGGACCTGGCCGACCTGATTCGCTTGGTATCCGTACCCCAGAAGGCCGTGGAGTCCGCGGCGGACGCCCTCCAGCAAGGCATTGAACGAGCCGCCGACATCCTGGGTGAGATGGCGCAGACCCGGCCCAGCATCACGCAGGCCATCGCCGGGCTCCTGGGCATGTCCGACGTTCCGCAGACGCGGCGCATGGCCGGCGCCATCCTGGCCAACGCCCTTGTTTTCCACCAGCGCATTGCCGGTATGCACGACAGCATAAGACCGCTGCGGCTGGTGTGCGGTCCCGATGTTCCCAATCCCCAGAGCGCCACCCTGTCTGCCTGGAAAGAAATACTCGACATCAACTACTGGGCCATCTTCGCCATTGCCCGCGACATTCTGACCCAGTTGCCTGACGCCTACGCTGCGCGCATCCTGACGGAACTCCGGGAGACGGCCCAAAATTTCGACGCCGCCGGTGTTGACCACGCCCACGATCTGACCGGCCAGATATTTCAGCGTCTCATCGCAGACCGCAAGTACCTGGCAACCTTTTACACCCGCCCGGCGTCGGCGGCACTGCTGGCCCGCATGGCTATGAGCAAACTGGAGGGCGTGGACTGGAGCGACGCATCCGCTATCGGCAAGTTGCGTGTTGGCGACTTCGCCTGCGGCACGGGGGCGTTGCTGTCGGCAGTGTACGAGCAGGTCGCGGCCCGCCATTCCAACGCCGGGGGCGCCCCGGTGCAGCTGCACCGGGCCATGATGGAGGAGGTGCTCTACGGTTGCGACGTAATGCCCTCGGCCATCCACATCACCGGCTCCACGCTGTCCGGTATGCAACCCAGCGTCGGGTTCAATCAGTCCCGCCTATACACCATGGCCTATGGCCGGCAGAGTGACGGCAGCGTCAAAATCGGCTCGTTGGAATTGCTCCGGCCTTCGGAGGTGATGACGCTGTTCAACACTAACGACCCGGCGTTGCGCACCGGCAGTGTTGGTGAGGAGACTGCTGCACAAGTCAACGTTGACATCCCCGACGCCGGGTTTGACCTGGTGATCATGAACCCGCCGTTCACCCGCGCCACCAACCACGAGGGCGCCCACGCGGACGTAACCAACCCGGCATTTGCCGCCTTTGACGCAACCGAAGTGGACCAGACCGCCATGGGCGAGCGGATCAATCAGCTGGGTAGGGACACCTGCTACCACGGCAACGCGGGTATCGCCTCGGCGTTTGCGGCGCTGGCCCACCGGAAGCTCAAACCGGGCGGCGTTCTGGCCTTGGTGCTGCCGCTGTCCGCTGCCGCCGGTTTATCGTGGCAGGACTTCCGCCAGCTGTTGGCGCAAGAATACTCGGATTTGGAAGTCGTCAGCATCGCGGCAAGCGGCAACGAAATGTCCTTTTCCTCCGATACCGGCATGGCCGAATGTCTGGTGGTGGCCCATAAGAACTCACACGAGGGACTGGAACGGGTTCCGGCTCGGTTCGCCTCCTTGACCCGGCGCCCGCCGAGTTTCCCTCACTCAGCCGCGCTCGTCGGAAATGTCACAAGCATCCAGAATCCTCGCGGTATCGAAGACGGACCTTATGGCGGCTCTCCCCTCGCTATAGGAGACGAATCGGTGGGAGAGTTGCTTGCCGGGCCAGTCGGTAACGACCACTGGAGCGGAGTGCGCCTGCTGGACGGCTCATTGGCTCAAACTGCCCACGCCCTGACGCAATCAAAGTTGTGGCTGCCGGGCCAGCCAAGCCCCTTGCCGCTACCCGTCGCGCCTTTGGGTGAAATCGGAAAACTCGGTTTAGTAGACCGCGACATCACCGGCCCGGCGCCCCGAGGTCCTTTCGACAAGGTGGCGCCCAGTCCCACGGCGACCTATCCAGCCCTGTGGAACCACAACGCCAAGCAGGAAACCCGGATCGTTTGCGAGCCGGATTCGCAACTGCGCGTGCGGCAAGGCATGGAAGAGAAAGCAGCGACGGTCTGGACCACCGCCAGCCGCGCACATCTGAACCGGGATTTTAGATTCAATTCTCAGCCGCTTGCTGCCGCGTTTACCCAACACAGTTCAATTGGCGGTAGGGCTTGGCCGAATGTGACATTCACTGAACCGAGGTTGGATTACGCGTTCACAGTATGGAGCAATTCCACCTTGGGACTCCTGTTGTTCTGGTGGCACTGCAACAAGCAACAACCTGGGCGGGGTGTCGTAACCATCCGCTCCGCCGAAACCTTCCCCGTCTTTGACTTCCATGAGCTTAGCGAAACGCAGTTGGATACCGCCAAAGCGACATTCGACGAGTTCCGCGAGCTGGAGTTGCAACCTGCTTATCTGGCTGACGCCGACGCCAACCGTGCCCTGCTGGATAGGCGGGTGGTCTGCGACCTGCTGGGCTTTGACGGCGAGGTATATCGGGCTGTACGACGCTTGGCTGCCAAGTGGTGCGCCGAGCCTTCAGTCCACGGTGGCAAGCGACGGCCCGCAAACGCCCGCTATGTGGAGTAGCAAGACTAACCCGGTACCACTGGGGTCTAATGTCGAGCGTAGCGGGGAACCGCGTGGAAGGAGCGCGCTGGGTTCTTGTCTATTCGCATACCACGCCGTCCCCGTCCGCGTCCCGCATGTACTCGTATGCTGGATGGCCTCGACCCACCGGAGCGATGCCATGGGCCCTGGCCTCAGCGCAGGTGATCCGCCCGTTCCTGTTGTCATCATACAGCACGAGCGCGTCCTCCTCACCAGTCGGGGTATGGGTTGCGGTGGCGCGTACTGGCGTGCCCTGCTCCATCATCACCATCTGGGTAGCGGCGCACCCGGCCAGGACTAGATCTATCGCTTCAGCCTCGGCCCGGTCAATGGTGAGGCCGTACTTCACGCGCACTTGGATTACCCGGTCCACATACCAGCACCTGTTCAGGGCCGGCAGCCAATCTGAGGGGTCCTTGTCCACCTTCTGGTGGCGGTTGACGCTGGGAGACGCCAGCGTCAAGTTCAGGAGGTCGGATGCAAACCGGCGTCTGGTTTCGGGGCTTGCGGCGCATAGCCCGCTGTCGTGGGCCTCGGACCGGGCGACGATGTGCTCAATGTCGGTCTCCCCGATGCTCTCGAACCAACTGCCGGTGTAGGGTCCGTATATTCCGCCCAGGTCGGCGACTATTCGCGGTTCGACTGAGGGCGGATATCGGTAGTCGTCCGAGTCGTAGGGTGAGCATCTGTTTTCAGACGCCACGGTAATTCCACGCCACGTTGCGGCGGTGACCTCCGTAGTGGTCGTGGCGGTCATTACCGTGGAGGTTGATATGGTAGTCGGCCTGGTATCTGGCAACTGCTTGAAGGTTGCCATGGACTCCGGCGAGAGCGTTCCAACTGGCGTCTTGGTCGCCGCGGCCGGCTCTTGGGTTGGGTTTGCGGATTCAGGTGCCACCGCATGAATCGTTGCCGGGGCACCGGAATCTCCCTTTTGGGCCGGCTCAGTGCAAGCTATCAGCGCTGTTACGGCCAGAATTGCTATTGCGAATAGGAATCTATGCATGTCGGGTTTTCCCTCGTTTCGTGGTTCCAGTATAATTCCGGGCGGGCGGATGGTCGAACCATTCTTCCGACCGGCCCCCGTGTCCCAGGCAGGGCTGCGGTGCCGTTGATTTCGTTATTATTGTCAATGATTGCCAGCGGAACGATGGGAACGCATCGACCTGCTGGGCCGAGGTGCCGGGTGGAAATGGCGTACGGACCATGAGCTCCGATTGGTTTGCCGTCGCGGTGGGTATTGCGCCCACCGCATGGAATTAGGCCGCCGCCGGAAGTACATCCAAAGGCTGGGAGGCATCATATGGAAGGTAATCAATCGGACTGGCCGGAAGACGAGTGGTTCAGCTACAGTCTACTGGGACAGGGAGCCGATGAACTTCTCGACGACGAGGATGAGCAGTTCACCAATCCTGAGCGGTTCAAGCCCCTACACGACTGGGCCCTGGAGATCATGGCGCGCCTGCGGTCGGAGTATGCAGTGGCCCTGGAAGAGGGCATCGGACTGGACGCTGAACTGGAACGCTCGCCACTTAGCCGGCCGACAATGCGGCTGACGCCGTTGGCCGAATCGTGTGCGCCGGTCACCATTGCCTTTAACGATTTCCCAGGGCTGGAGGTGCGAGTGGGACGCTGGGTAACCCAGCGGTTTCCAACCTGCGGTTGCGATGAGTGCGACGAGACGCCTGAAGAAGAACTTGAGAGTCTCACGGAACTGTTGGACAGCGTGGTGGCAGGGCGGTTTCGAGAATCCATGCGCCTCCACCCGGATGGCCCCGGTTGGAGCAGCCGGGAGTTCTGGAACGGCGACGGTCGCAGCTCGGGAGGAGCGCTGGTGTCGAGAGAAAAAGCAGCTCAAATCCTGGGAGGCCAGGCAGAGATCGCGGTTGAATGGATGCCCTGGCCGCCCTGGGCGTCAGCCTCTTCCGCTGGGCATCCGGTCCAGAGATGACTGAATTCTGCGACATTTCCTCTGCCAGAGTCAATACGGAAGAGTTGCCGGACACGATAACCGCTGGTGGCAAGACGCGTCGCGTCTCCCAGTATTTCCGGGATGATGTCACCATACGCCCTGACCGGCAGATGGTTACAGCCGGACGAATAGAACAGGTGCTGGAGAACTGGCTTTTCCGGTGCGTCACCACATCGGGAGGCAGGGAAGGACAGACATATTGGGGCCAGATCCGCTACAACCGGAAGGACCGCTTGATGAAGGTCGTCGTTTCCCTGGATGACGACACAATCGTCAACGCTTATCTCGACGACAAGGCGACGAGGGACTGGCAGACGCACGGACGCCGGTATTTCGACCGACGTTGTAAAGACGGAAGTTTCGAGGAACGATTATGAGCCTGCAAACAAGGTACAGCCAAGAAGACGACATTCTGTTGATTGCCTCATCCGAGAGAGGCGAGGGCAGTTGCGATGTTGAGGGCCACTATTGGACTACCGTAGTCCTGCCCTTCGGTGGCGGCTACAAGCCCGTCGCGTTGGAGATAATGTTCGTGAGTGACCTTATGCCACTGAGGACGAACAAGGGCTATTCAGCGGACACCGATACCCTCGTCATAGGCCGAGGCAAAGGCGCTGCTCTGGTGGAGGAGAACGACGACCTGGCCGCTTACTGGCATCCCGAGGATGGCCCGGACGACCTGAACCTGGTAGCCGTTGCCCTTCGCAATGCGTCGAAGCACTTGGCCCCGGTAATAGCCTGCCTTTCCGCCTAGCTGGTCTTTGGAGGTAAACCATTGCCACGCGAGAAGAGGGCCCGGGAAAGACCGGTCAAGCATCCGCTACCGGAACCTTTCGAATCCACCTCTGAGAAAGTGGCCCGCGCCGTTCTGCAATCCAATACGAAGGCGAACTAGCGGTTCGAGGAGGAGGCAGGGCGGACCACCAAGCGCAAGCCGTCCTAAATCGGGCCCGGGTAGACACGTATATGATTCTCTTTGGTAGGGTACGTATGAGGAGGCTTGTAATCGCGAAGACCATGAAATTCAACACTGACTGGCAGTGTAGTTGATCCATTGAGCCTCATAAGCCCATCCACATCTCGAAGATGGTACTGTCTACCGTCAAGACAGGCCCACCAAACTGGATAAAATCAAGAACCTTTCGGATACGTTTCAGCTTGGCGGCATAGTCGCCCATTGCTGCCGCCGCCGGAGAAGGTTAGAGAGCGAAGCCCCTGCCCATAAGGTGGGGGCTTTTCCTTTGGGTGAGTCAGCCCTGCCCAGGGGATGTGCGGCAAATCGGCCGGCGGTGTAGAATGTCAGCCACGGAAGCAGGCCAGCACAGGGAGGTTTTGACAGTGACCGCGCCAACCCGTCCTAAAGAGGAGATCGCACGCTTGGGCCAGGACATCTACGAGCGCGACATTCGTGAGCGGGTCAAAGACGCGCACTACGGCAAGATTGTCGCCATTGACGTGGAGAGCGGCATCTGGGCCATCGACGACGAGGTGCTCGATGCGGTGGACCGCCTGCGGACGCAGCGCCCGGAGGCTGTTGATGTCTTCTGTGAACGGGTAGGGTACCGGGCATTGGACAGCTTTGGGGGCGGATCCCTGGGGAGGAACCAGTGATCCGGGGTGTAGTAACCGCCGTCTATGAAGCCGTCGTACCCCTGACCGTGGCAGGCCCGGCAGGGCAGACCCAGGACGTAGAAGCCGTGATCGACACCGGCTTCACCGGATTTCTGACCATCCCATCCGGGGTAGTGGCGGAGTTGGGTCTCCCATTCGTTGCCACGAGCCGGGTGACTTTGGCAGACGGCAGCGAGACGATTCTCAATGTTTACAGAGCCACCGTGCTTTGGGATGGAGAACCGAGACACGTCAGGGCCAGTGCCGCCGACGCCACACCCCTCGTAGGAATGCGGATGCTGGACAGGCACAACCTGAACATCGACGTTGAGGATGGCGGGCGCGTCGTCATACAAGCTAAGAGTAGCTGAGCATCGCCCATTTTCCCCCTTCCTTTCCACCCTACCATAGACCCATGCCTGCCTGCCCGGTTCCTTGCGTTATAGAACCGGGCCAAAACGCGCACGTAGGGACATTGATGGGCTATGGCCTAGTAACAGCTATAACAGCCTTTCTTGTCGCCCTGCTCTCCTGGGTCCCAGTCAAGATATGGCAAGCCTGTGAAGAAAGGCAAAGCCATTAGTAGACCAAAACCGTCCACCAAGCTGGATGAATCGAGAACTTTTCACATCAGATCTGCCCTGGACGCATAGGCGCTCTTGGCCGTGTCCATTGTGAGGCCCCGCTTTGCCTGCCTATGGGAAAGGCGACAAGGCGGTTGTAAGCGGCCCGTAGTTCCAATCGCCGCCTGGCAACCAAGCAAGGCCGCCCCGTAATATACCGGGGCGGCCCCTTGTCGGTTCCGCCGGGCCGAAGTCAAGATGTTGACATTCCCCTGGCAGCACCCCTTGTGTGATCCTGAACCACGACGTGTCCAGATTGCGTTCCGCGCGTGGTGCAGAACAAGGAGGCCGGCAGCGTCGCCGCCGGCCCCCTTGCCCTGTTCTGCGCTGGCAGTCCGGCCCGGCCGGGCTAGTCGTCGTCCACGATGGTCATGGTTCCCACCGCGTCGGGCGAGACGAGGCTCCCGGGCAGGAACGCCTCCACCGCGAAGTACTCGTCCGGCTCCTCATCCTCGTCCTGCTCCAGCCACACCTCCCCCGTCAGCTCCGTCACTCCCGGCGCAAACACCAGCTCTCCCTCCGTCGTCTGGTAGTCGGACCGGTGCGCCCGGTCGTCCAGCAGGTGGTAGGCCGGCGCGGTGTACCACCGCACCCGGATCTCCTCGGTGGACGCCTCGGACAGCACCACCCGGAACTCCAGCACGTCGCCCTCCACCGCCGAGGCGTCCTCCACGGCGACGCTGATCTCCACCTCCGGCGCGGCGTCGTCGTTGTCGGACACGCCGACCGTGGCCGCGCCCTGGGTCGAGGACACCGTGTAGCCGCTGCCCGCGTTCACCGTGGCGGTGACCGAGCCGTCGGTCTCGTCGGCGTCGTCGTCGGTGGTGCCCACGGTGAAGGTGACGCTGCCCGTGGTGGGGATCGTCACCGTGCGCTGGCCCGTGGCCGCGCCGTAGTCGCCGCTCTGGGACACCGTGACGCTCACGTCCAGGTTGGCCGCCGGGGCCGGGCTGGCCGTCACCGTGAAGACGGCGTCCCCGCCCTCGGTGATGCCGCTGCCCGCGCTGACGCTCACCACCGGCGTGGGGGCGGCGTCGTCGTCGGCCACGCCGACCGTGGCCGCGCCCTGGGTCGAGGACACCGTGTAGCCGCCGCCGGCGTTCACCGTGGCCGTGACCGAGCCGTCGGCCTCGTCGGCGTCGTCGTCGGTGGTGCCCACGGTGAGGGTGGCGCTGCCCGTGGTGGGGACGGTCACCGTCCGCTGGCCCGTGGTCGCGCCGTAGTCGCCGCTCTGGGACACCGTGACGCTCACGTCGAGATTCGCGGTCGGGGCCGGGCTGGCGGTCACCGTGAAGGTGGCGTCGCCGCCCTCGGTGATGCCGCTGCCGCCGCTGACGCTCACCACCGGCGTGGGAGCGTCGTCGTCGTCGGACACGCCGACCGTGGCCGCGCCCTGGGACGAGGACACGGTGTAGCCGCCGCCGGCGTTCACCGTGGCCGTCACCGACCCGTCGGTCTCGTCGGCGTTATCGTCCGTGGTGCCCACGGTGAGGGTGGCGCTGCCCGTGGTGGGGACGGTCACCGTGCGCTGGCCCGTGGCGGCGCCGTAGTCGCCGCTCTGGGAGACCGTCACGCTCACCGCCAGGTTGGCCGCCGGGGCGGGGTTTGCGCTGACGGTGAAGACGGCGTCGCCGCCCTCGGTGATGCCGCTGCCGCCGCTGACGCTCACCACCGGCGTGGGGGCGGCGTCGTTGTCGGACACCGCCACCGTGGCCGCGCCCTGGGACGAGGACACCGTGTAGCCGCTGCCCGCGTTCACCGTTGCGGTCACCGACCCGTCGGTCTCGTCGGCGTTATCGTCGGTGGTGCCCACGGTGAGGGTGGCGCTGCCCGTGGTGGGGATCGTCACCGTCCGCTTCCCCGTGGCCGCGCCGTAGTCGCCGCTCTGGGACACCGTCACGCTCACCGCCAGGTTGGCCGCCGGGGCCGGGCTGGCGGTCACCGTGAAGACGGCGTCGCCGCCCTCGGTCACCCCGCTGCCCGCGCTGACGCTCACCACCGGCGTGGGGGCGGCGTCGTTGTCGGACACGCCGACCGTGGCCGCGCCCTGGGTCGAGGACACGGTGTAGCCGCCGCCGGCGTTCACCGTGGCGGTGACCGAGCCGTCGGCTTCGTCAGTAGTATCGTCCGTGGTGCCCACGGTGAGGGTGGCGCTGCCCGTGGTGGGGACGGTCACCGTGCGCTGGCCCGTGGTGGCGCCGTAGTCGCCGCTCTGGGACACCGTGACGCTCACCGCCAGGTTGGCCGCCGGGGCCGGGCTGGCGGTCACCGTGAAGGTGGCGTCCCCGCCCTCGGTGATGCCGCTGCCCGCGGAAATGCTCACCTCGGGCGTGGGCGGCGGCGGCGTCTGCGCTGACGCCGCCTCCAGCGCGGTCAGCTCGGTCACCACCTCGTCCCAGACGGGACTGCTGTGCTTGTCGGCCATGTCCTGGGCCTGGGCCGCCGTCATCGGGCCGCCCGTGACGCCGGTGCCGTCGTGCTCGCCGAAGGCCAGCAGCACCCGGTTCCAGCGGTTCACGTGGGCCGTCCCGTGCTGGGTCTGCGACGCCAACTCCCTGACCCTGGCGACCACGTCCGGGTCCACCGTGTAGCCCGTCTGCTCCTCAACGACCGGGTCGTCGTTGTCGGCGACGCCGACCGTGGCCGCGCCCTGGGACGAGGACACCGTGTAGCCGCTGCCCGCGTTCACCGTTGCGGTGACCGAGCCGTCGGTCTCGTCGGCGCTGTCGTCCGTGGTGCCCACGGTGAGGGTGACGCTGCCCGTGGTGGGTATCGTCACCGTGCGCTGGCCCGTGGTCGCGCCGTAGTCGCCGCTCTGGGAGACCGTGAGGCTCACGTCGAGGTTGGCGGCGGGGGCGGGGTTTGCGCTGACGGTGAAGGTGGCGTCCCCGCCCTCGGTGATGCCGCTTCCGCCGGTAATGCTCACCACCGGCGTGGGGGCGGCGTCGTTGTCGGACACGGCCACCGTGGCCGCGCCCTGGGTCGAGGACACCGTGTAGCCGCTGCCCGCGTTCACCGTGGCCGTGACCGACCCGTCGGTCTCGTCCGTGCTGTCGTCGGTGGTGCCCACGGTGAGGGCGACGCTGCCCGTGGTGGGTATCGTCACCGTCCGCTGGCCCGTGGCGGCGCCGTAGTCGCCGCTCTGGGAGACCGTTACGCTCACCGCCAGGTTGGAGGCCGGAGCCGGGCTGGCCGTCACCGTGAAGCTGGCGTCGCCGCCCTCGGTCACCCCGCTGCCCGCGGTGACGCTCACCTCGGGCGTGGGCGGCGGCGGCGGCGTCTGCGCCGCGGCCGCCTCCAGGGCGGTCAGCTCGACGACCACCAGGTCCCAGACGGGGCTGCTGTGATTGTCGGCCATGTCCTGGGCCTCGGCCGCCGTCATCGGGCCGCCGGTGACGCCGGTCCCGTCGTGCTCGCCGAAGGCCAGCAGCACCCGGTTCCAGCGGTTCACGTGGGCCGCGCCGTGCTGGGTCTGCGACGCCAGCTCCTTGACCCTGGCGATCGTTCCCTGGTTGACCGTGTAGCCGCCGTCGTCGTCGGACACGACCACGACGGCCGTCCCCTGGGACGAGGACACCCGGTAGTCGAGGTTGGCGCTGGCGTCGACGGTGACCGTGACCGATCCGTCGGGCTCGTCCACCTCGTCGTTGGTGGTGGCCACCGTCAGCGTGGCGTAGCCCGCCGCCGGGATGGTCACCGTCCGATGTTCCAGGGATATCCCGGAGTCGTCGCTCTGCGACACCGTGACGCTCACGTCCAGGTCCGCCGCCGGCGCCGGGTTGGCGCTGACCGTGAAGGTCGCGTCCCCGCCCTCGGTCACGTTGCCGTCGGCGGTCACGCTGATCACCGGCACGGACGTGTTGGGCGCGGGCGTCTCGAAGTCCACCGTGAAGGTCTTCGGCGTCGCGCCGGCGGCCAGGGTCCGCACGGTGATCTGGTCCAGCTGGGTCGTCCCGTGAAGGACGGAGACCACGTAGTGCGACTGCGGCTTGAGGCCGGTGAGCTGGTGCTCGGTGGCGGTGGTCGTGACTTCCGTCAGGACCGGGACGCCCGTGAAGCTCTCGTGCCAGACGACCAGGTAGGACGCGCCGTCCCCCTGCGGCTTCCAGGCGACGGTCGCCGTGGTGTCGGAGACGCGCTTGAGCTGCACCGGCGGCGGCGGCGGCAGGTCGTTGTTGGCGACGTAGACCGAGGCGTAGCTCCTGAACCTGTTCAGCCGGTAGCCCTCGCCGAACCGCACCGTCGCGCCGAGCATCCCGTTGGAGCCCCAACCGGTGTCGTCGACGGTGGGGATGGTGAACGAGACGCTGCCGCCGGTGGGCACGTTCACCGTGCGCTCCCCCAGGTGCTGGGCGGCGACCACGGAGCCGGGGCCGGCCACGCCCACCCTGACGTCCAGCGGCGCGTCGGGCGCGGGGTTCACGGTGACCGTGTAGACCGCGTCCTCGCCCTCGGTGATCGTCCCGCCGGCGGCGCTGATCGACACCTCGGGCACCCGCTCCACGATCACCGACGTGGGCTCCGCCTCCACCGGCGAGCCCGCCGCAAGCGTGGTGAAGCGGATCACCGGGCTGGCGGTGCTCAGCTGCGTCGCGCCGTGGTCCTGGTAGTAGACCACCGCCCGGTACTCGGTGTCCGGCTCCAGGTGGCGGATGTTCCAGGCCGGGTCGTTGGGCTCGGCCCCGAACCAGGCCTCGTCGGCCGGGACGCCGGGGAAGGGCGAGGTGGTGGACCAGTAGCGCACCTCGTAGCCCTCGGCCCCGACCACCCGCGGCCAGCTCAGGTCGATGCCCGTGTCGGACAGGTTGGCGTAGTCCAGGTCGCCCACGCGCTCCACCACCGGGTCCGGCAGGTCGCCCAGCAGCCGCTGGCAGCCCACGCAGGAGCCCAGCGTGCGGTGGAAGCTGAAGCTGTCGGTGCGCACCGTCTTCGGCGGCGTCTCCGTCGAGATCTGGTTGTCGCTGCGCTCGTACAGCTTGTAAACCTCGACCTGGAAGGTCACGTTGCCGACCACGTTGGCGCCGACGTGGATGTCGACCTGGACCGGCGTGCGGCTGACCGTGACCGAGCCGGCGCTGACGGCAGAGTCAGTTCTGAAGGTGTGCAGGTGCGAGGCGGCGGGGCTGGTGAACCAGACCCGGTGGGACCGGAAGTACTCCGTCGTGCCGCTGCGCAGCAGCGCCTCGGCGAAGTCGGCGTTGATGGAGAAGCGCTTGTCCTGGTCCGCCGGCGGGTCGTTCTTCGTCCGCACCCAGAAGTAGTGCGCCTTGCGCCCGGTGTTCAGCGAGGCCGGGAAGGCCAGATTGAGCCCGCCGTCCTCGATGGACGTCCAGGTGGTCCCGTCGTCGATGGAGAACTCCAGGGTCTGCTCCCACTGGTCGTCGTCCCTGATGATGAGCGGCACCCGCACCTCGGGGTAGTCGAAGCCTTCCACCTGGTACAGCACGCCATTTTCATAGAAGTTGTGGCCGACGGCGTGGGGCCGGTGGATCAGGAACGTCCCGTGGTCGAAGGCGTCGCTGTCCTGGCCGGCGGCGAGGCTCACCGGGCGCCACTTGTTGGCGTCGCCCTCGTAGACGGACTGCGACGAGAAGGGGCAGCCGTCGTGGCGGTCCAGCAGCGGGCCGGCGGTGCTGCCGTAGCCGAAATGAATCCCATCCCGGCCAAGCCCTTCGACGATGGGGTCGCCCAGGTTGTAGGGGCTGCGGCTCCCGGTGTGGCACATCAGCCGGTCCCGGTCCGGTTTGCCCGGCCCGATGTAGCCCCCGAAGTGGCTGAGCGGCTCCGCCACCTGGCTGGCGACGTAGAAGTGCCGGCGCTGCTGGGGGTCCACCGCCTGCCACTGGTAGGTCACCGCCGGGCCGCCCTCGGTCAGCGTGATCGTCGGCGGCGGGTCGTGCCTGGTGTGGTTGGCGATCACCCAGCCCGTCGAGCACGTGTTGCCCGACACCGTGCCCTCACAGGTGCGGAACTGCACGAAGGCGTCGGCGGCCCCCAGGTTCAGGCCGATCTTGAGCGCCTCGGAGTGGGCGCTCCAGGAGACGGCGGGGTTGGGGTAGAGCGACCAGGAACTGTGGCCGTCGCCGATGCTCCAGCCCTCGGGCAGGCGCAGGCCCTGCCGGCGCTCGGAGTTCGACGCGGTGGCGCGAAGGGTGTACCTGCTGTTGGGCTGCACGGACGCGTCGTATACGTACACCCAGTAGGTGGTGTCCGGCTCCAGCCGCAGCCCCGAACCGTCGTTGCCCTGGTAGGTGAAGGTGAAGGTCCGGTCGGCGCTGCCCACCGGCATGGAGGGGCGCGCCAGGTCGGCCAGGACGTCGGCGGCGGTACTGCCCGGCGAGCCGCCGGAGCCGGCCCAGATCTGTACCCTCAGATCACGGGCGGCGTCGGCGTCGCCGATCTCGGCAAACTCGACGTCAACGCTGTTGAGGCGGTAGTGGCCGCCGTTCTTGCCCGTCGTGAACGACTGCGCGCGGTCACGTACGGTACTGGCAGTCGTCACATCCAACGCCGCGCCGTCCGCCTGGCCCAGGTTGCTCATCACCGCCGGCTCACCGGGCGGCGCGTTCACCGGCGTGGGCTCCACCCGGAACAGGGGCGAGATGCCGTAGAACGCGTGGTCCTGGGTGCTGGCGACGGTGTTGTAGCTGATGGGGCCGGTGTCCGCGTCGGTGGTCGAGAACCGTCCCCGCCGGGCGTTGCTGGCGCCCAGAGGGTTCGCCTCCTTCGCACCGTCGGTGCGGGTGCCGGTCCACGGCCAGTCGTTCGAGGTGCTCCTCTCGCCGCTCTCGAAGCGCCGGTCCGCCATCGCCCAGTTCTCCCAGGTGTCGGACCAGAAGCCGGCGTTGTTCGCCGCGACCCGCTCGCCGTTCAGCCAGTAGATGGGCGCGTCCGTGTGCCCGGCGTCGTTGGGGTTGGTCCGGGTGTGGTCCCGGGCGTCCACCGCGGCGGTGGAGCCCACCACCCGG
This sequence comes from Dehalococcoidia bacterium, assembly GCA_965207585.1. GTDB lineage: Bacteria > Chloroflexota > Dehalococcoidia > Lucifugimonadales > UBA3495 > Bin87. The sequence continues at coordinate 1,249,552 of CBDBMT010000003.1, read as the reverse complement.
AAGTGGTCGGCGTAGCGCCGGATGGCGGCGTGACCGTCGCGGGCCGCCTCCCGCACGTGGGCGTCGTAGACGCCGATGTCGGCGGCGGTGGCGTCGCGGTGGTCTTCGGTCATGAACAGCAGCCGGAACGTCTCGCCCGCGCCCAGATCGAGCGGCTTCAGCGGCCAGTCCAGGGGCACGGTGTAGGAGCCGTCCGCGTGGGGCAGCAGCCGGCCGTTGACTCCCATGGACAGAGTGGAGCCGCCGACCAGGGTGATCCAGTTGCCGCCCCCCTGCGCGCGGATGCGAGCGTCGTTGTTGATGCTCCAGCCGGGCGCCGCGCCCGCGTCCTCGGAGTTGCTCTGCGTGAACTTCACCTGGCTGTTGCCTTCCGTGAGTCCGGTTGCGTCCAGCACGACCCAGTACCGGGTCTCCGCCTCGAGCGCGACGCCCGGGTGCGTGAAGCGGTACGTGCCGGCCTGCCGGTTCACCCAGTCGGGATTGGCCAGGGTCCCCACGACCGTGCCGGGAGCCCCGTTGGCGCCTTTGTGGACGGTGACCGTCAGCTTGGAGCCGAAGTCCTCGGTGGACCGGTTGAAGGCCACGTCCACGCTGGTCAGGGTGTACCCCGAGGGGTTGCCGCCGGTGTCGAAACCCTGCGCCAGGTCCACGTGCAGGCCCTGCACCAGGCCGCTCGACTGACCGGTGTTCTTCACCAGCGGCGGGTCGTCGTCCCGCACCCGGACCGTCGCCGTCCCCAGCGACGTGGCCAGGTCGTAGTCCGACCCGTCCACCAGCGTCACCGTCACCGAGCCGTGGGCTTCGTCCACGTCGTCGTTGGTGGTGGGGATCTCCAGCGTCGCGGTGCCCGAGGCCGGGATGGTGACGCTGGTGGGCAGCGCGCCGTACCCGAAGTCCCCGGTCGTGGCCACCGTCACGCTCACCGGCAGGTCCGCCGGGGGCGCCGGGGACGCCCTCAGCGTGAAGCTGGCGCTGACGCCCTCGGTGACGGCGCCGCCGCCAAGGATGCTCACCCGCGGCGGCTCCGGCTTGCTGACGCCGTCCAGGCTGATCTTCAGTGACGATACGTTGGGGGTCCACGCGCCCGTCGAGGAAGCCGTTCTCGTCCCGGCGCCGTCGGCGATGCTCCAGCCGGCCAGGCCCCCGCCGTCCTCGGCGTCCGAACCCGTCAGGCGTACCCTCGAAGAACCCTGGCCAGCGTCCATGTCGATCACGAGGAAGTAGGTGGCGCTCCCCTCAAGGTCGATGCCCGCGCTGCTGGTGAAGGTCAGCGTCTGGTCCGAGGTGGAGGCGGGAAAGCTGGCGGGGTTGGTCAGGGTCCCCAGCGAGCTGCCCGGAGACCCGCCGGAGGCGGCGTGGATGCTGGCGGTCAGCGCCGAGGAGCTGAAGGCGCTGTCGATGGTGGAGAACTCCACGTCGACGCTGTGCAGGGTGTAGCCGAAGCTGTTGGAGCCGGTGGTGAACGCCTGGTGGAAGTCATTGCCCAAAAACGAGGTGCCTCCGTCCGCCTGGCCGGTGTTGGCGACGAAGGTCTCCGTCTCGACCGTCTCGACGGCCGTGCCGTGGATGGTCATCTTGCGGGACTGGCTGAAGGAGGTCCAGGCGCCCGAGGTGTTCCAGGTCCGGTAGTGGCCGTCGTCGGCGATGGTCCAGCCGTCCGCGCCGCCGGCGTCCTCGGCGTCCGACGCGGTGTTCCGGATGGTGTTGGCGCCGGGGAGCAGGACCAGGGTGACGTCCAGCACCGCCCAGTACGTGGTGTTCGCCGCGAGCGCCACGCCCGAGTGCGTGAAGCTGTTCGTGCCGACGGCGATCGTGCCGGGCTTGGTCAGGGTGGCGACCACCGCGCCCGGCGCTCCGCTGCTGTCGCTTCTGATCTCGGCAGCCAGCTTCCCCGCCAGCGCGCCGTCGTTGATTTGCGGAAACGAGAAGTCGACGCCCGTCAGGGTGTACCCGCCAGCGTTGGCGCCCGTCGTGAACGCCTGCGCGTGGTCGTGCTGGACGAAATTGCCGGTGCCGCCGTCCGCCTGCCCGAAGTTGCTCACCAGGAAAGGCTTGCTGACGCCGCCGAGGCTGAGTTTCAGTGATGACGCGCTGGTGATCCATGCGGCTGTTGAGGAAAATGAAAATGCTCTAAACAAAGCGCCGTCGCCGATGCTCCAGCCGGCCAACTGTCCGCTGTCCTCGCTGTCCGAAGTCGTCGCCCTTATACCCGTTAGACCCTGATTGGCGCTCAGGTCGAACATCACGAAGTACGTGGTGTTCGCCGCAAGGTCAATGCCCGCGCTGCTGGTGAAAGTCAGGGTCTGGTCCGAACTGGAGACGGGAAAGCTGGCGGGGTTGGTCAGGGTCCCGAGGGAGCTGCCCGGAGACCCGCCGGAGTCGGCGTGAATGCTGGCGGTGAGGGATGAAGAGCTGAAGCCGCTGTCGATAGTGGCGAATTCCACGCCGACGCTGGTCAGGCTGTAGCCCGCGCTGCTGCTGCCGGTCGTGAACGCCTGGGCGTAATCATTGCCCAGAGATACACTGGCTCCGTCTAACTGGCTGGTGTTGGCGACGAAGGTCTGCGTCGCCTGCTGCGCGCCGGCCGGCTGCGGAGGCGTCAGCGCGAACAGCGCCGCCGCCATCATTACGGCCAGGAGCAGCAGGGGCAGCGCCCACAGGGCGCGCCGCCGGGTCAGCACGACGCCCCCGGAAGTCGGGGGGGGGGGGGGGGCTGAAAGGGGTAGGTATGAAGCGTTGCCTGCTTTCCCCAGGGTCTTCAGGGTCTTCGCCATGAGCTCGGCCACCATCGCTAATCACCTTCTCGCCGCCAGGGGCCGCGTCCCGTAAACGTTGCCCAAGGTTGCCCAAAACTGGGACCTCGCCCGGCGTCGTCCATTGTTTTCTTGAAATTGTCTTCTTGAAGCAGTAATGCTCTTGAAGCAGCAATAACGATTATCCGCGAATTCGCCGCCCGCCGCAAGACGGCCGCCCGGCAGGTTCGGGCATTTTCGCCAGCCTGCCGGCGCCTGGCCGGCGCTGGTATAATCCCCCCAACCAGCCAGCCCATCGCCCACCGGGACCCCAACGCCAGGCCCGCCCAACGCTAAATCAGCCGAGGTTCGCCGTGACCACCGCCAACACCAGCGCCAGCAGCAAGACGCCCCAGGCCCCGGGCCGCTTCCGCCTGCCCGACATACCCGAGCGCGAGCCTGATGAAGTGACCCAGTTCGACCACATTGCGAAGACCGGCAACGCCCACTACCTGGCCCAGCACCTGGGCCACCCGGAGACCACCCTGGTGGAGGCTGACCGCTGGATCGCGCCGGACGCCGATTTCGACAAGCGCCGGGCGCGGTACCCCGACCTGCTGGTGGCCTTCGGCGCGGACCCGGCGGCCTACCGGGCCAGCAACGGGTACGTAGTAGAGGAGCAGGGGAAACCGCCGGACTTCGTGTTGGAGGTGGCGTCGGAGAGCACGGGGGAGCATGACGTGGGAGACAAGCGGGACTACTACGAGTCCCTGGGCATCCTGGAGTACTGGCGCTTCGACGAGACGGGGGAGCATCACGGGACGAAGCTGGCCGGGGACCGGCTGGTGGAGGGCCGGTACGAGCCGATAGGTATAGAGGAACTGCCCGGCGGGGCGTTGCAGGGGTACAGCCGGGCGCTGGGGCTGAACCTGCGGTGGGAGGAAGGGCGGCTGGTGTTCCGCGACCCCGCCACGGGGGAGCCCATCGCCACTCTGGAGAGCGAGCGCCGGGGCCGCGTGCAGGCCGAGGCTCGCGCCGAAACCGAACGAGAATTGCGTGTCCAGGCCGAGGCCCGTGCTGATGCTTCTGATAGCCGTGCCAACTCTGCCGAGGCGCGCGCCGACACCGCCGAGGCCCGCAACCGGGAGTTGGAAGAGGAACTGCGCCGGTTGCGAGAAGGTTGAGGAGGGTTCACCATGACCATTGCCAATGGAGCGGATTTGCGGGAGACCTATCGTCCTCCGGCGCCCCGGGCGGCGCAGAAGGTGCTGGACCGGCTGGACGAGCACTGCCGGAACTTCATTGCCCTGTCGCCCTTCTGCGTGCTGAGCACCAGCAACGCCGCCGGCCAGCCCGACGCCTCGCCCCGGGGCGACCCGCCGGGATTCGTGCGGGTGCTGGACGAGAGGACCCTGCTGCTGCCGGACCGTCCCGGCAACAACCAGGTGGATTCCCTGCAAAACGTCGTGGCGAACCCCGGGGTGGGATTGCTGTTCTTCGTGCCGGGGATGAACGAGACGCTGCGGGTGAAGGGGAAGGCGGAGATCGTTACCAACGAGGGGCTGCTGGGACCAATGACCGTGGGCGGGCGGGCTCCGCTGTCGGGGTTGAAGGTGACGGTGGAAGAGGCCTTCCTGCACTGCGGGAGGGCGCTGCTGCGGGGCCGTCTCTGGGACCCGTCGGCGCGGATAGAGCGGTCGTGCTATCCCAGCTATGGGCAGGTGCTGGCCGGCCAGATTGCCGGAGCCGACGCCGGGCGGATTGACGCCGAGGAGGAAGAGGCCAACCGGGAGCGGCTCTACTGAAGGGCCGTTCCCTGATCGAATGAGGTAATCCGAAACGGCCGCCTCAGCTTGGGCCGTAATGGCAGATTGGCGGGATGCCCCGAACGATCAGCGCAGCGGCTCCTGCCAGGAGCGAGAGGCGGGGCAGAACTACCCCCTGAATGTCATACGCTTGGTACAGGTGACGAAATGACCTTGATGAAGCTCGTAAGGTTTGCTGCCCTGATTGTGGTTGTTCTGTCCTTGGGCGGGTTGGCCTGCACCCAGGAAAAGCCCAATGGCGAAGCGGCCCCGGCCGTCGCTGGACCCTCCACGGCCACTCCTGCGGTAAGTCCACCCGCGACCGCTATCGAAATGCCGCCCACGGTCGCCGCCTGGGTCCCACCAACGGACGCCGGCGCGGCAGCGCCGACGACGGCTGCAACCGCGACGAAGGAAATGGAGACCACCGCTACGGCAGAAACCGGACGGGAGCCGAGTGCGAGCGGCACGGGAGATTCGCTGGTGGTGCTGGCTTCGGACTCGGCGTCGTCGCCTTCGTGGGTGAGGCAGGGGAGCAGCGGGGGATTTCACCTGTCCCCGTTGCCCCAGACCACCGCCCGGGCGGGCAGCCTCACCGTTTCCGCCATAGGGCAGGTGGCCGTGGCCCCGGACGAAGCATACGTGGTGGTGATTCCGGAGAGGGACTATGGAATCTCTGGCCCCGAGCAGTTGACGGCGGAAGACCGCCAGGACATCCTCTCCAACCTGGCCGCCATCGGAATAGGCGAGGATGAGGTGGAGTTTGATCCGGTGTACCGGTACGAACCGCCCAATATTTCGGTGGAAGTTGATGTTGATGAGTACGCCGATGTCGGAGAGGCCGTGGTGGACGCGATAGAGAAGGTGGTGAGGAGGTCCGAGACCTTCGGCGTTAGGTTCGGCCTGTCCGATGAGAGCTGCGACTTGGCCGTATCCCTGGCCCGCCGGGAGGCGGCGCCGGCGGCGGAGAAGGCCGCCGTGGACCTGGCCGACGCCCTGGAGTTGGCCCTGGGAGAAGTGGTGGGGGCGCTGGAATACCCGTTGCAGAATGTGCCCTACGGGTTGCCCAGCACGGACGCCGTGTCCTGTAGCGGTCAGAGCAGTCACTCCTACGGTCCCCTGCTGCCCTTTGACTCGGAACCGGAGGTGGAGGTCTCGGTAGGCCTGCAGGTGTCCTACCGGATCCCTTAGCTGACAGGGGTAGGTATTTTTGCAGCACGGTCATCACCTTCATTTCGGTTGACGGTCCGGACTGTGATTTCCAAACCTGAAAACTCGGTTTTGGGCGCCGGCGCAGCGTTGCGCAGAGCGGAGGCTGGGCCGCGCGCTTTGGGGCGTTTTGTGCGTAATTTCGGCCTTTACCTACCCCTGTCAGGGATCCCTTAGGGATTCTTGGAGTGGCGTTGGCCCGCTTGAGCAATCAACGCTAGGACATGTCGTGCTGGGTCTCCGGGACTGGTATGGTGCTGCGGCAACCGGCCGACTGGCAACCGTAGGCCGGGCCAGCGTAACCTTCGAGGCAGCCCACGAACTTCCCGATGGAAGCGAGGCGTACAGCGCTGCGGCTACCCCTGCCGGAAAGGGTGGAATAAGAACCACTCATTGCCACCCTTACGCCCGGCGCTTAAGCGAACGGCAGTGGCAGGTCAGTGGCAATCGCAGGATTAGGCTGGATCGTGCGGTTCAGGCCCACACGCTGCTGGCTGGAGTCCGTCTTGGCAGGTTCCGTTAGGAGATACCCTTGTCTACTCTCCGGCCTGGATGATGACGCGCCCGGCGTCCCGAACCTCGACGCTCAGGTCGTGCCCGTCCAGGAGCAGCATACCCACCAGTGGGGTGCTGCCGGTCGCATCGGCCTCAATGTCTCGCGGTTGGCTGTCCCACAGCACAATCACGCTGTAGACGTCGAATTCCACCTCGGCGTCGTTGGCCAAGTAGGCGTGCCCATTGCCCCGAAAGTCCAATCCCAATTCCGCCGTCAATGCTGGCGGCAAGGTCAAGTACCCGCTGTAGCCGGTGTCTATTACGGCTTCGACCTCCCTGACCTGCCCATCCGGTCCTCGCAGAGGCAAAGTCACCACCGCTTCAAGGGCAGCATTCACCACGCCTTCGATCACCCGATCCTCCGCAGGGACCCGGCCCCGAAGCTGCGCAGCGCCCGGTATCCCACCCGGACCAGCCAGACATCCCAGACCTCGGGCTGCTGAGCCCGGAGGCGGTCCGTTGCGACAATTACGTTCTCGCCAATGGCCCAGCCTCCGCTATCCACGTCAATGGCGACGATCTCTCCGTGGTGGTCTGTTTCGACCCTCGACCGGATGTTACGCTCGTATATCCCGTCGCCAAGGCGGTGCGTTTCCTCCCTGGGTCGGGTTGGCGCGTTCACTGTCATCACCCCCGTGCTGGCCTGCTTCCGTGGCTGTCATTCTACATTGCCGGGCGCCTCTCGGACAACGGAATCGCCACTCCCCAGCAGGGTCTTTTCATTTTCTGAAAGGAGCCTTAAAGTTGCGGTGAAGACGTGAGGAGGTGGGGAAGATGAGGTTGAGAGAAGCCTTGGATGGAGTTCCGGACCACCGGAGCCGGCAAGGCCAGCGCCATCCATTGGGAGCGGTATTGAGTCTGTCGGTTTGCGCCATGCTATGTGGCGCCCGCAGCCTTTACGCCATTGCGCAATGGGGCCGGGACCAGGGAACCGCCGCTGGACAGGAACTGGGTTTCCCGCTGGGGAGAACGCCCTGCGTAGCCACGCTGCACCGGGTGTTCAAGGGTCTGGAGGTGGAAGCCTTTGAAGGGGTGCTGCGGGAATGGGTGCGAGATAGTGGGGTGGACCTGGGCTCCGTGGTGTCAATAGATGGGAAGACGTTGCGGGGGATACATGGTGAGGAACTGCCTGGGGTGCACCTGGTATCAGCCTACGCCACTGAGGGCGGGGCGGTGCTGAGCCAGGCAGCCACGGTGGGCAAGGGTCAGGAATTGGCAGCGGCCCAAGAGGTGTTGGGGCAGATTCCCCTGGAAGGGAGGATAGTGGTGGCGGACGCTCTGCTGACCCAACGGGAGGTGTGCCAGCAGATTGTAGCCGGCGGCGGGGATTACCTGTTGCCGGTGAAGGAAAATCAGCCTGCATTGCGCCAGGACCTGGTGGAAGTATTTTCCCCACTGGAAGCTGAGCCACCGGGAACGAAGACACCCTTCAGGACGCCGCGGCCCGCGTGGATCAAACTCTCTTCCCCGGTTCCAACCTGGAGACCATCACACAGCGGGGCATCCTGCTGACACGTGGCTGCCGCCGGCGCCGGAAGCCTGGGAAAGGCCGTCATTGGGGCGACTGGTCAAGGTGCAACCTTTCCGGTAGAGCGGTTTCCGGGGTTTCCTGTAAGGGAGCCACAAACAAATGTGAATGCAGCGGATTTCCTCCTTCTCAGCCTTGTCTGACCCCAAAAGCCCGCTGGATTGCATTTCGTTGCAGAAATTGGGCCTTTCCGGAGAGAGACACCGGCCCTGCGGCGGAGGGCGGAAAAGCCGCTGGCACGTATGACACGCCGGAATTGGCCTGTAAATGAAACGCGATGACATGATGAGAAGCGGGGACGTGAGATTGTTGACCAAGGCGGAAGCCCGCCGGGGCGGGTCAATGCTCATGAACATTGGCACATGTTCTCCGAGGGTCCGCCACCCTGATCACGCGCCTATTGCTGACACTTGTCGGCTGACCGCCGTGCCTCCCGTCTGCTACGCTCGCTGCATGAGCGTCTCCGAGCGGGAACTGCTGCACCACCTGAGCCGGCTGCCCTTCGCGGACACGGCGGAACTGGCGATGATCACGGGGGAGGCCCACGTTGCCATCCACCGGGGGCTGGCCGGCATGCTGGTCGACGGCATCGTGGAGCGCGTCAGCCACGGGACGTCCCACCTGACTTGACGCGATTGCCCTGGCAGGCCACTGTGGGGCAATGCCAGCACATATTGAGAATGCGGGGTTAACGCGAGCCTTCCACCCGCACGGTCACGATGTCCAGGCCGTGGTATTTGCGGTGGCGCACCGAAGAGGCGTAGTGCCGCAGCAGGCGGAAGGATATTTCGGTTTCCTCCGGGACTTCGGATTGCCGGTTCATATAGGCCAGCCGATCTTCCAGATTCTCGTCCGTCAGCGCCGCCAGGAATTCCATCTCCACTACCCCGGCGGACGGGCGCGCCAGGACGGCCAGGCGCCGGGGGCCGTCGCCCTCGAGTTCCTGCAACAGGCTGGAAAGCACTTCCTCGCCCACGAAGCGAAGCCGGTCGGCGGATGCCTCGTCCCATCCGGCCCGGGCCGCGGCGCGTCGGAGGAACTCGTCTATCCGGGGCAGAGCCGACATAGCCAGTTCCGTCTCCAAGCGTAGCCGCCGGGCGCTGCTCAGTTCCAGGAACGCTGTCATCAAGATGGCGGCCAGGGTCCCGCTGGCCAGTCCGTTGCCCAGCAGAGTGCCCCACACTCCGCCCACCAGTTCCGAGAAGAGGTCCTGGCTCTCCAGGCCTATTCCAACGGAGAGGGACACCGATACCACCAGCGCCTTCCGGTAATCAATCCCGTCCTGGAAGACCGTCCGCATACCCTCCACCAGAATCAGCCCCATGATCATCATCAGGAACATCCCTATGACCGGATTGGGAACGGCCAGCAGGAAAGCGGCCACCTTGGGCAGAAAGGCCAGGGCAATCAGGATAGCTCCCATGGCGTAGCCGGCGTTGCGGGCAGCGACCCCAGTGAAACTGACGATGGACACGGTGGCGCCTTCATAGGCTCCCGCGGGCGGCGTACCGGCGATTCCGCTCAATAGACTGCCCGCGCCGTTGGCGTTGATGGCGCCCTGAACCCGGCGGAAATCGGTGGCCCGCTCCCCGCGCCATGAGACCTGTTGCAGGGCGATGCCGCCGCCGATGGTCTTGAGGGCGCTGATCAGGGACACCACTAGGAACATGGGCAGAAGCGCCCAGAACTCCGCGCCGGGCGTCAGCTCTATCCCCGGCCAGCCGCCCGGCGGAACCCCAATCCAGGGCGCGTCAATGACACCCTGAAGGTCGTACATTCCCAGGCCGCCGGCCACCACGCAGCCTGCCGCGATTCCAACCAGGGGCGACCACAGCCGCAGTCTCCCGGTGGCCCGCAGTCCCAGGGCCGCGGTGACCGCCAGCGTCGCGCCGGCCGCCGCCACGCCCCCGGCTGCCGGGGCCCCCTCGGGGACGTCGGCAACACTCTCGAAGGCGATGGGTATGGTTATGGCCCCCACCAGGATCAACACGGTGCCGGAAACCGTGGGCGTGACAATCCGGCGCAGCAGGGGGAGCCAAGACGCCAGCAGGAACTGGAACAGCGAGGAAACGATAACCAGGGCGGATAGCAGGGATGGCCCGCCATAGGTCAGAGCTGTCCGGCAGACCGCGATGTAGACCGGCGTCGTGCCGGTGAAGAACAGGTGGCCGGAGCCGAACCTCCCGATGACGCCCGACTGCGCGGCGGTAACCCCCCCGTTGATTATCAGCGCGGTGAAAATGGCCCAACTCAGGTACCGCTCGCCATGCGTGTCTCCCAACAGACTGACCGACACCAGCAGCGGAGTCTGCACCAGGATGAACATGGCCCCCTGAAGCCCCACGGCCAGGGACACCAGCGGGGGACAAGGCTCATCCGGCTCGTAGACGATGTTTTCTCGGGAGGCCAAAGGGTACCCCCTACTCCACGTTCGGCGGCGGCGTTGCCAGGGTGATCGCGGGAATCCGGTGCGTTATCATAGGGCCAAGCGATCATAACGCCGGTATGACAGCAGTCGTACGGGATATTCCAGCGGACACAAGCGCAAAATGGTCTGCGCTCAATCTGAGCCGTGGGCGCCTGACGTACTCCATGTGATCCACGAAGCCGGCGATCACCCTGGAATGCGCCACTGCTGCTTCTGCCACGGCTTGAGAGCGTTTCTTCCGTCGCAACCCGAACCGGACTCCTCCATGCGCGGTCCAAACGACGCTTCACGGCAACACAAACCGGCGCCGACATACCATCCTAAGCCGGGATCCTGGTCCGTCGCCAAAGTCAGGTTTGACCGATTGCTAGCGCTCCACCTCTACAACCATTTCTATCTCCACCGGCATATCTCCGGGCAGGGTGGACATGCCCGCTGCGGAACGGGCGTGGCGGCCCCGCTCCCCGTACAGGCTGATCAGCAGGTCTGACGCGCCGTTGGCGACCCTAGGGATGTCGCGGAAGCCGGGGTCGGCGTTGATCATGCACAGTAGCTTGACCACCCGCTTCAGCTTATCCAGGTCTCCTATCTCCTCTTTCAGGTTGGTCAGCAGGTGCAGCATCGCCAGGCGCGCGCAGTCGCATCCCTGATCTATGGTCAGGTCTGACCCCAGCTTCCCCACGTGGAGCGGGGCGCCGTCGGGCAGATCAGGGCCTGTGCCCGACAGACTCACCAGGCTGCCGGTGCGCACGGCGGGGATGTAGTTGCCCCGCTGGGTGCGCCGGGGCGGTGGGAGTTCATAGCCCAACTCCTTCAACCTGTTCTCCACTTCTGGCATGAGAAATACTCCTTCATTGGCATTGACCATCTGTCTCGGGCACTATGATACTATGCAGCCTCACCCCGAATCCACCGAAGAGATGAAGGTGGCGGTAACCGGCTCGGCGATGTCGATGGGTTGATGAGTCCCTGCACCAATCGGTCCCTGACCAGCCTGGCCCGGTGGAGCTCCCCGGTGGAGTCAAATCGCCAGTACTCGGGTATCCCCAGACTCCCGCAGAACTCCCGCTTCTCCCCCGCGTCGACGTGGCCGGTGCCCTTCGACGCTATCTCCAGGACCCGGTCCGGCGGTTTCCCCTGTTGGGAGACAACGTACCGATTGGTCTCCTGGTACAGCATAGGGTCCACGCCGAAGGCCACCAGCAGGTCGGGATACTCCATCCCGACGCCGAGCCGGTCGGTGAGGTACTTCTCAACGGACACGATGGTGGTTTCTGGGTTGCCCAGGAACTGCTTCATGTGGTGGTGCAGGCCGATCTCGCTGAGGTGCTCGGGGGATGTCAGGTCGTCGGGCTCGCGTTCGGGGAGGTCCGGCAGGCGGAAGCGGCCCGGGCATGGGATGTCCTAGCGGTGGCGTCGGAGGTGGTCATTTCGCACCTGACCGTCGTTGGCGATGGCCGATGGCTCACTTGCGGAACGGGACTTACACCTCGGTATTGTTCACCAGGGTGCAATCCTCGGCCCGCTCACAAAAACGTGAAGGCGGATCAATATGAGGCCCCCGCCGGTCCGGGTCGCCATCACTGACAACTGCCCACTGACGACAGCCGTTTTCGCGTGTTACGCTAACTCCATGGTCTTTTGACGCGCCCCAATCTTGGACGCCCCTGATGCGGCTGCCCTTCATCGGCAACGGTGAACTGGCCCTCCCTGTGAGCAGGCCAGTGGGCACGACGCACCGGGAGTTCACCGATCAGCTCAAAGGCAGTCGGCCCCCACCACAAGACCCGCTCGAATTTCATGCCTTGGAGGGCATCATGTGCCAGCGATTTCTCCTGGACGATGGAATGTTAGTCCCCAACCTCAGGAGGAATCACCTTGGCGAAAAGTCAGCCGGCAACGCCGGCAACGGCCAAACACTCAGCGACGGAAAGCCGGGAGGCTCTCGAAGACGCCATCCGCGAATACGTGCAGGCCCACCAGCGCAGGCACGGGCAGAAGCAGACCGCCGAGAGCCTGGGGATGTCCCGCCACACCCTGTGGCGCTACCTGGAACGGGGCCACGGCGGACGCGCCGTGCCCGCCGCCGTCCTGGACACCGTGGGCCAGAGCACGCAGGCAATCGAGGCGGCCACGCTGGAGCTCATCATCGACCTGGAGGGGCTGCGTCCCGACCCGGCCCTGCGCTACCTGCGCCGGGGCCTGGAGGACGCGCTGCTGCTGCTGTGCGCCGCGCCCCTGGCCACCGTGGATGAACTCTCCCGCTTCGGACGGCTTCCCGCGTCCACCCTCCGCGAACGGCTGGACAAGCTGGTCAAGCGCGGCCTGGTGGACACCGTGTCCCACCACCTGGGCGCGCTGGGGTCCCGCCCCCAGCGCCGGTACTTTCCCACGGATAAAGGTGTCACGGCCGCCGGCGCCGCCACCCGGGGCCGCCGGCACATGCTGACGGCCTACCCGCTGTCCCGGCAGTGGTTCCGGCTGCTGGCGGAGCGGCTGGACGCCGTGGCCGTGCTCTACCGCGTGGCCGCCATGATCGCCGACGCCGACCCGAGACAGGAGGAGGTGCGGGTGGACCACCACCGCCGCGGCCCCTACGACCTGCTGGTCACGCTGTCCGGGGGTCTCACCATCGGTATCATCCGCCAGGGACCGATGCTGCCCACGTCCAACCTGCGCTACCGGCTACGCAGCATCGAGCATCTGCGCAGCAACCAGAGGCCCTTTCTCACCTTGGTAGTTACCCAGGCCGACCAGGCCACCCGCCGGGCGATTCGCGCGCTGGGCGACCCGTCGGAGCGCCGCCGGACCTTCGTCGCCACGGAGGGGGAACTGCTGGCCGGAGACCACACGGGAGTGGTCTGGCAGCAGTGCGGCTATGGCCTGGGCTTGAACCCTCCGGTGGAAATCTCCCCCGAAACCAGCCTGGCGGCCATCCTGCCCTGGGCTGACGGCCTTCTGGAATCGGCCCACGGGTCCCGGGGCGACGACCCCAGGCCTGACGCCGACAACCTCTACTCCACCAACGTCCGGGCCGCCATGCCGGAGCCTGCTCAGCAGCTGGCGTCGGCCCTGGCAATCCAACTGTCCCGGGCTGAGAAGGACGTACTGGACCTACTGGCCGCCTGGCCCCTGTGCAGCCGGGAGCAGCTGGCCGGGCTGATGGGCGGCGTGACCCTCCGCCGGGTCAACCAGATTCTCCGTTCCTTCCGTGAACGTGACCTGGTGCAGGAGGACGATTCCCGGCTCATGCTCACCGACCGGGGGCTGACCTGCCTGGCCCGACGGGACCGGGCCGCCGTGGGCCTCACCCTGGACCGCTGGACTGCCCAGCCCGCTATTTCCGACCCCAAGGTCTATGCCGGCACCGCCCTGCGCGCCCTGGCCTCCCAGCCACACCACCACAGCGGTGTAACCGACTTCGCCGCATCCCTGACCGCCGAGGTGTCCCGTTCCGATGACCACGACCTGTTCGACCTGCTGCCCACCCACCGCTCCAGCATCGGCTACCGCTGCAATCGCACCAACTACGCGATCCATCCCGACGCATCGTTCACCCTGGAATATAAAGGCAAATGGCATCCCTTCCTGCTGGAGTTCGAGCGAAGGGCCACCACGCCCAAGCGCATCCCCCAGCGCCTTGCGTCCTATCGCCGCTACTTCGCCTCGGGCTGGGCGGAGCGGGACCACGGAGGCCGCACGCCCGGGGTGCTGTTCGTGTTCGAGACTGCCGAGAACGAGACCGCCTTCTTGGACGTGGCCGACGGCATGGAGGGTCTTGACGTCATCACCGCCAACGCGGAGGCCCTGGGCGAACACGGCATCCTGGGCGAGGCGTGGATACTGCCACCGCCGCACTCCCTGGACCGGGCGCCGCTGGCCGGATTGTACTGATGCCCAAAGTACAACTTTCCTGCGCCGGACCTTTCCAATAGGGGGCCTTCACCAGCCCCGAATGGACAATTTTGCCGCAACTTGCCGCAACCCTGTCCCGTTACGTCCCCGCCACTGCAATATGTTGCAGAGTCGACACGTCAGACTCTCAGCGCAAAGACGCCAAAGGCCATCCGACAGGTACGCCATTCAGGTACGAATGCGACAACGACCGCTAGGCCACGGGGTCTGTCCGATAGGGGCAAAGATGCCGGGAACCGTGTCCCAAAGTGCCGGCGGAGCCGTTCCGGTGGTTTCCACCGGTGCCCAAAAGGGAAGCGGTTACCCTTCCCATGTCTGTGTGCAACAGGTGGCAAGGTTGCGAAATGTTGCAAACCACGGACCCGGAGGGCGCCAACGCCCGGCGCCGTTGCCGGAGGGCCAAAGGCCGGTTTCCCACTGTTAGAGTGTAAGACAACGTGGTATAATAGTCAGCGCAAGGAGCGCTCATGGCCCCGACAATATCCAGGAACACCGAGACCGTCACGTTCTCGTTGCCCCCGCCGCAGGCCCAGCGCCTGCGCCAGGTGGCGAAGGAGGAGGAGCGCACCGTGAGCGAGCTTCTGCGGGAGGCCATCCGCCTGTACATGGAGGAGCGGGAGTGGCGAGCGAAGGAGCGGATGCGGCGGCGTTCCCGGTAGGCGGAGACGGATGAAACGGAGGCAGCAAGGAAGGCAAGATGAAAAAGCGCGAGTTTGTACCCCTGACCCCGGCGGTCCTCTACGCCCGGGTCTCCAGCGACCGCCAGGACGTGGACTTGTCCGTGGCCGCCCAGCTTCGGGCGCTAAGGGATTACGCCAAGAGCAACGGCTACTCCGTGGCCCGGGAGTACGTGGACGAGGCCGAAAGCGGCAGGATCGCCGACCGGCCCCAGTTCCGGGAGATGATCGACGAGGGCTCCAAGCCCAAGGCCCCTTTCCAGGTCATTCTCGTCTGGAAATTCAGCCGGTTCACCCGCAAGCGGGAGCACGCCGTGGCCTTCAAAGCCCAGTTGCGGCGCAAGGGCATCCGCGTGGTGTCCATCACCGAGCAGGCCGAGGACAACGCCACCGGCCGGCTCCTTGAGGGCATCATCGAGTCGGTGGACGAATATTACAGCGAGAATCTAGGGCAAGAAGTGACGCGGGGAATGCGGGAGGCCGCGTCCCGGGGCTTCTTCCTGGGCTCCAGGGCTCCCTTCGGCTACACCCGCGTCAAGGTCAGCGACGGGGTGAAGGACCGCCCCACGCTGGAGGTCGATCCCGTGACCGCGCCCATCGTTAGGGAGATATTCGAGAGTTCCCGTAGGGGCAACGGGCTGGCGGAAATCTGCAAGGAGCTGAACCGCCGGGGCATCACCAACAAGGGCAAGCGCTGGCAGAAGAACGTCATCCACTACCTGCTGACCAACGAAGCCTACACCGGGACGGCGGTTTGGGGCGTCAAGCGCAAGGACGAGAAGGCGGGAGAGCCGGTGAGGGTGGAGAACGCCTGGCCCGCCCTGGTTTCCAGGAAGATGTTTGACGCGGTGCAGCAGGGGTTGCACGAGCGGGCGCCCACGGTGCAGCGGCCCGGCCGTGTCGGGAGCCAGTACCTGCTGAGTGGTCTCCTGCGCTGCGGGGTGTGCGGCAAGTCCTACTCCGCCCAAGGCGCCAAAAGCGGCCAGTTCGCCTACTACGTCTGCGCCAGCCTGCTGCGAGAAGGGAAGGGAAGTTGCACAGGCCGCTATTTGAACTCCGCCAGGCTGGAGGACCTGGTGATCGAGAAGGTCAGGGAGCGGATTCTCACCGAGGAGACCATCACCGAACTGGTGACGTTGGTGGCCGAGGAGATTGATGCTTTGGCCGGCGAGGTCAACGGCAGGCTGACCGCCATCAACAGCGAGCTGTCCGACGTGGAGACCCGGTTGGAGAACCTCTACCAGGCGTTGGAGACCCAGCAGTTGCCCATCGAGGTCCTGTCGCCCCGCATCCTGTCCCTGAAGAGCCGCCAGGACCAGTTGGTGGCGGCGCGGGAGGAGGCCGAGTTCCAGTTGGAGCAGCGGCGGGCGGAGTTGCCCACGTCAAAGGAGATCAAGGGGTACGTGGCGGACTTCCGCGCACTCTTCCAGGAGGGGACGTTCCCGGAGCGCAAGGCTCTGATACGGAACTTCGTGCAGGGCATCGAGATCGTGGAGGACGAGGCGGTTCTGACGTACACCATCCCCATGCCCCAGGACGGGGTGACGTCGGAATCGGCCTCGGTTCTTGATTTTGTCCAGTCCGGCCCACCAGACTTGAATCGAACCTTTCATCTTGGCGGAACTAAAGGGAAATCTCCCACCGAAAAGTTCGCAATTCGGTACGCCCAGGCCCACCAGAACGTCCCGAAGCGAGACATGAGTCATCCCGAATCTGGAGTGGTGTAGGAGAGGGAAGGGGGATGGGTTAGCCAAAGGGAACTCAATGCGGAGCGCAATCTAGAGAGCGGTATCGCCACCTGGCGGTGCCGCTTTCCCGTTCTGTGGCACCAATGGCGCAGGATTTCCCGAACCAGGGGCGCCAGTGGTGGCGTGAGCAGGGAGAGGAGGAAGGCGTAGACCAGGCTGGCCATGAGCAGGAGTTTGAGCCGGTTTTCCCAGAACCAGAGACGAGGGCTTTCCATGGCCAGGTCGGTCTTGCAGGATCGGTAGCACATCTCCACCTGCCAGCGGCGAACGTAGGCCAGGACCACTCGCCAGGCGTCGTCGGTGGTGTCCAACGGTTCATTGGTGAGCAGGTACCAGGGCTTGCGACCCTTGCCGGGGCGGGAGACCACCAGCCACAGGTCGTCATCCATCTGGGGATGGTGCACTGGGACGGCCACCATGCCTGTTTTGCGATACTGCCGGCGGTGCAGGTCCCAGAGCTGACGGTGGTCTTGGGAGCGTTTGCCTCGGGTGATCTGCCAAGCGGGACGCTGCCCTTTGGCGTCAACCAGGTGGTAGCGGGTGGGCCAGCGAAGGATGAACCGCGCTTGGTGTCTGCTCAGTTCGCCCAGCCAGGGAGCGCCAGCGTAGCCGCGGTCGAAGACATGGATCACCCGTTGTTGCCACCTTTCGGCGCATTGGGAAAGCAACTGGGTCGTTTGCTCCCTGCGGTGGCTGGCCAAGGGACCGCGGCTGGTCCACCAGCGCATGGCCGCCAGGGTGGGAGGTCCTTGCATCCCAGCCACCATCACGGTGAGCCATTGCATGCCGGGCACGAATACCGGCCGCCCTCCCGGGGGATGATAGTAGCCCGGCTTGATGCGCTTCAGGCGGGCGGCCTTGCTGGAACGCACGGGACCCAGTCCCTCCAGGGCGATGCTCTCCGGTTTCTCCAGCACGCTCTCATCCCAGATGGCCAGGGCCGTCTGGTCGCGCTCCCGCAACTGGGCCAGGCTCAACTCGGCACGATGCCAGAGCAACCCTTCCAGCAGGCCGTGGCTCCATTTGGGAGAGCGCAGCAGATTGCTGAGGCGCTTGGTACCCGCTGGCGCACGGTCTGGGGAAATGATATGACCACCCAACTCACTGAGGAGCAACCCCGAACGATTATGGCGCAGGCGCACCATGGACACCAAGGCTAAGAAGAAGGTGCGTACCAAGCGCCGATCCAACCGCGCGTCCAGCCAACCACCCAAGGGTCCGATGAACAATTCCAACAGATCCGCCACCTGCTGCCCTTGCCGCAGACCCGCCCCTTGCTGCAACATACGAACGCCCCCTTCGGTGGTTTGGAGTTTGGACACTCCCAGTCCACCAGAAGGGGGCTTCTTTTTTCAGGCGTTTCTTGGACCGATTTCCTCGTTTCCTAAAATCCGGGATGACTCATGTCTGCTGTATCCCCCTCCCCGATGGGGCTGTGGTCAGCATGGGCAGGGAGTAGATGACGGCAGCCCGGCCGGGCTTGACCAGTACTTCCTTGCGAGACTCCCGCTGGCTGACGATGGCGGGGAAGGCGTCCTTGACCCGGACCGGCGGTGAATTGTCCTTGGGTCTGGCGCCTCAGACGAGGGCGCCGGTGTAAACCCCGATTGTCAGGATGCAGTGTGCGCTGCTCTGGGTCCAGCGTGCCCCTTGGACACTGGCGATGCCTTCCCCGTTCAGCGTCTTGGTGATGTCCAGGTTGCTGGCGCTGTTCAGAGCCATCTGGAATATGCGGCGGACTGCGCCGTCAGCCGGCGGATCGAGCTCCAGTCTGGGGCGCTTCTTGGCGCCGTCGTGGACGCGGATCCTGCGGTAGCCGTAGGGGGGCGTAGGAGGTCATCCAGAAGCCACGGGAGGCAGCCTCCCGCATTCCCCTGGAGACCTCCTGGGCCAGGTTCTCGGAGTAGAACTCGTCCACGCTCTCGAAGATGGCCTCCATCAGCTTCTCGGTCGGCGATGCCGATGCGAGCGGCGCGCTGGAACCGCCATGACGCCGATTGGCGCTACCGGCTGGGCCAGCCCCTGGCGTCCACCCCGGCGGTCAGCGCGGCCTGCGCGCTGGCGTAAGCCTGTTCAGTGACCCAGTACTTCCAGGTGTCCCCTTTGGTGCGCAGCCAGTG
The DNA here is from genome assembly GCA_965207585.1 of Dehalococcoidia bacterium. Taxonomy (GTDB): domain Bacteria; phylum Chloroflexota; class Dehalococcoidia; order Lucifugimonadales; family UBA3495; genus Bin87. The sequence continues at coordinate 1,230,835 of CBDBMT010000003.1, read as the reverse complement.
CAGCGCGGCCTCTTCTTCGGTGGCGTTGTTGTCATCCATCCACCGCAGGAGGCCCTGGTACTCAGGGATGTCAAAGTCCCATTGCTGTAGCAGGTGAACCAGTTCCGGCGCTCGTCCGGGCAGGTCGGAGTGTACGGCAGTAAGGATGGTGACCTCCTTGAAACCGCAGGCTTTGGTGGTGAACCAGCACTCATCGCTGTAGGGCGTCTCCTCCAGCCGCGCCAGGTCCAGCAGCAGGGCCGGGTCGGAGGTTCCCCACAGATAGCCCAGCCAGGGCTTGCCCTTGGCGTAGGCGTCGTACACCTCGGAGAACAACTCTTCCTGGGAGTCCGGCCGGACGACCTGCACGTGATCGATCAGCCCGTAACCGGCAATCTGGGCGTCGTTGCCTTCCTGGCAGGCCCAGCCGACGACGCAGGCCACCAACCGGGCCTTGCCGTTGCTGGTGGCGGTGGCGAACAACTCCCGATACCTGGGGTCTTTCAGGTCATCCACGTGGTCCAGGCCCGGGTATTCTTCCTGCAGATAGGCGGGTATGACGAAAGTGCTTTGCCAGTCCGATCCCATACTTGAGCCGACGTACTGGACCTCATCATTGGCCAGGGCCTGGCCCCATTCCGCTGCCTGCAGGGGCAGCCAGATTTCCATGGCCACGTCCACCTCGCCCCGACGCAGGCTCTCGAACATATGGACGGTGCTGCCGGCCAGCACGTCGGTGGGGTGGCCGTACCCGTATTCGATGATGTATTGCGCGATGCGGTTCTGCACCCGGGCGCTGGTCCAGTTGAGGTCGGAGAAGACGACGGTATTGTCGGTCACGGTGACCGGGGCCGCTGGCGGAGGACGGTCAGCAGTGACCGGGGCCGCTGGCGGAGGACGGTCAGCAGTGACCGGGGCCGCCGGCGGAGGACGGTCAGCAGTGACCGGGGCCGCCGGCGGAGAACGGTCAGCAGTGACCGGGGCCGCCGGAGCCGCCTGGGGCGGGAACAACGCCGATGTCGGCTCAGGGTCATCGCCGAAGCCGACCCAATCGCTGAAGCCGCACCCGGGCGCCAGGATGGAAACGACGGCAATAATAAACCCTACAGCAGTCACGCTACAGCCAATGAGCCATTTCCGGGACGAGCCGGACCCCTCCGTACCGGGACCCGCCGCACCCGCTGCCGGCTGCCGCGCCGCCGCGGGTATCGTCGCGCCACAATACACGCAGGACGTCGATGAATCAGGAATGGTGCTTGCACAGCTGGGACATTCCATAGCTAAACTCCCGGCAGGCTGGACCTGGTACGGAGATGGGCCAAAACTAGCCGGCTATAATCTGCTTCCCTGGGTACGGCTGCGGGTGGCGCTGGGTTGGCGGTTCATCATCAGGAGCGCCACGGCAACGATGGCGACGAACAGCGCGCCCACCCAGGTGGCAATGGCCGCCCACTGCCACCAACCGCCCGGTCCGCTTCCATTGCTATCCTCGCCCAGCTTATGGACGCGGGCGGCGATTTGAGGGTAGCCTTCGTCCAGCAGTTCGGAGGCGAGGGTCGTATTGGAGTCTCCGCTGGCGATAAGCTCCGACGCGTAGATGTAAGCGTTGCTGGCCGAGTTGCTCTCTTCCGCAATACGTTCTTCGCCGCCGGAGTTAGTGGCCAGAGTAATCTCGAACAGGCGGAAGTTCCGGGGTATCTGAACCTCGTGGTGATAGCCCTCCTCCAGTTCGCGGTTCTTGATGCTGCGTGGGGTTTTGCCCCACAATCGGAAGCCGACCGTCATCCCGCCGGAGATGTCGGATACGTCGTTGCGTGCCGGGTGCAGAGTCACGACCTGTGAAGAGCCGGGAGCGCGTTTGAGGTCAACCTCCGCGCTCCAGTCGTCCAGCTCCGATTCGACAATGAGGGTTGCGGTCTCTTTGGCATCGAGACTGAAAGCGCAGCCGCCGACCACGGGAGTATGCTGGGGAAGATAGGCGTCGGCGCCGGTATCGAAAGGTTGGTTGCCCTCGCCATCGCCGTCGTAGTCCAGCCAGAAGGAGCATTCCTCGTCCCTGATGTCGACGGTCTGGGCGTTGCCCTGGGAGAGGCCGGCGGCTACTGCCCACCGCCCGGGAACGACCAGAGCCAGGGCAATGAACAAGGCGATGGCGCAGGTCAGCGCCACAATGGCGGCCCATTGTCGATTATGGGCAAGCATACAACGTTTTCCAACCGCATCAGCCTGAATTTGGCCCCTCCCGCCGGACAGCCAGCGCTTCCTCTGTCGGGGCTGCCGCGGGCGCGGGGGCGTCGCCCAACAGTTCGGCGGGAGGTTTGACGCCGTAGTAACGGGCCAGGTCGCGCCATCTAGTCGGGCTGCTGACGATGGAGTCGTAGCGTTCCTTCAGACCGTCGTAGGTGCTGATGTCGCTGAAACCCATATCGGGACGGACCCGAGCCAGAACCAGGAAGCTGTATTCGACCGGGACATCGTAATCGACCCCTTTGACGCTCCAGCCGAGGCTTTTGGTTTGCCCGTACCGGCCGTAATAGCCAGAACTGGACTGAACTTTGCCGCTCAGGTCATAGTCGAACTCGGAATAGGAACCGGAAATGCCGCGGTGTCCCTCGTCGATGAAGTCGCGCAGGGTTTCACGGGAAGGGCGGAAGGCTTCGTTGTAGCGGCCGTGGCTGCGGTCTTCGACGGATATGGAGAGGATTTCGTCGAAGAAAGCCTGGGCGTCAACGCCGCTGGAATAGGCAGCGTGGTGCTCCAGCACCTGACGACACATATCCTCAACCCTGCGGCGAATGGCGGCGGCGCCGGCCATGCCCAGCAAGTTGGCGATGGGGAAGTAGTTTTGATTGTCCCGCATAATCTCGGCGGCGTGGCGGCGGAGATTTTCGGGCAGGGTTATGTTGACGCAGAAGGGGTCGGTGCGCGGCGTAACGGTATCGGGCGGCGGGTTTTCTTTGGTGGTCTCTTCGTAACGGTACTCGTCGCCTCGGATGGCGTCATTGAGGGTGTCGCGCACCCTCACGTCGTTTCGGGTCACAAAGCGCGCCACGCTGCGGTCCCAGCCAATGCTCCGCACCTCTTCGGCGATGTCGATCAGCCACTGGATGCGCTCTCTGACTGCAGCGTCCGGCTCCCTTTCCAGATTGGCCTGGACTTCGCCGATGCGGCGGAGAAAGGCGTCCTTCTGCGCTGCCGCCGCCGTTTGCTCCCACTCCTCCCGGTCGCGATGCCAGGGGAGGTTCACCTGATGGCCCAAGTAACGACAGGCGGTTCCGTAAGCAAGTTCGGATACCACGTTCACCAGCAGGGCATTCCAGCGCTGGCCCCGCGCCAGGCGATTGGATGATTCCGCGACGTCGCCGCCAGCGGCGCCGTTGAGCAGGCACGCGGTGGCCTGGGCCGCCGCCCGGTCCAGGGCGTCCCAAACGTCCCCATCAGTGTGTAGCCCCAACTGGACCGTACCGCCGTCAAAGGCGATGTTGATGTCGAAGGGGCGCCAGTAGTCCTCATCGTCGGGGTCATCGGTGAGGGGAAGGCCGTTCTGAAGCTCATGGCGGGCCACGTAGCCGCGGAAGGCGCTCTGCACGGCATCGGCATTCATGTCGCCGGAGCCGGTGGTATCCAGCGGCGGGCAGAGCTCGATGCCCCAGACCAAGAGTTCGTGGCTCCGGTTGCGCTCGGCGAATTCCTTCCGCAGGGCGGCGCCAAGGTACATGCTAACGGTGCCCGAGGTGGGGCCTTCGGGGCAGAAGGGGATTACCACGGCGAGTTGCTCGGCGCCGGTGACCCCCCGGTCATGACGGTAACGGTCCCACAAATCGATGGTTTCCCGGCAGTGGGGCCAGATTTGACGCCGGCACCAGGCCGCCATCTGGGCCGGGTTGTCGGGGAGACCGGTGGCCTCGGCCGCGATGGGGTTGACCCTTTCCAGCAGGCGACGGCTGGGCGCCAGGTCGGGCTCCATGGTGAAGCCGGGCTCGGCGTTGCCGATATAATGAATTTGGCGCCAGTCTCCCTTGCGCCGCTGGCTGGTCATCTGGCGCAGTTCGGCTATTTGGTCCTGGCTATGGTCGCAGGCCCAAGGGGAAAGCTGCTGAATGCCCTGAGCAATGAGTTCGTCCACAAAAAATGGGAGACTGCTCAACCCGGCTTTACCGGCGGCCATCACTCGCGCTGCTGCTATAGTCATGACTGCTCCATAGTTTGGAGGAAGTTGACACTTTATACGGCTTGTGGCTCAAACGATACTCATCAGCTTGAACGAATTGAAAGGCTCACAACTGTCTACGCCTTGTGAGTAAATATACGTAACCACCATCTGAATTCATATGTCATTTATGAGGAGGGGTGTGTAATCAGCATGTCAATTCACGCCGATTCACGGACGGGAATCCGGTGAGCCCACCTGATTGGGCTCCCTATATTTGGACCTCCCACCGAAAAGTTCGCAATTCAGTACGACGTGGCCCACCACCCCGCTCCGCTACTTCAGCGTTCTTCCCCTTCGTAAGGGTCCAGCCAGCCGAACCGGCGAAAGCTGACCCGGCCGGCGTCGCTGAACTCCACGCCCTCCGCCTCCAGCAGTTCCCGCTGGAGCAGCGCGCCCAGACCCTCGCCGCGGGGGCTGATCTTTCCCTGGGCGTTGATCACCCGCTGCCACGGCACTTCGGGACGTTCCTCGTCGGGATACCTGCCCAGCGACGCCAGGCAGAAGCCCACCATGCGCGGCGTGCAGCCGCCGACGATCTGGGCGATCTGCCCGTAGGTCGCCACCTGCCCACGCGGAATCTGGCGCACCACCTCGAGCACGCGCTCGTACACCGGGGGTAGGTCGGGAGCATCTTCCACGAACGGCCTACTCGGTGGCGTTAGGCCGGGCTACGTTAGCCTTGTTGGCCACGGCCGCCCAGGTCAGTTCCGTGAGCATCCGCACCGGGTCCAGGATGCTCCACAGCACCCCGACGTTGAGGAAGTAGGCGTTGGCGAACACCACTATCCCCAGCGCCGCTGGAACCACCGCGCCGACCTTGCCGGCTGTGCATCCGCAACGCCATAGCGCAACCGCCGCCACGCTGCACGACGCAATGAACAGCGGGTTGACCGTCCGCCACACGTCGCCCCAGTAGTCGCCGAACAGTCCGGTGTACCCGTTGATGAAGACCGCCAGCGCGAGGACCGCCAGGGCCAGGCTGCGCACCCAGGCCGCGCGGCGGGTGCTCAGCCAAAACCACCAGACGCCGGCGAAGCCCATCACCAGCGGGCCGACCTGCCACAGCTTCCATCCCCAATGGGTGACGCCCACGTCGGCCGGATCCGCGACCGCGGTTTTCGCCGTCCACGCGAAGATGGCCAGCATGATGAACGCCCCGGCAGCGAGGGCGGCGATTGCGTCAAGGTCACGAGGTGCGAAGGGCTTGAACACGATGGAACGCTTTCTACCAGTTGACCAGGCCCGGCTTCTGCGCGCGCCAGCCGTCGTCGGAGGGGAACACGGTTTCCATCTCGACGCGGCCCAGGTCGCCCTCAAACATGTGCTCCACCGCCGAACGCCAGGCGACGTAATGGGGCTGCTCGCGGTGGGTGGCGTGGGCCTCGCGGTTGGCGTAGACCTCGTAGAGGTAGAACTGGTTGGGGTTGTCGGGGCTGCGCAGGATGTCGAACCGGAAGCAGTTTTCCTCGTCGCGCACGCTGCCCTGGCCGTCGCCGAGACTGGCCTTGGAGAACTCGTCGGCGTAGCCGTCCTTGATGTTGATGGTCACGAAAATGGCGTACATGGCAGGGATTCCTCCTGTGAATTGGGGCGGCGAGAGACCGCTGGGGTGGGCCGCCGGGCAAAATTATAGCAGGCGACCCCGTGCTAAAATGCCGCCAGTCACTGCATGGAGATTCAGATGAACCCGCTCACCGCTGCTGATCCCGAAACCCGTTCGGCCGACCTAGTTGCTGACAACATCGTCCAGCTGAAGGCCCTGTTCCCCGAGGCCTTTACCGAGGGCGGAATTGACTTCGACGTGCTGCGGCAACTGCTGGGTGACGTGGTTGACGACGGCGAGGAAAAGTACGGATTGAACTGGCACGGCAAGCGCCGCGCCCGCCGGTTGGCGTTGACGCCCAGCGCCGGAACCCTGCGCCCTTGCCCGGAGGAAAGCGTGGACTGGGACACCACGCAGAACCTGATGATTGAGGGCGACAACCTGGAAGTGCTGAAGCTGCTGCAAAAAAGCTACGCTGGCAAGGTGAAACTGATTTACATCGATCCGCCCTATAACACGGGCAATGACTTCATATATCCAGACGATTACAAGGACGGCATCAAGAACTACCTGAGAATAACTGGCCAAGTGGACAGCAACGGCCATAAGTTCAGCACTAATACTGAATCATCTGGACGGTTCCATACCAACTGGCTGAACATGGTGTATCCACGACTCAAAACCGCGCGAAATCTCCTGAAAGATGACGGCGTGATGATGATTAGCGTTGACGATGGGGAGGTCAACCTTATGAAAAGCATCGCGTCAGAGATTTTCGGCGAAGAAAATTTCCTGTCCATCTTGATCTGGAACAAGCAGCACTCTCAACAGCAGGGTATGTTCAAGAAATATCATGAATACGTACTCGTGTACGCGAAAGGACAAAGAAACCACCTCCGCTATCTCAGGAGGCGATGGTGTCATAGATGCAGGGGCTCTCAAAAAAATCTCGCGCGGCAACCCCGCCAGCGATTTCACGTTTCCACCCGGAGTACGTTTCAACGCTTCGGACGGAACAGAAATATCGGGAACCTTTGGAAAAGCAGAAGAAGTAACGGTGGTATCAGGCCGATTCATTTGTGAAGACGGGAAAACCGTCGAGGAAGTTACTTTGAGGGCAGGTTGGACACAAAGAAACCAAATGGAATCATACTTCGCGGGTAACGAAACCTACGATACCCGCGGTCAACGGGTTCTTGAATTTTACTTCAACAGCACTGGCAAATTGCATTGTAAGAAGGCGAGGGCGAAAATCACTCCACCTTCTTTGCTACCTGAATATGGCATGGTCAGCAAGCAGACTGGCGATCTTACCCAGTTGCTCGGTGCCGCGGTCTTTTCCAACCCGAAACCGGTAGCCATGATGAGGGACTTTGTTTCCTGGTTTTGCGCAGAGGATGAAATCGTAGTCGATTTCTTTGCAGGTTCAGGCACTATGGCACACGCTGTCATGGCCCAAAATGTTGAAAACGACAGCGATTGCCGCTACATAATAGTCCAATTTCCAGAACCACTGAGTGTTGACGATAGGGACCAAGCAGCGTCAGCCAACTACTGCGCCAAACTTGGCAAGCCAAAGAACTTGTCGGAAATCACCAAAGAACGTCTGCGCCGCGCCAGCAAGAAAATCCAAGAGGAGAACCCAGAATCTACCGCCGACCTCGGCTTTCGCTTGTTCAAGCTGGACAGTTCCAACATCAAGGCTTGGGAGCCCGACCCGGATGACTTGGAGCAATCGCTCCTGGACCACCTTGACCACATCAAGGAGGGGCGGACGGAGCAGGACATCCTGTACGAAGTGCTGCTCAAGCGGGGGATTGACCTGTGCGCTCCCATTGAGACGCGCGAATTTGCCGGCAAGCCGGTGAGCGCCGTTGACAGCGGGGCGCTGATTGCCTGTCTTGCCGAGAAAATTGACACGGATGAAGTCGAAGAGATCGCCCTGGGCATAGTCCAATGGCGCGACGAAATGGACAATACCGACGACACCGCTGCCCTTTTCCGCGACAGTGCCTTTGCCGACGACGTGGCCAAGGCCAACTGCACTGAAATTCTGCGGCAGCACGGTGTCAAGAACGTACAGAGCGTCTGATGAAGTTTCAATTTGAGCCGGACCTGGACTACCAGCAGTCTGCCATCGCGGCCGTCTGCAATCTGTTCCGCGGCCAGGAAGTTTGCCGCAGCGAATTCACGGTGGCCCACGGCGTGGACGACGCCGGCCTGCCGGGCTTGGTGGAGAACGACCTGGGCGTGGGAAACCTGCTGACACTGGCCGACGACGGGATCCTGGCTAACTTGCAGGATGTCCAGTTGAATAACGGCCTGCCGCGGGCGCCGGACCTGGAATCCCGCGATTTCACCGTGGAGATGGAAACCGGCACCGGCAAGACCTACGTGTACCTGCGGACGATATTCGAGCTGAACCGGCTTTACGGGTTCACCAAGTTCGCCGTCGTGGTGCCGTCGGTTGCCATCAAAGAAGGCGTTAACAAGTCGCTGCAAATGATGGGCGATCACTTCCGCGCACTGTACGCCGGCGTCCCCTTTGATCACTTCATCTACGACTCGGCCAAGCTGGGGCAGGTTCGCAATTTCGCTACCAGCCCGCAGATCCAGATCATGGTGATGACCGTCGGCGCCATCAACAAGCGGGACATCAACACCATATACCAGGAAAACGAGAAGACGGGCGGCGAAGCGCCCATCGACTTGGTGCGCGCCACGAATCCCATAATCATCGTGGACGAGCCGCAGAGTGTGGAAGGCGGTTTGGCCGGCCGGGGCAAGGAAGCGCTGGAGCGCATGAACCCCCTTTGCACCCTGCGTTACTCGGCGACCCACGCGAATCAGTACCACATGGTCTATCGGCTCAACGCGGTGGACGCCTACCAGCAGAATCTGGTCAAGGAGATTGAGGTCGCCGCTGGCACGGTGGTTGACGACCACAACAGCCCCTATCTCCGGCTGGTGTCAACCCGCAGGCAGCGCGGCACGATTACCGCGCGGGTTGAGCTTGACGTGGCCACCCGGGCCGGCGGTGTGCAGCGTCAGGAAGTCAACGTTCAGGATGGCGAGGACCTCGAGCACAGAACTCGCCGCGAAATCTACCGTGATCACTACATCGGTGAAATCAAGGTTGGGCGCAACGCATCTTTGGAGTTACGAGCGCCGGGCGATGAGCGTTGGCTGCAACCGGGTGAAGCCTACGGCGCGGTTGACCGGCAAGCGGTGCACCGCGAAATGATCCGCAAGGCCATCCGGGAGCACTTGGACAAAGAGCGGCGGCTGCGGCCCCAAGGCATCAAGGTGCTGAGCCTGTTCTTCATCGACAAGGTAGCAAACTACCGGGACTACGACGCGGACGGCAACCCGGTCAAGGGGCGATTTGCCCGCGTTTTTGAGGAAGAGTACCGCCGCATTGCCGGCCACCCGGATTACCGTGCCTTGTTTGAAAGTGTTGATGACCTCCCCGACGCCGCGGAGCGGGCGCACGAAGGCTATTTCTCAATCGACCGGCGCGGTGGTTGGACGGATACGGCAGAAAACAACCAAACCAATCGGGACAACGCCGAGCGCGCCTACAACCTGATTATGCGGGACAAGGAAAAACTGCTGAGCTTTGACGAACCGCTGAAGTTCATCTTTTCCCACTCCGCGCTGCGCGAAGGTTGGGATAACCCCAACGTGTTCCAGATCTGCGCTCTCCGCGACATCCAAACCGAACGGGAGCGTCGCCAGACCATCGGGCGCGGGCTGCGCCTGTGCGTCAGCCAGGATGGCGAGAGACAGCGCGGGTCTGAGGTCAACACGCTGACCGTAATCGCCCAGGAGAGCTACGAAGACTTCGCCGAAAACCTGCAACGCGAGATCGAAGAAGAGACCGGCATCCGCTTTGGCGTGGTTGAAGAGCACCAATTTGCGCTGATCGAAATCGGCGGCGATAAAACCGAACGACTGGGCGTGGAGCAGTCTCAGGAAATCTGGCGATACCTGGTGACGCAGGGCTATCTGGACCAACAGGGAAAGATCACTGACCTGCTGCGTAATGCCCTTACGGACGGCAGTTTCACTCTTCCGGATGATTTTGAGCCGTTCCGCGACGCGATAATCGAGTTGCTGCGGAAGGCCGACAGCCGCATCATACCCAAAAAGGCTGAGGAACGCCGCGCGGTGCGGCCTCGTGAAGTGGTCCTGAACTGCGAGAAATTTCAAGCCCTCTGGGAGCGCATTAAATACAAGACCACCTACCGCGTCCAATTTGACAACGAAGATTTGCTCAAAGTGTGCGCGAAGGCACTCAGCGAAGCACCGCCGATACCGCGCCCGAGGATTCAATGGAACACGGCGGGGATGCAGATTGAGGAGAGCGGGGTGCAGGGCTGGCTGCTGGAAGCTGGAGCGCCAGTAAGTCTGCGGAGTGATGACGTTGAATTGCCCGACCTGCTCACCGAGTTGCAGAACCGTACCCAACTGACGCGGCGCAGCATCGCCCGCATTCTGTCGGACAGCGGACGGCTGCCGCATTTTCGAGATAACCCACAAAAATTCATCGAGACGGCGGCAGAGGCCATTAACCGGCGTAAACGCTCGTCGCTGGTGGACGGAATCAAGTACCGGCGCTTGGAAGGCGACCCTTATTACTCGCAGGAACTGTTCGTGAGAGAGGAACTGATCGGCCATCTGAACAAGATGGTTGAATCAAAGAGATCGGTGTACGACTACGTTATCTGTGACTCCGATAACGAGGCGAAATTCGCCGAGCATCTGGAATTGAGCAGGGTTGTAAAGGTGTACGCCAAGCTGCCGCCCTGGTTCCAAGTGCCCACTCCGTTGGGTCCATACAACCCGGACTGGGCAGTGCTCATAGAAAACGACGACCATGAGCGCCTCTATTTCGTCGCCGAAACCAAGGGCACGTCGTTCAGTGATGACCTCCGCGAACGAGAACTCGGCAAAGTGAAATGCGGCAAGGCGCACTTTGATATCCTGGCGGTTGGGGAATCTCCAGCAAAGTACGTGGTCGTTCCCAGCGTGGAAAAGTTGATGGAGCATATTGCGGCGACATGAAACATCCACAAGATCTTTGCGCGGGCGATATTGCCAGAGTTCTGTTCCTAACGGGATAATGGAACCCTGGAGGTCGCTTGAGCGCTAATGTGCTCTCGGCTATTCCACAGAGTCCATGGCCAGCACGTCTATTCTGGTGTCAAGCGTGGCGGCGAGCCGTGACAGCGCGCTTACTGATCCGGACTTGATGCCACGCTCTATTTCCGAAATATAGCCTGGCGCCAGCCCGGTGGCTTCAGCCAGCTGGCGCAGGGTAAGCCCGCGGTAACTGCGAAACGCGGACAAGGGGCTGTCGCCGCGTATAATGGCCAGGGCTACCGGATGCGGGATACGGCTGCCGTCGTCGGCTTTCAGAGCAGCTACGTAGTCTTCCAACGCAGCATTCTGAGCAACCAGGGCGTCATACTCCGCTCGGCTGATAGTTATGGTTTCGTGGTTAGTCATACGATTCTCTCCGATGGCGAACCCGCAACACCAGCATGATCGCAACCGTGCCGCTTTCAACGCTGAATATCACGCGGTAGTTGCCAACCCTCAAGCGCCAATGATTGCTGTTGGCAAGCGCAATTACCTGGTTGACCAACGACGCCGGGTCTTCCGCATACTGTTCAACCTTGGCAATTACCAGCTCGCGATTTCTGGGTGAAAGCCGGCGCATATCCTTGATGGAACGCACTGACCATTCAACACGCATTGCCTGATCCATGACGCTATGTTCGCAAATAGCGAACAGCATGTCAATTCCGCCCTACACGCCAATCCCCCTGGTTGCTACAATACCGTCATCCCCCAACCACGGACGACGGACTAACCCATGCCCACCCCCAATGACTGCTACGTTGACCTGCGCGGCCTGCCCTTCCATTATCGTGATTGGGGCGGGGACGGCCGCCCGGTGCTGCTGCTACACGGGTTGGCGTCCACCTGCCACATCTGGGACCTGGTTGCTCCGCTGCTGGCGGAGGAGTTCCGCGTCGTTGCGCTGGATCAGAGGGGTCATGGCCAATCGGCGCAGGTCGAGGACGGGTACGATTTTGCCACCGTGTCCGGCGACGCGGCGGCGTTCATCGAGTCCCTGGGATGGGAGCGGCCCGTTATCGCCGGACACTCCTGGGGCGCGGACGTGGCCCTGGAACTCGCCGCTGCCAAGCCTGACATGGCAGCCGGCCTGATATTTGTCGACGGCGGCACCATCGAACCGTCGGCGAGACCCGGCTGGAGCCTGGAGCAGGCGCGCCAGGATATGGCTCCGCCCATCTTCACCGGCTTCACGCCGGAGATGATGCGTTCCCGCGTGATCGAGGGCGCGCGCTTCGGACCCAATCCGTCGGAGACGGTCGTGGAGGCCGTGCTGGCCAACTTCCGCGTGCTGGAGGACGGCACCATCCAGTCCAACCTGCGCCGCGAGAACCACCTGCGGATCATCGATGCGCTGTGGGACCATAAGCCGTCGCTGCTATACCCAACCCTTGAGTGTCCGGTGTTGATGCTGCCGGCGCGGCAATCCACGCCTGACGCCATGGACCGCCGTTTCCGGCGCGAGGAGTCCATGGCCAAAGCGGCGTCGCTGCTGCCGGTGAGCAAGATCGTCTGGCTGGAAAACAGCATCCACGACGTACCGCTGCAACGTCCCGAACTCGTGGCCAGCGCCATCAGCGACCACATCAAAAGCGGTTTCTTCGATTCCAAAACGTAGACACCGGACAATTCGTCAGATCGTCACAGCTCACACCGACACAGGAGGCTGATCATGACCACCGTAGGCTCCGGCAAGTACACCTACACCCTCGAAGAAAACTGGGCGCACCTGCCCGAAGGCATGACCATGGGCAACGCCTCGGCGGTTGCCACCGACTCGCAGGACCGCGTGTACGTGTTCCAGCGCAAGGACCCGCCGGTGCTGATTTTCGGGCCGGGCGGCAACTACCTGGGTTCCTGGGGCGTGCGCGCCATCGACGAGGCCCACGGCATCTACATCCAGGACGACATCGTCTATATCACCGACCGCACCGACTCCGTCTGCGTCATCTTCACGCTGGATGGCAAGCCGTTGCAGGTCATCGGCGACCGCGGCGTCCACTCGGACACCGGCTGCGAGGTGCCCGGCGAGGTTTGCCCGCGCTCGGCCGGCCCGTTCAACTATCCCACCGAGATCGTGCCCGCGCCCAACGGCGACCTGTACGTCTCCGACGGCTATCGCAACGCCCGCGTGCATCGGTTCTCCCGCGACGGACAGCTCAAGCAGTCCTGGGGCGAGCCGGGCAAGGGCGGCGCCGGCGAGTTCCACCTGCCCCACAGCATCGTGGCTCATCCCAACGGCAACCTGTATCTATGCGACCGCGAGAACAACCGCATGCAGATCTATTCGCCCGACGGCGAGCACCTGGCCATGTGGGAGGACATGCGGCGGCCGCTGGACATCTCCGTCGACAGCGAGGACAATCTGGTCATCAGCGAGGGCGGGGCGAATGGCATGTCTCCGCGGGTCAGCATCATGGACCCGGACGGCAACGTCCTGGCGCGCTGGGACTCCGAGTCGGCCCACGGCAGCTGGGTTGACGCCCACGGCAATATCTACATGGCCCTGGGCGCCCAGGAGCGCGTGGACAAGTACGTGCGTCAGTAGGCAGGGCACGCAACCGCAGGGGCCGGAGTTCATCGTACCGGCCCCTGCGCTTTTGTACGTATGTTCAGTTTGCGATACGATGCGTGCATCCAGGTACAGCCGGCGAGGAGGTCGCACATGGAAGGCAAAGTCAGTTTTCCCTTGAAGTGGGACAAACTTGCCGCTGCCGTCGCGTATCTTACGGAACGTTCGCGGCACGACGACCACTTTGGTTTCCCCAAACTGGTCAAGCTGCTGTACTACGCCGACTGCGCCGCGTATATCCGCACCGGCCAGCCCATCACCGGCGTGACTTACGTTCATATGCCCCACGGCCCGTACCCCGATGACTGGACAGCGATGCTGAAGCGACTGGAAGATGAGCAGGCGATAAAAACCCTGAAGGAATATGCTCCGAAAGGTTACTGGACACGCCGCCCGGCCGCCAGTGACGCAGCAGCCACGGCTGCGCTCACCGAAAAGGAACGGTCGTTCCTTGACGAGCAATTGCGGCAGTTTGCCGACTTCAGTGCAGCGGAGATTGAGGAGTATTCCCACGATGAACTGGCTTGGGGCGCTACCGCGCAAGGGGAAGTGATGCCCTATGAACTGTGCGGCATCAGGATGCCCGGCCCGGTGACAGACGACATTAGGCAGCGGGCGCAGCGAATTGCGGAGGACATTCGCAGCAACGGTCGCCAAGTTTCCCGTATCCTCGTCGAGCGTCGGGATGCAGTATAGGGTTGTCACAACGCTTCAATTCGATCTCCTATGGCAATCTGCCATAGACGTCGGTGTACTTCACCCGGAAGTTGACGAAATTAACCTGCAAAGACTGGTCGGATTCCTGTCGCTGGACCCGCGCTATTTCCTGTTTAATCCCGATGAAGGGCCGGCGAACTGGGGCCGCGCTTTTCTTGTCGACGGCCCAACCACCGTCGACGTCTTATACGAACTCGTTGCCGACGATGGCACGGTGTACCTGCAATCGCTCGAATTTGACTGATTGGCGGCAGAGCTGTGCTATAATCTCGGTCTTGTTGGTTGAGTCGCCGCCGAGTGCGGCCAGTTTACTCCCTCGCGTCGCCTGCAATCCTGTGGCAGATACATTATGAAAGCATCTGAACTTGTTCCAGTTGAAGCCAACGAAAACATCCCCGAATTCCAGCCGGGCGACACGGTTCGCGTCAACTTCCGCATTCGGGAGGGCGCCCGTGAGCGTGTGCAGGCATTCCAGGGGGTGTGCATCCGGCGCACTCATGGCACCGGGCCGGCCGCCAACTTCACGGTGCGCCGCATCACGGCGGGAATCGGCATCGAGCGCGTCTTTCCGCTGCACTCCCCGCTGATCGAGTCGCTGGAAGTGACGCGGCAGGGCAAGGTGCGGCGCGCCAAGCTCTATTACCTGCGGGGAAGGCAGGGACGTGCCGCTCGCATCAAGGAACGGACGAGCTACCGCACCAATCGGTAGGCGACATACTCGAAACGTCGACCGCCGCCCGCTGCCTCCCCTGGCGCGGTCGCGGCGGTTTCGCATTTGCATATCCTGCGACTCACGCGGATCTCGAAACAAAGGATGGATGACGAGGTCTCACCGTGAACTACGCCGACGTCGCCATAGACGCGGACTGGATCCCGCCGGGTAAAACGTTTTCCTATCGCATACCCCGCCATCTTGCGGTCGAACCCGGTCAACTGGTCTGGGTCCAGTTTGGCCGCAACATCGTGCAGGGGTTGGTCCTCAGCCTGGCGGACGCATCGGCGGTGTCGGAGGAAGAAACGCGGGACATCCTGCATCCGGTGGAGCCGTCCCCGCTGGTTGGCTCGCTGGGGCTGGAGCTGGCCGAATGGCTGGGGCAGACCTACCGGTGCTCCCCCTTCGAGGCCATCGCGCCGATGCTCCCGCCCGGTTTTCGCGCCCAACAGCGGTCACGGTTGACCGCGATCTCCGGCCTTGAGGATGCTGGCGATTTGGCGTCTTTCCGCGAAACTGCACAAGTTGCGTGGCAGGAATTGGCCGGCTCCTCCGGGGCCTGGGAGGAAATCAAGTTCCTGAAGCGGATCGACCCAACCCATGCCAACGTCGCGCGACGGGAGCTGCAACGGCTGGTGTCCCGCGGCCTGGTGCGCAAGGAGGTCACCCTGCCGCGACCGCGATCGCACCGCTATCGTCGCTTGCTGATTCCTGGCCATTATGATGCCGGGGAGGGTGACGAAGCCGCTCCTTCCGTGCGAGCTTCGCGCCAGGTGGAACTCCTCGCCGCGGTGCGGGAGTCCAGCGCCGGTTACGACACGACCGGAACCGCCAGCCTGAGACCCGCAGCCGACGCCCTCCTCCAGCGCGGTCTGGTGGGCGAGGAATGGCAGCGGGTGCGCCCGGAGGTTCCTTCGGGGGTTGAACCATCGCATCCCGCTCCTGCGGCGCTGACGGCCGCTCAATCGGACGCTCTGGCCAGCATCACCGCCGCGCTGGACGATCCCGGCCTGCTGCCGCGCAGTTTTCTGCTCCATGGCGTCACCGGGAGCGGGAAGACCGAGGTGTACCTGCGGTCCATCGCCCATGCGGTGGAGCAGGGCAAGCAGGCGATTTACCTGGTGCCGGAGATCGCGCTGACCCCACAGACGGTCGGCATGGTGAACGACCGATTTCCCGGCCGTGTTGCGGTCCTGCACCACCGTCTCACCGAGCGGCAGCGGTTCGAGCAGTGGTGGAACATTCGCGACGGCCTGGCTGACGTCATAGTGGGACCTCGCAGCGCCCTGTTCGCTCCGGCCGTCAACTTGGGCATCATCGTCGTCGACGAGGAGCACGAACCGGCCTACAAGCAGGATGAGCATTCGCCCTATTATCACGCGCGCGACACCGCCCTGGCGCTGGCGCGCCGCTTCGGCGCGGTGGTGGTGATGGGCTCGGCCACGCCCGACGTGAGCACGTTCTACGAGGCGACGCGGGGCCGGCATCGCTTGCTGCGGTTGCCGGAGCGAGTGCCGCGCCCTGACGGTATCGCAACGTCGATGCCCGATATCAGCGTGGTTGACATGCGGCGGGAACTCCGGGAGGGCAACCGCAGCGTTTTCAGCCGCAGCCTCACCGAAGCCCTCGACAAGACCATAGCCAACGGCCAGCAGGCGATCCTGTTCCTCAACCGCCGGGGCAGCGCGGCGTTCATGCAGTGCCGGGACTGCGGGTGCGTGATCAATTGCAGCCGGTGCTCCGTGTCCTACGCCTTCCATCGGGAGTCGGGCCGGCTGATTTGTCACTATTGCAACCGGCAGCGGCGATTGCCTCGCGCCTGTCCGCAGTGTCGCGGCGGACGCATCCGGGAGATGGGCGCCGGCACTGAGGCGGTCACGTCCGAGTTGGAGCAGCGCTATTCCGGCGTTACCATCGAACGGTGGGACTCGGATTCGGTTCGCAATCCGGCGGAGCTGGAAGCGGCGATGGAACGCTTGACCAGCGGGCAGGCGCAGATCCTCGTGGGGACGCAGATGGTAGCGCGCGGATTGGATCTGCCAAGCGTCACCCTGTCCGCGGTGCTGCTGGCGGACCTGGGCCTGAACCTGCCGGATTTTCGCGCCGGCGAGCGGGCGTTCGCCCTGCTCTGCCAGGTGGCGGGCCGGTCCGGCCGCGGCGACGAGCCGGGACGGGCGATCATCCAGACATACCAGCCGGACCACTACGCCATCGCCGCGGCCGCTGAGCAGGACTATGCCGCGTTTTACGGCATCGAAATCGCCGCCAGGCAACTCCAGGGCAACCCGCCCTTCAACCGGCTTGCCCAGGTACTGTGCGCCGATCTCAGCGTGCGCGCCGCGCAGCAGACCCTGGGTGAGCTGGCCCAGTCCTGGCGGGAACAGGCAGCGCGCGAAGGCCGCGTTGACGTTGATATAATCGGGCCCACGCCCTGCCTGCCCGAGCGCGTTCGGGGCCGGTACCGTTGGCGACTGTTGCTGAGGGGACGCCGGCTTTGGCAGTTCCTGGAGGGGCGTACCGTTCCGAGAAACTGCCGGATTGACGTCGACCCGGTGCGGCTGGACTAGAGCCGCCCGCCGGCATTGGGTCAATGGCGCCCCGATATTGACAACACGACGTATTTTGGTGTATCAAACTCCCACTGCTTGCGCAACCAATTTCACAATTGGCAGCCTCGCCAACGGAGGAGGAGACCATGCCCGACATCTATTACGCCAGGCCCAGCAACTTCCTTTCCGATCCCCGAGACCGCACGGTAATCGTGGGCGAGTCCGAGGAGGAAGTACTTCAGAAGATGTTCGAGTACCTGGCCAGTCCTGAGGCTCAGGCACGCTATCCTGGCGTGGATGATCCGACGGAGCTGGAGAACAACATCCGCACCTGCATCTTCAAGAAGGGCACCAAGGCCATCCACAACCGCCCGCCGGATGCGGAACCGGTCAAGTAGCCCGAAGAAAAACTCGAAGCCATCGCGCCCCCGTTCAGCGAGAACGGGGGCGTTTTGGCAGTCGGGTTGCTGCGCCGGCCGCCCGTGGTTATACTGCGGCATCATGGCGATCAATCCTGATGACTTCCCGCCGGGAACCTACCACGAACTGCCGCTGTTCCCTCTGAACAACGTGGTGCTTTTTCCCGGTATGCCGTTACCGCTGCACATTTTCGAGGAGCGGTACAAGGCGATGATCGGCGACTGCGTCGAGCGAGACGAACCGTTCGGAGTGCTGCTCATCAGGGAGGGCAACGAGGTGGGCGAACCCGCCGAACCGCATTCCATCGGCACCACGGCGCGGGTCTCGCAGGTCCAACGCCTGCAGGAAGGTCGGCTGAACATTCTGACCCGTGGTGAAACCCGTTTCGAGTTGCTGCAAACCGTGCAGACCGTGCCGCATCTGGTCGGGTTGGTGCGGTTCATGGATGACGACGAGGGGGATGTTTCCGCGACCGCGGTAGCCAACGTGCGCGAACAGTTCATCCGGTTGCAGCGTCAGCTCACCGCCATGGCCGGCGGTTGGGACCGGGAGGTTACGGTTCCCGACGAGCCTATCGCTCTGGCCCGCATCGCCTCGGCCACACTGGCCGTCAGCCTGCCGCTGCCCCCCGACGTGCGGCAATCCCTGCTGGAAACCCCCACCGCCGGCGGGCAATTGGAAAAGTTGCAGACCCTGATGCGCCAGGCCAACCGCATCGTCGCGGAGCAGGCGGAACAGAACACGCCGTTCAAAGGGCCACGCCTGAACTGACCCGCCGGCGTTTACTACCGAGACTGCCGGCGGCGCAATTGCTCGCGCAGCTGGCGCGCTTCTTCCTCAGCCCGTTCGGCACGACTTTCGGCCCGTTCGGCACGGCTTTCGGCGGCGGCCAACGCTTCCAACGCTTCTACGAGGTCCGGTAGATATTCCCGCGTAGCCGGGTCCCAGAGCCGCAGCTGTCGGTCTTCCGAGCGC
The DNA here is from genome assembly GCA_965207585.1 of Dehalococcoidia bacterium. Lineage (GTDB taxonomy): Bacteria > Chloroflexota > Dehalococcoidia > Lucifugimonadales > UBA3495 > Bin87. The sequence goes on along the minus strand of CBDBMT010000003.1, from coordinate 1,212,010 downwards.
AACTCCAGCCCCAGGCTGGGACTGTAGCCCCGCACCAGGCCGTCGGTGTCGTAGTCGATTGGCCAGGGCCGGTACACGCCGCCTTCCAACACTTCGCCGGCCAGCGGGGCGTCGTGCCACTGCCCGCCGCTGGGGTCAAACCGCCAGTATTCCCCGACCTCCAGGCGCGCGTAGATGTCGCGTTTCGCGGTGTAGTCGTACCGGCCGGTGCTCGGCGATGCCACTTCCAGCACGAAGTCCGGCGGCTGCCCGACTTCGCTGATGACGTATCCGTTGGCTTCTTCAATGAGTTGAGCGGGAAAGGGGAGATCAAATGCTGCCACGCAGTCGGGGCGGGGAGAGCGGCGAGCGTCGCGGGCCTCAAAGCAAAGATAGCCCTCTCCCGACACCAGCGTGTTGGGCTGGCGCCGGTAGTGACTGCGCAGAACCTGATCGATACGGGCGATGTGGGGGCGCTGTTTCATGCCATCGGGAAGTGGGGGCGGGTCCGGCAACTCCGTGAGATTGGGATAGGCGGCGGCCGGACGCGGTTTCGTGGTCATGGGGAACCTCCCTGGCCGGAGCCGTAAATGCGGCGCGCCCCCGCCTCCGGGATCATCCCGGCGAACAGCTCGGGATGGATCATCTCGGCAAGTATCTCCAGGCCGGTGACGAGCCGCGGGCCGGACCGGCTGGTGTAGTTGCTGGCGTCGATTACGTAGACGCGGTCGTTCTGCACCGCGGGCAGGGACGCCCATCCCTCTTTTTCGGTGAGCAGAGGAATGTCCTCCATACCCCGGGGCACTTCAAAACCGCAGGGCATGACAACGATGACCTCGGGTTGATTCTCGATGATGGCCTCCCATTCCAGCGGGAAGGAGCCCATCTCCTTGTCGCCGAAGGAGTTGGCTCCCCCGGCCAGCTCCACCATTTCGGGAACCCAGTGACCGCCGCACATCAACGGGTCGGTCCATTCAAGGTGCAGTACCCTGGGGTGGATATCAGCCAATTCAGCCCTCTGGGTGACCGCATCGATACGCTCCTGCATCCGAGCTGTGACCTGCTCGGCCATGGACTCAGTGCCGGTTGCCCGGCCCACCCGGCGCACGTCTTCCAAAACGTCGCCCAGGTATTGCGGGTCCAGCGACAGGACCTCGGGCTGCTTCTCCATGTTGGCGGTGGACTCGGCGACCTGCCGAGAAGACACCGCTCAAACCTCGCAGATTGCCTGGGTGAGCAGCAGGTCCGGGTTGGCTGCGTCGAGGATATCCTGGTCGATGTGGTAGATGCCGAGCCCCTCGGCGAGGCGCTCCGAAATCACGCGGCTGATCTCACCGCTGCTGGGCTGAGTGCCCTCGAAAACGCTGCGCACCACCCACGGCTTGTCTTTGGCCTGGGCCGGGTAGTCGCACTCGTGGGTTACGCCGTGGAGCTGGTCCTCCAACCCCAATGCGTAAACAATCTCGGTGGCGGAGGGTAGAAAAGAACAAATTCGCATCGTGTCGCCTGCCTGTTAGTGACTGCGCGCATTGTAGCACCGCCTGAAAATCACACCGTCGTTCCTGCGAAAGCAGGAACTCAGAAAAGCCTCTGCGATAGGAACGTTGGTTGGAATTTACGCTCACTGGATTCCGGCTTTCGCCGGAATGACATCATTTGGTAACAGACCCTAATCGGCCTCTCTCTGGGCGGCAGGTTCCGCGCCTTCACGCGGTCGCGCCGGCGCCGGACTGAACAACTCGATGCGCTCTTCCAGGAAACGCCACAGATCCTCGGTAGAATCTTCGGCAGCCTGGGCAGCGGCGGCGGCGCGCGCCTGCTGGGCCGGTTGCGCGTCCGGGTCGGCCCAGTGGTTGAAGGACGGGCTCTCCACGTCCATCGCTTCAAAGGCGCTCGTGCTTGGCGCATCAGTGCGCCGGGGAGCCGTAGGAGCGATGAACGTGTTGCGGAACACCGGTTGCAGGACGCGGTGGACATGGAAGCCGGCAAACACCAGAGCGCCCGCGGAAGCCAACAGCAGGAACACTGACAACGGCACCGACAGGCTGCCCAGGGCGAATAGCCGGATTATCAACGGGATCATCAGCAGGACGCCGACGAGCAAAAGCGCTGTGGCCATGCCGTCGCGCAGCAGGGTGCGCAGGGTGTATCGCGCCGGCTGACCCGCCGTGTCGCGCACCGACGCCCGAACGGTCAGGCTGGCCACCACCCGCAATTCCCGCCAGATGGCTATGGCGGCGGGGATGTTGATCCCCACCGTTGCTCCGCCCAGAATCACGCCCAGCAGGGCGTGGGACACCGAATCCGGTTCGGCCAGCAGGTCGGGCAGGGTGTACACCGCAGCGGTGCCGATGGCCGTAAGCACTGCGATGATGCAGATGTCGATGATGATGCGACGCACCGCGTTTTTCAGCAGGCGGCCCGTTTCGCCGGGCAGGGAGAACGCGGCCCAGAACGACTGAATGCCCAGGAAAATCACCAGGTTGACCGCCAGGACCGCCGGTGGCGCGCGCCGTTCCAGCCAGTCGTACATGGGCGTTGCGATCTTCGAGGTCAGCGGCGCCACAATCGCGGTGATCGCGGTGGCGATTGCCAGCACCGGGGCCACCACCGGACCCACCGCCGCGTTGGTGGCGCTCAGGTGACCGATGGCCAACGAAAACTCGCCCATCTGCGGCATGGTCATCCCGACTTGCACCGCGGTGCGCGAGCGTCGTCCCGCCAGTATCGCTCCGATGGTGTTGGCCATGATCTTGCCGCCCATGAACACTCCCACCACCACCAGGGCCGGCACGATGTAGTCGTCCAGGGTTCGGTAGTCGATGAGCATGCCTATCGACAGGAAGAACAATGCGCCGAACATGTCGCGCACCGGGTTTACCAGGCGCGTCACCCGTCCGGCGGCGTCGGTGTCGCCGATGACCACGCCGATCAGGAAGGCGCCGGCCGCCGCCGACAATCCGAGAAACTCGGCACCCAGCGCCAGGCCGAAACAGCAGCCCAGTGAGGCTACCAGCAGAGTTTCGTCCGATTGCATCCGGGAGAGGAACCGCATGAGACGGGGCGCCAGCAACGCGCCGAAACCCAGAGCCGCGATGCAGAAAATGCCCAGCTTCGCGGCCAGCCATCCCACGTCTGCCAGGTCGGTGGAACCCGTGGTGGCCACGCCGGCCAGCAGGGTCAGCAGAATGACTGCGGCAAAGTCTTCCACCAGCAGGATGCCGACCACCGTTTGGCCCCATCCGGCGCGCAGATTGCCGCTGTCCCGCAGTCCCTTGAGCAATATCGCCGAGCTGCTGATGGCCATGGCGCCGCCCAGATACAGGGCGTTCGCCCCGGATATGCCCAGCACCTTGTCGGCGATCAGCACACCCAGGTAGGTCAGGGTGGAGATCTCCACTACCCCGATAACCAGCACGCGCAGGCCGATTTCCTGGATGCGTCGCCAGCCCAGTTCCAGGCCGATGCCGAAGAGCAGGAGGATCAGCCCCAGCTCGGCAAGCAATCCGATAGTGTCCAGGTTGCTGATGACCGGGTGCGGCAGGGTGTACGGCCCGATCAGCAGCCCGGCAATGAGGTAACCGAGTACGGGCGGCTGCCATACCAGCCGGGCTAACGCCAGCCCAACGGCCGCGATGGCCATGGCGATGGCGAAGTCTTTCAACAATCCGGCAGATGCGTCGGTCAGGCCGGCTGCGAATATGGTGAGCGGGAACTCTATCTCAGACCCCCCTGCTGATGATTTAGCCCCTGCATGCGCGGTATGGGCGGGTTCCGGGCGCCGGGCCAACGATGCGCGAAATGTGATAGCTGCCACTGCAACGCGCGATATCAACGTTGCGGTTTGTCACCCCCGCCGCTCGCCCGGATCCCGCCGGCGGGACGGGGGCAGCTGTGTCGCCGCCGAGCGGCGTGAAATTATGGCGGGCGCTACGCGGCGCGTCCGGCGTGTTTGGGCCGAGGCTCGGCAACGAATTCGGCGGTGACGGAAGTGCTGGGGGTCGCCACGGCGACCGAACCATAAAGCGGTCAACGCTTCTTCCACGTGTCCACCAGGTAGTTGCCCTGGTCGTCGTCCACGCCCCAGATCTTGAAGTGGATGCGCACGTCGGCGTAAAGGCTCACGTCGCCGGGGGTTGCCTCCGAGTCCCTGAAGGCTTCGGCGGACACTTCCATGAAGTCCACCGGAGCGTCGTCGGTGAGGGCGATTCGCTCCACCATGTTCACGGCGCACGCGGTGATGCCGGAGAGGAACAATTCCCCGGCTCCCACGGCGTCACCGCCGCCGTCGTCGGCGACCCAGTGATGCGTGCGGGCGTTGCAGATCGCTCTGCCGTGGGTTCCCGAGCTGTACGTTTCCACGTGATAGGCCATTTCCAGTGCCATCATGCCCCCTTTGGAGTAACGCGCTCCGCAGATATTCCCTATCCTAATCCTATAGGGTGATATTGATCCCATACCGCCTAAATCATAAACTATGCGGGCATTAACGCCAAGCGCGAAATTTTTGGGCGGACGATAGATTGGACTGCGCCAGACGGGATACATCGGATGGGTTGTTGGGCGTCGTGGTGGTGGCTGCCGGGCGTAGCACCCGGATGGGCGGCGCCGACAAGACCTTCGTCGACGTGCTCGGAACTCCCCTGATTGCCCATACCCTGCGGCGCATTGCCGCTTCGGAGGTGGTGGACCGGATCGTGTTGGTCGTCTCCGCCGATGCGGTTCAAGACGGCGAAGCGATCGTGCAGGATTTGGGTATTCCCAAAATCGCCGCGGTTTGCGCCGGCGGCGCCCGCCGCCAGGATTCGGTTTTCGCCGGGCTGGTCGCCATGGGCGACCGGCGATGGGTGGCGATTCACGATGGAGCCCGCCCCTGCGTGACGCCCGATATTCTGGGCCGCGCTCTTCGTGAAGTTCGGGGATCAGGCGCTGCCATCGCCGCGGTGCCGGTCAAAGATACGATCAAAGTGGTGGGCGACGACCAGGTGATTTCGGCTACTCCCGACCGCGCGACCTTGTGGGCGGCGCAAACTCCGCAGGCTTTCGATTATCAAACCCTCCTGGACGCCCATCGCGCCGCGGTCGTCGAATACACCGATGACGCGGCGATGGTCGAGGCTGCGGGCCACCGGGTCACGGTTTTCTGGGGTGATTATGACAATTTGAAAGTGACCACTCCGGAAGACCTGGATGTGGCGAGATTGTTATTAGCCCGGTGATAAGCCGAAACTGCCGCAAATGGGAAACGAGACTGCTTGCCACGGCCTGACTTCTATGCATACGATGTTTAATGGCGTCCCTTATCAAGCCTCGGCGCGTGTACACGAAACAAGCACTCGCGCGTTTGGACAAGGGGTGTCAACAAGCGGAGGATCAGAATGGTTGCCAGCACCGTCAACCGTCGCTCCCGTTACGGGGAGTACGCTCAATTCCTGCGGCTGAGCGCTGACAGGCTGGACATGGCGGTAGCCCCGGGTCGGCTGGAGAATTTGCGCTCGAAAGTGAACACCGAGCGCAATACATTCATGGTTTGGGTCATCATCTGGTCCGTCCTGGCGTTGATTTGCATTGCCCCGTTGGTGATGCTCGTGGTCGCCAAATTGGACTTGCCGGCGCCGGCTTATATCGCGGCCCAGAGCGATGTCCTGCTCCGCCGTCTTTGGATCGGCGAGGCGCCGACCAACGCGGAATTCGTCGCGCACGGGTCGCTGCTGACGTTTCTGGTGGTGATCGTGATCGGTTACGCGCCGATCATCGTCTACGGTGGCCCGCTGAACGACATTGAGCACGCGCACCGGACCCTCAAGGCCATCGAGCGAGGGTAGGCGCGGAACCCGGTTCGCGGCCCGCCCATCGAGTGCGTCGGTGCAGTATCGAGTAGGCACTGGAGCCGACGCCCATGCCCTCGCCGCCGGGCGCGCGCTGGTGCTCGGAGGCGTGTCTATTCCACATCCCACCGGCCTGGCTGGCCACAGCGACGGCGACGCGCTCAGCCACGCCGTGATCGACGCCCTGCTGGGCGCCGCCGGCGCCGGCGACATTGGCGCTCACTTCCCTCCCGGAGACCCGACCCTGGCCGGAATCAGCAGCCTGATACTGCTGGAGCGCACGGCTGGCGTACTGGCGGAGGACGGTTGGTGCATCGCCAACGTTGATGCTACAATGCTGGCGCAACGTCCCCGGCTGTCGCCCCATGTGCCGCTGATGCGCCAGAACATCGCCACCGCGCTTTCGGTCGAGCAATCGCAGATCAGCGTCAAAGCCACCACCACCGATTACCTGGGATTCACCGGGCGGGAAGAGGGGATCGCGGCCGTTGCCGCAGCGTTGCTGTACCGGCCCTGACACCGCACGTTATCCCACAGGCCGCAAAAGTCGTCGCCAATCCGGTTTAGTATGAAGCTCTATAACACCCTGAGCGGACAGGTCGAGGAGTTCGTTCCCGCCGAAGGCAACCTGGTAAAGATGTACGTGTGCGGGGTGACCCCGTATTCCGCCACCCACGTCGGGCACGCGCTCAGCTACGTGGTCTTTGATACCCTGAGGCGGTATCTGGAACACCAGGGATACGAGGTTCGTCATATCCAGAACTTCACGGATATCGACGACAAGATAATCCAGCGAGCCCAGGAGTCCGGCGTCTCCGAGGACGAGCTGGTCGAGGAATTCATCGGCGACTACTTCCATACGATGGATGCCCTGAACATCCAGCGCGCCTCTGAATATCCCCGAGCCACCCGCGAGATACCGCGAATCCTCGACGCCATCGCCGGCCTGATCGATCGGGGCCATGCCTATCCCGCTGCTGGCGACGTGTATTTCCGCGTGACCAGCAAGGACGACTACGGCAAGCTCAGCCACCGCTCGCTGGACAGCATGATCGCCGGCGCGCGCATCCAGGTGGATGAGAACAAAGAGCACCCCATGGATTTCGTCCTGTGGAAGGGAGCCAAGCCGGGAGAGCCCTCGTGGGACAGCCCGTGGGGACCGGGCCGGCCCGGCTGGCACATCGAATGCACCGCTATGTCCCTGGAATATCTTGGTGAGCAGCTCGACATCCACGGCGGCGGGCAGGACCTCGTGTTCCCCCACCACGAAAACGAGATCGCCCAGAGCGAGTGCTACACCGGCGCCAAGCCCTTCTCCCGCTACTGGATGCACAACGGCCTGCTGCAGTTGGGCTCCGACAAGATGAGCAAGTCCCTGGGGAACCTGGTGTCGGTAGTGGAGGCCCTGGAACGCTACAGCCCCGACGCCATGCGTCTGTACTTCCTCAGCAGCCACTACCGCAGTCCGTTGGCTTACAGCGACGAAGGCGCCGCCGCAGTGGAGCGGAGCCTGGAACGGGTGCGTCGAGCGCTGGTTCCGGGCAACGGATCCGGCCCCGAGGTTGATGCGGAGACCCACCGCGCCAGATTCGCCGCCGCCATGGACGATGATCTCAATACCCCGCAGGCCGTGGCCGCCCTGTTTGACTTGGCCCGCGACATCAACCGCGGCCGTGACGCCGGCCAGAGCATCGGATCCGGTCAGGACGCATTGCGGGAACTGGGAGGCGTCCTGGGCTTGACCTTCGAGGATCGTCCGTCTCCGGAAGACAGCCTCGCTGCGGCCCCATTCATCGACCTGCTGGTGTCGGTGCGCACCGAACTGCGAGCCGCCCGCCAGTTCGCCCTGGCGGATCAGATCCGGGACGGCCTCGCCGAGCAGGGCGTGACCCTGGAAGACGGCCCCCAGGGCACCCAGTGGCAGCGGCAGGCGACGGAATAGCGTTGTCCCCGTGGCGTCATCCAGCCAGTCCGCTTCCGACACCGACCGACCGCCATCGGGCGATCTGGTCGCCAGTCTCGTCCCGATAGTCGGAGCGGAGCACGTTCTCGCCGGGCCGTCCGATCTTGATCGCTACTCGGCCGACGCCCTCACGCCCTACCGCGCCTATTATGCCGACGCCGCTTTTGATCGCCTGGCCGACGTTGTCGTGCGGCCGGCAGACACCGCCCAGGTGTCTCAAATCGTCGCGTTGGCGCAACGTGTTGGCGTTCCGCTGATCCCATACGGCGGAGGCACCGGCGTCATGGGCGGCATCCTGCCCGTGCGCGGCGGCATCATCCTGGACCTGGCCCGGCTCAACCGCGTAATCAGCATCGACCCGGTGTCGCAAACCGCCGAGGTCGAGGCCGGGGTGATTCTGCAAGACCTGTATGACGCGCTGGAACCCCACGGACTCATGCCCGGGCATGACCCGTACAGCGTCCCTATCGCCAGCGTGGCCGGCGCCATCTCAACCAATGGGGTGGGCTACCGCGCGGCGGCCTACGGGCCCATGGGCGATCAGGTGGTGGCGCTGGAAGTCGTCCTTCCCGATGGCCGCGTCATCAAGACCCGGCCGGTGCCCAAGCAGTCCTCCGGGCCCAATCTGAACCACCTGTTCATCGGCAGTGAAGGGGTATTTGGGGTGATAACCCGGGCCACCCTGCGCGTGTTCCGAAAACCCGAGGCCGCCGAATACGCGACCGTGGAATTCGCCGATTTCGACGCTGGCTTCGCGGCGGTAACCGAGATGGGGGCCCTGGGTATCCGCCCTGCGCTCCTGGACCTGACCGAGGACAGCGAGGGCGTCCTGCTGCACCTGCTCTTCGAAGGCTACCGGGAAGGCGTGGACGCCGCGCTGCGCCGCACCATGTCGGTGTGCGACGATGCCGGCGGGTGGAACGTGGGCCCGGAGCCGACACTGTCCTACTGGAAACACCGCCACGATTCCGCTCTGAACTATCGCCAGACGGCGCTGGGCCGCCCTCGCGAAGAACGCTGGCAGCGGCAATGGGGCCGCACCTTCGACTACCTGCACATGAGCCTCCCTGCCAACCGGGTGCTGGAGTACCGGCGCCGGGCCGACCGGATGCTGGAGGCCCGAAAGATCAAGGTGGTGGAATACTGCCTGTGGAGCCGGCCGGAGTTCTTCTCGATGCTGGTAGTGCCTGACGGTGATCGGCGGGTGGTCGGTCGGGACGGCTACGATCCCGAAGTTCGGGCCAACCTGGCCGCCGGCGTGGACGAGGTCCTCACGCTGGCGCAGGACATGGGCGGGATCATGGAGTACTGCCATGGCGTCGGCATCAAGCTGCACCATTTGTTGGGTCGTGAACTGGGCGTGAGCCGGGATGCGCTGCTGGATATCAAGCGGGCGCTGGACCCAGCGGGCATCATGAATCCTGGGAAATTGGCGCTGTAGCGCATCCGACAGCGGGGCGAGGCCATGGCTGAGGGCGGGGTTCACAACCCGCCTTTTTCATTTATAAAATTGATATTGATTATCCTATAATATCTGTTGACGGAATGCAGTGAGTTCGGTATCATAATTACAAATGATCACAGGCTTGCAATATCAGCCTTGGAGGAACAAATGGTTACCGCACTGAAACCCGAAAACGAAGCCAACACCGCGGTTGCCGAAAACGCCGCCGCCCCTGCCGCTACCACTGCGCCGGCCGCTGCCGTTGACGTTTCTCGCATCCCGGAAACCCCCGCCGAACTGCTCAAGGAGTGGAATCCCTCCCGCAAACCACTGCTGCACACGATCATTGCCGCTACCTTCGTCCGCGTGTGGAACGTCGTGGCCGGCCCGGGCATGACCGAGCGCGCCCGCCTGGAGCGCGAGATCGCCGAAACCCGCGGCTACCGCGACGGTTTCACCAAGCTGGTCTAATCCGCCACCACTGACCACCGGGTAGCACTGCCTTCACGGCGCTGCCCGACAACGAACGGGGGGCCGTCGCAGCAATGCGGCGGCCTCGTTTTATTTGTGAAACTTCCGGCCAAACCATCCGGGCGCAACACTGGCAACTGACACCCCGCGATAATACAATCGGGGCCACGGCGTCCGATGCAGGCGTCGCTATTACATTTGGCGGTGAGTTGCCATGTCGACCCCTCGCGCATTCGTTACCCGCACCCTGCTTCCCGAGGCTTTGGACATCATCCGGGAGGTTGCCGACGTGACCGTGTGGCCGGAGGAAACGCCGCCACCCGTGGAGGAGCTACACCGGCATACCGGTGACTCCGACGGCATCCTCACCACTATAATGGACCGGGTGGACACCGACCTGCTGGACGCGGCGCCCAACCTGCGGGCGATCAGCCAGCTGGCGGTGGGCCTGGACAATGTTGACGTAGCCGAAGCGACGCGGCGCGGCATCCCGGTTGGCTACACGCCCGGCGTCCTGGCCAAGTCCACCGCCGACCTGGCCATGGCCCTGCTCCTGGGCACGGCCCGGCGCACGTCCGAAAGCGAGCGCTGGCTGCGCGGCGGCGGCTGGCAGATCCAGTTCCACCCCACCCACTGGCTGGGACAGGACGTGCACGAAGCCTGCCTGGGCATTGTGGGGTTGGGCCAGATCGGACGGGAGATTGCCAAGCGGGCCCGCGGGTTCGACATGGACATCGTCTACCACTCCCGGACTCGTTACTCCGATGTGGAGGCCGAGTACGGCCTGCGTTACGCCGAGTTCACCGACCTCCTGGGGCAGGCGGATTTCGTCGTGCTCAGCGTGCCTCTGACTCCGCAAACCCACCACCTGATCAGCGGGCCGCAATTGGCCACAATGAAACCCTCGGCCATTCTGATCAACGTGTCGCGCGGGCCAGTGGTCGATCCGGCGGCCCTCTACGAGGCGCTGCGCGACGGACAGATCGCCCGCGCTGCCCTGGACGTGACTTCCCCGGAACCAATCTCGCCGGACGACCCGCTGCTGACCCTGGACAACCTGGTGATCACGCCTCACATCGGCAGCGCGGCGCTGCCCACCCGCCTCAACACCATGAAGCTGGCCGCGCGCAACCTGGTGGCCGGCCTACGGGGCGAACCCATGGAAGCCTGCGCCAACCCGGAGGCGCTGGGGTAGGTAACAGCGTTACACGATATAGTTGACGGAACTGCGCAGATTTTGGCTCATTCCTGAGCGGCAGCGTCTTTTACATTGCCAATCAAGTCATAATAACCGTCAAGTTGGGAGCGTCCTTACAGGCGGCGTCACTCTCCGCAACGCTTCAGAGTCCCTGATTTGCACTTCCATCGTCGGCCTCTGTGAATCAAAGCAGTTGGCGGAAAATATTCTGCAGCCCGTCCTGGTCAACCCCGGCACCGGCCCGCCTTATGCTATGATATGCGCTCCAATCGGGGTTGTCCCCGCCACACGTTCTCCAGGAGTTCCCACTACGATGACCACCCCGACGGTTTCCGTCCAACTTGAAACCCGCGCCACCCTGGGCAAGAAGGTGAAAGCGCTGCGCCGAGAGGGCATCGTCCCGGTTCACCTCTACGGCAAGGGCGTCGAATCTCGCCCGCTGCAGTGCGAGGTTCGCACGCTGCTCCAGGCCATCAGCCGCGCCGGCGGGGAGTACGGCCAACCGCTCCTGGTGACCATCGCCGGTGAATCCAGCGAGTACACCGCCGTCGCTTCGGAGATCCAGTGGCAGCCCCGCACCGGCGACGTTCTTCACGTCGATTTTCGGACCGTTGCTCAATAGCCGGTCCTGCTCGCTGATGCCGGCAAATGCCGCCGTCATCTCCAACCCCAGTCAGGGCCGATAGAGCCCGCCGCTCCAGCCCGGGAGGCTACCATGTACCTGGTTTTCCTCAGTGAATCCGGCCTGACCGGTCTCAGCGCCGACGACCCCAGCCAGCCGCATCATGTCCACGCCGGGTTGCTGGTGCAGGAGAGCCAGTACATCTCCATGACCGGCGAGTATGACGCCCTGGTCCGCCGTCACTTCGGCGGACCTGCCGGCTCCGACGGAATTCCCGCAGAGCTGCGCCCCGGCGATCTTTACCAGGGCAAAGGGTACTTCCGCTCGTGGCGGCCGGAGCGTCGCGGCGAGCTGATCCAGGACTGCCTGAGCATCCTGATTCGCCGCGAAATCCCGCTGCTGGTGTCGTACATAGATAAAGCGGCATTCCATAACGCCAGCAACACCGAAGGAAACTCTCTCTATGGCAATTCGGACCCGTCGCAATTGGCGTTCAGCCGTTTTCTGCTGGCCTTGACCATGTTCCTCGACGAAAACGTCATGGCCCAGATGAACCCCGACGACATCATGCAATCGGTGTGGAACGTCAACGACTACGCCATGCTGATGGCGGGAGCGCAGTCGACCTCAATCGCGCTGGGTCTGAGCGAATTCCTGAGCGAAGAAAACGATTCGGTCACCCCGAATATGTATGACGACCTGATGATCGCCCCGGCTGCCACCAGCGTCGGCGGGCAGTTGGCATCGCTGTGCGCCTATATCATCCGCCGCTGGCTGCAGCAACCCCAGGCCAGCCACGGGTACTTCGACGCCCTGCGAGACGGGCGGGTCCTCCAGGTCGTTTACCCCTACCAGTTCGATTAAGCGGCGGCTCGGCCGCTGATCCTCGTAATGTGATCGATCCCCGGTCGGCAATCCGACCGGGGATTTTCAACGTACCCGGGGCATCCTTGCTATACTGGCATGGCGTTCCTTCTTCTGCCAAAAGAAGGAACGGGCGAGGGATTCCTATGGTTACATTGTTGAAAAAGATAGTCGGCGATACGCCGGAACGGGCCGCCGAAAAATTGCGCGGCCAGCTGGTGCCGCGGGTCAACCGTCTGGAAGATTCCGTGCGGGCCTTGACCGACGAACAGCTCGGCGCTAAGACCAACGAGTTCCGCCACCGGCTGGACGATGGCGCGTCGCTGGACGATCTCCTCCCTGAAGCGTTCGCCGTGGTGCGCGAGGCCGCTCGCCGCACCCTGGGCCAGCGACACTACGACGTCCAGCTCATCGGCGGCGCCGTTTTGCACCAGGGCAAAATCGCCGAGATGAAGACCGGCGAAGGCAAAACCTTGGTGGCGACGCTGCCGGCGTATCTCAACGCGCTCACCGGCGACGGTGTCCACGTCGTAACCGTCAACGACTACCTGGCCCGGCGCGACCCGGTCTGGATGGGGCCAATCTATCACCTGCTCGGTCTCTCCGTGGGCTGTCTCCAGCACGATGCGGCATACCTTTATGATCCTGAGCTGACCGACGTGGGACGCGGCGGCTTCCCCTGCCTGACGCCGGTGGGCCGGGCTGAAGCCTATCGCGCTGACATCCTCTACGGCACCAACAACGAGTTCGGCTTCGACTACCTGCGCGACAACATGTCGGTGGACGCGGACCTTCAGGTGCAGACCCGCGCCGCCGACCGACCGACACATCACTTCGCCATCGTGGACGAGGTCGACAACATCCTGATCGACGAGGCGCGGACTCCGCTGATCATCAGCGGCCCGGCCCAGCAGCCCGTGGAGCACTATTCCAACTGCGCCCGGCTGGCGCCCCGCCTGCGGGAATACGAAGACTACACCATCGACGAGCGCACCCAGGCCATCTCCCTCACCGAGGCGGGCATCGGGAAGGCCGAGCGCCACCTCCGCGTCGACAACCTGTACGAGCCCGAGAACTTCCACCTGGTCCAGTACGTCGAGAACGCTGTGCTGGCCCAGATCCAGAAGGTGAAGGACAAGGATTACGTGGTCAGCAACGGCGAGGTCATCATCGTCGACGAGTTCACCGGCCGGCTGCAATACGGCCGACGTTGGTCTGATGGACTGCACCAGGCCGTGGAGGCCAAGGAGGGCGTCAAGATCCAGCGCGAAAGCGTCACCTACGCCACCATCACCCTGCAGAACTACTTCCGGATGTACCGCAAGCTGGCCGGCATGACGGGCACCGCCGTCACCGAGGCCGACGAGTTCTACAAGATCTACGGCCTCGAGGTGGTCGCCGTTCCCACCAACCTACCCATGGTCCGGGACGATGCCAGCGATCTGATCTTCCCCACCGAGGAAGGCAAGTGGCGCGCCGTGATCGAGAACATCGTGCAACGGTCGGACTCGGGGCAGCCGGTGCTGGTGGGCACGACCTCCATCGAGACCTCGGAGGCGCTCAGCGACCGCCTGCGTCGCCGCGGCGTGCAGCACCAGGTGCTCAACGCCCGCAATCACGAGCAGGAGGCATCGATTGTCGCCCAGGCGGGTCGCGCCGGGTCGGTTACCGTGTCCACCAACATGGCCGGCCGCGGCACCGACATCGTGCTGGGTGGCGCCGATACCGACCGGGATGACTGGCAGGACGAACACAACCGCGTCATCGCCCTGGGTGGCCTGCACGTCATCGGAACCGAGCACCACGAGGCAAGGCGCGTCGACAACCAGCTCCGAGGCCGCGCCGGTCGCCAGGGCGACCCCGGCAGCAGCCAGTTTTTCGTCGCCTTAGAAGACGAATTGATGCAGCGGTTCGGCGGCGACCGCATCAAGAACGTGATGAACTGGACCGGGCTCAACGACGACGAACCCCTGGAGAACAAGCTCATCACCAAGTCCATATCCAGCGCGCAGGTCAAGGTCGAGGGCCATCACTTTGACATGCGCAAGCACCTGCTCAACTTCGACGACGTGCTCAACCAGCAGCGCTCCGTCATCTACCAGCAGCGTTCCCAGATCCTCGCCAGCGAGGGGCTCCGGGAGCGCATCATGGACATGCTGGGAGCCGAGTTTGACCGCCTGGTTTCCAACCACCTTCAGGCCCGACACGCGGACGACTGGGACGCGGACGGTTTCGTGGCCGCGCTGCGGCAAATCTGCCCGCCGCCAGCTGAGCTTGACACGCCGGAGAAGGTGCTGGCCCTGCGCCGGGATCACATCGAGGACATCCTGGAAGACTATGCGGAGACGCTGTACGAGAATAAGGAGCGTTCCCTGAGTCCCGAAAACATGCAGATCCTGGTGCGCCTGCTGCTGCTCAAGTCCATTGATACCCACTGGGTCAATCACCTGACCCACATGGAAAACCTGCGGACGGGAGTGGGGCTCCAGGCCGTGGGCCAACGGGATCCGCTCACGGTCTATCGCTCCGAGGGCCAGCGCGAGTTCGCCGAGTTGACCCGACAGATGCAGCGCGAGGTCACGCACACCCTTTTCCACGTCACCCTGGCGCCGGAAGCGCCCCGCGCCCAGGCCCCGGTCAACAGCGATGCCCGGGCGCCGGTGAGCCCTATGGCCGCCGTGTCGCCCGGTCGTTCCAATGTCGCTCCGCGGGCGGGCCGCAAAATCGGACGCAACTCCAGGTGCCCGTGCGGCAGCGGCAAGAAGTACAAGCGCTGCTGCGGCGCCAGCGTCTGACCAACGCCAGTCGGGACCGAAAAAGTGGGCGGGTTCGAAACCCGCCCTTCGTGTTTGGTGGCTGGCCGTGAGGGTCAGTTGCCGCGACGGAACAGCCGGCGCACGAAAGTAACCGGCTGCGGTTGCGGCTCCTCCATGGCAATGGGCTTGTTGCGGCCGGACGCCCACCCTTCCGGGTCGCGCTCGAAGGCAATGCGGCATCCCGGCGCGCAGAAGTAGTAGGTTTGCCCCTCGTATTCGCTGGTCCCGCCGTTGGGATTGTCGGTATCCACCTGCATGAGGCAAATGGGGTCGGTTGCGGTTGCCATGGGTCTTCTCCGGTTGTCTACGGCTGACTATGATGCCGATTGTACCAGCGAAAACCTCGCCGGCGCACACGCTCGTGGTCCGTCGGCGTTCACCCGAGGTTGGCCCGTCGCAGGCGCAGCGAGTTGCTCACCACGCTGACCGAGCTGAACGCCATGGCCAGCGCGGCCAGGATGGGGTTCAGGAAACCGGCCTCGCCGAAGAAGAACACCAGACCCGAAGGCACGCCGCCCAGCGCGGTGAACACCGGGTACAGTGCCCCGGCTGCCACGGGGATCAGCAGCGTGTTGTAGAAGAACGCCCAGAAGAGGTTTTGCCGGATGGTGCGCATGGTTGCCCGGGACATCTTCAGCGCGGTGGCAACGCCCGTGAGGTCATCCCGCATCAGCGTGACGTCCGCTGTCTCCCGTGCGATGTCCGTGCCCCCGCCCATGGCAATCCCCACGTTGGCGCGAGCCAGGGCCGGCGCGTCGTTGATGCCGTCGCCGGCCATCGCCACGATGTGTCCAGCATCCTGCAACCTGGAGACCTCCTCCGCCTTGTCGGCCGGCAGCATTCCGGCCCGGTACTCATCGATGCCACAAGCCGATGCCACGGACGCCGCTACTTCCGGCCGGTCCCCGGAGAGCATCACCGTGCGCACTCCCATCTCGTGCAGGGCCGCCACCGCATGGGGAGCGCCGGGTTTCACCGTGTCGGCCACGGCGATGACGCCGAGGATGCGCTTGCCCTGGGCCACGAACATCGGCGTCTCGCCACGCTGGGCGAGCAGCGTGGCCGTTGCGGCCAGTTCGTTTCCTGGTGACACGCCAACCTCTGCCATCA
This sequence comes from Dehalococcoidia bacterium, assembly GCA_965207585.1. GTDB lineage: Bacteria > Chloroflexota > Dehalococcoidia > Lucifugimonadales > UBA3495 > Bin87. The sequence goes on along the minus strand of CBDBMT010000003.1, from coordinate 1,195,715 downwards.
AGGAGGCGTTGCCCACTGCCACCTCCTCGTCGTTCACCACCGCGGTTACACCGGCGCCGGTGTGGGCAACGAATTCCGTGGACGGAGCGACCGCCAGGTTCCCAGCTTGAGCCCGGCGCCGGACGGCCTGACCCATCGGGTGCTCCGACATTGTTTCCACTGACGCCGCGCAACGCAAAACGTGGGCATGCGAGACGCCGGCAGCGGGTACGATGTCCGTGACTTCCAGTTGCCCCGTGGTCAGCGTCCCGGTTTTGTCCAGGGCGACCACGTCCACCCGATGGGCGGTTTCCAGCGCGGCCGCGCTCCGGATCAGGATGCCCCGCTCCGCGCTTCTGCCCACGCCCACGATGATGGCGGTGGGGGTTGCCAGCCCCAGCGCGCACGGGCACGCGATGATGAAGACCGCGACCAGGGTCAGCATTGCGTACCGCACCGCCGGGTCCGGCCCCAGGAACAGCCACAGCACCGCCGCGGCCAGGGCGATCAGTCCCACCGCCGGCACGAACCAGGCCGCCACCCGGTCGGCCAGGCGCTGCACCGGCGCGGCCGAGCCCTGGGCCTCTTCCACCAGCCGGATCACCTGCGCCAGCGTCGTATCCGCGCCCACCCGGGTGGCCCGCATCAGTATTGCCCCGGCGCCGTTCAGGGTGCCGCCAAACACCGGATCACCGGCGGATTTCTCGGCCGGCACGCTCTCCCCGGTCAGGGCCGACTGATCGACGACGGTGGTCCCACTGGTCACCTCGCCGTCGACGGGGATCTGCTCGCCCGGACGCACGGCCAGCGTGTCGCCGGTTTCTACGCGGTCCACCGGCACGTCCGATATTGATCCGTCTGCCGCCATGAGGTGCGCCGTTTGGGGACGCAGATCCAGCAGCCGTTCAATTGCGCTGGACGTGCGCGACAGGGCACGGGCCTCCAGCCAGCGTCCCAGCAGGATCAGCGCGACGATTATTGCCGCCATGTCGAAGTGCAATTGGTGCCCTGCCGATGTAGCCAATGCACCGGGAGCGAGCAGCGTGATCATGACCACTACCGCGCTGTAGCCGTATGCCACCGACGTGCCCAGGGCGATCAGCGTGTGCATGTTGGGCTGCAACCGCCGAAGTCCGGCCCAGCCGGCGGTGTAGAACGACCATCCGGCCCACAGTTGGACCGGAGTTGCCACCGCCCATAGCAGTAACGGATACCACCAAAGCGTCAGCAGCCCGGGCGTCCAGGGCAGCGCCGGGAAACTGCCCAGCAGCAGCGCGCCGCCGCCCACGGCGGCGACGATCAACCGTACCCTGACTCGCTTTTCCTCCCGCGCTCGCGGGCTGACGCCCCCGCCATCGTCGGTGGTCGATGGCGGGTTGGTATCCAGGCGGTATCCGGCGTCGGCAACGGCCCGGGCCAACGTTTCCAGGTCGGGTGAGTTGGCGCCTTCGGCATCATCCAGGCTGATCGTCGCCCGCTCGGTCGCCAGGTTGACGCTGACCTCGGCTACCCCTTCAACGGAGCGCAGCGCTTCGCCCACGTGGTAGACGCACGCCGCGCACGTCATCCCGGCGACGGGGAGAACCAGGGTGTTTTGTGACGATAGGGGCATGGGGTCGCGTCGTTGACGCGGGCAAGGGTTGTACGGAGGCTACGCTCTTCATTGTAAGCAGCGGCGGTGCTTCCAAGGCGGGATCATCAGACAAGAACCACGCTGCCGGCTATTATCACGCCGACGCAATCAAGTCGACGGCGCGTTCCCCGATCATGACCACCGTTGCATGGCTGCCGCCCGACCTTGTAACCCGAGGCATCACCGACGCATCGACCACCGACAGCCCCGTTATTCCCTTGACGTTGCAGTATTGATCAACCACCGCCATCGGGTCTGAATCCGGGCCCATCTTGCAGGTGCCCGACACATGCCTGGCTGTTCCAACGGTTTGGCGTATGTAGACGTCCAACGCGTCGTCGTCGGCCACAATATCATCCGTTGGGTGGAGCCGGTAATCGGCCACGTCCTTATACGCCTCGGTTTCAAGGAATCCGATCGCCATTCGGATGCCTTCCCTCACCCGACGCTTGTCGTTGGGATGCTGAAGATAGCGGTAGTTGAACTCCGGCTGCACTGTGGGGTCGGCGGACGCCAGCCTGACGTATCCTGCGCCGTCGGGCAGTCCGAGCGTGCATGAGATTCGCGCCACCCGATCCGCGGGAACGTCATCGTTGAGGAACTTGGTCCGGAGACCGGGCACGCGCTCCGGCCGTTCGTCAACCATCGGGGTGGTCCTCAGCAGCATGTCATTGACATAGCTGGACCCTTGGGCGGTGTAGTGCAGACAAAAGCGCGCCGCATCGAGATCAGAAGTCAGGGTAATGCCGTCTTTGACTTTAAAGGTGATCTGGGCGCTCAGGTGGTTGAACAGGTTCTGACCCACCCCGGGAAGCTCATGAACCACCGGTATCCCGAATTGTTCCAGTTGATCTCTTGGGCCGATGCCCGACAGCATCAGCAGGTGGGGCGACTTGAGAGCCCCGGCGCTCAACACCACCCGGTCTGCTTCGACGTTGAAAATCTCGCCTCCGCTTTCCGCTTCCACACCGACGACCTGTCGATCCTCGATCAATACCTTCCTGACGAAAACCCCTCCCCGCACCGTAAGGTTGAGACGGTGGCGCATGGGATTCAGGTGGGTGATGGCGGCGCTCATCCTCCAGCCGTCCAGGTTGTTCGAGGGCCACACGCCAACGCCCGCGGGGTTCGGGCCATTGGTATCCTCGACTATCCCGTAACCCGCCTCCAGACACGCTGCGTGGAAGGCCGTTTGGATATCTGCCCAGGGACCGGATTGACGACGCCTTACCGGCATCGGTCCTTCGGTTCCATGAAAATCATCCCGAATGTCGAGATCGTGCTCGGATTTCCTGAAGTAGGGCAGCACCTTGTCATAGGACCATTCATCGTTGCCCATGGCAGCCCAGGAGTCGAAATCCTCAGGCAACCCCCTTTGCATTGCTTGACCGTTGATGGACGACCCGCCTCCGATCACCTTGCCCTGCGCGACGTGGATCTCGCCCTGCTCCTCGGTGATCGTTCCCCGCAGGGCCCAGTTATGCTCCGATTCCGGGGATTCCGCATAACTTGTGTATCCGAACTTTATCTCGTCCGGAAGAAGGTCTGGATCAGGGTAATCCGGCCCGGCTTCCAGCAACAGAACGGAGGTATTCGCGTTTTCAGCCAATCTGCTGGCCAACACGGATCCGGCCGCTCCCCCACCGACGATAACGACGTCATATTTCATGGGTCCCCCTTAATTGCTCCGTCTTTGAATGTAGGATTTGCTAGTTAGGACGTTCCGGGATTTCTCCGATTATAAACCGGCATTCTCCATATCGTCCGACCAGCAGGTTCCGAAATTGACGATGTCAGCCGATCGGCGGCGCCTGGCTCAACCCGGCGATCCGCTCGCACCACTGCGCCGCGCCCAGGACCCGGCCCTCCTGCGCCCACGGGCCGCCGAACTGCACCGCCATGGGCATGCCCAGCTCGCTCAGGCCCGTCGAGACTACCACCGTGGGCAACCCGGAGGCCGACCACGGCACCTGGAACGCCGCATCGCCGGTGGTGTTCAGGTCGCGGGGAGCCGGCGCCGGCATCGCCGGCGTCATCACGACATCTACTCTGGCAGCCATCTCGCTGAAGTCGGCGCGGAACTGCCGTCGCAGCCGCTGGGCTTTCAAATACGCCGACGTGGGCATGATCATGCCCATCTCCATGCCGGCGCGGATGCGTGGGCCGTAGTCGCCGGCGCGCACGCGGTGGTTGGCCTCATGGATTGCCGCGCACTCGACGTTCGACACGATGCGCTGGAACCGGTGGACCACGGCGAAGCTGTCCGGCAACGATATCTCCTCGACCTCAGCTCCCGCCTCCGCCAGTTGATTTGCAATGGCCTCGGTGTGTGCCCACATCTCCGGCGTGGCATAGTCCTGGTAGTACTGCCGCACCAGCCCGACGCGCGGCGGCCGGTCATGTTCGGTCATCTGCGCGCTGAAGTCGGGCACCGGCTCGCGCAGGCTGCCCGGATCATTGTCGTCCGCTCCGCTGAGCACGGTCAGCATCAGCGCGGCATCGGCCACCGTCCGGGTCAGGATGCCCACGTGGTCCAGCGACCAGCTTAACGGTGCCACACCGTACCGGGAGATGCGCCCGTAGGTGGGCTTCACGCCGACGATGCCGTTGTAGCCCGCCGGCCGGCAGGTGGACCCGCCGGTCTGGGAACCCAGCGCCGCCGGAACCATCCGCGCCGCCACCGCGGCAGACGACCCGCTGCTGGAGCCGCCGGGGGTGTGCTCCAGGTTCCACGGGTTGCGCGTCGGCGAGGGGTCGGAGGAGGCGAACTCGGTGGTGACCGCCTTGCCGAGGATGATCCCGCCGGCCGCCTTGATATTGGCCACCGATGTTGCATCGAACTCCGGCACGAAGTCGGCGTACACCTTCGACCCACAGGCGGTGAGCATCCCTTCAGTGTAGAAAATGTCCTTGAGGCCCACGGGCACGCCGTGGATCAGGCCCAACGGATCTCCCCGCTGCACCTCTTCCTCCCGCTGTCGGGCTGCGGACAACACCGCGTCGCGGTCGATGGTGACCCACGCTTGCAGGTCGCCGTCCAGCGCGTCGATGCGGGCCAGCAGCGACTCGGCCAATGCCACCGGCGACAGGGTTCCTTCGCGAATCTGCGCGGCGGCTTCTGCCACCGAAAGCTCGTGGAGTTCAGGCATGGTTCAACCTCGTCGTGCTCGTGGTGGCTCTGGGTCATGTTGCTGAAACCTCAGCACGGGGGTACCTGGCCGCAAGATACTCCGCTGGCGCGCGACCGTCCAGAGCCGGTCACGTTTCACGCTTACTCGCTTTCCGTCAAACTGTCATTAATCTCGTTGTTGGTGGGGGCCGTGTTCCAGGAAACGCGAACGCTACGGGGCAGCGTTCTACGCGATGACAAAAATGGGTACGTGTGAGGTCTGCTGCCGCTCGGTATTTTTGCTGGGCCGCTCGGTCAGGGTACAAGCGACGCCATCAGGTATGTAGGTCTGTCCGTCTCCGGGAGCATGGACGCATCGGCAATCGCGACCCCGGTTCCCATCAGCACCGACGCTATCCCCACGTGATTGGCTCCCCTGATGTCGGTGCCTGGCGTATCTCCGATCATCACCGCATCGCGGGTTCCGGAGCGACGGAACGCCTCTTCGAACATTGCGGGGTGGGGCTTGCCCAACCGGGTGAACACAAGGTCGGTTCGGCCGGGATATCGGAGCGCCATGGCGGCCTCGAACATCAGCGCCACGGCGCCGCTGGCAAAGCCGTAGCCATCACCTTCCGGATAAATCACGTCCGGGTTCGGGAGCACGAGGTGGGGCGTCTCGTCCCGGTCGATCTTCCGGAACAAGTTCGTCAGAACCGCTCCGGTGGCCTCCAAAAACGGAAAGCCCAATTGGTCGCCGATCACCAGCACGTCAAAATCGCCTTCAAACGAAACCACCTCCCCGCCCGCTGCTCTAACGTAGTCGGCGCTGTCTTCCGTTCCCAATACGACGCACCTCGATCCGGTGATGCCAAGCTCTGAGAAATGGGCAGTCAGCAGGGACCCTGCGGTGATAATCCGGCCGTCATCAATGTCCAACCCCAGTTCCCGGTACCGAGCAGCGCGGGTCTCGGGGAGTGCGGAGGCATCGTTGGTCAGGACGAAATAGGGCTTGTTCAGCGAATTCAGTCGGTCAATGGCTTGGGGAGCTCCCGGAACGGCGCCGGGCCACCGGGCCAGCACTCCGTCGGAATCGAACAGGAGAACCTCGAACTTGCCGATCAATTCATCCAATGTGGTCGCTTGGGTCATGGTTCCTTCACCTTCGGTTAGTTTCGCATGGACAAACCGTCCTGGAATCCGGCAAGCGCGGGAATAGCGAGCCGTACCGTGCTCTGAGGCATGTTCGGGACTGGTCGGGCGAGCATGGTAAGTGGTACAACCGCTGGGGACAAATCACGCGCATCCCCCATGTACGTGTTTGCATTACTCCCTCGGGCGAGGTCAATAAAAGATGGAATACCGCAAACTTGGCAACCTGGACGTTTCAGTCATTGGGCTGGGAACGCTGCGAACTTTCGACGTCACCGACCACGACGAGATCGCCGTCCGAAGACAGATCGTGGACAACTGCCTGGATAACGACGTAAACCTGATCGACACCGCCGCCTGGTACGGCCACGCGGAGCAGGTCCTGGGCGAGATCACTGAGGAACGTCGGGACCGGTTCTACATCGCCACCAAGGTGCGCACCGAGGGCAAGGAGGCTGGAGAAGCCCAGATTGCCCGTTCCTTCGAACTGCTGCAGACCGAATATATCGACCTCTTTCAGGTCCATAACATGATCGACTGGCAGACCCACCTGCCCATCCTGGAGCGCCTCAAGGCAGAAGGCAGGATCGGTATGGTGGGCGTGTCTGCCATGGCGCCTGATGCCTACCCCACCATCATGGACCTGATGCGCCAGGGTCGAGTGGACACCGTCCAGATCCCCTACAACGTGCTGAACCGGAACGTTGAGGACGAGCTGCTGCCCCTGGCTGAGGAGCTGGGTACCGGCGTCCTGGTGATGGAACCTTTGCAGAAAGGCCGCTACGTCCTGGACCTGAAACAGCAGCCTGACCTCGCGCCGCTGCGGGACCACGGCATCAACACCTGGGCCCAGGCCCTGTTGGCTTGGGTCATCTCTGACCGCCGCGTGAGTTCGGCCATCCCCACCACCTCCCGCCCGGAGCGCATCCGGGAAAATGCCCAGGCCGCCGATGCCGCCGGGCTGCCCCAGCAGTTCCGGGACTACATCCGTTCCGAGGCGGAGCGGTGTTTGTGAGGCGTTCAAAGATAATTTGCACTGGCTCACCCGCTTTGGTCCAGGAACTCCTGCACCCGGGCCTTGGACGGCTCCTTGTCGTAGTTGCTGTACAGCATCATCGCATTGCGCACCGGGTCGCCCCCGAAGAAACGCTCGTACAGAATTTGGCGCCCGCCGAACGCGCTGCACGCCACGTCCCAAGCCAGGTGGAACAGCCTGGCCCGGTCCCGGGCGCTGGCGGTGTCCGTGGACATGTACCGTTCGATCTCGGCTGCGATGGGCGTGTCAAAGTCCGCCTCGGCCGGCAGCGCCATCAGGCTGCTGGAACCCATCTGCTGCACGATCTCGGCCAACCTGGGGTAGATGGTCGTGGGAAAAAGGCCGCGGCTCGCATTGAACGGCGCCATGGCCGGGCACATCACTCCCCACCGGTCGATTTCGGCGTCCGCCTCGGCGGCCCGCAGCAAAGCCTTCATGGTTTCCAGGTAAACGATCACCTCGCCCATGCGCTCCTGCACCTGGGGTATCTCGGTCGACCCCAAGGTCTCAATCATCAGTGAAAGCAGGCCCAGGACGAACTCGGTCTTGACCACCCGGCGAGTGGTGACCTGGTGTCCGGTGTGGGCCAGGGCGTGAGTGCTGGCCGAATAGGCGTTGCATAATTCCGGGTCGCCCAGAAGGAACACCCGCTCCCACGGCACCAGGACGTCGTCGAAGAACACCACCGCGTCCATCTCTTCGAACCGGGACCCCAGGGGATGGTCGAAGCGGGAACGGTCATAGTCGAAGCTCTCCCGGCACAGGAACTTCAGGCCGGGAGTGTCGCAGGGAATTGAAAAGGAGAACGCCTGGCGCCAGGCGTCGTCTCCGATCAGGTGCGTCCGGGTCGGGTACACGGCGATTTCATCGGATATCGGGCCCAGGGTGGCGAGAATCCGGCTGCCCCGGACCACAATGCCCGCGTCGGTCTCTTTGGTCACCGTCAACGCGACCTGCTCGGTCAGGTTGTCCACGGTGGACGGACTGCGGCTCCGCTGCAGGTTGACCAGCGTGTGCGTGAGAGTGACGTCGTTCTCCCGGATGAACTCGTGGTAACGCAGCACGTTTTTCTGGAACTCGGGACGGTTCTGGGCGAAATAGTCCGAGGCGGCGGCCCAGGCGGTGAGCGCCACGTTCAGGAAGTCCGGTGTGCGGGCCATCATCCCGCAACTGGTCCATGCCCAGCGGGCCATCATGTTGCGCCGCCGCTCCAGGTCTTCATGGGTCCTCGGTATCATGAAAGACAGCCCGACCTGATCTCCGGTGCTGGGAGAGGTGAAGGTCATTTCAGGCCCCACCTCCGGGTCGTGTTGCAGGTCGTAGAGCGCGGCCACCGATTGGACTCCGTTGCGAAAGTAAGGGTGGCTGGTCACGTCTCTGACCAGTTCACCCCGTATCCACACCTCCCGGGGGCGGTCCCTGAGACCGGCGATATATTCTTTTCCTGTTCGGGCGGGCATTACTCCCCCTTGGCTGGCGGCATGAAACGTCAAACGCAAAGGCATGCGGTAAGCAGTCCGAATGTAGCAGCGGCCCCAATTAAACCGCTCCCGCTTCGCGCAGCGCCGCCACTTCCGCGCCGCTGTATCCCAGCAGCCCGGTCAGGACGGCTTCGGTATCCTGGCCCAGGGTTGGCGGCGGCGCGAAGCTATCGGGGCTGCCGGTCTTGATGGGATTGCCGGCGGTGCGGTAGGCGCCGGCAACCGGATGGTCGATTTCCACCACCATGTCGCGCAGCTGCACCTGCGGGTCGGCCAGGGCTTCGCCAATGTTGTTGACCGGGCCGCCGGGCACGTCGTACTTCAGCAGCAGTTGCTCCCACTCGGGGCGCGGCTTGGTCATGAAGCCTGCGGTCAGGGCTTCGTCGAGCGCATCGCGGTTCTCGATGCGGGCAGGGGCGGTGGTGAAGCGCAGGTCTTCATCCATGCCCCGCAGCGCTTCGATTTCGCCGGCCATCATGCGCAGGGTCTTCATGGCGAATTCCTGGCTGGCGCAGTGAACCTGCAAGTATTTGCCGTCGGAGCATTGGTAGGCGCCCACGGGCAGGTTGGACGGATGGCCGGAGCCGATGGGCTGGGGCACCTCGCCGGACACCAGGTAGAACTGCCCCAGGTGGGCTTGCAGGGCAATCTGAACGTCCAGCAGGGAGATGTCCAGGCGGCGGCCCTCGCCGGTGACCCGCCGCCCGTACAACGCGGAGGCGATGCCGATGGCGGCCACGTAGCCGCCGACCATGTCGCCCACCGGGAAGCCCATGAACACCGGCGGCTGGCCGGGGTTGCCGGTAACGCTCATCCCGCCGCCCATGGCCTGCACGATGCCGTCGAAGCCGGGCCGCTCCCGGTACGGCCCCTCCTGCCCGAAGGCCGACAGCGAACAGGCGATGATGGACGGGTTGATTGCCTGCAACGATTCGTAGCCCAGTCCCAGGCGCTCCAGAACCGAAGGCCGGAATGCCTCCAACACCACGTCGGACACGGCTACGAGCCGGCGGCAGATTTCGCGGCCCTCCGGCGTTCGCAGGTCGATGGTTACGCTCTGCTTGTTGCGGTTGAAGTTCAGGTAATAGGCGCTCTCGCCGCCGAGGAAGTGGGGGCCGATGCGCCGCGACATATCCCCCACGCCGGGCTGCTCGATCTTGATTATCTCAGCGCCCAGGTCGCCCAGCGTCCGCGCCGCCATCGGCCCGGCGATAGCCTGCGACATTTCGAGGATGCGTACACCCTGCAACGGAGGGGTCATATTCTCCTGCCCATCTTCGCTGCCTGGTGGCCTATTCCGTGGACAGGAGGGCTGCCAGGTCTCGCACGTCCTCCATTTCGTCCAGCGATTCTATGGCGGCGATGATCTGTTGCTGGCGTTCCGGGCTGATGACCCTTGCAGTAAGGACGGCGAATTTCTCTTTCATTTCGGCCCACGACAGGGCATTCTCCGGGTCGCCCTTGGGGTATCGGATGTCGCTGCGCAGGCGGCGTCCGTCGGCGGTGGCGACCTCGGCCCAGGCGCGCCACTCGCCGGGGAAGTGGGCATCCAACTCCGGGTCGGTCACACACTTCACCCGCGGCAGGATGCGGCTGATCTCCGGGCGGTCAGGCACCCCGTCGGCGTATTCCTCCAGCGACGCGCGGCCGTAGGCCAGGGCCACCGCCGCGCCGAAGGGCATGGAGAACTGCATATCCACGACTGTCCTGGGGTTGGCTTTGTCGTCTTCCGGAGACGCTATGATCTCGAAACCGCCGCTGAGCACTCCGACGGTCACTTCCTCGACGTCATCGGCTTTCAGACCATGGGTTTTGCGGATGTCTATCAGGCAGTCGATGGGTCCCTGCTTGTAACGGCAGCAGGCGTGGGGCTTGATTCCCGTGCGGGTAATCAGATATTCGTCCCCCAGGTCTTGCAGCGTCAGCGACATATCGGGGTTGCCGGAATAGGCTTGCAGGAAGCCGTCGCGCCCCTCGAGGATGGTGGTGGGGCCGGTGTAGCCGGAGCGGGCCAGCAGGGCCGCCCAGGAACCGCTGTGCGACGCCCAGCCGGGATGGAGTCGCTTGGTCCAGGCTCCCTGCGCCAGGAATTCCATGCTGCCGGCGGTCTGGCTGCCCGCGATGCCCAGGGCGTGGATGAAATCGTCGCCCTGCAGCCCCAGCAGCCGCCCGGCCACCACCGCCGCGCCGAATGCCCCGCAGGTGCCGGTGGGATGGAAGCCGCGCCCGTAGTGCTCGGCAGGCTGCAACGCGCGGCCCAGCCGCACCATGACGTCGTACCCCGCAACCACCGCGGCGATGAAGTCCTTGCCCGACACATGGGCCAGGTCGGCCATCGAAAGAGCGGTGGGAAAGGCCACCACGCCCGGATGCAGCGACGCCTCGTTGTTCACGTCGTCCATCTCTATGCTGTGAAAGGCGGTGCCGTTGGCCATCGAAGCGTACTCCGGCAGCGCTCGATAGGGCGTACCGACGATTACCGACGGCCCGGGGCGCTCCAGCCTCCGCAGCGCGTCAACGACGGCGCGCGCCGAGCCGGTGGTGGAGCCGTTGAGCGTAACTGCGGCAAAGTCCAGGCACAGGTACTTGGCCCAGTCGATCACCTCCGGCGACAGGTCCTCGTATTCGAGCGCCTGCGCGAAGTTGCCCAGGGCGCGGGTCATTCCGGTTTCGTTGTTGTTCTGAACCATGGCTGAGGGCCTCCATTACAACCCCGACTCGTACAGGAAGTCGTCGGTGGGGTAGTTGTTGAGCAGATGGCGGGCGATGACCAGGCGCTGAATCTCGTTGGTGCCCTCGCCGATCATCATCAGCGGGGCGTCGCGGAAGTGGCGCTCCACCGTCAGATCCTGGGTGTAGCCGTAGCCGCCGTGGATGCGCATGGCGTCGGTGGCGACCTGCATGCACATCTCGCTGGCGAACAGCTTGGCCATTCCCGCCTCCATGTCGGCGCGCTCGCCCCGGTCCTTCTTCTCGGCGGCGTGGAGCACCAACAGATGGGCCGCCTGGATCTGGGTGGCCATGTTGGCCAGCATTATCTGCACGCTCTGGTGTTCTCCGATGGGCTTGCCGAAGGTTTCGCGCTGCCTGGCGTATCGCGTGGCTTCTTCCAGCGCGGCCCGCGCCACGCCGAGGCAACGGGCGGCGACATTGATTCGTCCCAGCTCCAGCCCGCTCATTATCTGGTAGAACCCCCTGCCCTCCTCGCCGCTGACCAGATTCCCGCCGGATACGCGGTAGTCTTCGAAGGACAGCTCGCAGGTATCCACGCCCTTGTAGCCCAGCTTCGGTATGTCCCGCACCACGTTGAAGCCCGGCCCCTTCTCGGCGATGAAGATGCTGATGCCGCGCCGGGGCGGGTCGGCGTTCGGGTCGGTCTTGGTGACCAGGGCAAAGGTGTTGCCGTGGCGCCCGTTGGTAATCAGGCTCTTGACCCCGTTCACCACGTATTCGTCGCCTTCGCGGACGGCGCGAGTCTCGATGGCCTGGACGTCGCTGCCCGCGTTGGGCTCGGTGATACAGATGCCGCCCCGCTTCTCGCCGGTCGCCATCAGGGGCAGGAATCGCTCCTTCTGCTCCGGCGTGCCGTGGGTCGTGACCATGTAGGCCATGATGAGATGGGAGTTCAGTATCCCGCTGAGGCTCATCCACCCCCGGCAGATTTCCTCGATGACCAGGGCGTAGGACGTGACATCCAGCTCAAGCCCGCCGTACTCTTCGGGGATCACCGCGCCGAACAGGCCCAGCTCCTTCATCCGTTCCACCAGCTCGAAGGGGTACTCGTCGGCGTGTTCCATTTCCTGGGCGACAGGTTGGACTTCCCTGCGCACAAACTCCCTGATTGTGGCGACCATGCCGCGCTGCGCTTCAGTCAATTGAGGCAAAACCGCTCCTGAAACCGGGCTGAATTCGTGGCGGCATTTTAGCACGCGCCGGGCGCAGCCAAGTTTGACACCCCAAGGGAGGCACACTAGACTCGCCGGCAACCGCGCTGCCTGACAATCATCGGCGAGTGTTTCATTCTGAAATTATGGCAGCCGCGTCCGATTTCGCCGCCCCAATGCCCAAGATAGTGAGGTATCGCAATGCCGGATCAGCCAGAATACATAGACCTGCTCAACGACATTCGCCTGCAGGAGCACCGGGCTGGTGTGTACCTCAAGGCGTGGGCCGACAAGACGGAGCATCCGGGGCTGAAGGCCTGCCTTTCCCTGGTAGCCGAGCGCGAGACCAGCCACGGGGACATCTTCGACCGGCGCATTCGTGAGTTGGGCGGCGCCCCCGAGGACAAGGACGACGCCATGTTTGCCGAGCGGCTGCGCGTGGCCGGTTCCGACATGACCGACAAGGAAAAGATCGTCTGGATGCGCGAAGCCCAAAGTCGTGTAACCCTGCCCACCGTGCGCCAGCGCTATGAGGCCGCCTCAGTTGATGAGTCGGTCGACCAGCTGACGCGCTCTCTGATCAAGTGGTTCACCGAGGTGGAGGACGACTCCGGCGCCTCCATGCGGGCGGTGTACGCCGAGATCGAGCGGGAAGACTGACCGGATGCAATGAGGCGGCTGATAATCGTTCTTTAGCTACAGTCCACGCTGTTTGCAACGGTGTCACAGCCCATCTTTTCCCGGCCGCTTCGCCCGGTCGATTGCGGTTTGGGCGAACGAATTGCCGACTCGCCACCAGACGCTGGAACGGGGAGAGCCGGAGCTAAGCGCCGGCCCGGCGGCGCTTGTTCTCCATGTCGATCTCCCAGATCCGGCGGTGGGACCGCCAAACCGACCACGCCAGGGTGATGGTGAGGATTCCCAGGATCACGGGCAGCGCAACGGGCAGCCAGGCGGCGCCGAAGAAAATCATCGCCGTGTTGGACAAGATGAAGAACAACCGGATTTCCGTGGGGCCTATTCCCAACGTTGAGATTTGAAACTCGTTGGTGGCGGCAAATGACAGGAACGAGTTCACCATCAACGCTCCACCCACCACCAGCAGAGCGAAAAACCAGTAGGCGGCGATGTGGGGCAGAGCCAGGGAATACCCGACGATTACCGACGCGAGAAACAGGAAGTCCAGGAAATGGTCCATGTAGAAGCCCCACTTGATCAGACCGGTGTCGCGATGGCGGCCCACCGCGCCGTCCAGGACGTCGGTCAGGTACTGCAGGGCGATCAGGGCTGAAACCAGCCACAACCAATGGAGGCTCTGGCGGGCCAAAAGGCTGGCCACGACAATGCCGATGCTCCAGGCAAGGGTCAGCATCGTCAGGTGGTAGGTCTCCAGCCAGGACGGCACCTTGGGAACCAGCCAGGCAACCATGCGCCGTTCGAGATTGGCGAATGCCCATTTGCCGGTCTTTTTGTCGCCGCCGAATTGTGCTTCTACCATCATTGGCTCCTTCTGCCGTGCGCGAGCATCGCATCCATGGCAGAGCGCTCGGTTGGATTGACGCTGGTTCTCCTCAAGCTGGTTGGCACCGGGACCCCTGAACATGTTCCATGAAACTCTATTCTAACGACATCCGGGTGGGTCTGGATCCGGGGCATCCCCAAATTTGGGCGGCAGAACCGGGTTACGGCCAGAAAGGCATGGACCAGCAGGGCCAGAGCCTGCCCCGTGCCGCGACACGGGGGTGATGTGGCGGTACCAACCGGTCCAGCGACGCACTTCGTACTCGTCCAAGCCCACCTCTTGCTTGGCCTCCTTGCCGTACACCGTGTCTCCGGCCACCCAGCCAAAGGGCACCTCGGCCGCCAGGGCCCCGGGCAATCATCACCCGAGCCAACTGGCTCTTGGTGCGAAATGCCACCCATTCTTGCGCTCCACCGACCCCAGCAATCCCCGCAGGTAGGCCAGGGCTCGCCGCTGCGGCTCCCGACGGCCAAAGCGGCCGGCGATGCGCTCGTGCAGTGCCTGGAGACCCGCCGCCCACTCCAGCACATCCTCCTGCTCCAGTACGGTTTGGCCCATCAACAACCCCTCCCCTCGCAGCAACGGTCATGGGCTCAACCTATCATATAATCTGCTGCTGTAATATTAGAGGCGAAATGTCGCAGAATTATGTCTCCGGGAGCGGCACGAACCGACCGTTCGGGCGCCCAAGAAGCTCGAGGCAGGACGGGGGTGCCGCGTCGAAGCGCCTGGAACACACCTCCCATGAAGAGCGGCGAGGGATGCGTAGCCTACCAGCGGGAAACGCCTGGTTTAGACAGAGCAACTCGGACCCACGCGGGGATGAGACGACATCGCCACGCCGCTGATGGTACCTGCCCGACCAGTGCGGCGCCGGATCATCGTGTCTGGCGCGCGGCGAATGTCAGGCGCCGGGTGGTCCTGACCGGGGCGGGCGCAGCAGCGCGGTCAGAGCAAGGCGGGCGTCGGTCAGGAATTGGGCTTTGGCATCCTCGCTCCATTGTCGGAACAGCGGCCCGTCCAGCAGCGTCTCGATGTTCCTGATCCACTGCTCCAGCGAGTCTGGAGGGGGCGGGTTCACGCGCAGCAGGTGGGCCAGCGCCTGTTCCATCACGGCGATGTGGGCCAACATACGGGCGTTCCGCGGGCGACGGGGAGAACGGGGTTTCGTCATCGGACTTCGTTACCTCAACGTTGGCCAGACCCTTGGCCACGCTCGACGTCAACTACTCGCAGTAGCGCGCGTGGTCGCTACGTAACTCATTCAAGGTGATCACACCCCGCTCCAGCTGTTGGCGCAACCGCCGCTCCGCTACCGCTGCGCTCAGGGGTGCCGTGCCCACGCGATTGGACACCTCACGACGGTACAGGTCACTATTGGGATCGACCAGACACCGGGCGTACTGGCGCAGAAGCCGATCCTCCGAGTCGTTCCCGCACGCCAGGAGCGCGCCGGCAATGCCGGCCACCAGGACCAACGCCCATGCCCAGTTCTTCAGTCTGGGGCAACAGCCAGCAGTCATCGACTTCCGCACTCACCAGCACTCCGTTGAACATTGGCAGGGGTCACTTCGCCGTCATCTCGTTCCGTCATTGGCCTAGACCGTGATCCCGTCAACGCACTGGCTATAACATTGGAAGGTCCGCCACATCTTACCAGACACAATCTATTACCAAGGTATCGTTACATCACATATTTATATGTATTGACGTATAATTGGATCGGTCCACGGAATGAACGTACCTCCACCGGACTTGGGATCTCAATCAAGGAGGACGGGATGACCCAATCACACCAACGGAACCGGGAGATCGAGGCGCTTCAGGAACGCCTATCGCGGCTGAGTGAGGCGAGCCTTCGCATCAACGAGAGTCTCGACTTCGACGTTGTGTTGCAGGTAGTCCTGGACTCGGCCCGCTCCCTCACGGGTGCCCGTTACGGAGTGATGACCCTTCTCGATGAAGGAGGACAGGTGCAGAACTTCCTGTCGTCGGGAATGACGGTCACGGAGGCCGAACAGGTCTGGCTCATACCCGAGAGGTGGCAGCTTTTCGAGTACCTGAGCAGGCTCTCGGAGCCGCTCCGGATCCCCGACCTATTGGACCAGGCCAGGTCCATGGGGCTTGCCGAATTTCGCCCGCCCCTGCCGGTGGGACCGGCCGTCCCGTTTCTGGCGTCGCCAGTGTTCCACCGGGGCCAGCGGGTGGGCAACATCTTTCTGGCCGACCGGGACGGCGGCGAAGAGTTCACCCGCGCGGACGAAGAGACCCTGGTGATGTTCGCCTCCCAGGCGGCGCTGGTCATCGCCAACGCGCGCACGTACCGCGACGAGCAGCGGGCCCGAAATGATCTGGAAGCCCTGGTGAATACCTCACCGGTGGGCGTGGCGGTGTTCAACGCACAGACAGGTGCGCCGGAATCCCTCAACCGAGAGGCGATGCGGATCGTAGAGAGCTTGAGTGGCCCGGAGCAGTCCCCCGAGGCCCTCCTGGAAGCGGTGACCTTCGCGCGTGCCGACGGACGGGAGCTCTCCCTGAAGGAGTTTCCCATGGCCGAGTTGTTGAGCACGGGGGAAACCGTCCGCGCCGAGGAGATTGTATTGCGCGTCCCCGACGGGCGCAGTATCAGCGTCCTGATCAACGCAACGCCCATTCACTCAGAGGACGGACGACTCGCCTCTTTCGTCGTGACCCTGCAGGACATGACACCGCTGCTGGAGATGGAAAAACTGCGGGCCGAGTTCCTCGCCATGGTGAGCCACGAGCTCAGGACTCCTCTGGCCGCCGTCAAAGGTTCGGTCACCACCTTGCTGGAATCCGCCTCCGAACTTGACCCCGCCGAGATGACGCAGTTCTTCTGCATAATCCGGGACCAATCGGACCAGATGCGGTACCTGATCGGCGACTTGTTGGACGTAGCTCGCATCGAAACCGGCACCCTGTCGGTGGCCCCGGAACCATCGGATGTCAGGATACTGGTGAAAGAGGCCCGCCTCAGGTTTGTCGGCGGTGGCAACATGGACCATGTGCAAATGGACCTAACACCAAACCTGCCCTTCGTGATGGCCGACAAGCGGCGAATCGTCCAGGTATTGAGCAACCTGCTCTCCAACGCGGCAGGGTACTCACCCGATGGGGCGACGATATCGGTTACCGCCGTTCAGGACGGAGTTCACGTTGCGGTCTCGGTCGCCGACAAGGGCCGAGGCATTCCCGCCGATCAGATGCCGCAACTGTTTCGCAAATTCTCCCGCGCTCAGTCTCCGGAAGCCGGGGCTGGCGCCGACGGATCGGGCTTGGGGCTGGCCATCTGCAAGGGGATCGTGGAAGCCCACGGTGGCCGTATCTGGGCCGAGAGCGACGGGCCGGGTCTGGGGGCAAGGTTCACCTTTACCTTGCCGACCGTTGATGATCCCGTAGTCGCGTTTTCGGTATTGCCCCAGACGCGTTCCCGGAGGGCGAGTGCGAGCCAGGTGCGCGTACTGGCTGTAGACGACGACCCGCAAGCTCTGAGGTACGTGCGCGACGTTCTAACGAAGGCTGGCTACGCTCCCATCGCCACCGGCGACCCTGCTGACGTGGTCCGCCTTATGGAGGAGGAGAAGCCCCACCTGGTGCTTTTGGACCTGATGTTACCCGGAACCGACGGCGTCACTCTGATGAACGACATCCACCGGATCGCGGACGTGCCGGTTATCTTCCTGTCGGTGTACGGACACGACGACGTCATAGCCCGCGCCTTCGACATGGGTGCGACCGACTACGTAGTCAAGCCCTTCTCGCCCACGGAACTGGGAGCCAGGATCAGGGCGGCGTTGAGGAAGCGGTTGGAACCCTACCAGAGCGAGGCCTCGGGACCCTTCGCAGTGGAAGACCTGGGTATTGAATTCGCCGAACGCCGGGTGTCGGTAGCGGGAGAAACGGTGAATTTGACCGCCACCGAGTACGCGGTGCTTTACGAGTTGGCGGTCAACGCACCGCGGGTCCTGACCCACAGTGTGCTGCTCCAGCGGGTGTGGGGGCCGGAAAGGGTCGGCGAAGCCTGGCTGGTGCGGGATGTGGTGAAAAGGGTCCGCCAGAAACTTGGTGATTCTGCCGGCAGTCCGAAGTACATAATCACCGAGCCCCGTGTCGGCTACCGCATGGCCAGCGGGAACACGGAAGGAAATGGGGCGGTTGGAAAAGCCCCCTGAGCACGTTTTGGTGACCTTGAGGCTTGGGAGCGGGCCGAATAGAATTTAGACATTGTCCAGCTCCCGGCGCACTCGGATCCGGCGAGCGTACTCCATCACCGTGAGTCCGATCTGGTCGGCTCGTCTTTTGAATTCGGCTGCACACGCGATCGCGATCAGGAGGTTCTGGAGTTGGATTGTCTCGTCGTGCTCTCTTGGCGTGAGGAACGTGTTGAAGGCCTCTTCCATTTCCCGAGTGCTGAACTTGGAAACCGCTTTCAGCAATTGGACATCCAGACCGTTCAGCGTTTCAACAATGCGCTCCAGTTTTTGGTCAATGGCGGTGTCAGGGTGATCCAAAATGGACCCCAACTCGTCGAACAGATTCAGGTTCGGTCGCGAAGCTTCTTCTGGATTTTCTGGCTGGTCGGTCATAGGAGCCTCCCTGACTGCGAAAATCAGCGGCAAGCAGTTTCGAGTTGACCTAACGGGACACCGCGTCCGCCTGCAACTTCTTCATTGGCGACTGCCGGCCGCAGCCTGCCGGCGCCATCCTTGGGAGATATGCCGGACATCAACGTGCCCAGTTGGTCCACGACCGTGCGCTGCACGCTGGGATAAACTGAAACCGGACGATTTTCCGGCCATTGCCGCATCTCATTGTCCACAATGGCCACGGCCTGGGGCAGATCCTCCACCAGCTGCCCGCGGGAGCAGCCGTCCCGCATGAGCCGTCGCAGGCGCACGTGCTCCGGCCCATCCATTCCGGTGAGGGCCCTGGTGCCGCCGAACTGCTGGGCGAACCCCTGCCATGCCACGTGATCGTTATGCAGGCAATCCCGACCTTCTCGCATCAGAAATCGATCCGCTTCCGTCCCGGTCAGCACCAGCCACTTTTTGCCGAACAGCGACACTTCAAACACCGGGCCCAGTTTTCGGTACTGCTCCGTTAGAAATCCGTTTATCGTCTTGCGGAATTGCAGGGCGTGGCCGATGATGGGCAGGTGCCCCGATGCCCGCGGCCAACCGCCGCCTTTCTCCCGTACACCCCTGCGTCGGGCGTAGGCTTCGGCCAGCGTCAGGTTGCGGATTCCGTCAACCACCGATTGGCTCAACATCTCCAGGCGGGAGATGAGCTCGATGCGCGGGAGCGCCGTCTCGTACTCGTCAGGCGACAGAATGCTTTGGAATATGCCGCAGGCGTGGGCGAGACTGATGATGACTATGTCCCTCGAATCAGGGATCACGTCGGTGAAGATGACTTCCAGGATCCGGCTCCGGGTTTCACCCACCTGTTGACTCTGGGCTGCCACGTGGCGACGAGATTGGGACGCGAGCCGGGACAGGAAGAAAAACCCGCTCTCATCGGCTTCGACCATGCCCTGCGCGGCCAGGCCGGCCAGGGCCCCGGCGCGAAGTTCTTCGGAGCTTTGCGCAATGCGCCTCACCCAGAACTCCGGGCGCTGGGACCCACCCCGCGAAACCTCGACGATGTCCGCAAGCACCGGGTCCAGAAGGTCGTCGCCCAGGGGTGTCGGGTCGGTGGCGGTCAGCACATCAGCGCTCACGTCGATGCGGTGCCGCATGTCCAGCTCGATCAGCGCCGCTCCCGTCAGCGCGTAACCCAGGGTTCGGTCCGCGACGGCAGTGTATTCGCCGACCTGTTCGTCCATCAGCAAAAGCAGCAGTTCTTCGGCAATGTTCAACTTGATCAATGCCTCCTTGCCCTTGCTACCCTGCGATCCTCAAAGCGGTGACGCCGACCCTGCGACGTTACTGTCGGCTCGCTGCTTCCGTCACCAATCGCGCGTTGCCCGCCTTCCGCGAGAGTCGCCAGCACGTGGCGAAGTCCTTGATGTGATGGTCTCCGCAGAGCGTACCCGGACGCCTCTGGTGCGAAGGTGGCTGTTTCGGCGCGCGGTCTCCGGTTGGTTTTTCCCGGCACGCATTTCTCGGTTGTTCCGTACCTTACTCGCCACTCTATCCGGCGACCGAGCCACCTGAGGTTACATCCTCAGGTCTATTAGACAAGTATTACTCAAGCCCTTTTATCGTATGAATTAGTGCATGATTCAGTGAAAGCGTCCACGGTCTGGCGCCAAATCTGATTGGGTAGCGTCCACTTCCAGGAAGCCATCGTGATCCGCCGCCTTGAAACCCATGCTCCTGAGCTTCAGCGACAGCGTGGATGTCTTAATCGTCTCCGCCCATGTGGCCACCAGGCGAACATTCTCCCCGCTTTCGCAGATGGACCGACGGAGGACCGATTTCAGGATCTCCCCGGGATGCACGGCTCGTTTCAAGCGGGACCGTGGACCCGGCAAATTCGCCTCATCAACTCTGCACAGTTACCTGTTTCGGCTTTTTGTTGACATTCGACTTGGCCAATCCTAATATGCTGCAAAGCGGCGCCTGGCTCAGTGTTCTGGGCTCGATAAACGGAGAGGCGGTAATGCCCCACCAAGAAGACATTCGATTGATGGCCCATTTAATGAGACGGGCAGGGTTCGGTGATACCCGTGAGGAACTGGAGGAGCGTGTCTCCAAGGGCTACGAAGCCGTGGTCGAGGAGCTTCTGTATCCAGAGCGGCAGCCGGCCATAGACGACGAACTGCTGTACCGGATCTTCCCGGGTTATGAGGGGGCCGGGGCGCTGCCGATAAATCAGGCCAATTGGGTGTTCCGGATGATCAACACCCAACGTCCTCTGGAAGAGAAGATGGCCCTCTTCTGGCATCAGTTGTTCGCCACCAGCAACTCCAAGGTGGACAATCCACTGGAGCTGACTCGCCAAATTGCCATCTTCCGTGAATACGGATTGGGTACTTACCGCGACCTCCTGGTAGAGGTTGCAAAGTCGCCAGCCATGATCTTCTGGTTGGACAACCAGGGAAATCGTGACGGCGCCATAAATGAAAACTGGGGGCGGGAGCTGTTGGAGCTTTTCTCCCTCGGAGTCGGAAACTACTCCGAGGATGACATCAGGGAAGCAGCCAGGGCCTTTACCGGATGGACGATTGCCCCGAAGATTCCCCGTAATCCCTACGGTCGTTTCCACTGGCTGTTCGACTACAAACCTGAGGACCACGACGAACGGGAGAAGACCTTCCTGGGGCATACCGGGAACCTCAATGGCGAAGACATCGTGGACATTATTGCGGACCAACCGGCTACGGCCCGGTTCCTGGCCCGTCACCTCTACAGATTCTTCGTCGCCGACGAGCCCCATGTCGCCAGTTGGAACGTCACGCCACCGGTTGACCCTGAAGCCATCGAGTTGTTGGCGGATGCCTACCATGAATCCGGTGGCGACATCCGGTCCATTTTGCGAGCGTTGTTCAACTCAGAGTTCTTCAAGAATGCCCGCTTCGCCCGGGTGAAAAGCCCGGCAGAATTGATCGTTGGCACGGTGCGTATGGCGGGCAACTATGAAGGCTTCAAGCCAGGACTCAACAATCTGGCGTTGGAGTGCGGTTGGCAGGGACAGGCGCTGCTCAATCCTCCCAGCGTGGAGGGTTGGCACACCGGCTCGGAATGGATCGACCCCGGCGTTTTGATGCGCCGGGTGAACTTTGCCGCGAGGATATTTGGAGACGTCTCACTACCCGGCGTGCAGGCTATCGTCAAACGGGTGCTGGTGAATGTGCACGTGCATGGGGATTATTCCCCCGGGGCGATAGTGGAAGCTTGTCTCGATGCGATGGGACCGTTGGAAGTCAGTAGGGCGACCCACTCTGAATTGATTGCCCATGCCGAAAAATGTGGCGATCTAGCCTGGAGCACCCAAGAAGAATTCAGGGCTACAATGCGCAATGTGGGCAAGATCTTGACCTTGATTGCCGCCTCGCGAGAATATCAGTTTGCCTAGGCAAGCGCATACGACTGATGTAGGAGAATATTAAAATGGCATCAACCCATAAAGACCCCGTGCTGGTCGTGCTGGAGCTAACCGGGGCCAACGACTATCTCAATACGATTGTTCCTCATAGCAATCCCCTGTATTGGGATAACCGGCCCAAGGTCCATATCCCTGAAGACCAATTGCTGCCCATAAATGACCAACTGGCATTCCGGGGCGGTATGGAGCCGTTGAAAGAAATCTACGACCAGGGCAACATGGCAATCATTCACGGGATCGGATTTGAAAATTCACCCCGTTCGCACTTTCGCGCCATGGACATCTGGCATACCTGCGAGCCGGATTCCATCGGGATTGACGGCTGGCTCGCCAAGGTCGTCCGGGACTTGGACCCTGACGGCGAGAACGTGCTGAAGGGAGTTAACCTGGGCCAGGGCCTGCCTCGGGCATTGGCCATGAAGGGGGTTCCTGTCACTTCTGTCAACCACCTTCCTTCATACGGTGTACTCTCATCAAATCCGGGAATCGATTCCGAGCAAGATCGGATCCAGTTGTTGGAGACCTTTGCCCGCATGTACGCTCCCACCATCGGCACCGGACCGACCATGGAATATCTGGGACAGGCAGGACGGGATGCGTTGCGGGGCGCCGACATCATCCGGGTTGCTCCCGAAACCTATTCTTCAAACGTGGAGTACGCCAATAATGCCATTGCGAGGCGCTTCAGAGACGTGGCCCAAGTGCATCTGGCCGGCCTGGGCACCCAGGTCTTTTACACCTCCCACGGGCCCTTCGACACTCACTATGACCAGCTGGGACCACATGAAAAACTTTGGACGGAAATTTCCGTTGCCATACGCGACTTCTTCGCCGACCTGCGTGAGCACGACGCCTCAAACGAGGTGGTTATCATGTTGTTCAGCGAGTTTGGGCGCCGCGTCCGCGATAATGGCACTGGCACCGACCACGGAGCCGCTGGGGTAGCGTTCGCCATTGGCGACCGGGTGAATGGTGGAATGTACGGGACCTATCCCTCGCTGAAACCGGGGGATCTCACTCAGGGAGACCTGGCGCCCAACTACGATTTCCGTGGCTTCTACTCCACTTTGGCGGAAAAGTGGCTGGGACTCGACCCGGTACCTATCGTCGGTGGACACTTCGAGCAAATGTCCTTCGTGTAGCTTCAGGACCCCAAAACAGTTCGCGGGAGAGGGGATATGCTGACCACCGTCGCCGCCGGCCGGGTGTATGACTACAGCTACTGCATCGGCATGTACAGTCAGGACGGCAGGGGATTCTGGGCTCCCCAGGATTTCGTCCTGGGATCGAACGGTCGAATTTACGTGTTGAGCCGCGGTGTGGAACAATTGGGTCAGCGCGTCACCAAGATCAACTTTGACCACGATTTTCAAGGACAGTTCGGCTCCGTCGGCGAGGGCGACGGGGGCTTCGTTTGGCCCCGGTCAATTGATTTGGACCGTCACGGCCGAGTGTTCCTTTCGGACGAGTATCTCAACCGGGTAACCATTTACAGTGAAGAGGGCAGTTATCGATATCACTGGGGCAGGTCCGGCAGCGGAGACGGGCAGCTAAACGGACCGTCAGGAATTGCTTTCGACTCCCGGGGAGCCATTTGGGTGGTGGACAGCCTGAATCACCGGGTGCAGAGTTTCAGTCAGATCGGTGAGTTTCAGTCCAAATTCGGGAAGCGAGGTGGCGGGGACGGAGATCTGGAGATGCCATGGGGCATCTGCATCGACCGTCAGGACAACATCTACGTCGCGGATTGGGGAAATAACCGGGTGCAAAAATTCGCCCCTACTGGAGAATTGCTCGTTAAGTTCGAAGGCTCCGGCGCCGGGGTGGGTTCGCTCAAAGGGCCATCCGGTGTAGCTGTGGACTCAGATGGAGATGTATACGTAACTGACTGGGGGAACCACCGAGTCCAGATCTACGCCGCCGACGGCCAATATATTACGGCGCTGGTCGGTGACGCCCAAGAGCCTTCGCCATGGGCCCAGACCTACATCGATGCCAATCCGGATATCATCAAAGCCAGGCGACGGACCGACCTGGAGCCTGAATGGCGGTTCCGGCGGCCAGTGGCTGTCAACGTTGACGCAGACGACCGGATCATAGTTTTGGAGTCCTACCATCACCGGCTTCAAATCTACAACAAGCTAAAGGATTATGAGGAACCCTCAATAAACTTGTAGGCGCCTGCCCGTCTCCAAATATTTGCGGGAGATGCTGCCCCAAGAGATGGGTTGTGGTTCCGGGATGACCCCGTATCAAGTACGGGGCAGGCTCTGCTGGCGCCGGCTGCGGGATTGGCAGCAAGCCGGAGTGTGATAGAAGCTCCACGAACCGCTGTTGTCCCGATTGCACGGTGCGGACCGCCTGGACTGGTCCCGGGCTTGCGTGGACAGCGCGCTGGATCTTTGACGAGTGAGCGCGGGCCGTGGGCGGCGGGGAAAAAGACCGGCCTCAATCCCACGGACCGGGGCAAGCCCGGGAGCAAGCATCACCTGCTCACCGAGGCCAACGGAACACCCCTGATTGGGCCCGTACTCCATCCCTTCGCAACGCTGTTCACCAGCCCAACCTGGCGGAAAGCCCAACTGCTGCTGGTCGGCGCGATCCTCACCCCGGGTCAGCGCACCGTGGCGGCAGCGCTGCGCGTCATGGGACTGAGCGATGGGATGGTCATGCTGCTGCGCCGCTGGCTGCCCCAGGGCCCCCTGGCACTGGTGGGGGACAACGGCTACGCCGCTCTCTACGCGCCAGCGGCAGCCCGTCAGCCGGGTCAGAACGGTGACCAGCGCGGTCATGCTGGTATTCGTTTCGTTGGGAATGAAGTGATAACCAATTGACGCCGGGCCTCGTATCGACCACATGCGACGGTCCCAAAAGGAGATCGCGCCCGCGAACTGCCGGGCGCGATCGATAGGCAGAGTGCTGTGGGTTGCAGCGCGGTGCTGTACACCGTTGAGAATTTGTCCAGCAGAATGGGCCGGATCCGGTGTTTACGCCTCTGACTGATGCCGTTTTTGAGTTTGGAACCGTCCCTTATCGAAAAAATGGTGCCGAGGGGCGGATTCGAACCACCGACACCGGCATTTTCAGTGCCGTGCTCTACCAGGCTGAGCTACCTCGGCTAAACGGGCTTTAATCATAGACTGAGGCATCATCCGTGTCAATTCAGCCGGCGCACGCGATGGCAGCGCTGGCCGCAAACCGTTCTGGTCACGGTTCCGAGCTTGGTACTCCGCCCGTCGACCGATGAGGAAATGCAGGTGCCGGAGACCGGCAATCATGGGTCTGGAGGTATGCTCGACGCAATCCGCCTCGACGGTTCTACTCGCGCTTCTGTGGGCTCCAAATGGCGAGTGCAGCAATGCCATGGGTTTTGCGGCAGGGCAATCGCGTCTTATCCGAGGAGGACTTTGAGCAGGTAGTCCTCGTCCCATCCGGCGTTGAGTCGTTTGCCCTGGATGCCTACTTTCAGCGTTCTCTCGTTTTTCAAGAGGTTGTGTCCGATCTGGCGCAGGGTGTTGATGTTCTGTGGTCCGTGGTCTTTGCGGACTCGGCACTGGTCCTCCCGAAAGGACACGTCCAGGGTCCAGTGCAACGAGTTTTCGATGCTCCAGTGGCCTCTAATGGCGGCCAGCAGTTGTTCCGCTGACCCGGCCAGACTGCTGATGTAGTAGCGGGGCTGGCTGGCGTCGCCTGCTGCGGTGGTGCGGTGGCCCACCACCCTGACGGCGGCTTTCAGTTCCGGCCATTGCCCCTGGGGGTCCAGATAGTCCAGGCAGTCCGGCTCGGTGATGACCCAGCATTCCCGCCGTTCCACCCGCCCGTGTCCCTTGTCCAGGGTTTGAGCGTAGTCATAGGGCACGCCGTCAAAGCCCAATGCCTCGGCCCCTTCGAACAGGTCTTGAATATTCTCGTACAGTTGACCCTGGTTCTCCTTCACCGCCAGCACATAGTCGGCACCACCATCTGTGATCTGCTGCGCAATCTCTCGCTGGCAGCCCATGGCGTCGATAGTTACGATACAGCCATTCAACTCCAGCATCTCCAGCAGTTGAGGAATGGCAGTGATCTCATTGGATTTCTCGTCGGTCTTGACCTGACCCAGGGTCAGGCTTTGCTGGGTGGCCCAGGCGCTGACCATATGGATGGCCCCCTTCTTCCCAGCACGGTCATAGGACCGTCGGGCCGTCTTGCCGTCGATAGCCACCACCTCGCCAGGCAACAACTCGGCGATGGCCTGGGTCCATGAGATGAAGCAATCCTGCAACTGCACTGGGTCCAGACGGGCGAAGACATCGCCGAAGGTGTCGTGGGACGGAATGCCGTGGGGCAGTTCCAGGAAACTCTGAAACCAGGCCAGCTTGCTCCTGCCGAACAGCTCGATATGAACCCAGGAATCAGCCCCACAGATGGTGGCGCAGATGGCGATGGCCAGGATGTCCACCAGTTTGTGGTGTCGGGTGCGTTCTACCCGGGGATCGTCCAACTCGGCGAAATGATCGAGAATGGTTGCCTTGGGTGCTTGTGCCATGCCCTCCTACCTCCACGACCTGCAATGGATCATCGGACATTAGCACATTTCTAAAAATCTCATTAAGACGCGATTGCCCTGGGTTTTGCGGTTGCAATTTGCCTGCCGTATAAGTATTATTAGGCAGGCGAATTGTGGGGAAAGTGATCCAAGCGAGAACGAAGTACCTGCTCGACCTGTGCGGCCGCGCCAACCGGCCGTAAGCAAGAGTAAGGAGCAGCTTAACTGATGGTAGCCCAGGACCCGAACGTAGTCGACGTCACCGATATGTCGCAACTCCCGGAATCGGCCTTTTCGCCGAGGGAATACCGGAGAGGCGACTTAGTGACCGGCGAGATAGTGCGCATCGATGACGAGGGTATGGTCATCAGCGCCGGCCTCAAGACCGAGGGCATCGTTCCCCCACAGGAGATGCGGACACTTACCGACGAAAAGCGCGAGCAAATGCAGCCGGGCACCAACGTGATTGTCATTCACCTGAACAATCGCGGGCCGGGGGGAATGGCGGTATTCTCCTACGACCAGGCGCAGGAAAAGCAGGTCTGGGAAGACCTGATCGAACTGCACAAACAGGACTCCGAACTGGCGGCCAAGGTCGTGCAGCACAACAAGGGCGGCCTGGTGGTTGACTGGCAGGGAGTGCGCGGATTCGTTCCTTTTTCCCAGATGGCGCCGGTACCGAAAGAAGGCCGCATCGAACACCTCGATGCCCGGATTGGCGAGGACGCCCGGTTCAACATCCTGGAGTTGGACGCGCAGCGTGAAAAGCTGGTGCTGACCGAGCGGCGGATCTGGCGGCAACTGCGCAACGCAGCCAAGGAGCGCCTGCTGGAAGAGTTGCAGGAAGGCCAGATCGTCCAGGGCACGGTCCGGTCCATGCGCGGGTTCGGCGCTTTTGTCGACCTGGGCGACGCGGAAGGGCTGGTTCCCATCTCAGAGCTGTCCTGGTCGATGATCAAGTCGCCGGAGGAAGTGGTCAGCGTGGGCGACAACCTGACCCTCAAGGTGCTGCGGGTGGACCGCGAGAACAGCAAGATCTCGCTCAGCCTGAAGCGGACCCAACCGGAACCCTGGGACACCGTGCCGGAGCGCTACCACGTTGGAGACATCGTTGACGGAACGGTGACTCGCCTGATGGACTTCGGCGCGTTCGTCAAGTTGGAAGACTGGGTCGAAGGCCTGGTCCACATTTCCGAGCTGTCCGCTCGCCGGATGGAACATCCCCGGGAGATCGTCTACCAGGGCCAGCAGATCAAGGTGCAGATCCTGAGCATCGACACCGAACGGAAGCGGATGAGCCTGAGCTATCGCAAGGTGTACGGCCTGTAGCCGAACACACCCAGCGCAGCGCCGAAAATGATTTAGGGGCGGTGGTTATCGCCCCTATTTTGTCTTTGGTAGCGCCAACAGGTCGGCATTGCCCATGATAAGGTGCCCGGGATCGGCGGCGTTTTCGTCGTCGCGCAGCTCGCGGAGCCGCTCCAGGCCGCGTCGGGTATCGCTGGCGACCCGGGCCGGATGCCACTTGCGGATGCGCCGCTTGAACAGCCAGTAGGTGAATTCCTGCCAGGCAACCAGGGATAGCTTCTCGGGGTCGCAACCCCAGGTTTCGCCGGTGCCGGCGAGGAACTCTGGGACGAGGTTGGCGCGGGTCTCGCCGTAAAGATTGCGGTAGGCATCCTCGACCACGTCGTCGCTGTCGCCGTAGCAGCGGGCGAGGCGGCTCTTGCGGATCGAGTCCTCCGTCACCAGTTGCACCGCCTCTTCGACCACCACGCCGTACCAGAAATTCAGGTGAGCCGTGTACCGATAGGGCCCGATGAGCTGACGGAACCGTTCCGGTCCGATGTCCTCGGGCAGACGCCCATGGAACAGCAGGGTTTCGAGTTCGTCGGGCGGCACGGCATCAGGGATGGAGAGGCAGAGACGGTGGGCCAGGGTGAGCCAGTCCAGCGCTTCGCCGCCGATGACGTAGCGCCAATCCCGACCCCAAAGTTCCTCGTGAGGGAGACTCCAGCGTCCGATGGCATCCAGCAGCGCGATGTGCCACGGCTCGGTGCGGCCGGCCCGGGAGCGCAGCCGCTCGATGACGTGCTCGTATGCCGGCAGCCCTTCGCCCTCGCCATACGCGGGCGCAAGCACCGCGACCCCGGTGTCGTCCACCGTGAAGGTCATGGTCGGAATGCCGCGGCGCTTCGGGACTCGGCCATGACCGCGAAATGTTCGGTTCGCTGCCCTTTCGGAGCGCGGAGCCACGCGAGGAACTCGCTCGCCGGATAGGTGTTCAGGACGTGCTCCGGCCCACACCAGGCGCGACGGGCCACGGCCACCCCGAAGGTGCGTTTGGCCAATCCGTCGATATGGTGAGAGTCGGTGTTGATGACCAGCGGTACGCCCAGCTCACGGGCGCGGGCCGCGTGGGTGTCCTTGAGGTCGAGACGCTCCGGCGCGGCGTTGATTTCCATGGCGGTGCCGGTGTCGCGGGCGGTCTGCAGCAGGGCCTCGATGTCGAACTCAACCGGATCGCGCCGGCCGATCAGGCGCGTCGAGGCGTGGCCGATGACGGTGACGTGAGGATTCTCCATAGCCCGCATGATCCGCTTGGTCATGGTTTCCCGGTCCTGGCTCATGGCGTTGTGAACCGATGCAATCACCCAGTCCAGCATGCCCAGCACGTCGTCGGGGAAGTCCATGGCGCCGTCGGCGCGGATGTCCACCTCGGAGCCGCAGAGGATGGTCATGTCGTATCGGGATTGCAGGCTCCGCAGGACTTCGATCTGGCGGGCGAGGCGGTCCGGCGTCAGGCCGTTGGCGACACCCAGTCCCTGGGAATGGTCGGTGAGGGCCATGTACTCGTAGCCCATGGCGGCCACGGCAGCGACCATCTCTTCCAAGGGGAACTTGCCATCGCTCCAGTCGCTGTGCAGGTGCAGGTCGCCCCGGAGGTCGGCCTCGGTAATCAGGTTCGGGAGGTTGCCTTCGCGGGCAGCGTCCAACTCGTCGGCGCCGCGCCGCAGTTCCGGCGGTATCCAGGGCAGATCGAGCCGGCCGTAGAAGGACTCCTCGTCGGGGAACCGCTCGGTCTCGCCGCTTTCGATGACGGTGATGCCGTATTCGTTCAGGGACAGGCCCCGGCGGTTGGCATAATCGCGCAAGCGGATGTTGTGTTGCTGGCTGCCGGTGAAGTACTGGAGCATCGCGCCCATGGCGTCCGGTTCGCCGATGCGCAGGTCGATCTGGATGCCCGGGTCGACTATCACCGAGGTCTTGGCGTCGCCCTGCACCAGGACTTCGCGGACCGATGGCAAAGCGGCCAGGGCCGGCCCGGTTTCGGCCGGATTATCCGAAACCGCGATGAGGTCCAGGTCGCCGATGGTCTCCTCCCAGCGGCGCAGGGAACCGGCCGGGGTGATGCTCACCAGGCCGGGGCAGGCGTCGAACAGTTGGGCGGTCACCGCAGCGCAGGTCTCGGACGCGATGCCCAGGGGCGTGCGGTCGGAACGGACCGCTGGGCCTGGATGTGGCGCAGGATGTTTGCCACGGAACGCTTGCCCATCCGGGGCAGCTGTTCGAGCCGGCCGTCCAACGCGGCCTGCTCCAGTTCGGCAACGGACCCGATGCCAAGCTCGTCGACGGCGGCTTTCACCGTCTTGGGTCCCATGCCCGGGACTTCGAGCATCTCCAGCACGTTGGGCGGCAACTCATCGGCCAGGCGATCATAGGCAGCCACATGGCCGGTTTCCACGTACTCCTGCACCTTTTCGCTGATGGCCTTGCCGACGCCGGGGATTTTCTTCAGGTCGTCGCCGGCAGCGGCGGCCGCGGCCAGCGACCAACTGAGCTGTTCGATGGTGTTGGCAGCGCGTTGGTAGGCGCGAATCTTGAAGACGGTGTCGCCCTTGATCTCCAGCATGGCGGCCATGTTGTTAAACAGCTGGACGATGTCTTCGTTGCTGATTTGCGTGGTCATGGTGAATACATTACCACCGGCCGATGAAGGCGGGCAAGCGAGCCTGCCGGCGCGACGACGCTGCGCAAACGCAAGGGCGCCCGCTTCCGCAGACGCCCCCGTCGTTCCGTATGCGAACTCGTCTAACTGCTGGCGCCCTCCAGGTTCTTCATGTGGTTCATGGCGCTGCCGGCCCGGAACCACGCGATCTGGGTGTCGTTCAGCGTGTGGCGCAGGTTGAGCGTTTCCTCGGAGCCGTCGGCGTGCTTGAGGATGGCCTGCACCGGGCGGTCCGGCGCCAGGTCGCTCAGACCCACGAGGCTCATGCGGTCGTCCTCCAGCACACGGTCCCAGTCCGCCGGATCCTCGAAGGTGAGGGGCAGGAGACCCTGCTTCTTCAGGTTCGACTCGTGGATGCGGGCGAAGCTGCGGGTGATGATGGCCGCGGCTCCCAGCATTCGCGGCGACAGCGCGGCGTGCTCACGGCTGGAGCCCTCGCCGTAGTTCTCGTCACCGATGGCGACCCAGCGGATGCCCTGGGCGCTGTACGCGCGAGCGATCTCCGGTATGGGCATGATCTCCTCGCCGGAGAGCTGGTTCTTGCCGGTGCCGGTTTCGTCGGTGTAGGCGTTGTTGGCGCCAAGGAACATGTTGTCGCTGAGGTTGTTGAGGTGTCCGCGGAAGCGCAGCCAGGGGCCGGCCGGAGAGATCGAGTCGGTGGTCGTCTTGCCCTCGGTCTTCACCAGGATGGGCACGTCTTCGAAGTCATTGCCGTCCCAGGGATCCCACGGATCCAGGACCTGCAGGCGATTGCTGTTGGGGTCGACGCGGACCTCAACGTCGCTGCCGTCTTCCGGCGGCTCGACGTACATATCGGCGCCCGGGTCGAAGCCGGTGGGCGGCACCTCCGGGGCCTCCGTCGGCGGCTGGAGCATGAACTCGTTGCCGTTGGCGTCCACCAGCGGATCCGTCAGCGGGTTGAACGACAGGCTGCCGCCCAGGCCCATGGCGATCGCAATCTCGGGGCTGGCGATGAAGTTCATGGTGCCGGCGTTGCCGTCGTTGCGGCTGGGGAAGTTGCGGTTGTAGGAGGTGACGATGCTGTTGTCGGTGCCGCGCGCCTCGGGCCGGTTCCACTGGCCGATGCAGGGGCCGCAGGCGTTGGCCAGCACGGTGGCGCCGATGGATTCCAGCGCGGCCTGCTGACCGTCCCGCTCGATGGTGGCGCGAACCTGCTCGGAACCGGGGGTCACTAGCAGACCGGACGCGGCGGAGACGCCCCGCTCGGCGGCCTGACGGGCCACGTCGGCGCAGCGCTCCATGTCCTCGTAGGAGGAGTTGGTGCAGCTGCCCACCAGGGACACGGAAACCCGTTCCGGGAAACCCTCACGCTCGACCTCGGCGGCCAGCTCGGAAATCGGGCGCGCACGGTCGGGCGAGTGGGGGCCGGTGATGTGGGGTTCCAGGGTGGACAGGTCAATCTCGACGATCTGGTCGTAGAACTGTTCGGGCTGCTCCTCGACCTCGGGGTCGGACTGGAGCAGATGCTTGTACTCCTCGGCGATGGCAACCAGGTCCTCGCGGCCGGTGGCGCGCAGGTAGGTCGCCATGCGCTCGTCGTAGGGGAACACGTCGCCGGTGGCGCCCAGCTCGGCCCCCATGTTGCAGATCGTGCCCTTGCCGGTGGCGGAAATAGAGGCGGCGCCAGGTCCGAAGTACTCGATGATGGCGTTGGTGCCGCCGGACACGGTGAGCTCATAGGCCAGCTTGATGATGACGTCCTTGGGCGCCGTCCAGCCGCTCATGGAGCCGGTGAGCTTGACGCCGATGATGCGCGGATAGCGCACTTCCCAGGGGAGGCCGGCCATCACGTCGGCGGCGTCCGCTCCGCCCACGCCGATGGCCAGGGAGCCCAGGCCGCCGCCGTTAACGGTGTGAGAGTCAGTGCCTATGATGAGTGCGCCGGGGAAGGCGTACTTTTCCAGCACCACCTGGTGGATGATCCCGGAACCGGGCCTCCAGAAGCCCATGCCGAAACGCCGGCTCGCTGATTCCAGGAACTGGTAAACCTCGTTGCTCTCGTTGAGGGCATCCTGGAGGTCGGAGGAAGCGCCAACGCGAGCCTGGACCAGGTGATCGCAGTGGACGGTGGTCGGCACCGCTACGCGATCACGGCCGGACTGCATGAACTGCAGGATGGCCATCTGTCCGGTCACGTCCTGGTGGGCCACGCGGTCGGGGCGGAGGTTGATGTAGCTGTCGCCAGGGCGCAGGTCGGCATCGGCGACGTCGTCCAGATGAGACAGCAGCAGCTTTTCGGCCATGGTCAGCGGCCGGTTGAGCCGGCTCCGCACCTGGGCCAGCTTCTCGTCCATCTTGCGGTAGGTTTCCCGCACGAATTCCGGAGTGGAATCGATATTGCTCATTGTGTTCGCTCCTCCTCGAGTTTAGCCCCGCTGGATCGGTCCGCCGGCGTGTCGTCAATCACGTGAGTCATCAGCGCTTCAGAACGCCGCGGCGGGCGACCAGGCCCGGGGAGATGTTACAGGGTTACCTTTTCGCCATATCGTTCAATGAGGTCCATGAAGAGACGATGACGCCGGGGATTGTTGTCCGGGTTTTCCGAGCGGCGCAGGTAGATTCGGTACACGGTCGCCAGGTCGTCGTCCCGCAGCCAGATGGAGTAGCTCGGCATCCCGTTGCGCAGTTGCCGGTACAGAAACTCGACCTGGCGAATGCGGCTCAGTTGCAGGGCCGCCTGACCGTCGCCGTCGGTGGTCAGCAGGGCGATGTCTCCGGTTGCGCTGGCTTTGCCGCTGCCGTCCACGAATTGCAGGTTGTCCAGCGTCGCGGGAATGGACACCGTTGCGGCCGCGTTGTGCACCATGATCACGGCCTCGGCGAGCCCGACGGTTGGATCACCGATACCGTGGCTACAGTCGATCAGGATGCGCCGAAACAGGCCGATGTTGGCAGGGGGGTTGGACCCGCTGAGGGAGTGGATGGGTGCGGCGGTCTCAGGCAGGTGGTCGGACAAAACCTGATTCAGGTCATCCGGTATCGCGGCGAATCGCACCCGCCCGCGCCGGGTGACGGTCGCTTCGCCCCCGATGGAGCCGTACAGCGCTTTTTCGCCGGACCAACGGCGGACGACGTCGAATCGCGGACCGTAGGTGCAGCCGAGGATGCATCCGGACGTGGTTACCTGCACGCGATCGTCATCGAGACGGGCGGCGACGCTAAGAATATCGTCGAGCACCGCTTCCGCGTTGCGGCCGCGATGGTACCAGCGCCCACAGCCGTACTCGTCGGTGCAGACGACAACGTTGACTTCAGGGCGGACGGACCGCCGCGGGTCGGATGCGGACATCTGAGAACGTGTGACCGTTAAATGTGCGCCCGGCAGCCAAGCGCCGGGCGCACTGAGAGACCGGTGTACGCCAGGCGGCGCGGCGACTACTTGCTGAAGTAGTCGTAATTGATCTTGATATATTCTTCGTACATGCTCGGGACGGCTTCCTCGGCGAAGATGGCCGTGACCGGGCACACCGGTTCGCAGGCGGCGCAATCGATGCACTCATCGGGACTGATGAAGTACATGTCATCGTCGTCGGTGGTGTAGATGCAATCCACCGGACAAACGTCGACACACGCGGCGTCTTTTACGCCCACGCATGGCTCGGTAATGATGTAGGTCATAGCGGCATTCCCTCGGGTGATGTGGTGTGGGTCGACAGTGGCAAACCGAACTTCGGGCCACAACTCACGGGTGTGGAAATTATAGCACGGCGGGTAGGCAATGCAAACGAACCGGGCGGGCCGGAACGCCGGGCGGGAGCCTCGGAAACGGCGGACCTACACCCGGGTGAAACGCTTCTTGGTCGACAGGGTTACGAAGGTCTGGGTCTTTTGCACTCCGTCGATGACACCGATGCGAGTGCGCAGGAAATCACCGAGACTTTCGGCAGACTCCAGTGCGGTCCAGACGAATACGTCATACGGGCCGGTGGCCACGACGACATAGTGCGCTTCGTCGAGGTTGGCGATTTTTTCGGCGACGGAATCCGACTTGCCCGGGCCCGTTTCCAAGCCGATGAGCGCGGTGGTCCCGTAGCCCATCTTTTCCAGGTTGGGGACTGCCACCACATGGACGATGTCTTCTTTGATGAGGCGACGCAAACGGCGCCTCACGGTGCCTTCGCTGACACCCACTGCGCGGGCGATCTTGGCGTTGGACGCACGACCGTCCGATTGCAGGATACCGATGATTTTCAGGTCAAGCTCGTCCATTCGTTGGCAGACTCCGTTATAGGTATGCAATCATATCTATACGCTCAAGGCGCAGATAATTGGAACAAGATAATATTCGCTGCTGCTGCGGTTGTCAACCATTGATGGGACGATGATAAACATTATCGTTTTATTTGCGACGGATTCGCTGCTTTTTCGCTGCTTGCGACGCATCATTAACGTAACGACTTGCAGGATAGCCGTGAGTTCCCGTTTTGGGCATCAGCCCACACTGAGTGTGCCCACGCCACCTACAATCATGACTATAGACGCGGCTTTTACCAACAGCACGCGGGGGTTCAGCGACTCGTCGAGAAACTGCCAGCGCATGCGGGAGAGGAGGGTCGACGCGATGAACACGAACAGCGGTCGAGTAGCGAGCACCGCGGCCACCAGGGAGGCGGGGCCCAGGCTGTAGGCATAGACCCCCAGCAGGATCGAGATCGCTGGCATCAGTGATTCGCCGAACAGGAGCATCGCCAGAACGCCGGGTTGTTTCACTGCGGTCCACAGGCGGGGCCCACCACTCAACCCGGCGCAGCAGAACACCGCGCCCACTGTAGCCTGCTGGATCCCGAATACCGTGAGCACGGGAAGTTCTGCGTTCAGGGCAGCTTTGGCGACGACGAAGCTGGAGGCGGCGCACATCGCGCTGATGACCAGCAGCGCCGGGCCGTAGACCGCGGTGCGGTCGCGCAGATCAAAAACCGCGGTGCTCGGCACCGCCACGCCAACGCCGATGCGTCCGAAGGGCCGCTCCTGGAACAGGCGCACCGAGATCAGCACCGCTCCGGCGACCACCAGCGCGATGCCGAGCCATTGAGCGGGCGAAACGTGCTCGCCCAGGAACATCAGAGCCAGAATGGCGACGAAAATCGGATTGATCTGGGAGATGGCCACGGCTCGCGAAGCCTCCATGAGGCGCAGGCCGCGGAACAACAGCACCACGGAGCAGCCCATGAACAGGCCAGCCACGACAGGAATCAACGCCACCTGCCAGCCGGTGTCGGCCGGGACCCCCACGATTGCGGCAACGATGGCGCCGTAGACCAGACCGGTGGTCCCGCACCACAGGCACAACGGCGGCACTCCATTCAAATGGAACGACAGCAGGCGCTTGTCGCAGACGCTGACGAAGCAAAATGCCAGCGCAGAGCCCAACGCGAGCAGAGGCCACATTACTCTGCGACTACCTCGCTACGATTATCAGCGCCAGAATGATGCGACGATGGGCGCATGGGTATCGGAGTGGATACTGCGAACACGAGCCGCCCCCGTCGACCGCTGCTGAGCGCCCGTCGATGGTCGTTGCCGGTCAATCTGATGGGTTCAGACGCGGCAGTGGCCGTCGCACCGGCCCAGCCAATTGCTGATGCGCATCCGGTTGCGCGCGAAACCGCGGTAGAAGAGATCAAAAGCGGGGCGGGCCGGCCACCATTGGGTCCAGCCGAGCACCCAGCCCAGGCCAGCCAGGCGGTAGCCCTCGCGCAGACTTTCCATCCCCACCGTGATGGTGCCGTCCGGCTTGACGCCATACATGGCCGATTGGACCTGATCGTCGTCCAGGCCCCACGCGGCAGCGTCGAAATCCTCGGCGGAGATGTCAACGGGCTCGATGGCCTCCGGCCGCCGGCGATAGAGATTGAGCACTTCCCGGCTGCACATGGGACACGACCCGTCGTATAGCATTCGGAAGCGATCACTCATCGCCGGCCTCCCGGCCCAATCTTAGGGGCGTCCGGTTGGGTCAGTCGTCCGCCGGGGTGAGCACTGCGGCATCGGCAGCCATCTGGGCAGCCTGCGCGGCGGCCAGACCGGCCACGTCGGTGCCCACGTCCTGCACGCCGTACTTCTTCTCCAGTTCGTAAATGGCGTCCAGGCCGAGCACGGAGGCGACGTCCCAGCGGGTGCCGTAGCGGTCCGGGTTCACCTTGCCGTCAGCCATGAGCTCTTCGTAGGCTGCTCGCACCTGCTTGTAGATGAGCCAGATGGTGCTGCCGCAGATCATGATCTTGTAGCCCAGTTCATCCATGGTCTGGGTCGTGGCCAGGTCGCCGTTGTACATGCGGGGCACGTCGCCCAGGTCGGCGGCGTAGCGCTGGATGTCGTCCTGGGACTTGATGCCATCGACGAATACCAGATCGGCGCCGGCCTCGACGTAGGCGCGACAGCGACTGACGGTGTCCTCCCAGCCCGTGACGGCGTAGGCGTCACAGCGGGCGATGATGACGAAATCGGGGTCGGTGCGGGCGTCCAGGGCGGCGTGGATCTTCTGGACGTGTTCCTCAACTGGAACGACCTGCTTGCCGGCGAAGAAGCCGCACTTCTTGGGGAACACCTGGTCCTCCAGGTGTATCGCGGCCACGCCGGCGGCCTCGTACTCCCGGACGGTGCGGCGCACGTTGAGCGGGTTGCCGTAGCCGGTGTCGGCATCGCAGATCACCGGGATGTTTATAGCATCGGCGATGTACTTGGCGTTGGCGACCATTTCGGTCATGGTGAGCAGGCCGACGTCGGGGAAGCCGCGTTCGGCGGCGGTGCCGGCGCCGGTCATGTAGACAGCCTGGTGTCCCACGTCCTCGGCGATGCGGGCGTGAAGGGCGTTGAGCACGAAGGGGGCGACGACCATACGGTCCGACGCGAGCATCTGGCGCAGCTTGGCAGTGGCTTTCATAGTGAATCGATACCTCCACGGATTAACTTACATCGATGCACAGGATGAGCAGGATATTTATGCATCGGTCATGGTTCGGGTTGGTTGATTGAGCGCGTAAATCGTTGGAACTCGACTTTGGGGCTACCGAAATTGATAAGCAGCCCCACTGGTATGCCGGTAGCATTCAGGTAGTTGATTACCTGCGCTTTGTGCTGCGGGGTGAGCCGCTCCACGGCTTTCAGTTCAATGATCACCCTGTCCTGGACCAACAAATCTGCGTAGAAATCCCCCACCCGAGTATTGCGAAACGTTACTTGGATCGGAGCCTGTGCCTTGACAGGGACTCCGGCATCCCCAAGAGCAACCACCATGGCGTTTTCATACACCGATTCTAGAAAGCCTGCTCCCAGTTCGTTCTGCACTTCGAAAGCGCAGCCTATTATTACCCTGGTCAAATCCGAATACAGCAAAACTCGATCCTGTCCATCCTGTCTATCGATGTAAAATTCCTTTAGGGGTCAGAAGATGCGGTCGGTTTCCTCCACCAGCGGGGGCAGGAGGGCCTCCATCCAGGGCACCATGTCGCGCAGGACTTCCACCGGTATTTCGTGGCCCATGTTGTACTCGTGGTAGGACAGGTTGTAGTTCTCCGCGTCGAGAAACTCCCGGGTGCGGCGGGCGCTGTCCATCGACACCATCTGGTCGTAAAGGCCGTGGGCGACGAACACCGGCTGCCGGCGGTGGTCCGGCAGTCGCGGGCGCAGGATTTCGGGATCCGGAAGCGAGGCGCTGAGCGCAATCAGGGCCACGAACTTGTCCGCCCGCTCCAGTCCCATTCGGTAAGTCATGCCTCCCCCCTGGGAGAAGCCAAGCAGGACCGCGCGGTCTTGTTGGGCCCGAAACTCGCTGAGGACCTCGGTGAAGAATGCGTCCAGCAGTGATTCCGCCTGGGCGAAATGCTCGTCATTCGCTTGGCCGCGGGGCGGGTGCCAGCCGTAGCCGATCATGCCGGGAGCCAGTTCAAAGGGGATGGGCGCGTTGGGGCACACGTACACGTAGCCCTTGCGGTTGATGGACGGCGCGAGGCCCGCGAGGTCCTGCATGTTGGCGCCAAATCCGTGCAGCATGACCACCAGCGGATAGTCGGCGTCGGCGTCGTAATCGTCGGGAAAGATGACGAGATAGTGGAGACCTTCGTTGGCTACCCGGCGCTGTTCGGCGTGCATAAGTATCGCTCCTGATGGGATTCAGCCCTCTCCGCGCAGCCGCTGAATCTCGGCGCGCAGGCGGGCATTTTCTTCCTGGGGGTGCTCGTATTCCGCTCCGGTGGTTGGGTCGTGAATACTGAAGCGCCGGTCCAGACATCGGAAATTGAGGTTCAGGATTGCGCTGGTGGAGCCCTCCGCGCCGTTGTCGTATCGGACTAGCGGGAACCGCTCGTACTGCCCGTTGACCAAGCGCTCGCCGATGATTGGTTGCCCATAGTAGCGTCCGCCCTCCGGGTCAAATCGCCAGTATTCCGGCACGCCGGTTCGCTGGTAAATGTCCCGCTTG
Source organism: Dehalococcoidia bacterium (assembly GCA_965207585.1). Classification (GTDB taxonomy): domain Bacteria; phylum Chloroflexota; class Dehalococcoidia; order Lucifugimonadales; family UBA3495; genus Bin87. The sequence continues at coordinate 1,156,872 of CBDBMT010000003.1, read as the reverse complement.
CGCAGCGTGTCATTGCGATGGGTGCGGCGTGAGGCGACTTCCATGACCAGATCGGGCGGCTTGTTGTTCTGCAACGGGTCATAACCCACCCGCCTCCAGATGGCGTCCGTATCCACGTCGAAAGCGATCAGGAAGTCGGGGATAACGTGGGGAGGCGGCCCGCCGGTAGCCGGGGCCGCCGGGTCATAGTAAATCGGAATTTCGCCGCTGATGAGAATGGTCGGATGGTCCCGTAGAGAATAGCCCGGCGTCAGTATGCTGACTAACGTCTCTTGCAGGTAGTATATGGGGCGTATCTGCTGCATATCCTTGGGCTCGCGGGGCAGTTCGGGGTAGGGTTCCCAATGCCGGGCAGCCGGGATTTTGGCTTGGGGCGTAGTCATGGCGGTTCTCCCATTTCACGGCGCTGACCGCGCTCGGCCCCATTGTAGCGCAAAGCCGGCGGCCCCATTAACTACTGCGTCCGCCGATCACGCCGGCGCCGGTCAGCGCCGTCAACAGCCGGGTTGGCCGGGATTGCCGCAGCAGGCGCGCCGCGACACCACCTTCAGCTTCATGTTTGCTGCGGCAATCCGCAGCACCTGACGCCACGGCAGCCCGGTGCCCCGCAGGTTCGCAAACCCGGAGCCCAGGCTGTCGGGTCTGCCATGCGGATGGTCGTGGGGATGGCCGTGTTCAGGCTCTTTTTGTTCCATCGGTGGAACCCGCCATCATATTTATGCCCGGACGGCCGCGTTTCTGTCGCCGCTCCCGAACACGCCGAAGGGGTTCAGGGAGCGCGGCGCGTCGTAAACGTCCATCTGCTCGGTTCGCTTCAACCAGGCCACCACCGCGTAAGTCAGCGGCGTGGCGACGATCTCGTACACCGACTTGGCGATCCAGGCGCATACGGCGGCGTTGAACACCGGCAGCCACGAGCCATCGGGTCCAACCCAAAGCCCCGAAACACCGAAGGCGATGGTGAAAAACAGGATGGAGTCGATGCCCTGGCCCACCACGGTGGAGGATATGGTGCGCAGCCACAGGAATCGCCCCTGCGTGCGGTTCTTGAGCAGGACCATGATGACGGCGTTGGAAAACTCGCCCACGATGTAAGCAACGAAGGAACCGAGCATGATCCACCCGGTTGCCCCCAGAATGGTCTCGTATTCCGCCTGGTTTTCCCAGAAGATCGCGCCCGGGATCATGTCGCCGACCCAGAACAGGAACACCATCAGCAGGTTGCATACAAAGCCCAACCAGATTACCCCGCGAGCGACGCGGAACCCGTACACCTCGGTCAGAATGTCGCTGATGATGTAGCCGATAGGGAAACAGACGATGGCGGCGGAGACCACGAACAGGTTGCTGCCGATGAAATTGAATGGCAACTCGAACAGCGACACCGGCTTGATGGCGATGATGTTGCTGACCAGCAGCACCGTCACCGCCAGCGCGGCGATGATTACCAACTTCCCGGAGAATTGCATTGTCGTCTCAATCACCCATCATTGCGAACGCAGCGTGGCAATCTCGCAGCCTACAGTAACGGCAGGTAGCGCGAAATCTCGTAATCGGTGACCGTGGAACGGTATTGCTCCCACTCCTGTTTCTTGTTGCGAATGAGCGTTTCGTAAACGAAATCGCCCAGGGTACGGCGCAGGAGTTCGCTGTCTTCCGCCAATGCTATGGCCTCGCCCATGCTGGTAGGCAGGCGGCCGATGCCGCGGGTGGTTCGCTCCTCGGCGGACATGGACCCGACGTCGCCGGTGATGGGAGACGGCAACGGGTATTCTTCCTCGATGCCCTTCATGCCGGCGGCCAGCAGCGCGCTGAACGCCAGGTACGGGTTGCAGGCCGGGTCGGGCGCGCGGTACTCCACACGCAGGGAGGTCTCGTAGCCGGCCTTGTACGAGGGAACCCGTATCAGGTCCAGGCGGTTGGACATAGTCCAGGACACGTGCACCGGAGCTTCGTAGCCGGGCACAAGGCGCTTGTAGGAATTGACCCACTGGTTGGTCACCAGCGTGATCTCCGGCGCGTGGCGCAGCAGGCCGGCGATGAACCGCTTGCCGATCACCGACAGGTGGAGGTCGTCGTCCGGGTCGTAGAAGGCGTTGTTGTTGCCGCGGAACAGCGACTGGTGGGTGTGCATGCCGCTGCCGTTGGCCGTGGAAAACGGCTTGGGCATGAACGAGGCGTAGACCCCCTGCTGCTGGGCCAGTTCCTTGATCACCAGCCGGGCGGTCATCACGTTGTCGGCCATGGTCAGGGCGTCGGTGTACTGGAGGTCGATCTCATGCTGGCTGGGCGCGCCCTCGTGGTGAGAGTATTTTACGGGGATGCCCATTTCGGCCAGGTTGAGCACGGTGTCCCGACGCAGGTCGGAGGCGGGGTTACTGGAGAGTTGGTCGTAATAGCCGTAGGTGTCCAGTGGTTCCGGCGTTTCGGCGTCCCGCAGGTAGAAATACTCAAGCTCGGGACCCACGTAGTAGATGTATCCCAGGCTGGCCAGACGCTCCAGGTTGCGCTTCAGGACGTGGCGCGGATCGCCGATGAACGGCTCCCCCCGGGGCGTGCGGACGTCGCAGAAGATGCGGGCCACGGCGTTGCGCCGGGGACGCCAGGGCAGCAGCGTGAAGGTGGTCGGGTCGGGGAAGGCCCGCATGTCGCTTTCCGCGTCGGTGCTGTAGCCCTCGATGGCGGCGCCGTCGAACCCGACGCCCAGCTCCAGGGCATCCTCCAGGTCATCCACGGTGATGGCGAACCCCTTGAGGTTGCCCAGGATGTCGGTGAACCACAGGCGGATGAACTTGACGTCGAAGTCGCGGGCGCTGCGGAGCACGTATTCGCGCTCCGCGGCATGGTGGTCAGTCAGCACGGGAGATCTCCTGATGGATTTGTGGGTCGGCGGGGTCAGCACTATCGGCAATGCGCCAGCGGAGCGGTATCTCGCTAACGGAAAGCTCGGAGGGTTCGGATTCCATAGCGATTACTCCTCCTCAGCCTCGTGCTTGAGGTCGTCCCAATGCACCATGCGGTTGACATCAACGGCTCCATTTGGGAATAGATACGCCGACAGATAGCTGTCCCACAGCAAGCCCATGCCCACGTAAGCCGGCCGCTCGGTCTCCACAACATATACAGGTGTCTGGCCATCGTGCCATTCCACGTAAGCAACGTGCTGGGGAATATCGTGAGATGTGCCATTGGACCTGTAATCGATATTCCCGGCCTGCTTTAGACCGAGTTCCACGATGTCCTGAGCGGACAAAGCAAGTTGCACGTCGCTGGCAGTATCAACCTCGAAAACCATTTCCCGATACTCCCCTGCATCGCCTGAGACATTGATACGCACGGTGATCCGCCTGGAGTCGCCGTTGACACGGCCCGGAATCGGCATAACAGCTTCCCTCAGGGCCGCTCGTTTAAAGTGGTTGGGTAGCCGATGCGGAAGGCGAAGTGGGGCGGCATTACACCCTTGGGGTATTTGTACTTTTCCAGCATTCTGAAGTCCGCCATCCCCAGCCGCTCGTCAATTTCGTAGAGGCCGGTTTCCACGTTCAGCACCAGGTACTTGCCATTGAGCTCCGGTTCCACCAGATGCTTGATTTCGGCGTTGTAGATGACCCAGGCCCTTTCCCGCAGGCTTTTCAGTTCTTCGGTAGTCATAGCGCCTCCCGGGCGTTGCAGTTACCGCCGGGGCGGATGATCATTCGCACCAGCGCATCCATCCGCTGCCGGCAATTGTAACACCGGGGCCAAGCGTAGCAGTGTACAAAGATGCAACGGGATGAGCCATCAGCAACCCATCCCATCAATGTGTCGGCGTGAAGTCCGTATCGGGGGCGTCCGGCCAGCCGACGAGTAAGCCTAGATGTTCATCCTCTCGCCGTGCTGGGTCAGGTCCACGCCGATCTCTTCCTCCTGGTCAGAGACGCGCAGGCCGATGGTGTACTTGAGGGCGAGCAGGATGATGGCGGAAATCACGAAGGACCAGGCGAAGGCCGCGCCGATGCCGATGATCTGGTAGAGAATTTGCTCGATGCGCGTGACGTCGGCCTCCAGCGCGCCATATCCGATGCCAACGAAGATGCCGGTGGCCAGCGCGCCCCACATTCCGCCGATTCCGTGGATGCCGAACACGTCCAGTGAGTCGTCGATGCGGAACTTATGCATCAGCTCGACGGCGATGAAGCAGGCCCCGCCGGCGCCGGCGCCGATGATGATGGCGGGCATGACGCCCACAAATCCGGCGGCGGGGGTGATCGCGACCAGGCCGGCCACCGCGCCGGCCGCCGCGCCGCTGGCCGACGGGCGCTTGGTGATGAACCAGGAGATGATCGACCACGAGGACATGGCAGTGGCCGCGGCCACGTTGGTGACGACGAAGGCGTTGGCGGCCGTCTCAGTGCTGAGGTCGAAGCTGCTGCCCGCGTTGAAGCCGAACCAGCCGAACCACAGCAGGCCCGCGCCCAGCAGCACCAGCGGGACGTTGTCCGGGGCCAGGGTCGCCGTGCCGAAACCGCTGCGGCGCCCCACGATCAGCGCGGCGGCCAGGGCGGCCGTGCCCGAGGCGATGTGGACCACGGTCCCGCCGGCGAAGTCCAGGGCAAAGCCGGATTCGCTCATACCCAGCACGCTGCCCAGACTGCCCAGCCAGCCGCCGCCCCACACCCAGTGGCACAGCGGCGCGTAAACGATGGTCACCCACAGCGCGGCGAAGATGATGTAGGACTGGAACTTGAACCGCTCGGCAAAGCCGCCGGCGATGAGGGCCACCGTGATGATGGCGAACATGCCCTGGAAGATCATGAAGGCTTGTTCGTCCAGCCCGACGCCCACCATGCCAAACTTGCCCAGGTCGCCCACGAAGCCCAGTCCGCCGACGCTGGTGCTGAAGGCGAGGCTGTATCCCCAGAGCACCCACAGCACGCTAACCACCCCGATGGCGGTGATCGAGTGCATCATCGTGCCGATCACGTTCTTGTGACGCACCAGCCCGCCGTAGAACAGCGCCAGGCCGGGCACCATCAGGAACACCAGAGCGGCTGATATCAGGAAGGACAATACTTCCAGTTCAGTGAATTCCATGTCTCCATCTCCCCCTCAGTTGAACGCCAGCGGATGCTGTTGTGGTGTCCAGCCGCCGCGGCCCGCCCGAAAGCGGATGGCCGTACCGTCGACGGTGGTGTTGGGACGCACTTGTCGCGCCAAAATTTACTGAAACAGTCTAGATTTCCGGTGTTACGGACTAATGACGGAAATGTTACGAAGTTGTTACGCGCAGCCGGGAGTGCGTCCGCATGCGTGTCCACTTTGTCATCGCGCGGGGCATAGCGACGCGGCGATCTCGCCATTTGGAGAACCGACCATCCCTCCGGCAGCGGGATTGCCGCGCTTCGCTCGCAATGACGGTTTGGGGAAACTGGGTACGTATCAATCCTGTGAACAAGTTGACAGCTATCCGGGGCACCTATATTGTCTGCCGCCGGATTCACCGGCCGACGAATTCGATGACCGCCGTTGGATGTCAATCATGAAAGCAAGTTCGGTATGAACATCAAACCCGGAATATTTCACGGGTGGTACATCGTTGCCTGCGGATTCCTTAGCCAAGGGATGCGCGTGGGCCTGGGCGCCCAGACCTTCGGCTTCTTCTTCAAGCCGATGATCGAAGATCTGGGGTGGAACCGCACGATCATGACCAGCGCCCTCCTGGTTCGAGACCTGGTCAGCGCCGGCGCGTATCCCGCCATCGGTTATGCTGTGGACCGCTACGGCCCCCGATTCCTCATGGCGGGCAGCGCAATCGTATTGGGCATCTCGCTGATGCTCCTGTCCCAGACGCGGGAGATATGGCAGTTCGTCCTGTTCTACGGCGTCATCGGCACCTTCGGTGTCCCAGGGCTCGGTTACGGCGTGGTCAGCCCGACCGTAGCCAAGTGGTTCATCCGTCATCGGGGCCGGGCCACCGGCATCGCGACGGCAGGGCTCAACGTGGGCGCCGTGGTATTGACGCCACTGATTCTGTTCTTGATTCAAGCTTTCGGATGGCGGACGGCCTGGTTCCTGCTGGGGTTCGTTCCCTGGATTGTCGTTGTGCCGCCCTCCCTGCTCTGGCTACGCCGGCAACCGGAGGACATGGGGTTGCTGCCCGACGGGGACACTCCCGCCGAAGACCCCGAAACGCAGCAGAGCGAGGATCCCGGCGAGGACTCCGGGGATTCGGCCAGTGAAGTGAGCTGGACCATTGGGCAGGCGTTGCGCGCCCCGGCGTTCTGGCTGTTGGTCGCCTATGAAGTGCTGGCGGGCATGTCCATCGGCGCACTGATCATCCACCGAATTCCTTACGCAACCGACCTTGGGTTCACCGCCGTGCAGGCGGGCGTCTCCTTCGCCATATACGGTGTCTGCGCCTTCGCGGCCAAGCTGGTCTGGGGGTTCCTGGCAGACCGTTACTCGATCTGGCTGTTGGCCATAATCGTCCTGGTGTTCAGCGCGGTCAGTATCTTCGCCGGCGTGGGCTCAACGACCGCGTGGCAGCTATACGCCACTTTCGGAGTGATGTACGGGCTCACCGGGGGCGCGCTGGTAGTGATCGGCCCCCTGCTGTGGGCGGCGCACTTCGGCCGGCGGCACCAGGGCACGATCCGGGGAGTGATGAGCCCCTTCTACCTCATCGCCAGCATCGGCGGGCCGCTGTTCGCCGCCTTCGTGTACGACCAGTTCGGTAGCCTGGACGCTGCCTTCCGGGTGTTCGCAGTGTATTTCGTGGTCAGCGCTGCGCTCGTTTGGCTGGCCGGCCGCGTGAGGCATGTCGGTGCGCCGGCGGGTGAGGGACAAGGCAAGGGATATGGTGGCGTGACACGTCCCCACTGACACGTCCCCACTGACAGGGCTCCACTGACAGGGCTCCACTGACAGGGCTCCACTGGCAGGGCTCCACTGGCAGGGCTCCACTGGCAGGGCTCCACTGGCAGGGCTCCACTGGCAGGGCTCCACTGGCAGGGCTCCACTGGCAGGGCTCCACTGGCAGGGCTCCACTGGCAGGGCTCCACTGGCAGGGCTCCACTGGCAGGGCTCCACTGGCAGGGCTCCACTGGCAGGGCTCCACTGGCAGGGCGTGTCACCACGATTCTTGCGGCTCCGCAGACTCACCCAGGCGCAGGTGCGACCGGGACGCACGAGAAACTGACCGTCACTGCCTCCCGCTCCCCCGGCGAGTCTTCCGGCTTCGTTACGTCCCGGTCGAAGACGCGGGCCGGCGAATTTCCCGCCACGTCTTCCAGGCGCGGTTCGACCACCAGTTGGTACTCGCCGGTTTGCCACGGAGCATCCGGCGTGAAGCGCCAACTGCGCTCACCCTCTCCGATCTCGCCCGCGCCGCGCACGCTCCGGCCGGCTTCGTCCCGAACCGACAGGCAGTGCTGCAGCAGGCCGTGGTCCAGCGGCCGGTCGAACTCAACCAGTAGCGGAGCCCGGGAGCCGGTGTTCGGGGCGTTCAATCGCCAGGTGGCCGGCTCAATGCGCGCCCGCAATGCCAGGCCGATGCTGTAGCTGCGTTGCGCGCCGGCACGGAGGGGCTGGCCCGCGGCGTCGCGGAAGGCGGGATCAACTGCGATGCGCACCGTCGTGCTTTCCACCAGCGGGTAGCCGAACTCCAAGTTGGGCACCAGGCCGCGCTTGATGCGGCCCGGGTCCAGCAGCATGGTCAGTCTTCTGCGCTGGGCATCCCACAACTCCGGCTCCGGCGGCAGGAAGACGTCATCCAGCGTTTCGCCCGTGTCTTTGCGGGTGACACTGATTGCGCGTGCTGCCCAGCCCTCGCTCATCGGGGCGGAGAAGTGCACGTACACCCGCAGCAGGTTCACCGGCAGCTCGGCGGCGGTGGGGTAGATTGCCACGACCTCAGTGGTGGAAGACGCCTCCGGGTCTGGCCGCCGGATCTGCCAGACCTCCGCGCCGTCCGCGCCGCCGCCGGACTCGACCAGCAGCGAATAGCTCATCCCGTCGGCGAAGGGAAAGCGGGGCACGAACCAGATTGCCCCATCCAGCACCAGGAAACGCCCAGCGGCCGGCGGAACCGCGGGTCGCCCGCCGCATGATGGCAGCGCCTCGCTGGGATAAACGGCCAGACGCCGGGACAATGCCCCGGCGTCCAGCATCGCCAACTCGCGAAGTTCGGCCTCAGTCCAGCCGCCGATTCTCAGGCAGTCCCGTCCCTCGAGCTGCGCCCACTCCAGTTGCAGGTGACGGCCGTGGGTCACAGCGTGGCGGTGGCGTAGGTGCGCAGGTGGCTGCCGTCCTCGTCCTGCTGGAGCATCACCACGGCGTCGCCATTCAGGTTCGCCATGCGCTTGACGCCGGGATGGGGCAGCAACTGGCGCGGCACGCCCACGCCCGGCGTGACCGGGTCTGCCGGTGAGGCGTCCAGGGAGTCATCCGGCACCGTGAGCGGACCCTGCACGTCGATGTCCTTGCAGACGATCTTGAACAGCGGGTGCCGGTCGTTGCAGACCAGCAGGTACTCGCCGCCATCGTGCTCATACGAGACCAGGTCAATGGGATGGTTGTGGGAACCCAGCTCAGCCACGGTCTTGCCCATGACGTGCTTTTCGGTGTCGAAATCGGCCAGGGTGAACTGCACCACCGGGGTGCAGGTGTAACTGGCCAGGATGCTGGTGTTGTCCTGGTAGGGCACGAAGGCGCGGATGGGCGCCGCCGTCTCGTACACGCCGTGGGAGACGTGGAAGATTTCCAGCGAGTTGGCTTTCGCCTCACCGTTGAAGGGGAATGGGATCCGCCGCAGGGTGGAAGTGAACTCCTCGTTGGAGGTTCCGGCCACCAGCAGCAGGCCGTCGACGTATGACATATCGGTCACGGTCACCGTGCGCAGCTGCATCCGCGTGACCAGGCGCGGGTCGTCCGCATCGGCGGCGTCGGTGATGTCGTACTGGGAAAACGCCACGTCCTCCAGCGACACATCGCCGATGGAGCCATCACCGGACACCCGGACGATCACCGGGATGGCGTCGTCGCCGCTGCCCCGCATCACCGAGCAGTACACGTTGCCCGACGCCGGGTGGGCCACGATGTCGCGTATGGTCACGTCCTCCCGGGAGCAGCCCAGGTAGGACGCCAGGGACGCGTCGAAGTTCTCAAGGTTCACGTCCTGGGGCTCGCCGCTGCCGTTGTCGCCAACGTCGATGGCGAAGATGGACGCGCCCACGTTGTCGGCAACGAACAGCACACCCTCCGGCCCGAAGGCCAGCGCCCCCGCCGATTTGACGGCCGGCGTGCCCACTTTCAGACCGAGATTTTCCAGGCTTGTCGCAGTTCCGAGGTCAACCATAACTGCCTCCTACGCTTTTCGTATCATGATTTGCGCCAGTGTAGCATCGCGGCGACGACGGGGCTACCGCCGGGCCAAAACCGGCGCGGTTTTGCTATACTCCGGCTGGTAAACAGCAACGCGATTTGACCACCGCCGCGAGGAGATCGCCATGACTACCGAACGCCGCCGAGGAACCGTCACCCTTCGCCAGGTCAGCGGCTCCGCCCGATCCAGAAAGGTGCGAGTCGAGCTGGGGGAGGAGGCCGCGTTTACCGACCTCCCGGCTCCGGTGAAGGTGGGCGATGCTAGGTATTTCCTGGTGCGCGGTCGCGACGGCTACAAACTGCTGTCCACCATCTGTCCCCACCAGGGCGGCGAGATCGAGGACGAGGGCGACGAGGTATTCGTCTGCGACGGCCACGGCTGGCAGTACGAGAAGGGGGAGGGCACCTGCGTCAACAACCCCAACTTCCGCATGAAGGCGTTCCTGGTCACCCAGCAGGAGGGCCGGCTGGTGGCGCTGGTGCCGGACGAGTAGGCTGCACCGACGCGCGGCGCAGTAGTTGTTTCGGGTTGCTAAGCGCCCTGAACAGGAAAACGTCATTCCTGCGGAAGCAGGAATCCAGAAAACCTTCGAGCCGGCAAACGTGGTTAGAGCGCAGATTTCCTGGATACCGGCTTTCGCCGGTATGACGGTCTGGTTTCAAGCTAGCGCGTCATTTCACTGAGCAGCAACTCCGTTGCATTATCCGAATGACTGCGGCCCCGGAGCGCAAAGCCCCGGGGCCGTTCGCGTGCCTATTGGCAATCCACGCGGAATCAGCCGACCATGTCGTAGCTGCGCAGCAGCTTGCCGGGCAGTTCGCCCGTGCACTCGTTCTCGACGAACGTGACGACGCCGTTGACCAGGATGTAGCGGATCCCCGTGGGCTTCTGCACCAGCCGCTTCTCGCCGCCGGGGAAGTCGGTCTCGAACTGCGGCTTGTCGTACAGCAGTCCCAGCTCGTCCATGTTGTAGATCATCACGTCCGCGTAGTCGCCGACGCGCAGCGTGCCACGACCCTTCATGTCCGAGAAGGCCGCCGGCAGCGCGCTCATCTTCTGGTGGGCCTGCTCCAGCGTCATCAGCTCGTTGTCGCGGATCCAGTGACCCAGGAAGTACACCGGCCACACGCTGTTGACCAGGAACCGGGTGTGCGCGCCGCCGTCCGACACTGAGATGTGGACGAAGGGGTTGACCAACCGCTCGGCGCGGGCGTCGTCCCCCTGTCCGCCGGCCGGGTGAGCGAACTCGGTCTCCAGGTCCTCATCCAGGGCGATGTCCAGGAACACGTCCAGCGGGTGCTTGCCCTCAGCCTCGGCGATGTCGGCGATGGACAGGCCCTCGTACTTGAGGTTCCGCTCCAGCGCCACCTCGACCACCTGCACCTGCGTCCAGTCGGTGCGTGCGTGGGGCCGCTCGATGACGTCGCGCTTCATGCCAGACCGTATGCCGTCCTCGGACAGCTTGGCGATGCGCTCCTCCTTGGAGCCCACCAGCGGCTGCACCCAGTTGGGCATGTAGTCGAACAGGTTGTACTCGGAGAGCTTGAACTCGGCGATGGTCGGCACCGAGCCCTGCTGCGCCAGCACAGGGAGCCCCTCCTTGCGGACCTCCTCCAGCCAGTCGTAGCCTTCCTCATCGCCCAGCGCAACGTGCAGCGGGCGTCCGCTCATGCGCACCATCTCCGCCAGCATTTCCCGCTGGCCGGGCCGGTCGTCGGATATGCCAATGGTCCAGCCCAGGTGGCCCACGCCGAACTCGCTCATGACCTGGGACAGGGCGTAGAACTCCTCGGGCGACGCCACGTGGCTGGGCAGCCAGCTGCCGTCCTCGGGCCGGTCCTCCAGGTTCTTGTCCGCGGAGATCCCGAACGCCCCCGCCTTCATGGAGTCGTACAGGATCTGCTTCATCTGGTTCAGCTCGGCCTCGGTCACGGACGTGCGTTCCCGCGCCGGGATCATGCCCAGCACGTAGCCTCGCAGCGGCGAGAAGGGCACCAGCGCGCCGACGTTCACCCCCAGGCCCTGGCGATCCAGGCTGTCCATGTATTCGGGGAACGTCTCCCAGTCCCAGCGCATGCCCAGCCGCATGGACTCCAGCGGAATGGCCTCGATGCGGTTCATCATGCGCATGTTCAGGTCCCGGTCCTCGGGCCGGGTCGGCGCGAACCCGAAGCCGCACTGCCCCACCGTCAGCGACGTCACGCCGAACCACCCCGACAGCGACGCGTAGGGGTCCCAGTTCAGTTGTGCGTCATAGTGGGTGTGCAGGTCCACCGCGCCGGGGGCCACGATGCAGCCGCTGGCGTCCAGCTCCCTGGCGCCGGCCGAGTTGATGCGCCCGCTGATCATGGCCACCCGCCCGTCCTTGATGCCCACGTCGGCGCGGACGCGGGGCAGGCCGGTGCCGTCGATTACGGTTCCACCGCGAATTACCAAGTCAAATTCCGGCATAGGGTCACCTCCCAGAAGCGGCGTTGTGCAAATTCCCGTGCCCTTTCTGACGACAAGAGCATATAGAAGTAGCCGCAGTGTAAGTCCGCATTATTTGCGTGTCAATTTGGCAACGAATATCGTAATCATTATGCAAAGTATCGCAGATTCCGCACCATCCGGCGGACCTGTTGTCGGATAGCTACGCCACCGTGAACGCCTGATACCATGGACCAGGGCGTGTTGACGAATAAATACCGCGCCGTCTGGTGAGACGGCGCGGGTCACTACTTTCTTCGACCACAGTTTATGATCAGACGAGGCTTCCCGATAATGAACGAGAATGAACGACGCGCCTCACCAAAAAATCGTTGGACCCGCTGGTACATGTGGCTCGCCTACGGCGGCGGCATTCTGGCCGTGATCGCGGTGGTGGTCGTAATCGTGGCGATGGCGGCCGCCCCCGGCAACAACGGCAAAACGGCGGTGAGTCACCAGAAATTGGCGACATTGACCCCCGATGAAGTAGCTGCGCTAATCCGCCAACACGCCAGCATCAACAGCCCCGCTGAAGTGAACGACTTGCAATTCATCGCGAACCAGGATGGCATCACTCTCGATGAATCCATCATGCGTTTTGGCTGGCGCGATGATTTCTCAAAGATGGTAACGGCCATCGAGGACGAGGACCCCGGCAGCGTCGTTGATGCTGCCAGCACCAGTGGATCAACGGCCTGGATCAAGTTTTCAGGTTCCATCTCCGGCAACGCCCGGAATGCCATCGACAAATTTCAGTCCGAAAACCCCCACGTTACGGTCAGCTTACAAACCGGTAAAGACCCGGGGTTCACCAAGAAGGAGGCGGAGGAAGCGGTAGTCGGAGCGCATTACGCGGTCATGGCAGAGGACGGCGTGCAGGACAGCGTGACCTATTACGACAGCGACGCCATTGAAATCGTCGTGACCGTCCAGATGGCGACTCCGCCCTCCGGCGAAAAACTATCCTCACTGGAGAAGGCAGCCCAGCGCGGCGCCGCCGACGCCACCAGGCCGGACATCACGGACAGCCTCGCCATATCGCTGTCAGTCGTCCAGCATGACATCAGTGGAACCGACGGCTACCGTGCGCCCAACTGACGCGGCTTGACACGTTCTGTCGCGTTAGGCTTGGCATGGAGCGGCGCCACGGTAGCTCAGTCTGGTAGAGCAATGGCGTGATACCGTATGTGTCGCCGGTTCGAGTCTGGTCCGTGCCACAATGATCCCGCGGCGGTCCCAGGCGCCAAAAGTGTTGCAATTAGTGTTGGCTCGGGAAAACGCTCTCGGACGCTTCCCAAGAAGTAGCCTGGAACCCGATTTCCGGGTACCGCGCTCAATATGTCAACACGCTGTAGATAGAAGACCGTTAGGAGCGCACTCAATGTCAGACCAACAAATCCCCGCCGCCGATCCCCATCCGCGACGCCGCGTGCCGGCGCTGGATGTGGAATTGTCCACCGTCGATACCGGCCAGGGCGACCCGGTGGTGTTCCTGCACGGCAATCCCACCTCGTCCTACCTGTGGCGCAACGTCATCCCCCACGTGTCGGGGATGGCCCGCTGCCTGGCTCCCGACCTGCTGGGCATGGGCGACTCGGACCGCGCTCCGGACGGCTCCTACCGTTTCGTCGATCATGCTCGCTACCTGGACGCCTGGTTCGATACCCTGGACCTGACTGAGAACGTCACCCTGGTGTGCCATGACTGGGGATCGGCCCTGGCGTTCCACTGGGCCAATCGACACCAGGATCGGGTCAAGGGTATCGCCTACATGGAGGCCATCGTGCGGCCGCTGACGTGGGATGAGTGGCCCGAGCGTTCCCGCGGGCTGTTCCAGTCCATGCGCTCACCGGACGGCGAGCAGATCATCCTGGAGCGGAACGTGTTCGTCGAGCGCATCCTGCCCGCCAGCGTGATGCGCGGCCTGACCGAGGACGAGATGGCGTTGTACCGGCGACCCTACCTGGAGCCGGGCGAGTCCCGCCGGCCGACCCTGACCTGGCCCCGCCAGATTCCCCTGGACGGCGAGCCCGCCGACGTGGTGGCCATCGTCGATGCCTACTCCCGATGGCTGTCCACCAGCGACGTCCCCAAGCTATTCGTCAACGCCGACCCGGGCGTCATCCTCACCGGAGCGCAGCGCGAATACTGCCGTGACTGGCACAACCAACGGGAAGTGACGGTCAAGGGCTACCACTTCATCCAGGAAGACTCCCCCGCCGCAATCGGCCAGGCCATCGGGGAGTGGCTAGCCGCGCTGGGTTAGCGATGCCGCCGTCGGGTGCGTTCAGAAGAGAGCATATCTTGGGCGCTGCTCCGGCAGGGCAGGGCCCCCGGCCAGGCGATCCAGGCTGCTCATTGGCTTGCACCGGTTTTGACGCAGGGGAGCGCTCACCGCGTGCAGATAGCTCAGTATCTCCTGATTGGACCGCCAGAAACCCGTCTCGTGATAGGGCACGCCGTGGTCGGCGCAGAAAGCACGGATGACGGGCCTCGCATCCTTCAACCGATTGCGGGGCATGTTGGGGAAGAGGTGGTGCTCGATCTGGTAGTTCAACCCGCCGTACATGTAATCGACGACCGGATTGGGAATGACGTTTCTCGACGTCAACACCTGCTGCCGCAGGTGATCGAGCTCGGTTTCGGGCGCCAGGATCGGCATTCCCTTGTGATTGGGCGCAAAAACCGAGCCCAGGTGCAATCCAACCAGAGCCCGATGGACCACGATGAACAGGACCCCGTGCCAGAAGGGCAGGAACGTGAAAACCAGCGCGAGATAGGCTGCTACTGCGGCCGCCACGACAATGGGTTCCAGGACCGGATACTTCACCCCTTGCCGCCGCGCCAGGAAGGCGATGCCGGCGAACAGCAGACTGTACGACGTGAGCAGGAGCATGGGATAGAACCAGAAGGCTTGATGGCGGATGAAGAACCGCGCCACTCCCCCGGATTCCAGCGCCTGCCCGCGGGTGAAAGCGAATACCGAGATTTCGATGTCGCCGTCATGCCCGATCTGATTGGGACTGACGTGGTGCTTGACGTGCTTGTCCTGCCACCAACTGGGCGCCAGGCCCGTGACCAGCGCGGCCAGCATCATGAGCATGTCGTTCCGCTTCACCGACCGGAAGACCTGGCGGTGTCCGGAGTCGTGCCCCAGGAAAGCGAACTGGCTGAACGCGCCTGCCATCAGGACCGCGTTCACCAGCTGCACCCACAGGCTGTCAAAAACGACCAGTATGGCTACGCTGGCGATGAGCAGCGCGAATGCGATTGATACCTTGACTGCGTAAGAGGCGTATTGGCGATCCAGAAGGCCGTGTTCTATTACCAAACGCCGTAGCTTGAAATATTCCTCGTTGCGCTGCCGTTCTATTGAAATGTCCGCCGTGGCGTCTGCGAGTTCCCGGTCGCCTGCCGGATCGCGGTTCGGCGGGCTCACTGTCTGATTGGTGATAACCGTTCCTTCTTTATCTGCTGCTCGGGAGCGGTCGATATCGCGCATCCGAACCCGCAGTATGTAAATGTGGGGCCAGTATACGGCCCCGGTTACCGGACTGCCAGCAGCGATCTCGCCTCAAGCATACCGGCGTCCGTGGATAGTCAGAATCAGGATTACGAGATTTTATGATTGGGCAGGATTGGAAGAGCTCTATTGCGGAGCGGTTCCAATCCTGATAATCCCGAAATCTTGAAAATCCTGATTCTGACGTTTTCCCGCACCAAACTGGACACGCGTGAAACTGATGCGAGACGTAGACTGGTGCGGGACGCTGTTACAATGGATATGTGCCGATAAATTGCATAGATGGTTTTTGCGGCGACGAACTTCATCATAATGCACGGTTTTGCTCGGCGCGAGGTGCGCCGCATTCTTTCCCTCTCGAGACCAAGGAGTCTTTCCCTGTATGTCATCTCAACCCCGCCAGACTGATACACGCTCCAGGAATCGCAAACATACCAACAGCCCACAGATCAATCGACCGCCGCGGCACCCCGCCATTTGTGCGGACTGCCGAGACGAAACCACCGTTCCCTTCAGGCCGACAGAGGGTCGGCCTGTTTACTGTTCATCCTGCCTGTACCTGCGGCGCAACGGCGTCGCATCCTCCCGTTCCGCGGAAGGCCGCAAGTCGGACTCCCCAGCCGTATCCGCCGATGCGGACCAGTGTGACGCCCCGTCGTGGAAAACCGTCTTCCCCGGTATGGTGCTGAATCGCGCGACCCGAACCGCCATCGCCGGCATGAACATCTCCGAGCCCACGCCGATACAGGAAGAGGCGATACCGCCATTGCTGGAAGGGCGGGATCTAATTGGTCAGGCGCGCACCGGCTCCGGCAAAACCCTGGCCTTTGCGGTGCCGCTGGTGGAACAGTGCGATGCCGCCTCCAGGCAGGTGCAGGCGCTGGTCCTGGTGCCCACCCGCGAGTTGGCCATCCAGGTGGGCGGCGTCGTGGAGGATCTGGCCAGACCGCAGGGGCTGCACGTCACCCTGCTCTACGGTGGACGGTCGGTGGGAAAGGACCACAAGGCGTTGCAGCAGGGCGCGCAGATCATCATCGGCACGCCGGGCCGCACCTTGGATCACGTCCGCCAGGGCAGCCTGAAGTTGAGATCAGTGCGCTTCCTGGTGCTGGATGAAGCCGACGAGATGCTCGACCGGGGCTTCGCCCGCGACGTCGACGCCATTTTGAGCGAGACCCCGACGCAACGGCAGACAGCGCTGTTCTCGGCCACCGTGCCGGACTGGGTGGCGAAGACCGCCCGGAAACACCTCCACGATCCGGTGACGGTGGCAGTTGACGCCGATCTTGAAGCGCTGCCCACCGTGGAGCATCTCGTCTACAGCATCCAGAAGACCGACAAGATGGACGCGCTGCGCACGTTGCTGGACCGCCGGGACGGGGCGCCGGTCCTGGTCTTCGGGAAGACCAAGCACGGCGTCAAAAGACTGGCCGGACGGTTGGATGAGTTGGGCTACCCCGTGGGCGCCCTCCAGGGCAACCTCAGCCAGGTCGCCCGCGAGCGCGTGATGAGCGATTTCCGCTCGGGGGTCGCGCCGATCCTGGTTGCCACCAACGTGGCCGCGCGCGGCCTGGACGTCGAGGGCATCGCGCAGGTGATCAATTTCGACCTCCCCGACTCAGAGCAACTGTTCACGCACCGCGTGGGCCGCACCGGCCGCATGGGTCGCGCTGGCGAGGCGATCACGTTCATCACGC
Organism: Dehalococcoidia bacterium; assembly: GCA_965207585.1. Lineage (GTDB taxonomy): Bacteria > Chloroflexota > Dehalococcoidia > Lucifugimonadales > UBA3495 > Bin87. The sequence goes on along the minus strand of CBDBMT010000003.1, from coordinate 1,139,822 downwards.
CGGACGAAGACCGCAAGTGGCGCGAGATCGAGCGCGGCCTGGGTCGCCAGTTCACGCGCAAATCATGGACGAGGGAGCGCCGCGCCGCCGACCGCCGCAGGAAGGCGGAGGCGGAAACGGGAGTCGAGGCCAGCGCGGTGCGGGTCAGGCCGCGCCGGTAGGCTGCGCCCTAGCGCCCGCCATCTCAACCCAACCTACCCCACCACCGCCCACACCAGCGTAATCGCCCCCGCCGCCGCCAGCGAACCTGCCCACAGCAGGTCCAGGTTGATCCAGCCCCGCCGCAGGAACGCCAGGCCGACGCGGTGGTAGACCACCGCCGCCGCTGCCAGCATCGCCGCCAGCATGACCACGGTGTGCATCAAGAGCCCGACGACCCACCAGATGGGAGCGTCGGTCAGGGACAGGAAGCCGCCGTGCTCGCCCAGGTCGCCCATGATGCCCGAGGCCGCGTCCGGCCGGGTCAGGGACAGGACCACCGGAGCCAGCATCAATCCGGCGCCGTGGGCCGTCGCCATCAGGAACGACCAGGCGATCAGGTCCCGTCCGCCCACGTTCATCCCCACCCACCGGGGGTGTCGGTAATATCGCGCCAGCCGGTAGAAACCGAACCCCAGCAGTATCGCGCCGGCGGCGATCCGCACCCATCTCAGGGGCAGAAACGCTCCGGCAACGGCCAGCGCCGCCATGATAATCACCACCGACGCCAGGTGTCCGACGGCGATGTAGCCCGTGGCCGTGTACAGCTGCGCCGCCTGCTGCCGCTGCAACGCCAGCGACACGGCGAACAGCCACCCCATCGCCGGGTTCAGCCCGTGGAACACTCCCAGCGCGGCCAGGCCCAGCCACGGGCCCAGCGATGCCAAGGCCGCCGGATCGGGAATGAGGGCGTGCAGCAACACTGCCGACACTGCCGGTCCGGCGGCCCTGGAGCCGAGGCTAATGTGCCTCTATGGGAAGCAGTACGTATCTGACGAGGCGTCGCCGCCCTGCAATCGCACCTGGTGGGTGCGCGTCTTCCCGTAATCGACGAAGAAGTCCTCGTTCACCGACATTCCGCCCTCAGGGTTCACGTCGATGCGGCTGAGCCAGCCGTTCAGCCCGTCGGGGTAGAACTGGTCATCCCAGGAGGAATACAGCGAGTTGGTCAGGTACACCCGCCGGCCGTCCCGGCTGATTTCCACCATCTGCGGGCCGCCCGTGAGGGCCGCGCCGGTGGGATGCGCCGCCTTGCGCACCACGCCGCCCATCTCCAGCTCGCCGGTCAGCACCGGGTTGAACGGGTCGGACACGTCGTACTGCAGCAGCTTGCCGATCCCCCAGCAGGACACGTAGAGGAACCGGTCGTCCAGCGAGAGGTCGATGTCGGTGATCAGCGGCGGCACCGCGCCCAGGGGCTGCAGGGCCGGCGGCAGATCCGCGGCGTCCGCCGGTTCGGCCGGCACGGATATGACCTTGCGCGCCGCCCATTCGTCGCCGTCACGATACCAGACGAAAATGGAGCCGGACAGGTCCTCGGTGCTCACCACCACCCCGCAGAACCCGTAGTGCCGCGTCGGGTTGTGCGCCGGACGCAGCTCCAGGGCCATCTGGTGCTGGGACCCCAGGTCAACGGCCTGCCGGTGCGACCGTCGGCGCATGTCCCAGAAGTGCAGCGCGTGGCCGTAGTTCTGTCCCACGATGTCCTCCAGCCGCGCCCCGGCCTCAAACATCTCGGGGGTGCCCCACTCGCTGGTCATCATGGTGTCGATGCCGATGTGCCACCAGAAATCGTAGGCCAGTTCCTGCGGCCCGCGGTCCAGCTCCCACGGCCCGATGGGCTCGAAGGTGTAGTGGTCCAGCATCATGATCCCGCCGGGACGGTCGCCGGTGGCGGAGCCCAGGGCGCTGACGTAAATCGCGTCCGGCCCGCAGTGCACGGTGTGAGGCCGACTGTAGCCCGCACGCTGCACCTGCTCGGGCTCGATGGTCTTGACGATCCGCGGCCGCGCCGGATCGGGCTGGGTGTCGATGATGTAGATCCGGCTGTTGGCCAGGCTCGGCACCACCAGGTAGCGACGCTCCAGGTGGGGATGCGCCGACGACGGGCACAGGGACGCGCTGCACGCGTTCCAGTTGAAATGGTGCAGCTCGTCGCCCAGGTGGGGCATTTCCAGCGAGTGGACCACCTGCGAGTACGACGCCGAGTTCGGGTCGCAGTCCACCACGGTCATGGCGTCCGGCTCGCCGGTGCCGGGATTGAGCACGGCGACGTAGGCCAGGCGTTCCTGCGGAGCCTCCATGGCCAGGCGCGCCGAGGGGTAAAAGGTTGGGTCGGGTCTCCAGAGGGCCATCTCTCGAATCTCCTTCGTCTCACGCCTTCGCTCGGCGGACTCCGGCGCCACGCGCTGCCGGCCGGCGTATCCTAACGTCCCCGCCCCGGCAGGGCAAGGCGTGGTGTAAGCCTGCTCTGCATGGCCGTTGGCGATCGACTACTGCGGTGATTTGTCAGGGATGATCATAGCCCGCCCCGTTCTCCTACTGGCTGAGGTTGGGCGCGTACTCCAGCGCGGTCAGGTCCCGCGTTTCGGCGTAGTTCAGGTGCTCGGGCCAGGGTTCCGTGTCCCCGTTCAGCGCGAATACCTGGTTCTGCGCGTAGAGGCCGACCGACAGGGCGTTGTCGTACATGAACTTCGCCGCCTCCGCCATGATCGCGTACCGCGCCGCGTTGTCCACGGTGCCCTGGGCTTCCGCCATCAGGTCCCGAAGCACCGGGTGGTCCACCCCGAAGTTCCAGGCGGTGTCGTGGTTGAAGGCGCCGGACCATCGGTCCAGGGGGTCAACCGCCACGTGGGTGTGCTGGTACGCCTGGTTGTAGGTTCGCTCCACTATGCTCGGACGGAAGGTCTTGTAGGGCAGGTTCTGCTGGTTGGCCTTGACGCCGATCTGGTCCCACATCTGGGCGATGGCGGAAGTCACCTCAAGGTAATTTGATCCACCCAGGGGCGTCAGGGTGATCTCAAACCCGTTGGGATAGCCCGCCTCGGCCAGCAACTGTTTGGCCTTCTCCGGATTGAACTCCCACTGCCTGTACTCCGCCGGCAGCTTGTCCAAGTGGAACGACCACGCCGGCAGCGGATCGGGGATGGCCTCGCCGCTCAGCAGCGTGTCCGTGATGGTCTGGCGGTCGATGGCGATGGACAGGGCGGTGCGCACCTTGGCGGCGTTCTGCCATTCCTCGGATTCGGGGTCCGGGTTGCCGGAAGTCCAGGGCAAGGTCGGATCGAAGCCGGGGGCTCTTTCGATGTGCTCCGGCGTGCGTGAGCCGTCGGGGTTGAGCCCCACGTACCAGTTGCCGTAGAAGGCCATGCTCGCCGCGCTGCCGCCGGCTATCTTGAACAGGCTGGCGCCCGGCACGTCCTTGACCGCGGCGATGGAGTCCAGGTTCATCTCCAGAGCCGTCAGCTGGCCGGTCTTGAAGTTGGCGACGCGAGTGGACTCCTCCGGAATGTGCTGCCATACCATCTCGGCAAACTCGGGGGTCCGGCGCCAGTGGTCTTCCACCGCGGACCACCGGGTGAACTGGTCGCTCTGGTGCTCCTGGAACTCCCAGGGGGCGGTCCCGGACATGTTCCGGCTCGCCTCGTCGACGCCCACGTCCTCCAGTTGCGCCTTGCTGATGATGTTGACGTGCGGGAAAGCCAGCAGGCTCAGGGTGTCGTACTGCGGCGTCCCCGTGTTCAGCTCGATGGTGTACTGGTCAATCGCCTTGACCCGTCCCTCGTCGATGATGTCGGTGACGGTCTTGCCTTCCTTCACGTCACCGGCGACCCCCCAGATTCGGCGGATATGGGCGTTGTACCCTACCCGGGAGCTCTTGCCGCCGCTGATCATCATGCTCCAGATGACGCCTTCCGCATCCAGCTCCCCGTAGCCCTTGTGGAACATGGCGCCTTCCTGCAGCTTGAACGTCCAGGTGACGTTGTCCGGAGCGACGCTCCATTCCTTGAACAGCCGGGGGACAATCTCTCGGTCTTCGCTCATGTGAACCAGGGTCTCGGAGGTGGTGAAGCCGTTGTGGTGATACCCGGCCCCCTCCGTGACCGTCGGGAAGACGTGGTACGGCGGCACCAGGGGCAACCCGAATGTCAGAGTCCCCCTCGGTCCCATCATGGCCGAGGTTTCCGGCATGGCTGTCGGTTCGGGAGCGGCGGTAGCCGCCGGCATTGCCTGCCCGGAACTCCCTGAGCTCGGGGCCGCGACGGGAGTGCTTTCCGGCATGGCCGCGGCGGGGGCCGCTGTTGCCGGCGCCGCAGGCGCAGCCGGCGCGGCGGCGGGCGCTTCCCCCGCCGTTCCGCAGGCCACCGCGATTATCAGGGCGAGAGCCAATGCAGTGAAAACGAACAGTCGGGGTGATGGGAGCCGTCGGTGCCTCATGTCAGAACCTCCGAATTCCGAAAAATTAGTACGGATCAGTGTGCCGTGTCGCAGTCAGTTCCGTTTTGACCGATGCTGAGGCGAATCAGGCCATATTTGGGCTGTCACGAAGATGCAATCGTAAAATAGACTGCCATACGCTACGAGTCAATTAGCAGCAGAATCCCGCCGGCTGACCCCAACCTGGCCCCACCAGATCCCCCCGGATCACGAGCCACCCGACATGACGCAGATCGTCGATGCCTACTCCCGGTGGCTGTCAACCAGCAACGTCCCCAAGCTGTTTCGTCAACGCCGACCCGGGGCCCATCTTAACCGGAGCCCAGCGCGGGTGCTGCCGCGCCTGGCCCAACCAGCGCGAGGTCACGGTCCAAGGCTACCACTTAATCTAAAAAGAATCCTCCGACGAATACCTCGCCGGACTGCGCTACCAATACGGCAGGACTGCCCCGGGTCGGCGAAAATCTAGGACGATCCTTGCAGATACGATGTGAGAGGCCTGACTGAGCCCATCGAGCGTCAAAAATAGATCGAGTAGTGGGAGTGGGGCTGCGTTCACTACGATGGCAGAGTTCGCGATAAAGTCCGCCATTGAGGTGAGTAACTACTCGTTGCACAGTGAAGCTGTTCCTAGGGCGAAATCGATCGGATGGAAATGGCACTAGGGACGGCAGTTTCCGATACGCGAAACCCCGAAGCTCATGCAGCCAGTTTGTGAGTTGGCAGTCATCCTGCCGCTATCCAGTAGGGTTGCAGATGTCCGAAATCCAGCTAAGGAGATGTAGGCGGACGGAGGACCGCTTTCTCAAGGCAATTAGGTATTAATCACATGCAGTTTTTGGAACGGGAGCCAGCAACCAAGATCGGACAAATCGTCTTCATGGTTGACCTCGTTGCCTTCTTCGTCGAAATATGCATCAGGATAGATGATTTCTGCGTGGTAGTCATTGGAGCCGTCTTTCAGCGGGGAAGCGCGCAATAGCCGAGCGCACCGCTGGGCGCGCTCGGCAGATATCACAACCCATCCGTAGAACATCCTTTTACCCACAGGCTCCATTTCTGCGGCTCTTTTGTTTGCGATAGCGAGGGCTTCATCCGGTGGAGCATGAGTCAACCGGTCTACCGAAATTCCTTCTTCGTTCTCGCGAAGAGCAAACAGCGAAGCGGGTATAGCCCCACGAGCAGCCCTATTGCGGTCCTTCCGGTGGGTCACCGCGCGCCCCAATAACTCTGTGGGTGCTATTTCGCAGGGCACCTTGACCGAAGTCATATCCAATCCGTTCGTCTCTAGAAGCTTTTACAGAAATGCTTCTAATGCTCCTCGGATGAACGGACCCACGTTACCTTGCGGGTCGGATTCGCTATGGCTGTCGCGTTTGCCGTTGTCATTGATCGTGCAACGCATACTTCCTCCGGGTTCACAAAACACGATGATTCGGCGCCCGTGCCCATCGCGAGCGTCTATCGCGATGTCACCACGGGGCATAGGGTAGATTTCGAATCTCCGCGGGGAAACAGCATACATTGCATACAATAGTTGCTCCGCCAATTGGATCGAAGTTCTGGTAGGTATGGTGAACCCTTTTTCTTCTGCTTCTTCGACGATTTCTTCCAAATCCGTGAGGGCGTCGGTTAGTTCAGCCGATTCAGTCGAAGCGATTTCGAACGTTGCTACCGCTTGATCCACGGGCTCGTCCGCGACGGGAACTATGTACCACGTAACGCCACCCGCAATGATGAATTCACCTGAAGGCCCATGTATGCGCGGCGCAATTTGGTAAATCTCTGCGTACGTCCAGTGCGAGATCTCGGCATCGGTCTGGCTTGCGATGGAGTCTCGACCGCTGCCCATCTGGACGATGGTGGAGTCGGCAAAATGCAAAGGCTGTGATCCCAATGTTTTCGTGGGGTTGACGCGGTTCATTTCGACGATAGGTGCGTCAAGACGACCAATCGGGGGGAACTGATGATCCTGCTCCAAGTCCTTGATGTTGCTAATCGGTTGGGGTCTGTCCATGAACCCCGCAGCCAATCCGCGCCAACGGTTCCAGGACATAGTTTCTGATGTCGAAGCCATTCCGCTATCCGGCCACACGAAAAATTCATGCTCCCCGTCGATCCCAATTCCGTGGGGCCCGATGCTAGCGTCGGCAAACCGGATGCCTTCGCCAGTCATCGATGAAAGCCCATGCAAAGTTTCAACCATTACCTGTGCTCGACTTCCGCCAGACGCTCGACAAACGCGTGAACTTCATTCCAAATCTCATTCAAAGCGCTGTCAATTTCCTGCTCTTCAGGGATCCGCGGCTCTTCCACATGCATGTTGACGTCTAACGCCAGCATTGTGCTGGCAGGATCGCCTGCTGGTTGTGGCTGAATGTTGAAGGTCCAACGCCGGGAACCGTCTCCAAACATCATCATGACCGCCCCGCCGATCAGTTCCCAAGCAGGGTTCCCCAAAGTATGTCCGGACAATGTGCGACGTGCAAGGAAACCGGGTGCGCTTTGCTCCGAATCTACATCAAATACGAATCCGAAATTGTAACCAAATGCTCGCGCATTTTCGCTCGCGTCCTCAGTGGCCTCGTATGCAAGTGTCGCCACCCGAGCAAATCGGCGCCAATCGGGTCTTGGGTCGTCCAACGATGGAAATTCTTTGACCACAGTCGTTCTGTCCGCAAAGGAGCTTATGGTGATCCTTTCGCGTTGTAATGCCACGGCCGCTGCAGGCACGGTTGTTCCAGTTGCCGCGTTGGTTGCCGTACCTGATCCAACATGAACAGTGACCCCGATGGACGACCGGAACTGCTGAATTTCGGTTGCCGATTTTAAAAGCTCAGCCCCTACCAACACCAGATCGGCCTTCAGCACTTCCCGAACCGTTACGGTCATCCGTAGTACGCTCCTTCTCCTTAGCCCGTGGTATCCGGTTCATCGGCTTATACCACGAGACCATCTGTGTGTCCATTATAGTGCATTGCAGACGACCGAACCCGATTGACGATCGCCGAGGATCATCGGATTATCTGCTGTCATTGGACCGAAACGATGAATATGTACATCTGACAAGGCCCCAGTGGAGCGTTAGCCTAGGAGGTTCGCAGTTTGACCGCGTCCAATCACGGTGCAGAAAATGCCCGCGAGGTTTGGTGCCAATACGGGATTGGAAAGAGGCAGGATTCGACCTACTGAAACGGGCTGAACTTCAAACGCGATACAGGCGATCCCGGACGCGTTGTGCTGATGTAACACTGCGTCGGCAGTGAGTTGGATGCATCGCCTGGTTCACCAGCTATACCAGAGTGGCAAACTTCCGTTCAGAGTCTGCCACTGACGTGTTCGTAACCTGGTTCGCGACAAGCCCGGCCGCACACCGTCCCCAGCGAATCCGGTGTACCTTGTCGTTATGAGGCTGTTTCCGCCAAAATCGACACCCCAAAACCCCCGTCGAGCCCTCAGAATCGCGGGTTGAGCCCCAAAAGCAGGCTGTTGAGATCGGCAGCAAAATACGAGAGCCGGAGGTGGCCACAACCCCCGGCCCTCGCAATGAGGAGAGAGAATGTCGTTGGTTGGTTAGCTCAGCCCTAGCTCGTCGCGTACGACTCGGGGTAGGTCTGGATGCCGTGCTCGGAGATGTCCAGGCCCTGCATCTCTTCCTCCTCGCTGACCCGCACGCCCATGGTGAACTTCAGCAGGAAGAACAGGGCGAAGCCGGTGACCAGCGACCACACCACCACCGCCACGATGCTCACGATCTGCGGCACCAGCAGCGACGCGCTGCCGCCCACCAGGCCGCCGTCCTTGGCGAAGATCGCAATGGCCAGCAGGCCCCACAGTCCGGTCACGCCGTGCACGCTGATCGCGCCCACCGGGTCGTCGATCTTCAGCACGCGCTCCATGAACATCACCGAGCCGTACATCACGGGCGCGGCAATCGCGCCGATCACCACGGCCGCCCACGGGTCCACGAAGTTGACGGGGGCGGTGATGCCCACCAGGCCGGCCAGCGCGCCGTTGCAGGCCATCAGGATGTCGGCCTTGCCCTTTACGATCAGCGTGATGTACATCGCGACCACCGCGCCGGTCGCGCCCGACAGCAGCGTGTTGACCGCGTTCAGCCCGATGTCGTCGCCCCAGCCGATGTTGAAGCCGAACCAGCCGAAGAACAGGATGAACGTGCCCACCACCACGAAGGGCGTGCTGTGCGCCGGCAGCTCCTGCGCCACGCCGTTGACGAACTTGCCCATGCGGGGTCCGACCACCGCCGCGCCGGCGAGGGCGACGAATCCGCCCACTGCGTGCACCACGCCGGAGCCGGCGTAGTCCAGCGCGCCCATGTTGGCCAGCCATCCGCCGCCCCAGACCCAGTGTCCGTAGATGGGGTAGATCAGCGCGGAGACGATGAAACTGTACGCCAGGTAGGTCTGCAGCCTGGTGCGCTCCGCCATGGCGCCGGCCACGATGGTGGCGGCGGTAGCCGCGAACACCATCTGGAAGATCCAGCCCACGTAGTCGCCGCCGGTCAGGAACCAGCCGGTCAGGCCGATGAAGCCCCCGGCAGTGTCACCCAGCATGAACGCGAAGCCGAAGGCCCAGAAGCCCAGCGACGCGATGGCGAAGTCCATGAAGGACTTGGTGAGGTAGTTGGTGGTGTTCTTGGAACGGATCAGACCGGCGCCCAGGAAGGCGAAACCGGCCTGCATGAAAAACACCAGCGCGGCGGCGACCACCGTCACGATGTTGTCGGCGTAGCCGTTGAGCCACTCGGTGGTGGGCCCGTCACCCTGCGCGAACACGGCGTTGTACGTCGCCAGCAGCCCGACCGCGAACAGGCCGACCGCCAGCGCCAGCAGCGTCCGCCGCAATGAGAAGGGGTATTCCTTCACCGCCGCGACGCTGTGATTGAATACCCCGTTGCCTAAGATTGATTTCGTGGCCGAAAGCATTTGTGCCTCCTTTCGGATTTGAGGCGTCGTCACGCAACGTGTGACCTGGACGTTGTGGATCGGCGTCCCGATGAGAATGTGACAGTTCGCATCGTAGGCACAGGGTGTTAACCGTCCGTTGCGCGACGATTACCAAACTGTTTCGGATGGGTTACTTTTCTGTTTCGCGGCCATTCGCAACGCCGCCTCGCGCCCGTTACGGACCTGGACGACATGGCAGCGACCGACGCGAAATTCCTGAGGCGGGTGCGGAAGGATTTCCTGCTTCTGAAATGATCACGTTCCCAAGGATGCGCGATCCCCTGTGTATAATGAGCCAACCGGTTGCCCCGGCGAGAACTGAGAGAAACGGAACACCGTCCCGACCGCAACCCCTATAAATGGAGAGGTTTAACCATGGCTGAATACGCGCATCCCGAGGCGCTGGTGTCCACCGATTGGGTGGCCGAACACGGCGGCGACGCCAACGTGCGCCTGGTGGAAGTCGACGTCGACACGTCCGCTTACGAACAGGGCCACATCGCCGGCGCCGTCACCTGGAACTGGCAGAGCCAACTCCAGCAGAACGTCGCCCGGGACATCGTTTCCCGCGGCGAGATGGAAGCGCTGCTGAGCGGCAGCGGCATCGGCCCCGACACCACGATCATCCTGTACGGCGACAACAACAACTGGTTCGCCGCCTGGGCCTTCTGGCAGCTGCGCTACTACGGCCACCAGGACGTGCGGCTGATGAACGGCGGCCGCGCCCTGTGGCTGGCCGAGAACCGCCCCACGACCACCGACGTGCCGTCCTACGCCGCCACCGGCTACAGCATCAGCACCGAGAACACCGACCTGCGCGCCCTGCGGGACTACGTGCTGCAGGCCGTCAACAGCGGCAGCCACGCGCTGGTCGACGTCCGCTCCCCCGACGAGTTCTCGGGGGCTCTGAACGCTCCGCCCAACCTGCCCCAGGAAGGCTCCCAGCGCAACGGGCACATCCCCGGCGCGGCCAACATCCCGTGGGGCCAGGCCGTCAACGAGGACGGCACCTTCAAGTCCGCCGACGAGCTGAGCGCCCTCTACGGCGGCCGGGGCGTCGACGGCAGCCGCGAGACCATCGCCTACTGCCGCATCGGCGAGCGGTCTTCGCACACCTGGTTCGTGCTCAGCCAGTTGCTCGGCTACGACAACGTGCGCAACTACGACGGCTCCTGGACCGAGTGGGGCAGCATCGTCGGCGCGCCAATTGAGCGGGACGTGTAGGCCGGTCGGAAATCTCGGCCGATAAGACAAGCGCGGGGGCGGATAATGTATCCGCCCCTAATCGCTGTGCCGTATCTGTATCGTCCAAACGCCGGGCGGCCAATCATCCCGGATGGCTATGCTTCCGACGATGAACTTGATTTCAGCATCCCTTGGCACGTCATCATGGATCCGGAAAAGGATTACTCCGTAAGGCGCCGGCACCCCGAATCGGCGCACCAGTTCACCGTAGTCGTTGTCGTACGTTACGAGCAGGCGCGCGTCGGCAGTGGCTATTTCCAGCAGATTGGCGTCCGGCCTTCCCCGATAGATTTCATAGGCCCAATGCACATCGTGGTTGGCGGCCCGCAGTTCGGCAACCGACGCTCGCTTCATATTCTCGTCCGCCAGAATTCTCATTACCGCGTCGGCTCGGCATTGGCCATCCGGGCGTCGTATTCGTCCCACGACATTCTGGACAACGATGCGCCCGTTGCTTTGTACTTCACGCAGGCGTCAATGTCCTCCGCCCTGAGGTGGGGATAGTCGTCAAGAATCTCGGGTACTGTCATTCCTCTATTCAAATCGTTCGTGACCTGTTCCACTGATATTCTGGTGCCCTTGATCGTCGGTTTGCCGACCAGAATCCGCGGGTCGCACACGATCCGGTCTCGCCAGTCCGCGACCTTTTCCGGCGTCCGTTTCACTATTGTCCGGGCCATTTCCTCGCGCCGTTGCTGTTCCAGCATTTCCCCGTAGCGCCGGCAAGCCTCGACGTCCTCCTCCGTAATGTGCAGGTACTTGCTGGTGATTGCTTCAACGGTATAGCCTCCGCGGAGCAGCTGGCCCACCAGGGCTGCGGATATTCCGGTGCCCTTGATGGTCGGCTTGCCGGACAATATCTCCGGGTCGCTCACAATCCGGCTTTGCCAGTCCATCCCTTCGTCATGTTGCACAGCGCTCATGGTAGTTGCCTCCGTCGGCAGCGGATGCGGTTGTCTGCATTGTACCCGATGCAATAGACATCCCGACGCCGCCCGGCTAGACTGCCAATCATCCCACACCACAATCTCAAAATGGGAGCCAAAATGGCCGAATACAACCTGGCCGTCATCGCCGGCGACGGCATCGGGCCGGAGGTGATCTCCGAGGGGCGCAAGGTGCTGGACGCCCTGGCCGCCCAGACCGACGGTCTTTTCTTCCGCACCACCGAGTACCCCTGGGGCAGCGACTACTACCGGGAAACCGGGCGCATGATGCCCGAGGACGGGCTGGAGCAGCTCTCCTCCAGCGACGCCGTGCTCTTCGGCGCCGTGGGCGATCCCAACATCCCCGACCACGTGACCCTGCAGGGCCTCCTGCTGCCCATGCGTCGAGCCTTCGACCAGGCCATCTGCGTGCGGCCGGCGATCCTGTTTCCTGGCGTCGAGTCTCCCATCGCGGGCAAGTCAGCCGGGGACGTCGACATGGTTATCTTCCGCGAAAACACCGAGGGCGAGTACGCGCCGGTGGGCGGCCGGCTGTACGCGGGCACCGCCCACGAGACGGTAATCCAGAGCGGGGTGTTCACGCGGCGGGGCACCGAGCGGATCATCCGAGCCGCCTTCGAGCACAGCGTCCGTCGAGGTGGCAAGAACAAGGTGACCTCGGTGACCAAGTCCAACGCCCAGGCGTTCAGCATGGTGTTCTGGGACGAAGTGTTCGAGGATGTGGCCGCAGAATATCCCCAGGTGCAGACGGAATCGCTGCTGGTGGACCGGGCGGCTATGGACCTGGTGCGGTGGCCGGAGGACTTCGACGTGATCGTGGCCTCCAACCTGTTCGCGGACATCCTGTCGGACATCGCCGCCGTGGTCACGGGCAGCATGGGCCTCGCGCCCAGCGCGAACATCAACCCGGAAGGGACGTTCCCCTCAATGTTCGAGCCGGTACACGGCGCTGCCTTCGACATCACCGGCAAGAGCCTGGCCAACCCGCTGGCGACGATTTTCGCCGTGGCCATGATGCTGGACCACCTGGGCGAAGCGGACGCGGCGGACCGGGTGAACGCGGCGGCCCTGCAAACGCTGAACGAACGCAAGGTCGTCACCGGCGACCTGGGCGGCAGCGCCAGCACCCAGCAGGTGGGCGATGAGGTGGTGCGGCTGCTCCAACGGTAAATCGCTACTTTCTAAGGGGCGTTTCTGGAAAAAGTCATCACGTCAGGTTGTGTCGATGGACATCGATCCCAAGTTCGAACCGATGATCGTCGGCGATAATCGGGTCATGGCGGGAGTGCCGGACGACGCGTTTGGGACTGTTGTTTATGACCCGCCGCACGTCGGGCCGCAAGGTCGGGACAAGAGCAGCAAGAAGTTCGATGAGGATTTTGGGGCGACGGTCGCTTGCGGTAAAGAGCACGATTGGAGCCTGAGCTATCTCTACCCGCCGTTTTTGGCCCAGGCGAAACGGGTCCTGAAGCCTGACGGCCTGCTTCTCGCCAAGATCACTGACATGGTTAACAGCCACCGCTCAAAGTGGAGCCACTGCGACTTTATGCGAATGGCGGATGAGGCCGGGTTCACCGTCTGCGACCTGATCATCAAGGTCCGAACTGGCCCGATGATGTCCACAAAGTGGGCGACCGCCCACCACGCGAGGAAACGGCATTGCTTCTGGATAATTTGTCGCAACGGTACCAGGTGCGAGCGATAATCGGTGCGCGCTTATAACCCGCTCAGCGTGGACGAACTGGGCCGCAATATGGCCCGGGCCTTGATGGAATACCCCGCCGATGCGTTGCCGCCGAGCGAGCCATTTGATGGCGCTGGAGTCTACACGCTGCACTATTCCGGGGTCTTTCCTGCTTACGCTGGTGTCGGGGTGGGAGTGCCCATATACGTAGGAAAGGCCGATCCTCCAGGGCGGGGACAAGGACGGACGCAGGCGTCAACCCCGGTTCTCTACCGCCGCCTGCAAGAACATGCAGAGTCAATTGAGGCGGCTTCCAAGTGGAGGGCGCAGGAACCAACGACGATCCCGATGGGACACATTGCACCCGGGGCGCGAATGGGCGTTCAGCCTGCGAGATAGGGACGAGACCGCAGCGGAGTTATCGCGGCAATCGAAGCCCACAAAGATCTCCGATAAGACGCGCATATCCACATCGGCGACGCGGCGGTCGAGCAACTGGCCGCCGCCTACGACGCCCACGCAATATACGTATCGCTGCCCCTGCCGAAGATGGACGGCGACCCGGTCCGGCGGACGTTGGACGTGGCGGTGGTATCCGCGCTGGGGCTGGACGGGGAGACGGTGGCCGCCATCCGGCGCAGCCTGTCCCTGGAGCCGTCGGTGACCGGGCGACGGTATGGGGAGTAGCGGCCGGCGGGATGAGCAGCCGGCGACGCGATGCTATAATTCTTCAAGCACAGGAACTTTGCATTGGCACCGAAACGCGGAGCGCGCCATGGCGAGTCATGAAACCCAGAGCGGCGAGCTAACAGCAAGCGCGCCTGCCGATTCGTCGGAATCTACGAGAAACGACTGGCTGTCTCCCGCCGTGTTCATCGTCGGCGGAGTGGCTGCCATCGGCCTGGTGATAGTGGCCATGGGCGCTTACTTAGCTCCAAATGCGCCCAACCTCACCGCAGTGACCGCAGGAGTGGCCATAATGCTCCTGGCAGCAACTGCATGGATACTGGCAGCTGCCTATCTGATTGCCAGCCTGGTCAAGCGTTGGTTCACCGACCGCCGTCCAGCCAGTCGACCAGGGTGACCAGCAGCAAAAGCATGACCGCGGCCACAATTATGACTCCCAATACCAGCGTGGCGTAGAACGGAACGGACAAAAACATGCGAAGCGCGGGGTTGGGCACATCTCCAATAAACGCCCGCAGGATCAGAGTGCAGCCCAGCATCAGAATTTCCGTGGCAACGCCCACGCCGAAAATAACTGCCAAGCGGCGCGGCAGCAATCGCATGAGCGCCAGAGCCGACTTCAGCGTATTCAATAGCAGCTCGGGCACATCCAATTGAAGCTTGTGCCAGCCAATATCCTAATCGCGCATCACGCCTGTTGAGACTTTCGCAGTTTTTCGGCGTCCTGGCGCACTGCTTCGTCGAACTTGGCCATAAACTCGCACCAATCGACGTTGGTCAGCGGCGCGCCGGTGGCGGCGTAGAGCCGGCAAGCTTCGATGTCCTCGGGGGTCAACCCGGGCCAGCTGTTGAAGATGTCCTCTTCCGTCCATACGCCGCCGTTGAGAAGGTCCATTATCTGCTCCACGGAGATCCGCATTCCGCGTATGGTTGGCTTGCCCGCCAGGATTTGCGGATCTTTGGTGATGCGGTCGAGCAAATCCATAATGCAACTCCCGTGCAATGGCAATGGCTGTCCAATTCTAGCATGGCGCAGTTCAGGGATGTTTGCGCCAGCCATCCGGCGCCGTTCAGCCACGATTTGGCAGCCCCGCCGTTTCTGAGTACACTTGCGTATGCGGTGTCGCCGCGAACTGCGGCGGCGCTGGTCCCAATCGACGACGGGTGAGCAACAATGAGCAGCAATTGGGAAATGCGGGAGTTCAACCTGCCCGAAGACCACGGCTGGGAGGCGAAACCGGGGAACCGGATTTTCGTGGGGAACCAGGGAGCGGTGCGCTTTGAGGTCCCGAACACCTGGATCCTGGACATGCCCAAGGGTTCCCGGTCGTTCGTGTTTTTGGACCGGAAACCGGAGGCGGACGCCGACATCCGGCTGGACGTGCGCGTGATGCCGCTGGCCGCCGCCCGGCCCGACGTGGAGTGGTCGCAACTCCAGCCGTGGGAAGAGCCTCCCATCGCCGACTGGCTCAAGAAAAACCTGGCCGCCGACGAGCGCATCCCCACCCGGGTCGGCAACCCTCTCACCCTGCGGCTGGACGGCACCACCATCGTCTGGGCAGAGATGGACTTCATCGACCCGGTGGAGAAACGGCTGGCGCACACCCGTCTGTGCTACGCGATGAAGACCCAGGCGGCGCTGCTGGCGATGATCGCCATGGACTACTGGGATGATCACGCCGACCGGGCCAAGGCGGCGTGGAACGACATCCTCGGCACCCTGAAGGTGGGCGAGTTTATCGAAAGCCCCTTCCGTGGGCCGGGTCGCCGGTCGCGGCGGAAATAGATTGCGCCACGTGAGCAAGCGCCAACGCCAGACAGCATCACCTGAACAACGGTAGGTACCATGACCGCAACACCGGCATCCGCCGCCATCAACTCCACCCGCCTGAACGACAACCTGAACGCGTTGGGCGAAATCGGCCGTGACGAATTCGGGATGCAGCGGGTGGCCTTCTCCCGCCAGGACGTGGCCGGCCGCGATCACGTCAGCAACCTGATGCGCGGAGCCGGCATGTCCGTCCGCATCGACCCCGCCGGCAACATCATCGGCCGGACGGAAGGCGCCGATCCCACGCTGCCCGCCATCGCGCTGGGCTCCCACACCGACACGGTGCCCAGCGGGGGCGCCTACGACGGCGCGCTGGGCGTTATCGCGGCCATCGAGGTGGTGGAGGCGCTGCGGGACGCCGGGCACACCACCCGGCATCCCATCGAGGTGATGGTGTTCACCAACGAGGAGGGCACCAGTTTCCACCGCTGGCTGCTGGGCAGCCGCGCCGTGGCGGGGCTGTGGGAGCCGGAGGACTTCGCCGCCGTCGCCGACGATGGCGTGACGCTGACCGATACCCTGCCCAACATCGGCGGCAACATATCTCGCATCGAGGCGGCGCGACGCCGGCCCGAGGAGTTCGCCTGTTACTTCGAACTGCACATCGAGCAGGGGCCGACGCTCCACCGGGGCGGCTTCCCCATCGGAGTGGTCACCGGGATCACCGGCCGCTCGGTGTACCATGTGGACATCGTGGGCGAGGCCAACCACGCCGGCACCACGCCCATGGCGCTGCGTCGGGACGCCATGTCAGCGGCGGCGCAGATCGCGCTGGCCGTGCGGCGCATCGCCGGCGAGATGGAAGTGTGCCGGGTGGGCACCGTGGGTTCGATGGACGTGCACCCCAACGCCGGCAACGTGATCCCGGGCCGGGTGCAGATGGGAGTGGAGTTCCGGGACGAGCGCATGGAATCCCTGGCCGGCGCAGAGGTGGAGTTGCGCCGAACCGCCGAGGAAGTGGCGCACGCCGAGCAGGTGGCAATCACCGTGACGGCCCAGCGGAACACCCCGTCGGTGCCCATTTCGGGCAACATGCAGCAGCTGATCGCAGACGCGGCCGGCATGGCGGGCCTCGAGCACGTGAGCCTGCCCAGCGGGGCGGGCCACGACGCCCAGGCCATCGCGGCGATAACGCCGGCGGCAATGGTATTCGTGCCCAGCGTGGGCGGCATCAGCCACGCGCCCGCCGAGTACAGTACGCCGGAGGACTGCGCCAACGGGGCCCAGGTGCTGCTGAACGCGCTGCTGCTGGCGGACGAACGGTAGTTGTCTGAATCAGGATCTCGGGATTGATGGGATACGCAGGATGGAACTTTCCGCCGATTATCATTTCGATAAGGAACCGCAGGCCGTCTGGGACGCGTTGATGAATCCCAACGTGCTGGCCGGTTGCATCCCCGGGTGCCGCGGCATCGAGCCCTACGGACCGAACCGCTACCGGGCCAGCGCGACGGTCCGCGTCGGTCCCATCAACGGGAACTTCACGGCTACGGTGGCGCTGTCGGAGCTGGATCCCCCCAACTCGTACCGAATGGCTATTGAGGGTTCCGGCAACCTCGGCTTCGCCAGCGGCGTGTCCACGGTGACGCTGACCCCCGCCGCCGACGGCGGGACCGACCTGCACGTGGACACCGACGGCCAGGTGGGCGGCGCCGTGGCCCGAGTCGGCCAACGCATGATGGGTTCGGTGGCCAAGGGGATGATGGACCGGTTCTTCGGCTGCCTGGCCGAATCGGCGTGATAATTATCGAAAGTGTAATGTCAGAATCAGGATTTGCTGGATTAGAGGATTTACTAGATTGGAGCCATATAATCCTGAAAATCTCTTAATCTTGTAAATCCTGATTCTGACGTACTCCTTATAAGGAGCAACCATGCCACTTGTAGACGACCTTCGCATTAAGTATCACAACCAGTGGGAGGCGATGGTCACCCATCCCTTCGTGCTGGAAATGGGCGACGGGAGCCTGGACATCGCCAAGTTCCGCAACTACTTCCGGCAGGACTACGTCTTCTGCAAGGACCTGGTGAAGCTCACGTCCATTGCCATTGCCCGGGCGGCGCCGGACTACGACGCGGGCAAGATACTCAACGGGTTCCTCTCCAACTTCCTGTCCGCCGAGAACGACCTGTTCCTCAACGGCTTCCACGACCTGGGCGTCACGGCGGAGCAGTACCTGGAGACCGAGGCCAACCCGGTGACCCAGGGCTTCGGCGACTTCATGGTGCGCACCGCCCTGGAAGGTGATTTCGACGACCTCATCGCCCTGTTCTACGTGACTGAAGGCACCTACCTGGACTGGGCGGAACGGCTGATCAACGCCGGCGCGCAGCCCAACAACGCCGTGTACCAGGGCTGGATCGACATCCACAGCCCCGCAGTGCTGGGCGACGTGGTGGCCTGGTTCACGGAGCGGCTCAACGATGCCGGCGAACGGGCCAACGCGACCAAGCGGGCGAACCTGGAGCGCATCTTCCATACCACCCTGCGCTACGAGTACCAGTTCTGGGAGGCGTGCTACCACGGGCGGGACTGGGGGAGCTGATAAAATCATGAGTGAACGGACGCTTCAGACTTTGCTCTCGCCCCACAGGTGGATGCTATGGTTATGAGATATGAGCCAGGGCCATCAACAGCACATCTCGTTTTGAAGAGCGAACTGGAAGCCTATGAACGATTACGTGCTGATTTGGAAGCCAAGTACACCGATGAGTGGGTGGTCGTGCATGGCGATGAACTGATCGGCGTGTATCGGGACTTCAAGGACGCTGCGCGCGAAGCCGGTCAGCGCTTCGGTCGGGGGCCGTACCTTATTCGGCAGGTAGCCCCTACCAACTGGATGGAATACGTGAAGCTGCATCGAAAGCCCAATGCCAACGATTAATTGCGGATTCGAGGACTTCGAGGAAGAGGAGCGACCGTCGCTCCTGGCACAGGTCGGGCCCACTATTCCGGTCCAAATTGGTTTTGATCCGGGGTTCGATGAATTCGATGAAACGGCCCCGATCCTGCCGTCGAGTTTGTTCCCTGCATTAGTCGACACTGGTGCAAGCAGCAACAGCATCGACGCCGAATTGGCCTCTGATTTGCGTCTCCCCGTAATCTATTACGACGAAGAAGTTTCGGGATCTGCGGGGAAACATAAAGCTGACATCTATCTAGCCCAAATCCACATCCCGGAATTGAACCGTACGATCAGCGGGCAGTTCGTTGGAGTTCGTCTAGCCGCCGGCGGCCAACTGCACCGCGCCATCATCGGCAGTTCGTTTCTCAGAGATTTTGTGCTTCGTTACGACGGTCGTACTGGGGAGGTCACGCTGAGTGACGATTAAGGGCCGCCAGCATAGGTCGTCCCTTGTCAGTCCCCCTTGTCATCGTTGCCCCATGGTGGCAACCTTGCGTCGAACGCAACCGGCGCGGCATTGATCGCGCCGACACGGAGGGACGCACATGACCACCAATCAATCGGAGCACGGCCGACAAGCCCCCAGCAAAGAGGAAGTGCTCGGCTACCTGAAGGACGACGTGAACTGGGGCCGCTGGGGTCCTGACGACCAGAAGGGCGCGGTCAACATGGTTGACGACGCCAAGCGTCTTCGGGCCGCCGGCCTGGTGAAGACTGGCCGGGCGGTGTCGCTGAGCCGCGAGTTTCCCGTCACGCCGGCGCCCAACAACCCCACGCCGGCCATCCACTACATGCGCAAGGGCCCCCGCGAGCCGGGCGGCGGCATGTCCACCGACTACTACGGCGTGTCCTACCACGGCACGGCGACCACGCATCTTGATGCCCTTTGCCACGTGTGGGACCACAACGGCATGTGGAACGGCAAGAACCCCGACGAGATGATCCAGTTCGACGGCGCCAAGTACGGATCGGTGGAGCACTGGAAAGAAGGCATCATCACCCGGGGCGTGCTGCTGGACGTGCCCCGGCACCGGGGCACCGACTACGTGACCCAGGAAACGCCCATCCACGCTTGGGAATTGCAGGACATCTGCGACGCTCAGGGAGTGCAGATGGAGCCGGGCGACGCGCTGGTGGTGTACGGCGGCCGCGAGAAATGGAACGCCGACGGCAACGCCATCTGGGGCAGCGACCCGACCCAGCGTCCGGGTCTCCATGCCTCGTGCCTGAAGTTCATCCGGCAGAGCGACTGCTGCGTGCTGGTGTGGGACATGATGGACCACACGCCCAACGGCTACGACCTGCCCTGGTCGGTGCACGGGAGCATCTTCGCCTACGGCATCGGCCTGCTGGACAACGCGCTACTGCAACCCCTGGCCGAAGCCTGCGCCGAGGAGGGCCGCTGGGAGTTCATGCTGACCATCAACCCCCTGCGCGTGGTGGGCGGCACCGGCTCCCCGGTGAACCCGGTGGCGATACTGTAGTCGCGGTTCCGGCGGCGACTCGGATGCCTGCTCTGCTGGAACAGATACGGGCGCTGGTCGCCGTCGGGAGAGTCAAGCCGAGCGGGCACGGACGCCGGCGCATGGCAACCCGCGTCATTCCGTATGCCGATGTCCGTAACGGTATAGCCGATGCCGTAGTGGTAGAATCGTACACGGACGACGAAGAGCCTTCGGTGCTGGTACTGCAATTTGACCAAGAAGACCGTCCGTACCACGTAGTGTGGGGCTTTGACCTTGACACCGGCGACGCGCTGGTAATCACCACTTACTATCCCGGCCTGGATCGTTGGGAACCCGGTTTCATGACCCGGAGGCGGAGATGAAGTTCGGCGAAATCGAATGCCTGCCCATGATGATTTATCACGGCGGCTACGCCGTGCAGATGGAAACCTGCATCCCCGACCCCAACATTGACCCTTTACCCGTGGTTTCCATATTTGAGCTGGACCGGATTGACGACGTTCGCGACGCCATTGACCGGGGTTATCTGGATGTGGCTGCATCATACGGCGACCTGTTCCGGATGGTCCCGCTGGACATTGCGCCCAACGACGCAGTGGAGCCAACACCACGATACGACCGATACCGTACCCGGATGGAAGACGTCAACGGTTATGTGGTTGAGATGGCGACAGAACTCACGGGAATCGGCTCGCGGTGGGCTGCCAGCATTTCACGTCGGGACCTGCCGCGCATGGATGCCGTTCGGGCCGCGCTCGAAGCGGGAGACGTGGAAACCGCCGCGCAGTATGGCAAGGTCTATCGCCTGGAGCCGGTGGACGTGGAGCCGGTGGCCAAGCCCTGGAGGCCGTCAGAGAAAGAGGCCGAGTGGAAGGCCAAACGCGAGGCGGAACAGCCGGCTGAGGCCCAGTCCGCCAATTGATACGCAGCCTTCCTGCTTATCGGCTACCGGTCGGTATGTGGATACGGGCTTACCGGGGCGGTATGCAACCGGCGTCGATGGCGAGTTGGACGTTGTCGGGATCGTCCACGAAAACGTCCGGGTCAGTGTTGCCGGCGATGCTCAGGAGGCAGAGGACCGCTGACGATCGCTCGGCAGGCGTCATGGCGTCCAGGATCTGGCGCAACGTGATGGGTTGGACAGGCGTCGGAGCCGGCTCCTCCCGTTCGTCCTGTTCCTGTTCCTGTTCGCGGGGGAAAGTAATCTGTTCGGGTTCAGGGTTGTCGGCGGTGGCGCCGGCCCTCCTGAGCACGACGTAGCAGGTTTCGTCGGGGCTGGCGGGCCCATAGCCCGCAGAGTACCGGTCGTCGGCTGGGTAGGCCCGGGCGGTGGTGGTGCCACCGGAATCGGTCCCGCGGATCACGTACCAGCGATCCCCGTTGGAGTCGATATGGAAGCCCTCGCTAACCGCCCCCGGTTGCGGTTCGGCGGGCCAACTCGAAGGGCAGTCCGGGGAGGCGGACACCGATGCCGGAGCCGGCAGCATCGTGATGGCGAGGATCGCGATTGCGGCCAGCGCAATTGCGCTGGCCCTAGCCACCGTATGTCGAGCCTTTGGCATGGATGACTATTCCTCCATTAGTACCCTCAGGGTGTCCTCACCGGTGAATCCCGACCCGCTGGCGGTGTGTCTGATCCCCACCCAGTAGCCGTACCCCTTGTCGTCGGCGGTGGAGCTCACGGTCACGGTCTGGGCCGTGTCCCAGTTGTCGGGCGTGAAAGTGAGGCCGGTCTCGCTGATCGTCACGTTGGACGGCGCGTTGGAAGCTATCGCCACGGTTACGTCGCCGCTGGGCTGGGAACCCAGCTTCACCGTGTAGCTGGAGGAATTGCCCTCGGTGATGGTCAGTTCCCGCGACCCGAGCACCACGTTGCCGGCGCCGGAGTGGGCAGTGACGGTTGAGTTGTTGGTGGCGGCCGTTGCCGGGAAGTTGGTCATGGCGTTGCCAATCATGTCCATGAGCACGCCGGGCACGGCATTGGCGAAAACGCCGTCGTACCGTACCTCGACGCTCTCACCGGAGGACACCGGGGTTTGCAAGGTCAAGGTGGCAGTATTGCCGGAGACAGTGGCGCCGGTGAAGGTTGGCCAGGTATTGTTCACCTCCACGTTCAGCACGGCGTTGACGAAATAGGGGACGCCCCTGGTGCCTTCGTTATCAATGAACCACTGGAGCAGCGGCGAGACCTGGATGTCCTCAGTGAAGGCGATCGTCACCGTGGCGCCGTTGGCCGCTACGGTGGCGGAGCTGATGGTGGGCTTTACGGCGTCCACCTTGTGGGCCGGGTTATGAGGCAGGCCGGGGTAGGCGCGATCGGGTGTAATAGTCGTTCCGGTGGCGATGATGTTGCTATGATTGATGAAGTTATGCCACCTGCCATTTTCGTCCTGGTAGCCGCCGTCCATGCTTATGCCATTGCCATCGCTGTCGCCGGCTCTAACCGTGTAGCCGAACACCAAGGTGTCGGTGCCGCTGCCCCGGAGATAGAAGGCGCTTCGCCAGTTGGAGCCGACCCAGAGGCCCAGGCCCGGGTTGTCGCCTGAAACCACGTTCACCTCGCCGTTGAAAGTGGCGGAGATCTCGATGGTATCGCCGACGCCATAGGTATCGCCGCTGGCCGGCGTGGATACTATCTCGGTGGCGGTGATGGCCACGCGGCTGCCGCTCACCTTGTGGCCGGCCTGGTCGCCAATGCCGTGCCACCAGGGGCTGAACGAATCATATCTGTAGTCTCCACTTGGGAGAACGCGACCGCTGCCGCCGATGCCGTGGGCCTCGCCGTCTTCGTCGATGTAACCGCCGTCCAGGCTGATGCCGTTGTCATCGAAGTCGCCGGGGCGCACCTGGTAGCGAAAGTACACGATGGCCCCGGTGTGACGGTGGTACCGGGCAACCCGCCGTGAGGCGTCACTTGCGTCTCCCAGGCGCAGGTCCAGCAGTACTTCGCCCCTCACCTTGGTATGTCTGTTGAAGGTCAGAGCGATCTCAATAGTCTCACCGGTCCGGTAGGTATGACCGTCCGCCGGCGACGACGTGATGTTCACTTCGATAACTCCTACGTCGTCGTCCCAGATCGCAATCTCACACTCCACATCCTCGCCACCCTCCAGGGCATTCTCAAACCGGATGGTGAGAAGCTCCAAGCGCTCGGCGTAGCCGTCCTCAATCGTGGAGAACTCACCGGTCACCGAACCGCGGCCTTCCTGCCACTGGTACTGCACGTCCACGTAGTCCTGCCCGGCGGCGGCCGCACCCGGAACGCTGCTGGTGGCCGGGTGCGCCACGGTGTGCCACCATCCCGCAATGTGGGCGTTTTCGTCCTCGGCGGAGATGGTGACCCGGTAGTTGTCCCCTTCACCGGGGTTGGTGGCCCAGAACTCGCAATCGGCGACGATGTTGCTTTCCTGCGCATGGACCGGGGCGGCTTGGGCGGGTCCTAACAGGACCACGGCCCCGACCAGCGCGGCCAACATGATCGCGGCTAGTATAGGAACGCGCACTTCCGACCTAATCAGGCCCATCATCTTGATCGGGTTCATTACCAGTTCACCCCTTGCGGACCCGCGCCACACTCTATTATTCGCTGCTGGTCTTGCTCACAGCACTGTTATGTGTACTATTAAATGAACACCTCCTGTCTGCCATTAGCGTGTTAAAAGCATCGTTTTATGTGTTATTGATATGCCAATTTTAATTCGGCAACCGAATGTTGCCCGGACGTAACTGCGATCCTGATGCCGGACTATCGAGCGCCGCCCGTGCGGCGTTTGCTGAATCGCTAGGGCCAGCGCAATTGCGCTGGCCCTAGTGACCGTGTGTCGACTCTTTGGCATGGATGACTATTCCTCCATTAGTACCCTCAGGGTGTCCTCACCGGTGAACCCCGACCCGCTGGCGGTGTGTCTGATCCCCACCCAGTAGCCGTACCCCTTGTCGTCGGCGGTGGAGCTCACGGTCACGGTCTGGGCCGTGTCCCAGTTGTCGGGCGTGAAAGTGAGGCCGGTCTCGCTGATCGTCACGTTGGACGGCGCGTTGGAAGCTATCGCCACGGTTACGTCGCCGCTGGGCTGGGAACCCAGCTTCACCGTGTAGCTGGAGGAATTGCCCTCGGTGATGGTCAGTTCCCGCGACCCGAGCACCACGTTGCCGGCGCCGGAGTGGGCAGTGACGGTTGAGTTGTTGGTGGCGGCCGTTGCCGGGAAGTTGGTCATGGCGTTGCCAATCATGTCCATGAGCACGCCGGGCACGGCATTGGCGAAAACGCCGTCGTACCGTACCTCGACGCTCTCACCGGAGGACACCGGGGTTTGCAAGGTCAAGGTGGCAGTATTGCCGGAGACAGTGGCGCCGGTGAAGGTTGGCCAGGTATTGTTCACCTCCACGTTCAGCACGGCGTTGACGAAATAGGGGACGCCCCTGGTGCCTTCGTTATCAATGAACCACTGGAGCAGCGGCGAGACCTGGATGTCCTCAGTGAAGGCGATCGTCACCGTGGCGCCGTTGGCCGCTACGGTGGCGGAGCTGATGGTGGGCTTTACGGCGTCCACCTTGTCTGGACTTTCTGCAAAATTTAGAAAAAGTAAAAAGACAGGGTAAGCTGGCCTGACCCCACTTTCGACGGAAAGGCCCGACCATGCTCACCCTGCCCGACGCCATTGTAGCCCTTCTCTTCCCCTTCGCAACTTTGTTCACCACCCCAACCTGGCGGAAAGCCCAACTACTGCTGGTCGGCGCGATCCTGACCCCGGGCCAACGCACCGTGGCCGCGGCGCTCCGCGTCATGGGACTGAGCGACGACCGGAATTACGCCCGCTACCACGCGGTGCTCAACCGAGCGGTGTGGTCGTCCCGTGGGGTAGCCCACGTCCTGCTGGTGCTCCTACTCCAGCATCTGGATCGCGGCGACGGCCCGTTGATCTTCGGCATCGACGAAACCTTGGAACGACGTCGTGGAGCCAAGATCAAGGCGCGGGCCATCTACCGCGACCCAGTGCGTTCCAGCCGCCATCAGCTGGTCAAGGCCAGCGGGCTGCGCTGGATCTCCCTGATGTGGCTGGGCCACGTGCCGTGGGCGGGACGCCATTGGGCGTTGCCGGTGCTCACGGTGCTGGCGCCCTCGTCTCGCTACCACCAGCAGCAGGGACGCCGGCACAAGAAGGTGACCGACTGGGCCCGCCAGATGGTCATGCAACTGCGCCGCTGGCTGCCCCAGCGTAAGCTGGTCCTGGTGGGCGACAACGGCTACGCCGTACTGGACCTGCTGCGCTGCTGCCAGTCGCTCCGTGAACCCGTAACCCTCATCGCCAGACTGCGCCTGGACGCCGCTCTGTACGCGCCAGCGCCGCCTCGTCAGCCGGGTCAGAACGGCCGGCCGCCGCTGAAAGGCGAGCGGCGACCCTCGCTCAAAACGCTCCTTGAGCGAGCCGACGTGGCGTGGACCGTCGCCGCGGTGTCCTGGTACGACGGCACCACCCGCACCGTGGAACTCACCTCCCAGACCGCTGTCTGGTACCGCTCGGGCAAACCGGCCGTCACCATCCGCTGGGTGCTGATCCGCGATCCCCAGGGCGCCTTCGACCCCCAGGCCCTGCTCTGCACCGACCCGTCGGCGAACCCGACCCAGATCCTCCAGTGGTTTGTCCTGCGCTGGCAACTGGAAGTGACCTTTCAGGAGGTGCGCACCCACCTGGGAGTGGAGACCCAGCGCCAATGGTCCGACCTGGCCATCGCCCGCACTACCCCCGTCCTGCTGGGTCTCTTCTCCTGGACCACCCTGGCCGCCCACGCCCTGCAGAAACAGCACCCCATGACCCAGCGCAGGGCCGCCTGGTACGACAAACCGTCGCCGACCTTCGTGGACGCCATCGCCCTGGTGCGACGCCACCTGTGGCTGGCGTCAGAGGGTTTCGAACTGTCGACTGGCGACCCCGATGTACGGGAACTCCCTGCCACTCTGTACCACCGAATGGTGGATTCCCTCGCCTACGCCGCTTGAAAATGCGGAAAGCCTAGCTTGTGGGCGCCATCATCCGCAAGGGCAGCATGGGTCAGGATGGCGTCGTTGCCCGCCCGGTCCTGTATGCTGCCCCCGTTCAGCGTGATGCTGTCGGCGCTGATGGCGATACCATCGGCGTCGCCGTCGCCCGCCTGCACGGTGTAGGTGAAAACCGCAAAGGGCT
Source organism: Dehalococcoidia bacterium (assembly GCA_965207585.1). GTDB lineage: Bacteria > Chloroflexota > Dehalococcoidia > Lucifugimonadales > UBA3495 > Bin87. The sequence continues at coordinate 1,113,491 of CBDBMT010000003.1, read as the reverse complement.
TGGGGATAGGGGAGTACTCACCTGTGAAGGGATGACAGGCTTCCGGCGGGGGATGGTAGCCGGCGGTCTTGGACGTTCCGTCGAAGTCCAGGGTCATTTGGGGCGCGCCCAGGACCAGCACATCATCGTCGAAGGATACGAAGACTTCGATGATGTCCTCTACGACGTAGGTGCCGTCGTCCCCGGCCTTGTTGGTGATGGAGACGGACCGGATGCTGGGAGCGACACCGTCCACCTTGTGAGCGGGGTCGTGAGGCAAGTAGGGGTAGTGGTAGTGCATGTCTACGTCGGTGCCGGCGAGCTTGAGGGCGCCGTCGCCGCCGTAGCCCTGGGGCACGCCTTGGGCATCGACGTAGCTGCCGTCCAGGCTGATGCCGTCGGCGTCGAGGTCGCCGGCCTGCACCTGGTAGGAGAAGATCAGGGTGTTGGTGCCGGAGCCGCGGTTGTAGGCGGCGCCGCGCCACCAGGAGCCGGTGCCCATCCGCAGGCTCACCAGCACGTTGCCCTCCACCTCAACGGGGTTGGCGTAAGTGAGGGCGATGTCGATGTTCTCGCCGATACCGTAGGTGTCGCCGCTGGCCGGCGTGGAGACTATTTCGGTGGCGGTGGCGATCAGACGACCGTCCACCTTGTGAGCGGAGTCGTGATGCAGGTAGGGGTAGTAGTGGTGCAACCCGACGTCGGCGCCAACGGCCCTGATGGTGCCGTCCCCGCCATACCCGTGGCGCACGCCGTTTTCGTCGATGTAACCGCCGTCCAGGCTGATGCCGTCGTCGTCGAAATCTCCCACTTGCACCTGGTAGGAGAAGACCAGGGTATTGGTGCCGGAGCCCCGGTTGTAGGTGGCGCCCCGCCACCAGGAGCCGGCGCCCAGGCGCAGGCCCACCAGCACGTGGCCTTCCACCTCAACGGGGACGCTGTAAGACAAGGCGATGTCGATGTTCTCGCCGACGCCGTAGGTCTCGCCGCTGGCCGGCGTGGAGACTATTTCGGTGGCGGTGGCGATCAGACGACCGTCCACCTTGTGGGCCGGGTCGTGAGGCAGGTAGGGGTAGTAGTGGTGCGCTTGGACATTCCAACCCACGACCTTGATGACGCCGTCGCCGCCGTAGCCTTGGGCCACGCCGTCGGGATCGACGTAGCTGCCGTCCAGGCTGATGCCGTCGGTGTCCAGGTCTCCCGGCTGTACGGTGTAGGAAAAGACGAGGGTGTCGGTGCCGGAGCCGCGGCTGTAGGCGGCGCCGCGCCACCAGGCGCCGGTGCCCAAGCGCAAGTTCACCAGCACGTCGCCCTCGACCTGGACGGGGTTGGTGTAGGTCAGGGCGATTTCGATGTTCTCGCCGACACCGTAGGTGTCGCCGTTGGCCGGCGTGGAGACTATCTCGGTGGCGGTGGCGTACACGCGGCCGTCCACCTTGCGGTTGGGCAGGTCGTCGAAGCCGCGGAACCAGGGACTGGAGTCAAAACGATCCTCCGCATCGGAGACGCTACCTTCGATGAGGCCGCGGGTAACTCCGTCCTCGTCCACGTAGCCGCCGTCCATACTGATCCCGTCCAGGTCCAGGTCGCGCGGCTGCACTCGGTAGCGGAAGTACACGGATTCGCTCCCGTAGGCGGCGTGGTACAACGGGGCGGTCCGCAACGAGTTGTCGCCGTCACCGATGCGGAATTCCACCTTCGGCATGCCGTTCACACGAATCCCGTGGTTGAAATCCAGAGCAAAGGTGATGACCTCACCCAAACGGAAGGCTTCGCCGTCCCACGGGCTGTTCTGGATGCCGGCTGCCACCACACCATAGTCGTCGTCCCCGATGTAGATCGAGCACTCCACGTCTTCGCCCCCCTCCACGGCGTTGACGAATCGAATGGTGAAACTCTCCAATTCCTCGGGGTACTCGTCCTCAATCGTGGGAAACTCGCCGACCAACTGACGGTTGCCCTCCTGATACAGACCCTGCAAGTCCACGTAGTCATCCCCGGGGGTGGCCGCATCCGGAAATACTGATCTGATAGCCGGACCCGGAATTTGATATGTGAGAGCCGGACCCGGAACCGGATCGGTGTACCAGTGGCCCCGCATGAATCCCAGCCAATCATCTGGGCGGATGTGGACCGTGTAGTTATCGCCTTCCTCGGGTCTCGTGTCCATTTCGTCCAACATCCCGACTACGTAGACCCCCCTGGGTTTGGGTTTCCGTGTCCACAGTCGGCCCAGATCTCGGTCTCATCCGCGTGGACCAGGGGCACCTGGCCGGGTCCAAACAGGGCCACTGCCGCAACCAGCGCGGCCAATATGGCCGCGGTCAAATAAAAGCGCGCGCTTCCGAACTTAATCAGGTTAATCAGGCCCATTAGCAGTTCACCTCTTGCGGATCCGCGCCGCACTTTTTTGCTGCGCGGTATCGCTGGCAGCACTGCTATGTGTACTATTAAATAAACACCTCCTGTCTGTCATTCACGTGTAAAAGGCATCGTCATATCTGGCATTTATGTGCCAATTGTAATTCGGCAACTGCGATGATATGCCAGGTCATCTCGGCTCGGACCTGACCCTTTCGGTAACTGGCGAATATGCCTTCAAAATGATCTGTCGGCCCGGCGTCGAGGTGGCCCAGACCGCGTCGACGGTCCTGGCGAGCAGTGACCCTATAGGAGCCTGGCTTCAAGCCCCATCGCATTTTTGTCCGCTCACCTGGCCGGCACGCCATCTTCCAGGAGGTAAAGATGACAGAGGCCGTTGGGCACGAAGGCAATGGCGTTGTTCAGGTGGTCATCGGAGTCGATACTCACCAAGACCAGCATGTGGCGGTGGCCATTGATCGGCTGGGCGTATGCCTGGGTGAGCATCGCGCACTGGCAACTACGCACGGCTATGCTGATCTCGAGCGCTGGTCCCGCAATTTGGGAACTATTCACGCCTTCGGAATCGAAGGAACGGGTTCATACGGCGCCGGCATCGCCCGCTTCTTGACCAGTCGCGGCTATTCCGTCGTGGAGGTCAACCGCCCCGACCGGTCAACCCGCTACCGGAAGGGCAAGAGCGATCCTACCGATGCCGAGATGGCGGCCCGGGCGGTCCTGGCCGGAGTGGCCGATGCTATTCCCAAGTCGGGCCAAGGCGAAGTCGAGATGATCCGCATGCTCAAGAGTGCCAAGGACTCGGCCGTCAAGGGCCGTACCCAGGCCATCAACCAAATGAAAGCCCTGATCGTCACGGCCCCAGCCGGGCTACGCGAAACTCTTGATGGTCTCTCCGTCAGCGCCCTCGTCACCCGGTGCCGGAGCTTTCGCCTGCATCGTTTGAGCGATCCAACGTCGGCGGCGAAGTACGCTCTGCGTTCCCTGGCCTGCCGTTACCGTCAACTCAGCGAAGAGATCCGCAACCTGAAAGCCGAACTGGCGCGGCTCATCGGGATCGCATCGCCAACCTTGACCAGCATCGTCGGCGTGGGACCCGACACTGCGGCGACCCTTCTGATTACCGCTGGCAGCAACCCGGACCGCCTCCACTCCGAGGCTGCGTTCGCCGCGCTGTGTGGAGTGTGTCCGATACCGGCTTCCTCGGGCAAGACCAACCGGCACCGGCTCAACCGGGGTGGCGACCGCCAGGCCAATGCGGCGCTACACCGCATCGTCGTAGTTAGACTTCGTTGCGACCATCGAACCAAAGAATACATACGCCGCCGAACTGGAGAGGGAATGAGCAAGCTCGAAGTCATGCGTTGCCTCAAACGGTATGTTGCCCGCGAGATCTTCTCGACCCTGCAGACTTCCGCAGGAATGGCCAGCAGCACGGCTTGACATCTATAGGAGCATCAAATGTTACCCGGGCGCGATAGCAATCCTGGCGCCGGATTATCGGGCGCCGCGCTTGTCGGAGACGATATGGCCGTTCTTGATAACCAACCGCAACTGCCGCAGGTTGTTGATGTCGTCCAGCGGGTTGGCGGCGACTGCGATCAGGTCGGCAAGCTTGCCGGCCTCCACCGTGCCCAGCTGATCGCCGACGCGGCATAGCTCGGCGGCGTTGCGGGTAGCGGCAACCAGCGTCTGCCAGGTAGTTGCGCCATCGCGGACCCACAGGCCCATCTCCAGCAGGGCGGCCTCGCGCAGCGGGCGAATATCGGAGCCCAGGGCCATCTTCGCTCCCGAATCCAGGGCGCGGCGGAACCAGTAGGCGTGCTCGTCGGAGGCGGCGTCGGCGCGGCACTGCAATTCCTGGGCGATGTTGCGCTGGGCCAGCCAGCGCCGCTCGTAGTCGTTCTGGGCCTGACCCTCGGTAAGGTGGGAGATGGCCAGGGTGGGCACGTACCAGGTGGGCGACTCGGAAAGCGTGGCGATGCACTCCTCGTCCATGATGTAGCCGTGCTCCACGGTATGGGCGCCCAGGCGCAAGGCCGACTTGACGGCGTCGGGGTTGGCGGCGTGGGCCATCACCGGAAACTCGCGCTGGCGGCAGATGGCAAAGGCGGCGCTCAGCTCCTCCTCCAAGAAGAACGAGTGCCAGTGCCGGTCCCAGTCCGGGCCCATGATGCCGCCGGTGAGATTCAGCTTGATGTGGTCGACGCCGTTCTTGATCTGCTCGCGGATGGCCTGGACGAAGCCGTAGGGGCCGTCGCACTCGCGGGCCTGGCCGGAGGTGAGGAAGTGCCCGCCGGTGGTGGTCAGAAAGTAGCCGGAGGCAAACACGCGGGGGCCAACCACATCGCCGGAGTCGAAGGCCCGCTTCCAGGCAACGTCCATGAAGTGAGCCGCGCCGCCGCAGCGCACGGCGGTGACTCCGCCTTCGGTGAGGGCCAGGGAAAGCGCGCGGCCGAAGTTGGCCGTCTCCTGGGCCACGGTCATCCCGGGCGGCACCGGATACTCGGGATGGACGTGCACGTCCCACAGGCCGGGCAGCAGGAACGCGCCGCGCAGGTCGATGACCGTGGCGGCGGTCGACGAGGCGCTGCCAGCGCCAATCTCCGCGATCCGGTCGTCGTCGATGACCACGGTGGCGTCCGGCGTTACGCCCTCGTTCACGCAGTCGATCAGGTTGGCGTTGGTCAGGATGAGGGTCATGGTGGAACCTCCGGCGGGCGGCATTATACGGCACGGGCCGGAGGGGTGGTTGCATGGGTTACGGTTTCGGTTACAATGCCACCCTGTTAGAGATCTGCCATACCGATGCACCTGAGAAACCGACTCCATTACGCCTGGATCATCGTGGCCATTGCCGCGATGATGGGGTTCATCACCTCTTCGGTGCGGTTTGCGGCGGCCGCGCTGGTGCCGCACCTCAGCGACCCGGCGGCGGGATTCGGCTGGAGCTACGGCGCCATCAGCCTGGCCTTCAGCCTCCAGTGGATAATCTTCGGGCTGGCGAGCCCCTACGTGGGCTGGCTTGGAGACCGCTACGGCGTGCGCTGGTTTCTGCTGGTCGGCGCCGTGCTGTTCATCATCGGGATGCTGCTGACCGGCATCATGAACAGCCTCTGGCAGTTCTACCTGTTCTTCGGCGTAATCCTGGGCGTCGCCTCGACCATTTTCACCGTGCTGCCGGTGTCCGGGATCACCCTGTGGTTCCGGCGGCGCCTGGGAATCGCCATGGGGGTCGTCTGGTCGTTCCAGGGGGTCGGGGTGGTCGCCTTCCTGTTCCTGATCGGCGCGGCCTTCAACCAGCTGGGCATCCAGTGGATTTTCTGGCTCCCGGGAATAATCGGCGGCGCGCTGCTGCTGGTGTTGGTCAAGTTCTTCTACAACGGGCCGGCGGACATCGGCCTGCGTCCTTACGGCGATCTTGGGGATGAACCCATTCAAAGGCCCAGGAGGGACGAGACCACCAAGATAAGGGCGCGGGTATTCATCCAGCAGGCCCGACGCACCACCACCTTCTGGAACCTCATCGGCATCCACTACTGGGGGTGCATGGGCCACCAGATCATCAACGTGCTGGTGGTGGCCATTGCCGTGGACCGCGGCCTGTCCCTGGAAGCGGCCGTCGGCGTGCTGGCCGCCCAGCAGACCGTCGGCGTGATCGCCCGCGGCGCCGTGCCCGTCGTCGCGGAACAGTGGGGCTGCCGGTTGGTTTGGGTCGTGGGCATGGCCCTTCAGGTCTTCCCGCTGTTCCTCATTCTCTTTTCCAACGACCTTTGGGCGTATTACCTGTTCGGCATACTCTTCGGCATCGGCCAGAGCACCGAGGTGCCCACGTTCCCCATTGCCAATCGCCAGTATTACGGCAACGTTCCCCAGGGCAGCCTCTACGGCTGGCAGAGCCTGGGCAGCGGTCTCGGCATGGGCTTGGCTCCCGTGTGCGCCGGGCTCCTGTGGGACTTGACGGGAACCTACCTGGCGCCGCTGTTGATGTCCCTGGGGTTCAGCTCTTTGGCCCTTGTCCAGTCCTGGTTCCTGCCGTCTCCCCGCGTGCGACAAATCCCCGACTGGGAAACGCACCTGCCGGCGAATCTCAGACCGGCGGCATCGCAAGGCGCTGACTGACGACTACAGGCGCCGGAACCTGACCCGCGGCCTCCGCAGACCTGCCAGCGGCGTCGGCCCGGGGCTCCAACGCTGACCAATCGTCGCTGTGCCCGGCGCTGCCTAATGGCGCGTTGGAGCCAGATTCACGAGGCATTCAGCCGTTTGTGAATTTTTTGTGAATGCTGTCACCGCAATTCGTGAAAACTATATGAGCATATCGCCGAAATGGCTATGGGCAGTTTATTTCCAGGGCAATCGCGTCTTAATGAGATTTTTAGAAATGTGCTAATGTCCGATGATCCATTGCAGGTCGTGGAGGTAGGAGGGCATGGCACAAGCACCCAAGGCAACCATTCTCGATCATTTCGCCGAGTTGGACGATCCCCGGGTAGAACGCACCCGACACCACAAACTGGTGGACATCCTGGCCATCGCCATCTGCGCCACCATCTGTGGGGCTGATTCCTGGGTTCATATCGAGCTGTTCGGCAGGAGCAAGCTGGCCTGGTTTCAGAGTTTCCTGGAACTGCCCCACGGCATTCCGTCCCACGACACCTTCGGCGATGTCTTCGCCCGTCTGGACCCAGTGCAGTTGCAGGATTGCTTCATCTCATGGACCCAGGCCATCGCCGAGTTGTTGCCTGGCGAGGTGGTGGCTATCGACGGCAAGACGGCCCGACGGTCCTATGACCGTGCTGGGAAGAAGGGGGCCATCCATATGGTCAGCGCCTGGGCCACCCAGCAAAGCCTGACCCTGGGTCAGGTCAAGACCGACGAGAAATCCAATGAGATCACTGCCATTCCTCAACTGCTGGAGATGCTGGAGTTGAATGGCTGTATCGTAACTATCGACGCCATGGGCTGCCAGCGAGAGATTGCGCAGCAGATCACAGATGGTGGTGCCGACTATGTGCTGGCGGTGAAGGAGAACCAGGGTCAACTGTACGAGAATATTCAAGACCTGTTCGAAGGGGCCGAGGCATTGGGCTTTGACGGCGTGCCCTATGACTACGCTCAAACCCTGGACAAGGGACACGGGCGGGTGGAACGGCGGGAATGCTGGGTCATCACCGAGCCGGACTGCCTGGACTATCTGGACCCCCAGGGGCAATGGCCGGAACTGAAAGCCGCCGTCAGGGTGGTGGGCCACCGCACCACCGCAGCAGGCGACGCCAGCCAGCCCCGCTACTACATCAGCAGTCTGGCCGGGTCAGCGGAACAACTGCTGGCCGCCATTAGAGGCCACTGGAGCATCGAAAACTCGTTGCACTGGACCCTGGACGTGTCCTTTCGGGAGGACCAGTGCCGAGTCCGCAAAGACCACGGACCACAGAACATCAACACCCTGCGCCAGATCGGACACAACCTCTTGAAAAACGAGAGAACGCTGAAAGTAGGCATCCAGGGCAAACGACTCAACGCCGGATGGGACGAGGACTACCTGCTCAAAGTCCTCCTCGGATAAGACGCGATTGCCCTGAGTTTATTTCCCGCTCACACAATTGGTAGAATGAGCCGTTCTCCAACCTGAGCCCAGCAAGCGCCAATCCCGAACGCGCTTCGGAGCTGGCGGCCATTTCGCTGCTCCCTGGCCCGACATTTCCCCTGGCGCCGGCTGATGCGTGAATTGGCGAGGTGGTCGGGTTGGATGTTTTAGAGTCCACAACGATTCGCGAGGGTAACTATGAGCCTTTTACAAGCTGATATTGCCATCACCGAAGCGGAAGCGCTCCGGCAAGAAAACGAGGCCCTGAAGGATCAACTTGCCAGATTGAGCTGCGCCAGCATCAGCATCTCCGAAGGGCTCGACCCCAAGGCTGTACTCCAGGAAATTGTCAACAGCGCATGAAATCTCACCGGCGCCCGGTACGGTGCGCTCGTGGTCTCCAACACTCCTCCAGGAATTCGAGACATCTACGCCCACGGCATCACTGCCGACCAGCAGGCAGGCGTTGCGCAATCGCTCCAAGGGCTGAGTCTGTTGGAAAGCCTGGGCCGGGCCGAAGGTCCGGTCAGTCTTAGAGACTCAGAGATCCACCCTGCTCTTGCGGGTTTCGCGGCAGACCGCCCGCCAGTGAGGACTCTCCTGGGGGTTCCCATCAACCATCACGGCGAGCGGGTCGGCGTCATGTGCCTGATGGAGAAGGAGGACGAGTCCGCATTTACAGAAGAAGACCAGTACATCGCCGCGATGCTTGCCGCCCGGGCGGGATCTACAATCATCAATGCGCGCAGATATGAGGAGGCCCGTCAGGCCAGGGAGGATATGGAAAGGCTCATGGATCTCTGTCCTGTCGCAGTCTCGATTTTCGACGCGCGATTGGGCAAGATGGCCTATATGAACCAGGAGGCTCGCCGCCTGATGGCCACGATTACGTCTTCGGGAGCCAACCTGGATGAGGTTTTCACCACCTCGAGGTTCACACGCGCCGACGGGCGGGAACTGTCTTTCGAGGAACTCCCGGGTACCAGGGCGCTTCAAAGCGGCGAGACTGTGATCGCTGAAGAGATAGTAACTCATTACTCAAACGGCTCCTCCCTGACCCAGCTGGTAAGCAGCATTCCCATATTCTCCGAAACCGGAGACATTGTGTCGGTTCTCTCGGCATCGCAGGACCTCACGCCATTGCAGGATCAGGAGCTATGGCGGGCCGAGTTCTTGACCATGGTGAGCGAGGAACTTCGGACTCCCTTGATCAGCATCAAGGGTTCTGCCGCAGCCTTGATCGGCGCAATCGACACGGCGACCTCGGCCGAAAACATGCAGTGGCTCAGCATCATCGACCGGCAGGCTGACTTGATGCGTGGCCAAATCAACAGCTTGATAGAACTGACGCAGATTGAGACCGGAACCTTGTCCCTTGCCACCCAGCGAACGGACATCGCAGCGTTGATCCAGCGGTACTGCCAGGAGTATCTCCGAGACCATTCCGCAGTCAGCATCCGTTGCGAAATCTCTGACGGTCTCCCGGCCGTGTCGGCGGATGAGCAGTACATCGGCAAGGTGCTGCACAACTTCCTCCGGGACGTTGCGATGCGTGCGGGTGACTCGTCGCCGATAACTGTCTCCGCTGAGGAAATTGACATCTACGTCGCAATCGCGATCTCGGCGGAAGTTTCAACCGCTCCTCCTGAAAGACCTTCTTTGCGGAACAATGTGTCCGAAGATCCTCAGATGTTCGAGGATGCGACACGCGCCCACACCAAGGCGGTCGAATTGGCCACGAAGGGCGAAGGATTGGCGATGGGATTTTGCCGTGGCGTTGTCGAGGCTCACGGGGGGCGCGTCCGAACCAAAGCCGACGACCCGGACGGCACGTTGACTTTCACGTTCACCCTGCCCACGGTTGACGATACGGAAGACTTGGTGACGCCGCACGCCGGCGAGATTGCTGACGGTCAGAGGTCGGGGCCCGGCAGCAAAACCCAGATCCTGGTGTCCATCCAGGACCCAAGATCCCGGCGAACAGTTCGCCAGGCGCTGCTTGACTCCGGTTACGCCGCGGTTGAGGCTGCAAGTCTGGATGCAGTTGCGGAACTCGCATCGTCTGAGGGTCCCGCGCTGATCGTGCTGGACATCGCCGGTAGAGAAGACCACGCCTTCCGTGCGTTGCGCGGGGCTGGCAATCCCCACGACCTGCCCGCCATCGTGCTCTGCAATCGCAGCGATGAGGAATACGTCATCCACGCTTTTGAAATGGGAGCGGACGGCTACATGGTTAAACCGTTTTCGCCCACCGAGCTTATCGCCCGGATACGTGCGACGCTGCGAAGGCTGAGCGCCGGGGGAGATACTGTCGCGGGCCGCACGTTCGAAACGGGCGACTTGCGGATCAATTTCGAAGACCGCACCGTCAGCGTATCGGGGCAACTGGCAACCCTCACGGCCACAGAGTACAAACTGCTCGAAGAGCTTGCCAACGGCGCCGGCCGGGTTTTTACGCAGGATATGCTCCTGCAACGGGTCTGGGGTCCGGAATATTCCGGCGATTCCCAGCTTTTGCGCTCTTACATAAAATCCCTCCGCCAGAAGCTCGGCGACAACGCGCGGAAGCCCACGTACATCTTCACGGAGCACGGCATCGGCTACCGCATGGCGAGGTCCGATGCGGCCACCGACCGCTTGGGCTCATGAGTTCAGCCACCTGGACCCGGCGCGACCCGTGATATATTCCCGTATGCCCCGGCGCCGATTGGCGCGCACTCGAGGAGGTCACGCGGATGGTCGACAAGGAACAGGACTGGGAATATGGCCTGCGCACCGAGGGACACGGCGCTGATGGCGGCCCCCGCGAATCGGTTGTGATCGGCGAAAACGGTTTCCTCTACCGCGTATCCGGCGAGAATTGGGGTCAGCTCCCGGAAGGGTGCGTCTACAAAGAGGGAACGTCAGTCGCCGTCGACTCCAGGGACCAGGTGTACGTGTTCAACCGGGGCACTATCCCGATGATCGTATTCGACACCGACGGCAACGTGCTGCGCACCTGGGGCGAAGGGGTGTTCGCCAACCCCCACGGCGTGACCATTGCCCCCGACGATACCGTGTACTGCGTGGACAACGGAGACAGCACGGTGCGGCAGTTCACCCCCGAAGGCAAGCTGCTGAAAACCTGGGGCACGCCGCACCAGCCGAGCCCCAAAATGAGCGGCGAGCCCTTCTGCGTGCCCGCCCACGTGGCCTTCGACCGGCGCACCGGCGAGTTCTACGTCGCCGACGGCTATTCCAACGCCAGGGTGCACAAGTACACTCCTGACGGCCGGCTCCTCTTTTCATGGGGTGAATCGGGGACCGGGGACGGCCAGTTCAACATCGTGCACAACGTCATCGTGGACAACGATGGCTGGGTGTACGTCGCCGACCGCGAGAATCATCGCATCCAGGTCTTCAGCTCCGATGGCAAATATGAGACGCAGTGGGGCAACCTCTCCCGCGCCGCCGCCATCTGTATCGACGACCGTTCCGGGGAGGAACTGATCTACATCGGCGAGTACTTCTGCGGGATCGGCACCAACGACATCGGCACCGATCTCGGCCCTCGAGTGACGGTGATGAACACCAAAGGCAAGGTCCTAGCCCGGGTCGGCCGGGAGAGTTACGGCGACCAGTCCGGCCGGTTCTATTCCCCTCATGGCATCGCCATCGACTCCCGGGGAGACCTGTACGTGGCCGAGGTGTCCTGGACCGACTACGGCCGGCACATGGACCCGCCCCGCGAGCTTCGCTCGATGCAGAAGCTGGTCAGGATCCGCGACTGAACGGCCCTCGCGGATCCCACCGGTGTCACTCCGGTATTCCCAGGGCCTTCCGCACCGCTGCCCCGATGGGCGTCAGCGGGCTCTCTTCCGGCGGGCCGTGCGGCACCATGCGGTTGTGGTGGATGGCAACCGCCAGGCCGTGCCGCGGGTCAGCCCAGCCCACCGAGCCGCCGGCGCCGTTGTGGCCGAATGCCAGCGAGCTAGCGCCCATGGCGCCCATGCCGGGGCTGCCGGCAAAGTGAAAGCCTCCGATGGTCCCGTGATGCGGCCGTCCGTGCACCGGATCGTAATCGCTGGGCGGACGCGGAATGTGGAAGGTCCGGACCCGTTCCTCGGAAAGCAGGCGGACGCCGTCCAGTTCGCCGCCGTTGGCCAACATGGCCCAGAACCGCGCCTGGCTGCGTGCCGTCATGATCCCCTGTGCTCCCGGGATGCAGGCCTGGCGCACGTCGGAACGACCAAACACCTCTTGGGTAGTTCCCACCTCCGGCGGAGTGGCGCGGAACCGGAGCGAGTCCGGAGGCAGGCCGGGCGCGCCGGGCCCGAGGGGCGGCACGTTGGTGAGCCTGGCCACGCGGGGCTCCGCCTCGGGCGGGATGCCGGCCCACAGGTCGGTGATGCCCAGCGGCTGGCAGATCTCTTCCTGGATAAATTGCCCAAAGGGCCGACGCTTGGGATCGGTGCGGCGCACCACCTCGCCCACCACCCAGCCGAAGGTATAGGCCATGTAGCCACTGCGGGTGCCCGGCTCGAAGAGCGGGTGCATCTCCGCCAGTTGGCCCACCATCCAGTTCCAGTCGCACATCAGCTCCGGCGTAACTCCCACCGGCATCAGTGGAACGCCGATGCGGTGGGTCAGCGCGTCGAACACCGTGCCCTTATCCTTGCCGTACTTTCCGAACTCCGGCCAGTACCTCGCCACCGGCTGGTAGTAGTCCACCAGTCCACGCTCAGCCTGGATGTGGAGCGCGGTCGCAGTCACCGCCTTGATGTTTGAAAACACCGGGAACAGGGTGTCTCCGTCCACTTCCCGGCCGGTGATCTCGTCGGCCAGGCCGCCCCACCGGTCAATCACCAGTTCGCCGTCCAGGTAGGCGGCAACCTGCACCCCGATTTCCCCGCGCTCTCCTATGGCTACGTCGATGGCGTCCTGTACGATGCTGTGCGAATTTGCGGCCACGGCGACACCTCCCTGTCATGACTAAGCTGAAATAACCTGCCCGGTCCACGAATGTTTGTAACACCAGTCCGGGTTGACGGGCAAGACACGCTCGGCGCGCGAGAATAACGCTCGCTCTGCAAGTATGTTCCGGCCAGGTCGACACGGGAACCGGGGAAAGCGCATAATGCGCCCACACGCCAATCATTTGAGGAGTTGAATATGTCGGCGAAAGTTACGGGCCTCGGTCATATCGGCTTCTACGTACATGACCTCGAACTCATGATGGACTTCTACGAGAATTTCATGGGAATGCAGCGGACCAAGGTCGGCCCGCTGGGCGCCTTTTACAGCGCCGATCCCGAAAGCTGCGATCACGAGATCGCCCTCATCAACGGCCGGCCTTCGCTGGACGACCCCCATTGGATCCAGCAGATTTCAATGCGAGTGGAATCCCTCGAGGACTTGCGCGATTTCAAGCGGCGCATCCACGAACGCGGTTACCAGCTGGACCGCATCGTCAGCCACGCCAGCGCCATCGGCTGCTACTTCCGCGACCCGGAGAACAACCCCACCGAGGTGTTCTGGCTCACTGGCTACACGTCATGGGCGCAGGTGGGCATCCCCATCGACATTGACCAGTCCGACGAAGCGGTCATGGCGGACGTGCTGCGGTCCTGGGAAGCAGTGCGGGACGTTGAGATGGGCCAGCCGGCCGGTCCGGAAACGGTGGACGCCATTCGCGAGCTGAGCGCGGCGGCGGTGGGAAGCCGCTAGGCGTTCTAGAAGCCCACAGCGTAGGCTTCGCAGCGCGGGTCCGCGCCGCCCTGGAGCACTCCGGTCTCCGGGTTGCGGGTGATGACGCAGTACAGTGCCGAACCCTCCCACCAATCCGGGTACTGCTCTATGGTGTGACCTTTCCGGCGCAGCCCCTCTACTATTTCATCGGATATGCGGCCTTCCAACCGGAGCATACCGGGGTCATACCTGGACGCCCAGTTGGAACTGGGGAAGTTGTAGCTGTAGAAGCGGGGCTCTTCCACCGCTTCCTGCGGGTCGCGGCTAAATTCCAGGACGTTCAACAGCAGTTGCAGGGTGCCCTGCGGGATGTGGTCGCCGCCGTGGGCGCCCAGGGCCATGACGGACTCGCCATCGCGGGTCACCAGGGCCGGAGCCGGCGTGAGCCTTGGCCGCTTGCCTCCAACAACAGACGCAGGATGGTCATCGACGAGCTTGGACTGGGTGCCGCGCAAAGAGAATGCGAGGCCGGTTCCGGGGATGATGGGTCCGCCGTTCTTGGTGCCCTCGCTGGGCGTGCAGGAGAAAATGTTCCCGTCCCGGTCGATAACGGCGAAATACGACGTCCCGCCGCCGCTGACGCCGGCAGTGCCCACCGGTTCCGCCGCCTCCCGGGGAGACTGAGGAGCGCCGTCGACGGTAGCTTTGCCCTTCCGCGGGTCGCCCGCGGGTGGCGTGCCCGGCCAGGCCAGGTCCGGGTCGATCAGCGCGCGGCGCTTGGCCAGGTATTCCTCGGCGAACATTTCCGTGAGCGGAACGTCCACGAAATCAGGGTCGCCCACGTATCGCTCCCGGTCGGCGAAGGCCAGGTTCAACGCCTGGCTCACCGTGTGAATGTACTGGGTCGAGTTGTGACCCATGGACGCCAGGTCGAAGCCTTCGAGGATCTTGAGCGCCTGCGGGAAGGTCGGCCCCTGCCCCCACGGCCCGGTGCTGTAGACGTCGTAGCCCTTGTAGTTCACCGTCACCGGCGGCCTGACCTGCACGTGGTACGCGGCCAGGTCTTCTTCGGTGAGCAGGCCGCCCATCTCCTGGTTGAAGGCCACAATCTTGTGCGCCAGTTCGCCGGTGTAGATGTAGTCCCGGGCCTCCTTCATTGCCGCTTCCCGACCCTTGCCCGCGTTTGAAGCCTCAATATCCGCCAGTTTGGACAGGGTGGCCGCCAGGTCCTTCTGGTAGAACATCTCGCCCTGTTTGGGTGCGCGGCCGCCGGGCAGGTAGATCTCGGCGGTTGACGGGTAAGTGTTGTACTGGTCGTAGGCGGTCTTGAACCGGCCGGCGAGGTAGCGGAACATGGGGAAACCGTTGCCGGCCAGGTCTATGGCCGCGCCGGCCACCTGCCCGAAGGTCATCGTGCCAAACTTGGACAGTGACGTGATCCAGGAATCGGCGGCGGCGGGTGTCAACGATGACAGCACGCCGGCCGGCATCCTGCCCCCGTGGTGCTTGTGGAAGTACTCCACCGACGCCGCCCTGGGCCAGACCCCGAGTCCGTCCACGGTGACCACTTCGTTCCGGTCGGCCAGGTAGATGACCGTGGGCGCCACGCCCAGAAAACTGCAATCGTCGACGTGCACGACGTTCAGCGCCAGGCCCACGGCCACGCCGGCGTCGATGGCGTTGCCGCCTTTCTTCAGGATTTCCAAGCCGGCCATGGCGGCGGCGGGATGGCTGGCGGCAACCATTCCGTTGACACCCTGCATCAGCGGACGGTAACTGGTCATCGTGGTCCCTTTGACTGGCATGATTGGCCTCCGTGTCTGGGATGTTTGTTTCTCGGTTCAGACGGCTCGTTTTCAGCCGGCTTCTGCTCTCGCGGCTTTGGCCCTCTCAATCAGGAATTGGGCGTCGGCGACGGTCTTCTCCAGGTAGTCCGGCTGGTCGGTCAGACGCGGTTGCCGTCGCGCTCGGTAGCCGCGTCGCCCAGCATACTCCGCGTAGATATCGGGGGCTATGGACAGGCGGAAGTCCCGTATTTCGGGGTGAAAGTGACGAAGCGTGCCCAGCAGGTCCGCCATGCTGTGGTTGTAGCCGTAGGGAATCTGGCGGGCTTCCAACAGGGCTTTCAATCCGCATTCCAGGGCGAAGTGGGCCTGCTGTCCGATTGGGAAGTCCGGCTGGTCGTTGCTTGCCAGCGACTGGAAGGCGGACAGGTGTGCCTCTGCTCTTTCGATGAGTACCTCATAGCTCTCCCAGTCGTAAGAATATTCGGTCGCCTCGTCTTCGTATTGTGACGAGCCGGACTGGTTCGGATCCCTGGGCATGACTATTCCGTCCTTTACGGCGTGGGTCTCGACGCTGTTGACGTACCGGCGATTGTGCCGGAACTCTTCGATGGTTCTCCACACCAGTTCCACCAGCACTTCCCGTCCGTAGGTCTCCCAGGCGACCCGGGCGGCGGCGGCGGCGGCGGCCTTTTGGATGGCGTCGTCAGGTTCGGCGGCCTGTACCAGCATGACGTCGATGTCCGATAGCAGTTCTTCGTGGTCACCCCGAGCGCGGGAGCCGAAGAGGATGACGAGTTCGGGCTGCTCACGTTGCTGCACTGCTTTTGCTATGCGCAGCGCTTTGGGGTCGTGATGCTGCATCTGGTTCGTCTCCCGGCTGTGCTGTCAGACTCGCCTGGCGCCGGTGCATTGGTCGATGGAGAATTTACCGAACTGGTAGCGATGTTTGGGTCAGATTTCTACAGCCGTAGTATAGTCCCTAATCGCGGAGAACCAGCAACCGGAGGTTACAACATGGCGGTAAGGCAACCCACTGTCGAAGCTGGACTTTCTGCAAAATTTAGAAAAAGTAAAAAGACAGGGTAAGCTGGCCTGACCCCACTTTCGACGGAAAGGCCCGACCATGCTCACCCTGCCCGACGCCATTGTAGCCCTTCTCTTCCCCTTCGCAACTTTGTTCACCACCCCAACCTGGCGGAAAGCCCAACTACTGCTGGTCGGCGCGATCCTGACCCCGGGCCAACGCACCGTGGCCGCGGCGCTCCGCGTCATGGGACTGAGCGACGACCGGAATTACGCCCGCTACCACGCGGTGCTCAACCGAGCGGTGTGGTCGTCCCGTGGGGTAGCCCACGTCCTGCTGGTGCTCCTACTCCAGCATCTGGATCGCGGCGACGGCCCGTTGATCTTCGGCATCGACGAAACCTTGGAACGACGTCGTGGAGCCAAGATCAAGGCGCGGGCCATCTACCGCGACCCAGTGCGTTCCAGCCGCCATCAGCTGGTCAAGGCCAGCGGGCTGCGCTGGATCTCCCTGATGTGGCTGGGCCACGTGCCGTGGGCGGGACGCCATTGGGCGTTGCCGGTGCTCACGGTGCTGGCGCCCTCGTCTCGCTACCACCAGCAGCAGGGACGCCGGCACAAGAAGGTGACCGACTGGGCCCGCCAGATGGTCATGCAACTGCGCCGCTGGCTGCCCCAGCGTAAGCTGGTCCTGGTGGGCGACAACGGCTACGCCGTACTGGACCTGCTGCGCTGCTGCCAGTCGCTCCGTGAACCCGTAACCCTCATCGCCAGACTGCGCCTGGACGCCGCTCTGTACGCGCCAGCGCCGCCTCGTCAGCCGGGTCAGAACGGCCGGCCGCCGCTGAAAGGCGAGCGGCGACCCTCGCTCAAAACGCTCCTTGAGCGAGCCGACGTGGCGTGGACCGTCGCCGCGGTGTCCTGGTACGACGGCACCACCCGCACCGTGGAACTCACCTCCCAGACCGCTGTCTGGTACCGCTCGGGCAAACCGGCCGTCACCATCCGCTGGGTGCTGATCCGCGATCCCCAGGGCGCCTTCGACCCCCAGGCCCTGCTCTGCACCGACCCGTCGGCGAACCCGACCCAGATCCTCCAGTGGTTTGTCCTGCGCTGGCAACTGGAAGTGACCTTTCAGGAGGTGCGCACCCACCTGGGAGTGGAGACCCAGCGCCAATGGTCCGACCTGGCCATCGCCCGCACTACCCCCGTCCTGCTGGGTCTCTTCTCCTGGACCACCCTGGCCGCCCACGCCCTGCAGAAACAGCACCCCATGACCCAGCGCAGGGCCGCCTGGTACGACAAACCGTCGCCGACCTTCGTGGACGCCATCGCCCTGGTGCGACGCCACCTGTGGCTGGCGTCAGAGGGTTTCGAACTGTCGACTGGCGACCCCGATGTACGGGAACTCCCTGCCACTCTGTACCACCGAATGGTGGATTCCCTCGCCTACGCCGCTTGAAAATGCGGAAAGCCTAGCGAAGAGATTTTCCGAATAGCCGACGCCTACAACCTGAACCCATCGCCGGCCGATGTCGAGTCCTACATCGAGCTGAGCCAGCCCATACTGGACTCCTACGCCCGGCTGGACCAGCTCACCGCGCCCAGCCTGCCGGTGAAGTACCCGCGCTCTCCCGGCGCGCGGCCGCAACCGGAGGACAACCCGCTGGGAGCGTGGTACTGGCGCTGCGACATCAGCGGCCCGCAGGGCGGGCTGCTCTCCGGCAAGACCGTGGCCATCAAGGACAACGTCTGCGTCGCCGGCGTTCCCATGATGAACGGCACCAGCGTGCTGGAAGGCTACGTTCCCGACGTGGACGCCACCATCGTCACCCGCATCCTGGACGCCGGCGGTTCCATCAGGGGCAAGGCGGTGTGCGAGAGCCTGTGCTTCTCCGGCGGCAGTCACACGTCTGACACTGGCCCGGTCCATAATCCACATGACCACACGCGCACGGCCGGCGGCTCCTCCAGCGGCAGCGCGGCGCTGGTTGCGGCGAGTGAGGTGGACCTGGCCATCGGCGGCGACCAGGGCGGGTCGATCCGCATACCGGCCAGCTGGTGCGGCATCTACGGGCTCAAACCGACCTACGGCCTGGTCCCCTACACCGGCGTATTCCCCATCGAGCTGACCCTGGATCACACGGGGCCCATGGCGCGCACCGCCGCCGACGTGGCCCTCATGCTCGAGGCCATCGCCGGACCCGACGGGTTGGATCCCCGGCAGCAAGCCGGATTAACGGGGCAAGCCTACACCCAGGCCCTGACCGGCGACGTATCCGGTCTCCGCATCGGCATCGTCCAGGAGGGCTTTGGCTTGCCTGAGTCCGAAGCGGATGTGGACGAGGCGGTACGTCAAGCGGCCCGTTCCTTCGAGAGCATGGGCGCGCAGGTGGGCGCCGTTTCCATACCCTGGCACCTGGACGGCATCCACGTCTGGCGGGCCATCGCCGTGGAGGGCGCGACCATGCTGATGGTGGCCGGCAACAGCATGGGCACCAACTGGAAGGGCCACTACACCACCGGATTATTGGACGTGTACGCCCACGGCTGGCAGACCCGGGCCGACGACCTGTCGGAAACCACCAAGCTGGTGGTGCTCATGGGACAGTACATGCAGGACCGGTACCACGGCCGCTACTACGCCAAGGCCCAGAACCTGGCCCGGACGCTGACCGCCGCCTACGACCAGGCGCTCAGCGAGTACGACCTGCTGGTGATGCCCACCCTGCCCATGAAGGCCACGGTCATTCCCCCGGCCGACTGCAGCCGCCAGGAGTACACCGACCGGGCGCTGGAGATGATCCCCAACACCTGTCCCTTCGACGTGACCGGCCACCCGGCAATATCGGTGCCGTGCGGTACGTCCGACGGCCTGCCCATCGGCATGATGCTGGTGGGGCGCACCGGTGATGACGCGACGGTGCTGCGCGCCGCCGACGCCTACGACCGGAACAGTTAGAGCCGAGTCAGCAGGAGGAAGCGATGATAGTAGTAACCGGAGCGGCGGGCCGGCTGGGTCGCCGCGTGGTGCAACTGCTGGTGGACCAGGGCCGGGAAGCCCTGGCCACCGACAGATTGCACGCCGATGATCTGCCCGCCAGGTTCGTGCGCTGCGAGCTGGGGGATGCCCAAGCTGTACACAACATCCTTGAAGGCGCGGAGGCTGTGATCCACATGGGCGCGATCCCCGGCCCCCAGCGAGCCGACCCCAGGGTCATTTTCGAGAACAACGTGGCTGGCGACTTCAACGTCATGATGTCGGCGGCGGAGTTGGGGCTGCGGCGCGTGGTGTTCTCCTCCAGCGCCTTCGGCATGGGCTGGGCCCACGATGGCAACGCCTTCGTGCCGCGGTACCTGCCGCTGGACGAGAATCACCCCATGATGCCCTTCGAACCCTACGGCCTGACCAAGCAGGTGGGCGAGGATATCGGCCGGATGATCGCCCGCAACTCGGACACCACGGTGGTCAGCCTGCGTTTCACCAACGTGGCGCTGCCCGAGGTGCAGGCCGAGTTCCCCTGGCCGGCGCCCACTCCGGAAAATCCGCTGACCCTGGTGATGTGGGCCTACGCCGACGCCAGGGACGTGGCCGAGGCCCATGTGCTGGCGGTTGACGCCGAGATCGAAGAGTACGAGGCGTTCATGCTCGCTCAGCCGTCCAGCCGCTTTGCCGAGCCCACCATTGATCTGGTCAAGCGCAACTTCGGCGACCGTGTGGAGATAAGGGACGGGTTGGAGGGCACCGCCAGCGTCATCAGCACGGCAAAGGCGCAGCGGATGCTGGGCTGGAGGCCGCGCCACGACTGGAGGCAATGAGCGGCGCAGTCGCCGTTTCAACCAGCAGGGAAATCGATCGACCCGTACCTATTCGTCCGGGTCGATCACTATTTCGGGGTGGGTGTCGACGCCGTAGCGGGCGAACACGTCGTCGATCTGGGCCATGTCGGCGCCGGAGAGGGCCCATTCCAGGCCGGCAACGTTGTCCTCCACCTCCTGCACGGTGCGGGTCCCAACCAGCGCGACGCTGACGGCCGGGTTCGACAGCACCCACCGGAGGGCCAGCTGGGGCATCCTCTTGCCCCGGGCCTCGGCGATGGGCTTGAGCTCCTCGACCACTTGCAGGTTGCGCTGGAAATGCTCTTCGGCGAAGACGCCCACGTTCCAGCCCGGCCGACCTCCGGTGGCCCGCCAGTCGTTGCCGCCGAAGGTGGTGTCCGCCGACATGGTGCCCGTCAACAGACCGAACGCCAAAGGCCCGTACACCATGACGCCGGTGCCCTGCTCCTGGCAGTAGGGGAATATCTCCTGCTCCATGCGACGGTCGAACATGTTGAGGCCGTACTGGACGACGTCCACGCTGCGCACGGTTTCACACTCTCGAATCTGGTCCAGCGTGAAATTCGATACGCCGACGGCGCGGACCTTGCCCTGATGGACGAGGCTGTCCAGCGCGTGCATGGTTTCGTCGAAGGGCGTGTTGACGTCCGGCCAGTGGATGAGCAGCACGTCGATGTAGTCGGTGCCGAGGTTTTGCAGGCTCTGCTCCACCGAGGCGAAGATCGACACCATGCGGCTGTCACGTCCCTTGGGCCGGTCGGCGTAGCCCACGCCGCACTTGGTGACCACGACCACGTCCTGGCGACGGTTCCCAAGGGCCTTGCCCAGTACGATCTCCGATTCGCCCCTGCCGTAGGCCGGCGCGGTGTCGAAGCAGTTGATGCCCAGGTCGATGGCGCGGTTGACGGCAGCGTCGAGTTCGCTGCCGGTGACGTCGCCGTAGGTTCCGCCCATCTCCCAGCAGCCGAAGCCGAGGGCGGAGACGGTCATGTCGGTTGGGCCGAAGCGGCGGTATTCCATGAGGATGCTCCTGCTTCCGAGGAAAGGCTTGGGACAGGGGGACGCGGGCCGATTGCTTCGTCGATGGTATGACCCGATCCCCGTCAGCTAGTCGCCTGGCGGCGGTTCGTTGAATTCGCGCCCTTCAGCAGCAGCCTGATCGCGTGCCGCGGTCCACTGCTGCCAGCGTTTGCGTTCTTCGGCGATCCCTTCGGCCCTTACCTCGGCCAACTCCCGTTCCCGTCTCTGCTTGTCTTTGCCGATTAGCGACAATGTGTAAAACAATCTGAAACCCCCTTCCGCCAGCACGGCAATTATGCCGTAGGAAACGGCGCCCAGGCTGACCATCTCTGCGACCCTATCCCAGTGCTCCCAGATAATCGTCAGAATCAGGATTTGCCGGATTTTATGATGGGCAGGATTAGGATATATCCATCACGGAACGGTTCCAATCCTGATAATCCCCTAATCTTGGGAATCCTGATTCTGACAATATCCCTCTTTACTCCAGGTTGGGCCACGCGCCCCGGCTGGGCGATACTCCCTCGTAGGCGTTGGCGATGCGGAACAGGTTGCCCTCCTCCCACGGCCGGCCGATGAACTGGAGGCCGATGGGCAGGCCAAGCTCGCTGAACCCGCAGGGCACGGTTATCGCCGGGAACCCCGTGGCGTTCATGGGGCTGGTGTTGCGCGAAACGTGGCCGGAACCGGGGCCGCGCACCTTCTGCTCCCGTCCCTCCGCTTCGATGGTCGCAGCGTCGATGCGCGGCGCCGGCAGCGGCGTGGTCGGCGTGATGAGGAAGTCCACGTCCTGGAGGACGCGGGCGTGCTCCTCCTTGATGATCCGCTGCACCTTCATGGCCTTGGAGTAGTCGCGGCCCAGCACGAACTGGCCGGCCAGGGTGCGGTAGAGCGTGTCGGGGCCGTAGTCTTCGCGATTTGACGTGATGTACGGCTCATGCGTTACCACGCTGTCGGCCATGCTGGAGAAACGCAGCGCGCCGGCGTACTGCATGCTGGGCACGCTGACCTCGCGGGTGGCAACCCCCAGTTCCTCCAGTGCGGCGATGGCGCGGCGCACGGCGGCCTCCACCTCGGGATCCAGGTGGTCGTAGTAGTAGTTGGAGGGTATTCCCATGGTCAGCCCGCTGATCCCGCGCTCCATGATGAGCGCGTAGTCGTCCACGGGAACCGGAACCGTGCTGGGATCCAGGGGGTCGTAGCCGGCGATGGCCTGCAGCACCAGGGCGCTGTCGCGCACGGAGCGGGTCATCGGGCCGATGTGGTCGCCGTTGAAGCTGGTGACCAGCAGGCCCCGCTGGCTGACCCGGCCGAAGGTCTGCTTGAGCCCAACGACGCCGCAGAAGGCCCCGGGCAGGCGCACCGAGCCGCCCAAGTCGGTTCCCAGGGACGCGAAAGTGACGCCGGCGGCCACGTTGGCCCCACCGCCGCCGCTGGAACCACCGGGGATGTGGTCGACGTTCCAGGGATTGTGCACCGCGCCGTAGTGCGGGTTGTTGGAGGTGGCGCCGGCGGCGAACTCCTCCAGGTTCTCCTTGCCGATGATGACGGCGCCGGCGGCCTTGCAGCGGCGGACGACCTCGGCGTCTTCGTCGGGAACGTGGTCCCGCAGGACTTTGGTGCCCAGCGTCGTGTTGATGCCGCCGGTGGCGATGTTGTCCTTGATGCCGATGGGGATGCCGTGAAGCGGGCCCAGGTACTCGCCGCGAGACAGGGCTTCCTCGGCCTCTTCGGCTTGTGCCAGCGCCTGCTCCCTCATGATGGTGATGAAGGAATTCAGCGTGGGCTGGCGGCGCTCGGCTTCGTCCAGGGCGGCCTGGGTGAGCTCTACGGGCGAAACCTCCCGCGCCTGGATCAGCGGGGCAACTTCGGAGATGGTCAACTTGAGCAGTTCGGAATCAGGCATCGTTTTCTCCTCCATCCGCTGGCCTCAGCAGGCGCGCGGACATCACGTCGGACAGGTCCAGGTCGCGCAGGTTCTGCAATTCGGTCAGGTAGTTCTCCAGCTCGGGTTTGACCAGTTCCAACTCGGCGTCGGATAGCTCGAACCCGCCGTATTCGGCGATTATTCGCTTCATGGTTTCGTCGGAAATCGGCATTCGCCACACCTCCTGCATGGTCGAGGATGGGCGCGAGTGTACCTAGCGCGTCGCACGGAGGCAAGGAAGGGCTTTCGCGGCAGGGCCTTTCGATTATCTATCCAAACTATCAAAACCGTCATTCCGGCGAAAGCCGGAATCCAGAAGATGCCGGCGTTACGGGACGTTGGCGACCGCAAGACGTTCCTGGATTCCGGATCAAGTCCGGAATGACGTAAACAATCGAAAGACCGGGATTGCCGGGCTGCGCTCGCAATGACCGGGGCATGCCCGCCGCCCCGGCCCGCAGGAAATTGAGCTGATGGGGGCAAGTGTGCCGCAATTTTCCTCATATAGCCATAACTCATCAAAATATCACTCAATATCATCGATAAATCGCGGATTTGGTGGTATAGTCCCTGATGACTTTTCCCCGGTAATGGAGGACAGCAGGCACTCTTGAAAAGGCCCCGGCCGGTTCTATTGCTCGTCGTCCTCGCCGCCGCGCTGGCGCTGCTGGCAGGTGCGGTGGTTTCGCCGGCTCCCGCGCGGGCCGACCACAACCCCGACCCGCCCACGAACCTCAGAGTGACCGCCAGAACCACGACGAATATCACCATCACCTGGGACCAGCCGGCCAGCACCATCAACGTGAACTACTGCGACATAGATTGGAAACGTGCTACTGACGCGACCTGGCAGGATGTCGCCGTGCCAAGTGTGTCCATACCCCGTACCAGAGACCTCGGCTTCAGCGTTTCCCCCCCGGGAACCACCTTCGACTTTCGGGTCCGATCATGCCAGGACGCGAATGCCCAGCATTGCAGCAGCACTGCCGCCCAGGTAACCACCGCCACCCTCCTCATGGACCACGACGGGGACGACGACGGCCTCATCGGCGTCACCACCCTGGCCCAGCTCAACGCCATCCGCTATGACCTGGACGGCAACGGGACGGTGACGGACGACGCCAGCACAACGAGCATCAACGAGGCGAGCGAGTACGCCGCCGCCTTCACCGGCGCCAACATCGGCATGGGCTGCCCCGCAGAGAACTGCCTGGGCTACGAGCTGCTCAACGACCTGAACTTTGACGAGAACGGCGACCGGGAGATCACCAGCGCCGACGCCGCCTACTGGAACGGTGGCACTGGCTGGGTGCCCATCAAAGATCAGCGTATCGAGTTCAGCGCCACGCTGCTCGGCAACGGTCACGTCATCGACCACCTGTACATAAATGACCAGGCTTTAGGCAGTCAGGGGCTTTTCAGGATACTGGGCGCCACAGGCGTCGTCTCCCATCTGGGTCTGACCAACGTCAACGTCACCGCCGGGACCAGAACGGGCGCACTGGCGGCAGATAACAGCGGCACGGTCTCCGCGGTGTACGTCACCGGCTCCGTGACCGGCGCCGACGATGCGGGAGGCATCATCGGGTCTAACGTAGGGACCATCAGCAACAGCTACGTTGCCGGTTTCGTGTCCGGCGCCAACCGTGTCGGCGGAATTGTGGGGAGCATGGACCCGTTCCTGAGCAGCGATAATCCCCGGGTGGTCGCCAGCTACTCCACCGCCGCGGTCAGCGGGACCGACAACGTGGGCGGCCTGGTGGGCGTCGCCCGGGCCGAACAGGCCGATGTCAACGTCATCGCCAGCTACGCCTCCGGGCCGGTAAGCGGCACGGGCAGCAACGTGGGCGGGCTGATGGGCCAGTCCGTAACTCAGGGCGGCCATTCAGTGAACGTCACCGACAGCTACTTCGACACGAACCTGACCGGCCAGACCCACGCCACCCGGGGCCAGACCACCGCCCAGTTGCAGAGTCCCACCGACTACGCCGGCATCTACGCCAACTGGCAGAACCCGGACGTGGACGGCGACGCCAACACCGTTGACACCAACGACTTCTGGCACTTCGGCAACACCGACCAGTACCCGGCCCTGAAGGCGGACTTCGACGACGACACTACCGCCACCTGGCCGGAGTTTGGCTACCAGCTGCGGGAGCGCCCCGACCTGACCCTCAACCCCGACGAGGATGGCACCGGCGCAACCCTGTCGTGGACGGAGGTGCACAACACCCACTGGACTCCCAATCCGGTCCTGACCTACCAGGTCCGCAAGAACGGCGCGGCGCTGGGCAGCCCCGCGGACGCCACTTCCGCCAGGGATGAGGATTTCACCCCGGCCGGCGACTACAACGCGCACTACCGGGTGGAGGCGCTGCTGAACGGCGCGCACGCCCGCACCGGCAACACGATCATACCGGATCCGCCCACCGCCATTGACCTGACCCTGGACCCTACCAGCGTCGATGAAAACGCCGGCCAGCCGGCCATCATCACGGTCACCGCAGCCTACCGGGCGGCGGGGCGCTGCCCACGCCCACCACCGTCAGCATATTCGTGGACGGGGACACCGCCACGGCGGGCGCCGACTACGGAGCCATCGGTTCCATCACCGGCATCGCCATCGCGGCGGGCCAGAACAGCGGCACCACCACCTTCAGCATCACGCCCACCGACGATATGGACGCCGAGGGCGACGAGACCATCACCGTGACCGGATCGGCCACGGGCGGTCTCACCGGCACGGCCACGGCCACCCTGACCCTGGTGGACGACGACCTGCCGGCGGTGACCTTCAACCTGACGCCCGCCACCATCGACGAAAGCGGCCCCAGCAACAGCGCCACGCTCACGGCCACCATCAGCCGCGCCGTGGCCACGGCGACGACGATCAACGTGTCGGCCAACCCGGCGTCGGCGGTGACCCTCAGAGGCACGACGCTGACCATCCCGGCCAACCAGACGGCCAGCTCCGGCAGCGGCATCACCGTAACGGCGGTGGACAACCCCCGGGACGCCGACGACGTGACGGTCACGCTGTCGGGCACGATAACGGC
The DNA here is from genome assembly GCA_965207585.1 of Dehalococcoidia bacterium. Lineage (GTDB taxonomy): Bacteria > Chloroflexota > Dehalococcoidia > Lucifugimonadales > UBA3495 > Bin87. The sequence goes on along the minus strand of CBDBMT010000003.1, from coordinate 1,087,223 downwards.
CCCGGCCACGGGCGTAACCGCGCCTGCGTCCGTAATGCTGACCATCACCGACGACGACCCGCCGGTGCTGTCGGTGAACTCGCCCAGCGTCAGCGAGGGCAACAGCGGCACCACGACGATGACCTTTACGCTCACGCTGTCAGAGGCCAGCGGGCGGACGCTCATCCAGCGCTACGTAGAGTCGGATGGTGGCACGGCAACCGTGGACGAGGACTACGTGCGGATTACGGCCGACCCGGGCAGCCTGCAAACGGAGCAGGTGACCTTCGCGCCCGGCGAAACGAGCAAGGATATCGTCTTACGGTCAACGGCGACACCACGGTGGAAAGCGACGAGACCGTGCGGATTTTATTCACCGTTACGGAAAACCTGCACCTTGACCCCAATGCCGAAGCCAATTCCCGGGGCATTGTCGCCACCGGCACCATCATCAACGAGACGCGGCGCCAACGGCCATCAACCTGAGCGTCAGCCCGTCCAGCGTCAACGAGGCTGACAGCGCCACCACAATCACCATCACAGCGGCGTTCAACGAGGGCAGCGGCACGCTGGAGTCGGATACCATCCTGTCGGTCGAAGTCGGCGCAGCGTCCGACGGCGCAACCGAGGGCACTGACTACCAGACGGTCGGCGATCTCACGCTGACCATTGCCGCCGGCACGACGAGCGTCTCGGGGACGATAACCCTCACTCCCATCCAGGACACCGTCTCCGAGGGCAGCGAGACGATCTCGGTGAGCGCGAATTACCTGGGTGCCACGGTCAACGCCGCGACGCTGACCCTGGAGGACGACGACATCTCGGCCCGCATCGCCGCGACCGACCCGGCCACGCTCACCGAGCAGACGCTGCACGGGGCGCAACTCACGGTGAACCTGAGCGCGACGGAGTACGCCTCCCCGCTGACCACCGGCGACTTTGCCCTCGAGATCCAGCCGCAAGGTACGCAGGGACTTTCCATCGCCTCGGTCAACCGGGTGAACAACGAGCGGGCCGTGCTGACGCTGGGCTTCACCGGCGACATCGCCTCGGACCTGACGCTGTCGGTGGTAGTGGACAGCGCGGCGAACGAGGCCAGCACGAGGCTGGAGACAGGCACGGTTCCGGTTACGCAAGCGCTCAAGCCGGGCCGGGTGGGGAACCTTCGCCTGACCCCCGGGCCGGGCAGCCTGGAGGTGTCCTGGAACACCGATGACGATGCCGACGGCTACGTGGTGCAGTGGAAACTCAGTTCCGAATCCAACTACGCCAATCAGCGGGAGGTTTCCGGCGGGTCAACCACCCGGATCACCCTCGGCGACCTGCGGGGCGAAACCGAATACTCGGTGCGGATGATCGCCACCAGCAGATTCGCGAGCGACGGCGATCCCTCGGATACCGCCACGGCCACCACCCTGCCGGCCGACGCCATCATCTCGGCCACCGACCCGTCGCCGCTCACCGAGAACAACCTGGGCGGGGCGAGGCTGACGGTGACGCTGCTGCGCAACGTCTGGTACGCCGACGGGCCGCTGCATGCGTCGTACTTCAGCGTCTCCGGCGTGCCCGGCGTCTCGGTCGCGGGCGTAGAGCGCCTGTCCGACACGGACGTGGCGGTAACGATTGACTACGACGTAACAGATCCGGCCACGGACTTCGACGAGGACGCAACGCTGACGGTTCGGATCGACGGCTGCGCCTTCTACCGCTGCCCTACCCGGATCAGCGCGATCACCCCGGTCGCGGCGGTGGTCGAGCCGCCGCCGGCCCAGGTGCGGAACGTGCGGGTGACTCCGGGTCCGCGGTACATCTCCGTGCGCTGGGACCCCGTGCCGGACGCCAACGTCAATCCGGACGCGGGCGGTTACATTGTGACGTGGTCGCCGGCCCACGCCTGCGGCATGAACGGCTGGAGCAGCAGGGAGATTCGCCGGAGCACAATCACGCGCTACTCCATCGGCGCGCTGTGTCCCGGCGAGACGTACACGGTGCGGGTGATCGCGACCCGGGAGCGCGGGCCCGACGGGCCGGCGTCGGCGTCGCATCAGGCGACCACGCCAGAGGTCGAGGTCATCCTGGTCAAGACCCAGCCGTCGCCGCTGACCGAGGACAACCTGCACCGGGCGCGGCTGACCGTGGACCTGGAAGGCGTCGAGTGGCATCACGTGGTGCACGGTCAGCACAACCGGTTCCAGCTGGGCCGGCCAAACGACTGCTCGGGCCACCGGCCGGGCGACGACCCCTGCCGGCCCTTCCCGGTCAATCGCAGCGTGGTGGTGACCGGCGTGGAGCGGGTTTCCGACTCGCGGGTGATAGTGTCGCTGCGGGCGCGCAACGTGAACCTGGGTGGCCAGGGTCTATGGCTGCGCTTCGATCACGAGACGTACACCCTGCCTCATCACCAGCAGCCGTACCTGATGGTGCGGGTCGTCGCGCCGGGGCACGAGAGGTCTCAGAACCGGATGGCCGGCGTCACGGTGACCGCCGCCGCCCGGTGGCGGTGAACGAGGGCGGCTCGGGCACCTACACCGTGGCGCTGGACACCCAGCCCATCGCCGACGTGGGCATCGCTGTGTTGAGCAACGGCGTTACGGTTCAGCCGACCAGCCTGACCTTCACGTCAGACAACTGGCAAACGCCGCAGACCGTAACCGTCAGCGCGGGCCAGGACGAGGACACGGCGGACGAGGTGGGCATCATCAACCATGGGGTCGACGCCGCTCCCGAGTCCGCCTACGCCAGCGTGGCGATTGCCGGCGTAATCGTCAACGTAGCCGACGACGACAGCGACCGGGCGATCCTGGAGTCGTTCTACCAGGCCACCGGCGCGGCCAACTGGAGCAACAACGCCAACTGGCTGAGCAACCGGCCGCTGGGCGAATGGCACGGCGTCACCGTCAACGGCCGGGGGCAGGTGACCCAGCTGAATCTGCGCGACAACAACCTGGGTGGCTCCCTGCCCGCCGAACTGGGCAATCTGTCCAACCTGAGCATCATCGGCCTGGCCCGCAACAGCCTGAGCGGGTCGCTGCCCGACAGCCTGGGCAACCTGAGCGGTCTGACCAAGCTGTCGCTGCACGACAACACCGGGCTCAGCGGGGCGCTGCCGTCCGGGTTCACCAGCCTGTCCAACCTGCAACGGCTGGCCATCGCCAACACCGGGCTGTGCGCCCCGGACGACGAGGCGTTCAGCGACTGGCTGGACACGGTGCCCGACAAGCCGGGCGGAGTGGACACCTGCGAATGATGGGGACTGCGGGCTCCTTAAACCGGCCCACAACCCCTGATGGCGAGGCCCGCGACTGCGGGCCTCGTATCGTTTTGGCGCGTCTCCGCCCCCGGGGCTTTCGATTGTTTACGTCATTCCGGACTTGACTACGTCATTCCGGACTTGATCCGGAATCCAGGAACATCTTGCTGTCGCCAACGTCCCGTAACGCCAGCATCTTCTGGATTCCGGCTTTCGCCGGAATGACGGTTTTGATAGTAATGACGGTTTTGATAGTTTGGATAGATAATCGAAAGACCCTGGGCGCGCGTGCGTTCAGATTGCCGCTCCGATTTGGCCTGTGCTATACTCACGCTCGATCCAGCCCTACACTCAGGAGAGAGGCAGAGAGCTTATGGTACAAGCCCCGGAACGCCCGGCGGAGAGTGCGATGAACGCGGCTCCCGCTCTGGAACCGATCACGATGAAGTCCCTGCTGGAGGCCGGCGTCCATTTCGGCCACCAGACCAGGCGGTGGAACCCGCGCATGCGCCGCTACATATTCACGCAGCGCAACGGCATCCACATCATCGATCTGCAGCAGACCATGGGGCTGATCAACGACGCGTACCGGGCGATGGTGGAGCTGTCCGCCAGCGGCGGCAAGGTGCTGTTCGTCGGCACCAAGAAGCAGGCCCAGGACGTCATCGCCTCCGAAGCCGAACGCACCGGCCAGTGGTACGTGAACCAGCGCTGGCTGGGCGGAACCCTGACCAACTTCCAGACCATTAAGGGTCGCATCGACCACATGAAGCGCCTGCAGGAACAGCGGGACTCCGGTTATCTGGCCCGGCTGCCGAAAAAGGAAGTGGTGCGGCTCACGCACACCCTGGACAAGCTGGAGAAGTATTTCACCGGCCTGCGCAACATGGACCGGCTGCCCTCGGCTCTCTTCGTCATCGACATTGGCAAAGAGGATATCTGCATCGCGGAGGCGCGCCGGCTCAACATCCCCATCTTCGCAATCGTGGATACGGACTGCGATCCCGGCCAGGTTACCCACGCGGTGCCCGGCAACGACGACGCGGTCCGGTCCATTCGGCTGATTACGGGCCGAATGGCCTCGGCCATCGAAGAGGGCCAGGCGCAGCGGGAAGCGTTGCAGATGGCGCAGACCGAAGCGGCCGAAACTGATGGGGAAGAAGGCGACGAGGATGTCCGACCCTTCAGCAATACCGTCACGCTGGAAGAACTCGGACAGATGATGTCCTCGCGCCCGCTGGAGCCGTAGACGGCTGATCCTGACCAACCGTATGACAGCATCGACCACAGGAGGCTCAAAAGTTGCCTGCAGTAACCGTTGAACTGATTAAAAGCCTGCGCGAACAGACCGGCGCCGGCATCAGTGATTGCAAGCAAGCTCTGGAGGACAACGGCGGAAACCTGGAGCAGGCCATGGCGGCCCTGCGTCAGAAGGGTTTTGAGCAGGCCGCCAAGCGGGCCGACCGGGAGACCTCCCAGGGGCTGGTTGAAGCCTACATCCACACCGGAGGCCGGGTCGGGGCGATGGTGCAGTTGGGGTGCGAGACCGACTTCGTGGCGCGCACCGAGGGCTTCCGCACGCTGGCGCACGACATCGCCATGCAGGTGGCGGCAATGTCTCCGGTGTATCTGAACGAAGAGGACATGGACGAAGGGGACGACCGTCCTGCTGCCCAGGTTTGCCTGATGCAGCAGCCGTTCATCAAGGACGGGTCCCGGACTCTCGCCGATCTGGTGCGCGAAACGGCGGCGCAAACCGGCGAGAACGTCCGCGTGGTCAACTTCCGCCGGCTGGCGCTGGGAGAATAACGATACAGACGACAAACGGCATCCCTCCCAGGCTGATGCTGCGCCGGTATTGAAAAATGGTTTCCGCCAGCGTCACGGGTGAAACGATCTATCGCCGCGTCCTTTTGAAGGTCAGCGGCGAATCTTTACAGGGGTCGGGGCCGGATACGATAGATCCGGAGGCGGTCGCCTACATCGCCGATCAGATCATCGATGCCCACTCTCGTGGGGTGGAGACGGCGGTCGTGGTCGGCGGCGGCAACATCTGGCGCGGCTCGGCCGCCGAGCGGAGGGGCATGGAACGGTCCACCGCGGACTACGCCGGCATGGTGGCGACCATCATCAACGGGTTGGCTTTGCAGGACGCGCTGGAGCGAAGGGGGATCATCACCAGGACACAGTCAGCGCTGCCGATACAGGCCGTGGCCGAGCCCTACATCCGGCGTCGGGCCATCCGTCACCTGGAAAAGGGGCGGGTCGTGCTGTTCTGCGCCGGAGCCGGGAACCCCTACATGTCCACCGACACGGCCTCGGCGCTTCGGGCTCTCGAAGTGGGCGCGGAAGTGCTGTTGATGGCCAAGAATGGCGTGGACGGGGTTTACGACTCTGATCCGAAGACCAATCCCGCCGCCGTGCGGTTCGGGAACCTGGAATACCTGGACGCGGTCAATCGCCGATTGGAGGTGATGGACTCCACCGCGATGACCCTGTGCATGGATAACGAGATGCCGATCATAGTCTTTGATATATTTGAGCGGGGCGCCATGGGCCGCATCCTGCAAGGGGACGTGGTGGGGACGACCATCGACGACGGCTCGCGGCGCAACGGCTCGTGAACCCGGGAACTGCCAGCTAATCACGCTCAGCCGACAAGGAGGGACCAAATGCCGGATCGCAACAACAGGAGCAACAACAGCGATCAGGATGGGCCGACCATCGAGGCCGTGCTGGCCGAAGCGGAGCGCAAAATGGGGCAATCCATCGAAGCGATGCGCCGCGACATCAGCACGCTCCGCACGGGGCGGGCCACGCCGGCGCTCATCGAAGACCTGTCGGTTGATTACTACGGCTCCCCTACCCCTCTGAAGCAGATTGCTTCCATTTCGGCTCCCGACGCCCGAGCCATCATGGTACAGCCCTGGGACCGCCAGGCCCTGCGCGACATCGAGCGCAGCCTGACCCAGTCCGAAATGGGGTTCAACCCGTCGAACGACGGCAACGTGATCACCGTGCCCATCCCGCCGCTGACCCAGGAACGGCGCCGGGAGATGGTCCGCCTGCTGAAGCGCAAGGCGGAGGACAGCAAGGTTGCAGTCCGCAACGTGCGGCGCGAAGGGGTGGACTCCCTGCGCAAGATGGAGCGCGACAAGTCGATTTCTCAGGATGAGAACCGGCGCAGCCAGGACACGTTGCAAAAGACCACCGACGCCCACGTCAAGGCCATAGACGAGGTGGCCGCCACGAAGGAAGCGGAAATCATGGAGGTATAGCCCCAGAGAAACCGGCTCTGACGCAGGGTTGTTCCGTTTGTCCTTCGTTTGCTTGATCATGTGAACGTCGGCAGATACGTCCCATGAGTGACGAAGCGGGGGAGAATGCCAGACTGCGCCGGGCGTTTGATGAGATGCCGAAAACCCCCGGTCATGGCGAAACAATGCCGCAACGGCATGGCAGCGTGCGCCCGGAATGGATCATGCGCATCATCGCCGAACCTTACGAGAGATACGAGATCTACACTCCAGACGGAGAGCGCCGGACTCTTATCACTGGGCGTGTGCCAGAGTCCCAACAGTGGATAATGGTTGTATTTGTCGGAGATCCGGAAACGGGTGAGTTTTTGACCGCCTACCATAGAAAACAGTTGGCAAGGGTGTATGGAGGACGACCGTGGGAAATTCCGTAGGCTTATCCGAGGCTGGCTGGGAAACTCTGCCCAGCGCTGACGTAAAGTACAGCCCTGAAACCCAAACGCTCTATATCAGCAACGGTCAGCCTGCCCGCATGGGCGAGGAAATCGCGCGGTGGGTTGTCGTATTCACCGATGAGGATCCGGAAGCGGATAACAACGTGAATGATGCGTCGCCGGTGAGCATCCAGATTGACGCTGCCGAAACGGTTCTCAAACCCTTCGTGGACGCAATCCTGGCCAAGTACGGCGTTCGGCGGGAGCCGCCGTCGGTTGCCGTCGCCGCGCAGAGCTGACGACGCAAATACCATACAACCGGCCGCCGATAACGCAGACTTTTCCGCATAACCGACCCTTGCCCACCGCCGATAGCGTCTCCCAGAGCGCCGGGGCGAACCGCGACGCCGGCCCCGTACCCCGCCATGTGGCCATCATCATGGACGGCAACGGACGCTGGGCGGAGCGCCAGGGGTTCCCGCGCAATGCGGGACACCAGCGTGGGGTGAGCAATATCCGCCGTATCGTCGAGTTGCTGGCGCAACGCGGCGTCCAGGTGGTCACGCTGTACGCCTTTTCCACGGAGAACTGGCGGCGGCCCTCCGATGAAGTGGACAGCCTGATGGCGATCCTGGCGGAACAGATCGAGCCTCAGACCCAGGAAATGCACAAGGCGGGAGTCAGGTTGGTGCACCTGGGAGACATGAGCCCGTTGGATCCCGCGCTCCAGGATGCGATACGACAGGCGCAGGACATCACCAGGCACAACTCCGGGATTACCGTCAACATCGCCTTCAACTACGGCGGCAGGGAGGAGATCCTGCAGGCGGTTCGGCGCATGATGACCGAGGGCGTGGTTCCAGAGGATGTGGACGAATCGCTGTTCAGCCAATACCTCTATACCGACGGATGCCCGGATCCGGACTTGATAATTCGCACCGGCGGCGAGCAGCGTCTCAGCAATTTTCTCATCTGGCAGGCGGCCTACAGCGAGTACTACCACACGCCGGTGCTCTGGCCGGACCTGGGCGCGGACGATTTGGATCGCGCGCTGAGCGCCTACGGTCAAAGGCAGCGGCGGTTCGGCTCCCTGGACACCCGGGACCATACCTCCGGAGCGTAAAGCGGGTGCTGCTCCACCGGGTTCTGACTGCCCTGGCGGGCGTGCCGGTGGTGTTGGCGTGCATCTGGTTCGGCCCGCCCTGGATCACCCTCCTGGCGGCGGTCGCCGCAGTTATTGGCGTTAGAGAAGCGTACCGTCTGTATCCCGGTCGTGAGAGGGTATCCGAGGACGACGACAGCGGTGACACATCCCTGCCGTTGCTGCTGGGCGGAACGTGGGCGGTGGCCCTGGTGCTGGCCGGCGAGCTGGCGGTGCGGCCCGAGGACTTTGGGTGGGCGGTTCTGGGAATATGCATCGTGGGCGCCATTGTGTCCGGCTTGTGGATGATCGCCGCGTGGCACGGGCGGCGACCGATAGCGGCGGCGAGTTATCTGGTATTGTCGCCCGTCTACATCGGAGGGGCGTTGGCGGCAGCGGCGGCCCTCCGCGGAATAGACGGGCTGCCCAGCCTGTGGTGGAAGAAAGTCGAAGAAGCGGCTCCCACTTTATCGGTTCCGCCGCACATCGAGGACGACGGTCTCGGCGAAGCTTTCGAGACGACGTACGCGGTCCCGTCCGACTATGGCGGGGTCTGGCTGCTGCCTGACATAATCGGTCCCGATCTCGCGCGGGAATTGACCGTCCTCACGGAAACCGGGTGCTGGTGGCTCCTCCTGGCGATCCTCACCGTGTATGCGGCGGACACCGGGGCCTACGCCGTGGGACGCTTGTTTGGCCGGCATCGCATGGCCCCTTCCATCAGCCCGGGGAAAACGTGGGAGGGAACGGCCGGCGGAATGCTGTTCGCGGTTATCGCGGCGGTCGTCCTCGGAGCGCTGTTCCCGCTGCGATTGGAGATTTGGCACCTGGCGGCAATCGGTGTTATTTTAGGCGCCGTATCGCCCATAGGCGATCTGGTCGAATCCAAAATCAAACGGTTGGCTGACGCCAAGGACTCAGGCAACCTGTTTCCCGGCCACGGCGGGATGCTGGATCGATTGGACAGCCTTCTTCCGTCCCTAATCGCGGTGTACATCCTGGCAGCCGTGAGTACCCCTTAAATCGACCCGGAAGCGAACACATGCGGCGCATCGTCATACTCGGCTCTACCGGATCAATCGGGCGTCAAACGCTGGACATCGTGCGGGCGTTCCCCGACGAGTTCCAGGTGGCGGGGCTGGCCGCCGGCAACAACACCGCCTTGCTCCTGGAACAGGTGGCCGAGTTCGCTCCCGATTACATCTGGTGCTCGAACCCGCCTGATGAACCGCCCGACGGCGTGAAAATGCTGCCCATGGACGAGATGGCGTCGCTGTCCGAGGTGGACCAGGTCATGGTCGCGCTGATGGGCGCCGTTGGCCTGACGCCCACGTTGAGCGCCCTGCGCGCGGGGAAGCAGGTCGCGCTGTCCAACAAGGAACCCATCGTCATGGCGGGTCAGGTGTTGAAGGAAGCGGAAGCCGCATACGGTGGGGTGATCCTGCCTGTGGACAGCGAGCCCAGCGCCATCTGGCAGTGCCTCCAGGGAGAAGACAACCACATCCGGCGTTTGATGATAACCGCCAGCGGCGGCCCGTTTCGCCGCACGCCGCTGGATGAACTGGACACCGTCACCCCCGAACAGGCGCTCCAGCACCCGACCTGGCGCATGGGCGACAAGATCACCATTGACTCGGCCACGCTGATGAACAAGGCCTTCGAGGTGATCGAATCCCATTGGCTGTTCTCCGTGCCCTGGGAAGACATCGCCGTGGTGGTGCATCCCCAGAGCACGATACATTCCATGGTCGAGTTCGACGACGGGTCGGTGAAGGCGCAGTTGGGTCCGCCCAGCATGCGCCTGCCCATACAGTACGCACTGTTTCACCCCAGGCGCTTTGCCAATGAGGAGATACCGCGCTTGGACATTGGCGCTCCGTGGTCACTGGACTTCGAACCGCTGGAACCGAAGCGCTTCCCCTGCTTTGACCTGGCGGTCTCCGCCGGCAAGACGGGCGGAACCATGCCCGCCGTGCTCAGCGCCGCGGATGAAGTGGCGGTGCAGGCCTTCCTTGCCGGGAGCATCCGCTATACCGACATCTACCGCCTGGTCGAGCGGGTGCTCGTCGAGCACGTATCGCAGCCGTCACCCGATCTTGATGCTATAGTAGAGGCAGACCGCTGGGCCAACCTGCGCGCTGCCGAGATCGTGAGCAGCGGGATGAATTAGCCGGCCACGCGGGCCAGAGCTATGGACACGTGGATTATCGCGGTGGCATCGTTCGTGCCGATGCTGCTGCTCCTGGTGGTGGTGCACGAGCTGGGACACTTCTGGTCCGCCCGGGCTTTTGGGATCAAGGTGCTCGAATTTGGCGTCGGCTACCCGCCTCGGGCTTTCGGAATCTACACCGGCCGCACCGAGACGCTGCTGAGCCCCACAACGGTTTGCCTCAATGGGGTAACGGGCGCCATTCGCCCGGGCCAGGTGATTCGCGTGCTGTCCGGCGAAAACGCGGAAGGGCAGCTCGTTGCGCGTTACATCGAGATGCGCGAGCCGGGGCGAGCCGGAGGAACCCTGGGCTCCCTGGCCCGATTCGCGGGATTCGGACGCCGGTCCCAGGATACGGAACTGGGGATGCAGTCCGCCCGCAGACGATTGGACGACGTGCAGACGGACGAGTTCCTCCGTCATGAGGGCCGAGTTCGCGAGGTATTGCCCGACCGCGTTGTCCTGGCCGACATGGTTTACTCCGTCAACTGGCTCCCGTTGGGCGGGTTCGTCAGGCTGTCGGGAGAGAACAATCCCGCCGCGCCCGGGAGCCTGGCGCGCCGCGGTCTGGGTCAGCGCGCAATCGTGCTGGCGGCCGGGTCGGCCATGAACGCGCTGTTCCCGATTGTAGCGTTCGCCATCATGTTCATGGTGCCGCACACGGAAATGGTAGGCGGCACGGTGGAAATCACCCGGGTTGTGCCGAGTTCGCCGGCGGAAACGGCGGGTTTGCAATCCGGCGACCGGGTGGTGCAAATCGGCGATGCGCCGCTGGAATCGCCCCAGGACTTGCCCCGGGAGGTGCGGCTGTCCGCCGGCTCCGCGATGACCTGGGTGATCGAGCGGGACGGGCAACAGCAGGTGACCCAGGTCACGCCGCGGGTGGACCCGCCACCGGGTCAGGGCGCCGTCGGGATCACCTTCTCCATAGTGGACCAGCAGGAGGTCCGGCGCATCGAGCCGCCCTGGACCGCGGCGCGCCTGGGAGTCACCAGCACCTGGGACATGCTGACCCTGATGGGGAGAGAAATCCGCGGCTGGTTTGGCGGAGGACGGGGGCCGGAGTTGAGCGGCCCCATTGGCATCGCCCAGATTACCGGCGAGGTTACCCGTCAAGGCGGACTCCAGGGGTGGGTGCTGGTGGCAATCCTGTTGAGCATCAACCTGGCGATCCTGAACATACTCCCCATCCCGATGCTGGACGGCGGGCGACTGCTGTTCGTGTTCATCGAGTGGGTGCGCGGAGGCAAACGGGTGCCGTCAGACAAAGAGGGCCTGGTCCACCTGATCGGATTCGTGGCCCTGTTGGCCCTGGTCATCGCCATCTCGGCGAACGACATCATGCGGCTGGTGCGGGGCATCAGCCCGTTAGGCGGGTGACGGAATCAGTCCGCGCGCCGCAGTGAGATGGATCAGTCGTTGCTGAGTGTGACCGCGCCGGTGCGACCGTCGTAGGTCAAACGGAAGTGACGCAGAAAATCCCGACCGATGATGGCAGAATGAGGTTGTCCGCCGGCGTTCAGGTGAGCGCCAACAAACACGCCGGAGAAAACAACGCCCAGATCAGGCACGAAAATCTGAGCCAAGTGTTCATTCACCACGCCCTCGCCATGAACGCCTGACACAGTTCGCTGGCCGACCACCGGCAACCGCAGCATCACGGCAAGCTGGGAATCGATGCAACTCGTTGCCGAGCCAGTATCCACCAAAGCCGGCCAAAGTTCCTGCTCCGCTTCCCGATGGAAAGGCGTTCCGATTGCAATTTCGCTATCCAGGCCGATAGAGACCAACAAAGTCGGCCCACGTCTCGCCAGATAGTCGGGCTGGTCAGCAAATCCACAGTCAGCCGTTGGCATTGAGTTTCCTGTATGGCACGTAAGGCGGCAACGTCAGCGGCGGCGCTCCCACCTCTCTGATCAGGCAAGGATTGCGGCCAAAGCGCTTTATTGCTACCTCGGCGGCGTCGTGGGATGTTTCATAGACGCCAAAAAGCTTCTCATCATGGAAAATGACCCACTTGCCGAAGTAGTCCAGTTCCAGGTCATTCTGCATCGCTTCGTAAGCCGCGATGTTCTCTTTCAACGTAGCCATGAGGACACCTCTGCGGTACCGTCGTGAGGAAATCGTTCCTGAGTAACATGCTAACGGCCCCCCTGCGCTCCGGCAAGGGGGCCGCTCAGTCCGCGACGAGGCAGTGTGGATTTACTTCAAGTGCTCGTTGAAGAAGGCGATGGTGCGGGCCTGGGCGTCTTCCGCGGCGGCCTGGTTGTAACTGTCGCGGTCGTCGCAGTTGAAACCGTGGCCGGCGCCAGGGTACATCTTGAAGTCGTAGGACTTGCCGGCGGCGTCCAGCGCAGCTTCGATCTGCGAGACGTCGGCAGGTGTCGGATTGCCGTCAGTCTCTCCGAAGTTGCCCATCAGCGGGATGCTGATGTTGGCGGTGCCGTCGATGGGGGTCACGCCGTCACTGTAGGGGGCGAGAATAGCGCCACCATAATACACTACGCCCGCGGAGAGGCCGGCACAGGAACTGGCGGCCAGGTAGACCACACGACCGCCCATGCAGTAGCCGACGATTCCGATCTTCTGTCCCCGGGTGCGCGGATACGTGCGCTGCAGGTAATCAACGGTGGCGTTGATGTCAGCAATGATGCCCTGGCCGGTTAGAGCGGGCATGTAGGTGTTGATCGCGGCGTCGAAGTCCTCAGGAGTGTAGCCCAACATCGGGTTGGGGTTGCGCTCGTTGCGGTGGAACAGGGCCGGAGCCACGGCGACGTAACCCGCAGCGGCGAACCCGTCGGCCACCCGCTGGATGTGCTGATTGGCGCCGAAGGCTTCCTGAACGACGATAATGGCCGGCAGGCTGGTGCCAGCGCTGGGCGCCGGGAAGCTGACGTAGGCAGCCATATCGCCGGCCTCGGCGATGTTGGCTCCAGACTCGCGGTCCTCCTCAGGATCGGGCATTCGGATGTTTTCCCAGAACGACGGCATAGTATTTCCTCCTCCATTGGTTGCGCGAACTCCAGTGATACGGCGGCTCGGCGGTGGCAGAACACGCTCGCCCGCCAGAGGTATCTTTCGTGCGCCGGAATTGTAACAAAGGATTGCGGGCCAAACAAGCAGGTTGACGCATGGCTCAGGCGGCGCGGCGGCGGCGCCCGATTGCATCCGCTGTCCACATGGCGCATACTGAGGCCATGGTCAGAAGTGCGGACAGGATAAACGCCTGCACGTAATCGCCCTGCAAGTCGAACATGAGGCCGGCTATGATCGGCCCCAGGAAAATAGCCGCCCCCCGGCCCATCTCGACGAACCCCATCACGGTGCCCAGGGTCTCGCTGGGGAAGATGTCCGCCGCCTTGGCGCCGATAATCAGGCCGCTGATGCCGTCCGTGATCCCCGCCAGGGCGACGTAGATCGCCAGGGGCCAGAAACTCTGCCCGTCGCCCAGCCACAGCACCAGGAGCACGGCTCCGGCCGCTACGGTCATGCCCACGGTGTAAACCGATTCTCGCCCCCAGCGGTCGGTTGCCACCCCAATCAGGGGTCGCGCGAACACGCTCACCAGCCCCACGGCGCCCAGGGTGTTCGCCGCGGTTTGAACGCTGTAGCCGGCCAGCACGAAGAATGTGACCAGGTGGACCCGTATCATCTGCGTGCCGGTGGAGCCAAAGACCCGCGTTAGGACGAGCAGCCACATTGCCGCGTCGCGGACTGCGTTTCCCAGGGTCGGCGTTGCCCCGCGCTCGGCCTGGCCGGAACGGGCTCTGGAGGTCGGCGGGCCCGACTGGGGCCGGGATGCGGCTGCCATCGTCGGTGGAACCGGCGCAGTTTCCGGTGGGCGACGCTGCAGCAAACCGTTGGGAACCGCGATCAGCACGGCGAAAATGACGCCGTAAATGCGGTAGGCCCACCGCCATCCGAGCGCGGTGGTCAGGACTCCGGCCAGCGGGGCAAAAACCGCCTGCCCGATGGGATTGCCGCTGTCCGCGAGACCCAGCATCCGGCCCCGCGTCTGCGGGAACCAGGGGGCGACGGTGGCAGTCATCGAAAACGACGAAATGGCCGTGTGGCCGATCCCGGCGAACACGCTGTACAGGATGAACATCTGCCACAGGTCGGTGGTGTAACTGGACGCGATCCACCCGAAGAGAATGAACAATCCCGCCAGAGGAAAGAGGACCCGCGCTCCCCATCGGTCCAGCAGGATGCCCAGCAGCGGCGCGCTGATGGCGCCGATGAGTCCGGCCAGGGAAAATACGGCCGAGGTGTAAGTCGCGCTGCGGCCGAAAGCGTCTTTCAGCGCGTTGAAGTAAACGGCCTCGCTGTTTTTGGTGCCGCCCTCAACGGTGAGGTTTCCCAGCGACAGGACGAATATCACCCAGCCGTAATGCAGGCGGGTGCGGGCCGCGTTCAGCACGAGGTTGCCTGGAGCCCGAACCTGCGGGTGTCGCGGCCCACGGTCGAAAAAGCCGATTGGAGCATCGCGCGATTATACACGCCGGCCGCGCTGATCTTACATGGGAGTTGACCCATGAGGACGGCGACGTTGGCGGATCTGTTGATGTACAGTGGCATACTGCGAGTTCCGACTACACTCCAGACAATGTTATTTCGTTCGGTAGTTCATACCACCGTTCGATCACGTCCGAGCGCCACCGCTCCTTCCAGGGTTCAGGCGATTGGGTTTGCAAATACGGCTGGACGACTGGGCAAGGGTGCGGGTGGATTGTCACAACGTCTTTCAGACCGACTTGGGGTGGCTATAATTGGGACAATACTTGGGTACTGGTCAGGAATCCTTCGCGCAGCCTGACGGCAGGTGGAGACAGCGGCGGCCCTTGGTATCTTGGCAACACTGCCTACGGTACGACGTCGGCCTGGAACAACCCGAGCATCTTTACAGGCGGACCCAATGAGCCAATCTACATGGCCATCAATTACCTGGCCCTCCAAGACTTAGATTTGCTCACTGACTGAACCGTCCTCCGCCGCCTATTGCCGCTGGCTACAGGCGGCGGAGCCATGGGAGTACCGGAACGATGTCCGCGTTGTTGGTGTGCCTGTGCGCAATCGTCCTGGTTTTCTCGGTGGCCTGCCGGGACAATGCAGAAGTTGTCCAGCCGGTTTCCGGCGAAACTCGGAACGGCCCGGCGACACAAGCATCGAGCGTCGTCACACGACCGACGCCTACGGAATCGCCGCCCCAAAGCGTCATCGCTTCACCTGTAGCGGACCCTAAAGATGCTGCGGAACCGCCAAGGCAGGACCAACAGCCCACGCTTGCCGCCCCACCTACCCTTGCGCCCAAACCCACGGTTGCGGCCGAACCTCCCGGCGGCGATGGCGCTCCGACTCGTGCGCCGGAACCAACACCAGGCAAAGCAGCCGTTTCGGAAACCGCCCAAACTGTACCCGTCGATATTCCGCAGCATCACCGTGAGCCGGTGATAAACATGGGATTCGACTATCTCTACGGTGAACTTTTCGAGGCAGACGGGTGTCTGCGCATCTCATACCTGGGTCCGCATGTGGAAGATCACATACCGGCCGGAATATGGATCATCTGGCCCCCGGGGTTTACCGCGCGTCGCGTCAGTGACGTCATCGAGGTGGTGAGCCAGGACGGTCTGCTGATGGCCAGGGTTGGGGACAGGGTTCGCATATCCGGCGAATGGCCGCAAGAGCTCGTTGACGATCCGGCGGTCTGGGACTGGAGTGAAGATGCCGTAAAGGATTGCGCCGGGATCCATTGGCTGGTTGGTGACGAAGTGAGCGTGGTCACGGATGAACCGCGCACCATCGTCTCCGCTGCCGGCATTGTGGTTCCGAGAGTGAAGCACCAGGAGGGGTCGCATTCAGCTCCGGCGGTGTTGCTGGACGGCGGGCGGCTGGTGCTGCAGGGGCGCTGTCTGCGTCTGGAAAATACACGAGGCGGTACCGGGAGTGTAGTGGTGTGGCCGCCGGGCTTCCGGGCTGAGATCCGTGGGAACCGGGTGGTGGTTACCAACGGCGGGGGCGCAGTCATCGTGCGGGTTGGTGACAAGTTCAAGGCGGGAGGTGGGGAAGCTCCGGTTCCGAACTTTCCGGATGCACCGGATTGTTCAGGGATGGGATTTTGGGCCTACGAAATTTTGCCTCTTGATTGAACGGTAACTTGCTTTCCTTGCTGTCTGGTGGGACGGCGGTTTTTTGTGTGTGAGCACGCTCCAGCAGTCGACTTGCCCCCATGTGGGCGTACTCGTCTGCTCGGAGGTGCGCCAGCGCGGTGGCCAAGTAGGCCAGAATCGACAGTGTCACGTGCAGCGACACCTTGAAGCGGAACGCGGCGACGGTATCGCAAGTATCCTGTCCATCCTGTGCATCGATGTAAAAGACAATATGGGTGCGCGTGAAGGTCAACCGCCGGTGGCGGACGGAGCCGGCTCCGGCATGGCTGCCGCCCGGCTGGAGAGGCCGTGTTTCATGATCAGACCGGCGCCGCACAACGACAAAGATGCGAAGCTTACCACGATCAACGACAGCCTCAGGTCTCCGGTCAGCTCCTGGATAATGCCAGCGAGCAGCGGACCCAGTGCGATACCCGCGGAACTGCTCATCTGGATGAAGGCCAAGCTCACGGCAATCTCACGCGGGCGTATTCCGGGCAGATTGAAGGGCACCGAATAGAGCACGGGCCAAAAGCCCCAGGCCACCCCATTGACGATAGTGAGCGCCAACAGCGCCGGGAGCGACCCCGTGAGGGTCATGGCCGCAAAGGTGACGGCCATGACTGCGCCGGTTCCCAGCAAGACGGCCCGTCCCTGATCCGAGACCATGACCAGCCAACCGAAACCCAACCCGCATACGCCGCCCACGAAAATCCCCACCGCCAATATGCCTCCAGACCAAATCAGGGACATCTGGTAGGTGTCCAGCATCAGGGTGGGATAGAAGCTGAGAAAAGCGGACCACGACATTGTGGCCCCTACAAACCCGAGACCGCCGATCCACAGGTCGCGGTAGCGCAGCGCGCCCTTGAGAACATTCACGTCCTGGGAGCCCAGGCGTTGCCGGTATTCGGCGGTGACCCTTTCACGCCCGAATATCAGCCAGAGTATGGTCAACACGCCGAAGAGGCCGACGAACCAGAGGAGGGTCGCCCGCCAGTCGTCAGCCAGGGCCGCGAGAATAAACGGCGAACCCGCTACTCCGCCACCGACGACCAGGCCGAACATTGCGTTGGAGATGCTGTTCACCAGCACCACCTGCCGCTGCGGGAACCATTGCTGGGTCAGCAGCGCTCGCGCCGGTTGCCGGGCGATCACGCTCACGCCGAAGGCCACCCGGGCCAGCAGCAGCACGACAAAGCCGGGAGAGAGGGACTGGGCGAGCAGGAACAGGGTTCCCAGCGCCAGGGTGACGGAGGTGAGTATCCTCGGGGAGAACCGGGAAGCCCACCAACCGATGGGAATGGCCAGCACCAGGTTTCCCCAATACGCGGAGGAGCCCAGCATCCCTTGCTGGAAAGGTGACAGTCCCAATTCGGCGCTGATTGCCGGCAGCAGGATGCCGATGGTGGACATGATCATGAAGCCGGCCACGCTCGCGGTGAGCCAGATGCCCATGACCACCCAGCGGTAGGATGGGAACTCCTGGGGCGAATTTTCGGTGGCGATGGCGCTCATCTGATCAGGAGTAGAAGCGTCCGCCGCCGGCCGCCCCGGGATCCGTCGGCAGTGCGTTCAGGCCGTTGCCAGGCCGAAGTCGTCAACCGCCATGTCCGTCAGGTATTCGCCGATGGCCAGCGACGAGGTTGCGCCCGGCGACGGGGCGTTCAGCACGTGCAGCGCCCGCTGTCCCCGCAGGATGTGGAAGTCGTCCAGGATCGCGCCGGACGTGGAAACGGCCTGCGCGCGCACGCCGCTGCCGCCCGGTTCCAGGTGCTCGGCGCGGATCTCGGGGATCAACTTCTTGAGGTCGTTGACGAACACCGACTTGCTGTAGGACCGGTGCATCTCCTGCATGCCCGTCTTCCAGTGCTTCGCGGTCATCTTCCAGAATCCAGGGAAGGTCAGCGCGCCGGCGGTTTCGCCCAGACTGATGTTGCTCTTGCGGTAGCCCTCCCGCGCCCACGCCAGCACCGCGTTGGGGCCGGCCTCCACGTAGCCGTGGATGTTCCGCGTGTAATGCACGCCCAGGAACGGGAACCGCGGGTCTGGCACCGGATAGATCAGCCCTTTCACCAGGTCTTCGCTGGCCGGGGTCAGCTTGTAGTACTCCCCGCGGAACGGAATGATGCGCACGTCGGTCTCCTCGCCCATCATCCTCGCCAGCTTGTCCGCGTACAGGCCGCCGCAGTTGATAACGTGTCGCGCCTGGACGGCGCCGCGCTGCGTCTCCAAAGCGGTGCCGGAGCCGGTTTGCCGGGACCGGATCACCGCCGCGCCGGTGAAGATGTCACCTCCCGCCGACTGGAATTTGCCCGCGTAGGCGTTGGCCACCCGCACGTAATCGACGATGCCGGTGTGCGGAGCCCACAGCGCCCGGACGCCAAAGGTGTGAGGCTCGATCTCCTTCAATCGCTCGGAGCCCACTATTTCGAGATCGGGAACGCCGTTGGCGACACCGCGCTCGTACAGATCGTCCAGGCGTCCCAGTTCGCTCTCGTGGGTGGCGACGATCACCTTGCCGCACGGATCGTACTCGATCTCGTTCTCGTCGCAGAACCGGATCAGCCGGTCCTTGCCGCCCACGCAGAACCGCGACTTCCACGAGCCGGGCCGGTAGTAGATGCCGGAGTGAATGACGCCGCTGTTGTGACCCGTCTGGTGCTGGGCCAGCTGCTCCTCTTTTTCGATCACCGCGACGTTCAGGTCCGGCGAGCGTTCCAGCAACTGCATGGCCGTGGACAGCCCGATGATGCCGCCGCCCACGATGGCAACGTCGTACTGCCGCTCTTCCACCGAGTTGGAACTGCTACCGTGTACTGACATATTCACTCTCCTGGTCAATGGCGGGGGTACGCCGGCGTCACCGCTATACGATTATGTGGCTCCCTGGTGACCGGGTTGTGGTCGCCGTTCAATCATTCAGCCATTCATCCTGAAGGTTGAGGCGGCAGGATGAAGATGATATTGCCGTCCTGATCATGTCGGTGGTTGGCAAGAGCTATCACCATTTCGTTAGTTTGGCGTACTGCGGCAGTGAGTTGCTGGATGTCTTCCCGCATTTCCCGCATCTCATCCCGCACTTCGGCTCGCAGCTGCTGAATATCATCCCGCACTTCGGCTCGCAGCTGCTGAATGTCTTCACGTGTTTCGGTGCGCAGCTGCTGAATGTCGTCCCGCACTTGCCGTATGTTTTCGTCCTGGGCGTCGACACGCTGGAACAATTGGCCCAGACGGAACAATCCCCGAAGCAGGATTATCAGCACGGTTATCCCGATGCCCGTCAGGGTTACCCCTACCCCGGCGATGGCGATTACGATAGCAATGGTGCTGGCGTCCACGATAAATTTTCCTTTGCGGTAAATGCAGGCTCAGAATGATCGCGCACAATGCGCTCTCCGCTGCGGTTGCCCATAGCCGCGAGGCAAACGGTGGATGCCAAAGTGATTACCAAATTTATTGCAATCGCAACAAAGGCAGCCTCAACAGGCATTCGGTTGGACCCTCGTCGTCGTTCGGCGTTCAGCCCCTCGCCAGCAGGACGGTACTCGTCGTTATTCTGGGTTGACATTGAAAAAGCTCCGCGCCGAGCGAATCTCAAGGGTGTGCCGTTGGTACCGTGGCTATATCTGCTTCCGACTTTGGCGCCGTTTCCCGCATGAATTCCTGTCCGTACTCCGATGCCATGAAAGCATCGTAGGCGGCCTGCGCTTCTTCGGGAGTGCGCTCCGGCAAGGCTTCAACCACGATCAGGGCGATGGCGTCGGCAGCGTCGGGGTGCGCCAGCACGTCGTTGACGCAACTGGGGGCAGGGATTACTTCTCCATATTCGGCCATACCTTCCAAATGCAGCATCAGCACCTCCCGCGCCATTTCGCACGCTTCCTCAAAGGTGCTTCCGGCAGTGATGCAGCCGGGCAGGTCCGTGAACCAAACTCCGTAGTCACTATCCGGGTCTTTTTCAACCAACGCAAGGTACGTACGTTCCATGTCGGGTTTCCTCACGGCCGGAGTCTGACGCCGGATTGCCGCTCGATGCTGCGTATCGTTCCAATCTTGAGATCTTTTCGCGGGTGAGGCACTGATGTCGTTCCCCGCTTGATTGGGTGTCTCATCTGGTGATGCGTCCAGTGATGTGGTGAACGTACCAGCCGTCTTCGCGCAATCGCCGTATCACCGTCCTGCTATCCACGCCGGCATTATACACCGCGACCTCTGTACCCCCGCGTTGCGCCGCGGGCCGGCCGTGAGTATCCTTGCCCTGCCATGAATAGCACAGAACCTGAACCCATACGACGGATCGCCGAGTTCGCCGCCGGCGTCGCTCAAGCGGACATTCCCGTGCCGCCGACGGTGGCCGAGTTGTGCCGCGAGATGATGCTGAACGCGGCGGGGGCTGCCCTGGCGGGGGCGGCGCATCCCGACGGCGTTGCGCTGGCGCGCGTCGTGCGTGAAATGGGCGGCAACGGCCGCAGCACCATCATCGGCATGGGAATGCGCACCTCGCCGGTGTATGCGTCGCTGGTGAACGGGACCCTGGTGCGGCTGCTGGACTACGACGACAACACCGTGGACGCGGGAGCGCACGTCACCGCGGCCGTTTTCCCGCCCGTGATGGCTCTGGGCGAGATGCACGGGTACTCCGGACGGGACGTTCTCTCGGCCTTCGCCGCCGGATGCGAGGTGGCCGCTCGCCTCAGCGCCGCTGCACCGCCCCGCGGCTCGGCCGGCGCGGTGGGCGCGGCCGTTGCATCGTCAATTCTGCTGGGCCTTGACACCGACGGAGTGGCCGGCGCGGTGGGGCTGGCGGCGGATACGGCGAACGGAGGCCACGAGTACGGTTCCGCCGGCGCGGCCGCCATGTCGGAAGGCAGGGCCGCCATGCAGGGAGTGATAGCCGCCCTGAGCGCCGAGGCGGGAATTGACGGAAAGTCCGCCAGCGTGTTCGCAGGAACGGCCGATTTCGCCGATCTCGGTGTCCGCTGGCGTCTTGAGGATCCGGGGGTCACCATCCGCCTGTATCCCTGCCATCCGGCGAGCCACAGCGTGATTGACGCCATCCTCGGCCTGGCCCAGCTGCACCGATTCGAGCCGTCCGACGTATTTTCCGTACACATTGGAGTGACCGCCGGCGCCACCGCACAACTGCCGCACGTCCTGCCCGCCGACGGTTGGCAGGCCCGCCGGTCCATCGGGTTCATCGCGGCCGCGACCCTGTGCCACGGGGCGCCGTTGATCAACTTCTTCTCGGAGCCGGCGGTGCGGGACGAGGGTGTCCGCGCCATGATGGAGCGCGTATCCATCGAGGCCACCCTGTCGGCGTCTCCGCTGGCCCTGAACCCAGCCGAGGTGGCGATAACCCTGAACGACGGACGCGCGCTGCGCCATCGCATCGATCACCCCCGGGGCTCGCCGGCAATGCCTTTGGACGCGGAAGAACTGGACGCAAAATTCCTCTATTGCACCCGCTACATCCTGCCGGCCGACCACATCGACGAAGCGGTCAGCAGTTTCCGCGGCATCCTGGACATCGACAACGTTACCGGAATGGCATCCGTACTTGGAGGTTAGACACCATGAAAGGCATACGCGCCTACGAAGTCGGCGGACCCGACGTGCTGAAATATGAAGACATGCCCGAACCCATCGCCGGTCCGGGTGAAGCCATCGTTTCCATCCGCAACATCGGCGTCAACTACACCGACGTGTCCAGCCGCAAGGGGACCAACCCGCCGGCGGCTTTCCCGTGGACGCCCGGCCGCGAGGCGTCAGGCGAGGTGATCGCGGTGGGCGACGGCGTCACCGAGGTTGCCGTGGGCGACCGGGTCGCCTACGCCATGCACACCGGGTCTTACTCCGAGCAGCAGGCGGTACCAGCCTGGCTGCTGGTGCGCATCCCCGACGACATGGACTTCGAGACCGGCGCGGCGACCCTGCTCCAGTGCATGACCGCCCACTTCCTGGTCAACGACATCGCGCCGCTGCACGCCGGCCAGAGCGCATTGGTTCACGCCGGGGCCGGCGGGATGGGCCTGCTGCTCATCCAGATGCTGAAGCGCATGGGCCTCCACGTGTACACCACGGTATCCACCGACGAGAAGGCGGCAATGGCCCGTGGCGCTGGCGCCGACGACGTCATCCTGTACACCCAGCAGGACTTCGAGGAAGAGGTTAGACGGATGACCGACGGCCAGGGCGTCAAGATCATCTACGACGCCGTGGGCGCAACCACCTTCGAGAAGGGCCTGCGCGTCCTGGGACGCCGCGGGTGCATGGCGCTGTACGGGCAGGCTGGTGGCCCGGTGGGAGCGGTAGACTCGGGGATGCTGCGCAACGGCTCGCTATTCCTCACCCGCCCCACGCTGGGCGACTACACCGCCACGCGCGAAGAGCTGCTGCAACGCGCCGAAGAATGCCTGTCCTGGGTGCAGTCCGGCGAGATCAAGCTGAACGTCAGTCTGAACCTGCCGCTGTCCGACGCCGCCGAGGCCCACCGCCGCCTGGAGGGCCGGGAGACCACGGGGAAGATACTATTGACGCCGTGACGCTTTCGACACATTCAGTGCGTCAACCCATCAGCCAGCCGGAGGAAACCATGACCGAGGCCGTTCCTTTCCACAAAAAACTGCATACACTCACCATCGAAGAATTTGGCGAGCAATACCTGTCAATCATCGCCGCCGTGTTCGAGCAGGACGGGAAGGCGATCATCTTCGACGGCGATAAGCCCATCGTGCAGATAACACGGTACGAGGAAGTACACGATCCTCTCCGCGGTTCCCTCAAGGGGAAGATGGAAATCCACGGCGACATCGTATCTCCGCTGCCGCCTGAGTGGTACGCCTTAAACACCGATCAGGATGAGGAGTGGTACGGTCCATACACAGGCGGAGATGAGGAGCAGCCTGCTTGATATTGCCGGATACGCATACCCTGATCTGGTACACGACCCTAAATCCGAGGCTTGGCCCACGGGCTGACCGCCGGATGCGCGAAGCAATCGCAGATGGAGACGCCGCGTTCTCAGCCATATCCGTATGGGAAGTCGCCCTGCTGCTGGCAAAACGCCGCCTCACACTCGACGTTACTGCCATCCAATGGCGTCAAAACCTCCTGGACGCGGGGTTGACTGAAATTCCAGTTGACGGAGTCATCGCGGCCCGCTCCGTAGCCCTGTCCGATTTGCATGACGACCCTGCCGACCGCATCATCATGGCCACCGCCCTGGAAGGCCACGAGCTGATTACCGACGACCGCAATATGCTCAACTGGCCCGGCCAACTCGACCGCTTCCCGGCGCGCCGTTGACGCCTTCGCGTGTCCCGCCATACAATTAACCCCGCAAATCCGAATACCCAAATGCCGTGAAGGGGATTAGTAACCGCCCAGCGAGGCCCAGAGAGCCGGGTTAGCTGCGAGCCGGCGCCAAGCGCAGGCGGTGAATGGACCCCGGAGCCGCTCGCCGAAAGGTTGCCACTCATAGTTGAGCGCAAGCCGACTAGATCGAGCCGCGTGGGCCGCGTTACCCGCCTATCGAACACCGTATGCAGGGTGGCTCACGGCCATAAGGCTCGTCCCGCAGGGGACGGGCTTTTTCTTTTGTCGTCGCCGCCCAACACATCTGGAATTTACGACATGACAACGTACTATCCAACCCTCGAACAAGTTCGCACCCTGGCCGGACAGGGCAATCTGTGCCCGGTTTACCGCACCATCAACGCCGACCTGGAAACGCCGGTTTCGGCCTACCTGAAGGTGGCCCGCCCGCCCTACTCCTTCCTGCTGGAATCGGTGGCCGGCGGCGAGCGCATCGGCCGCTACAGCTTCATCGGCACCGAGCCCTACGACGTGTTCAGCACCGGCGCCGACCAGCCCTCCGGCACGGTGGATCCGCTGACCCTGGTGCAGCGGGAAATGGACACCTTCCAGCTAATTCCCGTGGAGGGTCTGCCGCCGTTCCACGGGGGCGGCGTGGGCTACGTCGCCTACGATGCGGTGCATTACTTCGAGCCGCGCGTGCCCATGCCCGAGGCCGACCCCCAGGGCCTGCCCGAGTCGGTCTTCATGTTCACCGACACGCTGCTGGTGTTCGACCACCTGCGCCACGACATCAAGGTGGTGAGCCACGCCCGGCTGGACGGAGGCGACGTCGCTGAGGCGTACAACGCGGCAACCGCCAAGATCGAGCGGATGGTCGACCGGCTCTCCCGGCCCCTGGAAATCCCGCCGGAACTGCTGGCGGCGCCGTCCCTCCCGGTGGGCAGCGAGACCCAATCCAACTTCACCGTGGCGGAATACGAAGCCGTCATCGAGAAGTGCATCGAGTACATCTACGCCGGCGACGTGATCCAGGTGGTCAACTCCCAGCGGTTCAGCCGCCACACCGATGCCCACCCCTTCCAGGTGTACCGCGCCCTGCGCGGCAGCAACCCTTCACCCTACATGTACTACCTGGACCTCAACGGCTTCCAGATCGTCGGCGCGGCCATCGAGACGGTGGCCACCGTCCACGATGGCACCGTCTCCACCCATCCCATCGCCGGCACGCGGCCGCGCGGCCAGACGCCGGCCGAAGATATTGCCCTGGAAGAAGAACTCAAGGGCAGCGAGAAGCAGCAGGCCGAGCACATCATGCTGCTTGATCTGGGTCGAAACGACATCGGCCGGGTCAGCGTCCCCGGCACGGTCAGCGTCACCCAGTACATGGACGTGGAACGGTTCTCCCACGTGATGCACCTGGTGTCCCACGTGGAAGGGCAACTGCGGCCCGAGATGACGCCCTACGACGCGTTGCGCGCCTGTTTTCCCGCCGGCACCGTCTCCGGCGCGCCCAAGATCCGCGCCATGGAGATCATCGCCGAGGTGGAGCAGGAACGGCGCGGCCCCTACGGCGGCGCGGTGGCCTACTTCAGCTACAACGGCAACATGGACACCGCCCTCGTCTTGCGCACCGGCATCTTCAAGGACGGCGTGATGTACGTCCAGGCCGGCGGCGGCGTGGTCGCTGACAGCGTGGCCGAGGACGAGTACATGGAAACCCGGCACAAGTCCGGCGCCATGATGCGCGCCATCGACGTCGCCGAGGGGGCCGTCTAGCGTCCGATCATCCCTTCAATCCTGTCGATCGATGTGAAAAAGCGAGGTCAACATGCTCAAATCCTTCTTCCACACCGGCTTCATCGTCAAAGACCTGGAGGCCGCCGTCGCCTTCTACTCGGACGTGCTGGGCCTCACCCTGACCATGCGCACCGAACGCACCGGTGAGTTCCCCACCACGCTGCTGGGCTTCCCGGATACCCACATCAAGGGCGCGTTCTTCGACATGGGCGACGGCCACCAGCTTGAGCTAATCCAGTACATGAACCCCGAGGGCGGGTACGCCGATTTCGACAAGAACGACGTCCAGGCCGCCCACCTGGCCTTCTACGTCGAGGACATCGACGCCTTCTACGAAAACACGCGCAACCGGGGTCTCAGCTACCCCACGCCGCCGGTGCCAATGTACGACGACGCCGGCAACATGGTGCGCAAGGCGTCCTACTGCCAGGACCCGGACGGCAACTGGCTGGAACTGGTGGAGTTGTACTGATGCTGCTTCTGATCGACAACTACGACAGCTTCACCTACAACCTTTACCAGTACCTGTGCGAGTTGGGCGCGGAGGTCGAGGTGGTGCGCAACGACAAGACCACCATCGAGGACATCGAGGCCATGCAGCCCGAGGGGATCGTGGTGTCCCCGGGACCCTGCACGCCCCGGGAGGCCGGGATCTCCAACGACGTCATCCGGCACTTCGGCCCCAGGCTGCCCGTGCTGGGCGTGTGCCTGGGCCACCAGTGCATCGGCGACGCCTACGGCGCAACGGTGGACCGCGCCGGGGAGATCCGCCACGGCAAGACCTCGATGATCCACCACGATGGCAAGGGCGTCTTCGCCGGCCTGCCCAACCCGTTCGAGGGCATCCGCTACCACAGCCTGGTCATCTACCCCGAAACCGTGCCCGACTTCCTGGAAGTGACGGCATGGACGGACAACGGCCTCATCATGGGCGTGCGCCACAAGGAGCTACCCGTGGAAGGGGTCCAGTTCCACCCCGAGTCGATCATGACCAAAGTGGGCCACGACCTGCTGCGCAACTACCTGCGGCAGGTGGAGGAATTCCACCGCCCCACGTGAGCGGCGGATGCGGCGCTGTTATCAGCTGATCTCGGCGACGGCCTCGATCTCGACGTCCAGGCCGGCCTCGGCCAGTCCGGTGATCTCGATCAGGGTGTTGGCCGGGTAGGCGCCCTCGAAGAACTCGGCCCACAGCGCCTCCTGGGTCTCGCGCTCCTCGCGCCAGGCCGGGATACTGGTGACGAAGGTCGTAATCTTCACGATGTCCGACGGCTGGCCGCCTTCGGCGCGGACGATGCGGGCGATCCGGTCCAGCGTCACACGGGTCTGCTCCATCAGCGACTTGCCCTGGGCTTCCGTGCCTCTGGCCGTGCAACCGGCGATGAACAGCCAGTCGCCCGTGCGCACCGTCCGGCTGAAGGACGAACCCGATGGGGCGATGTCGGGATGATTGTTCCTGATCTTTTCCATGTGGTTATCCTCCAGCGCGCGCCGGGTGTTGGAATGTCTCTAGGCAGTTTTCACACTTCACGTCATTCCGGCGAAAGCCGGAATCCACTTACCGAAATCGTCAATCTCGTTGCGTAAATCAAGCATTCAACGACTTATGGACTCCGGCTTTCGCCGGAGTGACGAGTATGTAATTTCACATGCGATTACCTTGGGTTTCGCGGTGGACGCTCAAATTCAGGCGTCACGGAACTTCGGCATCACCTGCTCTGCCAGGAGCTTCAGTGACCGCCGCGTCGCCTCGGGCGGCATCAGTCCCCGGTTGGTCAGCATCAGGTTCCGTATGCCAGCGTCGCGCATCAGGGCGATCTGCTCGGCCACCCGGCGCGGGCTGCCCACCAGGTTCTCCGCCGCGTCCGGATCGGGGCGCTCCGCGTAGCCTTCTTTCGGCGTCGGCGGAACCTGCCGCGACATCGGAAACTCCGGCGGGTTCCATTCGTCCCGGTACGCCTGGATGGTGGAGAAAGCTTCGTAGTTGGCCGGAATGAACTCATCCAGCGCCTGGTCATCGCTCTCGGCCACGTGCATCTCGCGCCACACCCAGATCTGATCCAGGTTGCGCTCGATGGTTGCCTCGTCGAACCCGGTTTCCGCCATGGTATCGCGATAAAGAGCGATGTCGGAAGCGGTGCTGTTGGTGGAGCGGCCCCGCAGCAGGATTGGCCGTCCGATGCGGGCCATTTCGATTATTGACTCACGGTTGATGCAGGCCCGCGCCAGCGGCGGGTGGGGTTTCTGATAGGGCCTGGGCCGCACCGACGGGAATGCTACCTGGTAATGCTCCCCCTGGAAGTGGACTTCATCCTGCGTCCACGCCGTAACCATCAGCTCCTCGGCCTCTTCCATCTGGGCTGATCCCAGCGCCGGATCGGTTCCAAAGCCGATGTACTCGAAGGCGTTGTAGTTGGAACCTTTGGCGGTTCCCACCACCAGGCGACCCTGGCTGAGGTTGTCCAGCAGCGCAGTCTGCATCGCAACCCGCACCGGGTTGTGCAGGGGGAGCTCGATGATGCCGAAACCCAGCAGGACCCGGCGGGTTTTCACCGCCACCGCGCCGGCGAACACCAGCGGGTCGCCGTATACGCACTCGCCGGTGAAGTAGTGCTCCGCAAACCAGATGGCGTCGTACCCCAGCTCTTCAACCAGCACCGCCTCGTCCAGGCATTCCTGAATCGCAACGTCATCGTGCGAATCATCGAACTTCATGGGATAGAAGAAATGGCCGAAGCGCATGGTCGCACCTTACCGGATTCGGGCTCAGAAGCGGTTTTCCAGCTCCACAATGATGATGTCCGCGTCGCTGCGGCGGGTATCGCTCATGATGCGCGCCCGGTCGACGGCGCGGAGGGCGTCGAGGGTGAACGGCTGCCAGGTGTCGCGCAGGCTCCGGAAGGCTTGCTCCTCGCCTTCGATGGCTTCTATCAGCAAGCGATGCACAGGCTCCAGGTAGCCGGACTTGGGAAGGCTGCGCACGCTGTCGCCCACGGCGTCCACGTTGGCGCTGAACTCGGTCAGCGCCTCCAGAACCTCGAGTCGATCACATCCGCCATCGTCGGCCCGCCAGGCGTTGTAGTTAGAGTGGAACCTGTCCCACGACTGCATGAGGCGAACATGCTCAGTATCGAACAACGTGAGGTCGGCCAGCGCCTCAGCCGGGTCGTCGACGGCAAGGTCATGCAGAACGTCGACGACCTTGTCCAGCGCCCCGTCGGTGGCCTTTATGGCGTCGTCGATTTTCTTGAAGTCGGGCAGTTTGACCTCTCCGTCCTCATCCTCCGGTTCTTCGGCCTCGGCGCTGTCGAAGACGTCGATTTCCGCTTTGACCGCCTTTTCCAACGCCCGGACCGCCTCACGGGATCCTTTCAAAGACGGCAAGCCGTCGATGTCGGCGGCGACGGTTTCCAGGGCTTCCGCCAAAGCTTCCAACTCGCTGTTGACTTCGGAAGCTTCCATGTCCTCCGCGTCGTCCTTCAGTTTCTTGTAGTCCGAGCGGACCTCCCCAATGCTGCTCTCAACGCCTTCGAGGGCCCCCTCGAACTCCTCGATGTCGGCGGGGTCCGTCGCCTCCTCCAGCTGGGCGCGCAGCGCGAGAGACTGGTCTCTGGCCTCACGCTGCGCCTGGGCCGCCAGGTTGCGCTGCGTTTCGACGTTTTCAAACAGGGAGACGTTTCCGGGCTGCCAGCGGTCGCGGAGCTGCCGGAAGGCGGCCTCCTCTTCTTCTGCTGCCGTGATCAGCTTGTCGGCGAACTCCCCGGTGGTCTTGGTGCGGGTGAGGTCCCGCGCCCCCTCGGTGACACTGTTGAACTCGATGGCAAACTCGCTCAGGGCCTCGGTCATCGTGGTGGGATGGCACATTGTCAGGTCGGCGCGCCACTGGTCGAAGTCGTCCTGGACCAGGTTCCAAGCCTCGTCAATGCCCTGGCGCTGTTCGTTGAAGTCGGCGAGCGGGGGAGGTGGAATCGCGGACTCCCGGTTGGTCATTGCCTCAGGAGCGGAGGTTGGCGCAGCCGCTTCCGGCTCCTGGGCCGCCGGGGCGGTGCAGGCGACGGCGATCATCGCGAGCAACGCCAGCGCCGGAACGAGCAGAATCAGCCTTTTGGATATGCTTTTCATGAACTACTTACTCGCTCCCGCTTTACTCGCTCCCGATGAAGTGCTTACTCCAGTTACTTCGCTGACCAGATTGGACCTGAACCCGCCGCTCAACAGACTCGTCACGGCCCGGTTGAGAGTGGCGGGGGTATCGCCCAACAAAATCAACACGTGGCGGCCTCCTTCCCGATCCAGCACGGTGACCGCTGTGCCGTCCGGGTCCAGTTCCAGGCCGAACGGCATGCTCACCGCATCGTCGACCCGAACGCCGGCAGCCTGGAGGTACTGACGCATCTGCAGCGCGTCCTCGTGCAGACCCAGGAACACCGTGTCCCGGCTCACGTCTTCGGTTCCCTGGATGTCAGCGGAGATGCCGTAGTCCTCCAGTCCGCTCTTGAGCTTCGTGCCGCTGCCGAGGAGGTCGGGCCGCCCCAGCAGGATCTGGACGCCGTCATCGGGACCGGTTTGATAGAAGTGCGGGAAGTCGGCCAAATTGAAAACGCGGTCGCTGGTGGTGGCAAAGTCAATTATGTTGGACAGCAGGCGGTCATTGTCCAGCGTGGAATCGTTGGGCGGTATCATGAACGTGAAATCGGAAATGGCAAGGACGTTTCGGTCGGCGGCCCGGGCCATCACGTAGAGATCCCCGTTGTTTTCCGCCACCGCGGACTCGGTGCGAGCGTCCACGACAGCCAGGCCGGGCCCGGAGGATGTGATCGACCCGGCGGTAAACAGCACGATGGTATCCAAACCGGCGGTCAATTCGTCGGGCCGGAAATCCCTGATGAATATGTTCTGATAGTTCTGGTCATTCTCGACCTGGTTAAACAGGTAGTCCGGACGGAACTGCACGCCAAACCGCTGGGCCAGCGTGTTCATCTGGTCGCGGCGGCCGGGGTCGGAAACCATTACCAGCTTGCCGCCCTTGCGCACGAAATCCTCGATCAGGTCAACCTCGCCGGCCGAGTAGGCCACCAACGGCGTAATGACCACCAGGCTGTCCGCCTCGCGCAGCCGCTCCGAAAACTGAGCGCGGCGGTCCGCCTCCGATGCCCGGGCAAAGTTGCCCAGCAACTCCAGGTCGTACCCCTGAGCAACGATGCGCGTGCGCAGCGTCAGGATTTCTCGCGAGGAGAAACCGTTGCTGTGGAGGGTGTCGAGCAGCACGAGACCGCCCGACCGTTCACCAACGGACGGCGTCCACTGCGTACCGTCGTTGGCGCTGGCAACGCCCGGCGGCACGTACTCCATCTGCCCACTGGGAGGGCCAGCGTAATTGCCACGATAGAAAACCAGGAAAGCCGCGGCGAATGCCACTCCGACACAGACCACCAGGAGGATCAGCACCCCCGCGAGTTTAGTGGCCATAACCCGCATACAGGTAGTAGATGTTCGGCTGTCCGACCTCGATCGGCAAATCCGAAAGTGGGTTCACCTGTTCCTGATCCAATAATCCCATCAGTGGTTGCCCATACTGATCTTCGGGCGTTTCGCCGGCGCGGTCCGATTTGGACTCGGTGGCCGCGCCATCCCCGGGGATTGCATCCAGCGGCACGTGCGTGAGCTGTGCGCGCCATCCGTATTTCTCGAACACCTTCGCGTTCACGTCGACGACGCCGTATCTTCCGATGCCGGCCAGTTCGGCCGCTTTTTCGACCCCGTCGCCGGTTACGCCGATGGCGTCGGCCAAGCCCAGGGACACTGCATCCTGACCCGCGTAGAGTTTACCTTCGAGCAACTGGGCCTCGGTTATGCGAATACGGTCGCCGCGCTCATGCATCACCATCTTCGCGAACCGGTCCTTTATCACGTCAATCAATTCGATCCAATGCTGCCTGGAGCCGCCGGTCAGCTTGTGCGGGCCGGTGGTGGTGATGATTTCGGGCAAAACTGGCGGCAGCGTCCCGCCCGATATCCCCACGACGCCAACGTTGCCGACGAGGGACGACGGCTGGGCGTAGATGTAGTTGCCGGCCATGGCCATCATGAAGCCACCGCTGGCAACCATGCCGTTCATGACGATGACCACCGGCTTTTCTTCGCGCAGGCGGCGGGTGTGGAAGTACAGACGCTCGCTGGCGGACGCACCCCCGCCCGGGCTGGAGAGGGAGATCACCACCCCTTTGATCGAGTCGTCCTGCAGGGCGTAATCCAGGTGCTGCCCGATGACGTGCGCGGAGCCTCCATCTATCACCGTGAACGGGATGTTGATCACGCCAATGGCCGGCTTGCCGGGAGCGACGAAGAAAAATATCACCCCGCCGATCACGAGGCCGAGGATGACGGCCGCCGGGCCGGCGAAATACCAACTGGTCAGCGCTCTGCGCAATGTACTCAGTGTTTCCACGATCAGGGGAATATCGTACCACACGCTTGCGCGACACACACAACCGTCAATTGTCGCGTTATACGCATTCAACCTTGCATCGGTTTCATGTCATGGTTACGATTGCGCGAACCTGTTTCGGGAGCCAGCGTCATGCACCACTGGAACGTCGGCAGCGATATCTACATCGGGTGGCCCGACCACGGCGCTGAAGAAAAGCGCTACACCATCGTGGATGTCGATCTGTTCGGCAAGGTGTTCCGCGCCCGCGTGACCGACGGCCAGCGCCAGGGCGGCTTCATGGTGATTTTCGATTGTCCCAACATCGTGCTGGAGCAGTTGGCCGAGCAGGCGTCCCATGCCCTGGGGTTCCGCGTGATCGTATCCAGCCTGCGCACCAGCATCGAGGGCAACATCGTGCGCAGTTTCGACTACGAGTGGTACCCCACTCCGGAATACGAGGAGCGGCCCCACGCGCTGGCCACCACCCTGGCCAGCCTGTACAACGAGATTGCGCCGGGCCAGGCCGGCTAGCCACCTCCACCCGGTATGTTGGGGTGACCCCACAGCGGGTGCCGGAAAGTGGGGGCCAACGCCGGGTTGAGCTCGCGCCGTGACCGGGCGGCCGCTCCGCCATCGTGGGGACCACTACCTGCGGGCGCATCAGC
This sequence comes from Dehalococcoidia bacterium, assembly GCA_965207585.1. GTDB lineage: Bacteria > Chloroflexota > Dehalococcoidia > Lucifugimonadales > UBA3495 > Bin87. The sequence goes on along the minus strand of CBDBMT010000003.1, from coordinate 1,054,592 downwards.
CGTCTCATTATTCAAGGATGACTTTCGCCGTACCGTCGGGGGTTCGCGGCGCGCCGTCAGCCGGTTGAGGTGCAGCGCCAGTTCCTGCAGGCTGTGCAGGTTGTGCGCCGGCAGAAAGTCGTCGATGTACGGCAACGCCGCTTGCATCCCCCGGGTCAGCGGCTCGTAGCCCGGGGAGCCCAACAGCGGGTTGAGCCAGATCAGGCGATGGCAACTGCGTTGCAGCCGCGCCATTTCGCGGGACAGCAGGTCTGGTTCCCCCCGGTCCCACCCGTCGGATATGACCAGAACTACCGCGCCGCCGCGCAGGACGCGACGCGCCCAGCGATAGTTGAACGCCTTGATCGCCTCTCCGATGCGGGTGCCGCCGGCCCAGTCGGGCACGGCTCGGGCCACCTCGGACACCGCGCGGTCAACTCCGCGGTGCTCCAGGTGGCGGGTGATGCGGGTCAGGCGCGTGGCGAAAAGGAAAGCCTCCAACTGCTGCCCGCTGACGGCGACGGTATGCACAAAGTGCAGCAGCATGCGGGTGTAACGTTCCATGGAGCCGCTGACGTCGCAGATCAGCGCCAGGGGCCGGGGCTTGGTTTTGCGCCGGCGGTGCGCGATGTCCAGCATCTCGCCGCCATAGGACAGGCTCCGGCGCATGGTGCGCCTCAGATCGACCTCGCGCCCGTCACCCCAGGTGAGCCGCCGGGTGCGACGGCGGCCCAAGTCCCATTGCAATTCGGCCATCAGGACGCGGGCGGCCGCTACTTCCGCCGGAGTGTATTCGGCGAAATCCCGTTGCCGCAGGACCTCCCGGGCGCTGAAGGATCGTTGGAGGTCCACCACGGGCTGACGGTCGCCGGCATCGTCCGGGTTGTCGTCGGCCGGCGGCCCGTCGGAGGTATCCTCGCGGTGGGGCATGACCCGGGGCGTGCGGTAGCGGCGCTCTTCTCCCATGGAGCGCAGGTCCCGCATGCTTCGTCCGTGGGCCGGCCGCCGCCAGAAGACCTGAAACGCCTCGTCGAAAAGCTCCAGGTCGCTGCGACGGTGCACCAAGAGCGCCCGGGCCGCCAGCCGGAAGTCGTTTCGGTTCCCCCCGATGGGCACGAACTCAGTGGCGCGCACCAGGTCGAGCATATTGCCCGAACCCACGTCCAATCCCAGGCGGCGGAGCACCTCGCCGAACATCAGGAGGTTGGACAGGATCGTCCCATCGCCGGCGTCGGCCGGCGCGGTGTGCAGGTTTACGCTGAAGGTGGAGGTCATGCGCCGGCCGTAACCGGAGCAGCCTCGGTAGGGTCAACATTTTGGGCAGTGGTCTGAGGAAGGTTGTCTCGCCAACTGGTCAAATAGCGAGTTTCCACTGGCGTCAGCACTTCATACTCGCCCCAAAAATAACGGGCGTGGGTCTGCTTGATAGTTTCCAGAGACCTCCCGCCGAGGACGACATACTCCATGCGAACCGGCTTGCCCGCCTTCAGGCAGGCGTTGAGCTCGTCCAACTGGTCAATATCCAGCTTGTAGAGGCGCTCTTCAGCATCGTCGATATTCTCGTACACCGTGATCCTGGTAGGAACTTTTCCGTGCCGGTCGTGCTCAACCAGAAAGTTCAGGCTCATCTTCGTCCTCCTGTTCCCGGCCAGTCCCGGTTACCCGGAATGGGCGGATATTATCACATCCTGCGCTTGGTCAATGTCAGTTTTGGGCAATTCGGTACCTTCCAAATCGCACCTCCAGGCTAGTTCCGACAAGTCTTGCAGCGCGCGGCTGACTTCCTGCCGGCCTCCGCCGTGCTTGATGGAAATGTCATACCCCGCCGCCAGTTCGGAAACCATCTGCCAGAGATGCTGGTTGCGCGTCTGCACCTGGATCTCCATAAGCTGGCCCCGGTAGCGAATGTCGAAGTGGACCGCCCGATACCCGAACTTGGGGCTGTCGCTTTTGTCGTCAACTTGCTGGACATCGTAGGTTGTCAGTAACCGGGCCACCACAGCCTGCTGCTCAGCCCTGCCGGATACGATGATGCGACAGCCAGCCAGGTCGGTCACTTGAGACAGAGTCAGATCAGGACGCCGCTGCAACTTTGCCGCTACCGTTTCGACTCGCTTGGTGCGGGAACCTGCTTCAGCATTCGGAAACAAAGCTCGCAACTCCGTCTCCAGATCAAACCTGAGTTGGTTTAACACTCTTCCGTAGCTGCCGTATCTCGTCCGATCCGTCTCGGTGATACCCTGCCGCATCCGCTCGCCAAGTGCGTCGATTTCGTCGTCCGTGAAGTGAGGTGTCGCCATCCCGTCTCCTCAGCGCGCTACCGCGCCATGCCTGTATTGTGTGCGCAAATCAGGCCAGCCGGCCGCCGAACCGGCCCGGCAACGCCGCCGCGGCGACCACCGCCAGGGCGGTCAGTCCACCCACGGCCAGCACGCCGGTGACCAATGACCCGGAAGTCTGGGCCAGCGCCCCGGCGATCACCGGGCCGGCGCCGAAGCCCACCGCGCCGAAGGTCTGCACCAAGCCTGCCAGCACCGACACCTCCCGCGTTCGGATGTTTCTGAACTCGAAAGGCAGTATCTCCATGGCCGGCACAAACACCCAGGCTATCCCCAACCCGGTCAGGGCCAAGGCGGCGATCACCACGTTGCCGGACAAAACCGCGCCCACCGTGGCGACCAGGTTCAGCGCGGCCGGCAGCAGAACCAGCAGCCGCCGGTTGGTGATGTGATTGAATATCCAGCTGCCCGCCAGCGCCCCCGGTATCAAGACGTAGTACAGGAACCCGAAGAGCACGCTCCCTGATGTAATCGCGATGCCCCGGTTTTGCTCCAGGATCGTGGGCAGGAAGGTCAGGATCGTCGTCCAGGACGCCGACAGCCACAGCATCACCATCCCCAGCAGCCAGGCGTGGGGGTACGAGACCAACGAGCGGATCAGCGGCGGCCTGGCGTTTGGCTCTTCCGCGGCGCTCTCTGCGGGAACATCTTGCGATGGAGCGGTGGCGACCGCGTCTTCCGGCCCTTGGGCGGGGTCCCGTGCGCCCCAGGTCAGCGCGGCCCAAACCAGCAGGTGGGCCGCCATGATGCCACCCTGCACGAAGTAGGCCAGTCTCCAGCTGTCCAGCACCACGATGATGATCGGCCCGAAGGTTAGGGCCGCCGCCATGAACGTGGAATGCATGGACAGGCCCAGGGAGCTCACGGTGGAGTACTGGCGGGGAGCGGCCCACCAGCGCAGCAGCAGCGGCCGCGCCGGCGCCATGGAAGCGTGGACCAGCACCGTCAGAAACCGGGACGCCAGCAGAGTCCAGAACCCGATGGCGAGGCCCTGGCTGAACAGGCAGGGCGCCATGAGAGCCAATGCGGCCAGCACTCGGCGATTGGGGTTGAATCGGGCAAAAATCAGGCTGAAGGGCACCAGCAACACCGCCGGCGTGCCCCACCAGACGGCTTGCAGAATGCCTATCTCCAGGTAGCTGAGATCCAGGTCCGCCTGCACAAAGGGCAGAAACAGACCGAGTCCGTAGGAAGACAGCACCACCGTGCTCTGATGGGTCCGGTTCAGCAGCAGGACCGACCAGCCCCGAATCGACGTGGTGGATTCGGAACCCGGTCGTTGCGGATCGGATAACCCGCTGGCTGCTTCCCCGGTGGCCAAGATCAGGCGGTGTCCGCGCCGGCGTCCCGCACGGCCCGCGCCAGGTTGCGGAGGCTGGCCTCCGTGGATGGGTGCTGGCGGCCCAGGGTCTCCGCCCGGTCGCCGGCGTTGCGGAGGTGCAGCCTCGCGGCCTCGTCGTAGCGGCCCACCGCGTGCAGCGCGTTGGCCAGGCTCCCCCGGCTGCGCAGGGTATCGGGATGGTCCTCGCCCAGCGCGGCGCGGCGGGCCTCGAACAGGGCGCCGAACATCTCGATGGCCACGCCGGTGTGTCCGGCGGCGTAGTGGCAATTGGCCAGGCTGCTCCGGTAGCGCAGCGTTTCGAGATGATCCGGTCCGTGCGCCCGCGCGCTGCTCGCAGCGGCCAGGTCAAACCAGCGCAGCGCCTCTTCGAACCGACGGGCGGCCCGGTAAGCGTGGGCCAGGCGATGCTGGGCGCGCAAGGTATCCGGGTGGTCGCCGTCGTTGGCCGCGAGTTGGGCTTCCAGTTCGGCATGGCGGCGCGCGATGCGCTGGTGACGAGCGTCGGTCATGGCAACATCGCTCGCAGTTGGCCCATGCGCGAAACGTCGTAGCCGCCCAGATCATCCACGGCCCGCCTGAAATCGGGCGCATCGAGCAGGTCCAGCAGCGGCCGAAGATGACCGCTTTCGTAGTGTTCCGCGGGGATCACCAAATCGTACTCCTCATTCAGCAGCGGCACGAATTCCAGCTCCAGGGCGCGGGCCGCTGACAACACCCCCAACCCGGCGTCGGCCGACCCGCCCGAAATCGCGGCCGCCACCGCCAGGTGGCTGTATTCCTCGCGCTGGTAGCCGACGATTGCGCTGGGATCCGCTCCCATCTGCTGGAGGCGGTAATCCAGCAGCACCCGGGTGCCCGATCCCCGCTGGCGGTTGACGAACCTGACCTCGGGCCGCAGCAGGTCCTCAAGGCTGGCGATCTTCAGCGGGTTCCCGGGCGCGGTCATCAGGCCCTGGGTGCGACCCACCAGGCGGACGATGGCGACGGGCGTATCCGGCAGATACCGCAGGACGTAGGACGTATTGTACTCACCACTTTCCGTGTCCAGCAGGTGGCAGCCGGAGACGTGGGCTTCCCCGCGCCGCAAAGCCAGCAGCCCGCTCAAGCTGCCCACGTGGGCCGACGCCAGGTTCACCGACGGTCGCCCGCGCCGCAGAAAACTGCGCATCAGGTCCAGCGCCAGGTCGTGGCTGCCGATGGCGACGATGGTGTTCCGCACCTCCTCCAGCGGGCGCAGCAGTTCCACCTCCACCTCGGCGCCGGCGTCCACTCCCTCGGTATGCCTCGGGATCCGGACGATGCCGTCGGCCCGCACCAGGGACATCACCACGCCGGCGCCGCGCTGCACCGGGGTCGCGATCATCTTCGCTCCCACCTGTCCCACCGCAACCCGCAGGAACTCATCCTCTCCGGTGGGGGACACCACCTTGCGGGTGATGTTGGCGCTGATGCGCGGTCGCGCGGGCATGGACGAACCCAGCAGCCGCTCCAGCAACGGAAGCAGCAACAGCTCGGCGGTCAGCGCCGCCGAGACCGGGTACCCCGGCAGACCCATGACCGCTTTGCCCGATGCTACTCCCAACGCCACCGGATGCCCCGGCCGGACGGCGATGCCGTGCACCTGCAACGTCCCCAGCGATTCGATGACCGAGGCGGTGTAGTCCGCGTCGCCGGCAGAGGAGCCGGCGTTGATCGCAACCACGTCCGACGACGCCAGAGCCGAGGCGACCACTTCGCGGATGGCGTTGAAATCATCCGGCACCGGGTCGCACACCACGGGCTCGCCACCCCATTGGCGAACCAAGGCAGCCAAGATCAAGGAGTTGAACTCCGGTATGTCACCCGGTTTTCGCGGCGCGCCGATGGGCGCCAGTTCATCACCGGTGGGAATTATGGTGACGCGGGGACGACGGCGAACCGGAACGGTGGTCAGGCCGGCGGCGGCGCAGGCTCCCAGATCGACGGGGGTGATGCGATGGTTTTCCGGCAGTACCAACTCGGTGGCCACGATGTCTTCGCCCAGCGGCCGGACGTGCTGCCACGGCGCAACCGGATCGGAAACCTTGACCATGCCCGGGTCCGCCGGATCACGCTGCACGTGCTCGATCATCACCACGGCGTCCGTACCCAACGGCATGGGGTCGCCGGTGTCGACCCACACGGCCTGGCTGCCCACCTCCAACGCCACGGGTCGGGTTTCGGTGGCTCCGACGGTGTCGGCCGCACGCACGGCAATGCCGTCCATCGCGGCGGCATCGTAGTGGGGCGACGACGCAACGGCCCAGACCGGCCAGGCGGTAACGCGACCCACGATGTCAGGAGCGGTTAGCGGCGCATCCTCGCCGAGCAAGGGAACCAGGGCGCCGGCATCGTTCAGGGCGCCGAACCAGCGTGCCGTCGCCTCTTCCAGCGGTATGTCCTGCAGGAAGTAGCGACGATGACGGTGGATGTTGGAGGCGGTATACATTGCCGTATTGAATTAGCCGTAATAAGCCATAATTAGCCGTAATAAGCCATTAATAAGCCACAGGCAACTTTTCCTTCCCTACAAACGTCGCCATCGCGCGCCGCGCCCATGCCCAAATGGCAGCGCAAGGTTGAGCGTGCGCAGAGTTGCCAAGTCTTCTCGCACTTGCCGCTCGGTGCCGGAATCGGGAAGGCGCCCAATGATTTCCCGTAAAGCAAGCCCACTTGGAGCGGTGTCAAGCAACGCCAAAATCGCTTGCTGGCGTTCAGTTATATCCAACCCTACCCGCTGCGGCGGCACATACCGACCGGGCCGAAAACGGACGGTAATGGAACCGGCGAGATCCTCTATCTCCGGCTTGGGCAGGCCGGCGGATGACGTCAGTTCTGCGATTTTAATCGTGCCACGGCCCCATTCCTCAATGATGCCACGTCGGTAGAACACCCGAGCAATCAAAGGATTCCAGGGCAGCGACTCGTGGGGGGCAAATAGCTGCTCGGGAGTCAGCCCAAAGTGTAGAGAACCGGATGACGTTACTTCCAGCCGGTCATCATAGATTCCTATGGCTACCGAGCCACCGCCGATGGTGTAATCCCGGTGGCATATAGCGTTTGCCAACACCTCCCGTAGTGCTTCCAGCGGGTATAGGGGATCATCAATACGCTCAAAAAGGTTGGGAACGATCCGCCCGGCAATGGGCAAGTTCTCCCTCAGGTATCGTTCTGCTTGGCGGAACAAGTCAAAGGCGTTGCCGTAAAATTGGCGGCTATCGTGAAATTCGGTGCGGTCGATTCCGCGAAAACGGGCGACACGCAACAAGCATTGCGTAAGTTCCGTCTCAACCCGTTCCCGTCTCCCAAATAACACCGGCGCGGCGCGCAACAACCGCCCATCCTTGACTAACCCCAAACCTCGCAGTAAGTCGTCGGGTTCGCGTGAGCCTGGGTCATCCAGTCGTCCCCGCAAAATAGCTTCCCCTACCATACGCCGGAGTTCTGTTAGGTCAAGGTCGGCAGCCGACCATCCGTCAGCGTAGTGGTTTTCCCAGCGTTGTTCGTTATGCATCCGTTCAAGCAGAATTTGGTTATATTCATCCCTGGACATAACCCGATTGGTGTTACCAAACCGACGATAGGCCCTCCCTTGATAGGAATATGGCCGATTCTGTCCAGCATGAACCGTGACAACTATCACCGACAGCCCATTGTCAAGAAGCACGCTCTCAATAGCCGGAAAAATCGGCGGCTCAATTATGCGCAACTCCTGCGTCACTTCTTCAATTGTACGGTTGCCGATTTGCTGACCAATTACACGTCCGTCATCCTCCACGCCAAACAGCACGTAGCCGCCCTTGTGGTTGAGCATCGCGCAAACGGACTGAGTACCTTCTTTGAGCAGCCGAGTACTGCGCTTCAACTCCAGGGTCTCTGATATAGCCTCGCCTTTATCGGACAATGCTGCGATCTGTTCCGGCGTCATAATAAACCTCAACTGATGGTATGATACAAGTGTATATGTAGAAGTAGGCAACTTTATACGATTTGCGCTTAATCAGGTGTCAAAATCACCCGAACTGCCTCACCTGCACTCGCTCGCCGGCGTAGATCCCGCCGGCGTCCGCCGGCACCCTCACCAGCCCATCCGCCTTGACCAACGTGAAGATAAAGCCGCTCTTGCCCCAAACCGGATGCGCTTTTGGCGTCCCGTCCGTACCCTCCACCAAGCGCACCGGCACGTAGTCTTCGCGACCGGCGGCCGACGGGATATCCTGCGCCAGTACCGCAGGGCGTTCGGCCGGCGGAGGCGGTTCGGCGCAACCCATGAGCCGGTACACCGTGGGTCGCACCAGGAGGCTGCTTACCACCATGGCAGAAACCGGGTTGCCGGGCAACCCGATGACGGGCTTGCCGTCGCACATGCCGACGATGGCCGGCTTGCCGGGCCGCAGCGCCAGCCCATGCACCAGAGGGCCGGGTTTGCCAAGGTCGGAGACGATGTCCACCGTGCGGTCTCGGGCGCTGACCGAGCTTCCCGCCGACAGCACCAGCATGTCGGACTGAGCCAACCCCTGCCGAGCCGCGACCAGCTGTTCCTCGTAGTCGTCGCCCACCAGGCCCAGAGGAACCGGAACCCCGCCGGCGGCGGCAACCTGACTTGCCACGGTGTAGGTGTTGATGTCCCGCACCTGTCCCGGGCCGGGCGTCGCGCCGGGATGAACCACCTCATCGCCCATGGACAGGATGCCCACCCGCGGCCGTTGGGCTACCTTGATCCGCTCAATGCCCAAGGCGAGCAGCGCGCCGATGTCCTGGGGTCGGATCACGTGTCCGGCCGACAGGACCGTTTCTCCCACCGATACATCCTCACCCGGCTGCGCCACGTTCTCACCCGGCGCCACCGGACGCATCACCTCGATGGTGCGGCCATCGATGGCCTGGGTGTGCTCCACCATGACCACGGCATCGGCGTTTCTCGCCAGCATCCCGCCGGTGTAGACCACCGCCGCCTCGCCAACGCCCAGGCTTACGTCCGGCCCCTGTCCCATGGGCACCTCGCCCACCAGCGTGAACCAGGCCGGCAGTCCGTCGCTGGCTCCGTAGGTATCCGCCGCGCGCACGCTGTAGCCGTCCATCGTGGAGCGGGGAAAGGCCGGAAGGGATTCCGTCGCCGGAATTTCCGCGGCGACGACCCTTCCCAACGCCTGCGCGGTATCCACAACGCACACCCCGGCAGCTGGTCGCTCTGGAAGCCGATCCATGAGCAACGCCAACGCCTCCCCCGGAGGCAGCACGTTGAAGAATTCCGGCATTATGTATGCGATGCTAACTATCCGCGTTGGGATTGTCAAAATACCCACTGACCTGAATCGTCAGAAGCAGGATTTACGGGATTTTATGATTGGGCAGGATGGGGAGATCTCCATCACGGAACGGTTCCAATCCCGACAATCCCCGAATCTTGAAAATCCTGATTCTGACGATTTACGCAAGAGAGGCTCGTCAGCAAGGTAACGACATCGACAGTGCTAGACTGCGTGTACTAACGGCGAAATGTCGACAATCGTTCAGGAGGAGAAATGGCGATTTACAGGGTCTTTTCGGACGCCGACGGCGAGAGCCACATCGAGGACCTGAACCTGGAGGAACACCCCGAGCTGGGGGCCCTGATCAACGTGTCCGAGGTACGGGTGCAGGAGTTTGACGGGTCACGGCAGATGGACTTTCATCCCCTGCCGGAGCGCCGGCTGATCATCCACCTGTCGGGAGAGGTGGAGATCGGGGCCAGCGACGGCTCCAAGCGGGTGCTGCGCGCCGGCGACATCCGGCTCATGGAGGACGTCACCGGCAAGGGGCATTCCCACCACGACCTGACACCGTCGGGCGCAGTTTACATCCTGCTTGACGACTGATTTGCGCTAACTGGATTCCGGCTTTCGCCGGAATGACGTGTTTGTCACCAGGCCCTACGTGGCGATGGCCGGGATGTCCAGGTCCCGCACCAGGTTGGCGAACTGGGTCACGTCTTCGTCGATAACCTGTTGCAGCGCGGCAAGTTGCTGGTCGATTTCCCCGGAGAGGTAATCGAACACCTGGTACGTCTGCTGGGGCGGCGCAAAGTCGGCGGCAGCGACCACGGCGGTGAGTTCCGCCAGCTTGCGGTTGAGCCGAGCCGGCATGTCCAGACGGTCCCGGGCGCCCCGGTACGCCGACTGGATCAACTGGTCTTCGATCTGGCCCAATTTCTCCTTGACCGACTCCGCAGTGTTGCTCACCGTTTCCGCCGATGGATGCCCGTCGGCGCGATTCACCCACTGGTCCACCTGCTGGCGGACCCGGCGCAGCCGGTTGATGCCGTCGTGGGTCACCGACACCTTGTCGCGGATCTCGATCAGGAACTTGAACTGGGCGTCGAAGTCTTCCTGGCTCGCCCCCACGCGCGGGTCTTTCACGATGTGGAAGGCCTGGGTCTGGGTGTCGTCGCCCACTTGCAGCGACACCTGGTATGAACCCGGCGACGCCAGGGGGCCGATAACCGCATCCTCGGTGGTCTTGTCCTCGGGAACCTTGCGGGCGGCCGGGTAGCGCAGGTTCCACACGAAACGATTCATGCCGGCTTCGGCGGGTGGCCTGGGTTCTCCGGTATCAGCGTCGACGTCCGGCGCTTTGCTGGAATAGTTCTGGATGGTCTCGCCGTTGGTGTCCAGGATGGTGAGGGTCACCTCTTCCGGCGCCTGCTCCAGGTAGTAATGGATCATCACCCCATCGGGCGGGTTCTCCCCGGCGTCCCACATCTTGCGCACGGTCTCGCCAGCCTTGCCCAGCGACTCGCTGTAGGTGACGTCCGCGCCCAGGCCGGCGCGGTAGATCTTGCCGGGGCTGGGCTTCCGGTCGCGGAATGGGGTGCGGACCCGGTAGGTGTCCCGGGGCTGGAGCAGGGCGAAGGGCTGGTCCACCAGTGACGGAGCAAGCTGACGCAGCTGGGTCAGGTCGTCCAGAATCCAGAATGACCGCCCGTGAGTGGCTGCGACCAGGTTGTCGTCCTTGATCGCCAGGTCGTACACCGGAACCACCGGCAAATTGGCCCGCAGCGGCTGCCAGGAGTCGCCGTGGTTGAAGGACACGTAGGCTCCGGTCTCGGCGCCGGCGTAGAGCAGGCCCGGGCGGACTGGATCTTCGCGCACCACGCGGGTGTAGTCATCGTCGGGCAGGCCGTCGGTTATCGGCGTCCAGGTCTGGCCGTAGTCGGTGGTCCGGTAGAGCATGGGACGGGTATCGTCCAGCTTGTAGCGGGTGGCCGCGACGTAGGCCGTGGCCGGGTCGTGGGGAGAAACCTCGATCATGCAGATGAGCGCCCATTCCGGCAGGCCGTCGGGCGTGACTGGGTCCCATGTAGCGCCGCCGTCCTGGGACAGGTGCACCAGCCCATCGTCGGAGCCGGCCCAGTAGACACCCGCCTCGTGGGGAGATTCCACGAAGGCGAAGATGGTGGCGTAGACCTCGGCGCCGGACGTGTCCTTGGTGATGGGGCCGCCAGAGGGTTCCAGGGTGGACGGGTCGTGGCGGGTCAGGTCGGGGCTGATGGCTTCCCAGCTGCTGCCCAGGTCCGTGCTGCGGAACGCCACGTTGCCGGCCACGTACAGTGTCTGCGGGTCATGGGGCGAGAACATGATAGGGTAGGTCCACTGGAAGCGGTACTTCATGTCCCTGGCGCCCCATCCGGTGTACAGCTCGGGCCACACCGTGATGATCCGCACCTGTCCGGTGGCGTGGTCGTAGTGCAGCAGGTTGCCGCCGCCGCCGGCCGAACTGCCGATGGCGCCGGAGATCACAGTGTCGGGATCGTCCGGATGCAGGGCGATGTGGCCGCTTTCGGAGTTGCCCACCACGTAGCAGTCGCCCCAGGGAATCGCGCCCTTGTGGGTGCGGGATGGCACGCTGATGGCAGTATTGTCCTGCTGGGTTCCGTACACCCGGTGGGGAAAACGGTCGTCGGTGGTCAGGTGGTAGAACTGCGCCGTCAGCTGGTTGTAGATGCTCGACCAGGTCTCGCCGCCGTTGAAGGTGACGCAGGCGCCGCCGTCGTTGCCCTCGATCATCCGCAGCGGGTTGTTGGGGTCGATCCAAAGATCGTGGTCGTCGCCGTGGGGCGTGGTGACCCGGCTGAAGTTGCGCCCGCCGTCGATGGACTTCCAGCACGAGTAGTTGAGGACCCACACGGTATCCGCGTCCTGCGGGTCGGCGAACACGTGCTGGTAGTACCAGGGACGCCCTTGCAGGTCGCGCTCGTCGCTAACCAGTTCCCAGGTATCGCCCCCGTTGTCGGAGCGGTACAGGCCGCAGTCCTCGGCCTCGATGGTGGCCCAGACCCGGCCCGATTTGGCAGGGGAAACGGCGACGCCGATGCGTCCCTTGAGGCCGCCGGGCAGGCCGGGGTTGTCGGTGATCTCGGTCCAGGTGTCGCCGCCGTCCACGGACTTGAAGATGCCGCTTCCCTCGCCGCCGCTGATGAGGCTCCAGGGAGTGCGTCGGGTCTCCCAGATGGAAGCGTACAGGATGCGGGGGTTGTTGGGGTCCATGGACAGGTCGATGGCGCCGGCATCCTCGCTGCGGAACAGTACCTTCTCCCAGGTTTTGCCGCCGTCGTTGGAGCGGAACACGCCGCGCTCGTCGTTGGGGCCGTAGGCGTGTCCCAGAGCCGCCACGTACACCAGGTCGGGGTTGGCGGGATGCACCCGCACCCGGGCGATGTGCCGGGTGTCGGACAGGCCCACGTTGGTCCAGGTTTGCCCGCCGTCGGTGGAACGGTACACCCCGTCGCCGTAGGTCACGTCGCCGCGGATGCAGGACTCGCCCATGCCGGCGTAGATGACGTTGGGGTCGGACGGGGCCACGGCAATGGCGCCCACCGCGGCGGTGTTGAAGTAGCCGTCGGAGACATTCTCCCAGTAGGTGCCGCCGTCGGTGGTCTTCCACACCCCGCCGGCGCACGCGCCGAAGTAGAAGACCATGGGGTTGACCGGGTCGCCGGCCACCGCCACCACCCGGCCGCCCCGGGGCGGGCCGATGCAGCGCCACCGCACGGCGCCGAGCAATTCCTGCGGGACGTAGGGAGCCGGGGCCTGATCCTGCTGAGCTGCACTGGTGGTCATCGTCGCACCTCCGGTTTTAGGGCGATTATCCCCTTGCGCGACCGGGCATGTCGAGGGGACACTTGCCCAATAGGGTCCAGGAAATTGGGCCAACTCAGGAGATGACGTTGAGCTCAGCGGTTGAGCAGGAGATCAGGGACATGATCCGCAGGGATGGGCGGATTACGTTCGCGCGGTTCATGGAAGCCTGCCTGTACTCGCCGAGAGGCGGTTTTTATTCGAGCCGCAGCGACGGAGTCAGCGCGCACTTCGGCACCTCGTCAACGAGCCACCCGGTTTTCGGCGCCCTGATTGCTCGGCAACTGGAGGAGATGTGGCAGTTCCTGGGAGAGCCTCCGGTATTCCACGTGGTCGAGGTCGGTTCCGGGGATGGAGCCCTGGCGCGCTCCATCGCGGACGCCTGCCGGCGCATGAACCCCAGGTTCGCTCACGCGCTTTACTATGTCGGCGCGGACTACGAGCCCGGATGGGTCAAATCACCCGGCAACGCCTTTGACGGGCCGGACAGGATGGGAGCCGGAACGATCACAACCGGCTCGACAATCCAGCGCGTCAGAGGTGCGGGGCTCGGCGCGTTCCGAAACATTGTGGGCTGCATCCTGTGCAACGAGCTGATCGACAACTTCCCGGTGCACCGGTTCGCCATCGATGACGGAAAGGTCAGGGAGATCTTCGTCACGATGGCGGGCGAGGATTTCGTCGAAGCGCTGGACGAGCCGTCTTCGCCGCGCATCGAGTCACGGCTGGCCGGCCTGGGCGTGTCACTGCCGGAGGGGTATCGAGGCGAGGTGAACCTGGCCATGGGAGACTGGATCAGCCAGGTTTGCCGGGCGCTGGACCGCGGGTTTGTACTCACCATCGACTACGGCGAACTGGCGCGGGAACTCTACTCGCCCGAGAATGCCCAGGGCACGCTGGTCTGTTTCAACCGGCACGCCATCGGCAGCGACCCTTACCGGGACGTCGGACAGCAGGACATCACCTGCCAGGTGGACTTCACGTCACTCGTGGATCTGGGCGAGCGGCATGGATTGAACACGGTGGGCTATGCCCGGCAACGACACTTCCTGGCGAACCTCGGCTTCCACGAGTTTCTGAACGCCCTGGAGACGCCGGGCCTGTCCGCAGCCCGCGCCGAGCTGAGCCGCATGGCAATGATGACGCTGGTGGACCCGGACGAGTACGGTGACTTCAAAGTGCTGGCCCAAGCCAAGGGCATGGGGCCGGGCGTAAAGCTGCTGGGCTTTCGGAACAGCGGAGGAACGTCAGAATCAGGATTTACGGGATTGAAGGATTTTCAGGATTAGGCGCCCTTTTCCATCGGACGGTTCCAATCCTGGAAATCACTAAATCCTGCGAATCCTGATTCTGACGACTTTGCGCCGCAAATTGGGTATGTGCGAGGCTCTATCTAATCCGGGTGCTTGCTCAGCATGATGAAGCCGTTGCTGTCCGGCGTGTTGCAGCCGGCCAGAGCGATGTCGGCGCGCGTGGTCACCTGACGCGGCCCGGCGGTGCCGCGGAGCTGCTCCAGGCTGTCGGAGAAGAGGCAGGCCCGGGTCCGGCCGGTGCCGTTGTTGCCGCCGCTGGAAAGGAAGGGATGCGGCCCTTCGACCCGGATGTCGTCGGCGTAGAAGTCGTGGGCCTCGCCCCACTTGACGCCGTGCCACTGGAAGCCCTCGAGGAACTGCTGGGTGAAGGTCAGGTAGCCGTCGTAGGGGTTGAAGATGTCCACGTCGTCAGGACCCAATCCCGAACCTTCCCACATCCTCCGCGCCAGGCTGGCGACCGCCTCCTGGTGCTCCTCCAGGGTTGACATGGTGCTGCGGCCCCGGCCGTTGGTCTGGGCGTGGTTCAGCACGTAGGCCGGCTTCTGCCTCAGGTCTTTGGCACGCTCGGCGGTGGTGAAGATGAAGGCCGCGCAGGTGTTCACCGGGCGGTCGCAGTCGTAGATCACCAGCGGTTCCTCGATCACGCGGCCGTTCAGGTAGTCCTCGCGGGTGAGCTGGTATGGCTCGTGCAGCGCGTAATAACTCCAGGGCGTCATCAGGCCGTTGCGGCGCAGGTTCAGACAGAGATCCGCCAGCCCGTCGTGGGACTTGCCGTATTTCTTGCAATACTGCTGGAAGATCACCAGGTTGTTGAACATGGCGCCGCTCTGGTAGCCCCACGGCAGGGTGAAGGCGCTGGGCCCGGGCGCCTCCTCGCTGTTGTTCGCGGGGTTGTTGTGCCCGTACCGGCCGGCGAGGTTAACCATGGGATACCACACCAGCGCAGTCTCGCACCGGCCGTCGCCCACCGCCTGGGCGGCCAGGCCCATCATCGGGCCGATGTAGGGCGAATCGGACACCCGATACTGGATGTTCTTGAAACCCAGCTCCCGCTCGATCCACTCCGCCGACGCGTAGGTCAGGCCGTCCTCGGTATCGTAGGGCGGGTCGAAGTAGGGGCGCGGCGCCCAAGTCTGCTCGGCGCGGGTCTCCGGGCTGGTGATGAGCCCGTCAATGTCGTCCAGAGACAGGCCGGCGTCGGCTATTGCCTTCAGGCAGGCCTCCTTGGTCAGGCCGCCGCAACTCCGGTCCAGGGTCACGCCGTCCCAGCGCCGGTCAATATGGGATTGCCCCCAGCCCACCACGGCGACCTGGCCCCGGTGCTCCCAGAGCCCCAGTCCTTCGCGGTCTCGCATCCAGCTCCTGTCGCTAACCATTTCAGCCCCCTTGTGCCTTGTGAAATGTCAGAATCAGGATTGGCGGGATTTGAGGATTATCAGGATTGAAACCGTTCCGTGCTGGCAATCCCCTAATCCTGTCCAATCCTGAAATCCGGTAAATCCTGATTCTGACGATCTGCGAAAATGGGTACGTATGAGGGTCTAGGTGACCACCCGCCACTCGTGGACCAACTGGCCGGTGCTCGTTTCCTCGAATATCAGCTCCACCGGCGCGCCGACCGGGACTTCACCCGGCGGGGTCCCCGGCAGGTTGGACAGGAAGTTGATGCCCGGCTCCTCGTCCAGGGTGATCACCGCAAAGTTGATGGGCTGCGCCGGCCGAAAACCCCGGATGCGCGAGTCGCGGATCACCATGTACACGTCAATATGCCCCTTGCCCTCCACCTCTTTCCACTCGAAGTTGTCGGCGGAGCCGCACCGGTCGCACCGCTGGGCCGGTGGATAGTGCATCCGCTGGCAGGCGGTGCAATTCTGCAGGACCAGGCGCCGCTCGTTGCAAGCGTCCCAGAAGGGCTGGGTCAGATCGTTGGGCACCGGACCGGGTCTTGCCAGCCCTGGAATCGTGGACATGCTTCTCCCTCCTGCGGATCCTGCGCTCCGCGCGTTGTCGGCATCATGTGGCGCGGATTATATGCGATGCGCTGCTTGTGCGTACCCGGTTTGCGGCGGGGAATCGTCAGAATCAGGATTTTCAAGATTCGCGGATTATCAGGATTGAAACCGTTCCGTGCTGGCAATCCCCTAATCCTGTCCAATCCTGAAATCCGGCAAATCCTGATTCTGACGATCTGCGCAAGCGAGTAAGCCTGAGCGCCTAACCCCCGCCGGTCCCGTTCCCGATCCAGGGTTCGGCATACCCGGCATCCATCCAGACAAACGAAAATCCCGCTTCCCGGGCCATCTGCTGGTCCATCTCGGTGTCGCCGATGTGGAAGTACTCGTCCGCGGGAAAGCGCGACCTGACGTCGGGAAGGTCCTGCTTGTGCGAGATAAAACTCACCTCGATACGGTACCGGTCCCAGATGGACTGCTGCACCGGAAGCGGACGGTCCGAAGAGCTGCCGATGATGCAGCCGTGGGCCTGGGCTCGCCGAACCATGCTCATGGTAATCGGGCCGGGCGGATCCCCCGCTTCCAGGGTTCCATCGATGTCGAAACTGACCAGTATTGCCAAGTATGACCTTCCTTCCTTCGCAAATTTGTCAGAATCAGGATTTTCGGGATTTCAGGATTGGCCGGATTGAAACCATCCAGCAGTAAAGCAGTCCCAAATCCCGTCAATTTTCTAATCCGGCAAATCCTGATTCTGACGATCCCCTTACGGTTCTCCGCCCACCGACGGGTCCGCCCACTGCACGACGCCGCGGGCGCTTAGTTCCTCAATCTCCTGATCGTCGTAGCCCAGTTCCCGCAGCAGGGGCCTGGTGTGCTGCCCAACTTGGGTGGAAGTTTTGTAGATCCCCGGGGTCAGGGAAAACTCCACCAATCCCCCGTAGCGGCGATACTTCCCGACTACCGGGTGCTCCACCTCCACGCTCAGGTCGTTGGCCCGGGCGTGGGGATGGTCGGCGTAAAAATCGCCCTCCACGGCTTCATCCGCCTGTACGCAGCCAACGTCTGCTGCGGTCAGCAGTTCCTCCCACTCGACGGCGGCGCGCCCGGCGAGGATCGACGAAATCTCGGACACCAGGGCTTCGTCGTGGGCCTGGCGCGCGTCGGGAGTGGCAAAGCGCGGGTCGGCCAGGAGGTCGTCCCGTTGCACGGCGCGGCAGAAGGCTTCCCACTCATCCTGGAAGAGGCAGCCCAGGAACACCCAGCCTTCACGGCACCGGTAGAGGCGGTACAGGGCGTGCAGGCCGTGGATGTCTGCGTCGGGCATGGCGATGGGAGGGCGGCCGGCGTGGTCGAAATACTCGTCGGCGTTGGTCCACGCGTTGGCGTTGAGCATGGTGAGCTCAATGGGCTGGCCCTCGCCGGTGGTTTCGCGCGCCCGCAGGCCCAGCAGCACGGCGGTGGCCACGGCCGGGGAGGTGTTCTGATCCGGCCCCCAGTTGGATTTCATAAGCCAGCGGGTCGCCTCGACGGTCTCTTCGGCGTCCATGACCTGTTCCGGCGGCGGGGGCATCCCCCGGCCCATCTGCCGCATGGCGCCGCCCATGATGGCGCCGGGGATGGGGTGTGCGCCGGGACGGCGCGCGTGGGGTCCGTGCTCGCCATAGGTCGCCATCCAGACGTGGATCATGCGGGGGTTGATCTTCCGGCACGTTTCCCAGTCGACCTGGAGGCGCTCCGGCACGCCGAGGCGGAAGTTGTGCGAGAGCACGTCGGCCTGGGCGATGAGCTTGTGGATGATCTCCTTGCCCTCGGGGGTCTGGAGATCGATCTGGATGCATTCCTTGCCGGCGTAGGTGCGAGCGTCGGCGACTGCCACCGCAGTGGAGCGCCGCCCCTCGTCCAATCGCCGGTCGGTGGCGTCGACCTTGATGACCCTTGCCCCCAGGTCTGCCAGCAGCGCGGCGCCGTAGGGTCCGGCCTGGATTGTCGCCAGGTCCAGCACGGTGACGCCCGACAGCGGGTGGGATGGGGCGTCGGCGCCATTCACCCCGGGGACGGCCGTTGCGCCAGACGAAGGCCCCAGGCGTCCCAGCACCTCGCCGTCGTGCTGGCCCACGTCCGGGGCCGGGCCGCTGGGTTCGCCCGGCGTCTCTTTCAGGTCCACCAGCGGGGCCAGGGTGCGCATGGGGCCGACGCGCGGGTCATCGATGGTGACCACCGTGCCGTTGGCGACAACCGCCGGGTGGTCCATGGCCTGGACGCTGGTGCGGTAGGGTTCGGCGGCGATGTTGCCGTCTTCGAGATAAATCTCCATCCATTCGTCGGCGGTCTTCTCCGACTGCTTTTCGAGTATCTCCCGGCGCAGGAGTTCCTGGTTTTCGAAATTGAGGGCGGGAACCCTGGCGAAGCGCTCATCCTCCAGCAGATCGCCGAGGCCGATGGCCCGGAGATGCCCCTGGATGTGCGGCACCCGCTGGTTGGCGTGTTGCAGCCACGCGCCCTCGCCGGTGCGCACGGGAACGTATCCGATGGACGAGAGGCCCCGGCCCCGAGGTCTTGGGGGAAACCGCTCCGGGTCAATGCGCCGGAGCTGCATGTTGACCAGCCCGCCGTCGCCGACGTTGTTGTCGTGGGGCGAGGCCAGGGCCTGGACGATGCTGGTCTGGACCCACTGCCCGCGCTCGCACCGGTCCCGCACCCGCAGCGCGCCCAGGATGCCGCGCACTGCGGCCTGGCTGGCGTGCCAGCTGCCGGTGTGCACCGCCGAATAGACCGGACCGTCGCGGTTCGGCTGACCCTCCAGGTTGAGCATCCGGCCGGCTTTGGCCGCCACGACGCCCTCGTATCCCTTCACCCGGCGCAGCGGGCCCTTTTGCCCGAAGCCGGTGATGGAGCAGTAGACCAGCTCCGGGTGGAGCCGAGACAGGGCATCGTAATCCAGGCCCCAACCCGCCATGTCGCCGGGGCGAAACGATTCCACCAGCACGTCAGCTTGGGCGGCCAGCCGGATGGCCTGCTCCCGGCCCTCCTCGGCGCTGAGGTCCAGCACAATGCCTTTCTTGCCCCGGTTCCACGAGATCCATGCCGGCTGGTAACGGAACGGATCACCGCCAGGAGGTTCGACCTTGATCACCTCGGCCCCATAGTCGGCCAACACCAGGGTGCAGAGCGCCCCCGGCATCCCCAGCGAGAAATCCAGGACGGTCAGGCCTGTACACGGTCCTGCCACGGTTCACCTCCCCGTTTGGCCGTATGGGTTCCGGTTTGCCAGGATTGCGGCCCCTCGCCCGGCACAGCGCTGCGGTTGCCGCAGATTGCCAAGAGGGGTCCGGCTGGACGGCCCCATTATAACCGTGTGTCAGATCGCGGGAACAATGTCGTTCGCGGTCTCACGCGTGCCCAATTTCGTAAATCGTCAGAATCAGGATTTTCAAGATTTCGGGATCATCGGGATTGGAACCGTTCCATGGTGGAGATCTCCCAATCCTGTCCAATCATGAAATCCCGTAAATCCTGATTCTGACGTTTCCCCACCGCAAACGAAACGAGGCCCGCGACTGCGGGCCTCGCCACAAGGGTTGTGGACCGGTTCAAGGAGCCGGCAGTCCCCCTTATTCGCAGGTCGGCACTCCGCCCGGCTGGTCGGGCACCGTGTCTGGCCAGTCGCTGAACGCCTCGTCGTCCGGGGCGCACAGCCCGATGTTGGCGATGGCCAGCCGTTGCAGGTCCGCCAGGTTGGTGAACCCGGACGGCAGCGCGCCGCTCAACTCCGTGTTGTCGTGCAGCGACAGCTTGGTCAGACCCGTCAGGTTGCCCAGGCTGGTGGGCAGCGACCCGCTCAGCTGGTTCCGCGCCAGGCCGATGATGCTCAGGTTGGACAGGCTGCCCAGCTCCGAGGGTATCGACCCGGTGAGGCTGTTGCGGTTCAGCGCCAGCCGCGTCAGGTTGGACAGGTTGCCCAGCTCAGACGGCAGGCCGCCGCCGATGCTGTTCCCGTCCAGGGATATGACCTGCAATGCCCTTAGCTTGCCCAACTGGGCGGGCAGGGCGCCGTTCAGGTTGTTCTCGCGCAGCGACAAGTGGGTAACCTGCCCCTGGTCGTTGACGCTGACTCCGTGCCAATGCCGGATCGGCTTGTCGCTCATCCAATTCTCGTTGTTGGTCCAGCCGTCGCCGTTGTCGCTGGCCACTTCGACCACCACGTCGGCGGCGGGCTGCGCGTCCAGCCACATCTGGTAGGTGAACGCCTCGCCCTCCCGCATCGACACCCGGTCTCTGGCGGACATCGACACCGTGATGGAAATCTCCACCACCAGGTCGGGAACCGCGATGGTGAAGGTCAACGCCGTTGCGTCGCCGTCCCGGTCCCGGGCCGTGTAGGTGTACGTCGTCTCCGGGAACGCGATGGTGGGCGCGCCGTTGAGGGTGCGCGCCCCGGCGTCAAAGCTGACGCCCGGCGGCAGGGACGGTTCGATGCTGTAGGTCAGCCCGCCGTTGCCGCCCGTGGCCGCCGGCAGCTGGATGCCGCCGACGTCGGTGTTCAGCGCCCAGGTCTGCCCGTCCACCGCGGCCGCGCCGAAGGTGGGCTGCGCGTCGTCAACCACGCTGATGGTGAAGGTGAGCTGGGCGAACTGGCCGCCGGTGTCGCCCACCGTGTAGGTGTATTCCGTCACGGCCTGCTTGGCCGTGGGCGTGCCGGTGATGGCCCGCGACGCCGGGTCGAAGCTCAGGCCGGCCGGCAGCGTGGTGGGGTTGAGCTCGTAGGTGCGAACGCCGCTGCCGCCCACGGCCGCGGGCAGCCGGAGCGTCCCCACGTCCTTCTGGTGCGCGAACTCCAGCGCCCCTACCTCCTGGGTGAACCGGAGCTCCGCAACCGGGTTGCCGTTCACGTCGATGACTATCTTCGCGTTGGTGGCTCTACCGGCGTTGCTGTCGAACGTGTCTTCGGTGCCGGTTGCGAAGCGGTCGCCGAGGGGGATGTCGCCCGACTGGCTGCAGCCCGGCAGGTTGCTGGGCCCGGAATTCCGCCAGTAAACGACGCTCCCGGAAAATTGGTCCACGCAGAACAGCATTTTGTCCTGCCGGCCCGCCCCGTCGGTTACGGTGTAGGTGAAGTGATGGACCACCAGGCGGGTGAGTGTGCTACGGGACCCATCCTGGCCTTCCAGGGTGCGGGTGTCCGGGTTGAACGACATCCCAGAAATCCGGTCGGACACGGCTCCGAAACTTTTGCGATCCGGAGTCGGGCTGACCTTGAGGTCGTAGGTCAACGCGCCGTCGCCGCCCCGGGCCTCGGGCAGCGTCCAGCTGACCTGTTGTTCACTGGACAGCCAGTCAACCATCAGCGGCGGGGTATCGCCGAAGACGAACCGGGGCGCGGCGCTTTCGGGCACGCCGCGGATGACGCCGTCGTGCCCGGAGTTGCATTCGGCCAGTTGGTCCGGAACCTTCAGGTAGTCGGCTCCGTGCGCTTTGAGACGGTCTGCAAAATGGTCGTCCCAGTTATAGTAGGCGACGCAGAAGTTGATGGCGTCGAAGCCGCCCTGCTCGTCCGTAGCCGTGAGGGTGTACTGGCGTACGTGGGAGTTCGCTTGTATTGTGTCCAATGGGGTGTTGGGCCACCACAGGTCGGGCGTGCCGGTGATGCGGTGCGTTTGCGGATCGAAGGTAACGCCCTCAATCAGCGAAGGGCTGATCGTGTAGGTCACGTCTCCTATGCCGCCGGTGGCCTTCGGCAGCTCCAACGGGGTGATGGCCTCGAAATAGCGCCAGAGCAGCGGATTGTTAACCCGAGAGGTAAAGGAGTATCGATCCAGATTCGGGTCCTCCACCGTGCGGTCTTTGAAGTAGGGCGTGTTGCCCCGGGGCGAGCCGGGGTTAACCTGATGGAACTCGTTGGACGTGGCGCGGCCGTCGCCGTTGAAATCGACTTTCAGCGCCGGGTAGTTGAGCGCGCTGCCATGCTGCCAGACCGGGTCCCAGCCGGAGTATATGCCCTTGCCTATTGGCGTTCCCTTCAGCGCGGCTTGGGCCGTGCTCACCAGGTCGTGGCTGGCGGTAACCTTGCCGCCGGAGTTGCCTCGCAGCACGAAGCCGGCGGAGGTTTCGGCGATGGTGTAGCTGTGCTTGACGTGCCCGTCGCCGGTGAGGGCCCCCACCAGCCCGCCGACGTTGGTTTCGCCGGTTACGGAGCCTCGGCTGTGGGTGTTGACGATCTCCCCGCCGCTTTTTGCGCCCACCAGGCCGCCGGCGTTGCTGCCGCCGGTGACGGCAATATCGGCCCAGGCGGTGGAAATCTTGCCGTCGCTGCGGCCGGCGATGCCGCCCACGCCGTTGTTCCCGGAAACCTTGCCGACGACGAAGACGTTGGTGATCGTCCCGTGGTTTCTCTCGGCGATAACGCCCGTGGCCTGGTCGCTCTCGCTCCCGGTGTAACCCTTGACGTCGGCGTCCACGATGCCCAGGTTCTTCACCTGGGCGTCGCTGGCCAGGTGGCGGAACAGGCCCACGTGCCGTTCGCTTTCGCGCAGGATATGCAGGTTGGCGATGACGTGGCCGTTGCCATCAAAGACTGCTGAGTAGTTGTCAATGGGCTGCCAGTTGGTGATATCCGTCGCCAGGTATAAGTCTTTGGTCAGTTCGTAGCCCTGGCAGCCGCCGGGGCAGTTATGCGGCGCGCCGTCGCCGTCCTGGTCCCAACGTATCTGGTTGAGCTGCGCGACGGTGCTGACGTTGATGAGGTTGGGGTCGTCCGTCCAGACGGCCGCGTGGTCGGCGTGGGCCTGGGGCGCTGGCTGAACCAGCGCCAGGGTGAATAAACCAACGGCCAGCAGCGCGCCGGCCAGAAAGAGGCCCAGGGGCAGGCGCCAGCGGCTCAGGCCGCCGCGCCGCGCCTTGCCGCGGCTATCTCGATTCCCCCCAGTTTCGGGGAGCGGAATGGGCCGAATGGCAGATTCCTGCGGTTCATAGTTATCCACCTCCACTTATTTGGGAAGATTTCGGTTAGGGAATATATCACTTTTTACATGATTTATGGGCGATATTGAGTGATATTTCGATGAGTTTCGATGATATGGGCAAAATCGCAGCACAATCGCCCCCGGCAGCGCAAAATCAGGCGGGCCGGCGGCGGGCAGTGGGGCGGCTCGCCTGGCGCGGAGCGGAGGCGAGGGGTGGAACCCGGCGGAGCGGGGGGCTGGGGATGGCGGCAAGCCGGCCAAAGCGGCCGGCAGCGGCATCGCGCCCGGTTGTTGCGGGCCAGGCTTCGGGGGCTAGGCTATGGTCTGGATAATGACGCGGCCGCCGGGTTCCACTGCTACGTGCAGGTCATGCCTGTCCAGCAGCAGCATACCCACGAGGGGGGTGGCGTCAGCAGTGGCGGCCTCAATGTATCTCGGTCGGCCGTCCCAAAGCACGGTGACGCCGTGAACGTCGTAGGATATTTCACTGCCGTCGGCGAGAGCTGCCCGGCCTATGCTGACGTATGGAAGCCCCAGTTCTGCCACCAATGTGGTCGGTAGGGTGAGAAACCCGTTGAAGCCGGTATCGACGACGGCATCTATATCCCGCGTGCGCCCCGATGGGCCTCGCAGGGTCAGGGTTACCACCGGCTCATAGTTGGCATTCACCACGCCTTCGATCACTGGGATCTCCGCAGGGAACTGCCCCCAAAGCGGTACAGAGTTCGGTGTCCGACGCGCTCACACAGGACATTGACCGCGCCCGGGCGCTTCTCCCGCAGGCGGTCCGTGGCGGCAATCACGTTGTCGCCGATAGCCCAGTGGCCGGTATCCACATCGATAGCGACCACCTTGCCGTGGTGGTCGGCCTCGACCTTTGAGCGGATGTCGCGCTCGTAGATCTCCTTGCCCAGGCGGGCGATTTCTTCCTTGGGACGGGTTCGCGCGTTCACTGTCCTGCCCTCCGTGAAGGCGTCGCGTTATTCCTTGAGGGTATTCTACTACGCCGCCGGAGGGGTTCGGACACCGGAGTTCCAGCATAATCGCCCCCATCGGCTCAAAATCCGCCCGGCCGCAGGGTCTTTCGATTGTTTACGTCATTCCGGGCTTGTGTTTGCGTCATTCCGGGCTTGTGTTTGCGTCATTCCGGGCTTGTGTTTGCGTCATTCCGGACTTGATCCGGAATCCAGGAACGTCTTGCGGTCGCCAACGTCCCATAACGTCAGCATCTTGTGGATTCCGGCTTTCGCCGCCCAGCCAAGCCTCTGCTCAGCCAACTCGCCGGCAGAACCACAACCACAATCGCGGCAAATGCAACGTTGCCGTCGTTCAACACCCAGCTTTGGTAAACTCGTCGGGCACGCTCTGCGCCGAAACCACTAAGGAGAATCCTATGGTTGAACCAAGCTCAACACCGAAGCAAAGCCGAACTACGGCGCAGACCTCAGAACTCATGCCCATAAGACCTCTAACTCCCGACCCGCACGCGATCAAGATCGCGGAGGCTATCCAGGAGGCCGTCGCCCCCAACATGGTCATCCTTCACGGATCCCGAGCCCGCGGCGACCACAGGCCCGATTCCGACCTGGACCTCCTCATTGTCTCGGTACCAGAAGCAGACGAAAACGCTTCCGCCGGCCATGCGGCGGAAGCATATATGCGCAGCAATCCCCCGACCCTCGACCTCGACGTAGTATCAATCCCGCTCGAGGACTTTCAGAGACTCCGCCACGCCAAGCAACATATCGCTGGACAAGCCGACCACTGGGGAACCTACATGAGCGATTACAGAATGGGCTACCACGATGACTATCGCAACGAATACCCGATGCACTGGCCGGCCACCCAGCGACGCCTGGAAAACGCTGCCGAATGGAGCAAGCAGTTTAACGACATGATTGACGAAAACAGCTGGAACCAGAAGCTTCTGGGGTTCTCAGCTCAGCAGGGTGTCGAGAACGCTCTGCGCGGCATCATCTCCGCTTACAACGACCCGACGATCTTCCGCCATGATCTCAACCGCATCTGGAACCACTACCTGGAAAACCACCATGACCACGCCGACCCTCAAGCCCAGGAACTGCGCCAAGCCGTCGACGACCTCCTCCAATACACCACGTACGCGGACCCGAACTCACCATCCGGCTACGGCAACTGGCTCATCGACTACGCAACCGAATACCGCTACAACCGCGACCCTCGCCCCATGGACCAAGACCAAAAATTGGAATTGAGGGACTTAGTCAACGAAGCCATCGACCGCCTGGCTGACATGACCCACCAGATAAGCGGAACATCCGAAGCTGACATCTTCCCAGACGGCAAGCCTTGGGAATAATCCCTCAGCGCTGCAAATGCCATTGGATTCTCTGATACCCCATTTCAAACTGAGTCACTACCCGGTCAGGCCGCCGTTTGCCGGGCCGGGGGCCGCCTGCTACAATCGCCCCGCTAGTAGCGCAGTCGCAATCCATCGACTACTCCCAAGATGCGACACGCTCAAGGAGTTGGCCAATATGTCGTGGCGTTTCAGCCTGCTCAATCGCTTTGAAGACCCCCCGGGCGGCATCACCGAAGGGCCGGCGTGGAATGGTGAAGCAATACTCTTCACACACATCCATGCCAGTCGAATATATGCCTACAACCCCAAATCGGGAGACTTCTCCGTTTACCGCGAAAACACCAACCGCACCAACGGGCTGGCATTCGACGCCCAGGGCCGGCTGTTCGGCTGCTGTCAGAACGGGCGGGCGATCGTCCGCTTCGACCCCGACGGGAGCATGGTCACCGTCGCCGATAACCTGGACGGCGTGCCGCTGAACACCCCCAACGACCTGGCCATCGACGTCCAGGGGCGCATCTGGTTCACCAACCCCTGGAACACCGGCAACATCGACGCCCACGAGGTCGAGCAGCTGGACAATCGCTCCGTGCTGTGCGCCGTGCCCCAGGCCGACGGTTCCTACCGGACCGTCCGCTCCACTTACGACACCACCATGCCCAACGGCATCCTGGTGTCGCCCGACGGCAACACGCTGTACGTGGCGGAAAGCAACAGCGACCGTATCGACATCGACCGCGAGCTGCGCGCCTACCCCATCAACGCCGACGGCACCCTGGGGACGTACACCACGCTGCACACCTTCGGCCGCGACGCCAACCGGGTCCACCGCGGCATCGACGGCATGTGCCTCGACGCGGACGGGAATATCATCGCCACCGCCGGCTGGCCCGCGGGCGGACCCGGCCCCATGCTGTACGTCTTCTCGCCCACCGGTCGGGTCATCGAAACCCATCCCGTCGCGGCGACCCGTCCCACTAACGTGTGCTTTGGCGGACCGGATCTAACCGACGTCTACGTCACGTCCACCGACGGCCATTTCTTCCACGCCAAAACCGATCGGGTCGGCTGGGCCATCTACCCATAACGAAAACACCGCAACTCCGATAACCAGCAACTCCGATAACAGGGAGGTCTCGGTCATGACCACAGCGACGCAGTACCCGGACCCGGAAGAACCGTTCGAGCAGGTTGCGCGGCAAATTGACTGGGTAGAGCAGCTGGAAAACATCAGAGTGCGGCATGACACCCTGGCCGCCGGGCGGGCCGCCGTGGCCTACGTGGACAACCTGCATGACGCCATCCGCGCACTCGCGGGGCGTCAAACCTATGAAGATTTGAAACTGCTGCACGGGGCAGACCTGGCGGACCTGGTCAATACCGTCAGAACCCGAGATAGCGGCAGCGACTGGGAAAGCACGATCAGGCCGGGCCTGCTGCGTGAAAACTGACCCGGCACGCAGGGCAACGCTCTGCTGAACGCAATCGGTGGTGTCCTCATGCAACGCAGACGCTTGAGCAGCTACGGAATAGGCCGTGACCAGCTCCGCCAGGGCGGCGGCCGCGGCAACGGCAACGACCACTTCGACGAACTGGTGGGCAGCGTCGAGTTCTACGTTTACCAGACCCCAGGCCGGCGGGTGAAGGGCTTCGACAGCCTCAAACTGTACGCCGAAGGCGAGGGCTGCGAACTGCTGTACACGGCGGATGCTCCGCCGGAGTTGGCGGACTACGAAACCCTGCGCATCACCCACCGCCGGTCCGAACCCATCCCCGAGACGGTGCTCAAGCGCGCCCACTCGTGGGCCCACCGCAACAACTTCCTGCACAGCTTCTTCAAGCCAATGTACCGGTAACTCCCGGCTTTCGCGGCTGATGCAGGGGCGAATGTGCATTCGCCCCTATGCGTGTCCGGTCAGGTCTCGATCCCATGAACGTGCCCACTGTTGCGGAACGGGCCATCCGCCGTCGCATCGCCCGCCACGGCCCCATCACCTTCGCCGAATACATGGAGCGAGCCCTGTACGGACCCGGCGGCTACTACACTCGCAACAGCGCTGGCAGCGATTACTACACCAGCCCGCAGGTGCATCCGGCCTTTGGAGCGCTGCTGGCGGTTCAGCTGTTCCAGTTCTGGCGCCTGCTGGAGCGCCCCGACCCGTTTTGGGTGATCGAGCCCGGCGCCGGTCATGGACTGCTGGCACGTGACGTATGCAACGCCGCCCGGCATCTGCCCGAGGGCTTTGCGGGATCGCTGCGGTACGCAGCGGTTGACCGCCGCCCGGGGAGTCGTGAGGCCGGCGACCTAGCGCTCACGAAAATCGCTGGCGACGCGCGGCGACTGCCGTTTCGCAACGTCACCGGGTGCATCATTTCCAACGAACTGCTGGACGCCCTTCCGGTCCATCGGGTGCGCTTGGAGGATGGGAAACTGCGCGAGTTGTACGTGGGCATCCAGTCCGACGTCGCCGACGGCTACGAAGGGCAGTTGGTGGAAGTCGCCGGCGACGCATCAACTCCAGAGCTGGAGCGGCGTCTGGCCGACCTGGGATTTGCCCTTGCGGACGGGCAGACCGCCGAATTCTGCCTGATGCTCGACGACTGGGCCGCGTCGGTGGCATCGACGCTGGAAACGGGGTTCGTCCTCACCATCGACTACGGCCGCAGCGCGGTGGACCTCTACGACCCGGCGCAACGGCCCCACGGAACCCTGGTGACTTACCGCTCGCACCGCCAAACCGACACGCCCCTGGTGGACCCGGGGCGGCAGGACATCACGGCCCAGGTGGACTTCACGTCGGTTAGTCTCGCCGGGGAGCGGGCGGGACTGACCACTCTGGGCAACGTATCCCAGGGGGGTCTCCTGACGCGCCTGGGCCTGCAAACTATGCGCCGCAACGCCACGCCACCCACGGGAGCAGGCAGTGGCTGGATCACCATCCCCATCGATCCGGAGGGCGCGTTGCCTGATGGCCTGGCCGAATCGTTCTCAGCTCGGCCCGACGAGGCTCGCGATTGGCTGACGGGCCTGACCCACCTGGTGCGACCGGGCGGGCTGGGCGACTTTCGTGTCCTGGTGCAGGCCAGGGGGCTCCCCGTCGACCGCGCGGCGTCTGCCATCTCGTGGCTCGACGATGGCGATGCCGCGGACGGATACACCCCGGCGGAACTGGCCGCCATGATCCCCGTCGAAGCCCTGGCGCTGGGTCCGAAGCATTTCCGGCTGGCCGGCCCCGGTTTGCTATAATCGCCCGACGACCTTGCACCGCCCGGAGTGACGCCATGGCCGGCCCGCTTGAAGGCATCAACGTTGTCGAGTTCTCCACCATGATCGCCACGCCAACGGCCGGTATGTTGCTGGCTGACATGGGCGCCAACGTGATCAAGGTGGAACCTCCCTGGGGCGACCTGTGGCGTTATGCCCAGGCGGTTTTGCCGACCGACGGCCGGCCCTTCATGGCCTACAACCGGGGCAAGCGTTCCATGACGCTGAACCTGACGAAGCCGGAGTCAGCTGACGTGGTGCGCCGTCTGACCGAACAGGCTGACGTGGTGCTGGCCAACAACCGTCCTGACGTTGCTGGTCGATTCGGCATCGACTACGAGACCCTGGCCGGTATCAACCCGTCGATCATCTACTGCGAGGGATCGGCCTTCGGGCACGAGGGGCCCGACTCCTACCGCCCCGGCTACGACATCATCATCCAGGGCATGTCGGGCATCGCCACCGCCGAGGGCAAGGTAGTCAACGGCGTCCCCCAGCAGATCGTAGCCAGTCCCCTGGTGGACACCGCCTGCGGGCTCGCCCAGGCCTGGGCCGTCTGCGGCGCCCTGTTCGCCCGGGAGCGCAACGCCACGAACGGAGAGAAGGGACAGGGCCAGAAGCTGGAGGCCTCGCTGCTCGGCACCGGCCTGCTGATGCTGGGCATGCGCTTCGTGCGCATCGACGGCATCGACAAGGCGCCGCACGCGGAGATCATGGAGTCGGTGAACGCCATGTGGACTGCGGGAACTCCGTATCCCGACCTGCTGAAAGTCTACGAGGCCCAGCACTTCCAGGCTCCCGGAAACATCTACTACCGGTTCTACCAGACCGCCGACGGGATGATCGTCGTGGGGTGCCTGAACGACGGATTGCGGCGCAAGATGCTCGACGTGGTCGGCCTTCACGATATCCGCTACGACGACGGCTACGACCAGCGCTCCCAGAAGGCCGCCGAGTTTGGAGCGCAGCTGATGGCGGATGCGGAGGCGATCTTCCGGGGCAAAACCAACGACGAGTGGCTGGACCTGCTGGACGCCGCCGGCGTACCCGCCGGCCCGGTGCGCTTCGTCGAAGAGCTGTTTGAACACCCGCAGGTGGAGGCCAACAACCTGGCCATCGACGTGCGCCACCGCGACCTGGGCACGGTGCGCATGGCCGGCCCTCCGGCCACCTTCACCGAGACGCCCCTGGAGCCGGGCAACCTGCCCGCCCTGGGGGAGCACACCGACGAGGTCCTGGCCGAGCTGGGCTACGGGGCGGACGAAGTCGGGCAGTGGCGTCGGGTGGGGGTGCTATAGCACGTCTATGTCGGAATACACTTGGGATGACGCAAAGAACGAATGGCTGCGACTCAACCGTGGGCTGTCTTTCGACGACGTGGTCTATCATTTGGAGCATGGCGGCCTGCTGGCCGATGTACTGCATCCAAACCAGGCACTACATCCCGAAGAACGTCTGTACATCATCAACATTGAGGACTACGCTTACGAAGTTCCTTTTTACCGCGCCGGTGACATCGAAACCTTGATGACAGCGTACCCCAGTCGAAAATACACGCGAGAATACTTACGCTAAACGGAGGCAACGATGGCCGGCGACAAAGTTGATAAGCCCAACCTCCCGGACCCTGATGACTACTGGCCTTTTCCAGACGACCTGGATGAATATGAGCGGGAGTTTTCGGGATCTCTGGAGGGGTACAAAATTCTCCCGGACCCCAATTTTGAGGCGACCAAGAAGCGCGCCGAAGAAACGGCCCGCCGCACCTTGGCCAATGAACATCCGGGGCGCATGACTGAAGAACAGAAGAAGCTATTGCCTCCAGGCCTGTTGGCCTACTGGCGTGGCGAGGCTCCCACGCCCTACACTGACCCGACGGGCTGGGATGAGTTTCGCAAAACCCTGACCCCTTCTGACGACCTTTGGCGGTGGGTTCCAATTGATAAGCCCGCGGACGCTGACCCGCAGGACCAGACTGATGCCGCTGCGGCCGCCGCCGATGATGGCGCATAGATGACCACGCCAATCCAGGCAATTGTAGGCGAACAATGAGCGGCAACGAAAATAAAACCGGCCCGACATCGGATGCGCCCGCTGACCGAGAGGAATTCGACGCTTGGTGGCCGTTCTGCCACTCGAATAATAGAGGGCGCACATGACGCAATCCCCCGGCATGACCGTCTACGGGGCACTTTGGTGCCCCGACTGCCGCCGCTCCAAGCAGTTCCTTGCCGAACACCGAATACCCTATCGCTGGGTGGACATCGAGCAGGAACCCGAGGCCCAGGAAACCGTTCGCCAGCTGAACGACGGCCGGCAGATCATCCCCACCATCGTGTTCGGTGACGGCGGTCCCATCCTGGTCGAGCCTTCCAACGCCGAGCTGGCGGCGCGGCTGGGCATCAACCCGCAGGCCAGCCGTTCCTACTACGACCTCATCATCGTCGGTGGCGGCCCGGCGGGTCTGACCGCCGCCATCTATGCCGCACGAGAAGGGATGGACACGCTGATAATCGAGCGCGGCGGCGTTGGCGGCCAGGCCGGTTCCACGGAACGCATCGACAACTACCCCGGGTTCGCGGAGGGGATTACGGGCGCTGAGCTGGCGGATCGTATGCGGGAGCAGGCCGAGCGTTTCGGCGTCGAGATCCTCGTTGCTCAAACCGTGGCGTCAATGGATCCCGGACCGGAAACCGGCGGAGTGCGCACCGTCACCACCGAGTCCGGTCAGGAATACCGCGCTTCGGCCCTGCTGCTGACGCCGGGAACCCGGTATCGCCGGCTCAACGTGCCTGGCGAGGAGGACTTCATCGGGGCCGGAGTCCACTTCTGCGCAACCTGCGACGGCCCTTTCTACCGCGACATGGAAACCCTGGTGGTAGGCGGCGGCAACAGCGGTGTTGAGGAAGGGCTGTTCCTCACCCGGTTCGCCTCCCGCGTGACCGTGCTGGAAGTGGGCGAGCGGCTGCGGGCCAGCCAGATCCTGCAGGACAAGGCGGCCGCGCACCCGCAGATGGACATCCGTCTGAACACCGCGGTCCGGGAGTTTCGGGGAAACGGCAAGCTGTCGTCGGTGCTGGTTGAAGACCTGACCACCGGTCGGCAGGAGGAGCTGCATCCCGCTGGCGTGTTCGTGTTTATCGGGCTCGATCCCAACACGGGTTTCCTGTCAGACACTGTAGAACTGGACCAGCGGGGGTTCATTGTGACGAATACGGGCATGGAGACCAGCCGTCACGGGGTTTTTGCCGCGGGCGATGCCCGGGCCGGCAGCACCAAGCAGGTTGCCGCTGCGGTAGGAGAAGGGGCCGCCGCGCTCATCGGCATCCGGGCCCACATGGAAGAGGAGATTCGCAACCGCGGGTACCGAGGGGACGACTGAACGGGCCGGTGTTGGCGTGCCGGCCTCGAAACATCAAACGACGAGGGGCGACCGATTGGTCGCCCCGGTGTTTGGCTTTGGGGAGTTAGCCCCGCGCTTTACCGCTGGTCCTCCGTGAAGGCGTAGTAGCGCACGCCGGCCATCGGGATACCGTAGCCGAAGCTGAAGACCCGGGCCTCTCGCTTGTCCTCCGACCTGGTGGATCCGTGCTCGTTCAGCACGTCGGCCATGTCCCGTTCCACCCGGTCCACCAGTAACCCAGTCTGAGCCCGGGTTTCTTCATTGGTGAGGAGCTTTTCGTTGGTGACAACCATCGTTGCGTACCTCCTTGGTTCATGCTATCTGCATATCACTTGATACGAGCCGTATCATACCTGATTAACCAGAGATTGTCAAATGCTATTGCAATTTGGGTTAAAGACGCGGGGCGACCAACCGGCCGCCCCGAGCGCATCATCGCGCCTTCTCGCCCGCTGCCTTACGTCTCCGGCGCGTAGCTGTAGTACCGCACTCCGGCCATCGGTATGCCGTACACCAGGCTCGGCGGGGAGATGCGGCAGGCGCGCTCCGGCGCGATCTCTTCCTTGTGGGCTCCAAACTCGGTCAGCGCTTCAGCCAGATCCCGTTCCACTCTCTCGGTCAACAACCCGGTGACTTGCTCTTGTTCCACGGTGACTAGACGTTCGTTGACGGTAACCATCGCTCCTAGCCTCCTGTATCGTTGTCGCCTCCACATTGCAATACGGAATTTTGGTTATCATAATCAGCGATAACGGCGCTGTCAACCCTCAAAGTCATTGTCAGAATCAGGATTTTCGGGATTATCGGATTTTCAGGATTGCGGTCTCACTCAGCGCCATCTACTCAATCTTGATAATCCATAAATCCGGCAAATCCTGATTCTGACGTTTCCCGCCCTCACTCCATGCGCCGTATCCGTGGCGCGCCCAGCGTCGCGGCGACGTTGATGGCCACCAGCGCCGCACCGTTGACGAGCAGGGCCCGGGGGGCACCGACAAATCCGGCCAAAGCTCCTATTCCAACGTGCCCCACGGGGGCGAACCCGACGCTGAGCACCCAGGAACCCATGGCCCGGCCGCGTTCCTCGTCGGGCACCAGGTCCTGCATCAGCGTCTTGTACAGCGTGTCCACGGCCATGGCACACGCGTTGACGAACAGCAGCACCGCCATGAAGGTGTAGATGTTCACCGACAGCGAGAACGCCATCAGCCCGCCGCCGAACCCCAGCGCCGTTGCCAGGGTCATCAGCCCCTTCTTCCGCGCCGTCCCCAACCCGGCCAG
The DNA here is from genome assembly GCA_965207585.1 of Dehalococcoidia bacterium. Taxonomy (GTDB): domain Bacteria; phylum Chloroflexota; class Dehalococcoidia; order Lucifugimonadales; family UBA3495; genus Bin87. Next base: position 1,021,281 of record CBDBMT010000003.1, on the reverse strand, counting down.
GATCCACAGGCCCAGCAGCCCTCCTGCCTGCCGCCCGGCGGTCATGACCCCCAGCCCCGTCGGCCCCACGTGCAGCACGTCCTTGGCGAACACCGGAAACAGCGTCATGTGGGTGAAGCCCAGCACCTCGGTCGTTGCGGTGAGGAACATGAGCATCAAAAGGATGGGATACTGGCGGACCAGCCGGGCGTAACTCGTCAGGTTGGCCAGGACCGATTCCGACGATGCGCGCAGCGAACGCCCCTCGTTATCGATCAGCAGGGTGGCGCCGGCGGAGATTGCATAGAACGCAGCGGACGCGATGAACTGCCAGCCCGGGCCAACCAGGTCGATCATCGCGCCCGAAACCAGCGACCCGATGATTCCGCCGCCCTGCATCGCCATGGCGGCCAGCGCCAGTCCGTTGAGGGCCAGTCCGGAGCCCACGATGTCGTAGGTGAACGCCTGCCGGATGGTGATGGTGAAAGCCAGCATGCTGCCCAGGGCGGTCACCAGGGCGATCAGCGCCCAGGCATTGACGATACCCTGGAGCAGCATCAACCCCATCAGCAGCGCGACGGCCGAGGCCGCCAGGGTGCCGACGCGCAGCAAGGCTCGACGCGACCACCGGTCGGCGATAGCCCCGGACAACATGCCCAGCACGAAGAAGGGCAGCATCCGGGCGGCCGCGGCTACCCCCACCATGAACTCCGATCCGGTGAGTTCGTAGATGAGCCAACCAACGGACACCTGCTCCATCCCCGTGGCCAGCGAGTAGAAGGCCGTCGATGCCCAGAGCAGGCGAAAGTCCTTGATGCGGAGGGATGCAGCCCAGTTCCACATGGAGTTCACTGGCCTGGGATGATACACGCGCGGGCCCGTTGCCCCCAATCACACCCGTTGCCGGTTTACGCCGAGGCCGGCGCGGTCGTTTTACCCGCCCCGGCGGATGTTGTACACTTACCGCAACCTTCTCGAGGCAGATCAGCTTGTGGCGCAAGTTACCGTAATCGGCACCGGACTCATCGGCACCTCTCTGGGCCTGGCCCTCCGCGCATCCAGCCTGCGGAACCTCACCGTGGTTGGCACCGACGCCGACAGCGCGGCCCGTTCCGGAGCCCAAAGGCGAGACGCCTTCGACCGCGTGGAAGGCCGGCTGGGCAACGCCATCGCCGAGGCGGACATCATCGTCCTGGCCACCCCGGTGCTGGCCATGCGCGAGCTCCTGGAGGGCATGGCCGACTACCTGCCCGAGGGCTGCGTGGTCACCGACGTGGGCAGCACCAAAACCCAGGTCCTCCAGTGGGCCGACGAGTTTCTGCCCGACTCGGTGGACTTCGTGGGCGGCCATCCCATGGCCGGCCGGGAAACGCCCGGCCCCGATAACGCCGACGGGACGATGTTCTCCGGCAAGCCTTACTGCGTCATTCCCAGCCCCCGGGCCAGCGAGCGCGCCGTGGGCGAAATATCCACCCTGGCCGAGGCCGTGGGCGGCGTGCCCTACTTCATCAGCGTTGACGAGCACGACAGCTTCGTCGCCGCGGTGAGCCATCTGCCCTTCGTCCTGTCCACCGCCCTGGTAGGCTGCACCAGCAAGTCCGCCAACTGGTCCGACATCGGCCAGCTGGCCTCCTCCGGCTACCGGGACATCACACGCCTGGCGTCGGGCGACCCGGTGATGCACCGGGACATCTGCGTCAGCAACGCCGAGCCCATCGTGGCCTGGATCGACGCGTTTATACGGGAGCTCTACGAATACCGCAAGCTCCTGGCCACCGACGGCGAACCACCCGACACCGACGCCGTCGGTACTGTTTTTGAGGACGCCATGCTGGCCCGCAACAAGTGGTTGGCCGGAGAGGTGAATCCCCGCGCCCGCGAACTGGAGAACACTCCCGAGTATCCGACCTTCAGCCAGTCCATGGGTCAGATGTTCCTGGGCGGCTTCGCCGACCGCGCTCGCCGCATGATGACGGGCGGCCCGCCAAATGACCGCAGAGGCAACGACCGCGACTCGGGCAACCGTCGCTGACCCGGCCGCCTTCCGATCCCGGTTTCGCCCGAGTGTTATTCTTGCTTTCGCCGGAACCGACGGTCACCGGGTCGGCAACATCCTGTAAATCCTGTCCATCGATGTCAGAAAAACCGGAGGAACGCAGGTGGAACAGATCATTCGCAGCCCCGAACGCCTGGCCGGTTCCCTGGCCGTGCCCGGCGACAAGTCGGTCTCCCACCGCTCGTTGATCCTCAACGCCATCGCCAACGGGACTGCGACCGTAACCGGCATTTCTGATGGCGCCGACGTGCGTTCCACCGCCGCCTGCCTTCGTGCCATGGGTGTGTCCATCGACCCGCTGGACGAGCCCGGCAGCTTTCGCGTCGCCGGGCCGGGCCCCAACCTGGACGAACCCGCCGATCTGCTGGACGCCGGCAACAGCGGCACATCCATGCGGCTGCTCTCGGGCCTGCTGGCCAGCCAGGGCTTTCTGTCGGTGCTGTCCGGCGACGGGTCGCTGCGCTCCCGGCCCATGGGCCGCATCGTGCAACCGCTGCAACAGATGGGCGCGTCCATCATGGGCCGCAACGGGAACACCCTGGCGCCGTTGGCCATACGCGGCGGCAGCCTGCGCTCCATCGAGTACGAGATGCCCGTGGCCAGCGCGCAGGTCAAGTCCTGCCTGATGCTGGCCGGCCTGGCGGCGTCGGGCCCCACGGTGCTGCACCAGCCGGCCTTGTCCCGGGACCACACCGAGCGCATGATGTCCGCCATGGGCGCCCGGGTCGAGACCGACGGCCTGACCCTAACCCTGCATCCCACGGAGTTGCGGGCGGTGGACGTGGCGGTTCCCGGCGATATCTCCTCCGCGGCCTTCTGGATGGTGGCCGGCCTGATCCACCCCAACGCCCGGGTGACCATCACCGGCGTCGGCCTCAACCCCAGCCGCGCCGGCATCATCGACGCTCTGCAGATGATGGGCGCCGGCGATTCCCTGCGCCTGGAGAACGAGCGGGTGGAGGGCGGCGAGCCCGTCGCCGACGTGGTGGCGTCTTCGGCCAATCTTCAGGGCATCGACCTGGGCGGCGAGATAATACCCATCATGATTGACGAGTTGCCGGTGCTGGCCGTTGCCGCGTGTTTCGCGGAAGGCGACACCATCATCCGCGACGCCGCCGAACTGCGCGTCAAGGAGTCGGACCGCATCGCCACCACGGTATCGGAGTTGACCCGCCTGGGCGGGAGCCTGGAGCCTCGCGACGACGGCATGGTCATCCACGGCGTGGGCGGCCTCACCGGCGCGGAAGTGGAGAGCCACGGCGACCACCGGCTGGCGATGTCCATGGCCGTGGCCGGCCTCGCCGCCTCGGGGGAGACCACCATCCACGGCGCCGAGGACGCGTCGGTGTCCTACCCGATCTTCTGGGAGCATCTCGCCAGCCTGGTGGGCGACGGCGAATAGACCGGCAATGGTTGGCTCGTCCGAGCTGCCCCAGGCCAGTCCGGCTCCGCCGCTGCTGGTGGTAATCTCCGGACCGTCCGGAGCGGGTAAAGGATCGGTGCTGGCCGAGCTCAAGAAACTGGAGCGCCCCTGGCATCACGTGGTGACGGCGACCACCCGTCCCATGCGCGCCGGCGAGGTGGATGGACAGGACTACATCTTCCTGGACGTGGACACCTTCCTGCGCATGCGCGAGCGGGACGAGCTGCTGGAGTCGGCCCAGGTATACGACCGCTGGTACGGCGTCCCCCGCCAGCAGGTTCGCGACCCCCTCATCGCTGGCAGGGACGTTATACTGGAGATCGACGTCCAGGGCGCGGCAACTATCCGCGGCATTGCGCCCGAAGCGCTGACCATCTTCGTGATGCCCGCCAGCATGGCCGAACTGCGCAGCCGTCTGGCCGGCCGCGGCACCGAGGACGCGGCGGAAATGGAGCGCCGCCTGCATGAGGCATCCGTCGAGTTGGGACGTATGAACGAGTTCGACTATCGCGTGGTCAACCGCAACGGGCAATTGGACGACGCCGTCTGCGAAATTGACGCCATCATCACTGCCGAGAAATGCCGGGTTAACCCGCGATTGGTCCAGTTCCTCTAATTCCTTCCGTTATTCCGGCAATTCCTTCCGTCATTCCGGCGCAAGCCGGAATCCAGGAGTCGATATGACTACCACCGAAACCCCACTGCGTCCGCGCCTGCCGGACTGGCTCAAGGTCCGGATGCCCGGCGGCCCGCGCTACATCGAGCTGAAACAGCTGATGCGCGACAGCCAGCTGCACACCGTGTGCGAGGAAGCCCATTGCCCCAACATCGGCGAATGCTGGGAGCGGTCGGCCGCCACCTTCATGATCCTGGGCGACGTCTGCACTCGCGCCTGCGCCTACTGCGCCGTCACCACCGGCCGGCCCGGAACGCTGGACCTGGGGGAGCCGTTCCGCCTGGCGTCCACGGTCAAGCGCATGGGTTTAAAGTACTGCGTCATCACGTCGGTCAACCGCGACGACCTGCCCGACGGCGGAGCCGGGATCTTCTCCGCCTGCATCAAGCAGGTTCGGGCGGCCGTGCCCGGCTGCCGGGTGGAGGTCCTGATACCCGATTTCGACGGCAATTGGGACGCGCTGGCGAAGGTGGTCGCCGCGCAGCCGCAGGTGCTGAACCACAACATCGAGTCGGTGGAGCGCGTGTTCGGTCGCGTGCGCCCCAGGGGCGATTATCGGCAGTCGCTGGAACTCCTGCGCCGGGTCAAGGATCTCGACCCGGACATGCCCACCAAGTCAGGCATCATCGTGGGCATGGGCGAGAGCGTCGACGAAGTGAAGCAGACCATGGCCGACCTGCGCGCCGCGGACTGCGACCTGCTCACCATCGGCCAGTACCTGCGCCCGTCCATCAAGCACATCCGCATCGACCGCTTCTACACGCCTGCGGAGTTCGACGAACTGCGCGTGGCCGGCGAGGCCATGGGCTTCAAGCACGTTGCCTCAGGGCCGCTGGTCCGCTCCTCCTATCACGCTGACGAGCAGCACGACGCGGCGACGGATGCGGAAATTGAACACACGTACTCGTAACCTGCATTCTTGGATCAAGGAGGCGCATCGTGCTTACACGCAGCATTATGTACCGGGATCAGCAGTACGAAGTCCTGCTAGAGCAAGAGGAAGACGGCGGCTACGCGGTTAGTGCTCCGGCGGTCCCTGGAGCTTATTCCGATGGCGACACCGAGGCGGAGGCTCTGGAGAACATCGTTGACGCCATCGCCAACTTGAAAGCAAGTACGACGGAAGTGGCCGAGATACTGGCGGCTCACGATCGTAAGGACCATTCTGGGTCGGGAGTGAGCGTACCTCCACACGAAAGCGAGGTTGTGACCGATTAGTTCATCTCCAAGGCTCCCAACCGACGTTCGGAACGGAGACTGCGTCAATGCTCTGTTGCGGACGGATCACATCGAGTGGGTACGGGAAGGTGCGCGTCACACAGTGATGGTCAATACACGGACCCGCAAATCCTTTACGATCCCCAGGCATCCCAGCCGGCCCATTCGCGTCGGCACACTGCGCAACATCCTGCGGGATGCAGAACTTACTGTTGGGCAGTTTCGAGCACTGCTCTAAACCGCGCCGGCTATTCCTGTCCCCAACCCACCGGTATGACCTCGCGGAACTGGCGCATCGCGTCGATGTGCTGATCCACCGAGCTCAGGGGACCGCGCCTAGCCTCCGCCATGACGTGCGTCCCGCCCAGGGACTGCCAGCCTTCCACCTCGGCCAGCCATTCCTCGGGCGACTTGCCGGGCATGCGGATGCGGCCGGCCAGACCGACGTCGGCGGGTTGCCGCCCGGCCTCGGCGATGTAGGTCTGCATCTTGTCCAAAACGCCGCGGGCGGTGTCGTCCGGGCCGAAACTGGGGAACCAGCCGTCGCCCATGCGGGCAATGCGGCGCAGGACCACGTCCCGGGGCACGGGGCCGGCCGAACCGCCAGCGCCGAACCACACCGGGATGGGTTGTTGCACGGGCAGGGGCTTGATGCCCGCGGAGCGTACCGAGTGCCAGCGACCGTCGAAGTCGACCACTTCCTGTGTCCACAGGGCGCGCATCAGGTCGATCTGCTCCTCTGAACGGACGCCCCGGTTGGTGAAGTCCTCGCCCAGGGCCTCAAACTCCACGTGGTTCCAGCCGACGCCGATGCCCAGGGTCAGCCGCCCGCCGCTGAGCACGTCAATCTCCGCGGCCTGCTTGGCCACCAGCGCCGTCTGGCGTTGGGGCAGGATCAGGATGCCGGTGATCAGGCGGACGCGCGTGGTCAGGGCCGCGATGAACGCCAGCGTCGTCAGCGACTCGTGGATCACGCTGTGGTGGGTGTAGTAGCTCCCCCGCACGTGCTCATGGTAGGTGGGGTCCGCGCCCAGCACGTGGTCGGCGATGAACAGGTAGTCGAACTCCATGCCCTCAACGGCTTCGACGTAGTCGCGGATGGCGGCCGGGTCGGGGCCGATCTCGGTCTGGGGGAAGATTGCGCCGATTTGCATGGGAACCTCTTTGAGTTTTACATCGATGGACAGAATGAACAGGATTTTTGATTAGCGGCGGTATTCGTCTCCGCAGTCGCCGATTATGCGATAAAGGTCGCGGGCGTTGGTCAGCACGGCTTCGATGGCCTGATCGTCATCGGCATCCAACTGGAAGCTGAACAGACGGGCGTTTTCGGCAATGTGCTCGGCGACGCCCAGCCTGGCTCCGATGATCACGCCGGCAACGGCTGGCTTCTCCAGGATGTAGCGTTCGGCGACGTTGGCGATGCTGACCTGGTGCTGGTCGGCGATGCTTCGCAACACCGACAGAAGCTGCTGGAAAAGCGGCCAGCCACCCCAAGCGTCGATCATCTGCTTGTACTTGCGCAGGCTGGCGGTGTTCAACTCGGCCGGGCCGGGCTCGGGCTGTCCCAGATAGCGGTCCGAAAGCAGGCCGCCGCAGAGCACGCCGTAGGGCAGCAGCCAAACCCGCTGCTCCGCGCACACCTGCGACATCTGCACTTCCGGGCGGCGGTCAATCAGCGAGTATTGCACCTGGTTGGACACCACGCGGACGCCGTGGTCGGCGATTTCGCGCAGCCGTTCGGTGTCGAAGTTGGTCAGGGCCACGCGGTGTATCTTGCCCTCGTCGCGCAGCGCCGCCAGCTGTTCCAGAGCATCGAGGTAGCGCTTGTCGCGGTACTCCCACCAGTGGAATTGCAGCAGGTCCAAACGCTCGACCGCCATGCGGCGCAGGGAGATGTCCACGTTGTTCTCGACGATTTGGCGGGTCATCGGACCCGGGCGCGGCACCCACTTGGTGAACGCCTGGATCTCGGACAGGGCGGCGTCACCCCGTTCTGCCGACAGCCGCCGGCGGAACTCGCCGATGAAGTCCTCCGCCGGCCCGTAGTGATCCGCGAGGTCCCAAGTAGTGAAACCGGCGTCGTGGTAGGCCAGCATGGCGTCGAGAGCGGCGGCGGGATCGATGCGACCGTGGGCACCCGAAACTTGCCACATGCCGTTGAGGACGCGGCAGATGGGCAGGCCCTCTACGAAGCGGAGGCGGGATTCGGTAGGGAGGGACATGAAACTCCGAGTGGTCAACTGTGGTGTTGGCATCAGGCTTCCGCCAGAGTACCAGCCTGACCGGGTCCCGGCAACGGCGGCGCTCCGACGTCGGCGGTCTCTGCCAGCAACAGTTACAATAAAATAGACTGAGGTGACCGCATCATGTCAACACAAGCAGACTGGAGCCGTTATCATGCCCGGCAGTGATTACACCAAACAGATGGAAACCGTGGTCGAACGAATCATTGAAGAGAACGAACTAGAGGCATTTGAAGAATACTGGAAGTTGAGCAAGGAGCTCATAGCGGGGTTGCCGGTACGGGCGTTCTACGTGGTTGCTGATGAAGGCTACGGAAATTTGGCCATCATCACCGATCGGTCAATCATCGACATCGAAGCGGATGATGACGACGATGACCTCGGCTATATCTCCCTTACCACGATTGAATCCATCGCCAAAGTCCATTTCCGAGCCGGCCCGGTGCAGACAATTCCAAATTCCGAGGACGCGCAATTGACTATCATCCTTTCAATTGCTGGCGCCACCGGTAGCGGCCCATACTGGATTGCCGAAACAGACGCTGAGTACAAGCATCTCACGCGCTTTGGGGCCGCTTTAATGAACGCAATCAATGGGCATTGATTGAACAGCGAGGTTGTATCATGGCTCAATATGCGTCAGCTCTAACCGGGTCACCCCAGCAGAAACGCAAACCCTTTACCATCCCTCCCGTGGATGCGAAAAAGCGGCAGCCGCAATTGACGCTGTACTTTTCCCCCGATGTCGAGGCGCTGCTCACGCCGTTCCGGGTTAGGGCATTGCAGCGTATCTACGAAATCGCGCATCGGCACTTGGGCGACCGCATCAAATCAACCGTCGTCCAGGTCGAGGACAGTTACGACGAACCCGGTCATACTTCGCTGGTGTTGGCCATCTGGGCCGAAATGGATAAATGTGAATGGCGCCGGGCTGACCGTGCAATCGGCGACGCCGTTTTTGATTACACTGAATCCTTTGAAACGAACGAGTGGAACGATTACATCGACACCATTCGCTTTGAAGTCCTGCCGCTGAAACTATGAGACCTCTGGACTTTTACAACCTCGGGGTGCAGCTTGCCGCATCAGCGCGAACGGAAGCCGAGTATCGCGCCACCATAGGGAGGCTGTACTACGGCCTGCATCATGAAGCGTGTTGCCGATATTTCAGGGAGTTTCAGAATGCGTTGCCCCTGGCCCGCGGCAGCCGGCACGTCCAACTCATTCAGCGGTATCGGGCGCTGCGTGGCAACCGCCCCGCGCAACGGGTACAGAGCCTGTTAGGGCAACTATCCGTTATGCGCAATGTATCTGACTACGAGTTGGATAGCGCTATGCAATATCGTGGCCGGACATACCGCCCGGGCGATCTGATGACCGCGGCGGTTTCAGTTGCCGCCTCTTTGTTGGCCGAGTTGGAATCTTTCTCACCCGGAGCGGCGGTGGACGGCTGTGTCTGTCGTGTCACCCGTTAGGAGATTTATCCCTGTGTTAGGATGCTCGCAATTACCCCTAGCTTGCAGCCTTACCCACCCCAGGAGGCTTTCCCATGACTACGCAACAGCCCATCCGCATCGGATTGATCGGCGCCAACATCCACCAGGGTTGGTCGCCACGGGCGCACCTGCCCGCGCTGGCGGCCCACCCCGACTTTGACCTCTCCGCGGTGTGCACTACCCGCCAGGAATCGGCGGACGAGGCCAAAGCCGCGTACGACGCCGGCAGCGCCTGGGACGACTTCAACCGGATGCTGGCCGACGCCGACATCGAGGCCGCCACCATCTCCCTGCGCGTGCCCAGTCACTACGAGCCGACCACCGCCGCGCTGCGGGCCGGCAAGCACACCTTCACCGAGTGGCCGCTGGGGCGCACCACCGCGGAGGCTATCGAGATGGCCGATCTCGCGCGGGAACAAGGCGTCAAGACCATCGTGGGTCTCCAGGCCCGCGCCAACCCCGCCATCGTGCACCTGCGCAACCTGGTGGCCGACGGGTACGTGGGGCGGGTCATGACCTGCCACGTGCGCCTGATGCGCGAGGGCGTGCTGTCTCGCGACTCCGGGCGCACCTGGCAGCGGGACAACGAGCTTGGGGCGCACACCCTGACCATCGCCTGCGGGCACACCATCGACGCGCTGTGCAGCGTGGTGGGCGAGTTCGCCGACGTGGCCACCGTGGTCAGCACCCAGGCCGCCACCTGGCACGAGTCCGACACCGGACAGGACCTGCCGGTGACATCCCCGGACAACATCCTGGTCAGCGGGAACCTGCAGGGCGGCGGCGTCGGCTCAGTGCAGATCGGCAGCACGCCGTGGGCCGGCAGCGGCTACCGCATGGAAATCTACGGCGAGGAGGGCACGCTGGTGGCGGTCTCCGTGGACTCGCCCCAGTTGCAGCAGGTCAGCATCCGCGGCGCCCGCGGCGGCAGCAACGAGCTGCAGGACCTGACGCCGGCGGAGGAGCTGCACCTGGCTCCCGAAATACCCGCCGGGTCTCCCTACAACGTGGGCCAGCTGTACAGCCAGTTCGCCGCGTCGATCCGGGGCACGACCAACGGCGACGCGCTGCCCGACTTCGATCACGCAGTGGGCCTGCACAAGTTCATCGACGCCATCCGCCAGTCCAGCGACGAGGGGAGGCGAATCGCCGTGGCGTGATGATGCCGGGCGCGATGCTAAAATGCCGCTCCAATCGACCGAATCAAGCAGGCGGTTGCCATGACCACCAGAACTACCGTCCGAGCGGGGATGCGGCTGACCCTGGACGAGTTTTTCGAGCTGCCCGAAATGGAGCAGCGCGTTGAACTTCACGAAGGCATCCTGTACATCATGCCCGAACCCACCATTGATCACCAATTTCTGACGCAATTGCTTTGGAAGTTTCTGTTCGACCAACTGGTGACAGCCGGGTTGGCCCACGTCTACATGCCCGTAAACTTGACGCCATTGCCGACGGTCAGCGTAGCGCCCGACGTAGTCGTCGTGAGGGCCGGGCGGGAGGACATCATTGACCGGGTTCGAGTCAATGGAGCCCCTGACATCGTGGTTGAGGTTTTGTCATCCAACCGCAGCGTGGACCTGGTGCGCAAGCGGGGGTGGTATGCTGCCGCCGGCGTGCCGGAGTACTGGATCCTTGACGGCGACGCGGACGCCCTTACCCAACTGCAATTAGGGGATGATGGCGTTTATCAGGAGAGCGCGGTTCTCACCATTGGCGACACGTTGACGACACCGCTCTTCCCGGAGTTCAGCCTGCCTTTGGCACAACTGTTTGAGCATCCGGCGCGCATCCGTCGGTAGAGGTTGGCCGGCAAAGGCTGCCGGCGCGTCGGAATGAGGATATCTGCGATGACGACTACACCTGAAATCACGACCGGCGTCCGCATGACTCTGGCTGAGTTCCTGGATTTGCCCCGCCAGGAGCAGCGCTGCGAACTCATCGATGGAGTGGTGTACATGGCCGCGTTCCCAATTCCCGACCACCGGTTCCTGGCTATGGCGCTGGCTGCGCTTCTATGGCAGCAAATTGTTGAACCGGGACTGGGGATAGTGTATCAAGTGGCCGGTGTCGTCGTATCGGAAGACAGCGCGTTGGGGCCGGATATCGTAGTGGTGCGGGCGGATCGTGTCGGGATCATTGGCCCAACCGTTATCGACGGTGGACCGCCGGACATCGTGGTGGAAGTGTTGTCGTCCAACCGCCACGCGGACCTGGTACGCAAGCGTCAGCTGTACGAACAGGCCGGCATCCCGGAGTACTGGATCCTGGACGGAGACGCCGACACGCTCACCGCGCTGGAGTTAGGTGCCGACGGAACCTACCATGAACGTGCCGTCCTCACCGCCGCGGATACGCTGACGTCCCCGCTCTTCCCGGAGTTCAGCCTGCCCCTGGCGCAGCTGTTCGAGCATCCTGCCCGGATACGGCCACAGGGATAGGCAGACAGGTCAACGCAAAAAACGAGGGGCGGGTTGCACACCCGCCCCTCTTGCGTGACGCGATGCCGCACCGGCTAGTCGGCGGTGGTCGTAGCCGTCTCCGCGGCGGTGGCGGAGTCGACGATGGGCCGGTTGGTGCGGGGGTCCACCTCGAAGGGGGAGTAGAGCTCCAGTTCCTTACCCATCTCGCGGACGGCGGGGATGACTTCCTCGCCCATGAGGCGCAGGCTGCGCATCTGGTCGTCGTGGGTCATGGCGCCGTCGCCGTCCCAGAAGAACACGCTGCCGGGGCGCAGGTATTCCAGCACCTCGCGGATCTTGGGGATGACCGTCTTGGGCGTGCCGGTGATGATGGTGCTGTCGGCGACCTGGTCCTCGAAGGGACGGCGGTTGGTGCCGAAGCGCCCGGCGGGGCCGAAGGCGGCGGCGGACAGGCGGCGCGACGTGCGGGACGTGTGGCCCGGCAGGTTCATGATGGCGGGGTTGATGCCGCCCTCGTTGCCCGCCAGGAAGGGGTTGCTGACGCCGGACAGGTACTTGCGCCCGACTTCCTCGGCCAGTTCCTCGGTCTCGTCGACGTGGACCTTCCACAGGTAGGCCACGTTCTGCGTGCCCGACTCGTAGCCGTGCTCGGCGGCGGTGTCGTGGTAGAGCTGGAATGCCTCGCGGGTGGGCTCCAGGCGGGTGGCCAGGAGGACCAGCGGGTAGCGGTGCTCGGCGCACCACCGGACCGTCTCCACGGACACGGTGGACGGGATCCAGATCTGCGGGTGGGGCTGCTGCAGCGGCCGGGCCCACGGGTTGACGTAGCGGTAGTGGAAGTGCTTGCCCTCCCAGCGCCAGGGGCCGTCCTCGGTCCACGCTTTGAGGATCAGGTCGTGGGCCTCCTCGAACCGCTCGCGGTTGAAGTTGGGCGGCGAGTTGTGGGACCAGCTCTCGCGGCCGCCGCCCCGCACGAAGCCGGACACCAGGCGGCCGTGGGAGATCATGTCGATCATGGCCAGCTGCTCGGCCAGCCACAGCGGGTCGTCCCAGATGGGCAGGACGTTGCCCAGGATGATGATCTTCACCTTCTCGGTGATGCGGGCCAGGATGGACGCGCCGACGTTGGTGACGCCCTGCATGCAGAAGGGCGTGGAGTGGTGCTCGTTGAGCATTACGGCGTCGAAGCCCATCTGCTCGGCGTAGACCTTCTCGTCCAGGTAGCGGTTGTAGAGCTGGGCGCCGATATCGGGTCGGTAGTGGCTGTTGGAGATGCCCAGGTCAGTGCTCTGGGTGCCCATCAGGCCGGAGTTTTCATCCTGCCAGGGCTGCTCGGTAAAATGGCCAATCAGCATAACGGCCTCTCCTTAGCGGGGTCGCAGTACGGGCGTGTCGATAATGGCCGCAGTTTAGCAGGGGACGATGGGAGATGCCAAGCCGATTTTCAGAGGGCTACTATCGGTGGCTCCGAGAATTGGCGTATTTAAGACCCATTCTGAACCCGATGGCAATCCCAAGTCCAATGCCGCCAATGATCGGGAGTATTAGCTTCAGCGATTCCAGCAGAAAATCTAAAATCCCTTGGAAAATGAGGACAAGAGCAACGGCGAATACGCCGCATATGATCATGCCGGCCAGTATTCCCAAGATAATCCTAGCTTGCTTCCGGTCACTATATTCGTGGTCCAACTCGCGGCTAGTAAGGCCAATGATGTCCGTAATGTGCTGTGAATTTACCTGGGCTGCGATGGGATTGACAATGCTACCCAACATCATCGACATCGACGTGGACGCCGAGAAATGTTGCATTACAACCCCACCTTCATCGGCACTGCGGTGAATCTGTGCCTGGATTTCAGGCGGGAAGGTTGCCAAAATCTCCGGCGGTAAGTTCGCTATCAACTCCGCCGGGATCGGTACGGTATTAGAATCGGCGATAACGTCATCGCTATCGCCGGAAACGGTGCCATCATCGTTTGAGGCAACCGACAGGTCGGACTCAAGTTCCTGCTCGGATTCGTCCCTGTTGATTGCCATAATGCCCTCTCACTATATCAACGAGAAGCGGCGACCGTGCCGGGAAAATCCCCCTCCGCCAAAGCGGATACCCAATCGTCCTTGAGCGTCCGGCGTGAAAAAATCGCCAACGATAGCGTTCACCTGTCCGCTCATTGCAACAGCAGCCAGCATCTTGATGAGTTCTGCCGCATCCCTATCGGTGATGCGTCCTTCCTGCTGGGCGGTAGTGACGGCGGTAACGGCACGCTGCAAATCGGCGCTGGTTAATCCCCGCTGCGGGCTGATAGCCGACAGCAAATCATCCCAGGACACGGGGGGAAGTTCGTTCCTGGTAGTTGTCATTGTAATGGCTCCTCCTCCGTCGTGCTCTCAGCCCAGGGTATGATAGGCTGGATGCCGATTTTACCAAACCGGCACCTACGATGCACATCCCCATTCTAGCAGAAATGAGCCGGCACTGACGCTCGCGGCCGGTCAGACAACGGTGTGCTGCCTACTCCCGTCGTTCCCACGGAGGCGGGGACTTACACCACCAGCCCCGCGCCCCGAGGCCGCCGTTTCCCACCGTGCACCGACGGCTCCGCGCACCATTTCGCCGCCAGCCGGCGTACTGCGGTGTAGATGCCCTCGTCAAAACCCAGCAGGTCGCACATCACTCGGCGGTCCAGCCGGGCGCGGTTGGGATCGGCGTCGGCCAGGTAGGCCGGCTGCAACTCCTGGTCGCGGAACTCGTCGAATATGCTTTCCGCCGTGGCTAATTGCGCGTCGCTCAACGTCCGCAAATCAAGCATTGGCAGTGAATCGGCGGATCGGATAGCCATACGTGCTTTGCTGGATTGCTGCCTGCTGGCGTGCCACCAGTGGCTCAACAACCCCAACGTGCTGTTGCCCCAGATTGCAAAGGCATAATCAAACCGCTTGTCAGTAAAAGCAACGTTGGGCCATGCACTACCACCGATGGTTTCCTGCTCGGTGAAAGCAACGGCAAGGGCTTGGGAGCCGAATGTGAACTCGCGGTTTAAATGCGACCGACTGGCAGTGGCCCAAACGTTAGCGGCTTTCGTTTCCATTCCTTGCCGCACTTGCAGTTGGGAATCCGGTTCACACACTAACCGCGTTTCCTTCTTGGCATTGTGATTCCATAGGGCCGGATAAGTAGCAGTGGGGCTGTGAGGCAGCTTCGTAAATGGCCCTTGCGGAGGACGCCCAATGATGTCCAAGTCATAAAGTCCAAGCGTCGCCAGATCGTCCAGTCGAGTCATTTTCAGTTCGAGGGGATGTTGACTTGCAGGCAACCACAGTCGCGATTGCGAGAGCGCGTAAGCAGTCTGGGCCAGTGCGTAATCCTGTAGGCGTACTCCGTTCCATACAGCGCCATTCGCAGGAGCTGGAGCGGTAATCATTTCGCCGATTACGTTATCTCCAATCATCAAGGTGGCGCCACCATATGGCCCATCCTCGATACCCCGGATACCGTCGACGGTGCTCATGCTTTGGACGACAGTAGCTGCTTGTGCAAAACCCGGTGGACGATGGAGCAGGGATGTGAAATGAATGCGCTTGTCTGTCGTTTCGGCGCTGCGCTTGCGGGCGACAATCAGACATTCCGCCATTCCGGTATCCGATGAAAAGGACATATCTTTGCCGTTGGCAGCGATGCTCAACACGATCATATCGGTGTAATCTTGCGTCATCATTTGTCGGAAACTCTGCCATGATGACGCTGCGGAAGCAGTAAGTGGCAAAACCAACGCAAGTATGCCACCCGACTTTAGCTTACGATGCGCCAACGCCGCAAAAGCGGACGCCATGCCGGCGTGGCCGTGATAACAGGTTCCCTCCCTAAGCCTGGACAACTGCTTTGCCATATCGCGCTGATCTTGGTCACTGCTCCCAAACGCAGCGAAAGCAGGGGCGAAAGTCCCAATGTGAATATTTTCTTTTGCGGTGTTGCTGGTGAAAGGCGGGTTCATAATGACCATATCAAAGCCAGCGTCGGGCACGTCGGCGATGATCTGGGCGGCGGTTTCCTCGCCCACACTGCCGGTGCGCAGGGCCGGGTCGCTGGTGTTGAACAGGGTCAACGCCGTCGAGGATTGCAGCAGTTCCAGGGAGCCGATGCGCACGCTGCCGTCCTGCTGGCGTCCGTAGGGCAGGGTGTAGAGACGGGATTGGCCGAACTGGGCGTTGGGCTGTATGCCGGACAGGGTGGAGCCGGTGATGTGGATGGCCGAGGGCATGACGTCGCAGCCGAAAAGAACCTCCTCCATCATCGGGGTGTGCAACTCGGCCGGGTCGCCGCCGGCGCGCTCGTGATGGGCCGCGATCTGCTCGTACACGGCTGACAGCAGGGCGCCGGTGCCGCAGGCGAAATCGGCGACGCGCAGGCGGGCGATGGCGTCGGCGTCTGACCAGTCGAAGCCGCCTTGGTTCGGACCGCTGGATTCCGGCTTTCGCCGGAATGACGGATTGGATGATAGTTTGCTCACCGCCAGGCGGGCCAGCAGCGCGGCCGAGGCCGGCAGGGTGTAGAACGTCGCCAGGTACTTGCGGTCCGAAATCAGCCTCTGAAAAATCTGGCCGGTGAGGTCGTGAGCGTGGGCAACGTCGGCGGATTCGATTTCCTGAGCAGTGTCGTACAGTTGGGACAGTACCAGCGCGGCGTCCCGGGGCGGCAGCTGTTCGAGGATGTCTTTGGCGATGGCGAAAATGGCCCAGTAGTTGATGCCAAGGATGTCTTCCCAGGCGGCCAGGGTTTCGTCCTGCGGGTTGGCGACGTTGGGGCCGCAGACCAGTCGCAGCGGTTTCACGGCGTCGTGCATACCGGCGATGCGCTGGTGGAACACCATGGCATTGGCAATGATGGCAGAGGCCATGCGGCGAGTTTGCGGCACGTCGCTCAATCCCAGCAGGCGGGCGATGACCGGCGTGATGTTGGGTCGCTGTTCCGCCATGTGGTTCAGGATGGCAGCCGCCCGCTCGATGCCCTGCTCCATGGCGTTGGCGGCGCGGTCAACGGCGTCCTGCGGAACGGACACCAATCGGATCAGGTCGGCCAGGTCGGCGACGGAACCCTCCAGCCAGCCGGACTCGGGAAAGCGGCTGCCGTCTTGATACAGCACGGCGTAGGAGAGACGGGCGCAAGTCAGGGCGTCGCGCAGGTTATCGGCAAACCGGACGGTATCGGGATAGCGCAAGGCGATGGCCGCCTCGATGGGGTGAATCTCGTTCACCACGCGCAGGCCCAGGCGGGCGGCGGCGTCTGCCTCGGCGGTGCCGACGGCTTCGTATTCGGCTTCGACGACCACCGGAGCGCGGTCAGCGGCGGTAATCAGGTTGTCCAGTTGCAGGCCGGGGCGTCCCTCGATCAGCTGGGTATTCTCGGAGCGCACCTGACACCGGGACAGCATCGCCCGCAACAGGTCGCCCAACTCGTTATTGGCGCTGGGTTCGCTGTGTCTGGGCCGTTGGGAGGCCATGGGTCAATCGGGGCGCTGCAAGGGTTCTTGAGGCGGCGGTAGCAGTTCGGCGAGAGGGATGCTTTTCTCCTCCGCCACTTTGGCCAACCAAGCATCGTAGCGTTGCTCCGCTTCCGCGCGGCTTTCAGCGCGCAGTTTTTCGCGCTCTGCTTGTCGCCTTTCGCGCCGCTTTTTTCGCTCTTCAAGGGCCCAGAATATCATTGTGCATCCTCACGCGGCGGGGGCATCAGCTCTGCGAGAGGGATGTCCTTCTCTGCGGCCACTTTGGCCAGCCAGTTTTCGAAGCGTTGGGCCTCCTCGGCCTGGGCATCCGCACGCATTTTCGCGCGCCATTTTCGTCTTTGGTCCAATGCCCAAAACATAAACTTTACTCCTCGCTCGAACAGGACGGCAGTCATGGCGTACACCACCGTGCCCAAGTCAACTTGTTCCGACGCCAAGCCCCAGCCTGCGCGTCCAAGCCGTTGCCACTGCTCCAGCCAGCAGGTTATCAGCAGCGTGGTCGCAAAGATCCCGAAGGGGGCGGCCATGGCGTGACGGCGCAGCCACCGCCTTTCCTCCCACCACTCATCCATATTTTCACCAGTCTAGCATAGTCACCGCAGCATCCGGCCGGCGTGATACGGCGGTGATGGTAGCAGCGCCGGCGCGGTGCCGTCAGTGGCGGGGTGTCATCAAATTACAGGTCCATTGCCCGCGTCCTCAAGCAGGTGGGTGCGGAGGGGGGTTCCACCTTCCCCGCTTGCCGGGTGAACAACGCATTGGGTCGCGGCGCGGCACATGACGATTTCGTGCGCGGCGCATGTATAATCGCACTAAACTGGTGAGCCGATCCCGAATATCTGGCCGGTTCACGCATCACGACGGGAGGGATGGAGAAATGACGACACAGATGCACGCGCAGATGGGAGGAAGCACCGGCGGAGGCGAGGAGCTGATTGACGCCGGCGCAGTGACCTTCGGGCTGGTGTACCGCACCGACGTGGGCGCCATGAGCGACGAGGGGATCTGCATCCACGTTTACGGCAACGACGTCGAGGGCGACGACAAGGAGCTGCTGCGGTTCGACTGCTTCCGCATCGGCCCGCACTACCACTACCGCAACGGCCCCATCGGCCAGAACGATCGGCTGGAACTGGACTTCACCGCCGAGGGCGACCCGCTGTCGTGGACGCTGGACAAGATTCGCAACCGGCTGCCGATCATGCTGATGCGCTGCCAGGCCGAGTCCACGGCGCGCAGCGTCGACCAGCGGGACGTAGAGGCGGCGATTCCGCACATCGTGGCCTGGGCGGAGACCAAGACGCACAATCGCGGATAGGCTTTTCAAGCCCGAACCAATCGGGCACAGAACACCTGGGCTCGGCGTCTCGATTGCCGAGCCCTTCGTCTTTTCCTCCGGCGATCCGGGTGTGGCCAGAGCGACTCTGGACGGCCAAGCGCAAGCGGGGTATCTTGCAGGCTGCTATCCCCACCCGTATCGAGGTGTCGGCAACATGAGCCAGAGCAACGACTTGGAGCGTATCTACCAGGAGCTGCGCCGGAGGGCGGTCGCCCAGTTCGGCGAGGACCGCGCGGTGGAGCTGGAATCGTATCTGCGGACCGCGGCCGAGCAGGTCTTCGACGTTGACAATGCCGAGGTCCACCCGGACCTGGAGCCATTGAACCAGGAGTAACCGCAACGCGACCCCGGGCCTGATGCGTACCCAGTTTGTCATTGCGAGGAGCGGAGCGACGCGGCGATCTCGTTGGTGCAAGGAACACCGCTACTCCTACGAGATTGCCGCGCTGCGCTCGCAATGACAGTTTGATCTTTAGACCGTACCGGTGAACTGCGAACCGACAGCGGCGCGAAGCCGCCTTCAGCGAGGTTGAACCATGCCTGAACTCCACGAGCTTTCGGTGGCGGAAGCCGCCGCGCAGATTCGCGAGGGAACCCTGTCGCCGGTGGCGTTGGCGGAGTCGCTGCTGGCCCGCATCGACGCGCTGGACGGCGACCTGCAGGCGTGGGTCACCATTGACCGGGACGCGGTGTTGTCCGCAGCCGGACAGCGGGAAGCGGAGGTGCAGCGGGGCGATCCTCTGGGCCTGATCCACGGCGTCCCGGTGGGACTGAAGGACATTTTCTACACTGAAGGGATGCTCACCGCCTGCGGCTCGAAGGTGTACGCCGACTTCGTGCCGGAGTTCGACGCCACGTCGGTGGCCAATATCAAGGCGGCTGGTGGGATCATCCTCGGCAAGGCGGTCACCACCGAGTTTGCTACGTCCGACCCGTCGCCGACGCGCAACCCGTGGAACTTGGAGCACACCCCCGGCGGCTCCAGCAGCGGCTCGTCCGCGGCGGTGGCGGCGCGCATGGTTCCGGCGGCGCTGGGCTCGCAGACCGGCGGGTCCACCTGCCGGCCGGCGGCGTACAACGGCATCGTTGGCGTGAAGCCCACTTACGGGCGCATCTCCCGGTACGGGGTGGCTCCGGTGAGCTGGTCGCTGGATCACGTGGGCATCCTGACCCGCACCGTGGCCGACGCCGCGCTGATGCTGACCGTGCTGAGCGGCGCGGACGACAACGATCCCGGCAGCCTGCGCGAACCCGTGCCCGACTTCAGCGCGCAGATGGCCGAGCATGACCGGCCGCCGCGCATCGGCCTGGTGCGCCAGTACTACCAGGACTATGCCACGCCGGAGATGTGGGCGCACACCGAGGCCGTGGCCAATCAACTGGCGGAAGCCGGGGCGGAGGTCGAGGAGATTCCGCTGCCCGACAGCTTCGCCGTGGTGCACAGCTTCCAGCGCATCGTGATGAACGTGGAGTGTGCGGGGTTCCACGAGGTCAACCACCGCACCCGTGCCGCCGACTACGGCCCGCGCATCCGCGCCGGCATGGAGATGGGCATGATCATGCCCACGTCGGCGTACCTGAAGGCCCAGCGGCTGCGGCGGCAGTTCCGCGCCGACTTCAGCGAGATGACTGCCAAGGTGGACGTCGTGATGACGCCGGCGATACCGGCGCCGGCTCCCCGGGACCTGAACACCACCGGCGATGCGGCGTTCCAGGTGCCGTGGACGGCCGCCGGCTTGCCCACGGTGGTAGTCTCGACCGGCCTGAGCGAGCTGGGCATGCCCATGGCGGTGCAGTTCGGCGGACCGTGGGCGCAGGAGGGCCGGGTCCTGGGCGCGGCGCAGTGGTGCGAGCGGATTGCCGGGCTGAACCAGGCGCCGCCGGTGTAACTGTTGAGAAGGGAACTGAACTTTTTCCGGTCAAGCGCACCGCGGAGTTATTGGTCGCTACGCTGCTGGCCCTCGCGCAGCCGGCGAATCTCGGCTTCAAGTTCTTGTACCCGGGATACGGTAGTTTCGAGCTTGGCCGTTTGTGATTGCAAGGTCGGGATGTGCTCCCCGGTGGCGGGATCATGCCATCCTAAGTAGCGATTCTCGGCTCTGAGGTTCAAATCCAACGCTGGGCTGTAGCCCTGAAACACGCCGGGACTGATTTCAGGCACTGGGATGGGGCGGTAAACGCCCCGTTCCAGCCGGTAGCCCTGCAAAACGAACCCGTAAAATTGGACCACGCTGTCGAATAGCCAGTATTCGCCCACCTGCAATCGTTTGTAGTAATCCTTTTTCCCTTCCCGGTCATCGCGGGCGCTGCGTCTCGACGCCACCTCCAGGACAAAGTCCGGCGGCTTGCCTTGTTGCGACACCACGTAGCCGTTGCTGGCCGCGTAGTCCGCCGGGTTCACGTCAAAGGCCACCAGCAGGTCCGGGTAGCGGCTTTCACCGGCCACATAGGCCGGCCCCGGCACTACGTAATGCTCGGCGCTGACGATGGTGGTTTCGGGGCTACCAAAGCGCTGGATCAGGTTGGAGGCCGCGCCATGCCGGTGCAGGTTATTGTAGCTGGTCATGTCGTCGGGATGCTTCTCCGGGATGTCGGGGAGGCGGAAGGGTGGGGTAGGGGCAACCGGCAGGTCGGCGGGGCGTATAGTGGTCATGCTGAACCTCGTCGGGCTGGGCTGGCGCGGTCAGGCGAGGGTGTCGTGCCGGAGACGATCATACCATTGTTGGCCGCCGTCCGGTCCCGCCCTCAGCGTGAGCAGTTACCGACGCCGGTCCCGGTTGCGCCTGGGCGGCGGCGCTGATAATCTTGCGCCGCTATGTTTTCGATTTTCAAGCGGAACCGGGAGACCGTCAACCGCCAGCAGACCGACGCCGGGGTGAAGCGGAGCCGGGACAGCTGGTTCGGGCGCATCCGCAACCTGTTCGCCTCCCGTGAGCTGGACGATTCGGTTTGGGACGAGATCGAGGAGATCCTGATCTCGGCGGACGTTGGGGTCGACACCACCCTGGCGGTGCTGGACGAGCTGCGGGCCGAGGTGCGGTCGGGCCGTGTTCAAGACGGCGAAGGGGCGTTTGAGCGGCTCAAGGAGCTGATCGCGGCGGAGCTGTCGGCATCGGACGACCCGGACGCGTGGCTGGACGACGACGGCGTCGCTTCGCCCTACGTGATACTGGTTTGCGGCGTGAACGGGGTGGGCAAGACCACCAGCATCGCCAAGCTGGCGCACCACTTCACCGGCGCGGGCAAGAAGGTCATCCTGGGCGCGGCCGACACCTTCCGCGCCGCCGCCGAGGAGCAGCTCGAGATCCTGGGCGAACGGGTGGGCGTGGACGTGATCAGCCACCAGCACGGTGCGGATCCCGGCGCGGTGGCCTACGACGCCTGGCAGGCGGCACGAGCGCGGGGCGCGGACATCCTCATCGTGGACACGGCCGGCCGGCTGCACACCCGGCAGAACCTGATGGACGAGCTGCGCAAGGTCCGCCGCGTCATCAACGGGCTGGACGAGGCTGCCCCGCACCAAGTGCTGCTCACCCTGGACGCCACCACCGGCCACAACGGGCTGACGCAGGCTCAGGCGTTCACCGAGGCCGTGGGCTGCACGGGCATATTCCTGGCCAAGCTGGACGGCACCGCGCGGGGTGGGATCGTGCTGTCGGTGCGACGGGAGCTGGGCGTGCCGATCCTGTTCATCGGCACCGGCGAGGGGCTGGACGACATCGCGCCCTTTGATTCCCGCGAGTTCGTGGAAGCCATGCTGTCGCCGGCCGCCTGACGGCCGGGCTGATCCATAGCCGTGCAGGACATTCTCGCCTGGCTCATCGTCCTGTGGGTCCTGTCGCTGGTCGGGTTCCCCATCGCATCCACGGTATGCGGATTGGGACGGCTGGCCGATCGCGGGTGGGCGGTTTCCCGAGTACTCGCGCTGCTGGCGCTGGCGTGGGTGACGTGGATCGGCGGCACGCTGGGCATCATTCCCAATTCGGGTGCTGGCATCGCTGCCGTGCTCGCGATCATGGGTCTAGCGGCGGCGTGGCTGGCTTACCGGCGGCGGGCCGAGCTGACAGATTTCTTTCGCCGGCGCTGGGCGGTGGTGGGGGTCACCGAGCTGACGTTCCTGGCTATGTTCGCCTTCTGGGCGCTGGTAATCAGAGAGATTCCGGCGATCAACCACACGGAAAAGCCGATGGACTTCGGCATCCTGAATGCCGTGGCCAACGCCGACCGATTCCCGCCGGAGGACCAGTGGCTGTCGGGGCACAGCATCGCCTACTACTACGGCGGACACTACGTCGCGGCCATGCTGTCGACCCTTACCGGCGTGGCGACGGACAAAGCGTACAACCTTGCGGTGGCAACCATACCGGCCCTGCTGGCCGCCGGGATCCTGGGCCTGGTGTACAACGTGCTGCGTCTGGCCGGGGCGCGGGCGTTCCCCGCGCTAGGGGCAGGGATCCTCACGGCGTTCGGGATCACGATGTTGGGCAACCTGTCCGGCGTGTTGGAGCTGGCCTACGTCCGAGGAGTGGGCGGAGGCTGGTTCTGGGAGTGGGTGGCGGTCAAGGGTCTGGAGCCGCCGGCCGGAGGGGACGGTTGGCTGCCCGACGGGTTCTGGTGGTGGTGGCGGGGAACCCGGGTGATCGACACGCTGACGGAAACGGGAACGTCGCTCGATTACACCATCACCGAGGTTCCCTTCTTCAGCTTCCTGCTGGGCGACCTGCACGCACACGTGTCCGCGCTGCCATTCGTGACGCTGGCGCTCACGCTGACACTGGCGCTGGTGGTGTCGCCAATCGCACCGGGGCTGCGCTGGCTGCGTCGACGGCCGGGCGAGGCGGCGGCGCTGGCACTGACCCTGGGGTCCCTGGCGTTCATCAACGCCTGGGATTTCCCCCTGTACGTGGCGATCGCAGCCATGGCGGCGGTGGCCGGCTGGTCCGCGTGGCGGATCAACCGCTCGGCGGAGGACACAGACGGCAACGGAGCGGCTTCCACTGCCACCCTGGCCCGAGCGACGGGACGCGCGGCCCTGCTGGCCGCCGGTCTGGTGGCAGCCGGGGTCGCCCTGTTTCTGCCGTTTTACCAATCATTCGACAGCCAGGCGGGCGGCATCCTGCCCGTGACCGGGCCGGCAACGCGCCCGTTCCTTTTCCTGGTGGTGATGGGCGTGCCGGCGTTCCTGGCCGGAGCCCTGGTGGGCAGGTCGCTCCTGGCATTGGGATCACCCACATCGGGGAAGCGAGAACTGGTGGCGCCGGTGGCGGCGTTCAGCGTTGCGCCGTTTTTCATCTGGTTGTTGGCGGTAGCAGCGCTGGTTTCGTTGCGACCAGAGGAAACCATGTTGGCGGACGGGTTGGTCTGGCATCGGTTGGTGCTTGCGGTTCCGCTGCTGGCCATGGGCGGGCTGGCCGCCTATTGCGCGCTGGTGCTGGCGGCCAACCGGCGGCCGATGCAATGGCTGGTGTTCGCGCTGATCCTGGCGGCGGCCGGGTTCTACCTGCTGGCCGGCGCCGAGCTTTTCAGGATCGTGGACCTTTTCGGCAACCGTATGAACACCGTGTTCAAGGTCTACTACCAGGCCTGGATCCTGCTTGGGATTGCCGGCGGGGTGGGCATCTATTACATTGTCGCCGGACCCTATCCGCTGCGGCCGTCGGACTACCGGGCTCCCCTGTTCCGGGCGCTGGGGATCGCGTGGGGCGGCCTGGCGGCGGGACTGATCATGGCTTCGGCCTACTATCCCGTGGCCGCCGTGCTGGAGCGAACGGAGTGGTTCCGCGACGGCGGCGGTTTCGGAAACAACACCCTGGACGGACTGGACTTCCTGCGACGCGGCGAACCCGGTGAGTACGATGCGATCGTGTGGCTCAACGACGAAGCGGAGCCGGGTCGCATCGTTGAGGCGGTGGGCGACGGTTACAGCAACTACGGACGCATCTCCGGCGCCACTGGTCGGGCCACGGTACTCGGCTGGGAGGGCCACCAACTGCAATGGCGGGGCGACGACAGCGCCTTCGCCGGCCGCAGCCACGACGTGGAGATGATTTACACGGGCACGGATGGAACGGAAACTCGTCGTCTGCTGGCAGTCTACGGGGTCCGCTGGCTGATCGTAGGCCCCCGGGAACGGGACGCCTATGGAGACGAGGTGGACGAACGTATGGAAGAATGGGTCGATGAGGGTTGGCTGACACCGGCCTTCTCGTCCGATGATGTGGCAATCTATGAAGTGATCGGCAAGTGAAACTGCAACACTGGAGGCAATCATGGAATTCAGCGACGTGCGCAACTTTTTCAGCAGCAACCACCGGGGGGTAATCAACACCTTCCGCCGGGACGGATCGGCCCAGACCAGCATCGTGGTGTCCGGGGCGTCGCCCTTCGAAGGCGATGACGGGCCGGTGTTCGTCATCGTGCGGGGCACCTCCGCCAAGGCCCGCAACCTGTGGCGGGACAACCGGTGCAACGTGATGGCCGTGGCCGACGACTGGCGGCAGTTCGCCGTGGTCGAAGGCACCGTTACGCTGCACGCCTACCAGAACACCGACGCCGAGGAAATGCGGCAGATGCTGCGCACGGCCTTCCGAGCGTGCGGCGACCACGAGCACCCGGACTGGGAGGAATACGACCGGGCCATGGTGCAGCAGGACGCGGTGATCGTGCGGGTGCAGCCGGTGCGGGTGTACGGGCTGATACGGTAATAGGACGGCGAACCGACCGGGGCGGCTGGGCCGTTATCGGCCGCCGCTCCGATTAGTATTGTTGCGCTGGCCTAGAGCCTGTGGACAAATTGATTGCGGGTCCGCAGAATGGATTGGGCGCGGGGATTTTCGAGGTGCCCCGTACGCTCAATAGCGGATCAGGTGTGTGGGAATGAGGCGGTCGTTCACCGGGTCGACGGCGAGACCCGCTTCTTCGAGGGTTACGACTCCGAGGAGGTTTGGCTCATCCGCCCCGGCGAATATCACCGGTGTGTAGAACTCGATTCCCTCGAGTCTCACGATGGTCTGGCCGATGTCCACTGGGACGATCCTACCGTCTGCGGTTTGTGATGGCATTGACCGTTGGACGGGTACTCCCAATCGTTGGAGCAGGGCCCCGGGTACTACCGTGTAGGTGGAGCCGGTGTCGACGATCATGTCGAGCTCTTCGAATTCGTGGCCCTGAAGGTCGCCGACTTGAATGGTTACGGTTCCCAAGATTTTCTCCAGTGGCTTGGCGCGGTCTGCCCAGCTTCAGTTTTTCATGCTAGTGGTCAGGCGGATCATTTGTCCACAAACCCTAGTCCGACGCGATGGTTGCGCCGCGTTCCTCCCGAACGAATGGCGATGGTTACGGTTTGGTTCCCACGGCGCAGTGGAACGGGGTGGAGATGAAGAAGGTGCCGTCGGACTGGGCCTGCTCCGCCGCCGCTCGCCATTCCGCGGCCTCCTCCGCGTTCAGGGTGGGCAGGATGCCGCCCTGCATGAATTGGAGCCGGTCCGGTTCCGCAAAAGTGCTGATGAAGGGGAACATGCGGGCGTTCTGCAATCCCAGCCGGGCGAAGCGCTGGTAGAGCGACGAGTCGTCACACCCTTGGGGATGCCCGGGATCGTCCACCCACGGGGGCGACTCGATCCGCGTCTTGAGGTCCAGGCGCAGCGGCAGGTTCACCCAGCGGTTCATGTCGTGGGCGTGGCCCAGCACCGCAATGCGGCCGCCGGGCTTCACGACGCGCACCAGCTCCGGCAGCATCAGGTCCGCGTTCACCCGCTGGATCACGGTGCTGGAGAATACGACGTCGAAAGTGTCGTCATCGAAAGGGAGGGCCTCGGCGCTGCCCTCATGGAAGCTGACCAGATCCTCCATGCCCTCGCGGCGGGCGATGTCCGCCGCCTCCCGCAGGAAGTAGGTGTTGACGTCCACCCCGTCCACCGGGTTCTGGCGGTCCATCCGATGGGCTACCCAGCGGCAGAGCACGCCGGTGCCGCAACCGGCCTCCAGCACCCTTTCGCCGGGCTGGATCTGCGCGGCGTCGATCAGGCTGCCCACGGCGGACAGGTAACCGGGAGTGCGGCCCCGGCCTTCGAGGCTGCCCACCATGCCCAGCACCGGGCCGGTGAGGGTGATGACGCAGTATCGCTCGGTAAACGCGCTGAGGACGGGATCCCATTGAGCCGGGGCCGCGCCCAGCGGCAGCAGGACCAGGGGCGGCCCCGACCCCTGGACTCGAAAATAGATGTCGTCGACCTCGCCTTCCTGGACCGAAGGAGATGCGTTGGGCAGGCCATTGGCGGCGTCCACGCCGGCCAGGAAGTCGAGCATGGCCGAAGTCATGTGTTCGCCCTGCTCGACCCCGATGTCGGCGTAGTTGTTGGGGTAGCCGTAATCTGCCAGCGTGACCTTTGCCGCCGACGCCAGGCCGGCGAGGTTGCGGTCGATGGTCGCCGTCGCGCCGCCTCGGTCCGCGTTGAACACCAGCAGCCGCTCGGCCAGGGGAGCCAACGCCTGGGAATCGAACCCCAGCGGACAGACCAGCGTCAGGGAAACGATGGCGTCCGCGAAGTTGACCGTCAATCCTCGCCAGTCGCCCAGATTTCGGGATGCGAAGTGGGCTCGCTCGATGCCCATTTGCCGCAGTACGCCAAGGATCCCCTCGTCAACGGGAGCTTCTACCTGTGTTGTCATAGTATCCTCCCGGCCGGACCGGCCACACTGTTTGGAAATTCTTCGCTTCGGAACCTCCCTTGTGCACTCTACCCCTTGATCTGCGTTGTCACAACGACAGCGAGGCCTGCTGGCCGGCATCATCGCCCGCGTCAACCGACGCACTAACGATACTGGCCGGGTCATCCAGCAGGGCCACCAGCGCGTCTTCGTCGAGGACGGGGACGCCCAGGCGCTCGGCAGAGGCCAGCTTGCTGCCGGCGGACTCGCCGGCCACCAGCCAGTTGGTCTTGCGGCTGACCGATGAGGTGGTCGCGCCGCCCAGGGCCTTGACCCGACCCTCGGCCTCACGACGGGTCATGGATGAGAGCGTGCCGGTGATTACGAAGGTCTGGCCCTTCCAGGGCTGCGCGGATTCGTCTGCCGGGGCCAGTTCCTGCCAGAGCTGGACGCCGGCGTCGCGGAGGCCGGCGATGGTGGCCTGGTTGCTCTGGGTGGCGAAGTAGCTGACGATGCTCTCGGCGATGCGGGGGCCGATGCCTTCGATCTCGGTGAGTTCGTCAATGGTGGCATCGCCAACCTCGTCCAGGCTGGCATAGCGGGCGGCCAGCAGTTCGGCCACCTCCGCGCCGACGTGGAGGATGCCCAGGGCGAAGAGGATACGGGCCAGCGGGCGGCGCTTGCTGGCCTCCACGTTGTCGAGGATGCGGGTGGCCAGCTTCTCGCCCATGCGGTCCAGCTCAGTGAGCTGCTCCATTTTCAACCCGTACACGTGGGACACGTCGGAGACGAGGCCCCGGTCGATGAGGATGCGGCACCAGCGTTCGCCCAGGCCGTCGATGTCCATGGCGCTGCGGCTGACGAAGTGCTTGAGCGATTCGAAGAACTGGGCGGGACAGGCCGAGTTGGGGCAGCGGTGCATGGCGTCGCCCTGCTCCTTAACCACAACGGTGTCGCACTCGGGGCAGCGTTCGGGCATCCGGAACTCCGGCCCGCGCTCCTCGCCGGGGACGGGGACATGGCCCAGCACATGGGGAATGACGTCGCCGGCGCGCTCGATTTCCACCAGGTCGCCGATGCGGATGTCCTTGCGGTGGATGTCCTCCTCGTTGTGCAGGGAGGCGTGCTGGACGGTGGCGCCGCTGACGACGACGGGTTCCAGGATGGCCTGGGGGTTCAGACTGCCGGTGCGACCGACGTTGATGATGATGTCCAGCAGGCGGGTGTTGGCGCGCTCGGCGGGGAACTTGTATGCGATGGCCCAGCGGGGCTCGCGGCCGGCGAAGCCCAGGGCGTTCTGCTGGGTCAGGCTGTCGACCTTGACCACCACGCCGTCGGCCTCGTAGTTCCAGTCGTGACGACGGTGCAGCATCTCATCGTAGAAGGCGCAGACCTCATCGACGGTGTCGAAGATGCGATTCTCGTCATTGACCCGGAAGCCATAGGATTGCAGCCGCTCCAGGGCCTCCCAATGTCCGGCGGGCATGGGCGCGTCGCCAGTGTGATTGAGGCTGTAGGTCCAGATCTGCATGTTGCGGCTGCGGGTCACCTCTGGATCAAGCTGACGGATGGTGCCCGCGCCGGTATTGCGGGGGTTGGCGTAGAGGGATTCGCCGTTGCGCGCCCGCTCCTCGTTCATGCGCTGGAAACTGTCCAGGGGCAGGTAGACCTCGCCGCGCACCTCCAGGTCGGACGGGAAGTCTCCGCGGAGCGAGCGGGGGATGCTCTCGACCTCGCGCAGGTTGGGGGAGACATCCTCGCCGGTCTGGCCGTTGCCGCGGGTGGCGCCGAGGACGAAGGCTCCGTCACGGTAGACCAGGCGCACGGCGAGGCCGTCGATCTTCAGCTCGGCCACCATGCGGAAAGACTGACCGTCCAAAAGGTCGGTGACCCGGCGGTGCCATGCCTCCAGGTCGTCGCGGCTGAAGGCGTTGGCGAGGCTCAGCATGGGAATGGGATGCTCAACCTGGGGAAAGCGGTCGGAGGCGCTGCCGCCGATGATCTGGGTGGGCGAGCTGGCGGACCGGAGCTCGGGGTGGGCGGCTTCCAAGTCGCGCAGTTCCTGCATCAGCGCGTCGTACTGCCCGTCGCTGATGACCGGAGCGTCGTCATTGTAGTAGCGCTCGTTGTGGAACCAGAGCTGGTCGCGCAGCCGGCGGGCGCGTTCGGCCGGATCACCAGGGTCAGGCGGCGGGGTAGAAGGAGTGCTCATCGGGGTCGTCCTGCGGTTGATGCCTGAGAGTTGCCGATAGTATAGTCCCGGCGGGTGGGGAAACGTCAGAATCAGGATTTTCAAGATTTACGGATTACCGGGATTGGAACTGTTCCATGATGTAGATCTCCCAATCCTGCCCAATCATAAAATCCCGCAAATCCTGATTCTGACAATTTATGACAGCGGGTACGCCTGAGGATCGGGTGCGCCACCCGCTTTGCTGTTATCCTAGAAACAGTTCCCCGTTCACACACGATCAGGAGGCGACCACCATGCCCGCTGCCGCCGACGGCCTGATTTCGGCCCTGGAAAACAACTTCACCACCATCGACCTGGCGCTGAGGGATCTGGATGACGAGGAATTCGGGCGCATCCCGGCCGACGACTGCAACTCGGTGGCGTGGATCCTGTGGCACCTGTCCCGGGTGATCGATTCCTTCATCCACACCCGCCTGCGGGACCTGCCCCAGCTGTGGGACACCAACAACTGGGAGCAGCACTTCGGGATGCCGGCCGACGGCGAGAACCGCGGCCTGGGCTGGACGCACCAGATGGTGTGCGACTGGCAGCCGCCGTCGCGCAAGCTGCAGATGGAGTACTTCGAGCAGGTCCGTTCTGCCCTGCGCGAATACCTGCCCGGCCTGACGGAAGCCCAGATGCAGCAGGCGAAGATCATCCCGCCGGTGTCGGAGCCGCGCACCGTGGCGGCGGCGCTGGGGCAGATGACGTGGGACTGCGTGTCCCACGGCGGACAGATCGCCTTCCTGCGCGGGATGTACAAGGGGATGGGCTGGCACCGCTAGACCAGCGCCAGTGATGATCCTGGTGACTACCCCCGCCGGGGGCGGCCGCGATCGGCGCTGTCGACCATGATGGTGACCGGGCCGTCGTTTTGCAGGCTGACTTGCATGTAGGCCTGGAACTCGCCGGTGGCAACGGTCAGGCCGGTTTCGCGGAACATCTCCACGGAGCGTTCGTAGAGCCGGTTGGCCGTTTCGGGATCGGCGGCGGCGGTGAAGTCGGGGCGACGGCCGCGACGGGTATCGGCGTGCAGGGTGAACTGCGACACCACCAGCAGATCCCCGCCCACGTCCAGAGCCGACAGGTTGAAGCGGCCCTGATCGTCGGCGAAAATGCGCATGTTCACGATCTTGTCCACCAGGTAACGGGCGCCGGGCTCGTCGTCGCCCTCCGCGACGCCGAGGAGCACCACCAGGCCGGCGCCGATGCGTCCGACTTCGGCGTCATTAACGGACACGGACGCTGAGGTTACCCGCTGGATCAGGGCGCGCATGGTCTGGAGGAGTGGGTTCCGGGCAATGGAAAGGCCGCACCCTGGAGCGTGGCCCGCTTGGTCGTGTAGGCGAGGGAGTCGATCAGGCCGAGTCGCCGGTGGCTGCCGCGGCCGGAGCGGGAGTGTCCGAGGACCCCGAGTCGCCGGACGAACTGTCGCCGCCGCTGCTGCCGTTGGACGAGCCGGAGGACGTGGACTCGGAGGCAGACTCCTTGCCGTCTTCCTTCTCGACGGGGCGCTTGGGACGACCGTAGTCGGTGGTGTAGAAGCCGCTGCCCTTGTAGATCACCGGCACGGCGTGGAATACGCGCTGGCCGGCGCCGCCGCACAAGGGGCACTCTCCCTGTCCAGCCTCGCTGAATTTCTGAACCAGCTCGAACTCGTTTGAGCACTCCGTACAGCGATAATCGTAGCGCGGCAAACCTGCCCTCCTTGGTATGAAGAACGCCGCCGGGCGTGCTTGCGCCCCGGCCGGCCCATTCCGTTTGTGACGCGGGCGGAGTCTAGCACTGCGCCCGCAACCGGTCAATTTGCGGAGGCCGGCTCTCGGCCAGCCCCGAATGGCCTACCGCCGCTGGCGTCGTCGCCGGCGTGCCGCTCGCTGGGCCGCCAGGCGCTCCTTCTGCGCCTTGGAACGGAAGAACCGGCGGTCCTTCAACTCGCGCAGGATGCCGGCGTGCTGTACCGACGCCCGGAATCTGTTCACCAGGCTCTCTGGGGTTTCGCCATCTCGCGGCGTTACGTAAGCCATGCAATGCTCCCGTTTACGTGTTCCAAAATACCTGCAAGTGGGCCTGAATATAACACGCCCGCACAGAACGCCGCAAACGACGAAGGGACCAGGAAGCGACTATCGAGGTCAGCCAGTCGGCGCGCCGTCGACGGCCTGGATGCGCCCGTCGGCCATCTGGAGGCGCCGGTCGGCCATGTCCGCCAGCATCAGGTCGTGGGTGGCGGTGACCACGGTGACGCCCCGACTGGCTCCAATATCGCGCATGATGCCGCCGATGGTCTGACCGGTGACGCTGTCCAGCTCGCCCGTGGGCTCGTCGGCGAAGAGCACGGACGGATCTGCAACCAGGGCGCGGGCGATGGCGACGCGCTGCTGTTCGCCTCCGGACAGCTCATAAGGCCGATGGCCGGAGCGTCCGGTGAGCCCCACCAGGTCCAGGGCCTCGTTGGCGCGGCGGCGGCGGTCACGCCACGACACGCCGGCGATGTGCAGGGGTAGCTCCACGTTCTCAAAGGCCGACAGCAGGGGTATCAGGCCGAAGGATTGGAACACGAAGCCAATGCGTTCGCGGCGTAGCCCGACCAGTTCTCGCTCCGGCATCTGGGACAACTCGCGTCCCTCGAACCACACCTGGCCGGAGCTGGGGCGGTCAAGTCCTGCCAGCAGGTTCAGCAAGGTGGTCTTGCCCGAGCCGGACCGACCCACGAGGGCGACGAACTCGCCGGGCGCGATATTCACCGTGACCTCGTTGACCGCGCGGACGGCGCTGTCCCCCTCGCCGAACTCGCGGACGACCGATTCCGCGGCCAATGCCGCCGTCACCTCCGCCATGAAGGCACCTCAGTTAACGAACTGTTGTAGGCGAGCCTAGTCGTCGGCAACGGTCTCCCACCTCTCCCGGCTGCGATGGGGCGCCGAGGCCGGGCGCAGGGTGATGGAACCGGTGCTCGCGTCCATG
Organism: Dehalococcoidia bacterium; assembly: GCA_965207585.1. Lineage (GTDB taxonomy): Bacteria > Chloroflexota > Dehalococcoidia > Lucifugimonadales > UBA3495 > Bin87. The sequence goes on along the minus strand of CBDBMT010000003.1, from coordinate 989,075 downwards.
CCGGCGGTGGCCAGTCCCTCCATCGACAGCTGCTCCACGTACTCCCGGGGCAGCTGGAGGCGGCCGGCGCGGTCAATCACCAGGTACTCCTCCTCACGGCCCTCATCGCCCCGGTAGGACGACATGAGGTAGGACTCGGAGCCGATGCGACCGTCGCGGATCCGGACCACGCGGTCCACCCAGCGGGCGATGCCCGCGTAGTGCGTGACGATGATGATGGTCACGCCAAACCGACGGTTGATGCGCTGGAGCATCCGGAAGACGTCTTCGGCCATGTTGGTGTCCAGCTCGCCGGTGGGCTCGTCAGCCAGGAGCAGTGGAGGGTTGTTGGCCAGGGCAACGGCGATGGCCACGCGCTGCTGCTCTCCGCCGGACAGCTCCGACGGGTAACGGCGGCCCTTGTCGGACATCTGGAGGGCTTCGAGCAGTTCCTCGGCGCGTTCACGGCGCTGACGCTTGCCGGTTCCGGCGATAGCCTGAGGCAGCTCGATATTGTCGCGCACACTCAGGTAGGGAACCAGGTTGCGTCCGGTGGCCTGCCAGACGAACCCGACCTCGCGGCGTCGGTAGGCCACCAGGTCCTGGTCGGTGATGTCCAGCAGATCCCGTTCGCCCACGCGGATGCGTCCGGCGGAAGGACGCTCGAGTCCGGCGAGGATGTTGAGCAGGGTGGTCTTGCCGGAACCGCTGGCTCCGACAATGCCGATCAACTCGCCGGAGCGCACCTCGAGATCGACGCCGCGCAGAGCGACCACTTCCAAGTCGGCCGGCTTGTAGATCTTGAAAAGGTCGTTGGCCTCTACGTACGCTGGCGCAGTCGCGTCTTCGTCGACGACGTCCTGCCACGGCTCGGGCGCTGGCGCGACCGGACGGGCGCCGTTGTCGGATACCGGACGTGGGGGCGGCGCTGCTGCGACCAGGGCCTCTTCAGGCGCGTCCACGGTCGCGCCATTGGTGACCACCGGCGCTTCGGCGGCTTCCTCGACGGTGTCCGGTGCAGCCGACGGCGGGGCGTCTGCCACCGCAACGGTTTCCTCAACGGTGTCCGCCGGGGGTTGCTCAGCGGCCAACCGGGCGCGGCGCTCGGGCGGCATGAACTGGCGAGCATAATCGTCGGTGGCGCTATTCTGCGGGGCTTCGGACATTCTGGACCATCTCAACAAACGTGTTGCGGCAAATCCAAAGCATTATAGCGCGCAATGCGGCGGTGTGGCAGCGTTGGAGCAGCGACGGACCGTCAGCGCATTACTTCATTGGCAAGCCGTGCGCTGACCAACCGATTGAGGCTGACACCTTCTTCCGCTGCCCTGATAGCCAGCGCGCGATGCGTTTCCGGTGGCACACGCACTACGAACCTTCCGCTGTAACTGCGGTCAGCAAAAGGCTCCGGGACAGTTTCATTGTCGGCCTGCATGTCTGCTACACAGTCAGCCACCACGTCCCGGATTCCGGAGAATGCTGCTTCCTGAGTGGGTGCCAGCCAGCTCAGCGAGGGGAACTCGGCGCACAGACCAACGAATTCCTCGTCATCGGCGGACCAAGTGACCCGGTAAGTGTAATGGTCAACCGTCATTTTTGAGCCTCTCCAGAGCCTGGATTACCTGCCGTACCTGATATGCCTTCGCCATGCCTTTGTCATTCTGTATGTTCACTCGGGGATCCCCAGGCCATGGGGTGCGGTAGACCCGATGGCTTGATCGGCTTTGGCGTGGCGTTCCGAAGAAGCGGTCGCATATTTCAACCAATTTACCGTAACGAATCCCTCTGGGATTCGCGCGAAGCGCCGCAATGGCAGCGTTGATATCCACGCGAACCTCCCGTATTCCTGTGTGAATAGATCATGTTTCCACATCTTATCTAATAGCGCTAAACTTGGGATTACGGGGGTCAGCCCATTGTTCAAACCTGACCACCTTACTGTACACGAAGATATGATATCGATATTGATACTGCGCGTCAAACCTCGGCGCGCGGCAAAATGAAGGGGCAGGTTTAGAACCTGCCCCTGGCCCACGCACGCGGCGCCTTACAACTGGGTCATTACGGTTTGCGGGCCGACACCTTGACGCTGGCTACGTTCAGAGGGACATCATCCTCGTCGAGTCTGATCGACTCGTCGATGGTGGCGATGTCCACGAAACCGGCGGTCTCCATACGTCCCAGGTAGGTCCCGCGGAACTCGGCGCCGCCGATGCAGGAGGCCCAGGATTCGGCGTCGGTCAGGCGTGGCCCGTCCTCGGTCAAGGCGAGCATGTCGGACACGTGGAGGCGGCCGCCGGGGGTCAGCACGCGGAATGCTTCCCGGAACACGGCGTCCTTGTCCGGGGACAGGCAGATGACGCAGTTGCTGATCACGACGTCGACGCTGGCGTCAGGCAGGGGGATATCCTCGAGGTGGCCCTGCACGAACTCGACGTTGTGCAGCCCCATGCGGTCCCGGTTGGCGTTGGCCAACGCGAGCATCTCGGGGGTCATGTCCAGCCCGAAGACCTTGCCGGACTCGCCCACCTGATCGGCGGCGATGAAGCAGTCGATGCCGCCGCCGGAGCCGAGGTCGAGCACGGTTTCGCCGGGGCGCAGGTCGGCCAGGGCGGTGGGGTTGCCGCAGCCGGCGGAGGCGGCCATGGCCTCCACGGGCAGACCCTGGAGCTGGGCCTCGTTGTACAGCGCCATGGCGTGCTCGGTGTCGGCCGGGCCGCAGCAGGCGGTGGCGGTAGCGTCGCCGCAGCCGCAGGCCGCAGCGTCGTGTCCGCAATCGTCGGCGCCACAGGTTCCGTGGCCGCAGTTTTCCGCGCCGCAGCCCTCGCCCTGGGGCGTGATATCGGTCAACTCGATCACCCGCAGGGCGCGCTGGCCGTAGTGCTCCTGGACGGCCTGGCGGATTTCGTCGGTATTGTTCGGTACAGTCGTCATCAGCGCCTCCCGGGTGCTTGAATCTGCAAGTGAGATATGGGTAATGCTACGCCGGCGGCGGGCGCGCGTCAAACAGGCGCGGGTGGTTCGGGTTATAATTGGCCGACGCTAGGACAATCCACCCTGGGAGTAGACCCTTATGAGAATTACCGGCGGCACCACGCGCGTTTTGCAGACACCGGCGGACAACCCGCTGGTGGTGGGCATCGACCAACCGGGCACCCGCGAGTTCGTCACCCTGGAACTGAACACCGACGAGGGCATCACCGGCATTGGCCTGACCTTCTTCGGCGGGCCGCTGGTGCACGCGCTGCGGCGAGCGGTGGACGACCTGGTGGAACTGGCGGTGGGCGAGGATCCCATGAACCCCGAAGCCGTGTGGGGCAAGCTGATGGACGCCTGCTCGTCGGCGGGGCCGGAGGGTATCCTGTCCCTGGGCCTGGCGCCCATCGACATGGCGGTGTGGGACATCAAGGCCAAGGCGCTGGACCAGACCGTGTGCAGCCTCATGGGCGGGTACCGGGACCGGGCGCCCACCTACGCCAGCGGCGCGCTGATGCGCCCCATGGGTCTGGAGTACCTGTCCGAGGCCGGCCCGCGACTGGTGGAGCAGGGGTTCCGCCAGATGAAGACGCAGATGGGCGCGGAGCCCACGGCCGCCCGCGAGGTGGCCCGCATCCGCACCCTGCGGGACGCCATCGGGCCCGATATCGACCTGATGTGCGACATCAACCAGCTTTGGAACGTGAACCAGGCCATCCAGATCGGCAGCATGGTGGAGGAGTACCACCTGTTCTGGCTGGAGGACGTGGTGGCCCGGGACGACTACCAGGGGCTGGCGCGGGTCGCCGACGCGCTGACCACGCCCATCGCCGCCGGGGAGTACGTGTACGGCATCCGGCCCTTCCGCCACATGGTGGAGCACCGGAGCATCGACATCGTGATGGTGGACCTGCTGCGGGCCGGCGGCATCACGCCCTTCCGCAAGATCGCCGGCATGGCGGAGGCGTTCAACCTGCCGGTGGTGTCCCACCTGATACCCGAGGTGCAGGTGCACACGATCTCGGCGATACCCAACGGATTGACGGTGGAATACATGCCGTGGTCGCTGCGGCTTTTTGACGAGACGCCGGACATCGTGGATGGCGATCTCGTCGTGCCGGACCGGCCCGGTTTGGGCCTGTCCTTCAGCCAGGATGCCATCGCCCAGTACCAGGTCGCGTGAGATTGTCAGAATCAGGATTTACAGGACTTGGAGATTAACAAGATTAGTGCGTCAATCCTGTAAATCATGAAATCCGGCAAATCCCGATTCAGACAAACCCGGAGGAACAACCATGGCTACCTACCAGTTGCGCATCTACACCATCAATCGCGGCATGATGGACTCGTGGCTCGGCGTCTTCAACGAGCACATCCGGCCGCTGCACGACCGCCTCGGCATCCCGGTGGTGTCCAGCTACGTGAACGCCGAACGGACGGAGTTCATCTGGGTACGCCGGTTCGACAGCGCGGACGACATTGCGGAGAAGGAAGCGGCCTACTTCGCGTCGCCGGAGCGCACGGCGCTGGGCGACCGGCCCACCAGCCACATCGCCAAGATGGAAGTGCGGGTGATGGACGGAGTGGAAACCGCGGCGGCAGCGTAGCCGCGCTCTGATACGCGGGGCGAATAGCGCTATTCGCCCCTACGCGGTTTCCGCCGGCACTTGCTCGGCCTGGCGCGCGTGCCAGGCCGTGTTGACACCGGCCCAGTAGTCTTCCCAGTTGCGGCGGGTGTCGGCCTCGGTGGCGCCGCCCCAATAACCGGGGGATACCAGCGGCAGGGCCTGCTCCACGCGGATCAGGACCACGGCGCGCACACTGTCGGCCAATCCGGTCACGTTGGACGGGCCGTTGCGCATCCGCTCCTTCACCGTGGCTTCCAGTTCGTCGCCGGCGTGGATGGCCACGGTGCCCTTGAAGCGGTAGCCCTTGCGGGCGAACTGATCCACGACGTTGATCTCGATGGACGGGTTGTGGGCCAGGTTCCGCATGGTGCCCGGTGAGGCCAGGTCAGTGAACAAAATGTGATCGTCGTCCCAGATCATGGTGGTGGCCTTGGGCGACAGGTTGGGGGTGCCGTCCGGGCAGACGGTTGCGGCGAAGATCAGGCGCTGCTCGGTCAGAACCCGCTTCATGTCATCGGTGAGAATTCCCATGCCTGTCACCTCTCCGGTTGCTACAATTCCTTGACCATCTCGCGGTGGGGGATGCCGGCTTCCTCGAAGATGTCGCCGACTTCCCGGTAACCGTGGCCGGCGTAGAAGGACTTGACGTACTCCTGGGCGTGGAGGGTGATCTGCCGGAAACCGAGGGCGCGGCCCTGGTCTTCCAGAAAGTTCAGCACCAACCCGCCGACGCCGGCGCGTCGCCGGTCCTGTTCCACCGCCATGCGCCCGATGTGCGGACCCTTGCCGTCCACATCGGGCAGCAGCCGGCCTGTGCCGATGATGACCCCGTCATGCAGGGCCACGGCGTGGACGGTGCCCGGATCGGTATCGGCCTCGTCCAGCTCGATCTCGGCAGGCACGCCCTGCTCGCCGACGAAGACGCGGATGCGCAGGCTGAACGCGCCCTCCAGTTCGGCGGGCGTTTCGACGACTTTGACGGTGATGCCTGTGGTGGAGGGCATGGGGGTTCTACGCTCAATTACGTATCGAAGACGTCGCGCACGGCGCAGGAGAAGCCGGGCAATACGTCGCCGCAGTCCAGCGTATCGTCCTCGGCGAAGGTCCGCGTCGGGCCTTCCGACGGCAGGGCCATGACGCTGCGCGCCTCCGGGTCAATGATCAGAACCAACCGGACACCGAAACGCAGCCACATCTGCGCCTTGTCGTACACTTGCGCCGGACGGTCGCTGGGCGACACCACCTCAACCACCAGATCGGGAACCACTTGGGAGTATCCCGTCACCCGCGAGCCCAGGGGCAGCCGCGCGGCGGATATGAACGCTATATCCGGTTCCCGCACCGTATCCGGGTTGCGCTCCAGCTGGATGCCGGAGTCGGAGGCTACCACACGCCCCAATCGACGGGGCCGGACGAAGTTGCGAAACTCGGTCGAGAGATTTACGATCACTTCGCCGTGTTCCAGTCCATTTGACACGGTTTCGTGCAGTACCCCCATTATCAGCTCGCCGCGCACACCCTGGGCATATAGTTCCAGGAGATCGTCGGCAGTAAGCAGTTTTTCCCTAGTGGTGGTCATAATCTGTCCCACAGGAGCGCAGCGGTGATTGCAGTGGCCGTGTACTGTACACAGACGCTGCTGCGGTGAGTCTATCACTCGGCATTTGCGAACGGCAAACCAAGTAACGCCGCCGCCGGTCGTTCTCCGGCGGCGGCAATTTTGAGCCTGATGGCCTTGGCTGGAGCTCTCGGACTACTGCACCAGGTTGGGCGTCACCTCGGCGGGGATGCCGCCGGATTCCATCTCGCGGCCGCGGGCCTCGACCTGCGGGATAACCGAGGCGAGAAGGTCCTCGTCCAGGTCGGCGGCGACACCGGGGTAGCCGGCGCGCTCCAGCATGGCCTTGAGCTTGCCGGTCTTGAACTGGTCGAGGCACCAGCCCAGCGGATCGGGAACCAGCGTCTTGTCCCAGAAGATGCGGTGGTTCTTGTTGCGGGGGCCATAGTGGTAGTGCGGCTCGTCCCGGAAGCAGTCGAAGGCCAGCAGCTCCGTCTCCTCCGTGAACACGCGGCCGGTGTTGCCGGCGAGATCGCTGAGGACGTGGATGGCCAGGCCGCCGTCGCCGGATGCCTGCCGGCGCATCTCCAGGCCGAAGCGGATGTTGCCGGCCTCGATGATGTCGGTGCCGCGGTTGTGCTTGACGGTGTTGCGCTCACCGGCGAACTTGACCCGGGCGGTGGCGTCGACCTCGTCCAACGCGGCGTTGACGGCGTTCATGTCCAAGGATCCGGCGGCGTCGCCATAGCCGGCCCGGGTGAGCATGACGCCCAGGTTGCTGCGCATGGTCCGCACCGACCAGCCGATGGGGTTGCCGTCGACGGTGTGGTCCATCCGGTACGGGACGCTGTCGCCGTCCGGCGCGTAGATATAGCTCTTCTCGATGTCGAAACAGTTGAAGCGCAGGGCGGTCTCTCCGCCGACGTCGACCAGGATGACCACGCCCTGGTCGGAATGGTCCTGGATGTTGCCGTCCCACAGCTCGTGTTGGACGATGAAGGCTACGTTGCCGGCTTCAAACCGAACTCTTCCCCTCTGAGTTGTCATTGCTGGTTTCCTCCCTTTTTGAGAACGAAATTAAGCGAAATATAACCGGGCGGTTTCATGGGTGTCAAACGGCGGCGAGCCTTACCGGCGCCACTGCGCGCCACGCTGCATGAATACCGTCGGGTCGGCGCGCCATTCAGCATAGCCAATACGCCGGTTGTCGGTCAGATAGTCGATGCGCTCGTTGAGCAGGGCCAGCAGGTCGGTATCGCCGGCGGCTACGGTGAAACCGCCGTACTCCACCGCGTCGTCCAAGGCGGCAACCACGAATGCGCCGCCCGATTCCTGCGCGGCGTCGGTGTTGCCGATTTCACCCCGCGCCAGGGCGTCGATGTCGCCGTTGGCCAGAGCCTCCAGCAGCTCGCGCTCGCCCAACTCGTCGCCAAGATAGACCACCTGGGGCATCGTGTCGGCAGGAGGGCGCAGATGGCGGCGTCCTTCCAGGACCGGCGACGTTCCGGCGGCGGTGATGACGTAGTCCGCGCTGCCGTCGGCGGTAACCAGGCCGGAGGCGGTTTCAAACCGGGTTCCGGCGGCCAGGACGCCGTCGGCATCGGCCAGGCCAGTCAATTGGAGCAGGCGAGCCTCGCCGGTGGTGCCAGCCAGCGCCCCCACCTTGTCATCGTCGGAAAGGGCGTCATGGTCCGCCAGTCGCCCGGCATCATCGGCCCGTACCAGCAGTGATTGCCGGAAAGCGATGTGTCCATTGGTAAAGGCAACCAGTGTGTCGCCGTCGTCGTTGCGAGTGCGGGAGTCCAGGATGGTGATGCCGCCGCCCACGATGTCGAACTCATCGCCGGCGGATTTGAGCCAGATGCCGGGCCATTCCGCAATGGCGCGACGGTTAAATGACAGACCAGCCCCATTCATGGCTTCCAGGGCCGTGAGCAGATCGGCTTCGTAGCCCCGGTGCGTATTGAATCCCGGAGAGCCGGGCGCTTCGTCAGCGCTATGGCTCACCGGCGCGAAATAGGCGTAGAAACCGACGTCAAGAGTTCGCTCCCCGCCGTCGCACGCCGCCAGCAGCAGCGCTGCGACCAGTACGCACGTCCACGGAACCGTCGCCGCAACAATCGAGCGCATCACATGCCCAGAGTCTCGCGGATGGCGCGGATCTGGTTCAGGTGCTCGCCCCAGTGGCGTTCCAGGCCGTCGATGAACGATTGTGCCGTGCGTTGCTCGTGGATGCCGCGGTGTGGCAGGTGCGCCAGGGCGGTTCGTCCCTCAAAGTCGCCATCGTCTGCGTTGGCAATGGCATCCTCGGCAGTTTGCAGGATGGCCAGCGGGCCGGCCAGCGCCTCGTCGATGTCGGCAGCCATCCGCTCGGGCGTCATGTTGTTGGCGTCGGGCAGGATGGTTACCTCATCCCGGGTTCCACCCAATACGCCGGCGATGACGCTGCCGATGCCGCCCTCCGGTGTGTCCACCAGGTGATACAGCACCTCGCGGGCGCACCAGTTGTCGCCGTCCTTCCAGTCCAGGCAGTAATCCATCCCGTCCAGGAGCGTGGTCAGTTCTTCGCGGATGCGGCGGACGGTGGCGAGGTTAGTGGCGCGGTCGGCCATGGCAGCGAACTCCTGTTGCGGAATTGTCAGAATCAGGATTTCCAAGATTATAGGATTATCAGGATTGTAGTCATCCCGGCACAAGGCGCTCAATCTTGTAAATCCTCAAATCCGGCAAATCCTGATTCAGACATCCTGCTGCGTGGCCGGCGCCGGCGGCTTGAGCAATCCGGCGACCAGCCACAGGCCGCTGACGACGAGCCAGGCGAGGAAGGCGATGCCGGAGACCCGGTGCATCGCGGTGGCAGCGTCGACCCAGATGAACAACATGGCCGCGCCGATGATCACGTCGGCCACAGCCGAAACCCTGAGCAGGCCGCCCACGCGCCACTGCACCGGCCCCAGAGCGATGAGGCCCAGACCAGCCAGGGTGAAACCGACTTTGCCGGTTATCCAGCGGGCGGCGTCGAGACGGCCGGCCGTTTCAAGCAACCGCGCGTCGTCAAGCGCGATGGCGGAGGGGCCGATGGTGGTCAGCATGATGGCGCACACACCCGAAACGATCGTTACCACGCCGGACAGCGACAGGGCCGTCATCGCCAGCCGAGCCGGCGCCGGGCGGTAGGGGGTGGTTACGGACCGCATCAAACCGGCAGCCGCCAGCAGGAAGACCCCAGAAAATATGCGCGCGATGGCGCTGTAGGTATAAGGCAGGGTGTTGGCGGAGATTGCCTCCAGGGTGAGCCGCAGGGTGGGCTGGTCGGCGTCGGCCATGAGGCGGGTGGGCACCATGACGGCGGTGGCCACCGCAGTGAGGAGGAGAAGCGCTCCAGCGACGCGAGCGCTGCCGCCAAAATTGGTTACTGCGTACATATCAGTGTTCCAATAAGCACTCAATCATTATAGCCGGCCCGGGCGCAGGGTTCGGGCAACCGCGCGCCGTTCCGCCGGCCCGTCAGGGCGGCGCCGGAGGCGCCGGGTAGGAGAACCAATCCCCCGGCGGCCAGGCGGGTGAGAGCAGCCACACCAGCAGTATCGCCACCACCAACGCCAGGTAGAAGGGCCAGACCGATGTGGAGCGCAAGCTGACCAGCATCTGCCGGCCGATTGGCCGGCCGGGTTTGACCACGTACAGGTCGGGCAGGGTCACCGCTCCCGCGTGCAGATTGTCGACAAAGGCGTCGTACGAACGGCGAAATGCCTGCTCCAGCGCCAGGTAGTAGGCGTCGAGGAACAGGAACAGCACGGCCGGGATCAGGGCCAGCAAAGCGAAGGCGGGAGCACCCGTGCGTGCCACCAACACCAGGATGGCCGCCACCAGCAGGATGCACCAGTTCTTGCACGACGCGCTGTTTCCGGCCATGCGCCGGATGACGTCCTGCAAGATAATCAGGTGCGTCCGAACCGCCTCGGAGTTGGCGTCGTATTCCGGCTGGCTGGCCATGGTGCTTGCTTCAACATCGGTTTCGCTGTCTGGCAGCGTCTTCGACCCAGGCGCGGCGCAGCCAAACGCTACGAACCCATTTTAGCACCGGGTCACGTAGTCGCCGGCTCCCGCTCCCGGCTGGGGATGGCCAGGGACGCGAGGAAGCCCACGCCGTAAATCCCGCCGGCGATGAAGAAGCCGTACTGCCAGCCCAGCCACTCGATGGGGCCGAAGATGAACACGGCGGCGACGGCCCCAAAGAGAACGTTGTTGCCCCACATGAGGCCCAGGAAGCTGGACTCCAGCCGGTAACGGGCGGCGACGTCGGCCGCGGCCGCCGAGGTTAGGTTGATCACCGTGAAGTGCTGCAATCCGTAGAGCGCGACGCACACGGTGACCCAGACGGAATACTGCTGCCCGCCCATGGGAATGGCCAGGGTCAGGACTGTGGCAAAGGCCATCAGGAACACGATGAGCGACTTGCGTCCCACCCGGTCGGACAGGGCCCCCAGCAGCGGCGCGGTGACCATCGCCGGGCCGACCATCAGCGCCAGGTGGGCCGATGCCTGGAAGGTGTTGATGCCCAGCGCTTGGGTCAGGTACAGCGGCACCAGGAACAGCATCGACCCGTCGGCCATGCCGCGCACCGCGGCCACGGCAAAGATGGCCCACAGCCGGGTGCCGCGGAAGGCCACGTAGGTACTTCCCCAAACCGACCTCAGCCGCTGTCCCAGGTCCACGTTCACCGGCGGCGCGTCTCCCGCGTGGCGGAGCAGGACGTAGATGACAAAGGTGGCGACGAACATGATCGGCGCGCCGAAGGCCAGGATCCAGCGCCAGCTGATGGGCTCCAGGCCCAGTTCCCAGCCCACGACGAGACCGTCAGAGGCCTCCCACTGCAACGCTCCCAGCAGGAGGATGCCGGCGATCATCGGGCCCACCACGTCGCCCACGCTGCCGGTGGAGCGGTGCATCGACAGGAACAGGCCCCGACGGGTGGGGAAACGCTGGGCCAGCAGACCCAGCGCCGGCGGATGCCACAGCGCCGCGCCGGAGGACGCCAAAGCCAGCGCCAGCAGTATCACGGCGTAGGACGGCGAAATCGCAATCAGCAGCAGTCCCACCGCCGTGAGAAACGCGCTGATGGACAGCACATACGCGATCCGGTGGTGGAGCAGATCGGACAGGAACCCGCCGGTGACGCTGGTGATGCCCGCCGCCGCCGAACGCACCGCCACAATGGCCCCCACCTGCAACGCGCCCAGGCCCAGATCCACGGCCATCACCGTGGTCAGCAGCGGGATGCTGTTGGAGATCAGATGCTCGAAGCCGTGGGCTCCGATCAGGGTGGACGCCAGTACCCGATTGCCGGTGCGGCGTTCACCCGTCACCGGCGCGTCGGGAAGCGTCCCCTGCGCTGCGGCCAACCTGAATGTGCCTCGCGTCTAGGCCGGCATGGGGACGGCTTCGGGCTCACGGGGCTTGCCCGGGATCAGCAGCGAGATGAGGAAGCCCGCGAAGTAGATGCCGGCGGCGATGAAGAAGCCGTACTGCCAGTCGAACCATTCCACCGGCCCGAAGATCATGAAGGCGGCGATGGCTCCGAACAGCGTGTTGTTGCCCCACATCAGGCCGAGGAAGCTGGACTCCAGCCGGCGGCCGGCGGCGATGTCGGCCGCGGCGGCTTGGGTCAGGTTGTTCACCGAGAAGTTCATCATGCCGTAGATGGCGACGAAAACGGTGATCCACGCCGTGTAGCCTCCGCCGCTGACCAGGATGATCGCTATCGTGAGCATGGTGGTGACGCCCATGATGAAGATGATCAGCGGGCGTCGGCCGATCCGGTCGGACAGCGAGCCGATGATCGGGCCGAAAAGGATGCCGGGCAGCACCATGAGCATGACGTGCACCGCGGCCTGGAACTCGCCAACCCCCAGGTGGATCAGGTAGAGGGGAACCAGGAATACCAGGGAGCGGTCGGCCATGCCCCGCACCGCGGAGACGGTGAATATCGCCCACATGCCGGTGCCGCGGAAGGCATCCTTCATGCCGGCCCAGTTGGTGCGGATGCGCGCGCCGACATCGACGTTGACCGGACGCTCGCTGCCGGCGTTGCGCAGCAGGATGAAGATGACCACGGTGGCGACGAACATGATCGGGGTGCTGAACCCCAGGATGTACCGCCAGTCGACGGTGCCCCAGGGGAGCGCATACGAGACGCCTACCTCGGCTCCTTCTGAGCCGCCGGTCCAGGTGAGGGCGCCGGCGATCAGCGCGCCGGCGGCCAGCGGGCCGATGACGTCGCCGACGCTGCCCGTGGAGCGGTGCATGGATATGAACAGACCCCGCCGTTCCGGGAACCGCCGGGCCAGCAGGCCCAGGGCCGGCGGGTGCCACAACGCGCTGCCCATGGACCCCAGGGCGATGGCGCACAGGATCAGGGCGTAGGACGGGGCGATGGACATGAGCAGGTAGCCCAGGCCGATCATGAACGTGCTGATGGACAGAACCCAGGCCACCCGGTGGTGGAAGAGGTCAACCAGAAAGCCGCCGGCGGTGCTGGTGATGCCGCCGAAGATGGAGCGGATGGCCACCACGGCGCCGACGCTGAGCGCGCCCAGCTCGAACTCGGTGATGATGGCCAGGATGATAACCGGTATGCTGTGAGCGTACAGGTGCTCAAAGGCGTGGGCGCCCACCAGGGTGGTCGCCATCACGGAGCCCTTGGTTCGGGGCGGCGCGTCCTGCGTCGCGGATTGAGCGGGGTTGACGCCGGCTGCCTGTGCCATGTATTGCGCTCCTCAGAAGGTGGCCAGGGGCGGAATTTGGCGCATTATACACGACGTTAGCCCAGCCGCCGGCCACGGAGATCCAACGCCGGCGACGGTGTGGAATGAAAAACTCCCCGCGACGCTAAACCGGTCGCGGGGAGTTGGCTTGGGCGAGGCTATTCCGTGTTCAGCACATCATGGCGAGCTCGAGATGCTCGTTGCCGGCTGTAGTTGGCCGTCTGCCCCGATTACGGTCAGATGCACCTCATCAGACCCCTGGTTGTCGCCGGGACCGAATTGGAGCGTGAGGTCGTCTATGGTAACCGGTGTGGTGCTGCTCAAGACATTGAGGAAGCACTCCCGGCTCAGGTTGACGCCGCAGGCTTCGAGTCGCTGAACGGCCAACCGTCCCGCGATGTAGCCCTCCAGGGAGATGAACCCGGGGGTCTCCTGGGGATAGTATGTGGTCAATGCGCTGGTGTAATTGGCCACAACCGTGCTGCTGGTATCGGTGGGCAGCGGCACCACTTGCGTGACGTAAACGCCTTCACCCACAGCGCCAAGCTCGCCCGCCAGCGCGTCACTGCCGACGAATGACACCGCCAGGAACGTAGGGTCCGGCTCCAGCTTCATGCGCAGTTTCTCGATGATCCGCGCCGCCGGCTGGTAGCCGCCGATAATGATCACCGCATCCGGATTCGCTTCCGCTATCCGGAACGCCGCCGAGTTCACGGCCGTAGTGTTGCGCCGGTAGTACCAGGATTCTACGAGCTCCATGCCTGCTTGACCCGCAACCGCCGCCTTGACGCCGGTTAGCCCGTCGTTGCCGTACGAGTCGTTTTGGTACAGCACCGCTACCCTGGTTTTGCCGGCTTCGCTGAGCAACCTCACCATCTCTCGTGTTTCCTCGTGATAAGAGGCACGGAAGTTGAGGACTTGACCCAACCCATCGCCGCGCAGGAGTTGAGCCCCGGTGAACGGGGCGATGAAGGGGACTTCCGCCTCCTCTGCCAGCGGCAACGCCGCCCGGGAGGTCGGGGTGCCGACCGCTCCGATCAGCGCGAAAACCTGCTCCTCTCCAATCAGCTTGCGGGTGTTGTCAAACGCAGGGTCGGTTTCATACTGGTCATCGAGCGTTTCGAGTTCGAGCATTCGCCCGTGGATACCGCCGTCAGCATTCGCCTCTTTGAACGCCGCATCGATACCCTTCATCATGCCCTGGCCGAGAGCCGCTGCTGGCCCGGTCAAAGCGGCCGACTGCCCGAACTTCACTTCGGTGTCGGTGAACCCGGGGCTCACCGGATCTTCCGCCGGCAACGGTCCTGGATCCGGCTGACCCTGCGCGGCGGCCGCCAAACGATCGATTTCGTTGAGCAGCTGGTCCAATATCTTCTCGTTTATGGCGATGCGTTCGTTTTCCTGTACCACCAACTCCAGCCGGCTCGCCAGGCGATCGAAATAATTGTTGGTTCCGCTGCCGGCGGCCACAAACTGCCGGGCGAGAGGAACCACCCGTCGTTCCAGATTGGGACCGCCGTGCTCTGCCAAGTACTCAATGTCGCGGCCGATGCGACTGTTGACCCCGTCGTAACTCTCCTGGATGCGTGCCACGAACGTGGGATCCTGCATGAGGCTGGCCACGAGCAGGAGCGTATGACCCAATGTCACGTTTGCCCCGAGGCTGTCCATATGGGAGTAGCGGAGAATGTCCTCATCGGAGAGATTCCCGCACTGGCTGCGCCACCGGAGACATTCGTCATCAGGTCGTAGAACTCACTGTCCACGCTGGCGGCGGCAGCCGGAAACAGCATGTTTCTGTTGGTTTGCGTCAAGGTCTGCCGGCTCATTGTTTCTGCCGCCACCGCACGGAGCAACTCGGGCCTGTCCCTGAGGATCAGGTTCGTGTTGCCTTTGAGCCCGTTCACCAGAGTTGCGATTTGCCGGACTCTCGCTTCGTGGCCTTTGTCGGTCAGCGTTTGCACCTGTTGGTCCAACGCATCCATGTGGGCAGTTATGGTGGCCCGGTATCCGGGGAAGTCCGCCTGACTGGTGGGCAGCGGCTCGGCGACCAGCGCGCTGGCGTGGCGGGATATTGCCAAAGCGGCGGTGAGAATCTCAACAGCTGCTTCGAAATCCACTTCCGCCGTCAACCGGAGGATCTGCCAGTCCGACCAATCGGATTCATCACTATCGCGCAGGGTCCTGACGGCGAACGCGTGACCGCGGGTCGTATTCGTTTTCAGGTTGGGGATGTTCAGGCTGTGCCTGTCGTCTCCGGACGCTTGGACATCTTCGGACTCGATCAAGTGTCCCCATCTTCTGTCGGTTTCGTAGGCCGCCCATGCCGCGTCCAGGTCCACCCAGCGGACGGTGTAACCCGTTGCGCCGTCCACCGCGTCCCAAGACACGATTGCCTGTCCGATGCCGGGGCCCTGGACCGCTTGCACGTTGGCAGGAGCGGGCAAATCCGTCTGCGCATCCGCAACATTGCCCAGAGCGAACCATCCGCCGGCGACCGCGAGGACGCCGGCAACGGCAATCGCCAGGGCGGGCACAAAAAATTGTCGCTTTCTCATCATCACTTTTCTCCATCGGCTGTCATCTGGTGGGCGTATATCGCCATTCATGCCAATCCATCAGCGAGACCGGTTGCTCCTGTCGCCCACCCGGCACGAAGAAGTAACATCGTGACCGCGGGCACCAAATGTATCCACACCCATCGGGTGATGAAATCCGGCGGAAAGTCTCGCCTTTGGGCTCGACGATCCGACAGTGCGACGGGCTGGCGCGCGCCAATCAGCCACCGCGCAAGATACAGCGAGGCAACGGACACGGTGTATCAATATGAGATTGACGCACACTCACAAATATATCAGCACTGATGCAAACGCGGGTAAGTTTAGCCCGCGCTATCCGCCAATGCAACTTGCCTACTTTTGCATCGGGATATGTATGGCTAATATTCGCAGAACATCTCCTGCAGCGCGTCGCGGTCGGACGTGACAGTCAGGCCGAGCATCAGCAGGATGCGCGCCTTCTGCGGCATCAGGTTGTCGGAAACGATGAATCCCTGCTCTTCCTTGCGCGGGGTCATCACCACGCGGCCGGCGATGGAACGGCTGGCCAGTACCACGGGCATGCCGCCGGCTACGGCAGCCTCGGCGGCAGCGATCACCGCCGGCGGGAAGGTTCCCGCTCCGAAACCCGCCAGGACCAAACCCGCCGAGCCGTGAGCGCGCACCGCCTCGATGAGCATCCCGTCGGCGCCGGCGTAGGCGTGCACGATATCCACCCGGGGCAGGTCGCTCATGCCGTCCACGCGGAAGGGCGTTTCGCTGGTGTGCTTGCGCACCGGGCGGCGGTAGAAGACCACCTGGTGATCGGAGTCGGCATAGCCCAGGAAACCCAGCTCGTTGGCCTTGAAGGTCTCCACGCGGAGGGTGTTGGCCTTGTAGACCTCGCGGGCGCAGTGGATCTCGTTGTTCAGCACGGTGAGTACGCCCATTCCGGCGGCCTCCGGCGTGGCGGCGATGCGCACGGCGTCCAGCAGGTTGAGATCGGCGTCGGTGCTGATGGCCGTGGGCGGACGCATGGCGCCGGTGATGACCACGGGTCGCTGGGTCTTGACGGTCAGATGCAGGAAGTAGGCCGTCTCCTCCAGGGTCGCGGTGCCGTGGGTGATGACGATGCCGGCGGTGTCGGGCTCATCGCGGTCGATGGCGTGGATGCGCTCGGCCAGCGCAATCCAGTTGGCGGGCCCGATGGCGGTGCTGCCGACGCTCACCATGTCCTCGGCGATGATGTCGAAGTTGTCGCCGATCTCAGGCACGCGGGCCAGGTTCTGCTCGATGGTCAGGTGGTCGCCGATCTCGGGGTACCGGGTGTAGTCCATGCGGTCGGGGCCGACGCCGGCGATGCTGCCGCCGGTGGCGATGATGTGGACGGTGGGGTTCGACATGGTGCACTCCTAATGCTGGCGCGCGTCCGGCACGGCCAGGATGTCAGCCGGCTGTTCTGGCTCGGAGTCCGCGCTGGCCTGTAGCAACTTCCTGGCGGCGGCAATCAGCTCTCTGGCCCGTTCATCGTCAAAGTCAGGAACGTCGAATCCGTGGACGATGGCGTTGCGATAAGCCAGCATATCGGACAGATAAGCGTCGTCGTTTCTTGAAATTGCGCCGTGATAGACCGCTTGGCTCAGGATGTAGCCGGAATGAGTGGCGCGCCTGATTTCCACACCTTCCGCGGCCGCCAACGCTCTAACGGCGGCTTCGCAGGCTGACCAGGCCAGCAGAAAGGCGGCCTCGGCGAATCCCATGGATAAAACTTTTTCCGCCTGGTTGATGCGTCGGTCTATGTGGCTCTCCGTGAAGGGCTGCGCGCTTTCCGGCGCGTCCAGACGCTCCGGTTCACCAACCAGCAGCAGGTCGAAACTCCAACCGGGCCTGGCGCTGATGGCTTCCGCCAGTTCCGTCATTTGCGGAGTGACGGCAAGCGACGTTCTGGTTTTTACCTCAATCACTCTGGTTTCGCCGTCTTTGCGAACCACCAGATCGGCAATGAATCCGGGCATAAAGTCCAAGGGGATTTCCTGGAACACTTCATAGCCCCGGCTGCGGTACTCAGCCGCCTTCTTGGCGACGAATTGCCTTTCGCTGATAGCTATGTCTTCCATCAGAAATTGACCTCCCGTAGCGGCGCGTCGTCGATGAGCACGTGCACGAACTCAGCGTTGCGGTTCAGGGATTGGCGCAGGATGGGCGAAGCATTGGATATTTGGGGATCGTCTTTAAGATTGCGTTTGCGGCAAGTCAGGTCGATTACGGCGGCATCGTCGGAATAGACTAGCCCCTTCAACGCGTCCAGAATCGGTTTGGGCATATTGTCAACGTCCAGCTCGGCGCGGTCAAAGAGGTGGGTAATTGACACCGCCAGCGCGCCGTCAACGGCAGGCTGCCCACGCCAGAGCCCGGCGGCGGCGTTACGCACTTCCTGTGTCCATTGCCTGACCAACTCCCGACGGCGGGCCTGCTGCGACACGGGAGAACGGTAAATTACGAACTCGAAGGGCAACATTGCTATCGTAGCAGCAACAGCGCGGCGGCCAAACTTGGAGCCAGGGTCATGCTACCGTGCGCTCCTTGCGGCAACTTGCGGAGTTCATTTACCAAACCGGCCAGATATTCTTTGTCTCGAACAGCAACCATGATCTAAGCGCCTCGCACGTTCGAAGAATTTCGAGAATTATAGCAACTCGGCTCGTGAGGTTACTGGCCATTCCATGGATCTCAGGTGACGACCAGGGGTCGCGGCTGGCGGTGGGGTATAATCGGCGGGACTTATCCGCTCCACGACCATCAGGAGACACTCAATGCCCCCCCAGCAATACCAGAACCCGCCCGGTCTCGTCATCGAGGGCACCAAGCGCTACCACGCCGTCATCAAGACCGACAAGGGCGACATGACCGTCATGCTGCTGTCCGAAGTGGCTCCCCTCACCGTCAATAATTTCGTCTTCCTGGCGCGGGAGGGGTTCTACGAGGACAACCAGTTCCACCGGGTTATAAACGGGTTCATGATCCAGGGCGGATGTCCCCGGGGCGACGGCACCGGCGGGCCCGGCTACCGCTTCCGCGACGAGGAAGTGACCCGCTCCTACACCCGCGGCACGCTGGCTATGGCCAACGCCGGCCCCAACACCAACGGGAGCCAGTGGTTCATCGTCCACGGCGCGGACGTGGGCCTGCCACCCAACTACACCATCTTCGGGATGCTGACCGACGGCGACGACGTGCTTGATGCGCTGGCCACCTCGCCGGTCCGGCAGAGCCGCGGCGGCGAAAACTCCCAGCCCACGGAGCGGCTGGCGATCCACAACATCGAGATCACCGAGACCGACCTGGGCTGACCGGCGACGGCACGGACACCGAACGATGAGGGCGGGTCCTGAGCCCGCCCTCTTGCGTAAATCGTCAGAATCAGGATTTACAGGATTTTATGATTGGGCAGGATTGGGAGAGCCTCATCACAGAACGGTTCCAATCCTGATAATCCTTGAATCTTGAAAATCCTGATTCTGACAATATGACCAGCGGGTGCCTTACGAATCGCCGCCTGCCGGAGCCGGGGCGGGGACGCGGGGCGAGGCGGCGGGCGCGGTCGGGATCTGGGGACGCTTGGCGAACAGGAAGCAGATGCCGCCCAGGAAATTGAACCCCGACAGCACCAGGAAGGCAACGGTGTAGGACTCCTGCCAGTCGTACATATATCCCGCGAATGGGCTGGCCGCCAGCAGCAGGATGTTCATCGGGATGGTGCTGATGCCCAGGATCTTCCCGAAGTTCCCCCGGCCGAAATACTCGCCTCGGATGGAGGTGGTCAGTGGGTTCCGACCGCCGAATCCGAACCCGAAGGTCACGGCAAAAGCATAGAACATCCACAGATGGGTGCTGAAGGTCAACAGGACCACCGCGCCGGCCTGGATGGTGGTGAAAATGAAGATGCTGACGCGCTTGGGGAACCGGTCGCCCACGTAGCCGCCGATGAGCTGCGCCCACATGGCCACGAAGGTATAGGTGGTCACCACCCACGCCGTGTGTCCGCCGAATCCGGCGTCGTGCAAAAACAGGCCGAGGTGGGTCATGATGGCCAGGATGATCATGCTGGTCAGGCCGTGACCCACCGCGATGAGCCAGAACGCCGAGGTGCGCACGGCCTGCTGGGCGGTCAGGCCCTGGGGCGCGGACGAGCCGCGCTGGGATCGCGACGTGGACGCGGGCTCCCCATCCACCTGGAGGCCCATGTCCTCCGGCTGATTGCGGATGAAATACGTCAACGGGAAGGCGGAGACAAACACCACGATGGCGATAATCAGGGCCGTGCCCTGCCACCCGATGGCGCTGCCGATGCCAAGTCCGATGAGGGGGACGACGATCAAGGCTCCGCCCCGGCTGATCCAGTTGGCCCAGCCCATCGCCGAGGCCATGCGCCGGGAGAACCAGTTGTTGATGGTCGTCATCATGGGCACCCAGCTGCCCATGCCCTGGCCCAGGGCCATGATCATGAAGGCGAAGTAGAAGGTGTAGAGGGGCGAAACCGGCCAGAATTCGGCCCCGATTTGCGAAAAGGCCAGGAACCCGAAGCCCAGGATGATGAAACCGATCAACACCATCTTGCGGCCGCCCAGCTTGTCGGTGAGGTAGCCTTCTATGGGGCCCATCAGGCCCCCCTCAATCCGGGTGAGGGTCAAGGCCATGGAGAGGGCGCCGCGTTTCCAGCCGAACTGGGTTTCCAACGCCACCGCCCACAGGGTCATGGCGTGGAACATGGGCACCGTGGCGATGGTCATCACGAAGCCGGTGATGCCGACGATGTACCAGCCGTAGTAAATGTTGGACGGCAGAAAACCGAACCGGCGCCCGGCGGACGGTGCAGAGTTGCTGGACATGGCAGTTAAGGAAAACGGCGCAACGCGACGATTGGCGTTGCACAGCCGCACGCATTTTACGCCTTTAGCCAATATGGGCACAAGGTATAAAGGATGATGACGAATATCACGGACTGCTATTCTGCACGGTGGGTCGGTCAAGGTTGCTGTGACGTCAACCAATTTGCCGCCCTGCCGTAGCGTTGCAATTTAGGTGGTTTCCGTTCGTAGGGGCGACCGGCCGGTCGCCCCTACCGGCGTCAGCAACAGCGTTTGACAGAGTAAACCACCTAAAACGGAATGCTACCGCCGCCCTGCGCCCACAATGACAAACCCAAAGCAAGTGAGTAAAGTAACCCATCGAGATTGAACATCCCGGAGGTGCAACGTGAGCAGCGCGCGAATCAACGGAATTGACCTGCACTACCAGAGCTACGGCGAGGGCGAGGCCATCGTGTTCGCCCACGGCGCCGGCGGCAACCTGCTGAGCTGGTGGCAGCAGATACCCTTTTTCTCCCAGCGGTACCAATGTGTAACCTTCGACCACCGGGGCTTCGGCCACTCTTATGACGAACCCAACGGACCGGGGATGAACTCCTTCGTGGATGACCTGCGCGGATTGCTGGACCACCTGGGCATCGAGTCGGCCCACCTGGTGGCGCAGTCCATGGGCGGCCGGACGATGCTGGGGTTTGCCGTGGCCTATCCCCACCGGGTTAAGAGCCTGGTGATGGCCGACACCGTGGGCGGCATGAACGTGCCGGAGGTGGTCGAGCAGCAGCGCGTCTGGGCGGCCCAGCAGGCCAACAACCCTGGGGCCAGCGGCGACATCGGATACCGGGCGGTGTCGCCCCTGTTCGTGCAGCGCCAGCCCAACCTGGCCAACCTGTACCTCCAGGTGTCGCGCACCAATCCGCCGCGTCATAACCCACCGGGCGGCACGGCAGCCGGTCCCGGCCCCGAGCAACTCGCGAACCTGAAGGTTCCAACGCTGTTCTTCGTGGGTGAGGACGACCAGATCTCGCCGCCGCAGGTTATCGAGGCCGGCGTGCGTGGCATCCCCGGCGCGCGTCTGCTGCGGGTGCCGGAGGCCGGCCACTCGGTCTACTTCGAGAAGCCGGACATCTTCAACTTCGAGGTGCTGCGATTCATCGAGAGCGCGGTTGCTGCTGGTACGCCGGAGCCGGTGGCGGCAGGGGTCGGTGACTGAGATGCCCACCGGAGTATCCGTAGCACGCCAGAACGGCATAGCCACGCTGTCCATACACGGTCGCACCCACCTGAACCTGCTGAGGCCGGAGGTGTTCCAGGAACTGCGGGAGCGGGTCGAGGAGTGCGGCAACGACGCGACGGTGCGGGCCATCATCCTGCGCGGAGCCGGCGAGCGAGCGTTCTCCGCCGGTGTGGACCTGCGCGAGATGAAGGACCTGAACCCGCTGACGGCGGAACGATTCATTCGCAGCCTGCACGGGGCGGCCCGCATCCTGGTGGACGTGCCGGTGCCGGTGGTGGCCGCGATACAGGGGCCGTGCCTGGGCGGCGCGCTGGAGCTTGCGCTGGCGGCCGACATCCGCATCGCATCCGCCGACGCCATATTCGGACTGCCGGAGGTTAGAGTGGGGCTGCCTTCGGTCATCGAGGCGTCGCTGCTGCCGCCGACGGTGGGCTTGGGCCGGGCGCGAAAGATGCTGCTCACCGGCGAGATCATCGACGCCAGCGAAGCGCACCGCATCGGCCTGGTTGACGAGGTGGTTGAACACGAACGGGTCCACGATACCGCGATGGCCACGGCGCGGGAGTTCCTGGTGATGGCCCGACCCGTGCTGGCATCGCAGAAGGACATCGTGGCCAGGTGGCTGGAGCTGGGCGAGGCGGAGTCGGCCGAGTACACCATCAAGGCATTCGCCCTCGGTTTCGCCACGCCGTACCCTCACGAGGCCATGACCGCGTTCCTGGAAAAGCGCGCGCCGCAATTTGACGCGGAGGAGTAGAGCAATGACGGAATCCACCGAGCTGTTTCACATCATGCACACCACCCGGGCCATGCGCCGGCTCAAGCCGGACCCGGTGCCCGACGAGCTGATCCACCGCATCCTGCAGGCCGGGCAGTGGGCCGCCAACGGCGGGGCCAACCAGCGCTGGCG
This sequence comes from Dehalococcoidia bacterium, assembly GCA_965207585.1. Classification (GTDB taxonomy): domain Bacteria; phylum Chloroflexota; class Dehalococcoidia; order Lucifugimonadales; family UBA3495; genus Bin87. Next base: position 966,618 of record CBDBMT010000003.1, on the reverse strand, counting down.
GTTCCTGGTGGTCAAGGACCGCAGCATCAAGGAGCAGGTGCAGAAGTGGTACCAGAAGGCCTTCGACGAGGTGGTGGGCCCGCGCTACCGGGGCAGCGAGCCGCCTCCCGGTTCCAGCCCGGGCCGCTATCGCCGGCAGCACGACGCGGTGGAGTATCTGACCGAGCACTACCACGAGGCGCCGGTTTGGATCGTGGCCTGCCAGGACGACGGCGCGGAGCCGCCAAGCCGCTCGGCCGGCGCGTCCATCTACCCCGCCGTGCAGAACATGCTGCTGGCCGCCCGCGCCCTGGGCCTCGGCTCGACGCTGACCAGCCGGCATCTGCGCCATGAGAAGGAGGTGGAGGAAATCCTGGGCCTGCCGCCCGGCGTCCACTCCTACGCCATCCTGCCCATCGGCTACCCTATGGGCAACTTCGGGCCGGTGCGCCGGGGGCCGCTGTCCGACGTGGTGTACCTGGACAAGTGGGGCGAGACGTACATCGCTGATTAAATCGGCTACCACACTGATGCTTGCGGCTGGTAGGGGCGAGTGATTATTCGCCCCCACGACGCATGCACCCATCGCATTGGGGGAGGGAACCAATGGCGGAAACTTTTCGAGCTGACCACGTGGGCAGCCTGCTGCGCCCGGACTCGGTGCACGAGGCGCGGCGCGCCTTCCAGGAAGGTCGGCTGGGCGCGGACGAACTGCGCGCCGTGGAGGATGCGGCCATCCTGGATGCCATCGAGCGGCAGCGGGCGGCCGGTGTCGCGGTGTTCACCGACGGCGAGTTCCGCCGCACCGGGTTCCAGAACGACCTGATCGAGGCGGTGGACGGCTTCGTTATGCCGGAGCGGCCGGCGGTGGTGCGGGTCTGGCAGGGACCGGGCGGCGAGCCCACCGAGCAGGGCACGCGGCAGGTGGTGGGCGCGAAGCTGCGGCAGGTGCGCAGCCTGACCGAGAACCAGCGAGGATTTTTGCAGGAACACGCGCCGGGTCCGGTCAAGATGACCCTACCCAGTCCCAGCCAGTTTCCGGCCATCAGCTTCCAGCCCGGCGTGTCGGATCAGTTCTACCCAACTCGCTCGGACCTGCTGTGGGAGATCGCCGGCTTCATCAGGGCGGAAATTGCCGCGTTGCTGGAGGCCGGCGTCGACTACATCCAGATCGACGCGCCCCGCTACAGCTACTACGTCGATCCGCGCTGGCGGGAGCACCTGCGGGAGCTGGGCGAGGACCCGGACGCGATGTTCGACGAGGCGGTGAACGCCGACAACTTCTGCCTGGAGGGGGCGCAGCGTCCGGGCGCGACCGTCGCCATGCACATCTGCCGGGGCAACAACCAGAGCAAGTGGTACGCCGAGGGCGGCTACGAGGCCATCGCGGAGCGGCTGTTCGGCTCGCTGGCGGTGGACCGGTTCCTGCTGGAGTACGACACGGAACGCGCCGGCACCTTCGAGCCGCTGCGCTTCATGCCCGACGACAAGATGGTGGTGCTGGGCCTGGTCAGCAGCAAGGAAGCGGTGGTGGAGTCGCGGGACTACCTGCTGGAGCGCATCGAGGAAGCCAGTCGGTACGTCCCGTTGGATCGCCTGGCCCTGAGCCCGCAGTGCGGCTTCGCGTCGACGGCGGCGGGCAACCTGCTCACCGAGGACGACCAGTGGCGCAAGCTGGAGCTGGTGGCGGAGGTGGCGCGGGAGGTTTGGGGCGATTAGCTAGCGTGAATTGCTGACATCCGCCTTTCATTCCGGCGGCCGGCGATGGGTATAATGCGGCGGCAATTGCCAACGGAGGAATTCAGCATGGCCACTCAGTGGATAGAATTCGACGAAGCTGCCACTCCTATTCGCATCAGCCTGGAGCCGGGCGACGCGCGCCTCAGCCCCTGGGGCGACCATGACACCGTCATCATCCGGAAAATCGGCGACAAGCAGTTTGACGCTTTGGTGCCGACATGGTCGGTTGCCGAAGACGGGAGTTCCGTCATGGCAGCCCGCGTGGGCCGCGCACAGGGAAAGATTGTGGTCTATCTGGCCACCAGCAACGAAGGGCGTCCCGCCTGGCGGCTCACGGACGCGGAATACGCCCAGGTTGCGACGAAGGCGGAGACCGTCTGATGGTGCTGTCGGACGGCGAATTATTTGAGGCCATCGCCAGTGGCCATCTGGCGATCACGCCCTTTGATGGTAACAACATTCAGCCGTCATCTATTGACTTGAGGTTGGACCCGTTGCTCGCTGTCCAGCGTCGCCACCCGGTGCCCGGCATGACCCTCCACCCGGATGAGTTGAACGTGGCAGAACACATCAGGCTCTATGCGGAGGAGACGGTTGACCTGTCGGGCGGACAAACCTGGAATTTCGAACCCGGCGGTTTCGTCATCGGGCAAACCCTGGAGACTGTCGGATTGCCGCTGGACCTGGCCGGACGGGTGGAGGGAAGAAGCCGATTGGCTCGCCTCGGTCTTGGCGTACACGTCACCGCCCCGAAAATCGACCCCGGCTTCCGCAACCGGATCACCTGGAAATGTTCAACCTGGGGCCGTGGACCATCGGCCTGACCGCCAACATGAGGATTTGCTCCCTCGTAGTGGAGCGACTGGGCCGCACCGCCGAGGGCGGCTACCAGGGCATGTTCCAGGGCGGTTGAACCTGCGTTGACGCTGTTGGAGAAACCAGTAGGGGCGACCGATCGGTCGCCCCTGCCTCTTGCCGAGTGTCAGCCTCGCCTACAGGAAGGCGAACTGCTCGTAGTCGCCGTGGACGATGGGGATGGGGTCCAGCTCCAGCCAGCGGTTGAGGATGGTGGCGTAGGTGGAGCGGAAGTCGTTGGTGAAGTGGAGGTCGCCTTCGGAGTGGTCCTCGGGGCGCAGGGACGGGTACTCGGCGTACAGGCCGCCGTTGACCGAGCCGCCGATGACGAAGGCCACGCCGCCGGATCCGTGGTCGGTGCCGGTCCCGTTGTCCTTGATGCGCCGCCCGAACTCGGAGAAGACCAGGATCAGCGTGTCGTCCAGCGTGCCGTGCTCATCAAGGTCACTGGTGAAGTCGGCGATGGCGGTGGAGACGTCGGTCCACAGCTTGTGGTGAGCGGGAAGCTCGTTGCTGTGGGTGTCAAAGCTGCCGTGCATCGTGTAGTAGATGCGGGTGCCGAGGTCGGCGGACATGACCTGCGCCATGTTCCGCAGCGACTGGCTGATGGGCGTGTCGGCGTATTCGACGGTGGACGAGTACAGCTCGGGCGCGCTGCGCAGCCGGTCGGCGCCCTTGAGGGCGTTGGAGCCGGTCTCGGACAGCACCTGAGCGACGATGTCTTTGCTCTCAGTGGGCCCGTAGATGCGGCTGAAGGCTTCCAGGGCGTACTGGCGGGACTTTTCGTCCTGGATGTCGGGCATCAGGCCGTAGGTCTCCAGGTTGGCCACCGACGCCACGGGAACTCCCTTGCACACCATGGCCCGGGGAAGGCCGCGGCCGAAGTTCACGCCGGTCAGGACGTTCTCGCCCCGGGCGTCCAGGTCGCGGATGGTCGCGCCCAGCCAGCCCTCGGCGCCGATCTTCTCCGACTCGGCGGTGTACCACACGTCGCGGGAGCGGAAGTGCGAGCGGTTGGGATTGGGGTAGCCGATGCCGTTGATGATGCCGAGATTCCCCTGATCCCAGAGGTGTTTCATGGGCGCCAGGCTGGGATTCAAGCCCACCTCGCCGTCCAGGTGCAGCACGTCGCTCTCGGGGATGCCGACGTTGTTGCGGAAATCGTAGTAGAGGGGGTTGTTGTAGGGGATGACGGTGTTCAGGGCGTCGTTGCCGCCCTGGAGCTCAATCACCACTACCGACCTTTCCTTCTTGATGGAAGTCATCGGGTTATCCTCCTGTTGGGGTCTGCCGGGGCCTTCTCAATTGCTGCGGGATTGCCACGCTGCGCGCGAAACGACTACGCGGAGGCACGGGCGGGCTGGTACACCTGGATGCGGTGCCGGTTGCTTTCGGTTACGTACACGTTGCCGTCGCGGTCGAGCTTGATCGACACGGGCGACCAGAAATACTTTTCGATGTGGGACGATTCCTCATGGGGCTCGTCCACGAAGTAGTCGATCTCGGGTTCCAGGTTGGCCCGGGAGCGGGCATCCCCCTCCTCCACGTTGACGGACAGGAAGTTGGCGGCCCAGGCCGACAGGGTGGCCTCGCCGCGCAGCATCTGGACGAAACCGCCGCCGGAGTCCAGGACCTGCACCCGTTCGTTGCCCCAGTCGGCCACGTAGATGTGGCCGGCGGGATCGACGGCAACGCCGGAAGGACGGTGGAACTCCCCATCGCCGCGGCCCGACGTTCCGAAGGACGCCAGGTGCGCGCCATCGCCGGAGAACTTCTCGATGCGGTCGTTGCCCCAATCGGCTACGTACACGTTGCCGTCGGCGCCAACGGTGAGGCCCCAGGGGAGTTGCAGCTGGCTGGGTCCGTCGCCCTCTCCGCCGAAGGCGAGCAGGAACCGGCCATCGGCGGTGAACTTCTGCACCCGGTGGTTGTAGGTGTCGGCGACGTAGAGGCTGTCGTCGGCGTCGAAGGCGAGGCCGGACGGGGTGTCCAGCTGCCCTTCGGCCGAGCCGTGCTCGCCCCAGACGGACAGCAGCGCGCCTTCCCGGTCGAATACCGAAATGCGGTGCGTGGCCTCGTCGCTGACGTAGACCCGACCCTGGCTGTCCAGGGTGCAGGCGGAGGGCCAGATGAATTGGCCGGCGGACTGGCCATAGGCGGCGAAGGTGCCGTAGTACTCGCTGTCGATGTCGCACATGGTGACGCGGACGCCGCGAGTGACGTTTTCCAGCGAGCGGTTGGCGACGTACATCCGGCCATCTTCGGCGATGGCGGTGTCGGTGGGATAGTAGAAACCGCGCCCTTCCATGGTCGTCATGCCCAGGGTCATGCGGTATTCGAGGAGCTTGATCTCCGGTATGTCTTGGACTGAGGTCATGGCTGATACATCCTTGGAAATCGTCTGAATCAGGATTTTCAGGATTATTGGATTGACAGGATTGGCCTGATTCTGTGGTGCAAAACACCGAATCCCGTAAATCCTCCAATCCGGCAAATCCTGCTTCTGACAATCCTTACGCTCGTTGGAACTCGTGGGTCGACGCCACCATTTGGAGCACTTCGGCGATGCGGCCGCGGTCGGCGTCGTCGGGCGAGCCCACCACGGAGGCGAAGTCGACCAGCTCGCGGCGGGTATCCTCGGACACCTGGATCGCGCCCACCTGATCGAGGCAGGCGTCGACCAGCAGTTCCGGCGAGACCGCCGACGGGGTGTCCGCAATGCGCTCGACCATGGCGCTGACGCCGGGCTTGCCGGTGTCGCCCAACTGCTGGGAGGCGAAGTTGATGCGCTCCACCAGCGACCCGGTGTCGATCCAGTCGATGCCCTGGTGCCAGCCCTCGACGCTGGGCGGGTTGTTGAGGAACTGCCCCATGAACACCGACTGCTGGTAGCGCTCGAGGATCTCCTTGCGGGGGCGGTCGAACTCGCCGGTCAGGCGCAGCACGCCGGCCACCAACTCGACCGGGCTCTTCACCTTGCGGTACCAGACGGCTTCGTCCTTGAAGTACTCGGAGTTGAACAGGGCGCGGAGCATGGCGGCGATGTTGTAGCCGCTGTCGAAGTAGGCCCTGACCAGCAGGTCGATGGCCGCCGGGTCCTGGGGCTCGGTGTAGGGCCACTCGGGCACCGGCGGTTCGTCGGCCACGAAGAAGCTGTACATGTGCCGGGAGATGAACCGGGCGGTGGCTTCCTGCTGGCAGATGATGTCGACGATGTCATCGCCGTTGAACTGCCCGCGCTGACCCAGGAACTCCTTCTCGCCGAAGTCGTGGTCCTCCTCCTGGAACTCGAAGTGCCAGGAGATCCGGCCGTACGGCCAGTCGGAGTCGCGCATGGAGCGCAGCTCCATATATTCGCGGTTGCCCAGGGTCCATCCGGTGAAGGCGCGGGCGCATTCCTGCACGTCCTGCTCGGAGTAGTTGCCGACACCCATGGAGAAGAGCTCCAGCAACTCCCGGCCGTAGTTTTCGTTGATGGCGTCCTTGTGGTTGTCCTGGTTGTCCAGCCAGATGATCATGGCCGGGTCCCGGGAGAGCTCCACCAGCAGGTCACGGAAGCTGCCCATGCCCCGGTAGCGGAACATGCGCACCTGGTCGGACAGGGCCTTGCCGTGGATGACCTTGGGGTAGCCGGTGGCGAAGATGCCGTGCCAGAACAGAGCGACTTTTTCCCGCAGCGGCGTGGTGGTGCTGGCCATGCGGTACAGCCAGTTCTCGCCGGAGCCCAGGGTGCCCATCATGCCGGACAGCTCGGGGTGGAACCGGCGGATCAGGTCATCGCCCATGCGGCGCTCGTCGCTGTGATCGAGGAGCCGATCCACGGTGGCCTCGTAGCCCCGGGCAGCGTAGGCTTCCAGCTGCTCGCGGGTGGCGCCGAAGCCGGCCCGCCGCATCAGGTGGCCGATGAGTTCTACATCGCGATTTGCCATGGGTTACCTCCCCCTAGTTGCCCCGCAGCATGAGTTCGGAGACGCGCTCGCCGATCATCATGGTGGTGACGTTGGTGTTGGCGCGGATGCAGTCGGGCATGATGGACGCGTCCACCACGCGCAGGTTCTGCACGCCCTTGACCCTACCCTGCTGGTCCACCACCGCCATGGGATCCGAGTCGGGGCCCATCTTGCAGGTGCAGGAGATGTGCTGGGCGGTGGAGACGTTGCTCCGCAGCCAGTGGTCCAGGGCCTCGTCGGTCTCGAGGTCTGAGTCCAGCGGTTCCGTGCGCTCCTGGATAATGTCGGCGAAGTCACTGTGATTCCCCAGTTCCACGGCGATGCGCACGCCGTCACGCAGCCGCTGGCGGTCAAACTCCTCGGTCAGGTAGTTGTAGTTGAGGTAAGGCTGGTCGTGCGGGTCGGTGGACTGGAGCCTCAGCTCGCCGGCGCCCACGGCCAGGTAGATGGACACCGAGGCGCGGATGCCCAGCGGCTCCATGCGGTCGCCGCCGCGAATGACCTGCTCCGTGGCGAAGGACGAGAAGATCATGATCATGTCGTTGCGCAGGTCGGAGCCGTCGGCCGTATATTTCAGGCAGGTCTGCATGCGGGGGGCGTATCCGTCGAGTTCAAATCCCGGCTTGGTCCGCCAGGTGACGGGCACGATGGGATGGTCGCGCAGGTTCTGGCCGACCCCAGGGCTGTCGTGCACCACCGGGATGCCCAGGCTGCGCAGGTGCTCCGCGGGACCCACGCCGGAGAGCATGAGCAACTGCGGTGAGGCGATAGCGCCGCCGCTGAGGATGATCTCGTTCGCCTCCACGGTGAACACCTCGCCGCCGCTTTCCACCACCACTCCGGTGGCACGATTCCCGTCAAACAGGACGCGGTGCACCGTGCAGTCGGGGCGCAGCGTGAAGTTCAGCCGGTGGCGCGCCAGGTCCAGGTAGCCCAGGGCGGTGCTCCAGCGGATGCCGTTGGGGTTGTTGAACGGCGTGGGGCCGACGCCGGTGGAGTCGGGGCTGTTGTGGTCGTCGGTGTGCGGGAAGCCATAGGCGCGGGCGGCGTTGTAGAAGGCGTGCTGCGCCGGCAGCCAATCCTCGCGCTTGAAGCGCCGGGCGACGATGGGACCGTCGTTGCCGTGGAAATCATCGGAGAAGTCGGTATCGGTCTCCAGGCGGCGGAAGCAGCCCAGCAGGTTCTGGAAGCTCCACTGGTCGTTGCCCATGGAGGCCCAGGTATCGTAGTCCTCGGGGACGCCGCGCAGGAACATCTGGCCGTTGATGGCGCTGGAACCGCCGGTGACCTTGCCGCGGGGCACCATGATCTCGGGGTTCTCGGCGGTGCCGTACCCGGTGAACTGCCAGTTGTGGTCGCTGGTCATGACGTCGGTGGCGGTAGCATAGCCAAACTTCACCTCCTCGGGCAGGTGCTCGAAGTTCGGGTAGTCCGGCCCGGCTTCCAGCAGCAGCACGGAGGTGTTCGGGTTCTCGCTCAATCGGGTGGCCATGATGGAGCCGGCCGAACCGGCGCCGATGACGATATAGTCGTACTTCACAACGATCCTCCACGGGTCAGGAGAGTCAAGTTTCAGGAGAATGCGGGAACAGTCTGGTAAGTTTTCGCAATGATACTGGAAAAGGCGGGGCAGTTCCAGATTGCAGCTGCACACAAACCGGGAGCGATGGGCTCTGTATAATGGTGCAATCGGAGCGATGGCAACGGGGGATAGCATGGAGAAGGTAAACCTGTACGCGGATCGTCGCCTGGTGGACGCCGTGCGATGCCGGGCGCTTGAAGAAAAGACGGGCCTGAACGAGCTGTTTCACCAATGGATGGTGGACTATCTTGGCGGCGAAGAGGCGGCGGAGCAAGCCATCGCGGATACGCCGGCGCTGCACAAAGCCCAGGTGGAGCGGGCGATGGCTACAATTCAAGAGCTACGCAAGTACATAGACACCAGCGGCACCAAGCCGACACGAGACGAGATGAATGCCCGCTGAAAATTTCCTGGACTCCAATATTTTCGTGTACCTCTTTGAACGCTCGGAACAGGGCAAGTATTTGCGGGCAGATGATCTGGTTCGAGAAAATCTGGACAACCAAACCGGCTGCATCAGCTATCAAGTGGTTCAGGAAACACTGAACGCGATCATCAGGAAGGCTGGCGTGAACTCGGAGCAGTTGAGCCAATTTCTCGAAGACATTTTGCTCCCCTTCTGGGAAATCAACCTAATAGACCCAACGCCTGATCTCTACCGCCGCGGCCTGCGGATTCAAGCTCGGTACGGTTTCAGCTTCTACGACTCTCTGATTGTAGCAGCGGCGCTTGGAGCTGGGTGTACCACCCTGTACAGCGAGGATATGCAGGACGGTCAACGCATAGAGGGGTTGACCATCAGGAACCCGTTTGCGGAAACCCGCGCTACGTGACCGGAGGAAGAGCGATGCGGCAAGTGTTCCTGTATCCCGGCGAAGACGGCTACTGGGTCGTAGAGTGCCCCAGCCTGCCCGGGTGCATCAGCCAAGGGGAAACCAAGGAAACGGCAATCGCCAACATCAAGGAGGCGATAGAAGCGTACGTAGCCGTGCTGGAAGACGATGGATTGCCGGTGCCCGAAGAGCGGTTTCTGTGACTTGGTGATTGGTCCAAGCGCGTGTCATTACACTGGAGGCCCACTATGCCCGAAACCATTCGCCCCGACGACCCCCGTCTGACCTGGCAGGGGGCCATTTCGTTCCACGACACCGCCGAGTGGCGGATGCCATGGCGCATCCCGTACGAAGATCGCTCGCTGTTCCCGCCCGACGCCCTGCGGGAGCGGGCGGCCATGCCCGCCGGCGTGCGCATTGCCTTCCGCAGCGACACCGAAACGCTGGCCGGTTCGGTTACCACGGCGATGGAGTCCAGCGCCATCGATCTCTATTGCGACGGGCAGTTGCACGGGTCTGCGCCACTGGAAGGACGGGATGGTTTCCGGTTCGACGGCCTGCCCGTCGGCGAGAAACTGGTGGAGCTCTGGCTGCCGCAGCACGGCAAGTTCCGGCTGCGTCACCTGGAAGCTTCGGACGGGGCTCGCCTGGAACCCTACGACGACCGGCGGCCACGCTGGGTGGCTTACGGTAGCTCGATCACCCATTGCCGCACTGCCGCGAGCCCCAGCCTGACCTGGCCGGCCGTGGCGGCGCGGGCCTGCGACCTGAACCTGACCTGCCTGGGTTACGGCGGGGGCTGCCACCTGGAGCCTATGGTGGCGCGGATGATGCGGGATCTGCCGGCCGACTACCTCTCGATGAAGGTCGGGATCAACGTGTACAACGCCGCCAGCATCGGACTGCGGACGTTCATGCCGGCCGTCATCGGGTTCGTGCACATACTGAGGGAAAAGCATCCCGACACGCCGCTGGCGGTGATTTCGCCGATTTTCTCGGCTTCCCGCGAGCACACCGAGAACCCGATGGGATGGACCCTGTCGGCCATGCGTTCCGAGGTGGCCGAAGCGGTTTCGCTCATGCAGGATCGGGGTGACCGCAACCTGCACTACGTGGACGGCCTGGAACTGTTCGGGCCGGAGATGGCCCACATGCTGCCCGACGACCTGCATCCCGACGCCGAGGGATACCAGGCCATGGGGTGGAACTTCGTGGAGAAGGTTGCGGCTACGGTGTTTGGCCGGGCTCCGGTTCCAGCGTAATCCACTCGGAGATGGCGCAGCCGGGTTCGCGCTTGCGCGGAAACTCCCGGCACACGCGCGGCCGGCGGTCGTAGATGCGGCAGGCTGAGGTGGCCGAATCGAGCATGGGGCAATGCTCTCCCGGCTGGTCCAGGAAAAGCACGTTGCCGCCGCCGTCGGGGGCGCGGCTGATCCTCGCCTCCGTGCCCAGATCGGCCGCCGCGCGATAGAAATCCGTAACCTCGTCGGGATCCAGCCGCAGTATGATGGGGCCGCGACAGCACATGGCGCGGCATTCCCTCATGCAGATGCGGCTGGCTTCCTCCGGTGAGAGGTTAAAGTCGGGCACGGGGACGAACGACCGGCGGCTACTTGCCGTCTTCGATGCTGACCGTGATGATGGCGTTGGCGATCAGCGTGCCGTCGCTGCCGTCGTCGTTGAGCAGTTCCAGACCACCCACGACGACGTTCACGTTGGCGCGGCCGTGGGGCAGCGAGTCGGCGACCTCGTCGGCGTTGACCTTCTCGGGGTGGGGGGCGCCGATGGTCACGTCCACCGTCATATCATCGGCGGTGGCATCCACCAACCGGGCAAATCCCAGGCTGCTGTGATGGATGGCGTCAAAGACGGCCCGCTTGGCCGCCAGGGTGTAATCCAGGCCGTGAACATCCACGCCCATACCCATTTCGGTAACGCAACGCACGAGAGCCATATCGTGACCTCCTGAACGGTCGACTGGTCTGTCAAGGGGAAGGCGGCAGTACGCGGGGCTTCCGCCGCCGTTGAGCCATTTAACGGCAGCGCCAGTGGCAAGTCAAGGCGGGGCCGTTGCTATAATTCACGCCTATGCGCAACCGACTGAGGATCGACAGTCCAATGCATCCCCGTTGGCTGGTTCTGGCGACGGCGGCGCTCGCCCTGACGCTGGCAGTCCTGGGGTGCGCCGCCGCTTCGCAGGATGCAACGCCGGCGGACACGCTGACCGTGTTCGCCGCGTCTTCGCTGGCGGAGCCGTTCCGCGCCGTGGCAGACGCTTTTGAGGCCGAGAACCCTGGCGCAAAGGTCACGTTCAATTTCGCGGGGAGCCAGGCGCTGCGCACCCAGCTGGAGCACGGAGCGCGGGCGGACGTTTTCGCGTCGGCCGACTGGGAGCAGATGGCGGCGGTCAGGCAGGCCAACCTGCTGGGGAACACGCCGGAATACTTCGCCACCAACCGGTTGGCGGTGGTCGCGCCGGCAGGCTCGGGTGCCGTGCAGAGCCTGGACGACCTGGCGCGCCCGGGGGTGAGCGTCGCCATCGCTTCGGCGGAAGTTCCGGCGGGAGTCTACGCCCGCGCGACGCTCGACTTGATGGCCGAGTCCGAGGATTTTCCCGAGGACTTCGCCAACAGCGTGCTGGCCAACGTGGTGACCCACGAAACCAACGTGCGGGCCGTGGCGCAGAAGGTCGCCCTGGGCGAGGTTGACGCCGGCTTGGTGTACGAGACGGACGCGAAAGCGGCGCAATATCTCGATTCGTTTCGCGTGATCGAAATCCCGCTGCATTTCAATCCGGCGGCGGAGTATCCCATCGCGTCGCTGGGGGAGGCCGGCAACCCGCAAGTCGCCCTGGACTTTATCGCGTTCGTGCAGGGCGACGATGGGCAGGCGATCCTCCGGGAATACGGCTTTGCGCCGCCGGCCAACGTAGCCTGCCCTTGCCACGACGGAACGCCCGCCGAGAGCGTTGCTCCGTCGACGCCGCAGTGATCGATGTTCCCTAGGTTCCTGCTGGGCAACGGTCGGACTGACGGCGGACGACACCAGGCGTCCCTGGGGGCGCTGGCTCCGGCGGGGGTGGCCGCAACCGTCGTCTACGTGCTGTTCATCGGGCTGCCCATCGTGGCGCTGCTGGCGCGGGCGGGACAGCAGGAGGGGTTCCTGGCCGGGCTGACCGGCGAACTGGTGCTCCAGGCATTGCGCCTCACGGTGATCACCAGCCTCGTGAGCATGGTCATCGTCGTCGTCGTGGGGACGCCCTTCGCCCTGCTGCTGGCCCGCCGGCGATCTGCCCTGCTGAGGGTGATCGACACCTTCGTCGAACTGCCCATCGTGTTGCCGCCGGTGGTGGCCGGCGTGGCGATGCTGATGGCCTTCGGGCGGAACGGTCTGCTGGGACCGGCGTTGGGCGGTTTGGGCGTAACCCTGCCCTTCACCACAGCCGCGGTGATCTTCGCGCAGGTTTTCGTGGCGGCGCCGTTCTACATCCGGGCGGCGCGCATCGGGTTCGCCGGCGTGGACCCGACCTACGAGGAGGTGTCGCAGACGCTGGGGGTCTCGCCCTGGGCGACGTTCTGGCGGTTGACGCTTCCCGTGGCGTGGCCGTCGCTGCTGACCGGGTTGACTCTGGCCTGGGCCCGGGCGGTGTCGGAGTTCGGCGCGACGATCATGTTCGCCGGGAACCTGACCGGGCGCACGCAGACCATGCCGCTGGCCATCATGACCGCCATGGAATCCAGCCTGGGATCGGCGCTGGCGTTGGCGGTGCTGCTGCTGGCGATGTCCGCGCTGGCGCTGGCGGCGCTGAGCATGCTGCTCCGGCGCACCGGGTCGACGGCATGAGCCATCAAGCCGGCGGCAAAGGCGCATCGGGCCGTTTTGCAGTAAAACTGGGCGGCTTCCGCATGGAGCTGGAGTTCGAGGTGGACGCTGGGCAGGTCTTGGTGCTCTTCGGTCCGTCGGGGGCAGGCAAGACAACGGCGCTGCGAACCATCGCCGGCCTAGTCAGGCCGGACGCCGGCCATATCGTCATCGCCGGCCGCACGGTGTACGAGGATGGAAACGGCGAGAGAGGGCGGCCGGTCTGGGTGGAACCCCATCGCCGGGGGGTGGGCTACGTCACGCAGCAGAACCACCTGTTTCCCCACCTGACGGTGCGCCGGAACATCGCCTACGGCCTGCGGGACCCGCGGGGCGAGTCGGCCCGACAACGGGTGGCCGAGCTGGTGGAGCGATTGCGGCTGGAAGGGCTGGAAGACCGTCGGGTCTGGCAACTGTCGGGCGGGCAGCAGCAGCGGGCCGCGCTGGCACGGGCGCTGGCTCCCCGGCCCAACCTGCTGCTGCTGGACGAACCCTTCGCCGCGCTGGACATGGAGCTCCGGCGGGAGTTGGGTTCGGAGTTGCGGGCCACGGTCCGCCAGTTCGACGTGCCGGTGATCCTGGTGACGCACAGCCGGGAGGAGGCCCTGGCCCTGGGCGACGAGGTGCAGATCATCGACTCTGGCGTGACCGTGGCATCGGGGCCGCCCCTGACGGCGCTGGAGCAGCCGGGGCGGGGCCGCGTAGCGCGGCTGGTCGGGGTGGAGAACCTGCTGGAGATGCAGGTTACGGCGCGGCTCCCGCAGGACGGCACGATGGTCTGCGCGGCGGGCGACCACCTGCTGGAAACCCCGCTGGCCGACGGCTGTGCGGTGGGTGATCCGGTGACCGTCGGCATCCGGGCGTCGGACATCATCCTGGCGGCGGGGCCGCTCCCGGAATCGTCGGCGCGGAACACGTGGGCCGGCATCGTATCGGAGGTGACGCTGCGTCCGCCAGGCTACGAGGTGACGCTGGACTGCGACGGGGTGCCGCTGCGCTGCCACATCACCGGGACGTCGCTGGAGGCGATGAGGATTGAGCCCGGCCTGCGGGTGTGGGCGATTTTCAAGGCGTCGTCGTGCTTCCTGCTGAGCGATTAGGGATCAGGCGTACCCACTCTCGTAAATCGTCAGAATCAGGATTTTCAAGATTCAGGGATTATCAGGATTGGAACTGTTCCGCGATGCAGATCTCCCAATCCTGTCAAATCATTAAATCCAGCAAATCCTGATTCTGACTATTCACGAAACCGGACAACCGCGAGGCGATGGGTTGCGGCAGGCCAGCCTTAGGATGTAATCTGTGCCAACGGAAAGGATGCTATGGACACCGCATTGATCTTAACTGGACTCGGAGTCATCGTGGCTGCCATCGGCGTGGCCGCCACGGTGATTGTCTGGGCGCTCAAAAGCGTCTTCAATCTGGGGGGTCTCCATGCAAAGGTTGATGCCCTCACTGAAAAGGTTGATATCCTGACCGACAAGGTTGATACCCAGGCCGAAAGGGTCAATGACTTGGTGGGTCTCCACGTCAAGGTCGATACCCTGACCGAAAAGGTTGATACACTGGCCGGAAGGGTTGATGACCTGGGCGATCTCCACGCCAGGGTTGATACGCTGGCCGTAAGGGTCGATCTCTTGGACGGAAGGGTAGATCTCTTGACCGAAAGAGTTGATGACCTGTCCAACAAGGTTGACGCTCTGGCGGAAGGTCAGCGGGCATTGCAGGCCGACTTGCATCAGGTCATCAATTTGCTGACCGCCCTGGCCAATCATCGCCACGACGTTGACGGCAACACCGTTTTCAACCTTCCGTCCAATCCCATCCCCGATAGGGCATAGCATCGCCCAACGGTACGTTGCCCCCGTTTGCCCCACCGCTCGCCAGAGCCGAGCGAAGGAGGCCGCGACGCCGGGGTTATAATCTCCGCGACGCAAACAGGAGGGGGACTGCTGATGCCTGGTTACAAGGGGATTTTGTTCGACATGGACGGGGTTCTGGTGGACAGCGAGCCGCTGTTCCACAAGGCGGTGAACGTGATGGTGGAACGCTGCGGCGCCGCGCCCATCACGGAAGAGGAGAACAACCGCCACCTGCTGGGCACGACGGTGGAGGAGACCTGGGTGCGGGTCAAGGAGCTGCGCGGCATACCGCAGACACCGGCCGAGCTGCTGGCCGGTTACAATGAGGTGGTTAAGGACGTACTGCGTTCCGACCTGGTGGCGCGGCCGGGGGTGCGGGAGCTGATCTCCGAGGCGCAGCGACGGGGCCTGCCCATCGCGGTGGCGTCGTCGTCATTGCGGGAGTGGGTGGACCTGAAGCTGTCGGTGATCGGATTGACCGACGCCTTTTCGGTCAGGCTGGGCGGAGACGACATCGAAAACGGCAAGCCGGCGCCGGACATCTACATCAAGGCGGCGCGGCTGCTGGGGCTGGAACCGACGGAGTGCGTGGCCATAGAGGACTCGCCCATCGGCCTGGCAGCGGCCAGCGGGTCGGGCGCTTATACCGTGTGCACGCTGACCGACTCCACGCGCCACCTGGACCTCTCGGCGGCGGACGTGATCATCGAAAACCTGGAGCACTTCGACTACGGGCTGCTGGCCGAGGGTAGCTAGCCCCGTCGTCGGCGCCGGCGGTATCCCGGGAGACCGGGGTAAGTGCCTTCCTGCAACACCCATTGGAGCCGCTGCATCAGGGCGCGGGCCTCGGCGGCGTCCATCATCGACAGCAGTTCGGCCACGTCGCCCGTCGGGGCGATCAGTTGGCCGCACAGGCTGCGCAGGGGCTCCAGCAGGCGGTCGGGTATGGGTTCGTCGGCGAAGTCCCAGATGGCGGTGCGGATCTTGGTGTCCGCGTGGAAGGTCAGGCCGTGGTCGATGCCCCACAGCTTGCCGTCGGGGGCGCGGATGACGTGCTCCGGCTTGCGGTCGGTGTTGTTGGCGACCAGGTCGAAGCAGCAGATGGTGCGCAGCTGATCCGCGTCGCAGTCGGTCAGTTCCTCACGCGTGATGGTGTAGTAGTTTTCCCGGGGGTTGTGGTCCACGTACAGCTGGACGGAGCCGATCCCGCCCGGGCCTTCGCGGATGATGGTGAGCGGGATGAAGTCCCAGCCCAGGATATGGCTCAGCAGATAGGCGGCGTACTCTCGCTTGTAGAGGGTGCCGGAAGGGAAGTCCCACAGAGGCCATTCGCCCTGCCTTGGCTTGTAAATCGCCAGAGCGTAGCGATCTTCCAGGCTGATCTCGGCCAGGTAAGTGTAGTTGGAACCCTGGCGAGTCAGGTCGCAGCTCAGGATCTCCCCGCGCCGCAGCAAGTCAAGGTCGGATGGCCCGTCGGTGACCACGGGAACAGGCGGCCTCGCGGCCGGCTAGCCGGTTTCGAATACGGCGTGGCCGTTGGCGCGGGCGCAGCGGTGGCCGTCGGGGTCGATGGGCGCGCCGCACAGGAAGCAGGGAGGTCGACCGGCAGCGCAGATCCGCAGCGCCTGATCAGCCAGCTCTGACGACTGGGCCATGGTCATCCAGAAACTGACGGACGTCTGGGCGCCGGCGTCGGGGTCGTCCTCGTCGCCCTCGTAGGCGTGGATGACGAAGCAGTTCGCTTCCCGGTCGTATTCCAACTGCATCTGGCGGGCTCGAAAGTCCTGCTCCAGGGGATCGCCCATCCAGGAGGTTTCACTCGGAGAGCTTTCCTTGTCGCCTGCGGCTTCGCTCAGCTGCTTCACCGCCTGTTGCAGATACAGCGCCAGTTGCAACAGCTGCTCCTTTTCGAGCCAGATGAAGGACTGGGCTCTTCCGGCCTCCGCAACCAGCCGGAAGGTGCGCTGGCCGGGACGCCCAAAGGTTTCGGCGGACACGGACTGGGCCGCACCCATCTTATAGCGGACTTCACGTTCTGCCATGCGGCTATGATAGTCGCCGACTCTTAAGCTGGCAAGTGGCGATCTGCCCGGCCTCAATCCTTCAGCGCCGGTATCACCTCTTTTCCAAACAGTTCTATCGACCGCATGGTGTCCGCATGCGAAAGCTGCCCGCCCTGGGCCTCCAGCAGGATGGAGCCGATGCCCAGCTCGTCGCGGATGTGGCGCAGCTTCTTGATGACGGTGTCGGGGCTGCCCACCACCAGGTGGTAGCGGTCCTGCAACTCCTGGTACGACATCTCGTGCAGGGGCGTGGGACGGCGGGCCGCCACCGCCGCGGCGCCGGCCCGGGAGGTGTAGCCGGGAGGCGACCAGTACTCGCGGGGGCCGCGCAGGGGGTAGTTCATCCGCCACAGGAACGCCTTGCCGGATTCCTGCGCCTTTTCGTCGGTGTCGTTGACGTGAGCGCAGATCATGAAGGCGAACTTCTCGGGGCCGGGCTCCCAGCCGTCGGCCGCGGCATACTCGCGGTAGCGCGCGAACAGGTTCTTGGCCACCTCCAGCGGGGTCAGGAAGGCCGCGTAGGTGTAGCGATGCCGGGCCGTCCACTCTACGGTCTCGGGGCTGCCGGTGCCGGGAACCCACACCGGCGGGTGCGGCTTCTGGATGGGCAGCATCCACGGGTTCACCGCGCGGTAGTGGTAGTGGTTGCCCTCCCAGCGGAAGGGGCCGGGCGTGGTCCAGGTCTTCACCACCAGGTCGTGGCACTCCTCGAAGCGCTCGCGGTTGTGGATGGGGTTGGTGTTGTTGGCCCAGGACTCGATGCCGATGCCGCGCACGAAACCGGATATGATGCGCCCGCCGGAAATCACGTCCAGCAGGGCGATCTCCTCGGCCAGGCGTACCGGGTTGTCGGAGGTGGGCAGCATGTTGCCCAGCATCAGGATCTTGGCCCGCTTGGTGATCCGCGCCAGGATGCCGCCGGTGATGTTCACCTCAACGTCCATGCACGACGGCGTGTTGTGGTGCTCGTTGATCATCAGCCCGTCGAAGCCCATCTCCTCGGCGTGCTGGTACTCGTCCAGGTAGCGGTTCATCAGGCCGCTGGCGGTCTGCGGGTCGAAGTAGGTGTTGGGGAAGGTGAGCCGCATGGACGGGAACTTCTCCGCCTCCGACTCCGGGAACTCGGCGTAGGGCATCTCGGTGAAGTAGAAAACGTCCATCAGCTTGCCTCCTGCTTGGGGTCAGCCGCCGGCGCCGCCATTTCGCACTGCGGCCAGAAAGCCGGCGAAACTGGGGCTGCGCTGGGCAATGGTCTGCGCGTCAAGGGTTTTTGCGATTTCTTCCGACACGGTGGAGGTGTAAGTTTTCGTCCCCAACAACTGCATCAGATGATGCTTGGGATTTTCAATCCGGTCGGGTTGGTTTCGGTTAACATTGCCTACGTCGCGTCCCAGATAGACCCTGAGATTTCCAGCGTCGGCGAAGTACCAGGCTTCGAGATGCCATTGGGCGTAGGCGTACAAGAGACTGGGAACGTGCCGCTCCACATTTGCGCGCTGCAAGCCCTCTTGCAACGGGCGCAAAGCCTCGTCAACGGTCTTGCCGTCCGTGTCAATTAGCACCACGTACTTGTCGGGGGTATCCTCCGTGAAATCATACAGAGAGTCGTAAATTATGGGAGCCACTATGTTTGGCAAGAGTTTTCGGTTTCGATCAGGTATACGCACTTCCACGGTAATTCCTTCGGCGCTCAGGTGCGCCAGCAAGTGCGGCAAGGCCATTTGTTCAGTGCGACCTGATGCGATGACCAGAACTCGTTTCACCATATCCGCTACCATCCAAATCCCTTGGTTTCATGATGCTGCCCCAAGCTGAATCCTGATGCCTCCAGCGCTTTGCGCACCCCTTCCGGGTTAGCCTCGGGTTGAATTAGCGTGCCGCGAATTTCATCGCGCTTGACCACATTCACGGCAGCGGGGTCATCCAGAAAATCCAGCAGGAGGGGGGAGTGCGTGGTAATCAGCATTTGAATGCGGCCCTGCGCTCCTGCAATGTGCTGAACGAAGTTAAACAGGGCCGTTGGGTGAACGTAGTTTTCGGGTTCTTCTATTCCAATCAACGCAGTTTCGGGATGACCGTAGAGCGCGGTCATCAGCGCCAGCACGCGCAGCGTCCCGCTGGAAACGCCCATCTGGTTAACCGGGAACAGCAGCCCGGGTTCGTGCTGCACAAAATAGAAACGATCTTCGGACTCTCTCGGTTCGATCCTGTCCGGCAGCCCAACTATGGAATGGGTTGCATCCACCACCCGGTCGAAAATCTCCGGTGACAAACGCTCCAGAGCGTATAGCGTCTCGCCGAGATTGCGGCCATAAGGGTCAAACCCACCGGCATCGGGCAAGTTCCAATCCCGCCGCAACAGGAAGGGGCTGGGGTCGAAGAAACCCCATCTTCCGACGAACTCCGCGATTTGACGAGCCGGGAAAGATGCATCCACCGCCGCTGCCGCAAGAGCGCAATCAATCGGCTCCTGCAACAGATTTACCCGTTCCCCCTTTTCGCCAGACCACCACCAGCCTCGTCCGGATTCGGCGTTGAGCAACTCTATCGGCGGATGGCCGCTGGGCGTTTCGTGTACGCGCTCTACGACAGCAAAGTCGTAATCTTGCCTGACTAACCGTACCGACCACTCAAATCGCCGTCCGTCTCCACTGTTGAAGGTAACGATAAGCTCAACCTGGCTGGCCTCCTGTCCTTTCCAGGCCAGATGGAGCAGACCGCCGCGTGAGAACATTGGTCCGCGGAAATCGCGCGCCCGGACGGCCTCGCTGAGGAAGCGCAGCGCGTCCAGGATGGCGCTCTTTCCCGTGGCGTTGGCGCCGATGAACACCGCGAGGTCGCTCAACTCAATGGTCGCATCCCGGATGCTGCGGTAGTTTTTTATGGTGAGCGTCGAGAGCTTCATCAGCCGGCCCCTTCATCAGGGCACTTAGACTTGAAACGGGGACTTGCACGCAGTATAGCAGGCGAAAGAACAACCCTCTGCCCTCCGGATTTGGCGCGGGGCAGACACCCCAAACCCGCACGGCAACAAGCTGGCAGAATTGTTGACATTTCGCGGCACGCCAGCGCGCAGCCCATAGTCGCGTGCATGATAGATTGGTCCGTCGCCGTATGATGTAATCCCGCTACTTACTGCCCCAAGGGAGCACTCATGCCCATCGCATCAACACCGGATGATCACGCTGCCAATCTACGCAACGCGCTGGTCGAGAACCTTGTCAGCAAGGACGCGATCGTAACTCCGCAAGTGCGGGAGGCGTTCGCCAGCGTGCCTCGCCACCTGTTCGTGCCCAACGTGGACGTCGCCTCCGCCTATGCGGACCAGCCTGTCTTCATCCGCTGGGACGATGGGATCCCCATCAGCTCGTCCACGCAACCCACGATGATGGCCATCATGGCCGAGCAGTTGCACTTGGAACCCGGCAGCCGGGTGCTGGAAATCGGAGCCGGCACGGGCTACAACGCGGCCGTCCTGACCCACGTCGTCGGTCCAGGCGGCAGCGTCGTCACCGTGGACATCGATCAGGACATTGTGGACGAGGCCGCCGGCAATCTGGCCCGAGCCGGTTATTACGATGTCAAGGTCGTCTGCGGGGACGGGTTCGAGGGACACATCCCCGAGCAGCCCTACGACCGCATCATGGTCACCGTGGGCGCTCAGGACGTGTCGCCCCACTGGGTCGAACAGTTGAAAGATGGCGGGATAATGGTGGTTCCCCTGTGGTTCAGGGGTTATCGTCTGAGCGTGACCCTGCAGAAGCGTGACGGTGTTCTCGAGAGTCTGTCCGCATCGCCGTGCATGTTCATCCCCATCCGCGGAATCGCTGGGCGGACCGAGGGATATTTTCCCATTGGTGACGCTCTTCAGGACTCCCCGCAAATGTTCATTGGGATGGAACGGGACGACCTTGACCATCGCCGCGGCATTGCGCACATATTTGCCCAGGACGTACAGCACCGCGAGATCGGTCGTTCCCTGGAAGGACAGTTTCACACGCATGACCTCTCTTCCGGTTTGTACATGTTCCTCACGGTCGACCCGAGGATCAACATCGTTCACTGGGAGAACCGGGATGGCCACTTCCACGGCGTCGGCTATGTGCTGGTTGACCTCGAAACCATGAGCGCTGCCGTGCTATCGGACAGGCACCCGGACCGAGCTATGGTCCATGGAGATGATACGGCGTTTGTTGAGTTGATCCGACTTCTTGACCGGTGGGACGAGCAGGGTCACCCATCGATCCATGCTCTCCACATCCGCACATTCTCCGTCCCTCCGCAGTCCATACGGGAAGCCAATTGGATAGTCGCCAAGAGATCAGCTTATACTTGGATCATGTCCTGGGACGGCTGAAACATCGTCCACGGCGAAACGAGCAGTCTCGTTGAAGTCTGAAGTAATCCCGGGCAACCGGTTCGTCACAGAGGTGGATGCCCGCGAACAGGGGAATGACGATGTGTCTTAATCCCCCGATCCACCTCCGCAAAGGAGTTTAGAGATGAAGACTTCAAGGGCGTTGGTCGCCGTCGTTCTCGGCGCGCTCACGGCTGTCATGGCGATCGCCTGTGCCACAGGTACGCAATCCCCGGCCGAAGCGCCGACTAGAGTCGCCGCCACGGCCACTGCCGTTATGGCCGGTCCGGACGGCGCTGAGATGGGGGTTGTCACGCTAACCGAGGGGCCCCACGGGGTCCTGGTGTCGGCGAACGTGAGCGGGCTGTCTCCGGGCGGGCACGGCTTCCACATCCACGGGGTCGGAAAGTGCACACCCGACTTCGGGGCAGCCGGCGGCCACTTTGACCACGACGACAGCGGGCACGGCCTGATGCACTCGGTGGCGCACCACGCCGGTGACCTGCCCAACATCTTCGCGGCTGCGGACGGCACGGCCCGGGCGGATCACTTCACCGACGCCGTCACGCTGGGGTCCGGTCCTTCGTCCGTATTTGACGCCGATGGTTCGGCGATTATCATCCACGCCAAGCCGGACTCCTACGGCGCCGATCCTGCCGCTGGGGACCGTGTCGCGTGCGGCGTGATCAGCAAGTGAGGTGTTCATGGGGCGCACCCCATTGGGGAGCGCGCCTCGCTGCAATAGGGGGCAACTCCGTTGGCGGGCAGCCGGTGGATTCCCGCGTGCGCTGGAATGACCGGGATGGCGGACCGGCGTGGCGTAAAGCGTTGACATTCATACCGTCTTGCAATACTTTGTATCGCCATATCGAAAGGCTGCTTACGAGCGCAGACTGATAACTGGATACAGCGGCCGGGAGGCGCAGCTGATGAGCACGCAGCAGGACTTGCAACAGGAAGTCGCCCGCCTCACCGCGGCGCTGGCGGAGCGGGATCGGGAGTTGGTCTCGCTGCGCACCCGGCTCACGCTGGACGAGAGCGGAGGGCGCGCGCCCATTGTTCGCGGGGAGCCGGCGGCCAACGACGTCGGCGACCCGGAGACCTTCCACGAAGCGCTGCACGGCCTGGCCCTGGTGTCCCGACTCAGAATCGGCGCCCACCAGGCGGCCATCAGCTACGTGCCCGACGGCGACTTCAAGGCGGCCATCCATACCCACTCCTTTTCCGAGAAGTACGCTCGATACAACGCTTACGACGTGATGCCCACCGGGGAAGGCATCTGGGGGATGGTGGTCAGGAAACGCGCGCCGATCCGGATGACCTGGGACGACCTTTACTCGCATCCGGAGTTCCGGGAATTCAGCAGCCTCAAGACCGCCCAGGGCCTGGAACACCCGCCCCTGCCGGGCTGGCTGGCCGTGCCCGTCCTGCACCGCGACGGAGGCTTGATTGGCGTTGTCCAGTTGAGCGACAAAATTGACGGGGACTTCACCCAGGCCGACGAGGACCAGCTGGTGCAGTTGGCCAAGTTCTACACGGCAACCTTTGAGCTGCAATACGTGTACGATGACTTGCGCCGGCTGACCGCGGCCCTGCGGCAGGCCACGCGGGAACTGCGCCGCTCCAACGCCGAGCTGGAGCAGTTCGCTTACGTGGCCTCCCATGACCTCCAGGAACCCCTGCGCATGGTCACCAGCTACCTGCAACTGCTGGAGCGCCGCTACAAGGCGAACCTGGACGAGGACGCCAGCGACTTCATCGCCTACGCCGTCGACGGGGCGGCCCGGATGCAGACCCTCATCCAGGACCTGCTCACCTACTCCCGCGTCGGCACCCGGGGCGCGTCCTTCGAGCCCACCGACTGCCAGGCGGTGCTGGACCAGGTGCTGCAAAACCTGGAGGTGGCAATCGCCGAGAGCGACACCCAGATCGACTCCGGCCCGCTGCCGAACCTGTCGGCTGACGCCTCGCAGCTGGCCCAGTTGCTCCAGAACCTCGTCGGCAACGCCATCAAGTTCCGCGGCGACAGCCCGCCCCGGGTCCAGGTCGCAGCGACGCAGCGGGACGGCGACTGGATGTTCTCGGTGCAGGACAACGGCATCGGCATCGACCCCCAGTACTCGGAGCGCATCTTCCAGGTGTTCCAACGCCTCCACGGCATCGGGCAGTACCCCGGCACCGGCATCGGCCTGGCCGTCTGCAAAAAGATCGTGGAGCGGCACCACGGAACCATCTGGGTCGAATCCCAGCCCGACGCCGGCGCGACCTTCTTCTTCACCATACCCAACAACCTGGACACGCTCTCCGATCCCAACCTGGTGGCAACGACGGACGGGCCGGACGATTGATCTCAACCCACCCAACGCCGGAGCCAGTCATAATCCCAACACGCAGCGCAGGGGAGGAAGGCGATGACACAACCATCACGCCGCAGGGCCATCGAAATTCTCCTGGTCGAAGACAATCCCGGTGACGCGCGACTCACTCGCGAAGCCTTCGCTGACGCCGAAGTGTCCAACAACCTGTCCGTGGTGGGCGACGGCGAGCAGGCCATGGCCTTCCTGAGACGCCAGGGGAACTATGCCGATGCTCCGCGTCCCGACCTGATCCTCCTGGACCTGAACCTGCCCCGCAAGAGCGGCCGCGAGGTGCTGGAAGACGTCAAGAACGACCCGGACCTGCTGTCCATTCCCATCGTGGTGATGACCACCTCGGAAGCCGAGGGGGACATCCTCAACTCCTACTACCACCACGCCAACGCGTACGTCACTAAACCCGTCGACCTGGACCGCTTCATTGACGTGGTCAGCAAGATTGAGGGGTTCTGGCTCACCGTCGCCAAGCTGCCGGCGGAGTGATCCGCCGGCGAACCGACCGCCACATCAACACCGCGCCGGACGAGACAACTCTTCCACACCGCCGTGCGCCACCGTAGCGACAGAGCCGCCACGAGGTACAAAAAGGAGGCCCAGCGCCATGACTACCCGCTCCCCGGAAAACCCCATTGAGGTGCTGCTCGTTGAGGACAACCCCGCGGACGCCAGGCTGACCGAAGAGATCCTGAAGGACTCGACGTACGCCGTGAATATCGCGGTGGTCGAGGACGGCGAGGAGGCCATGACCTATCTCCGCCGCCAGGGCGAGTACGCCTACACTCCCCGGCCCGACCTGGTGCTGCTGGACCTGATGCTGCCCAAAAAGACCGGGCAGGAGGTCCTGGCCGAGATCAACGAGGACGCCAACCTGCGCACCATACCGGTGATGATCCTCACGGGAACCGCCGCGGAACAGAGCCTGCTCTGGTCGTTCAACATCTCCCCCGGGCGGTTCTGTCGCAAGCCCATCGAGGTGCACCGCTTCGATTCGGCAGTGGCGCAGCTGGAGTCCCTCAGCGAGCGGCCCCTGGTGATGGCGGCTCCGCCGGTGGAAGAGCCGAAGCGCAGATGGTGGTGGCCCTTCGGCGGGTAGGGGGAACGCTCCCGGTTTCGTAGATCGTCAGAACCAGGATTTACGGGATTTTATGATTTGGCAGGATTGGGAGCATTCCATCACAGTACGGTTCCAATCCTGATGATCCGCTAATCTTGAAAATCCTGATTCTGACGTTTCCCCGCCGCAAACCCGGTTCGAGTGAACCTTCTGGGCATTGCAGTCGGGTTGACATACCCGGGGCGTCCGGGCATCGTTGATTCATGCGCGCGCTGCTGGCCGGCATTTCCGGCGTCAACAAGAACATCGTCGTCGCCAACCTGCTGGCCCGCCTCCGCGCCCACGGCGAGGTGAGCGCGCCCGTCGATTCGGACGCCTTGGACGCCGACCCTTCCGAACTGCTCACCGCCAGCATTGAGGACGCCCTGGCCGCCCAGGGCAACGAGTTGGCCGGCGTCCTCGCCGCCTTCCGACCCGCCTACCAGCTGGCCGCGTGGAAACGGGCCGGCGAGGCCATCGCGGAGCGGATCGAGGCCGCCGACCCGCGCCACAGCCTGATCGCCGCGCACCTGACCTACTACACCAGTGGCCGGCAGTTCTCGCTGATCGATCTGCCCACCATCCGGCGGTGGCGGCCCGACTGCATCATCACGCTGGTGGACGACATGCTGGACATCCACAGCGCCCTGGCCCAGCGGGACGCCGAGCGGCACACCAACTTTCGCCTGCGCCTGCGGGAGATCCTGGGCTGGCGTTCCGCCGAAATCGCCATGGCCGACCTGCTGGCGCGCAACCTCTATCCCGAGCGCGCCGTGCCGCACTACGTGGTCAGCGTCAAGCATCCGGCGGAGATGCTGTACCGCCTCATCTTCGCCCGCCGGCAGTACCCGCTGGTGTACTCCAGCTTCCCCATCACCGCGATCCGCTACGACGCCGGGCTGCGGGCGGCGGTCAACGACATACGCGCCGAGCTGCACCGACGGTTCATCGTGTTCGATCCTCTGACCCTGGACGAGGGCACGCCCCAGGTCTTCGAGAAGGCCCGGGCCGCCTGCGCCGACGCTGTGCCGGAGATCACAGTCACCGCCGACGAGGCCCGCTGGCCCCTGGAAACCGCCGGCGCCCTCACCGAGGGCCGGGTCGACCCGTATCCCATGACGCTGGATCCCCGCGAGGCCCTGGAGGTATGGGACGACATGGAGAACCAGGTGCGACACCGGGACCTGACCATGGTAGAGCAGGCCCAGTGCGTCGCCGCCTACCGCATCACCATGGGTGGTCGGCTGTCCACCGGCATGTACTCCGAGCTGATGTACGCCTCGCACACCGCCGAGCCGGCGCGGCCGGTGCTGATGTACGCCGATCCGTCCGACGGCGGCCTCGACCATCCCTTCCTGCGCAACTTCAACCACCGCACCTTCCAGGACCCCGACGAGTGGTTCGACGCCATCCGCCAGGTCGCGCCCAGCGCCGAGCCGGACCCGCAGCGGCCGCTGTTCTGACGAGAATAACCGCCATGAACGAAGAACTGCGCCGGTTCATCAAGGAATCCCTGGAGCAGGGCATCGACCGGGAGAGCATCCGCGACGTGCTGCTGGAGGCCGGCTGGCAGGAGCGCGACGTGCGCAGCGCCCTGGCCGCCTTCGCCGACGTGGACTTCCCGGTGGCGGTGCCGCGACCCCGACCCTACCTGCACGCGCGGGAAGCGTTCCTCTACCTGGTCTCCTTCATATCGCTCTACGTCTTCGCCTTCAGCCTGGGGGCGGTGCTATTCGGGCTGATCGACTACACCTTTCCCGATACGCTGGACCGCTACCGGTCCTCGCCTTCCCCGGCCGATGCCACCGCCGTCGCCGCGGTCATAGTCGCCTTCCCCCTGTACCTCTTCCTGATGCGCCGTTTGGCGGTGGCCGTCGCAGCCGACCCGGAGCGCCGGCAGTCCCTGGTGCGCCGCTGGCTGACCTACCTGACCCTGGTGGTCGGCGCGGGCATCATCCTGGGAGACATCATCGCGCTGCTGGCCAGCCTGCTCACCGGCGACCCGACGGTCAGTTTCTTCTTGAAGGTGGCGGCGGTGCTGCTGATCGTCGTCCCCATCTTCGGCTACTACGTGTGGGACATGCGCCAGGCCGAGGACGAGGTGTCCGCTTCGGCGGCGCGAGCGGCGCCCGTCCTGCTCGGCCTGGTCATCGCCGCCGTGGTGGTCGTGGTGGGCACGGTGGGCTACTCCATCTACGTGGTTGGCACTCCGGGGCAGCAGCGCAACATACGTCTGGACCAGGAGAGGATTCAGCACCTGCGCAGCATCTCCCACAACATCGACCGTTACTACGAGCTCAAGGGCGAAATGCCCGCCAACCTCTTCGACCTTCAGGGTCCACAGTACTCCGTCCCGTCTATCGAAGACCCGGACACGGGCCGTCCCTACGGGTATCATCTCGTCGGCGGCGTGGACTACGAGCTGTGCGCCGTGTTCAACGCCGAAAGCCCGGAGCGGCGGGACGAGCGCCGCCCCTTCTCCGAAGCCATCTGGGATCACGGCCCCGGCCTCACCTGCTTCGCGCTGACGGCGGAGGGGGAGCCCTGACGCCATTCTTTTCGCGAGACCCTCCACGCTGTGTTACATTAAGCACAGCACGGCCGTCATATCACTGGATATTGCAATGACCTCAGACCGCGAACCCACCATGCAAAGCCTGGCCGAAGGGCAGGAGCGTCTCGCTTCTCTGCTCGCTGAGTTCATGGATGAGCAGCGCCAGATCAACGAGGAACAGCGCCAGTTCAACGACGAGCAGCGCAACTTCAACGCGCGTATCGACCGCCGCTTACAGACGATCCAGGACGATATCGCCGAAGTGAAAGGCGGCCATGCCCGAACGGAAACCATCCGCCGCGCCGATGTCATCGCTTCCGGATTGAACTTGATTTACGAGCGCACGCTCTCCGCCGGCGAGTTGGAGGACATGGTTCGTGAAAATCCCGGCATCGGCGTTGCCCCAAATGAGCTGCAAAGCTTTGCCAAGGCTGACATGGTCATCAAAGCCAAGGACAGCTCACGGTTGACCAATTACATCGCCGTAGAAATCTCCTACACAGCTGACCAACGAGACACTGACCGGACGATCCGGAACGCCAACCTCTTGACCAAGTTCACCGGGCGGCCGGCGCACGCAGTTATTGCCAGCGTGAAGAACGACCATCTCGTGACCAGCATCATTGCGGGCGGTTCGGTGCGTTGGTACGAAATCCCGATGCGCGACCTGCGCACTGCGTAACCACGGTTGATTGACGCGCCCCCGCCGTTTTTCGTAAAATTGTCCCATCATCCACTCCCGCAGCGGAGGTTGCAGAACCATGCCCATCACACAGAACGGCGTCGAACTCACCGTCGAGATTTCGGAAAAAGCCGCCGAGAAGATCAAGTATTTCGCCGACAAGGAAGGCATCACGGACAACATCGGCCTGCGCGTGGCCGTCAAAGGCGGCGGCTGCTCCGGCCTCACCTACGACCTGACTATCACTGACAAGGAGCGCGAGTCGGACAAGATCGTCGAGCAGTACGGCGTCAAGGTGATGGTGGACAAGAAGTCCTACATCTACCTGGTCGGCACGCAGCTGGACTTCTCCGACGGCCTCAACGGCAAGGGCTTCGTCTTCGAGAACCCCAACGCCAAGAAGGCCTGCGGCTGCGGCACCTCCTTCGCAGTCTAGCCACTACGCCCGAACCATACCGACGCGGCGCAGGGGCGGGTTGCAGACCCGCCCCTGTTGCGTATTCTGATCCCACCCGGTTCAAGTACCGATCCCGGAGGACACCGATGACCACCACCCTCGACTCCCACACCGCGGAGGAATACCGCGCCGCCACCGAGCGGGCCGCCGTGTACCCCGACGACTCCGGCATCCTGCTCCTCACCGGCGAGGACGCCCGCGACCTGCTGAACCGCCTGTCCACCAACATGATTGATCCGGACGCGCCGGCCGGCGAGGTCGCGGTCACCGTGCTGACCAGCGACCGCGGCCGCATCGTTGACCTGGTGTACGTGATCCACTGCGGCGACCGCCAGGTGATGCTCACCAGCCCGGGCCAGCAGCAGAACGTCGTCGACTTCCTGGACAAGTACACCATCATGGAGGACCTGGAGGTCGAGGACATCACGGAGCAGACCTTCCTGCTGCGGCTGACCGGGCCGGACGCCGTTGCGATGCTCGGCCAGGTGTCGGACGATGGCATTCTGGTGGTCGAGCCCCCCGCGGATCCCGACGAACCGGAGCGCGCGCCCACCCGCTACCTGCTGGCCGACGATCCCGAGGACGCCACGCGCATCTCCGCCGACCTGGAAGCGGCCGGCGCGGCCAGCATCAGCGCGCAGACCGCCGAGGCCCTTCGCATCGCCCAGGCCCGCCCGGCCCACGGCTCCGAGATGAGCGACACCTACAACCCCCTGGAGGCCGGCTTGATCGGCGCCATCGACTTCCACAAGGGCTGCTACATCGGGCAGGAGGTCATCGCGCGGCTGGACACCTACCACAAGGTGCAGAAGTACCTGGTGTCGCTCAGTTTCGACACCGACCCGGCACAGGCCGGCGCGCTGCTCGGTTGCCGCCTGGTCAACGACGAGGGCGCGGCGATGGGGCTGGTGACGTCGGCGACCGTCGTTCCCACGGCGGAAGGCCCACACGTCGTCGGGCTGGGTTACGTGCGCACGGCGGCGGTGGAGATCGGCGGCGCGCTGCGGGTGGCGTCGGACGACGGCGACACCGGCATCACCGCGCGGATCACGGCCCAGCCGCTGCTCTTCGGCGGGGAAAAGCCGGGGCCGGGACGGTAGGAGCAACCTTGGTGGTCGTCTGCAAATCCGGCGAGGAGTGAACGATGATTAAGACCATCAAAGCCAAGTTCACCGACGGGGTTCTGGTGCCGTTGGAACCGCTGGAACTCGCAAAGGACGAGGTGGTGTTCATCACCCTCGCCCTCGACATAAAGGGGAAGCTTGCAGGCTGGAAGGAACCGGACTGGATACCGACTACGCCGGCCGAAATCCAGGAAGCCGAGGCGGCTGCGGAAGAAATGAAACGGTACATCTACCAAGCTCGTCACCGCGGCATAGATTGCGATTGCATCTACTGTGCGCCGAAGGGGTAACCGGATGGCCAACCTGCTGGACACCGACTGGGCAATAGATTACCTCAACCGTATTCCGCGGACAGTGCGCCGCGTAGATGCGTTGCGTTCCGAGGGCATTGCCATAAGCATCGTATCCATAGCCGAACTTTATGAAGGAGCGCTGAACAGCAACGACCCGGAACGCGACGAAAAACTATTGGTGGATTTCCTGCGGCAGCACCCCACCGTGCATCTGGATGTTGCCACCTGCCGGATACTCGGCGTGGAGCGCGCCAGACTACGCGCAATGGGGACCCCCATACAGGACTTGGACCTGCTCATCGGCGCTACTGCCCTGCGCCACAACTTGACACTCCTGAGCAACAACCGGCGGCACTTCCAGCGGCTGTCCGACCTGCGCATCATATCCGTTTGAACGGCTCCAGCCGCTATTATGGCCTTCCCAACGAACCCTGACATTTCGCAACACTTCTCGCCGCTGACCGAATACCTGTGGCGGTGGCTTTCGGCGGCGCCGGCGGCGGGAGTGGCTGTGGCGTTGACCGACCGGCGGGAGACGTTATTCGCCGGAGGGATCGGGTACTCCGATTTGGCGGCGCGGAGTCCGGTACGCACCGACACGACGTTCCAGATCGGAAGCATCGGCAAGTCCATGACCGCGCTGGCGCTGCTGCAACTGGCGCAGGCCGGCCGCCTCGACCTCAACGCGCCCATCAGCACTCATCTGCCCTGGCTGGCCCTGCCCTCCCGCTACGGGCCGATCACCCTTCGGCACCTGCTGAGCCACACCGCCGGCCTGCCCGCCGGTACGGACTTCGCGCCGGCCGCCCGCTACGAGGGCTACGCCCTGCGCGACACCGAGGCCCCCTGGGAACCGGGCTCCCGGTTCCACTACTCCAACACCGCCTACAAATTGCTGGGCTGGCTGCTGGAGGACGTCACCGGCCAGGATTACGGCAGCATAATCCGCGAACGCGTCCTGGACCCCCTGGGGATGCGCTCCAGCGAACCGGTCATCAACCACAGCGGCTGGCACGCGATGGCCACCGGCTACGTCGATCTACATGACGACCGTCCGCGTCGCCTCGGCGACCCGATCATCCCGGCCCACTGGTCGGAGTACGCCGTCGGAGACGGCAGCCAGGTGTCCACCGCCGGCGACATGGCCCGATACGCCCGGCTGTGGCTCAACGGGGGGCGCGGCGAGATGGGTCCCATCATTTCGCCGGCGCTGTACCGCCAGATGACCACGCCGGTCATCGCCATGCCGCGGGGCAGCGAGCAGGAGGATTACGGCTACGGTTTCGGGATCATATCCCACCGCTCCGACGGGCATCACTTCATCGGCCACGGTGGGAGCAGCGTGGGTTTTCGCGCCATCATGCTCACCGACCAGACCGACGGGTTGGGCGTCGTGATGCTGTGCAACGGCTCCCAGGTGGACCTGTATCCGCCGGCCCGGTATGCCCTGGAGGTTGCCGCCGCGGCCCGGGACGGACGGCCCATAGCGGAAGCGCCGCCCCTGCTGGATCCCACCCGCGTCGCCGACGCCCATCGCTACGCCGGCGAGTTCACCGATGACGCATCCGGCGTTGGCCTGTCCATAACCGCGCGTGGTGACCAGCTGGTTCTGCACCGCGGGGACCGGCCAGCCATCGTGCTGGAGCGCATCGGAGGCACCACCTTCTGTGCCCCTGATGACCAATTCGACCCCTTCCCACTGCGCTTCCGCGCGCCGCAGAACGCCGGCGATGACGCCCCGATGGTTGAAGTCCACCACGGTCAGGATGTGTACATCCGCGAAGGCAGGGCGCCGCTGGGTTCGTTGGAGCCTTATCCGCCGGAATGGGCCGCCTTCCCCGGCCACTACCGCAGCTACACCCCGTACCTGACCAGCTTTCACGTGATCATGCGCCGGGGACGGCTCTACCTGGCGTGGCCCAACGGCGGCGAGGAACCGCTGACCCCGCGGCCCGGTGATAGCGCACCCTCGCCGCGATTTTACATTGGGCCGGCGGGCGAGCCCTCCGCCGAGTGGATCCGGTTCGATACCGTGGTGGGAGACCGGGCCCTGCGTGCCCATTGGGCCGGCGGCGGCAGTTTCTACCGGGTGTAGCCGGCGTTGGCCCGTGCCTTCCCCGTCCACCGGTATAATTCCTGCCAATTCACGCCCTGCCAGGCGAGGTTCGACATGACCACCGCCCAGACGCCCAAAGCCCCACTCGGCTTCACTCTGCCGGACCCTCCCAAGTCCCAGGACGAGAAGATGACCGCCTCCAGGCACCTCTCCCTCACCGGCGGCGCGCACTTTCTGGCCCAACACCTCGGCAATCCCGACACCACCATCGTCGGCGCCGACCTCTACCTCATACCCGTCCCAACCACCGAATTGACCAGCATGGCCGGCGCGGTCTATCCCGACCTCCTGGTTGCCTTCGACGCCGACCCGGCCCTGTACTACGCCCAAAACGGCTACGTCATCTCGGAGCAGGGCAAACCGCCCGATTTCGTGCTGGAGGTTGCCTCACCCTCCACGGGACGGAGGGACACCGTCGAAAAGCGGGTGATCTACGCCGAGCGTGGCATCCTGGAGTACTGGCGCTTTGACGAGACGGGTCGATACCACGGAACCCGTCTGGCTGGCGACCGGCTGGTGGACGGCCGGTACGAGCCCATCCCGGTTGACCAGCTGCCCGACGGGAGCCTGCAAGGCCACAGCGCGATTCTCAACGTGGACTTGCGCTGGACCAACGGACAACTGCATTGGCACGACCCGGTGACGGGCGAGCACATCGCCACATTTTTGTCCGAACGCCAAGCCCGTATCCAGGCCGAGGCTAGAGTTCAGGAATTGGAAGACCAGTTGCGCCGACTGCGCGGCGAATGACGACTCGAGTCTTACGCCGGCCGTATCCGCCCATCATCGCCGGCGGTGAGCAACGCCTCGAACTTATAACCGCGCTGGCGGATGGCGTCGCTGCCGCCTTCGTTGCGGTCCAGCAGCGCCAGCACCAGGCCCACGGTGCAGCCGGCCTCCTCCGCCGCGCCGATGGCGTGGAACAGCGACCCGCCGGTGGTGCAGGCGTCATCCACGATGGCGACGTTTGACCCCTCCGGCAACGGGCCCTCGATCATTTGGCCCATCCCATAGCCCTTGGCTTCCTTGCGCACGATGAAGGCGGGCAGCGGCGCGCCGTGTTGCCACGATGCCATGGCCGCGGCGGTCACTATGGGGTCCGCGCCCAGGGTAGGGCCGCCGATGGCATCCACGCCGGCCTCGGCCAGCAGCGGCAGCAGCGCGTTGCCGATGAGATGCGCCCCCTCCGGGTCCAGGCTTAGCAAACGACCATCAAAGTAGTAGGCGCTCTTCTTGCCCGAGGACAGGGTGAAATCCCCGTATTGGAGCGCGCCCCGTTCCACGGCCAGTTCCAGCAATCGATGCGCGATTTTCCCGTAAGAAATGGTCATGCTTGCTCCGTCGGTCGTTACCGTTGACGGAAAAACGTCAGAAACAGGATTTACCGGATTTTAATGATTGACAGGATTGGAATCATTCAGCAGCAAGCAACACCCAATCCTGTCAATCTGCTAATCCAGAAAATCCTGATTCTGATGATTCCCGATACAACCCATGCTCGGCAATGTACTGCGTCACCGCATCCGGCATCTGGTAGCGGGTCGACTGACCGGCCGCCAGCACGCGCCGCAACTCCGACGCGCTGAAATCGACCCGCGGGCCGGCTACGGACACCACCGCGCCGGCGTCCAGCGCGTCCGCGAACCTCTCCTGCAGCGCGGCTATTCCTTCCTCGGGGCCACCCGGTCGTTCGATCACCGCGAGGCGGCACATCTCCAGGATGGCATCCGGTTCCTTCCAGCGGTGGAACTGGTCCAGGACGTCCGAACCCACGATGAAGTACAGCTCCGTGTCGGCGGGGATGCTGCGCCGCAGTTCCCGCAGCGTGTCCACAGTGTACGTAGCGCCGGTGCGCCTGATCTCGCAATCGGAGACGCAGAAGCCGGGGTTGTCGGCCACCGCCAGCTGCACCATCTTCATGCGATGATGCGCCGGCGTGATGCGCTGCCCCGATTTGAGCCACGGCTCGCCGGCGGGAAGGAACATCACCGCTTCCAAGTCCAGCGCCACCCGCGCCGTCTCGGCGATGAGAAGATGGCCCAGGTGCGGCGGGTCGAAGGTGCCGCCCAGGATTCCGACGCGCCGTCGGTCGGATTCTCCCTCGGGCATCAGAACCACTCCAGCTCGGCGTCCCCGATGCGAATGGTGTCGCCGGCCTGGATGCCCGCCTCCTGCAGCCGCTGCGCGATGCCCAGGCGGCTCATCTCCCGCCACAGCTGCAGCATCACCCGGTAGTCGCGCATGTCGGCGCGCCCGGTTAGCCGCTCCAGCCTCTCCGACTCCACCACGTACACGTCGCCATCCAGGTAGAACCCCAGCGGCGGCCGTTCGCGCGGCGCCCTGACATTCTCAACCTCGCTCTCCCACTCCGACGCGTCGATCCCATCACGGGGAGCATCGGCCAGGATGCGGACAAGATCGCCGAGCAACCCGTTCACGCCCGCGCCCGAAACCGACGATATAAAGTGGATGGGCGTCTCTTCGTCCGCGCCGGCGAAACCGTCGTCGATTGCCATGGCGCGGCGCAGTTCTTCCTCGATGACGTCCCGCAGCTCGTAGGTCTCCGTGGTGTCCAGCTTGCTCACCGCGACCACCTGCGGCTTGGCGGCCAGCATTGGACTGAACTCACGCAGCTCGCGGTTGAGCATCAGGAAATCTCCGGCGGGATCGTCGGACAGCCCATCGATTAGGTGGACATACGCCCGCGCCCTTTCGGCATGGCGCAGGAACTGGTGCCCCAGGCCGATGCCGCGGTGCGCGCCCTCCAGCAGGCCGGGGATCTCCATCATCACGAAGTCCTGCCCGCCGTGGGTGACCACGCCCAGCACCGGCTCCACCGTGGTGAACGGGTAGTCGGCGACCTTCGGCTTTGCCGCGGAGCAACTGGAGATCAGCGTCGACTTGCCGGCGTTGGGTTTGGCCAGCAGGCCCACGTCGGCCAGCAGCTTGAGCTCCAGCCAGAGCACGGAGTATTCGCCCTTGTCACCCGACTCCGACAGCATGGGCTCCTGGTTGGTGGAGGACACGAACCGGGCGTTGCCCCAGCCACCCTTGCCACCCTGAGCCACCAGTACCGGCTCTTCGGTGGTGACGTCGGCCAGGAAGTCCTTGCTGCCGTCCCGGTGCATACGCCAGATCACGGTGCCCATGGGAACGCGTATCTCGGTGTCCTTGCCGTTGGCGCCGCGCTGGTTTTTGCCCTTCCCGTGGGTGCCCCGTTGCAGGTAGAAGGTGCTGTTGTACTTCAGGTGCAGCAGCGTGTTGATGGACGAGTCGCCCAGGATGTACGCGCTGCCGCCATCGCCCCCGTCGCCGCCGTCGGGTCCGCCGCGCGGCTGGTACTTGAGGCGCAGGAAGCTGATGCAGCCATCGCCCCCGTCACCGGCCTTTACGTTGATTCTTAAGGTATCAATCATTTCACAACGAATTCATTAAAGGTAGCAGTAACGGTATCAATGTCGTGGATATTGTTCATAACCCAGATAATGAGCACGGGGCGCCCGTTGATAAGGACGTTTTATGGGTGGAAACATCCGTCGGCAACATCGGTGGATTCGGGTTGTTTGGTCGATAGTCAGCGATGGGTGATGCAACGCGCTGACAAGATGACCATGCAATGCGGAGGTTGTTAGTACAATATCCACGGAGGTCGGATAGTTTGTCAGCAACTTATGAACGAATTGTCAACGTAATCCAGATAGTCAGCCAGGGTCACGATGCGAATGCGCTGGAAACTGCCGAGGGCCAGCATCTGCCGGTCGCCGGTCACAATCAAATCCGCGTTGGCGGCGATGGCGCACTCCAGGATCCTGTTGTCGGGCTCGTCGGCGAGGACTGACAGGGTTTCCACAGGGGCTACCACCTGGCAGTTTCGAGCAATCCATCCGCTGACGGCATCCAATGCTGCAGCGCTCCAGTTGAACTTGTTATCCAGCACCCGCAGCAACTCTTCAATGATCGGCTGGGATATGAACAGGTCGTCGTTTCTGAGCGTGATATTGACCATTGCCTGGGAAGCGCGCACCTCCGGCCGTGTGAAGCCGGATACCAGGATGTTGGTGTCGAACGTGACGATCACGATTCGAGATACCGGAAGAGGTCTTCCTCGTTGTGGATGCCAAGGGCCTCGGCCCGCGCTTTGCCGTACTTCTGGATCTCACGCAAGTCCGCCAGCCCCCGTTCTTTCCGCAGTTCCCACAACGCGGACACGATAAATTCCTCGGGCGTCTGGCCTTCCTTGGAAGCGTACTCCTTGATGGAGTGGGCGAGACCGGCCTGCAGGCAGATAGTGAGTACCATGTTTTCAGATGTTGTCATTACCTGAACCTCTGCGACCCCAATGCTTGTGGGTATTCCACTATATCAGGCGGACGTGACTGGTTTCAGCCTTCGTGTCCCACCTGTGCGTTGTACCAGTCCAGGATGCCGCTGCCAGTCCAGAAGGACACGCCCTCCAGCTGGGTGACGTGATCCAGCAGCCGGTGGAAGTGGCCGATGCGGTGGGCCGCGCCGGTGATGTAAGGGTGCATGGAGATGGCCATGACCCGCGCGTTGTCCTCGCCCTCGGCCAGCATGATCTCCAGTGAGTCCTTGGCCCGCCGGTAGAGCTCCGGGGCGGAGTGGTGCTGCACCAGGTAGATGGGGATGTCGTTCAGCTCCACCGTGTACGGCAACGCCACCAGCCGGCCCGAGTTCACCTTCATCTCGTAGGGCTGGTCGTCGTTGACCCAGTCAGCCACGTACTCGATGCCCTCCTCGGCCAGGATGTCTGGGGTGTGGTGGGTCTCGGCCAGGCCGGGGCCCATCCAGCCCCGGGGAGCGCTCCCGCTGAACTCGCGGATCACCTCGATGGTCTTGCGGATGGTGGCGCGCTCGTCCGGTTCCTTGTGCAGCACCTGCTGGATGTAGCCGTGGCCCAGCAGCTCCCAGTCCAGATCGAGGCAGGAGCGGACCATCTCCGGATACGCCTCGCACACCGCCGCGTTCAGGCTGATGGTGCAGGGGAGGTTGTGCGCAGCGAGCGCCCGCTGCATCCGCCAGAAGCCCACCCGCATCCCGTAGTCGTACCACGAGTAGTTGGGGATGTCCGGCGACACGGCCGCGCCCTGGGGCGAGGGCAGCACCGTCCGCGCCATGGGCTGGTCGATGTCCCACTCCTCGACGTTGATGATGAACCAGACGGCGACCTTCGCCCCGTCGGGCAGGGTCAGCTTCGGCCGGTCAAAGATGGGCGAGAATTCGGCGCGGGGGTTGGGCATGGGGAGGGCCTC
This sequence comes from Dehalococcoidia bacterium, assembly GCA_965207585.1. Taxonomy (GTDB): domain Bacteria; phylum Chloroflexota; class Dehalococcoidia; order Lucifugimonadales; family UBA3495; genus Bin87. Next base: position 929,572 of record CBDBMT010000003.1, on the reverse strand, counting down.
CGGGAATATGGGGCGGTCTGGGTACTCGGTCGGGCGTTACAGAGTGCGGAGGTATGTCAGCAATTGGTCGGCGTGGGGGCAGGCGGCGGCGACGTGTTCGGGGTTAATCTCACCCAAGAGTTGGAAAGAAACTCTACCCTTCCGATATTGCTTCTGACAATTCGCAGTGGCCTGCTCCAGCGCGTTATAAACCGTATCCCTGTGGACTGCTTCCAAGTTGGGCCATTGTCTGAGATGATTCTCGTTGAACGACGGGCCGAAGAAATTATGTAATGCCTGTCGGTCTGCCAGAAACCATGTCTCCATAACTTGTACCATAAGATGGGCGCTGTCGTCGTCAGCGCCCGGCGGTTGGTCCCAGTTATCCTGACGCCGTAAGTGTTGCCATGCGGAGTGGCGCGCTTCGACCGGCCCTTCGCTGTCCACCAGTAACAGAGCCAGTTCACCCCGGCGCTGGCGTTGCAGTGCGGTACAAAACTTGTCGAAGGTTTGCTCGCGTCCCTCGCCGCGCACTACCCGAGGCATCCGCCCGGTCAGGCCGGCGGCGGCAAAGAACTTCGTCCAGCCTGCCGTGAAAACTTCATCCGTTGTACTGCCACCACCTTCAATGAATATGCGGACCCTCACCACGGATTGCCCCCCAGGTCACCCGCACTCCACAGCTTGCCAAGACTGTATTTTTCCAGCCACTTCTGTAGCCATTTGGTATCGAGACGCTCGAAATCAGATTCGCCGTCGTACTTGTCGCACACGACGACGCTGGTCGGATAGTCATGCAGTGCATCGATAAGCACTCGGGAGTGGGTAGTCACCACCAGCTGTGTTCGCTCCGATGCTTGGATAAGCATCTCTCCGATGCCCAGTATCACGCCCGGATGCAGCCCCAGCTCGGGCTCTTCAATCACCACCAGCGGCGGCGGCTCCGGGTCCAGCAGAATCGATGCCAGCATCATGTAGCGCAGAGTTCCGTCAGACAGCCGCGATGCCGGGATGTATCGCTCGCCGGCGCCCCGTTCCACGACGAAAAGCTCCGCTCCTCCGCCGCCGACTTCGACCTGGAAATCCGCAATGCCGTCGTAAATCTGCTGCAACGTTTTTACGAATGCCTGCCGGCTGTCGCCGCGAAGTTTGGACAATACCAGCGCGAGGTTTTCCCCGCGTTCAGTCAAGAACGTACTTGGTTCATCAGCTCTTGGCGGTTGGCGCAGTCTTGCCGCCGGTCCGAGCTCCCAATTCCGATATAGACTGATTCGGCGATACTGCTCCTGCAGCCATGCCAGTTCAGGGTAAAGGTCGGGGTCATCTCTTTGCGATAGTATTGATCCTTCCGGGTGCACAGTACTCCGGCGAAGCTTCCGCTCTTTGCGAGGCCCCCCAAGTTCATCAATAAAGTCATTGATTACCGGCTCGCCTCTCCGAAAACGGTAGTAGAAGTACGGCTCTGTCTGGCCAGCGTTGGGGCTTTCGTTTTCAATGCGTTCGTCCCTGACCTCGAATCGTTCACCCTGCTGGCCGATTTCCAATACGTGACGCAGCGGCATCGTGCCGCCCGGATAGCTGACTATCGCGTCAACCACACCTGCCCCCGGCGCGTCGTCCCCCTTCCACAGCCACTCCGAAATCCCGCCCATCCGCCTGACCGGCGCGGACAGGTCTCTGGGCGCGGCCTGCAACAGCGCCAGCGCCTCAATGAAGTTGGACTTGCCCGACCCGTTCGATCCGATGAGCACGTTCAGCGGCTCCATGGGCAGGTCGATCCCTTGCGGCCCGAAGGACAGCATCCCGCTGATTTTCAGCCGGCGGATGAGCATATTGCCGGCATCCGGCGGCCGGGCCGTCTCGTCAGCGGCGCCAACCGCGGGATCAATGGAGGTCATGGCCCGGCCTCCCGGATGGGCGATTGACAGATGGAACGCGGTTACAGGCCCAGCGCCTGCGCTCCCAGGCGGGCCAGGTCCTCGTCCTCCTGGGCGGAGAGGCCGCTGACGCCGATGGCGCCCAGCACCAGGTCAGTCTCCGGATCGCGCACGACGACGGCGCCCTGCACGGCGACTAGCTGGGGGTCGCCGAAGTCGGCGATGTTGCGGCCCTCGTTCTTCAGCCGCTCGGCGTAGGCGTTGGAGTCGGAGCCGGACATGGCGGAGGTGTAGGCCTTGCTCATGGCCATGCGCTGGGGCAGGGCGCGGCAGTTGTCCATGCGGGCGTAGCTGAGCAGCTTGGCGTCAGCGTCAACGATGGCGATGGCCAGGGGGCGGTCGGGCTCCTGCTCGGCCTTATCCAGCATGGCGTTCATGGCGGCGCGGACCTGGCCCAGGCTCAGGGTGGGTCGGTTGTACATGGGAAGCCTCCGTGGGATGCGACGGTAGGAAGAATCGATCAATGCCGGCATTCTACACGGGGGCAACGACGGGCGGCAACGCAGCGGCGCACGCCGCAATTGCCGCTGCCGGCCCGGTGCGCTATACTCTCTGCGATTTCCCCGACACCGCCCCGGAGGGCCTACTTATGGACATGGGACTCAGCGAGATTCAGCAGATGCTGAAGAACTCGGCGCGCGAATTCCTGGCGCAGGAATGCCCGCTCACGCTGGTGCGTGAACTGGAAGACGACCCCCAGGGCTTCAGCGAAGACCTGTGGCGGCAGGTGGCCAACCTGGGCTGGACCGGCATCCCCTTCCCCGAGCAGTACGGCGGCACCGGCGGTTCCTTCCTGGACCTGGCGGTGCTGGTGGAGGAGATGGGCCGCGCCCTGCTGCCGGCTCCCTTCTTCGCCACCGTCGTCCTGGGCGGCCTCACCGTGCTGGACGCCGGCAACGACGACCAGAAGCGCGACATCCTCACCGGCGTCTGCGCCGGCACCGTCCGCCTGACCCTGGCCCTCACCGAGCCCTCGGCCACCACCGAGGCCTGGGGTGTGGAGACGCAAGCCAGTGCGTCGGGAGACGGCTACAGCATCAGCGGAACCAAGCTCTTCGTGCCCGACGCCCACGCCGCCGATACTATGATCGTTGCCGCCCGCACCATGCCCATTTCTTCCAGTCATTCCGGCGAAAGCCGGAACCCCGAGCAGGGCATCACGCTGTTCCTGGTCTCTTCCAATGCCTCGGGCGTGGAGATCGAGCAGGTCAGCACCATCGGCAACGAGCGCCTCTGTGAGGTGCGCCTCAACAACGTGACCGTGGGCGCCGGCGCCGTGCTCGGCTCCGTGGGCGAGGGCTGGCCGGTCATCGAACGGGCCCTGGCCCGGGCCACCGCGGCCCACTGCGTGCAGATGGTGGGCGGCGCCGAGGCCGTGGTCGACATGACCGTCGAGTACGTCAAGCAGCGCACCCAGTTCGGCCGGCCGGTGGGCAGTTTCCAGGCCGTGCAGCACCACTGCTCCAACATGGCCACCGACGTTGAGGGCGCGCGTCACGTGGCCTACCAGGCGGCATGGGCTCTCGCCGAGGGCCAGTCCGCCCGCCGCGAGGTCGCCATCGCCAAGGCGTGGTGCAGCGGAGCCTACCAGCGGGTCTGCTCCCTGGGCCACCAGTGCCACGGCGCCATCGGCTTCACCATGGAGCACAACCTCCAACTCTACACCCGCCGCGCCAAGGTCCAGGAACTCTCCTACGGCAGCGTCCACGACCACAAGGAAGTGGCCCTGCAGGAGATTGAGGCGGGGTAAGCAGCGTCAGAAGGTTCTCCGGCACGACCGGCACCGGTACGGCTTGTTGTGCGGCTCGTGGCGTAACCGTACCGATGCACTACCGCAGCGCGGGCATCCGGCGGGCAGTGGCCGCTTCTTGAGTTCCCTGTGTTTGGCTTTCAGTTCCGCCCAGCGTTGTAACGCCCGTCGGTCGCTGTCGAAGGCCAATTCGCCGCTTCTCAGCCGCGCCAGGTCGCGGAACCGCACGTCCAGACACTCCCGGCGCTGGTATCTCAGTTGACCGCCCTGCACGCGGCCTGCGAAGACCTTGGCTGTTCCGGATTTGTTCACCATCACGGTGGAAACGACCTTCACCACCAACCCGGTTTCCTCCTTCGTTTCTCGGTAGGCGGCGTGCTTGCTTCTTTCTCCCGGATCCACAAAGCCGCCGGGCAGCGACCACTTGCCTTTCTCTTTGCCGTACCCACGTTGTATCAACAGGACCTCTCCCCGGCTGTTTTCAACGAGACAGAACGCTCTTCTCCTGGGCATTAGGAAACCTCCACAGCATCGCTCGTTTTCACAACCCGGCCAGTCTTTCCGCAAGGTCGATCAGCCGTTCCCGCTCCCTTACGTGGTTGATCCAGCGCAGCGGTATGGCCGACGCGCCATAGCGTGCTCCCAGCATGGCTCCGGCCAACGCGCCGTTGGTGTCGGTGTCGCCGCCGGCATTGACCAGCACCACCAGGGCGTCCTCGAAGTTGAGGGGCGTGGTGGCCGCCCACAGTCCCGCTTGCATGGTCAATATGGTGTGTCCGTTGGGCCCTCGGTTGCCGCGCATCCAGTCCGTGTCTGACGGCGACGTCCGTCCGCGAGCCGCGTTCTCCAGGAAGCGGGTCGGAACGCCGGCCGCTTTGGCTTCCGCCACCAGGTCAGGGCACCCGTCGGCACGGGCTGCCGCCAGCAGTTGTTTCAAGTCGGGAACGCCACCATTCAACAGTATTGCCGTTGCCGCGTTGACGATGACGCATGACCATTGGCTGGCCGGAGCGTAGTGCGAGACCGCGCAGGAGTCCGCCGTGTCCCGTACCAGCAAATCGGGTTGGCACCTACGAGCAATGGCCACTGGAGCGCATCGCATGATGCCGCCGTTGGGGGCATCCTCGCCCCTGGCACGGAAGACAGCATAGGCAGCTACCGGAGGAGGAACGCGATCCTCCAACTGGGCGATAGACTGCCTGGTGGTTCGTCCCATACCGCGACCGTTGAGCCGACGCCAGGCAATCAGCCGAGCGGCGAATCGTTCCGCTAAATTGCCGCCTTCCAGCAGAGCCTCGGCCAACTCCACCGATTGAGCCGGATCGTCGTCCATGGGTTTTGCCATCTCTCCCGGTCTGATTTCAGTTACTCCGTGGGGATGCAATTCTTTTATTCTTCGCCTGGAGCGGCCTTCTATGGGCAAGCCCAACAGGTTGCCGACAACCACTCCCAGCATTACCCCGCGTGCCCGGTCCATCGACTGCCTGGTGCCGCAGCCGGCCGCAATAGCCGAGGACAGGTAACGCACCAGGTTCGGCGTCGGCCCGACCGGCGGGGCAACGGGCAATAACTGATCGGCGCCACCGAAGACGCCATTGCACTTGAGACACCGGAAGGGTCGCCCCCGAAAATGCCAGTCACGGCGCAGCCGGGCTTCCTGACTGCCGCAATTGGGGCATCTTTTGATGGCGGTTATGCCGAACACTTCATTGCAACTCCGGCACCGCAGCGCGTTGGTACGCTGGTGCCAGTCGCGACGCAATCGAGCGTTATGGCTCTTGCAGCGCGGGCACCTTCGCTCTATGTCGGGAAGCGACGGCGGTTGATGTGCGGTCCGCGGAGCCGGGAGCCGCCGGTGCGGCGCGGTTGGTGGTCTGACCTCCTCCGGCATCTCCAGCAACGCCTCAACCCACGCCTGCGGTGTGGGTCGCGGCTGACCGTGAAACCTATGGTCGAAGCAGCGGCGGAACAGTTCCTGCTGCTGGGGGGTCAGCGCGTTCCAAACCGCGTGATAAGGCTCCGGGGCGCTCACGCCGCGCCTGGCCGGCGGAAACAGCCAGGCTTTGATACGGTCCCCTGGCTGGGGATAGTCCGGCTGGTTCGTAGCGGTGTAGGGATGGTAGCCCGTGAGCAGGTGGAAAATGACCACGGCCAGGCCGAATCGGTCGTGGTTCTGGGTGCGGTTGGCATAGTCGCTTTGAGCTTCCGGAGCCTGGAACTCGGGGCGCCCCATGCGATTGGAGAACGTCCGGTCTGTTCTGGGGTCCGTGAACCCGTAGGAGTCGCAATCCACCATGGCGATGTCGTTCTGCCGATTTACCTCAACATTCTTCTCGTTCACGTCGCCGATAACGTAGCCGGCCTCATGGACGGCGCGGAAGCCCAGGGCGAGGTTGCGGGCCATGCGGACACGGTCGTCGATGCGGAGTTCACGGCCTTGATCCTGTTCGGTGCTCTGGGCGGCACGTCGGTTGTAGTATTCGACGATGGGTTCCCAAGACTGGCCGGGGTCCAGGATCGGCATGGTGTAGCCCACGGTAATGCCGTTCTCTCTGACCAGATGCTGGGGCCAGGTGACGTGCCACGACGCCCCCAGATCAGGCCGTACCGGGTTGCGGACCAGGTGGTTGAGCGTGGCGTCGGCTTCCTCTGGCGTTCTACCAGGATGCCAGATCTTCATCACTGAGCCTGGGTGACCATCTATCAGGAACACCGAGCCCTCGCCGCCTTCACCCAATTTGCGGCCCGGCGTGATACGTTTGCCGGTCTCATCATGAAAACGGCGGTTGGCTGGCGAAACCATTGCACACTCCGTCAGAACGCCACTTTGTCGCTGGCCACCAGGATCGCGCCGGCGATGATGGACGCACCGATTATTAGGGTCCTGCGCCGCCCAAACAAATTCTCGCGTCTATCCGCGAAGACGCCCACGACGATGATTGCCCAAACTATGCAGAAAATTATCATTTCCATGTTCGCTTATCTCCCGTAACGTCATGTGTGGCAGGACAGCCCGATCATCGTCCTTATCGTGGTCAGCCTGTTTCATATCGAGAAATGATGCTGGTGACGTGGGGGAATAGCGGCAGGCGCTCGCTGCCGTCCCACCACCGGAAGGATTCCAGCTCCCGGTCGTTGATCTTGGGTTCGCCGCCAGCGAAGACCAGAACCACTTTGTGGCTGTTGAAACTTTCTTTGCTTTCGTAGTCGAAAAGCCGCTCGGCTTTGTAAGCCTTCAGCCCCAGCTCTTCGCTCACTTCCCTGCACGCAGCGGTGAGGGCCGCTTCTCCTTGTTCCATACCGCCCCCGGGCAGGGAATATCTTTCGCGCCCTTTGTCCCGAACGACGAGATATTTGCCGTCCCTGACCACCAGGGCGGTGGCACGCTCCCGCTTGCGGCTGGGAGTGTTGCCAGAGCCCCGCCGGCCCGTTTGCGATGTGTAATCCTTCTCTGGCTGGGCTTTGCCGCTTTTGATCTCCGCCCACAGGCGCAGCGCCTTGCGGTCGCCGCCGAATGCCAGATCATCGGGCTTGACACGGTCGGGACGGCGCCAGCGAACGTCCAGGCACTCCTTGCACTGGAACCGCAGGCGACCTCCTACTGGTTGACCAATGAACACCTTAACGGGATTGTTGTTCCCGGTGAACAGTCGGTGGGTGATCTTTACGATGATGCCGGTCTCCTCCTTGGTTTCCCTGTAGGCTGCGTGGCGGCTGCTCTCGCCGCGGTCAACCAGGCCACCCGGCAGAGACCACTTGCCCTTCCGTTTCCCGTAGGCACGCTGCACGAATAGCACTTCGCCTTTTTCATTCTCCACCAGACAGAATGCTACATCTCTCATCTTGACTTCCTAACACTTTTCAGAATGTTCTGGATCTTCACATCATCTGTGATCCGTGGCCGCATTATAGAAGAAACGTGGGTGTTTTGGTAAAATGCCGCCGCAGTCCATTGTCGCCCCGTAGTCCGGGAGATGGCCTTCGTTGGTTCCTGCGACAGCGTCCACGACCGCGAGGAAGTTGCATTCCAAGAAATCGAAGCAGTGCAGATACAGACTTAAGGAGTAACACCCCCATGACCATGACCCCCGCCCGCAGTTCGCCCTTCGCCGCCATGGCCCGCGACCCGCTGCATCCCGACGTGATCTACCGGGATGAACGTTGCTTCGTGGTGCGCGACATCAACCCCAAGGCGCCGGTGCACCTGCTGCTCATCCCCAACATGCCCATCAACGGGCTCGATTACATCAGCCCCGCCATGGAGGCCACCATGGGTCACCTGTTCGTGGTGGCCGCCGAGATGGCGCGGCGCGAGGGCGTGACCATCAGCGGGTACCGCCTGGTGGTCAACAACGGCGAGGACGCCGGACAGACCATCGCCTGGCCCCACATGCACCTGCTGGGCGGCCGCGGGTTGGGCGAGATGGGATAAGGTGACCACCCCATGACCACACCAACGATTGACGCCGCCGTCGTGTTCGCCGACGCCCGGGAGATGCACGCCGCTGCGCTGGAACGGCTGGCAGCGGGAGACATCAGGGATGCTGCGGAGAAAGCATGGTGCGCAGCCAAGCGGGCCACCGACGCCCTGCTCCTGGATCTCACCGGCACACTGCCGCCCCGGTCGCCTGATACCACCAGGGGATTGCGCACCTTGGCCGCCGCCGACCCCGCGTTTCACAGCCTGCGCGACCGATACTTTTCACGTCAGGCGGCGCTGCATGGCGATTGCTTCTATACCGGGTGGTGCGAACCCATCGCGGATACGGAGTTGCTGATCCGTGAAACGATAGAGTATGTCCGGGACGCTGAAATCCTGGCGGGACGTTGACCCCGGGCCTGAACTCCGCTCCCGCCTGAAGAGGTTAGCAATGACCACCATCGAAATCTCCGGCCGCGTGCATGACCGGATCCGACGCCGGATCCGCCGCCTCCCGCCCGGGCTCCAGGAACACTGCCAGCGGGTGGAGCAGATCGCCCGCGACCTGGCGGAGCGACACGGGCAGGACGTAGAGGCCGTCGGCCTGACGGGCCTGGCCCACGACGCCACCAAGCACTTCTCCGGCCTGGAGAACCTCCTCCGCATGGAGGAGTATGACCTGCCTCCGGTCACCGAGTTCGAGCGGCACAACCCGGCCATCCTCCACGGCATGGTGGGCGCCGAGCTGCTCAAGCGCGAGGACGGGCTTGGCCATCCGCAGCTGTACAACGCCGTCTACTGGCACACCGTTGGCGACCCCGCCGGCGGCGACGCCATCGCCCATATCGTATTCCTCGCCGACAAGCTGGACCCGGTGAAGGTCAAGCGCTACCCCTGGCAGGGCGAGTTGAAGGAACTGGCCGAAAACGATCTCCCCGCCGCCATGGCCATGTTCCTCACCAGGAATGTGGTCCGGATGCTGGGCAAGGGTTCACTGGTGCACCCCGCGTCGATTGAAGCGCGCAACACCTTGCTGTTGGCCGCAACATCGCAGCTCACGGTATAATTTCTCTTATTCACGTGGAGCGAAGTGTCATGGAATACGAAGTTGTCGTCTGGCGCGGAACCTTGTCCGACGGATCGATTTGCTACGCTGCAATCTGTCCGGCCATCGATCATGCCCATGGGCAAGGGGATACGGAAGATGAGGCCCTAGTTGACGTTGCGGACAGCATGGCAATCTATCTGGATCATAAGCCGGAAAGGTTCAAAACTGGACAAGCGGCACAGGCGGCGATCAGCAGGCTGATGGAGGAATTGGCCGAGAATGGGACCTCCTGTTGGGTGAAGCAGGTCGTCCCGGCACGCAATCGAATACCCGCCTGATTTATGGTCAGGATAGCCAACGTCAAAACCAGACAGTTGCATCGATTGCTACGGAGGATGGGTTTTACACAAAGTAACCGGGATCATGCATACTTCATCCATGCTTGGCTGAACCTACGGACAAAGGTGTCGCATGGAGATAAAGAAGTGGACGCGGATTTGATGGGAGAAATTGCCATCGTGCAGCTGAAGATGAACAGCGCCGAGGAGTTTCGCGCCGCCTTGCGGGGCGATATCCCCCGCCGGTATCTCGACCCCGACGCGCCGTGGGACGGCCAGCCCCTGGACTGATGAGTGGATAACATGCCCGCACAGCTTGAAATAACACCGGAAGCTGCCCAGTTCATCCGCAACAAGGGCGGCCAGGCCGTCGTTGACCTGATCTGCTGGAAGGGTTGAAGCGGCGAGTCCGTCGAGGTATCGGTCGATACCAACGTGCGCCGTCGCCGCAGCCTGGAGTCTTACGACCCCGCCAGCCAGGACGACATCACGCTCTACCTTGCGCCGGGCATCGCGGAGTACGCCGTGCAGGTGGACGTGTCGATGAGCCGGTTCCTGCTGTTTCGGAACCTGAAGGCCGCCATCGTGCTGCCCCACGGCGTCACGTTGGGCCGGCGCGCCTCCCTCGTTTAGCCGGCCCGGGCCGGCAGCAGGTCGGCCACGGCGCAGGCGAAGCCGGGCAGGTAGTCGCCGCCGTTCACGGTGTCGGCGTCGGTGAGTGTCACCGGCGGCGCCTCTGTTGTATGCACGGTCAGCGTGCGCGCGTCGATGTCGATCACCCAGACGGCCTTGCCGCCGGCGTTCAGGTATTCCTCAATCTTCTGCGCTATTTCCGCGGGTGTGTTGCTGTCCGAAAGTATCTCCACGGCCAGATCGGGAGCGCCGTCGTAAAGCTTGCCCAGAATATCGGGCTTCAGCCGTGCTGTGGAGATGAAGGATACGTCGGGCATTCTCAACGTGGCCGGCGAATCCGGTCCCGTCACGTATCCGCGGTTGCCGGTGTAGACTTCACCCAAGCCATGCTGGTCGGCATGAGCATCCATATAACGGGTTGTTCTTGCTGCGGTTCGTTCATGTTCTCTGGATGCTGTCATCAGCTCAACCAGGACTCCTTTGACCAGCTCATAGCGCGGGTGCTTGGGCAGCGCGGCGTACCCCTCCAAGGACACCAACCGGGCGGCAGTCTGTTGCGTGGTCATGTTGGGTCTCCTGGTTATTGTCCAGCGGCATCAGGCGCGAAGCCGGGGCAGCATATCGGCAACCGGGCAGACGAAACCCGGCAGATAGTCTTCCCCATCCACAGAGTCTCCATCTGCTAGAACCAGCGGGGATGCGCCGGGTCTGTGTACAGTGAGCGTGCGACCAATGGGGTCAAACACCCAGACGGCTTTGCTGCCGGCGTTCAGGTATTCGGCAACCTTCTGCGTCATCTCTCGTTCGGTGTTGCTGGGAGATAGCACTTCGACCGCCAGGTCGGGCGCGCCATCAACCAATACCCCAAAGAGGTCGGGCCGCAGTCGCTCGTTGGATACGAACGACACGTCGGGCAAACGCGAGGTGGCGGGCAAATCCGGCCCGGTAACGAACGCTCGGCTGCTGCCGTACACTTCCCCAAGGTCGTGGGCTTCGACGTGAATATCGACATAACGCGATACTTTCACGACCGTAATTTCATGCTCTCTTGATGCCACGTCTTTCTCGACCAGTGCTCCTCGCACCAACTCGTAGCGCGGATATTCCGGCAACGCGGCGTACTCCTCCAGCGTAACCGGCGGCGCAATGGTGGGATTTTGCGTCGTCATTGGAAACCTCCGTAACTACCGGGCGTAGCGGTACCCGCCGGCCGGCGTCCGGGCGCAGTTCAGCCGCCGGTTCAGGTGCAGCCCTTCCAGCACGAACTCCACCGCCGAGGCCACCACCTCCGGCCGCTGGTCGTCCCCGACCAGCGCGCTGACGGCGGCGCTCAACCCATTCACGTTAGCGAGAGCTGAGGCGTAGGCCCCTGACGGCACGTCGCTCCCGGTCTCCACGGCGTTGCCCAGGTCGAACGCCATCACGATGTCTTCCAGTTCCTCCACGTTGCAGTAGCGGCCGAAGATGCCCAGGGTCGCCCGCTTGGTGAGATCCTCCACCAGCCGGTCCTCCCGGCCCTCGCCGAAGGTCTCCAGCTCGATCTTGCCGCCCAGGGAGGCGACGAGATAGGGCAGGTCGCTGATGCGCGGGCAGGCGATATCCTCCCCCAGCCGGATGCTGCGGCGCAGCGCGTTGCTGATCAGCGTCTCGTAGTTGGCGATGGAGACGCGCACGCTCACGCCGGAACGCTGGTTGATCTCGTTGCTGGACCGCGCCCGCGCCGTGACCTCGGCCACGATGTCCGTCATGAACTCCGGCACGACCACCCGATCCTCGTCGGGGAAGCGGTTGCGCTCCTGGTCCATAATGGCGATCTCTTCGTCGAGCGACTGAGGATAGTGGGTGTGGATCTGCGCCCCGTAGCGGTCCTTCAGCGGGGTGACGATGCGGCCGCGGTTGGTGTAGTCCTCCGGATTGGCCGTGGCCACCACGAAAACGTCCAGTGGCATCCGGATGCGGTAGCCCTTGATCTGCACGTCACGCTCTTCCATCAGGTTGAACAGGCCCACCTGGATCCGTTCGGCCAGGTCGGGAAGCTCGTTGATGCAGAAGATGCCCCGGTTGGTTCGCGGCACCAGGCCGTAGTGGATGGCCGACTCGTCGGAAAGGTGCCGGCCCTCGGCCACCTTGATAGGGTCGATCTCGCCGATCAGGTCGGCGATGGAGATGTCCGGCGTGGCCAGCTTCTCCGAGTAGCGCAGATCTCGCCCGATCCAGGCCACGGGCGTATCGTCGCCCAGGTCGGCCACCATCTGCCTGGCGTCAGGGCTGAGCGGACTATACGGATCGTCGTTCAGCTCGCTGCCGGCGATGACCGGGAGCTGCTCGTCCAGCAGGTTCACCATCTCGCGGATCAGGCGGGTCTTGGCCTGCCCGCGCTCGCCCAGCAGGATGATGTCCTGCCCGGCCAGGATGGCATTTTCCAGCTGTGGAATGACCGTCTGGTCGAAGCCGATGATTCCGGGGAAAACCGGCTCTTCGGCGCGGATCTTGGCGATCAGGTTGCGGCGGATTTCCTCGCGCACCGAAACCGATTGGTAGCCGCTATCGCGGAGTTCGCCGATGGTGGCGGGCAAAGCGTTATTCGTGGACATGGAATCAGGCCGTCCTTTGATGAGGGTAGGGGTCCGCCGGCAGTATAGCAAACGGGCAGTGGCCGACGTTGTCCCTGGATGTCCGCGGTATCCAAATTCTGGTCTATGCTCACCTCGCGAGCACAGCGCGGCAATCTTGCTGTCGGTAGTGTCCGCGCTGCCTCAACGAGATCGTCGCACCGCTTTGCTTCTCGCGATGACGATCTGGGCACCCTGATCCGGGAGCGCAGTTGCAATGCGGCTGCACTCCTTGCTATGTATATGGGCGACGCACACATCATATCGGACGCGCCACGCGCCGAGGAGGCTTTTGCCATGTCCACCGCCCCGGTTTACACCTACACCTATGACCACATCCACGTGCGCACCAAGGACCCGGAGGGCATGGCCGCCTTCTTCGAGACCATGTTCGGCGCCAAGGTGCTGCGCCTCATCCAGAGCGACGGCGTGCCCCGCGTCGACCTGGACGTGAACGGCCTGGCCATCTTCATCGCCTCCGTGCCGCCCGAGGAGCACATCGACCTCAGCCCCCGCGACCCGCACCTGGGCCTGGACCACTTCGGCTTCCGCGTGGACGACATCGACGGCGCCGTTGAGGACCTGCGCGGCAAGGGCGCGGAGATCTACGTGGAGCCGCGCACCATCCGACCCGGCGTCCGCATCGCCTTCGTCCGCGGCCCCGACGACGTGCGCATCGAGATCCTCCAGCGGGACGGCTCCGGGTTGATGGAGGAGTAGCGGGGCCGGCGCTGTCCGACGGTGGGGTCGGGCCAGCGCGCGGCTCACGGCAGCGACGGGGTCGGTGCAAGCAATTGCAACAGACCGGCAAATGCCTCCGGAACCAGCAATCCGATCAAAGCCAGCAACTCAAGAACGAACCATTCGTACAAGTTGCGCGCGATCCGCTTTTTGGTTGTTCTCCGTTGCTCAAGTTCGTCGGTTGACGAGAAAATAACCCTACTGCCCAGGCGGAGCACACTCAGGTATGCGAGTATCGCGACTACCACCAGCGAATACGTTGCCCAGGACGTAACAATCCCCGCGACGTCAGCGGCAAAAAGCGCGACGCCTACCGCTGCCGTTGCTACGGTGACTATGCCCAAGCAAATCGTATTTCAATGGCGTTCCCATTCCTGGTTATTCGGCATTTGGGGTTTCCACAGCTCGTGACTTTCGCCGGCCTTTACCGATGCTGTAGCGGTAACCTCGCCAAGTTTCCCACGTTGCATAACTGCCGGGCGCAATCATCAGGAAGACGCCGGCGGCGGCTACTCCGGCGATTCTAGTGGCATCTTCCAGAGTCAAAGCCATTGACACAAACATGAGGCCAAAGAACCATCCTCCACCCCATGCTATCGCTAGGGATTGCAAGTCCGCCCGCAAGAACGATAGGAAAGTCTCCCTTTCACCGGTACCGGCGGCCTGGGTCGGAGCATCGGTTGCGCCTGCGTCAAATGGGGTTTCTTGCGGTGTTTCGCCGGCCATTTTGGCACCTCCGGTTGGGACTGCGCCCGCGCTTAGCCAGTCTATCACGTCAGCCTTTCCCGGCTTGCCGCGTGATACCCTGCCGGTAGTGCACAATTCACGAAGTTGAGGACAAGAACCCATGCCCCGCGCCGCCTTCGTCTACGACGACGCCATGAGCCAGCACGTGCTGCGCCAGGACCACCCCATGCGGCCCATCCGGCTGCGGAACACCTTCGAATTGCTGGACGCTTACGACGCTTTCGATGGCGTCGATTCCCTGCTGGTCACGCCGACCCTGGCCGATGAGATCAGCGTGGGCGCCTTCCACTCCCGCGACTACATGGCCGCCGTGCGCACCTTCAGCCTGGGGCTCACCGGCTTCCAGCCCCAGCGCTTCGGCTTCGCGCAGGGCGGCGACAACCCGACCTATCCCGGCATGTACGAGGCCGCCATGCTCAGCACCGGCGCGACCCTCACCGCCGCCCGCATGGTGGCCGACGGCGAGGTCCCGGCGGCGTTCAACATCAGCGGCGGCCTGCACCACGCGGCGGCCCGCAACGCCAGCGGCTTCTGCGTGTTCAACGACCCGGTGGTCGCCATCATGTACCTGCTGGAACGCGGCCTGCGCGTCGCCTACGTGGACATCGACGCCCACCACGGCGACGGAGTGCAGGACGCCTTCTACGGCGACCCCCGCGTGCTGACTATCTCGGTGCACGAGTCGGGCCGCTACCTCTTTCCCGGAACCGGGTTTGCCGGCGAGATCGGCTCGGGCGAGGGCGTCGGCTACGCCGTCAACCTGCCCCTGTATCCCTACACCGACGACGAGATCTACCTGGAGGCGTTCGAGGCCGTGGTGCCGCCACTGCTCGAAGCCTTCGCGCCCGACGTGCTGCTCACCCAGCTGGGCATCGACACCTACCACACCGACCCGCTGACCCACTTGCAGATCACCAGCCGGGGCTTCCTCGCCGCCGTGACCCGGCTGGGTGGCCTAGGCTACCCGTGGCTGGCCACCGGCGGCGGTGGATACGACATCGGCGCGGTGGCCCGTTGCTGGACCCTGGCCTACGGGGTGATGTGCGGCGCCGAGTGGCCCGATCGCATCCCCACGGCGGCCATCGAGCGCCTGGGCCGCACCACCCTGCGCGACACCGAGATACCGGAAGTCCCCGACCACATCCGCGCCGACGCCCGCGCCCTGGCCACCGAGAGCGTGGCCGCCATCAAGGACGCGGTATTCCCGGTTCACGGCCTGGCGGCGTAGCCCTCCCGGCCCGGCGGCACGCAGCGCACCGCCGTGGTGATGAACCCGCTGTGCGCCACCATGCGGTGGGCCGGCCGCACGCTGCGCCGCGATACGTTCCAGCCCCGCAGCATGGTCTCGGCGGTTTCCACCCGCGCGAACCGGCCGTCGGCGTTCAATGCCAGCACCAGCTCCTGCACTTGCAGAATGGTGGGCAGGAAGGACAGCAGGATCCCGCCGGTGATCAGCGCGTTGGCGGCGGCGTCCACCGCGTGCCACGGCTCCGGCAGGTCCAGTATCACCCGGTCTACCTCGGTGTCGGAGATGCCCTCGAAGATGTCGCCCACGGTGACCTCATGGCGCGAGGTGTCGGGTATCACCGAGCGCACGTTGGACAGGGCCTTGTTCACCACGGCTTCGTTGATCTCGTAGGAGTGCACGCGCCCGGCGGGACCGACGGCGCGGAGCAGGGCCGTAGTCAGCGCGCCGGAGCCTAGCCCCGCCTCAACCACCGTCGCGCCGGGAAAGATGTCGGCCATGGACACGATGTTGCCCAGGTCCTTGGCGTAGATTACCTGCGGACCCCGCGGCATCAGGCGCACGTAGTCGCCCAGGGTGGGCCGGATGCCCAGCATCACGTGTCCGCGGCTGGTGGTGTACCAGCCGCCCACGGGCTGCCCGATCACGTCGTCGTGGGGCAGCCAGCCCAGGTGACAGTGGAACTCGCCGCCCGGTGTCAGGGTCTCCTGGTAGGTGCGGCCCTTGCGATCCAGAAACAGGGCCAACTCGTCCGCGCGGAACCGGCTGCGGTCGTCGGCATCGACTTCCGCCATTGCGAGGGGCGGAGCCTCGCGGAAATCCCGGTCATTGCTGGCGTCATCGTCGGGTGTGGTCATTGGTGTATTATACCGCCGTTATGCAGGAGCGAATGTTCAGCCTCGAAGAGGCCAACGATCTGGTGCCGTGGCTCGAGGAGCGATTCGAGGCCATGGCGCCGCTGCGCGCCGAGCTGGTGCGCCAGCAGGAGGAGTTGCTGTCCCTGCTGCGCCGCCGCCGCAGCAACGGCCACTCCAGCAGCGAGGAGGACATCGCCGAATCGGAGCGCATCGTCGCCCAGCTCACCCAGCGCTTGCAGGACGCCGTGCGGGAGATCACCGAGCGGGGCATCCAGGTGCGCGACATCGGCCGCGGCCTGGTCGACTTCCCGTCCCGCCGCGAGGGCGAGGTGGTGTACCTCTGCTGGCAGCGCGGCGAACCCTCCATCGACTGGTGGCACCCCACAGACACGGGCTTTGCCGGCCGGCGGCGGTTGTAGGCTGCCCGTCGCAATGTAAGGATAACGCCCGAAACTTACATTGGCCCGCCGGTAATGTAAGGATGCTTACATTGGGAGCGGCGCAACGCAATGTTAGCGGCTGAAAAGTTGCATTAGCGTGGCGATTGTATGCGTGGGATTGCGTTGGCTGAGCAGGACAGCGATGATCCTTGCATTAGGCCAGGTTGACGAAGCCGGCAGATCTGCTGTCGCAGTTAGTGCGGTGAATGCCAAAGCTCCGACATACGTCGACGTTGTTTGAGACCAATACGTGCGCAGTAGGGGCCGATGGCATAGTTTTCTGCTGGGGCAGATTGACTCAGAAATTGTTCGGGTCATCCTCCGGCTTTGATGGTTTCCGGAACAAGCTGGGGTTGCGTTGTTTTAGGGCAGACGCCATTGCATCCGTCAACCCTATGGTTTGGTACAAGGATGCAACATAGGCCAACTGATCGACTCCATCAATTTGGATATCGTCCATTTGTGCGCCTTGCAACTTGGCTCGCGTCAAATCTGCGCCCCGCAAATCAGCGCGACGCAAGTCTGCATTGCTGAGATTGGTGTTAACCAACAAGCAGTCGCGCAGGTCAGCGCCGCTCAAATTGGCCTCGTGCAGGTCTGCTTGAACCAGCCTGGAGCCGCAGAGGTTTGAACCCTTCAACCAGGCTTTCTGTAAATCCGCGCCGTCCAGTATGACGCCGGGCATTTCGGCATTTTCGAGGAAAAGCTCCGGCAATTCCGACCGACTGAGGTCATGCACAATTCCTTTGAATGTAGTAGGACCGTGGCCCTTGAAAAGGACTTCCATGGCGACTTGCTTGTCGAAAGGTAGTTTGCTCATGATCCATCGCCTTCGCTCTGTCGGTTGACGCCAGGCTGCTGCATATAGTTGTCAATTATGGCAGCAATTGCTTCCCGGTACTCTGGATAATCCCTCGCCAGGAACCCCAACGCTTGGATACCTCCTATTTGCACGACTGGCACATCGCTGCCCAGCAACTCCACGGCATTTTTGAACAGTTGGGCCGTATTGCTGTTTATCGTAGATTGCGCGGTATCGACGGCGGCTTTTGCGGTCTCAACGGATGCTTGAGCGGTTCTTTCGGCGGCACCAACGCGGCGGTAAGTTACCCACAGTTGAACCGCGATAAATATACCACCAACGATTAACGCTTGAAATTCCAAGAGCTGAGAGGTCTCAACGTCGAATTTGCCGGCCGTCCTCGCCAGTTCATCGGTCAATCCGGGAATGCGGTGCAGCAACCACGTCATGAACGATACCAAAATATACAGCGCAACGGCCATCAGAAGTGCGCCGAGCACCATAACCGCAATATTCCTGACAAGCAGCCAAATCGACTGTATAAACATGACGGCGACTCCGTATAGGCACTCGGATTCTACCAGACATAGGTTCTACCGTTCCCTGATCTCCGCCACCGCCGCCCGTATCTCGTCCGCGTGCACCGCGTAGAAGGTGCCCACCACCGGGACGCCGCCCGGTGTCCGTCGCGCCGCCGCGCGGACCATGCCCACCACCTCGCCGGACGTGTTCAGCACCGGGCCGCCGCTGTCGCCCGGGTCGATGGGGGCGTCCATCTCCAGGTTGCGGCCGTAGCGCTGCGGGCCGAAGTTGGTGATCTGGGACAGGATGCCGGCGTTGGCCTTGGGTGAGCCCACCTGGCCGTCGCCCTTGACGCCGCTGCCTGAGTAGCCCAGCGCCAAAAGCTCCCTGGCGATGTCGGTAATGTCCGCGTCGCCCAGCGGCAATGGAACCGCGCCCGTGCTCAGCGGCGTTCCTGCAACGTCGTACCGCAGCAGCGCGACGTCCCTGCGTTCGTCCATTCCGGCCACCGCCGCGACGAAGGCTGGCGCGGACGCCTGCCGCACGGTGACCTCCTCGCTGTCGGATACCACGTGGGCGGCGGTGACGATCACTCCCGGTTCCAGCAGCCAGCCCGTGCCGTGCTGCCCGTCCTCCGGCTCGATGTAGAACACCGAGGACCAGACCCGCTGGTAAACGGCGCTGAGATCAGCAGGGGCGCGTTCCGCCAGCGCGGCCTCCACCGTGCGCTGGATTCGCGCATCAAGTTCCGCATCG
Organism: Dehalococcoidia bacterium; assembly: GCA_965207585.1. Lineage (GTDB taxonomy): Bacteria > Chloroflexota > Dehalococcoidia > Lucifugimonadales > UBA3495 > Bin87. The sequence continues at coordinate 910,744 of CBDBMT010000003.1, read as the reverse complement.
CTCGGGCCGCAGGCGCCAGTAAGAAGTACGAGAGCAACCGCCAGCGCCCAAGTCCTCATAGCGGAGGGCAGTGCGGCAATGCCGTTGCGGAAGATTGTCAGAATCAGGATTTGCCGGATTCGAGGATTATCAGGATTGAAACCGTTTTGTGATGGAGATATCTCCAATCCTGCTAAATCACAAAATCCCGTAAATCCTGATTCTGACGGTTTTCAGTTGACTAGATGAACCGCGCCTGCGCCCGGGCCTCGTCGGCGTAGTCGATGTACACGGTGATGACCTCGCTGAAGAAGTCCACCGCCTCCACGCCCTGCTCCCGCTGGCCCACGCCGGAGGCCTTCAGGCCGCCGAAGGGCAGGTGCACCTCGCCGCCCAGGGTCGGTGCGTTGACGTGGACCATGCCGGCGTCCACCGTGTTGATGTACTTGAAGGCCCGGGGGATGTCCCGCGTGTACACCGAGGATGACAGGCCGAACTTGACGCTGTTGGAGATCTCCACCGCGTGCTCCAGGTCGCGGGCGCGGAATACCGTCAGCACGGGCCCGAAGATCTCCTCCCTGGCGATGCGCATGTCGGGGGTCACGTCGGTGAAGATGGTCGGCTCCACGTACCAGCCCTCGTCGTAGATGCCTCCGGTCAGCGTGCGGCCGCCGAAGGCCACCGTAGCGCCTTCATCCCGGCCCACGGAAATGTAGTCCGACACCGTGCGCTGCTGCGATTCGCTGGACAGCGGGCTCACGTCGATGCCGTCCTCCAGGCCGTCGCCGATGGTCAGTTTGGACGTGCGCTCGATCAGCTCCTCCATGAACTGGTCGTACACTCCGTCCTCGACGATCACCCGGCTGGTCGCGGTGCAGCGCTGGCCCGTCGAGCCGAAGGCGCCCTGCACGATGCCGCCCAGCGCCTTGTCCAGGTCGGCGTCGGCCAGCAGGATGACGGCGTTCTTGCCGCCCATCTCGGCCTGTATCTTCTTCAGCAGGGAAGCCCCGCGCGTGTACAGGTCGGTGCCGATCTCCGTGCTGCCGGTGAAGGAAATGCCGGACACGTCGGGCGATTCCACCAGCGCGTTGCCCACGCTGCCGCCGGGTCCGGTGATCAGGTTCAGCACGCCGGGCGGCACGCCGGCCTCCTCGAAGACCTCGGTGAGTTTCACCGCGCACAGCGGCGTGCTGGACGCCGGCTTGAAGATGATCGCGTTGCCGCAGATCAGCGCCGGCGCCATCTTCCATGCGGGGATGGCGATGGGGAAGTTCCACGGCGTGATGATGCCAACCACGCCCAGGGGTCGGCGCACCGTGTAGGCCACCGTGTTGGGCAGCTCCGACGGCGTGGTGTAGCCGAACATCCGCCGGCCCTCGCCGGCCGCGTACTCGATGATGTTCATGGCCCGCTTGACCTCGCCCCGGGCGTCTGGCAGCGGCTTGCCCTCCTCCTCGGTGATGGTGCGGGCGATCTCCTCGGACCGGCGCTCCATGATCTCCAGGGCGCGGAAGAGCACCTGGGCGCGCACCGGGGCCGGCGTTTCGGCCCAACCCTCGGCAGCCTCGGCGGCGGCGGCTACGGCCCGCAGCGTGTCCTCGGGATTGGACAGCTGGAAGTGTCCCAGCAGCACGTCCTTGTGGGCCGGGTTGTACACGGAGTAGGTGCGGCCGGAGTCGGTGGGCGTCCACTGGCCGTTGATAAAGTTGTTGTGCGTGCGAACTTCGGTGGTCGTCATCTCGGCTGGAGCTCCTGTGTCCGTCCGCCTCCGGCGGCGATTGCGAGTGCGAATCAGAATACTACCGGGCGCAACCCACGGCAAGCGGCGTGGCATACGGCGACGGCGGAGGGTTAGAATGGCAATGGCCGCGGATATCCACCCGCCGCCGGCCAGCATTCACCAAGGAGACAACCCATGGCTGCCTACATCATCGCCACGATTGAAGTTACCGATCCCGAGAAGTTCGAGGTCTACCGCGGGCAGGTTCCCGCGACCATTGAGAAGCACGGCGGCCGCTATCTGGCGCGCGGCGGCGACGTGACCGTGGTGGAGGGCGACCAGCCGGTCCGCCGCACCGTCATCCTGGAGTTCGACAGCCTCGAAAAAGCCAATGGCTGGTATTACTCGGAGGACTACGCTGGCCCCAAGGAACTGCGCATCGCATCCACCATCTCCAACGTGATGATCGTCGAAGGGGTCTAATCGCCACCCGCCGCTCCGGAGGTGAAAAGATGCGGGAAGTTGAGGATTACGACGCCAAACTCACCCTGTTCGAGCTGCTGGAAGCGGCAAAGCAGGGTGAAACGGTGGTGATAACACACGGCGGCCAGCCGGTTGCCCATCTCTGTCCGGCTCCCATTCCATCCCTATCCCTGGAATCGCAACGCAGCTCCTCCGGGGAGAAGGAAAAGGCGAGCGACGAAAGCGACGGCAGGTCGCCGGAGCCGTGGGAGACCGTCTCCGATAGTTTGCGGGACATCCTGGATTGGCGGCGGTACGGACGACGTTGATGAACACTTTGGCGTTGGACACCTCCGTCGCAGCGGCATGGGTTCTGGATGATGAAAACGAACCCTATGCCAACTCGGCGTTCTCTCTACTGCCTGCGGAGAGCGCGTTGGTGCCGCGATTATGGCACCTTGAGTTGCGCAATGTTCTGCTGTCGGCCGAGAGGATGAACCGGCTGTCCCCGGTCCGGGCTGGTCGACATCTTGCAGCCCTGGCCGCTTTGCCAATTGACACTGACGACGATACCGACCTCAATACCGCCTATGAACTTGCCAAAACATATCGGCTGACAATTTATGATGCTGTGTACCTGGAGCTGGCGCAGCGGCGCAATGTGCTGTTGGCTACGCTGGACAACGCATTGCGACGGGCGGCCAGAGCTGAAGGGCTGCTCTGGACTCCATAACACGGGGGCAGGTTTGGAACCCGCCCCTCAAGTTGATAGAGGTTGCCCGAAAGCGTCAGCCCTCGAACTCTACGCCCACGCCCACGATCTCCACCTGCATGGAGCGGATGTCCGGCGCTCCGGCGTCAAAGGTGACGCCCACCACCACGTTGATGCCGCGGTCCACCTCCGGCGCGCCCGGGATCTCGAAGCTGGCATCCAGGTTGTCGCCCTTGATGGCCATGCCCAGGTGCTCGGCGATGATCTTCTCGCCGTCGTACACCAGCACCTCGGCCACGTTGGCGTGCGACCGCGCGCGGAAGGACACCGACACCGACTCCGCCTTGGTGCGGTTGCCGTTCTGGACGGTCGGAGTTGGAATGGCGAAGTGCATCCAGGCGTTCTGGCCTTCGCTGCCCTCGATGCGGGCGAAAGGCCCACAGTGGCGTACCGAGGTGACACGGTTGAGGTACTCGCCGGTCATTGCGGAGCCGTGTACCCAGGATGTGAATTTCTGTCCTGCCATCGTCGTAACCTCCTGCCGGCGGCGCGTTTGGATAGCGCGATTGTCGTTGCTGATTGGAGAGGATTGAATCGCGGTACAGAATACCCGTCGGGTGGTTAGACCGCAAGGAGTGTCACGGTCAACGCCTAGCGGCATTGGACTTTACATCGATGGACAGGATTTACAGGATGTTGAAGATTCCGGAGGATCGTTTAATCCACGTCATCTTTTGGAGCGTCCGGGACATCACGAGGATCAACCAATCCTGTTCATCCTGTCCATCGATGTAAAGTTGCTCCGGCTAGAGCAGCGTGCCCCGGTTGCGCTCCATCTCCAGCAGGCGCGCCTTCACGCCGACGCCCCCGGCTCCGTACCCGTGCAAACCCCCGCCGCTGCCCACCACCCGGTGGCACGGGATGATCAGCGGAAAGGGGTTTTTGGCCATCGCCTGGCCGGCGGCGCGGGACGCCCGGGGGTTCCCGGCGGCCTCTGCCAGCCACTGGTAGGAGCGAGTTTCCCCCGGCGGTATGCCCCGGCAGGCCTCCCATGCCGCCCCAAAGAACGGCGAGGCGTCGGAGAGGTCCAGCGGTATCGCGTCCAGGGCGGTGACGTTGCCCGCGAAATACTCTTCAAAAGCCGCCAGCGCGTCCGCAAAGACCGCCGCGTTTTCCTTGGCGCCGTCCATCGCGCCGCCCAGACCGTCCAGGGCCGGCTGCGGCTCCGGTTGCAGGCTGACCCGGAGCAGCCCCCGCGCGGTGCCCAGCAATGCCAGCCACCCGAACGGCGTTTCGTGGACGTAGTAGTGGAGATTTTCGGCTGTGGGTTGGTCTCTCATTGCCCGGTCCTGGGTCATCCTGATGGTTGACAAATTTGTCAGGCTACCACAAGCTTTATTTATGATCTGATGCTGATTGCTGAGCAAGGCCGGCATCTATTCTGGAATTTAGGATGGAGGATCATGCACGACTTTGTCGCTAAATACCTTGCGCATATCGTGACCGGTGCGGGCATTTTAGGCGTGGTGATTGCTGGAGCGGCTTTCGTACATCAGTCCAATCAGGCTGTGCGCGACGACCTTCGGGCGATGGATCAACGTCTCAGTGGGCAGATCCAGTTCGTTGATAAGCGATTGACGGAAGAAATACGCGCCGACAACCAACAACTGCTACAGTCAATAGGCAATCATACCCATAGCGAGGATGGATCACCCCAGTTTTCTCTTCCTCCCGGCAGCGATTCTATGGCTCCAGTGAAACCCGCTAACAATACGATGGAAGTGCGGGAGTCCGACAGGCTGTTTGAACATGATCCTTTCGACACTAAAAGGACAGGGCTATGATCGATACAGACTACCGTTGGTAGTATTAACTGTGATCACTGCGCTCTCGATTGCGTTTGCCATTGGATGCTTCGAGCCCACAACTGTGCAGATCCCGCCTCCACAACCAGTGGAGGAACTCTACCGCTGGTTGGTGGGCGAGAAAGAAAGCAATCCCACCCGGTCTGATGCACGGGTGGAAAGTGAGCAGATTTTCAGTTTTGTGGGCACCATCACAAAGATTGAAGGTGACAGCCTACAATTCCACTTTGAGGTGCGCTATTTGCAAAAGGATGATTATGTAGCATGTAAATTCCAAAACGAGAACGATGTATTGCCGCTTGACAGAGGTCAGACCGTGACATTGTACGGGAAGCTTGACAATGTAGGTACCGTGGTAAAGTTCAAGGATTGCCATTTGTACTGAGTGGTTGACGCGATTGGCAACGCTGCTCCCTAGCGGTCAGGGTCCCGGCCATCTGGTCAGTGCGAATTATAGCGGTTGATGGCCAGTCAACATTAGACTTCCCGGCGGCGCAGAGCATACCACGCCAACGGCCCGCGAACCGTCTTCCAGGCGTCAATCACGCCGGTGTCGGCATCCGCGCTGGAACCCTCGCGCCCGGCGTACGTATGGCGGGCGTAGGCGTTGACGATGCGCCGTATTTCCTGCGCCTGCTCCGGGAGGGCCGTCGCCAGCATCCCCGCCCACTGGTGTGGCGTGTGGTGCTCCCGCAGTGGAACCGAGGCCAACCGGCTCAGGCGACGCAGGCGGCGGTACGCGCCCGGCACGTCGCGAGGCGGCGCGAACAGCCATCGCCACAGGGCCCAGGCGATGAGCCCCAGCGCCAGCGCGACGCCCGCGACGCTTCCGATCCAGGGCAGGTAGTTGCGCGCGGTGGCCGTCCAGCCTTCGCGGATGGGATCGCCGCTTACCAGGTCAGATTCGTCCAACCCATCCTCGAAGTCTTCGCACTCTTCCTCGATTTCGCACAGCAGATCGTCGACGTCTGTGGTGTCGCCGGCTTCCAATGCTCTCCGGGCTTGCTCCTCGGGCGGGATGGCCACCGGGATATCCCTCCCGGGCGTGGGTTCAAAGGGGATCCAGCCGTAGCCGGGGAAAAACACCTCGGTCCAGCCGTGGCTGTGGCGGTCCGTGACCACGTAGATGTGCGAACCGTCCGCGAGATTCCCGGTGGTGTAGCCGGTGGTCATGCGCGCCGGAACGCCCAGACTCCGCATCAGCACGGTCATGGCGGATCCGAAGTATTCGCTGTAGCCTTGGCCGCTTTCAAACAGGAAGTAATCCACGCCGTCCGCGCCGAATGGAGGAGGATCGATGGCCAGGTTGTAGGTGTAGCTGCTCTTGAGGTATTGCTCGATTGCCACCGCCTTGTCGTAAGGCGTCTCCGCCGCGCCCGTGATTGACCGCGCCAACTCCGCCACCCGCGGCGGCATGTCGGGGGGCAGTTGCGTGTACCGTGACCATAGCCAGGGCGCGTATTCCTCGCTGGCGGTGCGCAACTCTTCCGGTCCGGCGGAGGATACTGAAGCGGTCAGCTGGTAGGGATCGCCGGCCTCCGCGGCCCCGCCGGCCGCGCGCACGGCCAGCACGTCCGGCTCGGAGGGCACGATTTCGCCGATCACGGCGTTGACGACGCCGCCCGATGGATCCCTCTCAATTGATTCCAGAACGAAGGACGTGGGCAGCGCTCCGGCCACGGTCTCCGCCGCGGCGAAGGCGTCGGCGGACACGGCGTCGCGCAGCCCATCCACCGCCAGGCGTAGGGCTGAGGGCAGCAGGTCGGTCTCGCTGTCCAGGTTCGGGTCGATCACGTACCGGGGTGAATCGAAGGTCTCGACCCGCACGTCGCGGTTGGCGCCGATCACCTGGCCGCCGGCGAACAGGCTCCGGCTGTCGTAGTTGGGTATGACCTCAAAGGTCACGTTGAACCGCTCCTGATAGGGGTCGGGCGTGCTGTATTCGGGTTTCCAGCCCGGCTCCCGGAGCACGGTGCCGTCGGATAACCACCCCTCGTGCGTGTAGGTCGCGTAGGAACGCGCTTTCCAGTACAACGGCACCGGGGAGTTGACCTGCAGCACCGGCGTGTCGGTGGGGTTGATGGTGCCCTGGAATGCCATGGTGTCGCCCCAGATGCGGTAGGGCAGCGGACGCCGGGCCGGCAGTCCGGCGAACAGCCGGTTGAAGTCCTCCTCCCATTGCACCAGGGGGGTGCGGGTCAGAGAGTAAAAGGCGTTGGCCGGACCCCACTGGCCGCCCACGGGCAGCAGGAACGCGATCACCAGGGCCACGATTGCCACCAGCGAGGTGTCGCTGACGGTCAGGATGCCCAGATGCCCGTCGTAGACCCGGCCCTCCGCGTCCCAGCGTTGGCGGGAGCGCATCGACTGGACCCAACCTACCAGAAGCAGGCCGGTGAAAACGTAGATCGCCAGATAGATGCTGGCGGATTCGGGCAGGAAGGTGAGGTTGGACATCAGGCCCAACGCTCCCAGGGCGAAAACGCCCCAGAAGTTCCGGTAGCGGAAGAAAACCCATCCCGCCAGGTAGCCGGACAGCCAGGCGGCCATCATCAGTCCCACCGCGAAGGGCAGAGGGTCCACGCTGATCCCTTCGTTGCGGGCCGCCAGCACCCACAGACCCAGGCGCTCGAATAGTTCTCCAGCGGTCGCCACCTGCAACTCGTCCGGAGCCGCGAGGACCATCTGCCAGATGATGATGCCGATGCCGATAATCAGCCCGACGGGCAGCACTGCGGCGGTCCACATGCGGATGCGCGTCAGCGGGATGGCGGTCAGCACCGCCAGTATCATGACCAGCACCAGCGAAGGCGTCGGCGCCCAGTCGGCCACCTCCACCGACCATACGACGATGATCATGTTGAGGAGCAGCAAGCCGGCGGCTACCCACCCGTCCGGCGGCCGCAGCGCGGTCAGAACCGCTAACAGCCAGCGTCCCGCACCGGCTCCGCTCCACAACGGGTTGGCCTCCGGCGAGGGCTGCGTCAAGGGAGGGGAGGGGGCCGTTATCGTAGCCATGACCTGGTTACATTACGTCGACTTTTCGCGGAGGAGACATTGTACCCCTACGCAACCCGGCCGGCTACCGGCTCCGCGCCGGCGATATCCGCCGTGTCCGGGGGAGTGCCGACACCCTCGGGCGCCCTCGCTCCGCCCACCGCCAGCGGACGCGACAGGGCCTGGTTGATGTCCTCGTTGCGCCTCACGATGTAGATGGGTATGTCGTGCTGGGCCAGGTACTCGGCGACGGCCTGGCCGGTGGTGCCGGTGGTCGGTTCGCCTTCGGGATCGGCGAACGACGTGTGGTCCACGTAGCACACCGTGACGTTGATCCCCTGCCGGCGCAGGCTGACCAGCGCCGACGTCCACTCCGGCCGGCGTGAGGCGGTGATCACCATCAACGTGTTGAAGCCCGACAGGTGCGGGCGCAGGTCGTAAATGAAGCGCTCCAGCGACAGTGACCCGTCGGCGCTGATGCCGGCCAGGGTTTCCATCAATATGCCCAGCTGGGCCGGCCGGCGGTCCGGGTTCAGCATCCACAGGTCGGCGGAGTTGGAGGCGAGACCGACGGGGACCGCAGTTTCGTCCCAGTGCTGCACCAGCGATGCCGCAACGGTCACGGCCAGCTCTTCGGTGTTGTCCGGCGGGTGGCCCAGGTGGGAACGGCGGTCCATGTCCAGCAGGATCCACGCCTGGGCCGACACGCCGATGTCGAACTCCTTCACCATCAGCCGGTTCATCCGGGCGGTGTACGGCCAGTGGATGCGACGCAGGCTGTCGCCGTGGGCGTAGTCGCGCACCGTGGACGATTCAGGGGTGATCGCCGGCGTGCGCCGGGAGAAGACCGAGTCGCTGGGCAGGTTGGCGAACCGACGATCCAGGTCCGGCAGCGGCACGGTCTTTGGCAGCACGGTATACGATTGATCATTGAGGAAAGTTCGGCTCAGGCGGAAGAGCCCGAAGGGATCCCGCGCGGTGACCCGCACCCGCCCCGTGCGATAGATGCCTCGTCGAGACAGGTAGGTGGCGATGCGAAAAGAACGCACCTGTCCCTTGACCAGGGCCACGGTGCGCCCGCCCGGCTCCGCCAGGTCGGTGTCCTCCATCACTTCCAGCCACGACTTGGGCAATCGTGTGCGGTTGATCAGCTGGATCTGACCCTCCAGGTAATCGCCGACGCGGCCTCGTGTTCCCAGCCGGGTCAGCCGCACCTCGATGCCGCGCAGGTTGAGCCAGGCCCAACCGTATCCGATTATCACCAGCAGCACGAGGGTGAACAGCAACCGGTAAAAGAAGGAGAACCCCGTTCCCAAAGAGTAAAACAGCACTGCGAGGATCAGCAGGCTGAACAGTATCTTGCGCCGGTGCTGGCTGATAAGAGACTTGATCATGGCGGGCAACCATCTAGTTGTTCCAGAATTCCGGATTGGTGAACCTTTCGGGAATATTGCCGTTCATAGCGTCGCGGAATTCGTCAACGGTCATGCGTAGCTGCTTGGTGATGATGCTTCCCATGTAGTGTGCTCTGATCTCATGGTTGCCAAAAGATACTTTCGTGTACAGGCCGAGACCCTGATGTCGATAGCGCCAATGGTCATTGTGAGCAGTTTCGACAAACCCCATCCTGAGCAGCAATCGCCGCAGTTCGCGTGCTCGCACGTTTGCGTAACGCGGCATCAGACATTCGCCGCCAGTTCAGACAAAATGGATACTCGGTGCATCTGGTGCGGGATGCCTTCAGCGGAAAGTTCCGCTATGATTTCGGCCATTTCGGTTGCAGCCGTTGCCGGGTCTGCCAGGGATTTCCCATCCTCCCAAGGATGCAGAATCACGTCGGTCATCATTGAGGTGATGTCCGCCAAAGCCGCTTCCGCAGTGTTACCTTGACCTCCAACACCTAGCACGTACGAGCACCAAGCGGCATATCCAACCGACCCATCGGATGTCGTGTCTTCCCAAACGAGTACGTCGAAGGTGTGCATGTTCTGATCTCCCTTTGGGTCTCGAAGCGCTGCCGGCAAACGAGGGCCGGGGCAATGCTCTGCCTATCTTGCTCCGCTGTTCCAAAACAGGGGATTGGTGAACCGTTCGGGAATATTCCCGTTCACAGCGTCGCGGAATTCGTCAACGGTCATACGTAGATCCCTGGTGATCATGTCACCCATCACGCCCGGCCGGATTTCTTTGTTCCCGAAAGACATTCGCGTGCGAAGGCCAAGCCCTTCGTGCCGGTAGTGACGATGATGGTTGCTCGGTGTTTCAATGAACCCCATTCGCATCAGCAGACGGTGCAGCGCCGTCGTACGCACGTTAGCGTAACGGGGCATCAGACGCCGGCCAATTCTGGATCGGCTACCGATACTTGCCGCGTCCAGCAGGGGACGCCTTCGGCCTCGCGTTCACGGATCATATCCGCCATCTCCGCTGCCGCAGCCTCGGGGTCAACCAGGCTCTCGGCCAGGTCTTCCGGATCGTTCACGACGTCGGTCATCATCAATCTGACTTCCGTCAGGGCTTCCTCCTCCGTATCGCCCTGCCCCCACACACCATACACATACGAGCACCACGCGCCGTATCCCGTGGATCCATCGGAAGATGGATCTTCCCAAACCAAAACATCAAAGGTGTACATATTTGGCTCTCCTGATGCTTATGGTGACCGGCTACCGCGCCCCCGGCACCGGCACGCTGTTCAGCAGGTCGCTCACCATCTGCTCCGCCCGCACTCCCCGCATCCGGGCGGCGGGGGTCAGCACGATGCGGTGGGCCAGCACGGCCACCGCCAGCTCCTTGATGTCGTCGGGCAGCACGTAGTCCCGGCCGCGGACCAATGCCAGCGCCCGCCCGGTGCGGAACAGCCCCAGTGATGCTCGCGGTGACGCTCCCAGCGCCGCGTCGGCGTGCTCGCGGGTGGCCTCGGCCAGCGCCACCAGGTACTCCCGGACCAGCCCGTCGACGTACACTTCTTGCGCCGCCTGCTGCATCCCGATTACCTGCTCCGGCGTGGCCACCGGCTCGAGGTCCAGGATCGGATGCGAGTGCTCCTGCTGGGCGATGATCGTGATCTCCTCCTCGAAACGGGGATACCCCACGTTGATGCGCATCAGGAACCGGTCCAACTGCGCCTCGGGCAGTGGGAAGGTGCCCTCGTACTCGATGGAGTTCTGCGTGGCGATCACCAGGAACGGCAGCGACAGCGGGTGCGTCACCCCGTCCACCGTGACCTGGCGCTCTTCCATGGCCTCCAGCAGCGCGGACTGGGTCTTGGGCGTAGCCCGGTTGATCTCGTCGGCCAGCACCAGCTGGGCCGCGATGGGACCGGACCGGAAGGAGAACTCGCCCGTGGACTGGTTGTACACCGATACCCCGGTCACGTCGCTGGGCAGCAGGTCGGGGGTGAACTGGATGCGAGAGAAGGTCCCGCCGATGGACGTCGCGATGGAACGCGCCAGCATCGTCTTGCCGACGCCCGGCACGTCCTCCACCAGGATATGACCCTCAGCGATCAGGGCGGCCAGCGCCATCTCGATCACGTCGCTCTTCCCGACGATAACCGTGGCCACGTTATCGGCGATCCGCTGCGCCACGGCGGCGGCGTCCAGGATGGCCGGCGCAACCCCGGCGGCGGGTGAGACTGCTGTATTTTGCAAGGTACTTTCCTGGCCGATTGGGATGATTTTCGGGCCAGTTTAGCACAGGGAACCCCGCCCTACCCCGCATCGAAAGGCAGCGGATTTGGGCTGATGACGCGATGGCCGACTATTTCGGGATGATTTGGGATTTCTGGGGGCGCGGCAGGGTGCCATGGTACATAAGAAGACGATGGATATAGCCACTGGGGAAGTGCGGAGAGAGCGCTGGTATCTGCTGACCATCGACCACCTCTACGGTCGAGCCTCCTGACTTTGCAATCGTCCTGTTGACAGACGGGATTCTGTAGTTTATGGTGAGCCGATACACGACGATTTCACGACGTATATGCTCATCTTATTTGCGGAAAATGATAAAGTAAGCCATTAATCATCGATTATTCGTTATGATGGCCCTAGATATTACGAGTGACTCGTCGCAACACAGCCCCGGAACACCTGGCCCCTGGTACGACCATCGGTTTCCAATCCCGAACGTGTGGAGGTCGAGAGATGACGCACCGTTTGTTGAAGATACTCAAGAACATGGTGGTTGCCCCGTTGATTCCGATATTGTTAGTGGCGACCGCCTGCGGGACTGCCACCACCCCAACGCCGGAATCCGTCGCACCTTCTGCTGACGGAGGGCAGACTCCGGCGGCTTCTGCTGCCGGAGAGCAGACTCCGGTGGTCCGAATCCGAGAGATCGCCGTAGCCACGGAGATCCCGACTGCGATACCCACACCGGTGGCTGCTGCGGGAGACACCAGATCGGTTTCTCTCCTCAATCCCAACGCGAAGCAAGGCGGAACGCTCCGGGTAGCCACGGTTGCGGATACGGCGCACTACGACATGATGCAATCGGCTACAGCCTATACCGCTGAACCCATGAGCCAGCAATATAACGGGGTGCTGCGGTATAACCCACTGGACGGAGGCAACACGATCATCCCGGACCTGGCTGAGGACTGGACAGTTTCGGAAGACAACCTGACCTGGACTTTCCCGCTCCGGGAAGGGGTCAAGTTTCATGACGGGACCGTTATGACCTCCGAGGACGTGCTGGCCAGTTGGAGTCGCATCATAGATCCTCCCGAAGGTGTTACCAGCTTGCGGCAGGACCTGTTGGCGCCAATCGTGGACAGAATTGAGGCCCCTGACGCATCCACATTTCAGGTGATCCTAAAGCAGCCGAGCGGCTTCTTCCTGGGGGCATTCGCGGTGGAGTGGAATGTGATTCACCCGAAAAAACCCTGGAGGAGAACAACTTTGACCTGAGACAGCTCAAAGGCGGCGGCCCTGGGACCGGGGCCTTCAAGTTCGTGGACTTCACCCAGGGAGAGACGTGGGAAACCGAACGGCATCCCGAATACTTTGTAGACGGTTTGCCCTACCTTGATGGCGTGACCATCTATTCTGTCCAAACGGCTCAACGGGATGCCCTCTGCATCGCCAACCAGGTGGATTTCTGCTGGAACATCAGCCCTGAAGCCGTCGCCGAGATGAACGATATCCCGGGTACAACAAACCATATTTGGCAAGGTGTCGCCGCCAACGCCATGTGGTTCAACATCGAGAAGGGAGCGCCGTGGGACGACCCGAGAGTGCGCCGGGCAATTCACCTGATCACGGACCGGTGGGCGATCATGGAAGCGACGGAGGGTCTCTTCGGCAAGGTCGTGGTTGATTGGTCCCCTCCCAATATGGCCTTCTCCCCTACAGACGAGGTTCTGCTGACGAAGCCGGGCTTCAGGGTCGACAAGAGTGCGGACATCGCGGAGGCCAAGGCCTTGATGGCTGAAGCTGGCTACGCCGAAGGCATCAAGGACGTGGACTTCTCGGTGCGTGGAGGATGGGCTCCCCGGGAGGATGTGATGGCGCCGATAGTCCAGGAGATGCTGCGGGTCCATCTGAACATCGAGTCCACTTTGAGGGCGCCTCAAGGGGGACAGTGGCAGGAGGACATGCGCACCGGGATTTTCGACATCGGCCTGGGCTCCATCGGCACCAACCTGATGGACCCTTCTGACTACGGCACCAACTTCTACAAGACCGGCGGCGCTCAAAACCTCTCGCGTTGGTCCAACCCCGAGTTCGACGCCCTGATGAACCAGATTGACGCCGAGCTGGACCGGGACAAGCGCCTGGCTTTGTGGCAGCAGGCGACTGCAATCCTGGACCGGGAAGTGCCAATGGCTCCGCATCACTGGCGCATAGTCTTCAACGCCTGGTACGACTACGTCGGCGGTGTAGTGCGGAAGTCCGGCTGCGGCATCTACAACTGCAACCGCTACGACACGATGTGGCTCGACAGGTAGGAGGACCCCCGAGCCTTGCGATGCTCCATGCTGATGCGATGACGCTTGCCCCAGCCCGGCTCATCCCACTCGAACAAAGGTAGGAAGATGCAAACCTATATCCTGCGTAGGCTCCTGCTTTCGGTGCCCGCCATCTTCGTGATAACGGTCATCATCTTCGCCGCAATGCGTATCCTGCCGGGTGACGTCCTGGCGGTCATGTTCAGCGATGAAGACGGGTTTCGAATGCTCCGTGAAGCGGACCGGGAAAGGCTTCTTGAAAGCCTGGGCCTGAATGATCCTCTCTGGAAGCAGTATGTCAATTGGATGGGAGACGTGTTCACCCTCAAGCTGGGAGAGTCCTTCTGGCGGGGTGACACGGTCATGGAAACCATAACCCACCGGGGCCCGTTGACTGCGGAGATCGCAATTCTGGCGATCATCTTTGCCTGGATTATCGGCCTGCCCGTTGGAATCCTGGCTGCGGTCAAACAAAACAGCTTCGGCGATTACGTCGCTCGGTTCTTCAGCATATTATTCCTGGCAGTCCCCAATTTTTGGCTGGGGACGCTGATCGTACTCGTGCTGTTGCTGGGGTGGCACTATAAAGCGCCTTTTGGAGTCATCCACATTTGGGAAGACCCGTGGGCCAACTTGCAAATCGTGTGGGGCCCAGCCCTGGTGTTGGCCCTCAGTCAGGCAGCCTACGTGGCGCGCATGGCCCGTTCGACTCTTCTGGAGGTGCTGCGGGACGACTATATCCGCACTGCCCGGGCCAAGGGGCTGGCGGAGCGTTGGGTGATCTTGCGTCACGCCCTGCGCAACGCCATTCTCCCGGTGATCACCCTGTCGGGAGTGCTCTTGGGCTTTCTCCTTGGCGGGTCGGTCGTCGTGGAAAAAGCCTTCGGAGTACCGGGGCTGGGATCTACGCTGGTGGTCGCGTTCACGGAACGGGACTACGTCGTGATCCAGAATCTGGTCCTGCTATATGGCCTGATCTTCGTGGTGCTGAACCTCTTGGTGGACATTTCCTACGCCTTCTTTGACCCCAGGATTCGTTACTCCTAAAACGAGCCAACCACCGGAGCATTCAGACACACCCGGATTGAGCCCCAGGGAGTTGATCGATGGCAGAGAATCCAAGTGTCCTCGTAACCGCACCTGAGACTGCTACTACCGTCCGGGAGTATACCGTAGGGGTACTGCGGGCACTTCGCAGATTTGCTGAAAGGCAGCCGGTGGGAACTGCCAGCGGCGTAGTCCTGGCGGTCATAATTGTGCTTGCGGTCGCCTCGCCCTTGATAGCCCCACACAACCCGATCGAGGGGCACTTTACAAACATCAACGATCCTCCCGATTCGGAGTACCTCCTGGGTACCGACCGCGTCGGCAGAGACGTGCTCAGTCGCGTCATTTATGGAGCGCGCATATCTCTGTTGGTGGCCTTCGTCGCTGTCATAGTTGGGGACACCCTCGGCGCGATGTGGGGTATCGCCAGCGGTTACCTGGGCGGAAGGTTCGATATTTACAGCCAGCGCATCGTTGAGCTGCTCTTGTCCTTCCCCACTCTCATCCTGGCTATGGTGCTGTTGTTGGGATTGGGCGCAGGAGTGTTCACCGTTATCGTGGCCATCGCCATTACCCGCATTCCGTTATCGGTGCGGGTGATCCGCTCGGTGTCCCTTTCCGTTAAAGAGAACTCGTACATCGAAGCCGCCCGGGCCATTGGGGCCTCCGACCTGAGAGTCATGGGGTTGCACATAGCGCCTCAGTGCCTGGCCCCCTGGTTGGTGTTGGTGACCGCCCAGCTGGGAGGGGTCATCGTGCTGGAAGCGTCCCTGGGCTTTTTGGGTGTCGGAGTCCCCGCTCCCACCGCCACCTGGGGCAACATGCTCGGCGGTGCGGTGGCAGCCACTCTCAAGCCGGAATGGTGGCTGGTTATCTTCCCGGGAGTTGCCATTACCATTACTGTGTTGGCCTTCAACCTGTTCGGCGACTCGATCCGGGACGCACTGGACCCCAAACTGCGTGGCAATACCTGAATTGATGCCAATGTGAAAGCGCATTTCACCGCGTCAACCGGCGCGCCTAGATGACGACTCGCATCCCAACATCGGCCGACGAGCGTCCGCATCTACGGCGCCGCGTCTGGCGTTTCGTGCGCCGTCGTCCCTGGACTGTCGGCATTGCCCTGCTCTTGGGGCTGATTCTCTGGTGGGTTACGATCAGCTTCAATTTGATCGCCTTGTTTTTCCCCCCTCCCGAGGCCACCACCAGGATTAGCGCTCATGCCGGCCCCGAGACCTGGGCCCAGATGCGACGGACGGCCCAGAACAACGCATCTACTCCGGACCAGGGTCCTCAGCCGCCGGTGGAAGTGCAGTGGACTTACAACACGTCCGGTCCCATTCTTGCTGGACCGGCGGTCGTGGCCGGCCGGATCTATATCACTACCGGGGATGGTCGTGCTCTGGCTCTGGAAAGAGATACCGGCCAGCCGGTATGGGAATTCCCCACTGTCGTCCCTTCCGACACCTCTCCGGCCATCGCCGGCGACCTGCTGTTTTTTGGTCTGCGGAATAAACGCTTTATCGCTCTGGACCGCGAAACCGGCGAGCTGCGGTGGGAAAAAGACCTCGGCAACCCGGTGCTTGCCTCGCCTATCGTGGCTGATGGGACGGTTTATATTGGCTCCACCAATAGGCGGCTATATGCCCTTGACGCCGCCACCGGACAGGAACGCTGGACCCTTACCGTTGGGGGATGGATTGTCGCTCCGGTGGCCTACCGTGATGATAGGGTGGCCGTGGCTTCTCAGGATGGCTTGCTCCACATCGTGGAGGCGAAAACCGGTCGCATCCGTTTCGTCTACGATGCGGGCTGGCCCATAATGGGAGCCCCTGCGATACACGAGGACCAAGTTTTGATCGTATCTCATCGCGGGACCGTATGGTCGCTGGATTGGAACAGCAGCACCTTGCCTCTGGAACGTCTCTGGTGGGCCGCCAGGGTCAATCTCTTTGTGTGGGGCCTGCTGCCCAGTGTGCCCAACCAACAGGGGGCGATCTGGGCCTCCAGCGTCGGTGACAGCGTGGCGCTCAGTCCTGCCACTGCCCACGACGCGGTCTATGTGGCCAGCGCCGGGGGTAAGGTCGTCTCCCTCGACATCGGGACCGGCTCAGAGCGGTGGGCAACCAAACTGGACCAGAAGATTACGGCTGGTCCAATCGTGACCGGAAACACGTTACTGGTCGGCTCCGAGGATGGCATTCTCTATGCCCTGGACTCCTTCACGGGCAAAGAGGAATGGAATTTCAAGACGGGCGGAAAGATCTCAGCCAGCCCAGTAGTGGTGGGAGATATGCTATACGTGGCGTCCCACGATGGCAATCTTTACGCGCTCTCCTCTAAGCTGGACTTTGTAGGTTCAAGCAGGGTAGGCGAGGGAATAGATAAGCCGGGAATGCAAATCGGGAACGGGTTTTCCCCGGTCGTCGTCGGACACAGCCAGCGGCGTCCGCCTCAGGCGGACAGAATCATCTGCCGTGCCCAGACGGTGAATTTCTTGTGCCGGCGTCCCGGCTTTTGGTGATAGCGTTCCGATTGGTAGGGCAGCATATTGAATCCGTGTTTGGCGGTAGTCACCGCAAGCCTCCATGCCGCGATTTTATCGCCCCTGCCCGAGACCCGGAATGACACCTCCCGCCCGACCCGCTATAATTGCACGGCGTAAACGAACGGCACATTCTTTCACGAGGCAGCGTTGCTATGGAATTCGCATTCACCCCCGAACAGGAAGCCCTGCGCGCCGAAGTCCAGCAGTTCATTGCGGAAAACGTAACCCCCGAAATCGTCGCTGAGCTCGAGGACACCGGCATCCGCCGCCGCGGGCCCAAGACCCGCGAGATGTACGCGCACATCGCCGAGCGCGGCTGGATCGGCATATCCTGGCCTAAGGAATATGGCGGTCAGGCCGGCAGCCGCATCGACCAGTACATCGTGGAAGAGGAGTTCGCCCGCGCCGGCATCACCGTGGGCGGCGCCGGCTCCGGCGCGCCGGCCATCCTGGCCGCCGGCACCGAGGAGCAGAAGCAGGAGTTCCTGCCCGGCATCATCCGCGGCGAGATCAGCTTTGCCCTGGGCTTCACCGAACCCCAGGCCGGCGCCGACCTGGCCGGCCTCCAGTGCCGCGCCGTCCGCGACGGCGACGAGTACGTCATCAACGGCCAGAAGATGTACACCACCGCCGCGCACTACGCCACGCATATCTACCTGATGGCCCGCACCGACCCCGACGCTCCCCGTCACCGCGGCATCAGCATCTTCCTCATCCCCATGGACACGCCCGGCATCACCGTCCGCCCCCTGTGGACCATCCAGAACAACCCGCCGGCGCCCCTAGGCACCACCTACGGCGACAACCGCACCAACGAGACCTTCTTCGAGAACGTCCGCGTCCCCGCGTCCTGCATGCTGGGCGAGGAGAACCAGGGCTGGTACGTCGGCGCCATGGGCCTCAACCTCGACCGCGTGGGCGCGTCCCGCTACCTGATCTCCATCCAGCGCGACGAGGACATCGTCAACTGGGTCAAGGACAACGAGATCGAGGGGTACGCCATGCGCGAAGACCCCACCATGCGCGACCGCCTGGCCGACATGTGGATCGAGGGCCAGGTCTGCCGTCTGATGACCCTGCGCAGCATGTCCATCGTCGAGTCCGACGGCGTCTTCACCTACGAGGGCTCCGCCGAGAAGGTCTTCGCCCCCGAGCACGGCGTCCGCACCACCGAGACCATCGCCCAGATGCTCGGGCCCTACGGCCAGCTGCTCAACGGCTCCGAGGACGCCATCGAGAGCGGCGTGTTTGCCCACAACCTGATGGGCGCCTTCCAGAGCGGCATCAACCACGGCAGCGTCCAGGTCATGCGCGACCAGGTGGCCCGCCGCGGCCTGGGCATGCCGCGCGTGTAGGCAGAGCCGGTTATGACGCAGTTGCAATCTGCGCCGGTTTCCGACTGCGACACGCTACTGAGGCAGGCGCGGGAACTGCTGGATAAGGGCGAGTTAGCTCTCGCCTCCGACGTAGGCTGGCGAGCCGCCGTTCGGGCTATGGCCGACTATGAGGGCTCGGATGCTGATTTCACAGAAGCCGCGCGCCGGCTGGTCAATGACTACCGAGAGCGCGGCGACGTGGCAGAATGGGTGGTCGGCACTCTGGCCTTGTCGGATAATTCCAAGTACGACTGGTTGGACGCCGAAAGCATTGCCCACCGGCTGGACGACGTGCAGCGATTGGTTATCCTGATTGCGGACCTGGCCGATCCGCGGCAGAGTGCCGACGACATCCTGCGCCGCGCTCGGGAGTGCCTGGACAACGGTGCGCTGGCCGTGGCGTCGGAAAAGGGCTGGGAAGCGGCGCTATGGGCCACTAAAGCCCACGCCGACGCCATCGGGCACGAATACCGTGGCGAGTATCACTTTGATGACATTATACAGACACTGCTGAAAGATGATGCTTGGAGAGAGCAAGCCCTGAGCTGTGAACAGGGTGCCTTGAACTTGCGTCAAACCGCTGCATACTATACAGCGTACCCCAAAATGCTGTCGCCGGAAATTAGTGCCGATGCTGCTGGTCCTAACTATGGTCACTACCATCCGCGTTGGCTGCAACCTGATCTCGTCTCCGAGGACATCGCCGCTGTTGCCCAGTTAGTTGGTATGCTTACAAAGCGTACCGCTGAGTTGCATGGTGCAGGGAAGAGCAATGTCTGAATTCAATGCTGACCACGCCTTAATCAGCGCTGATTTCTTGCTCCGCAGTTGGGAATACTTGAACAATGGAGGATTGTTGCAAGCTTCCGAAAAAGGCTGGGGAGCTGCGGCCCACGCCGCTATTTTCATTGCCGGCATACGCGGCTGGAATTATCGGGAACACAAGGACTTTCAGTCCGAAGTGGTGTCGAGAATAGCCGGGGAAACCGGGCGTTACGAAGTGTCCGTATGGGCGAGAAATGCTGAAGCTTTGCACCGCAATTTTTACAGCGACCGTATGGACGAACACACCATCGCCCGGCATTTGAGTGACGTGACCAACTTTGTCAACTTAGTTCGGCAACTGGTCGGCCTACCTCCCGTTGACAACTAACGGCTTTTTGTTTCGGTCTTCCTAAACCTGATCATTACAAATCACCCTACACCGAGGCACGATGAACGTATTACCCACCGAAGAAGAGTTGATGGTCAAGAACGCCGCCCGGGAGTTCCTGGACGCGGAATGCCCGCCCAGCCTGGCCCGCGCCATCGAGCAGGACGAGCGCGGCTATTCCGTGGAGTTGTGGGAGCAGATGGCCAGCCTCGGCTGGTTCGGCATCTCCCTGCCCGAGACCTACGGCGGCGGCGGCCTGCCCGTCACCTACCTCGGCCTGATCCTGGAGGAGTGCGGCCGCGCCATCGCTCCGGTGCCCTTCCACAGCACCGCAACCGCCGCCCTGGCCGTCGCCAACCACGGCTCCGACGAGCAGAAGCAGAGCATCCTGCCCCGCGTCGCCCGCGGCGACCTGATCATGACTTGGGCGGTGCAGGAGCAGGACCCGCGCCTGCGCGCCGACGCCGTCCAGTGCCGCGGCGAAGTGGACGGCGACAGCCTGGTGATCAACGGCATCAAGCACTTCGTTGACAACTTCTCCGCCGCCGAGCTGGTGGTAATGGCGGTCCGCACCGCCGCTCCCTCATTAGAAGGGAGCACGGACGACAGCGCCGGCATCACCCTGGCCATCGTGCCCGCCAATTCCGCCGGCATCACCGAGACGCGCCTCACCACG
Source organism: Dehalococcoidia bacterium (assembly GCA_965207585.1). Lineage (GTDB taxonomy): Bacteria > Chloroflexota > Dehalococcoidia > Lucifugimonadales > UBA3495 > Bin87. The sequence continues at coordinate 890,259 of CBDBMT010000003.1, read as the reverse complement.
CTGGCCAAGGACTCCCAGAGCAAGCTCGAGCTGACCAACGTCCGCATCCCCCTGAGCAACGTTATCGGGGAGGTCAACCAGGGCTGGCCGGCCACGTCCGAGATGCTGGACACCGGCACCGCCCTGCTCTGCACCCAGATCATCGGCGCGGCCCGCAAGGACGCCGAGATGGCCATCGAATACGCCAAGAACCGCGTGGCCTTCGGCCGGCCCATCGCCGGCTTCCAGTCCATCCAGCACCTCTGCGCCGACATGATCGTCTGGTGCGACGGGGCCCAGCTGCTCACCTACGAGGCCCTGTGGAAGCTGGACGCCGGGCTGCCTTACAGCGTAGAGGTATCCCAGGCCAAGGCATTCACCAACGACAAGTGCCAGGCCACGGTGCGCTCTTCCCAGCAGATCCACGGCGGCATCGGCTTCATGATGGAGTTCGACCTGCACCTCTGGTACCGCCGCGTCACCGCCTGGACCATGCGCCTGGGCACCAGCTTCGAGCACCGCGCCCGGGTCGCCCGTTCCTTGATGGCCCAGCCCGGCCGGGTGCGCCTCGGCATGAACATCGAAGCCGTCGCCTGACCTGCCAGGAGCGACTGACCACTACGACAACGGTTCTCCGGATTCCGGCGAAAGCCGGAATGACGAGGAGAATTTGACCATAACAGGAGGGAGCCCGACAATGCCCGCAGATCCCGTTTGCCCCGTCTGCAAGACCGTAATCAACGAGGACAGCGCCCGCGCCACCACCGGCCAGACCATGCACGGGGCCAACGAGGTTGACCCCAACGCCGGCACCCGCAGCTTCTTCAACGGCGAGTGGTACTATTTCTGCACCTTGCAGTGCCGCACCAGGTTCCTGACGGCGCCCAACACCTTCATCGAAAGCTAGCCGTTTCCCCGCCATCAGCTAATCACCTACCCGTCATTCCGGCGGAAGCCGGAATCCAGACGTCCGCCACGGACAGACAACGCGCACGCTCTGGATTCCCGCTTTCGCGGGAATGACGAGTCTCAGATTGAGGAGGATCACCATGCATGTCGGTCTGGTAATGGAATGCGATTACCGCGAGGGCCGCACCCAGGACGAAGCCTTCGACGAGGCTTTTACCGTGGCTCAGCTTGCTGACGAAAAGGGCATCGACGGGGTCTGGCTGGCCGAGCGCCACTTTGCCGCGCCGCGCACGCCCACCGACCCGGGCGGAGCCGGCATCCCGTCGGTTTCGTCGGTCCCGCTGATGATGGCCGGCATCATCGCCGCCCGCACCGAGCGAGTCCGCGTCGGCACCGGCGTCAGCGTGCTGCCCCTGGCCCATCCCATCCGCCTGGCCGAGGAAGCCGCCACCGTCGACAACATCTCCAGGGGCCGCCTGGACTTCGGCATCGGACGCAGCAGCTTCCCCCGGTCCTATCAGGGCTATGGTGTCCCCTTCGACGAAAGCCGCGAGCGGTTTGCCGAGGCCCTGGAGATCATCCTCAAGGCGTGGAACAACTACCGGTTCGACCACCACGGCCACTACTACAACATGGACGACGTGGTCGTGACGCCGCGCCCCTACCAGCAACCCCACCCGCCCATTCGCATCGCCGCCAACTCGGTGGATACCTTCCGAATCATCGGGGAGTTGGGTTTCCCGCTGGTCACCGGCGTGCGCGGCCAGGGCATCCCCCAAGTTGCCAGCAACCTGAAGCTCTACCGCGAGACCGCCGCCGCCAGCGGCCACGACGTGGACGACGCCTACGTGCGCATGCCCATCTACGTGGGCGACTCCATGGAGGAGGTCCGCGCCGACACTGAAGAGAGCACCATGCGCGCCTTCCGTCGCACCGCCGACACTTACATCCGCACCGTGGAGGCCGAGGGCGCCAACGCCACCGAAGAGCGACGCCAGCGCGCCGAGCAGTTGCTCAACACCACCTACGACGATCTCCTGGTGGACCGGGTAGCCTACGGCACGCCCGAGCAGGTTGCCGAGCGCCTGATCTCCCTGCGCGACGACCTGGGCCTGACCGGCTTCATCATGGAGCCCAACCTGGGAGGCACGGTGCCGGCCGAGCGCGTCCAGAAGTCCATCCGCCTCTACGCCGAGGAGGTCGGCCCCGCCCTGCGATAGTGACGGACATCACCCGCCAGAATTGCGAAAGCCCCGCTCACCGGCGGGGCCTTTGCGTTGGTCGAAAGGAATGTGTCACTATTCCGGCCGTTCTGCGATGGCGCGGCGCACTTCCAAATGCAATGCAGGCACGGACTCCGTTACCGTCTCCCAAACCGCATCTGATTCCACTCGCCACGGAATATGAGCGAGTTCCACTCTCATATCAATAAGCCCGTTCCAGTCAACGCCAGGAATTGACCGCAAGAGCGCCGGGGCCGACCGCTGGGTTTGCCTGACCATATCGGCCAGCAGACAGATTGCATGGTAGAAGGCGAAGCGTGTTCTGAAATCGCCATCATGGAAGTCATCGGTATAGTTTTGGCGTAGCCATGCGATGACTTCGCACCAATGGTTCAACTGCAAGAGGCGGTCGTTTTCGTCAGGGCCGCGTTCACTCGGCGGTGTAGATAACATCGCGCCTTTCCATTTCGCGCTTGGCCCACTCCGCGCCGTCGGCGATGTGCCTTTCGAGGCTTGCTTTCTCCTCAATCCACACCCGGCTGCCCAGCAGATAGTATAGGTCTTTGTTCACTGGCGTGCGGTTCTTGCTGAATCCCCAACTGCGTTCTCCGGGACCAAAATCTACTATCAGATAGAGGTCAATCGATTCAAAAGGGTCGTCGTCGGGCAGCCATGGGAATGGGTTTGGACCAGGGCGTACGCGGCCGGGGTCAACTGCCATCTCCCGCACGCCCCACCGCTGGCAGATCTCGGCGATGGCGTCCAGTGGCAGGTCTTCCCGCGTCAGCAGCGGCTTGGGTTCCGGCATGGTCATCTTAATTCTCCCGGTGCACTCCCAGCATAGCACCTTCCTCCTGCCTAACTGCTGATCTCGCCCAGGAACGCCAGCAGCGCCGCGTTCACCTCGTCGGGCTTCTCCTCGTGCAGGAAGTGCCCGCCGCCGGCGATGAACTGCGTGCGCAGGTTCGACGCCGCCTTCTGCCACGACGCCTCGGGATCCAGCCCGCCGGCCGCCGAGGTGCGCTGGCGCCGCTCGCCCCACAGGTACAGCACGGGGATGTTCAGCACTCGCTCCGCGTCAGCGCGCCAGTCGGGCGGGTCCTCGTAGGCGGCGGCGCGGTAGTAGGAGAACCCGCCGCGCAACGCGCCCGGCTGCGAGTAGGCCGTGGCATACACCGCTACCTCCTCGTCCGACATCATCGCCTGGTTCACCGACCAGTTGCGGTAGAAGTGACGCAGGTAAGCCTCCTCGTTGCCCCGCACCAGGTGCTCGGGCAGGTCGGGTATCTGGTGAAAATACGAGTGCCACCGCTCGCGCACGCCTTCCGGAGTCTGCGGGCCCAGCTGCTCCAGCGGATGCGTGCCGTCCAGCAGGGCCAGCCGGTCCACCTCGGCCTCGTGGTCCAGGCAGTAGCGGTACGACACGCGCACGCCGATATCGTGACCCACAATGGCGATCTTGTCGTGACCCAGGTGTCGCACCAGCTCGTAGATGTCGGTGGCCGCCGTCCGCGTCCGGTAGTCCTGCAAGGGCTTCTCGGACGAACCAAACCCGCGCATGTCGGGCACGATCACCTGGTAGTCCTGCGACAGCACGGGAATCTGCTTGCGCCACGAGAACCACATCTCCGGCCAGCCGTGCAGCAGCACCACCGGATACCCGTCGCCCTCGATCACGTAGTGGATGTTGACCCCGTTCACCCGCGCCGTGCGGTGCGTGAAATCCCAGTTCGGCATGATGATCTCCTTCTCGAATGGCGCTTTCAGAAAACTGTAGGGGCGAATACTCATTCGCCCCTACGCAACGTTGCCCAATGTGCGGTTACAGGTTCATAGCGTTGAGGCCGACGCGCGACAGGTCCTCGTCGGCCTGGCCGCTGGGGTAGCCGCCCACGCCGATGCCGCCCAGGATCACGCCGTCCTTCATTATGACCAGCCCGCCCTGGCCGTAGGTGAACCCGGGGTCGCCCATGTCGGCGATGCCGCGGCCCTGGGCGGCCAGGCCGGCGGCGTGCTCGCCGGAGTCCCGGCCGATGATGGCGGAGGTGTAGGCCTTGCGGCGGGCGTGACGCCGGCTGAAGACCCGCAGGTTTTCCATGGTGAAGTAGGCCAGCAGCTCGCCGCCGGCGTCCACGATGGCCATGGCCACCGGCGCGTCGGGGGTCTCGTTGGCCTTGGCCAGCATGGCGTCCATCGCCGCCTTGATTTGTTCGGTGGAAAGTGCCGGTTTGGTAGCCATCGGTATGCCTCCAGAAAGTGGGTTGTCAGTCCAAAATGCGGGGCGATGATACCATGACCTATACCTCGCTCAGTCAGGTGCGGAGCTGATACGTACATTCACCGTCGTTGACGAGGGCACTGTGGTTCAATACGATGTGAACAATAATCGTGCATAGACCGTGACCGAAGGAGACCGATTGTGGATCAGATCACCATACACGGTTTGGACGACGAACTGGGAGAAATAATTCGCCAACGGGCCGAGCGTGATGGCACGTCGTTGAGCCATGCCGCGTTCGAACTGCTGTGCATCGGGGCTGGGATGGTGAAATCGACTTCGGAGCGACCAAACGTCGGTTCATCTTTGGACAAGTATATCGGCAGTTGGACTGCCGCCGAGGCTGACGAGTTCGACGCCGCTGTCCAGGAATTCGAGAACGTGTTCGAGGATCGCTGCGGCGTTGAGATCCAACGGCACGCCCATACCTACCAACGACGTTTGGATCGCAGCCCACGCTATGGAAACCGGCGCCGAGCTTGTTTCAGCCGACCGGCATTTCGATGTTGTAGATGGCATCGCCCGGGTGAGGTTGAGAGTTTGAGCAATTCATGTGCCGCGACGCAGGCTGCCGTCCCGAATAGCAAATTGCCGGAAACTCTCTTCCCATTACCTTGCGCATCGCTCCACCCGGTCGCCAGAATCGGCTAACGTCAGCGGCATCTCGCGCCGGTTCACCCATCTGGCCGCCTGTTGGCCCTTCCCATTTCGTACACTTGTCGCCTGCCGAGGTTCGACTCATGGCCATTGACGCTCTCTCAGACGGCGGAACCGTGTTCGTGCTGGTTGACCAACGCCTGGACAGTTCCAATGCCGGGGCCTTCAGCGAAGAGTTGGAGACAGTCACCGCAGCCGCCGGCCGGGCCGTGGTGATCGACATGCAGGGTCTCGACTACATCAGCAGCGCCGGCCTCCGCACGATCATGCAGGCCGTTCGCAGGATGCAGCATCAGGGAGGCAGCCTGGCCCTGTGTTCCCTGTCCAGCGACGTGCGCGCCGTATTCCAGACCAGCGGCTTCGACCAGCTCGTGGCGATCCACCCCACTCGGGCGGAAGCGGCGGCCGCCGTAGCCACGGAAAACTGATCAACTCCCTGAGACCGGGTCAGGCTGACGCGCCGGCTGTGCTCAAGTCAGCGGGCCGAACCCCATTCGGCTCCGACACTCCTCGTACACCGCTTCCAGGAAACCGCCGGCGTAGTGCTGGTGGCTGAAAGTGATGCCGTGGGCCGCAGCGTCCGATTTCGCCGCTTCGTACAGCCGCACCGCCGCCCCGTTGTCGTAGGGGAAGGGCATGGGCCCCATGTAGTGCTCGAAGTCGGAAATGTCGGCCCAGGCGATCAGGTCGCCCATCTCGGCGTCGTTCCGCGCCCAGCGCTCGCCGTCGTTCTGGCCCCGCATCAGGCACCAGGCGGGCGGGTTCTCCGGCGGCCTGAAATCTCCGCCCAGGGACATCGCTACAGCACCAGTTCGGCCAGACGCTCCAGCTCATTCAGACCCTCAGCGCCGGCGTCCGGCGGCAGGGCCACCGTCACCCGGTTGGCGCCGGCCGCTTCGTAGCCGGCGATGACCTCCCGGTCCGGTGGCACGTTGGTTACGATGAGCTGAATCGTGCTGGGATCCCGGCCGGCGGCCTCGGCCAGTTCGTCCATGGTCGCGCGGCCCGCCCGCACCTGCTCCTCGGTCACCCGCACCGGCATCCAGCCGTCGCCCCATGCCACCACGCGCTTGAACACGTTGGCAGCGTAGCCTCCGAGCAACACCGGCGGGTGCGGCTGCTGGACCGGCTTGGGGGAGCACTTGACCGGCGGGAAATCGAAGAATCGCCCGTGAAACTCCGCCTCGTCCTTGGTCCAGAGCTCCTTCATGGCGAGGATCGCTTCCCGCGTTTGCCCCCAGCGGTGTTCAAAATCGCCGCCCATGATCTCGGTCTCTTCCCGCAACCAGCCGGCGCCGATGCCGAACAGGAACCGTCCTCCCGAGAACTTGTCCAGGGTGGCGATCTGCTTGGCCTGCATCAGCGGGTTGTGTTCCGGAACCAGGCTGATGCTGGTGCCCAGTTTGATGGCGCTGGTGGCCGCCGCCGCCATGGCCAATGCGATGAGCGGATCGCCGATGTCCGCCATGGAAGGCGGGATGGACCCGTCCGGCGTGCCGCCGTACCGGGAGGTGGTATGCACGGGCAGGATGGGATGCTCCGGGAGCCAGAACGACTCAAACCCCAATTCCTCGGCGCGCTTCGCCAATTCGGCCGGGTCAACCGATTCGCTGGAAGCCCTGGCGGTGACTCCAATATCCATCTCGAAACCTCCCTGAGAAAACTTGGCCTGATGTTACCACTCAATACTTCCGCAGGGCCGGCGCGGCCACGCCAAGCAGCGCCTGTCGAGCAATCGACCAGACCAGGTTCAAAGCCTGCTGAACCGCCGCGCACTCCTGGCCGATCATCTTGACGCCCACCCCGGCGCCGTCGGGCAGCATCGATGCGCCTCCTCGGATCCCCGGGTACTGTCCGAGGGAACGCCTGACCCGCTCCAGCATCGAGCGCGCGGGCTGGCTGTCGCACACGATCAGCAGGGAGCCCAGGGTGAGTGCGGACACGTCATCGGCGACCTGCTGACCCCCGAAGCCCAATATGCCAACCCCGGTGAGGTTGCCGGCTCCCGGGTCCAGGTCGAAGGCTTCCCGGTAGGCCGGCCAGCCGCTCTGACCTCGCACCGTGACCCGGTTTGAGATATTCCTGAACCGGAACGACTCCCCCATTGCCACCCGGCCGGGCGTTATCACGTCGCTGAACAGCAGCGCGCCGCCCGGCTCGCAGACGATTTCGACTTCCTGCTCCAGGCTGGCGTCCCGGTAGGATATCAACGGGTCCGGCAGGTATTCCAGGTACCCGCCCGAGGCGACGCTGAGACGGACCCGCTGCTCGGCGATGCCCTCCGTCATCGTGTATGCCTTCGTTGCGCTCTGGGTGGTCACGTGGGCCCTGGCGCCGGCGCCGACGCTCACCGCGATGCAGTGGCAGTCGTTTTGGAGCAACCCTCCGGTGGGGTTCGCCAGGAAGACGTGGGCCATCTCGGGCGCGGCATCGTCCGGATACAGCGCTTGCTGCACCAGCAGGGGCGGACGCGTGCGGCTCTGCGTCAGCCGGGTCCGGCCGGCCCTGCGCTCCAGGATCAGGTCGACCAGGCCGTTTTGTCCGCGCGAAGCGGCGTCAGCAGACGGTTCCCGGGCCAATAGCATGGAGGATCCTGTCCAGCACCGCGTCCAGCCCTTCGCCGGTGCGGCAGTTGGTGAACGCATAGGGTCGCTCGCCCCGGACCAGGTCGAGGTCCCGGCGCATCACGTCCAGGTCCGCGCCCACGTAGGGGGCCAGGTCGGTCTTGTTCACCACCAGCAGGTCGGTCTGGGTGATGCCCTGCCCACGTTTGCGCGGGATCTTGTCGCCGGCCGCCACGTCAATCACGTAGATCTGGAAGTCGGCCAGGGCCGGGCTGAAGGTCAGCGTCAGGTTGTCGCCGCCGCTCTCGATCAGGACGATGTCCGAGTCGGGATATTCCTCGGTCAACTCCTCCGCCGCCAGCAGGTTGAGGCTGGGGTCCTCCCGCACCGCCGCGTGGGGGCAGGCGCCGGTGGCAACGCCCCTGATCCGGCCGGTGTCGAAAATCCCCTCCAGGGTCCGCGTGACGTGGTCGGCGTCCTCCCGGGTGAAGATGTCGTTGGTGATGACCACCGGATGCCGGCCTCGGGACAACAGCATGGGCACCAGCCGTTCGACCAGTGTGGTCTTGCCGGAACCGACCGGCCCGCCGACGCCAATTCGGGGCACACTTCTCATGGTTTTTCTCCCGTCGGTTTTTCCGGATGCGCGGGCAGCCATCAGCTGGCGAACATCCGCACGTCGTCATGTTCGTGGAGCATCGCCGCGATGTCCGTCTGGGGGGCGAAGGATGTCATCTGACTCCAGTGCCGCGCTTCCAGCTCCGGCGCCAACCGGACCACGGGCTCGTGCAGCGACCGTAGGATATGTTGAGCCTCCGAGTGGGTGACCGGCAGCAGCCGCTGCGCCGCGCCCAGCACGCCCACGGCGAAGCTGTGGCTGAACATCAGCAGGGCGTTTCGCGACTCAATCCCTGCGACCCGGGACGCCACGCCCAGCGCGACGGCCCCCGTGCCCGGCGTCTCCCGTTCCATCACCAGCTTCCGAAATTCGCCGTGAACGACGCATCCGGTCGCTTCCGAGAGCAACGACGCCGTTTCGTCCAGGATGCGCCGTCCGGCGTGGCAGGACGCCACCCTTAGCTCCTCTGGCAGTTTCATCGCGTGCAGATGCCAGTCGATGTCAACCAGCGTCGCCAAGTCCACGTCCCGCGCGGCGCGGTGGGCATTAAGTAACGCGACCCCGTCGCATGGCAGGATCGACCAGGCCAGCAGATTGCGCAGGTACTCCGCCAGGTCGTCGGCGTTACTCACCCAACCGCGCGTAACCATCCCTTCCAGTCCCTGGGAGTGAGCGTAGGTGCCGGACGGAAAGAACGAGTCGGCAAGCTGCAGGGCGGCGAGGAAACTCGTGCTGCTGTCCCGGCATAGCATGGTTCGCGTCCGCTAGACCAGGAAGTGCAGCTGCGCCAGGCTGAGCCGTTCCGCCGGCGGCACCGTGGCTACTTCGCCGTCGACTCGCACTGTGTAGGTGTCCGGGTCGACCTCGATCACCGGCATTCCGTCGTTGCGCACCATCTGCCGCTTGGTGATAGCGCGGCAATGGCGCACTGGCTCGACCCGCCGGGTCAGCCCCAGGTCGCGGTGAACTCCCGCGTCGTAGGCCGCCTGGGAGACGAAGGTGAGCGACGTATTGGCCACCGCCTTGCCCAACGCTCCGAACATCGGACGGTAGAAGGACGGCTCGGCGGTGGGTATGGACCCGTTGGGGTCGCCCATGACGGCCCAGCAGATCATCCCGCCCTTGATGATCATCTTGGGCTTGGCCCCGAAGCTGCCCAGAGGCCACAGCACGATGTCGGCCAGCTTGCCCGGCTCCAGCGACCCCACCAGGTGCGATATGCCGTGGGTGATGGCCGGGTTTATGGTCAGCTTGGCCAGGTAGCGCAGGACGCGGAAGTTGTCGTGGTCCGGCGAATCCTCGGGCAGCTTGCCCTTGAACTGCCGCATCTTGTCGGCGGTCTGGAACAGGCGGGTGAAGTTTTCGCCCACCCGGCCCATGGCCTGCGAGTCCGACGCGTACATGCTGATCACGCCCAGGTCGTGGAGCACGTCCTCGGCGGCCATGGTCTCGGGCCGGATGCGGCTCTCGGCGAAGGCCACGTCCTCCGGAACCCGCGGGCTGAGGTGGTGGCATACCATCAGCATGTCCATGTGCTCGGTGAGAGTGTTGACGGTGTACGGGCGCGTCGGGTTGGTGGAAGAGGGCAGCACGTTCGGTTCGGACGCGATGCGGATGATGTCCGGCGCATGGCCGCCGCCGGCCCCCTCGGTGTGGTAGGTGTGGATTGCCCGCCCACCGATGGCCGCGATGGTGTCCTCGACAAACCCAGCCTCGTTCAGCGTGTCGGTGTGGATGGCCACCGGCACGTCGAAACGGTCTGCCACCTCCAGGCAGCAGTCGATGGCCGCCGGCGTGGTTCCCCAGTCCTCGTGGAGCTTGAGGCCGCTGGCCCCGGCCGCGATCTGCTCCTCCAGGGGCGCGGGGTCGCTGGCGTTGCCCTTGCCCAGCAGCCCCCAGTTGACGGGCAGCGGCTCGGCGGCCTCCAGCATCCGCGCGATGTTCCACGGGCCCGGCGTGCAGGTGGTGGCGTTGGTGCCGTCGGCGGGCCCGGTGCCTCCGCCGATCATGGTGGTGATGCCGTTGGACAGCGCGTGATGCACCTGCTGGGGCGCGATCATGTGGATGTGCGCGTCGACCCCGCCGGGTGTCGCGATGAGGTGCTCACCGGCGATGACCTCGGTTCCCGGCCCCACGACCAGGTCGGGATGCACCCCGTCCATGACGCCCGGGTTGCCGGATTTGCCCACCGCGACGATGTGCCCGTGGCGCACCCCGATGTCGGCCTTGATGATGCCCAGCACCGGGTCCATGATGATGGCGTTGGTGATGACCAGGTCCAGCGCGCCATCGCGGTTGGTTGCCTCCGAGGCCTGGCCCATGCCGTCCCGGGCCGACTTGCCCCCACCGAACACCAGCTCGTCGCCGTGAGTGAGCAGGTCCCGCTCGACTTGGCAGACCAGTGAGGTGTCGGCCAGGCGGAAACGGTCGCCCACCGTTGGGCCGTAGAGGTCCACGTATTGCCGGCGGCTGATTCGGGCCATATCGCTATTCCTCGCTGGTTTCGGGTAGGTTCGACGGATGGTTGAGGAAATCCCGCTTGGAGATTGTTTCGACGGCCCGGGCGCGCACGGTTGGCGAGTCCAGGTTGCCGTCGGTCAGGCCGTTGAGGCCCCGCGACCGTCTCGCGCCGCCGATGGCCACCAGCGTCACGTCCTTGCGGTCGCCCGGCTCGAAGCGCACCGCGGTTCCGGCCGGCACGTCCAGCCGCATCCCGAAGGCCGCCTCCCGGTCGAACCGCAGCGCGCGGTTCACCTCGAAGAAGTGGAAATGCGAGCCGACCTGTATGGCCCGGTCGCCGGTGTTCCACACCGAGACGGTGCGCGTGGGCCGGCCGGCGTTTATCTCAACCGGCTCGTCGGCGATGATGTAGTGTGCGCTGGGGTTGCTCATGCTGTTCCTGCCTTCTGCTATACGATGGGGTCATGCACCGACACCAGCTTGGTGCCGTCGGGAAAGGTTGCCTCGACCTGGACCATGTCCACCAGTTCCGGGACCCCTTCCATCACGTCCTCCCGCCGCAGCACCTGGCGACCCAGCTCCATGACCTCGGCGACGGTCCTGCCGTCCCGCGCGCCCTCCAGGATTGACTCGGTGATCAGGGCAATCGACTCCGGCACGTTGAGCTTCAGCCCGCGGCCCTGCCGCCTGCGCGCCAGGTCGGCGGCGACGTAGATCAGCAGCTTCTCCGATTCCCGTGGGGTCAGCATCATGATGGGTTGCCTCGGCCTTACAGCGTGGACAGGTAGCGGGAGACCTCGTAGTCGGTGACCTCCGAGCGGTACTCGTCCCACTCCAGTTTCTTATTCTCGATCAGGCTGTTGAACACGTGGTCGCCCAGCGCCTCGTAGAGGAGCTCGCTGGTCTCGGCCAGGTTGATCGCCTCGCCCAGGCTGGAGGGCAGGGTGCGTATGCCCAGGGACTGGCGACGCTGGGGCGACATCTCCTGCACGTTGCCCACCACCGGGGCCGGCACCTGGTACTGCTCCTCGATGCCCTTGAGCCCGGCGGCCAGCATCGCGCTGAAGGCCAGATACGGGTTGCACGAGGGGTCCGGCGCCCGGTACTCGATGCGGATGGAAGTTTCCTCGCCGCGCTCGTAGCTGGGCACGCGGATCAGGTCGGAGCGGTTGACGTGCGTCCACGAGACGTACACCGGCGCCTCGTAGCCGGGGATCAGCCGCTTGTAGGAGTTGACCCACTGGTTGGTGACCAGGGTTATCTCCGGCGCATGGGTGATCAGCCCGGCGATGAACTGCTTGCCCAGCAGCGACAGGTATTGCTCGTCGTCCGCGTCGTAGAACCGGTTGTCCTCGCCGGCGAAAAGCGACTGGTGCAGGTGCAGTCCCGACCCGTTGATGCGGGAAATCGGCTTGGGCATGAACGTGGCGTACACGCTCTGCAACTGAGCCAGCTCCTTGATCACCAGCTTGGCCGTCATCAGGTTGTCGGCCATGGTCAGGGCGTCGGTGTACTCCAGGTCGATCTCGTGCTGGCTGGGCGCGCCCTCGTGGTGGGAGTACTTCACCGGAATGCCCATCTCGGCGAGGTTGAGCACGGTGTCGCGGCGCAGGTCGGAGGCGGGGTAGCTGGAAAGCTGGTCAAAGTAGCCGTCGTGGTCCAGCAGTTCCGGCGCGCCGGCGCTCTTCAGGTAGAAGAACTCCAGCTCCGCGCCCACGTTGTAGGTGAACCCCATCTCCGCCGCCTTGTCCAGGTTGCGCCGGAGTACCTGGCGCGGGTCGCCGGAGAAGGTCTGCCCCCGGGGCTGGCGGATGTCGCAGAACATCCGGGCCACGGCGTTCTGGCGCGGACGCCACGGCAACAGCGTGAAGGTGCTCGGGTCCGGGTAGGCCCGCATGTCGCTCTCGTGATGGCGGGCGAAACCGTCGATGGCCGACCCGTCGAACCCCACGCCCCGCTCCAGCGCGTCCTCCAGGTCGTCGGCCGTCACCGCGAAACCCTTCAGCTTGCCCAGGATGTCGGTGAACCACAGGCGGATGAACTTCACGTCGTTGTCCCGCGCGGTACGCAGTACGAAATCTCGGGCGGTGGCTGTCTTAGTTGTCATGGCTATTCCTCACGTTCGGGTTTTATGCCGGGACCTACACCGCCACGTACTCCCGGACCAGGTTATGGTCCAGGTCCCGGGCGGCGCCCTCCAGCACTATGGCTCCCTTTTCCATAACGTAGCAGTAGTCGGCGATGCCCAGGGCGAAGTCCAGGAACTGCTCGACCAGCAATATCGTCGTCTCGTTCTGCTCCCGCAGCCGGTGCAGCAGTTCCTCGATCTCCTGGACTATCGACGGCTGGATGCCCTCGGTGGGCTCATCCAGCAGCAGCAGGGACGGCTCGCGCACCAGCGCCCGGGCCAGCGCCAGTTGCTGCTGCTGTCCTCCGCTGAGGGTTCCGGCGACCTTCTTCGTGTAGGTCTTCAGGGCCGGGAACAGGCCGTACATCTTTTCGACGGCCTCCGGACGCCCCTTCTTGCCGGCGAAGGACTCCAGCCCCATCAGCAGGTTCTCGTGCACCGTCAGGTAGGGGAAAATGTGCCGTCCCTGGGGCACGTAGCCGAACCCCGCCTTGGCCCGCTTGTGCGGCGCCCATCGCGTCATATCTGACTGCCCGAATCGGATCTGGCCGGCGCGCGGGTTCAGCAGCCCCATGATCGCCTTGAGCAGCGTGGTCTTGCCCACGCCGTTGCGCCCCATGAGGCATACCACCTGCCCTTCCGGCACGTCCAATGCCACGTCGGTCAGCACCAGGCTCTGCCCGTAGCCCACGGACAGGCCCTGGATGGTCAGGAATGGCTCGGGTTGGCGGAACATGGTTATGGTCATCAGTCCGCGACGACGGGCGCGGAGCGCTCCGCTTCGTGCCGCCCGTTGAGCCGGCCGGCCTGTGGCCGCTGCGACCGGCTGTTGCCCAGGTACGCCCGGATGACCTCCGGGTCCTGCTGCACGTCTTCCATGGTGCCCTCGCTGAGCACCTTGCCCAGGTGCAGCACGGTAACCGTCTGGGCGAATTGCCGCACGAAGTCCATGTCGTGCTCCACCACCAGCACCGAGCGCTCACCTCCGATGGATTGCAGCAGTTCCCCGGTGCGGTCGCGCTCGCGGCGGGTCATTCCGGCCACCGGTTCGTCCAGCAGCAGCAGTTTCGGCTCCTGCACCAGCAGCATCCCGATTTCCAGCCATTGCTTCTCGCCGTGGGACAGCCCGCCCGCGACGTCCTGCGCGCGGTGCTGGAGGCCAACTTCCTCCAGCGTGCTCATGATCCGATCGTCCTCCCCCCGTCGCAGCTTGCGCAGCAGCCCGGCGATCCGGCTGCGGAACCCCAGGGTCACCTCCAGGTTCTGGTACACGGTCAGGCTGGCGAATATCGACGGCGTCTGGAACTTGCGGCCCACTCCCAGCCGCACCAGCTGGTACTCCTGCCGCCGGCTCAAATCCGTCGTGCCGTCGAAGATGATGCGACCCTTGCTGGGCCTGGACTTGCCCGTGATCACGTCGATCAGAGTCGTCTTCCCCGCGCCGTTGGGGCCGATCAGGAACCGCATCTCCCCGTACCCGACGGCGAAGTTCAGCTCGTTGAGCACGGTGAAGCCGTCGAAGCTCACCGTCAGGTTCTCCACGGAGAGGATGGGCCGGCTCAGGTCCGGCGTCGGGCGCGAGCCGTTGCGCGAGGCCGTGTTGTTGGTACTGCCAATCATCGTGTCGCTCCAGGAACCAGGCGGCTGATTGCCCCGCGAACTTGCTCCCGGGACAGCCACCACGGACGCTGCCAGCCCTCGCCGCGCAGCAGCCCCATGATGCCCGACGGAAACAGCAGCACCGCTCCGATGAACAGCAGGCCCAGGAAGTATTGCCACACCGCCGGGAACGACTCGCTCAGGCCGCTCTTGGCTCCGTTGACCACCACCGCGCCGATCACGGCCCCCGGCAGCGCGCCGCGTCCGCCCACGGCCACCCAGATGGCAATCTCGATGGACGGCACGATGCCCATCATGGTGGGCGAGATGATGCCCACCTGCGGCGTGAACAGCGCGCCCGCCACGCCGGCGATGCCGGCCGACAGCGAGAACACCAGCGTCTTCAGCACCGCCGGGTCGTAGCCGGAGAACCGCACCCGGTTCTCGTCATCGCGCATGGCCACCAGCAGCCGGCCCAGCCGCGACGAGATCAGCCACCAGCACAGCAGGTAGGCCACGGTCAGCGCGGCCACGCTGGCGTAGTACAGGATCAGCTGCATCGACGGCGCGTTTAGCGCGTAGCCGAAAATCGTCGTGTAGTTGGTGATGCCGTTGGTGCCGCCGGTGTACGCCTGCTGCCCGATGAAAAGGATGCTCACGATCAGCGCGAGGGCCTGGGTGATCAACGCGAAGTACACGCCGGTGATGCGGCTGCGGAACACCAGGTATCCCAGGGCTCCGGCCAGAACCGCCGGCACGACGAACGTCATCGGTATGGCGAACCAGGCGTACTTGAACGGGGCCCAGAAGAAGGGCAACTCCGTCAACCCGCTCCAGAACATGAAGTCGGGCAGCTTCCCGCCGGCCGATTCCAGCTTCAGGTACATCGCCATGGCGTACCCGCCCAGGCCGAAGAACACGCCGTGGCCCAGGCTCAGCATTCCCGCGTAACCCCAGATCAGGTTCAGGGACAGCGCCAGCATGGCAAAGGTCAGGAACTTGCCCAGCAGCGCGATCCGGAAGTCCGAAAGCACCGTCGGGGCAACGAGCAGCGCCGCCAGCATGATCGCGGGGGCCACCCACGAGCCGATGCGGTCGTGGACCCGCACCGGGGCGGAGGCGTTGCGCACCACCGTCATGATGGATGACATGGTCGTCATGGCCGGCTACCGTCCCTTGGCCCGCATCAGGCCGGCGGGCCGCCATTGCAGGAACAGGATCACCATGGCGAACACCAGCACCTTGCCGACCACGGCGGTGGTGCCGAACTCCAGCATCGTGTTCAGCATCCCGATGATCAGCGCGGCCAGGATGGTGCCGGGCACCTGGCCCAGCCCGCCCAGGATCACGACGATGAAGGCGTCAACCACGTAGAAGGTGCCCAGCGACGGGCCGATGGGGCCGATCAGTGTCAGCGCGCACCCGGCGATGCCGGCCAGACCCGATCCCAGCGCAAAGGTGAAGCTGTCCACCCGCCGGGTCGAAACGCCCAGGCTGGCCGCCATCTCCCGGTTCTGCATCACGCCGCGCATCCGGCGCCCCTCGCTGGAACGGTACATGTAACAGTAGAGGCCGCCGATGCACGCCAGCACCAGCCCGAGGATGAACATCCGCTTCATGGGCAGGACAAGATCACTTGTAACGTTGATCGCGCTGCCCAGCCACGGCGGGGACACCACCTGCACGTTGGGCGCGCCGAAGATCGACCGGGCCAGCTGTTGCAGGAACAGCCCGACGCCCCACGTCGCCAGCAGCGTGTCCAGGGGACGGCGGTAGAGGAACCGGATCAGCGCGTTTTCCACCACGTACCCTGCCGCTCCGGCGACCACGAAGGACGCGGGAATGGCGATCAGGAACGTGACCCCCGATTGCGGGTCGCCGGTGAAGCTGAGTGCCGCCTGCTGTAGCGCGTAGGTGGTGTACGCGCCGATCATGATGAACTCGCCATGGGCCAGGTTGATGACGTTCATCAACCCGAAGGACAGCGCGAGACCCAGCGCGATCAGCAACAGGATCGAGCTCAGGCTGAGCCCGTTGAACAGTTGTAGAGCCCAAACTTCCATTTCGTGGCCATAAAGGAGTTTGAGGAGGCGGGGGCGCGGACGTCATCCGCGCCTGCGGTGGTTGTCTGAATCAGGATTTTCAAGATTTGGGGATTTACAGGATTGGAGCCATCCGGTGGCGGAGAACACCCAATCCTGTAAATCCTTCAATCCGGCAAGTCCTGATTCTGACGGTCGTGCTTACTGGGCCAGCTCCCGGAGGCCGGCGGCCCATTCGTAGGTGTCCAGGTAGGGGTCCGGGACCACCGGCGAGCCGGAGTTCCAGATCTCGTCGATCTGCCCGTCGTCGCGCACCGTGCCGATGCGGACGGTCTTGGACACGTGCTGGTTCTCGTTGTGGATGGTCACCATTCCGCCCGGCGCGGCGAACTGGATGCCCTTGGCGGCTTCCTTGACCGCGGCGACGTCGGTGGTGCCGGCCTTCTCAACGGCGGCTTTCCACAGGTACACGCCGAAGTAACCCGCTTCGATGGGGTCGTCAGTCACGCGGTTCTCGCCGTACTTGGTCTTGAACGCCGCCACGAACTTCACGTTCTCCGGCGTGTCGGTGGTCTGGAAGTAGTTCCACGCCACCAGGTGCCCGGCGATGTTCTCCGCGCCGATACCCGTGATCTCCTCTTCGGCCACGCTCACCGAGATGGTAGGCAGTTCCTCGGCGGTGATGCCGGCGTCCTTGAGCTGCTTGAAGAAAGCCACGTTGGAGTCGCCGTTCAGCGTGTTGAACACCACGTCGGGATCGGCGGCCTTGATCTTGGTGATGACGGTGCTGTACTCGGTGTGACCCAGCGGGGTGTATTCCTCGCCCACCGCCTCGATGCCGGCGGCGGCCAGCTGCTTGTTGATGATCAGGTTCGACGTGCGGGGGAACACGTAGTCGGAGCCCAGCAGGTAGAACTTGGTCTTGCCCTCGCTCAGCAGGTACTCGATGGCCGGCACGATCTGCTGGTTGGTGGTCGCGCCGGTGTAGAAGATGTTGGGCGACGTCTCCAGGCCCTCGTACTGCACCGGGTAGAACAGCAGCCCGTTGTTGGCCTCGAACACCGGCAGCATCGCCTTTCGGCTGGCGCTGGTCCAGCCGCCGAAGACTACCGATACCTCGTCCTCCTGGAGCAGCTTCCGCGCCTTCTCGGCGAAGGTCGGCCAGTCGGATGCGCCGTCCTCGATGACGACCTCAAGCTGCTTGCCCATCACGCCGCCCGAGGCGTTGATCTCTTCAATCGCCAGCAGTTCGGCATCGTGCACGGCGGTCTCGCTGATCGACATCGTGCCGGACAGGGAGTGCAGGATGCCCACCTTGATGGTGTCGGACTCGGCAGCGGCGGGCGGGCTGGCCGGCTGGGATGCCGCGGCAGGCGCGGCGGTTGCGGCCGGCGCCGGGGGCGGCTCGGAGCCGCAGGCGGCCAGCATCAGGGGCATGAGCAGGGCGGCCGCGCCGAAGAGCGCTAACCGCAGCAACGCGGGCAGTTTGGCTAAACCGGTTAGAGACATCGTGGGTGTTTCCTCCTCTGGAGTGGATGCGTCAACGGCAGGTCGCCGGTGTCGATGCCAAATACGCTAGACCCGCGGTGTTGCCGGCAAATTGCGGCTGTGTGACCGCAACGTTGCGTCGGCGTAAACGACGGGTTACGGCGCAGAGCGCTGTGGCCCGCTTGGCGGCGGGGAAACGTCAGAATCAGGATTTGCGGGATTTTATGATTTGACAGGATTGGGAGATCACCGTTACAGAACGGCTCCAATCCTGATAATCCCTAAATCTTGAAAATCCTGATTCTGACAATTCCCCGCCGCTAACTGCCATGCAAGAGCGGGCCGGCTCGCAATGAGCCGGCCCGCTCTGCCGCGCGCGTGATCCGCGGCGCTCTCGATTTTTGCTCGTTCAGCCGATGGCCGGCGGAATGTAGATGGGGAAGGGCACGTCGGGATAGCGTTCCAGCAGCCGGCGCCATGATGCGTGCCCCACCGCCTCGGCTCGGCGCACCACGTCTTCCTCGTCGATGGTCAGCACCTTGCCGTCGCGCATGACCCACGCGCCGTCCACCATGACCGACGTGATGTCGGCCGGCTGCCCGTTGTGCACGAAGGACGACACGACGCGCAGGCTGGGCACCAGGTGCGGCCGCATCAGGTCCACCACGAACAGGTCGGCCTTCTTGCCGACTTCCAGGCTGCCGGTGATGTCCTGCATCCCCAGGGCTTTGGCTCCCCCGATGGTGCCCCATTCCAGCACGTCCTCGGGCTGGGGCCAAACCTCGTCGTTGCGGCGCACCCGCTCCAGGAACAGCCCTGCCCGCATCACTTCCACCATGTCCTCGGCCATGTTGTCCGAGCCCATGCCGATGACGCATCCCGCCGCCATGAGTTCCTGCACGGGCGCGGCTGCGCCCCGGCGGGCGGCGATGGCGGCGTTGTCGGTGATCTTGACCCCGCTCTGGCCCAGCAGCGCGACCTCAGACGGACCGACGTACCGGCAGTGGGCGGCCAGCAGGTCCGGCCCCAGGAAGTCGTTGGCGAAGAGGTAATGCGTCGGCGATACCCCGCGCACGGACATGACCGCCTCGATCTCCTGGCGGCTCTGGGACAGGTGGATGGTATAGCCGATGCCATGTCGCTCGGCCATCTCCCGGGTCCGGCGCAGCAGGCCCGGCGAGCAGGTCTCCGGGGCGTGCGGAGCCAGGAAGCAGTTGACGCGCCCGTTCTCCCGGCCGTGCCAGGCCGCCACCAGTTCGGCGCTGCGTTGCAGTCCGGCGTCTGCCCTGGCCTCGTCGAAATGGTATCTCCCGTCCCTGGCCTGTGCCTCGTCCACGTCGTTGATGTTCTCCGCCAGAAACAGCCGCAGCCCGGTCGCCGCCAAGTCCGGCGCGTAGCCGGCCACGTTGGACGAGATTTCCAGCAGGCAGGTGACGCCGCTCCGGATGGACTCCAGCACGCCCAGCAGGGCCAGCGTCTGCCGTTCCTCGTCGCTCAGCAGCGCGCGGGCCGACACCGGGAAGGCGAGCCGCGTCGGGAACCCGAAGTCTTCCAGGATGCCCCGGTCGCCCGTGGCCAGCAGGTGCGTGTGGCAGTTGATCAGCCCGGGGAACACCGCCTTGCCCCGCCCGTCCACCACCTCGGCGTCGGGATGCGCCGGCCGCACTTCCGCCGTCGGCCCGATGGACGCAATCCGGTCCTCCGCGACGGCGATGGCGGCATCGTGCAGAACGTCCCGGGCCGCGTTGCCGGTTACGATGGTTGCATTGGCGATGACGGTGGTCATGTCCACTCCATGTGAGGGTCACACCGAGGTTGCGTCGGGCGGCGCCGGCCCTCTTTCGAGGAGCTCCAGCCAGTTCCCGTCGGGGTCCTCCATGTAGCAGCCCTTGCTGGCGGCGGGATACACCGGGTTGGGCCGGGTCGCCGGCGGGCTGACGAACCTCGCACCCTTCGCGCTGAGGTCGGCGTAAAACGCGTCCAAGTCGTCAACGATGATGCCCAGGTGCGACGCGCCCACCTGGTGCCGTTGGGGCAGCGCGACGGCATCCCCCGCCGGGTTCAAGTACTGGATCAGCTCCACCGAGTGGCGTTGGTCCCCGACACCCAGGTACACGATGTGCAGCCGCGCGTCGGGGTAGCCCACGACCTCCGAGATGAAGTCGCCTTCCAGCACCTGATCCCGCTCTATGCTGAGACCCAGCAGATCGCGGTAGAAAGCCAGGGAACGCTCCATGTCGCTGACCACGAACCCGGTGTGGTTCATCCATTGGACTTCCATGTTTGTGATCCTCCGCGTGTAGTCAGAATCAGGATTTACCGGATTTATGGATTGGCAGGATTGAATTGGTTGATGCGACAGTCGGCCTCATCCTGAGAATCCGCTAATCCAGCGAATCCTGCTTCTGACGATTCCCCCGGCTACCGGCCTTCCTTAATGTAATCGGACACCTTCTCGCCGATCATGATCGTGGTGGCGTTGGTGTTGGCTCGGATGCAATCGGGCATGACCGAGGCGTCGGCCACCCGCAGGCCCGCCACACCTTTCACTTTCAACTGCTGGTTCACCACCGCCAGCGGATCCGAGTCCGGCCCCATCTTGCACGTGCCCGATATGTGGTGCGACGTGCCGGAGTTCTTGCGCAGCCAGTCGTCCAGCAGATCGTCGGACGCCAGCTCCTCGTCGGTGGGCATGATCCGTTCCTCGATCAGGTCGGAGAAGGGAGGCCGCTCCGCCATCCGAACGCCCAGGCGTATTGCCTCCCGCATCCGGCGCAGGTCCTCCGGCTCCTGGTAGTAGTTGTAGTTCAGGAACGGCTGCACGTGCGGGTCCGTGGACTGCAACGTCAGCTCGCCCTGCCCCAGCGCCAGTTGCAGGCTCGCGCCCATGCCGAGGTAGTTCAGGTCCTCGTCGATGGCGACGTGGGCCGGACGGTGCTCGCTGGTCATGAGGTTGGGGCTCAGCTGCATGTCGTTGCGCAGGTCTGACCCCTCCACCGTGTAGCGCAGTCCCACCTGGATCACCGGCGCCTGCACGTCGGGCTTCTCGCCCTTGCCCCGGTACAGCACCGACGCCGCGGGATGGTCGCGCAGGTTCTTGCCCACGCCCGGGGAGTCATGCACCACCGGGATGCCCAGGCTCCGCAGGTGCTCCGCCGGCCCCACGCCCGACAGCATCAGCAGCTGCGGCGACGCCACGGCCCCGCTGCTGACGATGATCTCGCCGCCCTCCACCGTGAAGACCTCGCCGCCGCTTTCGGCCTCGATGCCCACGGCCCGGTTGCCGTCGAAGATGATCCGCCGCGCGGTCACGCCGCCCCGGACGGTCAGGTTCAGGCGGTGCCGCGCGATGTCCAGGTAGTTGATGGCCATGCTCATGCGCACGCCGTCGATGGTGTTGCGGGCCCGGGGCGAGACGCCCGTGGACTCGGGGTGGTTCTGGTCCTCGTCCTGGGGGAATCCCTCGTCGAGGCACGCCCGCTCAAAGGCCACGGCGTGGGGCAGCCACTCGTTGCGGGGAGCGCGGCGCACCGGCACCGGCCCGTCGGAGCCGTGGAAGTCGTCGCCGCCGAAATCGAGGTCGGTCTCCAGCTTGTTGAAGTAGGGCAGGCACCTGGTGAAGCTCCACTCGTCGTTGCCCCACTCGGCCCAGCGGTCGTAGTCCTCGGGGATGCCGCGGAACAGCACCTGCCCGTTCACCGCGCTGGAACCACCGGTGGCCTTGCCCCGGGGGATCGTCAGGTTGTCCTGCTCCTCGGTGATCCGGGCGGTGTAGCCCCAGTTGTGCGGCCCGTAGGCTGAGAGCCACACGTTGTTGCCCAGCTTCAGGTCGTCGGGCAGCTGCTCAAAGACCGGATAGTCCGGCCCCGCCTCCAGCAGCAGCACCGAGCGGTCCGGGTCCTCCGACAGCCGGCTGGCGATGGTGCATCCGGCGGAACCGCCGCCCACAACGATGTAGTCGTATTTCATGCTCTGGCCTCCTGCATGTGGGTCTGCTTTGCGTGCAGTTGCTTGTAGATTGGCGCGCGTCTCTCATGCGTGCCCATTTTACGGCGGGGAAACGTCAGAATCAGGATTTGCAGGATTTTATGATTGAGCAGGATTGAGGCAGCTCCATCACAGAACGGTCCTAATCCTGATAATCCCGAAATCTCGAAAATCCTGATTCTGACAATTTACGAAAGCGGGCGCGCGCGAGGTCCTGTAACCGCCGGGCCGTGGCCGCAAATCACCCGTAGCCTAACACCTCGGGCGGATTGTGTCCTGTGTGGGTCATGGGCCACTTGCCCGGCAGTAGCGGCCGCTGGCATGAGAATTGACCGTGTGGTCTTGACCTGCGCGGGGTTGACCTATACTTTGCCTCAAATAGCCTCAAAATATGACGCGCCGGAGGAACATGATATGAACCAGCTGACAGTCAGGGGGTTCGACGACGAACTCGACGCCATTATGCGCCGCCTGGCAAATCAGGAGGGAATCTCCCTGAATCAGGCGGCGTTGAAGCTGCTGAGGAAGGGCGCCGGCCTGACGGACAGCAAGGGGAAGCCCAACGCTATAGGCGATTCGTTGGACGACCTCTTCGGCGCGTGGAGCCGGGATGAAGCTGAGAGTTTCGATGCGGCCCTTGCGGCCTTCGAGACGGTGGACGAGGCAGCGTGGTCATGAGGATCCTGCTGGATTCCAACGCCTACTCCGCGTTCATGCGGGGCAGCCACGAGGTGAGGGATCTGATACGAGACGCTGAGGAGGCGCTGTTCTCCACTGTGGTAATAGGTGAGTTGCTGTACGGCTTCCGGCAGGGGGCGCGTTTCGAGCAAAATCTGGCGGAACTGCGATCTTTCCTCGAACGTCCCTATGTGTCCTTGGTTCCCGTCGGTCCGGTGACCGCGGACCGGTACTCTCGGGTGATGACGGCACTGAGAGCGAAAGGGCGGCCCATTCCGACCAACGACGTCTGGATTGCGGCCCACGCAATGGAAACAGGCGCCGACCTGGTTTCTGCCGACGGCCACTTCGAGCATGTTGACGGGATTGCGTGGATCCGGGTGTCGGCAAGTTGAAACCTGATCGGCCAAGTTGCTAATGAACAGCGCCATCGCTAGACTCGACCTATCGAGTGTGAACGATGACCAACTTCGCCGACCGCACCATCTGGACCGGGGACAACCTTGAAATTCTGCGCGGCCTCAACTCCGCATCGGTTGACCTCATCTACCTGGACCCGCCCTTCAACTCCAACCAGAACTTTGCTGCGCCGGTGGGCAGCGCCGCGGCGGGAGCTGCCTTCAAGGACACTTGGACGCTGTCGGACCTGGACGTGGCCTGGATGGGCCTGATCGCCGACGAGCAGCCGGCCATGTACCAGGTACTACAGGCGGCCGGCCTGACCCACGGGAAAGGGATGCAGTCCTACCTGTGCATGATGGCAGTTAGATTGCTGGAGATGCGCCGGGTGCTGAAGGATTCGGGCAGCATCTACCTGCATTGCGACCCTACAGCCCACCACTACCTGAAACTACTGATGGACTCAATTTTTGGAGCTGGGAACTTCAGAAACGAGATTATCTGGCGAAGGACTGGTGCTCACAACGCTGCCGACCGTTTCGGCCCGATCCACGACGACATTCTGTTCTACGCAAGGTCCAGCGAGTACAAGCATAGAGCCATATACACGCCGTACCTGAAGGGCCATGTGGAAACCTATTTCAAACGACAAGACGAAAATGGACAATACTGGACAAATTCAATCCATGGGTCAGGAACCCGGAACGGAAAGAGCGGAGAGCCATGGCGCGGGTATGACCCAACCCCATACGGGCGGCATTGGGCTGTTCCGCGAGAGTTGGTATTAGCTTTCGGGATAGACCCGAGTCTACCGCAACATGAAAAGTTGGACGCTCTCTATGACTTGGGTTTGATTGACCTTCCGGACAGCACAGGACAGAGCCTGCCCACTTATAGGCAGTATCTTGACCTCAGCCCCGGTCAACTCCTTCAGGATATTTGGGCATATCAGCCGTACACGAAAGGCTCCCTCCATGGCACCGACGACGGCATCGACGAAGACGTACGCTGGATACCGCCCCGGGATAAGCGAGAACGCACCGGCTACCCCACGCAGAAGCCGCTCGCGCTCCTCGAACGCATCGTCAAGGCATCATCCAACGAGGGCGACGTCGTGTTGGACCCCTTCTGCGGTTGCGCTACCGCGTGCGTCGCCGCCGAGAACCTGGGCCGCCGCTGGATCGGGATCGACATCTCGCCCAAGGCCGTCGAGCTGGTCAACATGCGCTTGCAGCAGACCATGGGCGAGCTGTTCCACAACCGACTGGTCACCGCCCGCACCGACATCCCCCGGCGCACCGACATCGACGCGCCGGTGCCATACCGCCAGAACAAGCATGTCCTCTTCGGCCAGCAGGAAGGCCGGTGCAACGGCTGCCGCAGCGAGTTCCCCTTCCGCAATCTCACCATCGACCACATCATTCCGGAGAGCCGCGGCGGCACCGACCACATCGAAAACCTGCAACTGCTGTGCGGACACTGCAACAGCGTCAAGGGCGACCGCCCGCAAGAGTACCTGGTGGCTCGGCTGCGCGAGTTGGGGATAGCGGCGTAGCCTGAGTGCACAGCCATGAGCGAAATGATCCAAAGATATTGGTACGAAACCGGTTGGTTTAGGTTTAGCGTCATCGTTGCCTCGTTAGCCTTCTTGGTTGTGGTTCTCGGATGTGTAGCCATCCTGAATTGGGATTGGCTCATCTCTACCGCCCCCGAGCCCAAAGGCCAAACCGAGGGATCTCGGTCCGCCGTTGCCTCCAACGGTGAAACGCTCCGCAACGTGGCTCTAATCATCGGAGGCTTGGTCGCCTTAGTGTTCGCGTTCTGGCGCTCTTGGGTTGCGGAGAATCAAACGGCCGCAGCCCAACGGCAAGTTAGTGCGGCACTAGCACAAGTGGGAGTTGCTCAAAGCCAAGCTGATGCGGCAATGGGACAAGTGGAAGCTGCTCAAAGCCAAGCTACTACCGCGCACAACGATTTCCTAAACGGTCGTTACCAACGCGGAGCGGAAATGCTGGGCAATTCGGTGCTAGCAGTACGTTTGGGGGGGATATATGCACTCCAAAAGTTGGCCAAGGAGCATCCTGAGCTTTATCACGTTGAAATCATGCGCCTGTTATGTGCTTTTGTCAGAAACCCAACCAAGGATCCAGACCTAGATCAGCCGATGGAAATTGATGGCGAGGTGATGCCGCCACGTATGCGCGAGGACGTTCAAGAGGCATTGTCAGCGATCGGGTTCCGCACTTTGAACCAATTCCGCATAGAGGAAGAGAACGGGTTCACTGCGGACCTGCATGGAGCGAACCTAGGCAGGGCAAACTTCAGTCGGTTCACCCTAAATGGAGCGAACCTGCACGGAGCGGATCTCGAGGGCGCCGACCTCCGTCAATGCAGACTAATTCGGGCAGATCTGACGCACGCGAACCTCGCACGTGCCAACTTGGAAGAGGCTGACTTTCAGGAAGCTCAGCTGGAGGGCGCCGACTTGGAAGGTGCCAATTTGGATATTGCTTTCTTCAAAGATGCCGTTTGCAGGCTGGCGAGGCTTAATAGTACTCGGGCAACCGAGGCCATTTTCGAGGGAGCGGACTTGGAGGGTGCCATTTGGCACAACGCAGATCTGGAGGTTGCCAACCTCAGGTTTGCCACGTTGAACGGAGCGAACTTGGTAGGGGCCGAACTCGCTGGGGCCGATTTCACCGGAGCCAGCTTGGGAAAAGGCCGGCGTCGCATGGAATATCCGGTCGGAGACTTGACGAGAATTGCCTCCACCGAAACGTACACGTGGGTGACTCAATCTCAACTCGACCGAGCGATTGCTGAGGTTGATTGCCCGCCTGAGATCGAACAAGGAACCACCGACATAAAAACAGGTTCTCACGTATTGTGGCAAGGCGGTCCCACTCGGTGAATACTCACTTTGCTGGATTTCCTATACAGTATTACGGATACTTTGTGTGGCTCACGCAATAACTGTTGGCCAGTCATTTCCAATGTTCCTGGCGCGAGGGCGAAATCATGCGCAAAATGGTGGGCCGGACTGGACAAAATCAAGAACCGAGGCCGACTCCGACGTCACCCCGTCCTGCGGCATGGGGATGGTATACGTCAGGACCGCCTCGTCCTCCACGATCTCGATGCCCTGCACGAAGTTGCGAATCAGGGCCTTCCGCTCCGGGAAAGTGCCGTCCTGGAAGAGCGCGCGGAAGTCCGCCACGTACCCCTTGATCTCCTTTGACGTGGGCAACTCCGCCCGCCGCTGCTCCAACTGGAACTCGGCCTCCTCACGCGCCGCCGTAAGCTGGTCCTGGCGGCTCTTCAGGGACAGGATGCGGGGCGACAGCGCCTCGATGGGCAACTGCCGGGTCTCCAACGCCTGGTAGAGGTTCTCCAACCGGGTCTCCACGTCGCTAAGCTCGGCGGTGATGGCGGTCAGCCTGCCACTGACCTCACCGGCCAGGTTGTCGATCTCCTCGGCCACCAGGGTCACCAGCTCGGTGATGGTCTCCTCGGTGAGAATCCGCTCCCTGACCTTCTCGATCACCAGGTCCTCCACCTTGCTGGCGTTCAGGTAGCGGGCGGTGCAGGCTCCGGCCCCCTCGCGGAACAGGCTGGAGCAGACGTAGTAGGCGAACTGGCCGCTCTTGGCTCCCTGGGCCGAGTAGGACTTGCCGCACACCCCGCACTTGAGCAACCCGCTCAGCAGGTACTGGCTACCTACCCGTCCGGGCCGCTGCACCGTGGGCGCCCGCTGGTGGAGTCCCTGCTGCACCGCTTCGAACAGGTCCCTGGAAACCAGGGCGGGCCAGGCGTTTTCCACCCGCACCGGCTCCCCCGCCTTCTCGTCCTTGCTCTTCACTCCCCACACCGCGGTCCCCGTGTAGGCTTCGTTGGTCAAAAGGTAGTGGATGACGTTCTTCTGCCAGCGCCTTCCCCGGTTGGTGATGCCCCTGCCGTTCAGCTCCTTGCAGATTTCCGCCAGCCCGTTGCCCCGGCGGGAACTCTCGAATATCTCCTTCACCACAGGAGCCGTAGCCGGGTCAACCTCCAGGGTGGGGCGGTCCTTCACCCCGTCGCTGACCTTGACGCGGGTGTAGCCGAAGGGGGCCTTGGAACCCAGGAAGAAACCACGGGACGCCGCCTCCCGCATTCCCCGCGTCACTTCTTGCCCAAGATTCTCGCTGTAATATTCGTCCACCGACTCGATGATGCCCTCCAGCAGCCGGCCGGTGGCGTTGTCCTCGGCCTGCTCGGTGATGGACACCACGCGGATGCCCTTGCGCCGCAGCTGGGCCTTGAAGGCCACGGCGTGCTCCCGCTTGCGGGTGAAGCGGCTGAACTTCCAGACCAATATCACCTGGAAAGGGGCCCTTGGCCTGCTGCCCTCGTCGATCATCTCCCGGAACTGGGGCCGGTCGGCGATTCTGCCGCTCTCGGCCTCGTCCACGTACTCCCGGGCCACGGAGTAGCCGTTGTTCCTGGCGTAGTCTCTGAGGGCCCGAAGCTGTGCGGCGACGGAGAGGTCCACGTCCTGTCTGTCGCTGGAGACACGGGCGTACAGGGCCGCCGGGGTCAGGGGCTGGAAATCGCGCTTTCTTTCCATGTGCGGCTCCTTTTCGTTTGCTCTGTCGATACTTACCCAGTCTTACCCAGTATCATGAAGCATCCTAGCCGTATCTGTCAAGGAGCGGCTGTCAACAATCGCCGGCCGTTCTGCCATCTACCGGACCTGCCCCAGCGCAGACAGGAAGCGCGGGGCGTTGACAATCCTCGTGCCCCGGTGTTCTTCCAGGGGCAGCAGATGTCGCCGGTCGCCGGTCACCAGGTAGTCGGCATTGGCCGCCACCGCGCACTCCAGCACCCGGTTGTCCGCGTGGCCGCCCTCAATCATTTCCTCCAATCTCGGCGGCTCAATCACGATGGCGGCGTTCTCAATGACCCGGATGGCCCGGGCCGTGCGTTCCTCGTCCCAGCCGAACTTGCGCGTCAGCACCCCCGCTACCTCTTCCAGGATGAAGAGCGACAGGAAGAACTGGAACCTGCCCCGCAGGGCCAACTCCAACAACATCCTCTCGTTGCCGGGGAAGTTCAGGGCCGAGACGATCACGTTGGTGTCCAGCACTACCCTCATGCCTGGGCCTGGCCCACCTCGGCCCGGTATTCTTCCACCAGGTCAGCCACGTCCTCGGGGCCGACGCCCCGCTCCCGGGCCCGCTCCTCACCGTACCGGAGCAGCTGCCGCCACTCGCACTCCTCGATGTAGCGCAGCACCGCCTCCCGCAGGAACTCGCTGCGGGACTTCCCCTGCCCCGCCATGGCGGCATCCACCCGCTCCGCCATCTCCGGCGGCAACGAAAAGGTGATGGTTTTCGTGGTTCTCGGCATGATCCCTCCTTGTCCCCGGTCATCAATCGCTTTCCCGCGTCCCGCGCGTCCTAGCCTTCGACAATCCCGGCGGTGCGGCGCCCAGATAGCGCCAGCAGGCGTGTCTGACTTCTGAGCGACATTCACAGGCACGCCTCATCGGGTTCCGCCCATCAGCCGGCCCAACAGGCCGCTGCGTCGCCCGCCCAGGTTCCTGCCTAGGAACTCTTCCAGCTCAGCCCGGTTCAGCACCGTCCTCCCGCCCACGCTGGCGTTGTCGTCAATCAGGGTGGACGGCACGTTGTCCCAGTCGAACTCCCTCCTGCCGAAGGTGTCCGTCTGTTCCACCACAATCACCCGGTCGCCCTCCAGTATCCAGCCCGTGGGCTGGTTGCCCTCCTTCTTCATCCGCGTGGCCGGCCGCAGCAGGTGATCAATCTGGGCCTTCACCCTCTCGTGGCGCTTGTCCGCGTAATCGTTCCACCGGATGGGCGCGCACCACCGGGGCGGGCTCTCCCCCAGCAGGTCGGCGATGAGACCCGAGAGAACCGAGGACGAAAACTCCAGCCAGTCCTCGGGCTTGGGGTTTTCGTCCAGGGCCGCCAGGACCCGCTTCAGGTACTCCCGGTACAGGTGGGTGCTCAGGTCCCGGCGCACCTCCTGTATCTTCAGGTGCAGGTCGTGGCGCAGGCTCTCCTTGTACGACGGCAGCGCCGTGGTGGTGTAGATCATCAGGCTGCGCTTCACGACCTGGTCGGTGAAGGCCTTGAGCTCCTGGTTCATCGACAACACGAAACACGGATGCTCCGCCACCAGCGGCGGCAGCTCGTCCTTGATCACGTCCTCCCCATGGTTGCGGATCGCCGCCCTCCCGATGTCGTCGAACACCGCCGGGAACCGCTTGTAGGCGCGCTGGATGTCCCGGAGCCGGCTCTTGGTGAACTCCCGCTTGTCCACGTTGTGGGCCTTCCCGAACATGGACGTCATCAGCGTGTCGATCAGGCTGGACTTGCCGCACGACGGCTTGCCGTACACTATGGCGAAGGATGGAAACCGGAAGATGTCCCCGTCGTGTCCCGCCAGGGTCCGCATGTCGCACATCAGCGGCGAGAAGTACAGCCACGACCACAGGATGAAGTAATCGCGCTGCAACCGCTCTACGCCCATGCCGCCCTCAAAGGTGCCCTCGTAGTTGCCGAAGAAGTCCACCAGCAGCCGGGCGTCCCGCCGCGCCGCCTCCGCGTCCGCTTCCAGGGAGAACTCCTCGCCGAAAAGGGAGACCGTCTTGGCCTCACGGTCGATGGACATTTCCCGGTGGTCCGCCTCTTCCTCGGTTTGCACCACCCGGATGCGGCTGTACTCCTTGATTATCCGCTGCCTCAGCTCCCGATCCACCCGCTGCTTCCCGTGGCGCGCCGGCGGCATTAGGTTGGACACCACCGGCGGGATCGCAGACTTCATCCGCTCGATGCGCTCGATCTGCGTCGGAACGGTGATGTGAACGACGTTGCCCTCCGGGGTCTCCCCTTCCGCCGTATCGATCACCAGGGTTGCGTGATCCTCTGGGTTCAGGACGGGCACCTCGTGAAGTTCTATCTCCCCCTGCAACACCCGCTCCGGCGGCAACGGTATCTCGTCGGAGGCCTGGTCCCGGACGGTCCGGTACATGCCCAGGTAGTGATCCCAGGCCCGCTCGTCCTCGTCAAAGCACACCAGGGTTTCCGATTGCACTCCCCCGAACGCCGTCTCCGACAGGTTCGCCGAGCCGATCAGAACCCGCCTCCTTCCCGACCGCGTGTTCTCCAGCAGGTACAGCTTGGCGTGGGCTACCTGTTTCCGCAGCACCCGAAATCGCGCCTGTCCCTCCCTCACGCGGCTCAGGATGAAAGCGTGTCGCTGGTCCGGCAGACCTCGGATCGCGGACCGGGCGTCGCCGATCGCCACCTGCTGGAAGGCCATGATGTCCTTGAGGGTGCGCAGCGTGCTCTCGCATCCGAACACGCACTCAAAGTCCTCGAACTCGTGCTGGTCAAGCAGCCTGACTATCGCGCCCACTCCCGCCGAGTAGGTCAGGATGCGGATACGGTCGTATCCGTCGAACATCGACCAGGAGAACCTGGTTTCCGCCTCGAACCGGGCCCGGGCCACCCGCAGCCCGGTACCGTCGTCCAGGTCGAATCCTAGAGTCGCGCCGGCTTTCGTATCCTGCAATCTCATGCCAGTCTCCTCAACTGCTGACCGCCCGGACTTTGCTCCTCGTAACCGCACACATCACCAGAACGACGGCCTGGGGAGTGGCGGATAGCGCGTCCGGCGGGTACAGTCCAACGCCCATTGTTAGCGCGTCTTACCAAGATACTGCGCCTTCCGCGTGGCCCTGTCAACCGCTCACCACCGGCCCTCGTGGGCGCCTCCCGTTTTCGGCCCGCACCCGGCCGAATGTCTGCTTCGTCCGCCTCTCAATCATTCATTTCCACTCCACAGCCTGCCGACGACCTCCTTGCCTTCGCGTTCTTCGTCGGCGTGGACGGGGAGGCCTCGTCCTTCATCAGCAATGACCTGGGTGAGACGGTCGGGACGGCGCCAGGTTCCTCCCCGCGGCCAAGGCTATCGCCATTACGGCTCGGACCTGGCGCTCCAACCATGCCGGCTTCCCATCGGCGCTTTCCACCACGCGCCGGGCGTAGCGCCGCCAGGACCACATCCCACCGCGAAATCGACCCTCCGAGGGCACCGTCAGGACCTGATTCGATGCTATACCCGTGTACAGAAGTTTGCACGACTTCCCTTTCGGGAATTTTTCGGCCACTTTTGAACTCAAATCATAGGGAAGTTTTGGGGCCGAAACGCCGCTTTTGCAAGCACCTGGGGGTGAGGGCCGGTTCCGGAAATTGGGGCCAGATTTCCCTTTTGGGAAGCGCACGCCCAGCCCGGTCCCGGCAAGCGGCACGGTCCTCTTTCCCTCGGTGAACGCCGCCATCGTCCCTCTACCGGATGACGTGGCCGGCTTGGTTCCGCGCCACGTCGGCCGTACCCCGGTGGATGGCTGCCCGCGCTTGCGGTTGTCGGCCGTTGACCGGCGCATCTCGCCTCTCTCCGGTAATCGGGGATGAAACCGAACCGGTAGAGGCGGACCGGCAGCGTCGTGCCCGGTCGGATACCGGCGCCCCGGTGGAGCGCGCTCCCGCAATCTCAATGTCAAATGTCATCACCCGCCGGGCCCGCTGGACGCCGTGGTGGGCAAAAAGGGCGCGGTGGCCGCTGACTCCACGGGGTGAATATCCTTCCGCTGATTTCCGGCTGTCGTGCCCGTCAGGCGTGAAGCGTGCCTCGGGGAGTTCGGCAACACCGGAAGCGACCGCGATGACCTCGGCTATCCCGCCCGAGTGTCGTTGATCCGGAAGGGCGGATTCAATTGCCACGAACAGAGGACCCCCAATCAGAGGCGGCTCAATTCCAGCTTGGAGATTTTGTCATTGCCAAGTTGGAGATGATAGCTCCGGCGGCTTGGACCTGGTTCTCCATCGGCAACGACGCCGGCCGCCGCCCCCATGGGCAATGGGCAAAATCAGGCCCGCTGCGATGCCATACCCGCGTACAGAGATTAGCGTGACTTTTGGAAACGAAAGTCCGGGGCCAGTTTGAACTTGGAAAGGGCGAAAAATCAGGGTTTCCAGGCCGGTTCTGCGAGCGCTTGGGTGAAAGAAACGGTTCCGGCGAAGTTTTGAAAACAAAAGTGGCCCCGGGGTCGTCTGTCCTCACATCGCAGCCGGCGCTTCCTTTGGCGAAGCCGCCACCGGCCCGGCGCGTCCAGGACGCCGGCGACCGGCCCCTACCGGACGGGACACGATGGAGCACAGTTGCAGAGGGCCCATTGTCGCCGCGGGGTTCCGTACCCTGACCGCTACCCCCAGCACTCCCGCAGACCCTCCGCCACGCCGATGGACGGGACCCCGGCAACCGGCTCTCCGGTCACCAGCACCGCGCCGGTGTCGTGAAAGTCCAGCCTCGGCGTGTTCTCCGGCTTATCGCCCGTCCTGGCGTGCTCCGCCACCGCCTCCACTCCCAGCCGCGCCATCTCCAGCGGGTACTGCATCACCGTGGCCCCGAACTCGCCCGCCGCCACCCGCCTCACTCCGTCGCAGCCGCCGTCGATGGTCACGATCAGCACGTCTTCCGCCAGCCCCAGCTCTGCCAGCGCGGCGTATGCCCCCGTCGCCGCCGGCTCGTTGATGGCGTACACCAGGTTCATGGACGGGTATTGACCGATGAGTTCCTCCATCGCGTTGCGCCCTCCCTCCTCCGTGCCCCGGGTCACCCCGCGGCCCAAGATGCGGGGATCGTCCTCGTCGCCGATCTTCCCAGCGTCCTTCACGTCGATGCCGTAGCCCATCAGAAAGCCCTGGTTGCGCAGCACGTCCACCGACACCGGCGTGGGGTACCCGTCCAGCGTTGCGATCCTGGCCTCCCTGGCATCCCTGCCTTCCGCCTCCAGCCTCGCCCTGGCCCATCGGCCGATCAACTCCCCGGCCTTGAAGTTGTCCGTGGCGAAGGTACCGTCCACCGCGTCCCCTTGCTCGAAGGGAGTGTCCAGCGCAATCACCAGCGCTCCGGCCTCCCGCGCTTCTTGCACGGCGTCGGCCAGGGCCGCCGGGTCCGAAGGCGTGATCAGGATGCCCGCAGCGCCGTCCTCCACCAACTCCGCCATCGCCCGCGCCTGGCTCTCCCAATCGCCGTCATGTTCCCCAGCGTAGGCGCGCAGTTCCACGCCCAGCTCATTCGCCCGCTGCCGCGCTCCCTCCTCCACGGCAACGAAGAACGGGTTCCCGCCGGTCTTGGTGATCAGCCCCACCATCACCTCTCCCTCGTTGCGTGACACCCCGCCGTTGTCGCACCCGGCGGCCAACAGCAGGCACACGCAACCGGCCAGTACCGACATCGATCGCCAGCGGCCTATTCCTTTCAATTCGTCACCTGCCATGCTGTGGGTGGACACGGCGGCATCCACCGCGCCGCCCCATCGTATCCGTGGGAATGCGAGACGCACAAGGCTCGCCCGGAGCCGGAGATAGCTTGCCCGTCCGGTCGCCGCCGGATGCTGTCCCCTCCCCCCGTCCACTACGGCGGTCGTCGCCCAAGAAACCCGTCCGTGATACCGGCAGCGCGTTGACACTGCCGGGAGCCGGACACGTCAAACTGCAATCACCCGGACCGGATTTTCGCAGTGGGCGCCCTGAAAGGAGAAATGAAAGGATTGCAGAATACAATCCAAGGGCATTTCCTACGGGAAATGGGCTGTTGGGGACGGCTTGTGGGGGATTGCCGGGCGAGCAATTTACTGCGGCTCCATAATCACTTTATTGCAGAGATTACAGCCCGTAGATTGTAGTTTTGACCCATGGTGAAAACCTTGAACGACGATGACGACGCCACCCTGGAGGTGGACCACGACCCGGAGATTGCGCCGAACTCTGTCCTATCGGAGGTTGTCCTATTGGACCTGCCGGGTGCCGCCGCCGAGGCGCTTGAGGGGTGAACTACCGCACCTTAACCCCCGGCTGCAATTCACGGCGGGCCTCTTGGCGGGTGCGGCGGCCGCTCCGCCATGACCGTGAATGACGACACCGGGCGCAACGTCCACGGCGATCACCTCCGTCTGGAGCCGCCGTTTCGTCTCGTGTCCGGCGCATCGGAGTCCAATCGCTGCGTAACCGCATTCACAGTGGCAGCCCTGTAAGGAGATCCAAACCCTTTGATGGAAGGCCGCCGGCGGGATTCCAAAGCTGCATCGACCTGTACACGGCGCCTGCCACGGCGTTTGGGTCAACGACTTTTTCGCCTCTTGGTGTCGGGTTTATGACGCCGGATGCATTGTATTTCTTGCGCCGTGGGACGTGCCGGGGCCCGGTGTGACGGCATACCCGCGTACAGAGATTGGGAGTAATGCTCTTTTGGGAAGTCGGGGGTGTTTTGAACCTGAAACCGGCGGAAAGCGAGGGAATTGGGGGCGGTCTTGCGAGCAGTTGGGTGAAAGGGCGGGTTCCGGCCATATTCCCTTTTGTCCAGTAAACGTCCAGCCGCATCGCAGCGAGCGGCACGTTGACCTGGCCGTATTCCCGCCTACCGGACAGCCTCCCTTGTATCTTGGTTGTGTGGGAATAATCCTTCCCATTGGGTGCGGCAGACCGAAGCTCCCAAGGTCTTGGAAGGCCGTCCTATAGCGAGGGTCGCCGCATCCATCTCTCAATAGAGCCCGAACAGTTGCCTGGGCTAACCAAGCCCGCATCGTGCAAGGACGGGCCGGCAATCAACAGGAGGTGATCATGGGGCTTGAAGGAATCTACGTAGGCATTGACGTGGCCAAGGCCAAGGTTGACGTCGCAGTCCGGCCCACGAGTCAGAGATGGGTTGTCTCCTACGACGAAACCGGAGTGGGAGAATTGGTCTCCCAGTTGGAGGGCCTGGGTCCCACCTTGGTCTTGCTGGAGGCTACCGGCGGCTTGGAACTGCCGTTGGTGGCAGCTTTGGCAATCGCCGAGTTGCCGGTGGTGGTCGCCAACCCGCGTCAGGTCCGGGACTTCGCCAAGGCCACCGGTGCGCTGGCCAAGACCGACGCTATAGGACATCCTATCGGACATGACGGCCAGCGGGTTGAACGTGAGGGAGCAAGGCGCGATGGATGCCCAGGACGAGGGGATGGGCGACGCCGGGGAGTGGCGGGAGTTCGCGCTGCGGAGGCTCCTCCGGGAATTGGTCGAAAAGACGGGCAGGGCGGATCGTCCTGCGCTGGCTGTGCCGGGCCTGACCGGATGGCGTGGTGGCTCACGGTTACGTTAGAGATGACAGTAGCGAGCAGCCAGCAAGCGCGGGGCAAGCGATCACCGGCGGGGCGGGCCAGGCGCTTGCTAAATCCGTTCTCTGAGACGTGGGCACGGGCGATAATCAATGCAGTTTACGGTTTTTCCAGTCTTTCCCGAACGAAAGCTGGCGGGTCCGTCCCCGGCCCGGGACCGTTCGCCTGGGATCGAGCCTTGCTCTCCCTGCGACGGTTTCAATGAGGATAAGCGCCACCCGCTGCGTGATGCGGTGCTCCGGGGTTGAGCCCTGCTCCTCCGGCGTCCAAGTCGATGCGGGACACCAGACCGCGCTGGCGCCGTTTCGCAAAGCTGTGGTCGGCATCGCCAACATCGTCCAAGAGGTGAAAACGGAACCAATCTGGCAATCCCGGACCTGAACCCTCGGTACAACTCGCCGAGCGCACGCGATACCGCGCTCGCCCTTCACGCTGCCGCTGGAACGGCTTGGCCCCCGGTCGCGCCCTCACGTCCCAGTCCCTTTGCTCAAGAGCGGCGGCGACGACCTGGCGTTTACCTCACGCTCGGCAAGGTGCATCGCCGGACCGGTGGAGTGCCTCTGCTGTGCCATCGCCGGTGACGTCGCGTTCGTCCACCGCCTGGCCATCTCCCTCTTCATCCACGGCTATCGCCAAGTCTGCGCTGGCGCTGATTTCCGCTGAGACTCGGCATAGCCGCATTCCTCTCACTACCGCCGCTGCCATCCCCG
The DNA here is from genome assembly GCA_965207585.1 of Dehalococcoidia bacterium. Taxonomy (GTDB): domain Bacteria; phylum Chloroflexota; class Dehalococcoidia; order Lucifugimonadales; family UBA3495; genus Bin87. Next base: position 854,322 of record CBDBMT010000003.1, on the reverse strand, counting down.
TTGGCACCGGCGGCGCTTTTGGTTGCGCCCTGCGCCTTGCCATCACCCTTTCACGGCGTCGCCGCCCGGCGTAACCGCTCTCCCCTTCCCGCCTGCTCCTGCTTTTCCCTTCCGCGCCACGCCAGCTTCCGGGGCGGCGTGGGTCCCGGGGCGACGTGGGTCTGCTCCGTTCGGGCGCAATGCGAAAGCTATCAACTGACCCGGTGCCGGAAGCCTGGGGCGGCTGGCGGACCCTGGCGTGAATCGTTGCCACCGCGAAGGCGACGACTGCTGCCGCAGCCCCTTCAACCATAACGACAACTACGGAGGAACGTCCATGACCGAACCGTAACCGCCCAAGCCATCGCCGGCGCTTTCGTGCCGGGCGGTGGCAGCCATTATCCGGGGGCCGCCGGAGCGGTTCCTAAACCCAATCACACCGAACACCTGCATCCCAGCGGGGTCGGCCCTGAACCGAAAGGAACGGGGCCGGCCCCGCTTTCTGCGTTTTGGAGGAAACGACATGAAGGCCAACACCAATACCGTCAACTACAAAGTCGAACCCACCGCCCAGGCCATCGGCAACGACAAAGCCAGCCCCGTCAAGCTCACCTGCGAAACCGCCGCCACCGGCCGGGCCGAGTCCCACCTGGCCGTCGCCGCCAGGGAGCGCGGCCTCAACCTCAACGAACTGGCCGCCCTCATGGGCGTCGGTCCCTCCCACCTGTCCCAGGTCGCCAGGGGCAGGAAGAACCTCACCCCCTTCATGCGCGGCAAGATCGAGGCGGTCCTGGGCTGGGTCCCTCCCCAGGGCGTGGTCCACCGCCAGGGCGGCGTGGTGAAGGGCGGTGAAAGCACCTACCTCCGCGAGCGGGCAAGGGAGCGCGGGATGACCCTGCGGCAGGTGGCGGACCGGACGGGACTGACCTATGGGTACGTGGTGCAGGTCAGCCGGGGCCAGCGCAATCTCAGCCCGTCTGCCCAGGCCCGGATGGAGACGGTGCTGGAGGCTCCGGTGAAGGTCGAGGCCGCCCAGCCTGCTGACATCAACCCGCCGGCCCTGTGGGAGCGCATGGACGCCCACGGGTGGTCGCAGAACGAGACGGCCCGGCGGGCGGGCATCAGCATCGGGATGCTCTCCCAGGTAATGAATGGCAAGCGCAAGCCTTCCGGGGACCTGCTGCGGCGGCTGCACGCGGTCCTGTTCGCGCCGTCGCCGGCGGAGTTGGTGGCCCCGGTGGAGCTCAAGGTCATGGCCTGGAAGAAGGGTGGGCGCAACGGCGTGGTGGTCAAGGGCGCCGGCGGGCCGGGCGGTGACACCATCCGAACCGGCGGACGGGTGCCCTGGGGCGCCGAGGTCGAATTCGCCTACACCACCGGTTACGACAAACACGGGCGGGTCTCGGTGAACCACCTCGTGGACGAGCGGGGCTGCGGTGCCATGCTGAAGCAGGCCGGTCCGGGAGCCGTCTAGCGCGGCGGCAGCCGACGTGCCGACGACCTGCTTCTTACCGGACGGAGGACGGTGGCAACGGCCAGCGGCGAGGAACGCCCGGGCTGCTTGGAAGAGGGTGGGCCGCGCGATCAGTGGTCCGCCCCGGCCCTAACGCGGGCTCTCCCTGTCGTTTGTCCGAAAATTGCCTAGCGGTGTAGAATGACAACCGTGGCAGCAGGCCAACACGGGAGGCTTTGACAGTGAACGCGCCAATCCGCCCCAAATCGGAAATCGCCCGCCTGGGCGATGAGATTTACCAGCGCGACATCAGGCCGAAGGTTGAGAAGGACCACTACGGAGAGATTGTCTCCATTGATGTGGACAGCGGGGATTACGCCATTGGCGGCTCCGTAGTGGCCGCGGCGGGGGAGCTACGCGTCCGGCGCCCGGAGGCCCGCGTGTGGTCCCTGCGGGTGGGGTATCCGGCGCTGCGGTACTTCGGGGGACGTCCGCTGCGGAGAGGCCAGCGATCGAGGGCGCGGTGAACTCCGCCTACGAACCCGTGGTGAGGCTGGCCCTGGAAGCCCCGTCAGGCCAGAGCCGGGAGGTTGATGCTGTCGTCGATACCGGCTTCAACGGCTTCCTGACCCTGCCGACCACGATGATTGTCGAGTTGGAGCTTCCATTTCAATCGGAGGGCCAGGCGACCCTGGCCAACGGCAGCGTGGAGTACTTCGACGTCTATGGCGTCACGGCGCTGTGGGATGGGCTTCCGAGGTTTGTCGACGTGGACGAAGCCGACACCACGCCCCTCCTGGGAATGGCGCTGCTGGACGGCTACAGCCTGTACGTGGAGGTAGCCGCCGGCGGCCCTGTAGTAATACAGGCGGTGGAGTAGACCCGCTCGCGCCGGTCCCGGTCTCCTGACACTACCAGGTACTCCCCGTCCCGCTACGCCATCCGCCCCACGATCTCCACCGTCTTTACGCTGACGCTGCACACCCGCCGCAGCAGGTCGATCACCCGCTCCTTGTGGTCGGCGAAACGGTAGGTGTTGAACCGCTCGGCGATGGTGGGGTCTCTGGGCTTGCGTTCCTTGTACTGGTCCAGCACCCACTCCAAGGCCGAGCGGCTGCCCAGTTGGTACTCCCGCGCCTCCGGTGGCACGCCCCGCAGCGTGGTCTGGTCGTCCAGGACGATGGCGCCCTTATCTCTACTGGATGGAGAACGCCGCAGACGTGGCCGAGACCACCTACACCCCTTTCCAGGGTGAACCCGACGCCGCCCCGGTGCGCCTCATCGTCCGCCGGGTCAAACCCACGCCCAGCTCCCGACTGGCCCTCTTCCACACCTACAGCTACCACGGCTTCATCACCGATAGAGCGGGCGACACTCTGGAACTGGAGGCCGACCACCGTCGCCACGCCGAGGTGGAGAACGCCATCCGCGACCTGAAGTACGGCGTGGGCCTCAATCATCTCCCCTCAGGCCGCTTCCCAGCCAACGGAGCTTGGCTGGCCGTCCAGAGCCTGCCCCGTACTCGATACGGGGTCATGGCCCACAACCTGGCCCGCTGGACGGCGCGGATCGCTCTGGGGCAGCAGGCGGCCGCCACCAAGACCCTCCGGCACCGTTTCTTCTCCCTGGCTGGCCGGCTCACCCGCAAGGCCCGCCGGGTCACTCTCCACCTGCCTCAGGGCTGGCCCCGGCAGGACCAGGTGAATCGCGCCCTGGTCAAACTGCGCACCCTGCCGCTTCCTGCTTGACGGCCCAACGCCGCCGGACCCAGGCATCGGCCCATCAGACTCGCGCCAGCTTGGTGCGCGGGGATTACCCCTTGGCGCCCTACCCGTCAAGGGCGGAGATTTCCCGCCTTTGACCCTCTGGGCAACCCCTTCCTGACCGCCAGGCAGGTACACCGGCCCTTCCCGACGGGGACAATCACCATCCTTCCCCATCCTCTGACCCTTCATCCCCCATCTTCCCACGCAAGCTCTTCCTTATCGGTGGATTTGGGCTAAGAGCCGTAGTAAAATGGCAGTACAGCCACGGAGAGGAGATCCATACATGACCACAGCCGAAACTCCTCCGCAGACCTTGCCCGAAGTTGCGCAGCTCGCAATGGATAATAGTCACAACATAGCAACTCTTATCGAGAAGTTTGAAGAGCTGACTGCAACCTCATTACAAGTCGCCAGTGAGATGGCAGGCCAACTCACCGCCGCCCATGAGCGGCTGGTGCAGACAGTCGCGAGCCTGGTCCAGGAAGACCGGTCGCAGGTCGCTGCACTGACCGAAGGCCTTGCCGAGCTGCGAGGACAGGTCTCCAGTCTGACCGTCAACGTCGCAAGGCTTGCTGAAGCGCAGCAGCAAACCAACGATCGCGTAACGGAGATGAACGACCACATGACCAGACTGTCGGGCCGGGTTGCCAATCTGACCGGCGGACGATACGAGAAAGAGGCCGGTCGACTGGCACAGCGCCGTATTCGGAGGCTGCTCAATTTGCCCGATGCAATCGTCACGCACAGTAGCTGGAGCCCAGGCGATGTTGTAGCAGACGCTGTCAGCTCGGATGACGTTACTGACGCTGAAGCCACGGAACTGAACCGCGCCGATTTGGTCATAACCGGACAGAACGCCTCCGGAGACACCATTCACGCCTTGGCAGAAATATCAGTGACCATCCAACCCTACGACGTAACTCGCTCATCCGCGCGTGCCGCCATTTTGAACAAGGCGCTCCGTCAAACCGTCCATGCTGTGGTGGTTGGGGGTAGCAGTACACCAGAGGCTGTAGCGATGGCCGAAAATGGCAACGTGATTATTGTGACCATACCGGCGCCAGAGGACGAGAACTGAACCGTGCCGCTATGGTTACATCATTTGGAGGCACCTATGGAAAGCGTACTGCTCGTCGTGGGCTGGTTGCTGGTCGTTATTGGCGCGTTACCGGTTTGCTGGGTATTTGTACGGGTGCCATCGGATTCGTAGGAGGATGGCTTGAGGGTGGAATAGGCGGCACTGTGCTGGCAATTATCGGGGGGATTCTTTTCCTGATTGGTATGGGTATACTCGGGATCTGGTTTTTTGCGTAGCCGGAGAAACCGCCAAACTGATGTTTTCCAGCGATGAGGGCCAATCGCAAAAATGATCCCTTGTACGACCAATTCTAGAGGTCGTCGGTTACGGATTCTGCAACGTCGTCGCCTACTTGAACAATCCTACTTAATCGGAACAACAACGAAGGTTCTCGTGATAATATGGCAACCGATTTAGGGCCTGTTTACAAAGTCGGGGCAGCACGATAGTGACTCAGTTTGAAATGGGGTATCAGGATTCATGATAGTATCCGGCTTGCGGGCCTGGTGTGCAGGAACTTGGACCGAGCTGGTTGGTTTCCGAAGCAGTTCTCTACCTTGCGGTGTTGAGGGTAAGGGTCGCCGTGTCGGTGCGGGGAGCGTTCACGATATGGGCACCGGCGGTGATGCTGAAGCTGCCCTTGGTGGTGATCGCTCAGGTTGACGGTGGGTGCCTGGTAGGGTGCCGGTTTGGCGTCGACACACACACACACGTACATCCGCTGCTGGCGCAGCAGCGGATGTACGTTCACACCGATGACTTGGGCGACAGATTCCTCTATGGTGGCACCTTGGCCGTGTAGGCTCTTTGGATGTTAGTCGATTTGTTCGGCTCTCTGCCAACCTTCTGGAGTGAGATTTGCTCCGATGCGCCCTTCCAAGTGGCTAGGTGTGGTCCTTGTGGCTAAGCCCTGATTGACGAGTTCGTCTACGGCTTGTTCGATTTCCTGGTTAGGGTAGTCTTCTTCATCCGGGTCCCCGACGAACGTGTCTCCAGCGTACAGGTGGTAAGTGTTTATGAATCCAGCGTTGTCATCTTTCCCTCGTGCGGCCAGATTCAGTATGTTGATAGCCTCTTGAGACAAGGAATTGCCGCTTGTCATTCTACATTCTCCTTGATGGTGTCAGCGTGATGCTGCACTTGCATACTTGCTTGGAGTAGTTGGAATTATACCAAACGATCATCTGGTCGTAGATCTGCTGGCGGGAATGAGATTGGCCTCAAAGACAGCACATCCATAACCCTATTAGGAGGACGACTACGCCAATTGCCGCGGTTCCTAAGCCCCAATCCACCGAAAAGATGAAGTCGGCGGCGGATTAAGCGGGTAATTGAGTGCTCCTTTCCTTCCGGGATAATGGTTTCTGAAACGGGAAACCGGCCCCAAAAGAGGAGCACCCAATAGATGCTACCACGTAACCGTCTTCACCGCATCCAAATTGCGAGGAAATTTCGCTACTCGGAATTTGAGTGAACGGTGGTGGAAAGCATCCAACTCGGCAACGGATCTCGTTTCGTCAATTCAGACGATGTTGTTGGGCGTGCCGCCCGAGGCCTGGGAGTACCGAGTCGGCAGCCGCTCGGTGCTGGAGTGGGTTTTGGACCAGTACAAGGAGCGTAAACCCCAAGATCCGACGATCTCGGGCCGGTTCAACACCTACGGGTTCGCCGACCACAAGGAATACGTCGTGGACCTGCTCGGCCGCGTCTGCGCGGTCAGCAGGTCCATGACGGCAATCACAAAGGGTTGGGTGCTAAGTCAGGGGTAGCGACTGTGAGAGACTTCGTTGCAACGCTCCTTGCCATGAGCGAGGCGAAGACAGAGGAAAGGACCCATTGGACATTCCAAAAGGCCCGTATTGATGCGATGAAATATGCGTGGGGGAGGGCTAGTTCTCATCGTCAAGTGGCCACTTTTTCCAATCCGCGTGCCGGGCTAGAGTTGCAGCATGGCGCTAATGCACTTTGCTATCCGTCGCGGCTGCTTCGGGCAACCAAATGTCGGCGTGCCAATCATGACCATCACGGGCGACTCTTTCGCTATGTACCCCAAGTCATCAACTGCGGTCTTTGTGATAAGAGCCCAACCGCGGAATCGGCGGTTGACACCTCGCTCAGCCGCTACCGCATGACCGTTCTCGACCGCTTCAGCTTGCTCCATGCGACTGAAGCGGTCGACCGATATGTCCCTCCTTCCCGGGCGGGTAAAACTACGGGGGTGGACGTCACCTGTGCGATTAGCGAATTTGGCTTCTTCGCCATCGGTTACTGCCCTGGCTAAGGTCTCCCATTCGGCGATGGCGGGAATTTCTGCGACATCATTGTTGCCAGCCACGGTCACGGTTGGCCCACCTATCCGAGTTTTCTCAGCTCTTCCAAGAGGACATTGTCGGGCAGGCCCTCACTGCTCCTGTACTTTTTGTACCAGTGTTTGCCGCTTACCTCGCCGGAGCAGTACGCAGTACCATCGCCGTCCAGAGTGATGAAGGCACCGTCTGGTTTGGGGCCTCTCGTGTCGATGGCAATTGATCCGCTGGACATCAAGTATACCATGTAGGCCCTAGGTGCTTCTTCGTGGAGCTTCTCAATCACTCTACGGGCTTCCTCGACCGTTTCGGGTTCTGGTTTAGGAACCCCGGAGTCCGTGGCATTTTCAAGGGCTTCTTCTAACTCCGCCAGAGAGTCCTGGAGCCACGATGCAGTCGTTGGTTTGCCGTAGGAATGGATGACGTCTGAGAGGTTTTGGTGTTCATCAAATAACACGGCACGAACGCGCCTCGGGAATACGCTGGGTGCGGAATCCCGTAGGGCGGTACCTTGCGGTGTGTTTTTGATGAGACTGGTCATAGGGTGCCTCCTCCTAAGATATGTCGGTCAATGAAGTTCGTGGCCAACTTTTCGAATCCGGTGATGTGATTGTTCCAATTCCCAAGAGCATCTGAAATGAAAGGATCACTGCCCGGGTCTCTGAACGCAGGCGGAATGACGTACGTCGTACGGACGTGTAGGTCCAAGCAGTCTATCCGGCTATCGTTGGTCCTGTTGTTCTCTTGAACGTAAAATCTGGTCTCGTGGTCAGGGGCCGTGTACACAGCTTCGTGCGATATTACCGGTAAGATGCCTTGGAACCGGGAGCCGATGTTCATTACCCCTGGGCATCCTTCGGGCAGCATTGCGTAGCCTTGTACGTCGGTCGTTATGGACTCGTACTGGACTCCGGGCAGGCCATTAAGGAACCGGTGAGCCACTGAGATGCACAACTCGACATCGCTCAACGGAGCCACTTCCGCTATGAGAGCGAAACCTACTTCATCGTTGTTTGCCCTAATGGCTATCCCATTGTCATATTCAATATCGGCCGTGTTCTGGCCTATTATGACTGGCGTCTGTGGTCGCCAATCATCCGGAATGATGCCGTTGTATGAAAGAAAATTTGGGTTGACGAACGTTGCGATATGCAATGACGACACCAAGCTGACGTAGTACTCGGTGTACACGATCTCTGGGGCGGGGTAGCCGTATATCTGGTCGGTCGTCATCGTGGTCAGTCCCCCACAACTATAACTGCTTGTGAAAATCGGCACATTCGCGGGGACGTTGAGTTGCCAATTTTAGCAGCGCAGGTGCTGATAATCAAAGGGTCAGTGCGCACATTATTGCGTGTGTGGATATTGATTATAGCACGCTGCCGTCTATCCGACGGATAATGCCACGTATGATTTTGGCTGCGGCTGCGATTATAGCGGAACCGCAACCCGGTGTCCTGTAGACATCGTCACTAAGAGGAAATTTCGCTACTCGAAGCAAGACCGTACGGCAACTGATTTCGTTCAAGTAAGTGGCGAAGTACGCTGACGAGATTTGGGTATCACTACTAAGAAAATCGTCAGCACCACGTCCAATATCCGACCCTGACACCCTGTCGTCAGAGTAGCGAAACCGCCTCATACCACCAGGCCCAGCACGGTTGCAACAAGCGACATTCCGAAGCTAGTTGGGCGACATGGCGCCGTCCGTCTGAGGATTGAAGATTCTGGACAGACATTCACCTGCTCTGGATGTGTTGCCTACTCGTGGAGCGTTACGGTTGCGGCACTGCTCTACAGCTTGCCGTGTATCCGCTTGATCAGCCGGCTGGTCTCATCGCGGACGGATATTAGCCTCCTCAAACTGGCGTTGCGCTCCTGTCGGAGTTCGTCGAGCTGAGCGCGATGCGCCTCAAACTCCCGGAGCGGTTCGACCAGCAGCTCCTGTAGAGCGGACTCTGACTGCGCCCGCGCTTCGCGGCCCATCTTCTCGGCGGCCTGATCGAACTCGGTCACCACCTGACGGCGCAGCTGCTGGGCTTCTTCGCTGCGCTTCCGCTCTTGGCGGTCAGCATAGATCTGGGTGCCAACGCTTACAACCATACCCAGGATGGAGAGCACCGGAGCCGCCCGTCCAATGAAACTGGCGTATCGGACCGCCTCCCAAGGGCGGAAGGAATGTCCGAAGAAATGCCCGATGTTTAGAACGGTGGCGTGGGCCGCGCTACCCGAAAATCGGGCCATTCCGGACGCGCCTTGAGCAACGGCGGCAGAGTTCAACGCAAACCTGCCGGCCAGATTTCCGAGAATCTCGCTTCCTTGCTGGGCCGCTCGCAAAGCCCCGGACAAATCGCGTGCGCCGGCTCTGCGCTCAATGCTGGCCACAGTCTGCTGATAGAGGTCGCCAGCGTGAATGTCATGGAACTGTTGCCCTAGATCAGGGATGATGTCCATGAAACACTGTTCAATGCGTCGTCCCAGTTCTGTGCCCGCCTGCTCCACAGACCTCTGGGCGTGCTCAACCGCTTGGTCAACCTCATCCCCGGACACGCCGGGGTAGTAGTTTTCCGCTAGGTCGGAACCTGTCCGTTTGACCGCCGACTCAGCGTCGAAAATCGCCGTGCGGACTGCGCCTCGGATCTGCTCAACGGCGTCCCGGATGCTGCGGATGTTCTGGTTGTAAACCAGGACTAGGTTATCAAGATCGGGATCGTCCGTCGGCTCGGCGGTGCCGGCATCTTCAACGACCCGCTCAATCCGGTACAGCACGGTGGTATGGCGGGCGGTCAGCCCCTTTTCGGCAACGAAGGCATTGATGTTCGCCACCAGCCCGCTCAGGTTGCCCTGGTCTTCCAGCATTTCCCGGAACTCAGGATCATTTTCATTCCGCGCTTCCAGCGCGTCTGCGGCGTCGGTAAAGGTGATTTTCAGACCTTCCGGCGTGAAAGGGGCCAGTGGAGCACGCAGGTCTTCCGTGATCACGGCCCGGCTTTCTGCCGTGTTGCCTTCGGCGTGTCGTCCCATCTTGTTGACCACGAGAATGGTCTCGTGTCCCTTGTCGTGGTCAATCGTCAACTTGCGGTAATACCCGGCGATGTGATCGTCAAAGAGCTCGTTGGTGATGACGAACACCAGCAGGTCTGCTCCTGCGATGGCTTCATACGCGGTGGCGTCGTGGTCCGGGCGTACCGACGTGTGGATGCCGGGCGTGTCAATGATTTCCACGGCGTTCCACTGGTAGCGATGCGTCTGGTCGGTGGTGATGCCGGCCCCGATCGCGATGTCATCCTGTCCGGTGAGGGCGCTGATTAGGGTGGACTTGCCGGCGCTGTACTGTCCGGCGAAGGCCAGGCTGATGGGCGCGTCGTCACTGGATGCGACAGTGGGCAGCTGTCTCTGCATATGGCGCACCGCGTCAGTGGGGGATTCGGCGAGTGCCTGACGGGCTTGGTCGAGGATGGCAGCGGTTTCCTCGGACCACTGCTGAATATCCAGTTGGGTCATCTCTGGTTGCTCCGATGGAGTTTGATTTGCGTGCTTGGCGCTTATACTAGCTGGGCGACCAGCCGTTCGCTCGTTTTCGGGTCCAGGGACTTGAGCGCGTTCTTGATGCTGGACGCACTCATCTGGCCAGATACGCGAAAAACCTGTTCGTGAAGTAGGGAAGCAAGATTTGCCACGGTGTCGGCTGACAGATTGCTGTTGCCGGCGGTGGTCAGTACCGCGGCCTGCCCTGGGATGCGAGCTACCCGGTCGGTCCAGCGGGCGGCGTCCGGTTCGCCCAGGTGTTGCAGTGCCTGCTCGATGATGTCCCGGTTCACCGCCAGCAGGCTCTTATGTTGCCGGTCGGCAATGTCGCGCATGAGGTTGGTCATGCTTCCCTGGCTCCGCACCAGTTGATTGAACTGTGCTTCCGCTTGGTTGACGTACTGCTTGGTGAAGTCATCCAGCCATTTACCCATGCCGTCGCGGATTTGCCGTTCGATGGCGTGAAGGTTTGACCGTAGTTCTGGCGTTATCTTGGCAATTGCCTCGCGACGCTTCTGGTCACGGTTGCCGAAGAGGCGCCCCATCAAGTTGCCAAGGGCTCCTGCTATGCCTACTGCGCCCAGTATGCCGGCTAAAGCCCAACCGGCTGGATTCCAAATGTTCGCCGCAGCCAGTGCTGCCAGGCCAACCATGGCTGCGCCAGATGTCAGGCTGACTGCCCAATTCCAACGTCGTCGCGGATTTGTGATCGGCCCGGTCTCCATGCTGACGGTGTTGAACTGGTTTTCCAGCAGTCTGAGCTCCTGTTGCACGTCGGCTACCAGTTGCTTGAAATAGTCTTGGCATTCCCCAGCGAGTCGCTTTTGCAGTGCCTGGCAATTCTGGTCGATGTTGGCGTTGCGGACACGGTCGTTCCACTTGGACGACAGGTTTCGGTCCTCGCAATACTGCTCCGCGAACGCGGGTATCTGGTAGCGGAGGCTGCCCACCGTCTGCTGGATCAGGTGGTCAATACGCTGGTTGGCCCGTTGTTTGAAGCCGGTCTGCCAAGAGCGAAGTTGGTTCAATCGGTCGTTGAGTCGTCGCTGAGCCTGGTCGCAGAGGCCCGCGGATTCCCTTGCCGATTCCCAGGCTTGCAGGTTGGCTGCTGCCGCGATGTTCAGGAAGCTGTAGGTGCGGTGGAATGGGCCGTTGGCAGTGACTTCGCGAAGTATGCGGGTTTCCACGTCCTGGAAGCGACTGGCTCGCTCCAGATCATCGCGCCAAGGCTTGCCGGCGTTTTCCGGGAGACCGGCCAGATAGCGGGCGCGCAGGTGGGTGCTGACTAGATTGATCTCTTGACCTGGAGCATATCGGTCAATCATCTCGTCGAACTGACGACTTATATCGTCCAGTCGCGAGGGTGCGAACAGCTTTTCGTGGTCCCGGAGGAAGCGGCGAAGGGATACTGCATTGTTGGCATTGATTGCCTCTTTCACGTTGAAGATGCCCAGCAGGGATTTGCCCTGCTGACGCAGGCTGGCCAGATGCTCGGCCTCCGCCGCTTGGGGGCCGTCGTCGGAAATCAGGAAGAGCACTAGATCGGCTTGATTGGCGGCCTGGTGAGCGGTTTGCGCGTCGTCCTCGCCACCATACGCTGCAACGCCGGGAACGTCGGTGACGGTCAGGCCCTTCCAATGGTATGACCGCACGTCCCGGGTGGTGCGCTGGGCGCCTTTGCCGATGGACGATCCGTCGCCGCGGGTCAGGATCTCCATCATCGTGGACTTTCCCGTCATGGTGCGTCCAAACAGCGTGATGTTGAAGTTGCTCAGGTTTTTGCGCTTGTCGTCTATGTCCTTTCGCAGATGGGAGTGCTTATCTTTCAGGGTATGCACGATCTGCGCGACTTGTTTTTTGAACTCAGCGTCGTCGCCTGATCTGGTGGCGCCGGCTAGACGATTGGCTTGGGCTTCAATCTGCTCGGCCATCGCGCCCAGAGCGGTGACGTGAGCGATGGCTTTCTGGTAGCCGGTCTCGGCTGCGGCGGCGCATTGCTGCAAAGCTGCTTGGAGGTCAAGTTCTGGGTCTCTGTCCGAGGCTGGAGCTTCGGATGCCGGTTCTTGGAATGAGGCTTCCGGGTGAATCCCGGACTTTTCGTTGAGGTATTTGTTCCAGACGTCGAGCAGTTCCGTGAGGTCGATGAGTTCCGAGAATTCCTCGATGTAGAACTTGTACCTGCTTGGAGGGTGCCTCAGCAGGTCTGGAAGGAGGTCAATGCAGCCCTCGACGCCAGCGGCTCCGTCAAGGAGCGTCTGGCTCTCGGACAGCGAGGAACGGAGTTCGAGGATGCTGTGTTGATAGCTGCTCATAGCAACGCCACCACCAGGGCGGCCACTGCAATAGCGGAGCTGATGCAAGTTGCGCCAATTAGGATGCGGGTGAATTTGGTCCAGGTAGTGTTGATGCCGCTGATGGCTGCATCGTTGCTACGCTGGTGCTCGGCGTTGAGACTGGTGGTGGCTTCGGCCAGTGCTGACCGGTAATTGTCGGCGCTGGTTTGCAACGCTTTCGCCGTCTCAGTGTTCAGGTCCGAGAGGGTCTGCTGGCGTACCTGCTGGTATTCGTCACGCTGTTCCTGCCGATCCCGGCGCATCGCTTCGAGGCTATTCTCCATGGCCTCGTTATGCTCGCGATTGAGAGTGCGACGCTGTGCTTGCGCAGCTTCCTCGTGAGCGGACTGCATCCGCTCGCGTTCCGCGGCGATCTGCTGTCGGGCGGCTGAGATCTCGGAGCGCAAGGATTCTAGGAGTGCCGCGCCGTCGGCTTGGATTTTGGTTGCCTGCTGGTGATGGCTTTCTTGTATCTGGGTCAGATGAGCCGCCGCTTCCTGCTGGATGGTTGCGGCGACGCTGGCGAACTGCGCCAGCAGGTCTGCTTTGGTGATTTCGGCTTGGGCGTTGGCCGTCTCCAGCGCGGACTGGTGGGCTCGTTCCAGAGCGGTACGCGCGTTTTCAATGGTTCGGTCGGTCTGCTGTCGGGCTTGGGCGATCCATTCGTCGTGCCTGGTGACGTGGAGGGAGAGAATTCTCGATTGCTGAACGACTTGCTGGACGGCATTGGACAGCACTTCGTCTGCGTGGCCGTTAGTGGTTGGGCTCGTCATGGTTGCCTCTGCGGCTCGGGCGTCGGATTGACGTGATCGCGTGCGACGCAGGGAGAATGCCCGGCACCTTTCCCAATGTCAATAGGTGTCTTATGTTGCGGCGGTTTCGCTACTCTGACGGCATCGTATCAGGATCAGACATTAGACGTGGCACCGACGATTTTCGTAATGGAAGCATCCACTTCATGCGAGCGGATTTCGTCACATGGTTGAAAGAAACGGTTGCCGTACGGTCCTGCCTCGAGTAGCGAAATCTTCTCCAAATTGCCTTCGACGATCCCCGCTTGGTCAACAATGCAGGGCTGATTCTTCCGGCCACTCTGGCCCAGCAACTGGGCCTGTCCCAACTGGCAGACCGGCACCTGGACCTGGGGCGCGCCCCGGGCCGAGCCAACGTGGGCGACAAGATCATGACCCTGGTGGCGTCTGCCCTGGCTGGCGGCGACTGTATCGACGACGCCGATGGACTCCGCACCGGCAGCACCGCTGCGGTGCTGGGTTGCACGGTCAAGGCTCCGTCCACCCTGGGCACCTTCCTGCGCAGCTTCCGGTGGGGCCACGTGCGCCAACTGGACCGGGTGAGCCGGGAACTGCTGGCAAGGGCCTGGGCCGCCGGTGGCGGTCCCGGCGACGGTCCGCTGACCATCGACGTGGACTCCACCAACTGCGAGACCTTTGGCCTGGCCAAGGAGGGCGCTCGCCGGCACAACTACCAGGGCCAGCGCGGCTATCACCCCCTGCTGGCCGTGGCCGCCGGCACCGGCGACGTGCTGATGGCCCGGCTCAGGGGTGGCCGGGCCAATCCGCCTCAGGCGGACCCGGGGCGCCGCCAACTTCCTGCGGGAGACGGTGAGCCGGGTCCGCTACGCCGGAGCCAAAGGCCAACTCATCCGCCTCAGGCGGACGGGCCGACAGCGGCTTCTACAACCACACCGTGGTCGCCGCCTGCCGCAAGTCGCGCGTCCGCTTCTCCCACCGTCCGACTGCGCGACCTCATCGAGGCCATACCCGAAGAGGATTGGACGCCCATCCCGTACGAGATGGAGGGGGTCGCAGACGTGGCCGAGACCACCTACACCCCTTTCCAAAGTGAACCCGACGCCGCCCCGGTGCGCCTCATCGTCCGCCGGGTGAAACCCACGCCCGGCTCTCAACTGGCCCTCTTCAACACCTACAGCTACCACGGCTTCATCACCGATAGAGCAGGCGACACCCTGGAACTGGAGGCTGACCATCGCCGCCACGCCGAGGTGGAGAACGCCATCCGAGACCTGAAGTACGGCGTGGGCCTCAATCATCTCCCCTCGGGCCGCTTCCCAGCCAACGGAGCCTGGCTGGCCGTCCAGAGCCTGCCCCGTACTCGATACGGGGTCATGGCCCACAACCTGGCCCGCTGGACGGCGCGGATCGCTCTGGGGCAGCAGGCGGTCACCACCAAGACCCTCCGCCAGTGCTTCTTCTCCCTGGCTGGGCGGGTCACCCGCAAGGCCCGCCGGATCACCCTGCACCTTCCTAAGGGCTGGCCCTGGCAGGACCAGGTGAACAGGGTCCTGGTCAAACTGCGCACCCTGCCGCTTCCTGCTTGACGGCCCAACGCCGCCGGACTCAGGCATCGGCTCCTCAGACTCACGCCGGATTGGTACGCGAGGGACGCCCCTTGCCACACCACCAGTCCGAAGCGGCAAATATCCACCTCCAACCCCTTGGGCAACGGCGCTCCAATCGCTAATCAGGTACACCGAACGTCACCATCCGGGAAAATCACCAGACAGCCCCGTCCTCCGTGCCCTCAAACCCCATCTTTCTACGCTAACCGTTGCCCCTCGGTGGATTCGGGCTTAGTCTGCTCGATACGTTGCAGCCGCTGGGCGCGGCTTTGTTGCATCTGCTGGTTGGCTTCCCATGCCTGCTCGCTGCCTTCTTGGTGGATGTGGTAGGGAGCGTCGGTCCTGTGCCGGTTGACCTGCCGCCAGGCCGTGATGCGCTTGTTCATTGCGTCGGGGTGATTCTTGCCGCTGCGCTTGGGGAGGTTCGGTTCCCGGTTCAGCACATCGACGGCGTGGTTGTAGGCGGCGTTCTGTTGAGTGGCATGGCAGCTGATGGCCCGGCTGCTGGCCGGGTCGTGGCGCAGCGCGAATTTCAGTGTGCGTATCATATGGAGCTAGACTTCAAGACCAGGGGTAACTTGCTGGTGCCGCTATGCCGAAGTTACGCGAGAAGTAACGGGCTATCTGCTCAAATTGCCTCATTGATAGCCTTGCTGTCGCGCCTTGAAATTGGGATAGCAAATTCGAGTGCCTCAACGCGGATAGCCCTTTTCCTTTAATCCTCCATTCAGCTAGAAATATCCCCTCAGGTGCCCGATGGAACATGAGCTGGCTGCCGTCATCCAGCGTTATGAAACCGCCGTCTATACCGCCTTCCTCAGGCCCAGCTAATGCTCGGCTGCTGCCGTTGAAATTTTCTGTGAGCCAGACACTGAACATTTGGATGGATGATTCGCTCTCGATATACCTTTCCACCACTGTGATCGCCCGCTCTGCCGAGGTGAGATTGATTGTGTCGCCGTCAAGGATTTGCTGGATCCTTCGTAAGGTTGGCCTCTCGAGATCGTATTCGGCGTTTGCAATGCTGTCGTAGTATCGTTCGGCTGTTTCCATCGCCTCTTCGAATGCCCACATATGCTCGTCGTAATCTACGTACGGGCCAAATATGCCCTCTGTCGTTTCGTAGTATTCGATCCATGGATTCAGAAATGGGTCATTTTCCATTGCCTCACTCAGCCAGTGCTGTCGATTCGCAATCATCCGCACTGGGATCGGAACAAGCTGGTACCAGTCCCAGTCGTGGCGAGGCACAGAGGCGGTTCCGCGGCAATTGGGGAACTTGGTGCATCCCCAAAATTCTCCACCCGCGTTAAAACCTTGCTTGGCGATTCGGACGACCATTCCCGAATTGCATATGGGGCACAGAGGGTAGATCATCGCTAGGCTTCCCTCACATTCGCTCTTCCCGTTAGGATGCGGTTGGCTCCATGCGTTGTCAGGAGTTAGTCAAGCGTTCGCGTTTCAGTGAGCCTGATTACTTTTCCTGACCCTCTTGGGTCAACCACTATGTCTATGCTAACCACCGCTTGATACGGTGGCGCGGCGGTGTCTTGGTCCGCTGTGATGTCTAACCCAAATGGCGTTCCTATGAGAGATCTGAACCTTACTTCTTCGTATCGAAGTATTTCCGCGATGGCGTATACGCCTGGTCCATCTGGTTCGTCGTTCATTTGACGGGTTGTGCCGGGAACTATGAACCCGGCTAGCAGGTCGACGTCTGGTTTGCAACATGGGCCGCGTCGCCCAATCAACGGACGGTTGTAGAATATTGGCGTGTCGTCGAAAATGTCCTCGAGGAAAGGGCTGTTTTTGAGACGTTGTACTTCTGGTTGAGGATCGGAGTCTCCCACCAGTTTCACGAGATAACGTGGATTCCATGAGTTCTTGGGCTGTCTATGGCTCCGGCCTTTCCTGGTTTCGGGTGCTTGCCACGGCTTACGTTCGCCAGATGGAGTCCTTGGTTTTCCCTGTCCACCACCTCGTCCTTCCATGAAGGTAGCTTTGACGCTCGGATTATCCTTGTCCTTGTTGGCCATGGTGTCATACCTCCGTTTTGGCGTGGGGTGTCCTCCGGTACCATCCGTCGGTTGTCTTCGGGTGGGAGGCGTTTGATACCCATGCAGACGCCATGATCGCATCAATCTCGTGGGGTACGAGAAAATCGTGCGTCATCTGCTCAGTTTCGCCGGGCTCGATACTGATGATGTGGCTGGTTGCATCCGTCGCTATTTCATGCCATGGAAACTCAGTTTCTTGGTGTCTGTCGTCCCGTTCAGTGAATTCCTGCTGCATCAGTTCGGCCGTTGCGTCGTCGTAGTTTGAGAGTGCGTGGACTGCCCATTGGATTTCGTCCACTTGGCAAAGCCCTGAGCCGGTGTTCTCAGCTTCAAGCGTGATGATAACGGCATCGTATTGTCCGCTCGCCGCGACGCGAACCACGTACAAACGCATGGTCAGGTGAGGAATGTGTTCCCGGCCTCTGCGATAATTTCGCTCCGCGACGTACAGGGTGACGAGGAATGCTGTAGCAGTGCCTGCTGTTCCTGTAACCATGCCCAATCTGCCTGCGTCAATAGCTGCTATGCCGGCTGGTGGTGTGTTCCCGGACCACGAGTAGGCGTTTTGAATGATTGCAACGGTTGCTGTGCCTGCAAGGCACATGGCGAACAGCCCGAGTACGACCTTTGGTATCCAGCTGTTGGCGATAGCTTCGAGTGCTGCTCGGATCTCGTTGCCCATGGACCGGGTTTTACCTCGCGCGATGAGATGATGATGAGATGCGGTGGGTTGGCGGTGGCGGCTGTGGTTGCAATCTGCGGCGTCGGTGCAGGGCGGCGTTGCAATAGCTAGCCATCATCCTTTTGTGGTCGGATAGCGAAGAGGCTCGGTTACGATGCGGCGCGGCGCTCGTCCAGAATGCACTTCTCGGGTCGTCTGCGACCGTCCTGACGATGGACTTGGAATGCCACTGCACCCGTGTGAGGACGGCAGAATGGCGACGCTGCTTGCGTCGTCGCCCCGTGGTCTGACACCGCAGGATGACTTCTTGGTCGAAGCAACCGAAGCCGGGTGTCGTTGGGGTCGTAGAGCGTGCTACCACGATGTGGAGGTCGTAGACGTACGTTTCTGGTGCCGCTGTGGTGGCTGAGCATTTCATGTTGAGCACCTTGGCGGGACTGTCTAAGCGGCGGTTTTGGTCCGGTCGCGCTTTGGCACGTTCCAATACGGGTTCTTGCACTTCGGGCACACCTTGGGTAACTCCATGGTGTTTCGCTCTGGACTGTTCCAGCCTCAGCTGACGTAGAGCTCTCGATCCGCCGAGGTCGTCAATCTCGTGGTGGAGCAGCGGTCGCGCTCAGCCGTATCGGGCGGCTGAAAAGGGCGGGTCGTTGGGTTGATTTTT
The DNA here is from genome assembly GCA_965207585.1 of Dehalococcoidia bacterium. Taxonomy (GTDB): domain Bacteria; phylum Chloroflexota; class Dehalococcoidia; order Lucifugimonadales; family UBA3495; genus Bin87. Next base: position 836,096 of record CBDBMT010000003.1, on the reverse strand, counting down.
GACGGAAACTCCCCGACGACCTGTAGGTACGCACCACCTGAGAGGCGGCTTATGCTTGGGAGAGAGGATAGCCGAACGCAACAAACTCGTAAAGCCCGAACCGGACCGATCCCGGGGCGTTTTCTGACGCCTGCGGGAAGTTTTGTCCTGCCGGAAGCACGAGAAGCGATGCTCCTACATCATACATCCTGCGTTCAGGTCGGGGTCGGCGGCTGTTGCCGTGGGCCCCGGCTTTTCTCCTGTCAGGTGGCGCTGGTCGCACCCGTACAGGAGGCGCAGCAATGCGAAGACGAGCGTCGGGCTCTGGGAAGCCCCGATGGAAAAGTGAACCGGAGCCGCGAGAGATTGGAGCCTCGTCCGCGGCCCCTGAACCGCCCCAAGTCTCACCCGAGCCAGTCTTTGGCAATCATACCGGCCTGCCGGGTCGTTGGCAATTTGTCCGCGCTGTCAGCGGAGCAAATCTTTCGTTGGCGCAATCGCGGCCCGTGGAGCGCATTGCCGCCTCCCCTCAGGGAGGTGGCTGATGGAGGACGCGGTAGGCCGGTACCGGATGCCGGAGAAGAGGTGGAAGCGTATTGCCAGGATCTTTGTCCGACGGGGGGCGCCCTGTCGGGAAGCCCAAAGCCAAGCTGGAAGCCATCATGGACCGGTACGAAGGTGGGTACCAGTGGCGCAAGGTGCCGTCCGAGTATGGACTCAACTGGAATTCCGTATGGCGCGCTCACCGGCGGTGGTCGGAGCGGCAGGCGTACCTGATGCTGTTGCTGACGCTGAAAAAGGAAATCGACTATGGCGTTCTGGTGACTGACGGGACCTTCGTCAAGGCTCATCGCAGCGCGGCGGGTGCTCGTCGCAATGGGCTCACGCCGGGTTTGTCGCGCCAGAAGCAGGGCATTACCAAGACCAAAGGAGGCTTGACCACGAAAGTAATTACCCTTGTGGACCGCCGGGGCGACTGGTCAATTACGTCGTCGTTCCCGGCACCGCCTTCGAGCCATGGTATTTGCCCATGTTGCTGGAGGGCGTTCCCCTTGACCGGGTTCGTTACGTGGTGGCGGACGGGCTGTACCGGACGCACGCCGTACGAAAGTTCCTGGCAGATCACGACATCAAATTCGTGTCGAAGCCCGAAACCAACAAGAGGGGTGCCGAGGGACCATTGGATCCGCGGGACCCCAACGTGTCGATTTACAAAGTCCGGGGCATCGTCGAGAACGTCTATGCTGACGACAAGAACTTCCGGGCCTTCTCCACCAGGTACGACAAGTTGATGGCGACGTTTTGCGGCGAGTTTGAGCTGACCACCTGGCACTACGAAGGACGTCCTCGCACGATGAGGAAGATGAAATATTTGGAGGGTCTGTAGGGAGTTTGTCCTTGGCGCTCGCGGGAACGCGGGGATTTTCGGTCTGGTGTGCATCATCGCCCCCGGCAAGGCCGTTGCTGGGGGTAGTGGTTGCTGAGTGGGGCTGCGCCTCCCGATTTGGTCCTCTCGCCCAGCTTCGGCAACTCCTTCGTTGATTTTCTTGGTGGACCATCGTTAGGTGGGCATCGGCAGTAATTTGTCCACAGGCTCTAGGTCGTGCGATTCTGATTCAGCACGAAATCCGCGGAGGTCACTCTGCCTACAGTACCAACTCGAACCTCAACGTGAAGGTTCTTGATTTTATCCAGTTTGGTGGAGGCTACGGGATTCGAACCCGTGACCCCCTGCTTGCAAAGCAGGTGCTCTCCCACTGAGCTAAGCCCCCACGCCGAGCCCCTATGGGCCAGCGGCGGCCGCGTCGACCGCCCTTCCATACTACCACCCAGCCGCGTTATCCGGCCACGCGCGTGGCGATCACAGGTCGATGATCGTGACCCACATCGGCTCCCGTCCGATGTCGTATACCTCCAGCGGCTCCAGCTCCCCGCTGTCCTGGTTCACCCGGTAGGACGCCAGCCGTCCCGTCTCCAGGCCCGAGGCGTACAGGTAGTTGCCCGTGGTGTCCAGGCTGAAGGCTCGCGGCACCGCCTCCGTGGCCACCCGCCCGATGGCGGTCAGGCTGCCGTCGCCCTGGTTCACCGCAAAGCCGGCCACGCTGTTGTGCCCCCGGTTGGGCGCGTACAGGAACCGGCCCGACGGCGTGATCTGGATCTGGGAGCAGGTGTTGCGCTCAGTGAAACCCTCCGGAAGCGTTGGCACCGTCTGGAACGGCGACAGCGTGCCGGCGTCGGTGTCGAAACGGTAGGCGGTGACGCTGCACCCCTGCTCGTTGGAGGAGTACACCACGTCCAGGTTGGGATTGAAGCAGATGTGACGCGGACCCTCGGGCGACGTGGGGTTTGCCCGGTCGGGATCGTTGGGGGTCAGCCGGCCCGTGGCCTCGTCGAACCGGAACTGGAAGATGGCGTTGGGGCCGGTCTGCGACCCCTCGGCGATGTGCGGCACGAAGGCGTACCGGTTGGAGGCGTCGGTCTGGATGTAGTGGGCGCCGATGCCCGTCTCCCGCCACTCGATGGGCGACGGGTCCAGACTCCCGTCGGCGCCGAAGCCGTGCACGCCCACCCGCGCCTGGTAGTAGTAGGCCGACAGCAGGTAGTTGCCGGTGCGGTCGACGAAGATGTGCACCGGGTTGCCGTCCAGGTCGATGTCGTTGATGCGTTCCAGGTCCCCGCTGCCGCCGTCGATGCGGTACGACGTCAGGCCGAACTCTCCCGGCTGGCGCCGGCCCACGAAGAGCAAGCGTTTCTCAGGATCGGTTGCCATGGGCGCCGGCATCCCCGCCAGCGGAAACTCGACCCGACCGGACAGCCCGCCCGTGGCCGGATCCAGGTCGTACCGGGCGATGACGTCGTCCCCTTGCAGCGATACGTACAGATAGGTAGCCATGTTAGCGCCTCCGCTATTCCATCACCCTCGCGTCGGGCAGCCCCAGCAGGAACTGTCCGTGGTTCTCGTAGGCCGTGTCGCTCACCATCTGGTGCTGCGCCGCCGCGTTGATGTCCCGCAGGCACTGCTGCAGGATGTTGGGCGTGAACAGCGCCTCGCCCCCGCCGTAGCGGAAAGCCAGCGCGGTAACGTCCGCGGCCACGTCCGTCGTGTAGGTGGCGCAGCTGCGCATCTCGGCCTGCAACGGAGGCGGCGGAGTCTGGCCGGCGCAGACTGATCGCCAGGCCTCTTCCAGTATCTCCACGTTGAGGGAACGCGCCGCCCGCAGCCGCAAGTCACATTCGCCCAGCGCCCGCTGGAAGGTCGCCCGGTTCGCCAGCAGGTTCACCGAGTTGTAGCCCCGCGTCTTGGAGGCGGCCGTCTCGGTCACCGCGTCCAGCGCGCGCCGCGCCACCCCCAGCGCGAAGGCTGAGTGTTCGTTGGTCACGAAGGCCGGCCGGCCCAGTCGGTACAGCGCGCCGCCCCGCAGCGGCTCCGTCAGCGTCGCGTCCCACGCGAACCCGTCGGGCACGAACAGGTCGTCCACCGAGAAGTCGCAGCTTCCCGTGCCGCGCAGGCCCATCACGTGCCAGTTGTCATGCACCTTGACCTTGTGCCGGGGCATGGCCATCCGTACCTGTCGGGGATAGCCTTCGAACCCGCCGACCACGCGGGCGCCGGCGGACACCCAGTCCGCGTGCATGATCCCGCTGCCGAATTTCCAGTGGCCGGTGACCCTGTAGCCGCCATCCACCGGCGTTGCGGTGGCGGACGGCGCAGCCGCGCCCGCCGTCTTGGGCGGCCGCCCGCCCACGAAAATCTCCTCGATGGAGTCGTCGGGCAGGAAGGCGGCAAGGCTGCCCAGGCTGGCCGCGCCGATCATCAGGCACCAGCCCGACGCCGGATCGATGCGGCTCACTGCTTCCAGCACGTCCAGTTGCGTCACCACGTCGGCCTCGGCGCCGCCCAGCACGTGGGGCATCTTGAGCCGCAACAAGCCCGACTCGTACAGCGCGTCCACCGATGCCGGCGCCAGCGTGCCGATCCGCTCCGACTCCTCCGCTCCCGCCTCCAGCGTGGGCCGCACGCTCTCCACCGCGTCCATGAGGGCGCGATGCTTTTCGCTACGTTCCGTTGGAAAGACTTGCACTTGATCCACACTTTTCCGCAGGGGAATGTCAGAATCAAGATTTTCGGGATTAGGGGATTGGCAGGATTGAAGCCGTTGCGCGGATGAGAACACCCAATCCTGAAAATCCTAAAATCCGGCAAATCCTGATTCTGACAATCAACCATCCACCTTCGGAAAGACGTCCTGCACCAGCGCGTCCATGGTGTCCAGCAGCTGTTGCAGGTTGCCGCAGTCGTGGCAGTTGATCTGGAACTCGTCCAGGCCGGACTCCTGGCGGTAGCGGTTGAGGTCCGACACGATCTGCTCGGTGGTTCCGTAGCCCGTCGGCCGGTCGCTGTCCGAGACGGAATGACCCGAGATGCTGCTGATGTTCACCCGGAAGCTCATGCGCACCCGGGGCGGCTCCTCCCTGCCGATCTCGGCGGACACGTCATTCAGGTACTGCCAGTTGCTCACCAGGGTGGGCAGCGGCGTGGGCGTCGGCTGCCACACCTCCGCGAACCGGGCCGCCCGTCGCAGCGACGCGTGGCTGGAGCCGCCGACCCAGATGGGCGGGTGCGGCTGCTGCACCGGCTTGGGGCTGGTGTACAGCCCGTCGAAGGAGAAGAACCGCCCGCTGAACGACACGGGGTCGGGTTCCCAGCAGGCTTTCCACAGCCGCAGGTACTCGTTGGTGCGCGCGCCCCGTTCCCGGTGTGGCACGTCCAGCGCGGCGTACTCGGTCTCGTTCCAGCCCGACCCGATGCCCACAATGGCCCGCCCATTGGACATCTGGTCCAGCGTGGCAACCATCTTGGCCGTGACCACCGGGTTGCGGTAGGGCATGATCAGCACCGATGTCCCCAGCCCGATTTTCGACGTGCGCGACGCCACGTAGGCCAGCGACATCAGCGGGTCGTACACCTGCCGCCACGGCTCGCTCCGCGCGCCGTCGTCCACGATCACGTGGTCGTTCACGAACACCGCGTCGAAACCCAGTTCCTCCGCCTTGACCGCCGTGTCCAGGATGCCCTGCGCCGACGCCTCAAAACCCAGGTAGTCCGCGTTGGGCAACCGGAAAGAGTACTTGACCATTCGAAACCGCCTTCTTATTGCAACCGTGCTTCCGGCGTCATCATATTGCCAACGCCAAGTTGAAACAAGGGTGAGCATCCGCGATAATTCCGTTACGAAACCGCGCTACATGGAGGCTCCCGATGTCAAAGTTCCGTATCGTCCCCCACGGCCGGCTCCAGGAATGGGTAGCCGAAGAGAAGGGTTACTTCGCCGACGAAGGGCTCGATTACGAGTTCGTCGCGTCAAACCGGCCTGACGAGACCATCAACCCCTCGGTCGATTCCGCCGAGGGCGCGCCCATGGAGATCAAGCGTGGCGCCTTCGAGTCCATGGAGGCCGGCCGCGGCTGCGAGATCAGCTCCGCCTGCCACTGGGCGGTGGGCATGGCCGCCAGCGCCGCCCACGGCCGCATGTGGGGGCACGCCTACTCCGTCACCCCCAGCGGCATCTGGGTGGCTCCCGAGTCTCCCCTGCAAACGCCGGAGGACCTGGCCGGCGTCGAGGTCGCCGTCGGCTGGCATTCCGGCAGCCATTTCTCCGCCCTCCAAGCCTTGGAGAGCATCCTGCCCCGTGACCGGATCAAGCTCCAGTTCGTCGGCGGCCCGCTGGACCGGCTGCAACTGGCGCTGGATCGCCGAGTGCCGGCCGCCAACGTGTTCGGCGCGCCCGGCTACGTGCTGGAACAGCAGGGCTTCCGCAAGCTGGTCGACACCAGCTTCATGATCGGCTTCCTCATCAACGGCGACGCCAGCGACGACCAGATCTGGGCCTACTTCAACGCCCTGCAGCGCGCCCAGCGCGAGATCGACGCGGCCAAGGAGCGCTACCAGCGCTACTTCCTGAACGAACTGCCCGAGCGCTACCACCCACTCTTCGACCATCGCCGCGCCGGCATCGGCGAGCGCCTGGTCTTCGAGCCCTACACCAAGGAGATGTTCGACCGCACCCACCGCTGGATGCTGGACTGGGAAATCTTTCCCCGGGAACAGCTCGGCCACGTCACCTACGAGCAGGCCGTGGCCGTGTAGCCGCACCCGACGGATCGACCGAAACGGACGGGGGCGCAATCGGTGCGCCCCCGTTTTTTAATTTGTCGCGCCTCGTCCCATTGCTGTAGATGGCCAGTTAGGTTTCAAGAGCCTTGGCCAGCTTCTCCAAGGTGGCTTGAGTGTCCAGGGCGGAACGGCGTGCCATTTGATAAAGTTCCTTCAATTGACGAGCCCGTTCTTCGCTTTCACGTCGGTCGTTTGGAACTCTGGCCACCCCGCCGCTCGTCTCAAAGACTTCGACCGTCGCGCCGTTCTCGTCAGTAATCTCGAGTTGCCGACGGTGCGGAAAGCCCAAACTATTTCGGCCCAGCTCTCGTACGACTATCCCGATTGCATCTACGGACGTCACGAATTCGTTATCGGCTACGGTACGCTTCCATTGCAGTTCTCCGTCGGCCGTCCTTCTTACCAACCCTTCCAGAATTTTGTCCAATTGGTTCATGTCAACCCCTCTTGCGGATCGCCAAACCCCAGGTCACTGGCCAGTTCCTCCAGATCACTCTGGATTTCATTCAACTCTCGATTGAGATTAGCCCGTTTGCTATCCTCAATATTCAGGTTGAGGTGCTCCTCACTGATGAAGTCTTCCATGCGTCTAACCCGCTCTCTGGCGGTAGCCAGTCTCTGCCGACGTTCGGTGTGACCTTCGGGGCAGCGTGCGATAATCTCGGACAGCATCATGCGCAGAGATTGGTATTGCTCTAAAGCTGCCTCCCACCGTCCAATATCGTGCAACAGCTTGATACGTTGGATCAACCCAATAGCGCGTTCTACATCTATCGCTTGCAGATGGCGTTCGATGCTATTGTTGGTGGCGATCGCAGCCGCTCGCGCGGCCCGAGACGCCGATCTGGCGCCCCAGGCCACGATAATCGTGAAGATCAGTCCGACGGTGGATATAGCCGCTCCCGATATGCTGGCCCAACTGCCGGCGTTCACTAGCAAAGCGTCCATGTCGCGCAACATTGTAAGTGCTGTAGTTCGCCAAATCGAGCTAACGATGTCAGTGGCACGTCGAGAGTGCTCTAGTCCTTGTTACCCCAGCCCCAGCGTCGCCTCCGGGAACAGCTCGTCCACGTCCACAGCCGCCGGTATCACCTTCTGCTCCACGTTGAAGCCCACGAACATTTCCAGTGTCTTCCGCGAGCTCTCCACGCCGTAGGGGAGCGGGTCGTCGCCTACCACGTCCACCATCTGGTGCAGGAACCGGTCCTCCGGCGCGGCGGCGTCCCCTGAGCGCATCTTGCCGAGGTAGAGGGCGCGGGCCGTGTTGAAGGTCTCGAACAGCTCCGCCGCCAGGTCGGGGTTGGCATCCAGCGCGGCGTTCTTCACCACCAGCATGTGGCTGATGGGATACACGCCCGTCTTCCGGTGCCATGCGGCGTCGGCGGCGTCCGGCCCGTCGAACAGCGGCCGCATGTCCGGCGAGTCGATGGGACCCGCCCCGATGGCCGCGTCGATCTCGCCGGACAGCAGCATCTCGCCCAGGTTGCCGTTGGGCGACGACACCACGTTGGCCGGCGCCACGTACTCCGCCACGTGCTCGTCGCCGGACAGTACCCAGGTAACCGCGTCCAGGTCCACGCCGTACTCCGTTTGCAGCAGTCCGCGCGTCCACACCCCCGGCGTCAGCGTGTAGCTGCGCACCCCGAACCGCTTGCCCTCCAGGTCTTTGGGTGACTCGATACCGCTCTTGCGGTTGACCACGATGCCGCCGTGGTAGAAGGCCCGCGTCAGGAAGATGGGCACGCCGGTGAACTGCTTGCCGTGCGCCCGGGCGCACAGGTACGTTGACAGCGCCATCTCGGCCACGTCGAACTCCAGCTCCCGCACCATCCGGCGGAAGATGCTGGTCACCGGCGACACCTCGACGTGCTCCATGCTGAACGCCGGCGACGTGATGGTGCCGTCCTTCAGCGGAGTGGTGTGCCCGTAGTTGCCTACGGCGGTGCGCAATACCAGGTCGCTCATTGTTCTGCCTCCCGTGCGTTTCGCGTGTTCAGTCCTTATCATGTGCCAGTCACCCGCCAATCATCCCCCAAATCGTGGCCGCCCGCAATTCAGTATCCAAATCCGGCTGGACGGTGTGCAAAGATGGCAGTCCGCGCACACCGGGAATAGGCAATACTCTGGAGCGCGCGTTCGTCCCGCCCGATCCGGCGACTTCGCCTGGCGCGTATCGGTCAGCTTCGTGATGAGGCAGTCCGTGGGTCCAGGATGTCTCGCATACCATCGCCCAGCAGGTTGAACCCCAGCACCGCGACGAATATGGCCGCCCCCGGCAGCAGCAAGAGGCGTGGGGCCGTTTGCAGGTGAGGGCGCGCGTCGTTGAGCATCGCGCCCCATTCCGGCGTGGGCGGCTGCGCGCCGAGCCCCAGAAAGCTCAGGCCGGCAATGCCCAGGATGATCCAGCCGACATCCAGGGATGCGATCACGATGATCGGCCCCAGGATGTTGGGGGCAATGTGCTTCAGGATGATGCGCGGGCCGCCGGCCCCGGCCGCGCGCGCCGCCGTTACGTACTCCATCTGCCGCGCGCCCAGGGTCACCCCCCGGATGATGCGGGCATGACCCACCCACCACACCGCGCCGGCCGCCAGCAGCACGTTGAACAGGCCGGGCCCCAGGGCCCCAGCCACGGCGATGGCCAGGATCAGCGAGGGAAACGCCAGGAGCAGGTCCACGACACCCATGAGGGCGGTGTCCGGCCAGCCGCCGTGGTATCCGGATAGTATTCCCACCGTCAGCGCGATGGTCATGCTGAGGGCCAGGGTAGCGGCGGCGGCCAGCAGGGTCATGCGCGCGCCGTGAACGATCCGGCTGAAGGTATCCCGACCCAGGTGGTCGGTGCCCAACAGGTGCTCCGGCGACGGAGAGAGCAACCGTTGGGGCAGGTTGATCTCGGTGGGATCATCCAGAGGAAGCCAGGGGGCCAGCAACCCCGCCAGCAGCAGCGACACCACCAGGAACAGCCCCAACGCGGTTCCCGGCTCTTGCAGCAGCGCGGTCCACTGGCGACGCCGGCGCGAACCGCTGGACGCGGGTAGAACGGGGACGCGCCCCCCAAGGCGTTGGGTTTCGCCCGCCATGGGTCGTTACGTCTCGTCTCGGCCGAAGCGCAGGCGCGGGTCGGCGACGCGCAGCGCGACGTCGGCGGCCAGGTTGACCAGCAGCACCACCACCGCGATGTAGGTCACGAACCCCTGCACCACGGGGTAGTCCCGGGTGAGGGCCGCCCCCACCATCAGCTGACCCAGGCCGGGCCAGGTGAAGATGGTCTCCACGATGACGGCGCCGCTGAGCAGGTATCCCAAGTTTACCCCAGTGGCTCCGATGGCCGGGAGCAGGGCGTTGCGCAAGGCGTGCCGAAAGGCTACGGTCTGTTCAGCCAGTCCCTTGGCTCGCGCTGTTCTGATGTAGTCCTGCCCCAGGGTCTCCAGCATGCTGGCGCGGATCAGCCGCATCAGTTGCGCCATGGGCGCCAGGGACAGCGCGATGGCCGGAAGCACCACCTGGGCCGCCGAACCGTAGCCCAGGGCCGGCAACCAGGACAGTTTCACCGCGAACAGGATGATCAGCCCGTAGGCCAGGGCGTAGGACGGGGCCGCCGCGCCGACCAGCGCCGCCAGCCGCGCGACGGTATCGACCACGCCGCCCCGGCGACGGGCGGACAGGATGCCCACGGGCACCGCCACCAGCAGCGCAATGGCAAGCGCGGCTCCGGTGAGCAGGGCCGTCGGCACGGTGCGGCGCGCCAGCTGTGCAGCCACGGGCTGCTCGGTGACGTAGGACCGTCCCATGTCGCCCACCAGCGCCTGCCCCACCCAGCGCGCGTACTGCGCCGGCAGGGGAGCGTCCAGGCCCAACTCGACGCGCATGGCCGCCACCTCCGCTGCGCTGGGCAACTGAGCCGGGTTACGCTGGCGCAGGACGATCTCGGCGGGATCGCCCGGCGCCAGATTTAGCAGCGAGAAACTGACGGCAGAGATGCCCAGGAGCAGGAGCGGCAGCGTGGCCAACCTTCGAACCAGATATGCTCCCATACCGGAAACCCTCTAGCTGCGCCGGCCATGCCTGCACAACATCACTCGCTCAGTCCAACTTGGTGGTTGAAGAAATAGTGGGAGGTTGGGTGGGCCTCGAAATCGGTGACCCGGTCACTGACGCCGTACACCATATTCACATGGGCAATCGGCAAAAACGCGGCTTCTTCGGTGACCACCGCCAGGGCCTCGCAGGCTATGTCCTTTCGCCCCTCCAGGTCGGTCACCGAGACGGAGGGGGCGATTATGTCCGCCAGGCCGGAAGCGTCGTAGTGTCCATAATTGTTGGTTCCGCTCCCGCTGGCGTCGCCCTTCAACCCGGCGAACTTGCTGATGTTGAACACCGGGTCTCCCCCGCCTTGCACGACAGTGTTGTACCAGCCGAAGAGGTCCCATGCGGGTTCCTTGACCACTGACCATTCCGTTATGAGCACCTCGACCTTGATGCCCACCTCGGCCAGCATCGCCTGAGCGGCCTCGGCCATGATCGGCAGCTGGAACCGCTCGGGATAACCGCCGATAATAATTTCCAGAGGCTGACCTTCCTTGTCCAGGATTCCGTCGCCGTCGCTGTCGGCATAGCCGGCCTCGGCCAGCAGACTGCGGGCTTCGTCAGGATCGTAAGCCAGCGCGCTCACGCCAGGACAGGACGTCAGGACTTCCGGGAGCAGCAGCTCAGCGAAGGATCCGGATCCGGGAGGAGCGACCACACCAGCGATGCTCTCCCGGTCAATAGCGTGGGCCACCGCCCGGCGCACCAGCGGGTCGGACAAGATGCCGCGCTCGAAATTGACCCACCACAGGACCAGTGAGGTGCCGATGCCGGAGGTCTTGGTATGCGTGCCCGGGTGGCCGTTGATCGCCCGGGCGCCATCGGGTGATACGTTGACAGCAACATCGATGTCCCCGGCCTGCAGGGCCAGTTCCCGGCTGTTGGTGTCGGAAATGGCGACGTGGTCGATGCCGGCCAGCGGAGGCGTTCCACCCCAGTAGTCGTCGTTGGCTACGCTGTTAAGGTACTCCTTTGGCACGTACTCGGTGGGGATGTACGGGCCGGTAAGAACCTTCGCGGCAATGAAATTGCCTTCGCCGGCTGTGTCCGCCGCCGCCGCGTCGGTGATGGCGAGGGCCGGCAAGATCAACAGGCCCGGCAAGGTGGGTTGCTGCACCGTCGTGGTGATGCTGATGGTTTGCTCGTCCTCGACCGTTATGGTGTCAACGGACAATGTATCGGCCGCCGCCGCCGACAATCGGATAGCCCGCTCCAGGGACGCCTTCACCGCTTGCGCATCCATCACGTTTCCGTTGTGGAACTTGACGCCCTCCCGGATTCCGATCCTCCAGGTCATGGGGTCAACTTGAGTGGCTTCCGTTGCCAGCCACGGTTCGGGGCTCAACGTTGTTCCCGAGAGTCGAAACAAGGTCTCCGATAACGCCGATTGGGTAGAGACGTAGCCGCCCTCCACTGGATCCAGCGGGCTGTCCAGCCAGATCACGCCCGCTTTCAGCGTCGGCCGCGTCCCGATGGCGGCATCAGTTGGCCCGGCCGGTGATTGCGCCGGAGACGATGTCTCCGCTTGTTTAGCCGGAGCGACCGTGGCTACCGGTTGCTCCGGTGCGGCGGCGGCCGGCGCGGTCGGCTGGGGGTTGCTGACCGCCGCGGGCGCAGCCGGCTCGCTGGGCGCCGCGGGAGCCCCGCAAGCCACCGCCAGCAGCAGCACAAGAGCCAACCCCGCGACCAACGCGGGTTTGAAATGCCGTATCGATAATTTTTCCATGTTCGTCCTCCAAGACGTTTCGGTGAGTTACCAGTGAACAACCCCGTCCCGCATCTTCCAGCTCATCCGTTTGGGTGAAACGAAATTCGGGTTTCCGTCGGCGGCACGGGGCGAATTGGCTCTCGAGAGAACAGCAAAAACCCCGTCCGCACTTGGTGGACGGGGCGTATTCACGGGCATCCTGTAGCCTTGGCCAGCCATGCCCGATTTACCGGTAAATCCGCTTCACTCGTTCCGCGAAGTGCAGTCAGAAAGCACCTGAGGCAGGCTTCCTGGCTCATGGCTGATAGCGACGGCTCTCCACCTTCCCATCCGCACTGGGCAGACAGTGGTTTTCGCAAGCATCCCGCTTCGAAGGGATACCCACGGGAGAGCGTCTCGCCAATTACAGTGGCGCGACCGCACCGGATTTGCACCGGATTTCCTTTTGTCCCGCGCTTTCCGCAGGTCATCGCCGACGTGTTTCGACGGACTGCAGGAGCGCGGGTCACCGACAGGTGTTGGTTGGAGTGTTCAGTTGTTAACGTCGATAACCTAGCACGGCAGGCAGTTGTGGTCAACCTGACGGAGTTGGCATCCAGGGCAATCTCAATTCGCGGGGACCGGACTTCGCACATGTTATTGAAATCCAAGCCGGCGATTCCGCGTCTGGCCTTGATGCCCGCTCTGGCGGGTATCTCCCGGGAAGCCGGCGCCAGGTTCAGCGGACACTCAGTCGCTGCCCGCATTCTGGCGCTGCGGTGCGCGCAGGCGGGGAATTCGGCCCTTGGTTCGTCCGATCCGCCAAACCGTCACGCCGCCCTGCGCGTCCAGCGCGGCCAGCGCGCGCCCGTCGGGCCGCCAGTACGATTCGGCCACTGCGCCCGGCACAACCGCGGCCCCAATCGGACCACCCTCGCCATTCTTCTGAAGCGACCACACCACCACGGCGCCATCGCGGCCTCCTGAAGCCAGGCGCAAAGCGCCGGGGGCGAAGGCAAGCGTCGTGACGGGTTGAACGTGAAACTCCAGAACCCCGGGCGTCGTGCCTTCGGGTCCATCTCTATGGAAGCTCCAGACCGTCACCGCCTCGCCGCCGCCGGTGGCCAGAAGGGTGCCGGTGTCATCGAAAGCCAGGGCCGACGGCTTGCCAGGATATCCCGACATCATGGAGTCCTGCTCCGTGGAGCGACGCCAGAAGTGCACCGTGTTGTCCTGGCTGCCGCAGGCCACGATGCTCCCGTCCGCGCTCAGCACCATCGACACCAGGGATCCCTGCCACTCCATCATCTGGCGAAGGGTCCCACTAGAAGGGTCGAAGAACGTCACTCGACCGTAACAGGCCGTCGCCAGCTCCCCTGCGCTCGACCAGGTGATGGCGCTGACGGTGCTGGGATGATCGTCAGACCGCCAAAGCTCCGCGCCGTCCGCGTCATACACGCGAACCTGCCGCGAGCAGGAGGCCGCCAGCCACTGGCCATCCGGAGACCACGCCACGTTTTCCACCCAACCGCTTCCGACGTCGATAGCCCGGCTTGCCTGACCTTCGGCGGCATTCCATATCAAGACTCGGCCGTCCTGTCCGGCCGTGGCGAACTCGGTTCCGCTGGGGTGGATCGCCAGCGCGAGCACACCACCTTCGTGAACCCCGCGCCGCTCCCAGGCGGTCGCGCCGGACTTGCCGTCGAGCGCGTAAACGCTGCCCTCAGCATCGCCGACCACCAGCGCCTCGCCGCCCCGGCTCCACCCTCCGGCGATAGGGTAGTCGCCCACCGCCGCAGACCAGCCCTGGCGAAGAATGCCCCTCGGGTTGCCGACAGTTAGATCAGACATGCTGCGAACCCCTCCCGCATGCCCTGCTCGTCGAGGTTGCGCCCGATGAAGACGAGCTGATTGCGACGGGGTTCGTCCCCCCATTCGCGATCCGGCTGGCCGTCAAAAAGCATGTGAACCCCCTGGAAGACGAAGCGCTGCGACTCGCCCGCGACGCTGATGAATCCCTTCATGCGGAAGATGTCCACCCCGTTCTCACTGAGCAGTTTGCTGAGCCAGGCGTTGAGCCTTCCGGGGTCACAGTCGCCGTCAATCTCGATAGCGATGGAGCCAACGGTGTCGTCGTGCTCGTGCTGCGCAACCCAGGTGCGCTCGACCACGGCGGGGACTGCCGCTCCCTTGATGCGTGGTGTGTCTTCCTCTGCGCAGGCAGGCTCGGCGCAAAAGTTGCCCCCTAGCGAGAAAGCCTCGCCATCCGCGTTCGTCAGTTGGAGATCGAACTCCTCCGGGAGGTGCTGGGTGTAGAAGCCAGCCCGAACCGGCGCATCCACCTGTAGGAAGAACGATTTCCGCCCCGGGGAATCAATCTGGAGACTCACATGCTTGCCCACCGCAAACTCTCCCCCCGGTTGAATGGTTTCCGCGGGTTCGGCGTACTCCCGCACACACCACTCGGCGCCCTCGCGGAGGGCGGCGTCTTCCGTGCCCTGGTCGGGCACGACCACGAGGGACATCGACGGATCAGGCCCTTCGGCAAGGCTGAGTTCGTAGCGGCCGATATCGAGCGAATAGACTCCGGTCCATTCGAACGGATACTCCGGCTCGAGGAAGGTGGGGCGCCGCTCGAGAACCTGGTCCAGATCGAAGGCGCCGAGGTTGAGCACGGTATCAACGGGGACGTTCGCCCGCTCGCTGCGCACGACCCGCGCCATGCGGTTCATTTCTCGGATCCGAGCTTCGAGCCTGTCGGCAGCCTCGTCGTTGACCAGGTCCGTCTTGTTGAGCACGAGGACGTCCGCGAACGCGATTTGCTCCGTGCTCTCGTCGCTTCGGCCCAGCTGCTGCTCGATGTGGGCGGCGTCGACCAGCGTGACGATGCCGTCCAGTGCGTACTCCGCGCGCAGCTCGTCGTCCATGAAGAAGGTCTGAGCGACCGGACCGGGATCGGCGAGCCCGGTGGTCTCCACCAGCACGTAGTCGAACTTGTCGCGGCGCTTGTTGAGGTTGTTGAGTACCCGGATCAGGTCTCCGCGCACCGTGCAGCAGATGCAGCCGTTGGACATCTCGAAGACCTCTTCGTCGGCGTTGATGACCAGTCCCTGATCGATACCGATCTCCCCATACTCGTTCTCGATGACGGCAATGCGCTTGCCGTGCTCCTCGGTCAGGATCCGGTTGAGCAGGGTCGTCTTGCCGGAGCCGAGGAATCCGGTGAGGATGGTAACGGGTACTTTGCGTGGCGTGTTCATATAAAATTCTCCTTCGGACAATATTGAGATGCTGTCTCGATTAGGCAGCCGGCCACCCTACATTGTCAGCAGTCTCGTTGTCAACCAGGAGAATTGCGCGTAACTGTGAGGACAGCAAAAACCCCGTCCGCACTTGGTGGACGGGGTTTTTCGAGGGGATCCTGTCGTCTCGGTCAGACATGCCCGATTTGCCGATAAATCCGCTTCACTCGTTCCGCGAAGTGCAGCCAGAAAGCGCCTGAAGGCAGGCTTCCTGGCTCATGGCTGATAGCGACGGCTCTCCACCTTCTCACTCGGTCAGGCCGATGCGGTGGTCGAAGATGTACACGCGGTGCGGGTGCGGCTCGAACCCGGTGACCCGTTCACTGACGCCGTAGACCATGTAGGCATGAGCCACCGGCAGCAGCGCGATCTCTTCGGTGACAACCGCCACGGCCTCGCAGGCTATCCGCTTCCGCCCGTCCGGATCGGACACGCTCCCGGCCGGGGCGACTATGTCCACCAGTCCGGAATTGTCGTAGTGTCCGTAGTTGTTGGCGGCGCTGCTCTCGGCGTCGGCTTCGAGGCCGACGAACTTGCTGACGTTCAGAACGGGGTCACCGGCGTCGACGACGTTGTTGTACCAACCGAAGAGATCCCAGGTCGGTTCCTTCACCGTGGACCATTCGGTAATCTGCACGTCGGCCCGGATGCCCACTTGGGCCAGCATCGCCTGGGCGGCCTCGGCCATGATGGGCAGCTGGAACCGCTGGGGGTAGCCGCCGATGACGATCTCCAGCGGTTGCCCGGCCTTTTCGACGAACCCGTCGCCGTCGGCGTCGGCGTAGCCGGCCTGAGACAGCAATTCACGGGCGCGCATCGGGTCGAAACCCGGTCCGGTCACGCCCGGGCAGGTCACCAGGGCTTCCGGAAGCAGAGTGTCCGCATACGATCCGGTCCCCGCCGGCGCGACCAGGCCAGCAATGCTCTTCCGGTCGATCGCGTGAGCCACCGCCCGACGAACCAGCGGGTCGGCCAGCGTTCCGCGCTCGAAGTTGACCCACCACATCACCACTGAAGTACCGATCCCCGCAGTCTGGGTGCGGAGGTCGGGCTGGGAGTTGATGATCTCCGCGCCCTCCGGAGAGACGTTGATGGCGAAGTCGATATCCCCGGCCTGCAGGGCAAGTTCGCGGCTGTTGGTGTCGGAGATGGCAATGTGATTTATGCCGGCCAGCGGCGGCGCTCCACCCCAGTAATCGTCGTGGGCCACGCTCTCCAGGCGCTCCTCGAGGATGTACTCGGTCGGAATGTACGGCCCGGTCAAGGCGCCGGCGTCGATGAAGTTTCCCGCGCCGGCGGCGTCGGCTGCCGCCGCGTCGGTGATCGCGGTGGCCGGGGCGGTCAGCAGCCCGGGCAGCGTAGGCCGCGGCTCGGTGGTGGTGACCGTGATGGTGTGGTCGTCCTTAACGGCGATGCTGTCAATGGCCAGCGACTCCGCCGACGCTGGCGACAGGTGGATTGCCCTTTCCAGGGAAGTCTTGACCGCTTCTGCGTCCATCACCGCGCCGTTGTGAAAGGTTACTCCGGACCGTAGCCCGATCTCCCACGTCAGCGGGTCCATCGGCACGGCGCCCGTGGCCAGCCAAGGCTCGGGGCTGAGGTCGGACGCGGACAGGCGGAACAGGTTCTCCGACATTCCCGACTGGCTGGGAACCCATCCGCCCTCCACCGGGTCCAGAGGAGTGCTGAGCCAGATGACTCCGGCGTTCAGGGTGGGACGTTCTGCCGCGGCATCGGCGACTGTCGAAGCTTGCTGAGCCTCAGCGGTCGGCGCCGCCGGCTGCTGCGACGCTGGGGTCGCTGGGGAATTTTGTTGCGTAACCACGGTTGCCGCAGCGGACGCTTGCGGCTGAGTGGCGGCCGGCGGCGGGGCATTTTCCGGGGTAGCGCTTGGGGCGCCGCAAGCCACCGCGAGGACCAGCAAAACCCCCAGTGCGCCCGGCATGACCGGCCTGGTACTTTGTCTCAATAATTTGCGCACAATAGACCTCCAACTGGATTTTGATGGAAAAATTCCTGCTCTGCCGGCTCTTGTTGTTTGCGGCGAGCACGGGTGTTAGATAGATACCTCGTATCATCAGGCGAGGCAATCTAGCAGGGCCTCCTGCGGCTGTCAACAACAGAGCGCGCTCCTCGCAATGACAATCTATACCGTGGCCGGAATTTTGCACGAACCTAATGAGATCGTTTCGTCATTGCGCCCTAACGGTCTTGGCGGTATGATGATTCTCAGAGATTTACAACGCCACACCGCCGCTCGAATAACCTATGGCTGCTGATACCACCGCTGCTGAGAATCTCCGCACCGTCCTTTACGACACCCACGTAGCTCTCGGCGCCCGCATGGTGCCCTTCGGCGGCTGGGACATGCCGGTGCAGTACCAGGGAGTCATCGCCGAAGTGGCGGCGGTGCGCAATGCCGCCGGCCTGTTCGACGTCTCGCACATGGGCCGACTGCACATCGGCGGTCCCAACGCGGCCAGCCTGCTGGACATCCTGCTCACCGGCTCCGCGTCCGGCCTGCGCGTGGGCCGCGCCCGCTACTGCTTCATCTGCAACGAGCGGGGCGGCGTCATCGACGACACCATCTTCTACCGCCTCTCCGAGGACGAATTCCTGCTCATTCCCAACGCCGGCAACCGGCCTGCCGTGAGCCTCTGGTTCGACCGCCAGCTTGCCCAGCACTTCGACGGCCGCGGCGTGCACATCACCGACCGCACCATGCTCACCGGCCTCCTGGCCGTGCAGGGCCCCAAAGCGGTGGAGATCGTCGACCGGCTGTGCGAGGACTTCACCCCCGGCGCGCGTCTGGCCCGCAACCCGGGACGCAGTCCCGCCCCGTCCCTGTTGCGCCCCTTCACCTGGGGCCGCGGTCACATCGACGGCCGCCGCGTTTTCATCGGACGCACCGGCTACACCGGAGGGGATGGGTTCGAGCTCGCCGTCGGGTCGGCCGACGTCGTGGCCATCTGGAACAGGCTGGCCGAGGCCGGCGCGGTTCCCTGCGGCCTGGGAGCCCGGGACGTCCTCCGGCTGGAGGCCGGCCTTCCCCTGCACGGCCACGAGCTCACCGACACCATCACCCCCATCGAGGCCGGCTACGGCCGGTTCGTGCGGCGCGACGGCGGCTACAACGGCGCCGACGTGCTGGATCACCAGCGGGTGTACGGAACCGAACGCCGCCTGGTCGGACTGACCCTGCCGGGACGCAGCGCCCCCCGCGCCGGCTACGACGTGCTGGCCGATGGCGAGGTCATCGGCACCGTCGCCAGCGGCAGCTACTCGCCCACCCTGGAGCGGTGCATCGCCACGGCCTTTGTCGACGCCGCCCACGCGGGCCTCGACACCGTCCTCACTGTGGACATTCGCGGACGTCGCGCCGACGCCACCACGACGGAACTGCCTTTCTACCAGCGGCCGAGCTAGCGCCGCCCCGTCCTGTGTCGTTGTGGCGACCCAGACACCGACAGTCGCCAGAATCGTTGATTACCCTACCCTCGGAGGTATCAGACAAAGTGAATCCCGAAGACCGCAAATACTCCAGGGAACACGAGTGGGCCCTGGTTGAGGATGCCGCCGCCGGAACCGTCCTGGTGGGCATCACCCATTACGCTCAGGATCAGTTGGGCGACGTGGTGTACGTGGAACTGCCCGAGACCGGCGCTCCCGTGGGGCACATGGCCAAGATGGGTGAGATCGAATCCGTCAAGGCCGTCTCCGATCTGTACTCGCCCGTCAGCGGCGAGATCACCGAGGTCAACGGCCGCCTGGCCCAGGAGCCCGAGCTGGTGAACTCCGACCCCTTCGGCGACGGCTGGATGCTGCGGGTCCGTATGAGCGATCCTTCCGAGTTGGACGCGCTGCTCGACGCGGGCAGCTACACCGAGTACCTGGGCGGCCTTTAGCCCGAAGCTGGGACCGAAAGGGTTCCGGTGACCACCCGGCAGTATCAACAGGCCGGCGCGCAGTGGAGCGGCCATGTCGCTGCCAATGCTAACCAGAATCAAGGCCCAGAATCTGCTGTCCTTCGGCCCGGAAGGCATTGATCTGGAGCTGCCTGCCCTGACCGTCCTGATCGGGCCCAACGGCTCAGGGAAGTCGAACTTGATTGAGGTGGTGGGGCTGCTGAAAGCAACTCCGCGGGATTTGGCGGCCCCTGTCAGGGAAAGCGGCGGCATCCGCAACTGGATTTGGCAGGGCAGAAATGATGAGCTTCAAACGGCTTCGGTATTAACAGACCAGTCCTGCGTCTTAGCCGATGGGAGCATACGGCACTGGATTGAGATATTCGAAAGCGGTCAGCGGCTCAGGGTCAGCGGCGAGCACTTACGCTTCCCATGGAAAGGCTTGATCCGCGAAGGACCAGAATTTGTTTGGGAACGTGACTGGATGACGGCCGTTCGCAAGACCCTATCAAGTGGCGACGAGCAAAGTTCCGAAGAACGACAAGTTGCGATGGACAAATCATTATTGTCGGAAATCAAGGATGAAGTCCAATTTCCAGAGTTGGATGCTGTCAGCCATTTGTACAACCGTATCAGTCTTTATCGGCGTTGGGAGTTCGGTTCTAATGCTCAGGTGAGACGACCTCAAAGTATGGATGTCGCCCCCCACCCGTTGGCGGAAGACTTCTCCAATCTCGGGATGTTCCTGAATCGCATCAGGCAACATCCCCGGCCCAAAATGGAGCTGTTTGAAAAGCTGGGCGACATTTATTCCGGTCTCAGGGACTTTGAACTGAACATTGAAGGCGGTACCGTCCAGATCTTTTTCACTGAGGGTGAATTCTCAATACCCGCAACCCGTCTCTCTGATGGCAGCCTGCGCTACCTGTGCCTTCTGGCGATCCTGCTGGATCCGGAGCCGCCGAGCCTGGTCTGCATTGAGGAGCCGGAACTCGGGTTCCATCCTGACTTGATACCAAAGCTGGCCGACCTGCTAGTGGATGCCTCCAGCCGGTGCCAGGTGATAGTCACCACGCACTCCGACATCCTGGTCGACGCGCTCAGCGACCGGCCGGAGAGCGTGGTGGTGTGCGAAAAACACGACGGGCAAACGTCCATGCGCCGCCTGGACAAGTCCGACCTGGCCGTCTGGTTGGAGAAATACCGGCTTGGCGAGCTGTGGACTCGCGGGCAACTGGGCGGTGTCCGCTGGTGAGCGCCCGCGTCTACCTGGAAGGAGGCGGCAACTCGAAGGAAGGCAAGGTCAGGTGTCGCGAAGGGTTCCGGAAGCTGTTTGAAAGATGTGGGTTTACGGGCAGGATGCCGGCGCTGGTGGCCTGCGGATCAAGGAACGAAGCCTACGACGATTTCAAAACGGCTCATTCGCAAGCCGTTGCCGGCGACTTCATTGGCCTGCTCGTGGACAGCGAGGAACCGGTTGCTGACGCAGATAAACCGTGGGAGCACGTCGCCCAGAGAACGGGCGATAATTGGTCAAGGCCCACCGGCTCGGACGACGAGCAACTCATGCTCATGACCACGTCAATGGAGACTTGGCTTGCCACTGAACGGGACGCTTTGAAAGCACACTTTGGCCCCAGACTTAACGAGTCTGCGCTTCCTCCAGTTCAGAACATGGAACAACGGAACCGCCACCACATCCTGCGCGCACTGCAAGATGCCAGCAAAGATTGCCCAGGTACCTACGCCAAGGGACCTAAATCATTCGAACTGCTGGGCAAACTCAACCCGGATGTGCTCGACCAATATCTGCCCAGTTTCAGAAGGGCACGGCGAATACTCAACGGCAAACTTTGATCCCAACGTGCCGGACAACAACCGTATAAAACGCATGGAGGTGCTGTGATGGCGGCAAACGCCTATGTACTGGTCAACGTGGAGCCCGCCCGGACCCAGGAGGTTCTCGACCGCCTGAACATGATCAGCGGGGCGGCGGTTCGGGAGGTGCTGGGCCCCTACGACGTGGTGGTCGAACTGGAGGCGGGAACGGTGGAAGACCTCACCGAGATCATGCGCCACCGCATCCGCCCCATCAACGGCGTGACCAACACGGTCACGTGCCTGTGGTTTACCAATATCTAGCGCGGGCAATCACCCAAAACGGGCAGCCCATCAGAACGGGCAATCAATCCCCAGCTCCCCGCAGGTGTCGTGGAACCAGTCCACCACCTCCTGGTGCAGGGGGATGCCTTCGACGCGGCGGATCTCTTCCATCTCGGCCTCGGGCTGGCCGGCTACCATGACCCGCTCCTCGCCGGGGGCCGGGCGGGTGGACTTCATCATCTGCAGCCACTCGTCCATCTGGTCCTTGAAGTGATCGGGGTCGTCGAATCCGGCCACGTTGTACGCGGCGACGTAGTGGCCGAAGTTGGGCCGGCCCGGCACCGCGCCATAGCCAAAGCCGGTGAGCACCCCGGCCAGGATGTCCACCATGCAGGACAGGCCGTAGCCCTTGTGTGATCCCAGTTCCCGGGTGCTGCCCAGGGTGAGCAGGGTGTAGTTATCGGGCGCGTCGGCCTCCTCCATGATGGGGTTGCCCTCGGCGTCGGCCAGCCAGCCCGGCTCCAGCTTGACGCCCAGGCGGCGGGCGATGCCGACCTTGTTGCCGGCCACGGTGCTGGTGGCGGCGTCGAACACGAAGGGCGCTTCGTTGCGCGACGGCACGGCGATGGCGATGGGGTTGGTGCCCAGGCGCGGCTCGGCGCCGAAGGTCGGCACCACCGACGGGGGGCAACTGGTCATGCACACGCCGATCATGTCGTGCTCCAGGGCCATCATCGCGTGGTAGGACGCCATGCCCAGGTGCCGCGCGTTGCCCAGAGTCACCATGCCCACGCCCACCTCGGCGGCCTTGCGGATGGCGATGTCCATGGCCTTGGGCGTGGTGATGATGCCCAGGCCGCGGTCGGAGTCGATGCTGGCGGTGCTGGGGGTCTCGCGCACGATCTGCAGGTTGGGGTTCGGGTTGATCTGGCCGCTGGTATATCCGCTGACGTAGCTGCGCAGCATGTTGGACACGCCGTGGGAGTCGACGCCGCGCAGGTCGGCCACCACCAGCACGTCGGCGCCCAGCTGGGCGTCCTCGGGCGGCACGCCCATCTTCTCGAAAACGGCGGCGACGGTGGACTTCAGGTCGTCCCCGGGAACCATCGTAGCCTCGTCCAGACTCACACGAAACTTGGGCAGCACGGCGCACCTCCGGTCCGCCCCGAAGGCGGATTTGCAGGGTCAAAATATACGCGCCGCAGTATAGCATCCGGCGGACGCCGCCCGTTTGCCTAACCCGCCCTGCGATGTCAGAATGGGGTCAATTCAGAACCGGGCGGAGACGGCCGCATGACCACCGCGCGCAGGCTTATGACGGCTGACGAACTTCTCACCCTGCCCAAAGGCTACGGCAAAAGGTACGAACTCGTCCGGGGCGAGTTAATCGAGCGGCCATCCAGCGGAAACGCGAAAGCTGCCGTGGTAGCCATGATCGCGACGAGGTTGGGCCAGTTTGTCTATCCACGCAACTATGGGGAACTGGCCGCCGGAGACCCTGGATACCTGCTGGAAACCAACCCGGACACAGTCCGCGCCTCCGATGTAGCCTGGACTGCTTCGGGCCGTATCCCCGAGGGCACGACAGGCTATCCTAACCTTTCACCCGACCTGATTGTGGAAGTGAAATCACACACCGACGAATCCGCCCAATTGCGCCGCAAGGCCGAGATGTGGCTCAGCTTCGGCACGCGGCAGGTCTGGGTGGCCGATCCGGACACCACTACCATCGCAGTGTACCGACCCGGCGCCGGCCCGGTCGAGCTGGGCGAGGACGACACCATCGACGGGGGAGACCTGCTCCCCGATTTCACCGCTCCGGTATGGAGCCTGTTCCGCGCACGGAGGTAACCGACTTTGAGCGCCACTAACAACCTTGACGACTACAATGCCCGCGCCCTGGACTTCCTGGCTCGCCTGGGGGCGCAGCCGGCCGTTGCCTTCCACGAGCACGGCGTCGCCACCGCCGTCCGCGACGCCTTGACCGAGATCGGCGTCTCCTGGCGCACCGACGACTTCGGCAACATCATCGCGCGCATCGCCGGCACGGACGCTGACAAGCACCCGCCCATCGCGCTGATGGCCCACATGGACCACCCCGGCTTCGAGATCGTGGGTCGGGACGGCGACTATCTCATCGGCAAGGCCCTGGGCGGCGTGCCGTCGGGATCGTTTGCGCCCGGCGTGCCCCTGCACATCGTCCTGCCTGGTGGGCGGCGCATCACGGCCGAGACTGTGGGCCCACACGGCGACGAGCGGGAGCGACAGGCGCAGATCCGACTGACCGGTTCGGGCGACGAGGACGTGCCGATCCCGTCGCCGGCCGTCTTCGACCTGCCCGACTTCAGCATCGAGGACGACCATATCGTCATGCGCGCCGCCGACGACCTGGCCGGCGGTGGCTGCATCCTCTCCACTCTGTCGGCCCTGCACGGCGACCCGTCGGCCGGCGACGTGTACGGCGTGTTCACCCGTGCCGAGGAGGTCGGCCTCGTGGGCGCGCGCCTGCTGGCCGAGGCCCGCACCCTGCCCATGGACACCCTGGTGGTGTCGCTGGAGTCGTCGCGGACGCTGCCCGGCGCGGTGATCGGTGGCGGGCCGGTGATCCGTGTGGGCGACGCCGGCAGCACCTTCAACGCCGACGCCGAGTCCGCCCTGATCCGCGCCCGCGAGACATTGACGGCAGACAACCCCGACTTCCGCTGCCAGCGCCAGTTGATGAGCGGAGGCGTCTGCGAGGCCAGCGCCTTCAACGCTTGGGGCTACCGCTCGACGGGCCTTGCCTTCCCGCTGGGCAACTACCACAACGGCGCCGAGGACGGCTCCATCGCCGCCGAATACATCCACCTGGACGACTACCTGAACGGCGCCGCGCTGTGCACCGAGGCGGCCCGCCAGGTCCCCATGCGCTGGGACACCGCCTTCAGCCGCCGCATCCGGCAGGTGCCGGACGCGATGCGGGCCCGGCTGGGCGGGTAGCGGTTCTCTCGTGTCCCGGCTCCTCGGTGGGGATTCAAGCCCGAATCATACGACAAAGGAAGTGCAAGTCATGGCCATAACAGCGGAGATGCTGGACCAGGTTTCCGAAATCGTGCGGACGGAGTTGCCCAAGCGCCTCCCTGATAGCATCCGTCTTCGCCGGGTCGAGTCCGAGATCTGGCCGGGCATCGAGAATGAAATCATTCATGTCCTGGTCGTCTATGAAGGGGACAGAAAGGATCTCAATCCGAGGATGCTCAACGAGTTCGATGACGAGATCGAGCCCATGCTGTCGGCCCTCGGAATTGACGATGTCGTGCCCATTTCCTACGCGAACGATTGGGATCCGGACCAACTGGCCGACACCAATCAGGGAACTCCACGGGGAGATCGTCTGGCATGAATTGGGAGGCGCTCATAGCCAGCAGCCGGTCCCTTGTTACGCCGATGCCACCCGCCAGTCAACCTACCGAGGAGGCATTGCGACGAGCGATCAGCACGGCCTACTACGCGATGTTCCACGCGCTGGCCACCAGCAACGCGGACTGCATTATTGGAACTTCTAACGATCCGCTGTCGCGTCACGCGTGGGACCGCGTCTACCGAGGACTGGAACATGGAACCTCTAGGGCCCAATTGCAGGAGGGGCGCCACCTGTTTTCACCGGATACCAGATGGTTTGGGGACACGTTTGGCCGGCTACAGGAGATAAGGCAGAAAGCCGATTACGATCACGCCGAGACCTTCACCGCAAACCTGGCAAACACCTGGATCGACCGCGCCGAGGAGGCCATACGCGAGTTCATGCAGGTCAGCGTCCCGGAGCGCACGGCGGTGGCGGTCCAATCGCTGATCCGCCGTCGCCGGAGCTGATGGGGCCGTGTTGATCCGAAATGCCAGGCCCTGACCGCGTTAGTCGTTGATTCCCAACTTCACCTTCACTTCGTCCAACGAAACAAGGTTGCCTTCCTGCGCGTCCCTGATGCCCCGCCGCAGGGCGTCCATCATTTCTGCGTCGCCCATGATCTCCAGGGTTTCGATCACGGATTGAAACAATTCCCAAGGCATCAGGGCGAGCACCGGTTTGCCCCGGCGCGTGAGTGCAACCGCCCGGTTCTCCTCGGCCAGCAGTTCGGGCAGTTGGGTGAGCATCGCCCTCGCCTTGACGATGGAGATGTGCTCAGTGTCAGTTTCCCATGCCGACGCCATGATGGTCTCCTATTCCTGCGGCGGTTCAACCAGTCTTGAATATTATCAAACCCGACGGCCATACCGGGTTCACTCATACCCACATAGCTTCAACCTGTCATTGTGAGCGCAGCGTGGCAGTCTCGTTGTCGAAGGGATAGCTGTTCAGCTAACGAGATCGCCACGTTGCTGCGCTCCTCGCGATGACAGACCAGTTACGCGTGAGCCATACCGAGAGACGGTTGATGCTCCCCCGGTTTGTTACAATGCAACCGCCATTTTCCAACGACCACAGGAGGCAAGCAGCATGCCAGTTCATCATCAGGCGCAGGGGGCGGGCGACGTCACCGTCCACAAGATTGAGAACATGGGGAGCCTGGGCAACAACGGCTACATCGTCATCTGCCCCGAGACCAACCAGGCCGTGTGCATCGACACGCCGGACGAGCCGGAGAAGATGATCAACGAGGTGCGCGACGCCGGCGTCGAGGTTCAGGCCATCCTGGTGACCCACGGGCACGGCGATCACCTGGCCGGCTACAATGAGATCACCGGCAGCATCGGCGCCCCCGCCGCCATCGGCGAGCTGGATGCCCACCTGCCGCCCGGCCCGGTGCAGCGTCAGCTCAATGACGGCGACACCGTGCAGTTCGGCAACCGCACCATCCAGTGCATCCACACGCCGGGCCACACCGACGGCTCCACCTGCTACGTGGTGGGCGGTTTCCTGTTCTCCGGCGACACCCTCTTCCCCGGCGGCCCCGGCCGCTCCCGCAGCCCCGAGGCCCTTCAGCAAGAGCTGAACAGCATCAGCTCCAAGCTGCTCACCCTGCCCGCCGATACCTACGTGTATCCCGGCCACGGCCCCGAGAACACCACCATCGCCGAGGCCAAGCGCCGCTACGACGTCTTCATGTCCAAGGACCACCCGGCCGACCTGCAGGGTGACGTGGACTGGCTGAACACGTAATCTTTAATCCGTCACTCCGGCGAAAGCCGGAGTCCAGGAACCGATGCTGGATTCCGGCTTTCGCCGGAATGACGGCTCTTCGTGGAATGACGGCGAAGCGCGCGGGGGTTTCATGTACCGCAAAACGGTTCTCGATAACGGCCTGCGGGTGCTGACGGCGGAGATGCCGCACACCCGCAGCGTCTCCATGTTCGTCTCGGTGGGCGCCGGCTCCCGCTACGAGCCCGACGAATTGGCCGGACTGTCCCACTTCCTGGAGCACCTGCCCTTCAAGGGGACGCGCAGCTGGCCCACCGCCCTGGCGATCTCCGAGGCGGTAGAGGGCGTCGGCGGCATCATGAACGCCGCCACCGACCGCGAGATGACGTCCTTCTGGTGCAAGGTGGCCAGCGTCCATGCCGACCGCGCCCTGCCGGTGATCTTCGACCTGATCCTGAACCCGCTCATGGACCCCGCCGAAATGGAGAAGGAGCGGGAGGTCATCCTGGATGAGTTGCGGATGACCAACGACTACCCCGCCCAAGTTTGCGACCTGCTCATCGACCGCGCCCTGTGGCCCGACCAGGCCATGGGCCGCGACGTGGGCGGCACCGCGGAGTCGGTGGCGGCCATCGGCCTGGACGACGTGAGCCGGTACATGGAGCGGCAGTACCGTCCCAACAACACCGTCATCGGCATCGCCGGCGCCGTGAGCCATGACGAAGCGGTGCGGTTCGTCGCCGACGCGACAGGCCACTGGATGCCGGGCGACACGCTGACCTGGCAACCGGTGTCTGCTCCCTCCGACGACGCCCCGACCATTCTGATGGAAAATCGGGTCACCGAGGACACCAGCATCTGCCTGGGCCTGCCCGGCTTTGCATTGAACGATCCCGACCGCTACGCCGCCACCGTGCTCAATGGGCTGTTGGGCGATGGGATGAGCAGCCGGCTGTTCCAGAACCTTCGGGAGAACCTCGGGCTGACCTACGACTGCCACAGCTCGCTGAGCAGCTACCGCGACTGCGGCGCGCTGGTGGTGTCCTGCGGCACCGAGCCGTCCCGCGCCGCCGAGGCGGTGGCGGCAACGCGGCGCGAACTGGAGGGCCTGCTCACTGCGCCGCCGAAATCCGAGGTGCACAAGGCGCGCGAGTACATCAAGGGCCGTCTGCTGATGCGCATGGAGGACTCCCGCGCGGTGGCCTCATGGCTGGCCTCGCAGGAACTCCTGATGGAAGAGATCACCACGCCCGACGAGACGGCCGCCTGCATCGACGCGGTGACGACCGACGGCGTGCTGCGGGCCGCCAAGCGGCTGGTGGATGCGGACGCGTTTCGCCTGGCCATAGTCGGCCCGCACGAGGATGCGGCTGAGTTTGCGGGGGCGCTGGCCGGATGAACAACGGATGATTCAGGAATGGTGATACGATTGAACCAGTCCAAAGATGTTGAATTGGCTCAAAACAGTATTGCTGAAAATCAGCAGTTGGTTGGCAAATCCGTCGGGCTGGCAGTACCGCCACTTTTGGACATCGCCATTGGGAGCGTCCGCATTAACGATCACTTGGTCAAATCAGTGGATGTTTTGGCCGGACTGGAATAAGGTATCTGACATGGTCGGCCTTGGCGTCATATCTTATGGCGTAGTGGCGGTCGTGGCAGAAGGAGGCCTCGTTGGGATGTGGTACGCATTGTCAAAAATCGGCAGGGACCTTGAAGAACGCAGAAAGCGGCGTCAGGAAGAGGCTGCCGGAAATTTTGTGACGGCAATAAGAGCGGTGGGATCGGGGCCAGAGCGCAGGAGCATCGTACAGGCAATCGTGCAAGCGGCGGAGGATGAAGGCATACCTGGCGACGCCTTGGCCGCGGCGGCGCGAAAAGCCGGTGTCGTCCTGCCGGGAGAACGGCGCAGAAGTCGCCGGCGGCGTCGGTTTCCACCGCCGACCGATGAGTAGATGGCTTTCGAACCAACGTTGGCCAACTCTCCAACCGCGTCAGGTGTCCCATGACCACTGCTAATACCCGCTCCAAGTTGCCGGCTCGGCAATCTCCAGTCCCGTTGCCGGATCCGCCACCCCGCCACCCCGACGAGATGACCAGCTACGAACACGTGCACCAGCCCGGCAATTCTCACTTCCTCATCCAATATCTGGGCAATCCTGACACCACCCTCGTTACCGCCGAACGCTACATCGTCCGGGAACTCGGTTCGCCCGCCACCGAGCGGCGCGTGCCCGACCTGCTCATCGCCTTCGGCGTTGACCCGGTTGCCTACCGGGCGCGCAACGGGTACGTGATCTCGGAGCAGGGCAAGCCGCCGGACTTCGTGCTGGAAGTGGCGTCGCCAAGCACCGCGGATACCGACGTCGGCGCAAAACGAAATGACTACGAGGGGTTTCGCATCCAGGAATACTGGCGCTTTGACGAGACCGGGGAGTACCACAGAACCCGATTGGCCGGCGACCGGCTGGTGGTGGGGCGGTATGAGCCGATAGAGATTGCAGAGTTGAGCGGGGGCGCGTTGCAAGGATACAGCGCAGTGTTGAACCTGCACTTGCGCTGGGAGAACGGAAAGCTCGGTTGGTACGACCCGGCCACCGGGGAGCACATTCCCACCTACGAGTCCCAGCGCGACCGGGCCGACCGGGCGGAAGCCCAGGCCCAGCGCGAGCGCGAGGCTCGCCTGCGGGCCGAAGCGCGCATTCGGGAATTGGAGAGCGAACTTCACGGCATTGGGAATCAATAGCCCGGTTTGCAAACCCGGGATCATGGAACAGCACCCCAGGCGCAGCAGCGCTTGCAGCGGCAGTCTGGCAGAGGATTTCAGCAGGACAAGGAGGCACAATCATGCCCACCACGCGCTACAGCAAGGTCATCCAGCTACTGGAGGAAGGCAAGCCGGTGTTCGGCACCGGGCTGATCTGGAACGGCAACCTGGACGAGATGATGTACTTTGCCGATTCCGACTACGATATGGTGATGATCGAGATGGAGCACGAGGGGTTGTCCTTCAACAACCTCCGCACTTCCCTCCAGTTCCTGCTCAACCGCAAGCGCGTCGCCGAGGGCGGTGGCCTTATGGCCGACCCCACGCCCGTGGTGCGCATCCCGCCCAACACCCGCGAGCAGAACCAGTGGGTCATCAAGCAGGCCCTGGACACCGGCGTGTACGGGCTGATCCTGCCCCACCTGGACACCGTGGAAGGGGCAATGTCCGCCGTCCAGTCGGCGCGGTATCCCCAGGTCCCCGGCGTGGCCGATTTCGAGCCCCACGGCGAGCGGGGTTGGTGGCAGCGCATCGCGCCGCGCTACTGGGGTCTCTCCGCCGCCGAGTATTATGACGCCGCCGACCTGTGGCCCCTGGACCCCGACGGCAACATGCTGCTTATGGGTATCGTCGAGGAACCCACCGGCGTCGGAAACCTGCCCGACATCTTGCGCGAGGTCAAGGGCATCGGCGCCATCTGGGCCGGTCCGGGCGACATGTCCGTCGCCCTGGGGCACAAGGGCAACGCCGGCCACCCCGAGGTTCAGGAGATGCTGCTGCGGATCCTGGGCATCTGCAAGGACGCCGGAGTGCCCTGCGCTGTGGGCTGCACCGCCGAGGAAGTCCCCATGCGGCTGGAGCAGGGCTTCAGCATCCTGATCACCGCGCCGACGCGAACGGCCGGCGGCTTGGCGGAGGGACGGAGGATCGCGGGGCGGTAGGCAATTTTGTCAGAAGCAGGATTTACCAGATTTATGGATTTCCGGGATATACGCAAATCCTGCCGATCCTTGAAATCCCGAAAATCCTGCTTCTGACAATTACGCCATGTCGAAGATGTACTGCCGCACGCCGAAGGAGAAACCCGGAAGCACGTCCTCACCGTCCAACGTCTCCGGGTCTTCCAGCAGTTCCGGCTCCGGCTGACCGGCGCGATAGACGTAAACGCGGCGGTTGATTGGGTCGATGAGCCAGCCCAGGCGGGCGCCGCCATCCATCCAGAGCCGCATCTTGCGCTGCAATGGAGCGAGGTTGTCGGTGCGGGAGCGGATCTCGACGACGAAATCGGGCGCGCCGGGGAAGACGGTCTCGCGCTCGTGTTCGGTGGCGGCGTCGTAACGCTCCTGGGTGATCCAGGCGGCGTCGGGCCCGCGAATGGCGCCGGTGGCCAGGCGGAACCGGCTGCTCTGCGAGGCGCTGACGCCTCCGTTGGCCATCTCCCAGATGCACATAAATGCGTTGAGGTAATTTTCCCGTCGGTTGCCTCTGAAACCTGTCATGGGCAGAATCACCAGCTCCCCGGCCTCGTTGATTTCCATTTCGTAGTCGTCGTTGGCCTCGCAGAACTCGATGAACCGGGTGGGGAAATCGGCGGCGCGAAAATCGAGGCCCAGCGCGTCGAGGCGCAGCACGATGGAACCGGCGCGCTCCGCGCCCGCTGCTACGTTTTGGATGGCAACCGATGGCTCTTTTGGGGTGGTGGTCATGAAACGTACCCGACGCCCTGCCCCTATTGCATATCGAAGATGTACTGCCGCACGCTGAAGGAGAAACTCGGCAAAACGTCCTCGCCGTCCAGCGTCTCCGGGTCTTCCAGCAGTTCCGGCTCGGGTTGGCCGGAGCGGTAGACATAAACGCGGCGGTTGATTGGGTCGATGAGCCAGCCCAGGCGGGCGCCGCCATCCATCCAGAGCCGCATCTTGCGCTGCAACGGAGCGAGGTTGTCGGTGCGGGAGCGGATCTCGACGACGAAATCGGGCGCGCCGGGGAAGACGGTCTCGCGCTCGTGCTCGGTGGCGGCGTCGTAACGCTCCTGGGTGATCCAGGCGGCGTCTGGCCCACGGATGGCCTCTGATGCCAAGCGGAACCGGCTGCTCTGTGAGACGTTGACCCCTCCATTGGCACGGCGGAATATGGTCATTTCGGCGTTCAGTTCAGTTTCTTGCCTGTTCCCCCTGAAACCTGTCATAGGCAGAATCACCAGCTCCCCGGCTTCGTTGATTTCCATTTCGTAGTCGTCGTTGGCTTCGCAGAACTCGATGAACCGGGTGGGGAAATCGGCGGCGCGAAAATCGAGGCCCAGCGCGTCGAGGCGCAGCACGATGGAACCGGCGCGCTCCAGCTCGACGCCATCGTCCCTGGCGTCGGAGCGCGCTTGCGGTTCTTTCGGCTTGGTGGTCATGGCATGTCCCAGCTAACCGCCGGATGCGCCGTTGGAACGTTCCTGGCGGAGTTCCGCTATCTCAGCTCGGAGGCTGGCGACTTCCTGGCTAGTTGCCCGGCGCCGGCAGGGCCGGGCCGGCCAGGTAGTCGAACAGCGGCGCGTCTGAGGACAGGATGATGGTGTCCTGCTGGCGGATGATGTTCTGGTAAGCCTCCAGGCTGCGCAGGAAGGCGAAGAGTTCCGGATCCTGGTTCAGCGCTTCGGCCAGGAGGCTGATGGCTTCGGCTTCGCCTTCACCGCGGATGCGGTTGGAGTCGCGCTCGGCTTCGGCCAGGATGACGTCCCGCTCGCGGTCGGTGGCGGCGCGGATCTTGCGGTCTTCCTCCTCACCCTCGGCGCGGAAGCGGGCGGCGATGCGGTTGCGCTCGGCGCGCATGCGGGTGAAGATGGTGTCGGTTACGGCCTCGGGGAAGTCGGCGCGCTTGATGCGCACGTCGATCATCTCAATGCCGAAGTTGTCGCGCCGGGTGATGTCGCGCACTGACGTCAGCACCTCGTTCAGGATCTCGGTTCGAGTCTCCTGCGCCTCCACCAACGGCAAACCTTCGTCGTCCACGATGGTGACGCCGTTTTCGTCCACCTGGGGTTTGGCGCCGATGATGTCGGTGCGGTCACGCAGGGCGACGCGGTCGCGCAACGAGGAGGTTACGATGTCGCCCAGGCGGCTGCGGGCGTTGACCTCAGTTTGCAGGGTCTTGCGGAACTGGACCGGGTCGGTGATGCGGTAGCGGGCGTAGATGTCGATGACCAGGTTTTCTTTGTCCTGGTCCGGCATGGACACCGGCGGCGCGTCGATCCTGAGTATCCGCTTGTCCAGCCGGACGACGGTGTCCACGAAGGGCGCCTTGACGCTCAGGCCCGGTTGAGTTTTGGTGTCCACCACCTCACCGAACCGGAGGATGATGACCTGCTCGGTGACGTCGACCACGTAGAGGGCCTGGCGCAGCACGACCAGTCCGACGATGATGACGATGGCGATGATTATCAAATTTCGCATTGGGGGTTCTCCGGGGGTGAGCGACGGTCAGTCAGGATTACCTGCGGCTACGGGTTGGGGCCGATGGGGGCGGGTATGACGTTTCCGTCCTGTCCCAGAATGAGTATCGGTTCGGTGTCGGGGTCGACGATGATCTTGGTGACGCCCGGGAACACGTTTTCCAACGCCTCCAGGTAGAGGCGCTGGCGGGTTACCTTGGGGGAGCTGTTGTACTCGTTGCGCACTGACTCGAACCGCTGGGCTTCACCGTTGGCGGTCTGGATGCGAGCCTGCTTGAAGGCTTCGGCGGACTCCCGGATGCGTTCGGCGTCACCCCGGGCGCGCGGGATCACGTCCGCTTCGTAGGCCAGCGCCTGGTTGATGCGGGTTTCCTTTTCCTGCCGGCCGCGCAGCACGTCGTCGAAGGCGGCGCGCACTTCTTCAGGGGCCTTCACGTCCAGCAATTGCACCGAGACGACCTCGATGCCAGCCTCGTACTCGTTCAGGATGGACTGGAGCCGGCTCCTGGTGTCGGTCTCCACCGTGTCGCGGGCTTCCACCAGCACGTCGTCGATGGAACGCTGCCCCACCACCAGCCGCAGGGCGGCTTCCGCGCCGTCTTTGAGGGTCCTGCCGTCGGGCCGGCCCTCGGGAATACCGCGGCCCGCCTCGCCGGGATCGTCCACCTTGAACAGGAAATGGTTCAGGTTGCTGATGCGGTATTGCACCACCATTTGCACGTCAACGATGTTGAGGTCGCCGGAAATCATCAGCGCTTCGTCCAGGAACGGGGTGTTCACCGCCGCGTCGTTGCCCCGGAACCCCAGCTCCATGCGGCGGATCTCGGTCACCAGCACCACGTCCTTCCTGCCCACCGGCGAAGGCCACCACCAGTGCAGTCCTTCCTCGGCCACCGGGTCGCCCTGGACGGCGCCAAAGAGGCGCAGGGCGGCGTTTTCACCGGGGCTCACCGTGTAGACTCCCGTGGCGGCCCAGATGATGACCAGCAGGGCGATGACCGCGATAATTAAAATGCCCAGGTTTCCGCCGCCAAAGCGTCCACCGGAGCCGCCAAACATGCCGCGTATGCGACCGAAGAGCTGTTCGAGGTCGAATTCGGGTTGACGAGGCGGTTGTTGGCCTCCCCCGGGTGTGAACATGCGAAAGTGTCCTTTATGAAGTTGCTGGTTGGTCCCTGGTCAATGTCAACCGTCATGTCAGGACTGACCGACGCAATCGGCGATTTCCGGTGCGATTTTCGGACGGTTGGCCGAGACAGTATACCACCATCATCGGCGGCCGGGGTTTATAATTGGCGGCCCGCCTTCAGGGCCATCACCGCGTTCGCCATCGGACGCATCCCGGCTACGCCGCCGACCCATTCGCCCGCTCCCGACAGGACAATCGCAGCATGAATACGCCAGTACAGATAACCTCAGACGACCGGGAGAACCCCCCGCAACCCCAGGGACTGACCATCAAGATCAGCACGGACATGGGACGCGTCCAGGCGACGTGCCCCCACCAGAGCGGCCTCATCTACGCGGTGCCCGGCGACCGCAGCTGGGTGTGCACCGACGAGCTGCGCCCGGCCCACGCCATGGCCGGATTCTTCCGCGAGCTCATCGCGCTGAAAGACCCCCGCGTGGAGAGCCTGATGCAGCAGTGGGGCCTCTACTACCGCAGCCTGCCATTGGAGGCCGAGACGGGCGAAGGTGGGGCCGATACCGAAAACGCATAGGGGCGGGGTTCAACCCCGCCCCTGCTGTTTGACAGGTCTCCGATAGGCGTCTCAGTCGTCGCCCGGCGAAGCGCCCGGTATCGGCTCCGCGGTGCTGGCGCTGCCGAAGGACGGGGCCGGGCTGGGCACCGGCCCGCCCTGGGTAACCGGGGGAGCCGGCGGGGCATAGGGCGAAGGCGTGGGCGCCTCCGGCACGGCCGGTTCCGGCTCGGCGCCGGGAGGGCCGTCCCTGAACAGCTTGGTCAGGGCATCGCCGGATATGGCCTCGTGCTCGATCAGGTACTCGGCCACCTGCACCAGCTTGGGCTTGTGGTCGATCAGCAACTGCTGGGCCTGGCGGTAGGCGTTGTTGATCAGGTGCCGGACCTCGTCGTCGATCTCCTCGGCGATCTTGTCGCCGTAGTCGCGCTCCTCGCTGATCTCCCGCCCCAGGAACACCATCTCCTCGCGCTTGCCGAAGGTGCGCGGGCCCAGGCTGGCGGACATGCCGTAGCGCTTGATCATGCCCAGGGCCGTCTTGGTGGCGCGCTCGATGTCGTTGCTCGCTCCGGTGGTCACCTCGTCGAAGATCAGCTCTTCCGCCACGCGGCCGCCCATCATGACGCCCAGCATGTCCTGGAACTGGTTCTTGGTCCAGAGATAGCGGTCTTCCTCGGGCAGCAGGGTGGTGTGCCCGCCCATGTTGCCCCGGGACACGATGCTGATCTTGTGTACGCGGTCGGCGTGGGGCAGGTGCCAGGCGACCAGGGCGTGGCCCGCCTCGTGGTAGGCGGTCATCTCCTTCTCGCGCTGGTTGATGACCCGGCTCTTCCGCTCCGGGCCGGCGATGACGCGCTCGATGGCCTCCTCGAAGTCCTGCATGAAGATGCTGGACTGGTTCTTGCGGGCGGCCAGCAGGGCGGCCTCGTTGACCAGGTTGGACAGGTCGGCGCCGCTGAAGCCGGGGGTTTCCTTGGCGACAACGTCGATCTTGATCTCCCGGGACAGGGGCTTGCCGGCCACGTGCACCCTGAGGATGGCCTCGCGGCCCGTCACGTCCGGCAGGTCCAGGGTGACGCGGCGGTCGAAGCGGCCGGGGCGCAGCAGGGCCGGGTCCAGGATGTCCGGCCGGTTGGTGGCCGCGATCACGATGATGTTGGTGTTGGTCTCGAAACCGTCCATCTCAACCAGGATCTGGTTGAGGGTCTGCTCGCGCTCGTCGTGGCCGCCGCCCAATCCGGCGCCGCGGTGGCGTCCCACGGCGTCGATTTCGTCGACGAACAGGATGCACGGGGCGTTGCGCTTGGCCTGCTCGAACAGGTCGCGCACCCGCGCCGCGCCCACGCCGACGAACATCTCCACGAACTCGCTGCCGGAGATGTGGAAGAAGGGCACGCCGGCCTCGCCGGCCACCGCCCGGGCCAGCAGGGTCTTGCCGGTTCCCGGAGGGCCCACCAGCAGGACGCCCTTGGGGATGCGCGCGCCCAGTTGCAGGAAGCGCTCGGGGTACTTCAGGAAGTCGACGACCTCTTCCAGCTCGGCCTTGGCCTCGTCCACCCCGGCCACGTCGCTGAAGGTCACCGACGGGCGGTTGAAGGGCATCATGCGGGCGCGGCTGCGGCCGAAGCTCATGGTCTGGTTGTTGGACCCCTGGGCCTGTCGCATCATCAGCAGGATCAGGCCGCCGAAGAAGATCAGCGGCAGGAAGTTGAGCAGGATGCCGAAGACGCTGCCGAACCCGCTGGAGCCCTTGTACTCGATATCGGGCGCGCTGACCTGGTCCCAGATGCCGGTGGTGATCAGCAGGCTTTCCAGATCGGTGTTCCTGCCGATGCGGCTGCTGTACTTCTGCGCCTCCTCTCCCTGGCGGCCCGCCGTCGGTATGACGGTGAGCTTCTCGCCGTCCACGATGATCCTCTCGATCTGGCCGGCCCGGGCCTGCTGCAGCACCTCGGTCAGGGCCAGTCGTTCGCTGCTGCCGAAGCTCGGGAGCAGCGTGTAGAAGATGACGATCACGCCGATAATGATGAGGAGATAGATCAGGCTGTTGCGGACCCAGCGGTTGTTGGTCATAACATTCCTGCCCGTTCGTTCTTGACGGTGAAGAGTGCACGGCTGCGCTGCGGCGCAAACGAATCACCGAGACTAACCCAGTATAGTACCCGCGTGCGGGCGAATTTGCAAAGTTTGCAGCGTCAGTCGGCGGGATTCGTCGCCAGGCAACCGCGCCGGCCGGCGTACAATGGCGCTTTCATACGACCGGTCCACAAGGGGGTATTCAGATGACATACGAACCTGGCCGCCGCGTGTATCTGTTTGGGACGGGCGGCGCCATCTCATTAATCTCACCGTGCAGGACCGCTGGCCGGTGGCCGTGACCAGCGCCATGCGTCCGCCGTCGGCCATGGGCACCGACACCGACTGCAACCTGCTGGATGCCGGGCGGGAGTCCCCCGCCCCTCTTGCTGCTTCCGGAAAGGCTCGCATGGTTCGCACACCGGGAACCACCGTGAGGCGGGTTCACCCTGGCTATTCTCCTCTTTGAACCCGACCCCAACGGCGTACTGTTGGGGCAACTTCCGTTCAAAGGCGCCGTCGGAGTTCATGCACCACAAACCGCCGGTGTCCGGGCCTCCGTCTACGGCCAGGCACGGCGTGTTGCGGTAAACCCCCATCCCATAAGCATTGGTCATCTCCGGCGCGGCCGTGAACCGCTCCTGGCCTGTCTCCAGGTCCAGTCGGGTGATGCCGGTCGGGTACCGGACCCCGTTGATCCTCTCGCCCGGGGAGATGTGGTATATGAACATGACGCCCTCATCACCGTATTCAGCCCATACGGGAAAGGGATGCTCCAGGTTGAATTGGTCCACGATCTCCCCAGCCTCGGGATCCATCACGTAGACGTCGGCCCGCGGAGGCCGCTCTTCCAAATGACTGAATATGTTGAAGAGCCACGCCATGCCGTCCACATCCAGCACGTTCAGGACCCGCAGGCCGGGCTCCAGGCCCGTCAGGTATCCTCGCGAATTCACGTATTGGGCGGTCTCCTATTGCGTGGCGTAGACTGATTGCCTTTCACGGATTATTAGTCAAACATGAGTCATCCCGGATTTTAGGAAACGAGGAAATCGGTCCAAGAAACGCCTGAAAAAAGAAGCCCCCTTCTGGTGGACTGGGAGTGTCCAAACTCCAAACCACCGAAGGGGGCGTTCGTATGTTGCAGCAAGGGGCGGGTCTGCGGCAAGGGCAGCAGGTGGCGGATCTGTTGGAATTGTTCATCGGACCCTTGGGTGGTTGGCTGGACGCGCGGTTGGATCGGCGCTTGGTACGCACCTTCTTCTTAGCTTTGGTGTCCATGGTGCGCCTGCGCCATAATCGTTCGGGGTTGCTCCTCAGTGAGTTGGGTGGTCATATCATTTCCCCAGACCGTGCGCCAGCGGGTACCAAGCGCCTCAGCAATCTGCTGCGCTCTCCCAAATGGAGCCACGGCCTGCTGGAAGGGTTGCTCTGGCATCGTGCCGAGTTGAGCCTGGCCCAGTTGCGGGAGCGCGACCAGACGGCCCTGGCCATCTGGGATGAGAGCGTGCTGGAGAAACCGGAGAGCATCGCCCTGGAGGGACTGGGTCCCGTGCGTTCCAGCAAGGCCGCCCGCCTGAAGCGCATCAAGCCGGGCTACTATCATCCCCCGGGAGGGCGGCCGGTATTCGTGCCCGGCATGCAATGGCTCACCGTGATGGTGGCTGGGATGCAAGGACCTCCCACCCTGGCGGCCATGCGCTGGTGGACCAGCCGCGGTCCCTTGGCCAGCCACCGCAGGGAGCAAACGACCCAGTTGCTTTCCCAATGCGCCGAAAGGTGGCAACAACGGGTGATCCATGTCTTCGACCGCGGCTACGCTGGCGCTCCCTGGCTGGGCGAACTGAGCAGACACCAAGCGCGGTTCATCCTTCGCTGGCCCACCCGCTACCACCTGGTTGACGCCAAAGGGCAGCGTCCCGCTTGGCAGATCACCCGAGGCAAACGCTCCCAAGACCACCGTCAGCTCTGGGACCTGCACCGCCGGCAGTATCGCAAAACAGGCATGGTGGCCGTCCCAGTGCACCATCCCCAGATGGATGACGACCTGTGGCTGGTGGTCTCCCGCCCCGGCAAGGGTCGCAAGCCCTGGTACCTGCTCACCAATGAACCGTTGGACACCACCGACGACGCCTGGCGAGTGGTCCTGGCCTACGTTCGCCGCTGGCAGGTGGAGATGTGCTACCGATCCTGCAAGACCGACCTGGCCATGGAAAGCCCTCGTCTCTGGTTCTGGGAAAACCGGCTCAAACTCCTGCTCATGGCCAGCCTGGTCTACGCCTTCCTCCTCTCCCTGCTCACGCCACCACTGGCGCCCCTGGTTCGGGAAATCCTGCGCCATTGGTGCCACAGAACGGGAAAGCGGCACCGCCAGGTGGCGATACCGCTCTCTAGATTGCGCTCCGCATTGAGTTCCCTTTGGCTAACCCATCCCCCTTCCCTCTCCTACACCACTCCAGATTCGGGATGACTCATGTTGTGTTGCCTCGGTTCGTATGTCGAGAAACTACTCTTCGAATACGGGCAGCGAGTCCCCGGGCTCGACGATCATGTACAGCACCGCGCCCTCAAGGTCGGCAATTGTCACCTCTTCGGTGGCCTCGTCGCAGACCCAGCGGGTCACGTTCCCGTCATCGTCCTCGTCGTAGCAGATAACGGCCGCTTCGTCGCTCTCCGTCTTTTCGACCGTGCCGTCCTCCGACATGGCGTAGATCACCCACGTCCCCTCTGGGGCCGTCTCCAGGTGCTCGGCAGGTATCAGCAGGGTCTCCCGCCCCGCGTCCCGAACGTCGGAAAGGTAATCGCGCACGTCGTCCAAGGTGGTCGAATGGTGCGTACTCTCCGGCAACGAAACGTCGGCCTCGGCCATCACAGTCTCGGTGTAGTTCAACCACAGGGTTTTTGCGTCGCGGTGAACCACTGCCTCGCCCTCTTCCGCGACATGGGCGCGCAACTTGCTGATGGACAACGACAGCTTGGCCTTGCGGGGATAGACATCCCTCCAGTAGGCGTCCTCCCCAACGGATTCGACGTAACCCTTGTTGTAGTCGTCGTACTCCCCGTTGTCGTAGGCTTGCTTGGCGCGTTTCTGGCTCTCGGCAATCTCATCGTCCGTTGCGGTGAGCTCCAGTTCCTTCGCCTTCTCGAACAGCGCGAGGTCCATGATCAGCTTGGACAGGGAGGCGGTCTCCGCGCCCCACTTGGTCACCAGGCCGTGCATGGCTTCCAGGTGCTTGGTCGGCA
Organism: Dehalococcoidia bacterium; assembly: GCA_965207585.1. GTDB lineage: Bacteria > Chloroflexota > Dehalococcoidia > Lucifugimonadales > UBA3495 > Bin87. The sequence continues at coordinate 796,515 of CBDBMT010000003.1, read as the reverse complement.
ACCCCGTCTCGGGGACCGACCCGTCCAGTTGCCGTTGCGCGAGGTTCTGCATGTGAGTTGTATGGAGTTTCTCTTCCTTCAGGTCCGCCAGTGAGATGGACGACTCCCCGACCTTGGCGATCAGGGTGTCCGATTCCGATGCGTCGGACGTGCTGGTTGCCATCCGGCCGGCGAGGTAACCCACATTGGCCGGGAGGCCGGCCTCAGGTGAGGAACCGGCCTCCGGCGTTGCAGGCAATGATTTGGGCGGCGAAGGCCCGGTGCCGCTGCAGGCGACCACAAGGGTCATAAGAAACATGCACAGTGCCAGGCGTCCCAGCCAGCGGAGCGTTTTCAAGCGTTACACCGGCTTAGGGGAAGTAGTGTTTGTAGTAGTGACCCAAATCCCCGTCTAGGGCGATCGTGTCGGCCCCCAAGAAGTCACACAGGGCACGACCGCGATGGTCACTCACTCAAGGCAACAGCTTGCTTCTCATCGTCGATGAGAATCTCACGAACCCTGAACGGCGTTGCGCCCCTGGTAAGCGGAATTCCGCGCACGTCGTCCACGAACACATACTCCTGTCCATCGCTGACCATCCGCACGCCGACGGCTTTGTCCTCGCAGGCGGATTGGAAGCACACACGGGCGCCCGTGTCGACCCGAGTAAATTCATGCCCCCGTTCCTTCAGCTTGTTGATGGAGTAACGGACAAAGGCGGGTCCGGCCACATGGGACGCTCCATCGGTGGCTGTAACCTTGGAAGTAGTCCCCGTGATGGCATCGTACTCAGTGATGACACCATCGTGCAACGAGACGTACGAACCAGTGGCATTGAACGTGCCGACTCTGGTCACGATGTCCGGGGATTCGATTACGGTATCCGTCCAACTCTCCTTTGAGGTGTAATCCATGCGCCGTATCTCGGTGCCGGACTGTTGCTGTCCACCCACGAGGGTGGACGGGGCACCGACCTCGTAAGTCATCGTGAGGGATGGCCAGTCCGTATTCACTGCCTGGGCGGACACGCTGGATCGCACGACCGACACCACTGCCACCGCGATCATCGCCAATATCACTGTTGCCGCAAGCGCAGTCCGACGCGACGGCATTGCCGATTGTAGGTTTTTCATTATCCATCACTCCAGAAAATGGTAGTGCCAACGACCCAGCCAATCCGTACTCTCCGGGACGTCAAAGCCACACACCGAGATGTGGTACCGCAACCGTTGCTTCACGTAGGCACCGTGGTCCATGAAGACATTGACGTAGGCGTCATGCCACGCGAGTCCAGGCGTGCCGGTACTTCGCCAATCGGTGGGTGAGACACTCCTGACCTCCACCCATCGGTCATCGTCAACGTCCCACTCATAGCACACACGGCTTTCCATCCGCCACCACTCGTGGAACGAGCAGGGAGCCGTTGGGTGCCGGCCGCCATAGCGAACCTTGTAGGCTTGCGCAACGAAATGGGGTTCAGTGTCCTTGTAATACCACACCGTACTCGAGTGGGATGTTCCATGCCCGTCACCGATGTCGTCCGACGTGACCGGTCCATTAGAATGTCTGGTACTCGCGTTGACAATACTTCGGTCTGGCCAGTCCGCCAGCATCCACGTCAGCCCTCCCAGCAAAGCGACTAAAATCACCAACAGCGCCAACGACACCTTTCGTTCGCATACGCTCAATTCGCCACCTCCTCGTGTAGGGTTGGTTGGGTTTTTCACCAACAAAAAAGCCCCGCCGCGAACGACGGGGCTGGACATGCAGGAGGCGCCGGGCTACCATTGAGCCTGATGGCGGAGCCACATTCCCCATCGACCGCGGCCTCGGTGTTCGCAGCACCGGGGCCGTTCTGTTGGCCCGCGCAGTCTATGAGCGGATCAAACCAATGTCAAACAAGCGATATCGTTACCGCAGCCAAATCCGGCGGAAGAATTCGTCAGCCCCGTAGATAGTCAGCGTCATCCGACCGTCAGAGCCGAACAATGGACATAATCATCCGCTCATGTGACGATTTCCAGGAATCGGCCAATTTCCCCATCTCATAGGGAAATGCCGTCGTCAACCGGAGGGATTCTTCGCATGGCGACCGCGCCGGCCGGCGTACAATGGCGCTTTATCCGGCCGAGTTATAGTGGGCGTAGATGTGCTGCTTGCCCTTGAAATCCAGCATTGGCATAGTTATTCCTCCTACGGAATCCACAACCCCAAATCTCTTGCTGCCGCTTCCTGCTGTTCGTTCAGGGTAATGAACGCCAAATCCGCGCGCCGGTTGGTAAGAGACAATCGGCTCGCCAGATGCACTGCGTTGGCCAGGTGCCACATGCGAATGGGAGACAAACTGGTCAACGCCTGTATTCTGTCCATTTCCGAACCAAGGCTGCCTCTCGGTTGAACCCACTCAATACCGGATAGCCAGTCAAGGTCGAAAAGTTGGCCCTCACGCTCGAACCTCCCCCCGCAATTCCGCCTCAAGGAGGTTCGAGGACACTAGAACCGGGAAACGATTGAGCCGTTCCTGCGTGGCGGCGCCAACCGGCTCCTCCCCAAATACGATTGGGATTAGCGCGGTTGGGTCCAGGTATGCTATTGCCAGGCTTGATGGAGCCACCATCCCTAGCCTCGTTCATCTTGAAATCTTTTCAGCGCGCCGGGTCGGTACGCTACCGGCTTCATTGGCTTGCGCGGCCCGGCGGCTCCCGACAAAACCCCTTCGGCGCGCAATTCTTCAAGCCGCTCTTTCAGGCGAACCATTTCGTCAGCATCCGGATCGGTCCGCTCCATTGCGCCTTCATCAAATCCTTCCCTATTCTCCTTGCTCATAATACTGCCTCCTATGACGGCGCCGGACGCGGATGCGCTGCTTGCCCTTGAAATCCAGCATGGGTATCTGGACAGCTCCAGGGTATGGTCGGTGAGGATGATAGCAGGGAAGGGGCGCAACTTGCCAATCGCTCCGCGGCGCCGTCTGGTCGTTCGCAATGACAAACCGGGTACGCGCGAGCGGCGGCCGGCGTACAATGGCGCTTTATCCGGCCGAGTCGATAAGGGGGTTTCAAATGGCAGACGAACCTGCGCGCCGCGTGTATCTGTTTGGCACTGGCGGCACCATCTCATTCGTTGGCGAAACGCGCACCGATTTCTCCAACTACAGCTACCGGGGACAGCAGCTGACCATCCAGGAGATGCTGGCCCGGGTCCCGGAGGCCAACGAACTGGCCGAGGTGATACCGGAGCAGGTGATCAACGTGGGCAGCACCGAGGTCTATCCGCCCCACTGGCTCACCCTGGCCCGGCGTATCAACGAGCGGTTCGCCGCCGACCCCGACGCCGCCGGCGCCGCCGTGACCCACGGCACCGCCACGCTGGAGGAGACGGCGTACTTCCTCAACCTCACCGTGCGCGACCGCCGGCCGGTGGCCGTCACCGGCGCCATGCGTCCGCCCTCGGCCATGGGCACCGACGCCGACAACAACCTGCTGGACGCCGTGCGCATCGCCGCCGCGCCCCAGTCCGCCGGGCGCGGCGCGCTGGTGGTGCTCAACAACGAGATCCAGTCCGCCCGTGACGTGACCAAGACCGACTCCTACCGGGTCGAGACCTTCCAGTCCGGCCACATGGGTTTCCTGGGCTACGCCGACGCCGACGGCCAGGTGGTCTACTACCGTCGACCGGAGCGGAGGCACACCGCCGATTCCGAGTTCGACGTGTCGACCATCGACGAGCTGCCCCGGGTTGACATCGCCTACGGCTACGCCGGCGCCGGCAGCACCGTAATCGACGCCCTGGTCGCCGACGGCGTGGACGGCATCGTGGCCGCCGGTTTGGGCAGCGGCGGCTCGCCGTCGACGTTCATGGCCGGCCTGAAGGACGCCCAGGCCGCCGGCATTCCCGTGGTGCTGTCCACCCACGTGGGCACCGGGCGGGTGGTCCAGACCCGCCGCTTCACCGACGAGGGCTACGTCGTGGCCGACAACCTGCACCCCAAGAAGGCCCGCATCCTGCTCATGCTCGCCCTGACGCAGACCAAAGATCACGGGGAGTTGCAGCGGATGATGCTGGAGTACTGACGGAACAGGCCCAATGCGTGTGCCGACCCCCTGTTAGAATCAAGCCAGTGTCTGACCCGCGTTACATGGACAAACAACCGTAGCTGGGAAACTGGTCGCTTGATGGAAAGCTCGGTAAGCCAAATGCGCGCACCTGATCGAACCGGTCTGGAGGTCGCCAAAGCGGTCCAGTCGGAACTGCCGGCAGATACGGTGATATTGTTCGGCTCCAGGGCCAGGGGAGATCATCGCCCAAACTCAGACGTGGATCTGATGATCATCTCCGACTCCGGCCCGGGCGCTGGCAGTGGTCTGGCCGCCAGGGTTGCCCGGGAGTATTTCCAGGACAATCCGCCCCGGCTCCGCGTCGACGTGGTGACAATGGATGTCAAGACGTTCAACTATTGCCGGCGGGCCAAGAACCACGTGGCCGCGCAGGCAATCCGCGACGGAGTGGTAATGAGCGACGAGAACCTCGACCTTTCGGCCGGCTACGAGGATGGGTACCCAGACAGCTGGCCGGACGTGAAAGAGCGCCTCCAGGCTGCATACCGGCACTTGGGTGCCTTTGGACGGGAAATCGACCATCGCGATGGGATCCAGGAAATATTCGGCTTTCACGCTCAGCAGGCTGTGGAAAACGCCATCAAGGCCTGGCTGTCGGCGGCGGGCCTGGAGTACCGGGCGGTCCATGACCTGCGGGAGGTTGCCGACCAAATCTTGCGCGACCCCACCGAATCCGGAACGCTGGCGGCGGCGCAGCTCCGATTGCTGATCGACTACACCTCGTTCCCAAACGCTGGTCGTGCCGGATCACCGGACAACTGGCTTACCCTGTACGCCGTGGTTTACCGGTACAGCGGCACAGGATTCCGCATGGACGACATCGACCGGGGCCGGTTCCTAGCAGAAATCAACCTGGCCGTCGTAACCTTCATCAACAGGGCTTACGAACTGACCGGCACCAGCGAATCCGACGTGACGCAGGGGTAGCCAACGACCGACCCGTCCGGCCAGATCAATCCTGAACCCGCTCGGCCAAGGTTTGACTCCGCCCCCGCCGCCTGCTAATCTACAGCTGTTAACAACCGAAACCAGAATGCCTGCCGGTGGCCCGTCAGTCGCGCACCCAAACGTTCGCGTACGACGGGCTGAAAAGGAAATCCGGTGAAAATCCGGTGCGGTCCCGCCACTGTAATTGGCGAGACGCCCTCCAGCGCGAGTCACCTGCGTGACGAGCAAGCCACTGCCCGCGGCGAGCGGGTGGGAAGGCGGAGGCGCGTCGTTATCAGCCATCAGCCAGGAGGCCTGCCAGCGGGTGTGCTCCAGCTGCACTTCGTGGAACGAGTGAGCGGAAGCCGGCATATCCGTAAGACAACCGTACCCCAGCCGAAGACTCCATCACCCGACCGCATTTAGTGCAGTCGGGTTTTTGTTTGGCAGCGATCGAACACTCCTTCTGCGCTGCTCCGGCGGGACGGTTCCTCCTCCATCGTCCCGCCGGGGCGCGCTTTCGTCAATTTGCCTTGCCGTCGCCGCTGGGTGATAATCGACCCGCGCGTCCCGTCAACCCAAAACGCCCGTCAACCCAAAACGCCCGTCAACCCAAAACGCCCGTCAACCCAAAACGCCCGTTAACCCAAAACGCCCGTCAACCCGAAACGCCCGTCGAACGGCCAGATCGTTACACCAATTGAGAGGTGACTGCATGAGCGACGTGATGCTCCGCGAGATACTCGAAGAATGCCGCGACGGGGTCGACGGCATCGGTTTCAACGAGGTGGTGGTGATGCTGGAAAGCACCGCCGCCTCCGCCGAGGTCTACATGGACTTCGACGACCTGCGATTCACGCCCGACGGGCGCATCGTGACCCTCATGGTGCCCGGCGGCACCCACATGCACCTGGATATGTCCAAGATCCGCGAGGCCGAGTTCATCCACACCACCAACGACCAGGGGCTCCCCTCGTATCAGTTGTGGATGCGCGACGGCGAGGGCAACCCGGCCATGCGCGTCTATCTGCGGAAGTCGGATGTCGACGCCACCAACCCGCCGCGCCACAACTTCTTCATGGCCCTGCTCGACAAGTACCCCAGCAAGATCAACCTGCCCGCCGAAGCCTACGGTTCCGCAGGCGAGCATCCTTAGAGCAGTGCCCCATCAGCATTGCGCAGGGTGAACTTACATCGATGAACAGGATAAACAGGATGCAGCCGATACTGACCGGGGGGTCGATTTACCTAACGATCAAAGGCGGCGACGTATCCAGATCAGTAAATCCAATCCTGTCTATCCTGTGTATCGATGTGAAAAGAAAATTGGGTAACCATGCGTAACCACATGGTGCTGACATGACTTCCGCCGTAGTCATCGCCGGCGTGCGCTCCGGCGTCGGCAAGACCACCATCGCCAGCGGCGTCATGGGCGCGCTGTCCCGCCGCGGCATGCGCGTCCAGCCCTTCAAGGCCGGCCCCGACTACATCGACCCCTCGTATCACACCATCGCGTGCGGGGTCCCCTCGCGCAACCTGGACACCTGGCTGCTGCCCCATCCCGTGGTCTCCGAGTTGTTCCACCGCGCCGCCGGCGCGGCCGACATCGCGGTGGTCGAAGGGGTCATGGGCGTGTTCGACGGCCACTCGTCCCTGGACGAGGACGGCTCCACCGCCGAGCTGGCCAAGCTGCTGGATGCCCCGGTTATCCTCATCGCCGATGCCGGCAAGGTGGCCCGCAGCGTGGCCGCCGAGGTGCTGGGCTACCAGCAGTTCGACCCCGACCTGCGCGTCGCCGGCGTGATCCTCAACGGCGTGGGCAGTGAGCGGCACCTGGAGTTCTGCCAGCCGCAGATCGAGGCGACCACGGGCCTGCCCGTGGTGGGCTGGCTCCCCCGCCGCGACGACCTCGTGCAGCCGGAGCGTCACCTGGGACTCATCCCCACCGCAGAGGGCACCGTGCTCAACGACTGGTATGACGCCCTGAACGCGCAGATCGAGCAGACCATCGATCTCGATGCCATCGCCCGCATCGCGGCCACCGCCGGCCGGCCCGGGTCAACTGCCGAAGGCGTCTTCCCGCAGACTCCCCAACGTGCCCGTACCGCCATCGCTGTTGCCCAGGATCGGGCCTTCTCGTTCTACTACCAGGACTCTCTTGACCTGCTGTCCGCGTGGGGCGCGGAGATCGTGCCCTTCTCGCCGCTGGACGACGAATCTCTCCCCGACGGCATCGGCGGCGTCTACCTGGGCGGCGGCTTCCCCGAGCTCTTCGCCGCGGAGCTTTCCGGCAACGCCGGCATGATCGAATCGATGCGCAGCGCCGTTTCACGCGGACTGCCGGTATACGCCGAGTGCGGCGGCCTGATGTACCTGGGGCGCAGCCTTTCCGACCTGGACGGCCGGCAGTACCCCATGGTCGGCGCGATTCCCGTGGTGTCCTCGATGGAGGGCCGGCGTCTCCACCTGGGCTACCGGGAGGTGGCGGCCAGCGGCGACGGCCCGCTGCTGACCGCCGGCCAGCAGGTGCGCGGCCACGAGTTCCACTGGTCGGTGCTGCAGGACCCACCCGACGCCGCCAGCGCCGCTTACGAGGTGGTCAACCAGAACAGCCGGCCCGAGGGCTTCCGCGCCGGCAGCGTGTGGGCGTCCTACATCCACGTCCACCTGGGCAGCCGGCCGGGCCTGGCCAAACGGTTTGTGGATACCTGTGACGCCGCGATGAAAAACGAGGTAGAACGATGACTGCCACGCCGGCAAAGACGCCGCCGCAAACGGCAGAAATCTCCGACGATCTGGCGCCGATGGAATGGTTCCGCGGCTACATCCTGATACCGCTTTCCGAGTTCGGGCAGTCGCTGGACAGCCCTGATCTGGGCGTATGGTTAGAAGGGTTTTCGGGGCGGAACAACGATGCAGTAGGCGATTTCGAGATCACAGCCCGAGGCGAGTTGAAAATCATGTCGCCGATAGGAATGCCAGGAGACTGGCATCAGGCCGAGATCATGACCAGCGTGGGAATGTGGGCGCGGGAAGCGGGCGGTAGAGCGGGTGGCCCCACGTCGGCGTTTTGGCTGGTCGATGGCTCTTTGCGTGGCCCTGACACTTGGTGGATGTCCGCAGAACGCTGGAACTCATTGTCAGCAGATGCCCGCAAGCCGTTCCGGGCCGGGACTCCCGATTTCCTCGTCGAAATAGTGTCGTCGTCCAACCGGGGATCGGAGCTGGAAGATAAGGTGCAGGTGTACCTGCAAGGCGGCGCTCGCCTGGTATGGGTCATCAACGCCCGCCTGCGCCGCGTCTCCATCTACCGTCCCGGCGCGGAACCGGAAATACTGCACGAACCGGATGTACTGGGCGGCGGCGACGTGCTGCCCGGCTTTGCGTTCAACGTGCGCCAGCGCATCTTCGACAACGCGCCGTAACCGAGCTTTGACCGAGGCGCAATATGACCACGCTGAAGCCCCAGACCCGTCCGGCGCCGGAAGCGGCCCGAACCGTCCGCAAGCCTTCGTACTTCCAGGGCTATGTGCTGATACCGCTGGCCGAGTTCGGCTTGTCGCTGGCCAGTCCCGGACTGGGGACGTGGCTTGAGGAATTTGCCGGCCGGAACAAGGATGCGGTCGGCGAGTTCGAAATCACCGCGCAAGGAGAACTGAAAATAATGCCTCCTACAGGAATCCCCGGAGCGTGGTTCGAGCTCGAAATGGCCTCGGCCGTATTGGTTTGGTCGCATGGCTATGGCGGCATTGCCAGCGGCCCTACGATACGCTTCGTCATGCCCGACGGCGCTATTCTCGGCCCGGATGCCAGCTGGATATCCGAAGAACGCTGGAATGCCCTCCCGGCGGAGGCGCGCACGCCGCCTTTTGCGTCTGTCGTTCCTGATTTTGTCGCTGAGATTGTTTCGCCGTCCAACCGGGCGGCAGAGCTTGCGGACAAAGTACGAGCCTACCTGGAGGGGGGAGCGCGGTTGGTCTGGGTTATCCATCCTCGCAACCGCACCGTTGCCATCTATCGCCCCGGCGCGGAACCGGAAACCCTAGACGACCCCGAATCCCTGGACGGTGGCGACGTCCTGCCTGGCTTCGCGTTCAACGTCCGCCAGCGCATCTTCGACAACGTTCCGGGACATCCTTCACCGAGATGAAAGCAATTCAGGAGTGATGCTGATATGACCACGCAGGAAACCCGCCACGGCCCGCAATCGGTCCGCGGCCCCCGCATCAACAAGGGCCTCGTCATCGTCAACACCGGCAATGGCAAGGGCAAGACCACCGCCGCCATGGGCGTGCTGATGCGAGCCTGGGGCCGCGACATGAAGGTCGTGATGCTCCAGTTCATCAAGCACACCACCGCCAACTTCGGCGAGCAGCGCGCCGCCGAAAAGATGGGCGTCACCGTGCGCGCCATGGGCGACGGGTTCACCTGGCGCTCCCAGGACCTGGAGGCCAGCGCCGATCTGGCCCGGGCCCTGTGGGAGGACGCCAAGGAGGTCATCGCCGCCGGCGAGTACGACCTGGTGATCCTCGACGAATTCACCTACCCCATGCACTACGGCTGGCTGCCCGTGGAGGATGTGGTGGAAGCGCTCAAGGCCCGTCCGGAGATGCAGCACGTCATCATCACCGGTCGCCACGCGCCGGAGGCCCTGGTCGAATACGCCGACCTGGTCACCGAGATGAACGTCGTCAAGCATCCCTACGACGCCGGCATCAAGGCCCAGCCGGGCATCGAGTTCTGATCTGATTTCACTATCCCGACTGCGTAACCGTCATTCCAGCGAAAGCCGGAATCCAGTGCCCTACGGACAGGAAACCCTATGAGCATCTCCCCCCTCGTTGACCAGACCATCGCCGCCATCGGCCCGCTGGACGCCGACGCGGTTGCCGCCGCCGAAGCGCGGCAGGGTGTGCTCACCAAGCCTCCGGGCAGCCTGGGCCGGCTGGAGGCGCTGTCGGTCCAGTTGGCCGGCATAACTGGCCGGCCCATCCCGCAGATCACGGGCAAAGCCGTCATCGTGGTGGCCGGCGACCACGGCGTCGCCAGCGAGGGCGTGTCCGCCTATCCCGCCGAGGTCACGCCGCAGATGGTGTTCAACTTCGTAGCCGGCGGCGCGGCGATCAACGCGCTGGCGGGTAACGCGGGCGCGAGTATCACCGTCATCGACGCCGGCGTGGCCGTGGACCTGGACCCGCAGCCCGGACTCACCATCGCCAAGGTCGGCTACGGCGCCGGCAACATCGCCCGTGGCCCTGCCATGAGCCGTGACGACGCCATCCGCTGCCTCGAGATCGGCATCAACGCCGCCAACGGGCAGGCCGACGCCGGCGCGAATCTCATCGCCGGCGGCGACATGGGCATCGGCAACACCACGCCGTCGGCCGCCATCACCGCCGCCATCACCGGCGCCGACGTGGCCGCGGTCACCGGCCGGGGCACCGGCGTGGACGACGCCGGCCTGGAGGGCAAGATCGCCACCATCCGCCGCGCTCTGGAGGTCAACCAACCCGACGGGAACGACGGCCTGGACGTGCTGACCAAGGTGGGCGGATTTGAGATCGGCGTGCTGGCCGGCGTCATGCTGGGCGCGGCCGCGCGCAACTGCGCCGTGGTCGTCGATGGATTCATCAGCGGCGCGGCGGCGCTCATCGCCTGGCGGCTGTGCCCGAACATCGCCCAGCGCTGCATCGCCGCCCACCGCTCCGTGGAGCCGGGTCACAACGTCGGCCTGAGCGCAATGGGCCTGTCCCCATTGCTGGACATGGATATGCGCCTGGGCGAAGGCACCGGCGCGGCCTTGGCCATGCCCATCATCGAGGCCGCAGCCAGGACTCTTGCCGAGATGGCGACCTTCGCCGAGGCCGGCGTCTCCGACCGCGACGACTAGCCTCAAGCCCGCCGCCGTGTTACGGGCAGTCTACGCCCCGTTCCTGGTGGCGCTCTCTTTTCTGACGCTCCTGCCGGTCGGAGTCGCGAACCCCACCGACGCTGAAATCTCACGCTCCCGGGGCTGGTACCCCTTCGTGGGCCTGCTTTACGGGCTGACGCTGATGGTGCTGGTAATTGCGCTGTTTGCGCTGGGATTTGAGCCATATTTGTTGTTGACAGCGGCGCTGGCGGTAACTGCGCTCGCCGTGCTCAACCGTTTCCTGCACCTGGACGGGCTGATGGATTTTTGCGACGCCATGTGGGGCGGCCGCACCGTGGAACGCCGTCTGGAGATAATGCGGGACTCGCGCGTGGGATCATTTGGCGTAGCCGGTGGAGCGTGCGTACTGCTCGTCAAATGCGGGGCGATTAGTTCTGAATTGCTCCTTAGCAGCACCGGATTGAGCGCGCTGCTGCTGTTCCCGATGGTATCCCGTTGGACAATGACGCTGCTGCTGACGGTGTTCCCATACGGCCGTCAACAGGGCATCGGCACGGCATTTGCGTCAGGGGGCCGGCCATGGCTGGCGACGGCGTGGGCTTTTGTGACCGTAGCGGCCGCGGCGTGGCTAATGTTGGGCGCCTCGGGTCTGATAGTGCTTCTGGCTGCATCGGGGCTGGCTCTGCTGCTGGGATTGTGGTCGGCGCGGCGGCTCGGCGGAGGGCTGACGGGGGACTGCTACGGAGCTGCCAATGAAATCATAGAGGCATTTTCGCTCGTCCTGTTGGTCCCTCTGGTCGGCTCGCCGCTGGCACAAGTTGGGTATGCCGGCGGGATCGCGGTGGGTTTCCCCTGGTTGGCTGGATGGACGCCTTAGCCACTGCGCTCAACGCCCTGCCCGTCCCGCTGGACGTGCTGGTCCTGCTCTTGGCCCTGCTGCTGGACCTGGCGCTGGGGGAGCCGCCCAACCGGCTGCATCCCACGGTGTGGATTGGTAACACGGTGGCCCTGGCCGAGCGCATCGCCCCAAGCCCACAGGCCGCGCCGGTTGTCCAACTGGCCTTCGGCGCCGGCATGGCCCTGTTGATCCCGGCGGCGTGGGGCGCGGCGGCGTGGGCAATCGGCTTCGGGCTGATGCAGTTGCACCCCCTCGCTTACCTGTTGGTGGTCGCCGTCCTGCTCAAGACCACCTTCTCCGTGCGGATGCTGCACCGGGTCGCCGCCGGCATCGGCTCCATACTGACCGCCGGCGACATCGCCGCGGCGCGGCGGCAGATGTCCGCCCTGGTCAGCCGCGACACCTCCCAGCTCACCACTGGCCAGATGGCAGCCGGCGCCATCGAGTCCGTCGCCGAGAACATCACCGACAGCATCGTGGGGCCGCTGCTGGCCTTCGCCCTGTTCGGACTCCCGGGCGCGGTGGCCTACCGGGCGATCAACACCCTGGACAGCATGGTGGGTTACCACGGCCGCTACGAGTACCTGGGCAAGCCGTCAGCCCGGCTGGACGACCTGGTGAACCTGATACCCGCGCGGCTGGCGGCCCTGCTGCTGTGGCTGTCCACCGTCGCCCTTCCCGGCATGGGCTCCGGCCGGGCGTGGCGCATCATGTTCGCCCACCGGGGCCGCACCGAATCGCCCAACGCCGGCTGGACCATGGCCGCCATGGCCGGCGGCCTGGGCGTGACGCTGGAAAAGGTCGGCCACTACCGCCTCGGCGACCCGGCGCCGGAGCCCGAGGCGCAGCACATCGGCCGGGCCACCCGCGCCCTCTACGCCACCACCGCGCTGGCCGCTGCGGTAGCCGTGGGCATCCTCTGGCTGCGGTGGGCCTACTGGCCGTAGTGTAAAATGCCGCCAATGCAACCGGCTCTTGGAGTAACCGAGATGACCACCATACAGCACGGCTCGAAGCTTACCCTGGCCGAATACCGCGCGTTGGACCCCGTCGACGAAGGCGTTTGGGAACTGGCCGATGGGGAGTTGTTTGAAATGCCGCCACCGTCCTACGATCATCAAAACTTGATCGACTATCTGGTTCGGATGATCAACAATTTCATGGACACCACCGATCCTCTGTTGGGGACTATCGTTTCCGGTATCGGGGTTATATTGTCGGAAACCCGCGCCCCTACGCCGGACGCAGTATATTTGAAAGCGGAAAAAGGGCACTTGATTCGAGGCAGTTTTGTAGAAGGTGTGCCGGACTTGGTGGTTGAAGCGCTTTCCAGCGACCGATCACGCGACCTGGTGTTGAAGCGTGATTGGTACCACGAAGCTGGCGTACCTGAATACTGGATCATGGATCCGGCCGCCGACTCGCTCAGCGTGCTGGAGTGGACCGAGTCGGGGTATTTCCTGCGCGGGGTTTTCGGTCGCGGAGACGTTCTCACTACCAGCACGATCCCAGGCTTCGAACTGCAAATGAATATGCTTTTCGACAATCGTGCCAGGTCACTGCCGGTTCAGCGGTCCTGATCTTCACCCAACAGAATAACGACAACGCCGGAACACAAGACGGCGGAGGCCAACCATGACCACCATGCAACACGGCGCGAAGCTCACGCTGGCCGAGTACCTTGCCCTCGAGATTGATGGGCTGTGGGAACTGGTGGATGGAGAACTGTGCGAAATGCCCCCGCCCAATCTGGACCATCAACGCCTCGTCGGGTTTCTTTACCGGATGCTATGCTCATACCTTGACGGAACCGCCCCAAGCCTGGGGGAAGCCCTATGGGGAGTTGGCGTCGCCCTGTCCGAATCCCGGATGCTGATACCCGATTTGGTGTTTGTGCGCGCCGGGCGGGAGGATATTCAACAAGCGAACTACCTGGACGGAGTTCCCGACCTGGTAGTGGAAGCGTTGTCCACCGACCGCCAGCGCGACTTGGCATTGAAACGGGCCTGGTACGCCGAGGCCGGCGTTCCCGAGTACTGGATACTGGACCCGGTCAATGACACCCTGACTGTCCTGGAACTGTCCGGCGGCGAATATGTTGAGCGGACGCTGGGCCGCGCTGATACCCTCACCACGGCGACCCTACCGGGGTTCTCCTTGCCCCTGGAGCAGCTTTTCGGCAATTCGGCGCGCGCGCTGATTCGCGGACGATAGGCTCTCGCCAACGCCTGAACAACGAAACCGCGGAGGCCAATCATGACCACCACACAACGCGGCGCGAAGCTCACGCTGGCCGAGTACCTTGCCCTCGAGATTGAAGGATTGTGGGAACTGGCCGACGGAGAGCTCTACGAAATGCCCCCGCCGAATTTGGACCACCAGGATCTGATCGGCTTCCTCTACTGGATGGTACGCGCTTACCTTGACGAAACCACGCCCAGACTGGGCCGCGCCTGGTTGGGGGCCGGCGTGGCGCTTTCCGACACCATGATGCTGATACCGGACCTGGTTTTCATTCGATCCGAACATCAGGGCATAATGCGAACCAACTACCTGGACGGCATCCCTGATCTGGTTGTCGAAGTCCTTTCCACGGACCGACGGCGCGACCTGGCGCTCAAGCGGGGCTGGTACGCCGCGGCCGGCATCCCTGAGTACTGGATACTGGACCCCGTTAACGACACCCTGACCATTCTCGAACTGTCCGGCGACGAGTACACTGAACGCGCCGTGCTCGGCTCCAATGACGTTCTGACCACTCCGATGCTGCCGGGTTTCGATCTGCCCTTGGAGCGGCTATTCGCCAACCCGGACCGCGTGCCGGCACGCGCCGATCAGTAGCCAATGCCCACGGAACTCGATCCATCCAACCCTGACCCGCCCGCCCGTCCCGTCCACGGGGGCATCAAGGAGGCGGAGCTGCGGGCGCTGGGCCTGCGTCTCGAGGACTGCCTCGATTTCTCCGCCAGCGTCAGCCCTCTGGGCCCGCCGGAGGGCGTCGCCGAAGCTATCGCCGCCATCGACCTCACCGCGTATCCCGACCCCCACTGCCTGGCGCTCACCGAGGCCATCGCGGCGCATCATGTCGACGGCGGCGTGTCCATCGCCAACGTCATCGTCGGCAACGGCTCCACCGAAATCATCCACCTGCTGACCCGCGCCTGGATCGGTTCACCGCCGGGGGGCTGCGCTCAGGGCGCCCTCCTGCTCACTCCCACCTATGGCGAGTACGACGGCGCTGTCCGCATCTCCGGCGGCACGGTTGCCACGCTCACCGCGACCCGGTGCAGCGACGGGTTCGCGTGGCACACGGCGGCTGTCACTGCCGCCATCGCTGTACAACGGCCCGCCCTGACCTTCATCTGCAATCCCAACAACCCCACGGGCGTGCTGATGGGACGCGACCAACTGGAGACCATCGCCGACGCTGCTGCTGCCTCGGGCGGCCTGCTAATCGTCGACGAGGCGTACATCAACCTGTCCGAACGCCGTGCCGGTGCCGAGGTGACCGAGTTGGCAGCGAGCCACGGCTCCGTGGTCGCTCTGCGTTCCATGACCAAGGACTACGCGCTGACCGCCCTCCGCCTGGGCTACGCCGTGGCCGCTGCGCCGGTGATTGCGCGCCTGACCGGCCTGCAGCCCGACTGGAGCGTCAACGGACTGGCCCAGGCGGCGGGCCTGGTCGCCATCGCGGACACGACCTACCTGGAGCGGGCACGGCGGGCGGTTGCCGCCTCCCGGGACTGCGTGACGGAGCGGCTGTCCGCCCTGGGCATCCACTGTTATCCCACCGATGCCAACTTCGTGCTGGCCCGGGTGGGCGACGCCGCAGACTTGCGCGACCGTCTGGCCCGGCGCGGCCTGTTCGTTCGGGACTGCGCGTCATTCGGCCTGCCCGACTGCATCCGCATCGGCCTGCGACCCGTGGCAGACTGCATACGACTGGCCGACGCCATGGCCGACATTTGGAGCTAGGAACCCCAGCCATAAGGGAGCAACATGGGCATTATCTACATAACCAGGCACGGCGAAACCGAGTGGAACGCCGAGGGCCGCATCCAGGGTCATACCGACGTCCCCCTGTCCGGGCGCGGCCGCGAGCAGGCGCAGATGCTGGCCCGCCGACTGTCGCACGTGCGTATCGACGCCGCCTACTCCTCCGACCTCGCGCGCGCCGCCGAGACCGCCCGGGTCGCGATGAGCGAGCGGGATATTCCCATCACCTTCACCGAGGAGTTGCGGGAGTACAGCAAGGGCGTGTTCGAGGGGCTCACCGAGGCCGAGTACCGCGAGGCTTACCCCGATCTCTACGAACCGTCGCTGGAGAACAACCTGGACTTCGCGCCCCCCAACGGCGAGACCATCCGCGATACCAGCGCCCGCCTGGCCCGCATCGTGCAGCGGGTCAAGCGCGACCACATGGACGAGAACGTGCTGCTGGTCGGCCACGGCGGCAGCCTCCGCGCCGGCATCGTCTCCCTGCTGGAGCTGCCCCTGGAGGCCAACTGGAAGTTCGCCATGCGCAACTGCTCCCTGACAGTCATCTACACCTACCCCGACAATTGCGTCATGCATCTCTACAACGACACGTCGCACATCACCGGCGTGGTGCGGGCATGGGACCGGTGAGCGGGCACAACTGCGCCATAACCTTTCCCCATCGTCCACAACCGCACTATAATCAACGACACCCACGAAACTTGCGGACACTTTCCCATGCAATCCATCCAAATCGATATCCCCGACTGGACGGCTGAACACATTGCCAGCAAGAGCCAAGACTTGGGTATCAGCCCCAACGAGCTGATGCGGGCGCTGGTTTGCTCCAATGCCAGAGCCTTCGACCCACTCGCCAAACGTCACTTCACCGTCCCAGCATCCATGGCAAGCCTCTTCCCTGGCGAACGATTCATGGTCATAAGGCGTGACGAAGACCGCATCACCTTGACACCAACTGATTACGTTCCCTTTGAACAAGCCCTCGCCGCCTTCCGAGCCAACGGACTCAACGAGGAACAGATACTCGAGATCCTCGCCACATGACGCCCAAACGCGTTATCTACGACACCAGCGCCATCCTATCCTCGATGACTCCCGTTCCCAACCGGGGGTCAATTATCTGGCATTGGATGCAATCCCGGGTGACCCAAGTCGTCGTCTCCGACTACCTGATCACAGAGCTCGCCGCGAAGCTGGCAGAACCTCGATTTCGCCTAACGCCGGAACAACAGGATTCCATCATCACGGAATACCTCTACCACGCCCTTCCATACGACCAAGTGCCACAGTCCGGCGTACTCTGCCGAGACCCACAAGACGTTCCTGTCTTGGACCTCGCCATCTGGCAACATGTCGACGCCATCATAACCACTGACCCAGACCTCCTGGAGCTTGACGGCGAGTTCACATTCCGCATAGTCAACCCCGCCGGATTTCAAGATCTGCTCACCAACGAGCGGGGATAACCTGTCCAAACTGAATGTAAACACACTCTACGCCACCGCCCCAATTGCCGCGTCCAATATCTCCGCCGCCAGGTCCATCTGCGCCTCCGTGGTCGTGAAGGGCGGCACGAAGCGCAGCACCGACCCCCGCCGGCGGATGCTCACGATGAGGCCGTTGTCCAGCAGCATCCGGCCGATGCGCTGGCCCTGCTCGTAGGCCGGCTCCCTAGTCTCGCGGTCGGTGACGAACTCGATGCCCTGAAGCAGCCCGCGCCCGCGCACGTCGCCGATCAACTCGTGCCGTTCCTGCAGCCTTAGCAGGTGACCCTGCCAGTACCGGCCGATGCGGTCGGCCACGTCCACCAGGTTCTCCTCCAGGATGATGTCCAGGCTGGCGATGGCCGCGTTGCAGGTCAGCGGGTCGTTGGAGTGGGAGTGGGCCACCACCAGGCCGGTTTCGACGGCCTTCTCCTCGATCTCGTCAGTGGTGATGGTTGCAGAAATGGCGATGCCGCCGCCGAAATGCTTCGAGATGGTGAAGATGTCCGGCACCACCCCCTCGTGCTCCGAGGCCCACATCGTGCCCAGCTTGGCCAGTCCGGTCTGCGCCTCGTCCAGGATCAGCAGCATCCCCCGCCGCTCGCAGCGCAGCTTCAGCTCCTGCAGCCAGCCCGGGGGCGGCTCGATGACCCCACCGGCGCTGAACAGCGGCTCGGTGATGACCGCGGCCATGCGTCCGTCGGCCTGGGCGTCCAATAGTTCGAAGCTGGTGTCCAGGCAGGTGTAGTCGCACGCGCCCCGGTCCTTGCAGAACGAGCAGCGGTAGCGGTACGGCGCGATGATGGGGTAGTTGCCCGGCGCGTAGGGGCCGTAGCCCTGCCGCCAGCCGGAGAAGGTGACCGCCCGCGCCGCGTCGCTCATGCCGTGGAAGCTGACCACCGGGCTGGCGACCTCGTAGCCACCGGTGTAGCGTTTGGCGATGGCCATGGCGGCCTCGTTGGAGTCGCTGCCGGAGCCCAGGAACATGCTGCGGTTCATGCCCTCCGGCGTGATCTCCGCCAGGCGGCTGGCCAGTATGATCTCCCGGTCGTTGAGGATGGTCATGTGGCTGTGGATCAGCGTCTCGGCGCTTTCCTGGAGCGCCTGCACGATGCGCGGGTGGTTGTGTCCCAGCGCGGCGCACATCTGGCCGGAGTTGAAGTCCAGGTACTCCTTGCCGTTGGCGTCGCGCACCACCGAGCCACGCCCCCAGACGAAGATCGGGCCGGTGACGCCGCTGCGGTCCATGCGGCTGCGGAAGCTGTACTTCCGCGCCAGTTCCAGCAGTTCCTCTTCCGAATAGTTGTCGGGCACGGCGGGCCTCCAGGGTTAGCAGGTTGGGCTGATTGTAGTGCAGGGGTTGAGCGTGTCAACCGGGTCATGTTTTGTGTGCTATCCACCAGAATTGTTGACAGTGTGCCTTACAATCACTCGCGTACTGATAGGTAAGACTGTTCACGTAAGGAACCTGATTACGAATCGCGTAATCGTCGATGGGGCTAATTGCGCATGGTTCAAAATAACGAGTCCAAAATTGGGGATTCGGCGTCGGTTTTATCCGCGTGCCGATAACTGTGTGAAATCGTACGGCGAGTTCGTCACGATGGCAGCGAATCTCGCACACTTCCCGACACGCACCGAGTTCTGGTTCTCCCCCAGCTGCGTAGTTTTTGGTCTGGGCACAGGATTTGATGAAAAATTGGCCGTAATGGCGGTAGGAGTTCTATCCATCACGCGAAATCACTTCGGCGTCATGAATGATCTTGGTTGTCATGCTACGTTAACGTTTTCCGCGATGATTGCCCCTTCTGGTAACGACATCGCTGTCTTTGACAAACGGTTATCCAGCCCATAGGCTCCCTGACCTGCTCCAGTAATGCGACGATATTCACGGGGCACACTCCGCACGTTTGGTGGAATGGAGCTAAGGTGAGGGGCAGTGTGCATCTGAAGGGCATAATAATCCCCAGTTCACCACATAACCCCGTGAACGATCCACCCTCGCCAGGTGATTTCATTCCGAGTTGTCTTCATGGAACGGTCAACACCAAGACTACTCACCATACCCTGACACAGATCTCGTGGGAGGCTTGGCTCGAAGAAAACGATGAAGAGGTCGATAACTTCGGTTCTTCTTGTCTCGGATGTACGTACGGGAGCTCCGTCGGATCCTATCACCTGACCTTCAATCAAGGTTTGGGAGTGTTCAGTCTTCGCATCCGGGGATCTCACGTGTTCCACGAGCAGGGTAGCAATCCTGCTTATATGTTCATGAACAGTTCGGTCTGGACTGGCCCGCTCTAGAAGTGGCTGGTCACAAAGAGTGTAGGACCGTCCATCCGAACAGGAGAATCTCATGTCAAGAAACAGAACTTTGCTGGGAGTTGGGTTCATCGCGACCATCTTGGCCGCGGTCGCAATCTTGGTAGCCGTCGCCACGCTGGCCCCGAGGGCAGATGCACAACGGTTGCTTACGGATGCCGCTGAAGATCAGACGGTGGTCAAGACCTATAGCTACTCGATCTCATCAGGTCAGACCCGGCAGACGGACGATGATCCGCCAGTGTTCACATCTAACGTGACTGGTCATGTCGTCGATGAAGAGGGCGTCTATTTGAAGATTCGGACGACCCTAGGATACGTTGAGTATCTGGTGCTGCCCGACAACCAGTATGAGCGGCCCGGCCCGGACGACGATTGGGTAAAGTCCTCAGGCAGTGCGCCGGGCTTTCAGTTGCCTAAAATTGATTCGTCGGCCCACGCGGGCTTTATCGACAACTTGGACGACGTGAAAGTAGTCAGCGAAGAGACGCACCGGGGTGTTGAGGTAACGAAGATCACGGCGCAGGTCAACATGGCGAGGAAAGCACAGCAGATTTGGGGAGACATCGACGAGATGTCTGAGGAGGTTCAGCAAGGGGTGGATACTCCGCGCAAGCAGATGCTGGCCGGCGAGGAGGAATTCGTTGCTCTGATTGAGAAGGAAGATGGCCTGATTTACCAGTATTCGACGCATGGCAGCTACCCTGTTTATGGGGAACTCAAGGCGTACGAGTCTTGGCAGACTGTTACTTTCTCGGATTTCAACGAGCCTTTCGAAATCCCATCTCCACCGGATTCGGACAACGAAAGTGACGGAGATGGCGGCAGCGATGCCGACCCAACCTCGGTACCTACGCCGCTCCCGACACCGACACCCGAGCCTACATCTGCCCCCGATGAAAATCCTAAAGATTCTGGTCCGAAATAGAGCAGAATCTGGATTTGGCGGGAAAACCAGCGCCCTCGGTCTCAACATCCCGAGGGCGCTGGTTGGTTTTGTTTTGTGGGTGGCCTTTGATGTGTTCCAACATGCTGAGTTAGTCGGCATCGGTAGTTAGCACTCGTACTCGAATGCGTGTCCTGGTGTCTACTTGTGCTTGGCTTTCGGCGGACCTCTATGGCCTGCAGAGGTCTTTTCCGCCGTTGCAGTCCCGTTTGGCGACTTTACCACGTTTGGTTGGGCGGTGTAGAGTGGCTTACGGTCATGCTGGGGATATGCAGGTCTGAGAGGCTACCCTTCCCCTTGCACTTTTGCCCAACGGGTCGGTGCCCGCGTGGGTGGAGCGCCTGCACGATGCGCGGGTGGTTGTGTCCCAGCGCGGCGCACATCTGGCCGGAGTTGAAGTCCAGGTACTCCTTGCCGTTGGCGTCGCGCACCACCGAGCCACGCCCCCAGACGAAGATCGGGCCGGTGACGCCGCTGCGGTCCATGCGGCTGCGGAAGCTGTACTTCCGCGCCAGTTCCAGCAGTTCCTCTTCCGAATAGTTGTCGGGCACGGCGGGCCTCCAAGGGTTAGCGGGTACGCGCCATTCTAGGGCGGAGGCCGGCAGTGTCAACCGGGTTGGCTTGCTGATGCGTACCCAGCTGCACATGAACCGTCATTGCGAGCGAAGCGTGGCAATCTCGTGAGGGCAGCCTTGCGTCCCGAACCGTCATTCCGGCACAATTCGGAATCCAAAGTATTCCGACCACAACGACCTCATGGATCCCCACTTCCGCTGGAATGATGGATTAACTATGGAAAGCCGCCACCTTGAAGTTAGTATGGGTTGACCATAAAAAATGATATGGCTAGTATGGTGATATGAAGACCACGATCGACATTCAGGATGAGCTCTTGGCGCGGGCAAAACGACATGCCAGTCAGACCGGGCGTCCGCTGCGGGCGGTAGTCGAAGACGGGCTGCGTCTGGTGTTGGAGACCCCACCGCAGACAGCCTACAGCCTCCCGGATCTCAGCGTGGGCGACCCTGCGCGGCGGGACCCGCTGGAACAATATTCCTGGCCTGATTTGCGATCTATCATCTATGGCGTTTCCGACTCCCGTTGATTGCCGTCGACACTAATATCCTGGTTTACGCGCACCGTCGGGAGAGCAGAGAGCACCTGGCGGCGGCAGCCCTTATGCGGGCCTTGGCGCAAGGCGGCGCGATTTGGGCGATACCGTGGCCGTGCTGCTACGAATTTCTCAGCGTAGTGACCAACCCCCGAATCTGGCGGGAAGACGCCTCGACCCAGGAACAGGCCTGGCGTCAGTTCGCCGCCTGGACTGCGGCGCCGTCCAATCGTCTCATCGGAGAAACGCCCGACTTTGCGGAGCTGCTGGGTCGGTTCGTACAACGGCCCAGGGTGGTCGGCGGGGTCGTCCATGACGCCCGTATCGCGGCCATCTGTATCGCGCATGGCGTGGAAGAACTGCTTACCCGGGACCGGGATTTCTCGCTGTTCCCTGAACTGCGCACTCGGAACCCAATCGCCGCGGTATAGCAGCGGCAACCATAGGTATTCAGAATCCAGTCGGTTGTTATTGCGAGGCGCTCGCGCCATGGCAATCTCGATGCCGTAGCAGCAACGTTTGCCCCAGAGGTCTCCCTTACACCAACGAGCTGCGCTCGCAGTGACAAATCGGGTACGCCTGAAATGCCAGCGGTGGCCTATGTTGTGCTAGGATGGTACTGTCTAGGCGACGTTATCATGCTCCGCTTTCTCTGGCCCATCCTGCTCATGTTCGGCCCCCAGCTGGGGCCGCGCATCGTCAAGTTCGTGCGCGCGCTGTGGCGGCTGCATCGCGACTCGCGCGTCAATCTGCTGATCAAGCTGCTGATCCCGTTGGCGGTGATCTACGCCATCTTCCCCGTCGACCTGGTGCGCGACCGCATCCCCTACGGCTTGGGCCGCTACGACGACCTGATCATCCTGGGGCTGGCGGTCTGGCTTTTCTGGAATCTGTGCCCCCGCGCCGTCGTGCGCGAGCACATGGGCGAACCGCCCCCTCCACGGCCGGAAGACCGCGACCCCGACAGCGTGGTGGACGGCGAGGCCCGCCCCACCGACACCGACGAGGACCAGCGCGGCGGTTGACCATCTCCAGGATCCAAAGATATTGACTCTGTGGTAGGGGCGAATGATCATTCGCCCCTGCGTTTTATTCATGCCTCCCCGGCCTTCAGGATGCGTTATGTCTCACTCGCCCCAACTTAAGGACCGTGCCGGTTCCGCGCTGGACGAAGGCATCTCCCTGTACGTGCACGTGCCTTTCTGCCTGAGCAAGTGCCCGTACTGCGACTTCAACACCTACCAGGGCATCGAGTCCCAGTTCGATGACTTCCTCAACGCCGTCATCGAGGAGATCAGGGTCTGGTCTGTCGTCCTCGGCCGTCCGGTGGTCAATACCGTTTTCCTTGGCGGTGGCACGCCTTCCTATCTGCCCGAAGGCGACGTGGCCCGCATCCTGGATGTTATTGCCGGCAGTTACAGGGTCCGCGCCGACGCCGAGATCACCGCCGAATGCAACCCCAACGACCTGTCTCCCGGGAAGTGCGCTGAGCTCCGTGCCGCCGGCGTCAACCGGGTGAGCATCGGCGTGCAGAGCATGGACAACGGCCTGCTGGCCATGCTGGGTAGACGCCATGATGCCGATGAGGCCGCTCAGGCGCTGGAGCGCTGCCGTCGCGCCGGTTTCGACAACGTGAACCTGGATCTCATGTACGGCCTGCCCCAGCAGTCACTGGACCAGTGGCGCGACACCGTGGCGCGGGTCGTCGCGCTGGCGCCGGAGCACCTGTCTCTCTACTCGTTGACGCTGGAGGAGGGCACTCCCCTGCGCCGCTGGGTACAGCAGGGCCGCCTGCCCGAACCTGATCCCGATCTTGCCGCCGACATGTACGACCACGCCCGCGCCGCCCTGGCCGCCGCCGGCTACCATCACTACGAGATCAGCAACTGGACGCAACCCGGGCGGGAGTCGGAGCACAACCTGGCCTACTGGCGCAACCTGCAATGGGTCGGCGTCGGCCCTGGGGCGCACTCGTCCCTGTGGGTCCCCTCGTCCCTGAAGGATAACGACGCCGGCTCCGCCTGCCGGTTCTGGACGGTACGCTCGCCGCGCGAATATGCCCGGCTGGCCCGGGAGTGGGCAGAAGATGTAACACGCGACGACCCTTGGCCGGCGGTGATGGCGAACCGGATCGCGGACGTTCCGACGGTGGACGGCTCGGAAGTATCCGATGAGGCGACCACCGCCGCCGAAACCATGTTCCTGGGCCTGCGCCTGCTGGACGGCATGGACGTTGCCGCCGCCTCAGCGCGCACCGGCATCGACCTGCTGGCCCGCTACGCAACGGAACTGTCGGAGCTGACGGCGGACGGGCTGCTGGTCTGGGAACCGGATGGCCGGCTGCGGCTGGCGGAGGAGGCGTACCTGGTGGCCAACCAGGTGTTCACGCGGTTCTTGTGAGTTTGAAAGGGCCTACGCATCCGGGTCAGTCGGATGCGGGTCTTCGGACGTAGATGTCAACCGAGGCTTTGAGAGCGAATAGTTCAGCACGGCTGCGCCAGTCAGAATCACCAACACGATAACGGAGAGATAAAGAAATTCCAGGGGAATATTGAGCTGCATCCATATCACAAAGGGCAGAACGGTCAGGGCCAGCATCGCTAGGAACGTAAGCCCCGCGCGGCGCCAGGTGATGGGCTCTGCTCCTGCGGCGCGCCATTGCCTGCGCAGGTCGTTTAGTATCAGAAAAGGCACGGTTGCCAGCAGGCAGCCGATGAACGAGATACCGAAGCGGCGTATGTCGTAGAGCGAGGTCATGCCTTCCGGGAAGTTGCCAAATGTCAACAGCAGGAAGAGTCCCATAGAGACCGCCAACGCACTCAATATTACCGATATGACCGGCGCCCGATCGCTGGGGGGAGCCGCGTCCGCAATCCTGCGGGCCAGTTGGAACGTTGACGCCACTACCAGCCCAGTCGCCGCCAGTGGCAGGAGCGCCACGACGTACCAGAAATTCGCGGAGCCGAATAGCAGTTGCATTCTGCTGTACCGGGAGGAAACGGTTGGACTCCACGAGCCTATCGCAACCGGCGTCCATCGGCCGTCCGGCGTACCGACCACGACCCCTTGACGGCCCATTGCGACAATCAAGTTGCTGGACTGCGGGTCGTAGATTATGCTCTGCGCTTTCGTGGTGACCGGTTGATGCTTGAGACGTCTATCTGTCTCCTGTATCTGAACCCATCTGCTGACGTCGCTGTGAAGATAAGCGGTGGAATAAACCTCGATACCATCGCGCGCTATCCCGGTGCCTGTGATGGCGAAACTTCCCCGGGGAGTTGTCACGCTGGGCTGTGAGACGAAGGGCAGCAACGTTCTGGACACGTCAAACCTATCCCACGTGAATCCGCCGTCAGAAGTTTCCAGGCCGGAGCTTACTGTGGCGTCAGTGTTTTGCCCGGAGGACGCGGCGACGGCCGCGGTCGCGCTCCGCCCGTAGAGTGTTATGACGACCGTGTTTTGCTCGGTAAGGGCGAAGGCATATACGCCAGAGTCGTCAGGTTCGGGATATGAAGTAGCTATCGACGCGAGAGCGGCCAGCCCAGCAGTTACCGTCGCAATATGCTGCCGTCGCAACCCCGCCGGGCGGCCGCACTGGTTCCAGACCCACAGCGCCAAGCACAAGCCAAGCGGAATGACCAGTGAATCCATGGGGTCAAAAGGCGAACCGGCAGTGCCCCACGACACCAGCGACAACCCGCGCAATATCGCGTCGTGAACCGGCTGGAAAGTGTTGAAAGCCGCGTATAGCAGTGGCAGCCCGACGTAAGCAGCAACCCACACTGCCCGCTGCGCATGGCGGCTGTTTCGGGCCACCGGGGACAGCAGAAACGCCAGCAGCGGCGACGCGAATGCCACCCACGCCAGGTCGCTCAGTTTCCCGGTGGTCCAGGGGTTCGACCACAGGGCTTTCAAAACCAGGTCATTGATTAGCAGGACACCCAGCGCGCCCAGGGTTATCGGGTGTGTCAATGCAGCGCGGCACCGCCGGTGAAAAGCGGTTTGCATCAGTGCGAGCATAGCATCTGTTATGGCAGGATGTACTTTGAGCGAACGAGCTGCTGGTGTGGGAAGGAGACAGCCTACTGCGGCTGGAGGAGGAAGCGTACCTGGTGGCCAACCAGGTGTTCACGCGGTTCTTGTGAGGAAGAGGCCGTGGCCTGAGATCATTGCGCCATGGTCAGTTTCACAGGACGCGAAACCGTCGCACAGCGTGAACGCATCACTATGCTAGAGGTATTATCTGAGCTTGCTCCTCTATTGGGAGCGAACCTGATCCAGCACATTGCGGTGCTTATTGCGATGGCAGCGGCAGGGGTGGACGTTTTCGCAGCGGCCCATCGGATGTTGTCATCCGGGGTAGACGCTTCCGGCGTTCTTCGCCGGCGGATGAGGGACGCGGTGCCGATTGGGCTGGCGGTCTTCGTGTTCTTGGTTCTTGTTGTGATAGCGTACTTGGTATTTAATTTGTTGGCTGGCCGTTACTCGTCGAGCGAAGACGCCGCCATAATCTCTTACCATTCGCCGACAGAATATAGATTGTTCCTCCAGCCCAGAGACCCGCAGCTGCTATAAATACCCAGGAAGCCGCTACGGCAAGTTTGGAGAGACCGTACCCGGCTGTGATGACCGCCAAAAAGGCTGCCAGTATGGCGACTCCCGCGATTAGCAGCGAGAGCACGTACAATCCGGACGGCAAGTCCCGTGAATCTCTGAGGGGCGGTCGGACCTCCATCGGGAAGGCGTTGGCTTCAACCGGGTCGCGCTGCATGTCTGGCGTAGCCATTTCCCTTGCCTCCTGTTCTCATCTTACCACTTGGCAAAACCGGCCGACAAACACGGCCGGCCCGTCTGCAACCCCTATGCTAAACTGCCGCCAACAGCCGCTGCTGGCGGCGTTCTCATTTGCATTCAACCCAATTTGCCCCGCGGAGGTTTAACCATGGCGGTACAGCCCTACACCATCAACGTATCCGACGACGTGCTGGAAGACCTACGGCATCGGCTGAATCACGTGCGCTGGCCTGACGAGATCCCCGGCGCCGAATGGGACTACGGCTCCAACCTCGACTACATCAAGGAGCTGGTGGCCTATTGGCAGGACGGCTTCGACTGGCGCAAGGCCGAGGCCGGCCTCAACGCCTTCGCCAACTTCTACACCACCATCGAGGGCCAGGGCATCCACTTCATCCACGAGAAGGGCCAGGGTCCCAACCCCATGCCCATCATCGTCACCCACGGCTGGCCCGGCTCCATCTACGAGATGCACAAGATCATCCCCATGCTGACCGACCCGGCCAGCTACGGCGGCGACCCGGCCGACTCCTTCGACGTGGTCGTCCCCTCCATGCCCGGCTACGGCTTCAGCGCCCAGACCCGCGAGCGCGGCGTCAACACCCGTCGCATCGCCGAACTGTGGGACATCCTCATGGCGGACGAACTGGGCTACCAGCGCTACGCCGCCCAGGGCGGCGACTGGGGCGCCGGCGTCACCGCCCGCCTGGGTTATCACCACGCCAACCACGTCCTCGGAATCCACACCACCTCCGTGACCCAGGCCATCCCCTACCAGGGCGCCAGCGTGGAGGGCCTCGGCCCGCGGGAACGGTTGGATCAGCTGATTTCGACCACGCAGGGCAGCTATCGCCGTGAATGGGCAGCCGATTTGTCGGACGCTGAGATCGACATGATTAACCAGCGCGTGGCATGGGCCGCCGCCGAGGGCGGTTACGGCCACATTCAGGGCACCAAGCCCCAGACCCTGGCTTACGGGCTCAACGACTCCCCCGTCGGCCTCTGTGCCTGGATCGTCGAGAAGTACCGCACCTGGAGCGATTGCAACGGCGACGTGGAGAGCGTCTACACCAAGGACGACCTGCTGACCACCGTGATGATCTACTGGGTCACCCAGACCATCAACTCCAGCACCCGCCTGTACTACGAGAACAGCCGCACTCCCTGGTACTTCGGCCCCGACGATCAGATCGGCGTCCCCTGCGCCATCGCTGTGTTCCCCAGGGAACTGTCCACGCCCCCGCGCTCGTGGGCCGAGCGCACCTACAACGTGCAGCGCTGGACCGAGATGGACAGCGGCGGCCACTTCGCTGCCCTTGAGAAGCCAGCCGAGCTGGTGAACGACATGCGGGAATTCTTCCGGGGGCTGCGCTAACAACGTCGGCGCGGTGATGTAGACATTTCCCTGGTGAGCGGAGTTTGGCCATGGGTCCCACAGAATGGACGATCATCGGCGTCGGCGTCGCCCTCCTTTTGGCACTGGTTTCTATGACAAGGGTAGGCAATTCATCCCTTCAAAACGCGCTGAAGGCAAGCAGCGCCGAAATCAGAACAGAGATATATGGAGTCAGAACGGAGATCGCCGAAGTCAGAACGGAGATCGCCGAAGTCAGAACGGAAATTATCGAGCTGCGCGCGGAGATGAAAGGCGATGTCGCGAATGTAAGAACGGAAATTATCGAGCTGCGCTCGGAGTTGAAGGGCGACATGGCCGACCTGAGGGCAGAGTTGAAAGGCGATATGGCCGACCTGCGCTCGGAGTTGAAAGGCGATATGGCCGACCTGCGCTCGGAGTTGAAGCTCGATTTTCAGGCCAACCGCGCCGAGATCATTACCAACCGAAGGATGTTGGGACGGTTCGCGCTGCATCGCCACGGTGACGACGGCTTGCCACTGGCTCCGTTGACCGACGCCCTGGAGCCCCTGGACGGCAACGACCCACAGGACAACGAAAACGGGAGCGACTAGCGCCATTTCAACATGTCCGGCTGACAGCATCCCCAAAACCCGCTACCATATTCGCCGATGAACCTGGAACCCAGGCCGGCTCGCCGGCCCGCCACCAAGGAGGAACCCCTTACATGATTACCAGATTTGGCAGCCTTTGGGCCGGAAACGTCGACATGGACAACCCCGGCTACCAGGGCACCCCCGCCAACGACCGCTGGCTCTCCGACGAGGAACTGGCCGGCGGCGCCATTGAGAAGGCCGAACAGATCGCCATCGCCATGGATCGCCTTGGCTACGACACCTTCTGGGCCGCCGAGCACCACTTCCAGCGCGAGGGCTACGAGGTGATTCCCAACCTGCTGATGCTCTGGGTGCACCTGGCCCACCTCACCGAGAAGTTGCGGTTCGGCTGCGGTTTCAACATCAACCCCATGTGGAACCCCCTGCGCCTGGCCGAGGACTACGCCACCGCCGACTGGCTCACCGATGGCCGCGTGCGCTTCGGCGTGGGCCGCGGCTACCACACCCGAGAGGTCGAGGTCTTCGGCGCGCCCATCATGGACCAGAACGCCAACCGCGAGCTCTTCGAGGAGCAGGTCGAGGTGATGTGGAAGGCGTTCAACCAGCGCAGCTTCTCCCACCACGGCAAGCACTACGACATTCCGCCCAACGTACCCTATCGCGGCTACGACCTGGAAGAGATTACCCTGGTTCCCCGGCCCAAGTATGAGGTTGAGTGGTGGCAGCCCGTGGTGTCGGCCAGCGACCGGGCCATCAACTTCATGGCGCGCTGGGGCATCAAGGGCATCATCGGCGGCGGCGCGGCCACCGGCGGCGCCAGCGACGAGGTGATCCACCGCTGGCAGGCCATCCACGCCGAGCACGGGAAGGAATGGGAGCTTGGAGAGGGCCTAGCGGTTGGCTACTCCGTGCAGATCGCGAACTCCGAGAAGGAGGCCATGGACCAAGCCCGCCTGTGGATGGAAGAACGGGTCAAGATGTTCGGCCCCCTCGGCTTCATCGCCGGCCTGTCCCAGGAGCAGCTGAATGCCCTGAACGCCTTCGGCCGCCCGGTGCCCCAGGGCCTGAAGATGCCCACCATCGAGGAATCCGTCGCCGCCGGCCAGTACCTCGTCGGCCCGCCGGACCGCATCACCGAGCAGTTGATGGAGATCCAGGAGCGCTATCCCGGCCTGGAAGAGGTCAATATCGGCATCACCAACATGGGCATGCCCACCTCGGCGTCCATGGAACAGCTGGAATGGTTCGCCAGCGA
Source organism: Dehalococcoidia bacterium (assembly GCA_965207585.1). Taxonomy (GTDB): domain Bacteria; phylum Chloroflexota; class Dehalococcoidia; order Lucifugimonadales; family UBA3495; genus Bin87. Next base: position 766,838 of record CBDBMT010000003.1, on the reverse strand, counting down.
CGTCATGCCCCACTTCAACACCAAGCAGGGCGCGGACAACTAAAACGAGCGGTCGCCTGCGTGATTACATGCCGGCGGCTACATGCCGCCGGCTTTTGGTGTATCGGGATGTATTTCTTTTATCTTGACGAGTCAGGATCGCGTGATCCTTCGGTCGGCACGCCCGAAAAACCGAAAGACCATATTTACGTGCTGCTTGCGGTTGGGATATACGAAGGACAGTGGAGGGCGTTCGAGCAAGAGGTGTCTGGGTTAAAACTCACCCTTGCAGCCAACCTACGGCGAGGTGGTTTTGGTAATTTCGACTTGGCCGATTGCGAGGTCAAGTCAAATTGGCTTCGTCGCCGTGACGAACGCGAAAAGCGCAGCCCTTTCTTGCGCCTCTTGGGCCCGCCTGCCCTTGAAAATCTTACCAACATATACTTCGAGCAAGTAGCAAAACGTAGAGCTGTGGTAATGGCGTCCGTTATTGACAAGCGTCATTTGTATCCAGATACGACCGTGGAAACGTTACATCAGAGAGCATATGAATTTTTACTGGAACGCATTCAGAACTATATGAGCGCATATCACTATGACCAGCAGGCACTTATCATCATGGATGATATGGACAAAAATCTCAACCGAGCAGTCGCGATGCAGCACGCATCCTATTTGCGCTCCGGCAACTGGAATACCGCTTTTCAAAACATCGTTGAGTACCCATTCTTCACCCGCAGTGAGTTGTCAAACGGAGTGCAGCTCGCCGACCTGCTGGCCTACAACGTCTATCGCGCTTTCCGCTATGAAAATATGGACTATCCTTACTTCATGAATATGTTGCCGTATTTTTACCAAAGCAGTAACGGATCAATTCTTCACGGCCTCAAGGTTTGGCCAAATGATTCACCGCTCACCGAGATAGCGCGGACGGCATGGACGGCCCGATTATAAATAAAAAACCCCTCACGAGAGGGGACACTGATGTTGGGCTGGGCGAACCATTTGAAGCTCACCAGGAGCACCCAACGCATACAACATAGCAGACGCTGCCGGACCTTGTCAACACCCATTCCCGGTGTCCGCCGCTGGAGCGAACCCGCCCATGGCCGTAATGATACCCGAAACCATCTCCTCGGATGCCCCTTACTCCGAGCAGACCGTTTTCGAACTGCTACGCGATGACCCTGCCGCCGACGGTTGGGTGGTGATCCACTCCTCCGAGCACAATTCCCACCGGGGGCGACCGCGGGAGATAGATTTTCTAATACTGATGCCCAACTGCGGAGTCGTTTGCTTGGAAGTGAAGGGCGGCAGTTTTGAAGTGGTCAATGGGCAGTGGTACTCCATGAGCGACCGCGCGTCGGTGGAACCGCCCATCAGCCAGGGCCGGGCGGCGATGTTCGCCTTGATCAACGATTTGGAGAAGTCCCTTTCCGATTTGGCAGTGCCTATTGACTTTGCCGTAGCTTTTACGGACTGCAATTGGCCTGACCAAGTGAATCGTCCGGCTCGCGCAGTTATTGACCACGACGAACTGCACAACCTGGTGTCTCGACTAAGGGGGATTGGCCTGCGGATGCGCAGCGAGGGACGAGCCGGCGGGGCGGCAACGCTATTTACCACCCAAACCCTGAATCTCCTACGCCGGTATCTGGCTCCCAACTTCACCATGGAACTGGTCACTGCTGTTGGTCCCACGCTTGACCGCATCGACGAGCATCTCGTTCGCCTTACCGAGGAGCAGTACGCCGCCCTGGACCTGGCCAGGGACAATGACCGCTGTTTGTTCAAGGGCGCAGCCGGCACCGGCAAGACCATGCTCGCCCTGGAATGCACCCGTCGCTCTGCCGCCGCCGGCCATCGCGTTGGGTTGCTCTGTTACAATCGCCTCTTGGGTCATTGGCTGAAGCAGCAAACTCGTAACTTTGACTGCGTTACCGTCGGAGCTTTCTGGGACGACGTAATGCAATCACTTATTCTCAGCAGTCCAGGCAGCCGGGATTTTATCGTCGCGAGCAGTGAGGCCAGCGAACGGGAGTTGTACGAACAGGTTTATCCTGAATACGCACGCCGCGCCTTGCAATCTGCCGGCCCGCAACTTGACGTCCTGGTCGTAGATGAGGCCCAGGATTTGTGTCAATCGCCGTATATTGACCTCATCGATATGGCATTGGAGGGAGGACTGGCCGCAGGTCGTTGGGCGATGTTCGGCGATTTCACCAATCAAGCAATCTACCTCAGCCAGGCTGCTGATCCGGAGGGGAACTTGCTGCGGTACTGTGAGCATCCCGCTCGACGCAACTTGCTGATCAACTGTCGCAACACGCCTCCCATTGCTCAGGACACCGCCCGCCTCGTGGGTTCTGACATCCCCGAAACCCGCCTCCGACAGGTGCATGGGCCTCGCCCCGGGTATCAATATTGGCAGGACACCAATGAATTGTCCGACCTGCTGGACGCGGAGGTGCAACGCCTCCTTGTCGAGGATGTTCGCATCGGCGAAATAGCAGTTCTATCAACCAGTCGCCTTGTCAATACCGGCATCGACGCTGCTCGTACCTATGGCTCATACCCATTGCTGGACTACTCCCGCGGGCAGTGGTTGGCATTGTCGGCCTCAGGCGCCGACGCGTCGGCTCACCTGAAGTTCAGCACAGCGCAGTCGTTCAAGGGTATGGAAAGCCATGTCATCATCCTCATTCTTGACCGACTGGACCGCCCCATCGACGGCCCCAACGGCCTACATCGGCATGAGCCGTGCCCGCGGCGCACTTACAGTGTTGGCCAGGGGCACCCTGCAGCCTGAGATAGATTCCCGCCTTGCCCTCTCATAGCGTGTCCCCCAATACAGCCGTCCTCGGCGCCACCACCTGGGGCACTACCCTCGCCGTCCTGGCGGCTCGCGGTGGAGCGCCGGTGCGTCTCCTCTGCCGCACTGCCGACGAGGCCAAAGCGCTGCGTCGCGCCGGCCAGCACGCCCGACGCCTGCCCGATGTTCCGTTTCCCGCGACCCTCTCCGTCGAGCATGACCCCGCGTCGGCCCTGCGCGGTGCGCGGTTGGTCATCGTCGCCGTGCCGTCCGATCGTTTCCGTCAGAACCTGCGGCGCATTGCCCCGTACCTTCCCGCTGACGCCGTGGTCCTCAGCGCCACCAAAGGATTGGAACTGCCCGCCGGCCTGCGCATGAGTGAAGTGTTGGCGCAGGAAATGCCGGGTCACCCACCCGGTCGCTTTGCCGTCCTGTCCGGCCCCAACCTCGCCGGCGAAGTCATAGCCGGCAAACCCGCCGTGACCGTGGTGGCGGCCCTGGAGGAAGAATCCCGCAGTCTCGTCCAGGATGCCCTGATGTCGCCGGCCTTTCGCGTCTACACCAGCGACGACGTGGTGGGCGTGGAGATGGGCGGGTCACTGAAGAACATCATCGCCCTGGCCGCTGGCATCGCCGATGGCATGGAGGCGGGCAACAACGCCAAGGCCGCCCTGGTGACTCGGGGCCTGAACGAGATCGGACGCCTGGGCATCGCCGCCGGCGCCCAGCTCATGACCTTCGCCGGCCTGGCCGGCCTGGGCGACGTCATGGCCACCTGCAACAGTCCGCTGAGTCGCAACCGGCGCGTGGGCGAGGAGTTGGCCCGGGGTCGTCAATTGCCGGACATCCTGGCCGACATGGGGGCCGTCGCCGAGGGCGTCAACACCACCGTGGCCGCCCTGGAAATCGCCGAGCGGTTGGACGTGGACCTGCCCATCACCCGCCTGATGTCGCGGGTGCTGTTCGAAGGGCTGCCGGCGGCGGAGTGCATCCCCGCGCTCATGGAGCGCCCGCCCCGCTCCGAGTGGTAGCCCCGTCCTGAGTGGCAGCAATGCGAGCGGTCACCAGTTATTGCCACCAGCCGGAGCCGCGAAGGCGGCGCATCAGGGCGCGCACCAGCGGTACGCTGATGTTCGCTGCCGATTCCTCATCATCGTCATCCTCGCCCATGGAAACGTACACCAGGTTGCGGTCCCGACGGACACGGGCCGGGATTTCCCGATATTCCAGGTACTCGTTCATCAGCCGCTCCAGCAGCACCGCCAGCAGATCCGGGTCGGCCGCGTCGATGGCCATCTGGTACATGGGGGATTGCCCCAGCCGGGGAGCCATCCAGTCGGCCATCTCCTCGATGCCGGCGTCGTCAAAGGGGTTGCCCCATTGGACTTTTTCGGTCACTCCGCTTCTCCCGGTAGCATGGTTGACCTCCGATGTTATCACGCTGCCGGCAGCGTCCGCCTATAACGGCTCCGTCCCCTCGCTCAGGATGGAGAGGTATTGATCGTAGGCGAACAGGCGGTTGCGCCGCTGCCCCGTGATTTCGCGGACGATGCCCAGGTCAACTAGCGCGCGCATCGTGGCGGATACCGCTCGAAAGGACAACTGGGTATGTTGGGCTGCATCCGACAACGAAAGAATGGGGTGCGCCGTCAATACCTGGTGCATTTGCAAGGCAGTGATAGCCCGGCGGCCGCTTTGGCGGATAAGGTTGCGATCCGTCTCGAACAGGCGAGACAGGCGCAGCGTCGTTTCCGCCGCCTCAGTGGCGGTCTCGCGCACCCCATCCAGGAAAAACAGCAGCCATCGTTCCCAGTCTCCGGTGTGTCGCACCCGATCCAGCATTTGGTAGTAGACGGATCTGTGGCGCTTGAAGAACAGGCTCAGATACAGCACCGGATCCTGCAACGCCCCGGCGTGGCAGAGCAGCAGGGTAATCAGCAGCCGTCCCACTCGGCCGTTCCCATCGAGGAAGGGATGGATGGTTTCAAACTGCGAATGAGCAAGACCTGCCCGCAAAAGAATAGGCATCCCATCGTCACTTGCATGACAAAAGCTTTCCAAGTCACCCATACATTCGGCCACCATGTGGTGGGGAGGTGGCACGAAGTCGGCCTCGCCGGGTCTTCTTCCGCCGATCCAGTTTTGCGAGGTGCGAAATTCTCCCGGATGCAAGTGACTGCCGCGCCCGCTGGACAGCAGGATGCCGTGCATCTCTCGAAGCAACCGGTTGGACAGGGGGAATCCGCTGCGCATCCGTTCCAGCCCGTGTTCCATAGCAGCCACGTAATTCGATACTTCGGCTATGTCGTCGACCGGTACGCCTGGCACCTCTGCCACTTCGGACAGCAGCAAATCCGCCAGCGATGATCGGGAGCCTTCAATTTGAGACGACAGCACTGCCTCTTTGCGCACGTATGCGTAGATGAAAAGCGCCTTGTCCGGTATCAAAGAGGAGGTCGCACTCAATCCTCCCAGCGCAAGAGACGCCGCCTCCAGGGATTGCAGAAATTGCCCGTCCAGCTCCAAAGGCGGGTTCGGGGGCAACGGGTCAGGTACAAAGGCGCTGATCCGTTCGCCGCCAACCACCCGAACCTCGTAACGTCCAATCGCCCCGCGTTCCATAGCCATCCCGTCCCTTATTGTACTTTCGGTAAATAACCGACAGCACTATTATACTTTAGTGCCGTAAACGCAAATAAGGCTGTCGATGCGTCTGCGTCAATCCCTACACCTCCGTCAGCCACCACCGCGCCGCGCCCTCTCCGCCGGAACCGGCGCTTACCTCTATGCCCTCCAGCAGCCATGCCCCGCTGATGCCCGGTGCGGCAGCGCGCAGCTCCGCCACGTCCGACAGCCGGCCCTCGACCACGGCGCGCGCGTTGGACGCGACGAACAGCGACAGCGTCGCCGCAACCTGCCCGCGCGGCGCTGCGCGCTCCGCCAGCCGCGCCTCCGCACCCGCCTGCGCTGCCGCGTAGTTGTCGACGTACCGGCAGTTCACCAGCGTACCGGCTGCGGACGCGTCCGGCGCGCCGGCTCGGTGGGCCGTGGTTGATTCCGCCCGCCAGCAGTGATCGGCGGACAGGCTCAGGGTTTGCACATAGGCCCGAACCGCGCCAGTGTTGCGGATCCGCAGCATCCGGCCTCTTCCGCCGACGCCTGATGACGTTTCGGTCAGCAATTCCGCAGTGATGTCACCGGTGACATCGGCGCCCGTTCCGGCCGCGTCGTCCGTTGCCGTGTAATCGGTTTGCGCCGCCGGCGCTCGCACTCCGTCGATTGCCTCCCACGCTTCCGAGGCTGCCAGAACCAGGTGTTCCTGTCCCGGGTCGATGACCAGCGGCTCGTTGAGGTTCCAGAACCGCTGCGACCCTTCGTCCGTCAGCCTCCGGTAGCGGAACACCACCGCATCCTCCGTTGCCGATGCTCCGTCGTCCCAGCGCAGCTCCGAGGCATACGCGCCGCTGCCGTCAGCAGTGTCGTCCACGGTAGTCCTGGCCAGCGATGCCGGGTCGTCGTGCGCCCGTATATCCGAGCGCAGCGTCGCTGCTTCCAGCTGGAACCGACCCTGCCCGTCGGTGTAGACCAGACCGTGCTCCTCCCGTTGCAGCCGCCGCAGCGCCCGCGCCGCCGATACCTCCCATACCGACCGCGCCCCGCCGGTCAGCAGTACCCGACCCGAGTCCAGGCGGTACTCGCCGGAAGCGAGGCCCGACCACGCCAGGATGGAGGCCGCCACGTCGCCGGAGTGCATCGGCCCGCCCGGCAGCGCCCGCCGCAACCGCACCGACTCCAGCCGCTGCATCACGTCTGCGGCTTCGATCCGGCAGGTTCCGGCTCCGTAGTCGGGAGAGATCGCGGTCACCTGCCCCCGGAATAACCCGCGGCCCACGCCGAAGCCGCCCCAGCGGTCCGCCGTGTTTCGGAAGCTGTGCCACAGGCCGTGCCGGCCGGAGTCCGGCGCATCGGCAATGCCGCTGGCCGACAGCAGGGTGCGGCCCACGCGGTCGTCGGCTTCCAGGTTGATGGCGTGCACCCGGACGCTGTCCGCCGTCTGCTCGATTTCCAGGTCGTGCCACGTCGCCGACGCCAGCGGATCCCCGGACGCCAGCCGTGTCACCGTGGAGCCGGCCACCCGCTCCAGCACGCTGGATGCGTGATCGAACCGCAGCCGCAGGCAGTTTTTGGCGTCAACGCACCGCAGCACGAACCCGCCCTGGCCGTTGGTCGCCCTCCGGTAGCGCGCCGTGAGCGTTGCCGTGGCGTCTCCGGTGTCCAGCAGCGCCAGCGCGTCCGACGGCGGAAACGATCCCGCCGTGCCTCGGGCCTCCCTATCCCGGACGGCAAAGCCGTTTCCCGCCGTGGCGACGACCTCCCAGGGCGTGCCGCCGAACGTCGCTGGCCGCTGGGCCAGGTCCTCGGATCCCGCGCCGGTGGTGAAATCGTCGTGCAGCCGGCTGACCCGCAGCCTGACCTCACGGCCGGGCCTGACGTTCGCTCCCAGCGACCCGCCATCGCTGTCGGGGGAATACCGGTGATCCGCGTTGTCCAGCGTCAGCTCCAGCGTGGCCGGCGCGGCGAACTCGGGTACCGGCAAGCCCCGGCGTCCCCAGCTCCAGCTCAGGCCCAGCACGTCGTCCGAGATGTCCACGTCCTCCGTGCCCCAGATCCCGTCGCCGGCCCAATTGACCCATATCTGCCAGCGCAGTGCGGGGATTGAAGCCGGCCCGCCCGATAGCGGTGAGATTGCGTCAGTGTTCATAGTCATGCTCGTCTCTGGACCTCCAAAAAGCGGTCAGTCCTCATGCGTACCGCAGTTTGCAGTGGGGAACGTCAGCATCAGGATTTTCAAGATTTGGGGATTATCAGGATTGGAATCGTTCTGCGATGGAGATCTCCCAATCCTGTCCAATCATAAAATCCCGAAAATAACGTCACCCCGTACTTGATACGGGGCCTGATTCTGACGATTGCGGCCGTAGTATTTCGACTGGCGATTAGCGCAAATGCGCGAAAACGATTAGCATCATGGTTGTCAAGGAGCAAAGAGCATGGCCAGGCACTGGATCAGCTATAGCGTCGACCGGGACCCGCGACGGCGGCGGCGAGGCTGGCGGTGGCGATGGCCGTGGCAGTGGGGCCGTGAGCCGCGCTACGGCCGCCCCCATGTCGTGCGCATCCAACCCACCCGTCGGCGCGTCCGTGCCAACGACGGCGAACGGCGCAGGATCTGGCTGTGGCTTCTGCTCTTGTTGCTGCTTCTGCTGCTCCTGGGTCTTTTGGCATGGCTCCTCTTTGACGATCCCGAGCGGTCCGACAGCGCCGAACGGGACAACGGCGGAAGTGAGCCTGTGGCGACCGGAGGCCCGGTTCCCGTAGGCGTCGCCCCGCCTGACGGTGCGGCCCTGGCCCTGTCTCGCGCCGACGACGGTGGCACCATGGTTTCCGTGCCCGACCGGCCCGCCCTGCGCCTCGGCGATGACGCGAAGGTCATGGACCTGGGCGACGGCTCCTGCCACGACCAGCGCTACGTGCTCATGACCGATGGCAAGGCCGTTCCCATAAACGACCTCGATCAGGCAACGGTCGACGCGCTGGCCGGGTCCGATGTTCCCATCGATACCGTGGCCCTCAGCCCCAACGTCAACACCGGCGCCCTCCAGGCCATCGCCTCCCGCACCGGCGGCACCTTCACCAAAATGGATTGAACTACCCATGTGACGGGGGCTATTCGTGATGCTCACTCAACCTACCGCCCAGACGGCCCAGGCTTTCTTCGACGCTGCCGACCAGCACTTCGAGGACGAGGAGCCGCTGCTGGCCTACGAAAACCTGTGGAACGCCGCGGCCCACGCCCTCACCGCCGTGGCGGATGCGCGCGGCTGGCCGACTGATGACCCGCAAGACCTGAAGTCCGCCGCCGACCGTCTGGCCAACGAAGCCCGCGACCACCACCTGCGCCACCAGTTCGCCGTGGCCCAGCAGTTCCGCGCCAAGTTCAACTACGGCTTCGTCGAGCGCCACCAGTTGGCCGACTACTGCCGCCTGATGCGCGAGTTCGTTGACCGTATGCTCGCCCTTCTGGACGCCTACGGGCAGGTTGCTCCCCAGTCTCCCCAGGAGCACGCCGGGGCAGCACGGGACTCTTTGCAGTCTGCCGAAGCCCACTTCACAGCAGGAGACAACGCCGCCGGCTCGGATCGGCTCTGGCAGGGCGCCGTCCACGCGGTGACCGCCGTGGCCCGCCAGCGCGGTTGGCCCAGCGAAGACCACCACGCGGTGAAGGCCGTCGCCGACCGCCTCGCCGCCGGCGATCCCGCCGTCATCGCCGGCTTCTTCGCCGCCCAGCAGTTTCACGCCAACGCCACCCACGACTTCATGGAGCCCGACGACGTCGCCCGGGGCCTGCCCCTGGTGCAGGTTTTCGTCCAACGGGCTCTGGCCCTGCTTGAAGACTGACCTGGAATCACACATTGCCGCAGCCGGGCGCATCTGCCATAATCGCGCCATCGCCTGCTGCTTTGCTGGACCTTTCCAATGCTGACCCCAGCGGATTACTACCTCCTCGGTCTGCTGAGTTTTATCGCTCTGCTGCTGATTGCCATCCTTGGCATCCTCTACCGCCAGAGCCGTGCCATCGGCCGTCTGGAAGGCCAGATTGCCCGGATTGAAAGGCTGGAGCACGAAATGGTTAACTTCCGCGAACAGCTGGACAACTTCCGCGAGCAAATGGCCGATTTTCGGGAACAGTTGGCCGAAGTCAGAGGGCTGATGCGCGCGCTGCATGACCGGATGGACCTCCTCATGCGCCACCGGCATAACGACGCCGGCCGCGTCGTCATCACTCCCGAAGAAGTCGCCGCAGATTGATCTGGCCGACACTCGGTAGTTCTGCCATAATCCCAATGCCGGTAAAATTTGTGTGGCATCTATGATGGTTACCGCCGAGCTCTACATCCTCTACGGCTTTCTGGCCTTCATCTGCCTCCTGTTGATCGCCATCCTTGGCGCCCTTTATAGGCAGGGGCTCTCCATCGGCCGCATCGAAGGGGAGCTTCGCACTCTCACTGCTCGGATCGAGCGCCTCGAAGAGCAGATGGGCACCGTCCGCGAACAACTGGCCGAGGTCCGCGGATTGGTGGTTGCCATGCACGAGCGCATGGACCTCCTCATGCGCCACCGGCATAACGACGCCGGCCGCGTCGTCATCACTCCCGAAGAAGTCGCCGCAGATTGATCCCGCCCCCGGCGTCTTTTCGCTGCTCAGTTTGCCAATTTCCCAATACGCCGACATTGGCCGGTCCTCAGCGCCGGCCCACAGCAATGGAAAGGTTAATGATGCTTTCTCCCGCAAAATACGTCCCGCATTGGTTCCGGCTCCTGCTCAATCCCAGTCTGGCCACTCAGGGCATTCGCGAACGTCTCAGCAACCAGGAAATGCGGATCGAACATCTCGAGAAGCGGGTCGCCGAGCAGGAAGCGGAACTCCAGGTCCTGCGACAGAGGATGGACGAACTGAGCGAGCAGGTGTCCATTTTCCTCCGCCGGGAGCTGTAGCCCGCTCCGTCACCACGTCCCCAGCGACGCCGGCCCGTCCTGCCGGAACACGGCGGTAAACCGCACCGGCTCGCCGGCCGCGCTGCTGATCCGGTAGGACAGGCACACGAACCGGCCCGACACCCGACGCCGGCCCGGCCCGCTGCCTGCCGGCCCGTAATCCACCGCAACCGTCCGGCCCACGATGCCCGACAGCACGGCGTCCGGGCTAACGGTCGGCGTGTCGTCCCACCGTCCCGACAGCGTGAACTCCTGGGCCAGCTCCGCCCCGGCCATCGACCTTGGAGCCGCATCGTTCACGCCGGCCGCGTCCCTTGCGCTCAGCTCCCGCCCCAGCGGCCCGACTCGTTCCACCCAGGGCGACAGGTCCCGCATCGTTCCGCCGGCGTCCTCCACGGCCACGTGGCTGCGCCCCGCGCTGGAATACCCCGTCATCGCTACACTCCAAAGGTGGCAGTCCGCCGGCGATACGGCTTCAGCAGCCCCCGAACCAGCGGGGAAACTTCGTTATCATCGCCCCCGACCTCTCCCTCCAGTGGCCGGAAAGGCGCGCTGAACCTTTCCCGCCACCAGATGGCAGCCTGCATCAGGCATGCTTCGGTCACCGCGGGCGGATAGCGATACACCTCGACTCCCGTGCCGGCGGCGTGCGTGACCGGCGTCGTGCCGTTGACGCCCCGCCGCACGGTGAGCGTGGTTGCGTCCTGGCCGTCGACGGCGTTCGTCACGTACATCTGCTCCTCGCCGACCCGGACCGTGTGGCCGGCCGACAGCGACACGGAAGGGTCGCCGTCGGACGCGGCCACCGTGATCTCCGTGTCCTCCGGTGCCACGCTGTCGCCCGATACCTGCAAGCCCGCGTCCTCGCGCACGTCGCCATAGCCCCACAGGCCGGCGATGATCACCCCTCCCCGGCTCAGCGGAAACCGCCGGCCGCCAGCGGTGGTCACGATGCGCGTGTAGGGTCGCCCGTCCGGCTCCGTGGGCGTGGCGTTCAGCGGGTAGGCCAGCCAGTCGCCGGAGTTCCAGCCGACCCACCGACCCGTCGCGCCCTGGCGCACCCGCACCTCCTCGGCGGACACCAGGTCCGTTACCGCCAGTACAACCCGCCCGGTCCCATCGAACCTGCGCTCGCCTTCAGTGACGTAGAAGTGGCGGTCGCAGTACCTGTCGATCCAGCGGGACGCCGTTTCCAGCATCCCCAGCAACCGTTTGTCCTGTGTGTCGTCCGGCGTGTTCAGAAACGCCGGCGATTTGAGCGTAGTCAGGTCGCCGTAAGAGTTGGGCATCATTCCTCCCATTGTCTGAATCAGGATTGCCAGGATTTTGGGATTGGCAGGATTGAGGACCTCAGCCGGCACAGCCATACAATCCTGCGAATCCTCAAATCCGGTAAATCCTGATTCTGACGACTACACCGTGATGTTGTACTGCAACGCCGTGTGCGTCGCCGAAGACCGCCCGCCCGTCCGCTCCATGAACGCCAGGCGCATGCTCACCACCATGATGTTCTGCCGCTTCTGGATGTCGCGGGTGGTCTCGATCATCAACTCGCGCCGGAAACCCAGCCGCCACTGCGTCCGGTTCACCGCCAGCAGCCGGCCCTTGGTGTTGCTGGAGCCGCCGTCGGTCACCTTGCCGTCGGCGTCGGACTGCGCCATCTGCTCCGACACGATGACCGGGATGCCGTCCACCTGGGCCAGTTGCCCGTTGAGCAGCGTCGCCTGCGGGCCCAGCTTGTCCAGCGTGCGGAACTCGCTGACGCCCAGCGACTTGATGTACGTGCCCACGTCGGCGATGTAGGCCAGCTCCGACGGCCGCACGCCGTACTTGCCCAGGAGACCCCGCGCCTCGTTGAACATGTCGGCGCTGGGCGCGGCGCCGTGGTCGTTGCCCTGGTCCGTGTTGTCCACCAGCGGCAGGTGCAGCAGCCCGTCGAAGCCCACCAGCCAGTGGGCCTTGCCCGCCGTGGACGCCGCAATGGTCGCGCCGTCGGCGTTGATGTTGTTCTGCAAGGTGGTATCGGCGTTGAGCAGCACGTCGTCGATTACCTCCACGGCGTTGCGCACCAGCGTGCTGCGCACCTCCGCCGCCATGGCGATCACCGCGTCCTCCTCCAGCGTCAGCGACCACGGGACCTCGGCCACCAGCTCGTGGGCCGTGAGCGTCTGCCTGCCGGTGGTCAGCGCGGTCTCGGTGGTCGCCGTGTTCTCCGTGCCCGGGTACCACGACACGGCCCCAAGTTGCAGCGGGATCTCAAAGGGATTGGTCGGCATGTCCACGCGGGTGAACAGGCCGGCCACCAGGGTATCCACGTTGATGTCGGCCCACAGGGCGGCCGCCTCGCCGGTGGCGACGAGTTCATCGCCGGAGCCGGCGGTGGTGCTGTCCATGGCCGCCTTCAGGTTGGCCTGCCAGTCCTCCAGCGCCCGCGGATTGACGTCGCCCGGCTCCCGCTGCTGCGCCGCCAGAACGCTGCGCACGCAGGCCAGGTCCAGCGCGTCCATGCCCTGGTACTTGCCGAAGGGCACCCGCGGCCGGTCGCTGCTCCCGGTTCCGCCGGCGTAGCGCGCCAGCATCGCCTGCCGCTCGCCGGCTCGCTGCTTCTCGGTCAGCTCGCCCACGGCCCGGCTGAGCCTGTCCAGCTCTTCCCGCAACGGTGGCAGGTCCGCGTCCATGCGCTGCCGGTAGAACTCGCGCACCTCCGCAACCTCGTTCTTGATCGTCTCCAGTTCCCATGTTGAAAGCGTCATACCTTTGCAAACTCCTTATAATCCTTGTCCATCCTGTCCATCGATGTCAGTTACGCAGCCCCCGCAGCAGCCCCACCACCTCCTCCGCTACTTGCCCCCTCTCCCAAGGGGAGAGGGTTGGAGCCTGCCCCGTACTTGATACGGGGGTGAGGGCAGCCTCCTCCGCCAGCAGCGCGCCGCCGTTGGCCGGCACCGGCACCGCGCTGATCTCCAGCAGCTCCTGCTCCAGGAAACGGATGCCCAGGAACGCGCCGTTCACCGGGTCCCGCCGCTCCTCGAACCGCAGGGGCCGGAAGCCGACGGACACGCCCCGCTGGTAGCCCTGGCGGTACAGCCGCTCCACCTGGCCGGCGAACTCCGTGGGCGCGAACTCCAGCCGCGCCCGCAGCGCCCGTCCGTCGCTCCACACCGCCTCCGCCCGCCCGATGGCCGGCTCGCCGTAGTCGTGGGCCCACAGCACCACCGGGTTATCCCGGTAAGCGTCCAGACGCCAACCCTCCGGCGCGACGGTATCGCCGTGCCGGTCCACCTCCCCCGTGGACGCCACGAAAACCAGCGGGCCGGCCCCGGCCCCCTCCATCACGGACCAGCCATCACCCCCAAACCCGCCACGGTGGACAATCCCATCACGACGGCCAACCCCGTCATGTCCCCCAAACCCGTCATTCCTGCGAAAGCAGGAATCCAGGCCCCGCTCATCCTGAGCTTGTCGAAGGATGCGCGTCCCCCACTTGCACACCACCGGCGCCTCGGCGACGCCCCGCCGATAATCGGCCAGCGCCGCCAGCAGCGCCGCCCGTCCGTCGGAAACGCCCCGCGACGCCCGCCAGCCAGCCGTTGGACCCGGTCGTCCCGTCCGACCCGACTGCCGGCCTCCCCCATCCATCATCGTCCGCGCCATCGTCATCCAGACCTCCCCGCCGGCGCCGCCCGATGATCCGCTCGATGTCCACCCACCCGCTCACGCAAAAAGCCGGTGGACCCGACCCGCCATCAGGTCAGTCCACCGGCTCTCGTCTCGCTTGATTTGCTACAGCCTACCCGCCCGTCACGCCCGCCGTCAACGCCGCGGTGTCAGCAAAACACCCGCGATTTTCATCTGCCGCGAATGGTTGCCTCGTTGACATCCACCGGGTTGACACGTTAGCATTGCTGAGCAAGCGTGGAGTGGTCGGAGCAACGTCTTCCTGCTTGAGGGATGCACGCCGGACATAGCCGCGCTTTTGCTTTTAATACTCGACCACGGTTCCCCAGTTGCCCCGACGCACTGTGAGCAGCGACGACGTAATTATGAGCGTGCGTAACCACACTGGTGACCCATCCGGCCGCCGCCTATGGCGAGCCCAGGCCAACAAGCTATCCGAGGCCCACGCGATGGCGCGTGCACTGGATATACTGCTAGCTGACGCCAACATCGGCGCTGATCTGAGCAAACAGTTGCTCGCAACGATTGAGAAGCAAGAAATGATTGCTCTCCAGCGGGCTTACGGCCCCATCGCGCCGCGCAAGCGATTCAAAGGCCAGAAACCCCACGCTCTGCTGGAAGACCGTCCTATAAACTGCCTATACGTTGATGAGGCGGGTAAATCCACCCGCGAGCCACCGTCAAGCCCGAGGTTCTTTTCATTGGGGGCTGTTGCTATCGATGAAGCGGAATGCGCCCGGTACTGCGAAAGGGCAGATTCTATCAAGCAAGAGTTTTTCGGAACGCGAAACCACACGTTCCACGAGCCGAGAATTCGCAATCATAACGGTGAGTACTACTTTGACGGTGACGTGGGGAAGCAGAACGAGTTTGACGTCGCTATTGATCGCCTTATCGATGAAACTGATTTTACGGTTTTCGGTGTCGGTGTTCGCAAAAATGCTTTTCAGGAACAGTTTGCGGATACTGGCGTTGATCCCTATTTGCCAACTGATGCATACGCGTTGGCGATCGTCTTGCTCTTGGAACGTTACGTTGACTACATCGCCTCCCGAGAACCTAGACTGGTTGGACGTATTACATTCGAAAGCCAAGGACCCCGCGAGGACGCATATCACCAGCTCGAATACGCGCGCGTTCTTATGGATGGTTCACAATGGCTTGCACCCGCCGCTTTCCGCAGTTGGTTGGAGACCGGCCTGCGGTTTGTACCTAAACGGGGATCGGAACCCACTGAGCTTGCGGACATGGTGTCCCGGGATCTCTATGAATGGGTCCGCTCGGATTGTAAAGCGACTCCCGCCAGATGGGAGCGACTAAGCCGGAAGGTCTATTGTCGCGGCGACGGACGAATGGGCAAGTTCGGCATCAAGGTCTTTCCTGACCACGACATCCGTGACCGTATCGATGCCCACAGGCAAGAGTGCGGGGCAACGGAAAATTGAAAGCGCCTTGACTCGGAAGGCAAGGCGCCGATAACGGGGATCCGCTATCCATTGTGCTTATGATACCGGGTCTGTCGCCGGTGTCAAGCAATTACTTAACGTAAGATTGGCATTATACCACAGTTTCACTGCCATAACGCGGGGCCGCAAACTTCGGATCAAATGGCCCCTGCACTAACCCCCCGCCCGCTCCAGGTTCAGCGCCAGCAGCCGCTCCAGCACCTCCCCCTCCGCCAGGTCCGTCGGCCACCCGTAGGCGTCGGACACCGCCGCGTCGAGACGGGCGTGGACGTTGTCCAGCCACGTCGGCCGCTGGTTGTACAGGTTCGTCAGCGTCCGTCTCCGCAGCTCACCCGCGCTGACGCCTCTTGATATAAGATCCGGCGGATTCAGCCAGCCCTCCCGCAGCCGGTTCAACTCCGCCGCCGCCGCGCCGACGGCCTCCCGCTGCTCCCCCGTCGGACGCGGAAACGGAAACGTCCCAAAGGTGGCTGTATGCGAATAACGAAAACCGGACTCAGCTTCTCTCAGTTGCGTTCCGGTCGATCTGGCCCACAATTCGTGAATACGGGAGTGAAGCACACCCAAAGTGTAAAAATCATTTCTGGCAAAGACTACTAAGTTGCCGTCCGGGATGACATTCTCATCAAGAAATACGAACAGACGAAACTTGGCTACACGGGCGGTCGCGATGTATCGTCCCAAACCCGCTACGGCTTGACGCAATTCCGGCGCAGGACGGCCGTGAACCCACCAGCGTTGCCGTTCCAATGAGTTTCTTACCTTTTCCCGCGCCGGCTTGACTTCGTTCTTGATGTGTTCAAATGGCATTTCATACTGGGCCGCTTCGTACTCGGACATGTTCATATCAAAGTCCACTATCCACATGTCGCGCCAACGCCTTGTAACGTCCAGTCCGTTGGCCCAGGGACGAATAACCTCAGAGTTTGATTTCCCGTTAGGATTGCCATTATCGTTGAGCATTAACGCGGCGACTTCCGCGGTGATTTCGAACTTGCCCTTTTTGGTATCGCCGATAAAGCATATCCCGCCGTTCTCTCGGAGCGTCTGCGCTCTAGTCAGGTCAGCACCTTGCATCAAGTTCGCGTTGATAATCGGCACAGGTTCGTCGTCTAGTGTCCGTTCTGTTTGGGAACCGTCGTCAAAACACACAATGGAGACGTGAACCGCTGCCCCCTCCAGAATCCATGGCCGGTCCGAGTATGCGGTGAATATGTCGCCCGTTTCCTTGATGCGTTCCAATACCGAACGGTTGGCCCGTCCTCTGATCCCTTGCGTTGCCAGCAGCCCGCATCTACTTGCTTGATGGGATGCCATCATAGCCCTGGCTTTTTCAAACCAGTAGCAGCAAAGATCGCTAAAATTTGGTATCCGGCCGCCATACAGGTTGAACAAAGGCTCGACGTATGCATCGGTGAAATTCTGGCGAAGTAGTCCACCGCCCAAAAACGGCGGGTTCCCCACGATGAACTCCGCCGCCGGCCACTCCGGTTCCGCCGGATTGTCCGGGTCGCTCAGGTCCAGGATGGCGTCGGTCTGGCGGATGGTGTCCAGCGGGGTGAGGATGGGACGCTGCGTGTACGGGAACCCGTTGGCCTGGTGCCACTGGATGTAGCCGATCCACAGCGCCGTCCGCGCCAGTTCCGCCGCGTAGTGATTGATCTCCAGCCCCAGCATCTGGTCCGGCTGCACCCGGGGCGTCAGCCCCAGCCACCCCCGCGCCGCCGCAAAGTCAATGACCTCCTTCTCCAGGTCCAAAAGCGACCGCAGGGCGATGTACAGAAAGTTCCCGCTGCCGCACGCCGGGTCCAGCACCCGCACCGACGCCAGCCGCTCCCGAAAAGCCTCCAGCCGGGCGCGCCCCGAGGAATCGTCAGAATCAGGATTTACCGGATTTTCGGATTGACCGGATTGCCGCCCATAATCCTGTAAATCCTCTAATCCCGAAAATCCTGATTCAGACGATCCTGATTCAGACGATCCGGATTGACGGGATTGGGTGATTGGCGCATCGGCGGCGTAATCCTGAAAATCCGTAAATCCCGAAAATCCTGATTCTGACAATTCAATCTCCCCCCGCACCGCATCCCACTCCCGGCGCAGCGGCGTCATCACCACCGGCTCCACCACCAGCTCGATGTCGTCCGCGCCGGTGTAGTGCGCCCCCGTCTGCGCCCGCTTCGATGCGTCCAAAGCCCGCTCGAACAGCGTCCCGAAGATCGACGGCTCGATGTCCCGCCAGTTCCGCTCGCACGCCTCGCCCAGCCGTTGCAGCGCCGTCGTGCTCAGCTCCACGGTGTCCACCACGTTGAAGAGATCGCCGTTGAAGTGCGCGATCTCGTCGGCCCCCGAGAACCCGCCCGTGGCCATCTGCGCGAACAGGCTCCGCACCGCCCGGTCAAAGGTCGCCGGACTGCGGTAGTGCTGCGCCACGATGCGCGTGAACAGCCCCTCCGGCAGCAGCCCCGCGTCCTCCGCGTACAGACAGAACACCAGCTGGTTCAGGTAACGCGCCAGCCGTTCGGGGTCGCGAGCTCCTGACCAATCAACGCGCGCCTCCATGTCCACCACGATGGACTGGAACACCGCCGCCGTCTCCCGCGTCACCGCGTCCACCGACCGCAGCCGTTCGCGGAAGCGGTGTGGCGCGAAGAACACGTCCCGCACCAGCTCCAGCCGCGCCGGCTCCTCAAACTCCCCGATGCCGACGTCGTACCGCGCCGTCTCCATCCCCGGGAAGTTGGTCTGGATCCGCACCGTCTGGAAGGACGACACGATCAGCAGGGGCGGCGTTTTCAGGTGCACCTGGTAGCGCAGCAGCTGGTCGAAGGCGCCGTCCAGCTGCGCGTCCTGCCCCTTGAACTCCCAGCCGAAATGCTCCTCGTAATATGCGTCGGCGAACCCGCCCGGCACGGCCTTCTCGAAGGTGAACGCCTCGGGATCGCCGTAGGCCGCCGGCGTGGCGTGGCCCACCAGCCCGCACAGGTCGTTGAAGAACGACTGCGCCCCCTGCCGCTCGCCAAACCCGGCATCCCGCCACCGACCCACAAACTCCGGCGGCGATATCGTAGGCATCATCGGCGTCATGGCAGCGCAAACCTCACGCCGCCCAGAATAGCACGCGGCATCGTACCGTCATGCGCAAATTGTCAGAATCAGGATTTTCAAGATTTGAGGATTATCAAGATTGGAACCGTTCCGCTATGGAGATCTCCCAATCCTGCCAAATCATAAAATCCCGCAAATCCTGATTCTGACAATTTACGAGGATGGTGATCTCGTCGTGGATGTTCACGGCGCGTTACCTGCGACGATACGACTCGCGACGATGGGCCACCCGAACCACCAGGATGACCAGCTCGTCGTCCAGCAGCTCGTACAGGATGCGGTAATCGCCCACCCGCTGGCGTCGCAGTCCCCGCAACCCACCCTTCAGCGGGCTGCCGGCCAACGGCTGTTCCCCCAGCGCATCGATGGCCGCAATGACCCGTTCCCTGGCGTCCCGGGGCAGCTGCGCGATCTCCCGACGGGCGCTGCCCCTAATCCGTATCGAGTAGCTCACGCCTGACCTCATCCCAGTCCAGCACCGGATCGGCGGGATCCCGGAGCCGCTCCAGGGCAACGGTCAGGTCGTCGAAGTCTTCCAGGTAGTTCTCCAGAGCCTGCCTGATCACCTCGGCGCGGCTGCGATTGAGCGCCGCCGCAGCATTGTCCAGGGCCTCGGCCACTTCATCGGGTACGCGGGCGGTGATCTGCGCCATTTTCAGCACCTCGGGGCGTGGTGATCATTGATGATGTCAATGACATCGGATGCAATCACCATAGCCCAACGCGGCGGCCGTCGTCAACGCCGTGTCAGACCTCACGCGTACCCAGTTTCGCAAGTAGTCACAATTGGATCTTCAAGATTTAGCGACTGTCAGGATGAAACCGCTCTATGATGGTGCTCTCCCAATCCCGCCAATCATAAAATCCCGAAAATCATGCTTCTGACGTTCCCTCGCCTGCACATCCTGTCCATCTCGTGCATCCTGTCTATCCCGGTAATAATACCCGTCCGCCCCTGCATTACAATTGGACCATCATCACCGCGTTTACGGAGGGACCATGAAACGCAGCCAGTCCAGGATCCTCACCACCCACACCGGCAGCCTCCCCCGGTCGCCCGACCTCCAGGACCTGCTCCGCTGGCGCGAGGATCAGCAGAGCTTTGACGAGGCCGTGTTCCACGCCGGCGTCCGCGACGCCGTGGGCGACATCCTCAACCGCCAGCAGCACGCCGGCATCGACGTGGTCAACGACGGCGAGCAGGGCCGTTCCCAGTACGCCACCTACGTCAAGGAGCGGCTCACCGGCTTCGAGGGCGAGCGCGCCGTGCGCTCCCATACCCGCCTGGACGACGCCGATTTCCCCGAGTTCGCCGCCACGCAGACCCACATGTCCTCGCGGAACATGCCCCAGCCGGCCTGCACCGGCCCCATCGCCTGGAAGGACTGGCCCGCCGTGGAGCGCGACATCGCCAACCTGCGGGAGATGGCCGCCGGCCGTGACGTGGAGGAGGTCTTCATGACCGCCGCCTCCCCGGGCGTCATCGCCAACTTCCTGCCCAACGAGTACTACGCCACCGAGGAGGAATACCTCTACGCCCTGGCCGAGGTCATGAAGGACGAGTACAACGCCATCGCGGACGCCGGCCTGATCCTCCAGCTGGACTGCCCCGACCTGGCCATGACCCGCGTCTCCCAGTTCTCCCACCTGTCCGTCGACGAGTTCACGAAGATCGTCGAGATGCACGTCGAAGTCATCAACTACGCCCTGCAGGACATCGATCCTGAGCGCATGCGGCTGCACGTCTGCTGGGGCAACACCGAGGGGCCCCACCACCACGACGTGCCCCTGCGCGAGATCGTGGACATCGTGCTCCGGGCGCGTCCCCTGGGCCTCTCCATCGAGGGCGCAAACCCCAGGCACGGCCACGAGTGGAAGGTCTGGCAGGACATCGCCCTCCCCGACGGCAAGGTGCTCATCCCCGGTGTGCTGGACACCACCACCAACTTCATCGAGCACCCCGAGCTCATCGCCCAGCGCATCCTGAACTACGCCAGCGTGGTCGGCCGCGAGAACGTCATCGCCGGCAGCGACTGCGGCTTCGGCACCTCCGCCTGGGGCCGCAAGGTCGAGACCAACATCGCCTGGGCCAAGCTGGCTGCCATGGCCGAGGGCGCGCGCCTGGCCACCGGGGAGCTGTGGTAGACGATTGGGGTGAAGTACAGGTCGTGACCCGCGCGTTCAGCGGTCGGCGGCCACCCTTGTCAACGAAGCATCGCAGTGAAACCGGCCTGCTCGAAATGATGATCGCTCGTCAATGCCTCCCAGATGTTGAACCGCTCCATGACCAGGAAACTGGCGCAATCCGTGATGCTCCATTCCTTGTCCAACGTCCTGGCACGGAGCAGTCGTAAAGCTTCCTCAAACTGGTCTGGTGACTGTGGGACGACGTGGACTTGCGGATTGCGCATGATCCGGTCGACAAGGTTGATTGCGTTCTGGCGCCGCTCCGGGGCAGTCCCGCTTCGCGGAGCGAGCACTTCGTTGAGCACCAACTGGGTGGTTACTACTCGCGCGTCTTCGAGAGACAGAAGAGCAAAATACTCGACGGCTATGTCGTGATACGGGTCGTTTTGATCGACCAAAGCCAGCCAATAGCTGGCGTCGCCAAAGTAGTCGCTCATGTATCCGAACGCGACTCGGCGCGACGCTGGAACGCCTGCTTCCAGTCGTCCGCCCAAGCCACGCTGAAAGATTCGATTTCCACTATGCGCTGGAGCTTGCCGTCGGTCGAATATTCGCCAACGCCCGAAACCACAGCGCGTCGTACGTCGTTGGCCTGAAACGCCGCTCCCACCTCAAGGTGCCATTTCTCGGGATACGGGCTGACTATCACGTCCCCGTTTTCCAGCAATAACTGAAAGGTACCGCCTCCGCCCTGGCCGGGCGGATTCATCTGCACCCCTCGAACCTGGCCCTTCACCTCAACTGACTGGCTGTTATCGAAGGGTCTCATACGATAGCTCCGGTCATCTGGAAAATAATGTCGGTTCGGGTGGATGCTATAACATCCACCAACAACATCATAACAGCATAGACTGGCAGAAAATGAGCATCCAAAAGTCAATCTGTAACTGCCGAGACCCGGATCCCCGTTCAGTTAAGCCATGCCGGACCTACCCCCGCAGCACAATGTGCCGCCGCCACTCCTCCGACGCCTCCGCAAAGTCCTCCCGGTAGTGCGCCCCCCGACTCTCCCGCCGTTGCAGCGCGGCCTCGACAATGAGCCGGGCGACCACCAGCATGTTCCGCAACTCGAAGTCCGCCGCCGTTTCGGGTGCCGGCATGGTGCGCTGCCACAGGTTCAGGATCCGCGCCGACAGCAGCAGCCGTGTGCCGTTGCGCGCGATGCCCACGTTGCGCCACATCAGGTCCTGCAGGTTTTCCTTGCCGCGCTCCGGAACCGTGGCGCACACCATGGCGCGGTTCGTGAGGCCGATGCGCAGGTTGCCGTCGTCATCATTCGCGGCGACGTACTCCGGCGCGTTGCCCAGCGTCGCCTCCACCAGCCGCCGCGAGAACACCAGCGTGTCCAGCAGCGAGTTGCTGGCCAGGCGGTTGGCCCCGTGTACCGCTGCGCAGGCCGCCTCGCCGCAGGCGTACAGCCCCGCGACGTTGGTGCGTCCCCAGGTGTCGATGCGCACGCCGCCCATCATGTAGTGCGCCGCCGGCGCCACCGGAACGGGCTCGCGGGTGATGTCCAGTCCGTAGCGCCGGCACTCGGCGTAGATCGTTGGGAACCGGCTGGTCACCGTGGCCGCCGGCAGGTGCGATATGTCCAGCATCGCCGGCCGGCCGTCGGCGCGTTCCATTTCCACTGCGATGGCCCGCGACACCACGTCCCGGGGAGCGAGGTCCGCCATCGGGTGGTATTCGGACATGAAGGGTTCGCCGTCGGCGTTGCGCAGTATCGCGCCCTCGCCACGCATCGCCTCTGACAGCAGGAAGGTCGGTGCGCCTTCCTGCCACAGCGCGGTGGGATGGAACTGGTAAAACTCCATGTCCATCACCTCCGCTCCGGCCAGGTGCGCCAGCGCCACGCCGTCCCCGGTGGCCACCTCCGGATTCGTCGTGTACCGATACAGCCGTCCCGCGCCCCCGGTGCTCACCACCACCACGTCGCCATTGATCTCCCGCCGCTCGCCGCCCTCGGCATTGTCATTGCCGACAGACCCGCTCCCGGTGAGCCCGTCGAACCGCGTGGCAATCTCGCTCCCATCGCCCATCGCCTCCACGCCCGTCACCGCCCCGCCCTCCACGCAGATGCGGACGGCGTGGGTGTACTCCAGCACCGTGATCCGCTCCGACGCCCGCACCCGGTCCGCCAGCGTGTCCTCGATGTGCATGCCCGTGGCGTCGCCCCCGGCGTGCAGGATGCGCGGCATGCTGTGCGCCCCCTCGCGACCCAGCGCGATCTGCCCGTGGATTGTGTCAAAGGGCACGCCCCAGCGGATCAGGCCGGCGATGCTGTCCGGCCCCTGTCCGGTGAGCGCTCTCACCGCCGCCGGATCGCAGAGGCCCGCGCCGGCGTCCAGCGTGTCCCGCTCGTGCAGCGTCGCCGAATCCCCCGGCCCGATGGCCGCCGCGATGCCGCCCTGGGCGTAGCGGCTGTTGCAGTCGTCGATGCGCCCCTTGGTCACCACCAGCACGCTGCCGTGCTCCGCGGCCAACAGCGCCGTGTTCAGCCCGGCAATCCCGCTGCCAATGATGATGTAGTCGTAATCGATGCTTTGGCTCAAGCCCGTCATTCCGGCGCAAGCCGGAACCTAGAACCGGTAGAAGCTACGCCGTCAACGCATCCGGCGCGTCGCCGTTGGTTTGACGTCGGCGGGCCTGATGTAGCAGAGTTGTAGCCCGTTCCAGCCCAACCCGCAAGGATTCAGACCCTTCGTGCCAAATCTCTACCCCCCGCAGCATTTCAACGGTAGCTTGTGCAGTTATGCCTGTAGCCTGGGCGGATACGTTTCGCGCCCGGCGGGAAGTGGCAGTGGCCTGGGCCGATAAGGCCAAAGCCTCCGCAACGTTGCCTTGCGGATCTGCCTGCACAAGAGCAACGGCCTCCAGCAGCAATTCGGTAGCCCGCTCCGATATGCCAATAGACTCTTCCACGATGTCTTGCACTTGCCGGTCCAGCTCAATGGATCGACGCATGTGCGGTAGCGCAGCCGCAAAGTACGGCGACGCCTCGCGAAACGCCGTGCTGGCCGCTATCAGCGCGTTGATAAGCGATTCGTAAATGTCTGGCTCGTCCGGCGGCGGCAGGGAAGTCATCATACCTCTGTGACGTGGCAATACCAGTAGGGGCGACGCATCCGTCGCCCCTACGGTGGTTCGGCGAGGTTGGGGACGGTTTAGTCGTCGTCGCCCACCGCTGCCGGCTCCCGCTCCTCGATGGGATCCAGCTGCCACGGGAAGTTCCCCTCGAACAGGAAGCCGTCCTTGTTGCCCCACTCGCTCTCCGGCGACTCGTAGTAGATCTCGATCTCGTTGTCGTCGGGATCGAAGATGTACACGCCCATGGAGATGCCATGGTCGCCCAGCCTCTTGAACTTCACGCCGTGGTCCTTGCACCGCTGGTACAGCTCCTTCAGGTCGCGGAACGAGTTCATCTGCCACGCCATGTGAGCCATGCCGACGCGTCCGTCCTCAGGGCCGGGGGCGTCCGGACCCAGCGGAATCAGCGCCAGCTCGTGGGACATGGTGGTGTCGGCGGACAGGAACGTCATCCCGCCCGGCCGACCGGTCATCACGGTCAGGCCCAGAACGTTCGTGTAAAAGTCGACGCTGCGCTCGATGTCCCTGACCTTGATGACCAGGTGACCAAGCTGCTTCGGGGTGTGGGCCATGTCGTTACCTCCCTCGGTGGTGGATTGAATTGCGCGTTTTCTCGCATTATATCCTAACGCCCGATGGTGTGCATTGCGGGAATTTATGGTAAAACGGCCCTTGATATCCTTCGAATAATTGATTGAATGTGCCTAGTATAATGTCGCACCGCCAGCGAGGTTCTCGGCCCAACCGCTTGTGATGGATATGACGCAACACAACGTCGCGGAATCGGGGTCGCTGCCCGTGGATGAGCTCTCCACGAACGGCAGTAACGAAAATGCTCCCCAGCTGGAATTCAAGCAGGCTGACGAACCCTGGGAGTTCGAGGAAATCTTCCAGCTGAACTACGCCTCCTTTGTCGAGGAGGTCCCCCAGCATCCATCCAACGACGCCGGCCTCCTCGTTGACCGCTTCCACGACGAGAACACCTACTTCATCTGCCGCCGGGATCATGACCTCGTCGGCATGATCTGCGTCCGTGACCGCCGGCCCTTCTCCCTGGATGAAAAGCTGGGCAGCCTGGAGGAGTACTTGCCCCAGGCCCAGGGCGCCCGTGTCTGCGAGGTCCGCCTGCTCACGGTGCGCCCCGACATGCGCCGCACCCGTGTCCTCACCGGCCTGCTGACCATGATGGCCCGCTACTGCCAGGAAGGGGGCTACGACTATGTGGTCATGTCCGGCCGCGTCTCTCAACAACCCCTGTACCGGCACATCGGCTTCATCCCCTTTGGCCCCGTAGTCGGCGATGACGACGCCCCCTACCAGCCCATGTACCGGCCCGTGGGTAACGTGGGCGCCGAGTTCGCCGGCCTGTTCCACAACGACGTCGACGCCCCTCCCGGCGAGCCGGTGATCCTGACGCCCGGCCCCGTGGCCATGCCCGACTCGGTGGTGCGCTCCTTCAGCCGCCCGCCCCTGTCCCACCGGTCTCCCGAATTCGCCGCCCTGATGCAGAGCGTACGCCGACGGTTGCTCGCCCTCACCAACGCCAGCCACTGCGCTGTGATGGTCGGCTCCGGCACCCTGGCCAACGACGTGGTGGCCGCCCAGCTTTCCCGCCTGGATGCGCCGGGCATCGTCGTGACGGCCGGCGAGTTTGGCGAACGACTGCTGGATCACGCCAACCGCATGGGCCTGCGCTACACCGCCGTGCAACACGAATGGGGCGCTCCCCTGGACTACGACCGCATCGAGAAGGCATTGTCCGAAGCCGTGAATGGTCAGCCCGCCGGCTGGCTCTGGACGACCCACTGCGAGACTTCCACCGGTGCCCTCGCCGACCTGCCGCGCCTCAAAGCCATGTGCCGGCAGCGCGACGCCCGCCTCGCCCTGGACTGCATCAGCAGCATCGGCGCGACGCCCGTAGACCTCAGCGACGTGTGGCTGGCCAGCGGGGCCAGCGGCAAGGCCCTGGCTGCCTACCCGGGCCTGGGCCTGGTCTTCTCCGGCTACCGGCCCCAGCCCGATGAAACCCTGCCGCGCTACCTGGACCTGGGACTCCACTGCGCCGGCGAGGACAGCGGCGCCGTGCCCTTCACCCTGTCGTCCAACCTGCTCGCCGCCCTGGATGCCGGACTGGCCCGTCAGTCCGCGGCCCTGCTCTCTCGCGTTGACCGCGAGGGCCGCTGGCTCCGCCGGCAGCTGCGCGACCTGGGTTTCACCTTGGTCGCCGCCGAGGAGGAGAGCGCCGGCGCGGTAACCACCATCGCCCTGCCGCCGCGCTCTTCGACCGAAAGCGCCATCGATGCTCCGCAGCTGGGCCGCATCCTGGAAGCCCACGGCTTCTACACCTCCTACGCCAGCGGTTACCTGCGCCGCCGCAACTGGCTCCAGATCTGTCTCATGGGCGACACCCACCGCGGCCAGTTGGAAAGGCTGCTACCGGTCCTGGCCGCCCAACTGGACGCCATGACCCGCGTGGGCGCCAACTCCTAACCGGTGCTTGGGCAGGCGAATACTTTGTCTTCCAAGAACGGAACAGGTTCGATGTAGGCAGCATGGCGCTCGGTGGTCTTGTGGCGGACTGTCCATGCCCTGGACGCTTGCATAGTTGACAGTTGGACAGTACCCCGATAGCATGGAGTTGGCTGGGAGGACCCCAAGGCCTTTGGTTCGCAGGGAGGCGTTTGCCGCGAGGTAGCCTCCCCCCGGCCTCGCTCTCGCTCCCAACGCAGCATGGGAAGTAGGTATGTACCTCCTGTATCTAGACGAATCAGGGAGCCCTAATTCCCAAAATTTTGTTGTTGCGGGAATTGCAGTCCATGAAACCAGCGTACAGTGGGCCACTAATGCCCTCGATACGCTCCAGCGGCAATTCTTTCCCGATGTGCAGGGAAGCGTCCAGTTTCATGCCTCTCCTTTGCGCGGGAATCCGCAACACAAGGTCGAAGAACCTTTCGATCAATTAAGCCCGGCTACCAGACATCAGTTGCTGGATTCCTTGTACAAGGTAGCGCAGGACATTTATGGTAGATTTTTCGCTGTAGTGGTAGAAAAAGCCCATCTATATCAGGGAGAGGATCCATACGAACGAGCCCTGGAAGAGATATTATCACGGTTCGATCTATACCTTAACCGTCTCTACCATGAGAGCGGTAATCGTAACAAAGGCATCGTAGTCGTGGCTGATTCGAGCTACAGAGAGAGATTGGAAGTGGTTGCTCGTCAACTCGTCACTGAAGGTACGCGTTGGAGAGCCTTACGGGACGTACTGGATATACCGGTTTTCACCCTGGCGAAACATAATCGCCTACTGCAAATAGCTGACCTCGTCGCTAATACTGTGTATGGCCGTTACGAAAGTGGTTATTCGGGCCAGTTCGATAATCTGATGCCTCAATTTGATCGTGACGACAGAGGGCGCATTCACGGTTTGGTTCACATCACTAGAAACCGTGCTCAGTGTTTCCGGCCCTGTTGTCAGGTTCCCCCCGACCGATATTGACGAAGCACTGAAAAGATCTGAACAGATCTCCCGTCGCTCGTGATATAACCGTTCCGTGCGCGGCTAGTGGGTGAGAGCGAGAGGAGACCTCTCGTTCCTGCCCATTTTTCATGCGCGTGTCCCTACCTGAATGGGTTTTTAATTCTAGCGATCCGCCAGGAGCCCCACCAATGCCCGTTATCCACGACCTCTCGCCTGATGCCCTGCTCACCACCACCCGCGCTGTCCGCAAGCGAATGGACTTCGACCGGCCCATCCCTGACGCAATCATCCGCGAGTGCCTGGCCGTGGCCCAGCAGGCCCCCACCGCCAGCAATCGGCAGAACTGGCATTTCATGGTGGTAACCGACCCCGACAAGCGCCAGGCCCTCGCCGATCTCTACCGCCAGGGGTGGAACCAGTACACCCAGTCGCCCACCGCCGCCACCAACCTCACCTACGAGGATCCCGTGCGCGCCGCCGTGCAGGAGCGGGTGGGCGACTCCGCCCAGTACCTCGCCGACAACCTGCACCGCGCGCCCGTCATGGTCATCCCCTGCATCGCCGGACGCACCGACAGCGCGCCGACCATTTCCCAGAGCGCCCAGTGGGGCACCATCATACCCGCCGCCTGGAGCCTGATGCTGGCCGCCCGCGCCCGGGGCATCGGCTCCGTGTTCACCTGCATTCACCTGATGCACGAGGAGGCGGCCGCCGCCGTGCCGGACATTCCCTACCGCCGGATCATGCAGGCCGGCCTGATCCCCCTGGCCTACACCATCGGCGACCGCTTCCGCCCCGCCCACCGCGAGTCGCTGGATGGCATCGTCCACTGGAACAGTTGGTAAGCGCGCTCCGGATTGCTGATAGAATGGCTTTCGCCTGCGTGAGCCTTATGTGTATATCAGGAGGGGGCATGATTAGTATTTTCCGGCGGCGCCGTGGGGAATCGAGCGGCTCAGCGCCGGGCCGCAACAGCAAAATCCGCGCCCCTGAGCAGTTCAGCCCGATACCCTGCCTGGACGGGCTGGTGTGGATCGAGGACGGCTGCCTGCACAAGTCGGGCATGGATACCAGCCAGTCCTTCCGCCTGCCCCTGACCGACGTGTCCGACATCGTCGCCGACTGGGACTTCTTCAAGGAGAACCCCACCCGCGCCGAGACCAGGATCATGGTCCAGGGCCCCGCCGGCCTCGTCCGCGCCAGCTTCGGCCCCCTGCAGTATTGGGGCATGATCAGCCTCACTGCTCACCTCCACCACGTCTACACTGAAGAGCAGACCACGGAACTCGGCGAAACCGCCGGCGAAGCCCCCGAGATGGTCGGCCCCTTTGAATGCCGACGCGGGATGATGTGGGCCGACCGCGATTTCGTGTACCTGGGCAAGTCCGTGTCCGCCGATTCGGCCCGCGTCCCCATGTCCACCATCGACGGCGTCAAGGCCCACTGGGACCGGTCCGTCGTCAGCAACGGACGCCGCATCCGCCTGGACGTATTCAGCCGCCTGGGCGGCCTCATGGGCTCCGAGTTTCTGGTAAAGCAAGCCTCCGGCGTCTTCGCCCTGGTGAACTACGTCAACCAGCTGCGCACCGACCCGCCGGAATGACCGGAGTTACTCGACGAGGCGCTAATTAACTCGTCATGCGCACCCATCTTGCGGCGGGGAAACGCCAGAATCAGGATTTTCAAGATCGGGGAATTATCAATATTGGAACTGTTCTGTATGGAGATCTCCCAATCCTGCCCAATCATAAAATCCCGTAAATCCTGATTCTGACGATTTGCGGAAGCGGGTGCGCATGAGGCAATTGCTGGCAGCCGAATTTCCAACCGGTCACCCCGTCAGCACTCTGGCCCCCAACCTGTCCGGTGTCACCGTGGGAGGATTGATCATGGTAATGGTCTTTTTCAAGGAGCTGCTCTACGGGGTACAGAACGGCAGTTGCGCCGGCTGCGAAATAGCCCTGCCGGCCCGCCTGCTGGAACTGGACCACATCACCCCCCGGTCAAAAGGCGGCGCCGACGTGGATTCCAACCTGCAACTGCTGTGCGGCTGGTGCAATCGCACCAAAGGCGCCCGCAGCAACGAATACCTCCGCGAACGTCTGGAACAAGTGGCGTGAAGTCGAACCGCGGTCCCGGTATGCTACCCTGTTTGCCGGGGTAATCGCCGCTTCGGAGGTGTATGCAATGACCGCGTCTGGACAGATGTCTTTCGAGGAGCGGGAACGCCGCGCCTTCGAAATTTACGAATCCAAAATCCGTCCCCTGATGGGCCCCGCTGACGATGGCAAGTTCGTGAGGATCGACGTTATCAGCGGCGATTACGAAATCGGAGAGAGTTCGGTCGATACCGGCCGTGCGCTGCGTGCCCGTCGGCCGGACGCGGTGATGCACACCATACGGGACCACCACAGCTACGTCCGGCGGTTCCGCATTCCCCGACACGTCGTTCATCGGACCAAGACAGTGCAATGACGCATTATGGCAGAGTCAACGCCGTCGACGATGCTCTTGAAGCCGTCGTTACTCTCTCTGTACAAGGCGAAAACGGCGCGATGGAGGATGTCAACTTCATCATAGATTCCGGCTATACCGGAGAGATGACACTGCCACAAGAAATTGTTAGCCGGCTCAACCTCGGAGCCGCAGAGTATGACGACTATGAGGCTGCCCCTACTGTTATGCTGGCCGACGGCGCGATACTGATGGTGGAAGTGTACGTCACAAGCGTCTGGTGGCACGACCGGCTGCGAAGCGTAGAGGTCGATAGCATAGGCTCCACTCCCCTCATCGGCATGGGGCTAATCCGTGGCAGCAACCTCAGCGTTGATGCCATCCCCGGCGGCCTGGTGACCATCACCGACTTGTCCGGTATATTCTCCTGATCCAACTATTCATTAAGGAGCAACTCCCGCCAATGCCCAGCAAGAAAATCGTCCTCGCCTACTCCGGCGGCCTGGATACCTCCGTCGCCGTGCCCTGGCTCAAGGAGAACTACGACGCCGAGGTCATCACCTGCACCATCGACCTGGGCATGGTGGACCTGGAAACCATCCGACAGCGCGCCTACGCCGTGGGCGCGTCCGAGGCCGTCACCGTCGACGGCCGGGACACGCTGGTCGAGGAGTTTCTCTGGCCCGCCCTCCGCGCCGGCGCCATCTACGAGGGACAGTATCCCCTGGCCACCGCGCTGGGCCGTCCGCTCATTGCCCGCTACTTGGCCGACGTGGCCCGTGAGCACAACGCCGACGCCGTGGCCCACGGCTGCACCGGCAAGGGCAACGACCAGGTCCGCATCGAGGTCGGCGTCTCCGCCCTCGCGCCCGGCGTGGAGCTAATCGCTCCCATCCGCGAGTGGGGCATGAACCGCGAGGACGAGGTCCTCTACGCCCGCGATCGCAACCTGCCCATCGCGCCCTCCAACAACAAGTACAGCACCGACGAGAACCTCTGGGGCCGCAGCGCCGAGGCCGGCGAGCTTGAAGACCCCTGGGTAGAGCCGCCCGAGGACGCTTACGAGTGGACCGTCAGCCCCGCCGCTGCGCCCGACGAGCCGGCCTACGTCGAGATCCGCTTCGAGGAGGGCATACCCACCGCCGTCGATGGCGAGACCATGGCCGGCGTCGCCATGATCAGCCACCTCAACCACCTGGCCGGCGCCCACGGCATCGGCCGCATCGACCACGTGGAGAACCGCCTGGTGGGCATCAAGAGCCGCGAGGTCTACGAGTCACCGGCCGCCGTCCTGCTCCACGACGCCCACCGCGCCCTGGAGACCATGACGTTGTCCCGGGAGCAGAGCCGCTTCAAGGAGCGCATCGCCCAGGAGTACTCCGAGCTCGTCTACAACGGCCTGTGGTACACCGCCCACCGCCGCGATCTGGACGCCTACGTGGACAGCACCCAGCGCCACGTCACCGGCGACGTCCGCATCCGCCTGCACAAGGGGTCCTGCGTGGTTGTCGGCCGCACCGCCGACCGCCCGCTGTACAACTACGGCCTGGCTACCTACGACCGCGCCGACGAGTTCGACCACACCGCCGCCAGGGGTTTCATCGACATCTACGGTCTCCCCGTCCGCACCCAGCGCCGCCAGCAAGGAGACTAGCCGGCGGCAACGAAAACGCCGGCTTTCGCCGACCCTCCCTACTCCAGCCCAACCCGCCGCAGCGTGTACGCCTCCCCGGCCATGATCTCGGGGATCCGGGGCGGCAGCCCGCGAAAATCATCGGCCGTCGCCGAGATCAGCCGGCCGGTCAGCGCCCCGCTGTCCTCGGACGCCAGCCAAACCGCCAGCTCCGCGCACTCGTCGATGGACGCGCCGCCGCCCGACGTGACCCGCAGCCCGAGCTGATGGATGAAGTCCGCGCCGGCCTCGGCGGCCTGCACGGTCATGCGGTCCCACATGCTGGTGTGGACCGAGCCCGGTCCCAGGGCGTTCACCGTGATTCCCTGCCCGTCCAGTTCCTGGGCCAGCACCTCGGTGAGCCGGACCACCGCCGCCTTGCTGGAGCAGTAGGCCGACATGTTGCTCCATGCGTTGGTCGCCCCCGCCCCCGACAGGTTGACGATCTTCCCACCGCCCTGCTCCAGCATCACGGGGATGACCGCCCGACACACCAGGAACGTCCCCGTGACGTTGACAGTGATCGTGTTCACCCAGTCGGCGATGTCGTTGCCCTGCAGCGGACCCACCGGCCCGGAGATCCCAGCGTTGTTGACCAGCACGTCGATCCGCCCGAATCGCTCCGCCACCTGACGAGCCAGACGCTCTGTGTCCTCCTGGCTGGTGACGTCAGTCGGCACGGCAATCGACTCAGCGCCCAGCTCCGACACGGCGCCGACCGCATCCTGCAACTCCGCTTCGCTCCGCGCGGCCAGCGCCACCTTCGCCCCCTCGCGCGCGTAGGCCAGCGCAATGGCCCGCCCAATCCCGCGCCCCGCGCCCGTGATAACCGCAACCCGACCATCCAGTTTCATGTCATAACCTCGCTAGGGTACCAACCAGACCCTCATGCGTACCAAAGTTGTCATTGCGAGCGCAGCGCGGCAATCTCGTCGCTGCACCGATGCCCGCCACCCGATGCTGTTGTACGTTGTCAACGGATCAAACCGCCGGCGTTAGGTCCGTCCGCGCAAAATCGTTGCCTTTGAACAGCAGCGGCAGATTACGAACTGATGCCAGCGCGTAAGCGAACGTGTCGCCGAAGTTCAGCGCGGCCGGATGCCGCCCCTTGCCGTAGCGTATATGGGCCTCGCCGGCGACCCACATCTGTTGGCGATCCAGCGGTACCAATATAATGAATGGTTCTTGCAGAAACCTGACGGCATGTTGGTAAATGTGATCGCCCTTTCCGGCGGCTACAATCAGGACTTCTACCGCAGTGGCGGTGGACACGAGAACTTGACCATCTTCGGCCATCATGTCGGAAAACCTTTGCCGTTCTGATTCACCGGTAAGTACGGCGATTATGGCTGACGTGTCGGCTGTGATCACTTGGGCAGCCCGTTCTCATCGTAAAGCTCGTCTTGCCAGACCTTGGAAGGCGGGTTGTCGTCATCGTATGGATGTTGTTCACGATATGCGACGCCGAAATCAACGTAGCGTTGCATTCGTTCCGCCCTTTCCGCCTTTGTGAGGTTGTCCCGAGATGCGGGCAATCCGTCTGCGCCGTAGAGCTCTTCCTGCCACACACGAGACTCTGGATTTGCGGGATCGTAGGGATGTTTCTCGCTGTATTTGCGAGCGTTCTCGTGAATCCTGGCCCACGTCGCGTCCGATTTAGCTCGCTCTTCCGGCGTCAGCGGGGGTGGAGGGAGAACGTCGATCAGGGTTTGCAGGGCTTTCAGCACCGCTTGGTTGCGGGCCTCCGGGCCTGTGTAGCCTAGGCGCCTGGCGACCTCTACGGCATATTCTTCAATGAGCGCTTCCGGCTCGGTTGTCGTTGGAAGGAAAGCCATGATCCAAAGTCCTGACGTGTAAGGGGCATACTATCGCAGCGCCGGCGGCATCCCCGCAGGAACACCGCCGGCGCGCATCGTAATCCCGAGGAAGCCTACACGTTCCCCAGCGCCTCGCTCAGCCGGTTCACGCCCTCGTCGATCTCGTCCTCCGTGATGTTCAGCGCCGGCATGATCCGCACCGCGTTGGGCCTAACCCCGTTCAGCAGCACGCCGGATGCCTCAGCGGCGTCCATCACCGCCGGCATGATGTCGCTGTCGAACTGCACCGCCGCCAGCAGGCCCTTGCAGCGGATCTCCTCGACGAAGCCGTACCGCGCCTTCAGCCCGTTGAGCCTGTCGTTGAGCACGACCTCCATGCGCTTCACGTTGCCCAGCACGTCGTTGTCCAGCAGGTAGCGCGTGCCGGCCGCCGCCGCCGCCGTGGTCAGCGCGTTGCCGCCGAAGGTGCTGCCGTGGTCGCCGTAGGTCAGCGCCATGGCGTTCTCCTTGGACAGGAACGCCCCGATGGGCACGCCGTAGCCCAGCCCCTTGGCCAGGATCATCACGTCGGGCTCAACGTCGTACTCCTGGTGCCCGAACAGGCTGCCCAGGCGACCCATGCCCGTCTGCACCTCGTCCAGAATCAGCAGGATGTTGTTCTGGTCGCACCAGGCCCGCAGCCGCTGGAAGTAGTCGTCGTCGGGGATGTTCACGCCGCCCTCGCCCTGCACCGGCTCGACCATCACGGCCACCGTATTTTCGGTGGTGGCGTTCATCACCGCCTCCACGTCGTTGAAGTCAACGTAGGTGAACCCCTCGGGGATGGGCTCGAAGAGCTCGTGGTAGTGGGGCTGCCCCGTGGCGGCCACGGCGTTCATGGTGCGCCCGTGGAAGGAGTTGAACGCCGTGATGACCTCGTAGGCGCCGTTCTTGTGCAGCTTGCCGTAGCGGCGGGCCAGCTTGAGCGCGCCCTCCACCGCCTCGGCGCCGCTGTTGCAGAAGAAGACCCGGTCCATGCACGAGTTGTCGATGAGCATGGCGGCAATGTCCAGCTGGGGCAGCGTGTAGAACTGGTTGGAGGTCTGGATCAGCGTTGCCGCCTGCTGGGCGATGGCCTCCACCACCACCGGCGGGCAGTGCCCCAGGTTGTCCACGGCCCAGCCGGCCACGAAGTCGATATACTCCTTGCCGTCGGCGTCCCACACTCGAGAGCCCTCGCCCCGCACGATGACCACTGGCCGCCGGCGCACGGTCTGGGCATAGTACTTCTGCTCGATGGCAATGTATTCAGCGTTGCTGGGCATGACAAATCCGCTCCCTGTGAGTGTGTCGGTAAACGCCGGCATACGTGGCGGCGCGTGGCTCATTATACAGCGATGCAAGCGGGGGATGGGCGCTGCCATATCCATGCTAGACTGGAACCGTCGCTAGATACCACGCTCCCTGATACACCTGTCCCAGGAGTCTCGCCATGAGCAAAACGGTAAACGCCAAATTCGCTAATGGGGTCTTCACGCCACTAGAACCCGTCGCCTTCCCCGAAGGCGCCATCGTCGTACTCAAAATCGATGCGGGCGCCACCGAGCAACCGCAAATCACCAGTCCCGCCGAGCCATTTGTGCCCCACGACGGCAAATTCCTTCCCGGAATGGAAGACCCCCAGAAAATCAAGCAACTCCTCGCTGACCAAGACTTGGAATACTACTCCAGATCTTTACAACAGGGCGGGTCCGTTTGATCGTTCCAGACCTCAACCTGCTGTTATATGCCCATAACCAGGGCTCCACACGTCACTCCGCTGCCCGCCACTGGTGGGCAAATCTATTGCAGGGAGACGAGACCGTCGGCATACCCTGGGTGGTAGCCACTGGTTTCATGAGGTTGATGTCCAGCCCCGCACTTCTGGAACCCCCGTTGTCACCCTCGGCAGCCGCCGACTACGTCCGCCACTGGTTGAGACACGATCACATCTCGCCGCTCAACCCAACCGATGACCACCTGGCGATCTTATCCCGATACCTGCAAATACCCGGCAGCGGCCCCAACATCGTCACCGACGCGCACATCGCCGCCCTGGCATTCGAGCACAATGCAACGGTCCATACCGCCGATTCTGATTTCAGCAGGTTCCCCGGCCTGATCTGGACTAACCCGCTGCCGGCGCCTTAACCGCTCGCGCATCGGCAAAAAGGCAAAACCGCTACAACACCGGCGGAAACTCGGCCGGATATTCAACGAAGGTCACCCGGGAGCCACCCTCGCCCGGTGGCTCCTCCTGCTCTCCCACCACGTAGGGCAACGCCTCCATTTCGATGGCGCGACTGAACACCTCGGCGCGGCGGGCCGCCCGCACCCGGTCGGTTTCCTGGACCGTGATCGAAATCTCGACGACGGCGTAGATGGTTTCCTGTTCCGGATCTTCCAGGCGCAGGATGCAGTCGGCGTCTTCCAGATCGTCGGCCTCATCGCGCGTGACCCGTCCGCTCCGGATGGCCGGGATCAGGATTTCGGCGTCAAAGGTCGGCGACGGCGGTCTGCCGGAGTGGAGTACCGTGCCCATTTCCATGCGATGCATCCGTCGGATCAGTCGCCGCGAACGGTCTATGGCACATGCCTGGTATTCATAGCCGCTGAGCCTGCCGATATGGCCGGACACCTGGGCCAGCCCAGTCCGGAGATCGGCCACGTACTGCTCGATCCGAGCCTGCCCGTCCTTCAATCCGGCCACATCCTCCTTCAGGGTCCCGACGTCGTCCTTCAGAACCCCGACGTCCTGCTCCATTTTGGTGAAGCGGGCTGGGAGCTTCAGCAGCTCCTCGGTGAGTATCTCCCGGCGCAGCTCCTCGCGCAGACCGTCACTGCCCCGGATGAGCCGGAGCACCCATTGGCGCAGTTCCTCCTGCAAATCAGGGCTCTGCTCAACGGCGTTCATCATGTCCCGCAAGCTGCTCGCTGGGCTGTGTCATCATCGTCACCTGCCCACCATTATACAAAATGCGCGTCGCCGCCCGGTCACCGGTTCCGCCTCGACCCATGCTAGACTGAAACCGTTGCCCGATACCACGCCACCGGATGCCCCGCTCCCAGGAGACTCGCCATGAGCAAAACGGCAAATGCCAGGTTCTCCTTCACGCCCGGTCAAACTCCTGTCTGCTGATCCCCAGGTCCCTCCGGATGCCGTGAATGGTTCCCGTCGCAAGATCCCGGTTGCCGTGTCTTGGAACCGTGGTCTCCCGGTCATTGGCCGGGTTGATCCAGATTTCGTGCGCTCCGCCAGCCTGACGGTGAAAGGAGCATCCCAATCTTCTCAATTTCCTGGTCAGTTCCCGGTAGGTCATACGGCTATGGAGATGCGTCCCTTGCCGGTTTGGGACCGGACTATCCCCTCGGGCAAAGGCTTGCCCCGCTCCTTGTAGGAGAGAATGAATTGCTCAGCCACCGTGCTGAGTTCGGATAGGGCGCTGGCGGCGGTCTCTCCCCATGCCCTGCACCCGGGTAGCTCCGGTGTCTCCGCCATGTAGAGCCACCCCTGGTCTGCGCAGGGTTCGTGCATGATGCAATCCAACTGGTACAGTTCCATTTCGATCTCCCGGCCCGGCAGCCCCTGCATCCGGGCTGGAGGTGATAGCCCTTGCAAGGCGTCAACTCTCTCGGCCGCTTCTGCCGCACGCCCATTATATCCCGGCGCCCGCCGCGGCGTGTTGTAAAATTCCCCATACCATGCCCTCCTACCCCCACATCGACCGCTACCACGCCGACCTCCAGCGCTTCCTCCAATTCGGCGGCTCCGACAACGAGCAGAGCATCCGCCGCGCCTTTGCCGTCTGCCTCGACTCCTACTGCCGCGACCACCGCGAGAAGCTCGCCCTCGTCGACGAGCTCGACGCCGGCGGCAGCACACGGAACCGCCCCGACGGCACCGTCAAGGACTCTCTCCGCATGGCCCGCGGCTACTGGGAGGCCAAGGACACCCACGACGACCTCGACGCCGAGATCCAGGCCAAGTTCAACCGCGGCTACCCCCGGGACAACATCCTCTTCGAGGACTCCCAGACCGCCGTCCTCATCCAGAACGGCGATGTCGCCATGCGCGTCGACATGTCCCGCCCGGGCGAACTGCACCGCCTCATCCGCCGCTTCCTGGACTACGAACTGCCCGAGATCGAGGAGTTCCGCCAGGCCCGCCAGCAGTTCAAGGCCGACCTCCCCGCCGTCCTGGAGAGCCTCCGCGAGGCCGTGGCCGACGCCGAGGCCGGCAACCCCGACTACCAGGACGCCGCCGCCCTCTTCCTGAACCTCTGCCGCCAGACCATCAGCCCCGACGTCTCAGACGCTGACGTCCGCGAGATGCTGCTCCAGCACATCCTCACCCGCGACATCTTCCTCCGCGTCTTCGCCGAGGACCAGTTCCACCGCGAGAACAACGTCGCCCGCCAGCTTGACGCCCTGGAAAGCACCTTCTTCACCGGCGACGCCCGCCGCGAGGCCATCGACCGCCTCCGTCTCTACTACGGCGCCATCGGCCGCGCCGCCGACGAGATCGCCGACTACGCCGAAAAGCAGCAGTTCCTCAAGGCCATCTACGAGGACTTCTACCAGGCTTACAACCCCGCCGCCGCCGACCGCCTCGGCGTCGTCTACACCCCCAACGAGGTCGTCGACTTCATCATCCGCGGCACGGACCACCTGCTGCAGAAACACTTCGGGCGCACCCTGGCCGATGACAACGTGCAGATCCTCGACCCGGCCACCGGCACCGGCACCTTCATCACCGGCCTGATCAACCACCTGCCCACCGACCGCCTGGAGTACAAGTACCGCAACGAGATCCACGCCAACGAGGTGGCGATCCTCCCCTACTACATCGCCAACCTTAACATCGAGTACACCTACAAGGAGCGCACCGGCCGCTACCTGGAGTTCCCCAACCTCTGCTTCGTCGACACCCTGGACAACATGGACTGGCAGGGCGCCAGCGGCGGCGCCGTCACCCGCCAGGGCGCCTTCAACCTCGGCGGCGTCTCCGAGGAGAACTGGATCCGCGTCCAGGAGCAGAACGAAAAGTCCATCTCCGTCATTATCGGCAACCCGCCCTACAACGACCAGCAGTTTAACTGGAATGACGACAACGCAAATCGGAAGTATCCGGATATCGATAAGCGCATCGGAGAAACCTATATCGAGGAAAGCAAGGCGCAACGAACCCATCAGTACGATATGTATAAGCGGTTCCTGCGCTGGGCGTCGGATCGGCTGGCGGACGACGGGATTATCGGATTTGTCAGCAACAGCGGATTTCTGGACACCAAGCAAGATGACGGTTTTCGCAGGGTGGTCGCCGAGGAGTTCAACGAACTGTGGGCCGTTGACTTGAAAGGCAACGCGCGCACCAGTGGGGAGCGGCGGCGTCAGGAAGGTGGCAATGTCTTTGACGACAAAATCCGCGTCGGCATAGCCGTCTATTTCCTAGTTCGCAGGAAAGGTTTGGACGGATTCAAGGTCTATTACAACGCGGTTGACGACTACGCCAAAGCCTTCGATAAGGTGGCTTACGTTAGGAACAAAACGATTGATAGTTTGCAATTCACTGAGATCGTGCCAGATACAAATGCCAACTGGCTCAACCAGTCCAACAGTGACTTTGAGCAATTGTTGCCGCTGGCGAATAGAGAGACCAAACTGGCTAAAACGATCGCGGATGAACAAGCAGTTTTCGGGCTGTATTCTCTGGATGCTAGCACCAATCGTGACGAATGGGTGTACGACTTTGACCCAGATGACCTGGGCAGGAAAGTACGCACGTTAATCAACGAGTACGAGGAAGTCCGTGCTGAGCACGGCGGAAAGGGCACTGTCAACGTCACACAGGGTGCTTCTATCAAATGGACGCGCGATTTGGAGAGACAGCTACGGCTTGATACGCCCATCGTGTTTTCCAGAGAGAGCATACGGCGAGCGACGTTGCGCCCATTTGTGAACAAATGGCTGTACTTTCACCAGCAGCTAAACGAGATGCAGTACCAACTGCCCAATGTGTTTCCAAAAGGACAAGCTGACGAAAATCGTGTGATCTGTTTTCCTGGGAACGCCAGCAGTAACGGATTTCAGGTGTTGGCGAGTGAGGGTGTTTTCTCTCACGATCTGCTCAAAACCACCCAATGCCTCCCCCTCTACCGCTACACCCCCGACGGCGAGCGGGTGAGCAACATCACCCAGTGGGGCCTGCGCCACATCAACGACCACTACCGGCAGCAGTGGGGCGCCGCCTTTGACGATCGCTACCCCGACGGCATCGGCCCCGAGGACATCTTCGCCTACACCTACGCCGTCCTCCACGACCCGGTCTACCGCCACGACTACCGCGTCGACCTCCTCCGCGAGTTCCCCCGCCTGCCCCTGTACCACGACTTTGATACCTGGGCACGTATGGGCCGGGAATTGCTGGACCTGCATATCGGCTTCGAAACCGCCGAACCGTACCCGTTGGAGAGGGTCGAAAAATCCCCCTCTCCCCCTGCGGGAGAGGGCCGGGGTGAGGGCCGTCCTCCCCGAACCATCCTGCGCGCCGACAAGGAGCGCGGCGTCATCACCCTGGACGAGCACACCACCCTCACCGGCGTGCCCCCCGACGCCTGGCGCTACCAACTCGGCTCCCGCTCCGCCCTGGAGTGGGTCCTCGACCAGTACAAGGAGCGCAAGCCCCGCGACCCCACCATCCGCGAGCGCTTCAACACCTACCGCTTCGCCGACCACAAGGAGCGTGTCATCGACCTCCTCCGCCGCGTCTGCACCGTAAGCGTAAAAACCATGGCCGTAGTGGACGACATGGCCCTTTGGGAAGACGGCCATCTGAGGAAATCGTCAGAATCAGGATTTCCAAGATTTACGGATTATCAGGATTGAAACCCTTCCACGACGAAGATCCCCAATCCTGTCAAATCCTAAAATCCCGCAAATCCTGATTCAGACAACCACGCGGAGCTACCGCACAAAATGGTCAATGACGATCTAACCTACCGGATAATCGGGTGCGCCATGAAAGTGCACCGCACGCTCGGCAACGGTTTCCAGGAGGTCATTTACCAACGCGCCCTGGCCATCGAGATGGCCCGCGCCGGCATCGACTTTGGCCGGGAAGTCGAGCAGCCCATCTATTACGAGGGAGTGGAGATTGGTTCCAGAAGGGCCGACTTCATCGTGAGCAATCGCGTCATCGTGGAGCTGAAAGCCCTGACCGCACTGGAAGCCGTCCACCTGGCGCAGGTGAAAAATTACGTGGCCGCCTACGGCTTCCAATTGGGCCTCCTGTTGAACTTCGGCGCACCGAGCCTGGAATACCGACGCATTTTCGGTGGGTAACGACGGCGGTGTTCGTCAGAATTCAGCATTTT
This sequence comes from Dehalococcoidia bacterium, assembly GCA_965207585.1. Classification (GTDB taxonomy): domain Bacteria; phylum Chloroflexota; class Dehalococcoidia; order Lucifugimonadales; family UBA3495; genus Bin87. Next base: position 726,149 of record CBDBMT010000003.1, on the reverse strand, counting down.
CAAGATTCAGGGATTTACAGGATTGGAGCCGTCCGATGGTAAAGCGACCCAATCCTGAGAATCCTCTAATCCCGCAAATCCTGATTCTGACAACCCCCAGAGCAGAAACCAACCCGAATGCAGAACCCCCAATCCTGCAAATCCTGATTCAGACAACCCCCTCCCACCGCGCTCGCCCCCAACCCAAAGTTGCATCCCCCATCCCCGCCGCCCTATAATCGCCTGTTGGCGGTCCCCGAGAGGCTATCCCGAACGGGCCATCCATTGCATCGGGCCGCCGGAGGCTGTTCCTTGACCTACCTTGACCTGCATTGCCACTCCGTCGCGTCCGACGACTCCCGCGCCACCGTTGAGCAGTACCTCAAGTTCATCCAGGTGCACCGCAAGAAGGGCTACACCATCGACGGCATCGTCCTCACCGAGCACCGCAAGTTCGACTTCGACGTCGACTACTCCCAGCTTGCCGACCAGTACGGCGTCCTCGTCCTCAAGGGCGCCGAGCTGGACACCTGCTTCGGACACATGCTGGTCTACAACATCACCCCCGGCCTCGGGAAGGACATCGACTTCGGCGACGTCAAGATGGACGGCCGCGAGCTCATCAAAGCCGCCCGACACCACGGCGGCTTCGTCGTTCCCGCCCATCCGGGCCGCTTCGGCATCGGCCTCGTCGAGTACATGGAGCAGGGCGAGGTCTTCGAGGACGTGTCCATCGTCGAGCGGGTCAACGCCGGCAGCAAGCCCGAGGAGAACCAGCGCGCCGAGGAGCTGTGCCTGAGCGCCGGCTACCTGGGCACCGCCGGCAGCGACGCCCACCTCGCCAGCCACATCGGCCGCGCCGTCACCGAGTTCAAGGCCGACATCCGCAACGAGCCTGAGCTGGTCGACGCCCTCCTCTCCGGCGAGTTCCGCCCCGTCTACATCCAGGAAACCGCTGCCGCCCCGGTGGCCTGACCGGCCCATATCCCCCGGTGAACACATCCAGGAGTCCCAAACATGCCCACCCAGATCGACTACGAATACGACCACTCCCTCTACGGCGTCGAGCACGAGTCCGGCCCCTTCGACGTCACCCGGGAGATTGTCGACGTCTACACCCGCAGCATCGGCGATGATAACCCCATCTTCACCGATGCTGACGCCGCCCGCGCCGCCGGCTACGCCGACCAGGTCGCGCCGCCCACCCTCTGCGCCCTCTTCGAGCGCGGCGAGCTGCCCGACATCAAGCTCCAGTTCGGCCGACGCCAGTTCCACGGCGGGCAGCGCGTTGAGCCCCGCGCGCCCATCGTCGTCGGCGACCGCCTCACCGCGTCGTCCCACCTCAAGGACGTCTACACCAAGACCGGCCGCTCCGGCACCATGGTCCACGTCGTCTGGGAGACCACCTTCAGCAACCAGGACGGCGTGGTCGTCGCCGACGTCCAGCGCTCCCAGGTGGTCCGGGAGTGATTGCGCCATGATCGGATCCGCCAAACTCTACTTCGAAGACGTCGAGCTCGGCGACGAGATCGGCCCCGCCATCATCTCCGTCGCCGACGATCAGGTGGTGGACTTCTGCTCACTGTGGGGCAATCCCGCGCCCAACCGCTTCACTGACCAGGCGGAGGCCGAGAAGATCGGCCTCGACGGTCCCATCGTCCCCGGCATCATGACCATGGCCCTGGTGTCCCGCGTCATCACCGACTGGGCCGGCGCCGGAACCGTGGCCGACCTGGACCTGGTGTTCCGCGGCACCGTTCCCCACAACCAGCCACTGCACGTCGGCATCCAGATCAGCGACACCGAGCAGGACGAAACCGGCAACCACGTCCAGTGCGACATCACCATGACCGGCCCCGTGCCGGACCGCCCCTACGTCATCGGCACCGCCCGACTGAACCTCCCGTCCCGGGGCTGATCCGGCGCTGGGATGGATCAATCCCCGGGAGCGGCGGCGAGCGCCGGTTCATCCTCGGCCGTTGGCGGCCGGCTATCGTTGCTTTTGGAACACTTCGGCGCCATCCTGATGGCGTTGACCGACTTCGTCCTGTTCCAGGCCGTCGCCACCCTGCTCACCGTCGCCATCTACTTTACAATTCCCGCCCTTGATGCCAGCATAAGACCGGGCGGCGCTGATTGGCGCTGGATCGATATCTTCCGCATCGTCAGCCCCACCTTCACCGTCTCCGGAGGTGCAGTAACCGTGCTCACCAGCTACTTCTTCGCCCGCAAGTCTCAGGAATCGGATAGGCTCCGCCAGGAAGAGGCCCGGCTCCGCAGGGAGGCCGAGCAGCAACGCCACGAGGCCGAACGCGAACGCCACGAGGCCGAACGCGAACGCCACGAGGCTGAACGCGAACGGCTAGAGGCCGAGCATGAACGCCAGGAAGAAGCCCGGCTCCGCCAGGACGCTGAACGCGAACATCAAGAAGCCGAGCAGCGACGCCAGGAGGAGGCCCGGCTCCGACAAGAGGCCGAAGCGAGGGTACAAACCCTTGAGGCTCAGTTGGAACAGGCAACCGCCGCACCCCGCCGCCGCAACCGCCGCCGGCTCCGCAATGGCCCTTCCCGGAGGGAACGGTAATCTTGTTCACCGCCTACTTCTACGCCCGCCGGATCCAGAAAATTGAAAAGGAAACACGGGAACATGAAAAGGCCCGCCAGGAAGCCGAAGCTGAGCTGCAAATCCTGAAAACCCAACTGGAACAGGCCAACGCTCCCCGCCGCTCTCACCGCCGCCGCCGCCGCAACCCCCGCTAACGGACACCCACCGCCATGCTCACCAAGCTCCGCCAGATCGCCATGATGGTCAACAACCTGCCCGAGGGAATCGACCTCTACGGCCGCATCCTGGGCATGGAGCCCTGCCGCACCGGCGCGCTGCCGCAGTTCGGCCTGGAAAACGCCGTGCTCCCCGCCGGCAACGGCACCTTCGTCGAACTGCTCGCTCCCACCGGCGATTCCTCCGCCGGCGCCCGCTTCCTCCAGCGCCGCGGCGAAGCCCCCTACCTGATGATCTTCGAGACGGACCAGTACGACCGGCTCATCCCCCACCTGCGCGACCTGGGCGTCCGCATCACCGGCGAGACGGAACACGCCGGACCCCATGGCAATCAAAGCCGTTCTGCCTTCATCCATCCCGCGTCCTGCAACGGCGCCTTCCTGGAGATCATCGAGGTCACCGACCCAGCCAACCCCTGGCCCGCCGCCGGACCCGACTGGCAATCCTCTGCCCACCAGCCCGCCACCGTGCAGCTGCGCCAGATGGCCGTCATCGTCAACGATCTCGACGCCGCCATCGCGCACTGGAGCCGCATGTTCGGCCTCATACCCACCCGCCGGTTCGAGATCAGCTTCACCGACCTGGAAATCGCCGTCCTGCCCCTAACCGGCGGCGACACCTTCATCGAGCTGGCCCAGCCCACCAGCGCCGACTCCCCCTCCGGTCGCTTCCTGGCCCGCTACGGCGAGGGCCTCTACCTCACCATCTACGAGATCGCCGACTCCCTGGCCACCGACGCCTACCTCCAGACCCAGGACATCCGGTTCACCACCTCCCGCCGCACCGACAACTACGTCAACCTCGGATTCAACAGCATCTGGCTGCACCCCGCCACCTTCAAGGGCGCGTTTACCCAGCTCTCCCAGGTCCTTGACGCCGAAAACCCCTGGCCTCCCGCCGGCGACGATTGGTTCCGCGCCTAACCCCATGCGACAAACATCCGCACACGATCACGCGGGTCATGCCCCCGCCGAGCACGACCATCTCCACGCTCCGGCGGGCGACACCCACAACCACGCCGAGCACAGCCACACCCACTCCCGGGACGGCCAGACCCACACCCACGATGGCGCCACTCCCCAGGTCGTCTGCTTCGATGATGTCAGCGTCAGCTACGGGCCCATCCTCGCACTGGAAAACGTGTCCTTCTCCGTGGAATGCGGCAGCCTCTCCGGTGTGGTCGGGCCCAACGGCGGCGGCAAGTCCTCCCTGCTCAAGGCCGTGGTCGGGCTGGTAGATCTCGATACCGGCCGCGTCCTGGTCCAGGGTCAGCCCAGTTCCCAGATGCGCAAAGACATCGGTTTCGTCCCCCAACTGGAGCAGGTCGACTGGAACTTTCCCGTGACCGTCTGGGACGTGGCGATGATGGGCCTCACTCCTCAGCGCGGCCTGTTCCGCGGGCACAGCCGCGCCAATCGCGAGGCCGCTGCCGAGGCCCTCGCCACCGTGGGCCTGATCGACCTGCGCCGCCGCAGCATCGGCGAACTGTCGGGAGGCCAACGCCGGAGAGCGCTGCTGGCCCGGGCCATCGCCGCCAGTCCGTCCGTGCTACTGCTCGACGAGCCCATGAACGGCCTCGATCCCACGGCCCAGCATCGCTTCCTGGACATCATCGACCGGCTGCGCGAGCAGGATGTCACCGTAATCATGAGCACCCACGACCTCACCTGCGTGTCCGCCCGCGCCAGCGACGTCGCCCTGGTCAACGTGCGGTTGATCGCCTACGGCCCACCCGAGGAGGTCCTCCTGGAGTCGGTCCTGGCCGAAGCCTTCGGCCACCAGCTGGTCGTGCACTCTGCGGGCGGCGCCTACGCCCTCCACCACCACGACCACCCCATCAACTGGCCCGGCCGCCAGTAGGGTGCATCGCGGCGGGATCGGGATGGCCTCATGCCCGTCCGGTAGCCTGAATATGCTTCAGCTCAATCCAGCAGGCGGATGATGTCGCTGGCCGTATTCGCCGCCGCCGCGTCGATTTGGGTTTTCTTCTGTGTGCTGGTAGCGGTCGTCTCCGCGGCGGCGGTCGATGCGCCGGGACGTTACCGGAAAGCCGCGACAGTCGGTCTTGTGGTTGGCATAATATTCGGGGTGGTCAGCGTTTACTTGGTTGCCTATCTCGGCGTGTCCGTCCGCCTGGTTGCGTTACTTGCGTTGGTGCAGCTTGGGCGCGTCGCTCCCGTCCTCGTCAGCGTTCTCTTTGCCATCCTGGCCGGCGCAATCGCCGGGACAGCGGCAGGCGCGGTGGCGACTCGAAACGCCGTCGGCGTACGCCGGTGTGTCGTGGTTGGAGCCGCATTTGGGCTGGTCTTGGGAATTGCCAACGCGGCGGTGGCGCCGTTCTTGTGGAACGTCGTGTTTCCCGCAATGGAGGCCGTGGGTCTGGATAGCCCGCGGCCCGTGGTTTTCGGAGCGACGACCATGGCCATCGGGGTCATGGTTGACCTCGCGCTGGCGTTGGTTGCCTTTAGGATAATCCGCCGCAGGTGGGGCGCCAGGGCAATCGTGCCATAAACCACACCGCCGTCACTCCGGCGAAAGCCAGAGTCCATACGGCCAAATGCAAACGATCCGCAGATGCCACTGCACGGTATCCTGTCCATCCCGTTCATCCTGTTTATCCCGGTAAATTCGACTCCGGCCGTTGCCACCCGCCAGAGCGCCAACACCGCTCACGCGCACCCGGTTTGCGCCCCAATCCTGATAATCCCCAAATCTCGAAAATCCTGCTTCTGACAATGTGCGAAAGCGGGCGCCCGTGAGCTAGGACCGCCCGCGTCACCGGAGCCGGCGCTCCCGATGCTACAATAACCCCCGTATACCTCATGGCGACGTGCTCCAAGGATCACCATCAACAACATCGAAGACTTCATCCGGGTTCTGGACGAGCATCCCGAGTGGTTTGAGGCGGCCCGCTCCCGATTCAGGACTCCGTAGCGGCCGAAGGCATCTTCTGGTACTCAATTCCCATGGGCGATCTTCGTCCCGCCTGACGGTCATCCCCCATAATCGCGCAGTGAGCTGTCCGGGCCGCGAATAGGCCCAATCCGGCAAGGAAAAGAAACTATGTGCATGGGCGGCGACTGCTTTGGTGCCCCCTCGGATCTCATTGAAGCTCTCATCATTGGGCTGCTTCTCTTGGCTGGCGTCGGCACCGGCCTCGGGGCCCTCATCGGGGCGGTCTGCTCTGCTTCTGGAAGAAAACCGCGCGGCACTCTTACCGGTGGCATTATAGGCGTCGTTGTCGGCCCCATTGCCGGCCCCATTGCGCTGATATTTATTTGGCTTATATTGATTCGATTTGGTTTATATTGATTCAATATAAACTCTGATTTGAAGACTGCTCTCCATGTCGCCGTCTTCGCGCAGTAGCCTCAATATGTCCCAGCCCAATCCAACGGTCGGGCTATGCCTCTCGTAGCTTTTCTGCCCAGCGCGCTGGTTTGGGTTTTCCTCTGCGTCCTGGTGGCCATCGTTGCCGGCGCGGCGGCCGGCAGTCGAACGAGCCACTGGAAGCGCGGGCTGGTTGGCGCGCTCGTCGGAGCGGCGTTCGGAATCATAACCATCGGCGCTCTATTCAGCGATGTCGGCGCGGTGACTTTCTTTCTGAACTCCCCGTTGCCAGCTCCGCTCGGCGGTCTCGACCCATACTTCACGCGTATTCTCCTGAGCGTCGTAGCAGCATTCTTTGTCGGACTGGCAGTGGGTCTCTTGGAGGTGCGGTCGGTACCGGTCGTGCGCCGGTGCATCATCGTCGGGGTTTCATTCGGAGTGATTCTCAGCCTTGCCAACATTGTCGTCGGTTCCATCGTATCATTTGCTCTTCCGCCTGCTATCCCGGGCGACAGCTTCCTGTCAATCTCCATCTCAGTCGTTGTTTTCGGACTGGTGCCCATGATCATCAGAGCGACGCTCGACGTGGCGCTGACCGTCGTCGCCTTCCGGTTCGTCCGCCGCAGATGGCGCGTGGTAAGCGCACGAAGCAATTAGGTTTTCCTGCCGGGAGAGAGTAGTTCCTGCGAAAGCAGGAACCCAGCAACCCATCGCAACTGTAAACGTGGATCGCGACGGGGCTTTCCGGCCAATCCTGTCTATCCTGTGCATCGATGCAAATTTCCTGTTCCACCCAAAGCGGGTGCGCGTGAGGTGTCATGGTGCCTGCGACCGGAACCGGAACCTGTTAAGATGTTACGCGCCATTTTGCGAAATCCATCCTGAGCATCCAACCCAACCTGAGTATCCAGGTAACAGGAGAAACACCATGTACGACCTCAACGGCAAAACCGCCCTCGTCACCGGCGCCGGCGGCCGCCACGGCATCGGCCGCGCCATCGCCACCCGCCTCGCCTCCGAAGGAGCCGACGTCGTGGTAACCGACGTCGAAGCATCCCTGGACGCCATCCGCACCGAGGATCGGCTCGACGGCTGGCAGGGCCTCCCCAGCGTTGTGGAGGAGATCCAGGCCATGGGCCGCCGCAGCGCCGGCCTCTACTACGACGTCGCCGACAGCGCCCAGGTCGACGCCATGGTGTCCGATACCCTGGGAGAGTTCGGCAAGATCGACATCCTGGTCAACAACGCCGGCTCCCGTCCCGGTCGCGACCGCGTCCTCATCGTGGAACTGGAGGAGGACGCCTTCGACGAGGTCATGCGCGTCAACGTCCGCGGCACCTACCTGGTCAGCCGCGCCGTGTGCCGCCACATGATCGACCGCGGCGGCCCGGGCAAAATCATCAACATCTCCTCCGGCGCCGGCAAGCGGGGCATTGCCCGCTACGGGGCCTACTGCGCCAGCAAGTTCGCCGTCATCGGCTTCACCCAGTCCCTGGCCCACGAGATGGCCCCCTACCACGTCAACGTCAACGCCATCTGCCCCGGTCTGGTCGACACCGAGCGCGTCGATTTCATCGCCGCCGCCCTCGCGCCGGAAGGCACCTCCGGCGAGGAACACCGCGCCCTGATGGTGCGCGAGCGTGAGCTGCGCGTGCCGCTGGGCCGCATCGCCCAGGGCGACGACATCGCCCGCATGGCCGCCTTCCTCTCCTCCGCCGAATCCGACTACATGACCGGCCTCAGCATCAGCGTCTCCGGCGGCTCCGAAATGAGCTAGCCGGAGAACCCGCCCGCTATAATGGCGTCAACGGATGCGCTGTCAGGGAGGGGACAAAATGGAAACCAAAGCTGACAAAGTCGCCGCCATTGCTCTGGGAACCATATTTTTCTTCCTCGGCATCTGGGGGCTCTTCACGTTTCCCAGCGACTGGGAATGGTACCAAAAGGTCCTGCTGGAAATTTCGGTTTTCGGTTGCAGCCTGGGGTGCTTCGCTGCCTTGGTGTTTGGAGTTCCCGGTTCGCGGAAATAGGTGGAACATATGCGGCGTTTCACCGGCAACCGTGAATGGATTGTCACCTCTATAATCAGCATCGCTCTGCTGGTGATCGTACCTACCGCCATCACATGGCTTTCGTTGAAGCCAACCGTCATCTTATTGTTCTCAATTGCTGCCCTGTCGGGAGGCTTTTTCGGGGAGCTGCGGGACACCTGGAACACGGAGCGGCCTTTCAGCTTCGCGCGGGTATTCTTCCGCGCCTTCGAATGGCTCAGCCTTGCCGTTGCCGGCTACATCATCCTCTCTGTAATCGGCATCAACCTCGGCACATCTACATAGCAACATGGAGCTATCAATACACCATGCCCATCGATAAAGATCAGGTGGAACACATCGCCGCCCTGGCGCGCATCGCCCTCACCGACGCGGAGAAGGAAGCCTTCGCCCGCCAGCTCTCCGACATCCTCGACCAGTTCGAGGTTCTGCAATCCCTGGACACCGCCGGCGTCGAACCCACCGCTCACGTCGCCGGCCTCGACACTGTCCTCCGCGACGACGAGCCCGCCGACAGCCTGGACGCCGAGGACACCCTGCTCAACGCCCCCCGCCGTCGCGCCGACTTCTTCCAGGTCCGCGCCGTCCTGGACGAATGACCATGGGCGACTCCAACGCCAACCCCCTCTGGCAACTGTCCGTCGCCGAGGCATCCCGCCTCCTTGCCCAGCGCGAGATCAGCAGCGCCGAACTGACCGACGCCTGCCTGCAACGCATCACAGCGGTGGATGGGCAAATATCTGCCTACATCACCGTCACCGCCGACCTCGCCCGCCGGCAGGCCGCCGACGCCGACCGCCGCATCGCCGCCGGAAACGCATCGTCCCTCACCGGCGTGCCCATGCAGATCAAGGACCTGCTCTGCACCAACGGCATCGCCACCACCTGCGCCTCCCGGATGCTGGCCGAGTACGTCCCCGTGTACGATGCCACCGCCGTCTCCCGCCTCCGCGAGCAGGGCGCGGTGCTCCTGGGCAAAGGCAACATGGACGAGTTCGGCATGGGCTCCTCCACCGAGAACTCCGCCTTCTTCCCCACGCGCAACCCCTGGGACACCGGGCGCGTCCCCGGCGGCAGCAGCGGCGGCTCTGCGGCGGCGGTGGCGGCCGGCGCCGCCCCCTTCGCCCTGGGCACCGACACCGGCGGCAGCATCCGCCAGCCGGCGTCCTTCTGCGGCGTCACCGGCCTGAAACCCACCTACGGCCGCGTCAGCCGCTACGGCCTGGTGGCTTACGCATCGTCGCTGGACCAGGTCGGTCCGCTGGCCCGCGACGCCGCCGACTGCGCCCTCATCCTCCAGGCCATCGCCGGCCACGACCCCCGCGACGCCACCTCGCTGCCTGATCCCGTGCTCGACTATTCCGCCGCCCTCACCGGCGACATCTCCGGCCTGCGCCTGGGCGTGCCCAGCGAGTACTTCGGCGAGGGCATGGACCCCGGCGTCCGCGCCGCCGTCACCGCCGCCATCGACCGGCTGGCCGCCCTGGGCGCCGAGATCCGCGAGGTCTCCCTGCCCACTACCGAGTACGCCCTGGCCTGCTACTACATCATCGCCCCGTCCGAGTGCTCCGCCAACCTGGCCCGCTACGATGGCGTCAAGTACGGCTACTCCTGGCAAGGGGATGGCCGGGGCGACGGCGATATGTGGGAGGCCATGGAGCGCACGCGCCAGCACGGCTTCGGCCCCGAGGTCAAGCGCCGTATCATGCTGGGCGCCTTCGCTCTCTCCTCCGGCTACTACGACGCCTACTATCACAAGGCCCAGCAGGTCCGCACCCTGATCCGCCAGGACTTCGCCCGCGTCTTCGAGGAGGTCGACGCCCTGGCCGCCCCCGTCTCCCCGGTCGTCGCCTTCCCCATCGGCGACCGCGCCGACGACCCCGTCCGCATGTACCTGGTCGACGTCTACACCCTCCCCGTCAACATGGCCGGCCTTCCCGCCATGTCCGTCCCCTGCGGCTTCAGCGAGGGTCTGCCGGTGGGGTTGCAACTGATCGGCCCCCACCTCTCCGAACCCAACCTCCTCAACATCGCCCACGCCTACCAGCAGGCCACCGATTGGCACCAACAGCGGCCGGGGATTTAGCGGCTTCCAACCAATGACGACCTGGACCTGGCCCGCTGACTTCCCCGCAGATTGTCCACCTGAAGCGGCGGTTCCTGCTGATGGAACCTACTACCGTATCGTCAAAACCGACCCGCCGCAACGTGAAGATTTCGTTGCCTTGTTCCATCTAAACCGCACAACTGTTGGTGGTTGACCTTGATTTGCAAACTGACGTGGTAGTTCAGTTGGTCAGCACAAATTCAACCGCTTAGCTGCACTTTGCGCATTTTTAGAAATGTATAAAAGCAGGGTAATCTGTGCTGACCCCACTTCTCACGGAAGGCTCAGCCATGCTCACCCTGCCCGCCGCCATTGTACCGATACTCGTTCCCTTCGCAATGCTGTTCACCAACCCGACGTGGCGGAAGGCTCAACTCCTGCTGGTGGGCGCGATCCTGGTCACGGGCCAGCGTACCGTGGCGGCGGCGCTCCGCGTCATGGGACGCAGCGATCAGAGCGACTATGCCCGCTACCACGAGGTGCTGAACCGAGCCGTGTGGTCGCCCCGAGAGGCGGCGCGCATCCTGCTGATGCTCCTGCTCCACTATCTGGATCACGGGAACGCTCCGTTGGTCTTCGGCATAGATGAAACCCTGGAGCGGCGGCGGGGCGCCAAGATCAAGGCCCGAGGCATCTACCGAGACGCGGTGCGCTCCAGTCGCCATCAACTGGTCAAGGCCAGTGGTCTGCGCTGGATCTCCCTGATGTGGTTGGGCCAGGTGCCCTGGGCCGGACGCCACTGGGCCCTGCCGGTGCTCACGGTGTTGGCGCCTTCATCTCGCTACCACCAGCAGCAGGGCCGTCGCCACAAGAAGATCACCGACTGGGCCCGGCAGATGGTCATGCAACTGCGTCGCTGGCTTCCCCATCGCCCCCTGGTACTGGTGGGGGACAACGGCTATGCCGTGCTGGATCTGCTCCGCTGCTGCCAGTCCCTGCGTGAGCCCGTCACCCTGATCGCCAGACTGCGCCTGGACGCCGCCCTGTATGCACCAGCGCCACCCCGTCAGCCGGGTCAGAACGGCCGGCCTGCTCTGAAAGGCGCACGGCGGCCATCCCTGAAAGCCGTCCTTGAACAGGATCAGGTGACCTGGACAGTCGCACAAATCTCCTGGTACGACGGCACCACTCGCATCGTGGAACTCACCTCCCAGACCGCCGTCTGGTACCGCTCGGGCAAGCCGCCTGTCACCATCCGCTGGGTGTTGATCCGAGATCCTCAGGGCGCCTTCGATCCTCAAGCTCTCCTCTGCACCGACCCCTCGGCAAACCCGACCCAGATCCTGGAGTGGTTTGTCCTGCGTTGGCAACTGGAGGTCACCTTCCAGGAAGTCCGAACCCATCTGGGTTTGGAGACCCAGCGCCAGTGGTCTGACCTCGCCATCGCCCGCACCACTCCCATCTTGCTGGGTCTCTTCTCCTGGACCACATTGGCCGCCCACCTCCTGCAACAAGAGTGTCCCATCACCCAGCGCACCGCAGCCTGGTACGACAAACCGTCGCCGACCTTCGTGGATGCCATCGCCCTGGTGCGACGCCACCTGTGGCGGGCGTCAGAAGGTTTCTCACTGTCGGCTGCCGCCCCAGACGTACAGGAACTCCCCACCACTCTGTATCACCGAATGGTGGATTCCCTCGCTTACGCCGCTTGAATTGCGCAAAGTCCAGCTTAGCCGCCGGCAACCCTGCCGTTGCCGGCGGCTAAGTTCGCTTTGCCGAAATCGACAATCGACGAGATCATCGGTGATCTGCCTCAAACTATCTAGATTTCCCGCAAAAGCGCCCGAAAACCGGCCTGCACAAAATCGCGGTCGTGAGCGAGAGCATCGGTGATGCCCCGCTCCTCCATTATCAGAAAGCTGGCGCAGTCGGTGACGCTCCAGCGTTGGTCCAGACGGTCGGCGTAGCGTTGCACTGCCGCTTTCAGTTGCGCACTGTCTTGAGGTATGACCTCTATATCGGGGTCGTCCCAAAGCCGTCGCACCGTAATGGCGGCCAGTCGTCGGCTGGCCGCTCCACTCCTGCTGCAAAAGTTCAGGAATTCAACCAAAACCATTTCACTGGTGACTATCCGCTTGTTCACCAACGATGCGGCACCTTCCCGTGCTCTCCGGTGCCATTCATCCTCAGTATTGTGCATGGCTATCCAGTAGCCGGTATCCGCGAACACCTCCCCGGCGACATCGATCACTGCTCGTCCTCCTCTTTGGGAAAACCGTACAGATAGTGCTTGTAGTTTCGTGCTCCATCGGTCGGGAGCTCGTCAAAAGCCCCTTCCGGCATTGACCGGTGGATCTCGTCGAACATTTCCAGAATCGATTGCCCCGCATTGCCGGACGGGGTTCCACCAGGCGATACTTCGTCGTCCGCGGTCTCGGGTTCCGCAACGTGCTGCCGGGCAATCTTCACCAGCCAGCCGTCCAGCGTCATCCCCTGCCGCTCAGCCTGGCGGACAAAGCGCTCCCGTTCCGCGTCGGATATTTCCAGTTCAACCCTGACCATCGCAGCCACACTCCGGTACGTGATAAGGCCATTATACAAACCCGCCCGCATCATAAGACGACCGCCCCTATGCTAAAATCGGCCCCATAATCCCAGCCCCCAGAGGCCCGCCATGCCTGCCCATCGCACCCGCATCAAAGACCTCCTATCCGCCGAAAGCTCCGGCGACATCCCCGGCCCGGTCAACGTCAAGGGCTGGGTGAAGACCGTCCGTTCCTCCGGCGGCGTCGCCTTCGTGCAGATCAACGACGGCTCGACCCTGGCCGACCTCCAGATTGTCGTCGACGCCAACTGCCCCGACTACTCCCTGGTCAACGGACTCACGACGGGATGCAGCGTCAGCGCCGACGGCACGCTCCAGGACTCCCCCGGCCGCGGCCAGAAGTACGAGATCTCCGCCGCCAGCATCGAGCTCCTCGGCGGCGCGGACCCGGAGGAGTATCCCCTTCAGAAGAAGCGCCACACCCTGGAGTTCCTCCGCGAGCTCGCCCATCTGCGCCCGCGCACCAACACCTTCGGCGCCGTGGCTCGCGTCCGCAACGCCATGGCCTTCGGCATCCACAAGTTCTTCCAGGAGCGCGGCTTCCTCTACGTCCAGACCCCCATCATCACCGCCAGCGACGCCGAGGGCGCCGGCGCCATGTTCCGCGCCACCACCCTCGACCTCAACAACCTGCCCCTGGCCGGCGGCAGCGTGGACAATGACGCCGACTTCTTCGGCCGCCCCGCCTTCCTCACCGTCAGCGGTCAGCTGGAGGCGGAGATCTTCGCCCAGTCCATGTCCGACGTCTACACCTTCGGCCCTACCTTCCGCGCCGAAAACTCCAACACCTCCCGCCACCTCGCCGAGTTCTGGATGGTCGAGCCCGAGGTCGCCTTCTGCGATCTCGACGGCCTGGCCCAGCTGGCCGAGGACTTCCTGCGCAGCATCTTCGCCCACGTCCTGGACACCTGCCCCGAGGACATGGCCTTCTTCAACCGCTTCTACGACCAGGAACTCATCCAGACCCTGGAGGACATCGCCAACTCCGACTTTGAGCGCATGACCTACACCGAGGCCGTCGCCGCCCTCCAGTCCTCCGGCGAGTCCTTCGAGTATCCCGTCCGGTGGGGTTCCGACCTCCAGTCCGAGCACGAACGCTACCTCACCGAGCAGAAGGTCGGCCGCCCCGTCATCGTCACCGACTACCCCAGCGCCATCAAGGCCTTCTACATGCGCCTCAACTCGCCCGCCCCGGGCGACCCGGGCGAGACCGTCCGCGCCATGGACGTGCTGGTCCCCCGCATCGGCGAGATCATCGGCGGCAGCCAGCGCGAGGAACGCCTCGACGTCCTCCAGCGCCGCATGGCCGAGGCCGGCCTCGACGACGCCCCCTACTGGTGGTACCTGGACCTCCGCCGCTACGGGACCGCCCCCCACGCCGGCTTCGGCCTCGGCTTCGAGCGCACCGTCCAGTTCGCCACCGGCATGCAGAACATCCGCGACATCATCGCCTTCCCCCGCACCCCCCGCAACGCCGAGTTCTGACCGGCGATCCCCTCCCTGTTCTGACCGGCGATCCCCCTCCCTCCGTCACTGCCCCTCCTTCACTCTGTCATTGCGAGCGCAGCGCGGCAATCCCGCCGCCCCAACCCGCCATCCTTGCCCTCTCCCGTCATTCCGGCGAAAGCCGGAATCCACCCTGACGCGTACCCAGTTTACGGCTGGGAAACGTCAGAATCAGGATTTTCAAGATTTACGGATTATCAGGATTGGAACCATTCTGCGATGAAGATCCCCCAATCCTGCCAAATCATAAAATCCCGCAAATCCTGATTCTGACAAATTCGCAGCGGTCGAACAAAATGGTCGATGACGATCTCACCTACCGCATAATCGGATGTGCCATGAAGGTGCACCGCACCCTTGGCGGCGGTTTCCAGATAAGTCATTTACCAACGCGCCCTGGCCATCGAGATGGCCCGCGGCGGTATCGACTTTGGCCGGGAAATCGAGCAGCCTGTCTGTTACGAGGGAGTGGAGATCGGTTCCAGAAGGGCTGACTTCATCGTAGGCAATCGCGTCGTGGTGGAGTTGAAAGCCCTGACCGCATTGGAAGCCGTCCACCTGGCGCAGGTGAAAAATTATGTGGCAGCCTACGGTTTCGCTTTGGGCCTCCTGTTGAACTTCGGCGAATCGAGCCTGGAATACCGCCGCATTTTCGGTGGTTGACGACGGCGGTATCCGTCAGAATCAGGATTTTCAAGATTTACGGATTATCCGGATTGAAACTCTTCTGCGATGAAGATCCCCCAATCCTGCCAAATCATAAAATCCCGCAAATCCTGATTCAGACGATTCCTGTAAATCCATGCCAACTCACCTCTTGCCCGCTATAGAACGCCCGTGCTACCATATCTCCCGCAGGTGATTGAAAACCATCCCCATCCCAGACCAGGTTCCGAGAATACACGGCCAACCCCATCAGCATCCCAGTCGCTACCGGCATCCGCAGGAGACTGTCCTCGATCGGATTAATCGGAGTAGTCCCCTCGGCCACCGCGTCCGCCACAACGCGCCATGCTCCAGGCCCGTGCCCGGTGTTCATGGAAAATGAGAGCCAAAAACCCAGCGCAAATCCTCCGGCCGTAGGGCTGATCACTTCCCGGAACCTGGTCATCGGCAACCATTCGACAGATCGCCTGCAAAAACCAACCCCCAATCACCTGCGCCAACCCAATCCCAGAGGAATAATCCCAATCGCGAAATCCATCCTGTAAATCCTGTGCATCGATGTAAAAACTAACCCCCGGGACGCACCCACGCCATTCGGAGGCAATCATCATGGGCAGCGTCCAGCACCATCAGACCCAGGCCCGGCGCTTTCTCTCCCTGGCCCGGTCCGACCACAACGCCGGCGACTACGCCCGCGCCGCCAACGCCCTGGCCCGGGCCGCGTCCCACGCCGCCACCGCCGCCGCGGTGGAGTGGATCTGGATTAACCGTTACACCCGCCGCCGGCTGACCAACTACCTCTTCCGCATGGCGGCAGAAGGCCGGATCTCGAATGGCGGGGTGAAAACCTTCCGCAACATCTACCACCTCCCCCGCCGCTTGGCCTCAGCCGACCCCGACGAGGCCCGCCGCCTGTGCCGACAGGCCCGGAACCGCGTCTCCGCGTTGGTCCGCTCCGTCGAGGGCGCCATCGCCGGCCGGCCGGTCACCGGCCGGGGTCGCCGTCCCCCGAAACCTCCGTCACAACCTATGCCTCGCTCCATGGCCGAGATCATGGCCCTGCCTAACTTCAAAGAGATCGCCCGTACCTACGACCTCACCGGGTCACCGCTGGCCCGTCTCCCCGATCACCACAACTTCTACGCCCGCGGCCTCACTCCCGGTCCCTGCCCCTGTCATCCCGCCGACCTGACCCTCCGCGGCGACCCTTCATCCATCGAACTGTCACCCCTCTGGAAACGCGCCCTCGAACAAACCTTCCACGTCAAATTCCCCGACACCATCCCCGTCCACTTCTGATGCCTATCCAGCTCTCCCGATTGTCATTGCCACCCGCACCTGATACGGAAGCGGCAATGTCGTCGCCCCAGCCCCCGTCATTCCTGCGCAAGCAGGAATCCATCCTGTCTATCCTGTGCATCGATGTAAAACGAACACCCCGGGACACCCCTGACAATCGGAGGCAACCATCACCGAACGGCTCCAATCCTGATAATCCTTAAATCCCGAAAATGACGTCACCCCGTACTTGATACGGGGCCTGATTCTGACGACCCCCCCCCGAGCATCAGGATTATCACGCCGCAATAATATCAGCCAACATGATAATTGACATCGTAAAATGCCGATGGTACTGTCTGCTCCGAAACGAGTTGCTGCACTGTATTCGTGCAGGAATTCGTAAATCTGTGGCAGGGAGTAAACAAATGCTAAAGTATCATACGACGCGATTGCCGCGATTCGTAATATTGATATCGCTGGCGCTGATAATTGCTGCTGTGTGGGCCTGCGGTGGGTCTGCCGCTGCACCTGAACAGCAGGCCGCAGCCCCCGCCGCGACCGCGGCGCCGGCAGCTCCCGCCCAGGCCGCGGCGACCGCGGCCCCTGAGCCCACCGCCATGCCGGCCATGGCCGACGAGGAAAGCTACCTTCACCTGGCCGTGACCCCGCTGCCCCAGGACACCTTCTTCCCCTGGCTCGCCACCAGCAGCGGCCAACTCGTCTTCCGGCCGATGTGGGAGAACATCACCACCATCTCCCCCGAAACCGGCGTCTCCACCATCCTGCCCCAGTTGGCCCGGGAGTGGGAGATGAGCCCCGACGCCAGCCAGTACACCTTCCACTTGCAGGAAGGCGTGGAGATGCACCACGGATGGGGCGAGTTCACAGTTAAGGATGTGATCCTGACCATCGACCAGCAGATGTCTGACCCTCTGGCCGGCTGCAAAGGGCCACTCTCACGGTTCATGGGCTTCGACTCCATGACCGAGATGGTCGACGCCGGCAAGATGGAGGTCATCGACGACTACACCTTCCGCATGGACCTGGCGCAGCCCCAGGTGGACGTGGCTGACTGGTGGTTCAACATCCTGGTGATCCCCTGCGCCGCCGTGCGCAGTTCCGCCCAGCACGCGGCCGAGGGCGACGCTATGTTCGAGACCGGCCCGGCCGGCACCGGCGCCTTCCAGTTCGTGAACCGTGAGCTGAAGGAGTACACCGAGTACGAGGCGGTGCCCTACGACCACTGGCGCGTCAACCCCGAGTTCCAGCGCCTGCGCATCAGCACCACCCCCGAGGACCTGACCCGCCTGGCCATGCTGCTGACGGGAGAAGCCAACATGGTGGACGTGCCCAAGGTCCTGCACCAGCAGGCCATCGACGAGGGCATGGAGGTCTTCGAGAGCCCGCTGCCCTCCGTCGGCCTGTCTCTCTTCCCGCTGGGTCAGTACTACGTCAGCCAGGTCAACTGGAACCCCGACACCGAGCCGTGGAACGCTCCGGGAGAAACGGGAAACAAGGTTCGTGAGGCGCTCAACCGGGCCATCAACCGCGAGCAGATCATCAATGAGCTGTTCAAGGGCCGGGGCGAGCCCATGTACAACACCATCTTCCACCAGTCCCTGGAAGGGTGGAACCCCCGGTGGGTGGAGGAGTTCGACGAGAGGTACGGCTACGACCCGGAACGGGCCAAGGAACTGCTGGATGAGGCCGGCTACCCCGGCGACAACGGTCAGAACCGTTTCTACATGGAGGTGTACCAGACCAGCCTGCCCGGCCTGCCGGAGACCATCGAGGTGGCGCAGACCGTTGCCCAGTCCTTCGAAGACATCGGCATCGACGCCAAGCTGGTTGAGGTGGAGTTCGCCCGCGCGCTGGACGCCTTCCGCGATCAGCACGACGCCCATTTCCTCCTCCCCGCGCGGCAGACCATCCGGCAGATCAACGCCAACACCCGCATCTACTACTACACCGGGCCCATCGATCCTGAGCTGGGGCGGCCCACCGGGGGCGTCCTGTACATGGAGGGCCAGCTTTACGACGACACCTACGAGCAGTTGCTGGTGGAAACCGACCCCCAGGTGCGCCACGAGCTCATCCAGAAAATGGGCGACGACATTTACGACACCTACCGCACCATCCCCGTCGTGAACATTCGGTCGACGCTGGTGGCCAACCCCGACGAGGTGGCCGAGTACAAGTTCGGCAGCCTCACCGGCGTCTTCGGTCACCTGGAGTACGCCAAGCGGGCCAGGTAGCCGATCCCGACATGCACCGCACGTGCTGCACATCGGGGCGTCGGTCGGCCGATGCCCCGATTATTTTTCGGTAACTTATCGTGCGATATCTGAACGATTTCGTCAATAAATTACTGAATATCGGATGTTATAAGAAAGATTGACTTGTTTCATATCATATAAACGTAATATGATGTTTTCAGCAGGAAAGTATCCATTGAACTGATAATTGACATCGCAAATTGACGATGGTAGTGTCTGCCGGGAATTAAATGGCCTCAATTTTAAGGAGGCCATTTCCAATCGAACGGCAGGAGGCAATCCTATGGCAATTTATCGTCCGGCTCGTTTGTCCCGGATCATCGTCGCCCTGGTGCTGCTGTTATCCCTGGCGGCCATCTGGGCCTGCGGGGGTTCCGAAGCCCCGGCAGCGCCGGCTGCCCCTGCTGCAACCGCGGCCCCGGCAGCCCCCGCACAGGCTGCCGCCACCGCCGCTCCCGAACCCACCGCCATGCCGGCCATGGCCGACGAGGATAGCTATCTCCACCTGGCCGTGACCCCGCTGCCCCAGGACACCTTCTTCCCCTGGCTGGCCACCAGCAGCGGTCACCTTCCCTTCCGTCCCATGTGGGAGAACCTGACCACCATCTCCCCGGAGACCGGCGTCTCCACCATCCTGCCCCAGTTGGCCCGGGAATGGGACGTCAGCCCCGACGCCAGCGAGTACACCTTCCGCCTCCAGGAAGGCGTCCAGATGCACAACGGCTGGGGCGAGTTCACCGTCAAGGACGTCGTTCTCACCATCGACCAGCAGATGTCCGATCCCCTGGCCGGCTGCAAGTCGCCGCTCAAGCGGTTCATGGGCACTGACTCCATGACTGAGATGATCGAAAACGGCGGCGCCGAGATTATCGACGACTACACCTTCAAGATGACCCTGGCCCAGCCCCAGGTGGACGTTGCCGACTGGTGGTTCAACATCCTGGTCGTCCCCTGCGCCGCCGTCCGCAGTGCCGCTCAGTATGAAGCCGAGGGCGACGCCATGTTCGAGACCGCCCCCTCCGGCACCGGCGGCTACCAGTTCGTCGACCGCGAGCTCAAGGAGTACACCGAGTACGAGGCGGTGCCCTACGATCACTGGCGCGTCAACCCCGAGTTCAAGCGCCTGCGGATCACCACCGCCCCCGAGGACCTGACCCGCCTGGCCATGCTCCTCACCGGCGAGGCCAACATGGTCGACATCCCCAAGGTCCTGCACCAGCAGGCCATCGACGAGGGCATGGAGGTGTTCGAGAGCCCGCTGCCTTCGGTGGGACTGACCATCCTGCCCCTGGGACAGTATTACAAGAGCGAGGTCAACTGGAACCCCGACACCGAGCCGTGGAACGCCCCGGGTGAGACCGGCTCTCTGGTCCGCGAGGCGCTGAACCGCGCCATCAACCGGGAACAGATCATCAACGAGCTGTTCAAGGGCCGGGGCGAGCCCATGTACAACACCATCTTCCACGACTCCCTGGAGGGCTGGAACCCCCGCTGGGCCGAAGAGTTCGACGAGAAGTACGGCTACGATCCGGAACGGGCCAAGGAACTGCTCGACGAGGCCGGCTTCCCCGGCGATAACGGACAGAACCGTTTCGCCATGGAAGTCTACCAGTCCAGCCTGCCCGGCCTGCCGGAGACCATCGAAGTCTCCCAGACCGTCGCCCAGTCCTTCCAGGACATCGGCATCGACGCCAAGCTGGTCGAGGTCGAGTTCGCCCGCGCGCTGGACGCCTTCCGCGACCGCCACGACGCCCACTTCATCCTCCCGGTGCGCCAGACCATCCGGCAGATCAACGCCAACGCCCGCATCTACTACTACACCGGCGAGACCAACCCGGAGACCGGCCTCCCCAACGGCGGCGTGCTCTACATGGAGGACCAGCTCTACGACGACACCTACGAGCAGCTCCTCATCGAGACCGACCCGCAGGTGCGCAACGAGATCATCATGAAGATGGGCGATGACATCTACGACACCTACCGCACCATCCCCATCGTCAACATCCGGTCCACCCTGGTGGTGAACCCCGACGAGGTGGCCGAGTACAAGTTCGGCAGCCTCACCGGCGTCTTCGGTCACCTGGAGTACGCCAAGCGTGCCCAGTAGCTCGCGCCGGAAACTGCAACGACCCAACGCATGGGGGCGGTGTCCAACCGCCCCCATCTGATTTACGGCGATGGCGCGATTGCCCTGTATCCCGGATTGCCTCGGTTGACATCGCCGCGGCTCTTGTGTATCATGTATTATAATAACTAGTATTATCCATTGCGCCGCGAAACGCCGAATCCTGCGACAACGCCCAACACTCAGCCGACCGCCGACGGAGGACCAAGTTGAAATCGACTCCCGGATAACGGAGGTGCCATTATGGTTAATCCTAGCCTCTCCAGACTGCTCCGCCTTTCCATCACGTTGTCAACCTTTCTTTCCCTGCTCGCCCTTGGGGCCTGTGGCCAGGCGGCCGCCCCTCAGGAGGAAATCGCCGCCCCGATCCCCGTTGGCGCCGGGGCCGCCAGTTCTGCGTCCACCGCAGTTCCGGCGCCCACCCGTGTGCCATCCGTGTCCGAAAGCGAGGCCATCCTCCACCTGGCCGTGACGCCGCTGCCCCAGGACACCTTCTATCCCTGGCTCGCCACCAGCAGCGGCCACCTGGTCTTCCGCCCCATGTGGGAGAACCTGACCACCATCGACCCCAAAACCGGCGTCTCCGACGTCTATCCCCAGCTGGCTCGCGAATGGGAAGTCAGCCCCGACGCCAGCCAGTACACCTTCCGCCTCCAGGAGGGCGTCCGGTTCCACTTCGGCCACGGTGAGTTCACCGTCAAGGACGTGATCCTCACCGCTGACCAGCAGATGTCCGACCCCCTGGCCGGCTGCAAGGCCCATCTCAGCAGGTTCATGGGCGCCGACTCCATGACCGAGATGATCGATAACGGCGACATGGAGGTCATCGACGACTATACCTTCAAGATGAACCTGGCCTCGCCCCAGGTGGACGTCGCGTCCTGGTACTTCAGCACCCTGCAGATCGGCTGCATGGCCGTCCGCAGCTCGGCCCAGCACGCCGCTGAAGGCGACGCCATGTTCGAGAACGGCCCCGCCGGCACTGGCGCCTACCAGTTCGTGGAACGCGAGCTCAAGGAATACGCCGAATTCGAGGCCGTGCCCTATGACCACTGGCGGGTGAACCCCGAGTTCAAGCGCCTGCGCATCAGCACCACCCCGGAAGACCTGACCCGCCTGGCCATGCTGCTCACCGGCGAGGCCAACATGGTCGACGTGCCCAAGGTCCTGCACCAGCAGGCCATCGACGCGGGCATGGAGGTTATCGAAAGCCCACTGCCCACCGTTGGCCTCACCATCCTGCCCCTGGGACAGTACTACGTCACCCAGGTCAACTGGAATCCCGACACCGAGCCGTGGAACGCGCCCGGCGAAACCGGCGTCCTGGTCCGCCAGGCCATGAACCGCGCCATCAACCGGGAGCAGATCATCAACGAGCTGTTCAAGGGCCGCGGCGAGCCCATGCACAACACCATCTTCCACCCGTCGCTGGAGGGCTGGAACCCCCGCTGGTCCGAAGAGTTCGACGAGAAGTACGGCTATGATCCTGAGATGGCGAAAGCGCTTCTGGACCAGGCCGGCTACCCCGGCGACAACGGCCGGAACCGCTTCAGCCTGGAAGTCTGGCAGAGCAGCCTTCCCGGCCTGCCCGAAACCATCGAGGTTTCCCAGACGGTGGCCCAGTCCTTCGAGGACATCGGCATTGACGTGAAGCTGGTTGAGGTGGAATTCGCTCGCGCCATCGACGCCATACGCGACCGGCACGACGCCCACTTCATCCTGCCCTTGCGCCAGACCCTCCGCCCCGTCACCGCCAACACCCGCATCTACTTCTACTCCGGCGGAGGCCGATTCAGCGAGACCACCGGCCTGCCCACGGGAGGCGCTGTCTACATGGAAAGCCAGTTGTACGACGATACCTACGAGCGCCTGCTGGTGGAAACCGACCCCGAGGAGCGCAACCGGCTGGCCCGGGTGATGGGCGACGATATCTACGCCACCTACCGCGCCATCCCCATCGTCAACATCCGCTCCACCCTGGTCGTCAATCCCGAGGAAGTTGACGAGTACATTTTCGGCAGCGTCACCGGCGTCTTCGGCCACCTGGAATACGCCAAGCGGGCCCGGTAAGCGTACTGCGACACCCGCCGACCTTATGGGGACGGAATTCGTTATTCCGTCCCCATATTGTTGTGCAATAAATCACAAACATCTGTAATGATAACGATTATTGACAATTAAAATGGGATTTGCTAACGTTTCGGGCATTAACGGCGAAGTCGCGGTGCGCGATCAGGCGACAAACGATGGAGGTGTGACGATGTCCATTCATCGCATAGTTAAACCGCTTCGTACCATTCCACTGCTCCTCTTGTCACTGGCCCTGCTTGCGGTGTGGGCCTGCGGTGAATCGGCGGCCCCTCCCGAGGAGAGCGTCCCTGCCGCTCCGGCCACTTCCGCGCCCGCCAGCGTCGCCGCCACCGCCGTCCCGGAAGCAACCGCAGTTCCCGCCATGGCCGAAAGCGAGGCCATGCTCCACCTGGCCGTGACCCCGCTGCCCCAGGACACGTTCTTTCCCTGGCTCGCCACCAGCAGCGGCCACCTGGTCTTTCGCCCCATGTGGGAGAACCTGACCACCATGTCCCCCACAACCGGAGTGTCCGAGATCTATCCCCAACTGGCCCGGGACTGGGAGATCAGCTCCGACGCGAGCGAGTACACCTTCTACCTGCAGGAGGGCGTGCAGTTCCACTTCGGCCAGGGCGAGTTCACGGTGAAGGACGTTATCTTCACCGCGGACCAGCAGATGTCCGACCCGCTGGCCGGCTGCAAGGCCACCCTCAGCCGGTTCATGGGCGCTGACTCCATGACCGGCATGATGGAAAACGGCAACCTGGAGATCATCGACGACTACACCTTCAAGATGACACTCGCCCGCCCGCAGGTCGATGTGGCGTCCTGGTATTTCAACATCCTGCAGATCGGCTGCATGGCCGTCCGCAGCTCGGCCCAGTTCGCCGCGGAAGGCGAAGCGATGTTCGAGAGCGGCCCGGCCGGCACCGGCGCTTACCAGTTCGCGGAGCGCAAGTTGAAGGAGTACACCCAGTACGAAGCGGTGCCCTATGACCACTGGCGGGTGAACCCCGAGTTCAAGCGCCTGCGCATCACCACCACGCCCGAGGATCTGACCCGATTGGCCCTCCTCCTCACCGGTGAGGCCAACATGGTGGATGTGCCCAAGGTGCTGCACCAGCAGGCCCTGGACGAGGGCATGGAGATATTCGAAAGCCCGCTGCCCACCGTCGGCCTGACCATCATCCCGTTCGGCCAGTACTACGTCAGCGAGGTGAACTGGAACCCCGAAACCGAGCCGTGGACCGCGCCGGGCGAAACCGGCAACCTGGTGCGGGAGGCCATGAACCGCGCCATCGACCGGGAGCAGATCATCAACGAGCTGTTCAAGGGTCGCGGCGAGCCCATGTACAACACCATATTCCATGAGTCGCTGGAAGGCTGGAACCCGCGCTGGGCCGAAGAATTCGACGAGAAGTACGGCTACGATCCCGAACTGGCCCGGCAGCTTCTGGATCAGGCCGGTTTCCCCGGCGACAACGGCCGGAACCGTTTCAGCCTGGAGGTCTGGCAGAGCAGCCTGCCCGGGCTGCCGGAGACCATCGAGGTTTCCCAGACCGTGGCCCAGTCCTTTGAGGACATCGGCATCGACGTGAAGCTGGTTGAGGTGGAATTCGCCCGCGCCATCGATGCCTTCCGCGACCGCCATGACGCTCACTTCATCCTGCCGGTGCGCCAGACCCTGCGTCCCATCACCGCCAACGCCCGAATCTACTACTACACCGGCGACACCAATCCGGAAACCGGCATCCCCGGCGGCGGCGTGGCCTACATTGAAGACCAACTTTATGACGACACTTATCACCGCTTGCTGGAAGAAACGGATCAACCAACACGGGAACAGCTGGCCCAGACGATGGGCGACGACATCTACGACGAGTACCGCACCATCCCCATCGTCAACATCCGTTCCACCCTGGTGGTGAATCCCGAGGAGGTGTCCGAGTACATCTTCGGCAGCATCACCGGCGTCTTCGGCCACCTGGAGTATGCCAAGCGGGCGCAGTAAGGCGAGAATCCCGGGTACGCTGCATGGGGGCAGGCTCCGCAACCTGCCCCCTGTTGTTTGACGCAACAGTCATGGCTATGATACGCAAACAATGGAAATCATCGCAGCGGAGGCTTTATGGTGACGTTAACGGAAGTAAAGCGCGTGCGACAGTTGTTGATTGCGCTGGGCTTGCTGGTCGGATTGGCCGTGATTGTAGCGTGCGGAGGTTCGGAAGCGCCCGCCCAGGAAGCGGCGCAGCCCGTGGCCACCGCAGCGCCGGCTGCCGCGGCCCCCACGTCCGCGCCGGCCGCCACACCTGAGCCGGCGGTCGCGGAGGCCGAAACCGCCCTGCACCTGGTGGTCACGCCGCTGCCGCAGGATACCTACCTCCCCTGGTTGGCCACCAGCGGCGGGCAGTTGCCCATGCGTCCAATGTGGGAGAACCTCACCACCATCTCGCCCGAGACCGGTGTTTCCACCATCCTGCCCCAGCTGGCCCGGGAGTGGGAAATCAGCCCCGACGCCAGCGAGTACACCTTTCGTCTTCAGGAGGGCATCCCCTTCCATTCCGGCTGGGGCGAATTCACGGTGCAGGACGTGATCCTCACCATTGACCAGCAGACGTCGGACCCGTTGGCCGGCTGCAAAGCGGCAATAACCCGGTTCATGGGGGCCGACTCCATGACCGAGATGATCGCCAACGGCGACATGGACGTGATCGACGACTACACCTTCACCATGCGCCTGGCGGAGCCGCAGGTGGACGTGGCCGACTGGTGGTTCAACATCCTGGTTATCCCGTGCGCCGCCGTCCGCAGCTCGGCCCAGCACGCCGAGCAGGGCGACGCGATGTTCGAGACCGGTCCCGCTGGAACCGGCGCCTACCAGTTCGTTTCCCGCACCCTCAAGGAAACGGCGGAGTTCGAGGCCGTCCCCTACGACCACTGGCGCGTCAACCCGGAATTCAAGCACCTGAAGATCACCACGTCCCCGGAGGACCTGACCCGGCTGGCCATGCTGCTCACCGGCGAGGCCAACATGGTGGACGTGCCCAAGGTGCTGCACCAGCAGGCCATCGACGAGGGCATGGAGGTGTTTGAAAGCCCCCTGCCGTCGGTGGGCCTGACCATCCTTCCTTTCGGACAGTATTACGTTACCCAGGCTAACTGGAATCCTGAAACCGAACCGTGGGCCGCGCCCGGTGAAACGGGGAACAAGGTCCGTGAGGCGCTCAACCGGGCCATTGATCGGGAGCAGATCATCAACGAGCTGTTCAAGGGGCGCGGCGAGCCGATGTACAACACCACTTTCCACCAGTCGCTGGAAGGCTGGAACCCGCGCTGGGAGGAGGAGTTTGACGAGAAGTACGGCTACGATCCGGAACGCGCCAAGCAATTGCTGGACGAAGCCGGCTTCCCGGGTGACAACGGCCAGAACCGGTTCTACTTGGAGGTGTGGCAGAGCAGCCTGCCGGGCCTGCCGGAGACTATCGAGGTGGCGCAGACGGTCGCCCAGTCCTTTGAGGATATCGGCATCGACGTCAAGTTGGTGGAAGTGGAGTTCGCCCGAGCCCTCGACGCCTTCCGCGACCAGCATGATGCCCATTTCATCCTGCCGGTGCGGCAAACCATCCGCCAGATCAACGCCAACGCGCGCATCTATTACTACGCCGGCGGGGGCAAGACCAACGCGGCCGGTCTGCCTACGGGCGGCGTCGCTTACATCGAAAGTCCCCTGTACGACGAGACCTACCACAAGCTCCTGAAGGAGACCGACCCCCAGGTACGCCACGATCTCGTCCAGAAAATGGGCGATGACATCTACGACACCTATCGCACCATTCCCGTGGTCAACGTCCGGGCGACGCTGGTGGCCAACCCGGAGGAGGTTGCGGAGTACAAGTTCGGCAGCCTGACCGGCGTCTTCGGCCACCTGGAGTACGCCAAGCGGGCCCAATAGATTGGTTCGACAACTCCAGCGTCCCAGGGACACCGGGGCGTCGGTCACCCTGGGACGCGCCCCTTTTGCCAATGAGTGCCGATCCGTGATACACTGACCCTGTCGGGAGGAGGGGTCCGACAGGGCCAGCTGCCCATGCGAGGGGCAATAAACGGGACGTTACCGCCGCTAAAGTAACGTCCCGCTTTTCATGTTAACTCAGGGGTCATGCGACGACAGGCCGGAGTGCCCGGGACTCATCGGGCGTACCGCAGCCGAGCGGTTCGGCGCATGGTTATCGTGGCGTTCCACGTCAGTCCTTGTTGTCGTGATGGCGTTCACTGGATTACGTCCGTATGCGCTCAGCAGTTTAATGCATACTTAATACATTGTCAACGGTGTACTGACTATCAATTTTTCGGGATTTCGAGACCGGACATTCATCCCGCGATTGGTTGCCACTATCCATCTGACACGCTCGATACCGGGATGCGGGAGCCAGTATCAGAGCCGCATCGCCGGCGCAGGGCCTGTCAAAGTCCATCCTGGCCGCAATCGTCAGAATCACGATTTGCCAGATTTTCAGGATATATATAAATCCCGAAAATCCAGAAATCTGGCTAATCCTGATTCTGACAATGACCTTGCGCAAGCCCTGTCGCCGCTGGGGATAATGTTGACAGTTTGTAGGCACGCCGATACACTGACGCCCACGTTCAATCCCCCTTCATTTCCAAACGTGATACGGCCTGAAAATGACCTTCGCTCAATCTAACCACCAATCGCAGGTAGCAGTCAGCGGAACGGTTATCGGGCACAAGGCCCTGCGGTTGTCGGGCTTGTGGAAATCCTTTCGGGAAACCCAAGCCGTCGCCAACGTCGACCTTGACGTTGAATCCGGAGAGATCCTTTGCCTGTTGGGCCCCAGCGGGTGCGGCAAGACCACCACGCTGCGTCTGATCGCCGGGTTTGACGCGCCCGACGCCGGGACCATACAGATCGGCGGGCGCACCGTGTACGGGCCGGGCGCGAACGAGAGCCCGGAGAAGCGCCGCGTCGGCATGGTGTTCCAGGAAGGCGCCCTGTTCCCCCACCTGACCGTGGCGCAGAACATCGCCTTCGGGCTGGGCCGCACGCGGCATCGCAAGGAGCAGGTGGCTGCGGCGCTGCGGATGGTCGACCTGGAAGGCTATGACGAGCGGTACCCGCACCAGCTCTCCGGGGGGCAGCAGCAGCGCGTGGCGCTGGCCCGTGCCCTGGCCCCCGAGCCGGACCTGATCCTCATGGACGAGCCCTTCTCCAGTCTGGACCGCGGCCTCCGGGAACAATTACGCACCGAGGTGCGGGCCATATTGCGCGAGCGCGGCGCCACCGTGGTGTGCGTGACCCACGACCAGGAAGAGGCCATGCAGCTGGGCGACCGCGTCGTGGTGATGAACGCGGGAAAAATCGAACAGCTGGGCTCTCCCGAGTCAATATTCCACAACCCCGACAACCGCTTCACCGCCGAGTTCTTCGGCGCCGCCGACTTCCTGCCCGCGTGGCAGGAGGGTGATTTCCTGGCCTGCGAGGTCGGCGCCACTCCATGGCCGTCTTTCTGGCCCTCTCCGTGGCCGGAGCACAAGGTCCTGCAGATCATGGTGCGCCCCGACTGCCTGGACATCGTTGCGGACGACACGGGCGACAGCATCGTGACTGGCCGCGAGTTCATGGGTGCCTTTCACATGTACGCCGTGGAGCTGCCGTCGGGACAGCGGGTTCAGGTGATGAAGTCCCACGTTGAGCACGTTGAGCCCGGATCCCGCGTCCGCACTCTCCTCCGAGAAGGCCACAAGCTCCTGCCCTTTGTCGATGGCCAGGCTTTCTTCGACGCCCCGGCATACGCGGCGGAACTGGATGGCGCGCCCGTGTAAGGACGGCTACCACCGCAGATTAGCGACGCTGCCCGGACGGGGCGGCGCTTTAATTTGAGGAGGGCGGCGCGGTCACCGCGGGATTTGGTCCAGCGTGAGGGCTTGGATCGGGCTGCTTACCAAGCGCCTTACCAACGGCAGGTCGGCAGTGATCAGTGGAGCTTGTTGCCGCTGGGCCAGCACACAGAAAAGTGCATCATAAACGGTAATGTTGATCTCGGCTGCAAGCAGGAGAGCGTCATCAAGAAGCTGGGATTCAGGAATGAGCACCAAGTCGACTCGTCGAAGTTCGTGCAGTGCTTGGGCAGCTTCGCCAGGCAGCAGATCATTCCGCGAAACGCGCTTCCAAAGGACGTTTGCGGCTTCGACAAGAATGTATTCCGGCGCCGATAATTCCAGCACGGACGATATGTGCTGTTCAATGAGGTTTCGGGCGGTGTCGGAGTGATCTTCGGGCAAGACGAATTTAATCAAAGCGCTGGTGTCGATGACTCCGGTCGTCATCTTTCACGGTCCTCCCGAATGTACTCAACTGAAGAGTCCAGGTTGCCACCCAACCGTGCCGCAATGCTCTGCCGGAGTTCGTCGGCGGCTTTCATCAGGTCTGGTCCCGAGTGACCTACGGCACCCGCCGCAGCCTCTCGGGCCGTTGGCAAGCTGATTTCCACAGCCACCACCTGGCCGTCGGGAAAGTCCGTGGGAATCTGCAACTCGATGGTCGTGCCCCGGATCACTCCTCTAGTCTTCATATCGAACTCCTGTCGTTCATTTCGGGCGCGCGGCCGTCGTGTGGATTGATTATGGCTGGTGAGCTGATAGCAGGTCAACTTGGCACGCGAGGCACCGCTGTCGGGTACCTCCGATTCGCCTGGCCTATAATGGAAGGCGCGCCATAGCGGTCAATGCGATAACCGCGCGAACGGACCGAAGTTGACCGTGCTGAGCGTCCATATATCGCGCTGATCCAAGTTCGCGCCGTCGGAGATTTGACGTGAACCACATAAGAGCTATTTTCTTCGATGGGGACGATACTCTTTGGAACTTCCGTGACGCTATGCGGGCCGCGCTGGGAGAGACGCTGGTTGTGCTACGGCGGATAGTAGACAACGCAGCGGCCGACGCGCTTACCGTTGAGCGGATGGTGGAGATCCGGGAGGCCGTCGCCGCTGAGATGAGCGAAAGCACGACCCTGGTGGAAACCATCCGTCGCGAGTCCCTGGCCCGAACGCTGGAGGAGGTCGGACACCCCAGCGAGGATGATGCCCAGCGCTTGTTCGAGGTCTACAATGCGGTCCGGTTCGCGGCCACCCGGCCGTTTGCCGGCGTTCCTGACCTGCTGGACAACCTCAGGGGCCGCTACCAGTTGGGCGTGGTGTCCAACGGGAACACCTACCCGGGGAGGGTGGGTCTCAGCGGCATTTTCAGCTTTGTGATCCTGGCCCAGGATTGCGGCATCGCCAAGCCGGATCCTCGCATCTTCGAGCTGGCCCTGAACAAATGCGGCCGCAGCGCGGCGCAGGTGGTCCACGTTGGCGATTCCCTCCAGAGCGACGTCATGGGCGCAAATGAGTGCGGCATCCGCAGCGTGTGGCTCAATGCGGATGGCGCGACAAACGTCTCCGGCGTCATGCCGGACCACGAGATCAGCGACCTGCGGGAACTGCTGGACATCCTGTAAGCGCCGTGCAATCGCCCTGGGCCGCGCCGATAGTGTCCCATCATCCGCAAACGGGGCATGCGGTATAATCGCGGCACATCTTGATCCATCCCCGGAGGAAGGGGTCGTGCCGCGACCACGCAGAACCGCCACCGAAACCATGACCCAGACGGAAGGGCACGATACGCCGGACCGATTGTCGCCGGTTACCGAGAACTACCTGCTGTCGCTGTACAAGATGTGGGAGGACTCGGAGATTCCCACACTGACCCAGCTCACTGAAGCGTTGAGACAGTTGCCGCCCACGGAAGGCTTGGGCACCTCGGTGCCGTCGGTGGCCGGAATGCTGCGCCGGATGCAGAAGCAGGGCCTGGTGGATATCGGCAACGACAAGCGCATCCGGATGACGACGCGCGGCAAGAAGGAAGGCGAAAACATCGCGCGGCGCCACCGGCTGGCAGAGTGGCTCGTGGTAAGCCTGCTGGGGATGGAGCTGCACGAGGCCCACATCGAGGCGCACCAGCTGGAGCACGGCATGTCCGACGCCATGGAAGCCAAGCTCATGGAGCGATTGGGCAACCCGACCCACTCGCCCTTCGGCTGGCCGATACCGGGCAGCGGGCCGACAACGCCGCCGCCGGGAGCGGTCACCCTTGACAACGCCACCAGCGGCACGGCCTACCTGGTGGATCGAGTCCCGGAAGAGGACGCGGAGTTGCTGAAATTCCTGGGCGCGGCGCGATTGGTGCCTGAACGCCGGATCACGCTCCTGGAGGGCATGCCCTACCTGGGCGTCATGCAGGTGGAGACGGAGGTGGACCGCATCTCCATCGGCTACAACGTGGCGCGGCAGATCGTGGTGCGACCGGCCGGGGGTGAGGAAGCCGACGACTAGGGTTTATCGCTGAGCGTGCGGCGCACCTCTGCCCAGCCGTCGGCCATGGTGCGTTCCGGGAAGGCCGGCGGTTCCGGCTCGGGCAGCACCTTCACGGCGACGAGCACTGGGCCGGCGCGGTCCATGATGTCCTCCAGGCCGATCAGGAACTCCTCCAGGTTGTCGAACCGGCAGGCGTGGGCATAGCCGGCGCTGCGGGCCATGCCCTCGAAATCCACCCGGTCAAGCCCGCGGATGGGCATTCCCTCGGTGGAGGTGTGGTCGGCGTCCTCCAGCACGAAGTGCACGAAGTTCGCCGGGGCTGCCTCGCCGATGGTGGCCAGGCTGGCCAGGTCGGTGCGCAGGGTCGCGTCGCAGTCCAGCACCAGGATGCGGCGGTTGGGCTGGGCGATGGACAGCCCCAGCCCAACCGCCGGCGCGCGGTCCATGCAATCAGTGAGGTCGACGTCCAACTCACGCCGCTCGGAGACGTTGTGCCAGTCGCGCAGGGCGGCGGAGGTTGACACTACCAGCGCGTCCTGGCGGTGGTAGTTGATGGCGCGGGCGACCTCGCGAGAGGAGATCATTCCGGATCGTCCGTTGACAGGTTCGGGTCTGCGGCGTTGTCAGAGTCGCGGCGGGCTTCGGCGCGGCGCTGGGAAACCATGAGGTACAGCCCCGCCGGGATGAGCACGGCGCCGGGAACGGCCTTCAGCGCGTTGCCCTCCACGAAGCCCAGCCACAGCAGGTAGAAGCCGGCCACCACCACGGCCGACGCGAACAGGCGGCCAAAGATGCTGAAGGGGCGGAACTTGGGCATGGCCGGCGGGCTGGGTCGTCAGAGGCTGACGGTCTCCGGCTGTGCCGGAGCGGCCCGCGCCGGAGCCAGATATTTGGATGCCTGCCGCAGGTCCACCGCCACGATGTCCCAGCCGCTTCCGTCGTCAAACCACTGCCGGTAGCTCACGAAGTCGCCGTTGTCCACCACGCGGTAATCGGCGTCCGCGTCCGGCTTGTCGCCCAGGGTCAGCGTGTCGGTGTCGGCGTCGTAGCCCCGCTCGGCCCTCAAAGGGAGGAACCAGCTGACGTTCAGTATGTCTATCCGCGTAACATCCTCGCTGCCTTCGTCCGCAAGGTCGAGAATGATCCCGAAGTCGTCCCGTAGCGCAGCGCCGCTGCGTCCACTCCGGGTTCCGCTTATCACCAGAGCGTCGTCTTCGGCGTAGTATCTAGCCTGCATCCCGCACCTCCAAGCCCATGCGACGTTGATTAAACCAGGGCCGGCCGGCTTCAGCAATCCGTCTGGTTGCATGCTGGTCAAAATGGGCTGACACAATCTCGGCGTCATCCAGAGAAACGGAAACTCGCAACATCACGTCGCGCCCGGGGACAATCCCCCAGTAGGTCATAGTTGTACTACCTCTCCGGTTCGTGCAGATGCCGCGAAAACCCAATTTTCAAGAGCGTGCTGAATTCGGTAGGCGGTAACCTCGGCGCGTGAATCCTCCCGCGTATGCCGGGTCAGCCATCTGGTGACGCCTGGTGACGCCGCCCGCCGTGATGGTCTCCGGCAATCCGCGCTGGGCGTTCAAAGCGCAGCCGGGGCCTATAGGCGGGCGGGGCTGTCGGGTTGACTAGTTGTCGCCGGAGAGGGCGGCGGTGACTTCCTCGTAGGCCTGCTGCGCGGTGCGGGAGGCGCGGGTGCGGAACTGCACCGGGGTGTTCTCGATCTCGGGCTCCACGGCAAGGTGGATGAATACCGGACCCTCGGCGGCCAGCACTTCGCTGATGCCGGTGGTGAAGTCTTCCAGGTTGTCGAAGGAGAAGACCGCCGCATAGCCGGCGCCCCTGGCAACCTCCTCCCAGTCAGTCACGCCTTCGGAGCCGGGGATGGGCTGACCGCCAGTGACGGCGTAGACTCCGTTGTTGAAGAGGAAATGATAGAAGTTCTTGGGCGCCTTGGTGGCAGTGGTGACCAGCGCGCCGAGGTTCATCAGCAGGCTTCCGTCGCCGTCCAGCACCATCACCTTGCGGTCGGGCTGGGCCAGGGCGATGCCGAGGCCGACGTTGCTGGCCTTGCCCATGGCGCCGGAGATCGGCAGGTCCAGGTTCTGGTTGGTGGTGACGGAGGGCAGGCCGAACCGGACGTTGCCGGCGTTCATGGTGGGGACGACGACGGCATCTTCGCGGTTGCTGTCAATCAGTCGCACGGCGTCAGTGTTGTTGATCATGGGACTTGCTCCTGGGAAGGTGGCGCGGGAATAACCTGCGGCGCGGCGGCGGATGTCTAGGCGCCGAACTCGGTGCCGATCAGGACGGCCACGGGCCGGCTGAGGCGCTGGGATTCCTCGAAGGCGATGCTGATGCGATCGGCGTCGTCGTCAGTTTCCACGAGGTAGTAGTTGATGCCCCAGGCGTGGAGGATGTGCTCGATGAACCGGCCGGCGGAGTCGGGGGTGGGACCGCGGCGGGTCCAGCCGCGATAGCCGACCAGCATGACCAGGGGCTGGTTAAGGTCCAGGCACAGGCCGCGAATGGAGTCGCCGGCCTCGAAGACGCCGGTGTTCTGGATAAGCACCACGGGGTTGGCGCCGCCGACCCACAGTCCCGCGGCGACGGCCATGGTCTCACCCTCGCGGCACACCGGGATCAGGTCCAGCGTGGGCTCTTCCATCATCATGTTGTACAGGAAATTGGTCTCGCTGTCGGGCAGCCACACGACGTGCGAGACGCTGTTTTTCTTCAGCTCCGCAACCAGGGATTGCGGATGCAGGACGGATTCGTAGACTTCGGTGGTCATTCGGGAGACTCCTTGAAAAATGCGCCGGGAGAGGCGCGCTGGCGGTACATTTAAGTCCATCCGGCATTATATGGGGCGGCATTTGGGGCGTCAACGAAAGCAGTGGCAGAGCGGCTGGTCAGGCTCCAGGCGAAGCGATCCGCGCGCCTCACTTCGCCTTGATCCAACCGCCGCAGTGGTATGATGCGTTCACCGGCGCCCAGCTACACCACTGACTTGCCCATCGAGGTTCAGCATGACCACTGCCCGACCCGCCAAGCCGCCGGCCCAGCCCTTCTTCCGCCTGCCCGACATACCGGAGAAGCATCCTGACGACATGACCAGCGTTGACAGCCTGCACCGGTACGGCGCCATCGCCAATATCGCCCAACGCCTGGGCGACCCCGATACCACCATCGTCAGCGCCGAGCACTACGTCGTCCCCGGCCCGGCCTACGTGGCCGGCGAAAGCCGCTACCCCGACCTGCTGGTGGCCTTTGGCGCTGACCCGGATGCCTACGAAGCCAGCAACGGCTATATCGTGTCCGAACAGAGCAAGCCGCCGGACTTCATCCTGGAGGTGGCGTCGCGGCGCACCGCCAGCGATGACCTGGCCGGGAAGATGGACTACTACGAGCGGATGGGCGTGGGGGAATACTGGCTGTTCGATAGGGACGGGCGGTTCTACGGGTTCATCCTGCGGGGTTATCGACTGCTGGACGATAAGTACGAGGCTATCGAGATCGACGAAATCGCGCCCGGGGTGTTCCAGGGAAACAGCGCTGCGCTGAACCTGGACCTGCGGGCTGAGAACCGTTACCTGGGCTGGCACGACCCGGTCACCGGAGAGCACGTCCCGACGCTGCCCGGCGAAACCGCCCGGGCCGATGAGCAAACCGTCCGGGCGGAGGCTGCCGAGGCTCGGGCAGCCTCCGCCGAGGCCCGGGTTCAGGAACTGGCGGCGGAACTGCATCGGCTGCGCGAGGGCCGGTAGCGCACGGCCCAATAACCCTGCGCCGGTCCTGGGTTGGCACAGTCCGATTGCCACCGGGCGGAGCGGCCGGCGCGTTCGGCTGTGCAGCGACAGCAGGCCGTGAAAGGTCCTTGAGGCGTCCGTGAATCTTGTTGACAGGCCATATTGAATGTGATAATTTTCACCAGCCAAAAACGGGCTACGTAATTTTAGCCGCTTTACGTGGTCGATCCTTGGGCAGATAGCCCAGCATCAAACGTTCGAGCGCAGGTTCACCAGCCACATGCCGCAAACCGACCCCAACGCGATGAACGCGGCTCTCTGGGCCGATGTCAGCCTCTGGCTGACGTACCTGTGGATTTATTTCCCCCTGATTATCGTCTTTGCGTTCAGCATGCTGATCGCGCATGGGCTGATCCCGTCGGGAGTGCAGACCGGCACCTACCCGGCGTTCTTCTCGCGTTTGCGATTACCCCTCACCGTGATCGGCGTCGCCGCACTGGCGGGAGCCGTGGTCATGATGATTTTGACCATCATGCAGTCGCCGATGACGCTGCAGAACGTTTGGGGACGCCTCTTCGTATAGCGCGCCTGGTGCACGGCTGACACGTCGCTATGATCGCTGCCTGACGCAACCGGCCCTGCTGCCCACAGACCTGACGATATCCATGCCGCCCCTCCCACCTCCCCGACTGCTCATCCCGATGGCGATCGCCGGCCTCGTTGTGACGGCCATCGTCGCCTTCATCCTGGTGGTGCTGTTCATATCCTGGTTCTCCAACCCGCCCTTCGGCTGGGGAGACGCGCCAGCCCAGCCCATCCCCTTCCCGCATGACGTTCACGCAGGATCTGTTGAAGACGGTGGCCACGCCATCCAGTGCGAGTTCTGCCACCGCAACGTAACCTCTGGGGCGGCGGCGACGGTGCCGGCAGTAGAGGTCTGTGTGATCTGTCACAAACAGATCAACGGCAGCAACGTGACTGAGTCGGCACGACAGTCGATTGCGGAACTTAGACCCGATCAGTTGATCAACATCCAGCGGGTGCTGGACAAGCATGCCGAAGAGCGGCCCATTGACTGGGAGCGGGTCCACCGGATGCCCGACCACGTCCGGTTCGTTCACGAAGCGCATATCCGGTTCCTGACCCAGGGCGAGCCGCGCCAGGTTACGCTGCCGGTGGGCGACGAAAAGCCGATGAACCTGCCGGTGACGGTGCCCGAAGCCTGTTCGGTGTGTCACGGCGACGTGGCCCACATGGAAGAAGTGCAGCCGCAGCCGGGCCAGTCGCTGAAGATGGGCACCTGCCTGGACTGCCACCGGGAAAACGACGTCAGCACCGACTGTACGATTTGCCACAAGTAGGCCGCACGCCGCTACCGGACTCTTGAACCAATGAAACTAACGCGCCGCAACTTCCTCGCCTGGGCCGGCATCGCTGCAACTGGAGCGATCGCCTGCGACCTGTTCGACGATGAACTGCGGGTGCAGAGCCCGGCGCTGATCCCCGAAGACCTGGTCAAGGGCCGGGACAACTGGTACGCCACCTACGATGGGTCGGTTCCCGGCGGCGAGGGCGTGCTGGTGCGGGTGATGGAAGGGCGCGCCAAGAAGGTGCGCGGCAACCCGCGCTTCCCGACGAACCAGGGCAAGCAGTCGGCCACGGCCGATACGATGCTGCAATCGCTGTACCATCCCGACCGGATCGACGGGCCGATGCTGCGCAACGGACCTAGGGGTTCCGGGCGCTACCGCCCCATCAGCTGGGAAGAGGCGCTGAACCGCTTCAACGCGGCGGTGGACGACCGCGGCCAGGGTATGTTGCTGATCACCGAGGACCGCAAGTGCAGCTTCGCCAAGATCTGCGGCGCCTTTGCCGACGCCTTCGGCGGCCGACACGTGGCCTTCGGCGGCGCGGCCGACGACTCGGCCTACCGGGCGGCCGTCAAGGACG
This sequence comes from Dehalococcoidia bacterium, assembly GCA_965207585.1. GTDB lineage: Bacteria > Chloroflexota > Dehalococcoidia > Lucifugimonadales > UBA3495 > Bin87. The sequence continues at coordinate 689,351 of CBDBMT010000003.1, read as the reverse complement.
TGATGGGTACCGACAGCCTGCCCTACCATGACATTGCCAACGCATACAGCCTGGCCAGTTTTGGCTCGGACTTCCTTTCGACTTGGGGCAGCCCCACCGCCTATTCGGTGGCGTACGGCAAGTTCCGCTCTCGCCCGAATGTCGCCGATCGAGGCCGGCATTACCACTTTGGCTCCCGCTACTCGATGACCGCGGCCAACGCCGACAAGTGGATACCCATCAATCCCGGATCCGAAGGCTACGCCGCCCTGGCGCTGGCGTGGGCGGTCGCTTCGACGCATCCGGAATCGCCGGCGGTGGCGCAGATCACGGGCGAGGCCGGACCGGGTCCCTTGCGCGATTTCAACCCCGACGCCCTGGTGGAAGTTCTGGGAATACCGGGCGAAGTCCTGGATGGGAAAAATCTGCGCGAATTCTTTGAAGGGCTGGCACATGACTACATGGCCCACGGTGGACTGGCCATCGGCGGCGGCGGCGAGGCCGGCGCGTACAGCAACGGGCAGTTCAACGCCTCGGCCGTCCTGATCCTGAACTACATCATAGGCAACGTGGGACACGAGGGTGGCCTGTTGCCCGACCCCGGGAGCCCCATCTCCGACAGCCCGACGGCGGCTCCGGTGGCGTCGCTGGCCGACTGGCAGCGGATCGCCGGCGACATCGGCAGCGGCGCCGCTCCCCTGGTCATCATTCACAACGCCAACCCCGTGTACGGCCTGCCGCCCAGCCTCGGCTTGGGTGGAGCGCTGGGCAACGAGGGCGTGGTGGTCATCAGCGCCAGCCAGTTCCTGGACGAAACGTCGGCGATGGCCGACCTGCTGATACCGGACCGGGCCGCGCTGGAAGACTGGGGCGACGACCTGCCCGACCCGATGCCGGGCTACCACGTGTACGCCGTGCAGCAGCCCGTGGTGAACCCCCTGCCGGACGTGGACCCGAAGAGCTTCCCCGATGTGCTGCTGAACGCGGCGACGATGCTGGGACGCGGCGACGGCACGCCGGCGGAGAGCTACGAAGCGATGATCCGGTCCAACATCGAAGATACGCTGGGGGCGGACTTCACCGACACGCTGATGTATGGCGGTTGGTGGGACGAGAACGCCACCGGCCGGGCCGCGACGCCGCCAGAGGGCACGCTGGCCAGGATCGCCAGGAACGCGTCCCCAGCCAACCTGGTGGGCGGTGGCAACTTCCACCTGCAGCCCTACGAGCATCACACACTGAGGGACGGGCGTAACGCGCATCTGCCGTGGGCGCAGAACACGCCGGACCCGCTGACCACGGTGGCCTGGCAGACCTGGGTGGACATCAACGAGGCGGAAGGGAAGAAGATGAGCCTGCGCGAGGGTGACATAGTCAACATCACCACCGGCGCCGGAAGCATTCAGGCGCTGGTATACCTGAACCCCGGGACTCCCCCTGGGATCGCGGCGGTGCCCATGGGCGGCGGCCGCACGCACGGATCCAGCTACGCCACGGACCGGGATGCACGGGAGAGCGGGAACGTGGTATCCATTCTGGAGCTGGTAGCGGTGGATGGCGCCGGCGGACTGGCCTGGGGTTCCACTCGCTGCTCGATAACGCCCACGGGCGACAGCATGGCGGTCTCCAAGATGGAGGGCGACTACACCAGCCGCGAGGTCGGTGAACATCCTGCCGAGCAGGTTTTCAAGAGCATCAGTGCGGAGGGAGGTCACTAGGGCCGACGAGTGGATTCCTGCTTTCGCAGGAATGACGAAACGACGCAGGAATGCCCGACGGAACCTTGGGACAAATGAGAAATGCCTGAACGCGAATTTCCGCACAAATGGGGAATGGTCGTTGACCTGGACAAGTGCACGGGCTGCCAGGCCTGTGTGGTGGCTTGCCAGGCGGAGAACAACATCCCCGTCAACACCAAGGACTACTTCCTGCAGCGGCGCGCCTACGAGTGGATCCGCATCGAGCGCTACTGGGAAGGCGAGTACCCGAACATCAAGGCGCGGTTCATGCCGGTGCTGTGCCAGCACTGCGAGAACGCGCCGTGCGAGCCGGTCTGCCCGGTGTACGCCACCTACCATAACGAAGAGGGCCTGAACGTGCAGGTGTACAACCGCTGCGTCGGGACCCGGTATTGCATCAACAACTGCCCGTACCAGGTGCGGATGTTCAACTACTGGCATCCCAACTGGCCGGCCCGGATGGAAAACCAGCTGAATCCGGACGTTACGGTGCGAACACGCGGTATCACTGAGAAGTGCACCTTCTGCGTGCAGCGGCTGCGCCGGGGCGAGATTGAGGTCGAGGCCCGGGGCGGACAGCGGCTGAACGACGAGCGCATGGCCGGGGGCAACTACGACCCGGCGTGCGTGCAGGCCTGCCCCACCAACGCGCTGATGTTCGGCGACCTGGAGGATCAGGATGCCGCCATCAAGCCGTACTTCGACGACGTGAACGCGCACCCGGGCCACGGCGAGCACGACCGCGCGACCCGGGGCTACCGGCTGCTGGAAGAGATGAACACTCGCCCCAGCGTCATTTACCTGAAGAAAATCGACCAGTACCCCCTTAAGGGCGGACACTGATGGCAAGCGAAGCACAGGCCCATCCCGAACCGAGACACGACGCCCACGGGGTTGACTCGCACGGGCACGATGCCCACGACCACGGCCATTTCGGGCCGGAGATGTGGGTGATCCCCGAACGCTCGGGGTTGGTGTCCGGCGTCGTCCAGCGACAGCAAGCGGGCTCCGGCCTGCTGCGCTGGATGATGATCGTGGGCGGAATCCTGGCGATTTTGGGTGTCGTGGGCTTCGTGCTCAAGATGATTACGGTGGGGTTCTCCGACCACCGGGAATGGGGATTTTACGTCGCGGCGTTCGCGTTCGTTTTCACGCTGTCTGCCTCAGCCCCGCTGGCCGCCTGCGCCTTTCGGTTCACCAAGAGCCACTGGCGGCGGCCATTGACCCGCATCGCCGAGGTGTTCTCGGTGGTGAGCATCGTCAACATCCTGCTGTTCATCCCGGCGCTGATCGCTCTGCCCGACATCGGTGTGATGACGGAAAGCGGCGAGCAGATGGTGCGCCGTTCCATCTGGTTCCAGGAGCTGAGCAACCCGTCGGGATGGCTCATGGCCTCCATGATCGGGCTGGTGTTCTGTTCGCTGTCGATCCTGTGGCTCTCGGCCATGCCGGACATGGCGCAGAGCCGCTCGATGGTCACCGGGTTCCGCGCCTCCCTCTACGCGAGGCTGGCCGGCGGCTGGTACGGCACCAAGCGACAGTGGCAGATCCAGAAGGGTGGCCTGGCCATCCTGGGCGGTCTCTACTTCATGCTGGTGGTGTTCGTTCAGTTCCTGATCGTCAGCGACTTCGCCATGGCGATGATACCGGGCTGGAAGGACTCGATCCTGCCGCCCTTCTACACGGTGATCAGCTTCCAGGGCGGCCTCGCGGCGATCCTGCTCACGGCCTACGCCCTGCGTCGCTGGGGCGGCTACCGCGATTACATCGGTCAGGCCCCGTTCTGGGCGGCCAGCAAGGTGCTGCTGGGCCTGACGCTGCTGCACACCTACCACCTGTTCGCGTTCTTCATCACCTACTGGTACGGCCGGCTGGAGGTCGAGCAGGCGATCCTGAACTACCTGATGTTCAAGTCGTACATCGGCATCTTCTGGGCGCAGCTGTTCTTCACCTTCTTCATCCCATTCCCGATCCTGGTGTCCAACCACGCCCGGCGCGAGGGATGGGGCGCGCCGCTGGCGGCCGTCTTCATCCTGATCGGCCTGCTGCTCTTCCACATCCGGATATTCTCTGCGGCTTTCGCGGCCGCGCCTGCCGACCTGCACGGGCTGTATTACCTGCCTTCAGACGCCTTCTCGTTCCCGGCGCTGCTGTTGCCGCCGCCAGGCGCGACGTACCCCGACCTCTGGGACATCTTCATGATCCTGGGCGGAGTGGGCATAGTGCTCTTCCTGCTGCGCGTCGGCCTCATGATCCTGCCGCCGCTGGCCATGTGGGAGATGAAAGAAGGGTCGATGTACCAGCGGGTCGACACGCTGATCCGGGGCCGCTACCTTGTCCTCGCCAAGCCGGAGTAGGGTACGAGGTTGCCGCGCTGCGCTCGCAATGACCACTGACCATAGAAACGAAGAACACCAACCGAGACGCCACAAGTAAGAGTAAGTCAAAATGCAGGAAGGCAAAGTCCTACCCGCAGCGCAAGTAAACCGGGACCTGCTGCGGTCCATACTGGAGACACCACGCTGGTTCTGGCCGGTCGTGTCGCTGCTCGGTATGGTCGTGCTGGCGGCCGCTGTGACCATTGGCATCATGGTCGACCGGGGTCTCGGCATCACCGGCTTGAACTACAAGGTGGTCTGGGGCTTCTTCATCACCAACTTCGTGTTCTGGATCGGCATCAGCCACGCCGGCGTGATGCTCTCCGCCATCCTGCGGCTGGCCAAGGCCGAGTGGCGTCGCCCGGCGACCCGCGCTGCCGAGGTCCTCACCATCTTCTCGCTGATGACGGCGATGATCATGCCGATCATCCACACCGGTCGGCCGTGGCGCATCCTCTACTGGGCGTTCCCCTACGACTTCGCCCGAGGCGTGTGGCCCAACATCCGGACCCCGCTGGTGTGGGACCCCTCCGCCATCCTGACCTACCTGACCTCTTCAACGCTGTTCGTGCTCATCGCCCTGGTGCCGGACTTCGCGGTGCTGCGCGACCGCACCACCGGCTGGCCCAAGATCGTGTACACGATGCTGGCCATGGGCTGGGAGGGCAACCCCCGCCAGTGGAAGTTGCAGATCATCGCCGGCGTGCTGCTGTCCGCGCTGATCCTGCCGGTGTTCGTGTCCGTGCACTCCATCGTGTCCTGGGACTTCGGCATGGCGGTGGCCATCAAGTCGTGGCACAGCACGGTTTTCGCGCCCTACTTCGTGGTCGGCGCGGTCCACTCCGGCGTGTCCGCGGTGGTGTTCGCCATGATCCTGCTGCGCTGGGCCTACGGCTGGCAGGACTACATCCGCCACGAGCATATTGACGCGCTGGGTCGCCTGCTGATTGTCGTCGCCACCGGATGGTTCTACTTCCTGGTCATGGAGATCATCTTCGGCATCTACGGCCTGGAAGGCGACGAGCTGGCCGTGCGCGCCCTGCAATTCCTGCCCGGCGACCACGGCGTGGCCTACAACGTCTGGATGATAATATTCGTCGGCATCACCTACTTCCTGCCGGTCATCCTGTGGCTGCCCAAGGCATGGCGGCGCAACCTCTGGATCATGTCCGCGGCGTGTATCTCGGTGAACGTGGGCATGTGGCTGGAGCGTTACCTGCTGTTCGTGCCCGGCCAGGCCAACAAGCAGTTCCAGACCTTCACGTGGAACGACTACCTGCCGCAGTGGCCGGAGGCGCTGATCGTCGGCGCGACCTTCGCCTTCGTATCGATGCTGATGCTGCTGTTCAGCCGGGTGTTCCCGCTGGTGCCGCTGTACGACATCAAGGAAGGCGACATTCTGAAGACGGAAATGCAGGTGGGCCGCCGCACCGTTCCGGCGACGTTCCGAGAGGACTAGGGTTATAGACATGGCCATGCCAGGATTCTTACAGCAGATGCGGAACGCAATGTCTCCGCCCAGTAGCAAGCAGGCCATTCTGGGCCTGTTTTCGGACGCCGAGTCCGCGGCCACCGCCGGCGACGGGCTCAAGTCCGCCGGGATCCCCGAAACCGACTACGACTTCCTGACCGACGCTCCCTACCCCATTGGGTCGTTGGGCGAGCGCGACGAGCCGCACCGCCTGTACCTCTATCCGTTCATCGGCGCGCTGTTGGGGCTCTCCTCCGGCATCATGATCACGGCGATGACCCAGGTGGCATACCCGCTGGTCACGGGCGGCAAGCCCGTGCTGTCCCTGCCGCCCATGGCCATCGTCTGCTACGAGGGCACGATGCTGGGCGCGATCCTGTTCACGGTGATCGGCATCGTTTTCGAATCCCGCCTGCCCAAGTTCGACCTGGGTCTCTACGACAATCGCATCACCCAGGGGTTCCTCGGCCTGCGCGTCAAAGCGGAACCGGAGCAGAGCCGGGAGGTGGTGCAGATAATGAACGCCGCCGGCGCGGTAGACGTCAAGACGGACCAGTAGCAAGGACCGGAACCATCACCATGGCAACGCAAGGAATACTGGGTCTGTTCGACGACGCCTCAGCGGCGGCCGACGCCGGCGACGCGCTGAAGGCGTCGGGCATCGCCGAGTCGGACTACCACTTCCTCACCGACATCCCCTATCCCGAAGGGGCCTTCGGCGAGCGGATGGAAAGGCACAGCCTGTTCGTGTGGCCCCTGATCGGCGGAGCGCTGGGCATCGTCCTGGCCCTGATCGTCGCCGGCATGACCCCGCTGGCGGTGCCCATGACCACCGGACCGAAGCCCATCCTCGCCTTGCCGCCGCTGGCGGTGATCTGCTATGCCGGCGCCATGTTGGGCGCGATCCTGTTCACTGTGATCGGGATTGCGATGTCCTTGCGGGCGAGACTGGGGTCTCCGCACACCGACGACCGCATCGCCACCGGGCTAATCGGCGTGCTGGTGAACGCCGGCGCGGCCCAAGCGCCACAGGTCACTGAAATATTGAACGATGCGGGCGCATTGGACGTTACGACCAACCGCGCCTGATCCGGCTCGACCACTGCGATAGCCAAAGCTGAAAGATGCAATGAAAAACTTGATGACACGGATTGGCTCCATCCCCGGCACGTTCCGGCTCCCGCTGCTGTTTGCGGCGCTGGCAACGTTGGGGCTGGTTGCAGTCGGCTGCTCGCAGGGCTCCTACCCGCTGGACATCTTCTACGAAATGCACTACCAGCCGGCGTACAAGGCCCACGAGCCGCCGCGGCTCAGCGTGCCGGCGTCGGCGGTGCCCTGGTACGGTTCGACGCCGCCGGAACCGACCTTGCTCGACGCGAGGACGGGCCGGCACATCTTCGAGGCCAACTGCGTCATGTGTCACGGCGCCGAGGGCTTGGGCAACGGCCCCGTGCTGGCGCGAATGATCGTCGACTACGGCTACCAGCCGCTGGACCTGCCCACACAGAACCCCAACCTGAAGTCGGAAGCGGCTCGGAGCCTGGACCGCGACGGCCTGCGAGGAGTGATCGAAGGCGGCGTGAATGTCATGCCCCCGTTCCGAAAGCTGCTGACGCCCGATCAGATCGAGCTGGTGCTCGATTACGTGGAAGGCTGCATCCAGGATGGCAACGCCGCGGCGTGCCAGTAACGCCGACGGGCGGCTCAAATTCCCTGTGCGGCAGCGTCCCGCCGTGCTACCCTTGAGATAGCAGCCTATTTTGAGGAGCAGCGCGCCGATGAAGGACACCATAACTATAACGGTGCCGGTCGATTCCGGAGTGGCTGAATACTACCGCTCGGCGTCGGACTGGGAGCGACGCAAGATCCAGATGATGGTGAGCTCGTTCCTGCGCGATATGATGGAGCTCGCCAAAAGGCGACAAGAGGCGGAGGCGGCGCGGGACGAATGCTGGGAGGCGAACCAACAGCGTCTCAAGGCGGAGATGATCGCCAGGTTGGGTTTGCAGGACGTGCCGGGAAGCGGTAAGACGCTGGAAGAAATAATGGATGAATTGGGTCGCCAGGCTGAGGAAAGCGGTCTGACTCCGGAGATACTACAATCCATACTCGACGAATGACACCCCGACTCCGGCTCGTATTCGATACAAACGTTGCGGAGCAGGAATAACCCTGACCGGCGCTGACTCCGCTTGTACCCGATTATCCTGACACCAGTGACACGCTGGCGCAGTGCTCCCATCCGGGTTTGCATCGTTGCGGCGCTGGCGTTGGCATTGGGGATGTTGTTCATCGGCGTCGCGGCGGCGCAATCCGGCGAGACGGGCGCATCGTACGACGAGGCGAAGGCGCAGGAGATCGACCGGATGCTGATGTGCCCGGTGTGCCCGGCGCAGACCATCGACCAGACCGAGGTGCCGCTGGCGAAGCAGATGCGGGCGCAGGTGAGGGAACTGCTGGCGTCGGGAGCCACCCGCGAGGAGGTGTTGGCCTGGTTCTCCGCGTCGGAACGGTACGGACCCAGCGTGCTGGCCGAGCCGCCCCGCTCCGGTTTCTACCTCATCGCGTGGATTGTCCCCGGCGTTGTCGTCGTGGCGGCGTTGGCCGGCGGAGTGTTGACCTTGCGAGCGATGCGCGGGCGGCGCGGCAATGGCGACGAGACTGCCGAGCCGGGCGATGGTGACGAGTTGCAGCCCTACCTGGCCGTGGTGGACCGCGACCTGGCGCTGGACGGCCGGGATGCGTCCGAGGAAGCCTGAGCATGGCTGATCTGGGCGCCGCCTGCCTCTGGATGGGGCTGGCGCTGGCGGGCTATTCCTTCTTCGCGTCAATCGGCGGGCAACTGCGCGGTTCGCCGGCACTGGTCGATAGCGGGCGCAAGGCGTCCTACGTGCTGGTCGTGGTGCTGCTGGTGTCCACGCTGTCTCTGGTGCAGTCGTTCATCACGCGGGACTTCTCGCTGAAGTACGTGGCCGAGCACAGCAACCTGGCGATGCCGAACATCTACACCTGGGTTGCCTTCTACGCGGGCAACGAAGGCTCGCTGCTCTATATCGCCTTCGCCTTGTCGGTGATGGCCGCGCTGGCGATCTGGCTGGCCCCGGCGTCTACCCGGCCCACCCTGGCGTGGACCACGGCCATCCTGATGCTGATCTTGGTGTTCTTCCTGGCGGTGATGGGTTTCATGGCGAACCCCTTCGCCAAACTGCCCTTTCCCGTCCCCGACGGGCAGGGAATCAACCCGCTGCTGACGCACTTCGGGATGTTCTTCCACCCGCCGGCCCTGATGGCGGGCCTCGTGGGCATCAGCATCCCCATGGCCTTCTCCCTGGGCAATCTCATTGGAGGCAAGGGCGGCGACGAGTGGATTGACGCCGGCCGCGCCTGGGGCGTGGGCATCTGGGCGCTGCTGGCCGCCGGCCTGCTGCTGGGTTCCTGGTGGGCCTACACCATCCTGGGCTGGGGCGGGTTCTGGTTCTGGGACCCGGTGGAGAATGCCGCGTTCATGCCGTGGATCGCGTTGACGGCCTTCGTTCACTCGATAATGGTGCAGAAGCGGCGCGGCATGTTCCGCATGTGGAACATCGTGCTCATCGACGTGGCCTTCGGGCTGGCGCTGTACGGCATGTTCATGAACCGGGGCGGGCCAGTGCCATCGGTGCATTCCTTCGGCGCCTCCACGCTGGGTTGGGTGTTCCTGCTGTTCCTGGCTTTCGGCGTGATCGTGCCGCTGGCGATCTTCTTCTGGCGGTACGACCGCATGAAGAGCGCGCAGAGCCTGGACTCCATGCTCTCGCGCGAGTCGGCGTTCCTGGTCAACAACCTGCTGCTGCTGGGAATCGCCTTTGCTACGCTGTGGGGCACGGTGTACCCGCTGCTGTCGCGTCTGTTCGCCGAGCAGGAGATCACGGTGGCGCGTCCTTTCTACGACCAGGTGAACGGCCCGCTGATGCTGGCGCTGGTGCTCCTGATGGGCATCGGGCCGCTATTGCCGTGGCGTCGCGCGAACCTCCAATCACTGCGGCGGGCGCTGCTGGTGCCGGGGATCGCCGCACTGGCGACTATTGCCGTCCTGCTGGTCCTGGGCATCCGGCAGCCCTATGCAGTGATCGGGTTCGGCCTGTGCGCCCTGGTGACGACCAGCATCGTCTCGGAGTGGGTGCGGGGGACGGTCGCCAGGCGGCGCAGCGTGGGAGACAATCTCGCCGTCGGGTTCGTTCGGCTGATCCTGGCCAACCGACCGCGCTACGGCGGCTACGTCGTGCACCTGGCGGTGGTGATGGTGGCCCTGGGCGTGGTCGGCCAATCCTTCTACGGGGTGCAGCGGGACGTGGCGCTGATGCCGGGCGAGTCGGTCACCGTGGAGGGCTACACGCTGGAGTACGTGGATACCACGGCGCTGGCCTTTGCCGACCGCACCGAGTTCCGCACCACGGTGGAGGTGTACCGGGACGGCGAACTGCTGGATACGATGCACCCTCAGCGGACGTTCCATCCGGCGTTCAACATGGCATCGACGCGGGCGGCGATCCGCTCCACACCGGTGGAGGACTTCTACGTGGTGCCCAGCGAGAACCGCGAGGACGGAGCGGTGGGGTTCCGCATCCTGGTCAACCCGCTGGTCTGGTGGATGTGGGTGGCCGGCCCGGTGATGATATTCGGCACGGTGATCGCCTTGTGGCCGTCGCGGGCCCCGGCGCGGCGCCCGGTCGCGGTCGCGTCGCCGGCCGCCGGCGCAGCCGACTAGCGCGTCGGCTCCGGGAAGGGCGGCTGGATGCAACTGGGGCTGGCGATAGCGGTGGCGTTGCTCGTCGTGGGCGTGGTGGCGTGGCCGTTCCTGTCGGGGCGATGGCGGGCAGCGGGCAATGCAGCGGATCAGCAGGCTGCTGGTGAAGGCGCGACTACGGGTGACGCCGCGCTGGAGGACGTGTACGACGCGATACGCACCCTGCAAATGGAGCACAGTCTGGGCCGCATCGGCGACGGAGACTTCAGGGAGCAGTTGGACCAATACCGCAGGCAGGCGGCGGAGATCATGCGCGATTTGGATCAACAGGGCGAGCATGGTCAGGCGCCGAATAGCTGATCGGATGTTCAGGGTTTTGGCTATCATGGCGGCCCTGACGGTTGCGACGTTGCTGACGGTCGGGCCGCCGACGCTGTTCGGGCAATCCCCCGATACCATCGCCGTTACGGGTGCGGTGGTCAACGGCACGCCGGGGAGCGACGCGCCCGCCGGCGTCACCGTGCTGCTCCATCGCTTCGGAGCGGGTTCGGGATCGGTGGACACCTACGAGGAGACCACCGATGCCAACGGAGCCTTTAGGTTCGACCGGGTGCCGGCGGTGTCCGATGGTGACAGTCTCGCGCTGGCTGTCGATTACGGGGAAACGCGTTACACCGAGGTGCTATCTCGGTCCGATATTGCCGACCCGGTGGAGCTGACGGTCTACGAATTCACCCGGGACGTGGGCGTGGTGACCACCACGGAGCAGTCGATCATCGTCGCCGGGATCGACTCCGCGACCCGGCGCATGGCGGCGGTGCAGCTGTTCACGCTGGAAAACCGCAGCGACACCACGCTGGTGCCGGACCTCTCGGCTCCGCCCATGATCGGGCAGTTCAGCTTCCTGCGGTTCTCGCTGCCGGCGGCGGCCACCGACCTGGACGTTTCCACCAACCTGGTGGGCGGCGAGGTGATACCCGTAGGCACGGGGTTCGCCATCACCGCGCCCGTGCCGCCGGGCCGACACCAGGTGCGTTTCACCTTCACCGTGCCCTACGAGGGAAACGGCGTGGCGTGGCGGGACAACACCCTGCAGGGCGCGGAATCGCTGCAACTGCTGATCCCGGCGGAGTTCGGGAACATCGGGGTCGGGGGACTGGCTCCCGGCGACGGTTTCTCCGTCGGCGAGGTCACGTACCGGGCCTGGGGCGCGGAGAACCTGGCGCCCGGGGAAGGGGTCAGCATCACGCTGTCCGGGTTGCCGGAGCCGACCTGGATTGACCGGGTCGGCAACCCGCTTTCGGAGGCGCGGTTCTGGTTCGGAGCGCTGCCCATCATGGTTGGCGCAGCGTTGGCGGGACTGCTGGGTTGGGGCATCTGGCGCCGTCCGACGGCGAGTGCGGGCTGATGTCCCGGCGCGGTTGGATCATGCTGGGAACGGCGGCGGTGCTGATCCCCCTGTTCGCCCTGCTGGCCTGGGCGGCGGTGCGGCAGCAGGGAACGCCGGCCGGCGCGGGGATCAACGCGCAGTTTGGGGAAGTGCGGGTCTCGGAGGCGCGCGCGGCTGATTTCGTGCTGGAATTGGCCGGCGGTGACACGCTCCGTCTGTCCGACCTGCGGGGTAAGGTGGTGATGGTGGACTTCTGGGCGTCCTGGTGCGGGCCGTGTCGACAGGAGGCGGCGACGCTCAACCGCATCTACGCCGCCTACGCCGGTGCGCCGGTGGAGTTCGTGGGCGTCAACGTCTGGGACACGCCGGACACGGCGGAGGTGTTCTTGGTGGAGTTCGGCGTCGCCTATCCCACCGGCGTGGATGCCGACGGATCGATTGCTCTGGAGTATGGCGTGCGTGGCATACCCGAGAAGTTCTTCATCGATGCCGACGGCGTGGTCCGGCGCAAGTACGTTGGACCAATGCCGGAAGACGTGCTGCGGGGCGCGCTGGACGAGCTGCTGGCGGAGGCTAATTGAGATGCGGTTGTGGGCAAGTCCGGGCAACACCCGTCGTGTTACAATTGCCACGCCGAAAGCGCAGGAGATTTCAGCAATGTCGATGTTCAAGGTATCCATAGGCGTCGGCCATTCGGACGGCGGCGATCTGGCTCCGGTTCATCCCGTTGTTGATACGGGCGCAGCCCACTCTATGCTGCCGGCATCCCTGATGATGCAACTCCGCATTGAACCCGAACAGCAGTTGGGTTTCATTCTTGCCGACGGCAGCCGAGTAAGGTACGGCTATGGCATGGCCCGGTTCAGCATTGGCGATTATCAACGCTCTTGCCCTGTCATATTCGGGCCGGATGGCAACTATCTGCTGGGCGCATCCACCTTGGAAGTTTTCAATCTGGTGGTTGACCCCGCTGGCGAACAGCTGCTGCCTGCCGAATGGCTATCTCTGGGCTGGGGCGGCTGACCAAAGGGAAGTACGGTGCTTTCCGACTCCGACGCCACATCGCCAGTAGCCCTGGCGATGGATTGGGGCGGAACCTGGGCCCGCGCCGCCGTCATCGACCGGCAGGGAACCATCCTGTGGCAGGATCGGGTCGCCAATGAGCCCGAGGCCCTGCAGGACCAACTGGTGCACGCTGCCGGTGGCTTGTTGCAAGCAGCGAGAGATTGGGCCGGCGGGCGAACGATCGCCGGCGCCGGAGTTGCCCTGGCCGGCTCGATTGACGCGGCCAGCAACATGCTCCTGTCATCGCCCAACCTGCCGGCCCTGAACGGAGTCACGCTGCCCGCGCTCTGGGAGCCACTGCTGGGCGCTCCGGTCTGGGTGGGCAACGACGCCAACCTGGCGGCCCTGGGAGAGTACTACTACGGCGCCGGACGCCCGGTTCGGCCGCAAGATACTCCCTCTCGTACGCTGGTTTTCATAACCTTCAGCACCGGCGTGGGAGCGGGGATCGTCGACCGGGGACAGGTGTTCACCGGCGCGGTGGGAGCGGCCGGCGAGGTCGGACACATGACCATCGACCTGCGGGCCAATGCGCCGGCGTGCGCCTGCGGCAGCAGTGGCTGCCTCGAAGCCCTAGCGTCCGGCACCGCCATCGCCCGCGCCGCGCAGGCCCGCCTGGCGGACGCCACCCCGGGGTCTCCGTTGCAGCGGGCCTACGAGGCCAACACGTCTCTGACCGGCGAAGCCGTGTTCGCCGCCGCGGCTCGGGGCGACAACTTGGCCCTGGAGGTGATCGAAGCCGCGGTGGGCGCGATCATCGTCGGGTTGGGCAACGTGCTCAACATCTTCAATCCCGACGTGGTGGTGATGGGTGGCGGCGTGACGCTGGGATTGCAAGAGTTGGGTCTGCTGGGCGAGATCGAAGAGGGCACGCGGCGGCGGGCGATGAGCTCCGGACACCGGGCGTTCCGGCTGGCTCCGGCCACATTCGGCGACAGCCAGGGAATGGTGGGCGCGGCCAGCTTGGTGTGGGCGGAAACGGCGAAACGCTAGGGCTGTCCCGCCATCGCCATCGACTTCGTGGCGGGCGACCGGAGCGTCCGCCAATTGACGAACCGGACGCCCTGCGCTACGCTGGCCCGTGCACCAAAAACTCCACTGTTACGGAGCATTTCCCTATGACTCAACAAGCCCCTCCCACCGCGCTGACGCCGGAAGTGCAGGCCATGGTGGGCGTCAGCGGCGACGTCGTCGAATCCTGGGGCGTGGTGGACGGCGAGTACATGCGCCGGTTCACCCAGGCGCTGATGGACCCCGATCCGCGCTACTGGGACGACGAGTTCGCCAGGTCCACCCGCTACGGCGAGATCATCACGCCGCCCATCATGGTGAGCTACCTGGCCAGCCGCATCCGGCCGGACCAGGGCGATCCCATCACCGCGGCCTTCGAGGAGAACCCCGAGTCTGATGGCATCGGGTCCGTGGAACGTCCCGGCGAACTGCCGCCGGTGCCCACCAACCTGGTGCGGGTGCTCAACGCCGGCAACGAGATCGAGTTGTACGCCTACCCCAGCATCGGCGACACGATTTTCTTCCAGAACCGGTACTCGGATATCCGCGAGCGCCTGGGGCGGGACGGTACGCCGTTCCTCATCATCACCCGCGAGACGCGCTTCTGGAACCAGGACGACGTGACGCTGTGCATCACGCGCGCTTCCACTATCCGCCGCTAATTTGCGCCGGCACCGGACTCATTGGAGAGACGCCATGACCACCCTGCTGGACGACCTGCTCAACATGGAGGCCGAGGAGATCTGGAAGCTCAACGAGCGGCCGGACGCCGACGGCCTGCGCGCCAAGGAGCAGATCTACTACGAGGACGTGAACGAGGGCGACGAGTTGCCCAAGTACATCTACAAGCCCACGCCGACCCACCTCTTCCGGTGGAGCGCGGCCATCGAGAACTTCCACCGGATCCATTACGATCTGGACTTCGGCCTGAACCACGACCGCAACCCCAGCATCCTGGTGCATGGCTCGTGGAAGCAGAGCGTCGTTCCTCAGTACCTCAAGGACTGGACGCTGCCCAACGGCTGGCCGTGGAAGGCGCGCTTCGAGCACCGGGCGATGCTGGTTCCTGGCGACGTGCTCATCATGTGGGGGCGAGTGACCAGCAAGTACGAGAAGAGCCAGTTGGGCTTCATCGAGCTGGAAATCGGCATGAAAACCCAGGACGGCATCGAGAGTATGCCGGGCACGGCGACGGTGGTGCTGCCGCTCCGCGACGGCCCGCCGATACCGTACCCATTCGTACCGCCCGCCGACTGATCGCTGACGTCATTCGCGCGTCCCCTCGTCATTCCGGCGAAAGCCGGAATCCAGAGGGTAGCCGGAATGACGGGCTGAATATTTGGAGTTTGACACGATGGCACGTTTCATTGCCGTTCACAACGTCCCCGGCATCACCGAGGCCGACTTCCGGGACAAGCTGGACGCCGTCCGCAAGTGGCGGCCCGACCGGCGCACCACCATCCTCAAGGTCTACGGCGACCTGGAGAATGGCAGGCTCATCTCCGAGTGCGAGGCGGTGGAGCAGTCCCACTTTGAGGACTGGCTGAACATGGTGGGCTGGCCCGCCGAGTCCATCAACAAGGTGGACATCGTCTGCCAGGTGGGCAGTTTCTGGAAGTTGTAAGCGCGCAAGCCCGGTGCCGTCGCCCAGAGCATGACGCGCGCCGCAGCATGAACCACAGGGCCGGAGCCAGTCTCCGGCCCCTTTTTTGTTGGGATGGCCGGCGTGACGGCTACCATTACTGACGGATGTGATAACCTTTCGTGAAGGCCGATGGCCTTTGCCGAAAAACTGAATTGAGGGATGCTTGGTTATGACTATTGCCACTCGAATGAGCCGCCTGGGAACCGAATCCGCCTTCGAGGTTCTGGCCAGAGCGCGCGCGCTGGAAGCCCAGGGCCGTGAAATCGTGCACCTGGAGATCGGCGAGCCCGATTTCGAGACGCCGGAGCACATCGTCCAGGCGGGCATCAAGGCGCTGCAGGACGGCTATACCCACTATGGCCCCACGCCGGGCTTGCCGGAACTCCGCCAGGCAGTGGCCCGCAACAGCCGGGAGGTGCGCGGCATCGACACCGACTGGGAGCAGGTGGTTGTGACGCCGGGGGCAAAACCCATCATGTTCTACGTCCTGCTGGCCATCGCCGAGGCCGGCGCGGAGGTGATCTACCCCAATCCCGGGTTCCCCATCTACGAGTCCATGATCGAGTTCAGCGGCGCCACGGCGGTGCCCATGCAACTGCTGGAGGACAAGGCATACCACCCCGACCTGAGCCGTTTGCCCGACATGGTGAACGAGCGCACGCGGTTGCTCATCATCAACTCGCCGGAGAACCCCTGCGGCTCTGCATTCACGCTGGAGGAACTGGAGACCATCGCCGACGTGGTGCGCAGCCATCCCGACATGTATGTGATGTCCGACGAGATCTACAAGGACATCCTGTACTCCGGCGAGCACCACAGCATCGCCGCGCTGCCCGGCATGGCGGACCGCACCATCATCCTGGATGGCTTCTCCAAGAGCTACGCCATGACGGGCTGGCGGCTGGGCTACGGGATCATGCCCGAGGAATTGGTCCCGCATGTGTCCCGGCTGGCCACCAATAGCGTCTCCTGCGCGGCGTCGTTCAGCCAGATGGCCGGCGTGGCCGCGCTGGACGGGCCGCAGGACGCCGTGCAGGAGATGGCCGCGGAGTTCGCGCGCCGTCGGCGCCTCATCGCCGACGGTTTGCAGTCCATACCCGGCATCAACTGCCCGGAGCCGGAGGGCGCGTTCTACGCCTTCCCCAGCATCAAGGACACCGGCCTGACCAGCGCCGAGTTCGAGGAGCGGGCCATGCAGGAGGCCGGCGTCGCGCTGCTGTCCGGCTCGGCTTTCGGCGAGTTCGGCGAGGGCTACGTTCGCCTGTCCTACGCCAACAGCCAGGAGAACATCAGCAAGGCCCTGGAGAGCCTGGACGCCATGGTTCGGGCGCTGTAGCAATGTCACCGGCAGATGAGGTACTACCCCATGGCTACGACACAGACCAAGCCACCGCCGCATCCCGCCGACGTGTCTCAACTCCCGTTGCGCCGCTTCACCGTGGATGAATACTTTGCCATGGCTGAAGCGGGGATCCTAAAGAGAGAAGAGCGGGTTGAGTTGATTGACGGGGTGATAGTCGAAATGGCTCCGATCGGAAACAACCATCTGGGGACAACGGATCTGTACACTATGCTGTTCGCCCGAGCGGTAGGAGATCGGGCTATTGTCCGGGTTCAAGGCTCGATACTGTTGGCCGAGCGCAGTATGCCCGAACCGGATTTGGTACTGCTACGGGCGCGTCAGGATTTCTATCGTTACCGGGCCGCGGTGCCCGAGGACGTCCTGCTGCTGATCGAGGTGGCCGACAGTTCGGTGGACTATGACCGCCACCAGAAACTGCCGAGATACGCTCAGGCGGGAATCCCCGAGGTCTGGATAACCGTCTTGCCGGAACGCATCATCGAGGCCCATACTGAGCCCGTCGCCGGCAGGTACACCCGCAAGCGTATCTATGTCCCCGGCGACACCATCTCCCCCACCTGCTTCCCGGACATCGCCCTGTCCGTGAGCGAGATCCTGCCCGGCTAGTAGAGAGGACGGGGCCATGACAACGCAGGCCAAACCGTTGCCACAATCGTCAAGCGCGTTGAATCTACCCGTGCGCCGGTTCACGGTGGACGAATACTACGCCATGGCGGAGGCGGGCATCCTGACCGAAGACGACCGGGTGGAACTCATTGATGGAGTGATAGTTGAAATGGCCCCAGTCGGCAGCCGGCATGTTGGCGTCGTGAATGGTTTCAATCGAGCGTTCACTGAGGCTGTGGGACGGCGCGCGGTGGTCCAGGTGCAAAGCCCAATTCGATTGGATGATGGAACCGAACCACAGCCGGATCTGGCGCTGTTGCAGGAACGGGCAGACCTCTACGCATCGGGACATGCTGGTCCCCAGGACGTGTTGCTGCTCATCGAGGTTGCAGACAGTTCCGTGGGCTACGACCGAAATGAGAAACTGCCCCGATACGCTCGTGCCGGGATACCTGAGGTATGGCTCACCCTGCTGCCGGAGGACGTGGTGGAGTCCCACACGGAGCCCACTGACAACGGCTATCGAGTAACGCGACGGTTCCGTGCGGGCGACGTGCTGCGGCCGGGTTGCTTCGAGGACATTGAGATACCGATTGCAGCGATACTTCCAGGCCGGTCGTAGTCGCGGAGCGCAACCGCCGGAAACTGTCCCGGTGGACAGCCACTAGGTGAAGTGCGGCATCACCTTCTCGCCCAACAGGCGCATGGATTTCTGCACCTTGTGGGTATCCATTTCGCCGACGTTCAGCTTGAGCATCAGGTTGCGCACGCCGATGTCCCGCATGGCCGCAACCTGCTCCGCCACCTGGGAAGGTGTGCCCATGATGAAGGAGTGTTCCAGGCTCTCGCCGGCGGGGACGGGTCGGTTGGGATCAGGAGGAGGGAACCCGCCGGGGTTGTAGAGTTCTCGGGCCTGACGGAAGTGAGTGCGCTCGCGTTCAAAGCCCTCTGCGGCGATCTCGCGGGCCTCGTCGTAGCTGTCGGCGACGAAGAGGTCACGGGATGCCCAGCACTGGTCCACGGTAGCCTCGGTCTGCTCTTCGGTGAAGCCCGAATCCAGCATGGTGGCTCGGTAGCGCTCCAGCCGTGACTGTAGATTCGGCAGTGTCTGGATGCCGATCATCACCGGGCGGCCGATCTCTGCCATCCGGATCGTGGATGCCTCGCTGATGCAGGCGCGGATCAGCGGCGGATGGGGCTGCTGATAAGGACGGGGCCGCAGCAGCGGGAACTCCACGTCCCAGTGGGCGCCTTCGTGGTGCAGGGGTTCGCCGGTCCACGCTTTGACCAGCAGTTCCTCGGCTTCGTCCAGGCGCGCCAGGCCGTCTTCCATGGTGATGCCGAACCCGATGTACTCGTAGTGGTTGTAGGCGGACCCGCGACCCGTGCCGACGATGAGCCGGCCGTGGCTCAGGTTGTCCAGCAGCGACGTCTGCACTGCCAGGCGAACCGGATGATGGAAAGCCAGTTCCACAACGGCGAATCCGATCTTGAGATGGGAGGTCCGGGAGGCCACGGCGGCGCCCAGCACCAGCGGGTCCGCATGGGCGGCGGCGCCGTCGAAATGGTGCTCGGTCAGCCAGACCGAGTGCATGCCGATCTTTTCTGCCAGAACGATCTCGTCCAGGGTGCTGTCGATGACGGCTGAATCGTTCTCGGGATGATGGCTGACGGGAAATACGAAGGATCCAAAGCGCATATCTGCCTCACGGGGAATGTCAAGATGGGGATAAGGAATTATAGACCAAAATGTCCGGGTTAGCCTTCAGCCGCGAGTACGGTGGCATTGCGCCGCGGTACGACAGTGCCTATACTTCGTTTCGCAAATGGACGGCTTCAGAGCAATATAACGGATACTCGTTTTCGAACCAGTCCGGTTTCATGTTTCGACACGCATATAGTTCGTGTCCATTAGGAATTTCGCCGGCAAGACGTAAGGTTCGCATTGACCCGCTCTTGCCCCGGTTGCATCAATATGGCAGGTAAGTGGAAGACCGGTTGCCCGGTGTTGCCACGGAATGTGGCGGCGGTATTCATACCGATTTTCCTGGCGGCCTTGGCATGTTCAACAGGAGTGACCCCCGGCGACCCGTTGTCGCAGCCACCCGGGGGCCCGCCGGTGAGCCTGGTGGTAAGCAACAGCGACCTCGCCGTGGGAGACAATCGCGTGTCCTTCGGATTGGTCGATCGGGACTATATGCCGGTGCGCCCCGACGCCGTGGCGTTGCGCGCGGTGTATTACGAGCCGGGAGCCGCGACGGGCCAGGTGAGACACCGAACCGAAGCGAAATTTTTGCCCTGGCCGCCGGAGGGTCGTCGGGGAATATTCATCGCCAACGTGTCCTTTGACCAGGCTGGAACCGCCACCGGCGACACGATGGGAATTTGGGAGTTGCACGCCACGTTCGACTATGCCCAATCGCCCTCGGAAGCGGCGGAATCGCTGACTATCGGCTCGGTGGTGTCCGTGGCTCCAACGCACCGCGCGCCGTTCATCGGTGATGTCGCGCCACTGTCCGACACGCCGACGGTGGCCACGGTCACGGACCTTCGAACCATCAGCAGCAGCCCCGAACCGGATCCGGCGCTGTACAAGCTATCGGTGGCGCAGGCAGTGAGGGCCGGGAAGCCCGCAGTGATCACCTTCGCCACGCCGGCCTTTTGCGTCACGGCGACGTGTGGGCCGCAGGTGTCGGACCTTTCGGTCCTGGCCGAGAGGTATCAAGGCCAGGCCAGTTTCGTTCACGTTGAGGTGTACCGGGACCCACACCGGATCGACGCCGCGGACCCGACCCGCGAGCTGGTTCCAGCAGTA
Organism: Dehalococcoidia bacterium; assembly: GCA_965207585.1. Taxonomy (GTDB): domain Bacteria; phylum Chloroflexota; class Dehalococcoidia; order Lucifugimonadales; family UBA3495; genus Bin87. The sequence continues at coordinate 669,163 of CBDBMT010000003.1, read as the reverse complement.
GACGAATGGGGCCTGGTGTCTGAGCCCTGGACGTTCGTCGTGGGCAGCGATGGCCGGATCACTGATCGGTTTGAGCAATATGTGCCGCCGCAGATATTGGAAGCCGCGTTATTGGACGCGATTAATCGGTGAATTAATTCGGTTATTGAATGGTATGGTGTATTGAGCAATATTTATGTTAGATTAAGTAGAACACTGGCGACACAGCGTGAAATTCAGGCAACCAGGAGCAAAGCTTTGGCCAATGTCACAATAACGATTGAGGGTGACGTAGAGGAAGTGGTGGCGACGCTGAGAGGAATGGCCGGTGGGGCTATCGACGCGACCGCGGTCGCGCCGACTGAGGAAGCGGTCGAAACGGCCGGTGAAGCGACGGCCGTTGCTGTATTGCCCGAAGCTGGAACAGAAGAGGGAGAGCCCACCGAAACGACGGCGGAGACGCCGGGAGCTGCCTGGAACGCAAGTTACGTCACAACGTTCTGGCGGAATCTGTCGGACACGGCGCGGCAGGCCATGTTGCGGGTTTCCCGGTCGCCCAATCACACCCAGAAGCGCGCCCAGTTGATGCACACCCTGCGGCTCTCACAGCGCGAACTGTCGGGTTCGCTGTCGAGCCAGGGGCACAGCCTGAACCGGCTGAAGCGCCGTCGGGGAAACGTGGACCTGCCCCGGCCGTTGATTTACGACCGCGCCGAAGACGCCTACATTCTGGATTCCAACTTCGCCAACGCGCTGCGCGAACTGGGCATGAATTAGTCGTCGTTGGCGTTTGCGCCATTCCCGCGCAAGCGGGAATCCAGAAGCGTCTTTGCGGCGAAGGAGCTTGGATTCCGGCTTTCGCCGGAATGACGGGCTTTTCCTAGAAGTGAACGCCCCGCCCGGCCCCGCCGTCCACCGCTATGGTCTGGCCGGTGATCGCGGATGCCAGGTCCGAGCACAGGAAGGCGGCAAGGTTGGCGATATCGTCCGGTTCGATCATGCGGCCGATGGGGATCTCGGCGACTGATTCTTCCAGCTCTGCTTGGGATGAGGTGTTGTTCCGGGCGGCGCGCTCGGCGACCAGGCCCATGTAGCGCTCCGTTCGGGTGCTGCCCGGGTGGATGCAGTTGACCAGGATCCCGTCCGCTGCTACGTCGTCGGACAGGGCCTTGGAGTAGTTGGACATCGCCGAGTTCGTGACGCCCGATCCCGGGTTGGTCGGGCTGGAGTTACGCGCCGCCATGCCGCCGATATTGATGATGCGCCCACCTCCGGACGTGATCATGTGCGGCACGCACTCCCGCGCGCACCGGATGTATCCCATCACTTTGGTGGTGATGTGGTTCAGGATAACGTCGTCAGGGATTTGACTGGCCCGGTCGCTGGTGCTGTTCACCGCGTTGTTGACCAGGATGTCAAGGCGGCCCAGGCCGTTCACGGTCTCGCTGACCAGGTTGACGATGTCGGCGGGCACGGTCATGTCGGCGCGGATGGGTATGACGCGAGCGCCGGTGGCGTCGCTGATTTCGGCGGCGGCCGCCCGCAGGTCGTCCTCCCCTCGGGCGCAGATGGCAACGGCGCAGCCGTCCCGGGCCAGGGCGTAAGCGATGGCTTTTCCGATGCCCTTGCTCCCGCCGGTAACCAACGCGGCCTTGCCTTCCAGTCCTGGCAGCATGTTTCACTCCTGATTTCGGGTAAGTCGTTCAGCTAGTCGGAGGTGAGAGTGCCGTTGCCATTTCGCCGTTCGCCAGATGCCCAGCGCATCGACGCTGCGTTGCCGGATTCGGCTGATCACGGCGTAGCGGCGGTCAACAGCTGTTCAATATTGGCGGCGCTGGGCATATCGCGCACCGTGTCAACCGCGGCTTCCAGCTTTTCGGCGGGCCAGTTGATTTGCGGGAACAGTGGTTGCAGCCGTTCCACCTCGGCGTCGAATCCCCACTCCAGCTCGTTGCCCTGGTATTCGCCCCGGTAAACGTTGCCGCCGGCCATGTCGATGGTGATGCGCGGGGCAAACGCCGGTCGGTCCTTGTGTCCCACGGTCTGAACCTTGTGCATCAGGGAAACCACAGCGTCGTGGTTTTCGGCGGATGCGGCGTTGGCATCGTCACCAGGGTCGATGCGGGTGCGCAGCGGCGGATAGCTCCCGTTCACGGCCACGTAGGCGGCGAAGTAGTGGGTGCTGCCCACGATGGCCTGGCCACGGGACGGATTGGGGAAGGCGGGGGAGGGGTACAGGGTCTCCAGCCAGTTCATGTCGATGGTGATGCGCTCGATCTCGTCGATAGCCAGCTGGTGGGCGCGCCGGATGTCCGTCATCAGGTCGATCACCGGGCAGTTGTAGCCGGCAGTCGGGTACATCTTGAGCACGGTATGGAGCAGTTCCCAACGGGTTCCCAGCCCTTCCGTCACCGGCTCAAAGGACACTTGCTGCGGGCCGGTGAACACGTAGGAGAGCTCACCCCGATTGTTGCCGGTGAAGGCGTTGTAGAAACCGGCCGGTCCTTCCAGGGCTTCCTCCGATCCACGGACGTCCTCGCGGGCCAGCAGGGCCGCCATGATGCCGCTGCGCGTGGACTGGGGCTCGTGGAACATCATCTCGCGACCGCCGGAGCGTGGCCCCTCGTTGGTTCCGGCCGTGAAGGTGCAGGCCAGAGCGATGGCGGTGACCATCTGGTCCTCGTTGAGCCCCAGCAACTTGCCGGTGGCGACGGCGGCGCCCAGCGTCCCGTAGATGGGGCTGGAACGAAAGCCTCGGGCCTGGGTGGAGGCGATGAAGTCGCCGGCGATGCGCGATTCCACCTCGTATGCGGCGGCCATGGCGGTGATGAGCCGGGCGCCGGTGGCGCCGTCGAGCTGCGCGGAGGCTAACGCCGCAGGAATGACGCACGGGCCAGGATGGGTGAGCATCCGGTAGGAATCTGCCTGGTTGGTGGCGTGCATCAGCTTGCTATTGGCGAAGGCCGCTCCGCAACGGGTGGCGCGTCCGCCCGAGGCCAGGATGCTGGCGCCGTGAGCGGAGGCTTCTTCGGCCAGGGCCAGGTCTACGGCGGCTTTGCCGTGGTGGGTTTCGGCGCCGATGATCGCCACCACGGTGGCGTGGAGCAGGGAGGTCTGCATCTTGTCGATCACCGCGGGCGGCAGGTCGGCTGCGTCCAGGTTGACGGCCCAGCGGGCAAGCTGGCGGGAGAGGGAGTCGGGCATGGGGTGTTCCTTTCATCCGATAGTGTTGACGTGAGGATAATCCAGGATACGACCGTCCGAGGTGACCAGCGGGGAGGAGTACTCCAGAGCGGTGGCAACCAGTATGCGGTCGGCGGGATCGCGGTGGAAGGGTTCCGGGAGGCTGTAGGCGCGGACGGCTATTTCAGGAGTAATGGGCAGCAGTCGGACAGTGGGATAACTCAACAAGCGCTGCAACCAGGACAGGGCATCGGTCGGCAATTCAATCAGCCGGTTTCCCGCGAGCTTGGCAATTTCTACGCAAGATATGGCGCTGACGCCGATAATCCCGGATTGAAGCCGCTCGTTTTCGATAGCCTGTCGTTGCGTTTCGGCCAGACGGCTGGATTCTTCAACCCACCAAATCTGGATATGGGTGTCAATAACGATCAACGGTGGTCAGCCCTCGTTCGGCTCTTTCTCAGGACCCGCGGGCCGAGACGGACTGTCGTTGGCCAGCATTTCCCACTCCTCTTCCGGAATGGCCGGTTCAAATGGGTCTATGTACCAGATGACCGTGCCCTTGAGTGGGTTGTGCAGCGCCGGGCGGCTCAAATCATTGGGGTCCAATTCGAGCCGGGCGGCGCAAACCTGAACGGTAATCTTGACCTCAAGCCCTTCCTCGAAAGGCAGATGATGAAGCGTAATTGTGCCATTTTTGGCGATTTTGGCGGTGGTCTTGAACGTGTCCATAGTCGGCCTCGCGCAACAGTCTGGCAATAGCTGACCCTCGTAAGTCGCAAACATGGTAGCACAGCCGTCCGCTGCGCCCGACGGACCCACGTTCCCGATTGGGGCGTCAGTCCAGGTCGCGGATGTAGGCGCGGAAGATGACCTTGCCGGCGGCCAGCGTCAGGACGGCGGCGATGAACAGCATTACCAGCGTGAATTCCAGGCTCTGGAGGGCGAAACCCAGGCCGGTGGCCGCGGCCGGTGGGTGTTCAGTGTCCGTTATCGACATCAGCAGGATCACCACGCCCAGTGTCATGGCCGCCGATATTGCGGCGGCCCAGTGATGCGCGCTATCGGGCACCGGAACCCAGCCGGCATGGAACAACGCAAAGGACGTCAGCGCGCCCACGGTCAACCCGAGGACGTGCCCTCCCACCAGGTGCCGCAGCGCCGCGCTGCTGGAGTTGGGGTGCACGAATACGATGACCGCGCTGGAGCCCAAACCGGCGGCCAGGACCGCATCGGCCACGGAGTCCACCATCAGCATGACGATGAGCATCACTACCGCCGCCAGGGCCGATTGCCACAGGTAGCGGGTTTTGAGCCGGAAGAACTGTACGTTGTACAGCTCGATGAACAGAGGCAGATGGAAGCGACGGCTGATCCGACGGGGCATCAACTGCAACTCGCCTCGGGTAAGGAGGCGGTCCATGAACCCGGTCGCATTACGTGCCCGGCGTACTCGGGCGCGACGGCGTGCCAGAGCGTGCGCTCTCCTTCTTCTCCGTGACGCCTCACCGCCCGCGATGTCACCAGACCCCGACCTGGCGCGGTTAGCCATGGGCCGGTGTCTTTATGCGAGGCTGCGCGCGAAGTCCAGCCAGACCCGGGCGCAGGGCACGGGCAGGATGTGTTGGACGAAGCCGGACACCCCCGGGAATACAACGGCGCGCCCGTTGGGGAACACGTCGGCGGCGCCGCGGAAATCGCCGAGCACTTCTTCGCGCAGGGCGGCGGCGGCGATGATCAGCACCGGGGTCTGCACGTCCTTCAGCAGTGGCCGCAGGTCGCCGGACGCCTGGGCCTGAAAACCCGCAACCACGTGGGGTGTGGTCGCCTTCATTTGCTCGGCGTACCAGCGAGTGTAGGCCGGATCCACGATCTGCGGATCCAAACGGCGGCCGATGCTGCTCTCGACCCAGGCGCCGATGCCCTCGTTTTCGATCTGGACGGCCGATTCAGCGTGGTGGGCGTCGTTGAAGCTGGTGGGTGAGGTACAGGCGGTCAGGGAGAGCAGTCGCTCCTGCTGCATGGTGGCGTAGCGCATCGAGATGCTGCCGCCTACGGTTTCACCAATGAGGTGGAACTTGTCCAGGCCCAGTTTGTCGGCGAACTCCGCCAGGTCTTTGGCGAAGTTGTCCACCGACCACGGGTAGCCCGGCTCGGGGACGTCGGATTGGCCCATGCCCCGCATGTCGAACCGGATGACGCGGTAATGGCGCGCCACGATGGGCACCCAACCGAACCAGAGCTTGTGATTCTTGGCCATGCCGTGGTGCATCACCACGGTTGCGGGCTCAGTCCACGGGTCCGTGAAGTCGTCAATGGTGTAGAACAGCTCACAGCCGTCGTCCAGGCGCAGTTTCATGGTGTTCCTGCTGACCTCCGTGCTGTCGGGTACCGGTTCCGTCCCAACCGACGAGCGCGAGGTTGTTGCCCCGCGCTGGCGTTTGCAATGCTGCTCAGCGCGCAGCCGGCGCTACTCTATTTCGAGCTCGTTGAATACGGACCGGGCGATGCGCATCGCGGTGCGCGCGTTGATGTATCCGCCATACATGGACAGGTGGATGAAAATTTCCATCAGTTCGGTGGGGGTCATCCCCACGCCGACGGCGCCACGAATGCGGCGTCGCATCTGGTTGTCGTACACGCCCATGCTGGTGAGCGCCGACAGGGAGACGATGGCTCGCTCTTTGTCGTTCAGCAACGAGCGGCTGTAAATCGCGCCCCAGTTGTACTCATCTACGATCCGCTCCAGCTGCCCCTCCGGCGAATCCTCTTCGAAACCGGTCGGAGTATTGCCCATGTGATGCCGGTGCAATTCCTGGCCCAGGGCGTACAACTGGTCGGGATGCTGATTGACGTCGTATTCCAGCGCCGGCTCGCATTCGATGCCCAGCTCTTCGAAGATGTCCTTGGTCAGCCGCAAAGCCGATTCCACGGCGGGGACCCCGATGTAAAAGGTAGACTGAACGAAAATCTCAACTACCTGCTGCGGGGTGAGGCCGACATTCAGGCCGCGCACGATATGGCGCCGCATCAGGTTCATCTCTCCCTGGGTAACGAGGGCTGCTATGGTGGCCATGCAACGCTGCTTCAGGTCCAGCCCGGGGCGGCGCCAGATGGTCCCGAAAAGAGCTTCGTCGATGATGCGCTTGAGGTCGGGCGCCAACTGATCGACGCCGGGCAGAGCGTAGTGAGTAACGTCGCCGCTGGCCATCTGGCCGCGCATATCCTGGCCGGCTTCGTAGCGGTCATTGAGGGAAGTCAAGGCTGTATTCCTCCTCGCGAAAAGCAGCTATCTTGAAGTGGAGGCAATGATGGAACCGCGGCGCAGACGCAGACCGTCAAGTGTTGGGATTATAGCATAGGGGCGGTTTGCCCCTGCTTGGGACGGGTTAGTCAACTTGCCGCATTACGTCTCCGGCAAACCAGTCCAACCGCTCCAGGGCCTGGTTGAGGTCGCTGCCTCGGATGTCAAAGATGATGTGGGAGACGCCCACTTCAGAATATGTATGGACATCCTCCAGGATGGCGTCGGTGGAACCGGAGAACCGGCGGCGCGGGCCGGTCTGAATAGTCTGCGGATCATACAGCGGCGCCTTCATGGACACCTGGATCTCGGCGGGGTCGCGGCTGGCCTGCTCCGCGAATCGGTTGAGGGTCACCAGGTCTCCGGCCAGCTCCTCCGGCTCCAGGGTCGCGGCCGGAATAGTGCCCACCGGATGCCAGCCGTCGCCGATGGTGGCCGCGCGGCGGATGGCGGGACGGCTCTGGCCGCCGACCCAGATGGGCGGGTGGGGCTTCTGCACGGGCTTGGGCAGGAACTGGATGCCCGAGAACTGGACGTACTTGCCGTCGAACTCGGGGTTGGAGCTGGTCCACAGCTCCTTGTAGGCTTGCAGGTACTCGTCGGTCACCGCGCCCCGCTCGGCGAAGGGCGGCGTGCCCAGCGCTTCGAACTCCTCTTCCATCCAGCCCACGCCGACGCCCAAAATCAGGCGTCCGCGGGACAGCACGTCCAGCGTGGCGAGGATCTTGGCGGCCAGGATGGGCGGGCGGTAGGGCACGATCATCACGCTGGGAACCATCCGGATGTTCTCAGTGACGCCGGCCAGGAAGGTGAGCAAGGTCAGTTGCTCAAAATACTCCCCGCTTTCGCCGGTGGGGAACTCCCCGCCCACGGTATACGGATAGGGCGAGTCGATCCGGCTGGGCACCAGCACATGGTCGCCGGCCACCATGCAATAAAACCCGAGACGGTCGCCGGTTTGGGCGATCTGGGCCAGCGGACCGGGTTGAGCGTTGGGGCCGTGATTAGGCAGGTAGAATCCGAACTGCATACTATCTCCAGGGTGAAACGATGCCGGGAAGGTTGGTTACAGACCGTTGATCTCGCAGTTGCCGAAGATCAGCCAGATGATAATCATGGCGATGACCAGGCCGGTCATCACGCCGAGGGCGCATCCGCAGCCCTTCTTGAACGAATCGAAGAAACCGAACATGTGGAGCGTGTCCCGTGAACCGGCGGGGTGCCCACTTAGCGCGGTGGTTGGGCCGGCTGCCTTGCTATAATAGCGCAGCCCGTTGAATTCACTCAACCGGAGCCGTGCGGAGCGGAACCATCACACAACCTGACCACAGCGTCGCACCCGGACTGAGAACCGGTCAAGGCAGAGAATCCATTTGGGCCATTCCGCCGCGCTGGAGGTTGCCCTACATCGCACTGTATTGGGTACAATGGTTCCTGGCGATGTACGGGGTTGTGGAGTTTCTCAGTTGGCTCCACCCGAACTACAGCAGGGGTGAGGTGGTGGAAGCGGCGATGGCGCATATTCCTGCCGTCACGGCATTGGGAATTCCCGCTACGTTCACCCTGATGGAGGTCATTCAACGTCTTATGGTCACTTACGATTACCTGATGAACAAGTACGTCCGGCCGTTGCAGGAGAAGCAGCGGGCGGAGGGCCGGGAGCAAGGTCTTGCGGAGGGCCGGGCGGAAGGCCGGGAGCAAGGTCTTGCGGAAGGCCGGGTGGAAGGCCGGGTGGAAGGCCGGGCGGAAGGCCGGGAGCAAGCTGAGGCCGAGTTCCGCCGGTTGGTCAGCGAGTGGAACCAGCGCCGGCTGGCCGCCGACGCACGTAACGAACCCTTTGACGAACCCCCTCCGCTGCTCGAAAATGGCGATACACAAAACGGCTAGCGATGGCTCGCTGCCGGACAGTTCAGCACAACACGATTCACTCACTAAGGAGATTACGATCATGCCTAACATCACCCTCGACCAGGCGGAAGCGGTATTGGCCGGGGCAAAAGCCTCCGCCCTGGAACTCGGTAAAGCGTTCAGTTTCTCGGTGGTGGACGCTCGCGGCGACCTGATTACGATGTGCAAGATGGACGGCTCCGCATGGCGGACGCCTTACGTGTCCCGCGGCAAGGCTAGGGCGTCGGCCTGCTTCGGCGAGCCCAGCGGCGACCTGACCGAGCGGTCCACCACGCCCATCATGCGGGCGGTGATGGAAGTGGAGCGCGGCGAGTTCGTGCCGGGACAGGGCGCGCTCCCCATCTACATGAACGGGGAACTGATCGGAGCGGTTGGCGGCAGCGGCGGCATGGCCCAGGAGGACGAGGACTGCTCGCGGGCCGGCATTGCCCGCTTGTCCGGAGCCAGCGCCAGCCGCTAGCTATATCAAGCACGGCGGCCACAAAGCGAGGCCCCGCTCCAAACGGAGCGGGGCCTTCTTGTGCGCACTGCGGGTGATACTGCGTCAGTCGGTGGACGCGACCTCGAAGTGCTTCACCCAGTACTCGCCCCGGTAGAGGTGTTCGACTTCGCGGGCGATGTTGGCGCGGAACTCGCCGGTCTCGTAGGCGCGCAGGTCGCCCAGTGTGTCCCAGACGCTGACGCTGATTCCTTCGTCGGGGTCTTCCGTGCTGCGGATCAATTGCCGCTCTTTCAATCCCTTGGGGGGCGCGCCGGTGGCAACTCGCTCGTGGTAGTGCCGCTCGAATTCCTCCCAGGAACCCGCGCGAAGCTTGCCCCAGACCATCCTGATGAACATATCGGTGTATCCTCCTTGGCGTTGGGCCGGCCAATCAGCGGCCGGCATTGTCGGCGTAGTTCAGTGCTCCAGGTCGCCGGCAGCGTGGGCAATGATCTTGGCGGCGGTGGCGTCGCTCATGTGACCCATGTCCAGCATCATGTGGTACAGCGTCGGGTCGAGGGGCGACACTTTGAAGAACTTCTGGAAGAATTTGACCCGCGCTTCCTCCAGGCCTTCCAGGTAGGAACGGGCCGCGGATTCATCGAGGTGCTCGCGCTCCATGATGGTGGACACCCGGCGCGACATGGGAGCCAACATGCCAACGTGCAGCACCCCCGGCGTGTCGCCGAGAATGATGTTGGCTCCGCGGCCGATGATCACCACGTGGCCGGCCTGGGCCAGGTTGCGCACTACTTCGCGGGTGGTGTCGATGAAGACCTGGTCGTTTACGCGCTGCATCCGTGACGAGGGTTCGCCGGCCAGCTCATGGTAAGTCTCCGGCAAGGTCTCGATGCCGACGCCCAGGTCATAGTCACCGGATACGGCAGCCCGTTCCAGGACCCGGCCCAACAAGGCCGTAACCCGGTCACCGAACCGCTCCACCCGTTGTTCCTTGGCGATCAGGTTGGATACCGGGGAGCCGATGATCCTGGCCGCCTCGGCGAAGACCATGCGGTCCACGTAGTTGAGATGCAGGTCATGGGCAACCTGTTGCCCGACGGCGATGGAGCCGGCCCCGATAGGGCCGTTGATGGTAATTACGGGCATGTCATCGCCTCCCAATCCCTCGTAACCGCAGGGCGCATTGCGCCGGCATCATAAGCGCCAGTTACAGGATAACATAGCCGTTGAGCGAGTCGCTGAACCACCGGCGACCGCACGGCTCAACAGAGCCCATACCCGCGATACAAGATGAGGGGCAGGTACGAAACCTGCCCCCGCTGCGTCGCATTATCCGTTCGCTTCCGGACTAGCGCCGTGCGCCGCCGCCGCCCAGGAACCGGCGGTCGGACGGGTTGCGGCTTCCGCCTTGTGGGCGCCCGGGGTAGCGGCGCGGCCCCTGCCCACGATCGCCGGGTTCGCTGCCCAGCATGCTCCCGCGTTCTCGGCCGCGGCTGGGGCCGCTGCGATCGCGGTCTCCGCCGCCGTAGCCACCGCCGCGTCCGCCACGATCGCGGTCGCCACCGGGACCACCACGTCCCGGTCCGGAACGATCGCCGCCACGGCCACCGCCGCCGTAGCCACCGCCGCGTCCGCCGCGATCTCCACCGCCGCCGCCGTAGCCGCCGCCACGTCCGCCACCGAAGCCGCCGCGTCCACCACGATCTCCGCCGCCGTAGCCGCCGCGTCCACCGCGGTCGCCGCCGCCAAAGCCGCCGCGCGGCCCGCGATCACGGTCGCCGCGATCGCGATCACCGCGGTCGTCGAACCCTCCGCGTTCGGGCCGGGGGGCCGGTGGTTCGGTGTCGCCCATCAGGGCGCGCCGGGACAGGTTGATGCGGCCCATGTGGTCGATCTCGTGGATCATCACGGTAATTTCCTGGCCGATGTCCACGTTTTCGTAAGCGAGGTCGCCCAGGTCTTCGTTGCGCACCAGGCCATCCTTGCCGCCGGGGGTCAACTCCACGAAGACGCCGAAGTTGGTGGTGCGGGTGATCTTGCCCGTGATGATGTCGCCCACCTCGGGGTCGCGGGTCAGCCCGTCCACCCGGCTCCGCGCCAGCTCGATCATGGTCTGGTCGTTGGATGAGATGATGACGCCGCCGTCGTCGGAAACGTCGATGCCGCAGCCGGTCTCCTCCTGGATGGCGCGGATGACGCGCCCGCCCGGGCCGATGAGCGCGCCGATCTTCTCGACGGGGATCTGCATCTTGACCAGCTTGGGAGCGTACCGGCTCATCTGGGCCCGGGGCTCGGTGATGGCCTCGGACATCCGGTCCAGGATGTGCAGGCGGCCGACACGGGCCTGCTCCAGAGCCTCGCTCAGGAATTCCTGGGTCAGGCCGTCGATCTTGACGTCCATCTGCAGGGCGTTGATGCCCTTCTCGGTGCCGGCCACCTTGAAGTCCATGTCGCCGAGGAAGTCCTCGATGCCCTGGATGTCGCTGAGGATGGCGTAGCGGTCGCTGTCGGCGTCGGTTATCAGGCCCATGGCGATGCCGGCCACGGGAGCCCGCAGCGGCACGCCGGCGTCCATCAGGGCCATGGACGAGCCGCAGACGCTGCCCATGGACGTGGAGCCGTTGGAAGCCAGCACCTCGCTGACCACGCGCACGGTGTAGGGGAAGTCCTCCTCGGAGGGCATGGCGGCCAGGATCGCCCGCTCGGCGAGAGCCCCGTGGCCAATTTCACGCCGGCCCGGCGACCCGACCCGACGCGCCTCACCGACACTGTAGGGCGGGAAGTTGTAGTGGTGCATGAATTGCTTGGTGTTCTCCGGCCCCACCGTGTCCAGGGTCTGCTTCATGGACAGGGAAGCCAGCGTGGCAATGGAGAGCACCTGGGTCTGCCCCCGGGTGAACAGGCCGCTGCCGTGGGCGCGGGGCAGTTCCCCGACGCTGCAGGTGATGGGACGAATCTCGGTGGTCTGGCGTCCGTCCGGGCGCACGTTCTGGTTGAGGATGCGCCCGCGCACTTCCTTCTTCACCAGGTTCTTGAAGGCCTCGGCGATGTCGCCGCTGGAATAGTCGTCGGCTAACTGCGCGGCAACTTCCGACTCGACCGCGTCCAGGCTGGAGTCCCGCTCGCTCTTGAACGAGTTGCGCTCCAGCACCTCGGAGATGCGGCCGTTGACCAGGGCGTCGACTTTCTTCTGGCGCTCCTCGGTGGCGGAGTAGTCGAAGTGGACCTCGGTCTTGTCGGCGCCGCGTTCGGCCACCAGCCGGTCGATCAACTCGATGGTCTGGACGTTGCTCTCGTGAGCCAGCCGGATGCCCTCCAGGATGACCTCTTCGGACACTTCGACCGAGCCGGACTCGACCATCATGATGGCGTCGCGGTTGCTGGCCACCACCATGTTGAGATCAGCGGAGTTGCTCCGCTGGAAGCTGGGGTTGATGGCGTAGTTGTTGCCGTCCCAGGTGACGCGGCAGGCGCCAATGGGCCCTTCGAACGGTATCTGGCTGATGGACAGCGCAGCCGATGCGGCAACCATGCCTAGCGTTTCAGGCGGATGCTCTTCGTCCACCGACAGCACGGTGATTATCACCTGCACCTCGTTGTGCAAGCCCTTGGGGAACAGCGGGCGGATGCTGCGGTCGGTCAGGCGGGCGGACAGGATGGCCTCGGTGCCGGGGCGCCCCTCGCGGCGGAAGAAGCTGCCGGGAATCTTGCCGACGGCGTACAGCCGCTCTTCGAACTCCACGGTCAGCGGCAGGAAGTCGATCCCCTCCCGGGCTTGGTCGGACATCACGGCGGTGGCCAGCAGGATGGTCTCTCCGCAGGTGATGGTCACGGCGCCGTGGGCTTGCTGGGCCAGTCGACCGGTCTCCAGGGTTATGGAATGCCCGCCGATCTCGCTGTCAATGGAGAAGGGGTTCATCAATTCTTGGGCGGCGTCTATAGTTGTCATAAAGCAGTTCTCTCTACCTCTTCTTCCATCGTGGTTTTTGATTGCAAATACGGCGGCCGCATCTCGATGTTCGCTCGTAAATCGTCAGAATCAGGATTTACGGGATTTTATGATTGGCAGGATTGGGAGATCTCCATCACAGAATGGTTCCAATCCTGATGATCCCTGAATCTTGAAAATCCTGCTTCTGACGTTTCCCCGATGGCGACCAAAAGGGCGGCAGGCAGATGGGGGCGCCGGCGGGTTGTCATTCCGGCCGGCTGCGGACGGGGCGTGCGGATGCCGGGTTTCGGCGCTTGACGCCGGATTACCGGCGTAACCCGAGCCGGCCGATGAGGCTCTGGTAGCGGCCCACATCCTCGCGGCTGAGATAGTTAAGGAGCCGGCGCCGCTTGGAAACCATCGTTACCAAGCCCCGCCGGGAATGCACGTCCTTGCGGTGGGTGCGGAGATGGTCGGTCACCTGCCGAATGCGCTCAGTGAGCATGGCGACCTGGAGTTCTGTAGAGCCGGTGTCCGACTCGTGCGCTCGATATTCCTCGATGATCCTTTGCTTGACGTCAGCATCCAACATTACGGGCTTTGTACCTTCTCTTTTTGGGTTTCTTCTGTCTTTCGTGAAACAGGTTAACACGTCGCGCTACAATAAGCAACTGCTGTCGCTCCGGCCCAAGCCGTCTTTATCGGAATGCGGCGTACCAATTGCGCACGGTTTCTAGACGACGCGCAGCTTCTCCTATGCTGATGTCCCAGGTGTCAGCAATCTGTTGCCACATCAAATTATCCTCCACATCTTCCCTACCAACGATTGCTGAGGCAAACGGCGACGCGTAGAGATGCGCGCGTACCCAGGCATCAAACCGTTCGCGGCTCAATCCGCCCGGTACACGGAGGCCGTCCAGATCAACTTGCGCGAGGCGCAACTCGTCGTCAGATGCGATATGTTGTGGCAGTTCTCTGTACAGAAGCCATACGTGTTCCGGGTCGCGAGTGGCTGGCTGCCATTGACCGATTGCATCTTCCGCTATCGCGCTAGAAACTAGGCTTACCTCGGTTAGGATCGTTTGCAGCATTGCCCAATCAGCGTACTCCTCGTCGCTGATTTCCCTTGACTCCGCCAACAGTCGAGCCTCGAACGCCAATGCGTCGAAAGCATCTGACGGCTCGCAAAGAATCTCAAGATTGCCGGCGCCAGAGTATCGCATTCCACTAGCTGTGAGATTGGCTGAACCCACTAGCACTTTGGCGTCGCAACGGTAGTACTTGGCATGGAGGCTGGGGTGCAACCGAAACGTCCCGCCGCGCTGGACGACCATGGGCCGGCACCCGATGTCCGATGCGCCGGCACGGATATCGTCGGGACTCCACCGGGTAACACAGGTTGTCAAGGCGGTCTCCGGCACTAACGCCAGCACCCGTTGCAGAGCGTCGATTTTGATGTACGGGGCCGCTATGACAACCTCATCCGCGTCATAGCAAAGCTCACGCAGTATTTCCCAAGGCGTCGTCATGGGTTCTGCGTTGACTGCTGATTCAACTGCCCCAGTCCATAGCAATTGACTGGACTTCTTGCGTTCTCTCCGGTGACTCTATCTGGTCCTCCATCCTACTCCAAGCCAGAAGCAAAGTACGGAGTCCCACCGCAGCTTTCCATACGGCCGGATTCTCGTTTATATCCGCTTCTTGCTCTATGAAGTTTATGAATTCATAGAGTTGGTGGTTGATGTTCAGGTTAACGAACAAAACCCCGCCGCGGCTTTCACAAGTGAACATTTGGAATCCCTGCCCACTTACACTCTCGAAGTCGAACCGAAAATCATTGCGAACCAACGCCGCAGCGATGGCACCAGCGTCTTCAAATCCTTGTCCGGCCAGATAATCCTCGATTTGCTCTTGCCTGACCGGCTCTGCCTCTTCATGGTCTTTGTCAGTGGCAGTTGGGGTTTCGCTGCCTGCATCAAGCCCATCCTTGACAGCATCAGAAGCTAGTTTCGCAGCTTCATTTTCAGGGGATTGTTCGTATGGTTGCTGATCAGTGTCCAGTTCTTCTTGCCGTTGCTCCCTTCTGCGCGCAAACATCAGCTCAATGTCTCTCAGCAAATTGCGCGTTTCGCCGCGTATGTCGGCTACTATCCGGTATATCGGATCGTCTTCCATGTTTAGGTCGTTCAACAAAGTCGTATCATCTTCTTCACTATTGAGCAACTCACGCGCTGCATTGGTGAATGTGGCCACCAATTGCTTGTTGTGGTCAATGCCAAATAGTTCATCACAACCTTCGTTGAATCTGACTTCGCACCCCCACCAGCGATTCATGGGTATGTTTCCTCGTCCACCTTCGCGGACGAAAGCGTTATCTACGAGAATCTCCCTATTCTCTCGAACGACGGAAACCCCCATGTTGAAACGGGCGTCTTGACCGTGCGAAAGGCTACCTGGATTGGCACGTTGATTGCCTAATGCTTCCTGTTTCACCCGTGAGTAGGTTGCCGTTACCGTTTCCATCCGACCGCCGATACCGATAGGGTAATCCTTACTGTGGCTGAATTCGAACATCGGCTCCTCATGCCATGGCTCGGATGTAGCGCTATTGCGCATGAGGAAAAGCGGGTCGTTCGGGCGAACGATTCTATCACGGTCATCAAGGAGGGTGTTTTGTCCCTGCCGGAAAGCGGCCATGCGAATGGACAGTTCACCTTCGTTTATGAAATGTCGATAAATTCGGCCAATCTCCTTTTCCACCCGGTCGAAAATCGTATCTGCTTGGGCCGTTATACGGTCGGTATTTTTCCAGACCACGATCGTGCCGCTCTGTGAGCCTAAAATGTCTTTGTTGGCTTTCGCCAGCCACTTGTCTGGGATGCGCTCTTGGTCAGGTTCAGGAATTTCCCGCTGTTTGCCCGATTGGATTTCCTCCACATCTATGTAACAGTGAGACGGTTTATCTATGGAATCGGTCCATGTCCACACCTCGACTCTTGTGCACTGGGAAACCGACGCCGTAGGCAGTCCCATGCCGTATTTACCGATGTTCTGGATGTTATGAGATGGGATGCGGCCACCAAAGCGGAGTGCCTGAACTAATGTCTCATCAGACATACCGCTACCGTTGTCAAGCACTGCGAGCTCTCCCACCCGCCAACGCAGCCGGGTATTTACCCGCACCTGTTTTTCCTCGATCAGTAGGTCTACTTGCGACGCCCTCGCATCAATCGAATTGTCTATCAACTCAGCCACTGCGTTGGCTGGATGTCGATAGCGGCTGTCCCGCATGGCTTGGACCGTCATCCCAGGCAGGAACAGTTCTCGCCCCAAGGGTAGTTGCTGACCTAGTTCTGGCTGCGCCATAAGTCCTCCCAATTGTTGAAAGCGTCGACCACGGACGCAAAACCTGAAAGCTGCGTATCGACAACGGTGTAAATCTGGCAGCGTCGGTTCCCGCCAGAACGTGGACCTCGCATCGCTCGCCCAATCATCTGAGAATATAGAACGAGGGATGTGGTTGGGCGGGCTACGATCACACATCTAGTGCGTGGTGCGTCGAATCCGGCGGTTAAAACCCCGTAGTTGAAAATCGCCATCGGTATCCCATCGTCGTTTCGGAAAGCAGAGATGATGGCGCGGCGCTGATCGTCTGGGGTATTGGCAACTACGGATACTCCACGTAGCCCTTGCGATGAAACAATGTCTGCTGACTCTCTAGCGCACTGTACAGATGGACAGAACACGATTATCCTCTGGTGGCGCCGCGCAGCCGTCAGCGTAAGTTCAACGACTTTTTCAGTCCATGCTCGGCTGTTCCCGATTTTCTGTAGATCCTGCTCCTTGTAATCTTGGCTGTTTGACGGCTCCGATACGGAGACCTCCATATCGACTTGCACGGGAATAAATTCAGGCTCTGCCAAATAGCCTTCCCTGATCAGGTAGATAACGGGGCTGCCATGACCTTGCGGGTCAATAGCGACCTTGTTCTCATTGAACATTTCCGCGAGTTCGTAATCTTCATCACCCGGTTGTGACGAACGCCCCGGCGTTGCCGTCAGACCCAATAGTGGTGGGTTATGGGCAACCAGTTGGTCAGTGATAAACCGATAGGTTCGGGCGACAGCTTGATGCGCCTCGTCAAATATGACGCCGGCTGTTGCACGGGAAATGTTGCCCAGGAAACCTGGTTGTCTGGATCCAACCGCCCATAATTTGGGGAGGCCTGCAACTAAAAACCCCTCGCTAAGGTTGTCCAAATTCGACGAAGCCGATCCCCAATATCGGTGGACATGGACCTGCCGATTGCCCAAATATGCCCACGCTGCAGCCAAACTTTCAGCCGCCTGTTCGCATAGCTCTTCCGACGACGCCAGCCACACAACCAACTTTCCTTCGGATTGGGAGCCGTTCAGTAAATGCGCAGCAGCGTGACAGGCGACGCGGGTTTTACCCGCCCCGGTAGGCAAATGGGCAACTACGCGACGGTCTCGCGCGACGCGGCTACCGTCGTCAGCTCCAACGATACGGAGCAAGTCCCCAAGAACTTGACGCTGATAAGGATAAAGTGGGTAGCCTGGAGTGACCGTATCAGCCCACCTTTCAGATCCCGCAAAGGCCATCACATTCTTCATTGAAGTAGTTGATTGGGTTAGGGCCTTGCGCTTCTCGTTCCGTAATAACGCTATCGAGCGGGCGGCGGGCTCTGTGAAGGTACGGCCTATCTTTCAGCACCGTTCTGACTGGATTATTTTTGCTACTACGAAGCCAACGGTCAAATTTCACGGCTTCATCGTAGCTGTCGGGTTCTGACCGTTTGAGTTCCAGCCAGTGCTCGTCTGACCTATAAGGGCATATCACGCAAGCCGAGCGTGGCAATTGACGCTCTGGGTATTCGGCTGCAAACCACGTCATGCAATCTTGACGGGACATGCCAATGTCAACCAGCGGCCAGCGGTGTTCAATCCAATGTTCTCTGCTGGGCTTCATGCGCCCTACTTCATCTAGCGAAATGCCTAGCCACATTTCGACGCTGATTTCCTTGGGGAATGGCCGTCCGCGTTTCCCTCCTGCAAGTTCTCTGACCTTACGGTATATCGGGGCGATTTTGTAGTGATTGGTACACTGGCGACGCAGCATCCCTTTTTTACCATTTTCCCCGACCGTAAATAACGGGACGTCAATGAAACGATGCCCAGACACCGTTCGGCCCTTTCGCAGATTTTCCCTGAGATCACCGCTAGATACACGGAGAAAGGGGTACGTGAGCTGCCGCTCAAGCCAGTGCAGGTGGTGGTACACGTACTTGGGTTCCCATCCTGTATCGGCAAAAATGGCAACATCCGGTTTCGGATACCCCATTTCGAGCAAACTAGGATCCGACCGGGATAGTAGCAAGGCTAAAACCGAGCTCTGCACCCCAGCCCCCAAGCTGAGAACTCGATAAACACGGTTACTCATAGCCGTGCACATCCTTGCAAGAATTTTTGGTATTTACGCCAGGAACCCCTCCACCAGCTCCACGAAGCGGTCGGTGGCCTCGAGTTCGGGATGGTGGCCGCAGTTGTCGATGATCTCCAGGTGGCTGCCGGGGATGCGGCGCTGGTACTCTTCGCCGGCACTCACCGGGATGATCGCGTCCTGCTGTCCCCAGATGAGCAGCGTCGGGACCCGCTCCAGCCGGTACACCTGGTGCACCAGGCCGGGGTCGTGCATGTAGGGCCGCCACGAGACGCGGCAGGTGCCTTCCATGGCGTTTTCCCAGCGCTCCAGGATGTCCTCCTCCGGCTCGGCGGGGCACACGGCGCGGTACTCGGGGGTGCCGTCCGGGTCCAGCAGGGAGTCGCGGATGTACATGGGCGGCGTGACCTCGAAGATGTCGTAGATCTCGCCTCCCGGCGGGCGGATGCCGCCGGCTCCCACCAGGATGAGGCGACGGAACTGCTGCGGGCACATGGTGGCCAGCTCGGCGGCCAGCCAGCCGCCCAGGGAGAAGCCCATCAGGTCGGCGCCCTCCAGGCCCAGCTTGTCCAGCGCGCCCAGGTACCAGATGGCCATGTCGTGCATCTTCATGGACCAGTCCAGCTGGTCCGACTGCCCGTAGCCGGGATGCGATGGTATGTGGATGGTGTGGTTCTGGGCCAGGGCCTCGTGGTAGCGCAGCCAGCCGGGATGTCCCAGCTCGTCGTGCAGGATGACCAGCGGGTTGCCGGAGCCGCCGGTGACGAGCTCCACGTTGGAGCCGGATACCTCGGTGATGCTGGAAGTCCAGGGTTGGGCGGTAGTGGTCATGGTATGGCTAGTCCTCTGGGCGCAGATTGTGGAGCGCGCAACACGGTCTCCCCACGCGCCGGCAATGCGGGATCAGATGATGATATGGATGGAGCGGGCGATGGGATTCGAACCCACGACTTTTTGCTTGGGAAGCAAACACTCTACCACTGAGTTACGCCCGCTCGGCTGGTGGTCGCTGAGTATCGACCGCCAGGCGCAAGTTTGCCACAGGGCGGCGGGCAGGGCAAGGGGCGGGGTGGGGCACGTGTGTGGAGGAAACTCCATTAGGGCTACATATCCAGGAGTAGCTCTATCTTGTCCAGGAACTGGTCCACATCCTCGAGGGCCTGCCCCACGGCGGAAGATTCCTGGACGTCCTCGTAGAAGTTGAAGTGCAGGCTGTTGGCCACCTGAAAGAGCCTGATTATCTCGGCGTCGCTGGTTTCCTCTTGCAGCCGCCGGACGGCATTGTGGAGATGCCGGTGACCACCGTGTTCCCACCCCCGCGTCTCCGCCACCGCCTTCACGATCTGGGCAGCGGCGCCCCAGCCCTTTTCGGAAGCTTGGCGCACATCGCCGCTGGCCAGCTCACTACGGGCTTGAGCCAACAGGTGCCGGCTGTCTCTTTGGTACTTTTGGCTGGCCATAGGATTCCTCAGTCGCAAATATAGGGTAATGGCTGGCGCTGCGGGTCAGCAACGAGACGCAGCCGGCGCTTTTACACCCCAACCGCCGCCTCCCTTCTCTCCCCTTGGAAGTCCCGCGTCAGCTGGGCGAGGAGGAAGAAGATGTTTTCCACGGCGTTGGTGGCTTCGACGATGATCCGCTGGCGGCCGTCGTCTTCCTCGGGGGCCATGGCCAGGTAGCGGGCGCGCACGTCCTGCATCATGCTGCGGCGGTCGCCCATCACCTGCTGGACGAAGGCCCAGGAGTCGGGGTCGTCCTCTTCAAGCGCGTCCAGGAAGATGAGCAGGGCGGCGTCGGTGCCCTCGACCACGCTGATCTGGAACATCTCCAGCATGTCGTCCTCGGGCAGGTCGCGCAGCAGGCCCGGCAGCGTTGAGAACTGCTCCTCCAGCCAGGTGATCAGCTTCTGGCGGCCCAGCACGGCGTTGCGCCGTTCACTGTCCTGCCCCGGGTTGCGCTGACCCAGCTCAGCCAGGAACTCGTCGATGCGGTGGTTCACCTCCAGCGTGGACTGCCGGACGGCTCCCAGGGGCAGCCCCATGCGGGCCTGCTCCAGGTACTCGGAGAACCGGCCCAGCACCCGCTTCTGCTCCAGGTGGGCCAGGTCCAGGGCCGTGGTCACGTCGTCGATGGCCTGGTCGTGGATGAACTGAGGCCGGGACCGTTCTTCCTCGGCGCTGGCCGGCCAGATGCGGGCGAACAGCCGCATGGTCCAGTCCGGCGCCGACAGCACCACGATGCGCGATGGCATGCCGAAGACGATTACTGCCAGCGCCATCTGCGGGCCGAGGTCGATGTCGGGCCAGGTCACAAGCGCCTTGACCAGCGGCACCTGGGCGTACACCTCGATATACAGGAGGATCACCAGGATGATCGCCGAGAAGAAGACCTGGAACGCCCAGAACATGCCCAGCTGACGGGCGGTGCCGCTCAGTCCCGACGACACCACGATTACGCTGATGGCCAGCCCCACGTAGGAGCCGTAGATGTACATCAGCACCTGCTCCACGCCCACCAACTGGGCGGCGGCCAGCCCGATGCCGAAGGCAACCACGGGAACCAGCGCCTGCACGATGAAGGTCAGCAGCGCGCCGACGATGAAGGAAAGCAGAATGGATCCGGCGGAAAGCTCCAGGCCGGCGCGGAACCAGGGCTGCTCCGCCAGGGGCGCCGCTGACTCCTTGATCAGCACCAGCCCGAACAACAGGGCGGCCACCCCGAACAGCATGGCGCCGGCCTCACGGTAGTTGCCTCGGTTCAAACGGGTGATGATGACGCCGCCCACACCGATGCCGTAGAGCGCGGCGATGCGTATGTCCACGGTCACGATGAACAGGATCAGGCCGACGCCCATCTGCGCGCCCAGGGCGATGGGGTAGCCCTGCTTGGCCGAGATCAGCCCCGACCGCAACATGCTGATGGTGATGAACGTGACCGCCGGCGAGGACTGGGTGATGGCGCCGGCCATGGTGCCCCAGCCGAAAGCGGCGAAGCGATTGTCAGCCAGGCGGCTGGCCAGGATCCGGAGGCGCGGCCCCACCACCGTCTTGAGGTTCTCGGAAAGGAGCCACATCCCGAAGAACAGCAGCCCAACGCCGCCGAGGATGCCGCCCAGCACTGCAATCATCCGTCTCTCCTTCCTGCCATCGTCGTCACCGCGGTTACGGATTTGAGACCGAGATAGTTACCCGCTAGTCAATCTCCGTTGCGGGGAACCGGCTTGCCGTTTTGGATCACTATGTCTGGACGGCTGAACACGGCGGCGTTCCTGAACCTGGTCGCGGGTCTGATTACGCCAAACGTATGAGTGCGGCCTCCGCCGGCGGCGCCGGCCGTGCTCCCTTCATACTTCCAATCCGGAGCTTCCAGGAATGCCAGGTGAACGCGCCAAATCAGCACGTGCTTGCCAGGGTCAATGGCGCCCGTCGGATCAACCAGGTAGCGAAAGACGCAGTACCAACCGGCATAGTTATAGTGTGCTTGCAGTGCCCAGGGGCGTATGCTGGCTTTGATCTCGAGACAGTCGCCAGGAGAGAGAGGATCCGACGAGCCCCGAAGTTTCAGGTCGGGGAAACGTTGCTGTGCCAAGTCGGCGTGTCGGGGTTTTTCGTAAACCGTCAGCGAGGAAAATGCCCTTGCTGCGATAATGCCCACCAACGCGCTGAACACATTGGCCTGCTCGACATATATTTCTACGAACTGCTCCGTCTCATTTTCCACCGAGGCAATCACCCGTCTCAATTGGCCCACTGACAACCCGGGAGGTAAAGCGACTTCCCGATTGAACCAACTATCTGGGGCGGTTGCGCTAGTCATCTTTCAATTGTGCCAGCAGTGGCACCGCCCGCTGCGCCATGGCGTGATACTCGGTCGAAGATTCGATCCCCACCGCATGGAGACCGACGGCCCGCGCCGCCGCTACGGTAGAACCCGAACCCATAAAGGGGTCCAGGATAGTGCCGGTGCCCAGCGGCAACGCGGCCCGGGTCAACTGCCGCATAAGTCGCTGCGGCTTCAGCGATGGATGCGGAGCAATCTTGCGTTCCGCTTTGGATGCCGGAGGGCAGGTGATGACATCCCAGAATGGCTGCTCGTCTGATATGCGGCGCAAACCTCCGACGCCCCAGCGATTGAGGTTGTCCTGAACGCGGCCCTCCAAAGGTTTGCGGAACAGTCCCCACGGCTCCCAGCCCGAGCGCGGCATCACCGAGACATCGGGGAACGCCTCGTGGGCGTTCTTGGGACGGTCGCCACCGCGCAGGGTTTTGACGATGCGCACTATTTCGCCGCGCTTTTCGAACCCGGCATCCATTATCGGCCCGTACACATGATGCGACAGCAGCGGGTTGGTGGCAATGAAAACGTGCGCGCCCGGCACCAGAACGCGTATGAGCAGCGGCGCCAGCGTTTCAAAGAAATGGCGCAGGCCGGCTTCTTCCGTCGGAGTTAATACGGTGAACCGTGGCACCGGACTGCGCTGCGCGCCGTCAAAGCTCGGCGGGATGCGCCAAACCCCACCGGCTCCATTTTCCCGCTTGGCCAACTGGTCGGGGCGGTACTCGACCAGCCCGTACGGTGGGTCCGTCACCACCGCGTGGATCGATGCCGATTCCGCTGTTGCCAACCACTCGAAAGCGTCGGCGTGGATCAGGTCTGCGTCGCCGGCCTCAGTAGTGAAGTTTTGCAGTTCCGGCTGGATAACCATATGAACCCTCCGAGGTTGGCGTAGCATAGCGCAGGGCCGTAACGCTGTCTAACCTCCACCCGCCGGCCGGTCGCCCCAGGGCACCTCGGGCAGGTTGCGCTCCCGGCGCACCTCGTTGATCGTCAGCACGCCCCGATCCAGCAGGGCCGACTCCCGCTGCACCCGGTTGTTCTCGTCCTCCTGAAGCGCCTCGATGGTCGACAGGTCGAACTCCACCGACAGCTGGGGGTAGCCCAGCCGGGGCAGCAGCATCCGGTTCAGCTGCTCCTCCAGGAACCGCACCTCCGGTACCACGGTGTTGCGCCAGAACATGCGCTCCGACGCCTGGACGTTGGCGTAGGTGGCCCGCTCGAAGTCGCCCAGCAGCAGCTTGGGCACGCCGTAGGTGCGGCTGACCTCCTCCAGGCTCCAGCGGAGTCCCTGGATGAAGTCGATGTCCCGGTGGGACAGGCCCAGCGTCTTCACGTCGCGCACCGCTGACGCCACCGCCGGCCGGTTGGCGTTGGCCGACCCCTGGTGACGCATCTCCAGCGGGTGTAGAACTCCTCCAGTTCCGCCTCGTTCATCTCCTCGTTGGTCAGCAGGAGGAAGTCAGGGCGCGCCGAGTTCCGCAGCAGGTGCCGGTTGAAGCGCAGGCCCTCGTGGCCCATGTCGGCGGAGAGCCGCGCCGGCGCCAGCGGCGACAGGCCGGCTAGCTCCTCCAGCGGGTTGAAATAGCGCAGCCACACGATCTCGTCCGGCGTGTAGGCCACCGGCTCCGTTGTCGAAGAGCTCGGCCCGCGGTAGACGAACCCGCGCACGTAGCGCTGCCGGTCCGGCAACACGGCGACCCGGTCGGGACGCAGAGGCCACAGCTCCGGCTGGCCGTCCTCGTCACGTTCGATGGCCCAGAAGGCCGCGCCCCACAGGCACAGGTGGGTCTCCGTCGCGCGCCATAGATCGGCGCGGGTGTGCCACGAGTTCACCCGGTCCAGCAGGCGCGCCACCGGATGGGACGGCTCCACCGCCGATCTGCGCCCGCCGGTCTCTCCGGTGCGGTACACCCGCAGCGGCGGCCGGGTCAGGGCGTCGGCCCGCAGCTTGATGGCTGCGTACACCGACGGCGACGTCGCCATGTAGCGGCCGTACTCCGGACGCGCCCAGCCGCCGCCGGCGTCGGTCGCCAGGCCGGCCAGCCGCTCGTCCGCCGGCAGCCGGTCCGCCAGCGCCGCCCGATTGGCCCGCTGCACCACCGGGGTGTCCGACCCGTTGCGCCGGCCGACCCGCACGGAGCGCAGCATCTTGCCCAGTTTCACCATGTTTGCTCTCTCCTTAATATTGTCAGAATCAGGATTCACCGGATTAGGGGATTTTCAGGATTGGGTTGTCCGGTGGCGGAGTTACTACAATCCTGCGAATCCTAAAATCCCGGTAATCCTGATTCAGACGATCCTTTAAAGGAACAGGTCCCGCATCCAGCGCGGGTGTTCGATCATGGGGCCGGTGTCCAGGAAGGCCAGCATCAGGGCGTCGGCCTTGTCGGGCGAGGGCAGGCCGCGGCTCTTCATGCTGTCCTTGCTCTCCATGAGTACCTTGCCCCGGCTGTTGTAGCGGTAGCGCAGCGACGCCAGCTCGGCGATGAGCTCCGCGTCCCTGGGGATGCGGATCCTGTGGTCGCGGAACCGGCGCGCCAGCGTCCAGTAGCCCTCCGCCCGCAGGTTGGCGCAGACGCTCTCCTCCTCGAGGGGAGCGGCGGACCCGTTGAACCCGTACACGGTGAACCCCTGCTGCCGCAGAGGGTCCACCACGCCGGCGCCCATCCCCGTCTCGTCCACGTTCACCTGCTGCGGATGATGGTCCCGCGCCGTCACCACGACCTGCCCGGTGGTCGCATCGGTGGGGAACCCATGACGCACCTGCACGTCCACCACCACGTCGCCCCGCCGCACCATGATGACGCTGCGGTCGACGCCGTAGCGGGCCACGTCCACGCCCAGGACCACCGGCTCGTAACCGCCCGTCGACGTCGGAACCTCGCCCGGCGGATACGTGGCGTCGTCGATGTCCGATATGGCGATCAGGTTGTCCTCGCCGCGGTCGGGGAACTCGCCCATGACGCGCGCGCGGAACATCTCGCTGTTCTCGCCCCACATCGCCCGCCGCTCTTCCACCCACGCCGGGGTGGTCAGGCCGGGTATCTTGATGCGGTTCGCCTTAACGTTGGGCGACTCCAGGGCCGACATCGTGATGGTCTCGTAGATGCCCCGCTCCCGGTGAAAGGCCCGGTGGAACCCGCCCGACGTGGTCGTCGGGTTGCCGATGAGCAGCAGCGTCGGGTGGGCCGAGGTCATCACCGCCTCCACCGCCTCGTAGATGGGCTCGGCGACCCCCTCGGCCTCGTCCACCACCACGAACATGTTCTCGCAGTGGAAGCCCTGGAACTGGTCGGCGTCGCTGGCGGACAGCCCCATGGCGTAGCGGTCCTCGGCCACCTCCCACCGGGTGTCCAGCATGGTGCCGCCCAGCGTGTCGGCGGCGTTGCGGTAGAGGCGGTGGATCTGCCGCCACAGCACGTGGCGCACCTGCCGGAACGTGGGCGCGGTGCTGAGCACGACGGCCGGGTCGTGGGCGTGGACGTACCACAGCACGGCCACGGCGGCGGTGAAGTCCTTCCCCAGGCCGTTGCCCGATTTCACCGCCACCCGACGCTCGCGCTCCACCGCCCGCAGCACCTCCTCCTGCTTCTCCCACAGCGTCACGCCCAGGGTGTCCGACGCGAACCGCACCGGGCCTTTGTCTGAATCAGGATTTTCGGGATTACGAGATTTCCCGGATTGGCAAAAATCCTGAAAATCCTCAAATCCGGCAAATCCTGATTCAGACGATTTTGAGACGGCTGCAGCGACGTCCGTCCCATCCCGTCCCACTTACCGGGAGGGGGCCGGGCGGCCCGACCCCGGCCGCCGGCGCACCGCGGCCACCGACGCCAGCCGGCGCCTCGCCTCCTCGGGGTTGATCGGCGCCGCCGCGGGCTGCACGTTCGCGCCCCCGCCGTGTCCGTCCGGCGGGCTGAACAGGAAGCCGCAGTCCAGGCAGCGATACACCGTATGGTCTTCCCCGTCCAGTCGGGCCAGTTCCAGCAGTCGGTCGGAGTTGCAACGACGACAGATCAACACTGTTCACCTCTTTCTCGTGGCCTGAAATTGCGGATTGGCCAAGCCACGCCCTACTACTGTATAGAACTAACGTTCCATAAGTCAACCGGGCCGTGTCATCAAAAAAAGCCCCGCCGGCTTCCCGGCGGGGCGCACCTGCGGGGGTTGGCGGGACCGGACTAGCCCGGATTGTGCCGCTGCACGATATCCACGATGCGGGTGTCCAGGCTCCCCAACTGGTCATCCAGAACGCCGGCGTCCGCGTAGGCAACGGCCAGGTGGGCGTCGTGCTGGATGTCTTCCCAGTCGGTCTCCAGCTCGAACTCGTCGCGCAGCTCCTCAAACAGCCGGTCCAGCGAATCCTTGTCGAACATATCGGTCTGTTCCTCCTCCTGCTCCTGTTGGTCGGCGAACCTTGCTTCCGTTTCCGACGTTGATGGCAGCACGGGGTATATTACTCCCAATAATCGCCGGGGGCAAGCCGCCGCTATCGGCCTCAGGGCAATCGCGTCTTAATGAGATTTTTAGAAATGTGCTAATGTCCGATGATCCATTGCAGGTCGTGGAGGTAGGAGGGCATGGCACAAGCACCCAAGGCAACCATTCTCGATCATTTCGCCGAGTTGGACGATCCCCGGGTAGAACGCACCCGACACCACAAACTGGTGGACATCCTGGCCATCGCCATCTGCGCCACCATCTGTGGGGCTGATTCCTGGGTTCATATCGAGCTGTTCGGCAGGAGCAAGCTGGCCTGGTTTCAGAGTTTCCTGGAACTGCCCCACGGCATTCCGTCCCACGACACCTTCGGCGATGTCTTCGCCCGTCTGGACCCAGTGCAGTTGCAGGATTGCTTCATCTCATGGACCCAGGCCATCGCCGAGTTGTTGCCTGGCGAGGTGGTGGCTATCGACGGCAAGACGGCCCGACGGTCCTATGACCGTGCTGGGAAGAAGGGGGCCATCCATATGGTCAGCGCCTGGGCCACCCAGCAAAGCCTGACCCTGGGTCAGGTCAAGACCGACGAGAAATCCAATGAGATCACTGCCATTCCTCAACTGCTGGAGATGCTGGAGTTGAATGGCTGTATCGTAACTATCGACGCCATGGGCTGCCAGCGAGAGATTGCGCAGCAGATCACAGATGGTGGTGCCGACTATGTGCTGGCGGTGAAGGAGAACCAGGGTCAACTGTACGAGAATATTCAAGACCTGTTCGAAGGGGCCGAGGCATTGGGCTTTGACGGCGTGCCCTATGACTACGCTCAAACCCTGGACAAGGGACACGGGCGGGTGGAACGGCGGGAATGCTGGGTCATCACCGAGCCGGACTGCCTGGACTATCTGGACCCCCAGGGGCAATGGCCGGAACTGAAAGCCGCCGTCAGGGTGGTGGGCCACCGCACCACCGCAGCAGGCGACGCCAGCCAGCCCCGCTACTACATCAGCAGTCTGGCCGGGTCAGCGGAACAACTGCTGGCCGCCATTAGAGGCCACTGGAGCATCGAAAACTCGTTGCACTGGACCCTGGACGTGTCCTTTCGGGAGGACCAGTGCCGAGTCCGCAAAGACCACGGACCACAGAACATCAACACCCTGCGCCAGATCGGACACAACCTCTTGAAAAACGAGAGAACGCTGAAAGTAGGCATCCAGGGCAAACGACTCAACGCCGGATGGGACGAGGACTACCTGCTCAAAGTCCTCCTCGGATAAGACGCGATTGCCCTGCTATCGGCCTCCGTCACCCCGCCAGACCCGTCACCGTCTCCACAAACCGCCGCGCCTGCCCCAGCCCGTACTCCACCATCTCCGGCGTCTGCCAGCCTTCGTAATAATTCTGATGCAGGGACGCCGCTACCTGAAAACCACTGAAAAGCCCGGCCTCCGGCAGCTCCCGGGCCAGCCGGGACACCGCGTCGAACAGGTCGTCGTGGCTGCCGTGGGACCACCCTCGCCCCTCCGCAACGGCCTTGACCGCTATGGCCGCCGCCCCCCAGCCCTTTTCCGACGCCTGCCGCAAGTCCCCCGCCGCCAGCTCCGCGAAGCCCTGCTCCAGCAACTCCGACGCGGCGGTCCGGTACTTCAAAACCTGCAATTGCGTCATCTCTAAATGCGCTCTACTCCGCTGCCTGGTAAAGCCATTATACTGAACCGTCAGAAGCAGGATTTACCGGATTTTATGATTTACGGGATTGGAGCCGTTCTGCGATGGAGATCTCCCAATCCTGTCCAATCCTGAAATCCCGCAAATCCTGCTTCTGACAATGACCCCCATCCTGTTCATCCTGTCCATCCCTGTAAAAGCCAGGTGGGCTTTTCTCAAAAATCGGCCAAAACCGGGTCCTTTTTGTAATACTCCCGTAATATTGACGCCGCTACAATGGCAAGCCAAATCTGGAAATCTATCCAGCCGTCGCCACCGGCCGGCCCCCTGACCCGCTCATCCTGAGCTTGTCGAAGGACAGCCCCAAAGACGGCCTCGCCACAAGGAGGTGTGAGCCCAACTACCTGTCAAAAGACGCCCCCTGCCCGCCCGCGGGCAACACTTGAACACTGGCCCCGCAAGCAACGGGCCGAGGGCGCAACCAACCCCCAAATCACCCAGAGGACAATCTCGAAAGGGAGATTTTGTCAAATGAGTAGAAAAACGAGAAAGCTGATATGGTCAGCGCCCCTGGTGGCGGTACTTGCCGTCGCCGGCGCCCTGACCATCTTCGTGGCCCTGGGGCCCAACAGTGCCCAGGCCCACGACCTGCCCGGTGTGGTCGCCAACCTCACCGCGGAAGCTGACGGACAAAATGCGATTGACTTGAGTTGGGACGCGCCCGCCTCCGGAGGCACTCCCACGAGTTACCGCATCGACCGGTCCTTGGACGGCAACACCTGGATGACGCACGTGATGGGTCACACCACGCGTAGCTATAGCGACCCGGGTCTCAAGCCCGGCACGAGCTACTACTACCGCGTCTTCGCCGTGAACTCGGCAGGTACCGGGCCGGTCTCCCAAGACTACCAGGTGCAGACCGACGCGGGAGCGCCCCCGAGCGCAGTGATCCGATTGGCGGCGACGCCAATCGGCCAGAACCAGGTCAACCTCACGTGGATGGCGCCGGCCAAACTTAACGGTTCGCCGGTTGAGAAATACTTCATCCACTTTGGCTCTGGCGACGCTCCACAAATACCGGCGCGGACCGAAGAAGCCGACAATGACGGTGTCATCGAAGTCGCAGCCGAAGATGGCATGTCCTACGAACACAAGAAGTTGATGGCCGCAACGCGTTACAGCTACATCGTCTACGCGCAAAACGCCACCGGCAAATCCACGGTGCCCAGTAATACTGCGGCCGCAACCACGGCGCCCCTGGTCAAGCCTGGCGCGCCCACTGGCGTAACCGCGGTGCAGACGGGCGACCGAGATTTCACCCTGTACTGGTTTGCGCCTACCGAGACTGGGGGAACGGACGTCATCGGCTACGAAGTTCAGGCTTCATACAACGGCGGCGCCTTCGCAGTAGAGACTGGCATCACTTGGACAAACGCGGCAGGCACTTCCGCAGACTCCGTTGCGCATACCGTAGCCGCGCAAACTACTGCAACTCCTGCCGTTGACATTACCAGGGTGCAGTACCGGGTGTACGCCATAACGCGGAACGCTGACACCACCGCTACCCCGCCCGTCACGGAGTTGAAGAGCACCGGATACGGCCAGTCGCAGCAAATGACCATTATTGCCGTAGACGCCCGCCCGGGACTGGTGCCCGCGGCGCCGGCATTTGCCACCGGTTCTCAAGCGAGCAGAGACCCCAAGGGTAACGTGAATCTTGAATGGACCGCGCCGGACATTGACAGCACCGACAACGACCTGACCAACAACAACGCGCCCGATTCTATTGGTGGCTATCGCATCGACGTGTCGGACGACGGGATAAACTGGCGCAGGCTGGTCAACCACACCAGGAGGACGACAACCAAATACCAATACGTCGATCCCGAACGGAAGGACCGGCACTATCGGATCTTTGCCTGGCACGCCCAATATCTGGGTCCTGCCCAGACAAATGTCGGTGTGTCTGCTTTGGTCACCGGAGACCCGGTTCCTCCCGACCACGTGACGGGTTTCACGGCGACTGCCGTGGGACCGACACAGATTGACTTGGCCTGGACCGCACCGCAAAACGACGGTGGCGCGCCCATCGTCCGGTACCAAATCGCTGGAGTGCGCCAGGCTGCCGACAACACCTTTGCCGCGTTCCCGACAGCCGCCACAACCGCCGAAGGCCTGCTGTTTGCAACTAGCAAAACCACCGGCTACATGCACAAGGACCTGAACGCCGGCGAAACCTGGCAGTACCAGGTTCTCACGGTGACCGACGACGGTAGCGATTCAGGTAACATCCGAACGGCCGTTGCCACTACCGCGGAGACCAGAAGGGCGACGACGCACCAGGCGGCTCTCCCGGAGGCTCCCGAAGGACTGGTGGCCGAAGATGCTGTGGCCGAAGATGCTAAGGACTCCAGCAACACCGGGACGGCTGACCGGGGCGTGCTGCTGCTGTGGAACGCACCCAACCCGCCGGACGGGGCCGAAATCGACGGCTACCGCGTCCAGCGGATGAAGGACGGCGGCGCTTGGGAAACCCTCGTCGCAGACACCAACAACGTTTTCACCGACTACACAGACACCTCCGAGCCGGAAGCAGGCGAGCTGAGGGGTTATCGTGTGGCCGCGCTGAACGGCAACAAGATGGGCGCGTGGTCCAACGTGGTGTACTACCCGGCAATGCACTCGCACATAATGGTTCCCGGCATGCCCACGGCTTCTGCTATGGCCAACAGCGACAGCCAGATCACCGTGTCCTGGACGGCCCCGGCCGACAACGGCAGTGCCATAACCGGCTACATCATCGAGCGCCGCTACACGGGCGACATGGTGAACGACATCCCGTCCGACGGCTACAACGATGCCGCCGGCGGCGCCAGTTTCGCCTTCTCCAACCACAAGGAGTGGTGGGAGACGCTGAACTGCAAGGGAATGCTTGCCGCAGCCGGCAGCAGCGCTGATCACACCGATATGAGCGACGCTGACGTGATGATGTACTGTGCCCACTACGCCGACACGGAGCCCACCAACATGGCCGGCACCATCATGGACGGCGACGCCACGGACATGGCGATCCAGGCACTCTTCAACAAGCGCTACGTCCTCATCGACGACGCCATGACCATGATGCACGTGGACATGGGCCTGATGGCCGACACCACGTACACCTACCGGGTCAGCGCGGTGAACAGCAAGGGCCGCGGCATGTGGTCCGCCCCCACCATGGCCACGACGGAGATGGCGCCGGCGGAGTTGATGCCGCCGAGCAACATCCGCGTCAACCCCGTGGGCAGCGGTGGGGTGATCGCGGCTTGGGACTCCGTGTCCGGCGCTACCGGATACCGGATCATCGCGATTAACGTCAACAACGTTGACGAAACCCATTCGGAGTTCGTGAACAATCCGACAGCTACGAGCGGCGGACTCGACGGTCTGACACCTGGGCAGACCTACAACATTTTTGTCGCGTCCTTCGACGACGCAGACCCGCCGAACTACAGTCTCCAACCGAGGTTCAGGCAGATAGTTGCGGAGTAAGAGTTGCCATCCGGAAGGATGAAAGTTCCGGGCCTGCGGCGGTCTGCTACTGGCCCGGAACGGAGCAAGACGGCAATCTCAAAGGAGATTTCAGCAAATGACTTACAAAACCAGAAAGCGCATCTGGCCGGGGGCCTTGATGTCGCTGGTCATCGCAGGCGCGTTGGCCGTGGTGGTGGCGCTGTCGGTGGGCGGGCCTCAGTCGGCCAGCGCCCACGATTGCGACGAAATCACGGATCCTATCGAGCAGGCCCAGTGCCTCACCGTGCATGACAACGAAGGCGAGGACCACGACCAGAACAGCGCTCCGGTTACCAGCATGCCAGAGCTGGATCCCGTCACTATTACAGGGGTAATGGTCCAAAACGCGGACGGCGAGGACGTGAACAACACCACCACGGTGGATGGAGTAGCGGGCTCCTTCAGCGATGCGGACGAGGGTGATGAGTTGACCCTCACCGTAGGTTCTTCGGATACCTCGGTGGCAACGGGGATGTTGGACGACGACGGTAACCTGGTCATCACCGCCCAGGACGCCGGTGTCGCCACCATCACGGTCACCGCCACCGATTCCGCCGGAGCAACCGCCACTTCGACCATCATGGTAACGGTGCGGCTGTCTCCTGCGGAGCGGTACGACTTGACCCCTCCCAGCTACGAATACGACGCGCCGACGACGCAGCAAGTGACCTTCACGGTATCCGCGGTGGACGCCGACGACACTCCGCTGGATGAAGACGCGACGGTCAACTTTGTGATGCAGCAGTTCCCGGCGGCTAGTACCGCTTCGCCGCTGGTGACGCGCGTGATCGGCTGGGACTCCAGCACCGACAATAACATTGAGGACGACAACATCCTCCAGGGTTTGTTGACGGTTCGCGCCACCGACCCGGACGGGGAACGCGGCTTCACTGTTTACTTCCAGTGCTTCGCGCCTGGCGAGAAAGTCGAAATCGACATGTACGACGAGGGCCCGGAGTTGGTGGGCGAGGGTACTATCAGCTGTAAGACGCCGCCGCCCGACGTCACGATCGGCCCCGGCGACAGCTCCTCCGACGCCTTCACCGTGGCCAGCTACGGCGACTGGGAATACGATGACGTCACCGACGGCTTCATTCTCGATGTCTCCAACGGCAACGAGCACATGGTCAACGACCACCATAACGAGACTGGCTTGCTCAGCCGTGATGAGCCGGTCATCCACGCCGCTTACACCCTGGGCGTGAGCGACAAGGAGACGCTGCGGGACCTGGCCGACGGGTCGGCGCGCCGCGTCAAAGTGGATGCCAAGCTGACCCGGCAAGAACGCAACGCCTACGTGGAAGCGGGACAGCGCACCATTGAGGTGCTGGCCGGCCAGCCCAACGTGCAGCTTACCGTCACCTCCAAGATGGCCGGCCCGGCCTACATCCGGTTCCTCGACTCCGACATGGAGCCCTTCGGCACCGACGTGGACGAAGAGCCCATGTGGCGCGGCGCCGACGTGGTGGGCCTGGACAGTCAGGGTCGCCTGGCGCTGAACAACCAGGTTGCGCTGAGCGCGGCGAAAGCCCTGGCCTACGACCAGTACACTATCAAGACTCCCGACATCGTTGAGGGCCAGCCTGCCGGCAATTCGTACCTGGTCGGCGCGGCCAGCGCAATGGATGCGAACGGGAAGTACGTCAAAGACTACAACCAGGGCGCCTTCCGCTTCTTCAACCCCTGCCCCGCGGTGGGACACCACTTCTACGTGCAGGTGTACGAAGCCAGCGGGAAGTACCTGCAGACCACGGAAAAGATCGTCTGCGTGCCTTCACCGAGGCCCGGTCCGGCCGGATTGGTGTTTGAAATCGACAGCCAGAAGCCTGGAGAAGGCGAACTGCGCTTCGAGCCGGCCCTCAATGCGGTCGGTCACACCGTCCTGCTGATCGACGCCAGCAACCGCAACATTGTGGAAAGCGTCAATGCCGTCGACTCCATGTTTAACGCTGACACCGGCCTGTACACCGTCACGTTCGACAACCTGAACAACGGCTGGACCTACCACATTGTGGTAATCGCTGAAGGCGCGGCCAATCAGTACACTGCCGACGCAGTGAGGGACTATGGCGTAAGTTGGCTCGGTCAGGCTGATGTGCCGCTGAGCACGGACCCGTCGGCCACGCCCACTCGGCAGCACGCCCTGTGCATGGTCGATAATGCCGAAATAACGGCGTTGCTGTCCGACTGCGACACGGCGCCCCCGCCGCCGGCCGAGCTGACCGCGCCCACCGGCGTGACGGCAACGGTCGACGCCACGGACCCCGGCGAGCAGAACGTGACCGTCACCTGGACGGACGGCATGAACGCCGACCGGCACGTGGTGTTCCTGTTCGACTCGGATCCGAAATTGTATGGCGTCGCTAGCGCCCAGACCGACGGCACCACGACGTTCATGAACGTACCGTCCGGCACGTACACCGCCGTAGTGGTCGCGGTCGAAAACGGCCCCACCGGCAACGCTGCGGACATCGAGATGTCCATGTTTGTCACGGTGACCGTGAACTAGGTACGTGAGCGGGTGGGGAGCTCCGAATGCGGCGCAGCCGCCCGGGACGCCCCGCCCCCCACGGCATGACCCATAAGACAATCTCACAAGGAGATTCAGTCAAATGAGCAACAAAACGAGAAAGCGCTTCTTGCCCGTTGCGCTGGTGATGGCGGTCGCAGCCATCAGCGTGGTGGCATTGGCCCTTGCGTTGACCGCTTCGCCGCGTGAACTGCAAGCGCATGGCAGCAGCGCCGGTGATTGCAGTACCGAAATCGGTCGCCAGATCCACGACGCCCTTTCCCCCAACGACCCGTGTCCGACTCCGACGCCGGACCCGACGACGCCACCGACCATCGACCCGGAGGCCGAGGACGGCATCGCGTCCACCAGCACTTCGGCCAGCGCCACTGTGAAGCTGACGCTGGACATCGGCGCGCTGCCGATGGACCTGAAGGACGGCAGCTCCATCGTCCTCTACCTGGAAGACGACTACAAGGTGCCGGACAGCATCGACCGTGGCGACGTGTACTTCATCGTCCCCGATTCGGACGATCAGCGCACCAACAACGGTGGTCGCGTCTTCGCCACCTACGCCGTGGAGATCAGCGACGACGACCACTTCGGCGGCGACGACGACTGGGACATCCAGGTGTTCGTGCCTGACTTCGACACCCGGGACGTTGACGCTGCCGCCGGGTTCCAGGGCCCGATGATGGGTGAGCCGCTGCAGCTGGTCATCACCAAGGCCGCCGGCATCAAGAACCCCAGCGAAGCCCACGACAACAACAACGACTACGCTGCGGGCTACAAGTGGAGCTACACCGTGCTGGATCCCGGCGCTGGCGTCCCCGACGCGCCCGCTGACAACACGGAAGACGACCTCATCGTCAAGGCCAAGATTTCGCTGTCCGACGAGGACAACGATCGGGGCTACGAGTTGACCGTAACCGGCTCTGGCTTCAACAACGGGACCTCCGCCGCCGTCCACGTGCTCAGCGGCGTGTCCGAGGCGCCCTCCTGCACCCAGGTTCTCCAGATGGGCACCCGGGCCGGCATCGCCACCGTGGGCAGCGACGACAAGGTCGCCGTTACCTTCGAGGTGACCGTGCCGACCTTCATGGCCGGCGACGGCAACTACATCTGCATGGTGGACGGCGAAGGCCGCGCGTCCTCTGACGACGTTGAGCAGTTCGAGCTGCAGCCCTCCATCCGGATCGTGCCCGCCTCGGCCGCTGCCGGCGACACCGTTACCGTGTTCGCCCAGGACTATCCCAGCGGTGGGGGCGGCCTCCAGGAGTTGAAGATCGCCGGCCAGGTGGTGTACCCGAGCAGCGCAGCGCTCCCCGGCAACGCCATTCAGGTTAGCGCCACCGGCATCGGCAACGACGGCTCGGCTACGGCCACCTTCGACCTGCCCGGCAGCCTCAGCGGCAGTTCCCTGGAGGGCACCGTCCGCATCGACGCCAAGTGGGCCGATGACGGCGAGGACACCAAGATCACCATCACCGGCTCCCAGCTCTCGCTGAGCAAGGGCGAGGCCCTGGCCAACGAGCTGATCACCATCACCGGCGACGGCTTCGGCGGGGACTACATCGACGTCAGGGACATCACCATCGACGGCACGCCCCTGATGGTTGACAGCGACTCCACGCATCGCATGGACGGCATGACCGTAGTGGACATTTCCAACGCCGGCCAGTTCGTCGCCTCCGTGGTGCTGTGGCCCGAAGACGCCAGTGGCAGCAACCCGTCGCTCATCGCGGGCACCCACACCATCA
Source organism: Dehalococcoidia bacterium (assembly GCA_965207585.1). Lineage (GTDB taxonomy): Bacteria > Chloroflexota > Dehalococcoidia > Lucifugimonadales > UBA3495 > Bin87. The sequence continues at coordinate 633,187 of CBDBMT010000003.1, read as the reverse complement.
AGGTGGAGGACAATACCGGGTTCGCCGGCTCCGCCATCGTCTCCATCCCCGAATCGACCATCAGCGTCACGCCCTCCGTGGCCGGCCCCCGGGACATCATCACCATCACCGGTATGAACTGGCCCATCGACAACGTCGACGGCGCCGCTCCCGATGCCGTGGACATCAAGATTTCCGACGGCGCCCGCACTCGCCGGTACAGCGCCTTCGCTGACAGCGCCGGCCGCTTCACCATCGAGCACCGGGTCGCCTCCGACGTCGCCATCCCGTCCACCAACATGGTGCGCGCGGAAATGGGCACCGACATCGTGAAGGTGGGCAACTTTGAAGTTCCCGCCGCCATCATCACCATCGAGCCCGCCGAGGGCCAGCCTGGTGACCGCATCACCCTGTCCGTCGACGGCATGCCCGTTTACCAGCAGGTTGACCGGGTGGAGATCGGCGGCCGCAGCGTGATGCCCGTGGGCAACTTCAGCACCGACTCCAACGGCGACGTGACCGTGGACGGCGTGCTGATCCCCGGCCTGGATCCCGGCACCTACAGCGTGCTGCTGGACGTGGAAGACACCATCGCCATCGGCGAGCTGAACGTGCTGGCGGAGTCGGCCGCGGTCGGCGCGGCTGCCGCGCTGCCCGACGCGGTGTCCGAACTGGGCGACAGCCTGGTTGCCATCTTCTACTTCGACGACGTGGGCAAGGAGTGGTCCTTCTACGACCCGCGCCCCGAGTTCAGCGACCTCAACACCCTGTCCGAAATGGTCAGCGGCGAGGCCTACTGGATCCTGGTCAGCGAGACCGTGGAAGACGTGGTCCTGAATAACAAGTCCCGCAGTCTCACCTGCCGCGGCGACGACTGCTGGAACCTGGAGGTCTGGTAGGCCGTCGTCCCCGCGAGGGAGCGACAGTCAACCGACTGAATGAGTGTCCAGTAAAGCGTTCCCGCTCCCGTGGCTCGCGCTGCGGGAGCGGGGAAACCACCCCAAGCAGGAGCAAATGAGATGAAGAGAATTGGAGCGATGGCGGCGGTGGCGTTGATTGCCCTGCTGATCGCATTGCCCCTGGGCCTGGTTGCGGCTCAGGGAGATGCGCCGCGGGCCAACGTGCCTCCCGCCTTCATATTCGGCTACGCCATGGCCGACGGTCTCCCCGTTCCCGAGGGGACCATGGTCACCGCGATGGCCGGCGACGAGAAGATCGGTTCCACCACCACCATGATGGGGGGCCACTACGAGTTGCAGCTGATGCAGCCCATGGACTCCGCCGCCATGGTCACGTTCATGATCGGTGAGCGCATGGTGGACTACGAGTACACCTGGATGAGCGGCGACCGCATGATCATGGACCTGTCCGCCGACCTGGCCGCCCAGGGCGAAGGCGCCATGGGTCCGGCCGGCCCCTCCGGCGCGGCGGGCCCTCCGGGTGTCCCCGGACCTGCCGGCGCTGACGGAATGGACGGCGCCAGCGGCCGTGACGGCCGTGACGGAGCCGCCGGCGCCGCCGGCGCCGCCGGCCCTCCGGGTCCCCAGGGCGAGCAGGGCATCGCCGGGCCTCCGGGCCCTCCGGGTCCGCAGGGTCCCGCCGGCACCATCGGCCCGGCCGGTTCCGGTGGTTCCATGGGCATCATCGCGCTGATCGTGGCCATCGTGGCCGTGGTGATCGCGATCGTGGCCATCATCATGGGGCGACGCACCACCGCGTAACCCCCCGGCATGCGCAAGCCCCGGATCACGCGCGCCCGCCAGGGCGAGCCACGATCCGAAAAGCGGCCCCCGTCGGCAACGGCGGGGGCCTTTGCGTTATCCAAAAATTGTTCAAAAACGCGCGCCCGCGCCGATGCCGACTCCCCGCCGGGCCGGCTAGCATTAGCCCGGCCTCATACGAGACTGGCAAAGAGCCGATACACGGCGGATAACTGATGCGGACCAACGGGAGCACGGACATGAAACGCAACTACCTGCTACGTCCCCGGATCGCCGGGCGAATGATGCCCCGGCAAACGATGCCCCGGCAAACGATGCTCCGGCAAACGACGCTGGCCCTGATCGTGGCTGCGCTGCTGGTGGGGTCGATGCTGGCCGCCCTGGGCGCGGGCCCCGACGACACCGCCAACGCCACGGCGTCCAACACGAGCGGCCGGTGGCAGGCGTTCGAGGGACACGCCTTCGCCGACAGTCGGATCGTGCCCACCGGAGTCTCCCTGGTGGCCTGCCTCGGCGGCTGCGACGAGGGCTACGTCAGCGAGCCCGTGGCCATCGGTCAGGACGGGCGCTACAGCAGCCTGAAGGTCGATCCCGGCGCCGCCAACCGCAGCGCCCTGCCCGACGCCGACGTCATCACCTTCTGGCTGGTGGGGCACGACGACCGCGTATCCGCCGTCCAGTCATGGTTGTTCACCGGAGACGGCCAGACCCGCGAGCTGCACCTCAGCTTCCACAAGCTGCCAGTGCCGTCGCGCGGCCTTTCGGCATCGAGCGGAAGCGCGGGCGCGGTGACCACCGACCTGAGGGTGCCCGACGCCGAGGAACTGAGGTTGACTCCGGCGCCCACCCCACGCAGCTACGTCAACTCCTGGTCCTACGCCGGCGTGCCGGTGTTGCCCGGCCTCACGATTTTGGTGGGATTCTTGATCGCCGTCATTGGGGTGGCGCTGCTGGTCCACCGGCGCCGCCTCACCTGGTGACCGGCGACGCAAAACAGCAAACTCGTCACTCCGGCGAAAGCCGGAGTCCAGAAAACACTACTGGATTCCGGCTTTCGCCGGAATGACGGCCTTTGTTAACACTCGTCGTCCAGCCCGGGCACCGGGAACCGGCGGCTGAGGTGTCGCACCTCGTCGCCGATGGTGGACATCGCTGCATGATCCACCGTGGAGTCCGGCCCAATGCTGCCCAGAGTCCGCACGATGAGCCTGGCCACCTGGCGCGTGTCCTCCTCGCCCATGCCCCGGCTGGTGATGGCGGGAGTGCCCAGGCGCAGGCCCGACGCGGTGCGCGGCGGCAGCTGGTCGTAGGGGATCGCGTTCTTGTTGGCTACGATGTTCACCGATTCCAGCGCGCGTTCCGCCTGCCGGCCGGTGATGCCCAATGGCGTCAGGTCCACCAGCATCAGGTGATTGTCGGTTCCGCCGGCCACCAGCCGGACGCCGGCCTCGGACAGCTCCTGCGCCATCACCTGCGCGTTGGCCACCACCTGGCGGGCGTAGCGTGAAAAATCGGGCTGTAGCGCCTCCCCGAAGCAGACCGCCTTGGCGGCGATAACGTGCATGAAGGGGCCGCCCTGCATGAAGGGAAACACCGCGAAGTCGATCTTGCGGCCCAGATCCTCCTCGGTCAGGATCATGCCGCCACGCGGGCCGCGCAGGGTCTTCTGGGTGGTCGACGTGACAATCTGCGCGTGCGGGAACGGCGACGGATGCGCGCCGCCGGCGATGAGGCCGGAGATGTGCGCCATGTCCACCATCAGCAGCGCTCCCACGGAATCGGCAATCTTGCGGAACCGCGGGAAGTCCAGCACCCGCGAATAGCTGCTGCACCCGGCTACGATCAGCCTGGGATTGTGCTCCCGCGCCAGCCGCTCCACCTGGTCGTAATCGATGGTCTCAGTCTCCCGGTCCACGCCGTAGGGTATGAAGTTGTAGAGCTTGCCGGAAAAGTTGACGTTGGCCCCGTGGGTCAGGTGCCCGCCCATGTCCAACTGCATTCCCAGCACCGTGTCTCCCGGCTCCAGGACCGCGAAGTAGGCGGCCATGTTGGCCTGCGCGCCGCTGTGGGCCTGCACGTTGGCGTGCTCCGCTCCGAACAGCTCTTTGGCCCGGTCGATGGCCAGGGTTTCCACCACGTCGACGAACTCGCAGCCGCCGTAGTATCGCCGGCCGGGATAACCCTCGGCGTACTTGTTGTTCATCAGCTGCGCCTGCGCGTCCAGCACCGCCTTGCTCGCGTAGTTCTCTGATGCAATCAGCACGATGGAATCGCGCTGGCGGCGGTTTTCGCTCTCAATGGCGGCGGCGACGGCGGGGTCTAACCGGTCAAGCAGGGTAGTCATAAGTGGTTGTCTCCTGATAGATGTCGACGCTATCCGCGTCGAATTTCGTACCTACATAATAACAAATCGCAAACCATCGGCAATTGTGCCCGTGACGCCGGCCCTGATGCCTCGACCCGCGGGGCACGTCCGGTATGGTTACGGGCGAGCCGGGATACCGACAAAATTGTCCGTGAAATCGTTGGGATTGTCGGGCGTGTCGGGGTGCAGCAAGAACGTTGGTATCACCTCATGTTCGCGGAAATTCTCGCACGGGTACTGCTGCGGATATTCAGAATCCGCATCGAGGCAAACGTATTCCTCATGGGTGTCCACGTGCTTGACCACCGTAGCCTGATAGCAACTCCCCGGCTCCAGCGTAAGACGCGCTCCGGTGTTGGTGAGAATCTTGACGAACTTCAGCTCTCCACCGTACCGGCTGGGGTCCCAAATATCCCACGAAGCCAGTCGGAAACTGCGGGCAGACGTGTTGTTTCCCAGATAGCAGCCTTGCAGCAGCACGTGGGTTCCCGTTCCCGCGCCCGTGATTTTGGGATGTGCCGGGCTTTGGATCAGCCATTGCGTGGGCGCAAGCGTGGGGGCCGGTGCCGCCGGCGTCGGAGGCGGGAGCGGTGTGGGCGTAAGCGTCGGAGCCGGCACGGAAGTAGGCTCCGGCGTGTCAGTGGGGATTGGTGTTGGGCTGGGCGGCGACGTGGGCGCAGGTTCCGGCGCGGGCGTGTCGGTGGGCGCTGGGGTTGCCGTCGGCGGTGGAGCGGTAACCGTGGGTTCCGCAGTCGGTGTCGGCTCCGCAGTGTCGGTGGGCGCAACCACTGGAGCAACCCCGCCGCTGGCGCTGGCATTGACCGTGTTGCCGGCGGCTGACGCAACCGCGCCGCCGTCCGCGCTGGCCGCATTGGCTGCCGCCTGCAAACTCCTTCTGAAGCGCCAATCCTCCCATTCCCGGAAGACCGCCGATCCCATGCCGACCAGGATGAACAAGGCCAGCAGCGAAACCCCGCCAATGGCCATCCAGCGTTGCCTGGCGCTGGGGCCGTGCAGCGATCCGAGCAGCCGTCCTCTGGCCGGAACCAGGAGGATGAACGCCGCGCCCAAGCCTAATCCCAGCCACAGCCACCACGGCCAGACCGATAGGGCCGCTCCGATCAACCCCAGCAGGAACCAGACGCCGACCAACGACGCGACGCCAATCAGTATCCAGCGTGTCGTGGTGATGGGCGGTTGGAGCAGCTTCCGAACCGGAAGATAGAAAAGCGCCCCCGCCAGCAGAAGCAGTGCCAGCCACCAGAAAGGCCGGAACTGGTTGAAGAGCATCAGGGGCAGCAATGCCCCGTATCCGGCCACTGCCGGCACAAAATAGAGCCAGTCTTCGCTCCTCGAACCGGGAGGCGTGTAATAGCGCCGCGGCGCTGGCGCCGGTCGGCCCGGCGTTGGCGTTGGCGCTGGGCCGGGCGATGGCGTTGGCGCTGGGCCGGGCGATGGCGTTGGCGCTGGGCCGGGCGATGGCGATGGCGACGGTGACCGCGAAGGCGAAGGAGCCGGCGAGGGTACGGTCGGCATTTCCAGCAGGGCCTCCACCCACTCTTCCGGCGTGGGCCGGGGATCGCCCTCGTGCGCCTTGTCGAAACAGCGCAGGAACAGCTCTTTCTGCTTGTCGGTCAGGCCGTCCCACGCATCGTTGTAAGGGTCGGGAGCGGTGACGCTCGCGGAGGCCGGCGGGAACAGCCAGTTGTTGATCCGTTCGCCGGGCAGCGCGTAGTTGGGCTGGTTGGTGACGGTGTAGGGATGGTAGCCGGTGAGCAGGTGGAAGATGACCACTGCCAGGCCGAAGCGGTCGTGGTTCTGGGTGCGGTTGGCATAGTCGCCCTGGGCCTCCGGTGCCTGGAACTCGGGCCGGCCCATGTTGTTGGAGAAAGTCCGGCCGGTGGCGCTGTCGGTGAAACCGTAGGAGTCGCAGTCCACCATGGCGATGTCGTTTTGCCGGTTGACCTCAACGTTCTTCTCGTTCACGTCGCCGATGACGTAGCCGGCGTCGTGAACCGCCCGGAAACCCAGGGCCAGGTTGCGCGCCATGCGCACCCGGTCGTCAATCTGTATCTCCCGGGCCTGGGCCGTGCCGGTGCTCTGCGCGGCCCGACGGTTGTAGTATTCGACGATAGGCTCCCAGGATTCGCCGGGGTTGAGAGTGGGCATCGTATAGCCGACGATGATGCCGCTCTCCCGGACTTCGTGCTGGGGCCAGGTGATGTGCCAGGTAACGCCCAGCTCGGGCGTGACCGGGTTGCGCACCAGGTACCGGATTTTGGCCTCGGCGTCCTGGGGCGTTTTGCCCGGATGCCAGATTTTGGCCACCGCGCCGGGGTCGCCGTCCACCAGATGCACCACCCCCTCGCCGCCCTCGCCCAGCTTGCGGCCCGGCACGATGGGGTTGCCGTTTTCATCGACGAACCTGCGGCTGGCCAAGGGATTTGTTGAGGTAGTCATGGGATGCCGTGTTTGGCGGGCTTACGCCGCCGCCAGCCTACCGGCCCTCGCGCAGCCGGCGGACCTCGGCTTCCAGTTCCTTTACCCTGGCTTCGGCGGTGTCGGCGCGGGCCTCGGCGGTCTCCGCTCGCGTTTCGGCAGTTTCGGCTCGGGCCGTTTGTGATACGAACGTTGGTATGTGCTCTCCTGTGGCCGGGTCGTACAAACCCAGATCGCCAGCCTCCGCCCGCAGGTTCAAACCCAGCGCCGCGCTGTACCCCTGGAACGCCCCGGCGCTGATTTCATCCACCGGTATGGCTGTGTAGCGATCCCCTTCCAGCCGATAGCCCCGCAGGGTGAACCCGTAAAACTCCCCTTCGCTGTCGAACAGCCAGTACTCGCCTACCCGCAGGCCCTCGTAGTAATCTTTCTTCTCATTCAGGTCCGTCCGCGCCGTGTACCTCGAACCCACCTCCAGGATGAAGTCCGGCGGCTTGGACATTTCGTCAATGACGTACCCGTTGCGCTCCTCGTAGGCGTCCGGGTTCACGTCGAAGGCCACCAGCAGGTCGGGGTAGTGGCTGCCGGCCATGCTGCGGGTGGGGCGGACGACCACGTAGCGCTCGCCGGTCACCAGGGTGGTGTCGGGATGGCCCAGGTACTGGGCCAGGTGATGGACGATGCCGGTGGCGGACAGGTGCTTGAAGCTGGTCATGTCGTCGGGATGTCGCTCCGGAATGTCGGGGAGTCGGAAGGGCGCCGCCGGGGCGGTGGATGCCGTCGGCGGGTTGGTGGGTCGCGCAGTGGTCATAGTGAACCTCCACGGGCAGGGCGGGCGTGGTCAGGCGCGGCGTGGCACCGGCGCCGGTGGGGCAATCATACTACTGCGGCCACTGGCAAGGGGATTGGACCCGGTAGTCATCAGAACCACGGCCTCCGGCTGGCTACATATTCATTCTGAAACGCGCTGTCGCTCTTTCTGAGGTAGAGGATGCCTTCAGCCACGCCAATCGCGATGGAGGCCATGAACGCAATGATGCCGATGAAGGTGAATACCACGTAATACAGAAAGATGATGAGCGCCACAACGGCCACGGTCAGGAGTATTCCCAGCACCAATACGATGCACCCCGGTGAAAAACAGCCGCCGTTGTCATCGTCATCATCGTCGCCCGACCTGCCGCGTCGTCCCCGCCTGCGGCGCCTCCGCCAGCGCTGGTAGCGACGCCAATCCCGCTCCTCTGCCTCCCTCTCCATCATGTTCGCCCCAAGCCCCGCTACGCGAAACGTGTACCGAATCAGGCGCCAGGGCCAGAGCAGCAGCCGGCCCGGGTTGAGGATCTCGGCCGTGGTGTGGCCGAAATGAACCCGGCGGACGTAGAAATAGCCGATCAGGATGGCCACCCAGGCCACGATGTTGATGGCCACAAGATTGCTGGCGCTCGCGAAAGACGGGGCCAGCAGCGCCAGCAGCCCCACGCCGGTCAGCGCGATGTGGATGCCTCCGACGTTCCGGTAGCCAAGATAAAACTTGTGGACCCCGGTCCAGCCCAGAAAAACGGCCAGCAGCGCCGCCGTGGTTCTGCTTTTGGGCCCTGGTGAGAACAGTCGCAGCATGGTCTACAAATGCCGGAAATCCTGCTCGGGCAGGCGGATGCCTTCGCCGGGCTGCGATTGGGACACCGCGGTCACGGAACGGGACAACCACTCAATGGAGCCTTCCAGTTGCCCCATATTGGTCAACACCACCGGCTCCCTTGGCGATAGTCTCTGCAAAGCGTTCATGGCCTCCGTGTTCCAGCGCGCGTTCATCGCGTTCAGGTCGGACAGGTAGTTCGGGTTATACGCGGCCAGTCCGTCCAGGTAATCCGGGTCGTATTCGTCCACCGAAAACGAGGCGCCGACCACGAAAGGAAAGAAGGCAACGCTGCGGTTGTCCTCCGCTTCGTGGAGGCGTCGAGACACCGCGTTCAAGGCTCCCCTGCCGTCTTTCGGCGCTCCGCCGGCCAGGAAAAATACCAGGCCGCGGTAGTAGGCAATGCCGTTGTCGTTGTAGAACCGCTTGCGAGCCTCAATCATGTCCATCGCCAGGTTGATTGCCCCCGCGTAATACGCGAAGCAGTAGCCCCTGACCCCTGGCGGTTCAAAGTCGCGCCCGTTGGTGAAATCCTGAACCACCCGAAAATCGTCATCGAAGGTCACCACCGCCAGATCCGCCCGCAGCGAGGTCACCGGGTCTTCTCGAATGCTGTCGCGGAACTTGAACAGCGCGCGCTGCAAAGTGGCGGCGCTGGGGCCGCCCATGTACATCGACGTGTCCAGCACCAGCACAATCGGACACCTCGCTTCCGGGTTGTCGGCAAATTCAGCGGCGTCGTACACGCCAATGCTGTCTCGAACGCTCATCGCTGGCCTCCGTCGTGGTTTAGAAGTCCAGGTAGTCGGGCTCTGGCAGGCGGATGGCCTCGCCGGGCTGGGACTGGGAAACCGCGGCCACCGAGCGAGACAGCCACTGGATCGACCCGTTCAGCTGCTCCATGTTGGTCAGCTCAATGGCCGCCCTGGGCGCCAGATTGTTGAGCGCCGACATATCCACCGGCAGGTCCGGCGACCCGATTCCGAAACAGAAGAAGGCGATGCCGCGGTCATCCTCCGCTGCTTTCAGGCGGGCGGCGGCCTGTTCCAGGTCCGCTGGAGAATCATGCTCCGGGTAGCCGTCGCTGAGGAAGTAGGCCAGGCTCCGGTAGTAGGCGATGCCTCCGTCCCGGTAGCTCTGCTTGCGGGCTTCCGTAATGTCCAGGGCCAGGTTGACGGCCTTGGAGTAATTGGTGCCGCCATCGACGGAAAGCGCCGGCGGCTCGAAGTCGGTTCCGTTGGTGAAATCCTGGACCACTCGAGCTTCGTGGTTGAACTCAATGACGGCCACGTCGGCCCGCAGTGCAGTAACCGAGTCCTCCTTGATGATCTCCCCGAACTTGACCAGGGCCTCGTTCACCGTCTGTATCTTGAGGCCGCCCATGGAGCCGGACACGTCCAGAATCAGCACGATGGAACACCGCGCTTCCGGATTGTCGGCAAATTCCGCCTGGTCGTACACGCCTACCGAATCTTGAATCGTCATCGCTACTCCTCCTCGATTGCGGTCATCCGTCAGAATCAGGGTTGTCAGGATTGATCGTGTCCCGGACGCTCATTGCTGGCCCTCTTCCGCCCTTGGGCGGTTTCGGGCGGTAATGGCGATGGTGACGTCGTCGCTGGTGCGGGACTGCACGCGCTCGCCGCTGATGAAGGCATGGAGCCTTCCGGGGACGGCTTCCGGCTCGTCGGTATGGGCCAGGTCATCCAGGATCGGATTCCAGAAACCCATGAACGCCTCGCGCTCCGGCATCTTCAGGGCCAGGTTCTGCAGGCCGTCGGTGATCAAGGCCAGGGCGTCGTAATCGTAGCCGGAAGCGTGGCCCACGGAGGCTGCTTCGTGGGGCTGGCTGCGCGAGGTGATGAACGTCGTCTCGTTGGCGTATTCCCCGGTGTGAGCCTCGCACAAAGTCATTGCGTCGTCGCCACCGATGCTGAAGGCGATCACCGCCCCATCGCCGACCTGCGCCGCCGTCATCAGCGAGCCGCTGGCGAAGGCGACGATGAGGGTGGACGCCAGCTCTCGGGCCGGAACGTTGTGCCGCCGGCCGTAGCGCTCCACCTCGGTCCTGGCGCGCTTGATTGCGTCGCGGACCATCGACGCGGCCATGCCTTCGCTGAAAGCCGCCGCCGGCTGCCTGTTGATCCCTTCCGCCACCGACGCAACCGCGGCATCGACTGCGACCCTGGAGCCCTCGTCGGAGCGCGGGGCCGAGCCGGCTCCGTCTGCGACGGCGATTACCGCGACAGCCCCGTGGCCGATCTCGACCACCCGGTGGGCTACCGCATCCTGGTTGGGGATACCGTCTCTGAGGTGGGAAGCTCCCGCGGCGGTGGCCGCTGCGACGCGCCAGCGTTGTGTGCCGGCCATGTCACCTCCCGGCTGAGCGCAGTTTTGCGCGCTTACGTGCTCCCGCTCACAGTATAAGCCCGGTGTCCATAGACTATAGGACGTGGTACAGCAGCAGGTGGTCCCGCAGCACGTCTGCGGCGAAGTCGTTGTTCACGTCCCGCAGCACCGAGTGGATGTGGTTGGCGCCGTCCTGCCGGTTGTCGTATTCCACCACGAAGTCGCCGCCGTGCAGCCGGTAGTAGTGCGGTTGGGTACGGTCCACGGGGCCGCCCCAGGCCAAGTGGATCTTCTCCAGCCCGCCCTGGCGCAGCGCGTCGAGCCGCTCTTCGGCCAGGTCGCTGCGGACCCGACCCACGTACTCGCTGGCCAGGGCCATCAGCATCTCCCGCTGCGTGCCCGACATGGCGGTGGCCGTCAGGCCCTCTTCCTTGGGGAGAGACGCCTTGGAGGAGTTGAAGGTGATGATGTCCGCCGGCGCCTCGTCGTAGATTATGGCCCGGCCCTTCTGTCCGGCGTCCAGGCTCTCCATCAGTTCCAGGGCGATGTCCTGGCTGGCGCCCAGGATGCGCAGGCCCTCCTTGGGTCCCTTGCGCACCTCGGCAGGATTCGCGCCGAAGAAGAACGGCGTAACCGACAGCACGCGATCTCCCCAGATGCTGTAATGCAGCGATACGTGGTGGCCCTCCACCCGCCAGCCCCAGGGCTCGACGGCGCTGGCGGGATCGCCGAAGATGGTCCAGGCGTACCACAGCGGGTCCCGGAGGAAGGTCACCTGCCCCCGTTCTTTTTCCAGCGGCCCCAGCACGTCCTCGTGCTCTATGATCAACCGGGCTTTCCGGTTGGAGTCCTCGGTCAGGCCGGTGGCCATGAGCGCGTAGGCCAGCCCGCGTTGATCCTCGCTCATGTCGCGAAGCATCAGGCCGTGTCGGTTCATCGGCGGGTAGTACCAGAAGATCCGCTCGCCGTCGTGGTAGCTGTAGCTGATGGCCGCCTTCTGCGAGGCGTCCAGGCTGTTCAGCAGGGCCAGCGCCGCCCCGCGCATCTCCGATGCTGCCTGCGGGTGCGTGTGGGGATGGTCATGGTCATGGGTGTGGGCGGTGGTCATACGACTGTGTCCTCCGTGCAGCGTCGCGGCCGGATATGCCCCGGCCGAATGGCGGGAGTGTATGCGCCCCCGTTTTGGGGTGTCAAACCAGCCTACACGCTCACGCGCACCCGGTTTGCAGCGGGGGGGAACGTCAGAATCAGGATTTTCAAGATTTGGGGATTATCAGGATTGGGACCGCTTTCTGATGGAGATCTCCCAATCCTGCCCAATCATAAAATCCCGTAAATCCTGATTCTAACGATTTACGAAAGCGGGTATGCACGAGGGCCGATACGCGCTTGACACCGGATCATCAGCCCAACTATTTTCACTATCATGACGACTGAACGCCATACGACCCAGCGTGTGTATTCTGATCTGGCAATACCGCCCGGCGAAACTCTGGCAGAAGAGCTCGAAGTCCGCGGCATGACCCAAGAGGAATTGGCGGCCAGGATGGACTGCTCGCCTCAGGTGATAGATGAGATTATCCGCGCTGAGAGAGCCATCACGCCCGAGATAGCAAGCGCGCTAGGCAAGGCGCTGGCGGGTCCTCGCAGTTCTGGATCAATCTTGAAGAGCATTACCGGATGACGCTGGAACATATCCGCGCGAAGGCCATTGCGGAGCATGAAGCTCGCTAGCCGTCCGTTGCTACCGGCACAGCGGCTTTCGCTTGTCCGGGGCGGGTATAGAGCCTCACCCCGCGTTGACCAATTAGGGGGTAAATGTGATAGATCCAGAGATAAAGCGCTGGATAGTTGGGATATTCGTTGCCCTCATCTTGACGTTCACGGTAGGGCCGATAGCAGTTTGCGGGATGCTGGCACTGTCATCCGCCCCGGAAACTGCGCCGGGTACGGAAATTAGACTTGACGCTATGCCGCCAGAAGGTTCCGTTTGATTGTAGATGATGCCCTCTAGCGTGCTTTTGCCAACCGGCCAGCGGTGGCCTTTGGGCTTTTACGCTTCGGCGGTTTGGCTCGGCCTTTGCTGTCCATCCGTGGCGATACAGGCTGTCTCCGCTTGGGCTTGCCCTGACGTGTCGGCCCGACCATCCGCACTTTTGGGGCGCTGGCCGCTACACGCTCCTTTGCCGTCGGCCTGACGTTTCGCCACTCTTCGATCTGTACCGGCGACGGCGGCCACGGCTCTTCATCGGTCTCGCCTTTCGGCCGGCGACGGGCCTCCGGGTCTGGCACAAAGTGGGTTGTGGATGGCACGGACGAATCGGCATTGTCGTCCGGCGTCGGTTCAGGGACGGAGGGCGAGCGTTCCGCCGTAGCCGCCACCCGCACCACGTCGGCCCATTCTGTGAAAGGCGGATTGACGCCGGCCATTTCGCCCGGCGTCTGCCCCTTGATGCCCTCGTGCTCCCGAAACAGGTTGTAATTGATTGCCCAGCCGTCAAAATAACGCTGGCCGGTTTCCAGCCCGTCCAATGCCCGCAGCGTCTTTTCACGGTCCCGGATGGTGCCCTGCAAGCGTTCCGACAGGTTGTTGTTCACCCGCGCCCGCAGTCCCTCGGACTGGATGTGATCGGCGTCGGGGAACACCTGCTTGATTGCGCTGGTGTAACTGCCCAACTTGTCGGTGGTTATGGATTTGGGCGGGTTGTCCGCCGCCGCCATCGCCTTTCGCATCACGGCCACCGCCGCCCTGGTGTCGCGGTTGGGAGACAGATGCACGGCCAGCGCGTAGCGGGTGCCGGCGTCCATGACGTTCCAGAGCCACATCTTTTCGCCGCCGATGTTCACCTGTATTTCGTCGGCAACCCACTTGCCCGATGTGTGCGCCGGGAAGTCCGCCATGATGTCTTTGGCAGTCTCGACTTGTTCCGCCACCCAGCGATAGACGGTTTCTTTGGACGGTTCTGGCATATTGTGGCCCTGGGCCATCACCTCGCTGGTCTGCTTGTAGGAATTGCCGGCAAAGTACATCCTGACTGCTGCGCCGATCTGTTCCGCCGTCGCGCGGCGTCCGCCCAACGCGCCGGTGTCGTTGAACTGCTTGCCACAGGACTTGCAGCGGTAGCGTTGCTTGCCGGCTTGCTTGCCGTTCTTCACGATCTTGGCGTTGCCGCAGTACGGGCAGTTGAACGTGTAGGTCTTGGTGAACTCGGCCATAACGTCCTCCTGCCCGGATTGTAGCACGGACTACCGCACCCGCTTCCATGCCCAGCGTCCCGCCTTGCCGACGCCAAGGCATCCCAACCAGCCCGCTCCAGCCCATATCACCAGTGACATGGACCCGAACCAGCACAGAATCCACAGTTGCAAGGTCTCGGTTTCCAGCAACGGCCCCGCCGCGATGGAGAAGGCCGTAAAGCCGCCTATCGCCCATGCGATCCCCAGCCCGATACAAGCCTTTGCCCAAAGCGGGGCGGCTTGCAACGACTCGCGCTGGGCGACCAGTCTGCGGTGCAAATGACGCCAAAGAAATGCGGCGCTACGTTGGGAGAATGGATGTTGAAATGCGGCATACAGCAGCAGCGCGAGTCCGGCGACGTTGTTGGTGAAATCAAGAAATTCTGCGACGATAGGCATGACAAACCTCATGTCGGGTTGTTCCGAATGGCCCGACATGAGGTTGCAAAAAGTATCCGTCGGCTGTAAAATCAGCCGCGTCAATCAACTTTCCCCCACGGGCCAAGTGGCTATAACGGACGCCTTTGCAGTGTCGTGACTGCGAGGGCGTTTTGGGTTAAGGCGTTCAAGTCATCATGTTCCTCCTTGCCCGGTTGGGCGCGCATGTAGAGGCTATCACAACGCGCCCGTCGGAGCGATTTTTGCGCCGGCCAGTTTTCAGTTTTCGGGCAGGTCAACCCGGTACAGGCTGGCGTCCGCTTGGAAATTATTGACTGCGTAGATAACTGTTGCGGCATCCGCCGGCACATCCCAAACGTCACATGCGGCCCGGGTCTGATTTGCTGGGATCTCCCCAACGTCGCGCCAATCCGTCGTATCGTCATCAAAGGTCACGAAACCGATTCCCGAATCTGCCGTGAGGTTGTTCCAATACCCCGGCCAGAAAAGGGCTGGCCGATTGGTCGGAGCTGCCACTACCCCACATGCCTTCAGGAATTGTCGTCCTGCAATTGGCGCATATTCAGTTCCACTCCAGGTCACCGTTGCCTGGCGCGTGATCCCGGTCAGCATAAACCCCTGGCCGCCACTGGACACGGTGATTTCGTTCACCGAAAGATAGCCGTCCGGTATTCGCAGGCCGGTGATCGGGCAGATGTGGACGATGGTTTCAACCGTGGCTTCCGTCCACTCCCAAGAGGAATACGACCGGCCATCGTATGAGGCAACGGCAAAATCGTATGTGGTATCCAGCGTAAGGCCGGCGAACAATGCGTCGGTGGTCGTCCGATTGAAGCAACTCCAACCGCCGACCGGAGTCTGGACACGGCGGCAAGCGCGATACGAAGTTGCGCCTTCGGCAGGGTCCCACTGCAACAGGACTTCGCCCTCGGTGTCGGTGAGTTCTGCCGTAAGGTTGGCGGGCGCGGCGGGTGCCGGCGTTTGGGCAAATGCAGGCCCGGCTGCAAGTGTCAGCATCAACGCGAGCATGATGCCGATGGTGGCAAGGCGGAACGTGCGGGCCGGAACGTTGACGATGGTACGGATGGTTGACATTTGGGAACCTCCCTCTGCTCACAGGATAGGCTGGCTTGCCAGAGTCAACCGGAGTTCCCGCTTTGAGCATAGGCCCCGCAGAGAGAGGCACGAAGCCTCCCTGTTCTGAACCCATGCAAAAATAAAGAGACCCGCCGTAGCGGGCCTTCGCGGGAATGTAGCAGGGCTACCACCGCTTGACTCTGGCAGCGGCGATGCTACCATAACCATCATCTACAATCAAACGGAACCCGCCAGAAACCATTTCTGACTACGAAATCCGTCGTATTTTCAACGAACTGCGCAGCCAATACCTAGATGCACGGGCTGAAAGCATAACATGGTGGCTGATGGCCGCCGCTATCTCTCTTGCGTTCATCACGGTGTTTGTCACCGCGTTGGGCATTATCATAGTTATCGCAGGCTTCATCGGCTATCGTTGGTTCAGGGACATCCTTGATGATGCAAGGCGATACACAGGAGAAGCCCGAGAGAGCGCTGCTGAAGCGCAAACTGTGGCCGCCGACGCGCAAACTGTCGCTGCGGACGCGCTATTGTCGGCCAGACAAGCTTCTAAACAGGCGTCTGCAATTCTAGAGCAGATGAGAGAAACTAGGCAACAATGGCAACAAGAATTAGAGGAGTGGAGGGCTAGAACCGCTGAGGACGTCGCCCTGTCCTATGATCCACAAGCGGAGACCATCCCACTCGGTGCTGTAGAAATCGATCCAGTGGACCATGCAACTGCCGAGGCGTTCAGGTTGCAGCAGCAAGGCGATACCGCGGCCGCCATAGTCAAATGGCTTGCCATTGCTAACATCTTGGAAGGCGTTGATAACGAGCGTGCTGCCCGGGCTTGGTTCTCCATTGGATATCTACGTGGACAAGCAAACGAACACGAAGCAGGGGTATTAGCTTATGATACGGCCATCGGGCTCAACCCGGAATATGCCGAAGCGTACAACAATCGTGGCAACAGAAAAGCAGCATTAGGCCGGCATGAAGAGGCCATAGCGGACTACGATACGGCCATCGGGCTCAACCCGGAATATGCCCTAGCGTACAGCAATCGTGGCAACGCAAAAGCAGAGTTGGGCCGGCATGAAGAGGCCATAGCGGACTACGATACGGCCATCGGGCTCAACCCGGAATATGCCGAAGCGTACAACAATCGTGGCAACGCAAAAGCAGAGTTGGGCCGGCATGAAGAGGCCATAGCGGACTACGATACGGCCATCGGGCTCAACCCGGAATATGCCCTAGCGTACAACAATCGTGGCAACGCAAAAGCAGAGTTGGGCCGGCATGAAGAGGCCATAGCAGACTACGATACGGCCATCGGGCTCAACCCGGAATATGCCCTAGCGTACAACAATCGTGGCAACGCAAAAGCAGAGTTGGGCCGGCATGAAGAGGCCATAGCGGACTACGATACGGCCATCGGGCTCAACCCGGAATATGCCCTAGCGTACAACAATCGTGGCAACGCAAAAGCAGAGTTGGGCCGGCATGAAGAGGCCATAGCGGACTACGATACGGCCATCGGGCTCAACCCGGAATATGCCCTAGCGTACGCCAATCGCGGCAGAGCAAAATCGGCAATTGGTCATGTATCCGAAGCAGAGGCCGATTTCAAGAGGGCTTTGGAGTTGGCAGACCAGCAGGGGAACAGCAACCTCAAGTTACGGATTGAGCAGATGTTGGGTGATTTGAACGGCGCGGAATGAGCGAAAACAGCGGTGGCAGATTTTAGATAGCCAATATGGTTCAGGACGGCGTTCCCACTTACGCCTACCCGTCCACCCCCAGCAGCCGCCCCACCAGCCCCTCCACCGCTGCCCCCACCGTGCTGCCGCGCAGCCAGGCCCGCAGCTCTCGCCGGGCGATGGTCACCGTCAGCCGTTCGCCCCGTTCGGCCCGCAGAGCCTTAAGTTGCTTGGCCGCGCCGGCTGCCGCTGCCGCCCCTGCCTCGGCGATGGCCGCGTGCAACTTCTGTGCTGGGTCAAACTCCGGGATGGGCAGCTTCCACAGGTGCTTTTGCAAGTGTCGCGCTCCAAACTGGCCCTTCGGCATTAACGACTCTACGGACTTGTACAATACATCACTGTTGATGATGGCCAGCAGGTAATTGGCCTCCCGAATGTCCTCGCAAGTTATCCAATACAGCGTGTAGTCGACCAACGCTGCGGGATCAGCCAGCAACGTGGCGGTCGGAGTGCCTGACTGGTTGTATAAGACACGTACACGCCCACTATCTGGATTAGCTTGCCGAGTTAATTGCGACGATAGCTTCCCAATGTAGTCCAGTTGACCCAGCAGGTTCAGCTTAGTGGCCGATGCCTTGTTCTCCTCCCACAGCCGGCTCACCGTCCGCCAGCGTTCCCGCATCCGCCGCTCCAGCCCGCCCAGGCGAATGCCGCCCGGTCCGTCGGCATCGGTGGGTATTGCATCGTCGCCCTGCTTCAGCGGCAGCAGGGCTTTCAGCGGCTCCGGGGTCACGTAGGGGGCGACGGTCTCGCCCAGGTGGACGTCGAACAAGTGCTTGCGCTCCACCGTCTGGCCGGTGATGGCGGTGAGGTCCAGATCCTTCCACGGCGCCTTGTCCTGGCCGCCCCGGCGCGGATTGACGGTTACCGTCTGTGCCGCCCGAACGGTGGCGGTGTTTTCGGTTTCGTTCACAAAGAAAAGACAACGCGGCACGATGGACGCGCCCTGGCGAGCATAACCACCGTAGGGAGAATCCCCCACGACGCCGGTGTCGGTGATGCCCGAGGACACCCGCCGCGCGTCGTCGGCCTCGACCCGGCCCAGCCACTGCTCCACCGCGCCGGCCAGGGGCTTGCCCCCGGCGTCGGTTGGGCGCTTGCGGGCGAACACCACCGAGGCCGGCACCGGGAAGAAGGTGTTGGGCTCCAGACGCTCCAGATCCCACGCCGGCTTGTGGGTGAAGTCCACGTTGATGGACGGCCCCCGCCGGCCGGACCGCCAGACGCCGCTCCGCCACTTGGAGTGCTGCCCGGCCTGCAACGCGCTGTGGGGCAGCACGAAGCCGATGACGCCCCCGTCTTTCAGATACAGGTCCACGCTGCGGGCGAAGAACAGGCCGGCCACGTCCTGGTGGGTGGCGTAGCGCCCGCCCGCCCAGATGCCGTAGCGGTTCCGGCTCAGGTTTTGCAATTCGTCCCGCAGGATGTCCGCCGTTTGGTTGTAGTTGATCCACGGCGGATTGCCGATCACCACGTCCACCCGGGCGCGGGACAGGGCCACCGCTGCGCTAAAGGGATTGACAGATCGTTTCGCGCCTCGCGATAACGGGTTTGTAGAAACTTGCTACACGCGAGCGACAACTGCGCGTTGACGGTGAGGCGGGCGCTGATTGATATTGCGCGCACTATAGAAATTGCGAGGTCCGAGATGGCAGGAGCCAAATTCGATTGGGGACATAAGCGTGAGCAGCCCGAGGGGGTTAAAATCCAGCTCAGCTACGTTGGGCCGGGAATGATGCCGGACGAGAAGTACGTCAAGTTCGAAATCGGGGATAAAGCTTACGGCGGGTGGATGCCTGAATACGCAGTCAACGAACAGGAGAAATGGCTCAAAGCCTTCGTCATAGCCGATTTCGACGATGGCAGATGGCTGGTCCATCTACCGGACGAGACTCGCGTGTCCGGTCGCAACATTTTCGTGCCTGAAGCACACCAGGAGGTAATACTCAAAGGCTGGTGGTGATGATCTACAGCGATCAGGACATCAGGCGCGCGCTGGAAGCAGGGGAATTGGTCATCGAGCCGCGGCCCGTCCTCGCCGCGTATGCTACCTCTTCCGTGGACTTGCTTCTGGGGGACGCTTTCACCGTCTTTGACCCTCTGACACCGGGCGTCGAAATCGGGGTAATGGTGGCCCAGGCTGACCCAGAAGAAGCGGTCCAACAGTTTGGTAGAGTGGTCAGCGTTCCGTCAGACTCATACATCGAGCTGAAACCGAATGCCTTCGCGCTGGCCTATACTGTGGAACGTGTAGAACTGCCGCAGAACTTGGCGGCCAGGGTGGAGGGTAAAAGTTCTGTCGCTCGCTGGGGCTTGTCAGTCCACCAGACCGCGCCGACCATACACGCCGGGTTTCACGGCAACATCCGCCTGGAAATAGCCAATGTTGGTCCTTTCGTATGTCGTCTGACTCCCGGTATGCAGATTTGCCAATTGGTGATTGAAGAGTTGAAATCGCCACCAGAAAACGAATTCCGCTCCCGTTTCCAGAACCAAAGCCCCAACTGAGACCATCGGGTGCTTTTCGCTTACCCCGGAAGAATTCGTCGAAACCGGCAGTGGGCGAAATACCGTGCAAAGGCTGATGATCTATCTACTTGCGTTCAAGACTGGAATACCGACGGATACAGAATTACAGCAGAGGCAGTAGGCAGCTACGAACCGGAGTGGCATCACATCTTGCCGCGCAAATGGCTCAGGGACAACGCATCGGGAATCGTCGGAATGATGGCCCGTTTCAGCATAAAATGTGGTTGACTGGCAATGAGCCGTCGCCTTGACATCCCCCTACCCCTGTAACAGAATAACGCCATCCTCACCCCGCACAGGAACGAGAGTATGACAACAGTTCAGAGTGGTTCCCGCACTACCGTAAATGTCAACGGCACTGCCGTCGAAATGTACTCCGGCGGCAGCGGCCCACCGCTGGTGTTCTTCCATGGCGCCGGTGGTTCCAACGGATGGCAAGCCTGGCACGAAGACCTCGCCGCCGAGTACACCGTTTATGTCCCCAGCCAGCCGGGATTCAACGGCACCGAGGCGCCTGAATGGCTCAAGACCATCAACGACGTTGCCCACTTCAATCACATGTTCATCGACGCCCTGGGCCTGCAGGACATCGTGCTGATGGGCTCCTCCATGGGCGGCTGGGTCTCCGCCGAAATGGCCGCCATGGACGACCACAATATCGACGCCCTGGTGCTGGTAGACCCGGCGGGGATCAAGCCCCGGGAGGGCGAGATCGCCGAGATCTTCATGGTATCCGCCGACACGCGCCTCCAGCAGCGTTTCCACGACCCCAGCCAGGTGGAAAACTACGAGCATTATGCCCGCGAGTTGACGCCCGAAGAGCAGCTGGTGGTCCACTCCAACGCGATTACGGCATCCCAGCTTTGCTGGAAACCCTACCTGCACAACCCCAGCCTGCCGCACTTCCTGTCGCGGGTGAGTACCCCCACCCTGATCGTCTGGGGCCGGGAGGACGCGATCATACCCGTTGAGTGCGGCCACCTGTTCCAGCAGGCCATCCAGGGCAGCCAGCTCCGCATCATCGACAACTGCGGGCACTCGCCGGCCGTGGAAAAGCGCGGCGAATTCGTCGCCGCCGTAACCGGATTCCTGAACAGCCTGTAGACCCCACTGGATTCCGGCTTTCGCCGGAATGACGGTAAACGCGAACACCGCCAGCGCGCCACCCAGAAGGAGCAAACATCATGGCTCACGAGCTCGAAGTATTCTGGTTCTCCGAACAGCCCTACGGCCACGTCACCGAGGATGACCTCGAGGGGTGGGAGTCGGGGCGGATGCACTTCCCCAACACCTATTTCGACCCGGAGAAGGCCCACGTCCTCTACTCCAACTACCACGACCAGTACCAACTGGCCGATGAGGTCAATTTCGACGGCATCATGTCCAACGAGCACCACAGCTCCTACTGGTGCATGAAGCCCTCGGTCAACGTGGACGCCGCCGTCATCACCCAGCGCACCAGGAAGGCGAAGATCGCCATGCTGGGCAACGTCATCGCCGTCAACGACCCGGTCAAGATGGCCGAAGAGATCGCCATGCTCGACTGCATCAGCGGCGGTCGCGTCATCTCCGGCTTCGTCCGCGGCACCGCCGTGGAGACCCTCCACGCCGGTTACCCGCCCACCGAGAACCGCCCGCGCTTCGAGGAGGCCCACGACCTCATCGTCAAGTGCTGGACCCAGCCCGGCCCCTTCCGCTGGGAGGGCGAATACTGGCCCCACCGCATGGTCAACCCCTGGGTCGTGCCGATCCAGAAGCCGCACCCGCCCGTCTGGTTCCCCGGCACCGGCAGCCCCGAGTCCGTCATCTGGGCCGCCAAGCACCGCTATCCGTACATGAACCTGGGCTCCCTGCTTGACCTCACCAAGCAGCTCAAGGGCATCTACCACGAGACCGCCGCCGAGGAAGGCTACGAGGCTGGCCCCGAGCACTTCGGCTACCTCATCCGCTGCCTCGTCGCCGACACCGACGAGAAGGCCCAGGAGATCGGCCGCACCTTCCTGTGGACCGAGAACCACCGCAACCGCGGTCCGATGGAATTCAACGACCCGCCCGGCTACCAGTCCCGCGAGGCCCTGCGCATCAAGATGTCGCGCCCCCTCATCGGCACCGGCACCATGGGTCGCCGCATGACCTACGAGGACCTCCAGGCCGCCTACAACATCATCGTCGGCAGCCCCGAGACCGTCACCGAGAAGCTGCGCCACATCCGCAGGGACCTCGATCCCGGTTACATCCTCATCTACGGCAACGAGGGACACATGGCCCACGAGGACGTCATGCGCTCCGTGGAACTCCTCGGCACCAAGGTCATACCGGCGCTGAAGGAAGGCTAGACTACCGGTCACCTCAGACTTGGCGGCGCCCGTTGGCTGTATTGCCGGCGGGCGCCGCTTTTTGTAGTCCTGATTGTCATAAAATAGTTAATCATCGTGTATCAATTCGAAACGGCGTCCTCACGCATACCCACTTGGCGCAATCTGTCATTGCGAGCGCAGCGTGGCAATCTCGTCGGGGTAACGGGTGTCGCTACGGCAACGAGATCGCCATGTCGCTGCGCTCCTCGCGATGACAAGCTGGGTACGCATGAGGAAACGGCGTTCCGTTGACAATTCGCGTTGACGATGATTTTGAGTGATCCTATACTGCTCCCACTCTGCCACGAGTGCCTACCTTCCTTCGTGAACCTGCGCGAGGGCATGGCAACGCCATGTCCCCTTGGGGTTCGCATAGGGATGGCCCTCGTGGCAGAGACGCCAAACCTCGCCACAAGGGGGCACTTCGATGGGCGATGGATGGAAGTGGGTGCTGGGTATCGCCGGGGTTATCGGGCTGATCGTCGTCTGCAACTTACTGGCAAACGACGAGACCTTTACCCGCACGACCGTAGCACGCGAGACTACGCCTACCGCTACACTGAAAGAGGGGTTAGGCGTCAGTCGCGTCGAGATGCAGCGTAGTTATGAGGCGTTGGGTTTGGAGTTCGACGCGCCCAAGACCTTAGCAGATGGGAGGATCAGCGTAAAAGGAACGGTGGAAAATGCCGCCGGACCAGATGCATTGGTGGAACTGATCGGCTCCGCCGACGACTTGACGGAGATTGCTGTAGTTACGGCGCCTACTGATCGGCATGCGCGTCGTTATTTGCAGCCAGTGTTGTTGGAGGTGTTGGAGTTTGCGCCGGATCACGTCGAGAAGTCGAGCAGCAACATGCTGATAGGAGCGGCTCGAGGAAAGGCTATTGCCCTTCAGGGAGTGTCACGTCCCGTCGTGGGCGAGCTATCTGTGACACCAGAGTTAGGGTTGCTGTTCCTGACCGTCAAGGCGGCAAACTGATGGCCTTGGCATATTCCGCCCGCGTCATGAGCTTCGGCTCCAAGGCTAGTTAATTTACCTATTTCTAACACCTAGATGCTATGATAGAATACACCTGCCAGGAGGAAATAAAAATGACTGCACGCTACAATCGCTTTAATGATCCTACTCCGTTCACACCTTTGAGCAAGTTGTCTTCGGAAGCGCGGGAGTGGCACCTCAAGGTAATCGACGCCAAGCAGCGCTTTGCGCAGACCGATGACCCGACTGAGCTGATCGAGCTGGGCGTGTTCCCGGAGGATTACGCGGAACGGCGGGCCAGAGAGCGCGCTCCGAAACAGGACAAGGTTGCTGACCAGGAGGGATAGCATGGAACTGGACCAAGCGACGATTGACGAAATCAAACTACAGGCCAGAAATGGGAAGACAATCGCACAAATAGGCAAAGAGTTAAAGGTCGACTATTGGGAGGTTTGGAATCATGCCGAACGCAGTTGGCAGGGCACCAAATGGATCATAACCAATCGGCTCAATCTCCTGGCCAAAGAAAATGACTCAGAGACCAGGAAGCGCTTGGCGAAAGAAGCAGACGAGTGTGTGGACTACCTCTTTGACCAGGGGAAACGCATGGGACGTCAGATTGACGGCGCTCGAAAGGCTTTGAACCAATAGGCGGCAACATGGCAACCACGATTGTATTGTCCCAGGAAGCCGAGGAGCGGCTTGACTTCCTGGCGTCTAAAACCGGCCGTTCGAAGGAATTTCTCCTTCATGAGATGATCGAGCGCGGGATGGAGGACATTGAGGACTATTACCTTGCCATCGAGGTGCTGGAACGCATCCGTGCCGGCAAGGAACGTGTCTATACGTCAGCCGAGGTAAGGCGAGACCTTGGTCTGAACGATTGATTACTCTGCTGCTGCCAGAACGCACCTGCAGCGACTGGACAGGCAGACAGCCCGGCGCGTGGTGGATTTTATGGAGCAGCGGGTCGCCACCAGGGACGACCCGCGCAGCATTGGTCAAGCCTTGACCGGCCCTTTGGCAGGTTTATGGCGTTACAGAGTGGGGAACTACCGCGTCGTCTGCGACATTCAGGACGATGTTTTGCGCGTGCTGGTGGTTCGCGTCGGCCGGCGCGATAGGGTGTATTGCTAGTTCCCGTCAAGTGTACGCAACTGCGCAGGGGCGGATAACCATCCGCCCCTGTGGTCTGTCCGTATGTGGGGGACGCGCTACTTCCCGTTCCGCGACTGCGACCCGTCCGGATACAGCTCGTCCCACAGCGCGTCACGCCAGTCCACGCCTACCGGCAGGATGGCCTGCGACGGGCGCAGCATGTAGTAGTTGTCGCCGACGCCAGGGGGAGCGCCGCCCTCGGCCACCGTTCGCGCCGCCTGCAGCAGCTGCCGGCGGGCGTAGATGATGGCCATGTCGGTGCGCGAGAGGTTCTCTTTCGAACGGTCAACGACGTAGCCCATGCTCTCCTGCACGGCGACGTCCTGGGCGTTCACGCCGTCGATGCCGCTGAAGGTCTCCGTCTTCTGCACCGCGCGGTCGATCATCCAGTTGTTGTCCCGATTGACCCTGGTGCGGAAGTCGCTCAGCATGTGCTCCGGCCCGCGCCCGTAGCCTCGGTCCATGTCGACCCGCTCCTCCTCGTCGATGGGGTCGTCGTAGGACAAGTCCCAGTTCCACACCATCACGTTGTAGTCGTCCATGGGCACCCACATGTGACCGGACGCCAGGAAGCCAACCGGCCCGGCCTTGCCGCGATAGCCGCGCTGGCTGGCGCGGATCTGGTGGAAGGGCATCACGAAGTGGTACGCCCGCACGTGGTTGCCCTCGTCGCCCAGCGATCGGATGCCCACGTAGCGATAGCCGTAGTCGGTGATGTCCACCTCCAGTTCCGGCGGCTTGCCCCGCACGTGGGGCGAATCGACCCGCAGGCCGGCGTGGGTGGTGTTCACCCGCAGCGTGCGGTGCAGGATGGTGGCGTGGGCCGAGTCGATCCCGCCCTCCAGGGCCTGGAGCCAGTTGCATTCCTGGATGTTCTTGGTGACGTGGCGGTGGGTTGCCGGCACGGCGGCCCATTCGAACTGGGGCGGCGGCGGCATGTGCTCCTTGGGTCCCATGTAAGCCCAGATGACGCCGCCCAACTCGATGGTGGGGTATGAGGTGGTCGTCATCTTGGACGGGAAGTCGCTGTCCTCCGGCTCGTTCATCATGTCCACGCACTGCCCGTCCACGTCGAACTTCCAGCCGTGGTACACGCAGCGCAGTCCGCAGTCTTCGTTGCGCCCCAGCCACAGCGACACCAGGCGGTGCGGGCAGAACTCGTCAAGCAGGCCGATGCGCCCGTCGGTGTCCCGGAAAGCCACCAGTTCCTCGCCCAGCAGCTTGACCCGAACCGGCTCCCCGTCCGGCTCCGCCAGTTCCCAGGACAGCAGGGCGGGCATCCAGTAGCGGCGCATCAGTTCGCCCATGGGCGTGCCGGCACCGACTTGCGTGAGCGTCACATTTTCTGCTTGCGAAATCATAGGGCATACCTCCTCTGGATGGTTGTCAGAGTAGCAGCAAACGGGTCGATTTGCTATGCTGGCGCCGCCAACGGTAGAGTTGCAATTTAGGTGGTCTAATTTTTCGTCACCTTTGCGTCGTTTAATTTCTCGTCATTCCGGCGAAAGCCGGAATCCAGTAGCGTTTTCCAGATCCCGACTTTCGCCCGAGTGACGGATCATCAATCAAACAGTCTAAACGGAACGTTACCGCAAACAACACGGTCAACGACGGTCGGGACGACCGAAAGGATACAAATGAGCACGGTGGCTAAACTCAGCAAAATCCGCGTTGCTTTGATAGAACAGGGTTATTCAGCCGAGATGGTTGACGCCATGCTGGACTTGCTCGGCATCATGATGCTGGAGCGTTCTCTGACGTCAAAAGATGACGCCAAAACGCTGCAAGACGAGCTGACACGGTTTAAAATCGACGTCATCGATAGATTTGCCCAGATGCGCATTGATATGCGCCGGGAAATCACTGATCTCCGCATTGAGATGAACCAGAAACTTGTCCAACGAGGTGCCTAGATTTCGCATGGCGCCCCGTGCTGCCGTGAGTGGCCGAGAACAAAGGATTGTCCCCAATGCAAATCGTCGACACCCACGTCCACATCGGCCGCGACCACTACGAGCCGGTGGAGATGCTGCTGGCCCAGATGGAGCTGAACGGCGTCGCCAAAACCGTGCTGGTGCAGTCCACGGCAACCCTGGACAACTCCTACGTGCTGGAGTGTCGCCAGCGCTTCCCGGGACGGCTGGCCGTGGTCTGCCGCGTGGACGTGGACGACCCCGCGGCGCCCGACACCCTGGAGGGCCTGCGCGACGCCGGCGCCGAGACCTTGCGCATTCGCAATTTCCACCGTTCGCCGGGCAACGACCCGCTGGCCATCTGGCGGGCCGCCGCCCGGTTGGGGGTGTCCGTCAGCGTCGGCGGTCCTGCCGAGGGCTTCGCGTCCGACGAATTCGCCAGGCTGGTGGAGGAGTTGCCGGATCTCACCGTAATCATCGAGCACCTGGCCGGCATGGGCATCCACGCCATCGGCGCGCCGGAAATGCCGCCCGACGACGTGTTCCGGCAGTCCCTGACCCTGGCGCGCTTCCCCAACACCGTCATGAAGATCCACGGCATGGGCGAGATCAGCGACCCGCCCTTCCCCTACCGGAACACGCCCCCCTACGTGCGCATGGCCTACGATGCCTTCGGCCCGGACCGCATGATCTGGGGTTCGGACTGGCCGCGGGTGACCAATCGCGAGGGATACCGCAACTCGCTGCGTTACACCTGGGAGCAGATTGAACAGTGGTGTCCCAAGGATGACCTGGCGAAGATATTTGGCGGCACCGCCCTATCGTTATGGTCGTTTGCATAACAGACTCGCATATCCGCTTATTTGGGTTGCCATTGTGATTGTCAAAACGGAGTGCGCTGTCCTATCATTGGAACGAATTTTGCGCCACCGAAGCGTGCCATAGAAACACAGGAGGAAAACGGTAATGAAGCGATATTTTAAGTACGTCGCCGGCGCGATGGTGTTGGCCGGCATTTTGGCCATGATGGCCTGTACCGGAGAGGAGCCCACCGCGCCAGCTCCCGCAGTCGAACCTACTGCTCCGGCCGCCGCTACGGCCATGCCCGAGCCGCCGACCGATGCTGCTCCCACGCCGACCGAAGCCATGGACGTGCAGGCCGGCAACCGTCTCCAGACCGTGATGGACCGCGGCCACGTCATCTGCGCCAGCCGCAACGACGTTCCCGGCTACGGATTCCTGGACGCCTCCGGCAACAACGTCGGCTTCGACATTGACCTGTGCCGCGCCCTTGCTGCCGCCGTCCTGAACGACCCGAATGCCATCGAGATCCGGCTGATCACCGCCGCCGAGCGCGGGCCCACCATCCAGTCCGGCGAAGTCGACATGCTGGTCCGCACCGTTACCTGGACCACCTCCCGTGACGCCCAGTGGGGCAACTACGCCCAGACCATGTTCTACGACGGCCAGGGCTTCATGGTGAACCGGTCTCTCGGCATCGACAGCGCGCTGGAACTGCAGGGCGCCTCCGTCTGCGTTACCCAGGGCACCACCACCGAGCTCAACCTGGCTGACTTCTCCAACCAGAACGGCCTCAACATCGAAGCGTTGACCTTTGAGGACACCGCCGCCGTGGTCGCCGCCTACGAGAGCGGCCAGTGCGACGCCTTCACCAACGACCGCTCGCAGTTGGCCGCTCTGGGCACCTCTCTGGCCGACCGCGACGCCCACGTCATCCTCCCCGAGACCATCTCGGAGGAACCCCTCGGCCCGGTGGTCCCCCACGGCGACGACCAGTGGTTCGATATCGTGAAGACCGTCATGTCCATCCTGATCTACGCCGAAGCCTACGACATCAGCATGTCCAACATGCCTTCCGCCGCCACCGGCGAAACCAAGAAGGACCGCCTGCTGGGCTTCGAAGGCTCCTGGGGACAGGAGAGCCTGGGCCTCGACCAGATGGCCGCGCAGAACGTGATCAGCGCGGTCGGGAACTACGGCGAAATCTACGACCGCAACCTTGGCCCCAGCGGGATCAACCTGCCCCGTGAAAACGGGCGCAACGCCCTGTGGGCCGACGCTGCCTGCAGCAACTGCCCCAAGGGCGGCCAGATCTACGCCGCTCCCTTGCGCTAAGGGCGAACCGCTGCGTTCCTGACGCAGTTGAGGGGTGACCGGCCTCAGTCGGTCACCCCCATTACTTTGTCCGTAAAGCGCGCCGGGCGTTGCCCCGCGTTTTGCGCTAAAATCGGCCCCACCCGGAAACCCGATACGTTACACCGTCAGAGCCCGCGCAATGGCTGCGATACTCCAAAATCTTACTTACCAGGGCATCCCGATCTGGCGCCACGCCCAGATTATCCAGTGGACCGCACAGGTTGTGTCTGGCTTCCTGGTGGTCTTTCTGGTCGCCTGGTTCTTCTTCAACATCGCCAACGCCATCGACGAGCGCGAAATACCCTACGGGTTCAGCTTCCTGGAGCGCGCTTACCAGACACCGATTGGCCAGCACTTCATCCCCTACGAGACGTCGGACACGTTCCTGTACGCCTTTGGCGTGGCCGCGGTGAATACCATCGTGGTGTCCGTCGTCGGCGTCATCCTGGCCACGCTGCTGGGGATATTCGTCGGCGTGTGCCGGCTGTCGACCAACTGGCTGGTGGCCAAGGTGGCCCTGGTCTATATCGAGTTCTTCCGCAACGTTCCCCTGCTCATTCAGCTTTACTTCTGGTTCTACATCGTGCTGTCGCTGCCTCCGGTCCGCGAGGGCTACGTCGTCGCCAACGCGGTGTACATCAACAACGCCGGCGTTTCGATACCTTTTCCGTTCCCCGATGGAGCCGCTGCGGCCTTGTTGTGGATTGCCCTCGCGGCGGCCGGCATAATCGCCGGGACCGCCGTCCATCGCGGTCTGACCCAACGCGAGGTCGCCACCGGCCAGTCGTCCTATCCGCTGATTGGCGGGTTTGCCACCGCCATCGCCGTCGGAGCCGTGGCGTGGCTGGTTATCAGCATTGTCGCCGGCGCCCCCCTCGTCGTGTCTCAGCCGGCGCCCCAGGGCACTTTCGGGCGGATTGCGGGCGGCTTTACCGTGTCGGGCGGCCTTATGGCGCTGCTGATCGGGCTGGTGATGTACACCTCATCGTTCATCGCCGAAATCGTGCGGGCCGGCATCCAGTCCGTGGGCCGGGGACAGATCGAAGCGGCCCGCGCCCTGGGCCTCTCTCCCATGAGCACCCTGCGCCAGGTCACTTTCCCCCAGGCCTTGCGAGTAATCATTCCCCCTCTGATCAGCCAGTTCCTCAACCTCACCAAGAACAGCAGCCTGGCCGGCGCCATCGGTTTCGCCGATCTCACCAACGTCGCCAAGACGATGACGCAGACCGCTCCCGCGATCAGCATTTTCATTCTCATCATGGCGGCGTATCTCGCCATGAGCCTGACCTACTCGCTGATTGGCAACCTGTACAATCGCCACATCCGCATCGCGTGAGTTTGACCGGTGGTCACCGTTACCGAACCCGCAACCGTCCGCGTGCCGCCGCCGCGTTCCGAGACCGGCCTGGTGGGATGGCTTCGCGCCAACCTGTTCAGCTCCTGGTTCAACACCGTTCTCACGGTGGCAGTCGGGGCGCTAGCCGTTTGGGCCCTGTGGTTCGCCCTGCGGTGGCTCCTCGTCGACGCCGACTTCACGGTGGTGTCCACCCTGGGGGGCCTGCTGCTCATCGGCCAGTACAACACCGACCTTTCCTGCCCTGGGCAGAATTGTTTCTGGAGACCGCAGGCCGCCCTGCTGCTGGTGACCATTCTGCTGGGAATGTCCTGGGCTATCGCCGGCAGCGGTCTGACCAAGCGCATCGCCATCGCCGTCGCCGTGGTGATCGCTCTGTTTGCATTCCTGCCCTACAGCCTGGAGCGCATGGGGTGGGACGTGCGGTTGCTGCTGCTGGCCAACGTGCCGGCGCTATTGCTGGGCTGGGCCCTGGCCCGCTACACGGCATTGGGCACCTGGCGCTGGGTTTCCATCCTGGCCGTTGCCGCATTTCTGCTGATCCTTGTACTCCTTCGCGGCCTTCCCGGAGTTCCCGGTCTGCAACCGGTCTCCGTACTGCACTGGGGCGGGCTGATGCTGAACCTCTTGCTGGCGGTGGCCGGCATCGTCGTCAGCTTCCCCATCGGAATCGCGCTGGCCCTGGGGCGCCGCAGCCAATTGCCAGTCGTGAAGCTGTTGTGCGTGGTGTTCATCGAGGTCTTTCGCGGCGTTCCACTGATCACGCTGCTGTTCATGTCGCAGGTCCTGGTGCCCCTGGCCTTCCCCGAAAACTTCCCGCTCAACTCCCTGCTCCGCGCCGCCATCATTATCACCCTGTTCAGCGCAGCCTACATGGCGGAAAACATCCGCGGCGGATTGCAGGCCCTGCACCCCGGCCAGGCCGAGGCCGCCCGCGCTCTGGGCCTTCCCGGCTGGCAGACCACCCTGCTGATTTCCCTGCCCCAGGCCATCCGCAACGTGATTCCCGCCATCGTGGGCCAGTTCATCGCTTTGTTCAAGGACACCAGCCTCGTGTACATCATCGGGATGCTGGACATCGTGGAACTCAGCCGCAAGTTCGCCACCACCTACGTCGAAAACGGCATGCTGCCTTACTTGGACGACGTGCACGAGGTGTTCATCTTCCTGGCGGTGGTGTTCTGGATTTTCTGCTTTGGGATGTCCTACGTCAGCGGCCGCATCGAGCGTCACCTGGGGGTGGGAGAGCGGTAGGCGTGTTCTCGGCCGGCCGGCGTCCGTCTGCTAGAATACGCTCAAAACGACCAATAAATCCCGATGCCACCAATGCAACGGAGCCTGTCATGACCACCAACGGACACACCGTTACCGACGAAGACATCATCGTCTGCCGCGATGTGCACAAGTGGTACGGCAACTTCCACGCTCTGCGGGGCGTCTCGACCACCGTCCAAAAGGGCGAGGTGGTGGTCATCATCGGCCCCTCCGGCTCCGGAAAATCCACGTTCATACGCACCATCAACCGCTTGGAACAGCACCAGCGCGGCGATATCATCGTTGATGGCATCGAGTTGACCAACGACATCCGCAACGTCGATGCCATTCGCCGCGACGTGGGCATGGTCTTTCAGTCCTTCAACCTGTTCCCCCACCTGACGGTACTGCGGAACATCACTCTCGCGCCCACCAAGGTTCGCAAGATGCCGTCCCGCGAGGCGGAGGGCGTTGCCATGGAGCTCCTGGAGCGGGTCGGCATCCCCGAGCAAGCCGACAAGTATCCCGCCCAATTATCGGGAGGCCAGCAGCAGCGCGTCGCCATCGCCCGGGCCCTGGCCATGCAGCCCAACATCATGCTCTTCGACGAGCCCACCTCGGCCCTCGACCCTGAGATGATCAAGGAAGTGCTGGAAGTGATGCGTGAACTGGCCGAGTCGCAAATGACTATCCTGGCCGTCTCCCATGAGCTCGGTTTCGCCCGCGAAGTGGCCGACCGCATCGTTATGTTCGACGAGGGCCAGATTGTGGAGGACCAGCCGCCGGACGAGTTCTTCAACAACCCGCGTCACGAGCGCGTCAAGCACTTCCTGTCCCAGATACTCTAACTCACCCTCTCGTCATTCCGGCACATCATCTTCTCGTCATTCCGGCGAAAGCCGGAATCCAGTGGCGTTTGTGGACTCCGGCTTTCGCCGGAGTGACGGATCATCAACCAAGTCACCTAGAACGGATCGTTACCGATAGCAAACAGATGGAACTGGCGAGGAAATTCGGGCGCTGGATCTGGGCCGGCGGGAGTGACGAGGCCCATTGGGCTCGGGAAAGGCGTCTGCCCTTCTGGGAGCACCCGTGGTTCACGCGCTTTTACCGGATCGCCTTCGTCACCGGTTGGGTGGCCGTGATCGCCTTCTTCCTGATCTGGAACCTGGTGTGGGCTACTCCCTGACGCCACGGGCCTGCCTGCGGCCGGTACACAAGCGGCAAAGGCCGACGCTCACGCGACGTCCGTTTGCCCAGCCGACGCCGCGCGA
This sequence comes from Dehalococcoidia bacterium, assembly GCA_965207585.1. Taxonomy (GTDB): domain Bacteria; phylum Chloroflexota; class Dehalococcoidia; order Lucifugimonadales; family UBA3495; genus Bin87. Next base: position 601,247 of record CBDBMT010000003.1, on the reverse strand, counting down.
TATAAAATCGCCGGAGTCTCAACCTGTTCCCTCGTTACCAGGAGCGCAGCTATGCCTGACCGACAGATGCAGATAGGGGTCGTTTTCCCCCAGACGGAGATTGGCTCCGACCCCATCGCCGTGCGCGATTACGTGCAGGCGGCCGAGGAATTGGGTTACGCCCACATCATCGCCTACGACCACGTGCTGGGCGCGGACACCACATACCATCAACCTTGGACCGGCAGCTACACCAAGGACAGCATGTTCCATGAGATCTTCGTGGCGTTCGGCTATATGGCGGCCCTGACCTCCAGCGTGGAGTTGGTTTCGGCAATCGTCATCCTCGGCCAGCGCCAGACCGCGCTGGTAGCCAAGCAGGCGGCGGAAGTGGACGTGCTCAGTGGAGGAAGGTTGCGCCTGGGTGTCGGCATCGGCTGGAACCCGGTGGAGTACGAGGCCCTGGGCGAGGACTTCACCACCCGCGGCCGCCGCGCCGAAGAGCAGATGGAACTGTTGCGCCGTCTCTGGACGGAAGAGGTCGTCGACTTCCACGGCCGTTACCACAACGTCACCAACGCCGGCATCAACCCACTGCCGGTGCAGCGACCGATCCCCCTGTGGATGGGTGCTGGCAGCCGCGCCCGTGGGCCGATCCCCACCGACCGCGTCCTCAGCCGCGTTGGGCGCTGCGCCGACGGCTGGTTCCCGCAGTTCCAGTCCGATGATCCGCAGGCGGCCACCGCCATCGCCAAGGTGCGCGACGCCGCGGTTGCCGCCGGCCGTGACCCGGACGCCATCGGCATGGAGCCGCGAGTCAACTACTCCGACGGCGATCCCGAGTTCTGGCAGGCCCGGGCCGAGGAATGGCGCGGCATGGGCGCATCCCACTTTTCCGTGAATACCATGTCGGCCAACCTGACCGGCCCTGCTGCCCACATCAACGCCATTCGCGAGTTCAAGGAAGTGATTACCGGCTAACCGCCGGCCGGAGAGGTCCTGGAGATGGTTACGACCACGCCAAAAGAGCCGACCATCGAGGCTCCCGACGCCCCCCATTACGAACCCGATATGCCCATGGCTTTCGGCAGCGAACTGCGCCTGAACCTGAAGGCCCTGGGCGTGGACGGCAGCGCACCCGATTTCGGCGAGCGGCTTGTCCAACTCACCCGGGACAACGAACCCTATGACTTTCAATTTTCCGCCCAGGGAGAGCTTATCGTAATGGCTCCGTCAGGCACTCTGAGCAACCGTGACGAGACCGTAATCAATGCTGATCTGGAAATGTATAACCGACAGCATCCCGGAATGTGCTTTTCCCAGACCATCGGGTTCCAATTGCCCAGCGGCGCGCAGTTGATGCCCGACGCCGCATGGATCACCCAGGAGAGGTTCGACAATCTCACTGAGCGAGAGCTGTACGGCACCATCAACGGCGCGCCCGATTTCGTGGTGGAAGTGCGCTCCCGCAGCGACCGGCTGCCGCCCCTCCTGGCGAAAATGGCGGAGTGGATGGAAGCAGGCTCCCGCCTGGGCTGGATGCTGGACGCCATTGACCGTCGCGTCTATATCTTTCGCCCCGGGCGTGAGACGGAAATACTGGAGGATCCGGCAGTGTTGTATGGGGAAGACGTTCTGCCTGGTTTCACGTTTGAGGTGGGGCGACTTATGTTCGGGCATGAGTAACCGCCACCGGGCAGTTTCGTCAGAATCAGGATTTACTGGATTCCAGGATTTTCGGGATTACACTTCCCCAATCCTGTCAATCCAATGATCTCGAAAATCCTGATTCTGACGGATGACCGCAACCATTTTCATTCGGCACAAGGAGACAACTATGGGCAGGCTAGACGGTAAGGTTGCACTCATCAGCGGCGGCGCGCGCGGCCAGGGTGCGGTGGAGGCCAGGATGTTCGCCGCCGAGGGCGCGTGCGTGGTGTTCGGTGACATCCTCGACGACGAGGGGCGCCGTGTAGAGGCCGAGATCCGGGAACTTGGCGGTCAGGCTACTTACGTCCATCTGGACGTGACCAGCGAATCCGACTGGCAGGCTGCGGTCGATGCCGCCGTTTCCGAGTACGGAAAGCTCAACGTGCTGGTTAACAACGCCGGCATCGTTCTGGGACGCAGCATCGAGGACATGACCGTGGAGGAGTGGGACCGTCTCTTCGACGTCAACGCCAAGGGTGTGTTCCTGGGCACCAAGACATCCCTGCCCGCCTTGCGAGCGGCCGGCGGCGGCAGCATCGTGAACATATCTTCCACCGCCGGTTTGGTCGGTAATGACTACAACCTGGCCGGCTACAGCAGCACCAAGGGAGCCGTGCGGCTGTTCACCAAGTCCACTGCGATACAGCACGCCGGTGAGGGCATCCGCTGCAACTCCGTGCACCCCGGGCCGATTGACACTCCTATGTTGCAGGAGTCCCGCGCCAATCGCGGCAGCGGACTCAGCGATGAGGAACAGCGCCGGCGTGTGCCTTTGGGCCGCATCGGCCGGCCTGAGGATATTGCCTACGCCGTGGTCTACCTGGCATCCGATGAAGCGTCGTTCGTCACCGGCAGCGAGGTGGTCGTGGACGGCGGGCGCACCGCCATGTAACGCGCAAGGCGCCCCGAAGGACGCCCTGGCCATTGAGTATTGGTTGAAATGGTCGGGGCGGCCAGATTCGAACTGGCGACCCCCTGCACCCCATGCAGGTGCGCTACCGGGCTGCGCTACGCCCCGCCCCGACACATTCAGGGTATCATCCGCGCTGACAATTGGCAAACTCGCTGGTATCGCCAGTGATTATTCAGAGTATTACCTGCTAGGATTACGGCACATCGCGGCGACATCATGAACGGCGATTGCTACAGCATCCTCGGCGTCCCGGCGGCAGCCACGACGGAAGAAATCCGTGCCGCCTACCGCCGGCTGGCCCGGCAGTATCATCCGGACCTCAACGCCGGGCCCGAAGCCGAAGCCCGCATGAAAGAGATCAATCAGGCCTACGCCACCCTGTCTGATCCGCAGCGCCGCCGCCACTACGATATCTACGGGGTGAGCGAGCCGCCCGCCGCCGAGCCGAGCCGCCGCAGTCAGCGCAATGTTACCCGCCCCAGTGCAACTCGTCCCGCGCGTCCTCGCACCTATTCTCCGTCATCTCCCCAGCGAGGCGAGGATATTGAAGCCGCCCTCCTGATTACGGGCCGGGAGGCGAGACAGGGAATGCGCAAAGTATTCCCGGTTACGCGCACGGAGACCTGCCAGCGCTGCCGGGGGACCGGGTTCGAGCCGGAGGAGACCCTGGAGGCCGGTCAGTGTTGGCGGTGCGCCGGAGAACAGCGTCTGCGGCGTGAATTGTGGCTGAGCGCTACCATACCCTCCGGCGTCGCTGATGGCCGCCGCCTCCGTCTCCGTGGGCAGGGCAACGCCGGCCTGGACGGCGGAGCCAGCGGGCACATCTACATCACCGTTCGGGTCGTCCAACACACCAGGCTGCGCCAAGCCATCACCTTCGTGCTCCGTCACCTCTTCCGCTAATCCGCATCGCAGCGGACTATTCAGCGTCCGATGCCCCGTTCCATTAGCGGAGTCGGGAGCAGGTTCGTCAAATGGCAACCCTTTGACGATGGCATCCTCGCGTCGTCGGTTCCATTCACGCCAGGCGGTGGAACTGTTCAGAGTTGCTGGTAAACTGGTTGCATCAACTCAACTCCCGGGCGCGATACTGCAATGCCTCCGCAAGGTGCGCGGGTTCAATTCGTTCCGCTCCGGCGAGATCGGCAACCGTGCGCGCCACCTTGATCACCCGGTGCAACGCTCGGGCCGAGAGGTCCAGCTGCTGCGATGCCCGCTGCAACAGCGCCTGTGTATCGTCTTGCAGGTGGCAGTGCTCCCAGATGGTCGAGCCGGACATTTCCGCGTTGGACAGTCCGCGAGATTCTGGGCTCTCCGCAAACCGTGCCTCCTGCCTGGCCCGCGCCGCCACCACGCGTTCCCGCACTGCTGCCGATCCCTCAGCTTCGGCTCGGCCCAACAGGTTGTCATATTCCACCGGCGGCACCTCCACGAAGATGTCAATGCGTTCCAGCAGCGGGCCGCTGATGCGCCTCTGGTACCGGGCTCGCGCTGCCGGACTGCACACGCACTCCTTGCGCGGATGCGAGGCATAACCGCATGGACAGGGGTTCATGGCGCCCACCAGCATGAAACTCGCCGGGTAGGTCACCGTGCCGCTGACCCGCGTGATGGTCACCGTTTTGTCCTCCAGGGGCTGCCGCAGCGATTCCAAAGCGGCGTGTCCGAATTCCGGCAGCTCGTCCAGGAAAAGCACTCCCCGATGGCTCAGCGTGATCTCTCCGGGGCGCAGCATCCGTCCGCCGCCCACCAGGCCGGCGTTGGATATAGTGTAATGCGGCGCGCGGAACGGGCGCTGGGCGATCAGCGGGCTGTCCGGCGGCAGGTTGCCGCTCACGCTGTAGATCTTGGTGACGTCCAGCGCCTCGTCGGCGGTCAGGTGGGGCAGGATGCCGGGCAGCGCCCGGGCCAGCAGGGTCTTGCCGGAGCCCGGCGGCCCGCTCAACAGGATATTGTGAAAACCCGCGGCCGCCACCTCCAGGGCTCGCTTGGCGTGGTCTTGCCCCCGGATGTGGCAGAGATCGGTGCTCCCGGGTTGTTCACGATTGCCGTTGAGGTGGACGCCGTTTTGCGGGAAAGGGGTGATTGCCGCCTCGCCCTGGAGATGGGACAGCAATTGCGCCAGCGTCTCCACGGGATACACGCGCACTCCGTCCACCAGGGCCGCCTCGGGCGCGTCGACCGCCGGCACGTAGACCGAGCCGATGCCCTGGTCCCGCGCGACCGAAACCATCGGCAGGATGCCGGCGGTGTGCCGCAGCCCGCCGTCCAGCGAGAGTTCACCCAGGAATATCGCCGGCTCCGCGGTGGGTGGAGCCTGTCCGGTGCTGAACAGTATTCCCACCGCGATGGGCAAGTCATAGGCTGGCCCGGCCTTCTTCAGGTCTGCCGGCGCGAGGTTTACGGTGATGCGCCGCATGGGGAACTCGCAACCGCTGTTGCGCAGCGCCGCCCGCACTCGCTCCTTGGCTTCCTGCACCGCGGTATCGGGGAGACCGACGATGTGGAAGGCCGGCAATCCCGGTGATATGTCCGTCTCCGCCTGGATTATCTGGCCGTCCAATCCAATTACGGCGCACGTCTGAGCAGTTGCCAACATACCGGATCCTCCGTGGTTGATATGATCACCGCTCCGTTGGCGGTGCGGCGACACACTATCACCAGAGAACGTAAGTTCGCTATTGGTGACTGTCATCAAATATTTCGGGCGTCTTTTGCCTTTGCCATCGCCGCAGCCCTAATCTATACTTGCGACGATGGACCTGCAGTTTGAAATCGGCGACCCGCAGCGACCGCGCGGCCACGCGATCCTGTATTTTCGCGTGGACACCGAGCCGGACCACGTGTACGGCACCTACATCGTCACGCTGCCCATAACCGCCGACCTGACCAAGTACGTACCCCCCTTCCTGGCCGCGCATCTGGGTAGCGCCGGATCCGGTCCGCTGGCAAACTTCTCGGCCTTCGCCATGCCGCCAATGTCCGAACTGGTAGAGGGCGGCTACGAGCAACTGGTCCGCCTGGCCAACGTGCGGAACGACGACCTGGTATATGGCGGCAGCATGTTCTCCTACGATCTGGCTCGAATGATGGAATCGGTGGCACAGGCAGTTCAGGAATATGCTGACTCCTGGGTTCGCGCCAGCGGCGAGGAGGGTGTCTCCACCATTCCCGCTGAGGACGCCGCCATTCCGCTGGGCGGGTCTGCTCCCCTCCCCGGAGCCGTCGATGCTGACGAAGGCGACAGCCTGGGCGTCAACGAGGTGCTCTGGAGCTTCATGAGCGAGGGCGACCGTCTGGCCGAGATGGGCCGGCTGTTGGGTCGCCTGCGCTTCGCCCAGGAAGGCAACGATTCCGCCGCCATCGCCGACATCATCGCGGAGATGACCGCCCTGGGCCGGCACCTGCCCGATGAGTTCGGCATCGGCTCGCTGGTCACCGCCGCCAACGACACCACCCCTAACGGCGTGCAGTTGGCCCAGTTGTACCTCGACCGCTGCTACCGCCTTTCATCCGGTGACACGGAGCAGGTGCGCCGCATCGACGAGGCCATAAAGAATCTGCAACGGCGAGGATAGGGCAACCCTCGCCGTTCGCAATTGGCGCATGGGGCGCCGGACCTCCCCGTCTTGCGGTTACGCCCGCGGGTGGCTCCGCTCGTATTCGGCGCGGACGTGCGAGTCGGTCAAGTGCGTGTACACCTGCGTGGTGGAGATGCTGGAGTGTCCCAGCAGTTCCTGCACGTGCCTCAGGGACGCGCCGTTCTGCAGCAGGTGAGTGGCGAAGCTGTGCCGCAGCGTGTGCGGCGTGATTTTCGGGTCGACGTCGGCGGCTTTTGCGGCCGTCTTCAGGATGTTCCACACCCACTGCCGGGTGAGCCGCTCTCCGCGCTGGTTCAGGTACAGCGCCGTCTCGCCGCGCTTGTCGCCCAGCAGCTCAACCCGGGCGCCGCCGATGTAATCCCGGAGGTTCGACAGAGCGTCCGGGTAGAGATAGACGATTCGCTCCTTGGAACCCTTGCCCCAGGTGCGGATGAATCCCTCTTCAAAATCGATGTCCTGCACGTTCAGGGCCACCAACTCGCTCACCCGCAGCCCGGTGGCGTACAGCAGTTCCAGGATGCTGGCGTCCCGGCGCCCTTCCGGCGTCCCGGTGTCTGCCGCCGTGGCCAGCAGACGCTTTACGTCCTCTTCGGAGATGTACTTGGGGACCGTCCGTCCCACCCGCGGCGAGCCCAGGTTCTCCGTGGGGTCTTCGGTGATCAGCCCGTTGGCGCTGAGATATCCGAAGAACGACCGCACCGCCGCCACCTTGCGGGCGGTGGTGGTGTCCCGGTACTTGCGGTTGTCCCTCAGCTCGCTGATGTAGGCGTTGAGGAGGTTGATGTCGACCAGACGCCAGACTTCCTGGTCCTCGGAGTTGAGGCTGTCCGCGACGAACTCCCGGAACTGGTTCAGGTCGTTGCTATAGGCATCCAGCGTGTTCTGGGAAAAGCCCCGCTCAACGATGAGGTGTTGCAGGAAGGAATTTACCGTTTGCCTCATGATTTCCGCCAGTGGGCCGGTGTACCCGGCCCCGCTCCGCCTTGCTCCCCGTCAGACGGGTGGTGTGGCGGCGTGTTGCGTCATTCTGGTACATTCAAACGGCAGACGTCATTCAGCGAACGATGCGGGATTCGGCGAATTCCGGTTACACCAGGCTGAAAACTCCCACCGATGCCGCCGTGACAATCGCCGCGTGTATGATCAGGCTGGCGGCTATGGATGCCAACAACCGGCTCCGGCGCATCCCGGCCACCTCGAGAGTCAGCGTGGTAACATACACCCCGGCCCACGGCGTGACGATCAACACTCCCCATACTCCCCAGCGGTCCAGCGCCCGCAACAGCCGTTGGCTGCGACGTCGCAGCATCCACCTGATCGCTGATCGAACTGGCTCGGGACGCATGCGCAGCACTACTCTCAACACCACCGTCCCCTGCTCCGCCCGACGGAACAACGCCGATATCACCAGCGCCGGCAGCATGTTGAACACCACGGACACCACGGCAACCAGCGCCGGATCCAATCCCAGCCCCACGCCCAGCGGTATGGAGACCAGTTCCTCGCCTATGGGCGACGCGGCGGTCAGCGCCACCGCTGCATACTTGGCCCACAAACGCGCGCCCTCCCGAGCCATCGGACCGCCTGACTGTGGGTCCGTCCCGAACAGCTGCCTGTCGCAACGACAAACGGATTAAACATGAGCCCGATAATTTTACTCGCAGTCGCCCTGCAGTCCGGGGGTGGATCCGCTGACCTGTCGTTCCTGGCGTACTTGGACATTTGGATCATCGGTGGCTTGGTGATGCTGGCGGTCGTGGTAGTCTTGGGCAAATGGCTCTACGGGAAGCTCCGCCGCCGGCCTGATGACGATCTGTACTATGACGAGATGTACGACGAATACGACTACAAATGTTGACGTTACCGCTCGCGCCGGGAACACTGTTCTGACTCCCGGCGTTTGACAGGATTCCGGGGATTTTATACCCTCGACTAATAACGTTGGCATCAGGAGTGCGCTCATATGGTTACCCGTGGATTCTTCGGACGACGTCGCGAAACGCCCCCGCGTCCCATCCCGCCCGGTCAATACCTGGAACGGGGCTTCCCGGTGCTGACCGCAGGGCCAACCCAGCGCGTGCCGCTGGACCAGTGGAGTTTCGTGCTGGTGGGCGCCGAGGGCGAGCCCCTGGGCGAGTGGAACTGGGAGCAGTTTCGCTCCTTGCCCGAGACGGAAATCCACACCGACATCCATTGCGTCACCAAGTGGAGCAAGCTGGACACCACCTGGAAGGGCGTCACCATCGACGATCTCCTGGTCGCCGCCGGGGTTGCGGATCCGCCGCCCTACCTGATGGCTTTCTCCTACGGAGGCTACACCACCAACCTGCCCACGTGGGACGTGCTGGAGGGTCGCGGCATGGTCGCCTTCGAGTTCGATGGCCAGCCCATCGCCGCCGAGCACGGGGGACCGGCCCGCCTGGTGGTGCCGCACCTGTACTTCTGGAAGTCCGCCAAGTGGCTGCGCGGCATCCGGTTCATGCCCCACGACCAGCCCGGCTTCTGGGAGCAGTACGGTTACCACATGTACGGCGACCCCTGGAAGGAACAGCGGTACTGGGGCGATTAATCCTTCTCCGTCGTTCCTGCGCAAGAATGTCACCCCGTACCCGATACGGGGCAGGAACCCAGAAAAGCCCAATCGCAGCATCCTGAATATCCTGTGCATCGATGTAAGGAAACCACACCGTGGCAACTGGCCACAGTGGAGCGGGTTACTGTCGAGACCTACCGCGCCAAGACCTTCACCCTGCGGCTCTCTGAGCCGCGCCCTTTTCGCGCCGGCCAGCACTACGACGTGCGCCTCACCGCTCCCGACGGCTACCAGGCGCAGCGTTCCTACTCGGTGGCCTCTGTTCCCGATGATTTCGCCCGCATCGATCTGACGGTGGAGCTGATACCCGACGGCGAGGTCTCCCCGTACTTTCACGAGGTGGTGGAACCGGGCGACGTCCTGGAGGTGCGCGGGCCCATCGGCGGCCCCTTCACCTGGACGCCTGATCTGGCCGGTCCCCTGCTGCTTCTCGCCGGCGGGTCCGGCATTGTCCCTTTGAAATCCATCCTCATGCACCGGAACCTGGCAGCGCCGGACACGCCGGCCCTGCTGCTGTATTCGACGCGCGGGCCGGAGGAAATCATATACCGGAAGTTCCTCGACGGTGTGGGTCGCCGGGATGCCGGCGTGGCCGTGCGATGTACGCTGACCAGGCACCAGCCGCCAGGCTGGATTGGGTACGACCGCCGAGTCGACGCCGCTATGGTGCGGGAGTGCATCGACGAGCTCATGGTCATGCACGGCGGAGACGCGGCTCCCCTGTCCTACGCCTGCGGGCCCACCGGTTTCGTGGAGGCCGCGGCCGACGCCCTGCTGTCCATCGGCATCGCCGAGTCCACCATCCGCACCGAGCGTTTCGGCCCCACTCAGTAGCCGGTGGCCAGCCCCGCCAGCCAGTTGGCCACCGGGAGCAGGGTAGACCACAGCACCCCCGGCCGCAGCACGAAGTCCGATGCGATCAAGGCCACCAGGAACAGCGGCGCAAATCTCTGGAACCGTTGGTAAGTTTCCGACGTTGATTCGGGCAGCAGCGCGCCCAGGGCCCGGTAGCCGGCCAGCGGCGCCAGGGGCAGCACCTGAAACCCGGCTTGCAGCAGGTTGTAGATGATTAACAACCCGACCACGTCGGATATGCCGGAGCGCAAGCCACCGGTCATCACCAAGTTCAGGCTGTCCGGCGAAGGATAGGTCCACCCCAGCAGGCCCGCCTTTACCGGCGACGCCAAAAGAAAGGCCACTGTGACGTTTCCCAGCGGGCCGGCGGCCGAGACCACGACTGATGGCCATCGCCCCTGCCGTCCCGGCGGGCCCGGCAACTGGCGTCCCCATCCGAAACCCGAAACCGTCGCCAGGATCATCCCGGCAATATCCAGATGGCGCAGCGGATTGCCGAAAAGCCTCCCCTGAGCTCGCGGGGCGGGGTCTCCCAAAACGGTGGCCACCAGCGCCTGGAACCACCCGTTGATCCAGATGGCAACGGCGCCGGAGAAGGCGCAGAGCACCGCCAGACGCACGAAGGCCCCGATATCCTCGGGCAGCAGATTCGCGGACGATATCAGCATGAGCGGCGGCCATTTTACGCTATAGCCGCCGCAACGCCCGCAGACCCGCCTGCGAGTTATAAGGATTGTGCAAAGTCATTGTCAGAATCAGGATTTACCAGATTTTCCGATTTGCAGGATGAGCATAAATCCCGTGAATTCTTAAATCCAGCTAATCCTGATTCTGACATTTGCCGTCAACCCGGCTGCGCCCACTGCCCAAATGAAACGCCGCCGGTGTACTGCTCTGGCAGCAACTCCCACAGGATATCCAGCAGCGGCCGCACGTCTTCCAGGGCGTATCGGGCGCGTTCCACGTTCATATAGACTTCGTAGAAGTTGCCATGCAAACCCTCCGCGGCGCGAAGGCCCCGGTCAATTGCCAGGGCCTGCTCCGGAAGCTCCGCCATCAAGCTTGTGATCGAGTCCCGGATGGCTTCGTGGTCGTAATGCTCCCAGCTGCGGAGGGTTGCTACGGCCTTGGCCAGCTGCGCTACTGTGCCCCAGCCTTTTTCGCCGGCCTGGCAGTAGTCGCCCTCTGCCAGATGGGCCGGCCACTTGGACCAGTAATCGCGCGCCTGCTCCAAATGCTTGGCAATGCGGGCGTCACGCCGGGCCGGGGTTTCCGGACGCCGGGTTCGCGGTGGCATGGTCCGCTCTCCTATTGTAATACCGCTGCCAGGTCAGGATGCAGACCGCTCTCTTGCTTCTGGATGCCGGCGTAGTGCAGGCGGATCAGGTATTGGCGCACGTAGTCCGCGCGCAGGCGGTTGACTGCCGACATACCCTCGCCCATGCCCGCAACCGAGCCTCCGGCGATGATCGCCATGGCCTCCCACAGCACCGGGTCCTTCATCTCGCCGGCCATGTCCTTCTCGATGGAGCCGAGGATCCGGCGCAGCGACACGCCGAATTCGACGCCCTTCACGGCCACTGTGAGCTTCAGCATCGCCATGCCGTAGGCCATGTGCCGGGCCTTGTCCTGGAGGCACAGGCCGAACAGCTTGCGGTCGACCGGGTTGGTGGCGAAATGCGCGCCGAACCGGTACAGCAGCATCGTCAGTGTGCCGCGGGCGATGTACAGCGACACCGAGACCTCGGGCCAGCCGGCCCGGGTTTCCACCATGCGCCGACTCATCATGCCCGGCGTTTCCAGTCCCAGCGCGCCGCCGTTGCACAGGGCGCGGTGTCGCATGGCCTCGAAGTGCCGGGCCGAGTCGAACTCCTGGGTGGCCAGGAACATCTTGGGCTCGATGAAAGCGTAGTTCATCCGGTGGAGCCACAGGCCGATGGTGTCGATCTCGGCGGTGGCGTGCTGTCCCAGCTCCGTGCACAGCTGGCACCAGGCCAGTTCCAGGGTCTCCGGCTGGTCGGGAATGTCATCCCACGGAATGTCCTGCATGGCGTTCCAGCGACGCTGGATGGCTTCCTCGTAGAGCCAGGCCGCGTTGTCCGACCACAGCTCGTCCTTGCGGTTCACCGAGTAGTTGTCCAGGCGGGGCATTCCCGGCGTTGCAAAGGACCCGCGCGGCATCCGCGTCATCTCCCGGCTCTCCTCGGGAATTTCGCCGTACAGGCCCACGTTGATCCCGTCGATAGTAAGCCCGTGGGCCGTGGGCGCGGCGCGGGTTCCCCACTGTCGGGTGTCCTTCATCCAGGGGAACCGGTCGAACGGGGACTGAGGGGCTTCCGGTTCGGCGGGCGCCTCTGCGGTCTCGACGCTCTCGGGCTCGTCCGCCGTGTTCTCGGCCACATCCTGTTGGACGCGCTCGGCGGCGGAGGACCGGTAATGCCCGGTGGGATTGCTGTCGTCCACGGGCTCGCTCGGGTTGTTGCCGTTCTGCGGATCATTCTGCGTGGTCATAATGCCTCACTTGCGTAATGGGCTTGCTGGCTCAATCATACCGTCGCACGGTCGGCCGCATCCTCACGTTGGTATTTCCGGAGCAGACGGCCAAAGCACCAATCTGTCCATTCCTCCTTCCTGCCCCGGTCTTTTCCCAATTGTGGGCGATGGTAGCCCGATAGAGCGCCTCCCCGTTAAGCCAGAATTGGGCGGAGATTCCCAAGGCGTTACTCAGACCAACCGCAATATCAGGAGTGATGGCCCGGTCGCCGGCAAAAACTTCGTTCATCGCGTCCACCGAGAGGCCAAGCATTGCCGCAAGTTCCGGTGGCGATATGCCACGGCACTTAATCTCTTCCAGCAAACCTTCGCCGGGCGGTATCGCTAGGTTGGAGTAGATGCGTTCGCCGTTAGTCGTCATAGTGGTTGCTGACTTCCTCAATGATAATGCTGTACGGTGTGTCGCCTCTGGTTACGATGAGACGCCATCTCCCGGTGAGGTATATGGATAGTTCGCCAGCGCGGGAGCTGCGCAAGGGATGGAGCCGAAACTTTCGATAATGCGCTGAACGTACTCATGCGTACCAAGTTTGTGGCGCGGAAACGTCAGAATCAGGATTATCAAGATTTACGGATTATCATGATTGGAACCGTCCGATGAAAAAGATTATCCAATCCTGATAATCCTCTAATCTCGTAAATCCTGATTCTGACAATGACTCTGCGCAAGCCCTGGGGCACAATAAGCAACGGCCCGCCGACCTCAGGACGACGGGCCGTCGGCATTTCCAGTGCCGATGTGTGGCAGGTTACGCCGCTGCCTGGTAGACCTCCAACAGCGCCGGGTTCACCCGGCCGTTCTCGATGCGGTCGTCGAAGCCGCAGGACTTCAACCGCTGGAAGTATTCCTTCACCTGCCGCTGGCGGATGGCAGCCAGGATCTTCTGCCCTTCGTCGGCCTTGTCCGCGCCGCCGCCCAGCAGGATGGCCAGCGACTCGGCGGTCAGGTTGGCGCTGCGGGCCGCGGGGTTCTCGCCGCCGTTGCCGGTGGCCTGCCGGTCCTCGGCCTCGTCCAGGTAGGCGTGGACCTCTTCCCGCCGCTCCGGCACGCACTCGTTCATGTAGCGCGCGTGCAGCACGCCGAAGGCCACGTGACGCGCCTCATCCTGGGCCGCTCGCCGGTAGATGGCCTTCTCGGCGTCGTTGTACGCCATCAGCTCACCCAGGCGGAACAGGGTCAGCACGTTGCCCTCACCTACGATGTGCAGCCGGCTGGAAAGCTCGGTGAACTCGCGGGCATTGTCGGTGCTGCCGCCGGTCACGTCGCTGACGGAGTCGATCATCCGCATCAGGCCGCCGCCGTTGGCCAGCGCCCGCTTGCGGAACACTTCCATGTGGCGCGACTCGTCCATCACCTGGGTCAGCAGGAACATCCGCACCTCGTGGTAGTCCGGCGACATCTGCGCGATGAACCGGCCCGGCACGTCGGCGGCTACGAACTCGACCTGTGCGAAGAAGGTGGCCAGCTGGCACTGCGCGGCCTCGATGTCATCGGGCAGCGGGCGCAGCGTATCCCACGGAATGTCGGTGGCCGAGGACCACTGGCGTGAGACGGCTTCCTGGTACAGCTTGGTCAGGTTGAAGCCCCACACTTCCTTCTTGTCGCGGAAGGTGTAGGCGGAGAACTGGGGGACGCCTTCCCGGGGAATCGCCCCGCGCGTGCGCTGGGTCTGGTTGGGCGACTCGTCCAGCAGGTCGGGCGTGTACTGCGCCAGGGTGGGGTCGTGCGCCAGTTCTTCATCGGCGCCGGGGACCTGGTCCTTGATCTGCTGGAGCCACGACAGGCTGAAGCCGTTCTGCAGTGCCTGTTCCATCTCGACAGTGGTGCGGTCTTGCAAGGTAGCCATAGATAGTCCTTCTTCGCCGGCGACGACGGAATTATGAGCGCAATGTACCTGATGGCGCGGGGAAGCGTCAAGCGGCGCACTTGCGCGGCGGCTGGCCTGGGAGAAGACTTGATCGGAAATTCGAGCGAGCCTTGCCTCTCGCTGCTGGGTATGATCTTGTGGACCCGTGAACTACCGGCGACGGTTGAGCAGGGCCTGCAAATCTGGCATCCCGGGACGATGAGTCAAAGCTGCCGACGTTGTACCTTCCATCCGCTCCAGCAGTTCTGATTCGGTGAATTGCTGGGGCCAGTCCAGGTTAACGCTGATCTGTTCGGCACCGTACTGCAGCGCCCCCAAGTCAAACAGACCCATGATATCCCTCAGCTGTGCTCGAAACCGATGTTTGAGCGCCTGATATTGTGCTTCAGTACGTTCCATCAGGATATTCGGGCTTAAAGCTCCAGCGGCCAGCAACGTATCCAATATCGCCAACTGTCGCTCGGCAATTACACGTCGACGCGGAGAACGCAGTTGACCGAATAATGCTGACGCAAACTGCCGTACCAAAATCCGCTTGTGATTGTCGATTATGGTTCCTGTTACTGCATCGCATTGATGGGCCACCGCTGGCAGTGCAAACTGCAGGAACGGCGTGAGATCGTGCTGGCCTTCTCGCGATGCTGATAAGGCTGCGCGATATTCCGCCTGATGCTCGTAGTAGTAGTTGGACAGGCTGACCATGACCAGTTCATTGACCCCAGCCTGGCGGAGCATAAACGCTTCCATTGCGCGGGCGGTGCGGCCGTTCCCGTCCCCAAAGGGATGCATTGCACCTATGTGGTAATGGAGCGCCATTGCCTGGATGATGCGGTCGTGTAATCGGAACTCGCTGGCCGCTGCATTGCACAGTGCGTCAAACGCGTCGTGACATTCATCACCGCCGGAAACACCCCGGCAGGTTGGTGTCCCAAATGTGACATTCCAGCCACTGGGCCGCAACGCTCCGGGTTCACATCGGTCATCATCGCAGCCGGTCACGATACGCCGGTGCACTTCCAGGATGAACTCGCCGTCGACAGGGCGGTTGACTGGCTGCGAACGTAGCCACCGGTAGGTAGACTCTGCAGCACGCAGCTGTCGTTGAGAACGAGTTAGGTCATCCAACGCCACTATCTGGGGCGCCAACGCTGCGTCCTGTTCTCGCTTGGTGAACTCTGCGCCCTCGATCCGGGATGTACCCACCGCTTCCAGCCGCAGTTGTTCCTCATGGACCTGCGCAATCCATTGTGGCAAATGTGGCAGGCTGTTTAGTACCCTCGCAGCGGTTTTGGCAGCTATCAAGGGCTCCATGACGGCTGTTGGTTCGTATCGCATCCACCGGTTTGGGTGCAGGTAAGGGCTGACGTTTGGCAGGGTCATTTCCAGCTTATTTCCACGTCATTTCGCAATATCACGTATAAATCATACCAAAACTTGGGTTTCATTTCCGTTTAGTTTCACTTCGATGTGCCGCTGGCCCCAGCACATGGCGCATCGTCAAGTCGGTCGATCCAGGTATCATCAGCAGGGGTAATTCTTCTGCTGACGTTGACCGATAGCAAGACGCCCCTCGCCATTCAGCGAGGGGCGCCGTATTACTGCGGCAGGAGCGGGAGCCTAGTCCGGCGTCGTGCCCACGGCCGGGAGCTCGGCCTCTTCGTCCGCGGCCAGCATCCGGTTCATCGCGCTCAGGTAGGCCTGGGCACTGGCGACGATGATGTCGGTGTTGGCGCCGCGGCCGGAAAACACGCGGCCGTTGTTCTCGATGCGAATCGACACCGAGCCCACCGAGTCCCGGCCTTCCGAGACAGCCTGCACCTGGAAGTCGGCGATCCTGGCGGTAGTGCCAATGACCCGGTCAATGGCGCGACACACGGCGTCCACCGGGCCGTTGCCCGTGGAGGCGTCGGTCTTGGCGTTGCCGTCGGGGCCGATGAGCCGCACCGTGGCCGTGGGGATGTCCTTGTCTCCGCTGGTGAAGTGCACCGTCTCGATGGAGTAGCTGATGGGCTCCGACGCCGTCCGGTTCTCCTCGTCCATGAGGATTTCCAGGTCGCGGTCGGTGACCTCGTTCTTCTTGTCGGCCAGCTCCACGAAGCGCTCGTACACGCCGGTGACTTCCTCGCGGGTCAGGGAGTAGCCCAGGGCTTCGAGACGCGCCTGCAGGCCGGCCCGGCCGCTCAGCTTACCCAAAACCAGCTGCACGTCCGGCGGCAGACCCACGCGCTCCGGCTGCATGACCTCGTAGGTGGAGCGGTCCTTCAGCACGCCGTCCTGGTGGATGCCCGAGGCGTGGCGGAAGGCGTTCTCGCCGACGATGGCCTTGTTGGCCTGCACGTTCATGCCGGTGATGCGGCTGACCAGGCGGCTGCTGGGGTAGATCTGCGTGGTGTCCACGTTCAGCTCGACGCCGAACAGGTCCTTGCGGGTGTCCAGCGCCATGATGATCTCTTCCAGCGAGGCGTTGCCGGCCCGCTCGCCGATGCCGTTGATGCAGCCCTCGACCTGGCGGGCGCCCACCTCAATGGCGGCCAGGCTGTTGGACACGGCCAGGCCCAAGTCGTTGTGGCAGTGCACCGACAGGGTGACGTTCTCGATCCCGGGGACGTTCTGCTGGATGTCCCGCAGCATGGCCTGGAAGTCCGACGGGATGGCGTAGCCCACGGTGTCGGCGATGTTGATGGTGCTGGCGCCGGCCTTGATGACCTCTTCCAGCATCCGGTACAGGTAATCCGGGTTGGTGCGCGTGGCGTCCATGGGCGAGAACTCCACGTCTTCGCAGTAGCCACGGGCGCGGGACACCATGTCCACGGCCATGGTCATGACGTCTTCCCGGTCCTTCCGCAGCTGGTGCATCTGGTGGATTTCCGAGGAAGACAGGAAGACGTGGATGCGGGGCTTCTCGGCGCTCTTGATGGCGCCCCAGGCGGCGTCAACGTCGCCCGGCACAGCCCGGGACAGCGAGCAGATGATGGGACCCTGCACGTCCTCGGCGATGCGCTGGACGGCCTGGAAATCACCGGGTGAACTGGCAGCGAAGCCGGCCTCGATAATGTCGACCTTGAGCCGGGCCAGCTGCCGGGCGATCTGCATCTTTTCGTCGACCGTCATGCCGATGCCGGCCGACTGCTCGCCATCGCGCAGCGTGGTATCCAGAAACTTTACTTGTGCAGCCATTGGTTCCTTTCCCTCCATGGGGTTGTGCGCCCGTAGTCTCTCTTCATAGGACTGAGCGCGTCAGCGTTGATCGTCAGGTCGTGCCAGGTGGGGAAAGGCTGGGCAGGCACACGCAGTCCACCACAGCCAGCCCCGCCAAGACCAGACTGCGATGGTGAACTGCTCTGCACAGTACCTCCATGCCCATGTGTCACCTCCTGCTATCTCTCGGCATTCGTCAGAATCAGGATTTACCGGATTTTAAGATTTTCGGGATTACAGTCCTGCAATCCTGCCAATCCTATAATCTTGAAAATCCTGATTCTGACGAAATCCCTGTAATGACAGTTGGTTGGATTATCACTCGATTTCCCGCGGGTTCATCCACGGCATCATCTCGCGCAGGCCGCGGCCCACCTCGTGGATGCGGCTGGTGCGCGCTTCCTGGCGCAGGCGCAGGAAGTTGTGCCGTCCCTCGTCGCACTCCGCCATCCATTCCTGGGCGAAGGACCCGCTCTGGATGTCGTCCAGCACCCGGTGCATGTTCTCGCGGACGTGGTCGTCCACGACGCGGGTGCCACGGGTGAGGTCGCCGTACTCGGCGGTGTCGCTGACGGAGTAGCGCATGTAGTTGAACCCGCCCTGCTGGATCAGGTCAACGATCATCTTCAGCTCGTGCAGGCACTCGAAGTAAGCGATTTCGGGCGGATATCCCCGCTCGACCAGCGTCTCGAAGGCCAGGTTGATCAGCGCGGTCACGCCGCCGCACAGGACCGACTGCTCGCCGAACAGGTCGCTCTCGGTCTCGTCCTTGAAGGTGGTCTCCAGC
The DNA here is from genome assembly GCA_965207585.1 of Dehalococcoidia bacterium. GTDB lineage: Bacteria > Chloroflexota > Dehalococcoidia > Lucifugimonadales > UBA3495 > Bin87. The sequence continues at coordinate 583,189 of CBDBMT010000003.1, read as the reverse complement.
ACGCCGGCGCGGGCGCAGCCGATGCCCGACGCGTAGGCCAACCCGATGTTCTTGGCGTTGCCCGTGGCGTCCTGGTGAATGGCAAGCAGGCACGGCACGCCGATGCCCTGCTCCACGAAGTGCTCCCGCATGCGGTGGCCGGGCGCCTTGGGCGCGACCATCATCACGTCCACCGTCGGCGGCGGCACCACGAACTGGTAGTGGATGGTGAACCCGTGGGCGAACATCAGGGCCTTGCCCGGTCCCAGGTTGGGCTCGATCTCGTCCCGGTACACGTCCTTCTGCACGTGGTCGGGGATGGCGACCATCATCACGTCGGCTTCTTTGGCCACCTCGGCCACGCTGCCGACCGCCAGGCCGGCGTCGCGGGCCACCTGGCGGCTGGCGCTGCCTTCGTACAGGCCGACCATGACCTTGATCCCGCTGTCGTGCAGGTTCAAAGCGTGGGCGTGTCCCTGGCTGCCGTAGCCGATCATCCCGACGGTCTTGCCCTCCAGGAAGGACATGTCGGCGTCTTTGTCGGTGTAAATATTCACTGCCATGCTGTTCTGTCCTTGTGGTTTTTCGTAATTGCCATGAAATTTGTCAGAATCAGGATTTTCAAGATTAGGGGATTGGCAGGATTGAGATAACGTAATCTTGAAAATCCTGATTCTGACGAGTGCCGCGGATTAGACACCCTCGTAGTGCCCCGGCGTGGAACCCACTGCCTGGGCCGCCACGGCTCCGTTTCTACCCGTGATGATGGCGTCGGCGCCCACGTCGTCGCTGACCCGGCCGCCGGACTTGCCCCGCACCATGGCCACGCGGCCGGTGCGCATGAGCTCCAGGATGCCGAAGGGCTGCAGCAGGTCGTACAGGGCGTCGATCTTGTCCTCTTCTCCGGTGGTCTCCACCACCAGCGATCGCGCGCCCACGTCCACCACTTTGGCCCGGAACAGGTTCACCATCTCGAGGATCTCGCTGCGGTTGGACGGCGTCGCCCGCACCTTGATCAGGGCCAGCTCCCGCGCCACCACGTCCTCTTCGGAGATGTTGGACACCTTCACCACGTCGATCAGCTTCTCCAGGTGGCGGGTGGCCTGCTCCACGGTGTACTGGTCGCCGGTGACGACAAAGGTCAGGCGCGACAGGCCCTTCTGCTCGCTGGCGCCCACGGCCAGGCTGGCGATGTTGAACCCGCGCCGGCGGAACAGGCCGGCCACCCGGGTCAGGACACCGGGCCGGTCCTGAACCAGCGCGATGATGGTGTGTTGTTCGGCGTTAGATGCGCTCAAAGCCCACCCCCTCAGCCTCCGGCTCTTCCAGCATCTCGTGCACCGACTCCCCGGCGGGGATCATCGGGTACACGAACTCGTCCTCTTTCACCACGAAGTCCACTACCACCGGGCCCGGCGTCTCCATGGCTTCCTGGATCGCGCCGGATACTTCCTCTTGCTTGGTGACCCGGATGCCGCGGATGCCGTAGGCCTCGGCCAGCTTCACGAAATCGGGGTTGCCGCTGTAGATGGTGGCGAAGAAGTCCTTGTCGTAGAAGAAGTCCTGCCACTGCCGGACCATGCCCAGCGACCCGTTGTTAAGGATGGCGTACTTGACGTCGATGTTGTTCTCCACCGCCGTGGCCAGGTCGCACAGGGTCATCTGGAACCCGCCGTCGCCGGCGATGGACCACACGGTCTTCTCGGGCCGGCCCACCTTGGCGCCCAGCGCCGCCGGCACCTCGTACCCCATGGCGCCGCTGCCGCCCGACGTGATCAGCGAGTTTGGTTCCTTGTAGCCGTAGTGCTGCGCGGCCCACATCTGGTGCTGGCCCACGCCGGTCACGATGATGGCCTCGCCGTTGGTTTCGTCGGAGATCTGCTTCATCACCTGCTGGGGCAGGAGCACGTCCGACTTGCGGATGAACAGCGACGGATGCTCCGCCCGCAGGGTGTCGGTTTCCTTGATCCAGTCCAGATGCACGTTGGATTCCACCATGGGTATCAGCGTGCGCAGGCTGGCCTTGAGGTCGCCCAGCACCGGGGCGTCGGCCACCACGTTCTTGTTGAACTCGGTGGGGTCGACGTCGACGTGGACGATCTTCGCTCCGGGCGCAAAGTCGCTGAGCCGTCCGGTCACGCGGTCGTCGAACCGCGCCCCCAGGCAGATGACGAGATCGGAGCGGTCAATGGCGAGGCTGGCGTAGGCCATGCCGTGCATCCCGGGCATTCCCAGGTTCAGCACGTGCTCGGTGGACATGGCGCCGATGCCGAGCAGCGTGGTGATGACCGGGATTTGCGCTTTTTCCGCCAGCTCCCGCAATTCGTCCCACGCCCGGGAGATGAGCACGCCGTGGCCGGCCAGGATCACCGGCCGCTCCGCGCGGTTGATCAGGTCGGCGGCGGCGCGCGCCTGCCGCGGGTCCGGCGCGCCGGGCGGGAAGTAGCCGGGCAGGTCTACCTCTGCCGGCCAATCGAACTCGATCTTCTCGCCGGCCAGCACGTCCTTCGGCACGTCGATGAGGACGGGGCCGGGGCGGCCGGTGCGGGCGATGTAAAAGGCTTCCTTGATGGCCGGGGCGATGTCACGCACGTCCATCACCAGGTAGTTGTGCTTGGTCACCGGCAGGGTGATGCCGGTGATGTCGGTTTCCTGGAAGGCGTCGCGGCCGATGGCGGCGCGAGGCACCTGGCCGGTGATGCACACTATGGGCACCGAGTCCATCTGCGCCGCCATCAGCCCGGTGACCAGGTTGGTGGCTCCCGGCCCCGACGTGGCGGAGCAAACGCCCACCTTGCCCGTGGCCCGGGCGTAGCCGTCGGCGGCCATGGCGGCGGCCTGCTCGTGCCGTACCAGGATGTGGCGCAGCTTGGGATAGCCGGACAGTGCGCCGTAGAACGGCAATACCGCGCCGCCGGGCAGTCCGAAAATCGTGTCCACGCCTTCGCGCAGCAGGCTTTCGCAAATGATCTCCGCGCCTGTCATTTCCATAGTACGGCTACTCTCCTGTGATCTCTGCGGTTTTCGATGTGGCCCGTTCCCCGCCTGGTCAAAACATAAAAAATCCCGACCCCGAAGGGACGGGTTGTGATTCCCGCGGTACCACCCTTCTTTTTCGCGCTCCGCTCATGGGATCGAGCACTCCACGCGAAACTCTCTGTACACAGCCGTTATCGGAGCCGACCCGCTCGCCCTACTCACACTGTCGCCCCCGTATCAAGCACGGGGTGACGTTGCTTCAGCCGAGACGCTCCGGGGCGAGTTCAGCGTTTCCGGCCCCCGACTTCCACCGACCGTCGGTTCTCTATGCGGCCTTCCCCGCCTACTACTCCCCATCACCGCGATTTAACTGGCGGATATGCTATCACCCGCGCCCAAACCGTGTCAATGAAATGCATCGCGAGGTAGTGCGTCACTTTGAAATCCCACCCCACCAGCCAAGCCCCTAATCCCCTTAATACCCGCCTATCAGCTGCCCAATCCCGCCGCCAGGCCCAATTAGAACATAAGACCTAGCCATCCCTAAACCCCTTAATAGCCCCTCGTTGGTCTGTCGATTTTATCTAACTCTTTTTTTGTTTGTTATCTTTGAGTTATAATTAAGTTTATTTATCAAAGACTACGCAAAGCTTCGCCTTTGTGTTATGGAGATATAATCTTATGAACAAAACTACATTAACCGAGGACGCTATTTCACTCTACCCAACCATAGAAGATAAGATAGTATTATTCAAACAAAACGGTATCCCTGCCGAAGACTATTATCGTATCACTTGGGCAGCCGGCGGATCCGAAAAACGACCACAGATTATCAGGTTCCACGGCGACGAGGCAACCGCTCAACTTGCCGTGGAAGTGGCAATCCAATACGATTTGCCGGTGATTAAGTTGACACACGAGCAGGATTACAGCGGCTTCAGTCCCATTGAAGAACCGTACTGGACCTTGCAATTCAGGCAACGCCGCATTTCCAACTAGCGTCTTCTGTTTCGGCGTAATTCGTCCTCACAATGTCCGCATAGCCGAAACCCTCAAACCTGTGCTAGTCTCCCCTTGCCAGCCCTAACCCTACCGGCCGGCCATCAACCCTACCGGAGAAAATGTATGAATAATGAAACTGAAATTGCAAACGCTAACCTAGACGAGCTCATTAATTTATTTCGGAGCAACGGTTTTAATATTATAGACGCTCACGTAGTACCTAATTGTGCTCTAAATCCAATCCACTTTCTTATCCGTTTTGAGGGCGACGAAAACGAAGGGCAGCGTGCCGTGGAATTAGCCAATCAGAACGGATACCGAGACTCACTGGATGAACTACACCGGGTTTACGTTTGTTACGAAGGTGAGCTGGCGTCTAATCCGTACTGGCACTTTCTGATTTACGCTAGGGTAGCAAATGCACAAGGATCCAACCCACAGCAATTGTCTATTTTCAAGCCCCTGGTTAGCCCGCACTCGTAGCAAGGCCGTAGTGAGCGTCCGTGCTTATCTAGCCTACCTGCGACACGGTCAGATTCGATTGCCAAATTGTGAGGACATTGCCAACAGACGTGAAAAAATCCGCTGTCCTCCGAGTGCCATTCCTTTACCTGCGCCGCCATTACCGAGCTCCCTTGCATTGACCCTGAAACAGAACAATTCCAAAGTCATTATCCCACAAGGAGACGAAAATCATGCCCACGGGTCCAAACGGCGAACGCAGGCCAGCAAACTCAATAGAAGCCGCTATCATGGTGGCTCGGATAGCGGTGGGAGATATCGAGGAAGATTACGGTGAAAAGCCGGAACCCAAGCCGAAACAGAATAAAAAGAGGAAGAAAGATGCTGAAGATTAGAAACAAAAATAAAATGAAAGTATCTGATATGGAGCGTGACTTGCTACGGGTAGTGTATATCCACGGTCAACTTCGCTTAGATGTAGTTGATGATGACCCGGCGCAAGAATGGTTGGGTGCACGGTACGATATAATTAACCGAGATATAAGCCGCCGGTTGAGCCATATGTTAAATTACTTGGCGGAGCAAAGATACTTGTGGCCTAGCTTCGATGCAAACCGTAAATTAGAGATATCCATAGCCGCGGACATTACCCCGAAAGGTTTAGAGCGGCTGTACGAATTGGAGCACCCCGTACAGAACTGGCTACGTCGCAATTGGTTTCCTGCTACGGTGGCAACAGCAACAATCCTAGCGGTCATAATCAGCCCGGTTGTGGCTTGGATGCTTACACGCGGATCGGTACCTGGCGCAGGCTAAAACCCTGTGTGCCGGTTACTTAGGTAAGGCGGTGTCTGGCAAGGCACCGCTTTTAGATTAAACCTCGCGCTTCTTGTACGGCCCACGCTTTCCCGGTTTAGGTAGCGTCGCGTTCACCATTTCTACGAGCCAGTCCATATCGCAAACCCGGTCCGTTAGTCCTGCTGCCATCGCCGGTGTGGTCAAATACCCGCCGGCGTTTTTTGTAAGCGTGGAGTGCGCCCGGCAGAAATTGTAGAACGTGAAATACAGAGCCAGCGCGTAGCAGTGGTTCTCGAATTTTTTGCTAAAGCCGTTGGTCAAGCGAGTAAAGCGCCGCATTGACATTCGCATGGTGAGGTTGTGCCGTTCCACGTGTGAAGTGCTGATGTAGTCCCAATCCGGGTTGCCGACGATTATATCCTTACGGCTGGCGACCCATTCGGACGGTGAATAGCGGGTTTCGTCGTCTAGTGGTTCGGCGTAGATTTTGACCAGTTGCGCGAAATCAATGCTGCCACCGAACGCACCTTCCACGGCTCCCGGATAGGCAACCAGTCCGTCGGTGGTGAGCTGGAACCTATCGGCAGTTCTGGCCCGTAAATCATCCATCAGATCCAACGCCGTCCCACTGTCCCTAGAGGTGCTTACGGCCCAGGAAATCATCAGCTTGGACTCCGAATCTATGGCGGTCCAAGTCCAAATATCGCCGGCTTCGGGTGGGGCTTTGGCGGCGTATTCCACGTTCTTGGCCTTCGCGTAGAGGAACGACCAGATCTCATCGCACTGGACCAATTGCGCGGGGATATTTCTCACGTACCGGTCATGGTATTCCCAACAGGCTTTACCGGCGTCTAACAGGCATTTCTTTACTGTATTGAAAGAGCATTTTTCTATCCGAGATATGGACCGCATTGAGCTGCCTTCAACGAGCATATTAAGAATGCGGGCCTGCCTATCTGGGGCGATGCGGTTTACCATAGGGTTACAGTATAGCACTTTAGGGCACTTTAGGCAAGCAAGAGTCTGGCAAGTGAATCGTTTAGTGTAATGTCAACGGAGTAATATTGCAAAACTTTAGAAGAATACTTTAGATTTAAGTCAAGTTTTCTACTATACCGCAGGTCTGAACCCGGAACCTTGACAGCCCCGGAACCGTCGGCTATTGTCCAAATTGCCACGGTCGCGGTTGGGAATACCGACTGCCACTTGCGGATCCTTTCGGGTCCGCACTCTACGTTCACTGCGAAGGACGGTTTTCCGCCGTGCCTTCTAGCGTGAACGTAGCCGGGAACCAACGGCGACCGTGGCAGGAAGCCTATCCCTTCGCCACGCTAGGAGGTTCCCAGATGACCACGTCGAACGATGAACAGCAGGTCCCGGCCAAGAACCGCTGGACCCGTTGGTATATGTGGCTCCTGTACGTCGGTGCGGTTTTCGGGGTCATCGGCATCATCGCAGGGGTCGCCGGTTCAGGGGATAGTGCTGTGGCCAATCCCGAAGCCCAAGCCGCGAGTTCGGAATCTACCCCGACGCCAGATCACGGTAAGCAGACCAGGGAAGCCGCTGAAATCCACGAACAGCAGACCAAAGAGGCAGAAGAACTAGCCGAGCAGCAGACCAAAGAAGCCGAGAATACGCAGGTCACGGATACCGAATATTGTGAGGAAATCAATGCATCCGTATTAGTATTTTATAGTTCTCTGTTAGTCATTAAAGAATTTGATGAAGCTGTCGCAACTGCTAAAGTGGCTGAATCAGGAATAGATCTATTAGCTCAACTGGATTATATCGACAGAGCAGCCACGGGAATTAAAAGCCTGAATACTCCTGAAGATGGCAAGAAGGCGCAACGTAAGGCAAGAAACGTAGCAGACGATCTAATGGATAAGACTGATAAGGTCAGAAAAGAGTATGCTGATATGATAAAATACAGCAGAAGCAGTTCGCCAGACGTGGATATAATGCGGATTTACGTGCTCGATTATTTCTCTGCAACTCAAAAACTGAGGGAAGCGTTTGCTGAAGGGGTTGGTGATGAGTTGTACGCCACCAAATATTGCGAAGGCTGGGGAGAATAATAGGAGCCGTGCCCGTGTTGCCAGAGAACTTCAACCTTGAACCCGATGAAACCGTGCTCTTGGCGACAGAACCTAGCTACGTGGCCTGGGGTGGATGCGTGGTAATGTTCCTCGGCATCTTCCTGTTTCTGATCCCCACGCTGTTCGGGTTCCTGTATTGGCGGTACCAGAGACGGCAACACAGAAACTCCAAATGCGTGGTCACCAACAAACGCATTATTGTACAGAACTGGGGTCAGCAGAACCGTTTACTGCACCTTGGTTACAACGGAGTGACCGGGATCTACCCTGAGTTTCATTCCGGCATGGGGCAAACCAGCTCTGGTAAAGCGATAATCAGCCTAGCCAGTGGAACCCGAATCGAACTGGACTACGTGGAAGGCGTGGCTCATTTTGCCAACGTTGCCCAGCGCGCTATGGAAACTTACAAGAGCGGAGCCTAATCCCCGTCCGTGAGGTCCGACAACAAAGTCCAAAAACTACCGACAAAGGAGATGAGAAAATGGCAAGGCAACGAGTGTGGTTTTCCAGCGCATCAACCCTTCACTACCACCTGTTTGGCGATTGCGGTCACGTGGAAATGATGAACAAGGACAACGTTGTGGATACCCGGGTGGACATCGCCAAACTGCCGCCAGGGGTACAAATATGTGACCGATGCGAAACGAAGCAAGAAAGGATAGATAAGGAGCGCAACTTCACCGTATAATTAAGGCAAGACCAGTTCATAATACATATCATCATACGGCTGGTTGTCGCCGTCGTATCTCTGACACAAATTAACCAAGTAGATTCTGATGTCGTTTTCTGTCGCAAATTTAATAGATGTTTGCAAAGTCTCTAAATCACCGGGTATATGGATAACCTGAAATTTATAGTCTGTGCCACCTGTATAATGCTTAAGAACCTCAATACCGTTTTCTTGGAATAGTTTAACCTTTTCGCCTAGTGTAGCGTATGGTTTGGCGGCGGTTTCAGTGGTCATCTTTCTTTTCCTTTTTATTTTGCTTGGGCTTGGGTTCCGGCTTTTCACCGTAGTCTTCCTCGATATCTCCCACCGCTATCCGAGCCACCATGATAGCGGCTTCTATCGTGTTGGCCGGTCTCTTTTCGCCGTTTGGACCCGTGGGCATAATTTTCACCTTTATAAATTTGAATGATTAGAATTGTGATCTGGCCGGCCGGTAGGGTAGGGGCTGGCAAGGGGGAGACTAGCACAGGTTTGGCGGAATGGGTAGGCTGAGCTGGTAGAGTTGTATTAAGGGGTTTAGGGCTGGCTGGTGGGTTGGCCTGGGGTTGGGGATTAGGATTGGGGGTTAGGGGTTAAAATTCAAAGTGACGCAGTACCCATCGCGAGACGTTTGCAAAACTCCCGATTTGCCGAAACGCCCCTGTTTTGAATAGGGAATCGGCTTAACTTGCAAAACTGCGGCGCACGCTTAGAACGTAGGGACGGGAGCCTACTCACCCCTACGCACGACCAAAAAGCCGGCCCCTTTCGCCACTTCAGGCGAACCCACCGACAGATTCCTGCTCGATACGAGTCTCCAATTCACGCCACGCCAGGCCGATGGCTCCGGCAGCGAGGCAGACAAGCCACGTTTGAATCCGATCTATTTTAGGGTGGTCTTGGCCCAATAGGGGTTCGGTCAACTTTCTCCACTTTGAGCCATTCAATTGCCTCGAGTTTATCGAACATATCGTGGTAATGGGCTTCTCTCAACAGAAGACGCCGTTCACCAAAGGGCTTCTCAAGTACGATTCTATATATGGAGAATGCGTCAAGCACTTGCTCCTTTTCGTCGAAAGATAGGGTGCTTGCTCTGCCCTCCAGCGTTTTGACGATTTCGCCATACGTATGAGCAAGGATTGCCAGTCGCCCCTGACTTACAATATCTGGTGTATTGGCCAATAATGGGTCATCAGATTCCGCGAGCCATTGCGCGGCTAGTACATCCTTTTGGAATTTCTCTACTATCTGCCTGATGTACGTGATTTGATCCCGCCTTTCTATACTGCGGTTGATGCGCTGCTGAACATAAAATAAGGCGGATAGGATCAAGCCTGCGGATACGCCAGCAATAACGCCGGTGATGACGCCGGCGATGATTTGGCTGGTGATTGTGCTACTGCCCATTTTAAGCTCCCGTTCGCAGGGGGGTTGTCTGCGCTGTTGGTGTTGCTTGGTTCTCGCATACTGCCTACAAGCAGCGTCCGGTACAACCCCTCTCCAGCGAAACCATCGCCAAAGCCGTCGTTCACTGTCTGCCATAACCATCATTCTTCACCTGTCTGCTTGGCATTTTCGGGTTTGTCAACCCGTTTTGCAAGTCACCCATCGCCCTCATGCGTACCCAGCTTGCGGCATGGGAACGTCAGAACCATTGGTGCTAGTTTGAGTGAATTTTGAAAGTGCCACGAAGTCCCGTTATGCTGTGGGTTGACACACTCTCAGCAAGAGGGACCTCGTGAACATCGCCGATTTTATCACCGAACTCTACTGCACGATAGACGACGCCCTGCCCGATGACGCGCCCCAGCATCCCCAAGCCGTGCTCTCACTGGGCGAACTCATCACCATCGGCGTGCTCCAGGCCATGAAGAACGTCGGTGCCATGAAGAACGTCGGTCAACGCGCCTTCTACCATTGGCTCCAGGACAACTATGGCGACCTTTTCCCCCAACTGCCCGAACGCTCCCGGCTCAACCGCCGGCTGGAAACTCAATCCTGCTGGGTCGGCCGCTTCCTGGCTGAACCCACCGTGCTGGGCGTGGCCGACAGCTACGGCGTGGAATTGGGCCATCCGGTGCGTTCGGGCCGGGATATCCACCAGGTGGGCCGGAAGGGCAAATCCAATCACCGCTGGATCCTGGGCGGCAAACTCTGCATCGTGCTCAACCAGTGGGGCCGGATCGTAGCTTGGGACTGCAATACCGCCAACGTCCACGACCAGCGGTTCCTGCCCCTGCTGGCCAACTACGACGATCGGATGATCATCCTGGCCGACACCGGCTTTCACCGGGCCAAAGGAGACCCGGACAACGTGAAAATCTGCAAGCGCGGCCAGTGGAACGTGCGGATGATCGTGGAAACCACCTTCTCCATGATGACTAATGCCTGGAACAGCAAGCGGATGCGACACATCACCTGGCGCGGATTTGAAGCGCACTTGAGTTACCTGATGGTCGCCTTCAACATCCTGGTGAACTGGAATGGACTGGACCCCGACGCCAAGGGACACATCCATCGCTCCATTGCACACTTCACCCTCTGACACTAACTAGCACCAATGGTTCAGAAAAAGGATTTTCAAGATTTGGGGATTATCCGGTTTGGAACCGTTCGGTGATGGAGGTCTCCCAATCCTTCACAATCACAGAATCCGGCAAATCCTGATTCTGACGTTCCCCCGGCAATCAGTCCCATCCCGTCTATCCTGTCCAGCCTCGCGATGCAACCACCTGAAACGGAACGCTGCTGTGAGCCCATCCCCATCGTTGACACTGTGCCGGCCTGCTGGTAGTTTGTTGCGGCAAACTGTGAGGCGTGGCCGGCGCCGGCCCATACCGTACTGCTGCCGGCTGCGCAAATCGCAAATATGAGGGAGATTCTATGCACAGTTCACGCAGATTGCGTCGGTTTACCGCCGCTTCCCTGCCCTGGCGAGCGATCTTCGCCGCGGCGACCGTAGCCCTGCTGATGACAGTGGTTGCCGCCTGCGGAGGCGGGACGCCGGAGCCGGCCGCTCCCGCCGCGGCTCCAGCCGGCGGCGAGCAACCAACCACCGCGGCGCCCGCCGCTCCGGCCGCAGCTACTCAGGAAGCGATCACCCTGCAGGTGGTGTGCATCAACCGCACCCTGCGCCCCTGCGAGCTGATCCGCGATTTCTATGCCCCCAACGTCAGCGAGCGCACCAACGGCGAGGTCACCATCGAAATCTCGTCCTACCCTGAACTCGGCCTCGCCGGCCCCGACACCATCCGGCTGGTCAACGACCAGACCCTGGAGTTCGCCGAGATCTACTCCGGCTACGTGGGCGGCGACCTTCCCATCATCGACGTCGGCAACCTCTGGGGCCTCTCGCCCAGCAACGACTCCCACCTGGCCCTCACCGACGCCATCGAGGATGACATGATCCGCATCCTCCGGGACTCCACCGGTGGCGAGCCCGTCTTCCGGGCCTACTATCCCAACCAGTACGTCTTCAGCCGCGAGCCGCTGCCCAACCTGGCATCCTACAAGGATAAGAACATCCGCCAACACAGCACCATCCTGGGCGATCTGCTCTCCGGTCTGGGCGCCGAGGGTCAGTTCGTGGCCTTCGCCGACGTGTACACCGCCCTCGAGCGCGGCGTCCTCGACGCTGGCATCACCGGCGGCACCCCGGGCTACGGACAGCGCTGGTACGAGGTTACCGACTACCTCTACGGCCCCATCGTCGGCTCCATCGGCGTGACCTACGTCACCGTCAACAGCGAGAAGTGGGGCGCGCTCAGCGCGGCAAACCAGGCCATCCTTAAAGAGGTCGGCAAGGAGTACGAGGCCGAAAACCTGAGCCTGCTCAAGGCGGACTGGGATCCGGCCGGCATCAGCCTCAACGTCGAAGGGGGAATGGAATACTCCGACTTCCCGGATGACGTGAAGGCGAGGATGCGCGAGACCGCCCTGGACCTCATCATTCCCAACTGGGTGGAACGCGCCGGCGGGCCCAGCTCCGAGGGTGTGCAGATCTTCAACGACAAGGTCGGCCCCATCGTCGGCGTGGTCATCAACCCCGACGGCACGGCCAGCGAGACCGAGGCCATGATGCCGGCGATGTCCGGCGGCATCGATTGCGGCAGCGACCGCAGCGTCGGCGAAGTGTGCATCAGCATCGTCGACTCGCCCACCGGCGAGAAGGAAGCCATGGCCTCCACGCAGTGCGACGGCGAAACCGGCGCCAGCGTACCCGACGCCCATGGCGGCGGCAGCCCGGCGGGATGGTCCTGCGGCGTGGAGAGCGGGATCAACTTCAACCTGACCCCGCTGACCTCCTCCGGGGAGAGCTTCGAGTTCCAGATGGCCTGCATCAACCGCACCCTGGTGGACTGCGGCCTCGCCATCGGCAACTACTCCGAGACCGAGGACATCGGCTTCGTGGAGCGGGTCAAGCGTCGCACCAACGGCCAGGTCAATTTCGAAATCTCGTCCTTCCCCGAGCTCGGCATCGCCGGCCCTGACTCCCTGCGCCTCATTGAGGACGGCACGCTGGACTCCGCCCAGATCTACTCCGGTTACGTCGGCGGCGACTTCCCCATCATGGACATGAGCAACCTCTGGGGCCTCTTCGCCACCCAGCAGGACCAGCTGGACGTCATTGACGCCATCCAGCCCAAGATGGCCGAGGTCACCGCTGAGAACGGCGGCATCCAGATCGCGTACATGATGACGGCCCACAACTACATCTTCGCCAAGCCCCAGGTTGACGGCCTGGAGGACTTGCAGGGCCTCAAGGTGCGCAGCCACAGCACCGTGCTCAGCGACCTGCTTTCCGGCATGGGCGCGGACCCGCAGTTCATCGCCTTCGCCGACGTGTACACCGCCCTGGAGCGCGGCGTCATTGACGGCGCCATCTCCTGCGGTTCCTGCGGACACGGCCTGCGCTGGTACGAGGTGTCCGACTACCTGGTCGGCCCCATCGTGTCGGTGGGCCACAGCTGGTTCGCCGTCAACGCCGACCGCTGGAACCAGATGCCCCAGGACTTGCAGAACATCGTCCTGGAAGAAGGCGCCCGTCACGCTTACCTGAACCGTCAGCTCCTCTTCGAGCACTTTGCGCCCAACGCCATTGCGCAGAACGTGGAGCAGGGTATGCAGGAAGTGCAGTTCACGCCGGAGATGAAGGCCGCTCAGCGACAATCGGCCATCGAGAACGTTGTTCCGGGTTGGGTCGAGCGCGTCGGTGGTCCCACCTCCGAAGCGGCGGTCATTTTCAATGACATCGTGGCCCCCATCGTCAAGGTGAAGATCAACCCCGACGGCACGGCGTCGTCAACCGAATAGCCTACGGTACGACGGACGAGCGCCTTCAAGCGGAGCGGGTGTCACACTCGCTCCGCTAATTCATGCGTAACCGGTTTGCGGCGTGAAACGTCAGAAGCAGGATTTTCAGGATTCAGGGATTATCAAGATTAGGACCGTTCCTTGATGGCAATGACCCAATCCTGCTAAATCATAAAATCCCATAAATCCTGTTTCTGACAATCCACGCAAGACGGTACGCATGAGTCCCTGATAATCGTGGCCGATTTTTATTGCAAATTGCGCTTTGACAGCACTTTTTCGCTGACATACACTGCCGAACTGTCAACATATTATTGCGTGGTTCGCTGCTTGCAACGGCAAGGTTTGGCAAGGAGGGAATATGAAGGACACCATCAATCACCGATCACTGACAGTTGCGACGAAGTTTCTATTGCCCTTCCTGTTATCGGCGCTGGTAGCTCTCATGCTGGCCTGCGGCGGCGCCAGCGAAGCTCCCGCCGCATCGACCACCGGATCCGGAACTACCGGCGGCAGTACGGCCCCCGAACCGACGGCCATGGCGGCCGCGCCGGCCACCGGTGGCAATGGCAGCGGAACCCAGCTGCAAACCCAGGGCCAGAGCTTCGAGTTCCAGCTGGTCTGCATCAACCGCAGCGTGGCGGCGTGCGAGCTGGTCAACAGCTTCTTCGTTCCCGAGGTGGCCAAGCGCACCGACGGCCCGGTGCAGTTCGTCATATCCTCCTTCCCGGAACTGGGAATCGCGGGCGGCGATACCCTTCGGCTGGTCGAGGACAACACCCTGGAAGTCGCGGAGGTGTACAGCGGATACGTGGGCGGTGACCTGCCCCTGCTGGACATCGGCAACCTGTGGGGCCTGTCCCCCAGCGAGGAGGCGCACCTGGAGCTATCCGACGCGATCCACGAGGATCTGGTTCGGGTGCTCAAGGAGACCACGGGCGGGCAGCCCATCATGCGCCACTACTATCCCAACCAGTTCATCTTCAGCCGGGACGAGTTGGACTCGCTGTCGCAGTTTGAGGGCAAGCAGATCCGCCAGCACAGCACCATCCTGGGCGACCTGCTGGCCGGGTTGGGCGCGGAAGGACAGTTTGTGGCCTTTGCCGACGTTTACACTGCCCTCGAGCGCGGCGTCCTCGACGCCGGCGTTACCGGCGGCGAACCCGGGCACAGCCAGCGCTGGTACGAGGTCACGGATTACCTGTACGGTCCCATCATCGGCTCCGTCGCCGTGGCCTACTTCACCATGGGCAGTGATTCGTGGAGCCAACTGCCTCCCGATATTCAGCAAATCATCCTGGACGTGGGCGAAGAACACGAAAAACTCGCCCGCAAAACCCTCATTGAAGAATGGAACGTGTACAGCGTTGAGGCGAACGTGGAGTCCGGCATGATTCACCGGCCCTTCAGCGACGAAGTACAGACCAAGATGCGGGAAGTGGCCTTGAACGTGATCCTCCCCAACTGGGTCGAGCGCACCGGTGGCCCCGACAGCGATGCGGCGCGGCTCTACAACGACAAGGTTGCTCCCATCCTGGGCGTCGCGATCGATCCCGACGGCTCCGCCAAGGAACTCGACGGCGCCATGATGGCAGGCAGCATGGAGAAGGCCGAGCTGGTCTCCCAGGGGGAGGATATAGACATCCAGCTGGTGTGCATTAACCGCACCGGCAACCCCTGCACCCTCATCTACTCCACTGAGGCGGAACACGGGATTGACGGCTTCATCAAGCGCGTCTACGACCGCACCGAGGGGCAGGTCGATTTCCAGATCAGCTCGTTCCCCGAATTGGGCCTGGCCGGGCCCGACTCGCTGCGGCTGATCGAGGACCGCACCATGGAGCTGGCCGAGATCTACTCCGGCTACATCGGCGGGGACCTGCCGATCATCGACATGGCCAACCTGTGGGGCCTCTACCCGGACCCTGAAACCAACTTCGCGGTCATCGACGCCACACGGGAGGACATCCACAGCATCATCGAGGAGCAGTCCAACGGCATCGTGGTGATGGAGAACTACTACGAGAGCAACTACTACTTCTCGTCGCGCCCATTGAACTCCCTGGCCGACTTTGAGGGTCTCAAGACGCGGAGCCACAGCACGGTGCTCAGCGACCTGCTGGGCGGCATGGGCGCGGATCCGCAGTTCATGGCCTTTGCCGACGTGTACACCGCCCTGGAGCGCGGGGTGCTGGACGCCGCCGTGTCCTGCGGCACCTGCGGCTCGGGCGTGCGCTGGTACGAGGTTACCGACTACCTGGTCGGCCCCATCGTAGCCATCGGCGTGACGTGGATCACCATGAACAAGGACGTGTGGGACTCCATTCCGCCGGACCTCCAGGCCATCATCAAGGAGGAGGGCGAGCGGCACCAGCGCACGTCCCGCGAGTGGGTGGAGACCGTGTGGACCGACGAGGGCATCAGCGAGAACACCGAGGGCGGCATGGAGTACATCGAGTTCAACCAGGAAGTGAAGGACGCTTTGTTCCAGGCCGGGCGCAACAACGTGCTGCCCAAGTGGGTTGAGCGCACGGGCGGTCCCAACAGCGAGGCCGTGCAGATCTACAACGAGAAGGCCGCGCCCATCATCGGTGTCCGCGTCGGCCCCGACGGGCAAGCGGAGGACATACAGTAGCGGGCAGTTTGTTTCCGGGCTTCCCGCCGTCAGGCCGGCCTGATAAAAGACCCACCGGATCGCGTCGAATTTCGCGCTGGTTGACTTTTATCAGACCGGCCAATATAGTCCCATCTTGCGTGTCATCTGCGGGGATTTTTGCCCCTTTCCCCCTTTGTTTCTTCAGCATTCGATGATCTGCCGGCGCATTATGAACACGCTTGCCCGGCTTACCGGAGGCGCCAGTTGACTACACCATCTGCGGCGACGCCCACGCCGGTCTTTCTGACCCGTTTCATCCACAAGATCGACAGCGGCCTGGACTGGGTCTACCGGATCTTCGGATACGTCTGCGGGTCTCTTTTGCTCATTCTGGGCATCTACATCACCTACCAGGTGATAATGCGGAAGCTGGGCGGCCCCATCCTGGGCAATCAGGAGCTGGTGGGCGGTTACATCCTGGCTTTCGCCGGAACCTGGGCGTTTTCCTACTCCCTGCGCACCGGCTCCCACGTCCGCATTGACGTGCTGCTGCCCCTCTTTTCACGGATCCACCCCTACGTTCGCTCGGCGGCCGACTGGATGGCGCTGGGGTCCGTGGGGTTCTTCGGCCTCATCACCGCCATCAAGAGCTGGGAAGAGGTCGCCGAGTCCAAGTGCATCCGCACCAACGCCGAGGGCATGTGCGAGCCGGCCCTGGCGAACACCTATCTCATCGGGAACTTTCTGCCCGAGTTGTGGATGTTCCAGATGATCGTAGCCGTGGGCTTCACCATGCTCGCATTCACTGCGTTCCAGTGGATGTTGAGCATGATACTGCGTGGTCTTCTCGAAATATGGCACAAGAACTCCGGCGGCGACGTTGCGGAACTTGCTCCCGAAGCCGAGGTCATGCAGGAAGCCGCCTCCGGCGTGTAGCCGCACTGCTCATTCCCACCGACTTCTCCGACCCACGGCAGCCGCAGAACCGGCGGCTGCCGCCACACCGAGGAATCTGAAATATGGCAATCATCGCTGCTTTCAGCATGATGGGGGTTTTCTTCATTATCGGGCTGTACGTCGCCGGGGCGCTTGGAGTGCTGTCCCTGGTGATGATGCAGATGTTCTCGGACGCTCCGCTGTGGAACATCCTGGGCAACAAGGCGTGGGAGAGCAACACCAACTTCATCCTGGTGGCGGTGCCGCTGTTCCTGCTCATGGGAGAGTTGATGCTTCGCTCCGGCATGGGCGAGCGGATGTACGGCGCGCTGTCCCGGTGGCTGGTTTTCCTGCCGGGCGGGCTGCTGCACACCAACATCGCCTCCTGCGCGGTCTTCGCCGCGTGCTCCGGCTCCAGCGTGGCCACCTCCGCCACCATCAGCCGGGTTTCCCTGCCGTCCTTCCGCCAGCGCGGCTACAGCGAGCGCCTGGTCATCGGCTCTCTGGCCGCCGGCGGAACCCTCGGCATCCTGATCCCGCCCAGCATCGGACTCATCATCTACGGCGTGCTGGTAGAGGAGTCCATCGGCCGCCTCTACATGGGCGGCTTCCTGCCCGGCTTCCTGCTGGCCTTCACCATGATTCTCATGATGGTCGTGACGTCGGTGCTGCTGCCTCGCACCGCGCCCATGGACGAGGAGGTTCGTCGCCTGTATCGCGCCTGGTTTCACGGGGTCGCGGTTCGGCGCTATACCGATGAGCAGATGGCCGTCATGCGCCAGGAGCAGGCCACCGAGGCCGGCCTGACCGACCCGGCGGACCGCGCCGCCTACCGCCGCGGCCGCTCCACCCTTTCGTATCCGGAGGCCGTCGCCGAATGGCTGCGGATGGTCAAGGAGGCGACCGTCGGCCTGGTGGCCATCATCCCGGTGCTGATCATCATCTTCGTGGTGCTGGGTTCCATCTACACCGGCTGGGCCACGCCCACCGAGGCTGCCGCACTGGGGGTGTTCGGCGCGTTGGTGGTGGCCATAGCCAACGAACTGTACAAGAAGCCCCAGGGCGTCTACGCGGACTGGAACCAGTCCATGCGCGGCATTCGGATCATGCTCCTGGACGCGATCATTTCCACCGTCCGCACCTCGTCGATGATCATGCTCATCGTGATGGCGGCTTTCACCCTCAGCTTCGCCTTCGCCCGCCTGGGCATCTCCCAGGACATCTCGGAGTGGATCACCGGCCTGAACCTCAACGCCTTGCAGTTCGTGATCATCCTGGTGTTCTTCTACCTGCTGCTGGGCACCTTCATGGAGAGCTTCGCCATGCTGGTGACCACCATTCCGATTCTCACGCCCTCGCTGGAAGCCGTCGGCGTGGATCTGGTGTGGTTCGGCATCATCATGGTGATCCTGGTGGAGGCGGCGCTGATCAGCCCGCCCGAGGGCATCAACCTGTACATCCTCCACGGCGTCAGACAGGACGTTGACGCTCAGATGGCGGAACAGACCGCGGCAGCACAGGAGGCGTTACGAGAAAGCACGATTACCGACGTGTACATCGGGGTCTTGCCGTTCATGGGCTGCATGGCCCTGGTGATAGCACTTTTGTTCGCCTTCCCTGACATCGCGCTGTATGCTCCGTGCATCATCTACGACGATCCCAGCAGGGACTTCCTGCAAGCGGTCAACGTCGAACGGGACGCGGCCGGATTCTGGGAGAACGTCCGGTACTGCGCGTCGGAGTTCCGGCCCCGGGCTTACGAGTAGCCTGCCCGAACGCCACCCTGCCGTATAATGCAGGAAGCGCCTCTGCCGCCGCTGGAGGCAGGGGCGCTGCTTCATCGTGGGGAGTTCACGTATTCCGGTTTATCTCTGGAACAGGTTGGTTAGCGAGGAGCAGCCATGAAATACCGGGTTTTGCTGCACAAATCGGAAGAAGGATACGTAGCGGTTTGTCCCGGTCTGCCGGACAGTAAAGCGCAGGGCGCCACCGCTGAAGAAGCGCTGGAAAACATCGGGTACGAGATCACCGGCTCCATTTGCGAGCGCGAAGGTTTCTTCTGGGAGACGGTCATTGCTGACGAAGAATTGCGTGAGGTGGACGTTGACGTCGGCTGGCAGCTCGACACTGGGCGAGGCGGCTCCGCGAGGCGGTACGAGATTGAGATGATCAAGAGCGCCGAAGGATATACAGTCTCTTGTCCCACACTGCCCGGCTGCATTTCCGAGGGCGAAACTTACGAAGAGGCTCTGGAGAACATCCAAATCGCCATTCGCGAGTGGCTGATTATGCTGCAGGAATTGCTGCTGTTGGGTACGCCTCTGATCAAAGTTGTTGAACTTGATGATCAAGACCAGGTGATCGTGTAGTTATGCCGGTGTTTCCCGGCGTCAACCATTTGGACGCGGTGCGGGCCTTGCGTAAAGCCGGCTTCCGCATCATCAAGCAAAGCAAACACATCCGAATGGAAAAGGGAAGAGTCAGGATATCCATCCCTCGCCATAACCCGATAAGGCCCGGAACCATGGGTAACATCATTACGCAGGCCGGGCTGACGGTTGAAGAGTTCCGCGAACTGCTGTGATCCGCGCAACCGCAATTCCCATTGACCCCACCCGCCGGCCGCATTAGCATACCGTCTGCCATGTACGCACTGATTCTCGCCGGCGGCAAGGGTGAAAGGCTGCGTCCCCTGACCGACACCGTGCCCAAGCCCATGATCAACTTGTGCGGTCGCCCCATCCTCTGGCACCAGGTCAGCTGGCTGCGCGAGGCCGGCGTCACCGATGTTGTCTTCCTGGTGGGCCACCTGGCCGACGCGGTGGGAGACTATTTCGGTGACGGCAGCGAGCATGGGGTCCGCGCGCACTACAGCCGGGAGGACGCTCCGCTCGGCAGGGGAGGGGCTCTCCGGCAAGGCCTGGACTTGCTGCCCGGTGACGATCGTCCGGTGATTGCCACGAACGGCGACGTCATCACCGACGCTTCGCTGCCCGAGCTTATCGCCGACTACCATGCGCGCCGCCGCCTGAACCCGGCCCACTGCGCCACCATCCTCACCGTGCCGATGACCAGTCCCTACGGCATAGTGGACACCGGCGCGGACGGCATCGTAGACCAGTTTCGTGAGAAGGCAGTGCTCCCCTACGCGATCAACGGAGGCGTCTATGTCCTCCACCCCGGCATTCGCGACCTGCTGCCCGAGATCGGCGACCACGAGACCACGACCTTCCCGGCACTGGCGGCCGCGGGTCGCATGTCCGCCGTATCCACCGACGCCTTCTGGCGCAGCGTCGACTCCCCCAAGGATCTGCGGGAAGCGGAGGAGCACCTGTCTTCCCTGGTCGCCGGCCCGTCCGAGGCGGCGCAGTGATCACCGCAGCCCAGGCACAGCAGATCGCGGACACTGCCGCCAGGATCCGCGACAACGTCCAGCTGGCCATTGTCGGCAAGGATGAGGTCATCGAATACACCCTGGCCGCCCTCTTCAGCGCGGGGCACATATTGGTTGAGGACGTGCCGGGGATCGGCAAGACCACCCTCGCCCGCTCGCTGGCCTACTCCCTGGACTGCGAGTTCCGTCGCATCCAGTTCACTCCCGACCTGATGCCCTCGGACATCACCGGCATCCATTACTACAACCAGCACAATGGGCAGTTCGAATTCCGCCCCGGCCCGGTGATCTCTCAAGTTGTCCTGGCCGACGAGATCAACCGCGCCACGCCCAGAACTCAGTCCGCGCTGCTGGAAGCCATGGCCGAACGGCAGGTCACCGTCGACCAGGATACGGTGCAGTTGCCCGCGCCGTTCCTCGTCCTGGCGACCCAGAACCCCATCGAGCTGGAGGGCACCTTCCCGCTGCCCGAGGCGCAGATTGACCGCTTCCTGCTCCGCCTCCGTCTGGGCTATCCGTCCGAAGACGACGAAACCGCCATGCTGGAGCGTTTCGAGGACGCGGATCCTTTGGGTTCCCTTGGTCCCGTGGCATCTGCGGACGACGTGTTGCGCATCCAGGCGCTGGTCCGGCAGGTGTACATCGACCCGGTGTTGCGCGACTACCTGGTGCAGGTGATCCGCGCCACCCGCGAGCATCCCGACGTTGAGCTGGGGGCCAGCCCCCGCGCCACCCTGGGCCTCTACCGCTGCGCTCAGGCCCTGGCCGGCATCCGCGGCCAGGAGTACGTCACGCCCGACGACATCAAGACGCTGGCCACTCCCGCCCTGGCCCATCGCATCATCCTGAAGAGCATGGCGCGCCTGCGCGAACGCAGCCAGGAATCGGTGGTCAACGAAGTGCTGGAAGCGCAGACCGTGCCGGTCTGATTTGCGGCGGAGAAACGTCGGAATCAGGATTTACGGGATTTTAGGATTGAGCAGGATTGGGAGAGCTCCATCATGGGACGGTTCTAATCCTGATAATCCCTAAATCTTGAAAATCCTGCCTCTGACGATTTGCGAAAGCCGGTACGCATGAGGCGGACACCTCTCGTTGCGCTTTCCCAGGCCCCTACGTACAATTGCCCACCGGGAAGCACATCGCAGTCTCACGACTTTGCGTCGGCAACAGCAGGAGATCAAATTGACTACCACCAACGATACCGAAATCATCCTCTACACTCATCCCGATTGTCCCTTCTCCGCGCAGGCCAAGATGCACTACCGCCGCCAGCGCGTGGCCTACACCGAGATCGACGTCTCCAAGCAGCCCGACCAGGTGCCGGCCCTCCTGGAACTCTCCGGCGGCGAGCGGATCACCCCCATCATCGTCGAGAATGGCGTGGTCACCATCGGGTTCGAAGGCGGCTATTGAGACTTCTAGCCCCGGGGCCGTGCGCCCCGCAAATCCCGCCAAAATAACGACATTGCTCCATTGCATGAATGGAACGCGCGTGCTAAACTCCCCGTAAGTGCAAACCAGCCGTGCGGGAGGCTAACGATGGCAATCAACCCCGAAACCCTGAATCTCGACAAGAACAAGCTGGCCGCCCTCGAGGTCGCCCTGGGTCGCATTGAAAAGGACCATGGCAAGGGCGCGGTGATGCGCGGCGACGAGCAGGTCGCCCACCTGATCACCAACGTGATCCCCACCGGCTCGCTGTCCCTGGACCTGGCACTGGGCGTCGGCGGCTTGCCTCGCGGCCGTGTTACCGAGATCTACGGCGGGGAGTCGGCCGGCAAGTCCACCCTTGCCATCCACATCATGACCGAGACCCAGCGCATGGGCGGCCTCGCCGCCTACATCGACGCTGAGCACGCCCTGGACCCGCAGTACGCCACCAACTGCGGCCTGGACCTGAACGACCTGCTCATCTCGCAACCCGACTCCGCGGAGCAGGCGCTGGACATCACCGAGAAGCTGGTCAGCAGCGGCGCCGTTGACGCCGTCGTCATCGACAGCGTGGCCGCCCTGGTTCCCCAGGCCGAGATTGAGGGCGATATGGGCGACGTGCACGTGGGTATGCAGGCCCGCCTGATGTCCCAGGCCCTGCGCAAGCTGACCGCTACCATCAACCGCTCCCGCACCGCCGTCGTCTTCATCAACCAGATCCGCGAGAAGATCGGCATCAGCTACGGCAGCCCGGAGGTCACTCCCGGCGGCCGGGCGCTCAAGTTCTACAGTTCCGTGCGCATTGACCTGCGGCGCAGCGAGTCGCTGAAGCAGGGTTCGGAGATCATCGGCAGCCGGGTCCGCGCCCGCATCGTCAAGAACAAGGTCGCGGCGCCCTTCCGCGTCGCCGAGTTCGACATCATGTTCAACCAGGGCATCAGCAAGATGGGCGACCTGCTGGACATCGGCGTTAACCAGAACATCATCAGGAAGGCCGGGGCCTTTTACTCCTACGGCGAAACCCGCCTGGGACAGGGCCGCGAAAACTCCAAGAACTTCCTCCTGGAGCACAGCGAAATTGCCGACGAAATCGAGGCCCTGATCCGGGGTGACGAGTTGCCCGAAGAAGACCTGCCAGACGCCAATGGCCACCTGGACGGCTCGGCTGCCGATGCCGCCGCCTACATCGCCAGCCCCAACTCCGTCAGCCTGAACTAGCGAGGACTGGGGACGCGGCATACCCGGGCGGCCGGTGAGCGGCAGGGCCGGAGGTGCGGCATGGAGACTCCGGAGAAGTCGGCTTCCTATCCGGACGCCCTGCGGGTTGCCCTGCGCTATGTGAGCTTCAAGCCGAGGACAGTTGCGGAGGTCCGGCGGCGGGTGGGGCGAGATTTCGAGCAGCCCGTCGTGGAGCAGGCGCTGACCTCCCTCAAGCGGTACGGCTACCTGGATGACGTGGAGTATGCCAGGCAGTGGCGGAACAGCCGCGAACGGCGCAAACCGCGCGGGTCCTCACTCATTCGGCGGGAGCTGCGCGGCAAGGGGATCGCCGATCCTATCATTGACGAAGCCCTGGTCGGTCTGGATGAGGTTGACGCCGCCTATCGCGCGGGGGAGCGGCGCGCCCAGCGATTGCTCGCTCGAGGCGTAATGCCCTATGCGGACTTCCACCGCAAGATGTGGGACTACCTGCAGCGCCGGGGCTTCCGGTCCGGCATCACCCGGGACACCGTGCGCCGGCTGTGGGCGGAAAACTCTGTCGGCGGATGAAACTGGACGATTGCCAAGTCCTCTACATCCGCTCATGGTGAGCCTCCGAACCATGCTGGCTCCGGTCCACCCATCCTTCGACAAGCTCAGGAAGAGCGGATTAAGAGATGCCATCCGACTCCGGTCCCCTACAGCCGGACCCGTGCGATGGCGATCAGCACGCCCAGGATGAGGGCGAGAATGCCCCACAGGCTCAACACCAGACCTCCGGTCAGGATCATGGCGACCAGCGAGCTGAGCACCACCGTTCCGCCGGCGATGTACATCAGTCCCTTGCTGCGTTTGAGGTTGACCACCCGGCTGATGATCTCCCCGGCCGCGTAGCCAACAACCACGGGCGTGACCACCAGCGAAATCAGGCGCGTGCCGGTGAAGAAGATGAGCGTCAGCCACAGGATCACGCCGAGCACGCCGATGACCGCGGCCACGACTGCGGCCTTGGCGTAGTTGGACGGCCGCACGTCGAAGGTCGGCACCGGCACCGGCCTCCCGCACTCCCGGCAGCGGATCCCCACCGGCGCCTGCACCAGGCAGTCGGTGCAGATCGGCCGCCGGCACTGGCTGCACGACAGGCCCGTGGGTACCGCCGGGTGCCAGTGGCAGGTCATCGCCTGAGAATCGGTGTGCTGTTCTGCCATATCCTAGTTACCTCGCATCGTTCTGATACTCGGCGGTGCGCGCGAGCCACTCCTCCCGGTCGGCGATATCCCGGTCTCGCAGCAGCCGGTTGAGCAGTACCGTACTCCGCGACATGTCCTCGGGCGCCGGCTGTCCGTTGGATGCCAGGCGTTTCGCCAGTATCAGGACCGCTCCGGCCGCCGCGAATACCGCAAGTTGCTCGTTTCCGCCGACCAGCAGCCACCGCTCCGGCCAGGCAATCGCCATGACCGGTAGCGCGATCATCACCGCCAACAGCCACTCTGCGGACCGCCGCGTTACCCGCCATCCCAGCACGTACAGGGCCAGGCCGGCCGCAAAAAGGACCGGCGACATCCCCAGTATCCCGCCGGCCCATGCGCCCACGCTGCGGCCCCCCGTGAAGCGCAGGAATGGCGACCAGTTGTTGCCCAAAATCGTGAAGAGCGGCGTCAGCATCAGCCACCAGGGCATCGCCGACAGGCCCAACACGTACTGCCCGACAACAATCGGCCCGCCGCCCCGTATCATGTCGATGGCAGCGATGGGCAACCACCACTTCCTTCCCATCTGGCTGGCGAAATTGCTGGCGCCCACGTTGCCGCTGCCGTGTTGCCGCAGGTCGATTCCGCCCAGGGCGCGCGCCAGCAGATAGGAGACCGGAAGCGCCCCGATGAGATAGGCAACCACCCACAGGCCGATCAGCGTCGCCGCGTCCCCCGACATTTCGGCGCCCCACCGTTGCCCGACCCGAGTGGGTCGCGCGTTACCGGCGCGATGCCAGCTGCCGGGCGGCTTCCTCCAGCCGCTCCACCGTTTCCATGGGCGGCCCGTTGACGCCGGGCAGCGGCTCGCGGGAGTTCCCGCTGTGGTGATAGTCGCTGCCGCCGCAGGGGATCAGGTCGTAGGCCCGCGCCACGTCGGCTAGCCAGTCCACCGTCGCCTCGTCATACATGGAGTAGTGGACTTCCATGCCGTGCAGACCGGCGGCCTTGAGTTCCTCAACGGTTTCGATCAGGGATTGTTCCGGCTCGGGCTCGTTGCCCCGCCGCTCGAACCACGGGTGCGCGAAGACCGCCACGCCGCCCACGTCGTTCAGCAGTTTCACCGCGTCCGGCGGGGTCAGCTTGGACCGCTCCACGTAGGCCTTGCCGTTGCGGCCCAGATATTCCCGGAAGGCGTCCGAAGGCTCGGCGAAGTAACCCTTTTCCACCAGCGCCTGCGCGATGTGCGGCCGCCCCACCGAGGCGTCGCCGGCTATCTCCAGCACGCGCTCCCACTCGATTTCCATGCCGAACTCGGCCAGCTTGCGCACCATGCCCTCGCCGCGGGCGAGGCGGCCCTGGCGGAACTCGGCGAGCATATCCTGGAATCCGGCGTCCTCGATGTCCATGAAGTAGCCGAGCATGTGCACTTCGCCGCCCGGCACGTCGCAGCTGAGCTCGATGCCGGGGATCAGGCGCATGCCCGGTATGCGGTTCACCGCCCGCTGGGCTTCTTCCAGGCCCGCCGTCGTGTCGTGGTCGCTCACCGAAATTGTCCGCAGCCCCTTGGACGCGGTCAGTTCCACCAGTTCCGTTGGCGTCAGCCGTCCGTCCGACGCGGTGGTGTGCAGGTGCAGGTCAACGGAAATTGCCATCAGGTCTCCCGGTATGCGTGGGCGCTGTTCTCGTTATACGTCAATCCGGCGGTCAATGCGCACGATGTCCCTGGCGTGGCCGGTGTCGTCGTCGATGTCGATCAGCACTGAGTTCAGGATGCACGCGCCCTTGGCCGGCTCGAACCGCTGGGGCAGACCCGTGCGGAACCGTTCCAGCACCGGCGCGACCTCCGTGCCGATGACCGAGTCCTGGGGGCCGGTCATCCCGAGGTCGCTGACGTAGGCGGTGCCCCCCGGCATGATGCGCGCGTCGGCCGTGGCGACGTGGGTGTGAGTACCGACGACTGCGCTGACTCGGCCGTCCAGGTACCAGGCCATCCCCTGCTTTTCGGACGTGGCCTCGGCGTGGAAGTCCACCACCACGGTTTTCGGGGCGAAACCCAGTTCGCTCTCCGCCTCGGCCAGCCGCTTGTCGGCCTCGCGAAACGGGCAGTCAATGGGCGGCATGAACACCCGTCCTTGCAGGTTCAGCACCATGACGCCGCCGAACATCATCCAGCCACGTCCCGGCGCGCCGTAGTAGTTGGCCGGCCGCAGCAGGGGCAATTCCTCCATGTGGGGCAGGATATCCTTCTTGTCCCAGATGTGGTTGCCCGAGGTCATCACGTCGACACCGGCCTGCAGCAGGGCGTTGGCCGTCTTGGGGGTGAGGCCGAACCCCCCGGCAGTGTTCTCGGCGTTGGCGGTGACCAGGTCTATGTCCAGTTCGTGACGCAGGTCGGGCAGCAACCCGGAAAGGGCTCTCCGTCCCGGCTTGCCGATTATGTCCCCGATCATCAACACTCGCATAACATCTTCCGTAAATGGCTACGCCGTAAGGGGCGACGCACGGTCGCCCCTCGTAATCGCGTCGTCGTTTCCAGACGGCGGCTACCTGGCGATGCTTTCCTGGCGGGTTTCCCGGATCACTGTAACCTTGATCTGGCCGGGGAACTGCAACTCCTTGGAGACTTTGCCCGCGATGTCTCGGGCCAGGCTGGCGCAGGCCACGTCATCCACGTCGTTGGGGCTCACCATCACGCGAACCTCGCGGCCGGCCTGGATGGCGAACGCGCGCTGCACGCCGTCGAAACTGTAGGCGGTGTCCTCCAACTCGCGCAGGCGCCTGGTGTACTGCTCGATGGATTCCTTGCGCGCGCCAGGGCGGGCGGCGCTGATCCCGTCGGCGGCGGCCACCAGGAACGACTCGATACTGGAATGGTCGTCGTCGTGGTGCTCCCGCACGCAGTTGCAGACCAGCGAACCGACGCCGTTACGGGTCGTCAGGTCGAAGCCGATCTCCGCGTGCGGGCCGGGTATTTCGTGGGTCAGGGCCTTGCCGATGTCGTGGAGCAGGCCGCCGGCCCGCGCCGTCTGCACGTTGGCGCCGACCTCGGAGGCCAGCATTCCGGCCAGCAGGCCCACCTCGATGGAGTGGGTGAGCACGTTTTCGCCGTAGCTGTAGCGATACTTGAGCCGTCCCAGCAGCCTGATGAGCTCGGGGTCCAGCCCGCTCACTCCCACCTCGAAGGTGGCCTCCTCGCCGGCGCGCCACATCGTCTCTTCAATGTCGCGCTCGGCGCGGTTGACCGCCTCTTCGATGCGGGCGGGCTGAATGCGCCCGTCCTTGACCAGTTGGGTCATGGCCAGCCTGGCGATCTCCCGGCGGACCGGGTCGAAGCAGGATAGCGTCACGATTCCGGGCGTGTCGTCGACGATGATGTCCACGCCGGTATGGGCCTCGAGGGCCCGTATGTTACGTCCTTCGCGGCCGATGAGACGACCCTTCATCTCATCGTTGGGCAGGGAAACAACAGTTGTCGTGCTCTCCGACACCACGTCGGTGGCAAGACGGTTTATGGCGAGGGTGAGGATGCGTCGGGCGTTGTCGTCCGCCCGGGTTTGGTGTTCCTTCTCCAACTCATAGTAGCGGCGAGCCAGTTCGTGAGATGCTTCCTCTTCGCCACGCTTCAGCACGATGTCTCGCGCTTCGTCAATGGACAACGATGCGATCCGTTCCAGCTCCCGGTTGTGCTGGTGTTTCAGGTCCTCGGCTTTCTGCAACTCGGACTTGGCGTGCGATTCCCGCTTTTCCAGTTCCGATTCTTGCTCCTCCAGGGACTCCAGTTTGCGGTCGAGCTGTTCTTCTCGCTGGATGTAACGGCGCTCCATGCGGTTGAGTTCGCGCCGTTGCTCCGTAATTTCCTTGTCACCGGCCTCGCGGATTTTCAGCGCCTCTTCCTGCGCCTGCAGGAGGATGGTGCGCTTTTCCTCTTCGGCTGGGTGATGGCGCTGGCAGCCTCCTCGCGGCTGCGTTCGAGTTGATTTCCGCCTTTCTTGGTCGACAGCAGCAGCCAAACCACTGCTGCTATCCCTGTTGCTAGCCCTGCTGCCGCCAGGACGGCAAGGACGACTTCTAGCATAGATCCTCCTCAATCCGTCCGAGCGTTGGCTCGGGATGTTTTGCCCTAACCATATCCTAGTGTTGGCCCTAGTCAAAGTCAAGAAATGCTCCCTCAGCGCGGTGTCTCATTTGCGGCAAGAGTTGATCCGTTAGCGTCGGATCCGATACATCTCCAACTCCTCGATGGAGGCAGTGCGGCTATCGTAAGGTTGATGTTCAATCCCCACCCGGCGCCGCTCGCGCTCACGGAATTGGTTGCTATACTGAGCGGCCACCGCAATCCGGGCTCGGCGCTGCGCCGTCCCACGAGGCCGTGAGGCTTTAGCTGACTGTGACTATGCAGAACCCAGGAACCGCCCACCCACCGGCAGAACCGACCCCCGTTCTCGGAGGGAGGATTATAATTCCCGGGCTGGCCACCGGGCACGTGGTGTTCCACTGGATCGTGCAGAGCTTCGTGGTTGCGCTGCCCGAGATCCAGCAGACCTTCCAGCTAAACACCGTGGGCGTTGGCGGCATCTTGTCAGCGCGGGAACTGGCTTCGGGGCTGGTGGCCCTGCCCGCGGGCGTGGTGGTGGACATCCTGCGACGGTATTGGGGACCGCTCCTGGCGGCGTGCCTGGGGGTTGCGGCCCTGGGGTGTCTGGCCATGGGAGTCTCGCCGGTGTATCCGCTGCTTCTGGTAGGCATGGCGGTGGTGGCGATCTCCCATTCCATCTGGCACCTGCCGGCCTCGGCGTCGCTTTCGCACCACTTCCCCGAACGGAGGGGGGTCGCACTGTCGGCCCACGGCGTCGGCGGAAGCGTGGGCGACGTGGTTGGCCCGGTGGCCACCGGGGCGCTGCTGGCGTTTTTGAGCTGGCGAGAATTGCTCAGCGTGTACGCGATAGTCCCCTTCTTCCTGGCGGCGTGCGCCATCTGGTCACTGCGCAACATCGGACGCGGCCGGGATGAACCCGTGGTTACGTTGTCGGAGCGCGTGGATGCGACCGGCGGCCTGCTGAAGACGCCGGCGCTGTGGGTACTGACCGTGGTGCGCGGTTTGCGCAGCATGGCGCTGGTGGCGCTGGTCACCATCCTGCCGCTGTACCTGGGTAATGACCTGGACATGGGGCCAGCCAACCGCGGGTTCCACATCGGGCTGCTGATCGCCGTGGGATTGGTGGCCAAGCCGGCGGCGGGGGCGCTGTCGGACCGGATTGGCCGCAAGCAGGTGCTGGTGCCGGGGCTGGTCTGGTCGTGCCTGGCGGCTCTGGCCCTGACGGTGTTCGACACCGGGATCCCGCTTACCATAGTGATCGCGCTGCTGGGGCTGTTCCTCTACCCCGACCAGCCGATTTTGACGGCCACGGTTTTTGACGTGGTGGGCCGGGACGTGGCGTCCACCGGTCTGGGCGTCGTGCAATCGTTCGCTTTCCTGATGGCGGTGGCGTCACCACTCATCGCAGGAGCGCTGTACGAAAGCCTTGGGTTCGAGGCTTCCATCTACTACATCGGCGCGTTATTCGCGGTGGCGGCGGTGTTGTTCGTCGCCCTTCCCCTTTCGTCGCAACCAGCGGAACCGAGCGCGGAGTGACCTGGGCCGTTTTGCCGAGCCGGGTCCTCGTGTTATTGACCAGTTCCGGCCGTTACCAGTACCATTAAGGCATGGACGGGGTTCAATCCCCGTCCTATCACACTGCGGGGGTTGAAATGAGTTCGAGCTATATCGGCAAGGTTGACAAAGCACGCAGGTACGCCGAGGAACCGGAGCGGGTGAACATTCACACCTTCGAGGCTTCCTTCATCGGCAACCACAACACCTACCGGGTCTCCTACCGTGACGGGGAGTGGCGCTGCGAATGCGCCTTCTTTGCGACCCGACGGGTGTGCAGTCACATCATGGCCTTGCAGCGTATGCTCGACGAGATGCTCGCGGGACAAGCCGCCGACTAGCCGGCGGGCCTCGCACAATACCCGAAAAATCTTGCCGCCGGCGCCCGCAAACGCGCCGGCGGATCTTTGCCCCGGCGCAAGGCGCGGGGTCATTCCTCCCAGCGCCGGAAAACCAGGCAGGCGTTCTGTCCGCCGAACCCGAAGGCGTTGGACAGCACGACACTGACGTCGGCCGCCCGCGATTCGTTGGGCACATAGTCCAGGTCGCAGTCCGGGTCGGGCGACTCCTGGTTCACCGTGGGGTGGATGCGCTGGTCCGTGATGGTCCTGACGCAGGCCACCGCCTCCAGCGCGCCCGACGCGCCCAGGGCGTGACCGATCATTCCTTTGGTGCTGCTGATCGGAACCAGGTAAGCCTTCTCAGCGAACAGGCGCTTGATGGCAACCGTCTCCACCGCGTCGTTCAGCGGCGTGGACGTGCCGTGGGCGTTGATGTAGTCGACGTCGGCGATGTCCAGGCCAGCGTCCGCCAGCGCGCCCGCCATGGCCCGGGCCGCGCTCTCCCCGGTCTCCTGCGGCTGCACCAGGTGGCCGGCGTCCGAGGTGGCCCCGAAGCCGGCCAGTTCGCACAGGATGTTGGCTCCCCGGGCCCGAGCCCGCTCCAACTCCTCCAGAATCAGTATGCCCGCGCCCTCGGCGGGGACGAATCCGTCGCGCCCCGCGTCGAAGGGCCGGCTGGCCCGCTGTGGCTCGTCGTTTCGTGTACTGAGTGCGCGCATGACGGCGAAGCCGGCCAACCCGAGCTGGCTGATGCCGGCCTCGGCGCCGCCGGCAACCATGGCGTCCGCGACACCGTGCCGTATGGCCTGGAGCGCCTCGCCGATGGCGTTGTTGGACGCGGCGCAGGCCGTCGTCGCCGTGGAGTTGTAGCCCCGCGCTCCCACGTACTGGCTCACGTTGGCCGCCGCCATGTTGGGCAGCACCATGGGAAAGAAGAACGGCGACATGCGCATGCCGCCCCGGTCGGCGAGGATGCGGCAGTTTTCCTCCAGCGTGGGGAAGCCTCCGTTGCCATTGCCCAGCAGCACGCCCACGCGATAGGGGTCTTCCTGCTCCATGTCCAGTCGGGCATCGGTCACGGCCTGCAAGGCGGCGGCCACGGCCATCTGAGAGAAGCGGGCCATGCGGCGCGCCTCCCGGCGATCGATGTAGTCGGTGGCGTCGAAATCGTCGGCCTGACCGGCGATCCGGCATGGATAGTCCGTCGGGTCGCACAAGGTCATCGGCCCGATGCCCGATACGCCGGCCACCAGGTTCTGCCAGAATTGGTCCGCGCTCAGGCCCAGCGGGGTGATCGCGCCGAGGCCGGTGACCACCACCCGCCGTCGCCCGTTTTCGGTGTGCATCATGACCACAATTGTAGCAGTCGCGTTCGGGTCAACGTAAATCGGGCGGCAGCAGATCAGGATAAGTCTCCGGTTCGATGCCCAGGACCGCCTCGCGGGCCTCGGCGACTACGAACAGGGATCCCGTGACCAGCACCAGGTCATCCGCCTCTGCCAATGCTACGGCCCTGGCTATGGCATCGTCCGTATGCGCGGTGACGTCGATGCGTTCCGCCTGCACCTGCTGGTCAAGGAACTGCTCGGCGATTTCCGGCGGTCGCATGGAGCGAGGATGCCGCGAGCGGGTGGCGATCACGCGGTGCGCCCGCTGCGCCAGCAGCTCGACCATCGCGTCCACCTGCTTGTCCCTCGAGAACCCGGCCACCACTACCAGGTTCCGGTGGGGCACGTAGGTCTTCAGGGTGGCCAGCAGTGTAGCCACTGAGTGGTCGTTGTGCGCGCCGTCCACCACCAGCGTCGGCTCTCGCGCCAGGACTTCCATGCGTCCGGGCCACTCGACAGTCTCCAGCCCGGCGATGATCGCGTGACGGTCGATGGAGTATCCGGCATCGGCCAGGGCCTCAGCGGCGCCCACCGCCGTGGCCGCGTTGGATCCCTGGAAATCCCCCAGCAGGGGCAGGCGCAAACGGTAGGTGTCCCGCCGGCCGCGTATTTCCAGGAGTTGGCCGTCCGCCGAGGCATCCTCGACATCCCAGGTGATGGCTTCGCCCACCCGTATCACCGGCGCCGACTGTTCGGTGGCGGCCCGTTGGATAGATTCCATGGCCTCGGGGAACTGCGGCCCGACCACTACGGGCGCTCCCGGCTTGATAATCCCGGCCTTGTCCGCCGCGATCTCGCCGATGGTGTCGCCCAGGATGGCCATGTGGTCCAGGCTCACGGGGGTGATCACGCTGACCTCGGGAGACACCACGTTGGTGGCATCCAGACGGCCACCCAGGCCGACCTCGATGACGCTGACGTCGACGCCGTCCTGGGCGAAACACTGGAAACCCATGGCTGTCAGGTATTCGAAAAGCGTTGCTGGTCCGGCCTCGGGATCGGCGGCGTTGTCGGTATGGTGCGGCCATACCGCGTCGGTCAGATCGGCGAACCGCTGCCTGGAAATCGGTACACCATCCCGCCGGATGCGCTCGCAGAAGGAGTGCAGGTGCGGCGAGGAATAGAACCCGGTGGAATATCCGGCCGCCCGGGCGATGGACTCCGCCATGGCGGCCGTGCTTCCCTTGCCCTTGGTGCCCGCCACGTGAACGATCCCCGGCTGGCGGTGGGGGCTGCCCATACGATCCAGCAGGCGCTCGACGTTGCGCAGGTCGTAGATCCGCTTCTGCCGCGGCTGGGCGAGAACGGAACGCTCGTGGTCCACCAGGCCCAGCAGCCGGGCGACCGCCTCTTCGTAACTTGCCAGCACGGTGCCTGCTAGCTGCCCGGGGCCAGGCCCAGGTTGATGCGCAGGGCCTGGCCGGCCGTGATGTCCCGGACGTGATCGATGTTCCCGTAGAGGGGCCGGGGCCGGAACCCGAAGGCGCGCTCCACAGAGTTCGGTTCAGCCACGTTCCGCAGGGTAACCAGTTGCAGCATGGCGCGATTGACCGGGGCCCGGGGCGTCATCTTCTCCATGATGGTCACCGGCAGGCTCATCTTCCACACTGGCACGTTTATCCGACGCGCCTTTCGTCCCAGTGTTTGCGCAACGATGCCGACGATCTCGTTATAGGACGGCTGCTCCGGCCCTCCGATTTCGATGGTATGGCTGCCCCGGATGTTGCCGCTGACGGAGAGGGCGATGCACCGGGCCACATCGTCAACGTGGATGGGCTGCAGGCGGTTGTTGCCGGAACCGATCACGGGGACGATGGGCATGGTTCGGACCAGCGCCGCCACGGCGGTGGTGAATTCGTCGCCCGGCCCGAAAATCAGCGACGGGCGCAGGATCACGTAAGGCAGCCCGCTGCCCACTACCGCCTGCTCTCCCTGCCATTTCGAGTGCAGGTACTGGAGCCGCGGCCGGTCGGCGGCGCCGAGCGCGCTCACGTGGATGAACCGTTTTACGGAGCCGGCGGCTTTGGCAGCCTCGACCACGTTGGTCGTGCCCTGTCGGTTGATGGCGTCGAACTGTCTCGGGCCGCCGCGGATCACTGCCACCAGGTGGATCACTGCGGTTGCGTCGCGGCAGGCCTCAGCCAGGGCGTCGGGGTCGCTCACGTCTCCGTAGCACAAATCCGTCGGCGGGGTGGCGAACACGCTCTCGCTGCCGGGACGGCGCACCATGACGCGCACTTCGTGGTTGGTCGCCAGCAGTTGATGGACCACCCGCCGTCCCAACAGCCCCGTGGCCCCGGTTACCAGAACGCTCATCACCTTCCCCCGGCCAACCCGTTATACTCAGTCCCTTCGCTTATGTTCCCAGTATAACACCGGCCCCCGTGAGACCCACGATGACCGGGGCCGCGCGGCAGCGCTGCAATTTAGGTGGTTTTCTCCGTAGGGGCGAATAATTATGCGCCCCTACCCGCACCGGCAACAGCGTTTGACAGAATAACCCACCTGAAACGGAACGCCATCGCGCATTGCGAGATGCGCAGAGTCAAGACACTACCGATATGCCGGCTAGATCGGCAGCAAGTGCCGCTGGCGAGCCGCGTCAGCTGGAGGATATCCGCGCTGATATAATTGGATCGGAGCAGGAAACGGATGGGTCGCTGGTGGAGACAACCGGATAAAGAGGGGATTGCAGCCCGACCCGACACAGGAGAATCTATGCCCACCCTCAATATCTTCGTGAGCTTTGAGTTCGATAAAGACAAGAACCTTCAGAACAGTTTTTACCGGCAGGCCAAAGAAGAAACCAATCATCGCATCCGCGACTGTTCGCTGCATGAATCTTATCCGGACGAGGCATGGAAGAACAAAGCAAGGAACGCCTTACGCCAGTGCGACGTGGTGGTCATCCTGATTGGCCAAGACACCCACAACGCTCCGGGCGTCATCGTGGAAACGGACATTGCACGCAGCCTCAACAAGCCCATCATTCAGGTCAGGCCGCAAGGCCGGCCGTATAATGGCCTAACCCGCCTGGGAGATCCGATCCCATGGAAATGGCGACGCATCAACGCTGAACTGGACGCTATTTGAGTGAGTGCTCGCCAAGTTGACGGCGACCGACGTTTGCGAGATAGGGGCAACTTCATAAACATCACGGAATCGGGCCAACGGTTCATTGACAACATCAACAGGAGATAGCCATGTCTCAAACTGAAATTATCTTCGAGGTAACCGAGGACGAGGTGGACGGCGGGTTTGCCGCCAGCGCGCTGGGGTACGGCATCCACACCCAGGGGGATTCCCTCGAAGAGCTCCGCGGTAACGTCAAAGAAGCCGTAGCTTGCTACTTTGACGTTACCGCTTCCCGGGCCCGGATCATCCGGCTGCATTTCGTACGCGAGGAGGTTTTCACCGCATGAGGCTGCCCGGGACGTGAGCGGCGCGGAACTGCTGGCAGCGCTGCGGCGATTGGGCTACGAAGCAGTAAGGCAGCACGGTTCTCATGTGCGCATCACAACCCAGGTGAACGGTGAACACCACGAGGTCATTCCACAACATAATCCAATCAAAATAAAGACGCTCTCGAACATATTGAAAAGCATAGCGCAGCATCACGAATTGACCATTGCGGAACTCTTGAGGCTGTTGGATCTATGAACACCGAACACGCGGCCAGCCTCTGCCGCCCCTACCCTGCCTACAAGCCCCCGGCGTCCCTTGGCTCGGCGACGTGCCGGCGCATTGGGAGGTGCGGCGGCTGAAGCATTGGGTGGGTATCAATGAGGCCGTGTTGCCGGAAACCACGGAACCCGGCTGAAACGGAACGCTGCCGATCAAGGCGGATGTCATCGCGCCCCGGGCATTTGTGGTATCCTTTGCCTGCGCCGGCGGAGGGCCGGCGCGCATTCTGTCAGCCATCACCGGAGGTTCCGCTTTGTACCAGACCGTAAGCGATGCCACCCTGCAGGCTCTGTCCAAAATCGACTCTCCCAGCATCTGCAACGCCATCGAGGGGTTCAACTTCCGGCCCAAGAACGCCGGCTTCATGATGCCGGAGATCAAGACCGTTTTTCAGGAGTTCCCGCCTTTGGTCGGCTACGCGGTCACCGGCGTCATCTCCGCCAACCGGCCGGAGGGTCACAGCATTGCCCGGGAGGACTGGTGGGACTTGATCGTCTCGGTGCCGGAACCCCGGTTCATCGTGCTGCACGACATTGACAACCCGCCCATCGGCGCCTACTGGGGCGAGGTGCAGTCCAACATCCACAAGGCCCTGGGCGCAGTGGCCGTGGCGACCGACGGCACGGTCCGGGATCTGGACGAAGTCCGCGAGCTGGGGTTCCAGTTCTTCGCCAAGGAAGTCTCCGTGTCCCACGCGTACGTCCACATGGTGGACATGGGGATTCCCATCGAAGTGGGAGGCTTGACGGTGCAAACCGGTGATCTGCTCCACGGCGACAAGCACGGCGTCACTAACATACCCTTCGAGCTCGCCGACCGCATCCCGGATATGGTCAGCACCATCGCCGATTACGAGCAGAAAACCATCAGCCTCTGCCAGTCTGCCGATTTCTCGCTGGACGCCTTGAAAGAGGTGGCCAAGATCACACGCCCCTACTGACCTGGTGCCATGATAACTCGAACCAAAATCCTGTCCGTGCTGCTGTTCGCCGGCATCGCCGCGCTGAGCTTCGCGGCCTGCAACCTCATCACTCCGCCGCCGTTGGGCCAGCCTGAAGCGCCGCCGTCTCCCACGGCCGCCCCGGCGGGTTCCGGCTCTGCCGGACCAACACCGCAACCTACGGCAACGCCCATCTCCGGCGCGGGTTCCGGCGCATCCGCCGCGCCCACGCCCGCCGTCGTTGTGTCGGGTGGTCGGTCCATCAAGCAATGGTCCTCTCCGCCAGTCATGTCCATCGACACGGGCGCGTCCTACACCGCAGTGCTGAACACGACCGCGGGGCCGATCACCATCGAGTTGTTGACCGGCGACGCGCCGAACACCGTCAACAATTTCGTGTTCCTGGCCCGCCAGGGCTTCTACGACAACGTTATCTTCCACCGCACCATACCTGGGTTCATGATCCAGGGCGGCGACCCCACCGGGACGGGCGGCGGCGGCCCCGGCTATCGCTTTGCCGACGAGCCGGTCAATCGCTCCTACAACCGGGGCATCATGGCCATGGCCAACGCCGGCCCGAACACCAACGGGAGCCAGTTTTTCCTGATGCACGCCGACTACCAGCTGCCGCCCAACTACACCATCTTCGGACAAACCGTGGCCGGCCTGGAGACCATCGACACCATTGCCACCGCGCCCACCAGGGAAGGTGGCGAGGGCTCGTCCCCCGTTAATCCGGTGACCATTCAGTCGGTGGAGATCGTAGGCCCGTAGGCTTTCGCGCGCGGTTGCGCAGCAGAGGATCAGCGGGCACGGCGCCCTGATCCGGCGCGAACGAGGAATGAATCATGGCTTTTGAAACCCTGCTTTACGACGAGCAGGACGGCATCGGCTACCTGACTCTCAACCGGCCGGACAAGCTCAACGCCCTGAGCCAGACCCTCATGGCCGAGTTCCGGGAGGCGCTGGAGGGCATTGAGGCCAATCCTGACGTCCGCGTGATCATCCTGACCGGCGCCGGGCGAGCCTTTTCCGCCGGTTTTGACATCGAGTCCGAAGTTGGCGGACCCGACGGCGAGCCGCTTTCGGTTGACGGCCGGCGCTCGCGGCTCAAGTACAACATCGAGACTTTCCTGATGGTGTGGAACCTGAGCAAGCCCGTCATCGCCGCGGTGAACGGCTATGCCCTGGGCGGGGCCTGCGAGCTGGTGCAGGTCTGCGACGTCAAGATCGCATCCGACCAGGCCATGCTGGGCGAACCCGAAATCCGCCTCGGCTACGGCGCGCCCTTCCTGATCACCCCGTACTCGATAAACCTGGCGATGGCCAAGGAGATGATGCTAACCGGGGACATCGTGGACGCCCACGAGGCCGCACGCCTGGGCATGGTCAATCGGGTCGTGGCCCACGATGACCTCATCGCCGAGTGCGAACGCGTGGCCCACAAGATCCGCAACATCCCCGCCATCGGCATCAAGACCACCAAGATCTCCGTGAACCGCGCCCTGGAGTCCGCCGGGTTCCTCTCGGCGCTGAACCACAACCTGGAGCTGATGACCCAGTTCGACACGGCGGACACGCCCGAGCACGCCGAGTTTGCCCGCATCCGCGCCGAGCAGGGGCTCCGGGCCGCCTTGGCGTGGAACCGGGCGCGGTTCCACGATTAGCCGCCGTTCCCGGCGTGGCCGTTGCCCCGTTCCGTCAACCTGGCGATGGCGTCCAGCAAGGCCTGCTGAGTGGCCGCATTCTGGCGGCGTTCTTCGGCGGCCTGCTGGCGGCGTTCTTCGGCGGCTTGCTGGATATCGGCACGGAATTCGCCAACCAGCTCTACCACCATCTGCATGGCTTCATCTACCCGCTTGCGTTCATCCGCCAGTTGCTGCTCGGCCTGCAGCCGCAGTTCGCGTTCCTCGTTGAGCATTCTCCGCATCATATACCTGTCGTAACCTCCTTTGAGCGCGCCCACGGCCAGCGCGGCGCCCCCGGACTTCAGCAGGATTTCGACATCGATAAATCCGGCAACCACGCTGGGGTTGCATAGACCGTTCTTGGCCGCCGTCGTCGTGCAAGGCGCTTTGGTAAAGTGCCAGACCGTCCATATGACTACGGCGGTGGCGAGGCCCCAGAAAATCGGCCATGCCCAATCGACGGCGAAATCCCTGACGCGCGGC
This sequence comes from Dehalococcoidia bacterium, assembly GCA_965207585.1. Lineage (GTDB taxonomy): Bacteria > Chloroflexota > Dehalococcoidia > Lucifugimonadales > UBA3495 > Bin87. The sequence continues at coordinate 544,921 of CBDBMT010000003.1, read as the reverse complement.
CGGATGCGATTGAGCATATCTTACCCGCCGCGCTTCACCTCCACGTCGGCCATCTTCTCGACGAAGTGCAGAATGGCCGAGTGATCCGCCTCCTGCTCGCCGTCGTTGACCAGCGAACCGAGCATCTGCTGCACCAGCGCGGTCACCGGCAGGGGCACGTTGAGTTCGGTGGCCGTTTGGAGCACGTTGCGCAGGTCCTTCTGATGCAGGCGGATGCGGAAGCCGGCGCGGAAGTTCCGGTCCAGCATCATCGGCCCCTTGGCCTCCATGACCGCGCTGCCGGCCAGTCCGCCCCGAATGGCGTTGAACACCCGCTCGGGGTCAACGCCGGCCTTCTGCGACAGGACCAGGGCCTCGCTGAGAGCCTCGATGTTGGCGGCTACGATGATCTGGTTTGCCAGCTTGGTGATGTTGCCAGCCCCCACGTCGCCGGTTAGCACCACGTTGCCGCCTATCACCTGCAGCAGCGGTTCGCAGGCGTTGAAGACGCCCTCGTCTCCCCCGACCATGATCGCCAGCGTGCCGGCGATGGCCCCAGGCTCGCCGCCGCTGACCGGAGCGTCCAGAAACTCAACGCCCTTGTCGGCGCAGGCGGCCCCGATCTTCTGGGACATGGAAGGCGCGATGCTGCTCATGTCGATGATGACGGAACCGGGCTCTGCCCCTTCCAGCACACCCTCCGGCCCCAGGATCGCCCGCTCGGAGTCGGCCGAATCGGGCAGCATGGTGATGGTGCGGGCGCTGCCCTTGGCCGCGCTTGCCGGCGACGATGCCGCGACGGCTCCTTCCGTGGCCAGCTCCTCTACCGGCTCGCCGACGATGTCGTACACGGTCAACTCGTAGCCGGCGGCCATCAGGTTCCGCGCCATCGGCTTGCCCATGATCCCCAACCCGACAAATCCAATCCGCTCTGCCATTGCTCTTCCTCCATCCTGGGTTCGCCGTGCGGCGGACCCGGTTGATATCCGTTATTGCTCGGGTATTATACCCGCCGCATACCGACGGTCGGGGCGGTCACGCCCGGTCTACCACCAGGGCCGAGTCCACTGCCGCGGGAGCGTCGCCTATTTCGGTTTCCGACACATCCCGGAGGGTCGCGGCGGTCACGGTGGCCTGTCCCGACAGGTTCGCAACGTGCCGCACGGATCGGGTTGCATCGATGCCGGAGGCGATCAACGCGGCAACAGCCTCTCGCCACGACCCGGCGTGTTCCGCCCCCAGTAATATCAGCGCCCGGCCATTGGCATCCGGCACTTCCTCGTCCTCGCCGATGCGCTCCACGGACGCGCAGACCGCGTCCAGGGGCGAGATGCCGGCCAAGTCCAGCGCCAGCCGGTAGAAGCCGGGCGCTGAGGCTGTCGAAACCTTGCCCACAGCCTGCTCCAGTTGGGCAACCAGGCCGGGGGCGGATTCCGCCGGGTCTCCCAGCGTCACCACCATGGACCACAGGCCGGCGCGAATGTCGCGGACCAGGCGGTTGACCAGTTCATCGCGGTTGTCCGGGCGCAGCTCCAGCTCCACGGCGCGTATCCACGGTCGGGCGACGGCAAGCGCGGCTTGGGATCCGATGACATAATCAGCGTTGGACAGCAGTTCACGGGTTGCGGTGGGCACTCCCTGGCGGTCGCCGGCGCCCAGCCCCGCTATGGTTACGGACCGCTCCGCCGACCGGAACGCGGCTACGTACTTGCGAGTCTCCACCACCTGACGGGCGTGGTTGCCCTCGTGCCCCGACACCCGTTCGATCAGGTCGAGCAGGGACAGGGCCGGATAGTTGTTCTCCGGGTTGTAGGGCGTGGCCGGCAGGTCCAGCTGCTCTTCGGTCAAGCCCGAAATCAGATTGCGGAACCGCCGGTAGTTGGCCTCCAGCTTGGCCACATCGGCGGCGATGCGGTCGATGCGGGCGTCGAAAGCGGGCAGCATCTCCCGCTCGCCGGACGCGATTTGCTCCAACGCCTCTACGAAGCTCTCGGTGAGCAGGTGCTGCATCACCTCCCAGACCGACCAGCGCGAACCGAGGAACGCCTCGGTTTCGCTCAGGCCCTCCAGGGCGTCCAGGAGCGTGGCGTGTCCATCGTCCAGCCGTTGCAGCGCCCGTTGCTGACGCTCGTGGGCGGAGAGTGTTTCTGAACCGGAATCGGCGGGCGCGTCATGGGAAACCATTGCAAATCCTCTACGAGTATCTGTGATTTTTGCTGGCGTAGCATTATTGCACATGCCTTGGCGAGTTCAGGTTGCGGAATCGGTTATCATTAACTATGCGCGGAGAGAGTGTGCTAACCGACTTGAACATCCGCGCCGGTCAGACGGCGTCGGTGCAGCGCATGGATGCGTTGCTGACCGAGCTTCGAGCGCGATCGGAGACCGCCGATCTGTCGGCGACGCTCTATTTCCCCGGCGAGGCGGCGCGGGATGACTCCGCCATGTTCGCCCTGTCCCGGGACCGGAACCCGGGTTCCTGGATCACAACCCTGGAGGGTGCCGGCAGTCGGGTGCTGCGCTCTCCCACCGGCGTCGTCGCGTTCCGCATCGACAACGCGGGCCTGGCCGTCCTGCCCCCGTTTCCCCTGAACAGCATGTGGATGGGGGACATCATCTACGACTGGCCGCTGCGCATGATGCTGTCGGCGGAGCTGACCATCGGCGTCGCGCTGGTGCGCCTGGGGCGCTACGCCATCGCGGTGTACGAGGGGCAGCGCCTGGCCGTGTCCAAGACCGACACCCGCTACGTGAAGGGCAAGCATCACGCCGGCGGAACATCGCAACGCAGGTTCCAGCGGGTTCGCGAGAACCAGATCCACCGGCTGTACGCGGAGGCGTCCGGCGTCCTGGACAAGCAGTGGCGGCCCTGGATGCACAAGCTGGACTACGTCGCGCTGGGCGGCGAAGCCGCCACGGTCAACGGTTTCCTCAAGGAGAGCCAGACGTTGTCCCGCCTTTCTCCGATCATCCTGGACCGCCGCCTGGACGTGCGGGAGCCCAACCGCGCCTCGCTGGACGAGGTGGGGACGATGCTGTACCAGTGCCGCTTGTACCCGCTGAGTTGGGATAGTTAGAGAGAGGATCGCGCCGCCGGTGCTATAATTCCGGCCATGACATCAGCGGAGGACCAATCCATTCCACCCGAAGCGGGGTTCCAGCGCGCCATCGGGCTGTTGGAATTTGACCAGATCCGGCTCCGCTTGACTGAGACGACCCGCACCACCCTGGGCGGTGAGTTGGCCGCCGAACTGACCCCCTCGTCTGATCCGCGCGACATCGCCGTGCGGCAGCAGGAGACGGCCGAAGCCCGCCGCCTGCTGGACACCACCGGCGCACTGGAACTGGGCCCTGGCGAGGATCTGAGGCCGGCATTGCAACGCGCCCTTCTAAGCGGTGTGCTGCGCGGCGAGGAACTGCGTCACGTGGGCGCGCTGGCGGCTGCCGCCCGATGGAACCGCAACTCCCTGGCCCGCCGCGACGACCTGCCCGTGCTGGCGGCAATCGCGCAGAACCTGCCCGAACTCCCCGACTTGGAGAGCGCCGTCAATCGCGCCATCGGGCCAGGGGGCGAGGTGCTGGATGAAGCATCGCCGGAGCTTGCGCGCCTGAGGCGGGAATCGCGCTCATCCTGGTCTTCCCTGAACGACGTGATGCAGCGGTCGCTGCGGCGGTACCAGCGTTCCGGCGTCGTCCAGGAGGATATCGTCACCGAGCGCAACGGGCGCATGGTGCTGCTCATCAAGACGGAGTTCAAGGGCCAGGCTCCCGGGATCGTGCACGACGTGTCCGACAGCGGGGCCACCGTCTTCATCGAGCCCATGCCGGCCATCGACCTGGGCAACCGCTGGCGGGAGACCCGCCTGGCGGAGCAACGGGAAGAGGAACGAGTGCTGCGCCAGTTGTCGGAAATGGTGGGCCGGTACTCGGATGACATACACCTGATGCTGAGCCTGCTGGCGCGGCTGGACCTGGCCGCGGCCAAGGGACGCTACGCGGCGGCGCTGCGCGCGGTGCCGCCCACCCTGCTGGACTCGGTTGAGGCCAGACGCATGGAGATCGTCGGCGGGCGGCACCCGCTGCTTACGGGCGACGTCGTTCCCACTACCATCAGCATCGCCGAGGGCCAGCCGGTGCTGGTCATCACCGGCCCTAACGCCGGCGGCAAGACCGTCGCCCTGAAAACCGTGGGCCTCCTGGCCATGATGGCCCACGCGGGCCTCCAGGTGCCGGCGGACGATGCCGTGATGCCGCTGCTGGACGGCGTTTACGCCGACATCGGCGACCAGCAGAGCATCTTTGAATCCCTGTCCACCTTCAGCAGCCATATCAGCAACATACGGCGCATCATGTCGGTGGCAACGTCCCACTCCCTGATCCTCATCGACGAGTTGGGTTCGGCCACCGATCCGGAGGAAGGCTCGGCTCTGGCGATCGCGCTGCTGTCGCACCTGCGCGACCTGGGAGCGATGGTGGTGGCGACCACTCACCACCGGAACGTGGCCAGGCTGGCCCAGGAGGAGCCGGGAATGGTGAACGCCAGCGTGGACCTGAACCCCCGCACCCTGGAACCCACCTACCGCCTCACCCACGGGGTGCCGGGCCGCAGCTACGCCCTGACCATCGCCGCCCGGTTGGGCCTGCCGGACACGGTCATCACCGGAGCCCAGTCGCACCTGGAACCGAGCCACGTGCGCACCGACCAGCTGCTGCAGGAATTGCAAGAGGAGCGACTGACCGTATCCGAGCTTCGGTTGCAGGCCGAGCAGGCCCTGAGCTCGGCCAGAACTCGCGAGCAGGAAATCGCCCAGCAGCTGGAAACGGTGGAGGACACCAAGGCCCAGTTGGTGGAGGACGCTCGGCGCGAGTTGGCCGAGCAGATCGTCGATTTGGCCGGGCGGATCCGCCGCGCCGAAAGGTCGCTGGAACGTTCATCTGTGGCCGCCGACTCCCAGGCTCGCGAGGTAGATCTGCGGGCGGAGCGGGAGCAGTTGGCAGAGGCGCAGCGGGAGGTGGTTTCCCCGGACTGGGCGCCGATCCCGGTGGAGCGGCCGCCGTGGTATCACGACCTGCGGCCCGGCGACCGGGTGTATATTCGAGGCGTATCGCGCCCGGTCGAGGTGGTGACCGCGCCCGACCAGCAGCAGGAGATCGAGGTGCTCATCGGCAGCATGAAAGCCCGGCTGCCGGTGTACCAGTTGGATCGACCGGCTGACCGGCTGCATCCGGTCGCGGAGCAGGCCGGCGTGGTCTATCGGCGTCCCGAGAGCAAACGGACGATAAGCCCCGAAGTGAACCTGCACGGGTACCGGGTGGACGAGGCGCTGAACGTGATCGACTCGCTGCTGGATGATGCCGCCCTTGAGGGCATGTCGTCACTGAAGATCGTGCACGGCAAGGGGACGGGCGCTTTGCGTCGCGCCATCCGCGAATATCTGTCCGGCCATCCGCTGGTTGCCGCGACAGAGCCGGGCGAGGGCGGCAGCGCCGCCGGCGTCACGGTGGTGCAACTGCGGTAGGGGATCGCGGCCTTGACACCCGGCGTAGCCTGCTCTAACGTTGCGCCAACATTCCGAACTCCCCAGGAGGTACTCCCATGGCCCAGATTGGCGGACTTGGACACGTAGGCATCTACGCGACCGACCTGATGAAGATGCGCGATTTCTACAGCCGGGTGCTGGGGTTGAAGATCGCCGACGAGGACCTGGAACAGCGGCGAATGGTCTTCATGAGTTCCGACCCCGTGGCCGAGCACCACGAGTTTGTATTGATGGAGGGTCGCGTCACCTCCGACGACGCTAAGGTCATCCAGCAGATCTCCTTCGCGGTTCCGTCCATCCAGGACATGCGCGAGTTCAAGGAGCGTATCGACGCCGAGAACTGCACCATCGACCGGATCGTCAGCCACGGCAACGCCTTCGGAATGTACTTCTTCGACCCGGAAGGCAACCGGATCGAGCTGTACTACAAGACCGGCTTCCCGGTTCCGCAGCCCCATGGGGACCCGCTGGACCTCAGCCGCAGCGACGAAGAGTTGCTGGACGAGGCCAAGGAACTGCTGCACACTAAGCGCTAATCAGATAACCCCGAGGCGTTGCTCATCGCCGCCGCTGCTGGAACATCGGCAGCGGCGGCTTCGCGTTTTCGGCTTTCCTCCCATGGCATCCCCACACCAGACTACCTCGTCCGTGACCGCAGACGCATCCGGCCCGGTTGCGTATAACGAACTGCCGCGCCGGTACCACCGGTGGAAGTGGCAGGTGCTGGTTTCGTTCTGCGCCTTCTACCTGTTCGTTTATACCGGGAGGTTCAATTTCTGGCCCACGTCGCCGCTGATCAAGGACGACCTGCAGCTGACCAATATCGAGATCGGCATCATCAACGCGATGCTGCTGTGGGGGTTCATGCTGGGTGACCTGGTTCACGGGAGGTTGTCGGAGGCCTACGGGCTGCGGCTGTGGGTGACGCTGGGGGCGGTGTTCACAACGGTGTTCAACTGGGCCACGTCCTTTGGAACCTCAGCGTGGACCATGGCCATTCCGTGGTTCATGGCGGGGTTCGTCAACGCGGCCTGCTGGTCGCCGGCCATCAGCATGATCAGCCAGTGGTGGCCCCGGCGGGAGCGCGGGATAGCGATGGGCTTCGTGGGTACCGTGAGCGGGGGAGCGATGCTGCTGATGTGGTGGCTGAGCAGCTGGGTGGCAGCCGAGTGGGGCTGGCGCGCCGCCTTCCGGTATCCGCCGCTGATCATTATGGCGCTGGGCATCGCCTTCTACTTCACCACACGGGATCGTCCCCGGGAAGTGGGACTGCCGGAGTACATCGAGGAGGACGAGATTTCCGCCGCTCCCGAGGCGGTGGACGAAGCCAGGCTCAAGGGTTTCGGGCCCTACAAGGTGCTGCTGACCAACTCGCGGTTCCAACTGGCGTGCCACGTGAAGGGTTTGGAGAACGTGGCCCGCTACGGGCTCACGACGTGGGTGCCGCTTTACTACTTTGAAGCCGGTGGGCTGGACATCACCCAGACCGTGTTGATTACCTTCCTGCTGCCGCTGGGTTACCTGATCGCGCCCCCGCTGTCGGGCGTGATATCAGACCGGATGCTGGGGAGCCGGCGGCGGCCGCTGGTCATCGCCTCCTGCTTCCTGTCCGCCGCCGCGCTGGTGGTGATCGCGATAGCGCCGCCGTCAAACGCGTGGCTGGGCGCGGCGCTGATGCTGTGGGGCGGTATCAGCATGGGGGTGTCGCTGATCTCCACCATTTCGGTCGACCTGTCGGGGCGCAAGATGGCCGCCACCGGTGCGGGGGTGCTCGACGCCCACGGCTACCTGTACGCCGGAGCCCAGGCCCTGATATTCAGCGTGCTGCTGGACATGACGGGGAGCCCCTGGCCGATAGTGTTCCTGGCCATGGCGGCGACGCGGCTGATTTCGGCGGCGATGATCAGCCGGGTGCGGGTGTAGGGTTCGGGCTGTTGTCACGATTGGCGTGGCACGGCAATCTGCGGATGTCATGTTGCGCACCCTGGGATGGATTGCATATCGCAGCTACCTGATCGGCATCGTCGCCGGCGTGGCGCTGGTCGCCCTGCTGGCGCTGTTCAAGCCGGCGACCACCGCGATCCACACCGCCGCGTTTGCCTCCCAGGTGCTGCCGTCTCCGGTGAAGTTTCAAACCTGGGTGGCGCGGGAACCGGAGCGTCGCGAAATTTCGTTCACGAGGGATGACGGATCAGTCGGGGAGGCCGACGTCTACGTGATCGACGACGGGAGACGGCGGGCCGCCGTGCTGGTGTTCCTGGGGGCCAACGCGGCCGGCGCCGACGACCCGGACGTGATCAACCTGGGGCAGGCGCTGGCGCGGACCGGCTTTGCGGTGATGTACTACTGGTCGCCGACCATGGGTGAGCAGGCCCAGATCGACGTCGAAGAGATATCCAACCTGGTGGCGGCCTTTGACCATCTGCGCGGCGAGGACTACGTGGATCCGGAGCGGGTTGGGCTGGCCGGGTTCTCGGTGGGCGCGTCCTTTGCGCTGGTGGCAGCGGCCGACCCGCGGATCGCCGACGACATCGCTTTCGTCAACGCGTTTGGTGGGTACTACGACACGTCTGATCTCGTGGCCCAGATCGCCGCAAGCCAAGCCATCGAGGACGACGGGGACAGAGATTGGGAGGTGGATAGGCTGACGCGCCGGGTGTACAACAACATGCTGATCGATTCCATCGACGACCCGACGCATCAAGAAGGCGCGCGCGCCGTCGCCGAGGGCGGAGAGTATGAACCGGAAGCGCGGGTTCCCCTATCAACCGAGGCGGCGTTCGACCTCCTGGCCGGCGTGGGCTACGTCGGTGAAGCGAGATGGCGGTACGCCCAACTGACGGAGGACTTCCGGGCCGAGGTCGATTCGATAGCGCCCTCCCACCACGTCGGGCAGTGGAGCGCGAACACGGCCATGCGGGTCATGCACGACGTCGGCGATCCGCTGATACCCGTGGGGGAGTCGCGGCGCCTGGTGGAATCGCTGCGGGAGCAGAGGCTGGACATGGAGGTGCACTACACCGAGACCGACATCTTCCGGCACGTGCGGCCGGACGCGGACCGAGACCTCAAGTCGCTGCTGCGGGGGGCCTGGCAGCTATTCCGCCACATGTTTCACATCGTGGCGGTGGCGCGTTAGCCGGCGGGGTGGTCCCCGTTGGGTGGAGTGATGCCGTGTTCGCGGAGCAGGCGATCCATGAACAGGGCGCGTTCTTCGGCGGCTTGGGCGCGTCCTTCGGCGAATTCGGCGTATGCTTCGGCGGTCTGGGCGCGTTCTTCGGCGAATTCAGCGCGGTCCTCGGCGATCTGTCTGGCGGCTATTTCTTCCCGGAAGTTTCTCAGCCAGGTTTCGCTGACGGGGTCATACATTCTCAACGCGCCGTCCTGGGCGAAAAATTCCAGGCCCAACACGGCGCTGTACGCAGTGAGGGCCCCATCTGCAGTTGAGATGGGGATGGGCTCGTACTCGCTGGCTGCGTTCAGCCGCTCTGCGACCAGCACCCGCCGGGCTACCTGGCCGCGGTTGTTGTCGAAGCGCCAGTACTCAGTGACGCCGATGGCGGCGTAGATGTCGCGTTTCACGGTGGCGTCCCGGCGCCAGCTGTTGGGAGACGATATTTCGAGCACGAAGTCGGGCGGCTTGCCCTCGCGCCAGGTGAAGTAGGAAAGGCGCTCGCGATCTTTGACGCCGAAGGATACCAGGACATCCGGCGCCACGTTGCGACGCGGGTTGTCCATCTCGTAATAGACGAATATGTCCGCCGACACGTACACGTCCGGGCGGTCGGCGTAGTGTTGGATCAGGGACTCGCTGACGTCGATCATGACGCGGCGCTGGCGGTCGTCTTCGGCCATGGGTTCATCATCCTCGCAGGGATAGAAGATGTTGGGGTCTTCTTCCGGCACGCGAGGGGTGTCGTAATCCAATTCGAAGGGTTGAGTAACCATAAGCGCCACGCTCCCGCAGGGCGGTCGGATCAGTTCCGGTTCTTCAGGCGTTCCAGCTGCTGTACGGTGCCGGGCAATTTCCAGTCGACGTACAGCAGGACGTGCTCCTTGATCGCCTCTTCGTGGACGCGGCAGGAGAAGCAGGCACGGTCGATGCACAGGCCGTGGCGGGGGCGCAGGGCTTCGCGCATCCCGGTCAATTGATCGGCGAGGTCGGCGTCGATGGATTGGCCCTGCTGGGCGCGGAGCAGCAACACGTCCATCTGGTCGGCCAGGCGCTCCAGCAGTTCGTTGTAACGCTGGAGGCCCTGCTCGACGAAGTTGCGGGGCTCCGTGGCCGTGAGGTAGGGGATCATCTGCATGTCGGGGACGTCAGCCATGGTGCACCTGTGTCTTCGCGCGTGGCAGGGTCAGCCAGTTTGGGCCACTGTATCACACGACCCGCCGCCGTCGGGCGGAGGCGAACGATCGTCCGCCGGCGTCTGCGCTTCGGCGGGGCTGGGCGATGTTTGACCGTCGGCGGCCAGGGCGGCCTCCATGGCGGCGATGGCGACCTGGATCTGGTCCTCGTCGGGTTGGCGGGTGGTGATGCGCTGGAGCGCGAGACCCGGCCAGGACAATGCCTTGCCGAACCAGGCCTGCCGGTGGGCGCCGGCGAACCGGATGATCTCGTAGCTGACCGCGGCCACCACGGGAATCGGTACAATGCGCGACAAGACTCGCCAGCCCAGCCCCGAATACAGTACGGCATCCAGAATGGCGAAGGCCGCCACGGACACGATGGCCACCGTAATCAGGAACGCCGTGCCGCAACGGGGGTGCGGTGTGGGATGCCGGCGCACGTTTTCCACGGTGAGCGGCTGGCCCGCTTCGTAGGTATGGACGGCCATGTGCTCGGCGCCGTGGTAGGCGTAGACGCGGCGGATGTCCTTCATGGCGGAGATGCCGGCCACGTAGGCGACCAGGATGATCAAGCGGATGACGCCCTCGATGAGGTTGCTCGCCAACCGCGACTCGATCCATACTTCAAGCAACCGGACGGCCAGCAAGGGCAGGACGAGGAAGATGCCGATGCCCAGGGCGAGCGCGATCGCCATGGTCATACCCATGACCCACTTGCTGGCGGCGGAGTCAGCTCCGTCAGCGCTGTCGGCTTCGCCGGCGGCGATGATGGCGGAACGCTGGAGCGATTTCATGCCGTACCACAGCGTCTCACCGAGGATCAGGATGCCGCGAACAAAAGGGACGCGACGGACGCGCCCGGAAAAGCGTGAACTGACGGGCTCGGTGTCGCAGAAGATGTGGCCGTCGGGCTGACGCACGGCCAGGCTGTAATGGCGGACGCCGCGAATCATGACCCCTTCGATCACGGCCTGGCCGCCGTACAACGGCCGGGTGGTCTGGGGACCGGCGGGCTGGGAGTCTGAGGCGGAGCTAGCCATCCAGCTTGTGCCACGCTTCCCGGAACGCCGTTTCGGAGAAGGCTTCCGGCTGCAGCCACAGGGCGCCGCCGAACTCCTCATCCAACCGGCCGTCTTCGCGGACGTCCTCACGGGAGAGGAGATACGTCACCGGCAGGTCGGCCAGGATCTCGGTGCTGATGACCAGGTACTCCCAGTCCCAGTCGAGGCCGTCAGCGTCGTAGAAGCGCACGGCCTGGCGGTGTTCCTGGGAGTGGAACTTGAGGCGGACTTCGCGATGCTGCTCCGGGATGCCGGCGATGACCTCATCCTCGTTGGGGCTGCGGCGCGCGATGAAGCACTGCCAGCCGTGCTCGGCCAGGCGTTCCTCCAGGTAGATGCGTCCGTACTCGCGGACGGTTTTAGGGACGTAGCGCGGCATCAGACCGCCTCTCCGGTTGATTTGGGTTGGCGATTACGAGTGTGGCGCGGCGGTTGGGAGATGTGGTTATAGCAAAACGGGAGCCGCTACCGGCTCCCGCCAAAGGGTTATCGTTGGGGTGGTGCGCTAGCCGTCCAGGTTGAAGCGGCGGCTGAAACGCTCGATGCGGCCCTGGGTGTCGACGATGCGCTGCTCACCCGTGTAGAAAGGGTGGCACTTGCCGCAGATCTCGACGCGGAGGGCGGGCTTGGTGGCGCCGGTCTCGAAGACGTTCCCGCAGGAGCAGGTGACGGTGGACTTGAAGTACTGGGGATGGATTTCTGCTTTCATGGTCTTGCCTCTATGCCGCAGCGGCCAGGGCGTCGGCGACCGGATACACGCTGACGCGGCGCTTGCCCTTGGACTTCCATTCGTAGGTCACCTGGCCGTCGATCTTGGCGAAGAGGGTGTAGTCCTTGCCTACGCCGACGTTGGTGCCAGGATGAATGCGGGTGCCGCGCTGGCGGACGATGATGGAGCCGCCGGTAACCCGTTCGCCGCCGTATTTCTTGACGCCAAGGCGTTTGGCGTTGCTGTCGCGGCCATTGTTGGTGCTGCCGCCGGCCTTCTTGTGGGCCATGTTGCTATTCTCCTGTTTCGGGTTCGGCTGCGGCCTGAGGTTCGCCCGCTGCCGCCGCCGCTCCCGTGTCGATATCCTGGATGCGGATGCGGGTGTAGTTCTGGCGATGCCCCTTCTTGCGGCGGTACCGGGTCTTGGCCTTGTACTTGTAGACGATGATCTTGCGATCCTTGTAATGGGACTGGACCTCGGCGATGACCCGGGCTCCTTCCACGGTGGGGGCGCCGAAGCGCATCTGGCCGTCCCGGGAGACGGCGAGAACCTGGTCCAGCACCGTGGCGCTGCCCTCCTCGGCTTCCAGCAGCTCGACGTCGAGCACGTCGCCGGGGGAGACGCGGTACTGCTTGCCGCCGGTTTTAACGATTGCGTAATCCATTTCGGTAATCTCCCAAACGGCCTACTATTGTAGGTTTGGGGATTTGGCGGTGTCAAGGATGGGTGAGGCGCGCGCGAAGCCACTTTGGCGGGTCGGGACAATTTACATGGATGCACAGGACGGTTACCTTCCGTCGGTCAGTCGGCCTCTAGATCTCGCGCAGGGATCGTATAACAGTGAACTCCAGCAGCGCTTGCGTTCCGGTGCTGTCCGCTGGTGATTTCGACACCGGCAACGGCGGCCATGGCTTTCAGGCCTGTGAACTCATGAAGATACTCAGCGTTTCGCTTGGCGCGTTCGATATCTCTGGCCGCGACCGTGAACGAGGCTTCCACAGCGACGTAGGCCGGTTGCCCATCGGCATCGCGGACCAGCATGATCAGGTCGGCTTCGCGAAAGCTGCGCACGTCGTTTTCGGGTTTGCCGGAAGCGCGCGCCATGTTGGCGAAGCTGATGAGCATTCCCCGCGGCAGTTGGTCGACGAGTTGATAGCCCATATCAGAAGCGATGATGTCGGCGTCGCGTCGTGTCGCGTTGGAAGCGTGGGCTCCGCGGAGATAGCCCAAATGCAGTTCCGACTTAGCGAGGCGTTCTTCGCCTTGTTGTAGGCGGGCGCGCGACTCTGCAATGAGCTCGTCGTGGTTGGCGGAGCGTTCTTCGCCCTGTTGGAAACGGGCGCGGGCTTCGGCGTTGGACTCCTTCAGTTCAGTGAGCATGCTTTCCGACTTAGCGAGGCGTTCTTCGCCTTGTTGTAGGCGGGCGCGCGACTCTGCAATGAGCTCGTCGTGGTTGGCGAAGTGTTCTTCGCCCTGTTGGAAACGGGCGCGGGCTTCGGCGTTGAACTCCTTCAGTTCAGCGAGCATGCCTTCCGATTTAGCGAGGCGTTCTTCGCCCTGTTGGAAGCGGGCACGTGACTCTGCGATGAGCTCGCTGTGGTTAGCCAGGCGTTCCTCGCCCTGTTGGAGGCGGGTAGACACCGCTTCGTTGACCTCGGTTTGGTTTTCGCTGAAAGAGTTCAGCACGGCAATGACCTCGTCCAGCCGTCTGACTATGGCCCGCCCCTCGGGTGTCAGATTTTCGGGAACCTGATCCCGTCCTTCCGGCGTGCTCATGTGTACCCTCCCGCAGATGTGTTGCCTACCCGGAAAGCATAGCAGATGCGAGCCTTGCCCCGGAACCGCCGATGGCGCATGGAGGCGACCGCAGTCCATCGCCTGTGCTGCGGTCGCCGGAAATTAGGATGATCGGCGGCAGTTTCCCACATGGGCCGTTAACGACTAGATGGCTGATTTAGGGGTGGCCGTGTACGCTGCGAGCGACGCGGGTTATTTCGGGACTTGGGTAGAATGTCGCGTGGCTCAGGCACTGGCCACGCTGACGGTTACCACGTCCAGGCCGTGGTATTTCTGATGGCGGACCTCCGAGGCGTAGTGATCCAGCAGGCGGTAAGGGGCCTCGCTGTCGTCGGGTTCGGGGGGCAGTTCGGCTAGGCGGGCAATGCGATTCTCAACGTTGGCGCAGGGCAGGGTTGAGGCGAACTCCAACTCCACGTTGCCGGCGTCATGGCGGGCGCGTACCGTGAGGCGAGTGGGCGCTCCGGCATCTCGCGCGTCGGCCCGGGAGACGATGGCCAGGGTCTCCTCGCCGGCGGCGGTTACCCGGTTGGTGGTCGCGGCGTCGCAATCCACGCGGTCGGTGAAGGCGCGCAGGAAGTTGTCCAGTTTTCGTGGCGCCTGATCGTCCAGGGTGAGCCGGAGGCGGCGGCCCCGGTGCGTGGTGAGTTCAAGAGCGGCCGACATGAGCACCGCCGCGATGCCGCCGGCCGTCATGGCGTTGCCCAGCAGCACGGCCCAGAAGCCGTCGCCGATCAAATCGGGGAAGATGACGCCATTCTGGAAACCCACGCCGACCCAGAAGGAGATGCCTACAACCATGGCCTTGCGGTGGTCGACACCGTCGCGGAAAACGATGCGCATGCCCTGCACGAACAGCAGGGCGAAGAATACGGCGATGTACGCTGCGGCCACCGGGCTGGGAATGGCAATCAGCAGGGCAGTGGCCTTGGGCAGGAAGGCCAGGACCAGCAGGATGACGCCGATGGCGATGCCGACCCGACGCGCCGCCATTCCGGTGATTTCGACCAGTGGAATCGTGCCGGAATAGGTGGTGTTGGGAAGGGTTCCGGCGATGCCGGAGAGCAGGTTGCCGAGACCGTCGGCGTTGAGCGCGCCCTGCACGACGCGATAGTCGGTGGCGCGTGGGCGACGCCGGGACACCCGCTGAATGGCCACGCCGTCGCCGATAGTCTCGATCGCGCCGACGATGGTGACGGCGACGAAGGCGGGCAGGAGGGCCCAGAACTCGGGGCCGGGCGTGAAGTCCAGCCCCGGCCAGGAACCCAGGGGAACGCCGAACCAGGGCGCGTCCACCACCAGCTGGAAGTCATACAGGCCCAGGGGAGCGGCGACCACGCAGCCGACGACCGTGCCGATGACCGGGGACCAGAGCCGCAGGGGCTTGGGTCCGCGGAGCACCAGCGCGAGGATCGTCAACAAGGTCACGATCAGGACCACGGGAGCGGCCACGCCGGGGACGCCCTGCGGGATCTCGGTCAGCATGTCGAACACGATGGGCATGACCGTGGCGGCGATGAGCATGATCACCGTGCCGGTGACCACGGGAGTGAAGACGCGGCGCAGCGCCGGCAGCCAGGCGGCGAGCAGGAACTGGACCAGGGAAGAAACGACGATCAGGCTGGCCATCACGGCCGGGCCGGCCTCCACCAGCGCCGCGATGCAGACCGCGATGAAGGTGCCGGAGGTGCCCATCACCAGGACGTGACCGGCGCCGAACCTCCAGAACCGGACGGCCTGCAGGATGGTGTTTGCGCCACTGATGAGCAGAGCGGCGAATACGCCCCAGGCTATGTAATCGGCTGGCTGGTCCGCGATGCGGAAGACGATCACCACCGTGAGGACGATGCTGCCGACCATGACCAGCGCGCCCTGGAATCCGGCGCCGATCAGCAGTGAATTTGGTGGGTTTTCATTGGGTTCGTAGCGGACGTTCTCGTTTATGGATGTTTCAGCCATGAGTTATGCCTGTCAAAGCGTGTATCGGAAATCAGGGGTTCGGTTTTGCTCATTACCTATATCATCACTGACGTTATTGTATTCATATCTTTATGGTTTCCATTATTGCAAGCGAGGGCAGATGTATGCAAGTCGTCGACTTGCGTGGCGGCCGGGAGAAAGATGACCGGCTGCCTTTTATGGGCAGCCGGCCTGGAGCAAACCGCGGAGGGAAATCACGTCGTGCCGGCGACGCTGACGGTTACTACGTCGAGGCCGTGGTACTTCTGGTGGCGGACTGACGATGCGTAGTAGCGGAGCAGGCGCAGGGACACCTCGCCATCGTCGGGCACGGCGGGGAGGGCGCTGAGGTAGGTGAGCCGGTCCTCGACGTTTTCCCCTTCCAGGGCGGAGACGAACTCCAACTCCACGTTGCTGCCCTCGCGGCGGGCGCTGACCGTCAGGCGGCGCGGGGAGTCCGACTCGGTGGTCTCTTCGTCCTGGGAGAGTATGACCAGTGTCTCCTCGCCGGCTGCGGCCAGCCGATCCGAGGCGGTCGGGTTCCAGTTGATGCGGGTGGCGAAGGCGCGGAGGAAGTCTTCCACCTGCTGGGGGGCGTCGTCGTTCATGGGGACGCGGAGGCGGCGACGGCGGGGTTTGCTGAACTCGACGAAGGCCATCAGCGCGACGGCGACGATGGCGCCGGAGGTCATGCCGTTGCCGAGCAGGACGCCGATGAAGCCCTCGCCCAAGAGTTCCGGGAAGATGACGCCGTTCTGGAACCCGACGCCGACCCAGAAGGCGATGCCGGCGACGGTGGCCTTGCGGTGGTCGAGGCCGTCCTGGACGATGATCCGCAGTCCCTGGACGAAGAGCAGGGCGATGAGGATGCCCACGTAGGCGGCGGCAACCGGTGAAGGGATGGCGATGAGCAGAGCCGTCGCCTTGGGGAAGAAGGCCAGGACGATGAAGATGACGCCGACCACGATGCCGACGCGACGGGCGGCGATGCCGGTGACCTCGGCTAGGGAAATGCTGGTGGAGTAGGTGGTGTTGGGCAGCGTGCCGGCGAGGCCAGACAGGAGGTTGCCCACGCCGTCAGTGTTGAGGGCACCCTGGACGACGCGGTAGTCGGTGGCTCCGGGACGGCGGCGGGAGACGCGCTGGATGGCCACGCCGTCGCCGATGGTCTCGATGGCGCCGACGAAAGTGACGACGATGAAGGCGGGCAGCAGGGCCCAGAACTCCACGCCGGGGGTGAAGTCGAAGCCGGGCCACGCGCCGAAGGGCACGCCGACCCAGGGGGCATCCTTGACGTACTGGACGTCGTACATGCCGAAGGGGGCGGATACCGCGCAGCCGACGATGATGCCGGCGACCGGGGACCACAACCGCAACGACGCCGGAGCGCGCAGGACGAGGACGACGACGACCAGAATGGTAACCACGGCCACCAGGGGAGGGGCAGCGGAGGCAGTGCCTTCCGGGGCGTCGCTGAGCATGTCGAACACGATGGGCATGATGGTGGCGGCGATGAGCATGATCACGGTGCCGGAGACCACCGGGGTGAAGACGCTGCGCAGCACGGAGAGGCGCGCGGCCAGGGCGAACTGGAACAGGGCCGATACGACAACGAGGCTGGCCATCAGGGCCGGGCCGCCCTGGATCAGCGCGGCGACGCACACGGCGAAGAACGCGCCGGAAGTGCCCATCATCAGGATGTGTCCGGCGCCGATGCGCCATAGACGGGCGGACTGGAGGATGGTGGTGATCCCGCTGATGAGGAGGGCGGCGAAGACGCCCCAGGCGATGTAGTTTGCGGGTTGTTCCGCGATGCGGAAGACAATGACAACGCCCAGGACTATCCCGCCGATGATCAGCAAGGCGGCCTGGAAGCCGGCGCCGAGGGTTAGCAGAGCTGGGGGATGTTCGTCCGGCTCGTAACGGATGTGTTCGTTTACTGGTGATGCAGCCAAGAGTCACGCTCCAAATACATGTGTGGTTTTATCGTGGTCCCGATTTAGGCAAGTGTTAAGTAATGGATATCCGACCTTATGCGAACGCAAGTATCTTATCCCGGCAGTCAACTGCGCAACATCATTGGGACACGGATAATCTGCCATCGCCCGGGTCTGGGGAGCGGAGTACCGTGTCGAAGGGCGCCCGAGCCGGTTCCAGCGTGGTTTGCGCGCCTTGGTTGGCGGGCATACAATGACGACGCCAACTACCCCAGTCTCTCAGGCGTCGCCGGGCCGCCGGAACCGACGCCGGACACACCAGGAGGCGCAACCATGCCCATCGAAAAGCTATCGTCCGCCCTGGACGCCATCATCGACACCGACGCACCGATTGAGGAGCACGGCTCCGGATACGGAGGCACGGAGGGGCCCGCCGAGGGTCCGGTCTGGTGGAGCGACGGCGGCTATCTGCTGTTCAGCGACATTCACAACAACCGTCGGATGCGGTACACCCCGGGCTCGGGCGTAACCGTGGAGGCCGAGCCGGTGAACCGGCACAACGGGCTGACCCGCGACCAGCAGGGTCGCCTGATCGCCGCGGAGCATGACGGCCGGCGGGTGAGCCGGCTGGAACACGACGGGTCGACCACCGTGCTGGCCAACCAGTTCCAGGGTCGGCAGTTGAACCGGCCCAACGACGTGGTGGTCAAGTCGGACGGCAGCATCTACTTCACCGATCCGTGGACGTTCCGACGGCCCCGGGAGCAGTGGGAGCAGACCATCTCCGGCGTGTATCGCATTTCGCCGGACCTGGGCACGCTGACCCTGCTGGTGAGCGACTTCGTGGTGCCCAACGGCCTGGCGTTCAATCCCGATGAGACCGTGCTGTACATCAACGACTCGCGGCGGGGCATCATCCGCGCCTTCGACGTGCAGGACGACGGGTCGATATCGTTGGCGTCGGACCGGCTGTTCAAGGACCTGCGCGGCGAGCGCGAGGGCGTGCCGGACGGGATGAAGGTGGACGTTGAGGGCAACGTGTACTGCGGCGGGTCCGGCGGCCTGCACATCATGAACGCCGGCGGCGAGACGCTGGGCATCGTGGTGCACGGGCAGCCGGCGACGACCAACCTGTGCTTCGGCGGGGCCGACTGGAAGACGCTGTACTTCACCAGCCGGAACACCGTGGGCAGCGTGCCGGTGAAGATCGCGGGGGTGCCGGTGCCGGCGAAGTAAGAGTTGAAGCACGGATGGCGGGGTGGATCATGTTCACCCCGTCGGCGAACGAGTGACAGCGCTAAAGGCAAGACAGCCGGGGCCGGGTGCTAAAATCACGGTATGAGGGAAGTTCGGGTATATTTGGACCATCGGGGCCGGAGTCCGTTCTACCTGTGGCTGTAGGGTCTGACCCCCGCCCGTCCAACACCGGATCCAGCGAGTGGTAACCCGGATGGAAGCGGGAAGTCTGGGCGATGTCCGGAGTGTAGGTGATGGCGTTCTTGAGCGTCGGATTGATTTTGGTCCCGGCTACCGGATCTACTTTGCTTGGGACGGATCAAATCTGATAATCCTGCTTGGAGGAGGCGACAAGAGCGACCAGCGCAACGACATCGCTAGGTCCAGAGAAAGATGGCGGGATTATAGGACACGCAAGGCGCAAGGGAGATGATGATGCCGCTATCCGAGGATTGGAAAATCGGCGCTCGGCGCATGATACGGCGAGACCCGGAATTACGCGCTGGGACAGCGGAGGATGTACTGGAGCTACTTGCTTCGGACGACGACGAAGACCAGAGGGTAGCCCGTCGGATGGCTCGGGGGCTGCTGGAGTTGGAGTTCGAGACAGATGCGGAGTTGCTGGAACTGTTGAAGCAGCCCATTTCCGCCTGACGACCAAACCACACAAACACAATAGGAGGCAAAAAGATGCGCGTAGTAAGGATTGCGAACGTGGAGCATGTACCGCTGGGAACGGCGGAGGCAGTGCCGGGATGGACCGGCGGCGATGTGCACCGCACCCGCCAGCCCATCATCCCCGAGGGGGAGAGCGACTTTTTCAACGCCAGCGTGGTGAACTTTGAGAAGGGCGCCCAGACCGGGTGGCACGTGCACAGCAGCGACCAGATCCTGGTGATCACGGTCGGCAACGGCATCGTGGCCAACGAGACCGAAGAGCACCACGTGGGCGTGGGCGACGTGGTCCAGATCAAGGCCGGGGAGAACCACTGGCATGGCGCCACGGCCAACGGCTACATGGGGCACATCACCATCACCAGCAGCGACAGCACGGCCAGCCGCTGACTACAAATCAGTCTTTACATCGATGAACAGGATGGACAGGATTGATTAGGCAGATAACAATCCTGGAATCCTGTTCATCCTGTATATCGATGTGAGGAAAAGTTATGGACCTGATTGACGAGATTCTGGACAACGTGAAGACCATCGCCGTGGTCGGCCTGTCGGACAATGCGGCTCGACCCAGTTATGGCGTCACCGCCTACATGCAGTCGCAGGGGTACCGGATCATCCCGGTGAACCCGGCGCTGAAGGGCGCGACGGTGCTGGGCGAGCAGTCCTATGACGATCTGGACGCAGCGTTGGTAGCAGCACAGGCTGAGGGGTTGAGCATCGACCTGGTGGACGTGTTCCGGCGCAGCGAGTTTGCCGGGGCCGTCACGGACGACGCGGTCAGCATCGGAGCGCGGTACGTCTGGATGCAGGACGGCGTGGTCGACCAGGCGGCGGCGCAACGGGCGCAGGACGCCGGGCTGGGCGTCATCATGGACGACTGCATCCTGCGGCAGCACAAGCGGCGGCGGGGCGGGTGAGCCGGGCGGTAGGCCGGCAACGGAACGGGGCAGACTGTCATGAAGTACGACAACCCGTTCCCGGGGATGAACCCGTATCTGGAAAGGCCGGATACATGGCGGGATTTTCACAATGCGTTAATTGCCGCCCTGGCTGCTGACATAGGGCCGCGGCTGCCCCACAAATACCGCGCTGACCTAAAACAGCGCACAGAAGTTGAGTACCTGTGTGGCCATGCTGAGAGCATGACGCGCAAAGCTCCCACTCCCTCGTTGGAAGAAACCAACGCGGTGCGGGTTCTGATGCCCCGGGAAGTCAAGGTTACTTGGTTGCAGGTTGAAGCCTCGCCTGACCGGGAGGTTGTCACCGTTATCGAAGTTCTATCGCCTACCAACAAAGCGCCGGGGACAGGACGTTACCGCTACCTCCGCAAGAGGGAAGCAATTACCGCCAGATACGTTAACTTGGTGGAGATCGACCTACTGCGCCGCGGGCACCCGATGCCCCTGGAAACCTTGTTGCCGGACAGCGACTACCGCATTCTGGTGTGCCGCGGTTTGGAGCATCCCAGCGCGCTGCTGTATCCGTTCACCGTGCAGCAGGCCATCCCCAGGTTCACGCTGCCCCTGCTGCCCGAGGACGAAGACCTGGAGGTTGACTTGGGCGCTATCGTGGACCGGCTACACCACACGGCCCGCTACGGCCAGGTAGCGCGGTATCACGAGGCGCCGCCGGAGCCGACGTTTGAGGGGAAGGCGGCGGAGTGGGTGAAGGAGCGGGTGGCGGGGTTTGTTGCGACGGAGTAAATGCTCCCAGCCCTACCCACGACGACCTCAGCGTCGTCCAAATGGTGAAAACGATTACCGTTTGAAGGTAACCATGATGCAATGAATTCGGTGACGAACAACTGTATCCATGACAGACGGTATCCACGGGTGCGGTCCAGTAAAACCTGACGCAACAAGGATTGAAAACGATGGTAAACGAAATGAATTGGGTAGAACGTGAGAGTCAGAACATCGATTTGCTCTTCGACTTCTACATTGCGTTTGAGGCAAGCTATTTATACCAGCAGATAGCAGAGACCGAACCGGATCCTGCGTCCAAGATAAACCAGGCATTTCAAGCATTTTCAGATTTGATCAACGGAGAGATGCCCATTTATGACAAATGGATTGCTCTATTTTATGCGCTCTGGTATCAACCGAAGCAAATTAACGTGGCGTATCGTGCCATTAACGCCAAACTCGAAAATGTCGCCGGAACTGGTCGCCCCTTGCTTCAAAACGATTCTCTGAGGGTTCTTGACTTCGGTTGCGGGTCACTAGCCACTCAGTTTGGCGTAGCATTGGCGTTGGCAGATGCCATCGACAGAGGTGAGGACGTTTCTTCCGTGGAAATCTACGCCGCCGACACCAGTGCCGCAATGATCGAATTGGGTGGTGCAATCTGGAACGATATCAGGCAGACTGCGGGGACTAGGCCGGAATGGTTCCCATTGGCTCGCGCATTCGAGGTTATCGAAAGTCACACTCATGTTGTGAGGAATGTCGATGAATTTGTTGGCAAGGTGCCCAGAAGCGCTGGGACTGAGACTTGGGTTTCGGCATTGCACTGTGTTTACCACGAAAATATCAGCGAAATCCAGAGAGCACTGCGAATGCTAGTGAATAATTTTCATCCCGATTTCGGGTTCGCCACATCATACAGCAGGAAGGCCAATTTGGTGCACCGAGCTTCTCAGCGATTTGACCTTGCCGATTATAGGGTTGTGGAACCGAACCTCCGAGGCGGATTGACAGGCACATTGGGGAGTATCGCGCAACGGAGAATCCAAGTGCTACGTGATTACGGTGGTAAATTGGACCCACTCACGAGGAATTTTTTGCACGGAGAACCTATTTGGGAGCCCCAAGCGACCTACTATAGGCTGTTCTTCAAGCGGTGATTATATTGACCACTCGCTCGACGCAAGGTCAGCTCTTCAATGAGGAGCGCGCCGACCAAACCGCAAAGTTTGGCCAGGTCTTCATCGGCCAGACCGCTGTTGCCTACGCCCCGGCCCGCGAAATCCTGACGCGGGCCACCGGGTTCATGAACGCTTATGATTTCACGCTGAATCCCTACAGCGGCTGCTCGTTTGGGTGCACCTACTGCTATGCAGCGTTTTTTAGTCGCGACGTGAAGCGGCGCGATTCGTGGGGCTACTGGGTTGATGTGAAGGAGAACGCTGTCGAGTTGATGGCCAAGCGCAAGGCGGGATCGCTGGACGGCAAGCTCATCTACATGAGCAGCGTGACTGACCCTTATCAGCCGGTGGAGCGGGAGATCAAGCTGACTCGCGGCATTCTGGAGATCATGGCGGAGCGGCACAAACCTAAACTGGTGGTGCAGACGCGCAGCCCCGACGTGGTGCGGGATTGTGATTTGTTCAAGGCTATCGAGGAGAATGGCGGGCGTGTCCAGGTGAATATGACCGTCACCACAGATGACGAGGACATTCGGCGGACATTTGAGCCTTTCTGCCCGTCAAACATGGTGCGCCTGCAAGCCATCGGCAAGGTGCAGGCGGCCGGGATTGACGCCTGCATCACCATGACACCGTTGCTGATGGTCACCAGTCCTTATGCTTTTGCCGACGCCCTGATCGAAACCGGAGTACAGAAGTTCATCGCGCAGCCCTTCCATTTCCAGCGAGGCAAGTTCCTGGCCGGGACCCGGGATAAAGCATTCGACTTGATGGCCGAAAAATTGGGTTGCGACCGGGAGACGTTCCGAGAGGCGTACCTGGAGCACTATCGCATGGTTTTCGGGGTGCTGCAGGACATGCTGCCAGAGCTGGGCGAAGGGAAGGACGGGTTTTCGCCGCCGTTCTGAAGTACATCTACCGAATCCGGGAGCGTCGCCGCACTCCCGTTTTCTTGACACTCAAACGGGCCGGCGAGTAGTATGCGGCCATCTCCAGATGGTGTTGCGCGCGCGTTTTGGTCGTGGTCAGCGCGCGCGGAAACCGTCGTTAATCGTTACGGTTGAGACTGTAACCGCCACAAAACCCCCAGGAGGTAAAGGCTATGCCCACCAACCAGGAAATTGCCCAGATGGCGCACCTGATGCGTCGGGCCGGCTTCGGCGCCACCTACGCCGAGCTGGAACAGCGCGCCGCCGCAGGCTATGAAGCCACCGTCGAAGAACTGCTCAACCCCATTGCCCAGCCGGACCTGGAAATGGACATCCTGGAACGGCACTTCGTCGACTGGAAAGAGATGAACGCCCTGGAAGTCAACCAGGCGTATCTCACCTACCGGATGATCAACACCAAGCGCCCGTTGCAGGAGAAGATGGCCCTGTTCTGGCACGGAATCCTGTGCACGGGCAACTCCAAGTGCGAGCACGGACGGCAGATCCAGTTGCAGCTGGACATGTTCCGCGAGCTGGGCATGGGCAGCTTCGACGTCCTGCTCAAGGGCCTGTCCCGCGACCCGGCCATGGTGTTCTACCTGGACAACTGCATGAGCCACAAAGGCGCCATCAACGAGAACTGGGGCCGCGAGTTGCTGGAACTGTTCTCCATGGGCGTCGGAATGGACGGCCAGGCCAACTACTCCGAGGACGACGTGAAGGAAGCGGCGCGGGCGTTCACCGGCTGGACCATCACCAACGCGGTGCCGCGGTATCCCTACGGGCGGTATGAGTCGAACTTCATCTACAACCCGTACGACCACGACAACGAAGACAAGACGTTCCTGGGCGAGACCGGGAACTTCAACGGCGACGACATCGTTGACATCATCGCGAGGCAGCAGTCGGCGGCGCGGTTCGTGTCGCGCCACCTGTACAACTTCTTCGTGGCCGACGAGGTGCAGGTGCCGGCGTGGCAGAACACGCCGCCGCGGGACCCCGAAGCCATCGCGCTGCTGGAGCAGACGTACTTCGACTCCGGCTACAACCTGACCGCCATGCTGCGGGTCATGTTCAACTCCGATTTCTTCAAGAACGCCCGCTTCGAGAAGGTGAAGAGCCCGACCGAAGTGGTGATCGGCACGATGCGCTTGGTGCAGGACTTCACGTCGCCGAAGCTGGGCCTGCAGCCGCTGGCCAACACCATCCGGTACATGGGGCAGGACCTGATGAACCCGCCCACGGTGGAGGGCTGGCACACCGGCGCCGAGTGGATCGACTCGGGCACGCTGGTGGAGCGGATCAACTTCGCCGCCGACCAGGTGGGCAACACCAGCCTGCCGGGTATCCGGGAGATCGTGGCGCGGCTGGGCGAAGAGCAGGTGAACACGGCCGAGAGCATCGTTGACCGGTGCCTGGAGATGGTGGGAGCCTACGAGCTGGCGCCCGAGACCCGTGACCAGCTGGTTGCCTTCGTTGGCAACGCGGCGCCCGGGACGCCCGAGTACTCGGATACCATCGCCCAGACCTTGCAGCTGATCGTGAGCACCCAGGAGTACCAGTTCGCCTAATCGACGCCTTCGTTCGGTTGCGGTTGCCCCGGTTGTAACTGGAGGCCGGGGCAGCCGACCAACGCAGCGAAGAATGCGCGACAAGAGAGAACGGAGCGATGAAGCGGAGCGGAACGTACGCGTTAGCATTCCCAACATTCCTGCTGAATCGGTGCGTTGGTATCTCTCCGTATTCAATGCAATCACCGCCTACCTGACCGTCACAAACACGCTTTTCGTGCTGGCGACGCAACAGATAATTGGATGGCAGGCAGTTCAGTACGTCGTCGTTGGCGAATTGCTGAAAGCCGGCGGAGTGGCTCTCATCGTATCGCCCATCATCACGGAGGCAAGCAGAGTGGTTATCGGCGCAATGTGGACCAAACGTAAAGTCGAGGAGGCTGTGCAGCGCAATCAGGCTCAATGGGAAGCCTGGTTGCAGCGACGTGAAGAAGCCGAGGCCAAAGGCGAACCATTCACAGAGCCGCCGCCAGTTTTAGAAAATCGGCGCCGGCGCTGGTTCTAAGTTGTTGCTGTGTGACCGCACGCAAACGACGACGTACACGCCATGCCAACCCACTCCATCGAAAGGAGAAACAACATGACCGCTACGAAGAAAGACCCGGTGCTGGTGGTGCTCCAGCTGTCCGGCGGCAACGATGCGCTGAATACGGTGGTGCCCCACGGGGACCCGCTGTACTACGATAACCGCCCGTCCGTGCGGGTGCCGGAGGGCCAGGCCCTGGACCTCGACGGGTACGTTGGCCTGAACCCCAACATGGGCCCGCTGAAGAGGCTGTTCGACGAGGGCAAGGTCGCCGTCATCCAGGGCGTGGGCTACGCTAACCCCAACCGCAGCCACTTCCGCAGCATGGACATCTGGCACACCTGCGAGCCCGACAAGCAGGGCACCGAGGGCTGGCTGGGTCGCGCCATCCGCGAGATTGACCCCAACAAGGAAAACGTGCTGACGGGCGTGAACTTCGGTCGCGGGCTGCCGCGGGCGCTGGCCGCTCCCGGAGTGCCCGTTGCCTCCGTGGGGAACCTGGCCACCTACGGCGTGCTGACCGGCATTGAGGCTGAGGACCAGCGCACCGAGGCGCTGGACATCTTCTCCAAGATGTACTCGCCCACGATAGGCCGCAGCGCGGTGGTGGAATACCTGTCGCAGACGGGGACGGACGCGCTGAAGGGAGCGGACATCCTGAGCACGGCGCCGGAGATGTACAGCTCCAGCGTGGAGTACGGGCAGGACGTGGTGGCCCAGTACATGAAGAACATCGCCCAGGTGCACCTGGCCGGGTTCGGCACGCGGATCCTCTACACGACGGCTCCGTACAACAGCTTTGACACCCACGCTGGCGAGCTGGCGGCGCACGCCAGCCTTTGGGGCAACACCTCCAACGCCATCGCCGACTTCATGGACGACCTGCGCGAGCACAACGCCAGCGACAACGTCACCCTGCTGGTCTTCACCGAGTTCGGGCGCCGAGTACACGACAACGGCTCCGGCACCGACCACGGCAGCGGTGGCGTCGCTTTCGTGGTGGGCGACAACGTGAAGGGCGGGATGTACGGCGAGTATCCCTCGCTGGAAGAGGACAAGCTCCTGGAAGGCGACCTGCACTTCAATAACGACTTCCGCAGCATCTACACCGACCTGATCGAGAACTGGATGGGTCTGGATGCTCAGCCGCTGGTGAACGGGACGTTCGAGAAGTTCAACTTCATCTAGGTGGTAAACGGGGGCGGGTTATCATCCGCTCCCACCCGCCGAAACACCCGTTATCCGTTCCAACGGAGGAATATCTCATGACCACAACCATTGATCCCGCGGCGCTGCCCGCCGTAGGCATCGACTTGCAGTACAGCCACACCATCGGCCGGGCGGAATTCTCCGGCCCGGGGTTTCGCAACCCCACGGCGATGGCCCGGGGCGAAGAGGACGTGATGTACGTCGCCAACCGCTCCTACGACTATCGGCCCGACGGGAAGCGCATCACCATGTGCACCGTGGGCGAAGAGTTCATCGGTGAATTCGCCAAGGGCGTATTCGAGCAGGGCGACGGCGAGTCCGTATCGACGGACGGCGCCATCATCTGGCCCACGGCGATAACCGTCGGTCCCAACGGCAACGTCTACCTGGCGGACGAGTACCTGGACCGTATCAGCATCTACTCGCCCGACGGCGAGTACCTCTCCAAGTGGGAGCGCCCGGGCGACGGCGACGGCCAGTGGGACAAGCCCACCGGCATGGTGTTTGCGCCTAGCGGGACCCTGTACCTGGTGGACTGCAACAACCACCGCGTGCAGATGCTCACCGCCGACGGCGAGTACATCGGCCAGTGGGGCGAGTTCGGCGACGGCCCGGGCCAGTTCAACATGCCCTTCGGCATCGAGACGGACCAGGACGGGAACGTATACGTGGCCGACTGGCGCAACGACCGGATCCAGAAGTTCACCGCCGACGGCAAGTTCCTGATGCAGTTCGGCGCGACGGGCGACGGCCCCGGCCAGTTCAACCGCCCCACCGACGTGGCGGTGGACAACGAGGGCACGATCTACGTTGCGGACTGGAACAACGAGCGCCTGCAGATCTTCCATCCCGACGGCTCCTTTGCAGGAATGACCTACGGCGAGGGGACGATCTCCACCTGGGGCAAGGGCAAGATTGACGCCAATCCCGAGATGTGGGAAGAGCGCAAGATCGCCCAGGGCCTGGACCGGGAGAAGCTGTTCTGGGGCCCGATTGCCGTGGAGTGTGACGACGAGGGCCGCATCTTCGTGGTGGAGACCGCGCGCTCGCGCATCCAGGTGTTCCACAAGCTGGACTCGCTTTTCTACGGGGTCAACGAGCGAGTGGCCGGCGGCGGCGGGCGCCTGTAAGCCGGACTATTGCGACGCTACGCGTGGGGGAGGTTGCATGGCCTCCCCCACAAGCTTGTCCCCGTGCTGCCTTCTCGTGACAGGGTCTTTCAATTGTCATTGCGAGGAGCGCAGCAACGTGGCAATCTCGGGGCAACGCAGTCGTTAGGGTCGAAGGCCCCGGCTATCCCGACGAGATTGCCGCGCTTCGCTCGCAATGACAGGTATGTGAGCGTGGATGGCCGTCGCACGCTGCTGAACGTGCGGTGTTATACTGGGTAATCCATACGATTGATGAGTTCGATATTGTGACTACGCAGGAACATCTCGTCGCGCGTTTGAAGCCGCTGGGGATCAGGCTGACGCCCCAGCGCCTGGCCATTGCTGAAGTGGTGGTCAACTCGGCGGACCATCCCACGGTACGTGACATATTCGAGCGGGTACGAGACTTTTTCCCATACGTGACGCTGGCGACGGTGTATTCCACGCTGGCGATGCTGGAGCGGGCGGGCATCGTGCGGGAGCTGCCCTTCCAGAAGCAGTCCCGTTATGACGCGAACCTGTCGCCTCACGCCAACTTGGTATGCCTGGGCTGCGGCGCGGTGGTGGACGCGGAGGTGGGCCAGGAAGGCGTGGCCGACCTGCAAAGGGCAATAGGTGAGAATACGGACTTCCGGATCTCCTCCCAGCGGGTCGACTTCTACGGATATTGCGAAGGGTGCGCCCGGGACAACTGACCGCTTGGTCCCCGGCCGGGGAGGGCACGACGTGGTAACCTATCACATCAGCTATGGTCCGCCGGAACGGGGGTTCTCCTGGCGGCCCCTGCTGCTGATTCTGCTTATCCTGCTGGCGCTGGCTGTCCTTGCAGGCATCGCCTACGCCGTTTACACGCTGGTGAACAACGACGACGGCGTCGGCACAGCCGCGGCGGCAACCGACTCCGAAACCGTCCCCCTTGGCGAAGCCGTCATTTCCCTTTACGACGACGATACCAACACGGTCTTTCTGGTCGATACCAGCAATACCATCAACCGCAGTCTGTCGATAGTTAAGCGAGCGTTGTTGGACGTGGCGCTGCCTTACGCCGATCCCGACGCCGGCCGGCCGGCAAAGAACAGCCTGGTGTCCCTGGCCCTGTTTACTGATGTTCCAGACCCGTTCCCGGAACTGGAATCATTGGAGTCGCTGGAGGCGTCCACAAAATGGCTTCACACAGTGGATACTCTGACGACGGCGGACCGCCCGGCCTATATCTACGACGCGATTGACGCAGCCCACAGCGCGCTCCTGGCCCACGGCGACCAGACGCGCGACAACGTGATAGTGGTGTTGACG
Source organism: Dehalococcoidia bacterium (assembly GCA_965207585.1). Taxonomy (GTDB): domain Bacteria; phylum Chloroflexota; class Dehalococcoidia; order Lucifugimonadales; family UBA3495; genus Bin87. The sequence goes on along the minus strand of CBDBMT010000003.1, from coordinate 516,126 downwards.
GACGGAAGCGATGGCGGGTTCATTATTGTTGACCCGGCCAAAGCCGAGATCTGCGGAGCAGGTATCGACAGCGCGCCCGGTGAGGTGTGCAGTCCGGTGTTCGATACGATCACGATAGACCCAGCCGGGTTGGTGCCCTGTCCCCCGGATATGGCGGTGCGACCCGGCGAAGTGTGCGACCCGGTGAGAGTGGCCACCGTTGGCGAGACCGTCACGGCGTACCATCCGGTTAATCCCAATGAGGTGGAGCCGTGTCCCGCGGAGCTGGGCGGCGCCAGCAATTTCTGCGTTGACATCATCACCGGCTACCAGCCCTTCAACCCCGAGGCGGTGCAGCCCTGCCCGGAGGGCCTGAACGAACCGGGCAAGGCTTGCGTAGATTCCAGAAGTGATCGCACCAAGGACGAACTGTTGGCAATACTGGTCAGCAGCGACGTGCATAACCTGCGAGTGCACGCCATCGGGCTGGGCAATCAAGCTGACCATGAGGTTCTGAAGCTGCTGGCCGAAGCGACCGAGGGCGAGTATATCTACGCCGGCCAATAGAGCCGTCACACCATCGCCGGCCGCCAACCGGCGGAGGTCGCCCGTTGGCCCGTCTATCCCGGCTCAGCCTCGTCAACTACCGTAATTTCCGCGAAGTCGATTTCGCGCCGCCGGCGGGCGTGTCGGTGTTCCATGGCGGCAACGCCCAGGGCAAGACGTCCCTGCTGGAGGCGGCGTACACGCTGGCCGTGGGCCGGTCGTTTCGGACCGAACGCGAGCGGCAGGTTCTCAACTTCGATGCGGCGCGAGACGGCGCGGCGGCCTACATCACCGGAACCGCCTGTGTCGATGGGCAATCGCTCATGGTGGTGGTCGGCTATCAACCGACGGTCCGGGAGGCCGGGGCCGACGGAGGCGGTGATGCCAACGGCCCCGAACCGGCGACACTGCCGCCGGTTTCGAAGCAGATACGGGTCAACCGCCAGCCGACCACTGCGGCCGGCCTGGTTGGCCGAATTGCCGCGTCGCTGTTCTCCGTGGACGACCTGGACCTGGTGCTGGGCTCACCCACGCACCGCCGACGTTATCTTGACGTGCTGATCAGCCAGGCGGACCGGTCGTATCTGCAAGCACTGCAACGGTTCCAGGCCGCCCTGCGGAACCGAAACGGCCTGCTGCGACGCCGGCGGGAGGGGCACGTGGATCCGGAAGAGCTGGCGTATTGGGATGAGCAACTGGTCCAGTCGGGGGCCGTGGTAATCTTCGGGCGATCCGAAGCGCTGGCGCGGCTGGCCGTTTTTGCCCGCCGGCAACACGGCGAACTGGGCGAACCGGGGCAGGACCTGGCGCTGGAATACCTGCCCAGCGTATCGCCAGGCGATGATGTAGAGGATACCGCGTCAGCGTTCCATCGGGAATTGGAGCGAGGATCGGCGCGGGAGCAGGCCACCGCGGTCACCGCGGTGGGGCCGCACCGGGACAATTTTGCGATGTCCGTCAACGGCCGAGACGCGGCGGCGTTCGCGTCCCGGGGCGAAGCCCGCACCATCGCGCTGGCGCTGCGGCTCGCGGAGGCGGAATACCTGGCGGAAACGCGGAGCGATGATCCGATCATCCTGCTGGATGACGTGTTTTCGGAAATGGACGACGGGCGGCGGGAGAGGGTCTTGCAAAAGGTCGCCCGGTATCGCCAGACTCTGATCACCACCACCGACGTCGGGCCGGTTCGCGCCGCCCTGGGCGACAGCGCAGCCTACTTCCGCGTGGCCGATGGGACGGTGTCTAATGAAGAATGAAAATGGCTGCGGCCATCTGTCAGAATCAGGATTTTCAAGATTTGGGGATTTTCAGGATTGGAGCTGTTCTGTGATGAGGATTTCCCAATCCTGTCCAATCATAAAATCCCGTGAATCCTGATTCTGACGAAATTGCGTTGCTATGAACACTGAAACGATAACTGCCGCCGCTCAAATCCTGGCCGCCGCTGAGTATGCCATCGCGCTGACCGGGGCCGGCCTCTCGGTGGAGAGCGGCATACCGTCATTTCGCGGGCCGGACGGCCTGTGGACCAAGTACGGGCAGCCCAGCAACCTGTCGTACCGGGTGTTCTCCAGGGACCCGCAGGACTGGTGGGAGAAGCGGCTGAGCGACGAGGTGACGCCGGGAAACCCCACCTACGACCTCAAGGACGCGGTGGACAACGCCCAGCCCAATCCGGGTCACGTCGCCATCGCGGAGCTGGAAGAGGCGGGGATCATCAGGGCGGTGATCACGCAGAACGTGGACGATCTGCACGGCAGGGCGGGCAGCCATAACCTGCTGGAGATCCACGGCAACCGCAACTACCTGCGCTGCATCGCGTGTGGTTGGCGGCGTCCACGGGCGGAGCGCGCCATCACCGACGTGCCGCCGCTCTGCGCCGAGTGCGGTGGCGTCATCAAGCTGGATACGGTGATGTTCGGCGAGCCCATCCCTCGGGCGGTGCTGGATGCGTGCTTCGCGGAGACGCAACGCTGCGACGCGATGCTGCTGGTAGGCACGTCGGGAGCGGTGAATCCGGCGGCGCAGCTGCCGCTGCTGGCGCGGGAACGGGGAGCCAGGATAATCGAGGTGAATCCGGAGCCCACCCAGCTCACGGCGGCGGCGGACGTGGTGGTGACGGGGCCGGCCGGGGAGATGCTGCCGCGCATCGTCGAAGCTCTTGCGCCTTCCCGGGGAAACTAATCCCCGTGGAAGGAACGTAGGCAAGGCATGGTAGACACACTGAACAACTGGTGGCTGGAGGTGGTTGCGGCGGCCGCAGCAATCGGGCTGGAGTGGCATGACCTGCTGGTGAGCCTGGCGATCATAGCCGGATCGGTGTTATTCGCAGTGCTATTCAGCCGGATCCTTTTCCGGTTGATGCTGCGGGCGGCGAGCCTGTTCCCCGGCGACCTGGATGACCACCTGGTTGCCACGGCAAAGGGGCCGGTGACGGCGTACATAATCCTGTTGGGTGTGTACCTGGCGATAACAATACCGCTGGAGTTGCCGGATGCCATCGACACCGTTGTGGATCGGGTCTTCGCGGTAGCCGCGATATGGGTCGGCGCATACATGGTCAACGCGGTGGGCACCAGCGGGCTGACGTGGCTGCAGGATTACCTGGCGAGCACGCCGGCGGCCAACACCAGCAGCTGGGCGCTGCCCCTGGCTCGGCGCAGTCTGCTGCTGATCGTGGCGGTGATGGCGGTGATGGTGTCGCTGGACGTGCTGGGCATCAACATCACGCCGCTGATCGCAGGATTGGGCATCGGCGGGCTGGCGGTGGCGCTGGCGATACAGCCGACGCTGAGCAACCTGTTCGCGGGGACCTACGTGATCACCGAGGGCGTGGTCAGTCCCGGGGACTACATCGACATGGAAGGCGGCGTCAGCGGGTACGTGGTGGACGTGAACTGGCGGAGCACCCGGTTGCGCACTTGGGGCAACAACCTGGTGATCATCCCCAACTCCCGGTTCGCTGAGACCGTCATCACCAACTACAGCAAGCCCGACGAGCACGTGAACGTGTACCTGACCTGCGGCGTGGCCTACGAGAGCGACCTGGGACGAGTGGAGCAGGTGGGGCACGAGGTGATGGAGCGGGTGCTGGCCGAGCATCCGGGCGCGGTGCTGGACTACGGCGCCTACTTCGGCTACGAGAACTTCGGGGAAAGCAACGTGGACTTCTGGCTGTTCGTGCAATCCAAGGACCGGCTGGCCAGCTTTGAGGTGCGCAGCGAACTGATCAAACAACTGCACGCCCGGCTGACCGAGGAGGGGATCACGATCAACTACCCGGTGCGCACGCTGCACTTCCCGGACGGCTGGAACCCGCAGGACGGGACGCCGTTGCCGCCGCAGACCCCAAGCGTGCGACGGCCGGCGATATCGCATTCGCGGGCGGCGACAGCCGAAGATACACCCGATGGCGGTGGGGACGGGCCTGACGCCTGATATTGCGAGGCGCGGCAGGCTGCAAGAACGGCGGGCAGTACCGTCCCGACGAGATTGCCGCGCCTCGCTCGCAATGACCGTTAGGTGAAGGCGGAGCCTTGCCCCGTTTTTCTAGCGCGACAGGCCGTAGGCCGTAGCCTGCAACCTGGCGTCCCCGGTGGCGTTGAGGCGCTGGGTGATGCTGTCGATGAGGGCGCCGACAGCGGTTTCGCCCCAGAACCAAGTGTGTATGTCCGCCTCGCTGTCGCCGGGGCGCTGGGCCATGCGGGCCTCGTAGCAGAATGCCTTGAGGTCGTCGGCGCAGTAGCGGACGAACTGGGGCACGGATACGTCGGCGGGGCGCTCGTCCATATCGGCGTCGTCGCGCTCGGCGTAGGCCTCCAGGAACCGTATGATGCCTCGGAAGCGGCGCTGGGGGATGCCGGTGACGCCCACGGCGGTACGGCCGCGCTGCTCCTGCCAGCGCTCGTAGTAGCCGCGCAGGGCGGTGATCTCGCCGGCGGCGTCGAGTGGCCTGGAGTCGACGGGCTTGGCGTCGCCGTTGGTTGAAGCAGCCACCTCGGATGCCTGGGGCAGACCGATGGGACCAGCGTCTTCGGGATAGTCCACTAGCACAGGGCCGTTTTCGGCGTCCAGGGTGGCCAAGGCGGAGGCGAGGACCTGGTGCTGGAAGTCGGGGTCGTCGGGTTTGCCCATGGTATAGCCGAAGTAGAAGGGCACCCACAGGGCCCGGGGCGGCTGGACGCGCTCGGCGTGTTCCCGCACGAGTGCGATGGCAACGGTGGTCAGGCCGGCTTCCTCAAAGACCCGGGCAAGCACGCTCACGGCGTGGGTGCAGAGGGGTCAAGTAGGGGTCAGCAGTACCAGGTCGACGCCTTCGGCCTTGAGGCGCCGGGCGACCTCGGGTCCGGTCTGCTCGGCGACGACGGTGCAGTCGCGGAGGGCGCCCATGAAGGAGTAGTGGTTGGGGGCGACGGAGCCGATGACGCCGCGCTCGGCCAACTCCCGCACGCGGTCCATGGGGAAGGTGATGTTGATGTCGCGGTAGATGGCGGTGCGGTCAAAGCCGATGCTGAAGTGGCTCTGGACGATGTCCGCCGCATCGGAGTCGCTGGGGATGACGCGGTAGGTCGACTCGCCGCCGGGATGGTCGCGGTTGAAGGGCTTGTCGTCGCGCAGGTGGAGGCCGGCGGTGGTGACGATGGCGGCCCTGCTTTGCGACAGGGGCTTCGATAGCGGCGTCCAGGGCGTGCTTTCGGCTTCCATGCAGGGGAAGAACTGGAGCATCTGGCGCTGGACTTCGGACAGGACGGACAGGGGGGGCATTGTGTACTCCTTGTCAATCGGCTTGCTTCGGGTTGCATCGCCGGTAGCGGTAGAGAACGGCGGAGAGCATACGGTCGGAACAGAGTTTGCAAAGGTGGGCCGATTACTTCAGTCGGGAGGCGGTGCGTAGCCGGGAACCCACTCTGCCGAGCGGGCAATTTTGTTCAAGCGACCTCTGGTTTTGCGGCCGGTGATGTCGCAATGTCCGGGGCCGTCGGGCCCGGGGGACCGTATGATGCCGAGACCGTTCTCACGAAGGACTGCCACGGTAACTGTGGCGAGGTATCTTTGGGAGCCGGCCCGGGCTACGGTTTCATAAGTGGTTTCGGAGAGCAAGTACACTGACACGAGGCCATCGCGACCGGATTGCATAAAGGCTTACGATGAGGGACGGCGACGGCCAATAGTTTCGTCGAAGATATGCTCAGACAGAGATACACGCCTCACCACGACCGAATCGTTACTAATGGTCGGGTCGTCGAACTCTCCGGTCATCGCGACACTGACTATGACTTCGGAGCACTGAGGCAGCTGACTTGTCGCTTCAGCCAGTGGAGGTCTGCGTCCAACAGGCCTTCGTACTCCTCATCCCCGCGCGCGAAGTAATACTCGAAGGAGCCATCGGGAACGGCCTCGATCTCCAAGTCGCAGCCTTGCGGATGCCATTCTGCCTGGACGCCTCCGCGCCAAGTAGGGCAAATGGACGGAGGAGGGGTGTCGTCTTCGAGGATTCGGGACAGCAGCAGCAAGAGTCTGGCCGCAGCGACAGGATGCGGCGGTTCGGCGCCGTCTTTCCAATCACTGTCATCCCAGTTGAGATTGGCTATGGCCGAGATGGTAGGGCCAAACCAAGTGGGAGGGTTGGCAGGTTCGGAGTTTTCCGTTGCCGCGGTGGTTTCGACAATGCCAATATCGTGATTTCTCGTGACGAGACCGTGTAGAAAATGAACTTGTCCGGCGCTGTAGTCAGGAGAGTGTATTGTGCCGGAGGCGTTCGGGACAGGCGCAGTTGTCATGATGCCCTCCTCTCTGCGAGTTTCCGGCTGAATTCCCAAACGCTTGAGGCTACGGCCTCACCCAACACCGGGGCAGTGCAGGCTTTTGGAAAATCTCAGCTGTTACCGCCCCGGTATTCAACGTAGATTTGTCGATGGTTCGTCTAGTCGAACATGATGGCGCCGCGGCCGATTTCGCCGCGGTCGAGGTCGTCGTACGCCTCGTTGATCTGGTCGAGGGTGTAGTGGCGGACCACCAGGTCGTCGAGGTTGAGCTTGCCGGACTGGTAGAGGTCGACCATGACGGGCATGTCGGTGCGGGAGCGGGCGGAGCCGTAGTAGGAGCCGCGCAAGGTCTTCTCGTTGCGCACCAGGTCGACGGCGTTGATGCCGGCCTCCTGGCCCCAGGGGGCGATGCCGACGACGGTGACGATGCCCCGCTTGGCGGCCATTTCGTAGGCGGCCTTGGTGGTGTCGCCGCTGCCGAAGACCTCGAAGGTGTAGTCGGCGCCGCGTCCGCCGGTGAGGTCCCTGACCTGGCGAACCGGGTCCTGGTCGGCGGCGTTGACGGTGTGGGTTGCGCCGAAGCGCATGGCGAACTCCAGTTGGGCCTCGCGGATGTCAACGGCGATGATCTGGCCGGCGTTGGCCAGGGCGGCGCCCATGATGACGTTGAGACCCACGCCGCCGCAGCCGATGACGGCCACGGTGCTGCCGGCCTTGATCTCGGCGCTGTAGAGGGCCGCGCCGACGCCGGTGGTGACGGAGCAGCCGATCATGGCGGCCTTGTCCATGGGGATGGCGCTGGCCACGGGCACGACGCCGGTTTCAGGGAGGACGGCGTACTCGGCGAAGCAGGCAACCTTGCCCATGTGGTGGATGTCCTGGTCGCCGGCGTGGAGGCGGGTGGTGCCGTCGAGCAGGTTTGCGCCGGTGGCCGCGTGAAGGTCGCACAGGTTGCTGTGGCCCTCCAGGCACGAGCGGCAGCGTCCGCAGGCGGGGACAAAGGATAGGATGACCTGGTCGCCCTCGGAGGCGAGAGTTACGCCCGGGCCGGTCTGGACGACGGTGCCGGCGCCCTCGTGTCCGAGCACGACGGGGATGGCGATGGGGGCGTCGCCGTGCATGAAGTGGCGGTCGCTGCGGCAGATGCCGGCGGAACCGACCTTCACCAGGACCTCGCCGGCCTTCGGCTCATCCAGGTCGACCTCGCAGATATCGAGAGGCTGACCAACTTCCCACAATACGGCAGCTTTTACCTTCAAAACGGGTCCCTCCTGAGGGTAACGGCGCGAATGGTCGCGGTTGCGGTGCGCCGGGTACGGATAGCAGGAACATTGTAGATTACGGGGCGGGATACGGCTAGGGCGGGTGAGATGTGTGGGGTAACCGTCGGGAATTGCAGGGTATGATTGTGGAGAGGATCCCGTTGCCGGGGATTGTGGGAACGCCAGCAAGCTGAGGTTTGATGCGACGGGACGCTGACACGGTGACCGCAGAAGAAGAAACTAGCCGGGCGATGGAGCGGGTTGTTGTTGTTGGGACAAGCTGTTCCGGCAAGACGACGCTGGCGCGTCAGTTGTCGCAAGCCCTTGGGGCGCCGCACGTTGAGTTGGATGGCATCCACTGGATGCCAGACTGGCAACTCCGACCCATGGATGACGTCCGGTGGATGGTCGGCGAGGCTGCGGCGGCGGAACGGTGGGTGATGGACGGCAACTACAGCGCGGTGAGGGACATAGTCTGGGGACAGGCAACGGCCGTCGTCTGGCTGAATTACCCCTTCCGTGTGGTGCTGTGGCGTTGTCTGAGCCGTACCATCAGGCGAGCGATAACCCGTGAAGAGCTGTTCTCGGGCAATCGGGAGAGTTTCAGGATGTCCTTCCTCAGCCGGGATTCCATCATCCGGTGGGTGATTTCGTCTCACGCACCGCTGCGGCGAGAATACCGGTGCGTGTTGGACGGAGGGGAGTTCCCGCACCTGCGGGTGATCGAACTGCGGGGTCCGGCGGAAGCGGAGGAGTTGGTTGCATCGCTGTGTGATTCGTCTGGAGAGCGTCAGAATTTGGATTTACCGAATTGAAGGATTGTCAGGATTGGGTGGTTTGCCACGGTAGGGCTCCGATCCTGCAAATTCAGATGCTGGCGACTTTCTGCCACAAATCAGGTACGCGTGGGCGGCTCAGGCGCGGGCGTCTGCGTGGTTCGCTTGCCGGGCGAGCCATTTGTGCAGCCAGATGGCGCTTGCCATCGTCGCCGCTATCGCCAGTGCGGGAAAAGCAGCTATCCACCAGCCCGTAACGAGCAGGCTCCGCCCATCGGACATTATCAAACCCCAGCTCGGACTGGGATGCGGGACTCCTATTCCCAAGTAACTAATCCAAGTTGTCAGGCCGATTACGATGCCGGTGTGCAGAGCGGCCAGCGCGGCCAACCGTCTGAACAGGCGGGCACGGGATGATTGGGACAACTCCCTTTCCCGACGTACCCATTCCCGAGTGGCCTGAGCGTAGGACGGGACCAGCGCCAGCGCCATCACCCCTGCCAACGACGCGGCGTTTGGCCCCAACATTGCGGTCAACAACAGGGACGGCAGGAACACCCCGCAGAACTGCACCGTATCGGTCAGCCGACGTATCGCCGGGTCTTCCACAAAACTGCGGAGATTCCGGAACCTTTGGAATCGCTGGCGAAAGTTTCCGCGCGGCGCGATGGCCAGAAGCGCGACGAGTGTGAAAATCAGACCCAGAACCAGGTTAAACCACAAACCCAACAACCCCAGCCCAACGAAAACCCAGCGCGCTGCGCATACTGCTCTCATTATTGCGGCGTCTTGCCAACCGCCTTGGCTGCCGGCAGCATAACCCACAATGATGCCGAGGATCCCTCCACTGCCCAGGGTTCCCACAACCAGCAGCAGTTGAATCCGCCCGCCGTGGATGACCCGGCTCATGATGTCGCGCCCCAAATGGTCCGCGCCGAGGATATGTTTCTCGCTGCCGCCGTCCAGCCACACAGGCGGGGCCAACCGCGATTCCAGGCTGCCTATTACAGGATCGTACGGAGCGATCAGCTCCGCAGACACCGCCGGGACAACCAGCAGGACAAGCAGGAAAATGGCGGGGAGGATGACGGTGTAGCTCAACGGGAAGTCACGCGGTTTGCACGCCGGCCGCCGCTTGCAAGCCCAACTCCTCCACCGACTGTTCTCGCATGCGGTATTTCTGGACCTTGCCGGTGACGGTCATGGGGAACTCGTCGGTTAGCTTGACGTAGCGAGGGACCTTGTAGTGGGCGATTTTGCCCCGGCAGAAGTCGCGGATTGAGTCCTCGGTGGCGTCGGCGTCGGGCTTGAGGCGGACCCAGGCCATGACCTCCTCGCCGAAGCGCTGGTCGGGGACGCCGATGACCTGCACGTCGTCGATCTGCGGGTGGGTGTACAGGAACTCCTCGATCTCCCGGGGATAGACGTTCTCGCCGCCGCGGATGATCATGTCCTTGAGGCGGCCGGTGATCTTGTAGTAGCCGTCGTCATCCACGGTGGCCAGGTCGCCGGTGTGGAGCCAGCCGTCAGGGTCGATGGCATCGGCGGTGGCGTCGGGCATGTTGTAGTAGCCCAGCATCACCATGCTGCTGCGGGTCTGCAACTCTCCCTGCTCGCCCGTGCCGACCTCCAGTCCGGTGTCGGCGTCAACCAGGCGGACCTCCACGTCGGGCAGGACCTTGCCCACGGTGGAGACGCGGCGCTCGATGCTGTCGTCGGCCAGGGTCTGGGTGATGACCGGCGACGCTTCGGTCAGGCCGTAGGCGATGGTGATGCGCTCGGCGCCCATGCGGTCGATGACCTCGCGCATGACCTCGATGGGACAGGGGGAGCCGGCCATGATGCCGGTGCGGAGGGACTTCAGGTCGAACTGGGCGAACTCGGGATGGCTGAGCTGGGCGATGAACATGGTGGGGACGCCGTGGACGGCGGTGCACCGCTCTTCGGATATGGCCGTGAGGGTCTGGAGCGGGTCGAAATGCTCGGCGGGAATCACCATGGTGGACCCGTGGACGACGCAGTTGAGGGTGCCCATCACGCAGCCAAAGCAGTGGTAGAAGGGCACGGGGATGCAGAGGCGGTCGTGCTCGTCCATCTCCATGCAGTCGCCAACGTGGAGGGCATTGGACACGATGTTGTGGTGGGTGAGGGTCGCGCCCTTGGGATTGCCGGTGGTGCCGGAGGTGTACTGGATGTTGATCGGATCGTCGGGGCCGCACTGGGCCTGGCGCGCGCGGAGTTCGGCGGGGCCGATCCGCTCGGATTGGGTCAGCAGGTCGCCCCACCGCCACATGCCGTCGGGGGTTGCAGCGTCGGGGTCGTCGTGGGGCGGGATGAAGATGAGGTGACGGAAGTGGGGAAAGTTGCCCGAGTTCAACTGGCCGGGAGTCGTTTCGAGCAGCTCGGGGATGAGCTCGTTGGCCATGGCGACATAGTCGGAAGTGCGGAAGCGGCCGATGAGGACCAGGGCCGTGAGCTGGGACTGTTCCAGCAGGTAGGCCAACTCGTGGGTGCGGTAGGCAGGGTTGACATTGACCAGGACGGCCCCGATCTTGGCGGTGGCGAACTGGGTGAGGACCCACTCGGTATAGTTGGTGGCCCAGATGCCGACGTGCTGGCCTTTCGCGATGCCGATGGACATGAAACCGCGGGCGACGCGCTCGACCTCGGCATGGAACTGGCGGTAGGTGAACCGGTCGCCGGTAGCGGTATGGACGAGGGCCTCGCGGTCGGCGTAGCGTTCGGTCTGCTGGTCGAGGATGTCGCCGATGGGGAGGCGGGTATCGACGGATGAAGCCATGAGAGGACCTCCTGCGAAGGGTTTACCGGCACTTTAACCGCATCAGGGACGCAACGGAATCAAGATTAGGCGGAGTATGCTCGCATTCTACACGTCTGCGCTCCTTTGGTGACGCTGTACCTCTTTGGGTCGCTCACGCTTGCTGCAGCTCGCAGGCGTCTCCCGTGCAGCGAGACAGGTAATAAGGAACGAAATGTGATCACTGGGATACCAGATATGCGCGGGCCCCTTGGACAGGGAATGGCGGCGAAATCGCTTCAAAACGGCGGCAAATCGCGCAACGGGTTTTTGACAGTGTGAGCGGTTGGGGGTAGCATATTCAGTCAGGGTTTCTACTGGTAAACCGACCCCGGCGGCTCGTGATTGTGCAACTCAAACGCCCTTGCTGAGACTGAGCGCCGCCGAAGGAATGTTATCGATCTGACGCGCTGCAAGGCGGTCGGCGGACGCTACCGACACGTCCCTTTGCCCCGTTCCCTGGGAGAAATACCTTGACTAGCCCCACCGCGAATACCGTCGACCGGCCCAACGGCAAGTCGCCCCTGTCCGGACCCGAGATCGTTCCCGACTTTGAAGCGGCGCTGACGCGGCTATGCGCGATAGCACGGCGGGGCCAACGCGTCGACAGTCCCTTGTACAACCCCTCGGAAGAGTGGATTGTGGAGAGGATGCGTATCTTCCAGGACCTGCCGGAGCAGGAGCGGGCGGAGCTGCTGGCTGAGGCGCGGGCTTTGGAAACCGAGGCAGCAGAGGCCAACGCGGCTGGCCGAGCGTCCAGCAAGGTTTGGCCGGAAACGGTGTTCCGACTGGACAACGGCGGGCTGGCGTTCTTCAGCCAGTTGGGTGTGGTTCGGCGACCGGACCTGACGCAGTATTTCGTGGAAGGGTTCACGCGCAATCGCGACGCCCTGGCGTTCTCGGAAGAAAACCAGCGACTGTTCACCGAGGTATTTCACCGAGTTTGCGAGAAGATGGAGGCCCACTTCGCCAGCCCGAACCCTGACATGGAAAAGGGCATCGTGCAGACCGACCGGCAGATTTGCGACGCGCCAGGCCGGTCTTTTCATGCGCGCCAACTGCTGTTCGGCACTCGCTACATGCAGGCGCCCTACATGTGGCGGCGGCTCACCTTCGACCTGCCCCAGGAGCAATGGCAGGAGCCGCCCGACATCCTGGAGGTTTCGGTGCCGCACTGGATGGACGACCTGGATTTGGACGAGGCTCTTAAGGCGCGGTTGCGCGAGGCTGGAATCACTCAATTGGTGTTCAAGGCGCCCACGCGTGGGCTGTCACTGCACTTCGGGTTTGACTATGTGGGCGAGCACAAGATGGGCCCGCTGTCCATTGCCATGCACCAGGTGAAGCAGAAGAACGGCCTGGCGGTGCAGGCGGCGCTGAGCATGGCGCGGGTGCGCAAGCTGGACGGCGACATCGCCAACACGGCGCTGGTTACCGTGGGGCCTTCGCTGCACGGCAAGAGCACGCTGACCATCATGGTGGAGCTGGCCAACAGCGAGCTGGCCGGAGCGCTGAAGCTGAACACCGACCCCGAGGAAGGGGTCTACCCGATGAACGACGACATCGTGCTGCTGCAGCCGCTGGACGATCCCATCCCGAGCAATCGGAGCGGACGGCGGGCGATGATTTCCCACGCCATCGACGGCACCGAGAACAACTTCTACGCGGTGCCCTTTGGCTTGACGCGGGACGACGATCCGATCACCTACGACGTGCTGCGCGGCGCGCCGGGCGTCACTTCCCCCGACGAGACGCTGGAAAACGTGCCCGTGCATGTGGACAGCCAGGAACCCAACTACCTGGAAAACCCGGTGCGCAACATGCGGATGATCCTGTCGCGGCGCGGGCTGTTGCAGCGCAAGGGAGCGGCGGGCCTGATCTCGAAAATCACCGGCGGCCGGTTGAGCGACTCGGTGCATGTGCCCATGGAAAACACGGACCGGGTGTTCTGGCAGGAGGTGATGCGGCAGAACACGGTGATACCACCCCTGCGCCGGCTGAGCCTGGAGCAATACATCAGGGTGCTGATGTACGGCGAAGCGGTGCAGATGGGAGCGGCTATCGGCGCCATCGGCCGGCCCTACGTGGAGTATTTCTCGGACCCGTTCATCATCGGCCTGGAGGACGAGAACGCCAACCTGCTGTACCACGTGCTGCAGCAACTTGCCTGGGGCGGGATGCCGCAGGAGTACTACGCTTTCAACACCGGTGGGGTGGGAGCCGACAGCAACGAAGAGGCGTCGGGTTCGCGTTACCGCAAGATACCGCGCGAGCTCACGATGATGCTGCAGGAAGCGCTGCTGCGGAACGCGGTCAAGTTCGAGTACGACGGCATGCTGCGCTCGGAAGTGGCGGTCGCCATCCTGGACGGGGAAGGGAATGAGGTCGTGGACCTGCGCCACGAGTGGTTGCCGGTCAACATCTACGGCGAGGATGACTACGCCGACCGGGTGGTCGAGCTGATGCGGCGGCGCTACTACGGCCGGGACCAGCAGGACAAGGCGGGCATTCTGCGCTACACCAAGGTGGTGAACCCGATTCTGGATATCACCGATGCTCCGGCTCCGGCCAACGAGCGGGAATTGTCGTGGCTGCTGTCCTTCTACTGGTCGCTGGACCAGGCGTACGAAACGCTGGCGGAGACCGCGGCGCACCGCTCCGAAGGTATGCGACCGGTAGCGTACCAATTGCGGGAGTTGCAGCGGAAGTTCGACGCGGGATCAGCCAGCAGCTTGTCGTTGGACGATGCTGCGCGACGAAGCCTGCGCGACTTGGGGTTGCAGGCCGGTTAGGCAGCGCGCCGTGGGGTCGATAGAACTCATCATTTCAATTGAGGCAAGCTAGGATGGCAGATAACAGTATTCAGATCATTGGCGCCGTACCGTCGCAGTATGCTGACGTGCTCAGCGACGACGCGCTGGAATTCGTCGCCGAGTTGCATCGGAACTTTGAGACCACGCGGCGGCGGCTGATGCAATCCCGCCTCCGCCGGCAGGCGGAGATCGACGCGGGCGCGACGCCCGACTTCCTGACCGAGACGCGGAGCGTGCGCGAGGGTGACTGGCGGGTGCAGCCGGCGCCGGCGGACCTGACCAACCGCCGGGTGGAGATCACCGGGCCGTCATCCAACCGCCGCATGGTGATCAACGCGCTGAACTGCGGGGCGCAGGTCTACATGACCGATTTCGAGGACGCCCACTCTCCGGCCTGGCTGCCCACGCTGGATGGCCAGGTGAACGTGCGGGACGCTTACCGCCGAACCATCAGCGACGAGGCGGCGGACGGACGGCAGTACCGCCTCAACGAGGACCTGGCGACGCTGTGCGTGCGGCCGCGCGGGCTGCACCTGATGGAGCGTCACGTGCTGGTGGACGGCGAGCCCGTGGCCGGCAGTTTCTTCGATTTCGGCCTGACGGTGTATCACAACCACGTGGCGCAGCAGAGCCACGGGACGGGGCCATATTACTACCTGCCCAAGTTGCAGTCGCACCTGGAGGCGCGGCTCTGGAACGACGCGTTCAGGTATGCCGAGGAGCGGTTGGGCATCCCCCAGGGAACCATCAGCCCCACCGTGCTGATCGAACACATCCTCGCAGCGTTCGAGATGGAGGAGATCCTTTACGAACTGCGGGAGCGTCCGGCCGGGTTGAACCTGGGCCGCTGGGATTACATCTTCAGTGTAATCAAGGTGTTCAACACGCGGTCGGACATGGTGTTTCCGGATCGGGCTCAGGTGACGATGGCGACGCACTTCCTGACTTCGGCGGCGCAACTGTTGGTGAATACCTGCCACCGTCGGGGCGCGCACGCGCTGGGCGGAATGTCGGCGTTCATTCCGCGGCGAGACGACGCTGCGGCCAACGACGCGGCGTTCGCGCAGGTGCGTTCGGACAAGCAGCGGGAGGCCGACCAGGGCTTCGACGGAGCCTGGATCGCCCATCCCGGGTTGGTGGAGCCGGTGCTGGACGTGTTCCAGTCGGCCTTTGCGACTGACAACCAGCTGTCCGTGATCCCCGAAGTTCGCATCGCGCCGGACGACCTGCTGGCGGTGCCGGAAGGGCAGATTACCGAAGCCGGCCTGCGGAACAACGTCAGCGTGGCGTTGCAATACATCGACGCCTGGACGCGAGGCAACGGCGCCGTGGCCATCTACGGGCTGATGGAAGATGCCGCCACAGCTGAGATCTCACGGTCGCAACTTTGGCAGTGGCTGCACCACGGTTCCGCGCTGGACGACGGCCGGCCCATCACCTCTGAGCTGTATCGCCAGGTGCGGGCCCAGGAAACGGCCGCGCTGGTGGAGCAGCGGGGCCAGGAAAATCCCGGCGCGCTGGACAAGGCGGTGGAGCTGCTGGACGAGATCGTGCTGTCGGACGATTTCGTGGAGTTTTTGACGCTGCCGGGATACCGCTACCTGGACTAGACGAGGGTTACTGCCATGGCAACCGCTGCCTCCGTCAAAGCTGCCGCCCTTCTGGTAGACGATGACGAGCTTTATTGTGACCTGCCCCATCCGGTGTGGGTCAACATCCGGCCCATCCTGGAATCGGTGGCCGGCAAGCTCACGGACGAGGAGATCGACCAGTGGTTCGTCGGGTTCCACGAGCTCAACGAAGGGCGGGGGTTTACCCTGGAACTGACTGCGGAAGGAGAGTTGGTGATCAGCCCTATGGTGAATCGCGGCGGCGGCAGAGCCGAATTTCGACTGACAGGTGCCTTGCATAATTGGGAAGAAGAACACGGGGGCGAAGCCTATGGATCCGACGCCAATATGCGCCTGCCCGACGGTTCGCGGATACGCCCCGACGCCCTGTGGCTGTCCCCGGATCAGGTGGCCGCGTTGCCGCCCGTATCCGACGACAAGGCGATCACGGTTTGCCCTGCGTTTGTTGCGGAGATCGTATCGGGCACCGATAGGCTACCGCCGTTGCAGCGCAAGATGGAGCGGTATATGGCCAACGGGGCGCAGTTGGGTTGGCTGATTGACCCCCGCCGCCGGCGGGTCTACGTGTATCGCCCGGGCGTTGACGTTGAGGTGCTGGAAGACCCGGAGACCATCAGCGGCGACCCGGTGATGGCAGGGTTTGTTTTCGAGGTGCGGCAGCGGATCTTCGCGCTGCACGACGCCCCCAGGGGATAGACGCATGGTTACCGATATCGCGCTCAAAGATATTGCAGCCGTTACGGATGGTGACGAGTCCCACTACATCGACCTGCCGCATTCAGTATCGGTCAACATCAAGCCGATTTTGGAATCGGTGGCCGGCAAACTTACTGACGACGAGATTGATCAGTGGTTCGTGGGCTTGGCGCGTGCAAATGAAGGGCGGGGCTTTTACCTGGAGCTGACCGCATCGGGGGAGTTGGCAATC
The DNA here is from genome assembly GCA_965207585.1 of Dehalococcoidia bacterium. GTDB lineage: Bacteria > Chloroflexota > Dehalococcoidia > Lucifugimonadales > UBA3495 > Bin87. The sequence continues at coordinate 499,608 of CBDBMT010000003.1, read as the reverse complement.
AACCCTATGGTGAACTTGCACAGCGGCATTGCCGAAGCGGAAGGCACTACTGACTTGACGAACTGGTCCAGGGAACACGGCGGGCTTACGCTCAGCTCACGCACGATTATCCGCCTGCCCGACGGCGCTCGCGCCGAGCCGGATTTGTCCTGGCTCTCGCCGGAGCAAGTGGTGGATCTTGGCCCCGTTTTGCCCCGCACCGTTACCGTTTGTCCGGCGTTCGTAGGCGAGATAATGTCCGAGACCGACCGGTTGCCGCCGTTGCAGCGCAAGATGGAGCGGTATATGGCCAACGGCGCGCAGTTGGGCTGGCTGATCGACCCGTACCGGCGGCGGGTTTACGTGTATCGTCCCGGGGCTGAAGTTGAGCTATTGGAAAATCCGGAGACGATTAGCGGGGAGCCAGTGCTGCCGGGCTTTGTGTTTGAGGTGCGACAGCGGATATTCACTCTGTTTGAAACGGCTGCGGAGTGATGCGGTCGTCCGACGATGAAGATCCACCTGGTTGACGGCACTTTTGAGCTGTTCCGCGCTCACTACTCGCCGCGGCCGGGGCGCTCCACTCCCGATGGACGGGACGTCAAGGCGACGCACGGGTTGGCGCAGTCCCTGATCGCGCTGCTGGGTCAACCTGATGTCACACACATGGCGGTGGCCTTTGACAGCGTGATCCGGTCATTTCGCAACGACCTGTTCGACGGGTACAAGACCGGCGACGGCGTGGAGCCGGGCCTGCTGGCGCAATTCCCGCTGGCGGAGCAGATCACCGCCGCGCTGGGCATTACCGTCTGGCCCATGCAGGAGTTTGAGGCGGACGACGCCATCGCCACCGCCGCGGTGCACTTTGCGGCGAACCCCGAAGTGGAGCAGGTGGTAATGTGCTCGCCGGACAAGGATATGTCGCAGGTGGTGTCGGGTCAGCGGGTGGTGATGCTGGACCGGCGCAAGGGCGAAGTCATCGACGAGGACGGCGTGGTGGACAAGTTTGGAGTGCCGCCGTCGGCCATCGCGGACTACCTGGCGCTGGTGGGCGATTCGGCGGACGGGATACCCGGCATACCACGTTGGGGCGCGCGATCCACCGCCACGGTGCTATCCCGGTACGGCCACATCGAAGATATCCCCGCTGACATGGCGACCTGGGACGTGAAAGTGCGCGGGGCTGGCAACTTGATGGCGGCGCTGGCCGAACAGTGGGACGACGCACTGCTGTATCGCGACCTGGCCACACTCCGGCTGGATGTGCCACTGCTGGAAACGGAACCGGAGCAGGTGCGATGGACCGGGGTGTGTCGCACCGCGCTGAAAGACCTGTGCCAGGCGCTGGGGCTGGAGTCGCTGCTGGAGCGGTTGCCCGAAGCGCCGAGTAGTCATTCGGATACGTCAACCGTTTGATCGGGTGGCGAAGCGGGATCGCGTCGCCGATTTGCGCTCCAATTGCGGTAGCCGATGCTGGCTACTCCAGCGGACAGGAGAAGCACTGCCCCCAGCACCGAGGTAAGGGCGACGCGCATGGTGGCGTCGAACCAGAAACCGGCGGGGAAGAGGATGAGCAGGTAGTCGGTGCGGGGATCGAGCATCCACAGGTCGTTGGCGAAGCTGAGGCGGTGAAAGAGCAGGAAGAGCTGCTCGAAGCTGGCGACGGCCGCCAAACCGACCAGGAAAACCGCGATTAAGGTCACGGATCCCCCCCAGACGGCAAGACGGGCCGCGCAAACATGCCACGTTGCCCGGTCCGTGGCGACCACGATGGCGAGGGCGGATAGTATCCACAACGCTGAGCCCAGGGCCACCCAATAGGTCCCGCGCACCAGTTGCTTGACGTCGTACATGTGCGCCACTTCGCGCTGGTTGAAAACCTCCTGCTCGATACCGTAGATGGGCGCGCGCACCGCCAGCGGTTCGACCGATGTGTTGAAGTAGCGGCGCAGCTCGGCGCCGATGGCTATCAGGTCAGCGTCGGAGATGCCGGAGCGCTGGGCGGTGTGATAACGCTGGAAGCCGTTGCGGTAGAGCCCAGGATCGTTGACGGCCCAGGTCACGGAGCCGGCGACGAGGAAGAGGAGAACGGCGAGAATGGCAAGAGCCCGTGCAACAGTCGCGATGACGTCGACGGGCCGGCGGCTAGGCATCGGATGGGCGCTGGCGATGGCGGAATAACTCGGCCAGCGGAATGGCAAGCCCGGGCAGCAGGGGAGTGGTCAAAGTGTCGTCAGCGGTCAGGAGGCCGCGGGAGATGTAGTCGCCATCGCGCAGTTCGAGCAGCAAGGCCGTGTCGTTTTCAGGGTCGAAGATCCAGTACTCCGGAACGCCGGCCTCAGAATAGAGTTGCCGTTTACGGACGAGGTCGCGGTTGCGGTCGGAAGAGAGGACTTCTACCACGATGTCCGGCACACCCTCAAAATACCCCCCAATTATCCGGTACGGATTGCCGGCAAGGATGATAGCTAGGTCGGGTGCCAGGACGCGGCGCGGATCCCGGGACAGAATGACCACCACGTCCGGGTACACTTCAGCGGGTGGTTCGCCGAAGCGTTGGATATAGTTCGCGATATGCCAACCCAGCCAATAGAGCAAAAATTGGTGCAACGGTCGGGGTCGAGGCATGATGTACAGTTCTCCGTCGTCCAGTTCCATTTTGTTCCGTTCTTCCGTGTCGGGAAGATCCAGGAACTCGGCGACGGACATGCGGGTTCCGGTGAATCTGGGTTTCGTTGTCATGGCGGGCCTCCAATGGCGGGCAGCGGCCGACTAAAGATTACCTGAAGGCTGGGTGGGTTATCAAACGTGAGGCGAACGCGCGGGATTAGAGGGTGGGATATACTGGCGTCATGATGCAGAACGATGTTACGTCACCGACAAATTCGCCGATACCCGAAGAGCGCATGGGGGAGTTTCAATCTCTGATCGACGTCGTGGCGCGGCTGCGCGGGCCGGGCGGCTGTCCGTGGGACGCCGAGCAGACCCACGAGTCGCTGAAGCGCAACCTGCTGGAAGAATGCTACGAAACCCTGGAGGCCATCGACGCCGGCGAGCCCATGGAGTTGGCCGAGGAGTTGGGAGACATTCTGGTGCAGGTGGCGTTCCACGCCGACATCGCCCGCCAGGCCGGCCATTTCGACATCGCCGATGTGCTGACCGCCATCAACCGCAAGCTGATCCGCCGGCATCCCCACGTATTCGCCGACGGCAGCGCGTCTGGAATTCATGGAGAGATTGGCGCGAGGCAGGTCGAGCGCAATTGGGAGCAACTGAAGGCGGAGGAGAGGCGGGAAGCGGGCAAACCGGAGCCCTCGGCGATGGACAGTGTGCCGGCGGCGCTGCCGGCGTTGACCGCGGCCCAGCTTATGCAGGACCGGGCGGCCCGCTTCGGGTTTGACTGGGATGATGCGGATGGCGTTCTGGACAAGCTGGCCGAGGAGATCGGAGAGTTTCGAGCGGCCGGGACGCCGGAGGAACGGCTGGACGAGTTCGGCGACGTGCTGTTCGCGCTGGTAAACCTGGCGCGCTGGTCCGGCATCCATGCGGAGGACGCGCTGCGGCAGGCTAACGGCAAGTTCCGGACCCGCTACCAGGCCATGGAACGGCTGGCATCGGAGCGGGAGCAGGACTTCGCCGCGCTGCCGCTGGACGACAAAGAAGCGCTGTGGCAGGAGGCCAAGGCGGCCGAGGCGTAGAAACTGCGGGTCAGTCGTCGCCGGTGTTGCCCAGGGCGTGGCCGAGGAACCCGGGTTCCAGCATGTAGATGCCGCCGGCAGCCAGCGAGGCCAGGCCAGTCAGGGCGCGCCACTGGGCGGTGGAGCCGCGGAACGGACTTAGCCGTTCCATGAACGGGCGCTTGGGGCGGAACCGCCTGATTCTGCGACGGGCTCCGCTCTGCCGCATGGCCTCAGCCACGGCGTCGTCAAAGTTGCCCATGCCGTCAATGAGGCGGCGATCCTGAGCGGACGGGGCGGTGTACAGCTCCCCGGTGGCGAGCTCAATGGCTTCTTCGGGGGTCATCCTGCGGCTGTCGGCGACGACGGACACGAACAGGGCATAGATCTGGGCGATCAGGCCCTCGAACTTTCCGGCCTCTTCATCGGTGGGGTGACGCCAGAAGCCGGACATGTCCTTCAGGTGCCCGCCCTTGAAGATGGAGATTTCGACGCCGATCTTGCTCAGCAACTGCTCTACGATAGGCCGCATGTAGATCACGCCGATGGAGCCCACCAGGGCAGCGCGGGAGGCCATGATGGTGCCGGCTCCACAGGCGATGTAGTATCCGCCGGACGCGCCCAGGCCGCGAATGTAGGCGACGACGGGCTTGCGCTGCGCCACGCGGCGGACGCTCTCATAGATGAGGTCGCTTGCGGTAGCGGAGCCGCCGGGGGAGTCGATGTCCAGGACCAGGGCGCCGATCTTGCGGTTGCTGGCGACGCGCTCGAAGATGCGCGAGTAGTCGGGTTCCTTGATGGCGGCGCCGATGACGCCGTGCATTTCGACGACAGCGATGCCGGGGCGGCGTTTGAAAAAGGGCATGGTGGTATACCTGCGGCGTATATTGGGGAGATGGTTCGATTATACACGGGGGTCTGGAAGGCGCTGCGGGTCGGTTTGACAGTTGGCGGAGCGCAAGGCTAGCATCGAACGGATAGCTCGACCGTCGGGGAAATATCATGCCTGTTACGAAGATGAAGCTCGAGAATTTCACGGCGTTCAAGGATTTGGAGGTGGAGTTTTCGCCCGGCATCAACGCGCTGGTTGGTGCGAACGGGACGGGGAAAACGCACCTGATGAAAGTTTGCTACGCGGCCTGCGACGCTTTCAAAGCGGACGACATTTTTAGGGACGAGTTGATCGGAGCGTTTCTGCCTTCTGGCCGATGGCTAGGCCGACTGGTTAAACAACCAGCGATGTCGGCATCGGCGGCTGTGTGTGCCGGCGACCGGGAAGTATCCATAGTCTTTGACGCAAGGCGTACAAGCACCAAAACCCATACTGGTCTGCCGATTGCCAGCGCTTACATCCCCGCCAAAGATATGCTGGCCAACGCGCCGGGATTTTTGCCGCTGTACGAAACCCGCGAGGTTCATTTTGAAGAGGTGTATCGGGATATTTTGCTCCGAGCCTACTTGCCAGCTTTACGTGAACCTATCAACGAAGCACACTCGCGGATGCTTGATAGTCTGGAAAACGTCATCGGCGGCAAAGTTACGGTCAGCGGACAAGAATTCTTTTTGAGCAACGAGCAGGGGGACCTGGAGTTCACCCTGCTTGCGGAGGGATGGCGCAAGCTGGGCTTGCTGTGGCTGCTGATACGGAACGGGACGCTGCGGGATGGTTCCATGCTGTTCTGGGATGAACCGGAGGCGAACCTGAACCCCAAGATGTTTCGCGTGGTGATCGAGGTGCTGCTGGAGTTGCAGCGGGCGGGGGTGCAGGTGTTCTTCGCCACGCATGACTACGTAATCCTGAAGGAGTTGGACCTGCAGATGACGGAGGAGGACGCCGTGGCGTTCCACTCGCTGTATCGGGATGAGGAAGGCGAGATCGCCTGCCGCTCCACCAGTCGGTACCTGGATATCCACCCCAACGCGATAGACGAAGCGTTCGATGACCTTTACGACCGGGAAATTGAGCGCAGCTTGGGAGGGCTCAACAGATGACAGTCTTCACCGAGCGCGGTTTGGAAATCACCTTCAATAACGTGCTGGACGCGCGGAAGTTTGAAGACCATGGGTTTACCCAGATGAAAGCCGTCGATTTTGTGGTTGAGCTTCCTGACCGTTATCTGTTTATCGAGTTCAAAGACCCGGAGGATATCGGTGCGTTTCCAGGCAACGCTGATCCGGTGCAGGCTTTCCAGCGCGGAGAGCTCGATCAAGATCTGAAGTACAAATATCGCGACTCGTTCCTTTACGAATGGGCGGCAGGAAGGGCGGACAAACCTTCGTACTACTATGTGCTCGTCGCGCTAAGATGGCTGAGTACGGCAAATTTGACCCGGCGGACTGCGGCTTTGAAACAGGCCCTGCCGGTCGGAGGTCCTTCGGAGTGGGTGCGGTCAATAGTTAGCGATTGCGGCGTTTTCAATATCGCCTCATGGAATCGTGGCTTTCCCGACTACCCGGTCCGGCGGCTGGTGTAGCCCGCGTTGCCGCAGGTGGCGCGGTGGGTTATTCTGGCGGCATCAACCGAGCCAAGGAGTTCAGACATGCAATTCGGCCTGTTCATGATGCCTTTGCATCCGCCGCACCGTTCCTATGCCGATTCCTACGACCGCGACCTCGACCTGCTGCAGGAAGCCGACCGGCTGGGGTTTCATGAGGCCTGGATCGGGGAGCACCTGACCGAGCGCTGGGAGAACGCGCCGTTCCCCGACCTGCTGATCGCCAAGGCGTCGGCGCTGACGGAGAACATCCGGCTGGCCACGGGCGTCACGTTGCTGCCCATCCACAATCCCATCGAGCTGGCGCATCGCATCGCCATGCTGGACCACCTGACGCGCGGGCGGCTGTACTGGGGCATCGGGCACCGGGCGATACCCACCGACCTTCAACTCTTCGGCATGGACCCCAGCCAGGGGGACGACGTGCGCCGGCGGGCGGCCGAAGTGCTGGACGTGGTGCTGAGCCTGTGGTCATCCGAGGGGCAGTTCTCCTACCACGGCGAGTTCTTCGACATCGAGGCGCCGGTGCTGGAGCGCGGGCTGCACATGAAGCCGCTGCAGCAGCCCCACCCGCCCATCGGCGTGGCCGCCACGTCCATCGGCAGCAGCAGCATCCGGGTCGCCGGACGCGAGGGTTACATCCCCATGAGCAGCAGCAACCTGGCCCCGCAGTACCTGGCGGACCACTGGACGACGGTGGAGGACGCCGCCGCCGAGGCCGGCCGGGAAGCTCATCGCTCCGACTGGCGCATCGGGCGGGACGTGTTCGTGGCCGAGACCAGCGAGGAGGCAAGGGAGCGGGCCCACGCGGTACTGGGACGTAACTACCTGCAGCACCAGTTGCCCAACCGGTTGGGGTCGGGGCTGATCCAGGCCACCAAGATCGATCCCAACATGAGCGACGACGACCTGACCGTCGACTACATGATGGACAACATCTGGATCGTCGGCGACCCCGACGAGTGCGCCCAGCGGATCCGCCAGTTGTACGATGGCGTCGGCGGCTTCGGGCACCTGCTGTGCATCACGCAGGACCCGGACGACCACCAGTGGGAGATGGACTGCCTGCGCCTGATTGCCGAGGAGGTGGCGCCCCGGGTGAGCGATCTGACGGGAGATCCGGCGTGACGACCTGAGGTGCAACCGGCTGCAAAGAATGGGGGCGACCGGAAACGGTCGCCCCTAAAGGTCAGCGTACTGGGGTGCCTCGTGTCGAATGATGGTTACGTCCAGCTGTCGTGCCACGTCGTTGACATCCGCAGGCCAGGGATGATGGGTCACGACGAAAGCTTGCGCAGGTACGCCGGTAGCCTCAGAGACTATCCGAGCTCTGCGAGCGGCGGTTGCCAAATCATCTCTGTTGAACGTGATGGACACTTCCACAACGGCGAGCAAAAGGCTTTCTGAGGTGTCGCTCTTGGCCCGAGCAATTATGTCCGGTCTGAGACCTTCCAGGAAATCTTGCCTGCTGATCAGGTCGCGATGTCGATGCTCGCCCAGAAGATTGTTGATGTGGTCACGATCCGCCAGCACTGCGCGTTCGAGCCATCCGTCCAGAATTGCTTCGATTTCTTGACGGCAGAGATCCTCGTAGGACTCTCCACGCAGCGCTCCTACGGAGCCGCGAAGGCTTCTGGTGAGGTCGATGTTCTCATCAAGTCGTACCGTGACATCGTCCAGTCGGCGGGTGTTCTCGTCCAGTCGCACCGTAACATCGTCCAGTCGGCGGGTGTTCTCGTCCAACCGTTCATTTACCGTCCGGAATTGCTCGCGGGTTTCTTCCTTGAACTCCGTAAAGTCAGCGCGCAATTCTCGTACCTGCTCCGGCAGGGCCAGGAAGTCCTCGGTGAGCAGGACGCGCAGCACCGGCTCGCGCACCTCGGGGTGCGCGGCGATGGTATCGAGGATCTGCCGCAGCGGGTGATCCGGGGGCAGGTTGAGCTCAGGGGCTATTGTGGTCATGCTGTGCTGTCTTTGACGAGAATTGGCAGGCGCTGCCGGTCATTTTAAGCGTAGCACACATTCCGGCGCATCCGGGCAGCATCACTTGAAAGCCGGGAAGACGTGCTTGCCGAACATCTCGATGGATTCCATGACTTTGTCGTGGGCGACGGTCTCGGTGGCCATGAGGAACTGGAGCTGGTCGACGCCGGTGGCCTCGTGGAGCTTGGCGGCCTGGATGCAGCTGTCGGGGTCGCCGGCGACGATGACGCCGCGCTCGGCCAGGGTATCGGCGTCAAACTCCTCCCAGATCTTCTGGGCCAGGGCGGTGCCTCCGGAGAGATCCACGGAGCCATCAGCCTCCGCTCCCTCGGCGGGCACGTCCACGTAACGGGAGAAGTTCTGCTGCAGGTGCTCGGGGATGCCGCCCCACTGGTCCAGCAGGCGGGAGTAAACGTCCTTCTGGTCCTGGACGTACGGACGGCCCGGCCCGAAGAAGGTCTTGAGGGAGTCGGCGCAGAGCTGGCGTGTGGCTCCATTGTCGGGTCCGCAGAGGCCGAATACCGAGCTGAGCCACTGGTTGTTGACGAACTGGCCCACGGGCTGGGCGTTCTTGATGTTCTCCCGGTACTCGGCGATATGGGGCTCCAGGACTGACGGCGCGCTGACGCCCAGGGCCATGACGCCGATGCCGCGCTGGGCGGCCAGCTCGTAGGTGGCCGGCTGCAGGGCGGCGACCCAGATGGGCGGATGGGGCTGCTGGTAGGGCTTGGGCAGCACCTGGCGGGGCGGGACATTCCAGTATTTGCCCTCCCATTCGAAGTAGTCGGCGTCCCAGATCTGGGGGATCATCTTGAGTGATTCCTCCCACATCTCGCGGGTCTCGCGGGGGTCGATGCCCATGCCGGTCTGCTCGTAGGCGGCGCTGCGGCCAGTGCCCATGTCGACTCGCCCGTTGGTCAGGTGGTCAACCATGGCGACGCGCTCGGCAACGCGCACGGGATGATGGTAGGGCAGGATGATTACGCCGAAGCCCAGCCGGATGCGCTTGGTCAGCTTGCTCAATGCGCCGAAGATTACCTCGGGGCAGGGCGACATGCTGAAGGTGGTGAGGAAGTGGTGCTCGACGAACCAGACGTAGTCGAAGCCCATCTCGTCGGCCAGGCAGACCTGTTCGATGGTTTCCTCGATGACGGCGTGGTCGTCCAGTTCCGGGCGCTGCATTTCGTAGGCCAGGCCGAATTTCATGATGGGCTGCTCCCTTGGTGACAAATGTTGGCGAGATTGTACCCCCGCCCCATGAGAGGGGCAATGTTAGAATCGCTGGGATGCCTTCGCTCTAATAACTTCAGGAGATCATCGTGATGCACTCGTTTTCCTCTTTCGCCTCGCTCATTGTGCTGGTCCTTTCGGCAGCGTTACTGGCGGTCGCCTGCGGCGGGCAGGCTCCGGAACCGCCGGCTCCACCGGCCGCCACCGCCGTTCCGGCAGCGGCGGCAACTTCCGCGCCGGGTCTGCCGACTGAGACCGCGGCTCCGGCCGCCGCTGCAACCGCCGCGCCGCCGGCTGCACCCACCGCGGCGCCGACGATGGAGGCTGAGGCGACCGCGACCGCCGAGCCGATGCCGGCTGCGCAGGCGCCTCCAGCGCCCCCGACGGCAGAACCCGTTGCCGCAGACGGAGCGACGGTGTTCACGCTGGACGATGGCACCATTGCCCGCTACAAGGTGGAGGAGGTGTTAGCGAATACCGGCTTCAAGGTTGCCACGGGCGAAACGTTGGACGTGGCAGGCAGCATCGCCTTTGATTCCGACGGCAAGGTGATCGCGGACGGCAGCCGCATCGCGGTACAGGCGGCGACGCTGCGCACGGACAGCAATCGGCGGGACGGCTACGTGCGCAACCGCACCTTGGAGACCGACACGTACCCGGAGGTGGTATTCCAGCCGACATCGGTTGACGGTCTGCCAGCGTCAATCGCCGATGCCAGCGGGCCGATGGAGTTCACCATCACCGGCGACCTTACGGTGCGAGACCAGACCCGCGAGGTGACGTGGGACGTGATGGCCGAGTTCCCGGGGGATGGGACGGCCACCGGGTTCGCCAGCGTGGTGTTCACCTTCGAGAACTTCGGGATGGACAAGCCACGGGTGGCGATCGTGGTGAGCGTGGAGGACGAAATCCTGCTGGAACTGGACTTCGCGGGGACGATTACGGGGCCGTAATCAGCACAATGTCCCGCTGCACGGGCGACGAGGCGTAGGGGCCGTCCTCGCTCATGTAGGCGTCGATCTCGGAGCGGACGCCGAACTCCGGCAGGTAGATGCCGGGTTCGATGGAAAAGCCGATGCCGGGGATGACGCGCCGGGTGTCGTGGGTCTCGAAGTTGTCCAGGTTGACGCCCTCGCCGTGGACGGTGTGGTAGATGCTGTGGCCCAGGCGGTGAGTGAAGTAATCGCCGAAGCCGTGGTCGGAGATGTAGCTGCGGGCCACGTCGTCGGCCTGCCAGCCCTGGATGGCCTCACCCCGGGAGAAGGATTCCTGCAGGAAGGACAGGGCGGCATCGCGGGCGCCCAGGACGATGTCGAAGACCTGGCGGTGCCGCTCGGTGGGAGCGTCGCCCACGTAGGCCGTCCAGGTGATGTCCGCGTAAACGCTGCCGGGGGTGTCCTCGCGGGCCCAGAGGTCGATGAGCACCCAGTCGCCGGGGGCGATTACGCTGCTGCCTTCGGCCGCGGGTTCGTAGTGAGGGTCGGAGCAGTGGGCGTTGGCGGAAACGATGGGGCCGTCGGCAGTGATCAGGCCCTCCTCGCGGAAACGGGCGCGGATGAATTCGGCGATCTCGAACTCGGTGGGGCCGTTAGAGTTATTTTGAGACAGACGTTGGCCGATGCGGGCGAAGGCCTCGTTAACGATGCGGCCCAGTTTCTCGGCGGCCCGCTTGTGTCCGGCCAATTGCTCCGGTGACCAGCGCTGGGTGGCATATTGCATTAGGTCGGCAGAGGAGACCACGTCGGCGCCCATGCTCCGGACCAGCTCGACGGTTCCGGCGTCGACCCGCGAGACGCGAGGCAGGCCGTTGCGCGGAGAGTATTCCATGGCGACGCGGCCGCAGCCGGCGAGCGTGTCTTGCAGCGCGCTCTCCAGGGTGACCCGGCTGCTGTACACTACCTGTTGCAGGTCGGTTCCGTCACCGGCGTCGGCGAACTTGCCGGCGTCCACGTGGTGGGTGAGCAGGCGAGGGGCGCCGGTTACCGGCACGAAGAGGAAGACGGGGCGGGTGACATGGCCCGAGGGTTGGGCTACCTGGGCCAGGACGGGGTTGCAGCCGAGGTAGTCGTAGATGAGCCAGCCGGGGATGTCCTCCGTTTGCAGGTACTCTCGGGCGTCGTCAAGCATCCTGGCGTTGGCCATGGGGACCTCCTGCGGCGGGGATCGGGCTGATTCGGCTCGGCGGTGATCAGGCGTAGTTGTGGTGGATGCCGCCGTCGACGATGATGTTGGCGCCGGTGAGGTAGGACGCCTGGTAGGAGGCGATCATGCAAACGATGTCGCCGATCTCCTGTGGCGTGCCCATGCGCTTCATTGGCGCTTCGGCCGCCATCTCCTCGTACTTGCAGTGGGCGCAGGATTGTTCATCCCGGTCGGTATCCGATCCTCCGTGGTGATGGGTATGGTCCGGGTCCTCGATCTCGTCGGCATCCACGCCGGCGTAGATGACGTTGTTGACCGTGATGTTCAGCGGGGCCAGTTCCGAGGCCAAGCCCTTGAAGTAGGCAAGCACCGGGGCCAGACTCAGAGAGGACAGAGTGTTGTGCGGCGACACTTCCATGGCGGAAGACGGGATGAGGTTGATGATCCGACCCAGCCCGTAGCGCCTCATGTGGGGCAGGACCTCACGGGTCAAGTGCACGGCGGACATGAAGTTCCTGGACAAGGCCGGCTCGATGTGCTCGTCCTCGAGTTCGCTGGCCGTCAGGTTGCCCTGGTCCCGGACGGTGGTAACCATGACGCCGATGTTGCCCTGACGGTGCAGGGTCTCCCGTACTAGGCGGTGGATGTCCTGCTCCCGGTCGAGGTCGGCGATGACGGCGCGGAAACGATCCTGGGGGACGTGTTTTCGGGCGATTTCCATCTCGACGTGCCGCATGCGGTAGCTGTCGGGCGCGGTCAGCGAAAGGATGGCCCCCTCTTTAGCCAATGCGGTGGCGGTGGCCGTGGCGATGGCAAGGTGCGAGTCCACCACCAGGGCAACCGTATCCTGGAGTCCGAAGTCCATGTGGCTACCTCCCTACCCTCACAAATTGCCGGGGGCTATATGACGCCGGCAGTCGCCATTTGATCGATATCGGAATCCGAGTATCCCAGGTCGCTGAGTATCTGGTGGTTATGCTCGCCCAGCAGGGGGGGATGCTTTTCCAGTTCGCCGGGGGTTTCGGAGAACTTGATGGGCAGACCGGTTTGCTGGATGGTGCCCAGGGTCGGGTGGGGCATTTCCCGGAGCATCTCCCGGTGCTGCACCTGGGGATCGTTGAAAACGTCCTTCAGGTCGTTGATGGGACCCGCCGGGACGCTGACGGCCTGCAGGTCGGCGACCCAATCGTCGGCGTCCTTGCCCTGGAAGTGCTCGATAAGCAGACTGACAAGATCCGAGCGGTGGTTGACCCGGTCACCGTTGGTGGCGTAGTCGGGGTGATCCTTGAGGTCCATGCGGTTGATGCCTTGGCAGAAACGCTCCCAGAGGCGCTCGGAACCCACCGCGACGTTGAAGAACTTGCCGTCTCCGCCTTTGAAGCCCTGATAGGGCACGAGGGTGGGATGGGCCGCGCCCAGCCTTTGGGGCGCGTCGCCGGTGGCGAAGTAGTAGCCGGCCTGGTAGGTCATCCACGCAACCTGGGCGTCCAGCATGGAGAGATCGATGTACTGGCCGTCGCCGGTGCCGCTGGGGGAGTTGCGATGAAAGAGGGCGGCCATGATGGCGAAGGCGGCCCACATTCCGGCGCCGATGTCGCTCACGGCGATGCCGACCTTTTGGGGGTCGCCGCCGAGGTCGCCGGTGATGCTCATCAGGCCGCTCACGCCCTGCATAATCTGGTCGTAGGCCGGCCGGTCGCGGTAGGGCCCGTTGGCGCCGAAGCCGGAGATGGAGCAGTAGACGATTGCGGGATTGATCTGCTTCACGTCCTCGTAGCCGAGGTTGAAGTTGGACATCACGTCGGGGGTGAAGTTTTCGACGATCACGTCGGCGTCGGCGGCCAGCTTCAGGAAGATCTGCTGGGCCTTTTCGTCGCGCAGGTTCAGGGTGAGGCTGCGCTTGTTGCGGTTGACAGAGAGGAAGTAGGCGGATTCCTCGCCGATGAACGGAGGGCCCCAGCCGCGGGTGTCGTCTCCGGCGCCGGGACGTTCGATCTTGATGACGTCGGCCCCGTAGTCGCCGAGCATGGTGGCGCAGAATGGTCCGGCCAGGGCGCGGGTCAGGTCCAGTACTTTGATGCCTTCCAGGGGTCTCATTGCAGGTCAATCCTCACAGGCGTCCGCGCAGGGAAAGATGTCCAGCGGTGCAGTTTGGCGGCATATTATAGCGCAGGTTTCCATAAGGCAACGCATCGCCGGCGCAATCCAGTGCTCCGCAAAGAACGCTCGCTACCCGGTGATACGTTCAGCCGATATAATCGTCACCGAGGAGAAGAACCATGACTACCGAAAGCCGTCTCAGCCGTCTCGAAGGCGCCTACGATCAGGCTAATGAGCGATTGGCCGACCACATCGAACGCTTCGCCGACATTTCCCGGAGGCTCGACAGACTGCACGAGGAGATACAGGGCGTGCGCGGGGAGGTGCAGGGCCTTCGCGAGGAAATGAACGCCAATATCGCCGGCGTGCGGGGGGAGGTCCAAAGCGTGCGCGGGGAGGTGCAGGGCCTTCGCGAGGAAATGAACGCTAACAACGCCGCCCTCCGCGCGGAAATGAATGCCAACGATGCCAGCATCCGTCGCGAAAGTCGCTGGATTGGCGGCATCATCATCGCCGGCATTGTCGTGACCGTAATCAGCGTCATCATTCAACCGCTTTTATAAGACACGCCGCGTGGTACTATGCAGCCATTACGTGATGCCACCGTACCTTTGGGAGGAGTAACCATGACTACCACTCAGCAATCTGCCGCTACCAACGGCTACAGCGTAATCGGAAGCCGACCCATCCGGCACGACGGCACCGACAAAGTAACCGGACGGGCGCAGTACGGCGCGGACATCTCGCTGCCGGGGATGCTCTACGGCAAGGTGCTGCGCAGCCCACACGCCCACGCTCGGATCAAGAGCATCGACACCAGCAAGGCCGAAGCCATGCCCGGCGTCCACGCGGTGGTGACGTCCGCCGACCTGCCGCAGGCCGGCGGACGAGTGCTGGACCTGGGCGAAGGGGCGATGATCAACCCCAAGTTCCTGAGCAACAATTGCCTGGCGGCGGAGAAGGCACTCTACAAGGGCCACGCCATCGCCGCGGTGGCCGCCGACAGCGCCCACGAGGCGGAACTGGCCCTGGCGCTCATCGAGGTCGATTACGAAGTTCTGGAGCCGGTGACCGACGTTCTTGAGGCGATGCGCGACGACGCTCCGCTGGTCCACGAGCGGCTGGCCAACCTGAATGACCCCAACGTGCGACCCGGCGGACTGCTGGGCGAGGGCGACGCCGGCAAGGTTGGCAACGTGCCGAACCGGTACTTCTATGAGCTGGGCGACATCGAGGCCGGCTTCGCCGCCGCCGACGTGGTGGTGGAGCGGGAGTTCCGCACCAAGGCGGTGCATCAGGGTTACATCGAGCCCCACGCGGCGACGGCCCTGTGGAATGCCGATGACACCCTGCACATCTGGTGCAGCAGCCAGGGGCATTTCAACGTGCGCGACCAGACCTCCACCATCCTGGGCATGCCGGTATCGAAGGTGCTGGTGACCCAGTTGGAGATCGGCGGCGGGTTCGGCGGCAAGACGCTGGTATACCTGGAGCCGGTGGCGGCCGTGCTGTCCCGCAAGACGGGCCGGCCGGTGAAGATCCAGATGTCCCGCACCGAGGTGTTTGAGGGCACTGGCCCGACCTCCGGCGGCTACATGCGGGTGAAGATGGGCGTCACCAATGACGGCAAGATCACCGCCGCCGACGTGGTCCTGTTTTACGAGGCCGGCGCGTATCCCGGCTCGCCGGTGAACCCGGGAGCGCAGTGCGCCCTGTCCTGCTACAACATCGCCAACGGACGGATCGAAGCGGCCGACGTGGTGCTGAACCATCCCAAGACGGCGGCCTACCGCGCCCCCGGTTCGCCGGCGGCCTGCTTCGCCGTCGAGACTGTGGTGGACGAAATCTGTGAACAGATCGGGATGGACAAGCTCGACTTCCGCACGCTGAACGGCGCCAAGCAGGGCGACCGCCGGGTGACCGGGCCCCAGTTCGGCAGCATCGGCTGGCTGGAAACGTTGCAGGCGCTTCGCGAGCATGACCACTGGAACTCTCCCATCGACCGGTCTCCGGAAGCCGAGGGCAAGAAGGTGGGCCGGGGCGTCGCCGGCGGGTTCTGGTTCAACGGCAGCGGCCCGGCCAGCGCCATCGTCAGCGTCCTGGCCGACGGCACCGTCAGCCTGGTGGAGGGCTCGCCCGACATCGGCGGCACCCGCGCCGTGGCGGCGATGCACGTTGCCGAGGTGCTGGGTCTCGCGGCCGAGGATGTGGCGCCGGCAGTCGGCGACACCAACTCCATCGGGTGGACGTCCATGACCGGCGGCAGCGGCGTGGCCTTCAAGACGGGCTGGGCGTCCTACGAGGCGGCCCAGGACGTGAAGCAGCAGATGATCAACCGCGCCGCGCGAATCTGGGACATCGATCCCGAAAACGTGGAATACGACGCTGGCGTCATTCAGCACAAGTCGGAGCCGGAACTGCGCTTCACCTTCCGGGAACTGGCGTCGCGGCTGAACGGCACGGGCGGCCCCATCGTCGGGCGGGCCAACGTATCGCCCACCGGCGTGGGCGGCGCCTACGCGCTGCACATCGCCGACGTGGCGGTGGACGAGGACACCGGCAAGGTGGACATCCTGCGCTACACTGCCCTCCAGGACGCTGGCACCGCCATCCACCCGTCCTACGTGGAAGGGCAGATCCAGGGCGGCGCGGTGCAGGGCATCGGCTGGGCGCTCAACGAGGAGTACTTCTTCAGCGACGACGCCCAGATGCAGAACTCCAGCTTCCTGGACTACCGGATGCCCACGGCGCTGGACCTGCCGATGATCGACACCGTGGTGGTGGAAGTGCCCAACCCCGGGCATCCCTACGGCGTGCGCGGCGTGGGCGAGGTGCCCATTGTCCCGCCCATGGCGGCCATCGCCAACGCCATCCACGACGCCACCGGCGTCCGCATGCAGAACCTGCCCATGAACCCCGGCGCGGTGCTGGAAGCGCTGTGGGAGCAGAACGGCGGATAAACCGTCAACCCAACAGCCGTTAGAACGCCGGGGCGTATAATGATATGCCCCGGCGTTCCTTTGTATTGTCACCGAAAGAGTGAAACCCGATGTCCACCACGCAATCGCCCCAGGACGAAATCGCCGCGATGCAGGCGACGCTGGCGCTCCATGCGGAAGATTTGGAGCGGATCAAGCAATGGATTCCCGAGATCAGAGAGGAAATGCGCTCCCTATGGCAGAACATTTCCGACAAGCTGACCTCAACCCGCGACAGCATAACCCAAGAATTACGGGCCATTCACGAGAGGCTGGACGCTCACACCGAAAGGCTGGACGCTCAGGCCGCAGCGCAAGCCAACACTGACCTCGAAATCGTCGAGATCAAAGAAACGCTGGCGGTGCTGGTCGCGCGCACTGACGCGATAGTCGAGGAAATGGGCACCATGTCCAGAACCCTCACAGAAACCAACAGCCGCGTGGGCAACCTCACCGGCACCCGCTATGAACGCCGCGTTGCCAGGATAATTCTCCGCCGGCCCAGCCGCAGCATTGGGTTGTCGCCGGCGCAGGTGCTGCATATCGATTGGGGCGAAACGGACGCTGAGTTCCTGATACTGCTGAGGGATGTCGATGCCATCAGCGATGATGAGTATGAGGATCTGATGGACGCTGACATCATCATTGGCGGACAAAATGCCGCGGGACGGCGCGCCTACGCAGTGGTGGAAATCAGCATCACGGTGAGCAGCGCCGACGTGAACCGTGTGGCCCGCCGCGCCCGCACACTGGCCCGGGCCACCGGCGATGGATGCAGCGCTATTGTCGTGGGCAGCGAAATACCCTCGGCGGAGCAAGCCCGGGCGACACGGGCGTCGGTTGTCACCATATCCGTCGCCGAGCGCCTGGACTAATCTGCGCGCCGCCGCGACAATGCCGGCGCCAAGCGGGGCAGGAAAGTGAGCTATGACGACGCCGACTTACGGGGATTTGATAAGGGTTGATACCGACGGCGACGCCACGCCGGAAGTTTTGCGGCGCGTGCCTCTGGGAGCGGATGTATCGTCCGGGGGCGTGGATGAAGCGACGCTGCAAGACCTCTTGTTTCGGTTCCCGCAAACGCTGCCCATCGCCGCCATCGACCCGGCCTACGCCGGGGCAGTTCCGATTTGTAAGGAATTGGTGCTGCCGGCCGGCTCCGCCGATGCGTTGTACGTCAACCATTTGGGCCGGCTCACGCTGGTCGAGTTCAAACTGTGGCGCAACCCGCAGGCGCGGCGTGAGGTGATCGGGCAAATCCTGGACTACGCGAAGGACCTGGCGTCCTGGGCCTACGAGGACTTGCAGCGAGAGGTCTCGAAGGCCTTGGGCAAAAGCGGCAACGCGCTTTATGACTTGGTGAGTCAGTCGTCGCCAGATCTGAGCGAGGCCGAGTTTGTTGACAACGTAGCGCGTCACTTGCGTCGCGGCGAATTCTTGCTTTTGATTGTTGGCGACGGCATCCAGGAAGGCGCGGCCAGCATTGTTGATTTTGTCCAGCGTTACAGCGGACTGCATTTCAACCTGGCGATGGTGGAGGCGGCTCTTTATCGCGACGCTGCCAACAGTTTGATTGTCCAACCCCGCGTTTTGGCGCGCACTGAGATTGTGCAGCGATTTGTCGTTGAGGGAGGATTTACGCAAGAAATCACTGGCATCGACGTCGATGAACAGCAAGAAACTCTTTCGGACCAAGACGAACAGAACCTGCGGTTTTGGACTGCGGTGGTTCGGGATTTCTCGTTCTCTGACCCGACGATTGGCGTCCCTGCTCCCGTCAAAGACTCTACACTCTATGTGCGGGTTCGGAACGCTGGGTTCAACGGTTGGGCATTGTGTTTCGACGGGTATTTGCAACGGAATTCTCCTGGGATGGGCTGTTTCCTGATGGTAAGGAAAGACCATTCTCGGGAGGTCCGCATTTTTGAAGAGATCGCAACGTCCCTGGGAGCACTGCCAGAACTGGAAGGGCTAGAACTCTGGAACAACGCTGGGGGTAGGCCCAGGATTGGTTTTCGGCGTGACCGTAGTCTGCGTTTTCTCGCTCAGGATGCGGAAAGCGAGGAATTTCGTGAAGCAGTGGCCTGGATGCAAGAGCACTTGGATCGCTTAGTCAGCACACTGCACCCCCGCTTGCAGGCCATGCTTGACGAAGACCGCTAGCGTGGATTAGGTAGACAACATGAAACTCACCGAACTCATCGCAGCCGCGTCGTGGCGGTGGGCGCGAACTTACGAGGATACCTGGCCGCACGAGTACGTGCTGTTGCAGAAGGACGGCGAGCGGGACCTGATGCAGGCGGTGTGCCAGCGGATCATGGATGGCGAGGCGTTCAATGGGTATTTCTTCCGGCGGCCCACGGTTTATCTCTTTGTTGGCGATTACAAGTATTGGTTCATGTCGGACGCCGATACGATCAGGGCAGTGCTGGACGACGATGGCAACGAGCGGGAGGTGGTGCTGAACCGGGCGCGGTTGTATCATGATCGGCGGGATTTTTACATCCAGGAC
The DNA here is from genome assembly GCA_965207585.1 of Dehalococcoidia bacterium. Classification (GTDB taxonomy): domain Bacteria; phylum Chloroflexota; class Dehalococcoidia; order Lucifugimonadales; family UBA3495; genus Bin87. The sequence goes on along the minus strand of CBDBMT010000003.1, from coordinate 480,512 downwards.
GGCGACACCGGGATGCGCGAGGACTATCCCGGGCCGCCGTGGTGGATGAAGCGCGACGAAGCAAGGAGCGACGACAATGACGACAACTGAACAGCAGACCGGCCAGAAGCCCTACGTGGTGCACACCGTGGGCGACGCCTCGGAGACCATCCAGACGCCGGGCATGGTGCGGCAGCCGGCCATCGTGCCGGGCAAGGGCGACACTACCAAGATCTGGATGGGCAAGGTCACCGCCGCGCCCCGCGAAAAGGGACCGCCGCACACCCACCTGGAGGCCGAAACCGCCGCCTACGTGCTCAAGGGACACGTCCGCGTGTATTTCGGGGAGAACTTCGAGGAGTGGATCGAAGCCGGGCCGGGAGACTTCATCTTCGTGCCGGCCAACACCCCGCACATCGAGGAGAACCCCTACGACGAAGAGCAGGAGGGCATCCTCTGCCGCGCGCCGGACAACTTGGTGGTGAACCTGTAAAACCCCCTCTCCCCTGGCGGGAGAGAGTTAGGGTGAGGGGGAACTCCGGCATTTGACCGGGGTTGCTATTTGGTGAATAATCATGCCGCCTGTTGTCCTTGCCGCTAACCTGGACATACGGCGGGCCGATATTCGGTCGTTAAATTGTCAGCCAACATGAGGAGGAATCACAATGGCGGATGTCAAGGTAGAGATTCGGGGCAACGGCCCGCTGCGGGTCACCGGCGAGATCGAGATTGTCGACCAGAGCGGCAACAACTACACCATTCCCGAGGGGCAGTGGGTCACGTTCTGCCGCTGCGGGCAGTCGAGCAACAAGCCCTTCTGTGACGGCACGCACCGCGACGCCGGTTTCGAGGCTCCCAGCGAGGCCCGGTAGAACCGGCACCGCTGAATTTCCGCGCATCACGCCGCCAGCCGCCGGTCAAGCAACCGGCAGCCGGCGGCTTTTGCTATCATGTGCGGGCGATCACACCCGGCAGGCCCAGCCAACCGAGGCATCGTGCCATCGGGTATCGTCAGAGCAATTCCAATCCAGGACCTCGCCTAGGAGGCGCACCATGGTGACCACTACACCGGCCCGCGCGGCCGCCGAGTTCATATTCGAGAGCTATAAGACGGTGCAGCCTTTCGAGCGGTTGCCGGCGGACCTGTTCCCCAAGAATTTGGAGGACGCCTACGCCATCCAGAAAGAGCTCCACTGCATGCTGTCCAGCCTGTGGGGTCCGCTGGCCGGCTACAAGCTGGCGTACACCACACCCGTGATGCAGGAACGGGCCGGCCTGGACCACCCGGTGCTGGGCGGCGTGTTCGAGAAGACCATCCTGCGCTCTCCGGTGGTGCTGAACTTCACCGAGTACGTGAACCTGGGCATCGAGCTGGAGGTGGGTGTTACGCTGGGTAAGGATCTGCCGGCGTCGGGCGCGCCCTACACCCGGGAGAAGATTGAGGATGCGGTGGCCGAGATCGCCACGGCCTTCGAGATCGTGGACATGCGGACGCCGGCCGACCTGACCACCGAGGAGCGCACGCTGATGAGCGTGGCGGTCAACATCCTGAACTCGGGCGTGGTGCTGGGCGATCCGGTCACCAACTGGCGGGACCTGGACCTGGTGGGCTGCAAGGGTGTGATGAGCATCAACCACGAGCAGGTGGGCGAGGGCTACGGCCGGGACGTGATGGGTCACCCCTTCGAGCCGCTGGTGTGGCTGGCCAACGAGCTGTCGGCGCGGAACCATCCGCTGAAGGCCGGCGACACGGTGATCACGGGCAGCCTGATCCCGCCGACGGCGCTGGACTTCGCGTCCGAGGGCCGGATCTCGATTGAGGGCCTGGGCGAGGCGGTAGTGGTCTGCGCCTAGCGCAGTCGCCAAGTAGTTGTGACCCAACATCACGGTTGCGAGGCTTGCCATGACCACCAAACTGCCCGCCAGCGTCGGAAACTGGCGCTTTCCCGACGACGTACACTATCCCGACTCGGATGATGAGCCATTGCCGGACGGACGTTACCAGGAACCCTATTTCAGCGAAATCGTCGGTACAGTCCGCGAACATTTCAGCGACCGCCCGGACGTGGAGGTGAGCGGCAACACGTTCATCTATTACGAAGAGGGCAACCCGCGCCGGTTCATTTCGCCGGACCTGCACGTGACCCTGGACGTGACCGCAGAGGGGTTTGCGTCCATGGACTACCGCAACACCTATCTCGTGTGGGAGATTGGCAAGCCGGCGGACTTTGTGCTGGAAATCGCGTCTGAAAGCACCGCCCGGCGCGACGTCACCGAAAAGCGCGTCCTGTACGCGCAAATCGGCTTTGGCGAATACTGGCGCTTTGACGGCACCGGCGGCGATTTCTACGGCGAGGCGCTGGTTGGCGAGTACCTGGGCGTCGACGGTCAATACCATCGGTTTGACGTCGTCCCTGACCATCAAGGGCGTCCCCACGGCTACAGCCCGACCCTGGGCTTGTGGCTGTATTGGGAGGACAACCAACTCCGCTTTTACGACCCAGCCACTGGACAATGGCTGCGCACCCGCTCCGAGGAGCGCGCCGGCCGCGAAGCGGCGGAAGCGGCCCAACAGGCAGCAGAAGCAGCGCGGCAAGCGGCGGAGACCAGGGCCGCCGAGCTGGAGGCGGAGTTGATGCGTCTGCGCGGCGAGTCAGCCTGACCCGCCCGTCTCAACCCACAGGGCATAGACGGCGCGGCGCGGGAGGCCGGTGGAGGTGACGACCTCGGCCACCGCGTCGCGCCCGCGTTTTCCGGCGGCCCGATGCTCCGTAAGGGCTTGGCGTGCCGCCTCCAATTTTTCTTCCTCACTCGCAATCTGGGTGTGTTCCTCCAAGTTGACCGGGCCGATGACGATGGTGAGTTCGCCGCGGGGCTCGGTGAAGTGATCCAGGGCAGCCGAGGCGGTCCCGCGCCAGACCTCCTCGTGCAGCTTGGTGAGTTCGCGGCAGACCGCGATGGGCGGATCGTTCAGGGCATCCGCGATATCGGTCAAGGTTGCTCGCAGCCGGTGAGGCGCCTCGAACAGGACGATGGTCTGCTCCGGGCGCGCCGCTTCGATCAAACGCGCGGTGCGGTCAGCACGACGGCGGGGCAGGAATCCCAGGAAGATGAAACGGTCGGCGGAGAACCCGGCGACGGACAGCGCAGCAGTCACGGCCGACACGCCGGGAATGCTGACGACAGCGTGGCCCGCCTCCGCCACGGCGGCCACCAGGCCGGCGCCCGGGTCGCTGACGGCGGGGGATCCGGCGTCGGTGGTAAGGGCAACGTCACCCTCCGCCAGGGCGTCCAGCAGGCGGGGCAGCTGACGCTTCCAGTTGTGCTCGTGGCAGCTGATCAGGCGCGGATGCGCGTCGAGATGGGCCAGCACCCGGCGGGTGACGCGAGTGTCCTCGGCAGCCACCAGCGGCACGGCGGACAGGATGCGGCCGGCGCGGAGGGTCAGGTCCGACAGGTTGCCGATGGGGGTGCCGATTACGTAGAGGGTGCCCATGCGGGGGCAGTATAGCGCGCGTTGACCTTGTATAAGAGCGTCGTTAGACTTGCGTCGCTTTGCTTGGCCCGGCGCTGGGGCGACGGATGATGGCTAACGGAAACAGAGATCGGGAGCGGCCGCACTGGCGGCGAGCGCCCATTCTGGCGCTCGTCCCGCTGCTGCTCGCACTGCTGGTACTATTCGGCTCAAGTGCCTGCACAGTCACCGAGCCTTCCGATGACTTAGGAGCCACCATTGCCACCGCAGTAGCAGCTTCTCTTCCCACCGATACGCCTGCGCCTACCCCTACTCCACCTCCCGAACCAACCCGGACCCCTGACTTGGCAGCTACCATTACGGCCGCAGTAGCGGCCGCTCTTCCTACTCCTACGCCTAGCGCACTTCTCGAACCAACCCGGACCCCTGACCACGGATCTACCGTTTCCACCCGCAGACCGGCGTAGCTGGCGCGCTCGGCATCGGGCAGCAGTTGCAGGACCCGCCAGTCGTGCTTCACCGTATTGTCCCGGCCCACCTTGCGGGTGTCCTTGAAGCACAGGATTTCCGGCAGGCACAGATCGGGATCCGCCGGACGGTAGGCCGGTTCCGGATGCTCCAGCTGCACGGCGAAACGGGCGTTGTGCTTGAAAACCGCGTGGGGGGTCGCCAGACAGCGCGAGGGGGATACCCCAGCCCTCGATCGCCCCTTCCAGCAACGTGAAGTATCCAGCGGTGTTTTCGCTGACAAAGAACACAGCGTTGACCATGGCGCTGGTGTCATCGTCCACGGCCAGCAGCAGAGCAAACTTGGGGCCCCGGTCCTCCAACCAAGCGTGATGGCTGCCGTCCAGCGGGATCAGCATCCCAGCATTTGGCATCCCAGCATTTGGCATCCGCTGCTGGCGGAAATGGTGCTGCGGCGAGCGACGGCTGCGGGGACTGCCGATGCCCGCCCTGGTGAGAATGCGCCGCACGGTGGGCCGGATCAGGTCAATGCCCTCCCATTCCCGGAGCAATTCGGTGAGGTGAGTGTAATTAGCGCCCTCGTGGCGCTCGGCGACCAACTCCACCTCGGCGGACTGGGCGATGGGAACCTGGTATTCCAAAACGCAGTTCGGCACGGAACATCGGGCTTGTGCTTTTTGGTTCAACGCAACGTCCTTCATAGCGAGGACATTTTCGCTCACCAGTTGAAGGATGACAGAATCGTAGACCATCGACAAAATCCGGGGGTTCGGAAAAGGCCTCCCAACGAATGGGCTTTTTGCCGATTTGCGCGTCTGATCGTGTGCGTACCAGACCTATATCGGAGGCCCGCCCGACCACGGCGAGCAAGACCTTGGCGGCGCTAATTGGCACAAATATTACATAAATATTCGCACTGGATGACATTGTGACGACATACGACTTGGGTAGGGTTAATAGCCCGCCCACCGGGGCGGTCCCATAGCGATAACTTGCATCAGGAGGGATGGCAATGAGACTGTCAATTGACCCGCGATTCAGAGTTCTGCTGCTGGCGACTGCGGTCGTCCTGGCGCTGGCCGCCGGCATAATGGCATGGGCCTGGCCCGTATCCGCCCAGGACGGCGAAACTGAATCCGACACCAACACCGTAACCATCGAGGTCGAGGTTGAGCAGCCCATGCGGTTCACCCAGGTGAGCGCCGGGCTTGGGCACAGCTGTGGCCTGCGCTCCGACGGCAGCGTGCACTGCTGGACCTTCTCAGCGCTTGCGCACAGCTCCAGGGGAGTTCCTGTGGATGAAACCTTCACCTTCATCGACTCGGGCCGGTGGTCTCCCTGCGGGTTGAAAGCCGACGGCAGCGTCATCTGCTGGGGCGAGGACCTCAGATCGCCGCATGAGGACCACCGTGCGCCGGAGGGAGGCTACGGCCCCTTCGAGAAGTTTGCGGTAGGTTTCGCTCACGGCTGCGGCATCAAGAGCGACGGCACGGCCCAGTGCTGGGGCTGGGGACGCTTTGGCGGCAGGAACGTGCCCGCGGGGGAAACCTTCCAGAAACTCTCCCTGGGCGCCTACCACACCTGCGGCCTGCGCACCGACGGAACGCTGAGCTGCTGGGGCGAGCCTCCTACTGACAGATGGAACACCTGGGACCACCACAGGCATGGCCAGGGCAGCCCGCCCTCGGGAACCTACGTGGACGTGGAAGCCTCCGGGTGGTTCGCTTGCGCCCTGGACGCCGAGGGCCACGCCACCTGCTGGGGCCTCAATGATAAGGGACAGGCCTCGCCGCCGGCCGACGAAACCTTCCAGACCGGGTCCCTCGCCCTCGGATACGACGCCGGCTGCGGCCTGCGCCCCGACAATACCATAGCCTGCTGGGGCCAGGGGGGACTCACGTGGGCTCCCAGCGGCACCTTCCAGTCCATCGACGCCCAGTACCACCACGGCTGCGGCATCAGGACCAACGGCGAGGCCGTCTGCTGGGGCGCCTCGACCCCGATTCCCACCGAAATTGTGACGGTGGAAGTGGAGGTGTCCACGCCGTCCACTCCCCAGAACCTGACGGCAACGGCCAATCACAAGTCGGCCACGCTGACCTGGGACGCGCCGGCCGAGGACGAATACATCACCGGCTACCAGGTCCTGCGCCGCCAACCGCCGGGCGAGAAGACGCTCCAGGTGTACGTGGCCGATACCGGCAGCGGAGCCAACGAATGGACGGACACCAACGTGGAGCCGCGTACCCCCTACGTGTACCGGGTGAAGGCGATCAACGCCGCCGGCATCAGCGAGCAGTCCAACTTCGTGCGTCCCGAGACGGCGCCGATACCGCCGCCGCCAGCCGCGCCGACCAACCTGACCCAGAACACCACGGTGACCACCAGGGATGTGTCAGTCACCCTCAACTGGGAAGCGCCGCACGACGCTGAAAACGTCATCGGTTACCAGATACTGCGCGGCAGCCCTCAGGACGAGACGACGCTGCCGGTGTACGTGACCGACACCGGCAGCGGGGACACCGAATACGTGGACGCCAACGTGGAGCTGGACACCACCTACGTGTACCGGGTGAAGGCGATCAGCGACGGCGGAGTGGGCGAGCAATCCAACTCCGTGCGGACCACCACGCCCGTCATGTACGTGCCGCCGGCACCGACCAACCTGCGGGTCACGTCAACCCCCGTCTCCTTCACGCTCAGTTGGACCGCGCCGAAGACGATTCGGTGACCGGCTACCAGATTTATCGCGGCGTCGGATACGGGGGCAATATCAGCCAGCCGACCCTCTACGTGGCTGATACTGGCACGACCGCCACTGTGTTTCTTGACAACGACGTGCGGCAAACCTCCCAGCAATCCGCACCGCGGCAATCGGAGCCGCGTATCCAGGAACCGCCGAGTGGGAATCTCGTACATAACCCAAATACGTTGTGGCACAGGTACCAGGTCCGGGCGATCAACCCCGGAGGAGTCAGCGCTCCTTCGTACCGCGAGACTCAGCTTGCGCCCAGAGACGGCATCCTGGCTCCACGGAACCTGACCGCTACGGCCACCCGGGACTCGGTTACGCTGAATTGGGACCCGCAGGCCTCGTGGAACAACGGTCGTAACGCTATCCTCAACTACCAGGTACACCGTCGCCTGGCCACCGAAACCAACTACGAGGTCGTGCAGCTGCGCCTCCACCACACCACCACCGAGTACGTGGACCGTAACGTGACGCCGGGAACCGACTACGTGTATCGGCTGGCCAGCCTCAACGGCGGCGCTTCGGGCGCCCATACCTACATCGGCGGCGTTTCCAATGAGGTAAGCATCCTTACGGTGGACCCGCTGGTCGCGCCGACCAACCTGTCGGCCACGGCGACCCACGACGCGGTTACGCTGACCTGGGACGCTTCCGACAACGAGCGCGTCACGGGCTACCGTATCGAGCGCGACGGGCAGGTCATCGTCGCCGATACCGGCAGCGCCGACGCCACCTACGTGGACACCACCGTGGCGGTCAATACCGGCTACGAGTACCGGGTGAGCGCCCTCCGCTCCGGAGAAGCCGGCCCCGCCGCGTCGGTGTCGATCACCACACCATTGCCGCCGCTGCCCGCCGCGCCGACCAACCTGTCGGCCACGGCGACCCACAACTCGGTTACGCTGACTTGGGACGCGCCGGCCGCGGACGGATACGTCACCGGCTATCAGATTCTGCGCCGCCAGCCGCCGGGCGAGGCGACGCTCCAGGTGTACGTGGCCGATACCGGCAGCACCGCCACCGAATGGACGGACACCAACGTGGAAGCGAGTACCGCCTACGTGTACCGGGTGAAGGCGATCAACGCCGCCGGCGCCGGCAGTCAGTCCAACTTCGTGCGTCCCGAGACGCTGCCGATACCGCCGCCGGCCACGCCGGGCAACCTGTCGGCCACGGCGACCCACGACGCGGTTACGCTGACCTGGGACGCCTCCGACGACGATAGGGTTACGGGTTACCGCATTGAGCGCGACGGGCAGGTTATCGTCGCCAATACCGGCAGTACCGACGCCAGTTACGTGGACGCCACCGTGGCGGAGAACACCGCTTACGAGTACCGGGTGAGCGCCATCGGTTCTGATAGCAGCGTCAGCGACGCAGCTTCGGTGTCGATAACCACGCCATTGGCGCCGCTGGCCGCGCCGACCAATTTGTCGGCCACGGCGACCCACGACGCGGTTACGCTGACCTGGGACGCCTCCGATGATGACCGGGTCACGGGTTACTGGATCGAGCGCGACGGACAGGTCCTTGTCGCCAATACCGACAGTACCGACGCCAGTTACGTGGACACCACGGTGGCCGCGTCAACGAGCTATGGGTACGAGGTGCGGGCCGTTGCTTCTGACAGCAGAGTCGGCGACGCTGCTGCGGTGTCCATCCGGACCGCCAACCTTCCGTCGCGGCCCAGCCAGGCGCCGCAGAATCTGCGGGCGTCCTCGTCGTCCGGTTCCGTCACGCTGACGTGGGACGCGCCCGACGACGACACCATCACGGGCTACCAGATAATCCGCCGCATCCCCATTGGGCCCAACAAGAACGACTGGAGCGTCATCGTGGATGACACCGACACCACGGCTACCACCTATGTGGACAGCGACGTGGAAACGGGTACGCGCTACCTCTACAGGGTCAAAGCCGTCAACGACAGCGGGGTCGGGCCGCAATCCAACAACGCCCGCGTCAATGTCCGATAAACCGGCAACCGCACGCACTACCACCGGGGGCAGGGTTCAATCCTGCCCCCATGTCATTGCGCAGGACGATAGCAAAGTCCCTTCCCATCCGCTCATGGTGAGCCTGTCGAACCATTAACCGCCGGAGTGAGCATCCTTCGACAAGCTCAGGATGAGCGGGAAACGGGTCAGGATGACAGTGTCTCCGGTTCCAGCCCTTCGGCCCGGGCCATGCGATAGCCGACGCGAGGCATGGTGAAGATATAGGTGGGGTTGCTGGCGTCATCGCCCAGCTTGCGGCGGAGCCGCTTGACAATGGTGCGGACCAGCCCGGCGTCTCCCGAATTCTCCGGCCCCCAGATCTGTTGCAGCAGATGCTGATGGCTCAACACCCGGCCCGCGTTGACGGAAAGCTCAAATAGCGTGTCGTACTCGGTGACGGTGAGCTCCACCGGATGTCCGGCCACCGTCACCCGGCGTTCGAGGTAATCGATGGCCAGGTCTCCGAGCGCATAGGTCTCCCGCGGTCCGCTCTGTCCTTCGGCTTCCCGCCGGCGCAAAGCCGCCCGGATCCGGGCCGTCAACTCCGTTGGAGAGAAAGGTTTGACCACGTAATCGGCGGCCCCCATATCGAAGGCCCGGGCGACGATATCGTCCTGGCCGTAGGCGGACAGAAAGATGATCGGAATGTGGGCAATATTGAGAATGTCCTGCATGAGCTCGATGCCACTGGATCCGGGCAGCATCAGGTCGAGGAGCGCCAGGTGGGCCGGCTCCTCCTCCATCAGACGGAGGACTTCCGCTGTATCGCCGGTCACCGTAGGAGCGTAGCCCGCCCGGGAGAGGACGTCGCGAACGTAGCGCAACGCCTGTGGATCATCGTCCACGACGAGAATGCGCGTCAACTCGCTCTCCGAGCGTCTGGAGGGAGCGGATCGCCTGGTCCGTTCGGCAGCAGGGCTGACGGTTGGTTCCTCAATGACCGGAATCGTGAAGGTGAAACGGCTGCCCAGGCCCGGCCCGTCGCTCTCGGCCCAAATGCGTCCGCCGTGGGCCTCCACGATCCCCTTGCAGATCGCGAGGCCCAGGCCAGTATCGCCGCCGCTCGGTTCCTGGTCCTCGCTGTCGAGCCGGAAGAACTTGCCGAACAGGTTGGGCAAACGGTCCGGGGGTATGCCCCGGCCTTCATCGGTGACGGAGACCTCAACGTGTACGCCCTTCCGCACGGCGGTCACCCGTATGGGCGACGATTCGGGCGAATACCTGGCCGCGTTGTTGAAGAGATTGCCCAGGACCTGAACCATCCGTCGCCGGTCGGCCGCGATCCAGGGCAGGCCCTGCGGCAGATCGATCTGCAGCGCGTTACGGCCGCCGGCGTTCAAGAAGGCGTTCCTGGCCTCGTCCACCAGGCTGGCGACCTCAACAGGGCCGGGCTCCACCGTCATGGTGCCCGTCTTGACCCGTGCCAGGTCCAGAAGTTCGCTGATCAGACCGCGCATCCGCCCGGCTGCCTGTTCGATGATGCGAAAGAACTGGCGCATCTCGGCGGGGTCCAGATCGGGCTCGTCGTTCAACAAGGTGGTGGCGGAGCCGCGGATCGAGGCCAAAGGCGCTTGCAACTCGTGGCTCACCATACCCAGGAACTCGGCCCGCGACCGGTCCAGCTCGTCCAGGGCCGCCAGGTCCTGCAGGGTCACGACGAAGGACTCGACCCCGCCCGCCTCGGAGAGGATAGGCGTGGCGTTCATCAGTGTGGTCACGGACCGCCCGTCGGGGAGTCGTATGACGATCTCCTCGACCCGCACCGTCTCGCCGGAGCTCATAGCCTGGGCCATGGACAGCTCCGCCAGGGGCATCTCCGTCCCGTCGGCCCGCTCGATGGTGACCACGCCAATCAACTGCTCCGCGGAGCCGCCGGGTTCCACCAGGCTGCTGACGAGCCGCAGCGCTTCCCGGTTGACCGATACCGGTGTTCCGGTCCTGCCGTCCAGAACCAGGACCCCCACGGGTGAAGTGTCGATGAGGGTTTCCAGCCTAGCCCTGGCCCGCTGTTCCTCTCGGTGCCGCCGGGCGTTGGCTATGACCAGGGCCGCCTGGGAGGCGAACATCACCAGTGTTTCCTCGTCTTCACGGGTGAACTCCTGCTGATTCTCGCCTACGTAGATGGCGCCGACCCATTCGCCCCGGTGACGGATGGGCGCAGCCAGGAAGGAGAGAACAGCGCTCACCGGCATGGGCGGACGGAACTCCGGAAGGCCCAACGCCCTGGTGTGGCTGTGGAAGTCGCGCAGGCGCAGCGGTTCCTGGACGTTGCTGAGGTATCCAAAGAACTGCGGCCCGCTGGGCAGGTCCATGAACCGCCGGTGCTCTTCCGGCGACAGGCCGGAAGTGACGAATTCCTGTGGCTGTCCCGCATCGTCCATCGTGGTGATCACCCCGTACCGGGCGCCGGTAAGCGCCCGGGCGCCGTCCACCACCTCCTGGAGCACGTTGTCGAAATCCAGGCTCTCGTTGATGCGCAGGCTGGCCTCGCTCAACCGGTGGAGGCGTTCCCGGAGGGCCTCATTCTCTCGCTCCAACGCGTCGGCATTCTTCATATTCGCGTCCCCAACGTTCGGCTACCCTGGAATTTCCCCGCGCCCGCATCGCGATCGCGCGAGGCCGAGACCGGAATGGAAGGTCGCCCGATTGACTTGGCGCCAATTATAACTACAGCTTGGCAATGACACAAATAACACACCGTAAACGGCTTGCATGACATAAAAATAACATATCGTATGGTGTATATTGCAGACATTAGTGTCAATCCTGGCGCCTTAGTCACAGCGCCTTTCGATGTATCGGGCGTGTCACTGCGAGCTTTAATGCGGCAATCCCGTTCCGGCCGCATATGCCTGACGGGATTGCCACGTCGCTGCCGCTCCTCGCAATGACAAGCGAAAGCCCCCGGAGTTAATCGTCCGTCCGGTCCGTAATGGATTGCCGGATCCGGATTTGGTTACCAGAGCCCATGATGATAAAACCTCGCTATAAACGCCCACAAACTGAAATGGAGAACGCTGAAGACCGGTTGTCCCAGTTCAGTGCGGCCTGTCTTCGCATCAGCAAAAGCCTTGACCTTGGCACCGTTCTGCAAGACGTCATCGACAGCGCCTGTTCGCTGACCGGCGCTCGCTATGGAGCGCTCATAACCTTCGACGAACCGGGCGGCGTCGGCAATATCACCACCTCCGGCACCACCCCCCAGGAGCATCTGGAACTGGGAGAATTGCCCAAGGGGTTGGGCATCCTCGAGTACCTCAGCGAGATGGACGAACCGCTGAGACTAACGGACATCGCCAGTCATCCCCGGTCGGTCGGGTTTCCCCGGAACCATCCACCGATGAACACTTTCCTGGGCTCCCCGGTCCGTTATCAAGGCGAACGTCTGGGCAATATCTACCTCACCGAAAAGGAGGGCGGCCGGGAGTTCAGCCAGGAGGATGAGGAAATATTGGCCCTGTTCGCCGCCCAGGCGGCCCCGGTCATCGCCAACGCTTGCCGATACCGGCAGGATATGCAGGCCCGGGCCGACCTGGAAGCCCTGATCAACATCTCGCCCGTCGGTGTCGTGGTATTCGATGCGAAGACCCGGGACCTGATCTCCGTAAATGATGAGACCAGAAGAATCTTCGGCAAGTTGAACGCGCCGGGCCGCAATCTGGCCCATCTCCTGGAGGTAATGACCCCCCGAACGCCGGATGGGCGCCGGATCCCCTTTGATGAACTTCCCACCTCGAAAGCGTTGCGGACCGGCGAGACGGTGCTCGCCCATGAAGTGGTCATGCATCTGCCCGGCGCGCGGGTGGTCAACACGCTTGTCAACGCCAGACCCATTGTCCGGGAAGACGGTGCGGTCGGGTCCGTCGTCGTAACCATTCAGGACATTACTCCCCTGGAGGAGATGAAAAGGCAGCGTACCGAGTTCCTCAGCAGGATCGGCCACAAGCTGCGGACGCCCCTGACTTCCATCAAGGGATCGGTGACGTCCATGCTCGACCCCTCGCGGCCGCCTGATGTCACCGAGGGCCGACAGTTCCTCCAGATTATCGACGAGCAGGCCGGACGTATGCGCAGTTTGATCAACGACTTCGTCGATATGACCCTGATCGAGTCTGGGGCGCTGTTGGTCACCCTGGAAGCTACGGACCTGAAAGCCCTGGTGGACGAGGTACGAGAGGCGTTCCTCCTGGAAGGAACCGGACACGACATCGAACTTGACCTCGCACCGGATTTGCCCCGAGTTATGGCCGACGGACGGCGGATTTTCCAGGCGCTGGGCAGCTGCATCCGGCACGTATCCGAGCGCTCACCGGAATTTTCAACCATCAGGGTGAGCGCGTCGCTGGAAGACCGGCACGTCGCAGTCTCCGTCCAAACCGAGAACGGCGACTTTTCGACTGAGGGGTCGCCGCGCCGGTTGGAGAAGTTCGCCAGCGCCGACGGCAAGGATCCGGTGAGCAGCGAGAAGGAAGACGACCTGAGCCTCCTCGTCTGCAAAGGCATAGTGGAGGCCAATGGGGGCCGGATATCGGCCGAGCTGGGCGGACCCGGACGCGGCGCGCGGTTCATTTTCACCATCCCCGTTTTCGTTGAGACTGAAGGCGAGGACGCGAACGACCCGGTTCAGCATGACGAACCCTCGGGCAAGTCGGGCCGAGATCAGGGCCGCATTCTGGTGGTCGATGGCGACGCTGAGACCCGGACGTACATTCGCAATACACTCTGGGAGGCCGGCTTCGCTCCGGTCGCTACGGGCGACCCGGACGAGGTGGATAAACTGATCGAGGAGCAAAAGCCCCACCTGATTCTCCTGGAACCGCTGTTGCCCCGGACCGAAGAATTCGAGCTGATGGTTAGGATCCGAAATACCTACGATGCTCCGGTGGTGATCATGTCCGCTTCCGGCCACAGCGGGTACATGGAGCGTGGCTTCGAGCTGGGAGCCACCGACTACATCGTCAAGCCCTTCACGCAAACGGAACTGCTGGCGAGAATCAAGGCGGCCCTGCGACGGCGCCAGGGGTCTATGGCGGACGAATTCCCGGAACCCTTCATCCTGGGGGATCTGACCATTGACTACGCCAAACACCTGGTGACGGTCGCCGGACGCCAGGTGCGGTTGACCGCCACCGAGTACAGGCTCCTTTTCGAGCTTTCCGTCGCGGCCGGACGGATCCTGACCCACGAACAGTTGTTGAGACTGGTCTGGGGGCCGCTGTACAGCGGCGATGTGCGCCTGGTGCACACCTACATCAAGCAACTGCGCAACAAGCTGCGGGATGACGCCAGGCGCCCCACCTACATCCTCACCGAACCGCGCGTCGGGTATCGCATCGCCAGGTAGGCAAAGGCATAGACCCGCCGGGGGCCCGGGAGAGTTTTCTGAAGGAGTTCTTCAGAAAACTCGCAGAAGAATTGCCCGCTTTTTTCAGATGAAATTCAGACGCGTCTGCGAAAGTTCGATAAGGGCGCGGCGCGCAAAGTTTCCGTACGCAAACGTCGTGTCCGCAAATGGTGTTTCGGCAAATATTCCCAGCACGCCGGTGTTTGATGGAGCGGCGACTATGATTGCGATGGCTGGCGCCGGCCAACGGCCGGATGAAGAGCCTGTGGCATGGCTGCGAGAGCCGGGCTCCGGGGAACTGGGGCGCCACATTACCGGACTGACCAACGCCCTCGCCAAGGGAATTGAAAAGCGCCTGGCCAGCTACCGCGTTTCCCCGGTGGCGTTCACCATCCTCAGCAAGTGCCTCATTGCCGAGACCACCACTGTTACGGAGTTGGGGAAGCTAATTCCCATGGATACCGGATACATCAGCCGGGTGGTCAACGATCTCTGCGACCGGGGCCTGCTGGTCCGGGAGCGCGTCGCCAAGGACCGGCGGGTGGTGCATCTGCGCCTCTCCGAAGAAGGTCGGCTTCTCACACCCGAACTCATCCAGCGCGTCGAGGAGCACAACGCCATGCTCGTTGAAGACATCAACGAAGCGGAGCTGCGGCAGTTCGTGGCCATTGCCCAGAAGATTATCGCCAACTACCAGCGGAGCCTGGAAAACGGCTTCGCTGACGGAGGAACGCGGACCAAGGAGACAGGCGATGCCCCCAGATGACCAAAGGAAGAGAACCCCGGCTCCTGCCACGAGCCGGGGTTCTCGACAGTTGATTGCCCCCAATGCGGAGCCCATTGCGCAGGACGACCACACTGGCATTGCAACCGGGGACAGCGTAACGGGGCGTGAGGCGGGTCGTCAATCGCTGACGCCGGCGCCGGCCGGATTGCTGCCGCAGTCGAGGCTATCGTGAAAACTCGAAGGCCGCGGCCGCTGCCCCTCCGAACTCTCGGTGGCTAAAACTGCGTTAGCGGTGGTGGGCATCGTTGCGGCGTTGCTGATGGCGACGGCGCGGGATATTGCCGCCCAGGCTCCGGGTGATAGCGTCTGGTGCGCCGGCCCGTCACCAGTGGCCGGCTGCGAGGTCCTGCCGGTCTCCCGGAACGCGCTTGAGCCGGTTCTCCCGGTGGTCCCCATGGACGACGGCAACGGCGACGATGGCGACGACGGCCAGGAGGGCGACGCTGACCCCAGCGACGACCAGACCGATGATACCGAGCCGGCCACGCTGTCAATCGCCGGCCCGGAGGAGCCGGTAGTCGAGGGCGACACCGCGGAATTCACCGTCACGTTGTCGCATCAGTTGCCGTCGGAGGTGACGGTGGCCTGGGTCGCGGGAGAGGACGAGGAGGATAACGCAACCGCGGGAGAGGACTACACTCCCGAACTTGAAACCGTCGTCCTGTCTGATGATGCGACTTATTCCGATGTTGTAACGTTCCCGGCCGGAGAAGTCACCCAGATTGTCGCCATCCTCATTGTGGACGACGACCGGTCGGAACCCGACGAATCCTTTACCGTGACCCTGGGCGAGATTACCGGCGACGGGTCGGAGTCGGTCGCCGAGCCGCCGGACCCGGAGACGGCGGCGGCGACTGTAATAATAGAGGAGAGCGACCCGCTGACGGTGCGTCTCGCCGGGGACGCCATCGTCAGCGAAGGCGGCGGCGCCACGTACACCATCAGCATCGAGGGCGGCATCCCCGGCAGCGAACTGACCGTGGACTATGCCACCGCCGATGATATGGCGACGGCCGGCGAAGACTACGCCGAAACCTCCGGCACGCTGACCTTCGCCATCGACGACGCCGAAACCCAGACCGTTACCGTGTCAACGTTGACCGACGATGCTGTGGAAGGCGATGAGAGCTTCACCTTCACCCTGAGCAACCTCGCCGGCGGAGGCGGGAGCGTCGCGCTGGCGGACAGCCCGGTTGCCACCACCATCGCCGATGCCACCGCAGCCGCCCGGCCGGTGGTCAGCATCGCCGGGCCAGCGGAGCCGGTGGTGGAAGGCGGCGACGTGGTGTTCACGCTCACCGCCGACCCGGCGCCGGATGTGGCGCAGACGGTAACGGTCACCGTCAGCGGCGGCGGGGATTACGGCGTGGCCGACGGCACGCATACCGTGACCTTCGCGGCCAACGCGACCACGGCGACGCTGACTTTGACCACCGATGACGACGACGTGGTTGATGCCGAGGGATCTATCACCGCCACGGTGGCGACGGGCGATTGGTACGATTTGTCGGCCGACGCCACCGCCCGGGCGGTGGTGCAGGACAACGACGCTGTCACCCGTCCGGTGGTCAGCATCGCCGGGCCAGCGGAGCCGGTGGTGGAAGGCGGCGACGTGGCGTTCACCCTGACCGCTGACCCGGCGCCGGACGAGACGCAGACGGTTACGGTAGCGGTCAGCGGCGGGGCGGATTACGGCGTGGCCGACGCGGAGCATACCGTGACCTTTGAGGCCAACGCGGTCACAGCGACGCTGACCCTGACCACCGATGACGACGACGTGGTTGATGCCGAGGGCAATATCACCGCCACGGTGGGGACGGGCGATTGGTACGATTTGTCGGCCGACGCCACCGCCCAGGCCGTGGTGCAGGACAACGACGCAACCGCCCGTCCGGTGGTCAGCATCGCCGGGCCGGCAGAGCCGGTGGTGGAAGGCGGCGACGTGGCGTTCACCCTGACCGCTGACCCGGCGCCGGACGTGGCGCAGACGGTCACGGTGTCGGTCAGCGGCGGCGCGGATTACGGCGTGGCCGATGCGGAGCATACCGTGACCTTCGCGGCCAACGCGACCACGGCGACGCTGACCCTGGCCACCGATGACGACGACGTGGTTGATGCCGAGGGATCTATCACCGCCACGGTGGCGACGGGCGATTGGTACGATTTGTCGGCCGACGCCACCGCCCAGGCCGTGGTGCAGGACAACGACGCAACCGCCCGTCCGGTGGTCAGCATCGCCGGGCCAACTCAGCCGGTGGTGGAAGGCGGCGACGTGGTGTTCACCCTGACCGTTGACCCCGCGCCGGATGTGGTGCAGACAGTCACGGTAGCGGTCAGCGGCGGGGCGGATTACGGCGTGGCCGACGCGGACCATACCGTGACCTTCGCGGCCAATGGGACCACGGCGACGCTGACCCTGGCCACCGATGACGACGACGTTGCGGAGGCGGAGGGGACCATCATGGCCACGGTGTCGGCGGGGGACTGGCATGACCTGTCGTCCGATGCCAGCGCGCAGGCCGTGGTGCAGGACAACGATGAGGCCGCCCAGCCGGTGGTGAGCATCGCCGGGCCAACTCAGCCGGTGGTGGAAGGCGGCGACGTGGTGTTCACCCTCACCGTTGACCCCGCGCCGGACGAAGCGCAGACGGTAACGGTCACCGTCAGCGGCGGCGCGGATTACGGCGTGGCCGACGCCGAGCATACCGTGACCTTCGCGGCCAATGGGACCACGGCGACGCTGACCCTGACCACCGTCGATGATAAGGCGGAGGTAGAGGAGGAGGCCACGCTGACGGCGACCCTGCAGCCCGGCGACGGCTATACGCCGGACCCCAACGGCAGCACCGCCTGGGCAATCCTGCTGGACAAGACCGCGCCCCGCCAGGCTCGCCAGCCACTAGCCACCCTGTCCATCGCCGCTTCGTCCGCATCGGTGGCCGAGGGCAGGAGCGTGGGCTTCACGGTGAGTCTAACGCAAACGGTGAATGCGCCCTTCACGGCGAGGTGGAACACCGGCGGCACGGCCGAGCGGGCCGACTACACCGTTGACGTCAGGCCGGCGGACGTCAACTTCAACGCTACCGCCAACGTGGGAACCGTTGCTTTCGCCGCAGGCGACAGCTCCAAGACCATCGCCGTAGAGATCACTGACGACACCCTGTCGGAGCAGCAGGAGACGATCACCCTGACCCTGGGGTTATTGACCGGGTCAGGGGCCAACCTCGTCACCCTGGGCACAAGTACGGCCACGGCGACCATCGCCCAGAGCGACGAGGCGCAGGTGGCGTTGGAAGGCCCGTCGGACGATGTAACCGAGGGCGGTCAGGACCCCGTCTTCACCGTGCGGCTCGAAGGCGGCGACTTGACCAACGCCGTGTTAATTGACTACGCCACCGCCGATGGGAAAGCAGAAGCCCCCGGCGACTACACAGCCGCCTCCGGCACACTGACCTTCACTCACGACGGTCCGACATCCCAAACGGTTACGGTCACCATCGCCGATGACGATTTCACCGAGGTGGACGAAACCTTCACCTTTGGTCTCAGCAACCTCCGAACCTCCGGCGGCGAGTGGGTAACCCTGCCCTCCGGACCGGCTACTGCCACCATCGCCGAAAACGACCAGATTACCATCGCGCTGGAAGGTTCCGACAGCGTGAACGAGGGCGAAAGCGCTTCCTACACCGTGAGCATTGAAGGCGGGAGGCCGGCAAGCGATCTCACCGTTGACTACGCCACCGCCGATGGGGCAGCAGAATCCCCCGACGACTACACCGCTGAGTCCGGCACGCTGACCTTCACCTCGTTAAACTACGATCCCCATGTCGTGAGCGTTTCAACCGTGAACGACGACGCCGTCGAGGGAAATGAGTCCTTCACATTCTCACTAACCAACCCCGCAGGCGGGGGCGGCCCAACGCCCATCCTCAAGTCGCCCTCCAGCGCCACCACCACAATCGTCAACGCCGACTCCGGCAAGATCACAATCACCGGCCCCGACGCCGCGGTGGAAGAGGGAAGTCCCGTCGTCTTCACCATAACCGTGGAACAGGCTCCCACGGTAGAGCAAACCGCGACGGTGTCCGTGTCCGGCGGAGCCGTCTATGGCGTGCCGGACCAAACGCATACCGTCACCTTTACCGCCGGCCGGAACAGCGCGAGGCTGGTACTGACCACCACCGAGGATGACGCCATTCAGGGCACCGCTACAATCACGGCCCAGCTGAGTCCGGGCGACTGGTACACAGTGGACGTGAACAACAATACGGCAACGGCGACGGTAACGGACTCCACCGACCTGACTCTGATAGTGAACAACACCGGTGACGGCACGGACGACAACCCGGGCGACAGCGTCTGCAACAACGGCAACGGCTTCTGCACCCTGCGCGCCGCCATCGAGGAAGCGAACGCCTACACCGACGGCGACCTGGTGACGATAAACTTCGCAATCGCCGGGGCCGGCCCCCACACTATCCAGCCCGACAGCCCCCTGCCCGACATTACCAGGAGGATCATTATTGACGGATTCTCCCAGTCCGGCTCAAGCTATGCGTCTTACAACCGAGGCGCTACGCTCAAGATCGAGCTGGACGGCAGCAACGCCAACGGGTTGACCATCACCGGAGACAACAGCGACATCATCGCCCTGGTCATCAACCGCTTCGGCCGAGCCGGCATCGAACTGAAAAGCGGCGCCACGGGAAACCGCATCTTAGGTAACCATATCGGAACGGACGCTGCCGGCGACGCGGACCTGGGCAACCTGTACGGCGTAATCGTGAACCAGTCCAACGGCAACTTCATCGGATTGCACAATAACCCCAGCCGCAACGTCATCTCGGGCAACGACACCGGCATCTGGATTGACCGCAGCGACAACACCGAGGTGGTGGGCAACTACGTAGGGCCGGGCGCCGCCGGCGTTGATGTCCCCACCCGGCAGGCATCCGATTCCCTCAACAGCCGGAAGGGCATACTCATCACCGGGGGCAGCAGCAACATCATTGGGGGCGTTAGGCCGTTTTCCCGCAACGTGATTGCGGGGAGCAACACGAACGTTGAACTGGAGAGCGGCGCCACGGGCAACCTCATCCAGGGCAACTACATCGGCACCAACGCCGCCGGCACGGCCGCCCCGGGCGGTACGACCGCCACGGAAAACCTCATCGGTGTGCGTGTGCGGGGCGCAGGCAGCAGCGGCAATGTCATCGGCGGCACCGTCACGGAGGCGCGCAACGTCATTTCGGCCAACGACACCGCTGGCATCAGCCTGACCGAGTCCTCGACCAGCACCCGTATCGAGGGCAACTACATCGGCACCACAGCCGACGGCGCCGCGGCCCTGGCCAACGGCGACGGCGTGAGCGTGGTGGACTCCGGCGGCAACACCATCGGCGGGAGCGAGGCGGGAGCGCGCAACGTCATCTCGGGCAACAGGACCACCGGCATCATCATCGCCTGGGCCAATCGGCAAACGCAGATCGCAGCGAACGACAACCTGATCCAGGGCAACTACATCGGCCAGAAAGCCACCCTCTCCGACACCGCGGCAGATGCCCTGGGCAATGGCAGCCACGGCGTCCTGATCCGCCGCGACGCCTCCAACAACCGGGTGCTGCAAAACGCCATCGTCTATAACCGGGGCGACGGCGTGCGGGTGGAGAGTGGCAGCGGCAACCGGATCTCCCGCAACGAATTTCATTCCAATCGGGGCCTGGGCATAGATCTCGGCGGCGACGGCATAACCGAGAACGACGCCGACGGGTTCGACGACGACACCGGCGCTAACGGCCTCCAGAACTTCCCGAGACTCCAGCTGACGCAAGGGGGTAGCCAGCAATTCGTCGTGACCGTGTACTTCAACGGCGCGAGCAGCGCTACTTTCGACGTCGAACTCTACCAGTCCCACACCTGCGAGTATGACTACCGCAGGCAGGGGCAGACTTTCCTGCTTTCGCAGCGCATTAACACCGACGGCAGCGGCCGGGCTGGGCTTGTCCACCGCGTGTCCGCCGATGAAATCAATGAATACATCACCGCCGTGGCGATAGCGGCCAACGGCGACACCTCGGAGTTCTCCGAGTGCCTGAAGCTGGAGTACATCGTGGGCATCACCGGGCCGGCCGACCCGGTGACCGAGGGCGACGACGTGGTCTTCGAGGCGCGCATAACTCCGGCTCCGCCCACGGGCATAATCTTAACCGCGGAGGTATCCGGCGGCGCTGGCGTCGGAGTGGACGACGGAAACATAGACATGTCTATTGGAGCGGGGCAGGTTATCCGAAGTGTGACGCTGACGACGGTGGACGACGACACACCCGAAGCCCAGTCCACCATCACGGCCACGCTGCTTGGTGGCATCGAGGGATTCGTGCTGGACTCGGAGCGCAGCTCGGCCACGGCCGTGGTGCTGGACAACGACGGCGTCGTGTTCACCGTCAACTCCACCGGCACCGGTGGCGACACCAATCGGGGCGACGGCGTCTGCGCCACCACGGACAGCACCTGCACCCTGTACGCTGCCCTGGGTGAAGCCGCTCTGACTCACCAAGAGGTGAACATCCATTTCAACATACCGCAGACCGGGTCGCCCACCCACCGGATAACCATCGGCTTCGACGGCCCCCTGCCGTGGATCAGTGGTGCGCGAAATATAACCATTGACGGCTACACCCAGCCCGGCGCCAGCCCGGCGACCGATTCCACTCCCGCCACAGTGATCATCCAGCTGGACGGCAGCCCCCTGACGGGCCGGGTAGATGGGCTTAGGCTGCGGAATGTTTGGCGCCCCACCATAATTCGCGGCCTCGCAATCAAAGGGTTCCGCGACGGCATCTCACTGAATAACTCGACCAACGTCCGCATCGAGGGCAACATCATCGGCGACGCGACGCACCCCAACCTCCAGCGCGGCATCTTTTTGACCGACTCCGACAACAACGTTATCGGCGGGAACACGCCGGCGCAGCGCAACGTGATTGCGGGCAATACGGGGAACGGGATCAGGATGGAGGCCGGCTCCACGGGCAACCGCGTCAAGGGGAACTACATCGGAATCTACGGCGACGGCGCCACTGTGGGAAGCCAGCAGCGGGGCGTGGCGCTGGTCGGCGGGTCAAACAACAACGTCATCGGCGGGACTGCCCTCGCGGACCGCAACATCATCACCGGCGCCGCCGGCACTCTCGCAGGCGTCACCATCCACGGCAGCAACGGGAACCGGGTGGAGAACAATTACATCGGGACAGCCGTCTCCGGCCTCAGCAAGCTGGGCGGTTTGACCAACGGCGTGACGCTCTCCGGGGGCAGCAGCGGAAACGTCATCGGCGGCGCCGCCGCGGCCAGAAACGTCATTTCGGGCGCCGTGGGCGACGGTGTGTTCATCAATGTCGCGCGGGACAACGTAATCCAGGGCAATTACATTGGCATAGGCGCCGGCAACAGGGGCGACGTGGGCAACGGCGCCCACGGCGTGAACATTCAATCCGGGAGCGGCACCCGGGTGGAGTCCAACACCATCGCCCACAACGCCCTTGACGGCGTATGGCTGCGGTCCGGCACCGGCAACGTCTTCACCCGCAACGTCTTCCACTCCAACGGCGGCCTGGCCATTGACCTGAAGGAGGGGTCCAGCGACACGGGCGGCGTGACGGCCAACGACGCCGGTGACGCAGATTCGGGCGCCAACCACCGCCAGAACTTCCCCACCCTCCAACTGGAGGCCGTGACGACGACCAGTTACCGGGTCGCGGTCAGCCTCGACACCAGGCCGAACCGCTCCGTCAAGGTGGAACTGTACTCCAACCCCGCCTGCGACCCCAGCGGCCACGGCGAGGGACGGAACTGGCTCTACACCCGGGACGTCAACACCGACGCCAACGGCGCGGCGACCTTCACCCAGAGCTTCTCCAAGACCGACAACACGCCCCTCTTCATCACCGCCATCGCCACGGATTCGGGGGACGGCACCTCGGAGTTTTCCGCCTGCCTGTCGGTGGAGTCTGACCCTACCATCACGGTCACGCACAACAACGACGTTCGCGGCGATACCGACACATCGGATTACGTCTGCGACGCCGGACGGGGCCTGGTTGGTCTCCTGCGCATTGTAGATCTCGGCTGCAACCTGCGCGCCGCCATCGAGCAGGCCAACGCCCGGACCGGCGAACAGCCGATACGCATACACTTCAACCTGCCGGGCACGGGCCCCCACAAAATCACCCTCAATAACGAATTGCCGGCCATCACCCGGCCCATCATAATTGACGGCTACACTCAGCCCGACGCCAGCGCGGCCACCGCCACGTCCCCGGCGGTCATCATGGTCGAGCTGTCCGGCGAGAGCACGACCGGCGCGAACGGACTGACCATCGGGACGGGCGGAGACGGCAGCGCGATTCGCGGCCTGGCCATCAACCGTTTCGACATCGGCATCAGAGTCGAGTCCGACAACAGCCGAATCGAGGGCAACTACATCGGCGTCAACCCGGCCGGCGACACGGCCAGAGCCAACCAGCTCGATGGCATCAGACTGGTCGGGGCGAGCAATAACGTCATTGGAGGCCGGACTCCGGCGGCCCGCAACGTCGTCTCCGGCAACAGCGCCAGAGACCGATCCGGTATTCACCTGACGGATGATTCCAACGGCAACCGAATCGAGGGCAACTACATCGGACTCAGCGCCGACGGAAGTGGGGCAATACCTAACTACTACGGCGTGGATGTGCGTAACTCCGACAACAACGTCATCGGCGGGAGCGACACAGCCCGCAACGTAATCTCCGGCAACGACCACGACGGTGTTCTCCTCTTCCGAGAGGCGCTGAACAACACTGTCGAGGGCAACTATATTGGCGTCAACCCGGCCGGCGACGCAGCCTTGCCCAACGGACGCCACGGCGTACATATATCCGGCCATTTCGAGGAACTTCCCAACGACAATACGGTTCGCAGCAACCTTATCGCCCACAACCTCCAGGACGGAGTACGCGTGACATCAGGTCTCCGTAATCACATCACCGCCAACCGCATCCACTCCAACGGCGGCCTGGGCATTGACCTGGGCGGCGACGGCATAACCGCCAACGACTATCAAGACGTAGATCACGGCCCCAACAACAAGCGCAACTACCCGATCCTGGAATCGCGGGTCGGGAGCAGGACGGTCTTCACCCTGGCCACCATCATTCGGGGAAAACCCGACACGACGTTCACCGTGGAGTTCTTCAAGAGCGACGCCTGCGACACCTCCGGCCACGGCGAGGGGTGGGAACTGGCGCACACCGAGACCGGCGTGACCACCGACGCTGACGGCTACGCCAGCTTCGAGCGGACCTTCCCGCTGACCGACCGGGGCAAGTTCATCACCGCCGTGGCCATCGGCCCGCGGAACAACACCTCAGAGTTCTCTGCCTGCCGCCAGCTCCTGACAGTGGCAGGCATCTCCGGGCCCGACGCGCCGGTGACCGAGGGCAATAACCTCCTCTTCACCATCACCCTGGCTCCACCGCCGGCGGAGGCCATTTTCATGAATTACAGCGCCAGCGGCGGGGAGGACTTCGGCGTTGCGAACAAAGAGTTCAGCACTGAGATATATGCAGGCGTAAACACGTTTACCAGCAGTCTGTCCACAGTAAACAGCCCGACGCCCCACCCGTCGGCCGTGGTGACGGCCACCCTCCGGCCGGGGACCGGCTACGAGGTGGACCCCACCCGCGACACGGCCACCGCCACGGTGCAGGACTCAGATGCCGAGACCCTGGCGCTGCGGGTCAACTCCACCGGCGACCAGCCCGACGACAACCCGGGCGACAAGCTCTGCGCCATCGCCGGGGCCGACAACACCTGCACGCTGCGGGCCGCCATACAGGAGGCCAACGCCGCGACAAGTGCCGCTGTGGTGGTGTCCATCGGGTTCGCCATTCCAGGCAACGGTCCCCACACCATCAGCCCGGGCTCGCCGCTGCCCGCCCTCACCCGGTCGGTGACCATTGACGGCTACACCCAACCCGGCGCCCGCGCGGCCAGAGGCCAGGGCGTCATCGCGAGCGAGCGGGCGACTATCAAGATCGAGCTGGAAGGCAGCAGCGCGGGGGAGACTGCCGCCGGATTGCACGTGACCGGCGGGAGCAGCACAATTCGCGGCCTGGCCATCAATCGTTTCCGCTACGGCATCAGGCTGCATAACACAGACGGCAACCGAATCGAGGGCAATTACCTCGGCGTCAACACCGGCGGCGACACCGGGCGGACCAACGCCTTCGGCATCCACGTTGATAATTCCGACGGCAATACTATCGGAGGCCCCAGGGTGGCCCAGCGCAACGTCATCTCCGGCAATGTCGGAATAAATCGCCACGGCGGCTACGGCGTGTGGATAACCCACAGCGACAACAACGACGTTCGCAACAACCACATCGGGACCGACGCCGGAGGCAGCCGCAAGCTTGGCAACGATGTCGGCCTGGCGGTGGCCAGCAGCGACGGCAACCGCATACGCAACAACATCATCTCCGGCAACGTCGGTCTTGGCGTCATTGTCTGGGGAATCCTGTACTCCACCTCCGACGGCAACGTCATCAGCAACAACCGCATCGGCGTCGCTCACGACGGTGAGACCGCCCTGGGCAACGGCCGGGCGGGCATAAAGCTCGATTCCAGAACCGCACCCGGCCAGGTTACCAACACCGTCATCGGGCGGAATGCCGACGGCAGCGGCGACGGCAACATCATTTCCCGCAATAACCACGAAGGTATATTCGTCTCCGACGCCACCGGCTCCCTGATCAAGGGCAATACCATCTCCCATAACCGCAGAGACGGCGTCTGGGTGAGCCACCGCGCCCTCCAAAACCGCATCACCCGAAACTCCATCCACGACAACGGCGACCTCGGCATTGATCTACAGGAGGACGAGGCCGATACCGACGGCGGCGTCACCCCCAACGACGCGGGCGACACCGACAGCGGCGGAAACAACCTGCAGAACTTCCCAACCCTCAGCCTGGTCCGGTCGGCGGGCCACGCCTTCACCGTATCGGCCGCTTTCAACGGCGCGGCCGACTCGACCTTCAGCGTGGAGTTCTACCACAGCCCGGCCTGCGGCAATGGCGAGGGCAAGAGCTACGCAGGTTCCCAGGTCTTCAATACCGGAAGCTCCGGCGATGGACAGGTGGAGCACACCATTCGCTGGCCCAGCGACAATCCTTCCCCCCATGTCACTGCCATCATCATCGCCGACAACGGCGATACCTCCGAGTTCTCCGCCTGCCTGGCCATCGGCAGAGCCCCGCTCACCACCGTCTCCATCACATCCCCGACGACGGTGCCGGAGGGGACGGGCATCGAGTTCACCGTGACCGCCGACCCAGCGCCCACCGGCAACCTGACGGTTACCGCGGGCATCAGCGGCGGGACCGGCTACGGCGTAAGCAACGCTGACCGGACGGTCACCCTCACTCCCTCGGCGCCCAGCGCCACCTTTACGGTTGATACCACTGACGACGATATTGGCAGGGCTCCGGCCAACGTGACCGCCACCCTGCGCTCCGGAGACGGCTTCGGCGTGCACACCGAGACGTACTACGCCACAACCATCGTCCACGACGACGACGGCCTGGTCCTGACGGTCAACTCCACCGGCGACGAGAGCGACGCCCGGCACGGCGACGGCATCTGCGCCATCGTGGGAGACGCCGACACCTGCACCCTGCGCGCCGCCATCGAGGAGGCCAACCGGCTGTCTCCCCTCACCAAGGTGAAGATACACTTCGACATCGGCGACGACCCGTCCGCCGTGCACACCATCCGCCCGGTGACCCAGGCCCCCGCCGTGGGGGATGCCAATAGGGAATGCCGAGAGCAGTACGGCCACGTGCGGTTTCGCACCGCTGCTGGCACCGGTACCCTCCCAGACGGCACCTCCCAACAACACTACTGCATCGCCACCTCCCGGCTGCCCGAGATCGCCAAGGGATACGTCACCATAGACGGCTACACCCAGCCCGGGGCCAGCGCGGCGACGGCGACCAGCGCGGCCGTCATCAAGATAGAGCTTGTGGACGGCACCGGCATCACCGGCGAGCAAGAACCCTCCGGCCTGGTGGTCATCGCCCCCCAGGCGACCATCCGGGGGCTGGCCATCGGCGAATTCGAGGCCGGAATCCTTCTGACTGGTATAGATCTGGACGTTGTGGGCACCAACGCAGCAGAGGCCGTGATCGAAGGCAACTACATCGGCCTGGACGCGACGGGCGAGATCCCGCGCGGCAACGCCACGGGGATCCTAATGCATCAATCGGGCGCGAGAGTCTTATCAGAAAACCACCTCATCGGCGGGCGGACCCCGGCGGCGCGCAACGTGATTTCCGGAAACCTGCGCGCGGGAATCGACATTGACAGCACTGGCACCCGGGTGGAGGGCAACTACATCGGCACCAACGCCTCGGGGACCAGGGCGGTGGCAAACGGCGTCGGTGTGAGCATTTTCCTGGGCTCACACAACGTCATCGGCGGCACAGCCCCGGGCGCGGGCAACCTCATCTCGGGCAACAACCTGCCCAATCCTCCCTTCGTTCACAATCCCTACATCCCAGGTTTTGACCCGGCTCTCGACGGCTTCCAGTTGGACGAGGAGAGTCTCGGCGGCGTCGGCGTCTTCATCGACAACCAGCAATCCTCGAACCGGGTGGAGGGCAACTACATCGGGACCAACCCGGCCGGGGACGGGGTGGGCGACACCTCCCAGGCCTGGCCCGCTTCCCGGGACCAGCGGGTGAACGACCGGCTGGGCAACTCGGTGGGCGTGGTGCTCCTGACGACCGACGGCCAGACCGTCGGGGGAACGACGGCGGCGGCCCGCAACGTCATATCCGGCAGCCGCTACGACGGGGTGCTGGTCATCTCCCGGTACTTTCACGCCTTTGGAAATGCCCGTGCGCACAGCTCACTCAACCGGGTGCAGGGCAACTACATCGGCACCAACGCCGCCGGGACCGCCGCCCTCCCCAACGGGCGCGACGGCGTGCGCCTGGACGACGGGCAGTTGGGGAGGATCCCCATCGACCCAGACGCCGACCCGCCTCTCTACCGGGACATTCGGCGAACTAACGTCGGCGTGAACGACAACGTCATCGGCGGCTCGGCGGAGGGCGCGGGCAACCTCATCGCCGGCAACGGGCGCGACGGTGTGCGCATCGAGACCGCCGACCGCACCGTGGTCGAGGGCAACCGCATCGGCGTCAAGACCGACGGCACGGCTCTGCCCAACGCCGGGCACGGCGTCCACTCCGCCGTGGACGGCTCCGACTCGGTGGTGCGGGGCAACACCATCGCCAACAACACCGGCGACGGCGTGCGGATTGCGGCCACAAGCACCGCCAACCGCATCACCGCCAACTCCATCCACGACAACGACGGCCTGGGCATCGACCTGCTGGAGGACGCCGACGACACCGGCGGCGTGACCGTCAACGACGCCGCCACCGACACCGAAGACGCCGATGCCGACAGCGGGGCCAACAACCTCCAGAACTTCCCGGCGCTCACTCTCGTTGACGATACGCCCGAGGCCTACCGGGTTCACGCCGTCATAGACGGCGCGCCGGAGACCACCTACTCCATCGAGGTGTACCGGGTGGCCGAAGCCGACCCGGGGGGCCACGGCGAAGGCCACACCCTGCTGGCCACCCTGGAGGCAACCACCAATACCAACGGACGCGGCGATGTCCTAAGCGCGAACCTGCCCCGGGACCCGCCGGGCGAGGAGTACAAGATCACCGCCATCGCCATCGCGCCCAACGGCGATACCTCGGAGTTCTCCCGCTACGCCGAGCGGGTGACGGTGTCTATCACCGGCCCGAACGCTCCGGTCACCGAGGGCGACTACGTGGTCTTTACCCTCACCCCGTCTCCCATCACTCCTCAAACCCTGCCGGTCACGGTGGAAATGAGCGGCGGCGCGGCCTTCGGGATCGCCGACGGCAATGTCCCCTTGACCCGGGCCCAAGTACATTATCGCCAGGCTTCCTCCGCGCTGACCTTGTCCACCGATGACGACAAAGTCCATGAACCGAACGCAACCATCACGGCGACGCTGCGGGACAGCAGATTTTACATCGTGGACAGCGACCGCAATACCGCCACGGCCCAAATCCTGGACAACGACGCTCCCGCGGACCTGACCCTCGAGGCAACCCCGGACCGCATAGGCGAGGGCGACGGCCTGACGCGAGTGACGGTGACGGCGACGCTGGAAGGGGGAGTGCGCACCGAGGCCACCGAAATAACTCTGTTCCGGTCGGGCACTGCCACGCCCGGCGCGAACGGCGACTACACCTTCTCAGAGCTTGTCTCAATCAACATCCCGGCTAACCAGCAGAGCGCGGGAGCCGTCTTCTACATCGCCCCGGTCAACGACAACCTGGTGGAGGGTGATGAAACCATCCTGATCACCGCCGTACCCCCTGTCGACCTGAACGCGGCGACAGAGACACTCACCATTACTGACGACGACGACGCCACGGTGTCCATCGCCGGCCCCACGGACAAGGTGCAGGAGGGGACGGACGCGGTGTTCACCGTCAGCCTGTCCAACCCAGTGGCTTCGGCGACGTCGGTGCTCTGGCAGTCCGCTCCAGGCACGGCGGACCGGGGCCCCAACGGGGACTTCCTCCAAGAGCTCGGCACCGTGGAGTTCTCGGCCGGCTCCAACGCCGACCAGACCATCCGTATCCCCACCCGCGACGACACCCTGTCCGAGCCCGACGAGATATTCAGTGTGGTCCTGGCGTTGCTGCACACCAATCCCCAGTCCGACCGGATTACGATGAACACCACCGAGGCCACGGCCACCATCGCCGAGAGCGACGGGCTGACGGTGGCCGTGAGCGGCCCGGAGACGGTGGCCGAGGGCAGCAACGCCACCTACACCGTCAGCATCTCCGGCGGCGTCCCCACCGCCGACCTGACCGTGGACTACGCCACCGCCAACGGCACGGCCACCGCCCCCGGCGACTACGCACACGCCACCGGCACGCTGACCTTCATTGCCGAGGACTTCGACTCCGAAGACGACGCCGCCCAGACGGTGGAAGTATCCATAGAAACCGACAACCTGGTGGAGGGTACGGAGGACTTCACCTTCACCCTGAGCAACGTGCGGGGCGGGGGCGGCCCCGCCCCGACCCTGGGAACGTCGTCCGTTACCACCGACATCACCAGCGCGGACGCGGTGGAAGGCTTCACCCTCGAGGCCGACCCCGACTGGATCAGGGAAATCGCTGGCCAGAAGGACGTGACGGTGAAGGCGGAGCTGGAGGGCGCGGTGCGCACCGAGGACACGGTGGTGACGCTGGCCATTGACGCCACATCCACGGCGGAAGACCCCGGCGACTACGCCATGACCGGGTTGCAGAACATCACCATCCAGCCCGGCCAGGACAGCGCGACGATCACTCTGAAGGTCACGCCGGTCAACGACAACAAGTTGGAAGGCGAAGAAGCTATCGTGCTGACGGGAACGCTGCCCGCCGCCCTGAGCCTGGACCCGGCCCGCGCCACCATCACCTTCGGGGACGAACACTGGCCTCCGGGCCTGCTGCCCGACCCGAACCAGCTCTTGCCGGACGTGACGCCGGCGACCTCCACGATGTCCATCACCGGACCGGCGTCCAGCGTTACGGAAGGGTCGGATGCCGTGTTCACGATTGAGCTGTCGCACCCGGTGGCTTCGGAGATTATCGTGGGCTGGTCAGTCAGCGGCGGAACGGCCGCGACGAACGACTATACGCTGCCCGCTGTCCAGACCGTCACCTTCGCAGCCGAGGAGACTTCCAAGACCGTCAGCATTGGCATAGATCAGGACAGCCGGTCAGAGCCGGAGGAGACCCTTATCATCACGCTGGGCCAGGCCACCGGTGACCTGTCCGACGCGGTCACCGGGGACGGCGCCACGGCCACCGCCACCATCGCCGAGAGCGACGGGCTGACGGTGGCCGTGAGCGGCCCGGAGACGGTGGCCGAGGGCAGCAACGCCACCTACACCGTCAGCATCAGCGGCGGCACACCCACCGCCGACCTGACCGTGGACTACGCCGTGACCGCCGGCACGGCCACCGCGGACGACGACTATACCGTGGCCGACGACGCGCCGGCCTCTCCGCTGACCTTCACCGCCACCGACCACGGGGCCAAGACGATAATCGTAGCCGCCGCGGCCGACAACCTGGTGGAGGGTAAGGAGAACTTCACCTTCACCCTGAGCAACGTGCGGGGCGGGGGCGCGACGCCGACCCTGGGAACGTCGTCCGTTGCCACCGACATCACCGACGACGACACCGTCACCGGCCTCACCCTGGAGGTCAGCCCGACCAGCATCGCCGAGAACGCCGGCGCCGCAGAGCGCGTGACGGTGACGGCGACGCTGACCGGCGGCGGCATCCGCACTGAGGCCACGGTGGTCACCCTGTCCCTGGCGGACACCTCCACGGCCACCTCGGGAACGGACTACGCCGACCTCGGCACCCTGACCGACATCACCATCCCGGCCACCCAGACCCGCGGCGAGGTCGCGCTGGACATCACGCCGGTGAACGACGAAGTGGTGGAGGGCGACGAGACCATCATCATCACCGGGACCGCGCAAGGGCTGAGCCTGGACGCGGCCACGGCCACGGTGACCCTCGCCGACGACGACACGGCCACGCTGTCCATCACCGGACCGGCCGCGGCGGTGGACGAGGGCGATCCGGCGGAGTTCACCGTTACCCTGTCCCCCGCGGTGGCCGCCGCGGTGACGGTGGCCTACGCCACCGCCGACGGCACGGCCACCGCGGGGAGCGACTACACCGCGGCGGCGGCCGACAGCAAGGTGACCTTCGCGGCCAACTCGGCCGCCGAGGCCACCCAGACTTTCAGCATTGCCACTTTGACCGACAACGTGGTGGAGGGAGAGGAACAGTTCACGGTAAATCTGGGCACGGTGAGCGCCGGCCCCGCCGGGCTGGTTACAGTAGCCACGGACGGTGGCAGCGCCACCGCACGCATCGCCGATGACGATGCGCTGGCCGGCCTGACCCTGACCGCCAGCCCCGACAGCATCGCCGAAGGCGACGACGCGACAAGGGTGACGCTGACCGCGGCGCTGGGTGGTGAGGATGACCCGGTGCGTCCCGTGCCGACGGAGGTGACGCTGGCGGTGTCCACCGCGTCCACGGCGGCAAACCCCGCCGACTACGCCATGACCGCGCTGGCGGCCAGCATCACCATCCCGGCCACCCAGTCCAGCGCCACTACCACGGTGGATATTACGCCGGTGGACGACAACCTGTTGGAAGGCGACGAGACCATCGCGATAACCGCCACGCCGACCGCGCCCGTGGCCGGATTGAGCGCAGCCACGGCGGAAATCACCCTGCAGGACGGCAAACAGCAGGGCAACCCCATCACGGCCACAGTGTCCATCGCCGGCCCCAACGCAGCGGTCACCGAGGGCAGCTCGGCGGAGTTTGATATTGAGCTGTCGGTGCCGGTGGCCGCGGACATCACCGTAGCCTGGTCGGTCAGCGGCGGCGATAGCAACCCG
Organism: Dehalococcoidia bacterium; assembly: GCA_965207585.1. Lineage (GTDB taxonomy): Bacteria > Chloroflexota > Dehalococcoidia > Lucifugimonadales > UBA3495 > Bin87. The sequence goes on along the minus strand of CBDBMT010000003.1, from coordinate 448,123 downwards.
GCCTCGGCGGGTGACTACGAGATCCCCGCCGAGGACCACGAGGTCATCTTCACGGCGGGCGCTACCGCCCGCACCGTCACCGTGAACGCTGTGGACGACAATCTGTCCGAGCCGGCCGAGACCTTCAAGGTGACGCTGGGGGCGATCACCGGCCGGCTGTCGGACCTGGTTTCGGTGAAGACCGACGCCGGCTCCGCCACCGCCACCATCGCCGCCAGCGACCCGATCACGGTCAGAGTGAGCGGCCCCGACGCGGCAGTGAACGAGGGCAGTCCCGCCACCTACACCGTCAGCATCTCCGGCGGCGACCCCACCGCCAACCTGACCGTGGACTACGCCACCGGCCACGAGGACGACACGGCGGTCGCCCCCGACGACTACGCCGCCGCCTCCGGCACGCTGACCTTCACCGCCGACGACTACGCCGACAAGACCGTCCAGGTGCAGATCGAGGATGACAACGTTGTCGAAGGCGACGAAACTTTCCTGTTCACCATCAACAACCCGGTGGGCGGCGGCGGAACCACAAGCCTGGCCGCCAACCCGTCGGTCGAGACTACCATCACCGACGATGACGCGCTGGCCGGCCTCACTCTGACCGCCAGCCACGAAAGCATTGCCGAAGGCGACAACGCGACAGTCGTGACGCTGACGGCGACGCTGTCGGGAAACGTGGTGCGCACGGAGCGAACCGCGGTGACGCTGAGCTGGGATGAAGATGCTGATACCGGCGGCACGGCCACCCGGGGCGACGCGGCTACGGAGGAATACCCCACGGACTACGCCGCCCCGGCCACGCTGTCCCCCATTGAAATCCCGGCGGGCGGGTCCAGCGCATCAACCACGGTGACCATCACGCCGCTGAGCGACGCCGTGGTGGAGGGGGACGAGACCATCGTGGTGGTGGGCGAGCCGCCCGCCGGCGTGTCCGGTCTCAGCGCGGCCCGGGCGACCATTACCCTGCAGGACGACGAACCGAACGGCGCCATCCTGTCCATCACCGGCCCAACCGGGGCGGTGGCCGAGGATTCCGAAGCCACCTTCACCCTGTCCCTGTCCCCGGCCGTGGCATCCCCGCTGACCGTGGCCTGGTCCACCGGCGACACTGCCGACACGGCCACCGCCGGCGATGACTACACCGCCGTCACCACGGGCAGCGTAACCTTCACCGCCAACGATACCCAGGAGACCATTGCCGTAACCACTCTGGAAGACGACCTGTCGGAGCTTGCCGAGACCTTCACCGTCACCCTGGGAACGGTGACCGGCGACCTGTCGGCCCTGGTTTCGGTCCCCACTCCAACCGCCACCGCCACCATCGCCGCCAGCGACGCGATAACGGTGCGGTTGACCGGCCCTGATACGGTGAACGAGGGCGATGCGGCCACCTACACCATTAGCCTCCGCGACGGCACACCCACCGCCAACCTGATGGTGGACTATACCGTGACCGCCGGCACGGCCACCGCGGGGGACGACTACGCCGTGGCCGCCTCCGGCACGCTGACCTTCACCGCCACCGACTACGTGGACAAAACGATAACCGTAACCGCCGTCGACGACGACCTGGTGGAGGGTAAGGAAGACTTCACCTTCACCCTGAGCAACGTGCGGGGCGGCGGCGGCCCGACGCCCACCCTGGAGTCGCCGTCGGAAATCGACACCGACATTGCCGACAACGACGCCGCCACGCTGTCCATCAGCAGGCCGTCCGGTTCGGGTCCGGTGGCGGAGGGTTCCGATGCGGAGTTCACCGTTACCCTGTCGCACGCGGTGGCCTCCGGGGTTGCGGTGGACTGGTCCACCGGCGATCCAACGGACACGGCCACCGCGGGCGCGGACTATACTTCCTCCGACCCCACCACCGCCCAGGTTGACTTCCCGGCCAACTCGGCGGCGGGGGCCACCAGGACCATCACCGTCAACACCGCCAACGACAACGTGGTGGAGGAAGACGAGACCTTTACCGTGCGGCTGGGAACTGTCACTGCCGGCGGCGACGCCAACGTGACTGTGGACGTTGGAACAGCCACCGCCACCATCACCAGCGATGATGCGCTGACCGGCATCAACTTGATAGCGGATCCTTCCAGCATCAGCGAGGCCGACGGCGACACCACCGTCGACTTCAAGGCGCGTTGGAGGAACAACGTCCGGCGGGCCGAGGAAACTACGGTTGCGCTGGAGGTGGACGCCGCCTCCACGGCGGAAGACCCCGACGACTACACCATGACTGGGCTGGCCAACATCACCATCACGGCCGGCGAACCGAGCGGGACCGTCACGCCGACCATCACCCCCGTGGACGACGGTGCGGGGGACGACGGGGAGACCATCGTGGTCAAAGGCACACTGCCCAACACCCTGGGCTTGCCCCCGGCCCAGACCTCGGCCACGGCCACCATCACCATCACCGAGGGGCCGCCGGTTGTCGGAGCCGTTACGCCGGAATTGTCCATCACCGGCCCCGACTCCCCGGTGATTGAGGGCCAGCTGGCGCAGTTCGAGGTGACCCTTTCCGCCCCGGTGGCCTCGGACATCACCGTGGCTTACTTCGCCGGACACAGGGATGACACCGACACCGCCAGGTCGGGGCACGACTACACCGCCCCGGCCGGGAACGCCAGCGTCACCTTTGCAGCCAACTCGGCGTCGGGAGCCACTCAATCCATCGTCGTCAACACCATCGACGATGAGTTCTCGGAACTCGACGAAACCTTCACCATTAACCTGGGGAGCATCACCGGCGCCCAGGCCGACCAGGTGTTGGTGGATCCCGACTCGGCCACCGCCACCATCGCCGCGAACGACCGACCGACGGTGCATCTGACCGGCGACACCAGCGTGCGCGAGGGCGACGTTGCCACCTACACCGTCAGCATCAGCGACGGCATCCCCACCAAAGACCTCTCCGTGGACTACGAGACCGCTGACGAAACCGCCATAAGCGGCGAGGATTACCGCAGTATGCGCGGCACGCTGACCTTCATCCCCACCAACTACGCGGCAAAGACAATTGAGGTGGAAACCATTGATGACGATGAGCGGGAGAGCAGCGAGCGCTACACCTTCGATCTGACCGCCGCCCGGGGCGGGGGCGGTCCCGAGCCGAATCTGCAGTCGTCAGTCACAACCATCATCAACGATAACGAACCCCGGCCGGTCGCGCCGCAGCCGGTCGCGCCCCCTCAACAGCCTTCTCCCTCGCCCACGGTCACACCTGCGCCGACGCCTTCGCCCACGGTCACACCTGCGCCGACACCCTCGCCCACGCCGACGCCCACGCCCACGCCAACACCTTCACCCACGCCGACGCCCGCGGTCAGCGTCACGCCGACACCCTCGGCCACGCCGACGCCCACGGTCAGCGCCACGCCAACACCTTCACCCACGCCGACACCCACGGTCAGCGCCACGCCAACGCCTACGGTCAGCGCCACGCCAACACCTTCACCCACGCCGACGCCCACGGTCAGCGCCACGCCGACGCCTTCACCCACCCCGACCGCAGTCCGCAGGGTCGGCGGTGGCGGTGGTGGCGGTGGTGGCGGCGGCGCAGTATTGCGCCGTCCCGCGACGCCCACGCCGCCCACCGTGGTTGCGTCGCCGTCTCCCCAGGTTACGCCTACCCTGGCTCCGACGCCGGCAGCGGAGTCCGACGGGTCGGCAACGGGGGCGAGGGCCACGCCGACGCCGGCGCCGGTTGCGGCGCTGCCGGCCGTGCCCACGGCCACCGTCCGTCCCACAGTGACGGCCACATTGCCACCCACGCCGACGGCCACGGTCACGGCCACCGCCCGGCCCGTGCCAACGGTTGTCGCGCCGACGCCTACGCCGTCACCGACGCCGACACCTGCTGCCCCGGCAGCCCAAGTTAGGCCGACGGCGTCGCCCAGTCCCATCCCCACGCCGACGGTGCAGGCGCCCGCCGGGCAGCCGGTCACTCCGGATGAGCTGGGCTTGAGCCGGCTGTGGTGGCTGCTGCTACTCCTGCTGTTGCTGCTGCTGGCCTATCTGATCTGGCGCTGGTGGCGTCGCCGGCAACAGCGCCGGCGTCAAGGCTGAGGGTGATGACCCAGCCTCGCCCGTAAAGTAGCGGGACTGCCCGCGAGTTTCACCGCGGACGGCCCGTCATCTCGGGACCGTCCGGCCGCCGACGGCACAGTCGAGGTCCGCACGGGACTTCAAAGCGCCGTCGCTCCGGGACGCGCCCCTACGCTCAGAGCCATCTCAACAACGTAAATGCCATCCGGGCTCCCCGGCGCGGCGATATCCTGTGACACAAATGACACAGATTGCTGTCCATATAACATATTCATTACATACGCATAGTATCGGCGCGCTGTACACTCCAGACACGGCCTTCGACAAGGACCGTGCCCATGGCGCGCAGCCGGTCCTCGCGGGTACCCGCTTTGGCCGGTGGTATTGTCAGAATCAGGATTTACCGGATTTTGGGATTGGCAGGATTGGGTTGTTTGGCGCTTTCGAGGCGGCATCCTGAAAATCCGATAATCTTGAAAATCCTGATTCTGATGATTTCCCGAAAGTGGGTACGCGTGAGGCGGCCGGTCCCCCATCATGGGCAGCGACAACCGTCACATCGTCCCCTACCCACTCCCCTGGGCCCGCCCCCTCCCCGTCGTCGCTCCTGATTCCCTATTCTCACAACGTGGGGAACCCAAATTGTTCCGGAGTCTCTTCATACTGTTTTCCCTCCTGCTGTCGGCGGTTTCGACAATCTGGTTTGTTGTGCTTTGGCGGCCCCTTTCTGCCGGCGGAGAACGGGGGCAACCGCAGCTCCGAAACTCGCCCGGTAGCGACGAGCCCGCCATCCGATGGCGGCGCAGGAACACTGGGAAGCCCGGGAAGTTCTGAATCCCCTGGCCAAGCGACGCCGCCGGCAGGAGAGTTCGTCACCGTCAGCGCCGGAAACTCCCACACTTGCGTGGTCGAACAGGACGGCGCCGTCTCCTGCTGGGGCACTCGCTAGCGCCATACGATGTCAGCTCAATCAAGCGCATCATAGACCACCGCTCTTTGGAGGAATCATGGCAGGAAAAGAACGGGAAACCATGATCAGAGACCGATGGCAGGAACTGCAACCAGGCTGGAAACCGAGGGCGCACCGGGGAGAGTTCAAGAAGCTCTGCGAGATGCTGGAGTATGACGAAAGCGTGGAGCTGCTGTTGAGCTGCGACTGGCGACACAATCAGGTCGAATGCCGGCGGGGCATCGCCGCGGCCACCGGGCGCCGGGTGCTGCTTCTGAAAAACGGCTGGTTCCAAAAGGGCGTGGCGGCCATGCCCTACGACCGCATCCGGGGAGTGGAATCCAGGTATATGACCCTGGAATTTGCCGGGATCTCCGACACCTGTGCGGTGGCCGCTTTTGAGACGGAGGAAGGCCGGTCCTTCGCGGACTTCGTGCGGGCCCGCCTGCTGGCTCCGGACGATATGGTGAACCGGATGCTTGCCGGCGTCCTGCACGATGGAGAGCAGGTCGAGGCGTGGTGGACTGTCACCTCTTGGGGAATTGAACATCCGGCATATGACCTCAGGAGAGCCGAATATACGTCATCCCAGGTGCCTGTGCTTAAAGAATCAGGCGAGGAGCGGTGGGGACTGGCAACGGAGGAAGCCCGTCCCGGAATCGCCGCCGCCACCGGCCAGCGGCTCTTCTTGATGGACAGCGGCGGGACCGACGGCATGGTGCAGTTGCCCTACCACAGCATCGCAATGGCCACAGGAACCGGCAGGGGCGTCAGAATCGCCGTCGCCACGACAAGGCCGGGCGATTCCCAGGTTATCAGCATACGCTTCCCGCACTACAGGGACGACCAGGTGCCCTTCGTAGCCCGCATGGAGCAGAACATCCTGGCCGCGACGCCCCCACCGACGGAGTTCAAGCAGGCCAGGCTGGACGCCCAATGGCATCTCCTGCGCCCGCTGTGGCACGAGCCCCCGACCTGGCAGGATCAGAAACAGCCTCACGCAGAGACGCGCCGGCTTCTTGGCCACTTCATGGAAGACGGCGAGAGCATCGAGGCGATGCTGTGGGCCAGAAGCGGCGTCGTCTTCGCGACCGACCGCGGCGTTATCATCTTCCACGGCAGACAGGCGGCAGTTCGGGCGCCCTACGACAGCATCGTGGCGGCAACTTACGCAGTGGAAGGAAGGTGGCAGAAAGTGGTGGTCAAGGGAGAAGGCTTTTTCGAAATCGGTAAAGACATAGGCCGGTGGCTCCCCGGCGACGTGACCATCACCATGCAGGACGGAAGAAAGCACGTGGTTGCGCTCAAATACAATGAGGAAACCATGACCGACATAGTGCCGTATCAGGACTTCGACAACATCGAGGGTCGACCTGGGCGGAACCTGGTCGAGATGTTCGTCAATTGCGTGCTCAGCCACTTGGACGCGCCAACCTCTGGCTCATCATCCCGGTGCTCGGCCTAAACTGAAGCCAAGGTGAAATCTAAATCGGCGCTCGGTACATCCGTCGCCGCACCTGAGCTTCGTCCAAGTGCCATTGCTCCAGCAAGCCTCCCATCTCCGTGAGACCCTACTACCCCTTCAGGTCTCCCAAACGACCGTCGGATTTGTCCCCAATTCTATCCAACACCAATGCGGGTTTCACCTTGGACTTGGTTTAGCATCCGGATTTCGCCGGAATTCGTCAAACCGCAACCTCAACGTGGTCAAGACTCCGGCGTCGGTCATCACCAAGAACAACCTGCCCGGCAGCACCCCGTCTTCGCGACCGTCCCGGTCGTCGAGAAAGTCGTCGTCAGGCTCGAGTCCAGACAGATCAGCTTCCGCAAGCCATTCCAGACCGTCGACCTTGCTGACGGCATCTACGAAATCATCCACCGAACCGACGGTCTCCAGGACTAACACTTGGTCTGGAAGCACCCCAACGGCATCGCCGCGGAGTTCCATGTTCCGCTCCCTGACCGCTTCGGCCAATCGCCGGAATTCAGGATCTAACCGCTCGCCTTGACGACGCGCGCCCGGGAGGAGGATGTGAGACGGACCACCGCCGCCTCGAGGCTGACGTCGGGAAATCTCGGGAGGAGGAAAGGACAGAAGGGAGTGGTGGGCCACGTTACGAACTCGCCGATTCGCCAACCCGGTGGCCCAGTTGACGCAAACGTTCCCGGACGATGCTCTTCATATCCGCCTCGGGCTGCCTGAGCACCGCGCGGCGCACCACATCAAGGCCAAAATCCTCGACCTCTGCAAAACTCAGCCCTTGTAACTTCTGATGCCTGGAGGGCCAGTAAGCAGGACGCGATTGCGGGGCTCAAGATTGTAGGCCCGCAACAGATCTGACCTAAGTTGCTCCTCGACCAACTCCAGGACCGCAATTTCGACGCCTTCAGGAAGTATGAGACTTTCGAGCCCACGCGACGGATGCCGTTCGAAGAGGAGGTCTCCGGATGCTCCGCCCTTGGAGCCCACATTAGGGGCACCTGGTTTCCGGCTCCCATCTCCGTTGAGGGAGAGATTCCCCAGAATGCGGTCAGCGAGGACCGTGTGGTGCTTAGCGCACTCGTCAGCGGCCAACACTTCCGCGGCCTTGCGAAACTGAACTTGGTCGCCGCTTGAACCAGCCTTCACCAAGTTCAGGATGAGATCCGCGCCTGCCATAACATCCGCCGATGAGCCACGCCAACCTCTGCCACACCGAGGGCGGGAAAGCGCCAAACAAGACGCCGCGCCAACGCGTTAAGATAAAACCATGCTGTCCACGATCTGTACACCCGTTCTGCCAGACCCGGTCGCCAGCCAGACCATCGGCGAGCTGCTCTGCCAGCAGACCGCCGCCTACAATGAGGCGGTGGCCCTGCTCAACCGCGCCATCACCATCCGCAAGCGGAGTACCCGTAAAGAACCCCACGGCTTCAACAACCTGCTCACCCGGTGGCGACACGGACGACCCGTCCTCCACAATGTGCCCTACAGCATTCACCAGAACGGATGGGAACAAGCTTGGGAAGCCAACGAGCCGATGCGCGACCAGGCCGCACTCAGGCGAAAGCGCATTGAACGAGCCCAGGCCCAAGGGAAACCTCTCAAAAAGCGCGACGTCCGACAGCATCGGCGCACCTTGGCGCACCACCGCCGCAAGGACAACCCCAGCCTGACCATCACGGAAGGACGTCGTCTTTCAGCCAAGGGCACACCATAACCTTCGGGCATCGGCACTTCGGCTTTACCATCCGCACCAAGCACCAAGTCATTGACCGACTGGACATACGCAGCATGCCGTTGGTGTCCAGCCAGGACTACGCCTCCAGCGTACCGCTGTCGGAGCGCCAATACATCCGGGGTGGCCGGAGCAGCCGTCCCAGAGGTACGGACAATTTCCTCTGTTCCGTATCGAAAGCGAAACCAAGCCAAAGTGTGGCGCGACGGAGATCTCCAGCAATGGAGGCCAGGGTCCGGCGCACAAGGCCCACGACAGGAACCCAAAACTCTGTCGTTAGTCGCTTGGAACCCAAGTGTCTATACACTCGGACAAATCTGAATGTAGACACGCTCTAGCGTTCAATCTTACGAAACAGGGTATCGTGGAACGCACTTTGCCGGAGGTTGTTGGCAGCGCAATTAGGTATACCACCTTCCAGACGGGTGATGCTGAACTTGACGAGTTGATTGAAACTTCTTGCCGAAAATTCCTTACACCAACGGTAGAGCCCTTGGGAACCCCCGAACAAATTGATTACCTGTTTCAGCGCATGTTTTCCCTGATACACCTAATCCTGCGCGCAACCGGGCGTGTTGAGTAATGGCGTTGCCACTCGCTAGTGCATACTGCCAGCGGCGAGCATCCTGGCGGAGCGCCCATGCTACAATGCCGGCGTTAGTGAGGTAAGCGCTATGGCCTTCAACGAAGCGGACGCGCCGGCCATTGGCCGCGCCATTTACCGCGAGAAGATATACCCTACCCTGGGGCCGGAACACAAGGGTAAGATAGTGGTCATCGACGTCAAAAGCGGCGACTACGAGATTGCCGACGGGCCCCTAAAGGGGCACCTACAGGCCGTTCGGAAGTTACGTGAGCGGCGTCCGGATGCATACACTTGGGACGAATGGGTGGATGTGCCGGTAACTTACCGGGTACATCCCAGCGTCGTGACCCGACCCTACTCTACCAAGTCCTATGATTAGGGGCGAGGTGGCACGGAACTCCGACGGTGGGCTGGAGGCTTGGATTACCGTGTCCGTAATGGACGCTTACGGCGAGCTGCAACAGTTTTGGGCATGGAGTTGCTTGAAGGCAGCCGGGTTTTGGTGGACGCCTGGGATGGCGGCAGCGTAAGCATCGAAGAATTACGGCCCTGACCGCCGGCGCATGACCGGCTGCCATACGCTACTGGCCCGTATCCGGGCACGGGCAGGTCTCGCTCCTGTGATAGCATGGTGGAGCCTCCGAATGGAGTAATTCACGCTTGTCCAGGAGTTTCGTTTTATGCCGGAGTTGAATGGTGGGCATCTGTTCATTCGCTGCCTGAAGCAGGAAGGGGTGCAGAAGGTCTTTACGATTGTCGGGGACACGATTCTGCCCCTGGTGGACGCAGCCGCGGACGAGGGCATCGAGTTCATCGACACGCGGCACGAGGGCGCGGCGATGCACATGGCCGACGGCTACGCGCGCATCACCGGCCAGCCGGCGGTGGCGTTGTTCACCGGCGGCCCCGGCTTCGCCAACGCCATCTCCGGCCTGCCGGCCATCTACACCTCCGAGAGCCCGGTGATCTTCGTGGCCGGCTGCGCGGAGTTGCCGGAGAAGGGACAAGCCACGTTCCAGGAGATCGACCAGGTGGCCATGGCCGCGCCGGTATCGAAGGGATCGTGGCTGATCCACGACAAGAACCGCATACCGGAGTTCGTGGCCACAGCGTTTCGCACCGCGATGAGCGGGCGGCCCGGGCCGGTGCACCTGACCCTGCCCATCGACTTGCAGGAAGCCCCCATCAGCGAGGAGGACCTGCCGCCGTTCCTGCCGCAGGAGTACCGCAACATGGGTCGATCCCAGGGCGACCCGAAGCTGATCGAGCAGGCCGCCAACCTGCTGGCCAACGCCCAGAAGCCGGTCATTATCGTGGGCAATCCGGCGCGCTACTCCGTCGAGCCGGCGCAGCTGGAGGCTCTGGCGGAGGCCACGGGCGCGCCCATCTTCACGGTGGAGCAGGCGCGGGGGCTCATCGACGACCTGCATCCGTTGTGCTTTGGCTACGCTGACGGCGCGTTGAACCGGACCGCTCGCAAGTTCCGCGAGGCCGACGTGGTCCTGCTGCTGGGCAAGCGGCTGGACCATCGTTACCGCTACGGCGGCATCTTCAACGCCGATGCCAAGCTGATCCAGGCCGACCCGTCGGAGGCGGAGATCGGGCGCAACCGGGGCGTGGCCGTGGGCCTGCTGGGCGACCTGGGGGCCATCGTGGACCAGTTGACCGGCGCGGCGAAGCACAATGGGAGGCTGGGCCCCTGGCTCAGCGAGTTGAAGCAGGAGCAGGAGGCCTGGTTGGATAGCCTGCGCAGCAATGTCGCCAACGAGGCGCCGATGCACCCGCTGGACGTGTACACGCGCATCGAACACCTGGTGGACGAGGACACCTTCATCATCTTGGACGGCGGCGACTACGTGCAGTGGGGCCGGTGCTACCTGCCGGCGAGGTCCCCGGGGCACTTCATGCGCCTGGGGCCGCTGAGCCACCTGGGCGGAGCAATCCCCTACGCCATGGCGGCCAAGCTGGCCTACCCTGACAGCAAGGTGCTGGCGTTCATGGGCGACGGCTCATTCGGGTTCTACTCCATGGAGTACGACACCTGCATCCGGCACAACCTGAACATCACCGGCATCATGGGCAACGACGGCAACTGGGGCATCGACCGCACCTTCCAGCTGGCCTACTTTGGCCGGGACGTGGGAACCGCGCTGCGTCCAGGCGTCCGCTACGACCAGGTGGTGGAGGGCATCGGCGGCTATGCGGAGCTGGTGGAGCAGCCGGACGAGGTTGCGCCGGCGGTGGAGCGAGCCATCAACTCCAACCGGCCGTCTCTGGTGAACATAACGGTGAAGTCGGGGGCCAGCCCGCTGGCCGACGCAATGATCGCGCGGCGGACGGGAGGGTAGCGTCGGCTCGCGGCCACGCCTGACCAGTTGATGTTACGGCAAACAGTTTCGGACAGAGCCAACCAAGGAGGCGCGTCATGCAATTCGGAATCTTCACCATTGTTCCCTATCACCAGGATTTCACGCCGCCACAGGCGTTGAACGACGCCCTGGAGCAGATCCGGTTCGCCGATGAGGCGGGGCTGGACGAGGCCTGGCTGGGCGAGCACCGCTTCTCGCGCCACGGCCTGCTGTCCGGCATCTGGTCGTTCCTGGGCGCGGTGGCCGGGAGCACCAAGCAGATCCGCATCGGCACGGCGGTGATTGTGCTGCCGCTGCACAACCCCGTGCTGGTGGCCGAGGAAGTCGCCATGCTGGACGTGATCAGCGGCGGTCGCATCAACTTTGGAATCGGCGCCGGCTACCAGCAGCAGGAGTTCGACGGCGTTGGCGTGGACATCGACACCAGTCGGGAACGGTTCCAGGAAGCCGTTGACGTGATGATCAAGGCGTGGACGGAGGAGACGCTTACCTTCCACGGCAAGTACACCAACGTTGACGACGTGTGGGTGCTGCCCAAGCCGGTGCAGAAGCCGTACCCGCCGCTGTTCCAGGCCGTGAGCACCAGTCCGGCCAGCATTGACTTCGCCGCCAGCCGGAACATCCAGGTCATCACCGGCGGACCTACGGACATTTTGGGCCAGGCCCCGCAGGTGATCCAGCTGTGGCGGGAGAAGATGGACGAGTACGAGCATCCTCACGCGCACCTGGACCCGCCGATGTCCAAGTCGATCTACGTTGCGCCGACCATGGAAGAAGCGGAGCGCGACCCCATCGGGCTGGAGGACTTCTCGTCCCGGGTGCTGCGTTCCATCGGCAGCAATGGCGCGCCCATCGGGATGCCCATGGACCGGAACGGCAACATCGCCAAGGGCTACGAGCACTGGGCCAACCGTCAGGCGGATCGGGACCGCCGGGACGACGTGGGCCACGCCGGCCTGCCGCCGCTGCGGGGCACGCCGGAGGTGGTCGCCGAACGGTTGAAGGAGGTGCAGGCGGCGGGGATCAACCACGTCTTCGGCAACTTCGGGTTCGCCGGCCTGCCGCACCATAAGGTGATGCGCTCCATCGAGCTGTTCGCCACGGAGGTGATGCCGCACTTCCAGGAGGCGGCGGTGGCGTAAGGTTCGGCCGCCCGACTCGAGTACATAGCAATGCTCCCGGCGTTGCCTTGCCGGGAGCATCATTAGCGCTTCAACTCATGCCTACAGTAGCAGAAATCGTTCGTCAGGCCCAACCAGGTCTGGTCCATATCGATACCCCTACGGGAAGCGGGTCGGGCTTCGTGATCGATGCCGGAGGGCTCGTCATCACCAACGCCCACGTGGTGCAAGAGCATTCCACCGTGACCGCCAAGTTCATTGAAGGCGCCGAATGTATGGGGCTCGTCGTTGGCAGAGACGAAGAAATCGACTTGGCCTGCATTCGTATTCCTGCTTCCGATACCCATACTCTCTCTCCCTTGCCGCTGGGCGATTCCGATGCAGCACCCGTTGGCGAAGATGTGCTGGCCATGGGCTATCCCCTGGCGGACATACTCGGCGGGTCGCCAACCGTCACGAGGGGAATAATCTCGGGCAAGAAGTGGGATGAAATTCAGACGGACGCCGCCATCAACCCCGGCAATAGCGGTGGTCCACTAATTGACTCTCATGGCTTCGTGATTGGAGTTAATACCTCCGTCATTGAAAGTGCTGGAGGTAGAAACATTACGGGCATTGGATTCGCGATTCCCAGCAACGTGGTAAAGGAGCGACTTGATTTCCTTGCATCCGGCGGTATAGTACGCAAGTCCGTTGCCCCAGCGGCGGAGGATGGCGATGGAGGAATCGAGTGGATAACTCACAACGTCGGGCGATGCGGGTTCAGCATAGCCTTGCCTGATTGGTGGGAATTGTATTCGGCAGAATCAGGGTTTGCGTTTTTCGTTTCTGGGTCAAACGATTTAATCGTTTCCTTGGACTTTGACAGCGTTGGTTTTAACCTATATGAGGAAGCAGATACCGGTCGTAACCGTAAGATCATTGCATCCAATAAGTCGGATTACAAAAAGCTGGATCAGGTCAGCCCATTGAGAGAAGGCCGTCTATTCGGCGAGCCCTCTTTCGATTTTGACTACTGGGGAGAGAATTCGGAAGGAATGTTCGTGGGAAGAACGATAATCTCCGCGCAGTGGGCCATAGGTGGCGGCCAATATCTCCTGGAAGCAGATCTAGAGGTCCAGAAAGACACGGTTGAAGATGAAATGGGGTTAGACACTGTGCTGACTTTATTGCTCAGCAGGTTCATACCTTGGGGTGTCTATTGGAGCGATCGGTACGATTGGAAAATTTCTGTTGCTCTAGGCTGGAAACTAAGCGAGACTTATCCGTCCTCTGGTGAATTCCTCATGTTGGATGCTCCCGGCGGAATGGCATTTATTACCGTAACGGTTTATGCTTCGGACGATGATAAGCCGGCAGCCGATCTCTGCCGGGAACAGGTAGCAGATTTGCTCACCGATTACGACGCTTGGGACGAATACGAGATTATTTCGTCCCATGAAAGCCCTTCCGGCTCCCATGATTGGTATCGGATAGCCCTACGCTATATGATAAAAGGTGACCCCATGGCTAGCTTCAAGATCGTACAGTCGGGGCGGTCGGGTGGCCTTGAATACGTAATTGGAGCTGTTACTTACGTCGATTATGTTGCCGATTATGCGGCAGATATAGAAAATATGATGGATAGCTTCCAGTTTTAGGCTCACATTTGGCCATTCCCCATCCGTTATGCCATTGGTTAATTGCCATGACCATCAAGACGCCCTACGCGCCGTCTGACGGCGTCAAAATTCCAAACCTTGACCCGTTCTTCGGACCGGACGCGCCGCCGCTGCCGGATCCGGAACCGATGCCGGACGCCATGCAGCAGAACCCGCATATCCTCTACGTGATGCAGATTCTCGTCGACCTGCTCACCGACCGCCTGGACACCTTTGCCGATACCAACACCATCGTCTATTACGACCCGGCGGATCGAAACCGCCGACTTCAGCCGGACGTGTACGTTGCCTTTGACGTGGACGCTCAAGCCATCCGGCGACGCAACGGCTATCTCATCTGGGAGGTAGGCAAGCCTCCGGATTTCGTGCTGGAGGTGGCGTCGGAAACGACGGCGTCCAACGATACCGGCAACAAGCGTGCCTTGTACGCGAGAATGGGAGTTGCCGAGTACTGGCGGTTTGACGCCAGTGGGGGCGAGATGTACGGCGCGGCGCTGGTGGGCGAGTACCTGGATCAGGGCGTTTACCGGCAGTTTCCGTTGCATACCACCGCCGACGGCGTGATATGGAGCTATAGCCCCCTGTTGCGGCTCAATCTGCGCTGGAATGACGGCGAGATTGAACTTCAGGATCCGGATACTGGAGAGATCCTGCTGGACCGCCGTGGAGTGCGCCTGGCGATGGAGACTGTAATCGAGGTGGAGCGGCAGGCGCGGTTGGCGGCGGAGCGGGAGTTGGAAGAGTACCGCGAACTGGTGCGCCAACTGCGCGAGAACGGCCGAACTCAGGGATAGAAACCCGGACCAGCGGGCGCGCGATCAGTTCGTGCCGGTTAGAGCCTCCCGCAAGCGGCGGATGATGACGTCGATTTCGTCCTCGGTCACGTTGAGCGGGTCTACCATCAGTTCGTCGGGCGCGCGGAGCTGCTGGAGGTAGATGGGCGGGTCGCCCTGCTGCAGGGCGGCAGCGACCTGCTGCGCCGAGGGGCCGGACCAGTCTCCGCCTAGGCGAAGCACCGCGTTGGGGAGCAGGTAGTCGACGCCGTCGTGCTCCAGGGAGATGTTGAGGCCGGGGACCTCGATGAGGCTGTCCACCACGCGCTGAGCCATGCTGCGATACCAGGCCATTTCAGCTTCCTCGTCCTCTTCCACGAACATGGACAGCGCGGTGACCAGGCCGACGATCTCCTCCTTGGCGACCTTGGCGGAGCGGCCGATGAATTGCGCGGGGCTGGCGTTGGCCAGTGCGGCGTCGATCAGGTCGGCGCGGCCGCAGAGAATGCCGGTGCCCTGGGGCCCACGGACTCCCTTGCCCCCGCTGAAGATCACCATGTCGGCGCCGTCGCGCAGGTAGCGCTGAAGGTTGGCCCGGGGCGGCAGCATGGACGCGGCGTCCACGATGACAGGCACGTCGTGGGCGTGGGCGATCTCGCAGACTTGAGCCAGGGGCATGACCCGCTTGCTGGTGAAGGGGGCGCATAGGTAGGCGACGGCGGCGGTGCGCTCGTTGATCGCCCCTTCCAGCTCCCAGGGGTGGTTGAACAGGTAATTGCCGATCTCAACGATCTTTGCGCCGGCGGCCCGATAGGCATGGTCGTAGGGGAACCGGTGCGTCGTCTGCATGATGATTTCGTTTTTCATACCCTCGGTTTCGGGCAGACGCTGCATCTTGACCAGGTCGTTGCCGGCGATGCACGCAGCAGCCTGGAGCAGCAGGCCGCCGGCGGCCCCGCTGCTGACCATGGCCGCTTCGGAACCGACCAGGCGCGCAATCTCTGCGCCGGCCCTGCGATTCAGTTCGTCGATGTTGACCATGACCCGGGCGGTGCCGGCCATCTGCTCCAGCACCTCGGGGCGGGTGCGGGAACCTCCCAGGCGCGTGACCGAGCCGGAGGCGTTGATGATGGGAGTTACGCCGAGGTTGCGGTAAGCCTGTTCCGCGTCAGAGATGTATTGCTGGCTCATGGAGCGCTCCTGAAACCAATCGTCATTCCGGCCTTGAGCCGGAATCCAAAGCGTCTTTTTCCGCGCACAATGCTGGATTCCGGCTTTCGCCGGAATGACGGGATAAGTGGGGATAATGCAGGGCAATCGCGTCTTATCCGAGGAGGACTTTGAGCAGGTAGTCCTCGTCCCATCCGGCGTTGAGTCGTTTGCCCTGGATGCCTACTTTCAGCGTTCTCTCGTTTTTCAAGAGGTTGTGTCCGATCTGGCGCAGGGTGTTGATGTTCTGTGGTCCGTGGTCTTTGCGGACTCGGCACTGGTCCTCCCGAAAGGACACGTCCAGGGTCCAGTGCA
This sequence comes from Dehalococcoidia bacterium, assembly GCA_965207585.1. GTDB lineage: Bacteria > Chloroflexota > Dehalococcoidia > Lucifugimonadales > UBA3495 > Bin87. Next base: position 431,878 of record CBDBMT010000003.1, on the reverse strand, counting down.
ACGAGTTTTCGATGCTCCAGTGGCCTCTAATGGCGGCCAGCAGTTGTTCCGCTGACCCGGCCAGACTGCTGATGTAGTAGCGGGGCTGGCTGGCGTCGCCTGCTGCGGTGGTGCGGTGGCCCACCACCCTGACGGCGGCTTTCAGTTCCGGCCATTGCCCCTGGGGGTCCAGATAGTCCAGGCAGTCCGGCTCGGTGATGACCCAGCATTCCCGCCGTTCCACCCGCCCGTGTCCCTTGTCCAGGGTTTGAGCGTAGTCATAGGGCACGCCGTCAAAGCCCAATGCCTCGGCCCCTTCGAACAGGTCTTGAATATTCTCGTACAGTTGACCCTGGTTCTCCTTCACCGCCAGCACATAGTCGGCACCACCATCTGTGATCTGCTGCGCAATCTCTCGCTGGCAGCCCATGGCGTCGATAGTTACGATACAGCCATTCAACTCCAGCATCTCCAGCAGTTGAGGAATGGCAGTGATCTCATTGGATTTCTCGTCGGTCTTGACCTGACCCAGGGTCAGGCTTTGCTGGGTGGCCCAGGCGCTGACCATATGGATGGCCCCCTTCTTCCCAGCACGGTCATAGGACCGTCGGGCCGTCTTGCCGTCGATAGCCACCACCTCGCCAGGCAACAACTCGGCGATGGCCTGGGTCCATGAGATGAAGCAATCCTGCAACTGCACTGGGTCCAGACGGGCGAAGACATCGCCGAAGGTGTCGTGGGACGGAATGCCGTGGGGCAGTTCCAGGAAACTCTGAAACCAGGCCAGCTTGCTCCTGCCGAACAGCTCGATATGAACCCAGGAATCAGCCCCACAGATGGTGGCGCAGATGGCGATGGCCAGGATGTCCACCAGTTTGTGGTGTCGGGTGCGTTCTACCCGGGGATCGTCCAACTCGGCGAAATGATCGAGAATGGTTGCCTTGGGTGCTTGTGCCATGCCCTCCTACCTCCACGACCTGCAATGGATCATCGGACATTAGCACATTTCTAAAAATCTCATTAAGACGCGATTGCCCTGGGGGATAATGGATTATAACAAGCAGCACACAGCCGTTGTGGTAACATCGGCGAACCGCACGAATTTGGAGGCAGCAACGTGACCACCGCCGACCGACTGAACGTAATTCCCCTGGGAGAAGCGATGTTCTCCCAGCGTGCCATCCGCCGGTTCAGGAAGGACCCGATACCCGCCGACGTGATGCAGGACATCATGGAGGCCGCCATCCGCGCGCCCAATGGGGGCAACAACCAACAATGGCATTTCATTGTGGTTCAGGACGAGGAGACGCGCCGCAAGCTGGGCGAGCTGTACCACGAGGCGTGGTGGGCCAAGCGGGCCGACGCTGGCATCATGGGGCCGCAGGACATCCCGCCGGGACGGAACTCGATGCGCTCGGCGATGCGGCTGGCCAACGAGATCGGCGACGCGCCGGTGATGGTGCTGGTGTGCGCCACCGCCAAGGGCGCGCAGGCAGCCGGCTCGGTGATACCGGCGGCGCAGAACATGCTGCTGGCAGCGCGGGCTTTCGGGATCGGCGGAACCATCGCCACCCTGCACGCGGTGGTGGAGGAGCGGGTCCACGAGTTGTTCGGCATACCGGACACCGCGCAGGTGGTGTACTGCATGCCCTTCGGGTATCCCCGGGGCAACTTTGGGCCGGTGACACGGCTGCCGCTGAACGAGGTGTGCAGCTACGACCGGTGGGGCGCGCCGCCGGATTAGACGGGCCGTTTCAGGATCCTTCCGTCATTCCTGCGAAAGCAGGAAGTCAGTTTGTCGTTGCGAGGAGCGTAGCGACATGGCAATCCCGTTCCCGTAGCGATGATGGTTGCCGCAAACGAGATTGCCACGCTACGCTCGTAATGACAGGCGGAGGTGTCAGCGCGTGCGCTCGTAGCGGTAGTCGCGCGCCGTGCCGCGTTCCGGCGTGGCCGTCGGGCTGTTGGGCAGGTAGGGGTAGTTGGAGTCGACGCCGACCTTGGGGGCCAGGGTGTTGCGCAGGATGCCGATGTTCTCGACCTCCAGTTCCACGGTGTCGCCCGGTTCCAGCCAGCGGGAGGTCTCGTATCCCTTGCGGATGGACTCGCGGACAGATCCGCCGCCCACGGTGCCGCTGCCGATGACGTCGCCGGGGGCGATGCGGCTGTCCTTGGCGGCCCGCTCGATGATTTCTCCCCAGCTGTACCAGGCGTTGATGGTCTCGCCGTCCCGGAGCCAGTCGTCACCGTTGACCCGGACGTGAGCCTTGAGGTCCAGCCGGCCGTCCTTGATGTGGGGCATCATCTCGTCGGTGGTGACGATCCAGGGGCCGATGGACGAGGCCGAGTCCTTGCCCTTGGCGGGGCCGAGGCCGAAGGTCATCTCGTCGAACTGCAGGTCGCGCGCGCTCCAGTCGTTGAAGATGCAGAAGCCGGCGATGTGCTGCAGGGCCTCGGAGGCCGCCACGTTGGTACCGGCTTTGCCGACGATGCAGCCGATTTCCAGCTCGTAGTCCAACTGCTCGGAGGCGGCGGGATACGGCACGTCCTCGTCTGGGCCGTAGATGACCAGCGGGTTGGAGAAGTAGAACACCGGCATCCGATACCACACCGGATCGATCTGGCGGGTGCCCTGGGAGGTGGCGTGCTCCTCGTAGACGATGTAGTCGCGCACCGTGGGCGGCTGGAGGACCGGAGCGCGCAGGCGCACGTCGGCCAGGGCAACCGTCGGCGCGGCCACGCTGCCGGCCAGGGCGTCGCCCACGCGGTCGATGGCCCCGTCGCCAGTGTCCAGCAGGGCGCGGACGTCCGCCAGCGGCCGGTCGGATCCGATGAGGGCGGCCACGTCCACCACCGCGTCGTCCCGCAGGACGCCGCAGCGGGGGCCGTTGCCGTTGTCGTAGGTAAGGAGTTTCATGGTTGGCGTTCCTTTTTGGTCAGGTGCTGTTGGAATAGCCGGCCAATCGCTCGGCGTCGTTGATGTAGTCGGCGGTCTGGCGGATGCGGCGTTCCACTTCTTCTATCGGCTCGCAGGCTCCCAGGTAAAAGCAGGCACCGTGCAGTTCGCTCTGTCTGGAGAAATAGCGCCGGCGCAGGGACCAGATGTTTCGATCTTCGGCGGCCAGCGCCACCAATCCCTGTGTGGTCGCCGGGGATAACTCCGTCGTCTCGCCGGTACGCGCCAAGATGAGGGCATCCGTGGCGCGCTTGGTGGCGCACCAGGCTTTTTCGGCGGCGTCGCGGATGTCGCCGGCTTCCAGTAGCCGCAGCGCGTCGGCGTGAACGGCGCGGGCATCGGCGAAGATGGCGGACACATGGTCGGTGGTGGTTACCATGGGGGTTTGCTGCTCCGTGTGGCACACTACGTCGGGATAGCCGGCCAGTCTGGCGGCGGTGCTGATGTAGTCGGCAGTTTGGCGGATGCGGCGCTCCACTTCGTCAATGGGTGCGCAAATTCCCAAACGAAAGCAGTCGCCATACAGATGTCCATGTCTGATGTGGTAACGCGTGAAAAGCGGATGGACGGCTTGATCCTCAGTGGCTAACCGCGCCAACCCTTTCGGGGTATCCGAAGAAATTTCCGGTTCCACGCCAGTACGCGCCAGGTTAAGGGCGTCAGTGGCGAGTTTGGTAGCGTACCAAGCCTTTCCCGCGGCTTTGCGGATGTCGCCGGCTTCCAGCAGCCGAAGGGCGTCGGCGTGGACAGTGCGGGAGTCGGCGAAGATGGCGACGGGATCGGTGGTTAGCATCGGGTTATTGCAGATCGATGCGCCCCTCCACGTACGCTTGGGCAGCCTTGTAATGCCAGTTGGTTCGGGCGCTGGTGTCAAACCTGTGGAGCCGGCAACCGGGAGCATCTGGCGGATTGACCGAATTGTAGAATACGTACCGAGGGCCTTGCACCCGACTGGTCAATTCGCAGAACAAGTTCACGTAATCTTTGCCGCCGAAGAATACTACAGGGCTGGTGGTGTTCTCCGGCAACTTATGAAAATCGTTGTAGGTGTCCCGCTTGCCCCTACGCTTGTACTTTTCAGCGTTGCCGCTGAACGTGATGTCGTAGTTGGGGACCAAAAAGTCGGCCCGAATCAGTCCCCAGCCCGCTGACAGGATGTAGAGATTGTCCGGCCCCCACTCATCATGGAGGCACTTGTAGGTACGGTTTTCGTAGAGCCTCCAAGCTGGCAGCAATTTCAGCGAGTTTTCCGCCGCTCGCTCACGGTTGTACCGCAGCAGGTTCTCCCGCCAAGACGAACCACCATTCGCCCGGTCATCAGGTCGAGCATAGACCCAATTGGTGTTCGTCGGAGCCAAGATTGGCTGAGCAACGAACATCACCTTGCGCCCGTCGGCACCCTGGAGATAGCCGGCATCGGCTCGTTTGCTGGCGGCGCATTGGATAACAACGATGCTATCTGCCATGATCCACTGCTCCCATCCTTTCAATCAACTGCTGCAGAGTGTCCAGAAAGGCCGGCTCATAGTTTTCATCAACGTGGTTAGAGTTCCAAAGTCCGGACAGCCTGACGCGCTCCCGGTCGCTCCAATGTCCCAACCAGTCCGGCGATGGGTGGTCAATTGGCTCTCGCCTGTAATTGCTGAGCAACGAGATCGCGTTACGCTCAATATACCCCCGCAGACTGTCAGTCCCGGGTTCATCATCCACCGCCAGCCACAGGAATGGCATATCGCCGATGACTTTGCTGACCTTCTGCTCCAAAAAATGCTCGCGCTCTTTGACTTCCTTGGGCGCGTTGTTGCCTTTTCCCCACGATGAACAAGCCAAGCTGTCCCGCTCCATCAGGGCAGCGCCGGTAATCAATCGGAAAATCGAGCCACGATGATTCCCTGCGCCGTTTTTGACCGTGCCCTTATGCTGTGAAAGCCGATTCCAGAGTTTAGTGCCGGAACCGGCTTTCAGCGCGTGGGTTCCCACCCGCACGACGCGTGGGCTGTCTCCAGTCTCATTACGGATTTCACCCGTTTCCCGGAAGAAGTAGACGCCCGACCGCGGCCAGTCCATGTGCCCGTTGCACTTGGATAATCGGCGCGCGCCGACTTTGCGCTCCAGTTGCGCCAACAGTTCGTAGAACTGCGTCAAGTCTTGCGCGCGCCGGTAGTTCACTGGTTGTGCTCTTCACTGGATTCCCGCTTTCGCGGGAATGACGGATATAAGGTGTTGGTCGTCAGTGCATCGGCGAGAAGCTGGCCGGGATCATGATCTTGTTTTCCTGGCTGACGCGGCCGGGGGCGCCGGAGGGCCACTGGGGGATCTTGCTGGCGGCGGCGCGGACTTCGGCGCGGTGGTTGAGGTCCTGATAGGGCCAGACGTGCATCCACTTGTTCAGGTCGCCGAACTCGGTGTACATGCCGGCGGCAAGGGGGGAGAACTCTTCGCGGTAGGGCAGGGACTCTTCCCAGCGACGCAGCAGTTCCGGCATGGAACCGTTCTCGTAGGTGTAGACCCGCATCTCGTAGATGTTGCCCAGGGCCTGGTCGCCGCCCATGGGACGCATGAAGGGCGCGGGGTTCCAGATCTCGGCGTTCATGTTCAGGATGTTGCCGGGGGTGATCTTGGGCGGCCAGTTGGGGTCCTGGGACGCCTCGGCGCGGATGCGGTTCCGCTCTTCGACGCTTTCGTAGCCCCAGACGTGGATGATCTGGTTCAGCGGGCCGATCTCGGTGTGCCAGAAGGCGGCGATGGGCGAGTACTTTTCCCGGTGGGGCAGGGCCTCGGCGAAGGCTTCCTCGGCCTGGGGTACGGCGCCGGGCTTGAGGTCGTAGGTGCGGACTTCGTAGATCATGGTTTCCTCCTGCATCGGAGTTGGGATGGGGATAACCGGTTGACTTACCCGTGAGGGCAGTGTAGCAACGGGGCTGAACGGGGGCAACCGGAACGCGAAGCAGGGGGACTGGTGCGCTATACTATGCGCGCTCCGGCGCAAGCGGGAACGATGGCATTGGAGGCTGCGATGACTACTGCTCCCAGATTGCTCACTGCCGAAGACCTGTTGGCAATGCCCGATGACGGCAAGCGCTACGAGTTGGTTCGGGGAGAGTTGATTGAAATGCCGCCACCGGGGGTCGCTCACGGAATCGTCGTCGATAACATCGGATGGCCCATGGGGGCTTTCATTCGGCGGAACAACCTTGACTTTGTGAGAACGGCTGAAGTCGGAATCTACGTCGAGCAAAACCCGGACACCGTGCGCGCCGCCGACTTTGCGATAATCGCACGGGAGCGCATTACGGAGCCGGTGCCGGAGCGAGGATACGTGTACGGTCTCGTTCCCGACCTGGTAGTAGAGGTGGTTTCGGCGGGTTATATCGTGGCGGACGCGGAAGCCAGGGCTCAAATGTGGCTGGAAGCCGGCGTGCGTCTGGTTCTGACGGCATACATCGCCACGAGGGAGATTGTCGCCAGCTACGAAGGCGGCGGAACCCGGCGCTTTGGCAGCAACGATACGCTTACTTGCGAGCCGGTTCTGCCGGGCTTTGCCTGCCCGGTGAGTGACATCTTCGCGTATTAATTGGCTCCTTACACAACCTAGGAGAGCTACCATGGAATACCGCATCAACCACGTGCACATCCGCGCCTCCGACCCCCATGCCACGGCGGCGTGGTACGAGAAGCACTTCAACGCGCGCATCGTCTCCGAGCGGGAGGTTATGCCACGCACCATCACCATCGGCATGGAGATGGCCGGGGCGTGCCGGCTCAACGTTTCGTCCAAGCCGCCGGGATCGTCCGACGAGCGCGCGGTGGCTGAACTGAACCGGCTGGGGTTGGAGCACTTCGGGTTCGACGTGGAGGACATCGAGGCCGAGATGGAACGGCTCACCGCCGCCGGCATCCGCACGGTGCTGCCCATCACCGAGACGCCCACCGGCTCCAAGCTGTCGTACATCGAGGGTCCGGACGACGTGCTGATTGAACTGGTGCAACCGGCGCCCTAGCCCGAAGGAGCTACGCCATGGCGGACGCGCCGCTGCATTATCAGACCATTACCGAGGTCGCAGAGAGGATCAGGTCGCGGGAAATTTCTCCCGTTGAACTGACAGAGGCCCAACTGGACCGGATCGCCGCGCTGGACGGCGAGCTGAAGAGCTACGCCACCGTCATGGCCGAACCGGCGCTGGCGGCGGCGCGCGCCGCCGAGGGCGAGATTGCATCCGGTCGCTACCGCGGGTCGCTGCACGGCGTGCCCATCGCGGTCAAGGACCTGTGTTTCACCGCCGGCGTGGCCACCATGGGCGGCGCACTGGCGCTGCGTGATTTCGTGCCCGATTTCGACGGGACGGTGGTGCAGCGCCTGAACGACGCCGGCGCGGTCATCCTGGGCAAGCTGAACCTCACCGAAGGAGCGATGGCGGGATACAACCCGGCCTTCGACATCCCGATAAATCCCTGGGGCGCCGACCGTTGGGCCGGCGCGTCGTCCAGCGGTTCCGGCGTGGCCACGGCGGCGGGTCTCTGCTACGGTTCGCTGGGCAGCGACACGGGCGGCTCGATCCGGTTTCCGGCGGCGGCGTGCGGCACGGTGGGCATCAAGCCGACGTGGGGTCGGGTCAGCCGCTATGGGGTGCTGGCGCTGGCGGAGTCGCTGGACCACGTGGGGCCCATGACCCGCAGCGCGGCGGACGCCGGGATCATGCTGCAAGCCCTGGCCGGCCACGATCCCAACGATCCCACGTCGTTGCATGCCCACGTTCCCGCCATGCTGTCGGGACTGGGCAAGGGTGTTGAGGGGCTCCGCATCGGCGTGGACGAGCGTTACATTGGCGACGACGTTGATGGCGAAGTGGCCGAGGCGGCGCTGATCGGCGCCCGGCTCCTGGAGCGCATGGGGGCTCGGCTGGTGCCGGTGGAGATGCCGGACACCCTGCCCTTCTCCCGCGCTTGGGGGGTGCTGTGCTCTGCGGAAGCGGCCGCGGCCCACCGCGAAACCTATCCGTCGCGGGCGGACGAATACGGCCCCTGGTTTCGCGGTTGGCTGGAAAAAGGAAGCGGGTACAGCGGGGCCGATGTCGCCGCCGCCAATCAGGTGAGGTTGGCGTGCAACGGCATTCTGGCCGGCGTGTTTCAGGACATCGACGTGCTGGTTTGTCCCTCAATGACCACTCCGCCGGGTCGGGTCACGCCCGAGGAACTTTACGGACCCATGGGCGAGGATGAATGGACGTGGGGGCGGTTCACCATACCCTACGACTTCAACGGCGCGCCGACGATCTCGCTGCCGGCGGGGCTGAACAGCGAAGGATTGCCGCTGAGCATCCAGTTCATCGGCAAGCATCTGGCGGAGCCGCTGCTGGTGCAGTTGGGCGACGCCTACGAGCGGGCGACGGAACACAATCTGCGGCCGCCGGTTTAGTACCCGACTCGTCGTTATCCTGGGCCGATCCGACTTGGGCAGATATGTAGGGGCGATGGATCCATCGCTCCTGCAGTTCAGCGTTTATTGCGACGTTATCCAATCGGCGACGCGCTCGCCGATCATGATGGCGGTGGCGTTGGTGTTGGCGCGGGTAACCTGCGGCATGATCGACGAGTCGGCTACCCACAGGCCCTGAACACCACGCACTCGGCACTGCTGGTCGGTCACGGCCATGGGGTCGTTGTCGGGGCCGATGCGGCAGGTGCCGGAGACGTGGCGGGAGGTGCCGACAGTCTGGCGGATCCAGGCGTCCAGAGCGTCGTTGTCGGACAGCACGTCATCCGCGGGGGCGGTGCGGTGGTCGATGACGTCGTGGTAGGCCTCGGACTCCAGCATGTCCGCGGCTAGGCGCACGGCGTCGCGCATGCGGCGCATGTCGTTTTCGTTGTGGAAGTAGCGGTAGTTGATCTCCGGCTGCTCCGTCGGATCAGAGGACGCCAGGCGCACCCAACCGGAGCCGTCGGGAAGCTCCAGGGCGCAGGCGATGCGGGCGGTGCGATCGGGCAGATGCTCGCCGGTCATCACGTTGAACACGCCCAGGGTGTGCAGCATCACGTCGTTGGGATATGACGGCTCCTGGGAGGTCACGCGCAGCCCGAAGCGCAGGGCGCCCGCGTTGGCGTGGAGCTCGACGTGATCCTTCACCCGGAAGGAGACGTTGCCCATGGGGTGGTTGAAGAGGTTTTGGCCGACGCCGGGCAGTTCGTGAATTACCGGGATGCCGAAATTCTGGAGCTGGTCCGCCGGGCCGACGCCGGACAGCATGAGGATGTGGGGCGATTTCAGCGCGCCGGCGCTGAGCACGACCTGGCCAGCCTCGACGGTGAAAATCTCGCCGCCGCTCTCAACCTCGACGCCGGCGACCTCGTTGCCGTCGAACAGCACGCGGCGGACGAAGACGTTGCCCTTGACGGTCAGGTTCAGACGGTGGCGCACCGGATTGAGGTGAGTGATGGCGGTGCTCATGCGGACGCCGGCCTGGTTGTTCATCGGGATGGCGCCGATGCCTTCGGAGTCGGGGCCGTTGAGGTCGGGGTTGTACGTGTAGCCGCGCTCCATGGCGGCGGCGTGGAAAGCCTTCTGCACGTCGGGCCAGGGCTGGTTCTCCCGGCGGATGATGGGGATGGGACCGTCGCTGCCGTGGAAGTCGTCCTGGATATCCAGGTCGGTTTCGGCCTTGCGGAAGAAGGGCAGGACCTTCAGGTATGACCACTCCTCGTTGCCGAAGGATTCCCACCGCTCGAAGTCCTCGGGCAGGCCGCGCAGGTAGACCTGTCCGTTGATGGAGCCGGAACCGCCGATGACCTTGCCCTGGGCGATGTTGATCTCGCCCTGCTGGTCGTTGATGGTGCCGTGCAGACTCCAGGAGACCGGGGACCCGGGCTGCTCACCCTCGTTGGAGTATCCGTCCCGGACAACGTCGGGGAGATGGTCCGCGTTGGGATAGTCCTGGCCGGCCTCCAGCAGGAGAACGGAACGGCTGGGATCTTCGGACAGCCGGCTGGCAACCACCGATCCGGCAGAACCTGAGCCCACGACGATCACGTCGTACTTCATGACAATGCCCTCGCTTGCGGTTTCGGATGGCCGATTTTACACTACCGGCACAATCGGCCTGGCCGGGAGTTTGATGATGACATCCCCCAAGACACCCAGCGGCGCAAAGATGCTGCCCTACCGCCGTGGTGGGGAGATCGACTACGCTAGCCTGGAATTCGACCCCAACGAGAAGGAGCTTCCGCCGGACCACATGGAGCAGAGCCGCGAGATTAGGGAGATCACCGGGCTGCTGGCTGCCCGGTTCACCGAGTTTGACACCCGGCCCGACGTGTTCCTGGACGACGGAACGTTTATCTGTTACGACCCCAGCAACCTGAACGTGCGCATCGCGCCGGACATATATTTGGCCTTCGGTGTGGATGCCGCGGCGATTCGACCCCGCAAAATCTACCTGCCCTGGGAGGTGGGGAAGCCGCCGGACTTCGCCCTGGAAGTCGCCTCGGAGAGCACTGCCCCAAGGGACGTGAACTACAAGCCGGGAGTGTACGCCGCCATCGGTGTTCGTGAATACTGGCGTTTTGATCCCACCGGCGGACGGTATCACGGGCATCCGATATGGGGTGGTGAACTGGTTGACGGAAGCTATCGGGAGCGGCCGCAAACACGCGAACCCGATGGAATCCTGAAGGTGTACAGCCCGCTGTTGGGCATCAGCCTGTGCTGGGATGATGGCTGGCCCCGGGTGTATGACCCGTCCACCCAGACCTACGACCGGAATTGGCGGGCGGAACAAGCGTATGCAATCGCGGTCCGTGATCAGCGGGACGCGGCACGGGAAGAGCGCAATGCAGCCCTGGCTGAGGTTGAGCGCCTTCGGGAACTGCTCCGCCGAAGAGACGGCGAAGAAAATGGAACACAAGGAGATGCCGGCCCATGCTAAACGACCCACAGGCATTCCTGAGCTATTTCGACGGCATACATCGCCGCACCGTGCGGGATATTCAGGCGCTGCCGGCGCCGGCCGAATCGTGGGCACCGCCGGCAGGCGAGGGCGAGAACGCGTGGAGCATCCGCCAGATCGTGCATCACATCTGCGAGTCGCGGATGTACTTCGCGCGGGCCTATCGCAACGAGGGGTGGCTGTACGACTGGGAAGTACCGAGTACTGCGTCAATCGATGATTGGGTTCCGGCGCTGGAGACCTCGGCCGCCGAGTTTCGCAGCCGCATCGAGGGCACGCCCGCGGACTGGCTGACGCGGCGGATCAAGATGATCGACACCGACGGCATGCTCAGCGGCTGGCGGATCCTGATGATGCTGGTGGAACACGAGGTGCACCACCGCTCACAGATCGACACCTACGCCGGGATGCAGGGCTGGGACGTCCCGCAGATCTACGGGCGCACGCGGGAACAGATCGACGAGTTGCAGGAAGGGCAGCGGGATAGGGCCGAGGGCAACTAGGGCTTACCACGGCCTTTTCCAAGTCAATCGAGCAGCCCTCGCACCACCAAGCCGTCATTCCTGCGAAAGCAGGAATCCAGAGGCAGTTGTGAGAAGAGCCATTCTGGGTTCCCACTTTCGCGGGAACGACGGGGGACTTTGAAAGTACCTTGAGGGCTTACGGTCAGGGGTTGATTGCGCCGGCGCGGTTCTGCACGATGAAGGTCTCGCGTCGTTCGAGGTAATCCTCGACGAGGTTCAGCAGGGCCTGCGGACGCTCGCTGGCGATGTCGTGACCGGCGTCGTAAACGAACGCCACGTTGCAGTTGGGGATGCGGCTCCGGTAAATGCTCGGCGCTACCGGGTCAATGGCGTCATCCGCCTGCCCGAACACTGCCAGCGTGGGGCACCGGATTCCAGAGATCTGTTCCTCCAGTTCCTGGGTGGATCCGACCGGCTCTCCGGCGGGTCGTAAGGCCAAGGGCGAGACCAGGATCAACGCTGCTATGCTATCAGGCGACCGCAGAGCGTGGCGGATGGCCACCGACGCGGCGGACGAAACGCCGATAAGACCGTAGGGTCCGGAGGTCAACGGGGCAACCGCAGCGGCAATCCGGTCTTCCGCTCCTGCGCCAAAATCGTCCAAGCCAGGCTCCAGCACCACCCACCGTTGCACTAGGCCGTCACGAAGAGCGGCAGAACGCCCCGGTTCGTCAACGATGACGACGGTGTCACGCGGGCGGTCGGAAGTCACCGGTTACAACTCCTTGAGGCGAGGCAGGACCTCGCGCCCGAACAGGTCGATCTCGGCCATCACGTCCCGGTGGGTCAGACTGGGCTGCTGGAAGAAGAGGTCGATGACGCCGGTGCCGCACTGGTCGTGGTAGGCCTTGATCTGCTCGAAAATGGTGTCCGGCCCGCCGACGAAGGTGAGGCCGGGAGCGCCTCCCACGATGTCGCCGCTGGCGCTGCCGGCGAACACGTTGCGATAGTCAACATCCGCGCCGGCCCGGGAAGCCTGGATGACTTGCGACACCGAGGAGCGCAGAGCCATGCCCGGAGCGCGGCCCTGGTCGGTCTGCGCTTCGAACCATTCCTGGGCTTGGCGGTCGGTTTCGGCCAGGTAGATGCTGCCGCGAAACACCAGCTGGTCCGGTTCCGGCTGCCAGCCGGCGTCGTCGCACCAGCGCAGGTATTTTTCGGTGATGCCCGCCACCTGTTCCGATGGCACGAAGGATACGCCGAGGCCCAACCCGTGCTCAGCGGCGAACTGCACCGCATCATCGCTGCGGGTGGCCACGAGGGCCGACGGGAAGGGCTGCTGCACCGGACGGGGCCACACGGCCACGGTGCGGTATTGGTAATAACGGCCCTCCCAGGAGAAGGGTTCGGGCTCCGTCATGGCCTTCAGAATCAGATCCATGCCTTCCAGGAGACGTCCCCGGCCTTCCGAGGGGTGGACGCCGTACACCTGGTCCTCGTTGGGGGTGCCGCGCAGGAAGCCCATCACCAGGCGGCCGTTGGTGATGTTGTCCAGCAGGGTGAGCTCTTCCGCGGCGCGTATGGGGTTGTTGAGGGGCAGCAGGGGGCCCAGCATGGCGATCTTCACCGACTTGCATCGCTCCGCTACAGCGGCGGCCATGACGGCCGGCGTGCCGGTGGCGATGCGGCCCGAGTAGTGGTGCTCGGAGAAGCTGACCCACTCGAAGCCCATCTCCTCGGCGAACTCGCACTCCTCGATGCCGTCCTGGTAGCTCTGCACCGAGGTTTCGGGGTCGCTGTACGACGGAGGCGTGGGCCAGGTCGGCGGAAAGTCCCGCCGGTGCGCATAACCCATGGCGCCGAGATAGGATGCCTTCATGCTGCGATGCTCCCTTCCTGGCGTTGCCGCCAACGTGGCTGTTTGGGTTTGTGACCGACCTTCGGGCGGTCGCTAACGCTGGCCGCGTCGCTCTTCGAAGCTGGCGGTGATCGCCTGTTCGGCGCGCTTGCTGTGCTCGGCGATGAACTGTTCGAGCCGACGGATCTCTGCCGCACGGTCTGGCGACTGATCCTGGCGGCCGGTCTGCTGCTTCAGTTGGGCTAATTCCTTCCGCGCCTTGTCGACCTGCTCAACCGACTCCAGGGCAGCCAGTTCGTCCAGCGCCGCCTTTTTGATGGTGAGCAGGCGCCGATGGTTTTCCTCAGCGTCCCGCAGCCGCTCCTCGACCTCACCCATGGCGGAGAGGGCCATGTCCAGCGGGGCGCGACCGTAGATGGTCTGACGTGGCAGCCGGCGCAACTGGGTACGGAATTGGGCGATACTCGCGTCCAGCTGCTCTTCCTTATGGCGAATTTCCGCCAGGGAGAGGCGCAAGGCCGCCATTGCCTGTTGCAGTTGGGAAACGGAAGACATGACAGTAGATAAACGTGGGGGCGAATGATCATTCGCCCCCAGCAAATGTTGCGGTTGAACTAGCTCTTGAAACCGACTTTGGGCAGCACGCGCTCCAGGGCTTCCAGCACCTCGGTGATGTCGTCTTTGGTCACCCAGCCCAGGTGGCCGATGCGGAAGCAGTGGCCGGTGAGCTTGCCCTGTCCGCCGGCCAGGACGACGCCTTCATCCTCGCGCATCATGGACATGAACCTGCCGCCATCGATGTCCTCGGGCATCTTGATGCCGGTGACAGTGTTGGAGGCGCGGGATTCGTCGTTGGCGAGGAGCTCGAGGCCCAGGGCCTTGACGCCGGCCCTGGTGTATGCGGCGACCTCGGCGTGCCGTTCGTAGACGTTCTCCAGGCCCTCGTCGAGGATGTGATCCAGGCCCAGTCGCAGGCCGTAGAGCAGCGCGACGTTGGGCGTCCAGGGGGTCTGGCCGCGTACCAGGGAGCGCTCGGCGGCCATCAGGTCGAAGTAGAAGCGAGGCATCTTGGCTTCCTGGTAAGCTTCCCAGCCCCGGGCGCTGATGCTGATGAAGGCCAGGCCGGGCGGGATCATGAAGCCCTTCTGGGAGCCGGTGGCCACCAGGTCGCAATCCCAGCCGTCCACCGGAAGGGGGATGCAGCCGAGGCTGCTCACGGCGTCGACCAGCAGCAGCTTGTCGAACTCGCCCTTGACCACGCGGGCAATGGATTCCAGATCGTGGGTCACGCCGGTAGAGGTCTCGTTATGGGTGACGAGCACGGCCTTGATCTCCGTGTCTTTCTGCAACTCGGCGCGGATGGCCTCAGGGTCGATGGCGTCGCCCCACTCGAAGTCCATGCGGGTGACGTCGGTGCCGTAGCCTTCGGCGATCTGGACGAAGCGGTCGCCGAAAGAGCCGGCGGTGGCGGCGATGACCTTGTCGCCGGGGGACAGAGTGTTGACCACCGCGGCCTCCAGGGCGCCGGTGCCGCTGGAGGTGAGGATGTAGAGGTCGTTGGTGGTCATGAAGACCTGCTTGAGACCGGCGGTGGTGGCCTCGATCAGCTCCTTGAACTCGGGACCCCGGTGGTTGATCATGGGCAGGGACATCTCGTCGACGATGTCGTCCGGGATGGGAGTGGGTCCGGGGGTACGCAGGTTCTGGGGCGCGATCTTGGTCAAGGTCATCGGGAAAGCTCCTGGTTGGCGCGCGAGGGAGCGCATTATTGGTCTGTTGGACGACTCTGGTCGTCAGTGCTGCGCGTCATGCGACGGCGGATAACAGCGTGATTTTGTTCACACGCCGACAATATTATAGCAAGGATTTACGAATCCGTTCCGAGCGCGCCCGTTTCGTCGCCTTCGCTGCCGGGGTCACCGAGCAGGAAGTCGCCCACGGTAAGCACCACGTCGGGGAAGGCCCGTGGGCTGATTTGACCGTCGGCGGGGACGATGCGGCTGCTCTGATACACGCCATCCACGGGGTCATGGAAGGCTTCCACTTGCCGGGCCGGCACGTTGGCGATCCAGACTTCGGGGATGCCGGCCGCGGCGTAGTGCGGCAGTTTCATCTCACGGTCGCGCCGCAGAGAACTGTCCGCGACCTCGATGACCAGCAGCACGTCGGCCGGAGTGGGCCGGTTTCTGTGATAGTCGTTCCTGAACCGGACGACTGCAATGTCCGGCTCGGGCAGTCCATAATCGTTCAGGCGCACCGAATTCTGAACGCGCACCCAAGCGCGGTCGCCGAGTCGGAGAACCAGATCTCTGCTCAAACGTGTGGTTCCGTCTTCGTGAGGTGGTCCGATGGGAGGCATTACGAATATTTCTCCGTCCAGCAGTTCAACGCGCTCGTCTTCGGCCAGGATGCCGGCCTCGGCCATGGCGCAGTATTCCTCGACGGTGAAGCGGCGGCGGGTTGGCGCGGCGGTTTGTGCGGGCCGGGCGGTGGTGGTCATGGCGTCACCTTATTCAAGCAGGAAGTCGCCCACGGTCAACACGACGTCGGGGAAGGCGATGGGGCTGATCTGGCCGTCGGCGGGGACGATGCGGCTGCTCTGATACACGCCATCCACGGGGTCATGGAAGGCTTCCACTTGGCGGGCCGGCACGTTGGCGATCCAGACTTCGGGGATGCCGGCCGCGGCGTAGTGCGGCAGTTTCATCTCACGGTCGCGCCGCAGAGAACTGTCCGCGACCTCGATGACCAGCAGCACGTCGGCCGGAGTGGGCCGGTTTCTGTGATAGTCGTTCCTGAACCGGACGACTGCAATGTCCGGCTCGGGCAGTCCATAATCGTTCAATCGGATCGAGTTCTGGACCCTCACGAGAGCTCGATCGTAAAGACGATGCGACAGCTCGCGGTTAAACAGATCAGTGCCGAATTCGTGGGGCTCTCCGATGGGGGGCATTATGAATATTTCTCCGTCCAGCAGTTCAACGCGCTCGTCCTCGGCCAGGATTCCGGCCTCGGCCATGGCGCAGTATTCCTCGACGGTGAAGCGGCGGCGGGTTGGCGCGGTGTTTTCTGTGGGCAAGGCGGTGGTCGTCATGTCATCACCTTATTCAAGCAGGAAGTCGCCCACGGTCAACACGACGTCGGGGAAGGCGATGGGACTGATTTGGCCGTCGGCAGGGACGATGCGGCGGCTTTGATAGACGCCGTCCACGGGGTCGGAGAAGGCTTTGACATGACGGGCGGGCACGTTGGCGATCCATACTTCGGGGATGCCGGCCGCGGCGTAGCGAGACAATTTGGCCTCACGGTCGCGCCGCAGCGAGCTATCGGACACCTCAATGAGCAAGAGCACGTCCCCCGGCTCGGGCAGATGGCGACGGTAGTCCGACCGCGGACGGAGCACCGCGATGTCCGGAAACAGCAAGGTGGTGTCATCTACCCTCAGCGGCCCCTGTACCTGCACGCGGGCGCGACCTCGCAATGAAGACTTGAAAAAATCATCGAAGAGGTAGGTGATGTCCGCGTGAGCTGCTCCCATGGGCGCCATTGCAAACACTTCTCCATTCAGCAGTTCGACGCGTTCGTCCTCAGCCAGGATGCCGGCCTCGGCCATGGCGTAGAACTCTTCTACCGTGAACCGGCGCCGCGTTGGCGCGGCGGCCTGCGCGGGCAGGGCGATGGTCGTCATGGCGTCACCTCGCGGGCTAGATGCTGCCGGAGAGCTGGTTGATCACCAACCCCGTAGGGAGTTTGGGGTAGAAGAAGGTCGACTTGGGCGGAAGGCGGTTGCCGGCGCTGACGATCTGGCGGAAGGGCTCCAGCGGGAAGGGCTTGAGCAGGATGGCCGCCTGCTGCTCGCCGACGTTGACCTGCTGGACGATGGCCTCGTGGTCGGGGCTGTAGTCGATATGCTGGGCCAGGGCGTCTCCCAGCGCCGGCGACAGCACCCGCTCCTGCAAGAGCCACGCCTCGGAGACCGCCAGCTGACCCCAGGAGGCCCAATCGATCCCGGACCGCAAGGTGTGGATGGTCGGCGGCGCATCGGACCAGAAGACGGCGAAGCAGTGGGCGTTCTCGCCGATGCGGGCCACGTCGGCGACCGCCGCCGCCGGCGTGATGTCGGGGTTCAAGGGACGCGAGTCGAAATATTCGCCCATGTTGGAACGCACGGCGTCCAACTGCTCGGACGACATGCCGCCGGCGACGCGGTGGTAGGGCAACAGAAGGAGGCCCGGGTCGTCGAATTCGACCAGGGTCATCATCACGTAGTTGCTGGCGGCCGAATCGTCGGCCTGTTCAGCGCCGGGCCGGCCGCGCCGATAGCGGAGCGCCGCCTCGTAGCGATGGTGGCCATCGGCGAGGAACACCGGGCGACCGGCAAAGCTGGCGACGAGGTTGGACTGAATCGCCGCGTCGCCGATGCGCCAGAACTCGGCAGTTCCGCCGGCTGGAGTGGCCGCTGACGCATCCGGCGGTAC
The DNA here is from genome assembly GCA_965207585.1 of Dehalococcoidia bacterium. Classification (GTDB taxonomy): domain Bacteria; phylum Chloroflexota; class Dehalococcoidia; order Lucifugimonadales; family UBA3495; genus Bin87. Next base: position 414,203 of record CBDBMT010000003.1, on the reverse strand, counting down.
GGCGGCGATGGCGTCGAGTATGCGCCGGAGGTCGCCGGCGGAGTCGCGATACAGGGACATGATGGGGCTGAACTGCGCCTGGCAGGCATCCAGCAGCGCCACGCGGTCCAGCACCGACGGTTCGCGGGTGAACTCGTGGGGCAGGACGGATCCGGCGTCGTAGTCCTCGACCAGCACGTCAGCGAACAGCCCCAGGTGCTGATAGCGGCGTCCGCCGAAGTCGTAGGCGTGCCGCATCAGGTAGAAGGAGGCTGCGTCGTCCTGGCGTATGACACCGTCGGCAAGCCAGCGTTGGAACAGCCCCGCAGCCTGCTGATAGCCTGCCTGAGGATCCACCGGGTCGGGCTGTTCGCCGCCCTCGAGGTGGACCGCGTTGTAAGGGCTGCGCTGTTGCAGGTCGGTCTTCAGCTGCGGGCCGATCATGTCGTAGGGGGGGCAGATGACGGAGGAGAGGTTGCCCACGGCAGCGGGATCGTAGCGGCAACCGCGAAAGGGTCTGATGGTGGCCATGGCTCACGGGGCTCCAGATTTCGGTTGGGCAGCATTATACGATAGCCGGATGACTCGTCATGGCCGGTAGTGCACCGCGAGTAAGCTAGGTGTAACCGTACAATATCGAGCATCATCGGAGGTGGCACCCATCCCAGTGTCCCCTGGTGCCCGTCAATCGAACGGAAAATCCTGCACGGGTGCAGCCTCGCTATGGCTGCACCTGACCATAGAACATACCGCGGGACAGCAAAAAAGTGAGCGGCAATCGCGAGCCGCTCACAATGCTTCGTCGGCCGGCGTGGCTAGTCCGACGGGATCAGCGGCATCACCTCGCGGGAGAAGCGCTCCATGGCTTCCTGCTGCTGGGCGGCGCTGTCGGCGGGGAAGCTGAAGATGAAGTGCTGCACGCCCAGGTCCTGGTACTGGCGCAGGTCGGCGGCGATCTGCTCGGGGATGCCCGACACCATGCGGCGGTCGCTTTGGGGCGCATCGTGGAAGACGCAGTCGGTGCTGAACACCAGGTCGACGGCATCGTCGGCGCGGCCGGCGCGGGCGCTGATCCGGCGCAGTCGGGCGATCTTCTCGGACAGCTCCTCGGGCTCGAGGATGGCCGGGGGGCGCAGGCCGATGGGCATCCAGCCGTCGCCCAGGGTGGCGGCGCGGCGGATGGCCGGGTTGGTGTGGCCGCCGATCCAGATGGGCGGGTGCGGCTGCTGCACCGGCTTGGGCAGGAAGCCGGCCTCGCTGATGTCGTAGTGCTCGCCGTGGAACTCGGGGTTGTCGGAGGTCCAGAGCTCCTTGAAGATCTGGATGTACTCGTCGGTCACCTGGCCGCGCTGGGCGTAGGTGTCGAGTCCCAGGGCCTGGAACTCCTCCTCCATCCAGCCGACTCCGGCGCCCAGGATCAGGCGGCCGCCGCTGAGGACGTCCAGGGTCGCCAGTATCTTGGCGGTGAGCACGGGGTTGCGGTAGGGCAGGATGAGCACGTGGGTGCCCAACTTGACGCGGGTGGTGCAGCCGGCCAGGAAGTTCAGGGCGGCCAGGGGCTCGAAGTAGGTGTTGTCGCGCTGGAAGGGAGCCACCCCGTCGGCGGCGTAGGGGTAGAATGATGAGACCTCGTGGGGGATGATGATATGGTCGCTGACCCACACGTGGTCGAAGGAGAGGTCCTCGGCGCGCTGGGCCAGGCTGCGCAGGTTTTCGGGAGAGGCCATGGCGCCCCGGCTGGGGAGGGAGCATCCAAAGGTGACGGGCATGGGGTTGCCTCCGTAGTGTGCTTAGAGATGCGGTGTGCAGGTAGTGAATCGGGGCGATGCTATACTACGAGTACCTTGACCGCAAGCAAATGCAGTTGGCGCGTAGCTGCTGCCGGATATCATCAGAATCAGTATTTACGGAATTATAGAATTGCCAGGATTGAAGGCACTCGGCGGTGCAACGGTCCCAATCCTGCTAATCATAAAATCCGGCAAATCCTGATTCTGACAACCCACGTTGAACTATGAGTATTCCGTCCGCCCCTGAGATTCCCAACCGCGTCGTCGTTGCCATGAGCGGCGGCGTCGACTCTTCCGTGGCCGCGCTGCTGCTGCGCCGGCAGGGCTACGACGTCATCGGCGTGACGATGAAGTTGTACGACATCGACCAGGCGGACCTGCCGGAGTACTACCGGGGGTGCTGCACCCTGGACGACGTGGAGGATGCGCGGGCGGTCTGTCGCATCCTGGGGGTTCCCCACTACGTGCTGAACGTGCAGCGGGAGTTTCGCGCCTTCGTCATCGACTATTTCCGCCGGGAATATGAGAACGGACGGACGCCGCATCCGTGCATTGCCTGCAACGACAAGATCAAGTTCAGTTTTCTGGCCCAGCGCGCCCGGATGCTGCAGGCGGCGTACGTCGCCACGGGCCACTACGCCTGCATCGAAGCCGATGGAGCCGGCGGGTGGGCGCTGCGCCGCGGCGTTGACGCCGACAAGGATCAGTCCTACGTCCTGTTCGGCATGCGTCAGGAACAGCTGGCCGCCACCCTGATGCCCGTGGGTCACTACCCGAAGCCGGAGATCCGCCGGCTGGCGGAAGAGGCGGGGTTCCCCAACGCGGACAAGCCGGACAGCCAGGACATCTGCTTCATTCCCACCGGCGACTACCGCGAGTTTCTGCGCGAGCGCACCGACGAGCGGCCGGGCGACATCGTGGACGCCGATGGCAACGTTCTGGGAACCCACGAAGGCATCCAGTACTTCACCGTGGGTCAGCGACGCGGCCTCGGGCTTTCCGGTGGTCCGCCCCGATTTGTGATCCGCCTGGAACCGGACACGCGCCAGGTGGTGGTCGGCTCCGAAACGGACCTTTACCAGAACACGCTGTATGCCGATCCGGTGTCGTGGGTGTCCGGCGTTCCTCCGAGCGGGCCGGTGGATGTGACCGTCAAAATACGCTACAAGTTCGCGGAGGCGCCGGCGACGGTGACTGCCGTCGGTGACGGCGCGCTGGTTCGGTTCCGGGAACCGCAACGGGCGATCACTCCGGGGCAGGCGGCGGTGTTCTACCAGGGCGAAACTGTCCTCGGCGGTGGACCCATCGCCGGAAGCGAACCAATGGCGCGCGCCGAACTGGCGGCTGCCGCGTTGGTCGATGCCTGACCTGTCCCTGGAAGCGGACTTCCGCGTCCAGGGCTATCGCCTGATCGCCGGCGTGGACGAGGCCGGGCGCGGACCGCTGGCCGGGCCGGTGGCCGCCGCCGCCGTGATCCTGCCGCCGGAGTTCATCGGCGACGAACCCTGGCTGGCGGCGATTGACGACAGCAAGCGGCTGACGGAGCGGCGACGGGCGGAAGCCGCAGGACTGATACGAGAGAACGTTCTGGCTTGCGAGGTGGAACTGGTCTCATCCGAGATCATCGATCACATCGGCATCGGCCAGGCCGTAATCAGAGCGATGCTGACGGCAGCGAGCCGGCTGGATCCGGCGCCGGACGCCCTGCTCCTGGATTGGGTGCCCATCAAGGAGTGTCCGCTGCCGCATCAGACCGTGGTCAAGGGGGATGCGAAGTCGCTGTCCATAGCCGCGGCCAGCATCCTGGCGAAGGTTGCCCGGGATGAGCTGATGGTCCAGGCGGACGAGCGCTACCCCGGCTACGGGTTCGCCCGGCACAAGGGCTACGCCACGCCCCAACACCTCCGTTGCCTGTCCGAGTTGGGGCCAACGCCCATCCACCGTCGCTCGTTCAGCCCGTTGCGACAGGCGAGGCTTTTGCAAGATGCCAGCCAGGGATGATGTTTCCGCGTCCCAGGATGCCGGGCGTCAGGATGCCGGGCGTATTGAAGTCGGACGCATCGGCGAGCGCATTGCCCTCCACCATCTGGAAGGCAAGGGCTACCGCATCGTGGACGCCAACTATCAATGCAGGTGGGGTGAAGTTGACCTCATCGCCCTGGATGGTCCGGTATGGGTCTTCGTGGAAGTCCGCACTCGACGCAATGCCGCATACGGCTCGCCGGAGGAATCGGTCACGCCGGCCAAAGCCAGACGCTTAACGCTGACGGCACAGGATTTTCTGCGGCAGCGCGTCGCAGCCTCCGCCAACCTGGAATGGCGCATTGACCTGGTTGCCATACTCTTGGGGCCGAACCGGCGGGTCTTGAGCATCAATCATCTGGAGAACATAGTCGAAGCGTAGCTTACCCACCGGGCAATCGAATCTGAAATTACAACGGCGTCACTCCGGCGAAAGCCGGAGTCCATTAGCCACCAAATGAACGCATCTGAAACGGCATTAACGAATTCGCACACTGGATTCCTGCTTTCGCAGGAATGACGGTCATTAAACTGCCCATATGCGATTGCCCTGCCTACTTACGGTTGACTGCGCAACCGGCGAATACTAGACTAATTGCCGCAAATTGATCCCCGATAACTCCGCCCACCGCGACCCTCCGCCGACATGAGAATCATGCCCGTCGATCTTGCCGCACACATTCGCAACGTGCCTGACTTCCCGATCCACGGGGTGCAGTTCAAGGACATCACTTCGCTGCTGCTCTCGCCGGAGGCGTTTAACGAGACCATCGACCGGATGGTGAATCTGGCAAGTCAAACGGACATTGACTGCCTGGCAGCCATCGATTCCCGTGGCTTCATCTTCGCCGCCCCGATGGCGGCACGGATGGGACTGCCGCTAGTGCTGCTGCGCAAGGCGGGCAAGCTTCCGGGTGCGACTCTATCCTACGAATACAGCCTGGAATATGGTCAGGCTTCCCTGGAGGTTCACGCTGAAGACGTGCCCCCGGGGAGCCGCGTGCTGATCATAGACGATCTGGTTGCCACGGGGGGCAGCCTCGAAGCTGCCGCCAAGCTCATCGAAAAGGCCGGCGGCTCCACGGCCGGCATCGGCGTAGTGATTGAACTCATTGGCCTGGGCGGCCGGGAAGCCCTGGCCGGTTATGATCTGTTTTCCCTGGTCACATTCGAAGTTGACGAATAGGCCGCAAGCGCCATTTGCAGCGTACTCAGGAGGAATTTCCCAATGGCAGAACAAGCAACCATCGGCAACGTTAAAGTCACCGCCGTCATCGACATGGTGCCGCCGCCGCGCGAGCCCTCGGCGATGTTCCCCGACGTCCCCGACTCAGCCTGGGCGGACTACCAGGACACCCTGGAGAACGGCCAGCTCCAGCTTTACTACGGCGTCTTCCTTCTCAACACCTCCGAGCACGTCATCCTGGTGGATACTGGCATGGGCCCCGGCCCGCATCCCGACCGCGGCAATGTCACCGGGAACCTTTACGAAGAGCTGCGGCCACATCTGGAGTCCAACGTGGGCGTGAACAACACCAACGTCGGTCCCAGCGACTCGGTGAACTACATCATCCACACCCACCTGCACGGCGACCACGTGGGTTGGAACCTGCGCTACTCCGGCGGCATGCCCGCGCCGAACTTCCGCCGCGCTCGCTACGTCATGTCCCGACCCGACTACGACTACTTCACGTCGGAACAGGGCCGGCAGATGTATCCCTACATCGACCGCCAGGTGATGCCGCTGCGCCGCCTGCGTCTCCAGCAGATCCTGGAAGAGCCGGAACACACCATCAGCGACGAGATCTCCATCGCCCCCGCGCCGGGTCACACCCCGGGCCACCAGGTGGTGCTGATCAACTCCAACGGTCAGCGCGGCGTGGTCATGGGCGACGTGCTGCACACCATCGCGCAGGTATCCGAGCCGAGCTGGTGCGCCGGCGTGGACACCGACAAAGAACAGTCCGCCGCGTCGCGCGCCCGGCTGCTGGACGCCGCCGAGGAAGGGGACTGGACCATCTGCGCCGGCCATTTCCCGCCGGGCAAGCAGATCGGCAAGATCGCCCGCGTGGATGGCAAACGGGTCTGGCAACCGCTCTAGAACCGCAATAGTTGTTTCGTAGGGGCGAATATCATTCGCCCCTATTTCACGTCAGGGAGGCCTGAGCATGACGCAGCTGCGGAGCCTGTTGGAGCGCATTGAAGCCGGCAGCGGCCCGTCATTGGGGTTCGGCTCCACACAGTCCGGGCGACTGCCGGGCATGGCGCTCATTGCCCGCTGCTCGGGCGACATCGAGGCTGCGCTGGCGGTGTCGGCGGAGGCTGCCGACGCTGTGGTCATATTCGCTCCCGGTATCACACCCGACGGCCTGCCGGAGATCGGTGACTGCATCTGGGGCGCCGGAGGCGCGCCGCTGGAACCTGAAGGCATTGCCGGCTGGCGTGACGCCGGCGCGGATTTCACCGTATCACCCTTTGCCACCGCGCTGGTGGACGCCATCGATCTGTCCGACCGCCAGATGACCCACGGGACGCGGATCCCGGACGATGTGGACGATCACATGTGGCGGATCCTCGCCGGTATACCGTTGGATTTCCTGGTGCTGGATAAGTCAGCCATGACAGGGCCTTGGACTCTGCTGGACCTGGGTGGGGTGGCGGACGCCGCCCGCCGCGCAGAGAAATACTTGGTGGTGCGCATCGGCCCTCGTCCCTCCGCCAACGAGTTGCTCGCCCTGCGCCAGGCCGGAGCCGTGGCCATCGTCGCCGAGGCCAACGATCACGGGGCAGCGGGCCTGGCCGCGATCAAGGCGGATCTGATGGCCATGCCGCGCGCGCAGCCGGCGTCGCGTCGCGGCGGCCGAACCGGGTTGGAAAGCAGCACTACGTGATCCTTCAGAGTCTCGACCTGCTGCGGGAGAACCCCGCCGCATTTGTCCTGGTGATCGGCATCGGGCTGATCGGCCTGATCATCGGCTTCACCGTGCATGAGTTCAGCCACGCGCTGACCTCCCACATCGAAGGGGACGACACCGCTCGGCGCATGGGGCGGTTGACCTTCAACCCCATCAAGCACATCGACCTGCTGGGATTCATCCTGCTGCTGGTGGTGGGGTTCGGCTGGGCCAAGCCGGTGCAGGTGGACCCGTACAACCTGCGCCACGGGCGGTTCGGGATGTCGATGGTGGCGCTGGCCGGCCCGCTCTCGAACTTCGTGCTGGCATTCGCGTTGGGGCTGGTTTTCCGCCTGGACCTGTTGCCGGTGGTCACGGACACGCGGTTCATATCCAGCGTTGTTGAGATCCTGGGCTTCGCGGCGTTTCTGGCTATATTTTTCAATCTGATCCTGGGCATCTTCAACCTGATACCCCTGCCGCCGCTGGATGGCAGCAAAGTTCTGGGCGGCCTGCTGCCCGGGTCGCTGTACCGGTCGTACCTCCAATTCGAGCGGTATGGCTGGATACCGCTGATCGGGCTGATCGGCGTGAACCTGTTCCTGAGCTACGCCTTTGGCATCAACTTTCTGGGGCGGATACTCATTCAACCGGCGCTGTTTGTGTTCCGGCTGGCTACCGGATTGAGCTGAATTGTCAGAATCAGGATTTTCCAGATTTTGGGATTCACAGGATTGAAGCGTTTCAGCGGCAAGATCATCTCAATCCTGGCAATCCGCAAATCGGGTAAATCTGATTCTGACGGTTCCAACCGGAGCAAACGTCAGGGGCGGGTTTCAAACCCGCCCCTGACCGATATTGGCAGTGTCCGCGCGGCGCTACGGGCGCAGGGGTATGGGGCGGTTGGTCTGGTTCTCAGTGATCTGGTCGGTGTCCCACAGCTTGGCGAAGTTGTAGGCCCGAGGACAGTGCCCGTAGGATTCCTCCACGTTGATGATGATGCCCTGGAGGTGCTTGGAGTTGTCGTCGGTCCAGTAGAGCTCGAGCTCGACCTTCTGGCGCTCCAGCTCCTCCTTGCTGACGATGGTCACGGTGCCGTTGACGCGCACGGTGTCGTTGACGCCGGGGATCATGAACAGCAGGCCGACGTGGGGGTTGGAGTCCATGTTCTGGTAGGACTGGAACAGGCGGTTGCCGGCGACGTCCGGAAAGAGCAGGCGGGCGCTGTCGATGACCTTGACGAACCCGGGCTTGCCGCCCTTGGGAGAGGCGTCGCAGTTCCCGTCCGGGTCGGACGAGGCCATGACGACGAAGGGCGAGGCGGCGATGAACTTCTGCACGAAGTCGGACATTTCGCCCTTGACCTTGACTTTGGCCCGGGGGCTCATTTCGCCGAACTGGTCGTTGAACCGGCTCGGCTCCTGTTCGATGGTGCAGAGGTCGTCGGTGGTTGGGGCGGCGGTGGTGGTCATGGTCACAAACCCTCCCGGCGTTCGGTTCCGTTGATGATGGCGCACAGAATACCGGATTTGGCTGTCTCATGCCACCGGGGAGGAACCTATCGGCGCAGAGCTATCGCATCCGAACGGTTTGACCGCCGTCACGCCGGCTGAAAGCGGGCTGGGCCCCGCTTTGGAAAAGCGCAGGAGCATCGGGTAGAATTGCCGGAGCATTCCGTCGTCGGAGACGTTTCCCATGTCTGCCACCAGAATAATCACCAACGCCTGGGAAGTCAGGACCCTCCCGGACGTCTTCTATGAAGAACCGGAACCCGTTGAGGACGGTATGCTCCAGGAACGGCCCATTGACCGCATCAAGTTTCTCCTCCTCCAGCGCTACGAAGACCGCCCTGACGTGTTTATCTCCGGGGGGGTGTTCGTGTCCTACGACATCACCGACGGCAACCGGCGGGTGCAGCCGGACCTGTTCATCGCCTTTGACGTGAACAACGCGGGGATCCGGGAGGGCCTGCCGAACTTCTGGATCTGGGAGACGGGCAAGGCGCCGGACTTCGTGATGGAGGTGGCGTCGCCCAGCACGGCGGAGCATGATCTGGGTTGGAAGCGGGAGTTGTACCAGCGGCTGGAGGTGCAGGAGTACTGGCGGTTCGACCCCACGGGGGGCGATCTGTACGGTCGCGCGCTGGTGGGGGAGCGGCTGGTGAACGGGGAGTACGAGGAATATCCGCAGGAGCCTGGCGAGGGAGGTTCGGCGCGCAGCCACAGCGAGTTGCTGGACGTGCTGTTTGCCTGGGACGGCGTCGGAGAGTTTGACGTGCTGGATCCGGAGACCGGGCTGACGATAGACAAGCGGGCGGCGGCGGAAACCCAGGCGGCCGTTGCCGAAGTTGAACGCGCCGCCGCCGAAACCCGCGCTGACGCCGCCGAAATCCGGGCTCACAGCGCCGAAACCCGCGCTGACGCCGAGCGGGAAGGCCGTTTGGCCGCCGAGGCTCGCGTCCGCCAGTTGGAAGAGCAGCTGCGACGCCAGCAGGCCAACTCACAATAGAACGGAACCGTCCGCGCTGGCGGCCCCGTCCTCATCCAGGCTAGGGCCCGGCCCCTGGCAACCGGGCGCGATGCAATCATTGCCGGATTTCCCTGAATGTTGCACGAAGTCACGAAATGTAGGACATGATATAACCTAAAAATTGCATACATGGTGGTATAGTTTCGTCTGACTCATTTCTGGTAATGAGACAGATGATGATGAACAAGCGCAGCAGCCGGCCGTTCCGTCCGTTTTTTCCCCTGAAAGTCGGGGGGGGGGGGGGGGCGAACTCCGTGAGCCGGCCGCTGCCGATTCTGTTACTCGTCGTCCTCGTCGCTGCGCTGGCGCCGCTGATCGGCGCGGTGGACACGCCGCAGCCGGTCCGGGCTCAGGGTGCTGAAACGGAAACCGCGTTGCCGTCGCACTACGATACCGACGGCAACGGCCTCATCGAAATCAGCAGCCTGGCCCAGCTCAACGCCGTCCGCTGGGACCTGGACGGCACCGGCGTTGCGGATGATGCAGACAACAACGACGCCTACGCCGCCGCCTTCCCGGTAGCCGAGGACGGCTCAGTCTGCCCCGCCGAAACCACCTGCGCGGGCTACGAGCTGACGGCCAACCTGGACTTTGACGAGAACGGCGACGGGGAGATTACCGAGGCGGACGCCGCCTACTGGAACGACGGCGCCGGTTGGCTTCCCATCGGCACGTTGGGCATTATTCCCTACCACGATGGGGAAGTACGCCCCGACCGCGCCCCGCTATTCGACGTCACTGTTGATGGCAACGGCCATACCATCGCCAACCTGTACGTTGATCGCCCCTCGAGCCATACCGTGGGATTGTTCAGCGTGCTGGGCAGAGGCGCAGAGGTGAGGAATCTGGGGCTGCCGGGCGTGGGCGTTACGGGAAATCGCTACGCCGGCGGACTGGCCGGTTACAGTGAGATTGAAACCAGCATTATCGCCGCCTGGGCCACTGGCGAAGTTGTGGGCCATGACGTCGGCGGACTGATTGGCGAGACTTTCGGCTCGGCAAACCCGTTGCTGGGCGGCGGTTGACGTTACCGGGAACATTCACGTGGGCGGACTGGTGGGCGAGAACGAGTATACCGGCGCCATTACCGACAGCTTCGCCACCGGGACAGTCAACGGCAGCAACCGGGACGCTGGCGGACTGGTAGGCTGCAACGCCGTACTGGGCGACAGGGAGACCGTGGGCACGATAATCCGCAGCTACGCTACCGGACCGGTGAGCGGCAATGGGAATGTGGGCGGCCTGGTAGGCTGGAACGATGGAAAGATAAAAGCCAGCTACGCCACGGGCACGGTCAACGGCAACCGCTTCGTCGGCAGCCTGGTGGGTCATACCTGGTATGCGCCGATTAAAACCAGCTATGCCGCGGGAACGGCGAGAGAACGGTACGCAAGGGGCGTGCACCTAAGGGGCCTGGTAGGCAAGACCTCGGGAACGATCAGCGGGAGCTACTACGACAGCGAGGTCTCCGGCCGGACCGGTAATAACGGCAAGACGACCGCCGAGTTGACGGCTCCCACAGGCTACACCGGCATTTATGCCGGATGGAACCTGGACCTGGACAACTCCGATGAGGACGACAACGAAAGCACCGGCGGCGACGACCCGTGGGACTTCGGCACCAGCCAGCAATATCCGGCGCTGAAAGCCGACTTCAACGGCGACGGCACCGCCACCTGGCAGGAGTTCGGCTACCAGGCGAGGGAGCGGCCCACGCTGGCGGCGCGGGCCGCCGGCCCGCGCGTGTTTCTGCGTTGGAACCCGGTGGACGCATCTGACTGGACGAATCCGCCGCGCATTGCCTACGCCCTCTACCGGAATGGGAAGAAGGTGGACGGCTACGACGGCAGCACTCCGGCCTATACCGACACGGGACTAAACGGTAGGGCAGACCTACACGTATCAGGTGGCGACGCTGCTCAACGGTGTTGAAACCCCGCGCAGCAACCGGGCGACGGCAACACCCGAAAACCCGCCCGACCATTACGACACCGATGGCGACGGCCTCATCGAGATTGACCACCTGGCCCAACTGAACGCCGTTCGCTGGGATCTGGACGGCGATGGGGAGATTACCGCCGCCGACAGCGCATACTGGAACGACGGCCAGGGATGGGAACCTATCGGCGCAAAGTACGAACCGTTCTCCGGCATCTTTGAGGGCAACGATCAAGCCATCGCCAACTTGTTCATCGACCGCTTTGAAGTCGAAGCGCAGCCGGATTTGTTCTTGAGCATCACCAATCAGGGGCTTTTTGCCGAGTTGGGGACCGGCGGTGAAATCAGGGGTGGTGAAATCAGGAACCTGGGGCTGACGCAAGCGGACATAAAAGGCGGCCACTATGTGGGCGGCCTGGGGGGTTGGAGTTTCGGCACCATCAGCGGCTGCTACGTTACCGGCGGGATTGTGGGTACCTACGACACCGGCGGTCTGACCGGCGAGAACTTTCACATCATAAGAGAAAGCTATGCCGACGTTTCAGTCAGCGGCGGCCGGCACGCCGGCGGCCTGGTGGGTTTCACTGAGCCCGGCAGCATCATAACCGGAAGTTATGCCACCGGAACAGTCAACGGTCAGAGGAGCAACGGCGGCCTGGTCGGTCATAACAAGGCGACGATCAGCGCCAGCTACGCTACCGGGGCCGTTAATGGATGGGCGAGGTCCGGGGGACTGGTGGGCCTCAACGAGGGAACCGTGAGCGCCAGCTACGCCGCGGGATCGGCTATCAGTCAATCCACCGTCGGCGGCCTGGTCGGGCAGAACACCGGGACGATAAACGCCAGCTACGCGACCGGTAAAGCCACCAGGGCGACAGGAGACCATCAGCTCGGCATAAGAGGTTTGGCAGGCAGCAATACCGGGACCATAACTGCCAGCTACCATGACAGCGACACCTCCGGGCATAACGACGCGCGAAGCAGGACCACCGCCCAACTGCAAACCCCCACCGGCTACGTTGGCATCTACTCCGACTGGAACGTGGACCTGTACGGCGACTCCGCCGCCGACAATCCCTGGGACTTCGGCACCCAGCAGCAATATCCGGCGCTGCAAGTCGATTTCAACGGCGACGGCACGGCTACCTGGCAGGAGTTCGGCCACCAGTTGCGCCTGGTGGCGACGACGTCCTACGGTGAGATACAGCTATCCTGGAACGGCGTGAATCCCGCAGATCCGATAACCGCATCGAGCGTTACCTACGTCCTGTACCGGGATGGAGCAAAGGTGACCGGCTACGATGGCAGTTCGCTGTCCTATACCGACGCCGCGGTGACGGTGGGGCAGACCTACACCTATCAGGTGGCGACGCTGGTGAACGGCGTTGAAGTCCGGCGCAGCAACACGGTTACGCTGGAGGCAGCGGAGGGCGACCCCAATCGGGATCCGCTGGTAGCCCTCTACAACGCTACCGGCGGCGCGAACTGGCAGAACAACGCCAATTGGCTCAGCGACCGGCCCCTGGATGAATGGCATGGCGTCTTCACCGACGAATATGGACAAGTCATTTATCTGGACCTCTCGGCCAACGCCCTCACCGAGTCGATACCGGCGCAGATGGGCAATCTCGGCCAAATCGTCGGGCTGAACCTCGGCGGCAACCAATTGACGGGACCGATACCGGCCGAGCTGGGCAGCATCGCTTCGCTGCAATGGCTGTCGCTGTCTCACAATCGCCTGACCGGGGTGATACCGAGCCAACTGGGCAGCCTCGGCCAGCTCCAGGGACTGTACCTCGCCGACAACGGCCTGACCGGGTATTGCCGGGCGAGTTGGGTAACCTGGCGAACCTGAAAGTCCTGTCCGTCAAGAATAACGCCGGCCTGACCGGAGGGCTGCCCGCCGCGCTGACGAACCTGGCCAACCTGGAACACCTGCGTTTCCAGCAGACGGGCCTGTGCGCCCCGATGGACCAGGCGTTCCAGGACTGGCTGAACGGCGTGGAGTTCGTCAGCAGCAGCGGAGACTGTTCGGAGGAACCCCCGGGCCAACAGGCCGCAGCGGCCACCGAATCCGGCCGGGTGTCGGTGGATCAGGCGGACATCATCACCCGCGAGGGGAATCCCGCGCAGAGTTACACGGTGGTCCTGGACGTGGAACCCACGGAGAACGTGGTCGTCGCGGTGAGCAGCGACAACCACGACGTTACCATGCAGCCGGCCAGCCTCACCTTCACGCCCGACAACTGGCAGACGGCCCAGGCCGTCAGCGTCAGCGTCAGCGAGGACGACGACCGGGTGGACGACCAGGCTGTCATCAGCCACGAGGCCAGCGGAGGCAATTACGACGGCGTAACCGCGCCCGCCGTAACCGTCAGCGTAACCGACGACGACAGCGAGCGGGAGATCCTGCGGGACTTCTACCAGGCCACCAACGGCGCCAACTGGACCAACATCGGCAATTGGCTGAGCGACCAGCCGCTGGGCGAATGGCACGGCGTAACCGTCAATGGCCAGGGGCAGGTGACCCACCTGGCGCTGCGGGACAATGGACTGAGCGGCACCCTGCCCGCCGCGCTGGGCAAGCTGGAGGCGTTGCAAGTCATCTCCCTGGACCGCAACAGCATCAGCGGGAGCCTGCCGGCCGAGCTGGGCAACCTGTCCAACCTGACGCGGCTGGCGCTGAACCGCAACAGCCTCACCGGGTCGATACCGTCGGGTCTGGGCAATCTGTCCAGCCTGAGCATCATCGGCCTGGCCCGCAACAGCCTGAGCGGGTCGCTGCCCGACAGCCTGGGCAACCTGACGGGTCTGACCAAGCTGTCGCTGCACGACAACACCGGGCTGAGCGGCGCGCTGCCGTCCGGGTTCACCAACCTGGCGAACCTGCAACGGCTGGCCATCGCCAACATCGGGCTGTGCGCCCCGGACGACGAGGCGTTCGACGACTGGCTGGACACGGTGCCGGATAAGCCGGGCGGAGTGGCAACCTGCGAATGACGGGGACTACCGGCTCCTTGAACCGGTCAACAACCCTGGATGGCGAGGCCCGCAGTTGCGGGCCTCGTTTCGTTTGCGGCGGCGACGAAATTCGCCGTCACCTTGACATTTACCGTCCCGTCGGGTAGTATCTATAGCAGTTAAAAACTGCATACGCTGCTGGAACCCTTATTCAGACAGGCGGAGGGAACGGCCCTGTGAAGCCTGGCAACCTGTCCCGCCCACCCCGCGGGATGAGGTGCTAAATCCGGCGTCCCCAGTGTTCGGCGCGATGTGCGCGCGGATACCAGGGTGGGACGAAAGATGAGGGGCGGACTGTGAAGGTGGCTCTCCCAAGTGCGGGTGGGCCTTTATTTTTTGTCTGTCTGGATCGCAGAGTCGGCCAGTCTGAACGCAGCGTAGCACAGAGCGCCACCGACGCACTCCGCATCTTTGACCCATTTATGAACGAAATTCGCCCCATCAACTGGACAGGCGGCCGGCTGGAACTGCTGGATCAGACGCTCCTGCCCCACGAGCAGGTTACGGTTCGCATCACCGACTACCGGACCGCCGCCGCCGCCATCACCGAAATGCGCGTGCGGGGCGCACCGGCCATCGGGGTGACGGCGGGCTACGCCATGGTTCTGGCCGCCGCCGAGCTGCAATCCCGGGAGCGGGACCACTTCATCGGCGCGCTGCGGCAGGCCGGGACCCACATCGCCGCGGCCAGGCCCACCGCGGTCAACCTGGGCTGGGCGGTGCGCCGCATGATGCGCGTGGCCGAGGCCGAGCCCGACCCGGGCAGCATCCTTCCCCGGCTGGAAGCGGAAGCCCGCCGCATCCAGGAAGAGGACGAGGCGATCAACCGGCGCATCGGCGAGCACGGCAGGACGCTTATGCCGGCCGATGGGCAGGGGGTGCTGACCCACTGCAACACCGGCGCGCTGGCAACGTCGGCGTTCGGCACGGCGCTGGGCGTGATCCGTGCCGGCTGGGAGGCCGGCGGACGGTTCAACGTCTACAACACCGAGACCCGGCCCTGGCTGCAGGGGGCGCGATTGACCTCCTGGGAGTTCCAGCAACTGGGCATTCCGGCCACGCTGATCGCCGATTCGGCGGCGGGTGTGCTCATGCAGAAGGGCGAGGTGTCCTGCGTCATCACCGGCGCGGACCGGATCGCCGCCAACGGCGACACCGCCAACAAGGTGGGCACGTACATGCTGGCGGTGCTGGCCCGCGAAAACGGCATCCCGTTCTACATCGCCGCGCCCACCAGCACGGTGGACTTGGCCATAGCCCAGGGCGACGACATCGCCATCGAGGAGAGGCCGCAGCACGAGGTGACCGGCTACGGCGGCGTTCCGACGGCGCCCGAGGGCACGCCGGCGTACAACCCGGCCTTCGACGTGACGCCGCACCGCTACATCGCCGGCATCGTCACCGAGACCATGGTGTGCCGGCCGCCGTACACGGAGTCCTTGCGCCAGGCCGTGGACGCAGCGTGACACTGTGCGAACCAGTGGATTCCGGCTTTCGCCGGAATGACGGGATAGGTTCGCGGGAATGACGAGACAGGCAAGCAGGAATGACGAGATTTGGAGCAACCCCGAGACAACCATGAGCATTGACCAACAAACGCGCCGCCGCATGGCCCGCACCGGGCTGACGGCCTGCGACCCGGAGCGCGCCTGCCCCGGCTACACGCTGTACGCGCCGATGTCCGGCAACGGCGAGGTGTACCTGCTGGACATCAACGGCGAGGTGGCCCACCAGTGGCAGATGCCCTACCCGCCGGGCCTGTACGGCTACCTGCTGCCCAACGGCAACCTGTTCTACGGCGGCAAGGTTCCCGATGACGGCGGTTGGGAAACCTTCGACGGGATGAAGCGGTTCAAGGGCGGTATCATGCTGGAAGCCGACTGGGACGGCAACATCCTGTGGGAGCACCGGGACCCGTATCATCACCACGACGCGCGGCGCACCGCATCGGGCGGCTGCCTCTACATGACGGTGCAGCGGATGGACGACGCCCAGGCGGCCACCATCAAGGGCGGTCAGCCCGGCACCGAGGACCGCGAGGAATACACCGGCATGTGGGCCGACGTGCTGGTGGAGGTGGACGCCAACGGCAACCGCGTCTGGGAATGGCGCGCGGTCGAGCATCTGGACCCGGAGCGGCACGTGGTCACCTTCAACGACCTGCGCGACGAATGGAGCCACGGCAACACGGTGGTGCCGCTGGGCGACGACCGGGTGATGTTCAGCTTCCGCAACATCTCCACCGTGGGGATCATCGACAAGGCCAGCGGCGACATCGTGTGGCAAATCGGCGACGAGGTGCTTTCACAGCAGCACGACCCGTCGATGCTGGACAACGGAAACGTATTGATATACGACAACGGGTCGCACAACCGGTTCAACCCGATGCCGCGTTCAAGGGTCATTGAGGTGGATCCCGCGACCAGCGAGATCGTCTGGCAGTACGAGGACAACCCGCCGTTCAACTTTTTCAGCGCGTACATTTCCGGCGCGCGGCGGCTGCCCAACGGCAACACGCTGATCACCGAGGGCCAGCCGGGTCGCATCTTCCAGGTGACCCCCGGGGGCGATGTGGTGTGGGAATACGTCAACCCGCACTTCGCGCCCAATGAGCAGGGCTTCGTCGTCAACAGCGTCTTCCGATCTACTCACTACCTGCCGGAGCAGGTGCCGCAGCTGCGCTGAAAGGAACGCCCGATGGCAGCGCGACAATCCGATGACTCGGTGGCCGGCATGGCGGTCCGAACCGCCGTGCCCTATGGGAACCGCATCTCTGCCCCGCGCATCTTTGCGTTGTCAGTCGTCAGCTTCGGCCTGTACCTGTTCTACTGGGTATATCGCACCTGGGAGCAGTACCGGCAGCACACCGGCGCCAACGTTTATCCAGTGTGGCACGCGCTGGCGATGCTGGTTCCGATCTACGGGTGGTTCCGGTTCTACGCGCACTGCAAGGCGTACCGCGACCTCATGGAAGAACGCGGGGTTATGCACAACCTGCGCCTGGCACGCATCATGGTGATCCTGATCATTTGCACTGCTCTGTGGAGCCCGATTCCCACGGTGTGGCTGAACTTCTACCTGGGCGAGAGCGACATCAGCGTGATGATCGACCTGATCCTGAACGTGGTCAGCCTGGTTGGAATACTGGTCGCCACTGCCGTTGTCTGCCGGATCCAGGCGAACTTCAACCGGTACTGGGCCGCAGCCGACGGAGCGCTGGCCTACCGCGCCCGGCTGGGCCGGGGAGCGATGGTACTGGCGGCCCTGGGAGTGATCCTGTGGTTCACCATCGCCGGTTACTACGTCCAATACTACCTCACCAACTGACCGACGGTTCCTGAAAGCCAAAAGCGAACACTTCAATGACAACCTGGCAGCCCGACATATACGGAGACAGCGAGCCGCTACCCGGCGACTTGGCGAGCGGAGCGCACATCTCCACGGCGCGCATCATCCTGATGTCCGTCATCAGCATGGGCACCTACTGGCTCTATTGGATGTACCGGACCTGGAGGCAGTACCGGGACCACACGCTCGAGATGGCAGCCGAAACCGGTCAAACCCATCACCCGGTGTGGCACGGACTAACCCAGTTCGTGCCGGTATACGGCTTCTTCCGCTACCACGCCCACATCCGGCAGTACAAGGAACTGATGGCGGAACGCGGCGTACCCGATACCCTGAACCTGGGACTGCTGACCACCGTGGTCGTCATCAGCTCGTTAGTGGGACTCGCCGCGGGAGCGATGAGGAGCCCTGATCTGTACTCCGGCGCCGTTCTCCTGGCCGGCAACATTCTCAGCATTGTCACGCTGATCGTGAGCATTGTTGTGCTGTGCGTGATGCAGTCCAATCTCAACCGCTACTGGGCCAGCGTGGACAGCCGCTTGATGCAGTCCGCCCGCTTCGGCAAAGGTGAGATCGTGTGCATCATCCTGGGAATTCTCTTCTGGCTGGGCGTGGCCTACGAAATCATTTGGGCGTAGGAGCCGGCGCCCTTTTCAAACAATCATCATGCGTTCGGGGAAGCGAGTTAATGCCAAACCAACCACAAGCTGAAATCGCCATCATCGGCGGCAGCGGCCTCTACGAAATACAAGGCTTTGCCGAGACCGCCGTATTGGACATCGACACGCCCTACGGCAAGCCCAGCGACCTGATCACGGTGGGCGAGCTGCTGGAGGTGCCGGTCGCGTTTCTGCCCCGCCACGGGCGAGGGCACCGGGTGAACCCGACGGAGTTGCCTTTCCGAGCCAACATCTACGCGCTGAAGACCCTGGGGGTGAAGCAGGTCGTGTCGGTGAGCGCCGTGGGTAGCCTGCAGGCCGAGTACGAGCCGCAGCACATGGTGGTGCCCGACCAGCTCATCGACCGGACGCGTCGCCGGGACAGCACGTTCTTCGAGGACGGCGTGGTGGCGCACATATCCTTTGCCGATCCCTTCTGCCCGGAGATGAGCACCGTGCTGGCAGACGGCGCGGCGGGGCAGGGCATACCCACGCACCAGGGCGGGACGCTGGTGGTCATGGAGGGCCCCGCATTTTCCACTCGGGCCGAGTCGAACATGTACCGCGCCTGGGGTGGCGACATCATCGGCATGACCACGCTGCCCGAGGCCAAGCTGGCCCGGGAGGCGGAGATGTGCTACGCCGTGATGGCCTGGGTCACCGACTACGACTGCTGGCATCCCGACCACGACGACGTGACGGTGGAGATGGTGGTGGAGAACCTGGTGTCCAACGTCGCCAACAGCCGGATCATCCTGCGGCACATCATGCCGGAGCTGGCCGCGCTGGGTCCCTGCGACTGCCAGACGGCGCTCACCAACGCCATCATCACCGACCGACGGCGCATTTCCGAAGCGGCCTACCGCCGGCTGCACCCCATCGCCGGCACGCACCTTGATGTGCCGCCGAACGCATAGAAGACATAGATTCCTGCGAAAGCAGGAATGACGGAACGAAGACTAGGAGGTTACCAACATGCCACGACAGAACCCAGGCGAACCCTACTACCGGGTTGATTCGCCCGAGGCTTTGCAGATCCTGCAGGCCGATCCGGAAGGCACCGTCGTAGTTGACGTGCGCCGCGATGACGAGTGGGTCACCGGCCATGCCAGCGGCGCGATCCACATCAACGTGGACGACCTGCCCGGCCGAATGGACGAGGTGCCCGAGGACAAGAAGCTGCTGTTCATCTGCGCGGCCGGCGTCCGCAGCGGACTGGCCTGCGAGCTGGCCGCCGCCATGGGCTATGACGCGGAGAACCTGTACAACGTGGACGACGGCACGCCGTCATGGATCGCAGCCGGCAACCCCACGTCCTATGGAGAAGACCCGTAACTGACCAGGCGTCCGCAGGACTTCAAGGCCGCCGTTTTCAACGGCACGGGCAACCGGGGCTCGTTCATCGAGCGAGTGCTGGAAGTCCTTGCGATGGCCCGTTTGGCGCACTAGAGCATACCAACAAATGCCAGTCATTCCGGCCTTGAGCCGGAATCCAGAAGACACCCGCCTAGATTCCGGCTTTCGCCGGAATGACGGTGGGGAAACCGGAGGTACAACGATTTGACTGTTCAAAATACCAAAGGCGACGTGAAAGACCTTTCCCTGGCCGCGGCCGGCGTGGACCGGATCCGCTGGGCCGGGCGGGAGATGCCCGTCGTCAACATGATTGCCGAGCGGTTCCGCGAAGAGAAGCCCCTGGACGGCGTGCGCATGGCGGCATGTCTCCACGTCACCACCGAGACGGCCAACCTGGCCATTGCCCTGAAGGCCGGCGGCGCTGACCTGGTGATCTGCGCCAGCAACCCGCTGAGCACGCAGGACGAGACCGCCGCCGCGCTGGTGCAGGAGTTCGGCATCCCGACCTATGCCATCAAGGGTGAGGACAACGAGACCTATTACCAGCACATCAACGCGGTGCTGGACCACGCTCCCAACGTCACCATGGACGACGGGGCTGACCTGGTGGGCGTCCTGCACCGGGAGCGCAATGACCTGCTGTCCAACGTCATCGCTGGCACCGAGGAGACCACCACCGGCGTGGTGCGGCTCACGGCTATGGCGGCCGACGGCCAGCTGAAGTACCCCATCATCGCGGTGAACGAGGCGGAGACGAAGCACTTCTTCGACAACCGCTACGGCACCGGACAGAGCACGCTGGACGGCATCACCCGCGCCACCAACATCCTTTGGGCCGGCCGTCGCGTCGTTGTCGGCGGCTACGGCTGGTGTGGTCGGGGCGTGGCTTCCCGCGCCCGCGGCATGGGCGCCCAGGTCATCGTGACTGAAATCAACCCCGTGCGCGCCCTGGAGGCGGTCATGGACGGCTTCCAGGTGATGACCGGCGTTGAGGCGGCCAAGCAGGGCGAGGTGTTCATCACCGTGTCCGGCGGCTGGCACGTCATCGGCAAGGAACACTTCGAGGTCATGGGCGACGGCGCGATCGTCGCCAACAGCGGCCACTTCAACGTGGAGATCGACATTCCGGCACTGGAAGCCATGTCGGTCAGCCACCGGGAAGTCCGGCCCTTCGTCGAGGAGTTCCAGACCGCCGACGGACGGCGCATCTACCTGCTGGGCGAGGGCCGGCTGATCAACCTGGCTGCCGCCGAGGGTCATCCCTCCGCCGTCATGGACATGAGCTTTGCAAACCAGGCCCTGAGCGTGGAGTACCTGGTCAAGAACTACGCCAGCCTGGGCAACGGGGTGCACGTGGTGCCGCGAGAAATCGACGCCGAGGTGGGCCGTCTCAAGCTGGAGACCATGGGCATCAGCATCGACACCCTGACCGCGGAACAGACCGCGTACAACGAAAGCTGGGAAGAAGGGACGTAACTCCCGCCAACCCGACCACCCGTAGGGGCGACCGGCCGGTCGCCCCTACCATCCATCGCAACATCAGGAGGAAACGAACAATGCCAATCCAGTTTATGACCTCGCCCAAGTACCTGCTCACCTCCGAGTCGGTTACGGAAGGGCACCCCGACAAGGTGTGCGACCAGATTTCCGACGCCGTGCTGGACGCCGCCCTGAGCGTCGATCCCATGAGCCGCGTGGCCTGTGAGACCGTGGCCGGCAAGAACCTGGTCATGGTCACCGGGGAAATCACCACGCAGGCAGACCTGGACTTCGACGCCATCACCCGCAAGACCCTGCTGGAGATCGGCTACACCGACCTGAAGTACGGGATTGACGGCCACTCCTGCGGCATCATCCGCAACGCCAGCCAGCAGTCGCCGGACATCAACGCCGGCGTGAGCACCGCGCTGGAGGCTCGCAACAACGGGGCGGGCCAGTCTTCCCAAGAGAGCAATGCGCGCCGCGCCACCGGAGCCGGCGACCAGGGCATGATGGTCGGGTTCGCCTGTAACGAGACCGACGGCCTGATGCCGCTGACCGTTGACCTGTCCCACCGCCTGGTGGAGCGCCTGGCCGAGGTTCGCAAGAACGGCACGCTGCCCTACCTGGGGCCCGACGGCAAGTCGCAGGTTACCGTGGAGTACCGCTACGGCCAGCCGCACCGGGTGGACGCCGTGGTCATCAGCTCCCAGCATGATGATACCGACGACCGCGACGCTTTCAGCAAGAAGATCTATGAAGATGTCCGCAAGCACGTCATAGAGGCCATCGTCCCGGCCAACCTGCTGGACGCCGACACCAAGATCTTCGTCAACCCCAGCGGCTGGTTCGTCGTGGGCGGCCCCCAGGGCGACACCGGCCTCACCGGCCGCAAGATCCTGGTGGACACCTACGGCGGGATCGCCCGGCACGGCGGCGGCGCGTTCTCCGGCAAGGACCCGACCAAGGTTGACCGCTCCGGCGCCTACGCAGCCCGCTACGTGGCCAAGAACCTGGTCGCCGCCGGGTTCGCCGACCGCCTGGAGGTGCTCGTCTCCTATGCCATCGGCGTCGCCGAACCGACGTCCGTCGCCATCGAGACCTTCGACACCAACCACATTCCCAACGAGAAGATCGAGGAGTTGGTGCGGGAGCACTTCGACCTGCGCCCCGGCGCCATCATCGAGGACCTGCAGCTGCGGCAGCCCATCTACCGCAAGACCGCGGCCTACGGCCACTTCGGCCGCACCGACCTCGACCTCCCCTGGGAGCGCACCGACAAGGCCGAGGCTCTGAAGCAGGCGGCGGCCGCCGTCGCCACTGCCGGCGGCTGATCGCAATCCAGTGCCGGTATTCAGATATGCGCTCCCCGTCGGCCGACGGGGAGCGCATATTCCTGTAATACTGTAATCCTGTTTATCCCGTTTATCCGGTTCATCCCTGTAAAATTCGCTCCGACGCCCAGAGCGGCGTTTGAAGATAGATCATGGAAAGCATAGTCCCACTGCGGAGGTTGGCCTCCTGGCTCATTGATCGCTTACTGTTCCTCGCCGCGGCCGCCGCGGTGGTGTTCGTCATTCAGATGCTGGGGTCGCCCGGTCCTGATGCCATCGACTTCGACGTTTACGATTTTCTGGCGATACAGGTGCCGCTGGGTCTGTTGATCACCTACGTGCTGTGGTTCGGGGTGATCATCAAGTTTGGGCCGCCCGGGCGTCGGCTGACGGGCACGGACGTGAAGCGGCGGCGCGGCGGGAACGCGAGCTGGTGGATGAAATCGATCCGCGCGGGGGTTAAGTTCCTGCTGCACCTGACGCTGATCGGCTTCTTCGTTGATGCGTTTTTTATCCTGAAGGACCGCAGCGAACGGAGGTCCATTCCGGATCGCGTCGCGGGCACCGTGATCGCGCGCCGGCGTTGGCGCTGAGGGCGGAATGCTGCCAGGACAACGGCGATCAGTAGCGGCGAACGATGGTCACGCCTGACTGAGCCGCCATGGTGGCGACCGTTTCCGGCCAGGTGTTGCGGGTTATCAGAAAAGCCCCGGTGGGAATGC
This sequence comes from Dehalococcoidia bacterium, assembly GCA_965207585.1. GTDB lineage: Bacteria > Chloroflexota > Dehalococcoidia > Lucifugimonadales > UBA3495 > Bin87. The sequence continues at coordinate 391,132 of CBDBMT010000003.1, read as the reverse complement.
TCGTTATTCGGGCAATAGTTGCAGCACGCTCGGCGGCGTTCTTCAGGTCATCTTCGTTAAACGTGACCGATACTTCAATGGCGGCGAGTCGTCCGGGAGTTTCGCCCTCCGTTTGTTCTTGGGCGATGATATCAACGTTGAGCCCGCCCTCATATTCCTCCCTGGTGAGGAGCCCACTGCGGCGCGCCTGCACCAGCTGACGATTGATCGAAGTCCGGTCGGCCAATACTGCAAAGTCAAAGTGGTCAATCAGCGCAGCGGCAATCTGCTTAGCACAGCGCCTTTTGTACACTTCGCGGACCAATTCATCCAATTGACTGATGAGGTCTGAAATGGCGCGCGCGTCATCATCAATGGGCTTCATGCCTGCTCTCATTGCCATAATCTCGCACAGTTACGACCACGCGCTCGTCAGTCCGTCCAAACCGGAAAACCGTATGCCTTTCTATGGTAACACTGTCAGGACAGCCACCATGCTAGAATTGACCAATGACTTCCCCAATCAAGTTCGGCACCGACGGTTGGCGCGGGATCATCGCCGACGATTTCACCTTCGCCAACGTGGCGCGTTGCTCGCAGGGGCTGGCGGACTACCTGCGGGTCGAAGGCACTGCCGGCGACGGCCTGGTGGTGGGCTACGACACCCGTTTCGCCTCTAGGGAGTTCGCGGAGACGGTGGCCGCGGTGATTGCGGGCAACGGGATCGCCGTTCGGCTGTGCCGCGAGTCGGCGCCGACGCCGGTGGTCAGCCATGAGGTGGTTCACAGCGGCGCGGCCGGTGGAGTGGTGATCACGTCCAGCCACAATCCGGCGGCGTGGAGCGGGTTCAAGTTCAAGTCGGCCCAGGGCGGCAGCGCCAGCCAGGCGATGACGGACACGCTGGAGTTGTGCATCGAATCGGCGCGGCCGCCGCGCACGCTGGCGCTTGACGCCGCCCGCGACGCCGGCCTGGTGGTGGATATTGATCCCGCTCCCGCGTACCGCGCATCCATAGCGGGCTTGGTCAACCTGGACGCGATTCGGGCTGCCGGGTTGGAAGTGCTGGTGGACGCCATGCACGGCGCCGGCGCCGGGTTCATTCCGGGGATGCTGAAGGATGGCACGACCACCGTTACGGAGCTGAGGGCCGAGGTGAATCCATCTTTTCCCGGCATGGCCCAGCCGGAGCCCATCGCGCACAACCTGGCCGAGCTTTGCCGACGGGTGCCGCGGGACCGCGCGTCGGCCGGCCTGGCGCTGGACGGCGACGCCGACCGCATCGGTCTGGTGGACGAGAACGGGCGGTTCGTGAGCACGCTGGAAGTGTTCTCGCTGCTAGCGTTGTACCTGCTGGAGCGGGGCGACCGCGGGGCGCTGGTGAAGGGGGTTACCGCCTCGGTGATGCTGAACAAGCTGGCGCAGCGGTACAGCGTGGACATCGCGGAGATGCCGGTGGGTTTCAAGAACATCGGCCCGCGCTTCCAGGCGGACGACGCGTTGCTGGGCGGCGAGGAGAGCGGCGGCTACGCCTTTCGCGGCCACATCCCGGAGCGCGACGGGATTCTCAGCGGGTTGCTGCTGCTGGAGTACATGGCCATCGCCGGGCTGACCGCCTCGGGCATGGTGCGGCATCTGTTCGACCTGGTGGGCGAGCATCACTATCAGCGGCGGGACGTGGGCTTCGACCCGGGGCAGCGGTCGGCGATCATGGAGCGGCTGTCCGGCGAACCGCTCACTGAGCTGGCGGGCATGGCCGTGCGCAGCACGGATGAAATCGACGGGAGGCGCTGGATGCTGGACGCCGGCTGGGTCGCCGCCCGTTTCTCCGGCACCGAGCCGTTGCTGCGCATCTACTGCGAGGCCGACACGACGGCCAACGTCACCCGCCTGCTGGACGCAATGCAGACCCACCTGGGCGTCTGAACGGTCCGGCCATGCTGGTCACCCGCTTCACCGACCTGCTGGGGCTGTCGCTCCCGGTGATGAACGCGCCGATGAGCAACCACAGCGGGGGCACGCTGGCGGCGGCGGTGTCCGCGGCCGGCGGCCTGGGCACATTCGGGGCCAGCAATGGTCTGGGGTCTGACTGGCTGCGGGAGCAGATAACGTACGTCAGGGCGGCTACGGACCGCCCTTTCGGCGTGGGGTTCATCACCCAGCTCATAGAGCCTGACCCCGAAGGCTTCGAGATCGCGCTGTATGAGGGCGTCCCGGTGGTGATCTTCTCGTTCACGGACCCGCAGCCCTAGCTGGGCCATGCCAGGGCTGCCGGCGCGATCACCATCTGCCAGGTGCAGTCGCTGGAGTTGGCCCGGCTGGCCGCAGACGCTGGCGCTGACATGCTGCTGGTCCAGGGCAATGAAGCCGGGGGACACACCGGCGGGATGAACCTGCTGCCGCTGCTGGTCGCGGTGGTGGAGGCGCATCCGCAGCTTCCCGTTCTGGCTGCGGGAGGCATCACCACGGGGCGAGCCCTGACAGCCGTGTTGGCCGCCGGCGCCGAGGGCGCATCTCTGGGGACGGCCCTGCTGGCGACACCCGAGGCGGTGGAGGTGCCCGATGCCTTCAAGGAACGGATCGTGCTGTCCGACGGGCAGGATACCGCCTTCACGCGGCTGTACGACCTGCTGGGAGACACGCCCTGGCCTGAAGGCATCGCGGGGCGGGTTTATCGGAACCGTCTGGTGCGGGAGTGGGACGGTCGGGATGAAGCCGTGATGGAGCATCGGGAGGAACTGGCATCGGACGTGGCCGCCGCACGGGCGCGCCATGACCCGGAGGTCTCTTCCGTGTACATGGGGCAGGGCGCGGGCGCGGTGAACGCTATTCGCCCGGCGGCTGAGGTGGTTCAGCAGATCTGCGCCGACGCGGAGCAGTTGTTGCTGAGCTTGAGAGGACGGACGCACTGAACTATTTGCGCCGTATCGTCCGGAGCAAACAGGCGCATCCAATCCAGTGAACCGACAGCCATCAATCGACGTATTGATTAGAGAGGTTGCGCGATGGAATACGCGACGCCAGTCCGGCGGATGTTCGCCAATATACTCGACGTTATTCTCTTTTTCCTGACCCTGATTATCGGCTACATCATCTGGTGGCTGATCGTGCTGGGACGCGGACAAACGCCGGGTAAGCAGCTGCTGGGCATTCGGGCGGTGAAACGAGACGGCGACCGGTCCGGATGGGGCAACACGTTCATCCGCGAGGTGGTTAAAGCGGTAGCGTATAGCTTCGTGATCGGGTTCTTCGCCGATGTCATTCTGCTGCTGATGGACGACGACGAACACCGCTCACTGTCCGACCGGGTGGCCAACACCGTTGTTATTCGCAATCAACCAAGCGCCATGTAGCCGAACCGCTGCGCCGCCGGCCCAATCCCGAGGGCCCGCAACAGGCCACGGGTCACAATGAATCTTGAATGCACCGCATGAATCTCGAACGCACCCGCTGATTTGGTGAATGCCATGACTACTCCAGCCGAATCGCAAGCTTCCGCCACCACTGTTTGGGATCGCCTGCCCGTCAGTCGCAGCATCGCGCTGGCGACGCTGATCGCCGCCGTGGCCTACGCCATAGCTGTGGTCGGCGCACTGTTATTGCGGAGCACGGAGGGCATCGACGGGGTGAACCGCTTCGTCGAGCTGCTGTCCGGTTCGTCGGGCACCGGCCTGAGCAACGTGGGCCTCAAGCTGGGGTTCGCCTACGCGGTGGGTGCCGCTTCCGCCGTGAACCCGTGCGGATTCGCCATGTTGCCTGCCTACCTGGGCCTGTACGTGAGCGGTGGCAGCGGGGAGCAGGAGCGGCGCAGTCCCATCGTGCTGGTGGCGCGGGCGGTCATGGTGGGCCTGACGGTCTCAGCCGGGTTTGTGGTGCTTTTCGGCTTGGTGGGGCTGATCCTGGGGTTCGGTTCGCAGGCCATCGTGGTTGCGGCGCTGCCATACGTCGGGCTGGCAATCGGCGTGCTGCTGATAGGAGCCGGGGCGTACATGGCCGGCGGTGGGAAGATCTACACCAGCCTGGCGCAGCGGGCGGCGGCGCGCATCGGGGATCCCGGACAAACCAACCTGCCCGGCTACCTGCTGTTCGGCGTGAGTTATGGGCTGGCGTCGCTGAGTTGCACCTTGCCGCTCTTCCTGGCGGTGCTGGGCGTGGGCGCCGGCCTTTCCTCGGGATGGCTGGACATGCTGGGACAGTTCGTGCTGTACGCGGCGGGGATGGGCAGCGTCATCATGGCGCTGACGCTGGGGATGGCCCTGGCACGCTCGGTGATGGTGCGGTGGATGCGGGCGATCCTGCCCTACGTGGGCATCGTGGGGGCCTGGCTCATGGTCGTGGCCGGCGTGTACATCATGTTCTACTGGCTGACCATCGGGCGCGACCTGTTCTAGTCGGACCGCACTCGCACCCTATCGTGAGGACGACTTGCCTGTCTAACCAGTCTCTTGGTCTCACGGAGTTCTCTCCGCAGCTCGTTGACGGTGGCGATCAGTGCGTCGAACTTGGCATCCTGGATCTCTGCCTTGCTGACCCGCTTGCCCAAGTGGTAGCTGCCTTCGACCAGCAGTACAAGAAGAGCCGGGCCGACGATAGTAGCAGCCACGATGGCGATGACAAATGTAACTGAGGACATCAGCGTATCCCCGGTAGCCTGAGAATATCAGGCGATCACCGCTTGGTGTACTGCGGGGCGCGGCGGGCGCGCTTTAGGCCGTACTTCTTGCTTTCCTTGACCCGGGCGTCACGGGTGATGAAGCCGGCGCGGCGCAGGCTGGGTTTCAGGTTAGGGTCGAAGACCACCAGGGCGCGGGCGATGCCGTGGCGGATGGCTTCAGCCTGGGCGTTGACGCCGCCGCCAGTGACCTTGGCCATGACGCGAAAGCGGCCAACGGTTCCCGATGTCGCGAAGGGTTCCCGCACGGTGGACTGCCAGGGCAGCCAGTTGAAGTACTCCTCCATGGGCTTGTCATTGACGATGATGGCGGTGCCGTCGTCGGGGTAGATGCGCACCTTGGCGATGGCGCTCTTGCGCCGGCCGGTCCCGTAGAAGTACTGCGGTTGCGGTTCTGCTTGCGTCACCATGTTGGTTGGTCACCTGCCTTGCGTTGGCGATAGTCTGAAAGCGGTTGCGATGCTACTGGGCGCTGCCGACCTGGGCCTCGTGGGGATGCTGGTCGCCGGCGTAGACGCGCAGGCGGCGCAGCATCTGGCGGCCCTGCTTGTTGGAGGGCAGCATGCCCTTCACGGCCAGGCGAACCACCCGCTCCGGCCGCTCTTCCATCATGTCCCGCATGAGGAACGACTTGAGGTTGCCGACGTAACCGCTGTGCCGGTAGTACATCTTCTGCATCAGCTTGCGCCCGGTGACGCGCACCTTGTCGGCGTTGATGACAACCACGTGGCATCCGGTGATGACGTGGGGGGTGTAGGTGGGCTGGTCCTTGCCCTGGAGCGCCACGGCCACCTGGCGGGCCAGCCGGCCCAGGCTGATGCCGGTGGCGTCGATGACGCGCCAGGTATCCGGCACGTCACCGGCCTTGGCGAAGTAAGTGCTGGTTCGTTTCATGGTAACTGGCTACCTTTAGCAGATGATTGAATTCGGGGTAATGTACTGATCGCAGACACAGGCCCTTTGCCGGTAGGGTCGGGGTGTTGTGCAGTTGTTGGGTTCTTCCGGCCAGGGCGTCGGCGATGGCGTGGATCGGCAGTCTTCCTTTTCCTATCTCCACCAGCACCGCGTTGGCTCGCCTGATTTGATGCCTCAAGAACCCGTTAGCCGCGCAATCAATGACTATGACATCCTGGTCTTCGCTCTGGCGTTTCACGTCCCATTGGAACACCTGCCGCACTGCGCTCCGGTCGTCGGGATGCGCCGTGGCGATATGCCGGAAATCCCGGATACCCAGCAGGCTGTGGGCGGCCATTTGCATCGCGTCGAGGTTCAGGGGCGCCGGTTCCGCATGGTGTGTGCGCCGGAGGAGAGGCGACGGTACGGGTCGGTTGACGATGCTGTACCGGTAATCTCGCCTGGCGGCGCTGCGCCTGGCGTGAAACTCCTCGGGCGCCTCGCTGGCCGTGATCACGCGGATGTCATCTGGCAAATAGTGGTTCATCGCCGCCACGATTACGTGGTTCTCGTGGGTGGAACGGGTGGCAAGGTCAACCACCTGGCAGATGGCATGGGCTCCGGAGTCGGTGCGGCTGGCTCCCCGTACCCTGGCGGGTTCGCCGGTGAGACGGCTGAAGGCTTTTTCCAACTCGCCCTGGATCGTCGGGACGGCCGCCTGGAGCTGAAAGCCGGCGTATTGAGTGCCTTCGTATGCCACCACCAGGGCGATGCGGCGTTGCGCTGCCTCGACGGTGCGTTTGGATGTCATGGGGTTATTTGGGGCAATGGCAATTCCTCGAACCGGGTTGTCGTGCTGGGGTTACACGAGCTCGATCACTGCCATTGAGGCGCCGTCGCCCTGGCGGGGTCCCAGCTTGATGATGCGGGTGTAACCGCCGGGCCGCTCGGCGTAACGGGGGCCGAGTTCGTCAAAAATCTTGGCCACCACGTCCTTCTGGGGCAGTTTGCTCAAAGCAGTCCGCCGGTTGTGGAGGGTTCCCTTTTTGCCGTGGGTGATGAGTTTCTCGGTCATCACCCGGGTTTCCTTGGCTTTGGCCAGGGTGGTGGTGATACGTTCGTGCCGTATCAGATCCGCGGTGAGGCCCCGCAGGAGCGCCTTGCGCTGGTCCTTGTACCGGCTGAGTTTGCGGCCGGCGACGCGATGGGAGGGCATGACTAATCACCGTCGTCGTAATCGTAGTCGTCGTCTTCAGGGTCAAACACCAGAGGGGTGTCGAGGTCGTCCAGATCTTCGTCGTCCAGGTCAGGGCCGGCTTCGGTGGCGGCCTGACTGACCCGGGCCGAGCTGACGCCCAACTCGGCGAGCTTGCCCTGCAACTCTTCCAGGGACTTTTGTCCGAAGTTGCGGATATTCAGCAGTTCGTCCGAGCTGAGGTCGAGCACCTGCCCGACGCGGTCCAGCTTGGCGCGCTTCAGGCAGTTGAGGGTGCGCGAGGACAGGTCCAGGCGTTCGATGGGCATCAGGTAGACTTCCGAGCCAATGTTGAGGTTGCCCGCGTCCAGCGGCGTGTCGGCGGGACGGCTCAGCTGGTTGAACATGAAGAAGTGCTGGACGAGGTTCTCGGAGGCCTCCTGGATGGCGGCCAGGGGGCTCACCGCTCCGTCGGTCCATACCTGCAGGATCAGCCGCTCCCAGTCGGTCTGCTGGCCGACCATCATCCGCTCCACGGAGTAGTCCACCTTGCGGACGGGGTTGTAGATGGCATCCACCGGAAGCACTCCCACGGGGAGACCGGCCATGCTGTCGCCCTGGGCCACCTGCTGGTAGCCCTTGCCCGATTCCACGTTGAACTCAATGGACAGCGACACGTCGGGGTTGTCCAGGGTGGCCAGGTGGAGTTCCGGGTTGACGATCTGGTAATCGCTGGCGGTGGCGATGTCGCCGGCGCAGACGCGACCCTCGCCGGTCACATCCAGGCGCATCTTGCCGGTGCGCTTGGACAGGGCGTGGATGCGGATGCGCTTGACGCTGAGGAGAAGGTCCATGACCTCTTCCTTGACGCCGGGTATGACGGAGTATTCATGGGGCACGCCTTCAATCTTCACCCAGGTTACGGCGGTTCCCTGGATGGAGCTGAGCAGCAGGCGCCGCAGCGGGTTGCCCACGGTGGTGGCATATCCCCGTTCCAGCGGTTCCAGGGCGACGCAAGCGTAGGTATCGTTGCTGTCGATCACCCGGATGGACGGGGAGGGTATTTCGGGTTCGGGATCCCGCAATGGCGGGAGGATTTGAGGATCTAACATGCCGCAGGTTACCTTGAGTAGAACTCGACGATCAGGCGGGAGTTGATAGTTTCGGGCAGTTCGTTGTCGGGCGGCATTGAGATCACCTGACCTTCCATCTGGGTCAGGTCGAGGGTCAACCAACTGGGGAGGGTCCGCTTGGGCAGGCCATCGGTGCGGTCGGCGAAGAACTCGCGCTTGCGGGAGGTTTCCGTCCAGGCGATGGTCTGTCCCGGCTTGACCAGGAAGGAAGGGATGTCGGTCTTGCGACCGTTGACGGCGAAGTGGCCGTGCTGGACCATCTGTCGGGCCTGCTTGCGGGAATCGGCAAACCCCAGCAGATAGATCACGTTGTCCAACCGCCGCTCCAGGGTGCGGAGCAGGTTGTTGCCGGAGATGCCGGGCGTGTTGAACGCGTCGGTCATGTACTTCCGGAACTGGCTTTCCATGATGCCGTACATTTGCCGCGCCTTCTGCTTCTCCCGCAGGTGAACGCCGTAGTCGGAGACGCGCCGGCGACGGTTGCCGCCGCCTCCGGGCGGGATGTGGCGGCGCTCGATGGCGCAGCGCGGGGAAAAGCAGCGGTCGCCTTTCAGGAATAGCTTTTCGCCGGCGCGACGGCACAGGCGGCAGGATGGTCCGGTATATCTGCCCATGTTGGTCTTTCCGTTGGTGGTGTGGGGAGTCCGTCCTTCGACAAGCTCAGGACGAGCGGGTTTGCCAGCGTCCGGCCCGGCTACACGCGGCGGCGCTTGGGAGGGCGGACGCCGTTGTGGGGGATGGGGGTCACGTCGCGGATGCTGGATACGTTGAGGCCAGCGGCCTGCAGAGCCCGGATCGCCGGCTCGCGGCCGGAGCCCGGGCCCTTGATGTAGACGTCGATGTTGCGCATGCCCATGTCCACGCCGCGACGGGCGGCCTGCTCGGCGGCGCGCTGGGCGGCGAAGGCCGTGCCTTTGCGGGAGCCGCGGAACCCGGCGGTGCCGGCGCTGGTGGAAGCGACTACGTTCCCGTCGGGGTCGGTCAGGCTGACCAGCGTATTGTTGAAAGTGGAGTAGATGTAAGCGCGCCCCTGGGGAATGGAGCGCCGCTCGCGACGACGTGCGCGGGGTCGGGGCATGGGATTTCCTCTCTGTAGTGTGATTTCGTCAGAATCAGGGTTTGGGGGATTTTAAGATTTACGGGATTACGCTATCCCAATCTTGCCAATCCGATAATCCTGTGAATCCTGATTCTGACAAGTGCCAGCGGGAATCCGGCGGCGATTACTTCTTGCCGCCGGTGCGCCGACCGCGGCCGGCCACGGTGCGCCGGGCGCCCTTGCGGGAGCGGGCGTTGGTCCGGGTGCGCTGGCCGTGCACCGGCAGGTTCCGGCGATGGCGCAGGCCCCGGTAGCTGCCGATGTCGATGAGCCGGCGAATGTTCTCGTTGTGCTCCCGCCGCAGGTCGCCCTCGGTGATGTAGTCCTGGTCGACGATGACGCGGATGCGGTCGACCTCCTGTTCTGACAGCTCGTTCATGCGCGGCGGCATGTCGGTATCGAGGTTGGCCTTGCTCACGATTTCGATAGCCTTGGCGGGGCCAATGCCGTAGATGCTGCGCAGCGCGATGTGGGCGCGCTTGCGGTCGGGTACGTCGACTCCGGCTATTCGGACCATGGTAACGCTCCTGAACTTGGGGTGCGGTCGTGGGACGGGGCGCCCAGCTTGCGCCGGGTCAGGCTATCCCTGCCGTTGCGCGTGCTTGCTGTTTACGCAGATGATGCGCACCACGCCCTTGCGCCGGATCACCCGGCAGCGGTCGCAACGCGGCTTCACCGATGCGGACACTTTCATGGGTATTCTCCGCGGCTCTGGCTACTTGAAGCGATAGGTGATGCGCCCTCGACTCAGGTCATAGGGGGACAACTCCACCAGCACCCGGTCGCCCGGCAGCACCCGGATGAAGTGCATCCGGATCTTGCCCGAAATATGGGCGAGGACCTGGTGTTCGTTGGGCAGCTCCACGCGGAACATGCCATTGGGCAGGGCTTCGGTTACCTGCGCCTCAACTTCAATCGCTTCTTTCTTCGCCATAAAACCTTCCTTCTTGGTGCCGACGAGCCTGTGGCGGGTCGTCGGCGTCGCGTGTGTTGTCAGTCGTGCATGGTCAGGATCTTGGGGCCGTCGGCGGTGATCGCCAGCGTGTGCTCAAAGTGAGCGGACAGCGCGCCGTCGGCGGTGACCACCGTCCAGTCATCGTCCAGTATGGTGGTGTCTTCCGTGCCCAGGTTCAGCATCGGCTCGATGCAGATGCACATGCCAGGCCGCAGCAGGATGCCCTTTCCGGCATCGCCGTAATTGGGGACCTGCGGGTCCTCGTGGAGGTGGCGCCCCACGCCGTGGCCGACAAACTGGCGAACCACTCCGTAGCCGCGGGGGATGGCGTATCCGGATACGGCGGCGCCGATGTCGCCGATGCGATTGCCCGGCTGGGCCGCCGCGATCCCGGCGTACAGGCTGGCGTTGGTATCGTCCATGAGCTGTTGCGCTTCGTCGCTGATCTCGCCCACGGCGACGGAGATGGCGGCGTCTCCGATGAAACCGTCGATGGTTGCCCCGCAGTCCATCTTGATGATGTCGCCCTCTTTGAGCACCCGCTTGCCGGGGATGCCGTGGACGATCTCCTCGTTGACCGAGGCGCAGATGGCTCCGGGGAACCCGTGGTAACCGAGGAACGTGGGCACTGCGCCCATGCTGCGGATGTTCTTGTCCGCGATGCGGTTGAGATCGGCGGTGGTTATGCCGGGCTCAACCGATTTCTTGAGGAGCGTCAGCGTGGCGCCTACGATGGCGCCGGCGCGCTCCATGGCCTCCATCTCACGACGGGACTTGATGGTTATCCCGCCAGTGTACGACGAGGGGGAGTTGGAGGCGGTTTTACGTTTGGGCTTACTGTTCACCATTGTGATTATACCTCAACCGCTACGATTTTGAAACCGCACCCACATCGCTAACGTTCAGAATCCGCAACACGGAGTGATGCACGGCATCGATTGACTGCTCTCCGGAAACATCGGCGAGCAGACCGCGCTGGCGGTAGAACTCCAGGACCGGAGCGGTCTCCTGGTGGTAGACAGACAAGCGGTTGACCACCGCTCCCTCGGTGTCGTCTTCTCTTTGATAGATGTCCCCGCCGTCGGGACAGTCGGCGCACCTCTCGGGTGGCGCACCGGTGTCGGCGTCGCGCGCATAGGGTCGCTGGCAAGCCCGGCAGATGTAGCGGTTGCTGAGTCGGCGGATCAGCTCACCGTTTTCCACCTGGATGTGGACCACGCGGTCCAGGCGCTGGCCCTGCTGCTCCAGCGCCGCTTCCAGGGCCTCGGCCTGGGCGGTGTTGCGGGGAAAGCCGTCCAGCATGAAACCGTCGGCGTCGGCAATGCTTTCGATCCGGTCGATGACCATGCCGATGGTGACCTCATCGGGCACCAGTTCGCCGCGGCCCATGTATCCCCGGGCCAGTTCGCCCAGTTCCGTGCCGTTGGACAGGTGATGCCGAAAGAGGTCGCCGGAACTGACGTGTTCGATGCCCAGGTTCTCCTTGAGCAGTTGGGCCTGCGTGCCCTTGCCCGCGCCCGGAGGGCCGAACAAGACCAGCCTGATGCCATTGGCGGCGGTCATCGCAGGAACCCTTCGTAGTTGCGCATCATAAGCTGGGCTTCCAGCTGCCGCAGGGTGTCCAGACCCACGCCCACCATGATCAGGAGGCTGGTGCTGCTGAGGGCGATGGCCTCCACGTTGGTGATCAGGGACGCGATGTAGGGCACGATGGCGATGAATCCCAGGAAGATTGCGCCGCCCATGGTGAGGCGCAGGATGACCCGGTTCAGGTAGTCCTGGGTGGGCCGGCCCGGCCGGATGCCCAGAACGAAGCCGCCGTTGCGCTGGAGGTTCTCGGCGATGTTCTGCTGCTGGAACACGACCAGCGTGTAGAAGAAGGTGAACGCCACCACCAGGAAGAACGCCAGCACCCAGTAGATGGGACCGGTGGGGCTGAGGGCCACCTGCAGATCGGCGGCGAGGTTGCCGACGAAACCGCCGGCGGAGCTGAGGTACTGGGCCACGGTTCCGGGCAGGATGACGATGGAGAAGGCGAAGATCAGCGGGATCATGCCGGCCGAGTTGATCCGCAGCGGGATGTACGTGGAGCCCGATTGGCGGTACATCTGGCCGCCTCTGAAGATGCTGCGGCCGTACTGCACCGGTATGCGGCGGTGGGCCTCGTTGAACACCACGATCAGGGCGATGATCAGCAGGCCGATGAGGGCGAAGAAGAAGACGCCGATGATGTTGTCGCGATCCAGGAAGCCCGTGGCCAGCAGCCCGGGGAAGCCCACGACGATGCCGGCGAAGATGATCAGCGAGATGCCGTTGCCGATGCCGCGCTCGGTGATCAGCTCACCCAGCCAGACCAGGAACATGGTGCCGGCGGTGAGAGACAGGACCGCGGCCAGCGTGGGGAGGAACGAGTCCGGGCCGAACCCGACGTTGGTGAGCACGCCGGCCTGTTGCAGCAGCACCATCTGGGCGAAAGCCTGGGCGATGGCGATGGGCACCGTACCCCAGTGGGTGATGCGGTTCATCTTGATGCGTCCGGCTTCACCCTCCCGCGACAGGTTCTGCAACTGGGGGATCACGGGCGTCAGCAACTGCATGATGATGGACGCGGTGATATAGGGGAACACCCCCAGCGCCACGATGCTCATGCGGCTGAGAGCGCCGCCGGAAAAGAGATCGAGGAAGCCGAGGAGCTGGTTGTTGGTGAACAACTGCTCCAGCGCGGCCGTGTCGAGGCCAGGTATGGGGATGTGGGCGACCAGCCGGTACAGGGCCAACATCCCCAGGGTGAATAGGATCTTGGCCCGGAGGTCGGGCAGGCTGAAAGCGTCGATAGCCGCCTGCACCAGGCGTGGCCAGCGACCTCCTGCCTGGGCTTCAGTCTGAATCATGGCGCGCCTTGCCCCGTCAGTCCCAACCGCTCGCCGAGGCTAGAGCTCGGTGACGGCGCCACCGGCCGCTTCGATCTTGGCGCGGGCCGAGGCGGTGAACTTGTGCGCGGCCACGGTCAGGGGCTGCTGCAGTTCCCCGTCTCCCACCACCTTCACGGGCAGCTTGGTGCGGCGGATGATGCCCAACTGATGCAGAAGCTCCGGCGTAACCTGGGTGTTGGCCTCAAACCGTTCCTGGAGCGTGTCCAGGTCCACCAGGGCGTAGTAGGTCTTGTAGCGGTTGTTGAACCCGCGCTTCATGGGCAGACCCTTGATCAAGGGCATCTGACCGCCTTCGAAGCCGGGCCGCAGGCCGGGACCGGAGCGGGATTTCTGACCCTTCAAGCCGCGGCCAGCGTAGCTGCCACCGCCGGCGGCGTCGCCTCGGCCCACCCGCTTGCGGGCTCGCCGCGCGCCCTTGGGCGGCGTAATTTCGTGTTCCATCATGGTGGCAATCGCTCCCTAAACTATGCGGCCGTAATTTATTGGGGCAGACCGCTATTCGACCGGCTCGACGGTTATCAGGTGCTGGACCTTGTTGACCATACCCCGAATGGTGGGGCTGTCCTCGTGCACGACCGAATGGTTCAGCCGCTTGAGCCCCAGCGATTGCACGATCCGCCGCTGGTAGGACGGACGCCCGATGCAGCTTTTCTTCCAGGTGATTTTGATCTGAGCCATGTGCCTGTTACCTGCCGCCTGCCATGAAAGGCGGGCGGTGCATGCTTGCGTGTTTACGACTCTTGCTCGGTGACTTCCGCGGACGGAGCCTCGGCTGCGGGTTCCTCAGCGGCCGGGGGCTCGTCCGAGGCGGTGGCTTCGGGTGACGGAGCATCCGCAACAGCCGGCGGGGTTTCAGGAGCCGCCTCGGCGGCTGGAGCGGGAGTGGCCTCGGCAGCAGGCGCTTCAGCGGCTGGAGCCGGGGTTGCGTCGCTGGCGGGGGCGGATGCGTCCGGCGCAGCGGCTGCTGTGGCTCCGTTAGAGCCCGCTGTGGTTAGCCCCAGCCGGTTGGCCCGTTCGGTTTCGGGGTCGCGCAGGAGGCTGAGGGCCTCCAGGGTCGCCTGCACGATGTTGATGGGGTTGCGCGATCCCAGCGACTTGCCCACCACGTCCTGCACGCCGCCCAGCTCGAGCATGGCGCGCATTGCGCCGGCGGCGATGATGCCGGTTCCCAGCGGGGCGGGCTTGATGATGACGATGGACGCGCCCTTGCGGACGGAAATCTCGTGGGGGATGGTGCTCCCCTTGATGGGGATGCTGATGGTGCTGCGGCGGGCCACGGCGGTTCCCTTGCGCACCGCGTCGGGGATCGCCAGCGCCTTGCCCATGCCGGCGCCCACACGTCCCTGGCCGTCGCCCACCACCACCAGGGCGTTGAACCGGAGCCGGCGACCGCCCTTGACCACCTTGGCGATGCGTCGGGTGTGGACGACCCGCTCGTTCATGCCGCCGCTGTCGTCCTCGCGCTGCCGCTGGTCGCGGTCACGGCCACGGCCGCCGCGACGATCGGGGCCGCCTTCGCCGCCCCTGCCGGGTGGTCCACCCCTGCCGGGGGGACCGGTTCTGGGCCCTCTACGTGTTGCTGGAGAAACCATCAGAATACAAGCCCTCCTTCGCGGGCTGCGTCGGCCAGGGCCTTGACCCGGCCGTGGAACCGGTAGCCGCCCCGGTCGAACACCACGGAGGTAACACCGGCGGCCCGGGCGCGCTCGGCGACCAACTTGCCCACGGCGGCCGACGCCGCCGTCTTGGGCACGGCCTCTTCGCCGCCCACCTCGTGGCTGGACGCGTAGGCCAGGGTGTGGCCATCCACGTCGTCAATCACCTGCGCGTAGATGCCTTTCAGGCTGCGGAAGACGCAAAGGCGCGGCCGCTCGGGGGTTCCGTGTACCTTGTTCCGCACCCGCCGGTGGCGGACGATGCGGAGTTTCCGGGAATCTTTGTCGCGTGGCATTGCTCTTTTGCTCTCGAATTAAGATTGTCAGAATCAGGATTTACGGGATTACCGGATTTTCAGGATAAGGCGGGCATTGGCCGGAATTGTAATCCCGACAATCATATAATCTTGAAAATCCTGGTTCTGACGAATGATGGATGTGCGGATGCTGACTACACGGCGCGGCGCGCGGCGGCCTTGCCGGGCTTCAAGCGCAATACCTCGCCCTGGTACCGGATGCCCTTTTCCTTGTAGCGGTTCGGGGGCCGTACCTTGCGGACCTTGGCGGCCAGCTGGCCCACTTTCTGCTTGTCGACGCCGGCGATGTGGACCCGGTTGTTGCCTTCGACCTCCATGGTCAGGCCGTCTTCGGGGAACACGTCGACGGTGTGGCTGTAACCGACGCTGAGGGTGATGCCGGCGCCGTTCTGCTGCACGCGGTATCCGACGCCCATGAGCTCCAGGGTCCGGCTGTAGCCTTCGGTGACGCCGACAACGGCGTTGGCGATCAGGGACCGGGTCAGGCCGTGGAGCGAGTGGTGGAACTTGCGCTCGGTCAGCCTTTCTACGATAACCTGCCCGTCCTCCACCTTCACGTTTACTTCCGGGTGATACGTCTGGGTCACCTCGCCGCGCGGGCCGCTGACCTTGACGCCTCCGTAGAGGACCTCAACCTGGACGCCGTCGGGTATCGGTATGGGCTGGCGTCCGATACGGGACAGGGGTTTTTCGGTGGGTGGGATCCGTTCGGCGACGCCGACGCTGACCGGAATTTCGTTACCAGACATAACAGACCAACTCTCCTCCGATGCCTTTGCGCCAGGCCTCGTATCCGGTCATCATTCCCTGGGAGGTCGAGATAATGGCGATGCCCAACCCGCCGTAGACCCGGGGTATCTCGCCCCGACCGACGTGCACGCGCAGTCCCGGCTTGCTGATCCGGCGCAGGCCGCGAATGGCGTTGGTGTCGTCGTCCTTGTAGGTGAGGTGGATCCGCATGGTGGGGAATTTCTGGTTGCGCGCCAGGTCCCAGTCGCGGATGTAGCCCTGCGCCTTCAGGATGTCGGCGATGGCGACCTTCATCTTGGACTGAGGTACCAGCACCGTCTGGTGCCGGGCCTGGATTGCGTTGCGAATGCGCGTCAGCATATCGGCAACCGGATCGTTAATGGGCATTGCGGAAGGGCTCCTTGAAAATCCTGTCTATCCTGTGCATCGGTGCAAATAGGGCCTTACAGGCTGGCCTTGCGCACGCCGGGAAGCAGGCCGTCCAGCGCCATTTCCCGGAAGGAGATGCGCGACAGGCCGAAGTGGCGGATGTAGCCGCGTGGCCGCCCGGTGGCGCCGTCCCGGTTCCGGATGCGGTTGGGGTTAGCGTCGTGGGGCAACAGGGCCAGTTTCTGACGGGCGTCGAAACGTTCACGGGGGGAACGGGACAGGTCCCGCGCTTCGGCCAGGAGCTCGGCGCGCTGCGCCGCGTACTTGGCGACGGTCTGCTTGCGTCGTTCGTTCTTTACGATGGAAGATTTCTTGGCCAAGGTTCTTCTCTCCCTGTGCCGGGCTTACGGCGATGTGCCGACTGGTGGGACGAGCCTACTGTCGGACGAAAGGCATTTCGAAGTGTTCGAGCAGGCGCGCCGCCTCGGCGTCGTTGGTCGCGCTGGTGGTGATGGTTACCTGGAGTCCACGCAGCCGGTCGATGCTGTTGTAGTCGATTTCCGGGAACACGATCTGTTCGCGCAGGCCCAGGGAGAAGTTGCCCCGGCCGTCGAACCCGTTGCGCGAAATGCCGCGGAAGTCGCGGATGCGCGGCAGTGCCGTGATGATCAGGCGCTCCAGGAAGTAGTACATGCGATCACCGCGCAGGGTGACGGCGGTGCCGATGGGATTGCCCTGGCGCACCTTGAACCCGGCGATGGACCGGCGGGCGCGGGTGATGACCGGCTTCTGACCTGAGATGGTGGTCAGGTCCCGGACGGCGCTCTCCATGGCCCGGCCATTGGTCAGGGCCTCGCCCAGGCCGATGTTCAGGTTGATCTTGGTGACCCGGGGCACCTGCATGGGGCTGGTGTACCCAAACTCGGACACCATGGCCGGGACGATCTCGTCCCGGAAGCGGATCTTGAAAGCGGGAGGCGGCAGTTCCGTCGGCTCGGCGCCGTTGGATGCGGCCTCTTCCTGCCGGCGCCGCTGGCGGCGGCCTCCGCCCGGTTCGGTTCTTTCCTGCTGGTCAGTAGCCATGGGGATCACTCCCGAGAGAGTTACTCGTCCCGGTTGCGGAACTGAGTGCTCGGTTCGGTGTAGTTGCTCTGGATGAGCTTGATGTTGGAGATGTGGATGGAGGCTTCCTGCTGCACGCGGCCGCCCTGGCGGATGCCGGGGCGCGGCTTGTAGTGCTTGGTCACCATGTTGACGCCTTCGACGATGACCCGGTTCTTTTCGGGCACCATGTTGAGGACGCGGCCGGTCTTGCCCTTGTCCTTGCCGGCGATGACCAGGACGTCGTCGCCGCGGCGAATTTTAGTCCTGGCCATTACACCACCTCCGGCTGGATTCCGGCTTTCGCCGGAATGACGGGAAGGATGGGGCAAATTTTAGTCCTGGCCATTACACCACCTCCGGCTGGATTCCGGCTTTCGCCGGAATGACGGGAAGGATGGGGCAAATTTTAGTCCTGGCCATTACACCACCTCCGGCTGGATTCCGGCTTTCGCCGGAATGACGGGAAGGATGGGGCAAATTTTAGTCCTGGCCATCACACCACCTCCGGCGCGAGGGACACGATGCGCATGAACCCCTTGTCGCGCAGCTCGCGGGCGACGGGGCCGAAGATGCGGGTGCCGCGGGGCAGCTGGTTGTCGTTGATCAGCACGGCGGCGTTGTCGTCGAACTTGATGTAGGTGCCGTCGGGGCGGAGCAGGGGCGCGGCCTGTCGGACGACCACTGCCTTGACCACCGAGCCCTTGCGCACCGGGGAGTTGGGGATGGCTTCGCGCACGGTGCAGACGATGATGTCGCCCACCGAGGCGTACTTGCGCCGGCTGGAGCCGGGGATGTTGATGAGCCGGATGCGTCGCGCGCCGCTGTTGTCGGCTACGTGCAGCCTGGTGTAACTCTGGATCATTTACGCATCCTCGTCGTCATCGGTAATTTCTTCGGCGATGTCGTCAACCGTCATCGCATCATCGTCTTCTGCGTCTGCCACTGGCTCAATCACCGCGTCGCCTTCCAGTTCAATGGCCTGGACATCGGCGACCTGGCGCCGGGACAGGATCTCCAGGAGCCGCCAGTGCTTGGTACGAGAGATCGGCCGGGTTTCCTGGATGCGGACCGTGTCCCCGATCCGGCACTGACTTTCGGGGTCATGGACGTAGAAGCGGGTCACGCGCCGCATCTGCTTGCGGTAGACGCGGTGGCGCTGCTTCCACACCATTTCCACGACGGCGGTCTTGTCCATCCGGGTGCTCACCACGGAGCCCACCCGGACTTTTCGCATTGTCTTGGCCATTAAGATAGTCCTGAAAGTTCTGTCACTGCACGGAGAGTGTTGCGGTCACGTCGAGCCGCAAACTGCTATTGAAGCTGCCGCTCGCGCAGGCAGGTGAGCATCCGTGCGATGTCCTTGCGGGTCTTGCGGGGCTGGTTGGTGTCGGTGAGCTGGTTGACGGCGTCCCGGAACCGGAGGTTCATCAACTCCCGGTAGGACTTTTGCAGTTCTTCCTCGATTTGCTGGTCGGTCAGCGCCCGAATTTCGTACATCTTCATAGCGGCTATCACCTTCCTGCCGTGGCCAGCAGCGAGTTCACGCGATCCCGGTAAACGACCTTGGTGGGAATGGGCAGCTTGTGCGCGGCCCTCTGGAGGGCTTCTGCAGCCTGGTCCAGAGGCACGCCGCCGACCTCAAACATGATGCGGCCCGGCTTGACCACGGCGACCCAATGGTCGTTGGCCGCCTTGCCGCCACCCATGCGGACCTCGGCCGGCTTCTTGGATACCGGTTTGTCCGGGAAGATGCGGATATAGGTGCGGCCGCCGCGCTGCAGGTGACGGGTGATGGCGATACGGGCGGATTCGATCTGCCGGGCGGTGATCCACTCGGGGCTCAGGGCCTTCAGGCCGATTTCGCCGAACTCCACGGTGCTCCCGGTGGTGGCCATGCCCCGCCGCTTGCCGCGACCCATCTTGCGGTATTTCGTCCTCTTAGGCTGCAGCATGGTGGTAATCTCCGTAATCGGTTTCGTCAGAATCAGGATTTACAGGGTCATAGGATTAGCAAGATTAGGGAACTCAATCCCGAAAATCCTGAAATCTTGTAAATCCTGATTCTGACAAATAGCTAGTTCTCGAACTCGGCGGCCTGCATTTCGGCTTCGGTGTCCTGGCTGGTGACGCGGAACTCGATGCTGTCCAGCTCGCCGTCTTCCTCGGCGGCCGGCGGCATGATCTGGCCCTTGTAGATCCACACCTTGATGCCGATGCGACCCATGGCGGTGTGAGCTTCGGCCAGCGCGTAATCGATGTCGGCGCGCAGCGTGTGCAGCGGCACCTGGCCCATCATCAGCTTCTCGGTGCGGGCGATTTCCGCGCCGGAGATCCGGCCCTTGGTGATGATCTTGATGCCCTCGGCGCCGGCCTGCATGGTGCGCAGGGCAGCCTGGCGCATGGCGCGGCGGTAGGCCACGCGGCGGCTCAGCTGATCGGCGATGTTGCGGCCCACGAGGTACGGGTCCATTTCCGGCTGCTCGATCTCGATGATGTTCAGCCGCAGCATCCCGGAGGTCATATTCTCCAGACGGGCGCGCAGTCCCTTGACGCGGTCGCCGTCGCGACCGATCAGGATGCCGGGCCGGGCCGAGTGGATGTTGACGATGGTTTCCTGGGCCGTGCGGTCGATCTCGATTTTGGCGATGCCGGCATCGGAGAAGGCGCGGTACTCGTCATGGATGGTGCGGCGCAGGGAAAGATCCTGCTGCACGCCGGCCCGGTACTGAGCGCCGTTGTTGGCGTACCAATGGGTGCGCCAGTCCTTGATGATGCCCAGTCGGAAGCCGAAGGGATGGGTCTTGTGTCCCATGAGTTAGCCCTCCTGTATCTCGTCCACTTCGATGATGATGTGGCTGGAGCGGCGGGTAACCCGTCCAATCCGGCCTCTGGCGCGGGGCCGGAATCGCTTGAGCGGGCGCGCCTGGTCTGCCGAAATGCGCGTGATGCGCAGCTCGTTGCGGTTCATGAACTCGTTGTTCTCGGCGTTGGACGCCGCCGACTGTACCACCTTGGCCACCGATCGCGCCCAGGGCGATTGCATCAGGCTCAGGTGATCGAGGGCGTCGTTGACGGTCATGCCCCGAACCGCGTCCATGATGGGCTTGAGACGCTTGGGGGAGGCGCCCACCTGCTTAGCCATTGCTCGCACGACTGGCATGTGCTCACCTCACCCTGCTGGAGCGTTCCGACCGGGCGACGTGGCCGCGATAGGTTCGGGTCGGGGCGAACTCGCCCAGGCGGTGGCCCACCATGTTCTCGGTGACGAACACCGGCACGTGGCGCCGGCCGTCGTGGACGCCGAAGTTCAGACCGACCATTTCGGGCATGATCATCGAGTCCCGCGACCAGGTGCGGATGACGGTGGCCTCGCCGGATTCGCGAACCCGGTTGACCTTCTTGAGCAGTTTGGGGTGGACGTACGGTCCCTTTTTGATTGACCTTGACATGATGACAAACGCTGCCTGTCGGGCCGCGGGGCGGCGCGAGGGTTGGGTGCCTACCTCCGCCAGCGGCGTCCGCGGACGATGAAGCGGCTGGAGGTCTTCTTCTTGTTGCGGGTCTTGTGTCCCAGGGTGGGCTTGCCCCAGGGTGACTTGGGGCCGGGCATCCCGATGGGGGAGCGGCCCTCGCCGCCGCCGTGGGGGTGGTCCACCGGGTTCTTGGCGACACCGCGCACGTGAGGGCGACGGCCCAGGTGTCTCTTGGCGCCGGCCTTGCCCAGGCTTTCGTTCTTGTGGTCGGGGTTGGAGAGCTGGCCGACGCTGGCCCGGCAGTTGAGCAGGATCCGCCGCATTTCGCCCGAAGGGAGCCGGATCAGCACGTAGTCCCCCTCACGGGACAGCACCTGCGCGCCGGTGCCGGCGCCGCGCACCAACTGGCCGCCTCGACCTGGAGTCAACTCGAGGTTGTGCACCACGGTCCCGGTGGGGATGTTGCGCAGCGGCAAGGTGTTGCCGGGGCTGATTTCGGCGTCCGGGCCGGACTGCACCTTGTCGCCCACGGACAGGTTCACCGGGGCCAGGATGTAAGACTTCTCGCCGTCGGCGTAGTGCAGCAGCGCGATCCGGGTGGTCCGGTTCGGGTCGTACTCGATGGTCTTGACGGTTGCCGGCACACCGTCCTTGCGGCGCTTGAAGTCGATGCGCCGGTACATGCGCCGGGAGCCGCCGCCGCGGTGGTACGCCGTGATGCGGCCCTTGTTGTTCCGGCCGCCGCGCTTCTGCAGCGGTTCCAGCAGGGACTTCTCCGGCTTCTTGGTGGTGATCTCCTCAAAGGAGGGGCGCACTGCGTTGCGCGTGCCGGGAGTTATGGGACGTAAGTTTTTCAGGGGCATGATTTCAGCTCTCGATGCCGACGCTTGGCGGGTTGGCTACAGGCCCTCGATCAGGTCGATGCGGTCGCCGACTTGCAGCGTGACCACGGCCTTTTTGGTATCGGGTTGTTTCTTGAAACGGGGGCCGTAACGCTTGCGCTTGCCGCGGTTGCGCGTGATGTTGACGCTGATGACCGTGACGTTGAAGTTTTCTTCCACCGCCTGCTTGACCAGCGTCTTGTTAGCGCGGGGCGCGATTTCGAAGGTGTACTGCCCCTCTTCCTGCAACAGGGTGCTCTTTTCGGTGATGGTGGGGCGCAGGAGGACTTCGCTGATGTGCATTATTCCGCCACCTCACTGGCCGCCCGGCGGGCCCGGTGCCGGGGAGACTGGCACAGTTCCGCGATGCGTTGGATGCCGCCCACGGTGATCAGCACGGTCTGGCGCTTGAGGACGTCGTTGGCGTTCACCAGGTCCGAGGGCAGCGTCCACACCTGTTTCAGGTTGCCGCCGGCCCGCGCCACGTTCTGCTGGGCTTCTTCCGTGACCACAAGCACCGAACCGGAGATGTTCAGGTTCTCCAGCACCTGTTTCATGGACTTTGTCTTCCCATCGAGGCTGTCCAGGGAGTCGACGCAGATCAGGCGACCGCCGCGGATTTTCTCGGACAGGACACACTGCAAAGCCTTGCGACGCATGGCGCGAGGCAAGGCTTTTCGATAGTCACGGGGTTTCGGGCCAAAGGCAATACCGCCGTGTCGCCACTGCGGGGAGCGTATGCTGCCCTGGCGGGCGCGGCCCGTGTGCTTCTGTATCCAGGGCTTGCGGCCACCGCCCGACACTTCGGCGCGGGTGCGGGTGGAATGGGTGCCCTGTCGCTGGTTGAGCTGGTAGATGACCATCGCCTGGTGGACCAGGGTCTGGTTCATGGGCACGTCAAATACGGCCTCGTCCACCTCGATGGTATCGACGGCATTGCCGCCGGTGTTCAGTACGGGGAGTTCCATTTCGGATCGGTTCCTTGGCGCTATGGGCCATCTGCAGCGGGTGTACCCGGTTGCTCAGCTCGTTCACGCCCTGCTCTTGCCTGTTTTTCGAATGGTTACCGGGCTGTTGGGGGCGCCGGGGATGCCGCCCTTGACCATCAGCAGGTTCCGCTCGGCGTCCACGCGGATGACTTCCAATCCCTTGGCGGTCACCCGGCGGTTGCCCATGTGGCCGGACATTTTCAGTCCCTTGAAGACCTTGCCCGGCGTAGTGCCGCCGCCGATGGAACCCGGAGCGCGCTGCCGGTCTGACTGGCCGTGGGTGCGGGGGCCGCCGCCGAAGCCGTGGCGTTTCATGGTTCCGGCGAACCCCTTGCCCTTGGACTTGCCGATGACGTCGACGATTTCGCCGGGTTCAAAGATGTCCACCGAGACCAGTTGGCCGACTTCGTACTCGCCGGTGTCGTCGGCGCGCACTTCCTCCAGGCGGCGGCCGACCTGGCTGCCGCGCAGGTGGCCGGCCTCGGGCTTGGTGGGCCGGCGGACCCGTCCGAACCCCAGCTGGACCGATTCGTAGCCGTCTTTCTCCGCGGTGCGGATCTGGGTGACGGCGCAGGGGCCGGCCTCGATGACGGTTACGGGCACGACCTGCCCGGCGTCGTTGAACACCTGGGTCATGCCGATCTTCTTGCCGAGGAACGCCTTGAGCATTTTCTTTGCCTGTGAGTGTGGGCCTGCGAGTGTTGGCCGGTGGATGGAATTCGCTAGATGAAATGGCGGCGGTGGCTTTTATGCCAGCCGCCAGCCGGAACTGAAATTTTACGACGGGATTACTATTCTTTCAAGCCTGATTGTCCCGTCCCGCACTCCGTTTATAGGCGGTTCGATTGATGACCCGTCACTCCGGCGAAAGCCGGAGTCCAGAAAGCGCTGCTGGATTCCGGCTTTCGCCGGAATGACGAGAACACTAAACTACGTTAGAGCTTGATGGAAATGTCCACTCCCGCCGGCATATTGAGCCGGGTCAGCGCGTCGATGGTCTTGCTGGTGGGCTCCATGATGTCCAGGAGCCGCTTGTGCGTTCGGATCTCGAAATGCTCGCGGGAATCCTTGTCGACGTGGGGCCCCCGGATGACGCAGAACCGGCGGATCTGCGTGGGCAGGGGCACCGGGCCCGCGACCCGGGCGCCGGTCAGTTCGGCGGTTTCCACTATCTGGGCGCTGGACTGGTCCAGCATCTTGTGGTCAAACGCCTTGAGGATGATCCGCATCTGTTGCCTTGCGACCATAATCTAATCCGATAACGCTCCTGTTGTGTGTTCTACTGGCCGAGTGCCCGGGCTACCGGCTATAGGCCAGGGTCCGGGCGACGCTCTCAGGCACCGGCTCGTAGTGCCGGAACTCCATGGTGTACGAGGCGCGCCCGCGAGTCAGGGACCGCAACGCCGTGGTGTACGCGAACGTCTCCCCGAGGGGGATCATCGCGCTCACGGTCTGCAGGTCGTCCTGCCCTTCGATGCTGCGGATCTGGGCGCGGCGCCCTCCCAAGTCGCTCAGCACCTCGCTGAGAAACTCGCCCGGCGTCACGATCTCCATCTCAAAGAAGGGTTCCTGCAACACCGGAGCCGCCCGGCGCGTCCCGTCCCGCATGGCGATCATCGCGGCGGAACGGAAGGCCATTTCGGACGAGTCCACCGTGTGGTAGCTGCCGTCTACCAGCGTGACCTTCAAGTCCACCAGAGGATAGCCAGCCAGCGGGCCGTTGTCCAGAGCCTGCTTGACGCCGGCTTCGACGGCCGGGATGTAGTTTCGCGGGATGACGCCGCCGGTGATGCCGTCGACGAACTCCGTGCCGCTACCGCGTTCCTGGGGTTCCAGTTCCAGCCACACGTGGCCGTACTGACCGTGGCCGCCGGTCTGGCGGACAAAGCGCCCCTCGACCCGAACCGGCTTGGTGATGGCTTCGCGATAGGCGACGCGGGGCTGGCCGACCCTGGCCTCGACGTCGAACTCACGGCGCATCCGGTCCACGAGGACTTCCAGGTGCAGCTCGCCCATGCCGGATATCACGGTCTGGCCGGTCTCGTCGTTGAACCGCACCACGAAGGTGGGGTCTTCTTCGGACAGCTTCCGCATGGCCTCGCCGAGCTTGTCCTGGTCGGCGCGGGTGGCGGGTTCGATGGCCACCGACACCACGGGTTCGGGGAAGTGGGGCGGTTCGAGGATCACCGGCTTGTGATCCGTGCAGATGGTGTCGCCGGTGAAGGTGTCCTTCAGTCCCACCGCGGCGCAGATGTTGCCGGCGGTGATCTCCGGCAGCTCCTCGCGGTGGTTGGCGTGCATCCGCAGCAGACGGCCCATGCGCTCCCGGTTGCCCCGAGTCACGTTGCGCACGGCGGCGCCGGCTTCGACCGACCCGGAATAGATCCGCAGGAAGACCAGGCGGCCGACGTAGGGGTCGACCACGACCTTGAAGGCCAGGGCCGACAGGGGTTCGCTGTCCAGGGGCTCGCGGATCTCGACGGTATCGGTGCCGGGAACAGTGCCCTCGACGGCCGGTACGTCCAGGGGGGAGGGCAGGTAGCAGATGATGGCGTCGAGCAGCGGGTCAATGCCCTTGCCGCGCATCGCGCTGCCGCACAGCACCGGGACCAACTGCCGGTTGATCGTGGCGTTGCGCAGGGCGGAACGGAGGTCGTCGGCGCAGATGTCCTCGCCCTCAAGGTACTTGATGAGCAGGGCCTCGTCCGTCTCGACGATCTTCTCGATCATCTCCTGGCGGTAGTCGTTGTAGGCCTGCTCGTATTCGGACGGAACCGGCATCAGTTCGGGGGGATCGGCCACGTCGTCGCGCCCATCGGAATACATGATGGCCTGGCCTTCAATCAGATCGACCACGCCGCGAAATTCGTCCTCGGCCCCGATGGGCACCTGCACCGCAACGGGGTTGCCTTTCAATCGACGTCGGATGGACTCGATGGTGCGCTCGTAGGAAGCGCCGACCCGGTCCATCTTGTTGACGAAGCAGATGCGGGGAACGTCGTAGGTGTCGGCCTGGCGCCACACGGTTTCCGACTGGGGCTGCACGCCGGCCACGGCGTCCAGGACCACGATGCCGCCGTCCAGGACGCGCAAGCTGCGTTCCACTTCGGCGGTGAAGTCCACGTGGCCGGGGGTGTCGATGATGTTGACCTGGTGGTCGCGCCAATATGCCGTGGTTGCGGCGGCGGTGATGGTGATGCCCCGTTCCTTCTCCTGCGGCATCCAGTCCATGGCCGTGGTGCCCTCATCCACGCCGCCGACCTTGCGGATGCGACCGGTGAGGTAGAGCACGCGCTCGGTAACCGTGGTCTTGCCGGCGTCGATATGGGCGATGAAGCCGATGTTACGTATCAGATCGGCGTTGGTTGTTACGGCAGTCATACCTGTACCTGGGGAGAGTCGGGGGAACGAGTGACAGAAGTGTAGGGGCGAATGTTCATTCGCCCCTACGACGGAGAGCGGGGTTAGCGGCGGTAATGTACGAAGGCGCGGTTGGCCTCCGCCATGCGGTGCAGCTCGTCCTTGCGTCGGACGGCGGAACCTTCGCCCCGGGCGGCGTCCATGAACTCGTTAGCGAGACCGCGAGCCATGCGCATCCCGTTGCGGGCGCGGGCGCCCCGAATGATCCAGCGCATGGCCAGCGCCTCGCTGCGGCTGGTGCGGAGTTCCACCGGAACCTGGTAGGTGGCGCCGCCGACGCGACGGGGCCGCACCTCAACCAGAGGTGTGGCGTTGCGCAGGGCCGTGGTGAACACGCCCAGGGGGTCCTGGTTCATGTCGGTCCGCACCAGGTCCAGGGCGTCATAGACCACCCGCTGGGCGGTGGACTTTTTGCCCTTGAGCATCACCCGGTTGATGAACTTGGCCAACTCGGTGTTGTTGTAACGCGGATCGGGTTTGACGATCCTGGGTTCGGCGCGACGTCTGCGTGACATGATGAATGTACCTTGCGATCCAAAATGAGCCACCCCCGGCGGTGGGGGTGACGGTGGTTCTATTTTTCAGTTCGGTTCTCGGTCAGTTTTTACGAGTACCGTACTTGCTGCGACCCTGGCGGCGTCCGTCGACGCCCTCAGTGTCGAGGTTGCTGCGTACAACGTGGTAGCGGACGCCGGGCAGGTCCTTGACGCGGCCGCCGCGGATCAGGACCACCGAGTGCTCTTGCAGGTTGTGGCCTTCGCCGCCGATGTAGGCGGTCACTTCCACGCCGTTAGTCAGCCGGACGCGGCAGATCTTGCGGAGCGCGGAGTTGGGCTTCTTGGGAGTCATGGTGCGGACCTGGATGCACACGCCACGACGCTGCGGGCACCCGGGGCCCCAGCGGGTGCGGTTCCGCAGGGAGTTCTGCACCCAGTGCAGGGCCGGCGCCTTGGTCTTCTTGCGCACCGGCTTGCGGCCCTTGCGCACCAGTTGATTGACAGTAGGCATAAAAATTCCTTTGCCGCCGGCGTTTCTCCGGCGCAGCGGTGTACGATGTTACTGCCAGTTGCCGGATTGTGTCAACCGAATAATACGCGCAGCCACGGCGCGGCAGGCCGTTACATGAACAGCCCGCCGTTCACTTCCAGCTCCGCGCCGGTGACGTAGTCGCCTTCGGGCGAGCAGAGGAACACCACCATCTGGGCCACCTCTTCGGCCTTGCCGAAACGGCGCAGGGGTATCTGGCTGAGCAGGCGGTCCTGGATGTTCTCGGGTATGGAGGAGACCATCTCGGTCTCGATGAAACCGGGGGCCACGGCGTTGACGGTGATGCCCTTGCTGGCCAGTTCCTTGGCCAGGGTCTTGGTCATGGCGGCGACGCCGGCCTTGGACGCGGCGTAGTTGGCCTGGCCAAAGTTGCCGATCTGCCCGATAACCGAGGTGATGTTCACCACGCGGCCGTAGTTCTGCTCCACCATCTGGTCGATGCAGACCTTGGTGCAATTGAAGACGCCGTCGAGGTTGATGGCCAGCACCTTGCGCCAGGTGGAATGGTCCATGTTGACGAAGGTCTTGTCCGACGTGACGCCGGCGTTGTTGACCAGGATGTCGATGTGGCCGAACTCCCTGAGCACCGAGTGGGCCATGGCGTAGGTGTCGGGGAAGTCGCCTACGTCGGCGCGGGCCAGCATACCTCGGCGTCCCAGCGCCTGGACCTCTTCGACAACGGCGGCCGCGGCTGCCTCGTTGGAGACGTAGTTGATGGCCACGTCGGCGCCCTCTTCCGCCAGGGCCAGGGCGATGGCGCGGCCGATGCCGCGGGAGGCGCCGGTGACGAGGGCAGTACGTCCTTCCAGTTTCATGTGTGCCTCCTGTTGCTGCGCTCCGGTGTCTCGTTCGGGCGTTGGGATCAGGTCTGTTCTCCTCCCTCGTCGGCCGCAGGCGCGGCAGTTGCCCGGGCGGAGCGGGAGCGGGACGATTGGGTACGCCGGGACGCGCTCAGTTCGCTGCGCAGCTTGCGGATCTCGTCCTCCAGGTCGTCCAACTTCTCTTCCATGCCAATGATCCGGGCAAACATCCGGTCCATCTGACTGCGGGAGGGCAGGTTGTACGCGCGCAGCAGGGCGTTGATCTGCGGGTTGACCTGCTTGGCTGTCCGCTCCTGCCAGGCCAGGCCCTGCTCCATGTATTGGCCGAGCATCTTGGAGAATTCTTCTGAACCCATGGTCTCGGAGAAAGTGGCGGACATGGACTCCAGGTAGCTAGACCACCGGCGCTGGGCCTCCTCCATGGACGGCGGTTGGGTTTCGCCGGATTGGTTGCTCATCCATTGCGACTGCCAGGTCTCGAACATCCGCTGCCACATCTGCATGAAGTCGGCCGGGTTGAAGGGCGGCGCAAAGGGAGCGGATCCCGGCGCGCCGGCGCCCGGGGGAAACCCGAAGGGAAAGCCGCCAAAGGGGAACCCGGCAAATGAGGACGCCCCGAAGGGCATCGCGCCCGGGTTGGGAGGAGTGAACCCGCCGAAGCCAGCGGCGGCCTGCGACCAGGCCTCGGTTGACTTGCGGATCATGTCCTGCCACGCCTCAAAGAAGGCGGTGGCGCTGTTTTGGTCGGTACCGTTGTCGGCGGTGGTCATCAGTGGGCGCTCCCGGAGTGGTGGTTACGTCGAGGATTGGTGCGTTCAGTTGGACCGGGTCGAAACCCACTCGTCGATCTTGGGCCAGAGGGTCTGGTGGGCCTGCCGGCCGGAGAACACGGAGATGTGCCCGCCGGGCAGTTCCACGAACTCCTTGTCCTCGCTGGAAACCACATCCATCAGGCTGCGGGCAGCGGGCGCGGGAACGATGTAGTCCTGGCTGGCGGCTGCCACCAGCAGGGGCTGGCTGATCCGAGACAGATTGACGGTGCGGCCGTTGATAAGGAACTCTCCGCGGATCATTTCGTTCTTGCCGTACAGGTTCTTGGACAACTGGCGGAAGAAGCGGCCGGGCATGGCGACGAAATCGTTGGCCCAACGGCTCATGGCCTTGTAGCTCTCGATGTACCCGGGACGGGTGGCGTTGGACCACAGGCCGGCCATGGCCTGGGCCTCCAGGGTGGGCCGCAGCATCTTGAACCCGGTGTTCATCAGGACGGACGGCAGGCTTCCGTAGTGCTCAACGATCAGGTCGGCAGGGAAGTAACGCTCGTCCAGCCAGGTTCGGAACATGCCGCCCTGCTCGAAGTCGATGGGCGCCACCACGGCGACGAAGTTGCGCACCGGAGCGTCCGGATGGAGGGCCAGGTAGGCGGCGCTCAGGGTTCCGCCCAGGCAGATGCCGTTCAGCGTGATCTCGCTGGCGCCGGAGGCTTCCAGGGCGCGTTCGATGGCCCGAGGGATGATCTTGTACACCCCTTCCTCGAAGCCGAGTTCGCGGTCCTCTTCGCCGATCACGCCCCAGTCCAGCAGGAACACGTCGTGCCCGTGGTTGACCAGGTACTCGATCATGCTGTTGCCGGGGAGCAGGTCCAGGACGTAGGTCCGGCTGATGCCCAGCCAGGGCACGATCAGGTAGGGCGGGCCCAGGGTCTCCCGCTCCCGGGAGCCGTAGCGGAGCAGCCGGGTGTTGCCGCGCTTCCAGATGACTTCGTAAGGCGTGACCTCGGCGGGCGGGTCGGCCGGGTTGACGACAAAGGCGTCGAACATGGCCTGGAAGCGCTGCATCTGCAACTGCGCTTCCTGCTGAAATTGGGAGGCGTATTCGGTCGAGTTGACCACGGGTGTGTCTCCTGTAGGTTGCCGCTGGAAGTCCTGCGATTAGAAGGGTGCGGTGGGAGTCGCGCCCCGGCCAACGGCGAAGGACCAGTCCATAAAGGCCCGGCCGCAGTCCATGGCGCTCTCGACCATTTCATGGCTTGCCGACGCGAGGTCGGTGTTGGCCTTCAGCATGGTGGCGGTGCGATCGGCGCGGCGCTTTTCGACACCCTGGGCGTATTCGGCGCAGGCCCGGAAGTACTCCTGGTCACCGGCGATGATGGCGTCCATCAGTTCCTTGGCCTCGGGGTTGATTCCGGCGTTGGGGGCGGCGGCGAAAGCCCGGGTGAGTTCCGTCATTTTCTCGCTGCGGTCCCGGGCGCGGCCGATGGATTCTTCCCAGATCTTGCCGGCTGCGGTCTGTTCGGCCTGGATGGCCTCGGTCATGCCCCTGGCGGTCGAAGCGGATTGTTCCCAACCCACTCGTGCGGCGGCAAAGCCCTGGGACATCATCCGGTTGTAGGCTTTGACCATTTCTTGCGCGCTTTCGGTTACGGTGGCTGCCACGTTGTGATCCTCCTGAAGGTTCTGGCTCACAGGTTAGGGCTGATTGATTACGAATTGGTTTCGATCAGGTTACGTTGTCATTGAATTCGGGTTCGGTTGGCGCGTCGGATCCGGTGGTGGGCGGCGCCATGCCGAATGCCTGGGCGTACAGGTCGAAGAAACCGGCGATCATGCGCTGGTAGCCGGACACCACTTCGGACCATCCCAGCAGCATCTGCTCGCCGGCTTCGGTGATGCTGTACACGCGCTTGGCCGGGCCGCTGCCGTCGGTTTGCCACTCTGAGGTGACGTGTCCTTCCTTTTCCAGGCGGCGCAGTTCACGGTAGAGGGTGGGGTGGTCGACCTCGGCGAATCCCATGCTGTTGAGCTGCTGCATGATGAGGTAGCCATGCAGGCTCCATTGCTTTAGAACCAGCAAAACCCACGGGGTGAGAAAGTTCCTGGGCAGCCGCCGGCTGCCGAGTGGATCGGGTCTAACCATATATGTGCATTATACACATATGGATGGTTTATGCAAGCCTGACGGCTGACTCACGCGTGCCCGGTTTCGGCGGGGGAACGTCAGAATCAGGATTTTCAAGATTCCGGGATTACCAGGATTGGAACCGTTCTGGGATGAAGATATCTCAATCCTGCCAATCATAAAATCCTGCAAATCTTGATTCTGATAATTTGCGAGCGCAGCGCGGTAACCTCATTACATCGCTGCGCTCCTCGCGATGACAAGCCGGGAACACATTCAGGGCCGCCGGCGTCACTGAGCGCCCTGCCCCTTGGTTATCGGGACCCGCTCCACGGAGCCGTCGGGCGCGATCATCAATCCTGTGTACGGAGCAGACTTCGCGTTGTAGATGGCCACGGCGTCCGCGCCGCTGCCCGGATAACCCAGCCGACGCAGCCAGCCGGGGATGACATGCTCCGGCAGTACCACCGTCCGGATGTGCTCTTGCACTTCATTTGAGAACGGTGCGGCCTCCAGCCCTCTATCCTGCGCCGCTTCCAGGGCGATGAAATTCTGGAAGGGGGCCAGGCGCAGAGCTTCCAGCTCGGTCTTCGCGCCTTCCTCGATGATGATCTGCTGCAAGTCTTCCGGTATGCCGTCCCAAATGTCCTTGTTGATCACGTTGTTGGTGTAGCCGAAGCCGATCACCGGCCCGGCAATGTGGTCGGCGACCTCGTACAGGCTGCCGGTGACGCCCAGCAGCAGGGTCGTCACCGCCGCGTCCACAGTGCCGATTTGCAGGGCGGTGTACAGTTCCCCGATGCTGAGCTCGACGGGCTCGCCGCCCATGCCGCGGATGAAGTCGGACATGGACGCCGAGTGGGTGCGGACCTGCTGACCTTCGAAATCGCCAATCGAGCGCAGGGGCCGGTTGCTGAAGAACCACTGGTCGGAACCGGCGAACCAGTTGCGGTTGAGCACCGGGCTGCCGCCGGTGATGTCCAGGAGCATCCGGTCGATGTCGGGCGCCATGTCCGCCAGCGCGGAGTACGAGGTCTGCCAGTCGGTGGCCGTGCCCCACAGGGACTGCACCTCCAGCGACGGATGCGCGCCGGCCACGTAGCCGGTGAAGATGTTGACCATGTCCAGGGACCCGTCGGCGACCTGGCTCAAGGTGTCAGGCCCGGCCAATCCCAGTTCGACGAAGGACGTCACAGACAGCTCCACCTGTCCGTTGGTGCGTTCCCACAGGTTCGGCGCCCAGTAGGTCTGGATCAGCACGCAGGTGGGCAGGTTGCGGTCGATGCACACGTGCTGGATCTTGATGCTCTCGTCGGAAGAGGTGAGCTGGGTGGGATCAGTGAGGTTGGCCTTGTCGATGAGATTGCGGTAGTAGTCGCTGTCGTAGATGAACAGGTGATCGGGGATGCCGGCCGGCTCGAAGCCCAGAACGGCGGCCGCGGAGCCTTGCCGGTAGATGGCTTCGGGCACGCCGAACGTGAGGCTTTGGTGGGGTGGCGGGCCGAGCAACTGGGTGGCATCGCCCACATAGATTGCGCCCGGCCCGTGGGCGTGCTCGTCGGCGTAGGCCCTCAGCTCGGGGTTTACGCCGGGCCGGGGAGTCGGCGCCGGGTGGGTCGGGGTGGGTTCCGTGGGAACGATGGTCGGAACAGTCGTTGCCGGGGGTTCAGCGGGGGAGGTTGTGGGTTCGGCCGGCGCGGTGGTCTGAGGCGTTGCCCCGGCCGTCGGCTCGGGTCGAGGATCGGCAGCCGTTGGAGCGGCCGCGGTGGGCGCCGTTTGCGCTGGCGCAGCCGTGGCTGCCGGGGGAACCGCGGGCGACGTCGCCTCGGCGCGGGGCTCAACGTTTGGTCCGGCACCGGGTTCGTCCTGGCCACAAGCTGTCGCGCCGAGCGCCATTACCATTGCCAGCGCCGCCGCAAGCAAAATCACCATGCGCCTCTGCCTCATCCTCATCACCGCTCTCCTCTGTACCGTGCTTTCGTTTATTGAGTCCCCGAATAAATGGCACGGTGTTTCAGTGTACGACGATTCATTGGTTTTGGTTGCAGCAGGGGGTTCCGAATTCCGGCTGCCGGAGTGGCCGATCCAACACCGAAGTTTGTAACGCGCTTCACAATGGGCTATAATGAACGGCACCCAGAAGGGTAGGGAGGGATCGCATAGTGGTCTAGTGCGGGCGCCTGCTAAGCGCTTATCCTGGGAAACTGGGATCGTGGGTTCGAATCCCACTCCCTCCGCCATCTCCATCCCGGACGCCCCCCTTCTACTCGGAAACGAACTCGAATGCAGACCTACCACATCTGGACCATAGGCTGCCAGATGAACACCGCCGACTCCGAGCGTTTGGGGTCGGCGTTGGAGCAACTGGGCCTCACGCCGGTCGCGCGACCGGGCGACGCTGACGTGGTGGTGCTGAACTCGTGCGTGGTTCGCCAGTCCGCCGAGGACAAGGTGACCGGCACGCTGAACCTGACCCAACCCCTGCGCAAGAAGCGGCCCGACGCGGTGCTGGCGCTCACGGGCTGCATGGTCGGCCCCCGCACCGAGGAACTACAGCGACGCTTCCCCCACGTGGACCTTTTCCTGCGCCCTCAGGAGTTCGAGCCGCTGCTGGAGGTTGTGGGCGAGCGCCTGGGCCTGGACTGGGAGGGCTGCGTGGGCACCCTGGCGCCCCAGCGGCCCGACGTGGCAACCTACGTGCCCATCATCCACGGCTGCGACCTGATGTGCACCTTCTGCATCATTCCGTACCGGCGGGGCCGCCAGGCCAGCCGCTCGGTGGATGATGTCGCCCGCGAAGTGGAACTGCTGGCCACCCGCGGAGTCCGCGAGGTCACGGTGCTGGGACAGACGGTTGACGCCTACGGCCACGACCGTGACGAGGGCGACGACCTGGCCGACTTGTTCGCCAGGCTGAACGACGTGGAAGGGCTGGACCGGATCCGTTTCCTGACATCCCATCCTTCCTACATGAGCAGCCGCATCATCCGGTCCGTGGCGGATCTGCCCAAGGTGTGCGAGCACATCAACCTGCCGGTGCAGTCGGGCGACGACGAAGTGCTGCAAAGGATGCGCCGGCCCTATACCACCGCAGAGTACCGCGGCATCATCAGCGAGATCCGCGACACCATCCCCGATGTGACCATCAGCACCGACATCATCGTCGGTTTCCCGGGTGAAACCGACGAGCAGTACGAGAACACGCTGCGGTTGGTGGACGACCTGCGGTTCGACAAGGTCCACGGCGCCGCTTACTCGACACGGCCCGGCACCATCGCCGCCCGCACCATGGAAGACGACGTTCCGCAAGAGGAAAAGCAGCGTCGGCTGAAGGGCCTCGAAACGTTGCAAGAGGGCATCCTCACCGACATCAATTCGGCGTATCTGCACGATACAGTCCAGGTGCTGGCCGAAAACCGCAAGCGCGGCAGTTGGACCGGACGCACTCGCGGAAACAAGCTCGTTTATTTTGATCTTCCTGAATGCGCCGCCGAGCCGGACCTGACCGGCAACCTGGTGGACGTTCGGATCACACGCACCGGGCCATGGTCTTTGGCCGGCGTGCTGGCGTAATCATCACTGACAATAACTCCGTCGCTCCGGCGAAAGCCGGAGTCCAGGTGAACTTCTGGATTCCGGCTTTCGCCGGAATGACAAAATCAACCGAGAGGAGGCGAATTTTATGGTTACGCAAACCAGGCAACCAACGATTCCCCTCACCGAAATCGAACACGCCGCCTTCTGCAAACCGGAAGACGAACTTCCCGCCAAGTCACTGGCGGAGGAGTTGGCCATCAACGTCCGCTGGCAGAAGATCCCCGGTGAGTACCTGGCCTGCTCCCCAGCCGAGCTGGACGAGCGCATCGGCGTCGCCCGGCGCGCCCTGGGCGACCGCGTGACCATCCTGGGCCACCACTACCAGCGCGAGGAGATCATCAAGTACGCCGACTTCCAGGGCGACTCCTTCCTGCTCAGCCAGGAGGCTGCCTCCCGCCCCGAGGCCGACTACATCGTCTTCTGCGGCGTCCACTTCATGGCGGAGACGGCGTGCATCCTCGCCGGCGACCACCAGCAGGTGATCCTGCCCAACATCACGGCCGGTTGCTCCATGGCCGACATGGCGCCCATCCAGGACGTTGAGGACGGCTGGGAAGATTTGCAGGATGTGCTCGGAGACCACGGCGGCATCCTGCCTGTGACCTACATGAATTCGGTGGCGGCCATCAAGGCCCTGTGCGGGCGCAACGGCGGCGCGGTATGCACGTCGTCCAATGCCACCGCCGTGCTGGAATGGGCGTTCGGTGAGGCCGACCGGGTCCTGTTCCTGCCGGACCAGCACCTGGGCCGGAACACCGCCCTCAAGCTGGGCATCCCCCTGGACGAGATGGTGGTGTGGAATCCCTTTAAGGCCATGGGCGGGAACACCCCGGAGCAACTGCGCAAGGCCAAGATGGTGCTGTGGCAGGGCCACTGCTCCGTCCACACGCGCTTCACCACCAAGCAGATCGACTCGGCTCGGCAGCGTTACCCCGATGTGACGGTGTTGGTTCACCCTGAATGCCCCATGGAGACGGTTGACGCCGCCGACCTGAACGGCTCCACCGAGTTCATCCGCAAGACCATCAACGAGGCGCCCGCCGGGTCCGTATGGGCAGTGGGCACCGAAATCAGCCTGGTGAACCGCCTGGCGATGCACAACCCCGACAAGACGGTGTTCTGCCTGGACCCGGTGAGTTGCCCCTGCTCCACCATGTACCGCATCCACCCGGCTTACCTGTTGTGGACGCTGGAGAGCCTGGTGGCAGGCGAGGTGGTCAACCGGATCCTGGTGCCGGACCAGGAGCAGCAGGAGTCCATCGTGGCCCTGGAGCGGATGCTGGCGCTGCGGTAGCCCGGCGTCAATGACCGAGTTCCATCTATGAGCCGCTGTAGGGAGGGGACTATGCCGGCAACCGGGTGGGATAAACCGATAGAAGAACACACCGTAGCGAATATCGTCGCTGGCTTCGGCGGCTACGAGGTCCTGAAGGAAAGTATGGCCCGCTACGGTGCCTTGGCCGACGACGTTGATGCCAGGTGGGACGAGTTGACCGCCACTTACCCCGACCGATGGGTGGCCGTAGTTGAAGATGGCCGCCTGTTTGTAGGAGACAGCCAGGGCGAAGTGCTGGAGGCAATCAAGCGCAACGGACTGGCCGGCCAGCCCAGAGTCATTGCGTTTTTGGACACCAACCCCGACGCCTGGATTTTATGATCAGGGGAACTTTCCAAGGCGGCCGGCCCTTCGTTAGATGCCGGATCGGATTCCCACGCTTGGGCTTATCGGCAGGCATGAGCTTTTTGGTAGATACGGGCGCCGGTCTGACCTGCCTGCACCCTCATGATGCAGATGGCATGGGGATCCCACACGACTTGCTGGAATATCCGGGGCCAGCGCTCGGCGTCGGCGGCACGTCACAATACTTTCGTGAACCCGCTTATCTGATATTCTCCAATGAGGCCGGGGAGCCATTCTACGGCTATCGGATAGACCTCCGCATTGCGGCACCTACCGCCACCAACATGGCGGTGCCTTCCCTGCTGGGCTGGGACCTGTTGGGCCACTGGCGGATTGACTGTGACCGCGCCCTTGGCCGACTCCAGTTTACGGTGCACTCCGCCGATTTTACCGTGGTACCTTG
This sequence comes from Dehalococcoidia bacterium, assembly GCA_965207585.1. Classification (GTDB taxonomy): domain Bacteria; phylum Chloroflexota; class Dehalococcoidia; order Lucifugimonadales; family UBA3495; genus Bin87. Next base: position 354,870 of record CBDBMT010000003.1, on the reverse strand, counting down.
ACCGCACGGCGAAGGATGCCAGCAGTCGAGGCGCTATGGCGAATCGAAAGTCAGTTCGCCGTTGCTCTTCGCTTCACCTGGGGCCGGGGTTATCTCTCCGGCGAACCATCCCGCAGTGCGCAGCGATTCCGGTTCATAAAATGCGGTTTGCTCGGTCATCGTCGCGCCTCCCTTCCGGAACCCGCTATACCAGGTCAAACAGGCGATTGCGCACGTTGAACACGAACCCCGGTAGTTCTGGATCGCCGCTGACCGTCTCCGGGTCGTCCAGGACTTCCGGGGGCACGCCGGGGCGGTAAACGTGCACCTGTCGCAGGAAGGGGTCAATCAACCAGCCCAGGCCGACGCCGCGGGCGATCCATTCCTCCATCTTGTCCTGCTGGTCTTCCAGGGAATTGGAAAGGGATCGAATTTCCGCCACAAAGCGCGGGGCAAAGGGAAAGCTGTGAGGTCGCTGCCCCGCCGGCGGCAAGGATGCTAACTGTTCCGGGGCCATCCAGCCGGCATCCGGAGCGCGGCGTCCCGGCCAGGCCATGCGAACCCGCGAGTTTCCGATGACTACTTTTCCGCCAGGACCAGCATTGAGCCAAATTTGGAGGTCAAACTGCAGGTTAAATTGACGTTCCGTTCCGTCCATGCCTTCCGATGCCATTGCCCACAATCTCCCCTGCTGGTCAATCTCGAACTGGTAGCCCAGGTCTTCGTTGTCGGCGGTGAAGCGCAGGAACCAGTCGTCCAGCGCGTCATCATCCGGCAGCAGGGCGAGTATGGAGCTGATGTCCAGCGAGAAGGGCGCCGGCATATCTCCGTCCGGCGGATTGACCGTAGCGTCAGGTTGTGGGGTGGCAACGGTTTGCGTGGTCATCGTGCGTCTCCATCGCTACGCCGCGTCGTCCAGGCAATCGCGGAGAGGGCGGTTGATGCAGGAGAAGATGGGCGTGTCCTTGAGCGTGTAGGGGCGGGCCTTGGATTCGCGGAGATCCATCACCAGGTCCAGGAAGGTGCCCGGCTCGTCGGTCTCGAAGCCCAGGATGAACTCGGGGTCGTCGAGGCCGAAGGAGTAGGCCGTCGAAATCTTGACCTGGGGATACTTGTGGCCGATGACGAAGTGCTCGTTCATCATCTCCTGGCGCGTGTCCTTGGGCAGCTGGTACCAGTCGTGGGTCTTCCAGAAGGGATACATGAAGAGATAGCGGCGGCCAATCATCCGCATGGACGCGGCGTCGCCGGTCCCTTCCTGCCCCTCGTGCTGATGGTCGTCGATGTAGGGAGAGCGGCGGGTCATGCCGAGATACGAGTGCGGCGTTTCCAGGTAGCCGCCGAGGCGGGTTCCGTTGAGCCGCGCGGCCATCTCGTTGATAGGCTCCAGCTCGGGGCACACCCCCCAGAGCATGAAATCGGCGTCGCCCCGGGCGCCCACCAGGGTGTAGGTGTTCAGAGCGACCCGGTCGGCGTGCTCGGAGGCCACGGCGGCGAACTCATCTTTGCCGGCCTCGCGCTCGGCGGCGGGCAGGCGGCGCCACTCGGGCTGCACCTTATAGAATGTGTACTTGACGAAATCGCGTCGCGGGTCGGCCATCGGGGGCCTCCTTGGGTTGGAATGGGGTCGTGATGGCCCATTGTAGCATCGGCCCCGGTAACCGTATGGGTTACAATCACCGCCGTGCGCGGCGCCGGCGAGCGTCGCTGCCATCACAGGAGGGACACGGATGGTAACTATCGGAGAGGGCCAGTTTACCTACGAAGTGCAGGAGGGTTGGGGTCATCTTCCGCCCGGCTACGCGTTCAAAGAGGTCGCCGCCGTGGGCTGCGATGCGGACGACAATGTCTATGCCTTCAATCGCGGCGAGCATCCCATGATCGTGTTCGACAAGGACGGCAACTTCATCGAGTCCTGGGGCGAAGGCGTGTTCCCGCGAGCCCACGGGGTCACCATGGCCCCGGATGGGACCATGTTCCTGACCGACGACGGCGATCACACCGTGCGCAAGTGCACGCTCAACGGCGAGATATTGCTGACCCTGGGCACCAGCGGCCATCCCGCGGACTTCATGTCGGGCGATCCGTTCAACCGCTGCACCCACGTCGCCATCGATCCCCGGAACGGCGACTTCTACGTGTCGGACGGCTACGGCAACGCCCGCATCCACAAGTACAGCCCGGACGGACGGCTGATCTTCTCGTGGGGCCAATCCGGAAATGGGCCGGCCGAGTTCAACATCGCCCACAATATCGGCACCGACCGCGACGGTCTGGTGTACCTGGCCGACCGCGAAAACCATCGGGTGCAGGTGTTCAATCCCGACGGCAGGTTCATGGGTCAGTGGAACGACATGTCCCGGCCCTGTGGCCTGTACATCGACCAGGATGCCGGGCTGGTGTACATCGGCGAACTGGGCTCGGCCATCGGGCCCAACTCCCAGGCCACCGGCCTTGGCCCCAGGGTCAGCGTCTACGACACCGAGGGACGCCGCCAGGCCCGAGTGGGCGACGGGCCAGAGGGCGAAGCGCCCGGCCAGTTCATCGCGCCTCATGGGGTCTGCCTGGATTCCGTGGGGAACATCTACGTGGGCGAGGTCTCGTGGACGCACACCGGGCAGCACCTGGACCCGCCCCGCGAGATACGTTCCCTCCAAAAGCTCGTCAAAACCACCTGAATTAATTGACATCGATAGACAGGATAGTCAGGATTTTTCGAAAAAGATCAACCATCCTGTTTATCCTGTTCATCGATGTAAAAGAGAACAATGCTATGGAAATTCGCATCGGCAGTTTGTCCCGAGACGCCAACGAGGCCACCGGCGCGGCGTTGGTAATCGACGTGTTCCGCGCCTTCACCACGGCGGCCATCGCCTTCGACCGGGGCGTGCAACGGATCACCCTGGTGGCCGAGGTGGAGGAGGCGCTGGAGATCCGGCGAAGCAATCCGGCCATTGCCGACATTCTGATGGGAGAGGTGGACGGCCGCCGACCCGAGGGGTTTGACCACGGCAACTCGCCGTTTGAAGCGTCCTCGGTGGATTTCGACGGCAAGAGCGTCGTCCAGTCCACCCGCGCCGGTACGGTGGGAACGGCGGCGGCGGGAGCGGCCGGCTGCGATCCGATTTACGTAACCTCTTTCGTGGTGGCCGGCGCAACGGCGCAGGCGGTTCTGGCGGAGGAGCCGCAGCCCGAGTTGGTGACCATCCTGGCCATGGGCGACCAGGGCGTGAATAGATCCGATGAGGACGAGCACTGCGCCATGTACCTGCGCAACCGGCTGGAGGGCCGCAGTCCGGACCCGGAAGCCCTGCGCAAGCTGATCATGGCGGGTGGCGCGACGCAGAAGTTCTTCGACGACGCGCAGCCCCAATTCCATCCCCGCGACGTGGGCCTGGCGCTGGAGGTGGACCGGTATCCCTTCGCCATGCGAGTGACCCGGGAGGACGGGCTACTGGTGGCGCGACGCACCGGCTGAACCCCTTGACGGGGGCGCTCAACGAGCGACCTACGTGACGGGGTTGTGCAGTCGGATACCGGGGAACCGGGTGAAGATGCGGTCGTTGCTATGGACGACAGCGTTGTGTCCTATGGCCAGCGCGCCGATGTGGGCGTCGGTTACCGTGTTGGGTCCGTAGGCTGCGGCCTGTAGGAGACCTGCCAGCAACTCCGGGTGTCTGTCTGTCGGGCTAATGGCCGATACGTGGGGTCTTGCGAGCCACCGCAGGACCTCTTCAATTGCCTCCGCTCCTGTTAGGGGCCTGGCCAATGTGCCTGGTCGGATCGCGAGTCTGATGAACCCGGTCAGGACGACCCAGGGGATCCCCACTGGTTCGTCTCCGTTCAATAGTTCGGCCCACCATAGTTCGGCCCACCATTGGCGGGCCTGTGGGTGTTGGGGCGCTCGGTAGTCGAATGCGTAGATCAGCAGATTAAGGTCCGGCACGATCATGGGGTGGTCTCGCCGTCGGCGGCATTGAGGTAGTGCTCCGCTTCCTCTTGGTCAAGAAGTTTCTTCATCCATCTGGGGCGTCCCACGGGGGTGCGTCGACAACGATGATGGATACGACGGCGCCTTCCGGTATGGGCAGGTGTTCGGTTTCCAGCAGTCTGAAGGCACCGTTTTCGAATTTGGCGCTTAGAGTTCTTTTCATGACAATCTCTCCTGTCCGCAGTCTAGCACGCTCGGCTCATGCGGGAGTTCACGGCGAGTTGACGGCGGGTCCGGCTGGCTAGTCCTGCGTGTTAAGCAGGATCTACTGTACACCGCGTGAGCAGCCTCTGGCGCAAACGGCAGCGGCCAGAAACGCCGAAACCCGCCGGGGTCTTTCTATGCGCTAAATCGGCTGGTTGGGGTTCAATAAGCGTATTCATACGCTTTCTATGAATCCGACCAATATAGAACCCTGGCTCAATCAGATTCACTGCGACGATTGCCTTTCGGCCATGGGCCGGATGCCGTCGGCGTCGGTGAATCTCGTGGTCACCTCGCCGCCGTACAACCTGCTGAACAGCAGCGGCAACGGGATGAAAAACGGCAACGGCGGCAAATGGTCGCGCGCCACCCTGATGCTGCAACGAGGGTACGCCGAGCACGGCGACAGGATGCCCCACGCGGATTACGTGGAATGGCAGCGGGAGTGCCTGCGCGAGATGCTCCGAGTGCTCACTCCCGACGGGGCAATTTTCTACAACCACAAATGGCGCGTGCAGCGGGGCCTGCTGCAGGACCGGGCCGACATCATGGACGGATTTCCCGTGCGGCAGATCATCATCTGGCAGCGATCCGGTGGGTTCAACCACAACCCCGGGTACTTCCTGCCCACCTACGAGGTGATCTACCTGGTGGCGAATCCAGAGTTCCGCCTGGCCCCCAAGGCCGGCGGCATCGGCGACGTGTGGCAGATCCGGCAGGACCGGGGGAACCCCCACCCCGCGTCCTTCCCGGTGGAGCTGGCGCGACGAGCTATTGCTGCGACCACCGCCGAGGTGGTGCTGGACCCGTTCATCGGCAGCGGCACCACGGCGATTGCCGCCCTGATGGAGGGGCGCCGATACGTCGGAATCGACCTGTCCAACGAATACTGTCGAATGGCCCGTGAGCGCATCTCCGCCGCCGTCGCAGAATCCGCAGAGTCGGCAGGTGAACCGGATCCCAACCAGCCGGCAACGCCCTCGGCACTTGAAGTGCGAGAGATGCTGCAGTCCGCGCCCTCCTCCGTACAGTCCAGCGGCGGCTGATCCGCGATTGATCTGAACTCCCCCGTCGGCCCGCGCTGCGGTAATATGGCGGTATCCGATTTTGGAGTTGACCGCCATGACGATCACTGCCGCCAACCCCGACTCTATAACTGCGCATGATTTGAAGAGCGCGATCCCTCCTCTGGACGGCGAGCTCGCCCTGCCGGGCCTGAAGGCCGACGTGCGAGTCTGGCGTGATGAATGGGGCATCCCACACGTGCGCGCGGCCAACGAGCACGACGCCTGGTTCGCCCAGGGCTTCGTCACCGCGCAGGACCGGCTGTGGGCTATGGAGTTTGATCGTCTGCGGGCCGTGGGCCGCTGGGCCGAGGCGGCCGGCGCGTCCGCCGTCGGACAGGACATGCAGATGCGCCGGCACCGGCTGGAGGATGCGGCCCGGGCCGATTGCGAAGCCGCCGGCCCTAGGGCCAAGGCGATGTTGGAAGCCTATGCGGCCGGCGTCAACGCGTTCATCAACAGCGACGCGCCGCTGCCCGCCGAGTATGCCATCGCCGGCATCGAGCCGGAGCCGTGGGAGCCGTGGCACAGCCTGGCCATCTTCAAGGTGCGGCACATCTTTATGGGCGTCTTCGAGACCAAGGCGTGGCGGGCGCGGCTGGTGAAGGCGCTGGGCGCGGAACGGGCCGCCGCGCTGTTTCCGTCCTACCCGCCGGGTCAGCCGGTCATCATCCCCACCGGCGCCGACTACGACGGCTCAGTGGACTTGGGGCTGGAGCAACTGCTGGAACACGCCGCCAACCTGAACCTCATCGGTGAAATGGACAGCGGGTCCAACTCGTGGGCTATCGGGCCGGAGCGGACCGCCACCGGCAAGGGATTGCTGGCCGGGGACAGCCACCGGGGCCTCGACACCCCCAGCGTGTACTATCAGAACCACCTGGCCTGCGACAAATTCGACGCGGTGGGCAACTCCTTCGCCGGCGTGCCCGGCTTCCCGCATTTTGGGCACAACCAGTGGGTGGCCTGGTGCGTGACCCATACCGCCGCCGACTACCAGGACCTGTACATCGAGCGATTCAACGATGCTGATCCGTCCCTCTACCAGCACCAGGAAGACTGGTTCAACGCCGACGTGCGCGACGAGGTAATCAGGGTTCGTGACGGCGAGGATGTGCGTATCCGCACCTGGGCGACGCACCACGGGCCGGTGGTGGGCGGCGACCCGATGTCCGGCTATGGCCTGGCCCTGCGGTACACCGCCGGCGACGGCGGGGATCCGTGGACGGACATCCTGCCCGCCATGCTGGAGGCTACCAGCGTGAACGAACTGGCCGACGCCATGGAAGGCTGGGTCGACCCGGTGAACAATTTCGTGATGGTCGACGTGCACGGCAACATCGGCTACCAGTGTCGGGGCGAGATCCCCCGCCGACCGGGCGACGTGCCGGCTCCCCTGCCGGTGCCGGGATGGGACGGGGAACACGAGTGGCAGGGCAGCATTCCTTTCGAGGACATGCCTCGCTACATCAATCCGTCCGAGGGCTACATAGTGACAGCCAACAACCGGCCGGTGGGCGTGGACTATCCGTACTACATCTCGATGGACTTTGCTCCCGGGTATCGCGCCATGCGCGTAACCCACGGCGTGGAGAGCATATCCGGAGCGGCTGCCAACGACATGGGCCGCATCCACGCCGAGCGGGTTTCCGTCCCGGCCAACACCTATGTGGCTGCGCTTTCCGGCGTGCCTGCGCCCGACGACCCGGCCGCGGCTGCCGCACTGGCCAGGCTGCAAAACTGGTCGGGCAGCATCGACCCCGGCGCGGTTGAGCCGACCATCTACAGCGCGATGTGCGACGCGTTGCTGTGGCGTCTGCTGAAGCACAACGTCGGGGAAGACCTGGCCGCCATGGGGTGGCAACCCGCCGATCGAGGGCGTGGCGTTTTCCTCAACCGGTTCAAGAACCTGATGGCCGATGCCATCGCCGCCGGCGACACCGACCTGCTGCCGGCTGGTGAGGACTGGACTGTTGCGCTGACATTGGCGCTGGGCGAAGCAGTGCGCACGCTGTCCGCAAAGCTGGGTTCCGATATGTCCGGGTGGCGTTGGGATCGGGTGCATCGGGCGCGGCCGCAGCATCCGCTGTCCCTGGCAATGCCGGGACTGAGCGGCCTGCTGGATCCTCCGGAGATTCCCACCGGCGGCGACGGCGACACGCCGTGGGCCGGCTCCTACGCCCCGGGCGACCTGGCCACAGTGGGCGGGCTCTCGGTGTTTCGCTATGCCTACGATCCGGCCGACTGGAATCGCTCGCTGTGGGCGGTGCCGCTGGGAGCCTCGGGGCACCCGGCCAGCCCGCACTACTCCGACCAGTCGGAGATGTGGAGCATGGTGCGAATGGCCACCATGCTGTACGACTGGGAGCGGATCAAGGCCGCGGCGGAGACGGAGCAGACGCTGCGGGCGGGATAGGACCTTTTCGCAGGACCGGGCGGGAGGTTAATCCTCCCGCAGGTGCGGTGCCACGCGATCGGCGAAGAGTTCCAGGTTGGCGATGCCGTCGGCCAGCGGCATTCCCGGCCACATCATGCGGAAGCAGCCGTGGGACATTCCCAGCGCACGGTAGCGGGATAGCTCCTCTACCACCTCGTCGGGGCTGCCGATGACGAAGCGGTCGCGGGCCAGGTCCTCGAAGGGCTCGCGGAAGTTCTCCTCGCCGGGCAGGGCCTTGTCCTGGCCCCACTGGGCGTAGGCTTCGTACTTGCCGCCCAGGTAGGGCGCAGCGTTGGCGATGGCCTCCTCGTGAGTCCGACCGACGAAGACCTCGCGACCCAGGGGCAGGCGGTCGGGGGCGCCCGAATTGGCGGCGCCGGCGGCCTCGTGGTACATCTCCACCTGCTGGCTGATGGTGTCGAACTTGGCGTGGGGGTTGACGTACCAGGTGTAGCCCATCCGGGCGGCCCGGGTGATGGCGGCGTCGCTGTTGGCGGCCACCCACACCGGCGGGTGGGGCTGCTGTACGGGGCGCAGCATGAGCTGGGCGTCCTGCAGCCGGAAGTACTGGCCCTCGTAGTTCACCTTTTCCCCCGACCACAGCAGGCGCATTGCCTCCAGGCATTCCAGGTAGCGGCTCACCCGGGTGCGGCGGGGCACGCCGAAGTTGTCGTACTCTTCGTCGCGGTAGCCCAGGGCGGCGCTCAGGGTGAAGTTGCCCCCGGTGATCACGTCCATGGTAGCCACCCGTTCCGCCAGGTCCACTGGATGATGCAGGGGCACCAGCATCGTTGCGACCAGGCCCATGCCCCGCGCCTCCGCGGAGATGCGGGCGAGAAGCGGCATCGTCTGCAACTGCTGGTAGGGGTCGGTCAGGTAGTGCTGGCCCTGGTAGACCATATCGAACCCGAGGTCGCGCGCCGCGCCGACGTAAGAGCAGATGTCGGCGAAAGCCTGCTGCATGTCGGCGCCGGCCGGCTGCTGGGCGATGGCGGAAAGGGATACTCCGAATTTCATTGGTGCTCCGGGTTGCGGTGAGCTTTCTGGTTCCAAATCGCTATTGGGTCGTTGATTAGAAGTAGCTTGTCGTGCCGGTGATCCATCTTCGCCGACAGACTGGAACCTGACGACTTGTTGCCCAGTTACCGATGGGCGCGTTCTGTAGGTCACGCATCGTGATGGAGTATCCCGACCGATGAATTAGCCCCCATAGGCAGCAATTACCGCGCCGATGCCTCCAGCCAACACGCCCAAGGCCATACTCCAACCGCCTAGGAACAACATCAAGGAGGGGATCTCTGATCCAGTTGCAGCTATGGCTACCATAATGACCAGCGGAATACCAAACATGGCTGCTGCTATTGTCAAAATTGCCCCGCTCATGGCTATGGTCCTCCATCCGGGGTCAGCGTGGAGTGTTCAATTGAGTGGGCGTTCCACAGCAGTTGGATCCGTTGTTCGTTCGCTTTAATGCGGGCAGCGTTTTCCCGAGGGCTCGCAAGCATTTCCGGATATGCGACCAGTATTCCAAATAGCGTTCCGATGGCGGCGCCGATCAAGAGCACTATTATATCCCTGCGAACGTTAGAAAACATTTCCTTCCTGCTCCGCACTCCCGTGGATCGACGATGGCATCGCCGAGGGCCCGCGCGAAACTCATCGGAAGCTCTCGGCGATGCGCTCGGCAATAGTTAGCCGGTCAGTTCTCGTCCCAGCAGGTCGATGGCTGCCTGCACTGCTCCGTGCTTGGTGGCGTCGCGGTCACCGCCGACGCGGATCTCGATGGCGGCGTCCTCACCGTCCTTGACGGCCAGTCCGATCCAGAAGGTGCCGATGGGCAGCCCGCTGCGGCCGGCAGCCGGGCCGGTGACGCCGGTGGTTGAGAGGGCGTAGTCAGTGCCGGTGAGCTCCAGCGCGCCACGAGCCATGGCGATGGCCATCTCCCGGCTGACGCTTCCCGCGGTCTCATAGAGCTCGTCGGGCACGCCGAGGATCTTCTCCTTGAGCCCGCCGGTGTAGGCGACGACGCCGCCCGGGAAAAACCGGGACGCGCCCGGGATGGTGCCCAGCGTGTAGCCGAGCAGGCCGTTGGTGCAGGCCTCGGCAACGGACACGGTCTGGCCGCGCTCCAGGAGTATCTCTGCCACCTGTGCTACTTCCACGATATTGCCTCCTGAATGTGCCGGCGGCTAGACGTCCATCATCTTGTCGGGCGACATCAACTCCCAGAATTCGATGCGGTTGCTCTCCACCAGCGGCCTGATCTGTGCACCCACTTCCAGCGCCGCCGGGGGCAGTTGATTGTCGCCGCGCATGGGCGACATCAGGGACTCATCAGTCCACTCGAGAATGACGACGTCCTGCTCCGCTGGAGTGGTCGCGCCGTTGAAATAGACCCGGATTTCGCTGCGTTGGCCGGCGTCGTGGAAAATCTGGCCCTGCTTTTGCAGCAGGCTGGCCACGCGGCGCGCCTCGCCGGGCTTGGTCTTGAAAATTCTTCGCAGTACGTACATGTTCTTCTCCTTTTGGCAACTGTTGATTTGCATTCATCTGGCCGCGCGGCATCAGACCCCGTCTGGATAGTCGTTGACCAGCGCGACCAGACGGTTCACAAAGCGGTGGACGATGGGCCGGTCGGCTACGATCTCGTAGTCTTCCATCTCATCGTGAAAGAAGTTCTTGTGGAACTTTTCCGCAGCGACGAATCCAGCCGACAGGAATGGATCACCGTATTCATCTGCGAGCCGGATGGTTGCGTTCTTGGTGGCGCGGTGGCTGCGATATTGCCAGCCGCGCTGCTTGGCGGCAGCGATGACGGCTTGCGTGGCCGCGCCGTAGAGCTTTTCCGAACCTTGCCTGCGATCTCCCGCGTCGAATTCACGGTCCGACTGCGCCAGGAAGGCGATGGCCTGCTCGATGCATTGAGCAGCGGTATCCTCTCTGGCGGTAGCCATCGTCGCCTCCTTGCAGGATTGATAGTCAGCGCGTGAGCGCAATTATCATACCCGAATTTTCCGCGTGAGCGGAGCCGTCACGCCTGTTTGGCGTTGGGCAAAATCCCGACGCCGCAACGCGGATAGAGGCGAGCACAGCCGGGCAGCCGGTTAGTCGTTGCCGGGACTGATCGCAGGGCTGTCCCCGGTAGCGGGTGGTGGTTGTTCCGGGGAGCCGGACGCCACGCTTCCCGAGCGAACCCCCAACAATCGCAGCACGCGGCGGTACAGGTTGGGCGCCGACTCTTCGAACAGCATGTAGACCACCGGGACCGCCACCAGGGTGAGGAACGTGGAGCTGATCAGGCCGCCGATGACTACGGTGGCAAGCTCCGCGCCCACCAGCCCGGCCGACTCGCTGAGCGAAAGCGGGATCAGGGCCAGTATGGTGGTGAACGCAGTCATCAGGATGGGACGCACGCGGGTTCGGCCGGCGGACATCACCGCGTCCAGGGGAGCCAGGCCGGCCCGGCGCTGCTGGTGCACGAAGGTGAGCAAGACGATGGCGTTGGTCACCACGATGCCCACCAGGAGCAGGAACCCCATCAGGGCGGGCAGGCTCAGCGAGCGGTCGGTGATGACCAGCGCGATCAGGGCGCCCACCACGGCCAATGGCATGCTGAGCACCACGATGAAAGGGATTTTCAGCGAGCCCAGGGTGGCCACCATCACCAGGTACACCAGGGACACGCCGATGGCCATGGCGACGTAGACGTTGTTGAATTCCTCCCGGATGTCGCTGAAGGTTCCGCCGGAGCGAACGCTTACTCCGGGCGGCAAGGGGGTGGAGGCGACGATGGCGTCAACCCGATCTCCAATGGCGCCGGCGTCCCGTCCGGCCAGCCCGCCGGAAATGGTGGCGGAGCGGTGGCCGTCGTAGTGGGTGACCACGCTGGGGCCGACGGTGTGCCGGGTGTCGGCGATGCTGCCCAGTGGGATGGCGCCGGCGTTGCTGCCAATGGGCAGCAGGGGAATGTCCGACGGGTCGTCCACGGCTTCCGGAACTCCGCGGACCACCACGTCCATGGTTTCGCCTTCCACGTCGATCTCGGCAACGTCGCTGCCGCGCATCCAGGTGCGGATCTGGTTGGCGACGCTCATAGTGGACAGGCCGTAGCGCCCGGCTGCGTCGGGGTCGATGGCGATGGTCAACTCCTCTCTGCCGTCGACGATGTTGGTCTGGACGTTGCGCACGCCGGGGTCCCGTTCGACGGCGGCCTGCAGCCGGTCGGCGCCGATGCGAACGTCCTCGTAGTTGGCACCGGTGAGGGTGAGGCGCAGACCGCCGCCGCGGCCCGGTCCGCCGGAGTCGGCGAAGACCCGGGTGGTAACGCCCCGCTTTTCGGGCAGCGCGTTCCTGATCCGCTCGTCCAGGTCATCCGGGGCGTTGTCCCCCAGCAGGACGTTGAACCCGGCCCGGTCGAAGGCCGCGTCGGCGCTGGAGCCGAAGTTTCGACTGCTGGCGCCCAGGGTCACCTGGTAGCTCGCGACGGCTCCCTTGGCGACGAACTCATCCAGTATGCCTTCAACCTCGCTGACTTCTTCGACGAGTTGGACGGTGGAAGGATTGCCCCGGAGGGTAAGGTCGATGCGGATGCCCTCGGTGCGTCCCTGGGAGAACAGCTCGATGGGCAGCGTCCGGATGAGCGTCAGGCTGGCCAGCACCACCAGGATGCTGACGATGGCGGTGATCAGCCGGTAGCGCAGAGCCAGCCGGAGCACCGGAGTGTACAGCTTTTGCAGGTAGGTATCGCCCCGGGGGTTGGCCGGGTCGTCGATCATGTCGCCGGCGCGCAGGAACCACGACGCCAGCACCGGAACGGCAGTCAAGGCGACCAGGGTGGACGCCAGCAGGGAAACGCAGACGGTCTGGGCGAAGGGGGAGAAGAATTGCCCCACCACTCCCGGCAGGAAGCCCAGGGGAACGAACACCGCCACCGTGGTCAGGGTGGACGCGACGACCGGCGGGCTGACCTCCTGGGTAGCCGCGATTACCGCTACCGCGCGGGGGCTGCCCTCCTGGATGTGCCGGTAGATGTTCTCCAGCACGACGATGCTGTCGTCAACGATCCGGCCGACGGCGATGGCCAGGCCGGCCAGGCTCATGAAGTTCAGCGTCCAGTCGAGCAGGGCCATGACCAGCATGGTTATCATCACGCTGAGGGGGATGGACAGCGCGATGATGATGGTGGGCCGGATGGCGTTGGCGATGCCGGCGAAAGGCCGCGGCCGCAGTTGCAGCAGGAAGAGGAACACCGCAGCCACGGCAAAGATAAAGCCCTGCATGCCCTGCCCAATCACTTTGCCCAGCTCTTCTTCCAGCCGAGGCGCCTGGCTGTCGACCACCGCGATTTCCAGGTCCGCCGGGAGCTGGCTCTCCAGGTCGGCCAGCAGCGCGTCGATGGCGTGGGTGATTTCGATGGTGTTGCCGTCGCCGGTCTTGTGAACGTTCAGACTCACGCTGGGCTGGCCGTTGGTGCGGGAGATGGTGGTGGCCTCCGGGGTGGCTACCCGCACATCGGCGACTTCCGACATGCGGATCGGGGTGGCGTTGTTGCCCGGAGAGCGTGGGGAGGCCGGCGACCCGGCGGGACGGGAAAAGCCGACCGGCAGGCTGCGTATGGTGTCCAGGTCGGTGTAGCCGTGGAAGGCGCGTACCGTCACGGTGCCGTCGGCGGACTCCACGCTGCCGGTATTCACGTCCACCGAGTTGCCCTGAAGCGCGCCGATGACGTTTTGGATGGTCAATCCGTAGGTGTTCAGCAACGTGGGATCCACCGCGACGACGACTTGCTCATTGACCCCGCCCTCAATGTCCACATCGAACACGCCCGGCACTGCTTGGATCGGTGGGGCGATCTGCCGCTCCACTATCCTGAGCAGTTCGGGGATGTCGCGTTGGCCCGAAACGGTCAGTTCCATCACGGGGCGCTGGTTGGGGGTCAGCTCGAACACGCGGGGATCGCCGGCGGCGTCCGGCAGCCGCAGGCCGGATATCCGGCTGACGATTTCCGCCTCGGCCTCCTCGATGTCGACGTTGTGCTCGAAACTGGCCCGGATGCGGGAGCTGTTGGGTCGGGAGGTTGACGTCAGTTCCCTCAGCCCCTCCATGCCGATTATCAGGTCCTCGATGGGCTTGGTGACCTCCCGTGAAACCTGGTACGGCGTGCCCTGCTGATAGGAAGTCGAAACGTTGATGACTCGCAGACTGATCTCAGGGAATAGCTCCTGTTGCAACTGCCGGTAGGCGTAGATGCCGCCCACCAGCACGAGTATCAGGATCAGGACGGTGACAGTCCGACTATGCAAGGCCAGCCTGGTTAGAAGTATCATCTGCGCAACAGCGCCAGGAACTCCCGGTTCCCGGCGTCCCCGGTGATGGGTGAGGGGATGGTGTCAACCAGGACGGCGCCGTCGAGGGCGGCCAGCCATTCCTGGACACGGGCGAGGATCTCGCTGCGGAGGTTGTCGCTGCGTATGATGCCCCCCCGGCCCACCTCGCCGCGGCGGGCCTCGAACTGCGGCTTGATGAGGACAATGGCGTACCCGTTGGCTTTCAGGTGCGTCAGCGGCTCCGGCAATGCCATGGTCAGGGAAATGAAAGACACGTCGGCGACCAGCAGATCGACCGCCTCGGGCAGATCAAAGGGATAACGGACGTTGACCTTTTCCATACACGTTACCCGCGGGTCCCGGCGCAGCCGGTAGTGCAGTTGGCCGTGTCCGACGTCCACGGCGTAGACGCGCGCCGCGCCGCGCTGGAGCAGGCAATCCGTGAACCCGCCGGTGGACGCCCCCACGTCCAGGGCGGTGATCCCATCCAGGGGGATGCTGTGTGGCTGCGCCCAGGTGTCCAAAGCGTGGGCCAGCTTGACGCCGCCGCGGCTGACGTAGGGCAGACGCTCGCGGAGCTCCAGGGGCGTGTCTGGGTCCAGGAACGCGCCGGCCTTCTGGACGAGACCCGCCGGCGAGAGCACCGCGCCGGCCATGATCAGGGCCTGGGCCTGCTCCCGGCTCTCCACCAGGCCCCGCTCCACCAGCAGCACGTCGGCGCGTTGACGGGACGACTTGCGCGGTTTCCGCTGCGGGGAATCTGGCATGGCGTTGACCGCTACTCGCCGATGAATTGAGGCCGGCGTTTTTCCAGGAAGGCTCGAAAGCCCTCGTGGTAGTCGCGGGTGTCGAACTGGGTCAGGGGAAGGTCGGCCTCGTCGGAAGTCAGGTCCAGGGAGGGTTTGGCCAGCACCTGGTTCATGGTCTTCTTGTTGACGGCGTGGGACAGGGGAGCCAGGGCAGCGATATCGGCGGCCAGCTTGTAGGTGACCTCTTCCAGCCGTTCCACCGGCACCACCTGATTCACCAGGCCGATACGGAGGGCCTCTTCGGCGTCCAGCAACCGTCCCGACAGCAGGATGTAGAGGGCGTTGCCCTTGCCCACCAGGTTCACCAATCCGTACATCTCGCGGTGGCCGATGGTGATGCCCAGGCGCGCCACCGGTATGCCCAGGCGGCTGCCCTCGGCGGCGATGCGCAGGTCGGTGGCGACGGCGAGCTCGCAACCGCCGCCGGCGGCGAACCCGCGGATCATGGATATGACCGGCGTGCCGATCTCCGCCACCGTTTCCAGCAAACCGTCCACGGCGGCGTTGTACACACGGCCCTTGGTGGAATCGCTGCGATGCTGCTCGAAGTCGCTGATGTCCGCGCCGGCCGAGAAGGCTTCTTCGCCAGCGCCGGCAATCACGACGCAGCGGACGTCCCGGTCGCTGTCCAGATCGCGCAGCAGCGTGGTCAGTTCTACCCACATGTCCAGCGAAATGGCGTTGCGCTGGGCCGGCCGGTTGATGGTCACGGTGGCCACCGGCGGCTCCCGCCGCACGAGGATGTGTCCATTGGCGTCAACCGGCGTGTCGTCGGCTGGAGTTCGTAGGGCGGCGGTGTCGGTCATGCGTGGGCGCTCCTGGATATGGTCGGGCTGCGATAGCGCAAAAAGCCTATCGGCGTGGGGGCCGACAGTCAACCGAAACGAACCTCCCTCGACCTTCGTTACTCCTTTTTGCTAGTGCGGAGTATGGAATGGCAGCGCGCCTCAATATGAGCGTAAAGGGCTTTGATATTCACTAAATATCGCATAAAACCACCTATTATGCCGGGAATTATATTATTAATCGTAATGAAAATCTCAGTCATTCATAGGAAAAGATAATATTATGATTATAGATAAATATTATTGACCAGCATCCAGTGTTCGTTTACAATCGCCGGGCGGTTTACGACCGCGATAGGACTCGCATTACCAGATTGCCGCCTTGAATCTCCCCGGATCGTCAATTTCCTGTCATATGGAGGGGCTCCGATGTCGAAGTACCTGAAACTGATCCCGATCGTCGCCGTTATTGCCACCCTGGTCGTAGGCGTCGCCTGCGGCGGAGCCGAAGCCCCGGTGGCCCCCGCGGCGGCTCCGGCTGCCCAGGAACAGCAGGCCGCGCCTGCCGCCGGCCAGCAACAGCCGGCAACCTCCGGCCAGCAGCAACCGGCAGCCTCCGGCCAGCAGCAGGCAGTCCCGACAGCGACGAGCGCGCCGCCCACTCCCACGCTGCCGCCCCGGGCGACGATCCGGCCGACCAGCACGCCGGCGCCCACGGCGGTGGCCCGCACACAGCCCACGCCGGTGCCCAGCGGTCCGCCGAAGCACGGAGGGTTGGCGCGTATGTCGGCTTACGCGGACACCAAGGACTGGGACCCGCTGGGTTCCTCCTCTCTGTCCAGCGTGATTTCGTACTCGCAGTTGTACAACCAGGTGGTGCAATTCGACACCGAGGACCCAACTCTCGTGGTGGGTGACCTGGCGGAGAGCTGGGAGACCAACGAGGAAGGCACGTCCTTCACTTTCCACTTGCGCGACGGCATCAAGTGGACGGACGGCGAAACGCTGGACGCCGATGATGTGGTGTACAGCATGCAGCGCTACGGAAACCCGTGCAACGGTCGCGGCCGCTCGGGTCTGTGGCGGCAGTACACCATTCCGATTGAGGTGGTGGAACTGAAGGACAAGGCGGACTGCACGGCGCTCAACGCCGACGAAGTGGTGCGCAAGGTTGACCAGCTCACGGTGGAATACAACCTGGCCTTTGCGTCGGGCGCGTTCATCAAGTTCCTGGCCATTGACTACGCGAAGATCCTGCCCAAGCATCTGCTGGAGCAGGACATCGACCTGAACCTGGCGGAGAATATCCTGCGGCACGGCGCCACGTCAGGACCGTTCATCTTGGAAGATTATCAGTCGGGGAATCACTATAAGGTGAACAAGAACCCGGACTACTTCAAGGAAGGGCTGCCCTACTTGGATCGCATCGAGCACTTCATCATCACCGTGCCGGCGACGTTCATTGCCCAGGTGGAAGGGGGACAAATTGACGCTTCCAACGCCGCCGCCAACAACCTGACGGCGCCGGAAAACTACGCCATCGAGACGTCGACCAACAGCGAATACGTAGCCCACGAGGTGCTGGGCGGCACCCGCGGCTTCATGCTCAACGTGAAGCGGGAGCCGTTATCCGACCACCGGGTGCGGCAGGCGATCAACCTGGCGGTGGACCGTCAGAAGGTGAACGAGCGCGCGCTGCACGGAGCCGGTCGCGGCCACTGCCCGTTGGTGGGCTTGGCTCATGACTACGAAGAATGCGCCACCTGGCCCGGCATGCGCCCCAAGGACAGTCCGGGCGGCCAGGAAGACATCGCACGCGCGCGAGAACTGATGGCGGAAGCCGGTTACCCCGACGGTTTTGAGATCGAGTACACGGCGCGACAGGTGGGCACCTACGTAGCCGAGTGTTCGGTTATCAAGCAGGACCTGGAAGAGTTCCTGGGCATCACCGGAGAGATTGCAACCTATCCCAGCGCGGCGGGCTACGCCAAGTACGGCACCTCGCGCCCGGCCGACGCCAACGGCGACTGGGACGTGGGCTGCCAGGCCGACGGCATGACCGTCTTCGACATCGACGCGGTGTACGGCGGCATCTTCCTGAAGGGGGGCACCCGCAACTACACCGACTGGCAAACCCCCGAAATGAATGCCTGGTTCGAAGAGCAGAAGGTGCAACTAGACCCGGAGAAGCGGCGGGCAATCAACAAGGAAGCCGAGATCTGGCTCCACGAGTTCCACGACAACCACTGGGTGAGCCTCACCCTGGGCCGCAACTTCTGGGTGATGAACCGGGACATCAAGGGGTTCAACGCCCCGCAAACGGTGCAGTACGGGTTCAAGCACGAGCACCTGTGGTGGGACCGTTAGGAGTTCCGCGACCGCAGCAATCCTGCCAGCACCCAACGGTCGGTCACTGGGCAAGTGTTGAGACAGGCGGGGCGAGCTCCAGTTCGTCCCGCCTGTCGCGCACTCTCCAATGAGGCATAGGAAATGAGACAGTACGCCATCAAGCGAATAGGACTCTTCATACCAACGGTACTGCTGGTCACGATCATCGTGTTCGTGGTCATGCGGCTGATCCCCGGCGACCCAGCGCTGGCGATCCTGAGCGCCGACGATGCGGTGTACACGCAGGAGGAGCTGGCGCAGCTGCGGGCTGAGCTGGGGACGGACCGCCCAATCCC
The DNA here is from genome assembly GCA_965207585.1 of Dehalococcoidia bacterium. Taxonomy (GTDB): domain Bacteria; phylum Chloroflexota; class Dehalococcoidia; order Lucifugimonadales; family UBA3495; genus Bin87. Next base: position 336,591 of record CBDBMT010000003.1, on the reverse strand, counting down.
GATCCAATATTTCGAATGGATTTCCGGATTCCTGCGGGGCGACTTTGGCACGTCATACTGGTGGGGTGGTCCGGTGATGGAGCGGCTTGGCGAGCGGATTCCGGTGACCATCGAGTTGGCTATCCTGGGGATCCTGCTGGCGGTGGTGTGCGCAGTGCCGTTGGGGGTGATATCGGCGATCAGGCCGGACAGTCCGCTGGACTATGCGTCGCGGATATTCACGCTGGTGGGGATATCGATCCCCACGTTCTTCAGCGGGATCCTGCTGACGCTGGTGCTGATCCGGGCGTTTGGTTGGCTGCCACCGCTGGGCTACGAGGACATCTGGGAAGACCCGTGGACCAACATCAAACAGTTGGTGCTACCGGCATTGGCTCTGGGTTTCTACGACATGGCGTTCATCGCTCGGGTCACGCGGTCGTCGATGATGGAGATATTGCGGGAAGACTACATGCGGACGGCGCGGGCGAAGGGGTTGCGAGAGTTGATCGTGTTGTCGCGTCATGGACTGAAGAACGCGGTGCTGCCGGTGCTGACCATATCAGGGTGGCAGTTCGGGCGGCTCTTCGGCGGCACGGTGATCATCGAGAAAATCTTCCTGATCCCGGGCGTGGGCCAGTTGTTGATCGATGCGATCTACCAGCGGGACTTTCCGACGATCCAGGCGGTGATAGTGATCGTGGCGCTGTCCATAGTGGTGGTGAACCTGCTGGTGGACCTGCTGTACGGGTGGCTGGACCCCCGGATCAGGTATGCCTAGGACGCCAGGGTCAGTTGGGACTACGGACGATCATCAGAAAGCGACGGAGCACATCGCATGGCGATTTACAACACGGGACAAACGGCAGAGCCGGCGGCAGCTGTAGACCAGCTGCTGGACATGCGTCCGAAGCAGACCACCCTGCAGAAAGTGCGGGCGTTCGTCCGGACGAAGCCGCTGGGGGCGTTCAGCGCCGCGATCATCATCCTGACGATACTGACAGCAGTCTTTTCGGGGGTCATCTCCCCTTACGACCCGCTGGATTTAGAGCACGAGCCCTTTGCGGCGCCGCAGGCCGGGGCGCTCTTGGGCGCGGACGAGTTGGGGAGGGACGTGCTGAGCCGGCTCATCTACGGTGCGCGGGTGTCGATGTACGTGGGGTTGATGAGCGTGATCATAGGGATCACCATAGGGACGGTCATCGGGATACTGAGCGCGTACGTGGGTGGGGTGCTGGATTTGGCGATCCAGCGGATCGTCGACGCATTGATGGCGTTTCCGGCGATCATCATGGCGCTCGGGTTGACGGCGGCGCTGGGGCCGTCGATCAACAACATCGTGGCGGCACTGGTGGTGATATTGGCGCCGGGAGCGATACGGGTGATCCGGTCGCAGGTGTTGAGCATCAAGGAGTTGGATTACACGCTGGCGGCGCAGGCCATAGGGGCCAGGCCGTGGCGGATCATGCTGCGGCACATCATGCCCAACGTGATTGCCAGCTACATCGTGCTGAGCACCATCACCCTGGGACTGGCGATCATCATCGAGGCGTCGCTGACGTTTTTGGGAGTAGGGGTATCGCCGGACATACCGACGTGGGGCGGGATGCTGACGGAGGGTGCGCAGAAGTACATACGGACGGCGTGGTGGCTGGCGGTTTTTCCTGGGATAGCGATATCGGTGGTGGTGTTTGCGGTGAACTTCCTGGGCGACGCGTTGCGGGACACCCTGGATCCCAGGCTGCGCGGCCGTTAGGGTCGAAATACATCGCGCATAATGGCCCCTTCCATTCGGGAGGGGCTTTACTTTGTGCGTATTTCGTAACGCAGGCGACTGTTCCGACACATCGGCTATTGACACCGCGAATTGGGTGGGCTAATATGCCCGCCCGTATCTCGCGGTTTGTGGTTAATTTCACAATTAGCGATGACCGGGGATCAGGTTTTCGGCTTGCGGACACCAGCCCTTCTCCGCCCGTCCGCAGCGGCACACAAACGTAATAACGAGACGGGAGGTTCGAAACGACCATGAATCCATCTACCCTCGGCCGATCATTCCTGCGGACGTTGCCCCTGATCGCGGGCGCGGCCGCTCTGATGGTCGGCATCGCCTGCGGCGGGGCCGAAGCTCCGGCCGCACCCGCCGCGGCCCCGGCCGCCCAGCAGCCGGCAGCAGCTACCCAGGCGCCCGCAGCTCCGGCAGCGGTGGCGCCGACCAACACCCCGATTCCCCAGGCCGCGGCCGCCACCGTGCGCCCCACCAATACCCCGGCCCCGACGGCCGTGCCGCGCGTGGCCGCCACCCCGACGCCCAGCGCCGGCGCCAAGTACGGTGGCACCATGATAATGTCGGCTTATGCCGACACCAAGGACTGGGATCCTTTGGGATCGGGCTCTTTGTCCAGCGTGATCTCCTATTCCCAGCTGTACAACCAGATTGTGCAGTTCGACCCGGTGGACACAGCTGCCATCACCGGCGATTTGGCCGAATCCTGGGACGTGAGCCCCGACGGTCTCACCTACACCTTCCACCTGCGGGACGACATGCAGTGGACCGACGGGACCGAGATCACCTCGGCTGACGTTATCACTACCATGCGCCGTTACGCCAACCCCTGCAACGGCACGGGACGCTCCGGCCTCTGGCGCAACTACGCGGTCAAAATGGAAGTGGTGGACAAGGACGGCGGCAACTGCACGCCCACCAATCAGGATGCGGTGCTGCGCGCCATAGATGACAAGACCGTCGAGTTCAACCTGCAGTTCGCCTCTGGCACGTTCATCAAGTTCCTGGCCATCGACTACGCCAAGGTGTTGCCGGGGCATCAGTTGGATTCCGACCCCAACTGCGAGATCCGCGACGCTGCCAACCCCTGCTTCCTGAACCTGGGTGAGAACATCATCGACCGGGGTACGACCTCCGGCCCATTCATCCTGGAAGATTATCAGGTTGGCGACTTTTACAAGGTCAACAAGAACGAAAATTACTTCAAGGACGGACTGCCTTACGTTGACCGGATCGAGCATTACATCTTCCCCGGAACAGCCAAGGACCGGCTGATTGCCCAGTTCGAAGCCCGCCAGATTGACATGACCAACGGCGGTTTCGACAACCTCTCGCCGACTCAAAAGCTTCAGGTGGCAGAGAGCACCAACGGCGAGTATGTGCCGCACCCTATCCCCGCTGGAACCAACTGGGGTTTGATGCTCAACATCAAGAAGCCTCAGTTCCAGGACCACAAAGTCCGTCAAGCTATCAACTTGACTGTTGACCGGCAGGAGATTGACGAGCGCGTCTTTGACAACACGTCCGGCAGTTATTGCCCGTTGATGGGCTTGGCCCACTCCAACGAAGAGTGCAACACCTGGCCCGGCATTCGACCCAAGGACACCCCCGAGGGGCAGCAGGACCTGGCCGACGCCAAGGCGCTGATGGCCGAGGCCGGCGTGCCCGACGGCTTTGAAGTCCAGTACACCGTGCGCCAGGTCGGCAACTACCCCGACCAGTGCCAGGTTGTCAAGCAGCAGTTGCAGGATGCCCTGGGCATCACCGGCGATATCGAGACCCTGCCCAGCGCCGCCGGCTATGCCAAGTACGGCACATCCCGCGCTGTCGACTCCGCCGGCGACTGGGAAATCAGCTGTCAGGGCGAGGGCATGGTGGTGTATGACCTGGACGCCATCTACGGCGGCGTGTACCGTGAGGGCGGCACCAGGAACTACACCAATTGGTCGAATCCGAAGTTGGAGGATTGGTTCGAGCAGCAGAAGGTCGAGCTGGATCCGGATGCTCGCCGGGAGATCAACAAGGAAGCGGAGCTCTGGCTACAGACTTTTGAGGACAATCACTGGGTTACCATGCAGTTGGGCGGTCTGCTCTGGATGGTCCATCGTGACGTCAAGGGTTTCAACGCTCCCCAAACCGTGCAGTACCAGTTCAAGTACGAAGACGTGTGGCTGGACCGCTAAACCGTCATCCCGGGATTGAATTTCCGGCATAGTGGCTCAGTGAACCGATTTGCAGGGGCGAATGATCATTCGCCCCTGCTGTGTAAGAGGCATATCCCATGCGACAGTACGCAGTGAAACGCATCGCGCTGATTATTCCCACGGTGCTGTTGGTGTCGATCATCGTCTTCACGGTGATGCGGCTGCTGCCCGGCGACCCGGCCCTGGTAATTCTGAGCGAAGGCGACGCCACTTTCACCCAGGAAGAGCTGGAAGACCTGCGGGAGCAGTTGGGAACCAACCGTCCCATAGTGGTCCAGTACGTGGAATGGATCGGCGGGCTGGTCCAGGGAGACCTGGGAACTTCCATCTGGCGGTCGGGTCAGCCGGTGACCAAGCTGGTGGGCGAACGGATCTGGCGGACGTTGGAACTGGCGGTGCTGGCAATCCTCATCGCCGTGGCATTCGCTGTCCCATTGGGCGTGATATCGGCCATCAAGCCGGACAGCGTGATCGATTACTTCTCAAGAGTCATCGCGCTGGTGGGGATATCGATACCAACGTTTTTCGCCGGTCTGCTGGTGGTGCTGGTGTTATCCCGAGGCTTTGGCTGGTTGCCGCCCCTGGGTTACTCTGATCTGTGGGACGACCCCTGGAAGAATCTCCAGCAGATGTTCCTGCCCGCCCTGGCACTGGGCTTTTATGACATGGCCTTCATCGCCCGGGTGACCCGTTCCTCCATGATGGAGATCATCCGGGAGGACTACATGCGCACGGCGCGTGCCAAGGGCCTCGGCGAGCGCATCGTGCTGGTGCGCCACGGATTGAAGAACGCGGTGCTGCCGATCTTGACCATTTCCGGCTGGCAGTTCGGGCGTCTCTTCGGAGGGACCGTCATCATCGAGAGCATTTTCAAGGTGCCCGGCATCGGTACCCTGCTCATTGAGACGGTTTTCCAGCGGGACTTCCCTACCATCCAGGCCATCATCATCGTTATCGCGGTATCCATCGTGATCATCAACCTCCTGGTTGACCTCCTGTACGGCTTGCTGGATCCCCGGATCCGCTACGCCTAGCATCGATGCCACTTTGTCCAATCGAGGAGCGTTGACAGCATGACTACAACCAACACCGCCCGAATGACGGCCGATGGCGAGGCCGAATTTCAGCTCCAGGGAATGCGTCCCCGCCAGACCCGGGTGCAGAAGATAGCCGACTTTTCCCGCTCAAAACCCTTGGGAGCGGTGAGCGCGGTCATCATTCTGCTCACCATCCTGGCAGCCGTGGTTTCCTACGTATTCCCGGGCGTCCTGCCCCACGACCCGTTGGATGTTCGAGCCCACGAGGAGAAATACCTGGCGCCGCAACCCGGCGCGTGGTTGGGCAGCGACCACTTGGGACGCGACGAGCTGAGCCGCATCATTGTCGGTTCGCAGATCTCCATATATGTGGGCCTGCTCAGCGTGGGTATCGGGGTGACCCTGGGCGCCCTCATCGGCATCCTCAGCGCCTACATCGGGGGAGTGGTTGACCTGGCCATCCAGCGCATCGTGGATGCCATGATGGCCTTCCCGCCCATCATCCTGGCGTTGGGATTGGTGGCTGTCCTGGGTGGCTCGGCCAACAATGTGATCATGGCCCTGCTGGTGATTCTCTTACCCGGGACCATCCGGGTGATCCGCTCGCAGGTGCTGAGCATCAAGGAACTGGACTACACTCTGGCCGCTACCGCCATCGGCGCCGGCTCGATCCGCATCATGTTGAAGCACATCCTGCCCAACGTGGTGGCCAGCTACATCGTGCTGGGCACCATCACCCTGGGGTTCGCCATCATCATCGAAGCGTCGCTGTCCTTCCTGGGCGTGGGCGTCCCGCCGGACATTCCCACCTGGGGCGGCATGCTGACCCGCGGCACCGAGGAGATCCGGATTGCCTGGTGGCTGGCGGTGTTCCCCGGCATCGCCATATCGGTGGTCGTCTTCGCCATCAACTTCCTGGGCGACGCCCTGCGCGACGCGCTGGATCCCCGGCTGCGGGGCCGGTAGCCAAGATAACAGCAGAGGGTCAGAGTAGTGTGGGGGCGAATGATCATTCGCCCCCATAACGCTTGTGCACAGTGGCACGGGTCTACAGAAGCAATTCTGCCGCTGGAATCAGGCGCGGGTTGGGCTGGGTGGGGTCGACCATCAGGCCGAAATCCTCAAGGGTCGTTGCTCCCAGCAAGTGGCGGCCTTCTGGTCCGAATATGACCGTGCAGGTTCGTTCCCGGCCGTCAATATTGAAACGCGCCTCTCCGATCCCATACTCAACGCGACTGCCGTTTGCCATTCTGAACCCGGTCTGTTCTGATGGCGTCAATCGCAGAGAGGTGAGCAAAGTTTCCGGCATCATGGAGTATGTCGCGCCAGTATCTACTAGCGCCGACACTGGATGCAAGTCGCCGCCGTGGGGGTGGCCGATGCCGATTTGCACCTCGAAGGTTCCCACGTGCCGCCTCCTTTCATCGCGTTCGATGCTGCGACGTTTGATTATCGACGGTAACCGAGCGTCAACGAGCTGCTGATGTTCACAGCGTCAGCTTGTCCGCGGGAACCAAGCGTTCTCTCATCGGATCGACGACTAGCTCGAAAATTTCGAGCGTGGTGGCTCCGATGAGAAACTCGCCCTCGGGTCCAAAGATGACCGGGCAATATCTGACCTGTTCGTCAATGCCAAAACGCGCGTCTGCTACCGCGTACTCCACGGTACTGCCGTCGGCAATGCTATACCTGCTGGTTCGCAGCGGCGCGACTCGCAAGCGTGCCATCAGCGATTGAGGCATCATCGAGTGGGTTGCTCCAGTGTCAACCATGGCTGACACCGGAAACAAATCCCCGCCCGCTGGATGTCCGACGCTGACCTGTACGTTGAATGTACCCATCTCGCCTCCGACATCGATGATAATGTCGCCTTCCCAACTGCGTCAATTTCCGGCTCTGATGCTTAGGTGCGTGCTAAACTGCGGCGACAAACCACAGGAGGTTCCCCATGTCCTGGAGCTTTGAACTGGTCGCCGGACCCTACGGCGGCACCACCGAGGGGCCGGTTTGGGACGGCGAGGCGCTGCTGTTCACTCTCATCCCTGAGTCGAAGATCCTGCGTTATGACCCCAAGTCCGGAGGGGTATCAGAATACTTCACCGAATCCTTCAACACCAACGGGCTGTGCTTCGACGCCAGCGGCAACCTGTACGGCTGCCAGCAAGGCCGGCGTCGCATCGCCCGCTTCGACGCGTCCGGCAACACCGCGGTCTCGATGCCCCACCTGCTGGACGGCAAGCGGCACAACAACCCCAACGACCTGGTGGTCGACAAGTCGGGCCGCATCTGGTTCACTGACCCGTATTCGGGCATCGGCGACAGTGGCCCCCAGGAATTGGACCACATGTCGGTACTGCGGCTGGACCCCAGGGGCAACGACCAGTGGGACCTGGTGAGGGCAACCACCGACATCAGCCGCCCCAACGGCATCCTGATCAGCCGCGACCAGCGCACGCTGTACATCGCCCAGAGCGACTACGGAGCCGACCGGCGCCGCGAGTTGCGCGCCTATCCCATCAACGACGACGGCTCCCTGGGCGAGTACAAGACGTTGCACACCTTCGGCATTGACGGCGGCGCGGCCGACGGCGATATGCGCGGGCAGGGCAGCCAGGGCGTGCAGCGGGGCGTGGACGGCATGACGCTGGACGTGAACGGCAACATCATCGTCTGCGCCGGCTGGGAAGCGGCTGGCCCGGGGCCGATCATCTACGTGTTTTCGCCTGAAGGTCGGGTGCTGGAAACCCACCCGATGCGCGTGGACCGGCCCACCAACTGCTGCTTCGGCGACGCGGACATGCGCACCCTCTATGTCACCACCGGCGGGGGCCACCTCTTCCGCGCCCGCACCGACCGCACCGGCTGGATCATGTGGCCGTAACGGTTATTTACCCTTGACAAGCCGCACCGTTCGCCCAACAATCTGCAAAACCGCAACCGGCACACACCCCAGGAGATTGCACAATGACAACTGTAACCGCGCATAACACCAACGTATATGTCGGCCTGGCCGGCGAGAGCGCGCTGATCATCGGCGCCGAAGGCACCCCGCTGGGCGAGGGCGGCATGTACCGGCTGACTGAAGGCCAGTCCGAGTGGGCATGCATTGAGAATGGCCTGCCCGAAAACCCCCAGGTCCGCGCCCTGCTGGCGCATCCCGACGAGCCGGCGACGATTTTCGCCGGAACCCAGGACGGCGTGTACCGCAGCGACGACCGGGGTGAGAACTGGCATCGCACCGACACCCTCAGTGGCGACGTGTGGTCCATGGCGGTCCACCCCAACGACTCCTCGATCATGTTCGCCGGCTACGACGCCGGGCGGGTGTGCCGCTCCAACGACGGTGGCAACACCTGGCAGCAGATGAACACCGAAGGCATGGTGCACCCCCACATCACCATGAATCCCCACGAAATCTGCAAGCGCGTCATCGGCATCAGCATCGACCCGGCGTATCCCGACGACGTTTACGGCGCCATCGAAGTGGGCGGCCTCATCGCTTCCCGTGACGGTGGGGACAACTGGTCCTGCATCACCGACGGCCACTACACCCGCCTGGGGCCGGTGGACCTCCACGGGGTGCAGGTGAATCCCTCCAAGCCCGGCCTGGTGTACATCATCACCCAGCTGGCCATGTTCCGCAGCCGGGAACGCGGGGAGTCCTGGGAGTTTGTGCCCATCGAGGAGATGTTCGAGGGCGGCAGCTACTGCCGTGACTTGGTTGTCGATCCCAGCGACCCCAACCGGATGTACCTGGCCGCCGGAGCCGGCGGCGGCAGCGCGCCCGCCGGCACCATTGACGCCGGCGTGCTCGTGCGTTCCACCGACGCCGGGGAGACCTGGGAGCGCGTGGACATCGGCGAGGTGGCGCCGGCCCGCATGTTCCAGATCGCCATCGACCGGAATGCGCCGCGGAACGTCTACTGCTGCGACCGCGACGGCCACGTCTATTGCAGCAACGACGGTGGCAACGAGTGGACGCGAACCGACGTGCCGGTGGAAATGTCCCGCGGCCGCCACGTGTATCCCATGATCGCCGCCTGAGCGCGGCCCAACCAGCAGGCCCGTTTGGCAGGGGCGAATGATTATTCGTCCCTGCGTGATGCATGGCATCAGACAGACCACCGGAGGGACCGAACTGTGTCAAGCAACCCGCTGTGGAACGCCACTTTCCGCGTCGGCGAAGCCGACCTGGAATACATGGCGTTGGAAGCTGCCGATTTGCCCGAATCGCTGCTCGGATACCAACTGGCCAGGAGCGGCCCGCTGGACAATCAGGAGATGGCCGAGAACGGCTTCAAGGGCAGCACGGCCGACCGTTTTCGCAACGCCGGACGCATCGGCGGGTTCATGCGGGAGTTCGTTCCCACTTCGGACGTATCCCCGGCCAACGGCGTGGATTTCGTGGGCGCCACGGTGGTCCACCTGTTCGAGAATCCGGACCAGGTTTCCGGTTGGATGTCCGATATCTTCGTCAAGGACTTTGAGGACAACGTGGGCGAGAGCGTAGGCTCAGGTCAGCAGATCGTGTCGGTGCAAAAGGTCGAGACCGACGGGTTCTACGACGAGTCGGTGGGGTTGTACGTGCTGCAGGGAGGCCCGGCGGGTCTGCTGTCGTCGACGGTGATTGACTTCCGCGTGGGCCGTCTGCTGGGCGTGGCCTTCGTGGGTTCCATCGGCGAGCACGACCGGACGCCGCTGGCCACTGAGCTGGCCCTGGCGTTGGAGAAGCGGATGGTGCAGGTCGCGCTGGGAGGGAGGTAGCACTGCACATTCGACCACCGGAGACCTGCCGCAATGTTCCGGCCCCTTTACCAACATCTATATGTTTGTCAAAGAACGGGAGGCGCGCATTGCCGCCGAGAACCGACTGGCCGAAGAACGCCAGAGCAAAGACGAGTTGCTGGAAGAATGGCGCGCGGAACGCCAGCAATGGCAGGAACAGCTGGCCGAGGAACGCCGGCGCGCCGACGAGCAAGTGTCCGAACAACGCCGCCGCGCCGACGAGCAGGTGGCCGAACAACGACGTGTCTCCGACGCCAACCAGCAGGTTTTGCTGACAACCATTGCCGATCTGACTGAGAGAATCGCAGAACTGGCGGCTCGGAACCACGGCAACGGCTCAGCCAATGAACCGTAGCGTAGGCTGCCCTGCTACCCGTCGCCCGTTCCGGCCGGCACCTCGACGCCGACGTTCAATAATGACGGGTCAATCAGGATTATCGCCAGCATTCCCCAGCCCAGTATCAGCCCCACTGCGACCACCACAATTTCTGCCATGCTCAGGGGCATCCAGCCCAGCCGGATGCCCAGCCGGTGCTGCCAGAACCGGTTGATGTTGGTCTGCGCGTGCCAGAGGATCCAGGACAGCAGCGTGACCTGGCCCACGTTGATGGCGACGTAAGCCGCCTGCTGGGACGTGGTGAGCGGGCCTTCGGCCGGCAGGATGAAGGACACCATTCCCAGCATGACGACGCCGAAATATATCAGCACGATGCGGGCCGGGCTGAGCGTCGTCGGGACGCCCCGCTGCTCCATGAGCTCCTGGTACACCCGCATGTGGGCGTGGAGCCGGAAGAACTGGTAAATCGGCACCAGGAGAGACAACGCGTGCATCACCGGGAAGGCGATCTCGCCGGTGTGTTCCCGGTACTGCCTCCACGTGGCATACATCCAGTAAAAGATGTAGAGGCCCGAGCTGAGCACCGTCAGCGCAACGATGCGCCCGGGCGGAATGTAGTAAGGGAAGGCATCATCCCGCGGCCCGGCGTATGCCGGTTCCGAGGTCATCGGGGCGCTATCGGGCGTGGCGGGACCGCTTTCGGGCCGGTAGGGAGCGCCAGCCAGCCGGTCAATCTCGGAGGTGGCGGCTGGCGGAGCGCCGGCGGGATGGAGTTCTGCTCCGCAGGCGCCGCAGAACCGGTGCTCGGGAGCGTGGATGGCGCCGCACCGAGGGCATACTAAAGAGTCGCCGGAGGTGGTCATGATCTACCGGCGACTAGACGGAAAATTGGGGGCGGACACATAGCCGCCCCGTACCGGACCGTGAAACCAACAATCAGGCCTTGCTCCACACCACCGGATTGCTCAGCGTGCCGATGCCGTTGACCGTGATGTCGCAGACGTCGCCGTCCTTCATGTTCTCGGTGGCGCCGTCGGTGCCCATCCACAGCACGTCGCCGGGAACCAGGGTGAGGTACTTGCTCATGTCGCTGATGTACTCGCGCACCCCGAAGATCGCCGTGTTGAGGTCGTATTCGCCGACCACGCGCTCGTTTACCTGGATGGTGACGTGCAGTTCGTCGGGGTCGAGGCCGGTGGCGATCCAGGGCCCCATGGGCTTGAAGGTGTCGGTGTTCTTGGCGCGCCACATGGTGCGGTCGTTGCGCTGCCAGTAGCGTTCGCTCACGTCGTTGCCGATGGTGTAGCCGAGGACGTAGTCCAGGGCCTCGTCCTGGCTGACGTTGCGGCATTCTTTGCCGATGACTACCACGACCTCGCCCTCGTATTGCAACTCCTCGGTGGCGTCCGCCGGAACCATGATGGGATCGCCCTGGCCGGTGAGGGCGTTGACCGCGCGGTAACCCACATCGGCCTTCTTGGGCAGGTTGGGCTCCTCACCGCGCATGTGGGCCGCCCAGGTCACGTGCTCTGGAAAGTTGATGCCGGCGGCGTAGAAGGTGGGCGGGATCACCGGGGGCAGCAGTTTGACGGAACTCAGCGCGTATTTGCTGCCCGATTCCTTAAGGCCGTCGAACAGGCCCCCCTGGACTTCCACGACGGTGTCGCCGTCAACGATGCCGTGGGCTACTCGATCTCCCGTGCGAAACCTGCAAATCAGCATGGCCGTCGCCTCCTGTGGTGCGGTGCGTGAAGGATATCCGTATTGTCGGCGTCAATTCTGGCATCATCCCCGAACCGGGTCAAGCGAGCGGGCTACCGCCACGTCAATTGGTCGGCGGCTGCAATCGTTCAGGGGTGATGGTATCGGTGAGCAGGGCATGAATGCGCTCGGCGCAAGCGTCAGCCTGCTGGCAAGCGTAATCGGCAGCCCAACGCAGATCAGCGAGGCGCCCAATGATAGAACCCCAACGTCCTTCCACAAGGCCCGTCATTACAATATGCTGACCGAACAGATTGCTCAAGGCGCGGTGGCGACGAGGGCGAACACCTTGCAGCGCCAACGCTGCTTTGGAAGCGTGCAGCACTGCGTAGTACGAACGGGCAATCGCGTCGGCGTGGAACCCGTGCCGGAGACAGAGGCGGGCCACCTGTCGGCAGTCTTCAGCCCGCCGCCATTCCGCAATGGCGAGGGATTCACTCATAGCGCACTGATTCCATCGTGCGCCTGTCGGTAAATCCAGCCATGCTTGCGCTTAGCTTCTTCCCATTCCGCCATCGTGCGGACCATCAGCGTTGGAGACACCAACGTAGTGTCCAAATCGACGTAGTAGCCCAGATCGGCTACTGCATCCTTTTTTTCTCGGGTGCCTTCCTGGATCAGCACCAGCGTGAACATATCCACTTCCGGGTCGGAAATGCCGCGAGAATACGGACCAAATATGATGATGTCCTCCAGGAGACCGGGGAACTGCTCCCCCATCTGCCGGCGAAACTCGTCCACCCAAGCCTGTTCGTCAGGACTTAAATTCAGCATTGCTGATGCTCCTCCCGTGAAGCAGCGTCGTTACGGCCATTTTACCATCGGGCATCCGCACGCCATCAGGCCGTTCGCCTGAGCGCGTACTGCGCCGCCAAATGCCGCACTGCCGTGTGGTAAGATATCCGGCGTCGCACGGCCGGCCGGATGCCTCTGTGCGCTACGACAACCGATCACGGCAGGCAGGTGCGAATACGGTATGCAGCAGCCCGAAACGACACTGATTTACTGGGCGCCCAGTCGGGTGAGATTCAACCTGACCCTGATCCTCGCCGCCGCCGTCATCCTCTTCGGCCTTTACCAACTGTTCACCGACGCCCGCCGCGGGGATGACGTTCCTGCCGAACCGGCTGCTCAGAGCCAGGACGCCGGAGGCGAGGCTGAAACGCCCGCTCCCAGCCGCAGCGGTGGCAGCGGCGCCTGGCTGCTGATAGTGGTTGGCCTGGGTGTTGGCGCGTATTCGTGGCTGACCTCGCCGCGGCAGTACCGCGTCTATTCCGACGCGCTGATCATCATGTTCGGCACTCCCCGACGACGCACCATTCACTTCAGCGACATCCGCGAGGTGGTGAGCGACCGGGGCTTCATGGGGGATCCGCTGCGGGTGTACACCATGAACCGGCGTCGCATTCCCCTACAAGTCCGCGAGCCCGAGGAGATGCACCGGTACTTAGATGGTGCCCTGGCCGACTTCCGCCGTGCCTACCCGCAGTATGCGCCCCCGCCGGAAGAATCCGAACCGGGCGAAGCCGCGCCCGACGTGGTGGAATCCACGGCTGCCAACGGGTCTCAGCCCGCCAACGAGGTCAGTCCCGAACCGGCTGCGGCCGAGAGCGTCGAGGCTGAGCCGACCGCCCCGGCCGAACCTGATCCGCCACCCGAGCGCAGCCCGCGCTCCCGTCGCCGCAGTCTGCGTGACGATGCGTCAGCCGATGAGGGTGGCGGCGACAACCGGCCGCGCATCAGCTAGCCTAACCCCTACGGTTCTTCGTCGGCTATCCGCAGAAGTTGCCGGCGGATGGTCTCTGCGTCGGCGTTCAGGTCGACAGTGGCGAAGCGTATGCGATGGCCCTGGATCGTGGCTGCTTCGTCATAGGGCACTCCAAGCGACGGGTAGAGTAGGACGCCGGTTGCGGTGCGCCATGGCAGGTCGCCGGCATCTTCTTGTGATCGCAGGTAGGCGTACATCTGGTAGATGTTGTCGGACTTGAAGGTTTGATTGCCGTATTGCCCAGGGGTCACGATTGACGTGAATTTGGTGTCAATCACTATGCGTCGATTGTTGGCGACAGTCTCAACCGAAGGATGGCGGCTTAGAACGACATCGGTGATCATTTCTGGCATCAGCTCAGTGACGCCTGGGGTGACAGCTTCGACGGGCCAGTGCATGCGACTTCCGTGACTCACATGCCAGATGCTGCGGGGTAATACCACATCGTAAAACCCATACACAGCGTATTCGTACAGCCGCCTAACGTAATTCTCGTTTCGACTGTTTATGGGCAACCAAGCGTTCCCCGCATCCTCCGTCGGAATCTGCAAATCAAAGGCCAACCGTGTCGCGGCCAGCATTTGACGCTCCTCCGCATCCGTCCATCCGGTTCCGCTGCGCAGGATATGGTTGCTAACTCGACGGGCGTCGGGCTCATTCTGGACTCCAGCCAGGCCCAGCCTTGCGGCTAGCTCGCGGCACCTACGCTCCAGCCCTTCCAACCGTTCCCTCTTGCTAGGTACCCGCGGCAACTTGGTAAGCGTTTTGGCCAGCAGCAGTAGCGCCTCCCTGACGCACCGGTTGCGGGGCGTGTCAACGGTGAGCTCATCAAAAGCACAAGCCACTTGCCCTCGCTGTAGCAGCTGCCCCCGTGCGGTTCGCAGAAGGTCGATCCGCCCGCGCACCCGATTGAGCACAGCCTCCCTCCGTCTGTAGCCCACGTTCAGGTTGCGCCGTATACGGCGCTCCACCGCGCTAGCCAGCAACTCGGCTACCAGTTCGGGTATGTCGTCCGGCGCTTCTTCCAGCCCGATGCGACGCGCGTCCGGCAACTCCCGGTACAGCTGGGAGGCGTACAGGAGGAGCAGCCAGATGTTGCGAACCGGGATCCGACCGATGAAGCCGGCAGCGGCGGTTTCCGCCACGGTTGTCATGCGGTACCCAACAACCCGCTTCGGGCTGCGGTGACCTTATCAGGGTCGTCGAACCAGTACTCGTGCAGCAGCGGCACGATTTCGGTTTTCACTACGTGCTCAAACCATTCCTCGGGATCCTCGATTGGCTTGCCAGGCGGAGGCGTCACGAAACTGTGCCCGATGCGGAAGTGCCGGCCCAAATTGCGGTCGGCGGCGATCTCCTCGTTCAACGAATTGATGCGCTGCGCTATTCCAGCGAGGAATCCGTCATCGATACCGCATTGCTCGTTTACCCATTCGCGCCAAGTGTCGTTGAGCATCGGCTCCAGGTCGAAGAAGGCGAAGCGGCGGCGCAACGCCAGGTCCACCATCGCCAGCGAACGGTCGGCCAGGTTCATAGTGCCGATGACGTAGACGTTGGGCGGAATGTACACGCGCTCGACAGGTTCACGGGGGCAGTCACGGGGGTAGGCCAACGCCAGCGCTTCGTCAGGGTTGCGCTTGTCTGCCTCCAGCAGCGTGAGCATCTCGCCGAAAATCGAGGCCGGATTGCCTCGGTTGATTTCCTCGACGACCATGACGTAGTCGTTGTCGAGGTCATTCCGCGCATCCTCCACTACTTGGAGAAATGGCCCGTCAACTAACTCAAGCCGTCCGTTGCCCTCCGGTCTCCAGCCGCGCACGAAATCCTCATAGGAAAGGTTGGGGTGGAACTGCATGGGCCGGACCTTGCTGTCGTCCTTGCGTCCGATGAGCGCGTAGGCCAGCTTTTTCGCGAGCCACGTCTTGCCGGTGCCGGGAGGGCCTTGCAGGATGAGGTTGCGCTTGGTGCGCAGGCGCTCCAGCATGGCCTCTAATATGTCCTCATCGAGGAAGCAGCCGTCGGCGAGAATGTTATTGATGGTGTAGGGAAGTTCCGCGTGCTCCCTGTTGTACTCAACAACTGCCTTGGCCCATTGCAATTTTGTCGTTTTTCCCGCCCTGACTTCCGCCGCCGTTTCTCGCTGAATCTCAGCAGGAAGGTCCATTACCTGCATGGCATCATGCACGCTTACGCTGGCGAAACCCAGCCGCAGAAGATCCGTAACTTCAGGCACAGCCTTACGAGCTACGCGGTCAGCATTTTTAGTGCCTTTGTCGCTCATGCCAACGGCTTTGTGCGCATCAGATTGGCTCATACCACGCTGGCGCAGGTCATGGGCTAGGATCTGCTTTTGAGTGGGATTAATCTCCGGCGGAATCGGCTCGCCTGCCAAGGCAGAACCTACGATTCCATTCCAATTGGTCAATGGATCATTCTCGGCAGACGTAACCATGTTCACACGCTCCTCATCGCGATTGCCTCTGCCGCCTTGCTGGGCTGGTGAGTATATCAGCCGTCCGTCGCTCTGGCAGGAATATCGCTCATGCTAGAATGCCGTTGTACCGGGTGCGGGAGCCTGCTGATCTGACGCCGGCCCAGGTCTATGACGGAGTGGGTGCCATGTTCAAAGCTAACATTACCACCAACGAGGAAGCCCGCGCTTACGTCGAGGCGCTGATAGAGCAGGCCGGCGGCCCGGAAGCCTTCTTGAAACAGGAGGCCGAGTACAGGGAGTTGTCATCGCGCATGGCGCGTGAGTCTGAGGCATTGCGAGAACTTTATCCTGATAAGTTCGCGGCCATGGCCCCGGGCGGCGTGCTGGTCATTGGCGACGACATGGACGAAATTCTCCGGGGTCTGAATGAAAAGAGAGTCCCCCGTGGTGCGGCAGTTGTCCGGTTTCTGGACGTGGAATGGGGGCCGATGGTCGTATGATCGTTGGCGCATTGGACGATCTGGCGCGTCCCTACGTCCATTGTCGCCTGGCTCTGCCTGGGATGGGCATAGCAGATCGGATGACTTTTCTGGTTGACACCGGGGCGGACGCAACGTACCTGCATCCGTCTGACGGGTTGGAGATAGGTCTCCCCTTCGACCTGCTGCAAGGCAGCGTTAGATCCAGGGGGATTGGGGGTAGCGCGACTTATTTCCCGGAGCCTGCCGTTCTGACGTTCACCGACTCCGCAACGAGCCAACACTACGGCTATCGGATAAGCGTGAACATTGCCAAGCCTGGCGATGTCATTGAGCGGCTCCCTTCTCTGCTGGGCCGCGACGTTATCCGTCGCTGGCGTATGGACTACGATCCTACGGAGAGTCGGCTGGAGTTTACAGTTCGGGATGCCGATTTTGCACTGGATATTGGTTGACCGCTCAGGAGGCCAGTCTATGACCACCGCCAAAAAGCTGCTCACCGCCGACGATCTCCTGGCGATGCCCGACGACGGCAAGCGCTACGAGCTGATACGGGGAGTGCTGATTGAAATGCCGCCCACAAGCCACGAACACGGTGTTATCGCTGCACGATTCGGGCGGCGAATGGGCAACTTTGCAGAAGAACATGACCTCGGTCACGACTTGGCTGCCGACACCGGGGTCAACATCGAGCGCGACCCCGATACCGTACGCGCGCCCGACTTCGGCTTTATTTCCTACGAGCGTATGGCAGAACCGCCGCCGCCGCGCGGCTATGCCGATGTCATCCCCGATCTGGTTCTGGAGGTAGTATCACCCAACGACAGGCAGCCGGACGTCGACGCCAAGACGCAGATGTGGCTGGAGGCCGGCGTGAGGCTGGTTTTGGTGGCGTATCCTGAAACGCAGGAAGTGCATGCCCACCATGATGACGGTTCGGTGATGCGCTACGGCATGGGTGATACGGTGGTTGGCGATCCCGTGCTGCCCGGGTTCGCCTGCCCGGTGGACGATATTTTCGCCTTCGGGCCACGCCGGCAATAGACCGCCGGCTTTTTAGTCTTCCGCCAGATCCAGCGCTCCGCAGAACTGGCGGGCCGCGCAGTCAACCACAGTCCCCATATCCGCCGCCCGCCCCAGCTCGGCGGCCATGCTGGTCACCGCGCTATCGGTGATGCCGCAGGGGATGATGCCGTCGAACATGGCCAGGTCGGGGTCGACGTTGATGGCGAAGCCGTGGTAGGCGACACCGCCGGCTATCTTGACGCCGATGGCCGCGATCTTGCGCTGTATGTCTGATGTCCATACGCCGGTGCGGCCTTCGACGGTGGTGGCAGTCAGGCCGAACTCGGCCAGCACGCTGATGATGACTCGCTCCAGCGTGCGCACGTACCAGTGCGGGCCGCCCCGGCCGCGCAGCCGGATGATGGGATAGGCGAGGAGTTGTCCCGGGCCATGATAGGTGATCAGGCCACCGCGGTCGGTTTCGACGACAGTGATGCCGCGGGCGGCCAGCGTAGGTTCGTCCAGCAGCAGGTCGCTGTCGGGCGCCAGTCGCCCGCGTGTATAGGTGTGGGGATGCTGAAGGAGCAGCAGCGTTTCGGGCTGGGTGCCGTCGCGGACGCCGTTGGCGATGCAGACCTGCCAGTCCCACGCCTCCCGGTAGTCCACGACGCCGGCCCGTATGATGCGGCAGGTTCCCTGACCCTCCGCAATGTCCGCGCCGTCAGTAGATGGGCGTGTCGCCATCCATCGCCTCGAGGCGATCCTTCACCGATTGCATGAACGCGCCCGATTCGGCGCCGTCGTTGATCCGGTGGTCGAAGGACAGGCACAGGTTCATCATCCAGCGAATGGCGATGGCGTCGTTGATAACCACAGGGCGCTGCTGCACGGCCTCGGTGGTCAGGATGCCGGCCTGGGGGTGGTTGATGATCGGCCCGCCGAGGACGCTGCCCAGGGCGCCGGTGTTGTTGACCGTGAACGTGCCGCCCTGAACGTCCTCCAGCCGCAGGGTTCCGCCGCGCGCCCGTTCCGAGAGGTCGGCGACGGCGTGGGCGAGGCCGGCGATGCTCAGCCGGTCCGCGTCGTGGATAACCGGCACCACCAGGCCCGTGGGCGCGGCTACGGCGATGCCCAGGTTGATGCGACGCTTGAGGATGATGCAGTCGTCGCCCCAGGACGCGTTCATCGTCGGGTTGTCCTTCAATGCAGTCGCCACCGCCTTCAGCGCGAAGGGCAGGTAGGTCAGGTTGACGCCCTCGCGGGCGCGGAACCGGTCCCGCTCGCGGTTGCGCAGGCTGACCAGCTCGGTGATGTCCACCTCGACCATGCTCCAGGCGTGGGGGATTTGCGTGACCGAGCGCACCATGGCGTCGGCGATCATGCGGCGGACGGGAGTGAGCGCGATGCGCTCCTCGTCGGCAGACGGAGTGGTCGGCACGGCCGCCGGCGCAGTTGCGGCAGTGCTCGGCGCAGTTGCTGGTGCCGCAGTCGGGACGGCCGCCGCCTGCTGCTCCAGGTAGCGCAGCACGTCGTTCCGGGTGACGCGACCGCCCATGCCGGTACCGGTGATGCGGTCCACATCCAGGTTGTGCTCGGCAGCCAGCCGGCGCACCGCCGGGGAGAGGCGATTGGGCGCTCGTTCGACGGTCGTTTCCCGGTTCTGGTCGACTGCCCGAATCACGGTGGGTGGTACCGCTGAGATTGGCGCGGGCTCGGCCGGAATCTGCTCGTCTTCCTGGCTCTGGGCTTCGACCGCTGATCCGCCGGTGGGACCCACGGGCCTGGCGTCGGTGATGAGATATGAGGTTGGCGTGGGCGATGCAGGTGCGGCTGATGGCGTCGGAGTTGGGGCAGGAGCAGTCGCGGCCGCTGGAGCCATAGATCCCGTTGGCGGTGCGACGGTTGCCGGCCCACTGCCGTCTTCCACCTCCGCGATGGGCGCGCCCATGGGGACCGTCTCGCCCTCCTGGGCGATGATCCGCAGCAACTCGCCTGCCACCGGGGACGGGACTTCCATGGTTACCTTGTCGGTCACCACCTCGACCAGCGGATCGTACCGCTCGACGCGGTCGCCCGGCTGCTTGAGCCACTTGCCGATAGTGCCTTCGACGACGCTCTCGCCGACATGGGGAAGTTCGATCAGTTGGGCCACGGGATAGTCCTCATGAGAATCAGATTGCCGCGCCAGGCTCGCAATGACGGCGCAGCAAGAACATTAGTAGGCCGCCAGGCGGCGCAGTTCGGCGGCGATGGCGTCCGGGCTGGGCATGTAGGCGTCTTCGAGGGTCTGGGCGAAGGGCATGGTGGGAACGTCAGGGCCGCAGAGGCGGGCGATGGGCGCGTCCAGGTACTCGAAAGCTTCGTCGGCCGCGAGTGCGGCGATCTCGGCGCCGATGCCTCCGCTGATGTTGTCCTCGTGCACCACCAGCAATTTGCCGGTTTTCTTCACCGATTCCAGGATGGTCTCGGTGTCGAGCGGTTTGAGCGTTCGCAGGTCGACGACCTCCGCGCTGATGCCATCGGCGGCCACCGCCTCCGCCGCGGCCAGGCAGTAGTGCATCGCCAGGCCGTAGCTGACCACTGTGACGTCGGAGCCGGCCCGCTTGATGTCCGCGGGCCCGATGGGCAGGGTGTACTCCTCGTCGGGCACCTCACCTCGGACGAGGCGGTAGGTCTTCTTGTGCTCCAGGAAGATGACCGGGTTATCGTCTCTGATGGCGGACTTGAGCAAACCTTTCGCCTCATAGGGTGTGGATGGCGTCACCACCAGGAGGCCGGGCGTATGGAAGAACAGGGCCTCCACGTTCTGCGAGTGATACAGCCCGCCGCGGATCCCGCCGCCGTAGGGGATGCGAACGGTCATGGGGACTTTCAGCGCGCCGTTGGTGCCGTAGTGGACGCGGGCGGCCTCGCCGATAAGCTGGTTGACGCTGGGCCACACGAAGTCGGAGAACTGCACCTCGGGTATCGGCCGCATGCCGCGGAACGCGGCGCCCAGGGCGATGCCCATGATCGACGCCTCGGCCAGCGGGGAGTCGATCACCCGCTGCGGCCCGAAATCTTCGATGAACCCCTGGGTGGCCAGGAACACGCCGCCGCGCTGGCCCACGTCCTCGCCCATCACGAAAACGCGCTCGTCCCGCTCCATCTCTTCGTGGAGCGCGGAACGCACTGCTTCAATTACTGTCATCTCTGGCATAACAGGGCCTTCTCTAGACGTAAAGGTGGTCGCCGATCGTCGACGCGTCGGGAGGCTGGGCTGCGTCGGCAAAGTCGGTTGCGTCGTTGACCTGCTGCTGAGCTTCGGACCGGAACGCATCCAGCTGCTCCTGGTTCAGGATCCCGCGCGACACCATCTGGGCCGGGAACACCGACACCGGATCGAACTGACGAGCGGCCTCCAGCGCGTCGCGGTCCCGGTAGCGCCGGTCGTCGTCGTCCGTAGTGTGGGGCATGAAGCGCTCCAGTTTCATCTCGATTAACACCGGCCCAGTGGTGCGGGCGTGAGCTATGCCCTGCCGCGTCGCCTCGTAGCAGGCGACCAGGTCCAGGCCGTCGATCACAAACCCGGGGAACCCGTAGCCCTCAGCCCTGGCAGCGACGTCGCTGATGACCATTTGCGACTCCTGGGGCGTCGAAATGGCGTACTTGTTGTTTTCGCAGATGAATATGACGGGCAGCCGGTGGATGGCGGCAAAATTCATCGCCTCATGGGTCTCCCCCTGGCTGGTAGCCCCGTCGCCAAAGTAGCTGATAGTCACCGTCTCTTCGCCCATCATCTTGCAGGCCAGCGCGTATCCCACGGCTTGGGTGAGGCCGGCGGCGACGACGTTGGATATCTGGATGATGTTTCGAGGCAGGTCGGCTCCCTGCAGCGGGAACTGGCGCGCGCCCGAGTATGGTTCGCCCTCCTTGCCCATGAAGGAAAGCATCACCTGTCGCGGCGTGAGCCCGGCGGCCATCTTGACCGCCAGGTCCCGGTAGTACGGGAAGAGGAAACAATCGCCATCCTTCTGGGCTGCCAGCAGCGAGCCCAGTTCCGCCGCCTCGTGTCCCTGGCATGAGGCGGCAATGGGCACCTTGCCCTGCCGGTTCATCATCCAGATGCGCTCGTCCATCGTGCGCACCAGAACCATCTGCCGGCAGACTTCAACGAGGTCGTCGGCGGTGAGGCCGTCGGGCAGGGCTTCCGCCTCGGCGTGCCGCTGGGCGACGGCGACTGCTCCGTTAGCGTCGGTCTGGCTGGGTAAAGAGCTCGCGGCCTGCGTCATCGGGCTGGTCATCTCCTCGGCGCCGTAAGCGCAAGTGAGCGGCCTCGGCCGCCGGGTCAATCATAGACCAACCGGGGCGGGGGTGGCAAACCGACGTCGATTTTTGACAGTGAATGCCAAATGCCATTAGAATAACTAACAAGGCAGGGCTGTTTCCGGCCGGCGAAGAACAAGCAACAGCTGGTGTTTCTTCGTTAGGGCCTTCAATGTATCCAGGCCGGTTGCAGGTCCGGAGTAGTACGGACCTCCAACTTGGGCCGATGGGCAACCTTGCTAGGGAAAGCCCCGGACTACTCCGGGGCTTTCCTATGTACTGGCCGGAAAGACTGTTACTGCATTGAACATCTTGGGCTTTACCAGCGTCTCCCATACCAGGTTAGGCCGGGCTGGACTGACGTAATTCCTGCCTATCGAATAAGCGGTATAGTCCGCTATCTGCAATCCGATGGAATTGCTGCTCTTGTTCGCGAAAACCAGTTCGAAGCCTGGCATAACTTTGCCAAGATCGTTGTACCCATCTGCAATGCGCTGAAAAGCCCGCAACAAGTCAGCATCTTCCTTACGACCTCTGCCTTCCAGGATGATATGCGTAATGGAATCCTCTTGTCCATGACTTTCCAGGAAAGCGTAGACCTGTTCCATGCAAAGGCGCAACGCTAATTCGTATGGTTCTGAAACGACTTGTTGCGATAATCGGGGCTTTTCGATTATCGTGGCGATAACGCCAAAATCAAATCCTGCGACCCTATCATTCAGTCCATCCCTGAAGGACTTCTTCCTCTGCGAGTCTTGACCGAAGTCGAACGGTGCTCTGCCGCGATGGATGTCCTGCTCGTGCAGCACAACCATGTCGTGCCCGAAATGCTCGTATTTGAACGCCGTTACTGCGGGTAGCACGGACGCCGCGTACTCATCCTTTCGGAACACGCAGAAATTCAGCACGAAAACGGGATAGTTTGCATCTATTGACGCTGGATTGGGATCTCCGCTCTCGTCCGCGTAGATGATGTAGTCGCTGTATTCCGCCCCCGCCCCCGCTGACGCCAAAGGATCACCCCACGTAGGTATTCCGGAAGCGGTACAGGGTGAACTCCGGCTCCACCGGGGCGACCGGCATGTATTGATCGGCCTCTTCGATCTTGGCTACGATGAACCAGGGGCCGGGTTCACGCATGGCCCGGCCGAACGCCTCTTCCAGCGTTTCGAGGTCGTTCACGGTGGCGGTTTTGGTGATGCCGCAGGAGTTGGCGACCTCTTCCAGGTTGGTATTGGTGGCCGTGTGACTGTCCTGGCCGCCGGTCTGGCCCCACATTTCATTGTCCCAGACCACCACGACCAGGTTTGACGGGTTCTCCCGCCCGATGGTGGCGATGGCGCCCAGGTTCATGAGCAGCGAGCCGTCGCCGTCCAGCGAGATCACCTTGTCGTCGGTGGACAGGGCCATGCCCAGGGCGATGGAGGAGCACAGCCCCATGCTGCCGTAGGTGTAGAAGTTCCGGTCACGATGGCCGGCGTGGAAGAGTTCATCGCTGGTGGGGCCGAGGTTGCCGACGATGGGCGAGTCCCCGGCGTGGCGCAGAACCAGTTGGGTGGCGTCGAACCTAAGCAATTTTGCCTCCGTGGAGCATGGGGGTCATGCAGATGGCGACCGGGTTGCGGTGAGCGTGGCACAGCTTCATCACGCCGTCCAGCAGCGTATCCATCCGGTCCTCACTCTCGATGGTGTAGTGGGCGATGCCGAAAAGATCCAGGATGGGTGTGGTGTTGCGGCCCATGGCCACCTGGGCGATGTTGAACTCGCCAACCTGGCCCCGCAGGTTCATGAAGATGGGAATGGGCGTCCGCGCCGGCAGGCACAGGCTGGCGATGCCGTTGATGCTGTTGCCGAACCCGCTGGACTGCATGAACACTGCGGCGTTCCGGCCCACGGCATAGCTGCCAACGGCCACGCCGACCGCTTCCTCCTCGCGGGTGCATGACACCAGGTGGAAAAACGGGTCCTCGTTGATGATGCTGGTCACCCGGTCGATGGAAATATCGGGCACGTAGGCGATGAGCGACGTGTCCCATTTCTTCAGGGTGTCAACGATGGTCTCTGCCCAGGGCATGGGGAACTCCTTGCGCTATGAATCGGCGGTCAGTATAGCGCAAGTCGGGAGCCATCGCCCGCAGATCCTATGCCAGGCACGGCTTGGGCAAAGTCCGTTTTCATCCGCTCATGGTGAGCCTGTCGAACCATCCGTTGTTTGCAATGAGCATCCTTCGACAAGCTCAGGATGAGCGGGAAAAGGCTACCCAGGCAACTGTGCACAGGCCCTGTATGTCGGGCATAGCCGCGACATCGCGGTTACAGCCAGGCAGTAACCTCATCCGCCGGCGCGCGCACCGACGCCGACGGACGCGCCGGTTGTCCAATGAAAAGCGCTCCGACCATGGTCCAGTCGGATTCGCCGCCCAGGGTTTCCGCCAGGGCCGGGTGCCGGGTGGTATTGCCGGTGCTCCAGTCGCCGGCCAGGCCCTCGGCCACGGCGGCCAGCAGCAGGTTCTGCACCGCGCAGCACGCTGCCGCGTAGTTCTCCTGGGTCATCTCCTCGCTGTCGGCGGGAACGCTGTACACGTAGACCAGGGCCGGCGCGTCGAGAACGCGCTGGCGGCTGCCATCGGCGTTTTCGTGGTTGCCGCTGCGGGCGAACAGGTTGTCGTACGCGAGCTGGGCCACCTCCGCGCGCTTCTCGCCGCCCTTTTCCAGCACAAAGAACCGCCACGGGTTGGTGAGCCGGTGGTTGGGAGCCCACACCGCCGCGTCCAGCATCCGCCGCAACGCCTCGCGGCTGGGCGCGAACTCGGTGAACTCGTTGTTCATGCGGCGGTTGTGGATGGCCTCATAGACGGTGGTGCCGGTCTCCGGCGCCGTAACGTTGCCGCTGCGCAATCGGCTGTTCTGCGTCATCTCAATCACTCCCGATTAGGATGGATTCAAATCATTGATAAGTGTCCGCACTATAACGATAAACGTTGCGCCAAACAAGCGGTTGTTGAGAGATGTCGGGTCCAGCCAACCGCGCTGCGATGACTTTGGCGGTGCCGTGGAATACAATGGCGCCATGTCGGGCGGCAGCGGCTATTGCCGGTTCGGATAAACCCACGCGTCCGGCTCAATGAAATGACATCCCCACACCTGATCCAGGAGGACAACATGGCACTGCAATGGGAGCACGTCGCCGGACCCTTCAGCCGCCTGACCGAAGGACCGGCCTGGGACGGCCGACGCCTGCTGTTCACCCACATCCCCGAGAGCCGAATCATGGCCTACCATCCCGACACGGGCGAGTGCACCGTCTACCGGGAGAACACCAACCACACCAATGGACTGGCCTTCGACGCCGAGGGCCGGCTGTACGGGTGCTGCTCCGGCGGGCGATCCATCGTCCGGTTCAACGAAAACGGCACCACGTCCACCATCGTCGACCGCCTCGGCGACCAGCGGTTGAACACGCCCAACGACCTGGCCGTCGACCGGCAGGGTCGCATCTGGTTCAGCAACCCGTGGAACGCCGGCAACATCGACCCCAGCGAGCAGCCGGAGATGGACGGCCGAGACATCCTGCGCGCCGACCCTCAGCCCGATGGTTCCTACACCTGTCAGCAGGTGACCTTCGACACCACCGGCACCAACGGCCTGCTGGTCTCGCCTGACGACCAAACCCTCTACATCATCCAGACCGACAACGAGCCGGGGGCCGTGCGGGAGCTGCGGTCGTACCCCATCAACGCGGACGGCTCGCTGGGTCAGTACATCGTGCTGCACCAGTTCGGCACCGACCATCGCGGCCCCCAGCGCGGCATCGACGGCATGTGCCTGGACGCCGAAGGCAACATCGTCGGCACGGCCGGCAACTGGGCCAGCGGCCCGGGACCCATGCTGTACGTGTGGACGCCCGAAGGTCGAGTGCTGGAGACGTACCCCATGCCCGTGGGAGTAGACATGCCCACCAACTGCTGCTTCGGCGACGCTGACCAGAGCAGCCTGTACGTCACCACGCTGGGCGGACACCTGCTGCGCCTGCGCAACACCGGCCGCCGCGGCTGGATAATGTGGCCGCCGGTACGCTGAAAGCGGTTTTGGCGGCCCACGGGCTGGCCTGGTTTGCCGGCATCGGGTTGGCTGTCGTGCCGGTCTACCATGGTACGGTCACCACGGCGACGATGCCGGGCGGGCCTCCGGGCGAGACCGTCCGGGTCACCGAAACCCTGATGCAGGCCAACGGGGTTTGGCACACGCTGCCGCTGCTGTTGCTGCCCGTGCTCCTTACCGGATTTGCGGTTTTGGTGGGTGGTTTCGTGCCCGCCGGCCGGCCTGTGCGTCGGTGGCTCCTGTGGACACTGACCATAGGGCTGCTGGGGTTCTGCGGCGTGGCGATAATGACCATTGGCGCGCTCTACCTGCCGGCGGCGGCCGCGTTGCTTTTGGCCATCGCTCTTGACCCCGATGGCAAGGAACCGGCGCGAAACCAGCAGATCGAATAATTGCACGTTGGACCAACCTCAGGAGAGATCACGATGGACGTTTTCAATGCAATCAGGACCCGCCGCACCATCCGCGAC
The DNA here is from genome assembly GCA_965207585.1 of Dehalococcoidia bacterium. Lineage (GTDB taxonomy): Bacteria > Chloroflexota > Dehalococcoidia > Lucifugimonadales > UBA3495 > Bin87. Next base: position 310,140 of record CBDBMT010000003.1, on the reverse strand, counting down.
TTCACCGATGCCCCGGTGTCCGACGCGGTGCTACACAAGATCCTGCAGGCCGCCCGCTGGGCGCCCAGCTCCAGCAATACTCAGCCCTGGCACTTCATCGTCGTCCGTGACCGCGATACCATCGCGCAACTCGGCGAAATCTGCACGCAGGGCACCTTCATCGGCAATTCCCAGGTTGCCATCGCCATCGTGATGGACGGCGCCCGCCGCGCTCAACTGGACGCCGGCCGCGCGCTCCAGCAGATGGAACTGGTCGCGTGGTCCGAGGGCCTGGGCACCTGCTTCGTGGGAGTCCGCGGGGAGGCGCAGGACCAGGTCAAGTCACTGTTGGGCATCCCGGAGGATCTGGAGCTGATTACTGTGCTGCCTTTCGGCTACCGGGTCATGCGCGAGCCGGGCACCGGCACCCCACGCAAGCCCATGTCCGAGATCACCCACGGCGAAAAGTTCGGTCAGCCGCTGGCGTTTGCGGATGCCTGACCGTCAGAATCGGGATTTGAGGATCTGCAGGATTGGAAACCACATCCTGAAAATCTGGTAACCCGGCGAATCTTGATTCCGACAACCCCCGCGCCTACCGCCCCTTGAACTCCGGCGCGCGCTTCTCCAGGAACGCCCTCCTCGCCTCGTGGGCGTCCTCGGAACCGCTGAGGATGCCGCCGGCGTTGGACGTCAGCGTCATGGTCGTCTCCAGCGTGCTGTCCAGGGCGGCGCGCATGATGCGCTTGCTGATCCACTGCACCATGGGCGGCGTGCGGATGATGCGTTCGCAGAGGTCGCGGGTGGTCTGCTCCAGGTCTTCTGAGGCGACGAGGTAGTTCAGCATGCCCCACTCGTAGGCGCGCTGGGCGTCCAGGTGGCCGGTGTAGGCGAACTCAAGGGCGCGGCCCAGGCCGACCATCTTGGGCAGGTAGTAGCTGCCGCCGTTTTCGATGATCTGGCCCAGTTGTTGGTAGCCGATGAACCGCGTGTTCTCGCAGCCCAGCCGGATGTCGCAGTGCAGCGCCATATCCATGCCGGACCCGACGGCCGGCCCGTTGATCATGGCGATGGTGGGCTTGCGCACCTGGGAGATGTCACGGTGCAGCTTGGTGAAGCCGTGGTAGAAATGCTCGCGCGCGGCGTCGGGTCCTTCTATCGTGCCCCGGTTGCCCACGAAGTTCTCGCCGGTGACGTCCGGCGAGTTGTCGCGGCGCATATCCGCCCCGGAGCAGAAGCCGCGACCCACGCCGGTGAGCACCATCACCCGCACGTTGGGATCGTCGTCGCCGGCCCGCATGTACTCGCCCACCTTGGCGACGGTGCCGTTCTCCTCGGATGAGCCGATGAGCGCGTTCATGCGTTCCGGCCGGTTGAACTTGATCCAGAGAATGCCCGACTCCTCGGGTTCGTAAAGCAGATAGGGCACCAGGTTCGGCGGCATGGCTGTCTCCTTGGAGCGGATTACTCGGTGTCGCCGAAAAGGTCAAAGATCCGTTCCCGCACCGCGAAGCGGAAACCGGGTAGAACGTCATCGTCGCCGTCAACATATTCCGGGTCGTTCAGGGTCTCAGGTTCCTGACCGGGGCGGAACTTGATGACAGTGCGGGTTTCGCCGTCGATGTACCATGCCAGCCTGGCGCCGTGTTCCAGAAACAAGTTGATTTTCGCGGTCAGCTCGGCGCGGGTGTTGGATGGGGATTTGATCTCGGCGACAAAGTCCGGGACGATATGAGGGAATGGGAGATTCTCCGGCAGCATAATCTCGTGACGCCGTTCCTCACGCAGCCAGGAAGCATCGGGGCAGAAGCGTGAACCGTCGGGTAGGACGAAGCAACTGGTGGAGCCGAAAGCAATGCCACCGTGTCGACGAATCCAGACTATCAGGTCTGCTGATAGTTCAGTCTCGTACACTGACCCAGGGCTACCGGTAGGCTCCTTGATCAGCAGGTGCCCCGTGTTGGAAATTTCGTACTCGGCCATATCGGAATTCCTTGCGGAGAACCCCTCAAACCATTGGTCAAGGTCAGGGTCGTCCAACGACTTGCCGAACTCAGCCAGCGGAATCGCCATCACTCCCGGCCAGCGCGGCGGCGGCTCGCGTTGGGTTTCCGGCGGCTGCGACGCAACGGTGGTTGTCATCGTTACTGCTCCCGGTTGGTGAAAAGGTAAGCCGGCGGCACAGACATTCCCGTATGCACCGGCCATCGCAGAGACCATAGCCGGGTACACTGATTAATGGCAACCGTTCAGAGTTGCCGCGCTGTCAGGTTTCTACCGGCTGGTCGCTATCCATCCATTCCGCGTAGGAACCGTCGTACAGGCTGGCGGTGTAACCTATTTGGTCCAGGGCCAGCCACGTAACCGCAGCGCGAATTCCACTGCGGCAGTAGGCGATGACGGGCCTGCCTTCCGCGATGCCAGCTCCGGCCAGCCGTTCCCGCAGCGTATCCCGGCCGACATACAGGTTGCCGTCAGCGCCCGCCAGGTCGGCGTGGGGGAGACTGACGGCGCCGGGGATGCGCCCGGGGCGATGGTCCGCCTCGAACTCGCCCCGGTATTCCTCGGGAGAGCGGGCGTCCACCAGCATGGCCGAGTCGGCGTTCGCAACGTCATCCAGCGTGGCCCGGATGTTGGGATTCAGCCTGACCGTGAAGTTGACCCCGCTGGTGACAACCGGCCGGTACAGCACCTCGCGTCCTTCATCTTTCCACGCCTCGTAGCGCAGGTCCATGATGTGGACGTCGGTCCGGCCCAGGTATTCCAATACCCAGGTCGCCATTGCCGCGTTGCGCCCGTCCTGATGGTCGTAGAGTATAGGCGTCACGTCGTCGCCGAGGCCGACGTCGCCGAAGGCGGCCGCCAGTTGCTCGGGCGGGCCGAGGCGGCCGTCGGGCGCTTGCAGTTTCTTGTAGGGGACGCTGACGGCGCCGCGCAGGTGGCCCATAAGGTAGCGCATGGCCGACCGGGGATCGATTATCAAATACCCCGGTTGGCCGATGCGCTCGGCAACCCAATCGGGCGATACGAATGTCGCCATCAGCCCACCGCTTCGAAGTCAGTTTCCACCGAGGTCTGGTTGGCCACCGACTGGGTGACCGGCGAACCTTCGACGGCCAGGCGCCAGATTTCGCGCAGGGTGTCCTCGTCGGCATCGGCGCGGACGAAGCACTTGGCGGAGATCCGCCCGTAGCCAGGATTGCCCTCGTCCTCGACGCCGGCCCACTTGCGGATGTTGTCGAAGTAGCCCTCAACCGCGACTTCCAGGTCGTGCACGCGAACGCCCTGCTTGGTGGCGTTGACCACGAAGCCGACGGTCATGCAGCTGCCGATGGCGGAGAGCAGCTGCTCGTGGGCGCTGGCGGCCACGTCGGTGGCGGTGAGGTCGCCCGGCTCGTCCATGTCCACCTGGTGGTTGCGCATGTAGGCCCGGGCGCGCATCCCGTCCTGCCAGACCACGCGGGACTTCCACGGGCCGGTTACTGCGGTGAATACTTCCGGATCCCGGAAGGAGTCCAGCACCTCGGCCAGTTTCTCCCGGGGCAGACCGTTCAGGTTTTCTTGTTGCTGCGCCATGTTGATCTCCTTTTTGCTGATTGGGGTTGATGGCGTGGCGCCAGGGTTCCTTTGATCGGTTAGCCGCTGGCAACGTTTGACAGTTCAGACTGCGCTTCCAGAACCGGGGCCAGATGCTTTGACGCATTGCGGAGGTCAACTGCTATGGGCAGCAAGTAATCGGGATCATATTGGTCAGGCGACCAGTACGCAATCAGGTCGCCGTTTTCGGCGATGACCGTTGCCGTCTCCGGGTTACTGCCGAAAGTGAGCGTGTCCGTTTCCTCGCAGTAGCCCCGCTTTCCCAGCGGCAGCCAGGCGCTGACCCCGATGACTTCCAGCCCGACCGGTACATGACTTTTCCAGTCGAGCAGGTCTATCACGACCCAACCTAGCCCTTCCACCTCGCAGGCTCCATCGTGCGGCTGTTCATAGTCTGCGCCAATCGCATCGCACTCAGGGTCATAATGCACTTTCAGCTTCATTTCGCATCTCCCATTGTTCGTAGTTTCGCTGAAAGTAACCGATGTCACCGCGGTTCATTTTCTCAGTGGCCGTATCGTCTGCAAAGGCGGAGGCAATGCGTCGGTCGTCCATGGAAACGGCTACTCGCATCAAACGATCCGTTCCGGCGTGCTTTATCCAGCCCCAATAGACTATGCTCGGTCTTCTGGGCTCATTGAATCTGGGCCCATCGTAATGTATGCCGCGCGCAACCCAATTGCGTAAAACTTCAACCAGATTCTCCTCGGTGATATAACTCCGCTCCTCTGCCCGCTGCTGCAAGTGAAGGGTTATATCCCTCTGAACTCCGCCGGCAGTGAGTGTCCAGGGCAGCCGCCATTCGCCGCTGCTACGCATACTCCGCGCGCAGGATCTCCGCCGCGTCGGTGATTGCCTGCATCTTCCTGGCGGCCATCTCGTGGGTGTTGACGTTGCGCTCGGCGAAGGTGCCGAAGCCGCAATCGGGGTTGAGATAGATCTTGTCGGGATCGAAGTACTGCAAGAGCTCCTTGACCCGGTTGACGATCTGCTCGGCCGGCTCGATTTCGTCGGTGCGGGGGTTGACCACGCCGAAGCCGATCTCCTTCTCGTTGGCGTATTCCTGGAACACTGCCATCTCGCCGGCGCGGGGTGTGGCGCATTCCAGCACCAGCCGGTCGATGTTCATCTGGGTCAGGTAGGGCAGCATGGGGCCGTAGTTCCCCTGGAGCAGCACCTCTTCCTTGCGGCTCCAGTTGCCCCGACAGACGTGCACGCCCGTCTTGATGCCGTCGATGCCCTCCAGGGTTTCGTTCATCAAGCGCACCGCCATCTCCAGCTCGTCGGTGGGGTCGCGGCGGTTGGGCAGGGCGGCGCACATGAAGGTTTCGGTGGTCTCTTCGCCGAACACCACCTGGGAGAGTGTGGGTTCGTCCATCTGGACAAAGTCGCAGCCATGATCGCGCAGGGCGATGATCTCCTCGCGCAGGATCTCGACCACGTCCCGGGCCAGGTCGTCGGGAGTGGGATAGGCCTTGTCGGACAGGCCCTCGAACCAGCCGGAGCGAGTGAGCATGTAGGGGCCCGGGATGGGAACCATGATCTGCCGGTCGGTGTGCTCGCGCATGTAGGCCAACTCGTCCAGGGCCAGGCCATGGCGTTTGCCGATCTTGTCGATCACGATGGGGCTCTTGATGGCGAAGGAGGGGACGTCGAGGGCGCGCAGCACCTCCTCCATGCGGGCGCGGTCGCTGGAGTAGTCCAGCAACTCCGACACCTTCATCAGCTGCATTCCGGTGAGCTTGTCCACGGCGAAGGAGTAGAAGTTATCCCGCCGCTGCTCGCCGTCGCTGATGATGTCGACGCCGGCCTCTTCCTGGGCGCGAATGCAGGCCAGGACCTCGTCGTCGGCCAACGCACTGAATTCGTCATAGGTAATCTCGCCCGCTTCCTTGCGGCGCAGGGCGCGAATCAGCTCGGTCGACCGGGGCCAGCTTCCGACCACGGTAACAGGAAACAGGGGTGCGTCCGCCATGGGTGTCCCTCCAGGACTGAGTATTCCGATGCGCTGGGCGGCAGTTTCAGCAGCGTCGCTACGTACCGCCGACAAATAATCTACACTACAAACCGCGCAACGGACAAATTAAACTGCCGTAGCCTCATGCATACCCAGTTTGCGGCGGGAATCATCAGAATCAGGATTTTCGAGATTTAGGGATTGCCGGGATTGGAACCGTTTCGAGATGGAGATCTCCCAATCCTGCCAAATCATAAAATCCCGTAAATCCTGATTCTGACGATGTGCGATAGACTTGAGCGGGATCGAACCATGTTGACCCGCTGGAAGGTATTGCTATCGGCCGTCGCCGCGATCGCGGTAGGGGCGCTTGCAGTGATGGGCTGGTTGGTGTTTGCGCCATCTCCCGAACGCTTTTCAGCCGAGCAAACGTTGGGTCATGGAAGGGTAAACAACTCTTCGCTGGAATCGTATAAATTCACAATTGACGCTGTTTTCACGGTTCATGTCGAGGGCGGACCGGAACAACAGGAGATGCACACCGACGCAGTGGTGGTGGTTGATGAGGGAATGCACGTCAAGGCAACGGAAAACGGTAATCACGTTGAGACGCTGCTGCTGCTGGATGGCAGGGAATATCACCGGGAAAGCGCTACCGGCCCGTGGGAAGAAAGGTCGTTTCCAGGGAGCGAGCCCGTTACCGCAAACTTCCCCAGCCCCAGGGATCACCTTCAGATTCTGGAAAGCCTGACCGACGTGTCGAATGAAGGGGAGGAAGTTTTACGGGGCGTCCGCGTCAACAAGATCGTTGGCGAAATGGATATGGCTCGGCAGGTACGGGAAGCCTGGGGCGATGATGTTCCAGCCGGCGCTGGGAGAGACCTGCGTACCCAGATGCTGGCCGGATCCGTAGCGGTTACCGTATGGGTAGGTGTCGAAGACGGGTTGCTGCGCGCTTACACGATGGAAGACTCGCTCCCCGCGGTGGGAGAGGCGTTTGCGCATCAGTACTCGATGGACGTGCGTTTCTCGCATTTCAACGAGCCATTCGAGCTACCGTCTCCTAATGCTGCCCAATGAACTCCAGCACCAGCCCATTCCACACCTGCGGGCGTTCCCAGAAGCCGGCGTGCCCCGCCTCCGGCAGCGAGACGAAGCGGCTGCCGGGGATGCGCTCGGCCTGCAATCGCATCAGCGCCGGCGGGGACACCAGGTCGGCCTCGCCGGCCAGCGCCATCGCCGGCACGCTCATGGTCGCCAGCCGGGCGTAGGTAGTGGGCTCGCGCAGCGGCTGGGCCGGCAATCTTCCATAGGGTCGGCTGGCATGCTCGATCTCCAGCCAGCGGGCCGTGCCGTCGGGGTCTGTGCCGCGATAAGAAGGCCCAAGCTCGTAGAGTTCCACGGGCAGGTTGCGGATTTCCGGCGGGCGGATGCGATCCTGCACCTCCAGGTACTCCGGGTCCTGGATGCCGGCGATGGTGTTAGCGAACACCAGGCTCCGCACCCGCTCGGGATGGGCCAGCGTGTAGCCGATGGCAGTGATCCCGCCGGCGGCGGTGCCCACCAGGTGAAATCGATCCAGGCCCAGGAACTCGACCAGGCCGTGCAGGTCCTCGTCCTGGTAGCCGGGCTGCCGGGTTTCGTCGGTGTTGCGGGACTTTCCCCAGGTGCGCCGGTCGTAGGTGATGCAGCGGTAGCCGGCCAGCGTAAAAGCGGGCAGTTGGTAGATCCAGCAATCGCAGGTGCCGGAAGCAGCGTGGCAGAAGACCACCGGAACGCCGTCGCCGCTGTCCTCATACCAGAGGTCGACGCCGGGCAGGTTCGCGTAGGGCATTTACTAGTCCTGCCAGTGGGGTGGCAGGCTGGGTTCCGCCATGCCGAACTGTTGGGACAGCCATTCTTCGCTGTACCGCCCGTCCCGGTAGCCGGAATGTTCTGCTGCGTGGACGGTGGTTTCGCCCCGGATATCGCGGATCAACGGCTCCAGGGCGGCGGCGTCCAGCGCGGAGCCGTCGGCGCCCGCCATCAGCAGCGTCGTCGCGCTGACCTTGGAGCCGAACCAGCGCAGGTCGAAGTAGGAGAGCGTGCGATGCACCGCCTCCCGGCGGGTCGGGTGCAGTCGCAGGTAGTCGTTGATCTCCTCCAGGGGGTAGGCGCCGGTGCGCGGGGCCAGCTCGGCGGTGGCGTAGAGCAGGGTCGGCGTGGTCACCAGGTGGGTGACCTGCGGGCACAACGCCGCCGTGGTCAGGGCCAGGTCATTGCCGATGGCGGCGATGCGCGTGGCGTCCACCTCGGGCCGGCCGGCCAGGTATTGGAGTCCGCGAACGCAGTCGGCGACGATGCCTCGATAAATATAGGTCGCGGGATCGTCGATGCCATCGGTGAGCTGGCCGGGAAAAGCCGCGGCGTAGGGCTGATCCGCCAGACGTTGCCCCCGAACGCAGATGGCAAAGGTCACGTGCTCCCGTCGTTGGCCATTGGCCTGTCCTTGTGGCACCAGGTCCTGCACGCTGCCGTAGCGGGGCAGATGGTAGCGCGCCGGAAATTGCCCGTCGTAGTTGGGGATGCTCAGGTAGCCGTAGAGACGGTAGGGGCCCAGGGAAGTGAGGCGCACACTGTAAGCGGTCGCGAAATCGGTGGAGCGCAGCGGGAGTTCCTGCACCTCCGGCGCGACGGGAAACCGTGCCAATTCCGTCAGCACGTCGTGCCAGTAGGTGTCGAAATCGTGGGGCTTTGCGCCGGTGTGCGTTGTCATGCCATCGAATCCGTCAGTTCTGCAGGTGCTTAGCCATGAAGGCATCCACCACAGCGGCGTGCTCGTGGTTGTTGGCGTCGTGGCCGTGGCCGTCGTAGGCGTACATCTTCTTGTCTTCGCTGGCGATGGCGTCGAACATGGCGAAACCGGTTTCCGGCGGGCAGGTGCTGTCCTGCAGGCCCACGCTGACGATGATAGGACAGGTGATCCGGTGGGCCAGGTTGATGCCGTCGAAGTAGGCCAGCGTGTTCTCCACCTGTTCCCGGCTGTCAGGGTACATGCGCAGGTAGTCGGCGATTTCCTGGTAGGGGTAGGCATCGGTCAGATCAATGGAGTCCATGTATCCGCACAGGTACGGCGCGCCGGCCGCCGCCGCTTTGATCTCGGGGCGCAGGGCCGCCGTGGACACGGTGAGGCCGCCGCCCTGGCTGTGCCCGGTGACGCCGATGCGATCCCCGTTGACCTCGTCCCGACCCAGCAGAAAGTCCACGGCCCGGCAGGCGTCCATGTAGAACCCCCGGTAGGAGTAGGTGTTGCGGTCCACCATGCCGTAGGTGAGCAGGCCAGGGTAGCCGGGATTGAACTGCCGGTTGCTGCGCAGCTTGCCGCGGGGGGCAACGCTGAAGGCGGCATATCCCCTGGCGGCCCAGTTCTTGGGCACCGGCGGCTCCATGTTGTACCCGGGCACCTGGATCAGGCCCGGCAAGGGGCCTTCGCGCTGACGGGGCACGGCGTACCAGCCGGCGATGCGGACATGGTCCAGGCTGGTGTAGAACACCTCGTAGACGTCGGTGCGCGCGGTGGACCGGAGGGTGTCATAAACCACCTCCAGTTCCAACGGGATTTGAGCGGTTTCCGCCAGTACGTCGTCCCAGAACCGGTCGATGTCCTCCGGCATGCGGACCCTGGTGGCGTACTGGTCGGCGGGTGTACGGGGCATGCTACACGTCCTCCACGGGCATGGTGGCGATGCCGTAGGTGCCGTAGAAGAAGTTGGCGTAGTGGGTGGAGCCGCCCGTGACGAACAGCAGGTACTGCTCCGGGTCCTCCAGCGCCGGTATGGTGGCGTCGGGGTCGTCGGCCAGATGCTGAAGCTCAGGATACCGCAGCCACTTGCCGTTGGCGTCGGTGGGCATTCCCGCCGGGCCGATGGCGTCGCGCAGCGAGGCGCGGCAATGCTCGTACAGCCACTCCTGGGTGGCGCGCTTGCTGAACCCGGCCTCGGCCAGGATCACCGCGCGGGACGGGCTGAGCATGATGGGGTGATACGGGCTCTGGTACTCCACCCGCTGGTTGGTGTGGCCCACCTGGGCGGACTGGCGGCCCTTGATCCAGCTGCCACCGCCGGCGTGGCGGTAGAACATCATGGAAGCGATGTTGTTCAGCGTGTCCTCGTGGTTGCGGGAACCGGCGTCGAGGATGTCGGTGGGGCCGGTGACGGTGATCACGGTGACCGCGCTCTCATCGGGGCGGAACCCCTTGTCAACATGGTAGGGCTGCCAGGGACTGACTTCTTCGTTCTCGGCGATGCACATGCCGAACTTGGTGGGCAGGCCGATGAAGTTGGGGTCGCCGGCGCCGGCTTTGCAGTACCCGATGTTGATCAGGCAGAGACGCAATGCGCGGCCGATGGCGGTGTTGGCCTTGTTGACCACGCCCGGCCCCATGGCCGACGTGCCATAGTTGATCCCCGCCTTGGCCGCGATGGGACCGTTGACCAGGATCAGCGGGGCCTCGGTGTGGCCGGACACCTGCATGTCCCGGTGGTTCATCTCGGGCTGGGCGATGCACTCGAGAGCGGCCAGCAGGATGGGGAACTGCGCCGGCTGACAGCCGGCCATTACCGCGTTGATGGCGATCTTCTCCACAGTGGCCAGGCCGAAGCCCGGCTCCATGACGATGACCACGTCCTGCGGGTCGCGGCGGGTTCCCTTGAGCATGGCCTCCACGGCGGCGGGCGTGGGCGGCACGATGGGCATGCCGTCGCTCCAGTCGCGCTCTTCCATGAAGCGGTTCACTGCGTCGAGGCCCAGGGGCGTGTCGTCCAGTTCCACGGTGAACACGTCGGTCTCGCTGTGGCCGTTGGCGCCGCCGGACAGGTAGGCGGAGGCGGACATCCGGGTCAGACCGAGGATGATGTTGTCGATCTGCTCGTCCACCATCCGGTGGATGTAGTCGGGCTGCTGCCCGGTGCAGGCGTGGGGGATGGTGACGAAAGCGGTGGCGGGCTGGCCCCAGCCGTCGACGCAGGACTGCCAGGCCCGGGCGAAGCTGCGCGCGGCGATGCCCACCGCGGGCACGCCGGCCTTTTCCATGGCAACCATGTCGTGGGCAAGCCACGACGTGCAGCCCCCTCAATGCGCCGCGGCGCCCACCATGGCATCCACCTCGACGGCGATGCGGGCGGCCTCCTCGTCGTCGATGTGCACGCCGCGGCTCAGCGCCGGACGGCCATCGCGGAGGTTGCCGCCGTAGCTCTCGAAACGCACGTTGGAGAAGCGACGGCCGATATGCTCGGCGACCCGGTCGACGGCCACGCCGGCTCCGCCGGTCATGTTGTTGTAGAGACCGATGGTCTTGCCTTCCAGGGTATCCAGGCGAGGCGCCGGCGGCACCTTGAAGTCGACGCGCGCCGCGGCCGGGGACATGATCTGCAACTTCATAGTAATTCTCCTCCGCTTCGGAGCCTGGAAGACGTTAGGTTTGGTCGCAGTCTATTTGTCGATGCCGGTTCCGTCAACGCGCCGGGACAACTCATGCGTACCCTTTCCCCCAACCTGTCATTGCGAGGAGCGCAGCGACGTGGCAATCCCGTTGCCGTAGCGACCTGCCCCGGCCGCAACGAGATTGCCGCGCTGCGCTCGCAATGACAAGTCGCGCAAACCGGGTGCTTGTGGGATTAGAAGCAGGGTACACAAAATCCGATTCGATGATACAATTCTTTGAAAATTGGCATGGGTGACTGGTGGGCGTATCAACCGCGTGAGCCGGTGCCTCCAATAACTGCTTAAAACTGCCAGCGCAATTCAGGAGACGGCATCATGGCAATCGAGTTCCAGAGGAATGAGGGCACTTTGATCATTGAGGCTGCCGAGCGTGTCGACAGCACCAACGCGCAGCGTTTCCTCGAAGATCTGGATGCGGCCATCGAACCCACCGATCAGGTGGTTATCCTCGACATGGAAAGGCTCACGTACATAAGCAGTGCGGGCCTCCGTGTGGTTCTGCAGACGGCGAAGACCCTGCAGCGACAGAACTCCGGCTTCGCACTGTGCGCACTTTCCGGGACCGTGCGCGAAGTCTTTGAAATCAGCGGTTTTGACCAGGTCATCGCTATCCATCCGTCGCAGGACGAGGCCATCGCCGCGCTGAAAGGGTAGTCCATTAGTACGGGCAACCGGCTTCGCGAGGCTAACTCACGGTGATCGGGCGCCGCAGGCCGCCCGTCAGGGACGGAATCATGGCAGATACGTCAGGGCCATACCGGATACTGGTGGTCGACGACGAGCCTGATCTGGAACCGCTGGTGTTGCAGCGGATGCGTCGGGCCATTCGTTCGGGGCGCTACCAGTTCGTGTTTGCGCAGAACGGAGTGGAAGCGCTCGAAACTCTCAATCAAGACGACGAAATCGACATGGTGTTGTCCGACATCAACATGCCCCAGATGGATGGACTGGCGTTGCTGTCGCACATTCCGGATGTTGCACCCGACATACACGCCGTAATTATCTCCGCTTATGGAGATATGAAGAATATTCGCTCCGCAATGAACCTCGGAGCGTTCGATTTCGTAACCAAACCGGTCGATTTTGAAGACCTCCGCATCACGATTGAGCGCGCCCTCTCCAACCTTGAGGCCTGGCGGGAGGCAACGGCATCGCGGGAACGGCTGGTGGCGCTGGAGAACGAGCTCGACGTCGCCAACAAGATGCAGCAGTCGATCCTGCCCACGGAGTTTCCCAAACAACCCGGATTCCAGATCTACGGGAGCATGACCCCGGCCCGGGTCGTGGGCGGCGATTTCTTCGACGTGGTTTACCTGAACAACGGCCGCATCGGGCTGGCGGTGGCTGACGTCTCGGACAAGGGCGTGCCTGCCGCGCTGTTCATGATGGCGAGCCGGACGCTGCTCAAGAGCGCGGCCATGGGGCTCAAATCCCCGCGCGAAGTCCTTACGGAAGTCAACGATCTGCTGTACGACGACAACGACGCCATGATGTTTGTCACCCTGTTCTACGCGGTGTACGATCCGGCGACCGGGGAAATGACCTATGCCAACGGCGGCCACAACGCGCCTCTGATCGCCCACGTTGACGGGACTTCCACGGTGCTGCCCGGCACCAACGGGATCGCGTTGGGGGTGATGCCGGGAATGGATTACGACGAGAGAACGATTTCCATTTCGGCCGGAGATACCGTGGTGTTTTACACCGACGGCGTAACTGAGGCCGTGAACGAGGGTGGGGAAGAGTTCGGAATGGAACGGCTGCAGCAGGTGTTTACGGGGCAGCCGGTCCGGGACGCCGAGGCATCAACCCAGGCTGTGTTCGACGCCGTGAACCAATTCGCAGGAAACGCCGCGCAGTTTGACGATATCACGTGCCTCACTTTCCGCCGCAGCGAGACCTGACCATGACCGCCCGCGTGTTTTTGACGATTGCTCCCAACCATAAGCAGCTCGAATTGATCCCGGCGGCGCTCGAAGAGTTCGCGGAGCGCGATAACTGGCCGCCCGACCTGGTTTTCAAGCTGAATCTGGTCTTGGAAGAATTGGGCGTCAACATCGTCAATTACAGCGGCGCAACCGGGGACATCGAGATATCGCTGGCTTCTGACGCCGAGATAGTCACCGTGGAAATTTCCGACGACGGCCGGCCGTTCAACCCCCTGCTGGACCAGGAGACGCCGGATGTTTCAGCTCCGCTGGGCGATCGGCCCATCGGAGGGCTAGGCATTCACCTGGTGCGGACTATGATGGACGAGATGTGGTACAGCAGAGAAGACGGCAAGAACAAGCTGGCGATGACCAAGCGCAAGTCGGAGTGACTCCGACGGTTCCGGTCTCGACTGCGAGCGCATAGATCTGCGGGCAGTTGTCAGGCCGCCGTTTCTGATACCGCAGCGCCATCGTCCGGTCAGATTAGAGGCTATCGGGTGCACCGGGCCAATCGTATCGCGAAGACCCTTTGGACTATCGTGGCCGCGTGTCTGCTGGGGCTGACGGCGTGTGGCCCGGAGGTGGACGCCTCCCTTGCTGAGGCGCCGGCGGTCGCCGCGCCCACTTCCACGCCGCGTCACTTATCCTTCTCGCCCACACCGCATCGCGAAGACCCGGGCGTATTTGACGACCGCATAGTATTCGGGCAGTCTGCGGCGTTCACTGGCCCCGCCGGGCAACTGGGCACCGGCATGAACCACGGCATCCAGGCGGCGTTCGCCGAAGTCAACCGGGCCGGCGGAGTGAACGGGCGTCGCCTGGAGCTGGTGACCCGCGACGACACCTACGAGCCGGAGCTTGCGATCTCCAACACCACGGAACTCATCGAAGAAGAAAATATCTTTGCGTTGATCGGAGCGGTCGGCACGCCAACGTCGCGTTCCGCAGTGCCAGTGGCGGAAGCTGCCGGAGTGCCGTACATCGCGCCTTTCACGGGAGCCGCGTTCCTGCGGGACCCCAAGCTGCGCAGCGTGATCAACCTCCGGTCTTCTTACAACCAGGAAACCGAGGAGATGGTCGAACGCCTGACCGAGGACCTGGGCATCGAGCGCATCGCGGTCCTGTACCAGGACGACTCTTTCGGCCGGGCCGGGTTCAACGGCGCCAGCGCGGCGCTGCACCGGCGCTACCTGGAGCCGGTGGCCGTTGGGCTTTACCAACGCAATACCACCGCCGTGAAGACCGGATTGCTGGATGTCCGGAAGGGAGAACCCGAAGCCGTCATCGTGATCGGCGCCTACCAGCCGGTGGCCGCGGTCATCGCCTGGGCTCGGGAGATAGGGATGAATCCGGTGTTCATGACCGTTTCATTCGTCGGCAGCAATGCCCTGGCCGAGGAACTGGGCGCCGGTGGCGAGGGTGTGATCGTCACCCAGGTGGTTCCCTTTCCCACGGATACGTCGAACCCGGTGGTTGCCGCCTACCAGGAAGCGTTGGCAGAATACAATCCCGAGGTGGAGCCGGGGTTCGTGTCCCTGGAAGGCTATCTGGCCGGCCGTCTTGCCATTGCCGGCCTGGAGCGGTGCGGGGACATTGTGACCCGTGACTGTTTTTTGAGTGTGCTCCGGATCGATCGGCCTATCGACATCAGCGGCCTTGAGCTGAGTTACAGCCGGGAAGAGGGCAACCAGTGGTCTGATGAGGTCTTCCTGACCATGATCGGGAAGGAAGGCCAATACATTCCGCTGGACGTCCTGCCGAAGGATGTTTTGGGGAGTGGAGACAAATGATGGCAGCGCTGACCAAATTCCTCGAACTCCGTTATCGCATTTCTTCCCAGTTGTACCTGGCGCTTGGAGGCGCAGTTTGTCTGACCTTCGCCGCGGCGCTGGTGGGATGGTTTTCCTTCGACCGGGTGGGCGACGCTCAGAACCGGGTCAACGAGCGCAGTGTCCCGGACCTGGCCGCTGCCTTTGACGTTGCGCAATTCAGCAGCGCGCTCGTAGCGGACGCCGCGGCGTTGCCCACCGCCACGGATCCGGAAGAGGTCGCGGTAGTCAGCGACCGCATCAACGAGGCCCACCGAGCGTTCCAGGCGCAACTGTCGGTCCTGGAAGATAGAGCCGATGCCTCGGAGAGAGAGCGGTTTGATCGCATACGGTCTTACTCCGACACTCTGCTGGTCAACATCGGTGACATGAAGGAAGGGATATCGGAGCGGTTTGCCCTGGAGGACCAGGCGGTCGCGCGACAGGGTGAGCTGACTGCTCTGAGGTTCCAACTCGACCACATCCTCACTCCGGCGAGAGACGACCAGCTGTTTTACACGGTTACCGGCTATTGGGGATTGGGGGAACCGCCGGCGGAGGAGGTGGCATACCGGGCCGAAGACGAGCTCACCCGGTTCCATTACCTGTCCGAGCTTCACAGCAACGTGAACATTGCCACGCAAATTCTGGCCAGCTCCAGCACGGTGTCCGATCCGTCGCTGATCGAGCCCCTGCGGGAACGGTTCGAGTCCTCAGTCTTTCACATCAACCGTAACCTGAGCCGATTGGCGGGCACAGAGATTCACTCGGAGCTGACGCCGCTGTTCTCACGCCTGCTGGAACTGGGGCAGAGCGATGACAGCAGTTTCGAACTGCGCGCGCGTCAACTCGAACTCGCGGATCTGCAGGTGGTGTTGCTGGGCAACAACCACGACATTGCCGTTCTGCTCCTGGGTGAGATGGAGTTCCTCGTACAGACCGCCCGGAACAGCGCGGAAGTCGCCACCGCCGCCTCGGACCAGGCGATTTTCACCGGCCGCACGCTGCTGCTGGCCATCACCGGCTTCAGCATTATCGGCGCAGTCCTGATCGCGTGGCTGTTCGTGGGGCGGGTGCTCCTGCACCGCATCGAGATGCTGTCGCAGTGGATGCGGCAAATGGCTGGCGGAGACCTGGAGGCCCGGGCAGAAATCAGAGGTCGTGATGAAGTGGCCGAAATGGCGGCGGCGCTGGAGGTATTCCGTCAGCATGCCATCGAAATCCAGCGGTTGAACCTGGTAGAGCAGTTGGCCGAAGAACTGCAAGGCAAGAACGGCGAACTGGAGCAGGCCCTTACGGATCTCAACACCGCCCAGGGCCAGATCGTGATGCGGGAAAAACTGGCCGCGCTGGGTGAGCTCACCGCCGGAGTGGCGCACGAAATCCGCAATCCGCTGAACTTCGTCAAGAACTTCTCCGAGGCTTCCGAAGATCTGCTGGAGGAAATGAAGGAAACCCTGGAAGAGAACGAAGACGGCCAGCTCAACGAGGAACAGCGGGACCTGCTGGAAGATATCTTCGGCGACCTGACGGAGAACCTGGAGCGCATCCGCACCCACGGCGAGCGCGCCGACCGCATCGTTCACGACATGCTGATGATGAGCCGGGAATCCGTGGGGCATCAACCCACCAACATCAACAACCTCCTGGACGAACACGCCCGCCTGGCCTATCACAGCGTCCGTGCGACGGACCCCAACTTCCAACTGGACTTGCAGTACGACTTTGACGAATCCATGGGCGAGCTTGACGTCAATCCGCAGGACCTGGGCCGCGTTTTCCTGAACATCGTCAACAACGGATGCTACGCGACCAATGAAAAACGCATGACCCTGACCGAAAACGGAGGCGGGGCCGACTACTCGCCGACGCTGTGGCTGTCCACTCAGCTGGATGGCGACCGGGTCCACATCAAGATCCGGGACAACGGCACCGGAATGCCGGAGGAAGTCATTGAAAAGATGTTCAACCCGTTCTTCACCACCAAGCCCACGGACAAGGGGACGGGTCTGGGACTGTCAATCTGCAACGACATCGTTCGCCGCCACGGCGGCGAGATCCTGGTGGAGTCCGAACCGGGAGAGTTCACCGAGATGACTATCGACCTGCCGCTGCATCCGCCCGAACCCGTGGCTGACGATCCGGAAGATGAGGAAGACCAGGAATTGGTCTCCGAAGCCGCCGAGGTGGGCAACGACTAGCCCTGGATGATGGTCCACCTGCGGCGGGGCAGGCAGGAACCCTGTAGCGGCTCCGCCCGGAAATTAAAATGGCCTGCCAGGTCCTCCAGTTCAGTTCAGCGAAGAGGCCGAACCGCCTGCACATGGCGGGATGCGACTACCACTGGACGTACATTGGCATGACCACATGCACGTACCGGTCGGAGTCGGCGGGCCGGAACACGCCGGGGCTGGAGGAGTTGGTCACTTCGATGGCGACCTTGCCGCGTCCCAGCACGTTCACGATGTCCTGGAGATAGCGAACGTTGAAGGCGATCTTGGCGTCCGCGCCGTCCAACTGATCAATGTCCAGCTCGTCCAGGCTGTCGCCGACCTCTTCGGAGCGCGCCGAAACCTTGAGCTGGCCGCCGTCGCTGGCTTCCTGGGGCATCATCTCCAGCCGGACGATGTTGCTGCCGTCCCGGGCGAAGACTGACGCCGACTGCGTGGCCCGCTTCAAGTCATCCAGTTCCATCACGGCGCGGGTCTCGTACCGCTCGGGGATGAGCTGCTCGTAGTTGGGGAAACTGCCCTGGAGCAGCTGGGAAACGATCTCAACGTGCTCCAGCTTGAACATGGCCTGCCCGCGATCGGGGGACAAGGTCATCTGAACCGGGCTGCTCTGCTCCGAAGCCAGGCGCTGCACTTCCTGCATGGTTCGCGCCGGAACGATTACCTTGATTTCCTCGTCCACTGACTGGGGAATCTGGCCGGAATAGACCGCCAGGCGGAAGCCATCGGCGGCGGCCATCACCACGTTGGATTCGTTCAGCTTGAGTTCCACCCCAGTCAGCACCGGCCGAGATTCGTCGGTAGCGGCGGAGAATGCCACCAGGCTTATCCCGGAGCGCAGGACGCTGGGGTCGATGTCAATGGCCGTTCCGGTGTCGACCTGCGGCACGGGCGGGAAGTCGGCGGCGTCGGCTCCGTTGATATGCGTTACGGCGCGACCGCAGGCCAGGTGCAAAACGCTGCCCCCGCTGGCCGGGCCGTCGGCATCGGGTCCGCCCAGGTCCAGGTCAATCCGGTCGCTGGGACGGGTGTTGACCCAGTCTGCCAGGAGACGGTGAGGAACCGTTATCGCCCCCTCTTCCTCAATCATCGCGCCAATCCACGTGGTGATGGCGATTTCGAGGTTGGTGGCGGACAGCATCAGCATGCCCTGATCGGTGCGCAGCAGAACGTTTTGGGTTATCGGCAGCGTCGATCTGCTGGCCACCGCCCGGCTCACCACACCCAGTCCGCGGGCCAGGTTCTCCTGAAGACATGACAGGCGCATATCGCATCAATCCGTACTCTGAGATTGGGCGAGATTATAGCACGGGGGTTGCTTGCTATAATGTTCGCCGTTCCCGAAACATCCCGCTGCGACCCGTGAAGAGGCTACCATGACCGAGTTGCTGTTTCTGACCGACGCCTACGTTTCCGAGTTCGACGCCACCGTAACGGCGGTTACGGACGACGGTGGCGTGGTGCTGGACCGCACCGCCTTCTACATCGGAGGCGGTGGCCAGCCCTGCGACGTGGGCACGCTGACCGATCCGTCGGGCGTTGAGTTTCGCGTTACCAAGGCATCCCGCGCCGGCGGTTCCATTGTGCACGCCATCGACGGTTCGGAACTGCCCGCCGTGGGCGCTCCGGTGCACGGAGCCATCGACTGGGAACGGCGCTACCGTTTGATGCGAACGCATACGGCCCTGCACATCCTATGCGGAGTCGTGTGGCGCGACTACGGGGCGCTGGTTACCGGCGGCGACATGCAGCCCGGCCGCGCCCGCATGGATTTCGAGTTGGAGAACATGTCGGCCGAGTTCGCCGATGAAGTCGAAGCGCGCATCAACGCCGAGGTGGCGGAAGGTCGGGACATCGGCGTGGGCTTCCTGAGCCGGCACGAAGCCGACGCGCACCCGGACCTGATCCGCACCAAAATCAACCTCTTGCCGGCGGCGATCACCGAAGTGCGCACCATCGACATTCACGGTCTGGATCTGCAGGCCGACGGGGGCACCCACGTGCGCAACACCAGCGAGGTGGGCCGCATCGAGGTTGTGGGTCACGAGAGCAAAGGACGCATCAACAAGCGGCTGCGCATCGCCCTGGCCGAGCGAATGTAGCGCCGGCCAGGATCTGTCTCCCAGGAACCAATAGCAAGGGATGAATCGCAGATGACCACCACCGTAGTCGGCATAGATGTCGGCGGTACTTTCACCGATATCGCAGTCCTGCGGGACGGCGTTCTTTCCGTCCACAAGCTCCCGTCCACGCCGGCCGATCCGTCGGTCGGCATCACGGCGGGGGTGCGCGACACCGGGGTTGACGTCGGCGCCGCCGACTTTATCCACGGGAGCACCGTGGCAACCAACGCCCTGCTGGAAGGCAAGGGTGGCCGCACCGCCCTGGTCACCACCATGGGCTTCGAGGACGTGCTGGAGATCGGGCGGCAGAACCGCGCCGATCTGTATGACCTGTCCATGGAGAGGCCGGAACCCCTGGCTCCCTGGCAATTGCGGTTCGGGTTGCCGGAGCGCATTGATTACACGGGAACCATACTCGACGATCTGACACCCGAATCCATTGATGCCCTGGTGGAATTGCTCGGCGAGACCGAGGTGGACGGGGTCGCGGTATCGTTCCTGTTCTCCTTCCTCAACCCGGCGCACGAGGAGATCCTGGCCCAGCGGTTAGCGCAATTGCCCAACCGGCCATTCATATCGATATCTTCCCGCATTCTGCCGGAATTTCGCGAATACGAGCGCACCAGCACGGTGGTGGTCAACTCGTACGTGGGCCCGGTGATGGCGCGTTACCTGACGCAGCTGGAATCGGTGCTGGGTCACGGGTTGCGCATCATGCAGTCTTCCGGCGGCAGCATCACCGCCAGCCTGGCCGCCGACCAGCCGGTGCGCACGATCCTGAGTGGGCCGGCTGGAGGCGTGGTGGGCGCTTTCTACACCGGCGTGCAGGCGGGGTATCCGGACATCATCACGCTGGACATGGGCGGCACCTCGACCGACGTGTCGCTGTGTCCCGGCCGCATCAAGGAGACTACCTCGGCGAACCTGGGTGGTTATCCGGTCAGCGTCCCTATGATCGAGATTCACACCGTGGGCGCCGGCGGCGGCTCCATTGCCCGGGTGGACGCCGGCGGCGCACTTGTTGTCGGGCCGCAATCCGCCGGCGCGGACCCGGGACCCGCCTGCTACGGTACGGGAGACCGGATCACGGTCACCGACGCCAACCTGACTTTGGGGCGCCTGCGTTCCGATGGGTTCCTGGGTGGACGCATGACCCTGGATCAGGAACGTTCCCAAGCTCTGATGACCGACCTGGCCGGCGGCGTGGGCGCGTCGGCTACCGACACAGCGCTGGGGATCATTCGCGTGGTCAACTCCAACATGGAACGCGCCATCCGGGCGATCTCGCTGGAGCGTGGGTATGACCCCCGAGAGTTCACGCTGGTTCCCTTCGGCGGCGCTGGTCCAATGCACGCCTGTGAGCTGGCGGCGGAACTGGGCATCCCGCGTGTTCTGGTGCCCGGCCATCCGGGCATCCTGTCGGCCTTGGGTGTCGCGATCGCGGACGTGGTCAAGGACTATTCCCGCACCGTGATGCTGCGCGGTGAGGATTTGGACAAAGCGCGCCTGGAGGAGGAGTTCCACGGCATGGAACAGCTGGCCCGGGCTGAACTGGTGGAGGAGGGATTGCCCGCCGATTCCATGGTGTCGCGTCGTTTCCTCGACGTCAGATACGTGGGCCAGTCTTTCGAGCTGACCGTGGACTGTCCATCCCTGACCGGGCGTGGCGATCTGACCCGCAGCATCGCCTCGGAGTTCTATGCGGCCCACCTGCAACGGTTCGGATATGCCGACCGCGCGCTGCCCGTCGAGGTGGTGAACCTGCGGCTCAAACTGGAGCTGGCGGTGGACAAGCCGCTGCTGGAACCCGCCGCCGATTGCGGCAGCGACTCATCTCACGCGGCGGTCGGCAACGTGGAAGTTGTCTTCGCCCAAGGCGCCGTGGATACCGCTCTATACGACCGGGACCGCCTGCAAACCGGCAACCGGATCGCCGGGCCGGCGCTGCTGCTCCAGCTGGACACCACCATCGTCGTGCCGCCGGAATGGGCGGGCGAAGTCGACCCTTACGGCAACCTGCTGCTGGAACCGACCTGAAACTCGTCCAGCAATCTGATGAATTCGGCTATCTGACCTTTACCGTGGTCGATCATGCTTTTTTCGGGCGTGCCACCATAAAACCGCGAGTGAAACCAGTTTGCCAGCGCATAGTAGGTGTACAGAATTGGTGGCGCGCCCTCGTCATCAACCAAGCGCATCACGACTTCCTCCAAGTCGCGGTGAGCCCCATGCGGCCATCCTCGCCTTATGGCAACCGCCTTGATTGCATGGGCCGCCGCGCCCCACAGTTTATTCCCAGCTTCTTCCAACTCCCCGCGCTCTACCTCATCATCCACCAATTCCAGGAAGTGCCAGCTCCGTTCAACATGGTAATCAACGGTCGTCGTCATCTCGCCCTCTGACCATAAACGATGCCTGAATGTATCATTGCATCTGTCGCAATGTAAAATCCTTCACCGGCCGGCTTTGGCTTTCCTGCTTTTCTGTGATCATGACTTCTATATCTCTCTCCCGCCTCTCCGTACTGGCTTGCTATGCCCATCCCGACGACGAGGGGTTCGCCTCGGGCGGCCTGCTGGCGATGCTGGCTGCCGGGGGCGCCAGGGTCACGCTGGTTTGCGCGACCAATGGCGATGTCGGCGAAATCAGCGATCCGGCGCTGGCCACGCCGGAAAACCTGTGGCAGGTCCGCAAGCAGGAACTGCGCAACGCCATGGAAATCACCGGCATCCGCGATGTGCGGTTCCTCGACTACCGGGACAGCGGGATGGAAGGCTGGGACGACAACAACCACCCCAACGCCTATTGCAACGCCAATACTGAAGCGGTGGTGGAGCGGTTGCGCGGCATCATCGCCGAGGTCAATGCGCACGTCGTCATAACCCACGACCCGACCGGCGGCTATGGCCATCCGGACCACAAGACGATGTGCGCCCACGCCACCGCCGCAGCCGAGCGCGCCTCTGACCCTGACGCCGCCACGCCCCTGCTCTACTATGTCTGCTTCCCCCGCAGCGTGTTCCAACGCCTGTGGCAGGAGATGACCGACCGGGGCATCACCCCTCCCTTCGCTGTAGACGCGATGGACACGCTGGGTACGCCCGACAGCGAGGTGACTACCACCCTGGACATCTCACCCTGGGTGGACACCAAGATCGCCTCCCTCTCCTGCCACCGCACCCAAATCAGCAGCGACGGCCCCTTCGAGCAACTGCCGGATGAGGTGATGCGTCGTCTCATGGGGACGGAGTATTACCAGTTAGCCCTCCCGACGGGGGCGGTGGACTTGCTGGCAGCGCTTTGATCATGAGCCTATTACGGAGCCTCAGCAGCCAGCCTCAGATTGACACAGGAGGCCAAGATGATTGAAAAGCACCAGTCCGAGCGGGATTGGATAATCCTCCCCGGAACCACCATCGGAGGAGAAGTGGGAACTTTCAGGGTCGATTTCACCATTAGAAATCGCGTCGACGGCCGAGAGCGGACGCTGAACGGTCTGGTGGACACCGGGGCGTCGTACACTGTCATTCCGGCGGACATCCTGGATGAGTTGGGTATCGAGCGGGAGAGGACCAGGACCTTCAGCTTGGCTGACGGTTCTCAGCTGGAATTGGCCATAGGTTGGACGGAGATGGAACTGCTGGGGGAAACTGCAAGCGTGTATGTCATCTTTGGTACCGACAGCCGTAAAGTCTTGCTCGGAGCCATGGCGCTGGAGGCGTTCGCCCTGGCCGCCGACGCCAAAAACCACCGGTTGATCCGCGCAGAACTAACTCTGTAGATATTCGGACCGGCGGCGTCTTTCCGCCGCGAGCGTTCCGTACGGTTTCAGGAGCTATCCCGCCATGCCCGTTGACGCCATCAGCCTGGAAGTTTTCAAGAACATGTTCATTTCCGTTTCCGAGGAGATGGGCGTGGCTCTGCAGCGCACCAGCTACTCCACCAACATGAAGGAGCGCCAGGACTTCTCTTGCGCGCTCTTCAACCCCGCCGCCGAGATGGTGGCGCAGGCCGCCCATCAGCCGGTGCACCTGGGAGCCATGCCGGCCTCAGTGCAGGCTGCGTTGCAGACCTTTCCGCGCGGGCTGCGGCCGGGGGACATCATAATCCTGAACGATCCCTACCTCGGCGGTTCGCATCTGCCGGACATAACGCTGGTGGCGCCGGCTTACGTGGATGGTGCGGATGGCAAGCAACTCATTGGCTACGTCAGCAACCGGGGCCACCACTCGGACGTGGGCGGCATGGCGCCCGGTTCCATGCCCCTGTCCACCGAGCTTTACCAGGAGGGGATGATCATCCCGCCGTTGAAGCTGGCCCGGGGCGGTCGCATCAACCACGAGGTCATCGCGCTGATCTGCCGCAACTCGCGCACCCCCGATGACCGCCAGGGGGACCTGGCTGCGCAGATCGCATCCATTCGGGTGGGCGATAAGCGCTTGACCGAAATCGCCGAGCGGTACGGGCTGGACGAAACCCTGGAACACATGGACGCGCTGCTGGACTACTCCGAACGGTTGACCCGTCGCCGCATCACGGAGATTCCCGACGGCACCTACAACGTGACCGACTATATGGACGACGACGGCCTCACCGAAGAGCCGGTGCGCATCTCGGTGGCGGTGACCGTTGACGGCGACCGGATGAAGATCGATTTCACCGGCACGGCGGACCAGCGCCCCGGCTGCATCAACGCGCCCCGTGCCGTCACGGTGTCCGCCAGCCTGTACGTCGTGCGCTGCGTGGTGGGCGACGAGGCTCCCGCCAACCAGGGCTGCCTGCGGCCGGTGGAGGTCATCACCCCCCGAGGGAGCCTGGTGGACCCGCTGCCGCAGCGGGGGGTGGCCGGCGGCAACGTCGAGACCTCCCAGCGCATCACCGACGTCCTGCTGGCCGCCATGAGCCAGGCCATGCCGGACCGGATTCCCGCCTCGTCGCAGGGCACGATGAACAACATGATCATCGGCGGGCACGACATCTCCCGCGACAAGCCCTACGTGTACTATGAAACCATCGGCGGCGGCATGGGCGCCCGCCCTGACAAGGACGGAGTGTCTGGCATCCACACCCACATGACCAACACCATGAACACACCGGTCGAGGCCCTGGAGTTCGCCTTCCCCCTGCGTCTGCGCCGCTACGCCCTGCGCCGCGGGTCCGGAGGCGATGGCCTGCACAAGGGCGGCGACGGCCTGATTCGGGACGTGGAGTTTCTCAGCCCCGCCCGCGTCACCGTGCTGTCGGAACGGCGGCGCTACGCTCCGCCCGGCTACCACGGCGGACACCACGGCGAACACGGCGAGAACGTGCTGCTCAAGGGCGGCTACGAAGAGGTCCACCTGGCCGGGAAGGAAACGCTGGATGTCGAAGCCGGCGACGTGCTGAGCATCCGCACCCCCGGCGGCGGCGGCTGGGGCGCGCCGGAATAAATCTTACAGGGATGTACAGGATAGACATGATATTGCTTCATTTCTCTTAACCTGTTCATCCTGTACATCCCTGTAAAAATAATATGCTGGACACCATTGCAGAAGTGCAGCAGCAGGTGGTCGCCTGTCGGGCCTGCCCGCGCCTGGTGGAATGGCGGGAGGAGACCGCGCGGGTCAAGCGGCGGATGTACCGCGACGAGGATTACTGGGGGCGTCCCCTGGCGGCTTTCGGTGACCCCGACGCTCGTCTGCTCATCGTCGGCTTGGCTCCCGCCGCCCACGGGGGCAACCGCACGGGGCGAATGTTCACCGGCGACCGCAGCGGCGACTGGCTGTTCGGCGCGCTATACCGGGCGGGTTTCGCCAACCAGCCGGAGTCGAGGCGACCGGATGACGGCCTGGAACTTCACGGCGCGCTGATTACTGCCGCAGCCCGTTGCGCCCCGCCGGCGAACAAGCCGACGCGCGAAGAGTTGGCGACATGTCAACCTTACATCGTCCGTGAGATCGAGCTGCTCACCGACCTGCGCGCGGTAGTGTGTTTGGGTCGCATCGCCTTTGACGCCTTCCTGCGGTCCTACGCCGCCGCGGGACACACCCCGCCGGTTCGAAAGCCGCCCTTCGGCCACGACGTGGCAACCCTGCTGCCTGACGGCGGCCCGCTGCTGATCGCCTGCTACCACCCCAGCCAGCAGAACACCCAGACGGGCCGGCTCACCGAGCCGATGCTGGACGCGGTGTTTGCCCGGGCGTGGGATGCCTGCGGTTTCTGAGTTCGTTTCATGCCCTGCCCATGGTGAGTCATACCCCGCTCATGGTGAGCCTGTCGAACCACGAGCGGGTCCTTCGACAGGCTCAGGACGAGCGGAATGTTGAGTGATGCGGAACTTGGGAAATGCCCGTCCGCCAGGGATCTCGTCAGTTTTACACCCCGACGCCTAGCGGGTATCATGCCCGCACCATTCAGCAATCCCGCCGGCCTCGTTGATGTCGGCACTTTTCGCATCCCAAGGAGGCCATTATGAGAGGAGTAGCCATCGTTTCCCCGGTTCGCACCGCCGTCGGTAATTTCGGCGGAGCGCTGCGGGACGTGCCCGCCGCCGAGCTGGCATCCACGGTAATCCAGGCCGCGCTGGAACGCAGCGGTGTGGACCCGGCCCAGGTCGATGACGTGATCCTGGGTCACGGCTATCCCTCGGGCGAGAACCCCGCCATCGGGCGCTTGGCGAGCCTCAAGGCTGGGTTGCCCATTGAGGTGCCCGGTTACCAGCTGGACCGACGCTGTTCCTCGGGCTTGCAGGCCATTCTCAACGCTTCCATGCTGATCCAGACGGAGAACGCCGACGTGGTCATCGCCGGCGGCGCCGAGAGCATGAGCAGCGCCGAGTTCTACAGCAACGAGTCCCGCTGGGGCGCCCGGTTCGGCTCGGTGACATTCCACGACCGCCTGGCCCGCGCCCGGGTCACCATCGCGCCCGACGAGCGGTTCGGCCCGATTCCCGGCGGCATGGTGGAGACCGCGGAGAACCTGGCCCGCGAGTACGAAATTCCCCGCGAGGAGCAGGACGAGTACGCCCTGCGCAGCCACCAGCGCGCCGTGGCCGCCCGCGATTCGGGCAAGTTCGCCGACGAGATCGTGCCGGTGAGCATCCCCCAGCGTCGCGGCGACCCCAAGATCTTCGACGCCGACGAGGGCCCTCGCGCCGATACCACCATGGAGGTCCTGGGCCGGCTGCGGCCGGTGATGCGCGACGGTGTCGTCACGGCGGGCAACGCCAGCAGCCAGAACGACGCGGCTTCCGTCTGCCTGGTGGTGGCCGAGGACAAGCTGGAGGAGCTGGGCCTGGAGCCCATGGCCTTCCTGCGCGGCTGGGCCGTCACCGGCTGCCATCCTGCCACCATGGGCATCGGCCCGGTGCCGGCGGTGAACAAGGTCATGGACAAGATCGGCATGACCCTGGGCGACATGGACATCATCGAGCTCAACGAGGCCTTCGCGGCCCAGGTTCTCGCCGTGCTGCGCGAGTGGCAACTTCCCCACGAGGACAACCTGAACGTCAATGGTTCCGGCATCTCCCTGGGCCATCCCATCGCGGCCACCGGCGCCCGCATTCTGACCACCATGCTCCACGAGATGCAGCGTCAGGATGCCCAGTGGGGCCTGGAGACCATGTGCGTGGGCGGCGGCCAGGGCGTGGCGGCGGTGTTCGAGCGGAAGTAGGCCACGGCGAAACGGCAACCGCGTTCCAATTGAGAGGCTAATGATGACTACTCGCAACAGCGCCATCGTTCAGCCGGATACGGGCGGGCCAGCTCGGCGTAAACCGCCGTTGCCCGACCCGCCAAAAAAACGCGATATGAGACAGTACAACAGCTACCATCGGGCTGCTATAGGCAATACCGTCTATCGACACTTCGCTCATCGGCCCGATGTCCTGGTCAGCGGTGAAGGGTATCTCTGCATCGACCGAAATCAGCCGCAGTCCCGATGGAGATACCCAGACTTGGTGATCGCATATGGTGTCGATCCCGATGACATATCCGAGAACAACGGATATGAGATCGCCGTTGTGGGCAAGCCTCCGGACTTGGTGCTGGAAGTGGCCTCCCCCAGCACCGGAAGGGCCGACTACACTACCAAGCGCGACGATTACGCCGCTTTCGGCGTGGGTGAATACTGGCGGTTTGACTACTCTGGCGGCAGGTATCACGATGCGCCATTGGCTGGAGATCGATTGATCCAGGGAGGATACGAACCCATACCAGTAGCCGAGGACCGCTCTGGCAAGCTGTTCGGGATGCTGTCTGGTTACAGCCCTGTGCTGGACTTGTACCTGTGCTGGGACGGCGGAAAGCTGCGCTTTTACGATACGAAAACGGACGAATTCCTGATGGACCCTACGGAACTGGAGACAGCTCTCAACGAAGCGCGAGAGCGTATCCGTCAACTCGAGGGGGAGTTGAGCGGAGGAGGTAAACCGTAATGGTGACAAGGGTCGAGTGGTTTGTTCGATTGGCCTTACTGGCCTATAAGGTCCTGGACAAACTGTATCGGATTTACGATTCACTCACCCCACAAGAACGTGAGGCCATCAGGAATCATCTGGGAGCGATTTACTGTATTCTCCAAAATGTTGCCAACCGGAGGAACGAGACAGGGAACCCACTTCCTATGCTCATGTTGCCGCCACTTGAGGCGAAGGAAGATGTGCCGAACGTGCGTAAGCGGGGCAGAATTCAGTTTCGAGATCGCTCCAGACAATTCCGCCAAAATGCGCGTCTGACCGCCCGAACCATACGCGAGTACCAAGCAAGTTTTACTACGGACGACGTCAAGGAAATGGGCAGACATCTAAACGATGTCCGGCAGATATTGTCCGATGCCGAACGTCGGTCCCGAAGATAGAGCATTTCCTGCGCCCGTTGGGGTAATCAACGGGCTCGGCGAGCAAATAAACCAGTTAGGAGCAAACACATGGGCAGCATGCATGACATTGCCGACGTTCTGGTAATCGGGGCCGGCGCCTCCGGCGGGGCGTTCACTTGGAGCCTGACCCAGGCCGGGGTCAAAGTGGTATGCCTGGAGCAGGGCGGCTGGGTGCCGCTGAACGCCTTTCCGGTGAACGAGCCCCAGGCGCAACTGCACTGGCAGACCGACTTCCATCCCAACCCCAACTTTCGCGGGTTGCGGGAGGACTATCCGGTCAACGAGGACGACACTCCCATCGCGCCGTACATGTACAACGCGGTGGGCGGCAGCACCATCCACTGGGGTTCCCACTTCCCTCGATTCCATCCGTCGGACTTCCGGCTGAAGTCGCTGGATGGCGTGGCCGACGACTGGCCCATGGACTACTTCGAGCTGGAGCCGTACTACGACCAGAACGACCGCGCCCACGGCGTCAGCGGATTGCAGGGGGACCCGGCCTATCCGCCCAAGCCGGCGCGCCCCACGCCGCCGCTGCCCATCGGGCCAGGCGGCGAGAAACTGGCCCGCGCCTTCAACCAGCTGGGCTGGCACTGGTGGTCGTCGGATAACGCCGTGGCCTCCGCTGCCTACGACGGCCGGCCGGCGGACGTGGGCGAGTACCTGCGCTCGCCGTCCAGCAGCGACATCATTTTCTGGCCCAGCGCTCTCAAGCAGGGCGCGCGTCTGATCACCCATGCTCGGGTCCGGGAGATACTGGTAGACGCCGGCGGGCGGGCCACCGGCGCCGCCTACTACGACCGCAACGGCGACCTGCAGGCGCAGTTCGCTAAAGTCGTGGTGCTGGCGTGCAACGGTATCGGCACCTCTCGGCTACTGCTGAACTCGAAAAGCGCGCTGTTCCCGGACGGACTGGCCAACAGCAGCGGGCAAGTGGGGCGCAACCTGATGCACCATCCCTGCGGCTACGTGCTGGGTCTCTTCGACGAGGATATGGGGCCGGACGACGGGCCGCGCGGTTCTTCCATGCTGAGCCAGGAGTTCTACGAAACCGACGCGCGCCGGGGGTTCGTGCGTGGCTACGACATGCAGATCTCCAACGTCGGCGGCGCGCCCTTGCAGATCGCGCTGGGCGGCCTGGTCGGCCAGCAGGTGGAATGGGGCGAGGGACACCACCGCGACTTCGCGGAACGGTTCCGGCACCAGATGGGCATCGTCATCATGACCGAGGACCTGCCCGAAGAGCACAACACGGTCACGCTGGACCCGACGCTCACCGACAGCCACGGCATCCCGGCGCCCAAGATTGACTACACGGTGAGCGACAATACCTGGGCCATGCTGGACCACGGGGTCGCCCGCGCCACCGAGGTCCTGGAGGCGGCCGGCGCGAAGAAGGTCGTCTCGTCGCGCCTGCGCCGCAACGCCGGCTGGCATCTGCTGGGCACCGCGCGCATGGGATCCGACCCCGACCGCTCGGTGGTGGACCGCTGGGGCCGCGCCCACGACGTGCCCAACCTGTTCATCATCGACGGCAGCATCTTCACCACCGGCGCCTGCATCAACCCGACCACGACGATACAGGCGCTGGCCCTGCGTACCGCCGACTACTTGAAGGGGGAGGGTTCCTCGGTCATTGCGTGATCAGTGTTTCGGAGAAGAATGAAATGATCGCAATGCAAAAGCAGGCCACGCCGTTTGGTGATGGTCCACGAGAAATAATCGCCCACCAGTTCGGGAGGTGGACCGCGTTTTCTGCGATAAGGTCAGGCAAGCATGTCAAGAGCAGAGATCGCGTATATCCTGCGTTCGATGCAGTCCCTTTCACGCCCCTGTTCAACGGCGGAGCGATTACACCAGACGAATTCGATCGTTGGCACCAATGCGCGGTATCTGTCATGTGTCAGTCCGTCGATGCAACTCGCAATGAACGATTCAATGCTGGCCACGCAGCAAAGGTCATCGCCGTTTATCTGAAAACCGTTTGCTATCTAAGTGGATACGGTAGGCCGGGATTAGTCGAGGTCATTTCTCCTCCATTTGACCAAGCGCTGATGAAAGAGTTGTCTTTGAAAGGCAATACTTTCCCGGAGGAACACGGCCACGACGATCACATGGAACGCGTCAAAGTAGCACGCCGAGAAGCAGCCAAACGCAATTGCTTACCCATTGAGTTGGAAGTATTGTGGAGACCTGATGCCTGACTAGGGTCTGTTGACAAATTGAGCACGGACCCCGGAAATGAGGCTCGCGCCTACTGATGGCAGCGAATCCCAAAGTGTTTTAACGAGATAACATTTGTTGGCTTTGTCCTAAAAGTGGGGTTTTAGGAGGATTTTGGGACAGCCCCTGTGACAGCGGCAACGTACCACTTCGTAACTCCGAACTTGCCTGATCTGAAGATCGTGCCTCGTTGTAGTCATAACCATCACTCCGCGCCGAAACGAAGCAAGTCCAGCAACGCAACCACCAATCGCATTGATCCCCATCGTCAACTAACCCGCCGTAAGGGCGACCTGATACGCGTGTTATTGGCTCGATCCATCCCGAGTCAGGTTGTCCACCAGCCCCTTCACGATGAGGCCGATGAGCGACAGAAACGCAGATATCGCTCCGGCTATCGCCGTGAGGATGATGCCTTTGACGAAATCATCGTCGTCAGGCAGCGCGGGGATGCAGAAGATCAGAGCGGCCACGAGGGCGCCAACTCCAACAACGAGAATAACGAACATCCACATGGCAGCCCTGCGCCGGGCGGTCTGGAGGTCAACGGTTGATTGGCTCATTCCAATCTGCTCCTAATCGAATACGCAACAGTGTGGCCTGCATTGTCCGACAGATCCGGCTAGTCGCCCCCCATTCCCCAAAAACATTGGGCCAAAAAGATCACCACGGCTATGCCGAGGCCAAAAGGATAGTATAGGTACACCGACGGCGATAAGAGGCACTTGACCAATACGCGTATAGAGAAATCAGCTGGGACGATTTGATAGACATCTTCCGGCCCGTAGGTTCCGTCCCGCAATTTCTGCAACATACACTCATATGAAACCCGGAATCGCCGTTCAAGGGACAAGTAGTACACGTCCAATAGCAGGAACAGGAACAATGGCACCAAAGCAATCAGGATGTGCCAAGGGGTTCCCGTTCTGACGGCCAAAAATAACACGGCAGATAATGCCGTTATGCCCCACAGTTTACAGGAACGGCTGTTCTCAGCCATGCGTTGAATGACGCCCTGTAGCATTTCCAGGTGGGATTGGATGGCAGATGTGTCGAATTGGAAAATCATAGTAGGCCGGCCTCTCGAAGTTCTCTTTGCAGAACCGACCGCCAGTTATCCAACGGCTCCGTCACTAAGCCGGTATAGTCAGATGGCATCTCCACTTTGTCCTCTTTCAACACGCACACCAGTTCCGGATTTCGGTCGAGCACCCGGCCCATTTCTATCATCGCATTTGGGCGCGGACGAAACTCGCCTGTTGTTAGCTCCTCGTCAGCGGTAAGCACTACGATATAGTAATCCGCTTCGTTGATGGTATTGTTCACTTTGTCGTTGACAAAACGCCCGGAATTAGGGAGGTCGGCCGCCTTGTAAGCCTCCAAACCCTGCTCAAAGCACCACAATCGGATTTCGTCCACGACCGGGGGCACATGGCGATCCTTGCTACCATGGATTACCATTACCAAAGGCCGAGTGGACCGCTCTCCACCGTTATCGGCGGATGACGATTGCCACGCGTCCAATACTGCTTTCCCATCGTCGGTCAAATCGAAGGCGTATATCCCCTCGCCTGACCACGAGTTTGTAATATCCGTGAAACCGCGACGATGGCGTATCCAACCCATATGGGATAGCGTAATGGCGTCTCTGTGTTCTTGGCCATGGAAATCAACCGCTCTGAACATCATTCCCATTGCATCGGGAATCTGCTCCCCGGCATCCCGGGATGCCAGCTTGCCGAGCAATTCCATCAAGCGCAATTCTTGTTCCTTTCCAATCGACATACAAAATCTCCGATCTTTCACCTTCGTCGTCGGACCGACACACCTATTGGCGGCGGTTCTTCAGGGCATTTTCCACCCAACCTTTGAGGTTGTTGCGGATGTGGGCGTATACGTCCTGGCTGCCGGTGTACGGTGGATCATAAACGGTGGCAATTTTCGGGTAATTGGCGATGGTGAGACCACTGGTCAGTTTGACGTAACCGAACGGGTTGCCTCCCTTTGCCGAGGTCTTCCGGTCCTGGTTAAGGAGCCGGTGGATGTGGATGCCCAGCAGGCCTTTCTTTTCATCCCACGCGCGTGCTATTTCGTAGTTGATCCATTTTCTATTTGCGGTATGTGAGCCGATCAAGACTATCACGCATGACCGGGTAGCCATCTGGTCGTTGATCCACTTCCGGATTGCGGCATCGCCGCCGCGTTTGACCTGTTCCCAGGCGTTGTCTGTAACGGGTTCGGCGTGCTCGGTAACGCCGATGTTGCGGACCTGTCCCGCCCGCCAGGCGTCGTTGTCAAAATGGAAACTGTAAAACGCTCGTCTTTTCGGTTGATTGGTTGTCAATATATTTCTCCTGGCCCAACGCGCTGGGCCCGTGTTGATCAGGATGGGATGGTTCGGCATAGCCCACTGGGGCTTTGTCCCCAAGTGACAATTTGGGAACTCATTCGTTGATGTCAGGTGCCATTGCCAACGTGTAACTGGTGCTCCGGCCCCCCTTGGGGTTCCGTATCAGCAGGCCGCGCTCCATCAGGTCGGTGATGTCCCGCAGAGCGGTATCGGAAGAGCACTTCGATATCTTGGCCCATTTGGCCGTGGTCAGGTTGCCCTCAAAGTCGTCCAGCAGACGGTTCAACATGGCGTTTTGCCGGTTATTGAGCTGATGATGAGCGACGCTTTGCCAGAACCGGCCTTTGGCCAGTGTCTCAGCCAGCGCCCTCTCCGAATGCGCAATCGCTCCGTCCATGCAGGCCAGGAACCAGGTCAGCCATGCCGTGATGTCGGTTCCGCCTTTTTGCGTGCTTTCCAATATCCGGTAGTAGTCGTTGCGGCGCCGCCGAATCTCGGAGGACATGCTGTAGAAACGTTGGGAGGTGTTCTCGGAGCGGGCCAGGGCCAGGTCCGTGATGGCCCGGGCCAGGCGTCCGTTTCCATCCTCGAATGGATGTACGGTCACGAACCATAGATGCGCCACTCCGGCCCGGAGCACTTCGTCCGTAGTAGAAGGGGCATTGAACCAGTCGAGAAACCGCTCCATCTCCTCGTCCAGGCGTTCTGCGGCCGGCGCTTCGAAATGCACTTTCTCCCGGCCCATGGGGCCGGATACCACCTGCATGGGGCCAGTGGTATCGTCACGCCACTGGCCGACCTTGATCCATCGCAAGCCGCTGCGGCCAGTGGGGAACAATGCAGCCTGCCAATCCCAGAGCCGTTCTTTGGTAAGGGGTTCGGCATAGTTTTCTGTAGCGTCCAGCATCAGATCGACCATGCCAGCAACATTCTGGTCGGCACGGACCATGCCCCCGGCGTCCAAGCCCAGCCGACGGGCCACCGAAGATCGAACTTGAGCGGCATCCAGGGTTTCCCCCTCAATCTCGCTGCTCTTCACCACGTCGTCGGTCAGGGTATTCAGAACGGCTTCACTGGTCAAGTCAAACCCCAGGTCGGCCATCCGACCCAAGAGGCACCCTTGGCGATGGCGCACGGCGGCCAATTGGTCCAGGAGGTCGTCGCTCCGCCAGTGCAGGTGAGGCCAGTCGGGCTGCTGGTGGATGTACAAACGCCGCATCATATGCGGTAATTATAACCCATAATCACCGCATAATCAAAAAGAAGGGGCGGCATTCGTGTACGGTCTTGCTGTCGGGATGCACAGAAGTCCAAGATACGGGTAGAACACGTCCGCTCAGTCGCTCCACCGGTCCTCCGCATTCGCGTAACATGTGGCGCGATGGTTGGGCAAAGTTCGAAGCCAGCCATATTTCAACAATATCATGGAGGTCTGTTCAACTTATGGAATTGCACTACTGGTTCCACCTCGCCATATTTTTGGCATTGATTGTACTCATCCTGCAAGCTGGTCGAATATTGCAAGAAGTGCGGCAGCTCCGCAAGCAGATACCCCAATCACCGCAACCCGCAAAGCCACCCAATCAAGAAGACCCTTCAAGTCATGGTCAGGCGGTAGCAAACGGTTGCTCACGGCAAAAATGATCAGCGCAACCGCCAACGAAGAGAGCCCAATCGCCAAAAGGGCTTTGATGATCGTTTCTATGACCGTTCCCATCATTTCGCAATGTCTCCATTAGCGAAGCCTGCGTACTGGATAACAGATTCGCGCTGTCGCCTGCTATTCGTCACGCAGGCGGTTCATCCGGGTTCTGATGCGCTCCATGTCGTTAGGAGCGCCCCGTATGGCGTCGGCGACGCGTCCCTCTTTATCCAGGAAAAAGTAGTTGGGGACGCCGGTCACCCCGTAGGCTGTTGCCAACTCGCCATAGGGATCGTACGTCATCGGGAAGGTGAGAGCGGCTTGGTCGACGAAATCTTGTATATCGGATTCGGGGGCGCTGATGGCTATTCCCAATACGAGAATGCCCGCGTCTTGAAATTCCTCTGAGTAAAAATCCTGGACTGCCGGCAACTGCCGCTGACAGTGTGGTCACCAAGGAGCCCAAAAAACTAACAGTGTCGGCGTTCCCATTGCATCGTTCAGGTCAAAACTGCTTCCATCGATCAATTTGCCGGCGAACATAATGGGGGGCCGTTCCTCTCCGGCATCGGCGGCGAGCTGTGCCGTGGATTCATTTGTTGGTGAAATTGTGGGGAGAGTTTGGGTCGAGTTGCTGGGATGGTTTTGGGCGTCATTGGGGGAAGCGGTGGCGGTTACAGCCAGCGAGGGCGACGGTTGAGGCGTGTCAATGAACGCCACCACTGTGGGCAAGGTGGGTGGTATGCCCGTAGGCTTGGGGGGATTTGCCTCAAGTTCGGGCCCGCTGGAGATGAATTGGTCAGCATCTGAACGGCGCCTTTCCTCGGCAGACTGTAATGCTGCTGCGATGGTGGCTTGGAAGTCAGGTTCGTCCGAAGGGGCCTCGCTGAACGGCAGGCATGCTGCGCCGGCCAACACCAAACCCCATAAGGCAAACCCGGTGACCACGGTTCGTGTCCAATGTCCCAACATTTGAATCACATCCTTTACCGATGCGGTATGACTTGCGGTTGTTGTGATCCCCAACAGATTAAGCTTCCGTTTATTCGAATCCCGCAGGTATTTGAACCTCCCGCAGCGATAGACTGGAACTTACCTGGCGGCGGATCGCCTTCCCCAGACCTGTTTTCTCCCCAACAAGCTACTGAACCGTCCGTTCGTATCCCGCACATGTGGCTAAGGCCCGCGGTGATTGCTTCGAACTCGCCTTCGATTGGCGAACCTTGGATTGAGAAACTGCCACCCCAACAGACTACTTGCCCCTGGACGCTCAGGCCGCAGGGTGATCTGCCCTCAGCAATAACGGCCCGGAAAGGTCCGTTTTGGACCGACCCTGCACCAAACCGTCCACCCCAGCAGACCGCATCGCCATTGCGCTTCAAAGCACAGGAATAACGAGTAGCGGCACTCACTGACAGATATTGCCCTTCTGGAGGCGTTGCGCCGCCTGTGGGTTCGCCGCTACGGCTGATTTTGCTGCCCCAACAAACTGCATTGCCGTCGGGCTTCACTCCGCATGCGAAATTGGCCCCGGCGTCCACGGACACGAAAGTACCATCCGGCGGCGTAGCCTGTCCGGCTTCATTGCTTCCCCAACAACCCAATGTACGGTCTGCCTTAAGCCCGCAGAAGTAATCGTCGTTCCCCGCACTGATGGAAACGTACTTTCCATCGGGTCTCGGAACTGGTTCACCGCCAGCGATGACACTATGTCTACACACTACCGCGCCGTCGTTTCCCAAAGCGCAAACACTTGCGTTGAGGCTCACACTAACAGAACGGAAGCCTCCGACGTGAGGTGGCACCAATGGGAATCCAGCGTAATCTCGCCAACAAGCGACGCTCCCGTCAGTCCGCACGCCGCAGGTTTCTCTTCCAATATCTACGGACAAGAAATTACCGTCGGGATGTGTTCGTTCGCCGTAGTTCGCTTTCCAGCAAACCAGTCGGCCGTTCGGACGCAAACCGCACGCACCCCCGATACGACCGACACTGACGGACTGGAACTCGCCGGCAGGAGGAATGGCTGAGCCGTCGTAGGCATCACCCCAGCAAACCACACTGCTATCTGTTCGTATTGCACACGATGTCCAAGAGCCAGGAGCACTGACCGCTTTGAATTCTCCCTGCGGTGGAACAACGCGTTCGGCGTATGGTTTGCCCCAACACTGGATGCTGTGATCGACTCGCACCCCGCAACTGTGTTGGAAACCGGAGTCGATTGAGTTGAATTCCCCTGCTGGAGGATTTGACTGTCCCGAGAACTCCCCCTCCGTGCCTCCGGAGGCGGACACATTGCTTCCCCAGCAGGCGATATTGCCATCGACCCGGATACCACAGGTGTGGTTTCCGCCGGCGCTCACTGACTGAAATCGTCCGCCGGGTGGGTCTGCTTGACCAAAATGAACCTCCCGATTCCTATCGTGATTGCTGCCCCAACACGCTGCGTTTCCGTCCACTCGCACTCCACAAGTGTGATTGAGCCCGGTGCTGACCGACTGGAATTGCCCATCAGGCGGCTCCGACTGTCCGAAATGATTAGCGCCCCAGCAAGTCACGGTGTCATCCGTTCTAATCCCGCAAGCATGCCAGCCCAACGCACTGATGCTGACCGATCTTAATACGCCTGGCTGAGATGCCACGATCTTAAGATGCCCGTCATCATCTATTCCCCAACATACGACATCTCCGCCTTTTCTGATGCCGCACGTGTGGCCCATGCCGGCTGTAACCGAGAGGAACTCTCCTGTCGGGGGCGTGGCTCTACCGAAAGCGTTATTGCCTCGGCAGGTCACTGAGCCCCTGTCTGTCGTATCACAGGTGTTGTCATACCCTGAGGTTACCGGCCCATCGTATCCCCAGCAGGCCACGCTGCCGTCAGTCTTCACCCCGCACGTATGGAGCCTGCCCGCACTAACTGAACTGAATGTCCCGACCGGCGGCGTAGCCTGTCCTGTGATCGTGCTCCCAGATCCCCAGGCGTTGTTGGCCCCCCAACAAGCCACGCGATCGTTGGTCCCTACCGCACAGTTATGATGCCATCCAGCACTCACCGTTTTAAATGTTCCGCTGGGTGGGGTTGACTGCCCTTGTTGGTCACTTCCCCAACATGCCAATCTCCCGTCCACTCTCACGCCACAGGTGTGATGTTGCCCGGCGTCAATATCTTGGAACTGACCGCCCGGCGGGGTTGCCTGTCCCGCAAGTCGTCCCGGAAACGTGTCGTTGCTCCCCCAACAAGCCACTGTTCCGTCTGTCCTCAATCCGCAGGCATGCACTCTGCCGGCGGTAACCGAATGGAATGTTCCACCTGGAGGATTGGCTTCACCGTTCTAACTGGCGCCGCCACATACGATGGTGCTGTCAGTTTTCAAACCACATACGAAGCCGGCTCCAGAGCTGATGGATTGTAGCTCTCCGACGACCCCTTCGCTAATACCGACGCCCACATTTGCACCTTCCGGAGACCCATACACATCTCGTATCCCGGGGCGTCCCATGCCGTTATGACCCCAGCAACTTGCACGGCCATCGGCTTGTACGCCACAGGTGTAGGATCTACCCGCGCTCAATGATATAAATCCCTTGGGCGGCGCGGTTGGTGCCGAGGCCAGGGAAGGAGGCAAGGGGTTTGTTTCCAGAGCGCCGGCATATCCCCAACACTCCACGCTCCCATCGGTTTGCACCCCACAGTTGTGGTCCAAACCAGCATCTATCGAGATGAACGCACCACGAGGTGTGGTGGATTGACCAAATTCGTCCCTTCCCCAACAAATGACCGAGTTGTCGGCCTGAATTCCGCAGGTGTGCATCCTTCCGGCGCTGACGGACTGGAAGCCGCTGTCCGGTGGGTCCGATTGCCCATCCGAGTTGTTTCCCCAACAGATCGCCTTTCCATCTGTGGTGACGCCGCAAGTATGTGCCAAGCCTGCACTGATGGACTGAAATGTGCCTCTCGGCGCCTGAGATTGACCGTGCGAATCTCTTCCCCAACACGACAGTGTGCCATCAATAAGTATCCCGCAGGAATGGTACAGCCCAATGCTGACCTTGGTAAACGAACCCACGGGTGGTGTGGCCCTGCTGTCGCCGTCATCGCCCCAACACAGCACCGTATCGTCGATCCGCAATCCGCACGTGAAGCTATAGCCGGCGCCAACCGATTTGAACGGTTCTCCCGGGGAGGTAGCCTGGCCGTCCGCGTTCTCGCCCCAGCACGACACATACCCAAGAGTGTCAACACCGCAAGTATGCAAGATTCCCGCACTCACCGATTGGAGTGTTGCTCCGGCAGGCACAGGCAATTCCGAACCCTCTAAAGCCCAGCAGGCAACTCCGCCGCTGGCTCGGATCCCGCAACTATGTCGCCAACCGGCACTGATAGAAATGAACCCCTCTGTGGGTGATGGATTGAACGTTGCCCAATTGCTCCAACCAGACAGCGCGACCACAGAGCCTGCTCTTTCCTGAAAAGCCAGCACTATGAACTGATACTCTTGCCCAGCGTCCACCGCGATCACAGCTGATGGCGAACTGAACGCCTCGCTCAACTCACCGCCAGGCACTCCAATTTTCGCAAACCAGACCCAGTAACCGGTCGCATTGGCAGCCGGCGTCCATCGCAGGTGCGCCTCGCCTGGACTACTGCCGGCGGCGACTACTAATCCCTTGGGGTCTCCAAGGGGCAATGGTGAAAATGGCAGTGTGGCGCCGGGGGTTGGAGTGGGCGTGGGGCCTGGTTTGTGGCCTCGTATCTCGCCGGGATCATCATTCTGGCCATAGGCCGGAGCGACGCCATCTGATAGGGACCACAAAGCTAAAACCAGTAATGTCGCACAAACGATTAACGTTGCAAATTGAACGTACTCCCGCCACTGTCGGCAGTTGAGACGTTGGGGCACGGAGCCGATGCCGCACACAATGCGGCATTTCCGTTGCGAACTCCAAGTTCGGGGTACATGCCACAGCATCCCGATGCCTCGCAAAATTCCACGAGGCCCTTTGTCTTTCCGCAAGATCACCCTGTCTTGCTTTACCAACATGGGTACGCCTCCCGGTTCGGCAAGTTTCTGAACCGGGAGGCGTTGGCCTCGCCACTCTTGACCCCGAAGGAACCGCTGGTAAAATGCCAGCGGCTTGTCTCACCAAGCCCTCCGGAAGTCCCCGGTTCAGCGGGGATAACCGATAAAGCCCCGTCGGATGCCAACCGACGGGGCTTTGCGTTTTATCCGTACGCTGACCGTGCCAATAATGATCAGCGACACGGAGCAGCGCAGCTCCCGTCATCTAACACAGAAGGCTCCGGCCCCAAACCAGGTCCTTCGTCGTCGTTATTCGGCTTCGGGAGGGACCGCGCACCAGTGTTGCGGTTGGGCAGCCCCTCTTGCGTTACGGATGGGCGGTTGCTACACGCGCTGGCATCCCGGATGGCGTAAGCCTGCCGCAAGAGGAGCCATGTGGCTCCATCGCGTTCTCAGGCTGACGATTTGATACGGGCTAATGCCCGCGCGTGTAGCGTCGGCAATATACCATAAATAACGTTCCTCAATGCGGTTATCAACGCAACGTTGGCGCCAACGTCGGAAACCAACGCCGCCAAAGCGAAAAAGTCTGGTAGAGCAATTCCAAGTTCAATAACCCTGCTGCCCGTGGACAGCGGGCTTTCCGTTTGGGCCGACGCTCCGCTGCGATAGAATGCCCAGACGTTGCAGATCGATGTGGTCACTCGACAAATTCAACGTTGCATCTCTGGCACTATGTCCCGATAACGGATTTTCCGGGGTTAGGGCACGCAACGTCCAGCCAAGTCGTCGGGAAATAGGGCTCCAGCCTCGTTGTGGCGCTGATTTCGCCCTTTTGGGGGACATTGGCGTCAGCAACGTATTGACAAGCGGTCCGGGCTCAATGAATATCGGGAGTGTCTTGCGTGTATACAGCGGGACACCCCCTGCACCAGTGGGGAGCTGCGAATGGGACGGGAGGCTCGGATAATAAAAGCGAGCCCAGTTGTCCCTCCTTGTATGGCCGATTAGTGCTCTGAGTGCGGGCCTCCGCCCGTGCGCCCATGACCCATGCCCGGGTCCCTGAGCCCACGACCAGTTTCATCTCAGATCATCGGTAGCGTGCTGCCGTGAGCGGCGTCCAGCCGCGTGCCCCGTTGTACCAACAGCCGCGGCAGTTGAGCGCGTCAGCCCCGTCAACCGGCGACGTCCGCCACGCGTGAACCGCCGAGCGGATATAATAGTACGCACGTTCTACCGCAACGACCAAGCAGCTGAAGCCCTCATGTCGCTATCGACACGGCCCCAGCGAAACCACCCCGGATCACAACCCACTAAACGCCCAAAGCTGGGGACATACGTCCGCATTTGAAGACCAGCGAAATCTCCAACAGAGCGAAGGATTGAAATGATTACCCATTTGAGGTCGCCGCAGAAGGCCACCCTCGGTCGCCTGACGGTATCAGGGTTGGCGACCCGCCGGCCGTTTGAGCATCCAGCGGAGCCGGTAACCCTGGTAAGCCGTTTCGGTATGACAACGGATGGTCAGCTGCGTGCACCTTTACAGGAGGCGCCGCAATGCGAGCAAGAGAGCCAGGCTTCGGTTTACCGGAGTCAGAAGGGGCAGGACCGCGGGAGATTGGACCCTCATCCGCGGCCCCTGAACCGCCCAGCAGTACACCAGAGCAGGTTCATTTTGATAATAGCGAACCGGTCAGCGCGTCGCAACCTCGTCCCACTGCGGACGGGGAGGCGCCGCCGAGCAACCGGCCACGACAGCAGGGTAAAAACGCCCGGGGGCCGTCTGAGGACGAGCCCCGACAGGTAATCAGCGACCAGCAGTGGCGTCGGATACGACCACTGCTGACCCGCAAGGGGAAGGGGAGAAAGGCGAAACATCTCCGCAGAACACTTGAAGGCATTTTGTGGGTTTTCCGCACCGGCGCGCCGTGGCGGGACCTTCCCCGTCACTTCGGGAAGTGGAATACGGTCTACAAGGCCTTCCGTCGGATGTGCCAGCGGGGCGCTTTCTTGACGATGTTCATGTCCCTCGCCAAGGAACGGGACCTCACGGTGGTGATGGTCGACGGCTCCTTCGTGAAGGTGCATCAGCACGCCGTCGGCGCGCGCCGCGGCGAACGGACGCCTGAAGAGTCCCGCGTGGCGCAGGCCATCGGTCAAACCAAGGGAGGCCTCAACACCAATTTCCTGGCACTGGCTGACAGGAACGGAAAACTGGCGGCCCTATCACTGCTTCCAGGCAACGCATTCGAAGCCCATCATTTGCGCAATCTTTTGGAAGGATTGCCTGTTTCTCAGATCCGAGAGCTGCTGGCCGATAAAGCATACGACACCAACGCCGTGCGCGATATGCTGGCCGAGATAGGGATTGATGCGACCATCCCGTCGAAGTCGAACCGGCGGGAGCCCATACCCCACGACCGGCACTCCTACAAGGGGCGACACCTGGTTGAGAACCTATTCGTCGACCTCAAGCATTTCCGCGGTATCAGCACGAGGTATCAGAAGCTGGCACAAACATTCTGCGCCGGCCTTCACTTGGCGACCTGGTTCTTGCGGACCCGTGAGCACAAAGAGCGCCGGTCCGAATATCTGAGCGACCGGTAGTCTGGCCGGCTCAGTGTCTGTCACCCGGTCCATTGGCCTTGGATAGGGCCAATGGACAACGGGCGTGATGCAACGTCACATGTTTGGAGAGAGCCAACGATCATTTATCGCCATGTCCATCAGTTGCTGACATTGAAACTCGGCACTGACCGATTTTAGACATCTGCTTGGTTGACCAGACCCGCAGAAGCGGCTAATTTGTCAACACGCTCTAGATCATGCCTCTCTGCTAGCCCCGACGCGCATGCAAATTACCACTGAGCGCATGGTCCTGCGGGAGTTCGGAGCAGATGATTGGCGGGCCGTGCTGGATTACCAGCGCGACCCGCTTTATCTTCGTTTCTATCCGTGGGAAGACCGCAGCGAAGCGGATGTCCGTGATTTCGTTGCAATGTTCCGCGAGTGGCAGGCGGAGCAACCGAGACGGCGGTTCCAACTGGCAATTGTCCTGCGTGACGACGGCCGCTTGATTGGCAACTGCGGCATCCGGCGCAAGCCGGACAACGAGTGGGAGGCCGATATCGGTTACGAACTGTCTCCGCGATACTGGGGGCGCGGCTACGCCACGGAGGCAGCCCGGGCCATGGTGGATTTCGGGTTCCGTCACCTGGGTCTGCGGCGCATCTCATCCTGGTGCATCGCCGATAACGTCGCGTCCGCCCGGGTGCTGGAACGCCTGGGGTTCGTGCAGGAAGGGAGGTTGCGACGCAACGAATTTTTCAAGGGACGATGGTGGGATACACTATTGTATGCAGTGCTGGCGGAGGAGTGGCGATATGCTCAGGAATCCGCCGATATCTGAAAACTCGCCATTTTGACTACGGAGGAATAATGCCCAAGATCGTGCACTTCGAGCTGCCCTTTGACGACGCCGACCGCGCCAACAAGTTCTATGCCGACGTGTTCGGCTGGCAGTCCAGCAAGTGGGACGGCCCCGAGGAATACTACCTGCAACAGACGGGCGGGGACGACGAGCCCTACGGGATCGGCGGCGCGCTTATCGCCCGCGGGGCGGCAGTCAATTTCGGAGGAACTCTGGTGGTCATCGGGGTGGATGACCTGGACGCTTACGTTGCGAAAGTAGCCGCGGCCCGCTGCGAAATCGTGACGCCGCGCACCGCTATACCCGGTGTTGGCTGGTTCGCCAACTTCCGCGACACCGAGGGCAACGTGGTGGGCATGTTCATGGACGACAACAACGCGGCGTAGATTAGTCGTCTGCGGGAGTGGCTTCCGTCTCCCGTGCTGTGGGGTCCGGCGGGACGATCGGAGGCGGCGCGGTGAATACGGGTGGGCCGCCGGGCTCGGGATGGGAGTGATTCACCAGGGCGTTGATGATTTCGTTTTTCATCTGCGCCATCTGTTGCATCATATCCTCGCGCAACTGGTCGATTTTCTCGTTCAGCTCCTGATGTCTTTGGTCGATTTTCTCGCTCAGCTCCCGGTGCGTCTGATCGATCTTCTCGCTGAGCTCTCTGTGCGTCTGGTCAATTTTCTCGTTCAGCTCGTTGTGGGATTGGTCAATTTTCTCGTTCAGCTCGTTGTGGGATTGGTCAATTTTCTCGCTGAGCTCGTTGTGGGTTGCGTTGTTCCGCTCGACAAGCCGGTCAATTCTACTGGCCAGCCAGAAAAAACCGACGCCACCGACGGCAATCAGCGCGGTGACGATACCGCCCAACACACTAATGATGGCAATTTCCAAAGCGTTTTCCACTTTCACCGCTCCTGGAGGCAGGCCGATTATCCGGCCGCAATCTGGCTGTTGTCAACGCTGTTGCGGTTGTTGCAAGATGTGGGCGAAATTGACACACTGTCGAGTTGAACAGTTGCAGGTCATCATTGACGAAACATTCCGACGCAGTAATTCGCCGGTTCAGGAAGGGAGAACATCATGGGCCGAATGGATGGAAAGGTAGCCATTATCAGCGGCGGCGCCCGCGGCATGGGCGCGGAGGAAGTCCGGTTGTTTGCCAGGGAAGGAGCGAAGGTCGTCTTCGGCGACATCCTGGACGAACTCGGCCAGCAGGTCGAGGCGGATTGCCGCGCCGAAGACCTGGACGTGGCCTACACGCACTTGGATGTGACCAGCGAGGACGATTGGCAGGCCATCGTCTCATTGGCCGAGGCGCGTTACGGCAAGCTGGACGCGCTGGTGAATAATGCCGGCATCAGCATCTCCGTCGAGGGCGGCGCCCGCAATATCTCGCTGGAAGACACCAGCGTCGAGCAATGGGACCGCGTAATGGACATCAACTCCAAGGGCGTGTTCCTGGGTACCAGAGCGGCCATACCTGCCATGCGTCGGGCCGGCGGCGGGTCGATCATCAACATCTCCTCCATCGCGGGGATGACCGGAGCCTGGTCTCGCTCCCATCCGTACAACGCCTCCAAGGGCGCGGTGCGGCTGTTCACCAAGGCTACCGCCGTGCAGCACGCCGCTGAGGGCATCCGCGCCAACTCCGTTCACCCGGGGCCGATCATGACGCCGATGAGCGAGTCGACCTACGCGGATCCGGAGGTCGCGGCCCAGCGTCTGGCGTTGGTGCCGCTGGGCCGGCGGGCGCATCCTATCGAGGTGGCCTACGGTGTGCTCTACCTGGCGTCGGACGAAGCGTCCTTTGTGACGGGCGCCGAACTGGTCATCGACGGCGGGTGTATTGCCCAGTGAAATAGTCCTCGTCATTCCGGCGAAAGCCGGAATCCGGTATTATGTGCCGCAAGCGCGGCCTGGATTCTCGCTTTCGCGGAAATGACGGAGGGAAGCGGGAATGACGGTCGTGATTAATTCAACGCACATCTGCAAGGGAGAGGATTATGCCTGAAACTTATGGCCAGGGAGATTTTCAGTACACCTTCGTCGAGGACTGGCTGAAGCTGCCCGACGGCATGCGCC
This sequence comes from Dehalococcoidia bacterium, assembly GCA_965207585.1. Classification (GTDB taxonomy): domain Bacteria; phylum Chloroflexota; class Dehalococcoidia; order Lucifugimonadales; family UBA3495; genus Bin87. Next base: position 265,441 of record CBDBMT010000003.1, on the reverse strand, counting down.
TCCTGGAATGCCCCGGCGTCGCGGTCGACGGCGATGACCGCGTGTTCATCCTGACTCGCGGCGAGCACCCCATCATGGTGTTCGATAAGGACGGCAATTTTGAGCGGTCCTTCGGCCAGGGCCACTTCAGCGAGAACCGCACCCACGGCCTCTATTACAGCGCCGCCGACGACACCCTGCTGGCGGCCGACGACGGGATTCATACCATCCAGAAGTTCAGCGTCACCGGCGAAAAATTGATGGAAATCGGCGAGAAGAACCACCCGGCTCCGCGTTGGAGCGGTCAGCCCTTCAACCGACCCACCTCGGCTGCCATCCGCCCCAGCAACGGCGATATCTATGTCTCCGACGGGTACGGCAACTCCCGGATCCACGTGTACACCGCCGAGGGCCAGTACAAGTTCTCCTGGGGCGAGCCGGGCATCGACGCCGGCCAGTTCATTCGCCCGCACAACATCGCCTTCGATGAGGACGAGCGGGTGTACGTGGTGGACCGCGAGTGCCACCGCATCCAGCTCTTCGACACCGACGGCAACTTCACGGAGATGTGGAGCAACATCCACCGGCCGGACGCCATGGTCTATTGGGGCGGCCACATCTACGTGGGCGAGCTCAACGGCATGGGCGGCGTGGACGACGCGCCGGGCCTGGGTCACCGAGTCACCATCTACGACCGGGACGGCAACCGGGTATGCGTGTTTGGCGCTCCGGAAGAGGGGGAGGGCGCTGGCCAGTTCATCGCGCCCCACGGTATCGCCGTGGACAGCACCGGCGCGGTGTACGTGTCCGAGGTGTCCTACACCATCCGCGGCAGCCACATGGACCCGCCGCGGGAACTGCGCAGCTTCTCCAAGTACGCCAAGGCGTAGACCCCGGGGTCTGCCGTGGCGAGGATGACGTAGAGGGCGGCCGGCGTTGGCAGGCTGCCCTCTCGTTGTTGCCCCTATGGGCGCGCCGGTATCAGCTGCGACACCGGTATCACCAGATCCGGGAACGCCGCCGGCGCTATGTCGTCGCCGGCCCGGTACCGCCGCACCGTCCGATACCCGTCAGGAGATGGGTCGGCGTGGGCCTCGATTACGTCGTCTCGCAGGTTCAGCAGCCACGACTCGGGAATGCCGGCGGCTGCGTACAGCGGCATTTTGACCCGACGGTCATAGGCCACAGTGGAATCCGCCACCTCCACCAGCAGCAGGACGTCCTCCGGGCGCGGGTGGGTCCGAGCGTATCCACCTTCGCGACGGACTAGAAGCGCCAAGTCCGGCTCGGGTTCGGAAATATCCGGGATGACCAGCGGAAGTTGTACGCGTACCAACGCGCGACCGGCGAGCCTGCCGGACGTAGCGAACTCGTCAGTAAGCAGACAGATGCCGGCCGCATGGCGGCTTCCCATGGGCGACATTACGACTATTTCTCCTGCTACCAACTGCACACGCTCCTCGGGGGCGAAAACGCCGGCTGCATCCATGGCGTGGTATTCGACGTGGGTGAAGGGCCGGGGTTTGCCGCCGCGGATTCCCGGCATCTCGCCGGCCGTGATGATGCCGGCGTCCAGCATAGCCTGGAGCTCGCGAGCGGTGAACCGCCGCGGCCTGGGGTCGCCGTCGGCCAGGGAGGACGATGGATGCTGGCGCGGCTGGGGCCTGGTGCTGGTCATGACAGCCTCCCGCAACTAAACTTGAGCAGCGCCGGGATTATACACTGGCCCTTTGGCAAACCCATCAGGTGGTGGAGGCATATCGTGATCGACGGCGCGATTACCAGGCTCATCATCGCTTTCGGCATCACTCTGCTGGCCTTCGGCTGCGCAACGGAAACGATGTCTACCCCAACGCCGACGCAACCCGCCCTTTCAACGCCGGCGGTCCCAGTCTCTACCCCAACGGTCACCATGCCGGCTTCTGCCAATACGCCGGCGCCAACCGCTACCCCTACTCCGCTCCCAACGCATACGCCGGCGCCAACTGCTGCCCCTACGCCGCTGCCCACCCATACTCCATACCTCACGGCCACGCTAGCGCCGGCGCCCACCAGCACGCCCAGACCTACGAATACTCCGCGCCCGACCAGCACGCCGCGCCCCACGCCGACGCCCAATCCTTTCGGCAAATGGGAGCAGGATGAATACTTAAACAGTTCCGGTGAAACGATTTACCAGGTTTTCGCGCGCAGCGAGCAGTCACGGGATATGCGTCTCCGCGTGGTTTGCACTTCCAGTGGCTACACTGTGGCCGTAGTGAATTGGGGAGATAGGCCGGTGGCAGCGGAAGGCGCGGAGCTAAAGAATGATGCCGGAGAAACTTGGGCTACCTCACATTCGGTAAGCGTTCGCTTCGACGATGGCGATGCGCAGCAAGAAACTTGGTGGTTGCGCAGCGCAGGCAATTTCTCTCGTGTTCGTCAGGCATACTACCTGGGAGCGCACCAGGGCTTTATCCAGGAATTACGCCAGGCCGAGACCCTGACGGTGCGGACAGCTACGGCTGCTGATTCGGTTGCGGCGGAATTTGACGTCCGCAACCTGGACTACGCTTTGTCCCGACAGCCGGAGCGCTGCCGGGAACCGGACGCTTACGGCAAATGGGTGTGGGACGAATGGGAAACCGATTCCGGAAAGGCGAGCTATTCGATCTTTCTGTATGCGGAAGGTTCTGATGACATTTACGTGTCGATTTACTGCCGGGGCGATGAACCGAATAACCGATCGGTTCAGTTTGATTGGGGTGAGCGGCGCCCGGCGGTTGCTGACGACACTTACCAAATCAAACGATCCGATGGAACCCTGCACAGCAGCAGCCATGCCGTCAAGGTACGCTATGGGGACGGCGTAACCCAGTCGGAAAGTTGGCAGTTGTCTTCCTCTGCATCGCGCAACCGGTCGTTCACTCAGGCTTACGTCGGTGATGGCCGGGGCTGGATCAGCAGGTTGACGCAAGTGGACACTCTGACGGTCGAGACCGCAGCAGAAACGGGCGACACCATCCGTGCGGAATTTGACGTGCGCCGCCTGGATGAGGCATTCTCTCGCTTGGATCGGGAATGTAACTGAATGGCTTTTCGAACGTTGCTGACTGACCACAGCGAATCTCAGAAACGATGTGTTTTTCAGACTAGATCAACGAGTAGAGGCAATCAAAGTGACCACCAATTTCACCGACATAACCACCACCACCTGGGATGACGCCCTTTCCGCCATCGAGAAAGGCTACGAATTGGGCTGGAGCGACGGGTTGCCCGTGGTTCCGCCCACGACGGCCCGTGTGGCTGAGTTCATCGGCTACGCCGGCCGGGATCCCGAAGACGTTATCGGAGAGTTGCCGGAACGCCGGCGGGTTATCACCGTGGAGAAGGCCGCGGCCAACGCCGTCATGGCCGGCTGCGTACCCGAGTATTTTCCCGTGGTGCTGGCCGCCACCGAGGCGATGCTGGACCCGGTGTTCAACCTCGTCGGGCCGTCGTCCAGCATGGGTGGCGCGGCGATCCTGTGCATCGTCAACGGCCCGATCCGGGAGCAGATCGGGTTGAACAGCCGCAACAACCTGTTTGGCCCAGGCAACCGCGCCAACGGCACCATCGGCCGCTCCATTCGGCTTATCCTGATGAACGCCTGCGCCGCCATCCCCGGCCTGTTCGACCGCAGCGTCATCGGACATCCGGGCAAGTACACCTACTGCATCGCCGAGGCTGAGGGCGATACCCACTGGACGCCCCTGCACGTGGAGCGAGGCTTTGACGCCGACGACAGCACGGTCACGGTGTTCGCCAGCGAGGCGCCTCGACAAGTGCGGTCCATCGGACGTCCCGAGCCCATCCTGTACGCCATCGCGGACGTGGCATCCTCCCTGGGAACGTCGATGTCCACCTCGGGATCAGTGGGCGATGTGTCGGTGGGCATCCGGCAGGGGCAGGTGGCAGTCACCATCGCCGGCAACAGCAACCTGTGGCGAGACTGGACGAAGCAACAGGTACGGGAGTACCTGCACGCCAACATCCAGCGCTCGGTAGCCGACCTGAAACGTGGCCTGGTGCTGCGCGGCGACGTGGAACCGGGCGACGAGGCCGCCATGGTGTCCCTTATTCCCGAACCGGACGATATTCTGGTAGTATTCGCCGGCGGTGAGGAGTCCAACTCCTCCTCGGTGATACCAAGCTGGGGGCCGAAAGTGGGCTCGACCGCAGTAACCAGAAAAGTGCAAACACCTTAGTAGCTTCAGGAACCGTCTCAGGAGGGCTGATATGGCTACCCAAACCTACCAACTGGTCAACCCGGTCACCGAGCCGATCATTGCGCCTTTCGACGGCGCGCCGCGCCTGCCCACCCTGGCGGGCACCCGGGTCGGGCTGATCGACGACAGCAAGCGCAACGCGGACGTACTGCTCGAGGAGTTGGCGGAAGTGCTGCGCAATCGCTATGAGATCCGCGAGGTGCGCTGGCTCCGCAAACCCAGCGCGTCCCGGCCAGCCGACCCAAAGGAAATGGAAGAGTTGGTCGCCAACGTGGATTCGGTGGTGGTTGCCATCGGAGATTGAGGGAGCTGCAGCGCGTGCAGTGTGCACGACGGAATCCACGTTGAGAAGGCCGGCCTCCCCTCCGCGACCATTTGCACCGACCGGTTCATTCCCACGGCCAACGCCATGGCCAAGATGTGGGGCGCGGAAGACTACCCGACGATCTTCACCGCCCATCCCATCGAGAACCTGGACCGCCCGGCCCTGCGCGAGCGGGCCGAAGGTCTGGCGACTGAAGTGGTGGCGATCCTGACGGGCGGGTGACGGGTTACGCGCTACACCAGTTGCAAGCCCTGTTCCGTAAATCTGCTGAAGTCGCCCTCATTGGCGGTCGCGAATTGGGAGTCTGCTCCCGGCGCGACCGCCGCGATCATGCAGTCCATCATCGTGCCCCGCCGCTGGCCCGATGTGTTGAAAAGATGGGCGGCGATTATCGCATGTCGGGACGTGAAGTCCTGGGGCAACCCTACAATTCGGGCGGCCAATTGAAGCTCGTCAGCAGTTAACGGACCGCACAGGAATTCGGCCCAAGCTACTGCGCTGACGACCAAAGTAGCTCCAGCGGAGATCCATTCCTGCAGTTGACAGCTCTCTGCTGAATCCGGTATCAACGCCCGGATGAGAAAACTGGTGTCCAGATGAACTGTCACGGCCCGTTGGCGTGCCGCTCCGCACGTAGGTTTCGCGCCCACCCTGTCAGGTCCACCGCGCGTGCCTCGAGTGACGTCTGCAGTTGATCCAGCGCGTGAAGTGCATCGGCGGGTAACACGGATCGCCCGACCGGAGGATAAAAGTCCTCCCGCCGGAACAGCAAAGTCTCGGCGTCCATATCCACGTCAGCCGTCTCCCATCCGGCGGCGAGCCAGGCGCGGGCGCGGGCTTGCGTGATGTCGTTGGCCCACGAAGCCCGGTGACGTCGCGCGGACGCTGGCAGATGGTCACCGATAATGGCTTCAATATCAGCGAATGACGTCTTCCATTCTTGAGACGACAGGCTGCGTAGGTGAGCGTAAAGCTTTCGGTACTTGCGACCTTTATATTCCATCAAATTCATCCTTCCCCTAACGGCCCGCCGCCGCGTCTCGCAGGTCGGGCGGCAGCAGGTTGGGGATGCCGTCGCTGATGGGATAGATCTCGGGGCACGCGAGGCAGGTCAGGGTGCCGGTGAGGACTTCGCCCGCGTCGGGTGCGTCATCCGGCGCGATGGTCTCCTCTTCGAGTGTCAGCGTGCCCCGGCAGACGGGGCAGGCCAGTATGTCCAGCAGGTCGGTTCTCAATTCGTTCACCTTGGATCAAATTATCCCGCCAATCCCTTCTCGAACAGCCAGGTCAGCACGTCGGCCAGGCCAATGACCAGCACACCGGCGGTGGTCAGCGCCACCGGCCCCGTCATCGCGCCGCCTATGCCGCCGGCGGGTCGGTCCCGGCGTCGCGGCAGGAGCCAGGCGACAATGAAAGCGTACACCGCCAGCAGGATTTTAGCGACCAGCGCCACCGTATAGGCCATGCCGGCGGCGTCCGAGGTCAGGCGGTCCACCGTCAGGATCACGCCGGACACGATGAGCACGGCGATGGCGGTCACGACGATGGGCCGGAACTCGGCCGCCAGCGCCCGGCCTACCAGCCCGCCCGAGTCAGCGGTGCGCAGCGCGGGCCGGCCGGCCAAGAGCATGAACAGGCTGCCGCCGATCCACACCACGGCCGCCAGTGCGTGGGCCCACCGGATGGCCAGCAGGATGATGCCCAGGACGTCCATCAGCCCACCAGTTCTTCCAGGATGTCCGTCAACCGGTCCACGTCCATGCGGCTGATTTCCATGAGGTGCACGCGCCCTGCCTGGTCGATGAAATAGGTAGTGGGGAAGAACTGCACCGCGTACTCCTGGGCCACCCGGGCGCGCACGTCGGTGGCGAAATCGAAGGTCAGGCCGAATTCGTCGACGAACTGGCGCGCCTCAACCTCGGTGTCGAACCCCTGGGGTACGAACAGGCCGATGAACCTCACGTTGCGGCCCTGGTACTCCTCCCAAACCTCCTGAAAGGCGGGCATCTCGTCGCGGCAGGGCGGGCATGACGGATACCAGAAGTTGATGACCACGGCGTTGCCGCGCTGCTCAGACAGGCGGAACTCTTCGCCTCCGAAGGTGGTCAGGACGAAGTCAGCGGCCGGCTGGCCGGTGGAGCAGGCGGCCAATGATATTGACATCGCGAGGAGTACCAGCGTGCAAGAGAATTTGGTTCGCGACGATGGGCGCGATTGACGAGGCTTGCCAACAGCCCAGAGCATATTGATCACGACCTTATTCGACGATTGCATTCCTAACTGGACAATAGCCTGCTGGCCATGTGGCAGTTAGCGAACCGGAATTCATGATGAAGCGAATCGAGCGATTTGCCGATCAACCGATGACGCCAGTGTCCATTGAATCGTACAAAGGCACGAATCGGGTCTGGTGTTGACCTTTCGTTTTCATATTCGGGTATCCATGTAAGACGTGCATCATGGCATGAATCAACAGCACAAGGGTATTGGGCATGATCAGTATTGATGCGTCATCCCGGTCACTCCGTTTCCGACTCCAGAAGTACCGTGTGTCCGTGATAGGGTCTGTGCCCAAGTATCCCAAAAATGACGGTACAGTCCTACAGACATCCCAGGTCCATTCGACATGGCTCAGCAATTCGCTGTACCTACGCTCGACTTTATCCCTCTGGACGCGCCCAACTTTTTCGTACAAACCAAGTAGGTTGTGGCTTTCGCCTGTTCCGGCATTGGTATCTTGAAGGTGTTTCTTCAGTAGCAGTTCTAGCAGATATAAACCCACTATCTGTCTGCCTATATTCCAGCCCAGTCCCAGCTGCTCGTGGGCGGGCGGAGCGTACGCCAAATCCATGAGTCCCTCCAAAATAAAAGGCAAATCAGGGATATCAGCGGACTTGTTGTTGGTCGAATAAACGGGATCCACAAAATCCTCCTCGCAGTTGATTAGCGGGGGTGGCGCTTTGGGGTGAGGGAGGTAGTGCACTATTTTACCTGACGACTATGGCGGACGGTTTATCCAGCATTACTAAGGTGATCGCCTGTCGTGCGTGCAAGCACTAACTTGGTTTGACCATGGCTGTGGCCGCTCATCTACCCTTTGCTCTGACCCGCCGTCTCCCCGAACTGGCGTCCGAAGAGGCTCGTCAACAGCGCGCTGACGATCGTGACCCCGAGGCACAAATAACCGACTCCCGCGTAGCCGGCGCTGGCCAGCAGGGCGCCGGCGATGCCGGCTCCCAGGAACCCTCCGGCCTGGTTGCTGAATCCCATGAGGCCCACACCCGTTGCCTTGGAATCCCCTGAATACTCGGTGCTGGCTGCCACCAGGACTGGGAACGTTATGCTCAACAGCCCTGTTCCAAGCGCGGCGACGGCCACCGATGCCCAGAGTCCGAGGTTGAATCCGAACAACAGGAAGCTGCAACCTCCCCCCAGTACCGTGCAGCCAGCGATGTAAACCGCACGACGCCTTCGGTTGGCAACGAACGAGGCCGAGTAGCTTCCGACCATCTGCCCGACAGCGGAGATTGCCAACGGCAGCGCCACGAAGCCAATGCTCAGCCCGTAGGTGTGGATCAGGTAGGCGGCGAAATAGCTGATCATGCCCCAAAAAGCGACGCGCTGGGCAATATTGACCGCTACTGCCACACGGAAAAACCGCAGGGACACCAACGACCGGTACCTGGAGAAGAATACCCAGTTGCGAACTCGCTCCCCTCGGGCTTCCGGGAGCCAGAGCCAGTTGGCCAGCAGCCCCACCGCCAGCGTCAGCCCGTAAACGATGAAAGCGAGCTGCCAGCCACCCAAATCCGCCAGCACCGCGACAAAGGGCACGGTGATGGCAGAAGCCAGCCCTTGAATCGCCAGCAGCGCGCCCACTGCTCGCGCCCGCCTGGCCGGTGCGATCACGTCCGAAACCGACCCCACGATGTTTGGAGGAAGCGCCCCGCCTCCCAGGCCGGTCAAAACCCGCAGCGCCAGCAGGATTTCCAGGTTGGGCGCGAAGGCGGACGCCAGGACTGATATTGAGAGGACCGCCAGGCAGACCAGGGCCACCGGACGCCGGCCGAAGGAGTCGGACAACGGACCTCCAGAGATCCCCATGATCGCCCAGCCGGCGAAGGTCGCCGTGGCCAACTGGCCGGCGACGGCCACCGAAACGTCCAGGTCCGTGGCAATCTCCACCAGCAGCGGCGGAACGATCAGGATCGCGCTTATGGTGGCGTAGACGGTGAGCGCCAGCACGGCCATGAACCATGCTTTGTTCACCTCTCTGCGGCCCGTCGCTGCGGTAGGCGTTGCGATGTCGTCCTTCCTATTTGTGGTTGCGGCGTACCGCGGCCGGCGAGCATGGGCAGATCAGAGCCAGGGGGCGGATGCAGCGCTGCATAGTTGATAATGTCGCCGCGTTAGTATATCCCAACCCACGGGAAGGGCAGTGTCCTGTCGAACCGTGCTTGACGGCCTTTCCGCTGAGGTTACAATCGTTGCGAAGTACCGGCAGCAATTGTGGGTTGAGGTATTGCCATGCGTTTGGAAAACAAGGTTGCTCTGATCAGCGGTGGGTCCCGGGGGCAGGGGGCCGCCGAGGCCAGGCTCTTCGCCGGCGAGGGGTGCAAGGTGGTCATCGCGGATGTGCTGGAAGACGAGGGCCGGCAGCTGGAAGCCGAGATCAACGAGACCGGCGGCGAGTGTGTTTTCGTGAAGCTGGACGTCACCAGCGAAGACGAATGGAACGCTGCCGTCAACACCGCCGTGGAGCGGTTCGGCAAGCTGGACATTCTGGTGAACAACGCCGGCATTTACCGGCAGGTGGGCATCGAGGACACCAGTGAAGAGCTGTGGGACAACATTTTCGATATCAACGCCAAGGGTGTGTTCCTGGGAACCAAGGCCGCGATTCCCGAGATGCGCAAGGCCGGTGGCGGTTCCATCATCAACATCTCCAGCGTGGCTGGCCTGATCGGAAGCTGGCGGGCGCCGGCCTATGGGGCGACCAAGGGCGCGGTCCGCCTGTTCACCAAGTCCACGGCCATCCAGTACGCGGCCGAAGGTATCCGCTGCAACTCGGTGCACCCGGGCATCATCGAGACGCCCATGACCACGCCCACGCTGCTGCGGGACGACGCGGCGCGGCAAGCGTCTCTGGACCGGACGCCCATCGGCCGGGTCGGGCAGGCCGAGGACGTGGCCTGGGGCGTGCTCTTCCTGGCTTCCGACGAATCCTCTTTCATGACGGGCAGCGAGCTGGTGATCGACGGCGGTTTGTTCGCGCAGTAGCAGGCCGCTCCCGTGCGTCACCTGGCCCTGGCTCTGCTGCTGTCGGCGGGGATGATCCTCGGCTTGCTGGCAGCGCTGGGCCGGCCCGAGCCGGTCCATGCCTGCACGTGTGCGCCGTCCGGCTCACCGGGAGAGGCTCTGGAACGGGCCGACGCCGTGTTCGCCGGCAAAGTGACGTCCATCAAATTCAAGGGCACTTCGCCGTACCGCCTCTCATCCGCCGACCCGGTGGAAGTGGAATTCAAAGTCAGCCGGGTCTGGAAAGGGCCGCTCCGGGAAACCTTCACCGTTGAAACGGAGAACAGCGGAATATCCTGCGGGTACCAGTTCAAAGAAGGGCGGAACTACATCGTCTATACCTGGGGCAGCAACAGAACCGGGTTGTGCACCCGCACCGCCCCAGCCTGGATGGCATTCGTAGACTTCGTGGCGCTGGGACCGGGACATCAGCCGGAAGCCTCTCCCGATACGAAAACGGCTGAAGGAGGCGCCTGCGCAGTCCCGTCTGGCCCGGGCCCGAAACCGATGGACATCGCCAGCCTGTCCCTGTTGGCCGGCGTTATCGCCTTGGGCATCCGGCGCCGGCCTCGCCTATAATGTCCGGTGGAAAGCGGCCTATCGAAGACGACCGCTCCCCAATGCACCGCAGACGTTCGGAGCAAAATCCATGGTCAGCAAAACCGCAAGGCCCCAGGTTCCTTTTGACGAGGATGAGGTTGATGACCTCACCATCGAATACCCGTCCTCAGACGGTGAACCCATGGCCGAATCCGAAGCGCAATATACGCCCCTGACCGAAACCGTTTCCACGCTGCGCGTTCAATACCACGAGCGCGAGGACGTTTACGTCGGCGGCGACATGCTGATCTACTACCGGATGAACCGGAACGACGTCAGGGTCGCGCCCGATGTCTTCGTGGTCTTTGGCGTCACCAGCCGTCACCCGCGGGACTCTTGGCTGGTCTGGCGCGAGGGCCGGGCCCCGGACTTCATCATGGAGATCGCCTCTTCTAGAACCTGGCGGCGGGACGCCACCGAAAAGCGCCGCATCTACGCCGACATGGGTGTTGCGGAGTATGTGCGCTTCGATCCGACCGGAAACTACTTTACGCCGGCTCTCGTGCTGGAGAGGCTGGACGGTACGGAATATCGGGAACAGCCCCTGACGGCCGGCGACGATGGCAATCTGCGCGCTCGCAGCGCAGTGCTGGGATTGGATATAGTCGTAGTGCCTGACTTGACGTTGCGGCTATACGACCCGGCGACGGGCGAATGGCTCCGGACCCACCAGGAGACCGAGGCGGCCCTCCAAGAGAGTGAAGCAGCTCGGCAAGCGGCCGAAGCCGAAGTCGCCCGGCTCCGTGAGCAACTGGCGCAACTGCGACAGCAAACATAACAGCGAGGTACTGGCAAAATGCGACTGGAAAACAAGGTGGCTTTCATCAGCGGCGGCGCCCGGGGCATGGGCGCCACCGAGGCGCGAATGTTCTCCCGCGAGGGTTGCAAGGTGGTCATCGGCGACCTGCGCGACGAGTTGGGACGACAGGTGGAGGCCGAGATCAATGAGTTGGGCGGCGAGTGCCTGTTCGTCCACCTGGACGTGACCGACGAGCAGTCCTGGAAAGACGCCATCGGGGCCACGGTGGAGCGGTTCGGAAAGCTGGACATCCTGGTGAACAACGCCGGCGTATACATGCCGGAGCGGGTTGAGAACACCACGATGGAGAACTGGGACGTCACCATGAGCGTCAACGCCAAGGGCGTATTCCTGGGCACCAAGGCGGCCATCCCCGAACTGCGGCGCAACGGCGGCGGTTCCATCGTGAACATCTCCAGCGTGGCCGGACTGGTGGGCAACCACATCTCCTCGGCCTACACCGCTTCCAAGGGCGCGGTGCGCCTGTTCACCAAGTCCACGGCCATCCAGCACGCTGGCGACGGCATCCGCTGCAACAGCGTCCATCCCGGCACCATCGAGACCGACATGACCGCCGACCTGCTGGCCGCCGGCGGGCGCGAGGACCGGCTGAACCGGACCCCGCTGGGCCGCCTGGGCCAGGCGGAGGACATCGCCTACGGGGTGCTGTTCCTTGCGTCGGACGAGGCGTCCTTCATGACCGGTAGCGAACTGGTGATCGACGGCGGTCGCACGGCGATGTAACGCCGGATCGTCAGAATCAGGATTTACCGGATTTGGGGATTTTCAGGATTGAAGCCGTCCGGCGGCAGTGGAAGCCCAATCCGATAAATCCTTCAATTCCTAAAATAACGTCACCCCGTACTTGATACGGGGCCTGATTCTGACAACCCCTCGCGCATCGACCCATGGGGATATTTTCCGGCGGGTTTTCCCTGCTGCAATGCCGGCTGCCCGACGCCCATCCCTACGTGCGTCTCCAGCACGCCGTGTTCCATGTCCTGGAGGCGGACAGCGGCGGCGCGGCGCGGGTGGTGGACTTCACCATCTTCGGGCTGGTCCTGTTCAGCGCGGTGAACCTGGCCATCGGCAACACCAAGCTGGAGTTCTTCTTCATCAGCGTGTTCGCCGCCGAGTACCTCATCCGGCTGTGGTGCATAGTGTGGCATCGCAACTACCGGCAGGGGGGATGGAAGAGCCGGCTGCGGTACGCCACCACCAACGCTGCGGCTATCATAGATTTCATCGCCATCTGGCCGACGCTGGTGGTGATGATCGTCTTCGGTGAGGTGGAAGTGCTGCCGATATTCCGCCTGGTGTCGCGGCTGATAATGACCGGAAGACGCTTCCCGGCCATGCGCCTGATGGGACGGGTGATGATGCGGTCGGCATCGCAGCTGATCAGCGTGCTGGTGACGCTGAGCGTGTTCTGGCTGGCGGCGGGCTACCTGATGCACTCGGCGGAAACGAAACTGCCCAGCGGCAACCACGAGCAGTTCGGGTCCATCGGCGATTCACTATGGGCCTCGGTGGTGATCCTGACCACGCTGCCGTCGCTGGAGGTGGTGCCGGGGACGCTGGTGGGGAGGGTCATCGCCGGTTTCATCGCCCTGCTGGGCATCGGCCTGTTCGCGCTGCCCGCCGGCATCCTGACCTCCAATTTCATGGAGGCCATCCAGCAGGCCCGGGACACCGCCGGCCAGGTGGAATTGAGCGCCTGCCGGGTGCAGAGCGCCGCCCAGCGACGGCAAACGCACTGGCCGCCGGCCCTGGGTTAGCCTGACGGCATCGACGTGCACCCGGCCGCCGTCCATCTGGCCCGGGCCGCCTGGGCCATCGCGGCCCGGCCCGCCATCAATGCAGTAGTTGAAGCCGGCTACGACGCCTCCGGCTCGGTGCCAGTCTTTTTGGGCGACGCACTACAGCTGGGCTACCGTACCGACGATATGTTCGCCGAGCATATTGTGAGCATTGCGACGCGGCTGGAGGAGATAGGCAGTGTGGCGCTGGCGTTTCCGATGACCCTGGTGGAACGGGCCAACATCTTCGACTCGCTGATAAGCCAAGTGGCTGTCGACATCGAACAGGACAATGACCCGATGCTGGCCCTGGAGGATCATGGCATCACTGACGCCAGCGAGCGGGACACCTTGGCCGATACTATCAGAACGCTGCAACGGCTGCACCGCGAGGGGCGCAACCACATTTGGGCCTATTACACCCGCAACATGGTGCGGCCGGTGGCCATCAGTCGCAGCAAGGTGGACGTGGTGGTCGGCAACCCGCCGTGGCTGAACTATAACCAGACGGCCAGTATTTACGGGAAGAACTGAGAGACCAGAGTTGGCGGCAGTACGGCATCTGGCCGGGTGGTCGTTACGCCAGTAATCAGGCTTCGTGCAGGCGGCTCAAACAATCACCGTCAACCCACGTCGCGGATCCCAGGATAAGGCGCCCTGGCGCGATTTGGACCTGACCGCCATCACGGAACAGACGATTGAAAGCCAGCACGTCCATGACGTGTACTTGAACGAATCGTTGGTTCCCTACGCCCTGCTGGAACCGCTCCAGGCCGCCTTGCCGGTGAAACAAAATGAATACCGGATACCCTTCGACGACAACGGACCGGGCGGCATCCGGCTGGGCGGGCTCGAACGTCGGATGCGTGGACGGTGGCAGACTATCAACCAGATGTGGGAAGATAACAAAGCGACGGCTAACAAACTGAATCTGCTGGATCGCATTGACTATCATAATGTGTTGTCCAGTCAATTGGATTGGTGGCAATACCCCGTCAGAAGGACCGTTCGAATTGTTCAATCGGAAGCAGGAGTACCGACAGCGGCAATTCTGGCGAACGATGATGCAATAATTGACGAAACTTTGTATTGGATTACTTGCCGAAATATGCTGGAGGCTCACTACCTGCTGGCAATCATCAACAGCAATGCGCTGTACGACGCAGTGCAGCCATTGATGGCCAAGGGCTAGTTTGGGGCGCGCCATTTGCACAAGCAACTTTGGAAGCTGCCGATACCAGAGTTTGACCTTGCCAACGCCCTGCATCTGGAGGTTGCCCGCTCCGGGGCGGCAGCAGCCCGAGGCGCGTCAGAACGGCTCGCGGAGCTGCGGGCGCAGCGAGGCGACCGGCTAACGGTGAGGATAGCGCGAAAGGAACTGCGGGCGTGGCTGCGCAACTCGCCGTAAGGAGCGGCGGTGGAGCCGGCAGTAGAGCGGCTTCTCAAAAGCAACGGCTGATTGTCTGCTATCCTCGGTCGCGCTCCTCTGCCGGAACCGGCATACCGGGCCGCCAGCCGCGAGGCGCCGGGTGTCCCCGTCGGTTGTGCCGGCCCAGGGCCCAGAGGAAAGCCGTAACGTCGATGCCGGCGCGTTCCACCTCGCTGCCCAAGGTGCGCCCACGCATTGGCCGGCTGCCCCAATCGGTTAGCGTGATGCTTATTTCGCCATTGGACAATATGACGTGGCTGCCTCGGCCCCGACGGCGGCGGCTGATTACTTCAAATCCAAATCTGCGAAACACCGCTACCGCCTCACCGAAGGGCACGTTGTAGATTGGGACCGGCATTCAGCCGTTGACCCACACCGCAGCTGTTTCCACCAGGTATCCTTGCGGTTCCCAATCCTGCCTTATCTGCTCCATATCTTGGACTTCTTCCGCCGAGGGACGCCCTGCTTTTTCCAAAAAAAGTTCGATGGCGCCTTGGATCATATACAACGCTTCGTCCCAATCATCGCCCTCACTGGCACAACCAGGCAGGGCGGGTACAAAGACGCTATAGCCGGGTTCGTCGGGGCCAGACACCAGCGCCACCTCGAACTCCTCGGGCTGGGGCGCTGCGTCGTCTTTTTCCAACCCGGAGTGGTCCTTTGTCGTTACCATGTGTCCCTCCGCGAAAATCCCACTGGCGACGTATCTCCGATTTCCAGGCTGTCATCGCCGGTGAAGCGGCGCAGCCGTCGCAACTGCCGGCTGCTGGTGATGGTGAACGGGCGTGGCGGTTCGCTGGTTAGACCAATCAGGTAGGGAACCAATTCCTCAACCTTGTCAATCATCTCGGCCAGGTCTTCAACGTGGTGGTAGTTTTCGTAAAAGTTCTGGTGGCCGATCCAATAGGCTTCATACAAGGCTTCGTATTGGTCACCGCCAAAGCCGTATTCCATTGCGACTTGGGTGGCCACTTCGCGCACGTCCTGATGGGATTTATGCGGCCAGCCCCGTTGCTCGGCGATGGCTTTCATCGGCTGCACCACTGCGCCCCAGGCCTTTTCGCCGGCTTGCAGACGACTGCCCGCAGCCAGTTCTTCACGGGCGTGGATGAGCAGCTGCCGACTGATTTGGCAGCGGTCTTCGGTGCTTTGAACGCCGGGTTCCGGCAACTCGGGTGCAGTGGTCATGGGTAAGGCGCTCGTATCAACTTCTTGCGGCTCGGAAGTCGTCAGAGTTATCAGCGCAGTTCCCGGGGCAGCGTGAAGGTGATGTCTTCCTCCGCGCCTTCCAGGAGCGTGACCTTCGCGGGGTCCAGCGCTTCGATCACCGCTTCCACCAGGACTTCGGGAGTGGATGCCCCTGAAGTTATTCCCGCCCGCTTGCAACCCACCAGCCATTCCGGGTCGATTTCATCCGGGCCGTTGATCAGGTAGGCTGGCGTTCCGTTGGCCTCGGCGACCTCCCGCAGGCGGTTGCAGTTCGATGAATTCTGCGCGCCGATCACCAGTACCACGTCCACCAGTCCGGCCATCTGCGTGACTGCGTCCTGGCGGTTGGTGGTGGCGTAGCAGATGTCGTTGCGCACCACCGCGCCCGGGAACCGTTCCTGGATGGCGCCGATGGCATTGGCGGTGTCTCCCACGGACAGCGTGGTCTGGGTTATGACCGCCACCTCGGTGTCCTCCGACCAGTCCATCTCGGCGCTGACTTCCTGCTCGGACAGGGGCGCGGAATCGTTGATGAGCGTCATGGGCGCCTGGCCCATGGTCCCGCGGACCTCCTGGTGGCCCTGGTGGCCCACCAGGAGCACTCTCTTGCCTTCGCGGTGGTATTTCTTGGCCTCGTTATGCACGCGGGTGACCAGCGGGCACACCGCGTCAATGACCCTGAGGTTGCGCTCGGCCGCCTTCTGGAAATCCTCCGGAGGCGACCCGTGGGCGGAGAAGACCACCAGCGAGCCGTCCGGAACCTCGTCGACCTCTTCCACCGTGATGGCGCCTTTCTGCTCCAATTCGGCCACCACGTAGGGATTGTGCACGATCTGGTGCTTGACGTAGACGGGCGGGCCGAATCGCTCCAAGCATTCCTCCACCACGTCGATGGCCCGCACGACGCCGGCGCAGAACCCTCTCGGGGAACTCAATATCACTTCAACCATCTTGTAATCCTCTCGCAGCGCATCATCGCCCCTGCGGCCCACGATCCCTTGAATGCTCATTCAGTAAGTCCTGTTTATCTTTGCTCGCGTACGATGGATATTGCCTCTAGGCGTTGTCCGGCTCCCAGCCCCAGGGCCGGGGCCCCCAGCCGGCTTCGAACACCTCGCCGCGCTTTACCGACAGCACGGGAGTTACCGCCCGTTCCGAGTTCCGCCCGTTGCCCAGCACGTCGTAGACGACCCAGTCGCCGTCCTGGATGTCCAGCACCGAAACGTCGGCCTGCTTGCCGACTTCCAGGCTGCCCAGGCGCTCCTCCTCGCCGATGGCCCGGGCGGGATTGATGGTGCACATCTCCACCACCCGGTCCAGGGTGAAGCCCATGGCCAGGAAGCGGGTCATCATCTCGGTCATGCTGTGGACCGTGCGGATGCGACCGGGCACGGTGAGGTCGGTGCTGATGCAGTGGGGTTCCACGCCCTGATCCAGCACCCGCTCGCCGATGTCGAAGCTGAAATTGGCGCGCCCGTGGGCGGTGTCCAGCCACACGCCGCGCTCGTGGGCTTCTCGGGCCTCAGGCACCAGGTTCCCGTCGCTGTCCAGCACTCCGCCCGGGTTGGCGGTGAAGAAGTGGGTGACGATGTCCCCTGGCTCCATGAGAGGAAGCAGGTCGCGGATCACCTCGGCCGGGTAGCGCTTTTCAGTGTCGCCGATGTGAACCATGAGGCGCACTCCGGCCTCGCGGGCCGCGCGCTTGGCCATGCGGGGCATTTCCATGCCCATGATCTCCAGGGCCGGCGAGACCATGCGGGCCTTGATGCCGCGGATGGTGCCGTTGCTCTCCTCAACCACCTGGATCGTCCGCTCCAGGTCGATGCTGCTGGGGGAGAAGATGTCCGGCGTGGTGGCCAGGCCGGTGCGGCAGATGTGCAGGAAGGGGATCACCTCGGTGGCGTTGTTGGGAATGATGTGCGCCGGGAAACCTCCGTAGGTGTCGCAACCGCTGCTGCCGGCGTCCACCATGGTGGTGACGCCGGCGCGCACGCCGCCCACGTCGGCGTTGACGCCGTTGCCGTTGACGCCTTCATAGACGTGGGTGTGCAGGTCGATCAGGCCGGGGGTGACGTACCTGCCCCGCACCTCCACGACGCGCGAGGCTGTATCGGCCTCGATGTCGGCGGCGACGGCGGCAATTTTGCCGTCGGATATCGCCACATCGTACGCGCCGTTCAGATTCTGCGTAGGATCGATTACCGTGCCGCCTTTGATGAGCAGGTCGTACATGGGGGATGCCTCCAAATGGTACGATTAGTCGCTAGACGCTGCCTGTAACCGTCCACAGAATACCCCACTATGGGCGATGCTTGCAAACAGAAATTCGGCAGCAACGTCCGTCGGCTGCGCGAATCGCTTGGAATGACTCAAGAGGATCTTGCCGAAGCGGCTAGTCTAGATCGGTCGTACGTTGGCGGCATTGAACGTGGAGAGCGCAACCCGGCCCTGACCGCCATCCTACAGTTGTCGTCGGCGTTGAGGATTGCGCCAGGACGTCTTTTCGGGGGAATAGGCGGAAGCAGGCAAAGTGTGGTGCATTCGATACTTGGCCGATGGAATTTCACCGATGAAGAACTGACCGATCTGATAGACCACAATCCTAGTTTAAGGGGTATGGTACTTGGATACTTAGCCGAGTTGAAGCTGGACAGTCTTTGGCTATCAGACCCGCGATTCTCCGAAGTGTCCAAGCATGATGACCATGACCGTGGGCACCACAATGACCGCGTGGCCGTTTATAAGGGCCGGGAGTTCACCCTGGAGTCGAAATCTCTCCAGACTTCTACGGTTCAGAGAATGTCAGACGGCTGGATTGGCAGAGCCCAAGTTGACGCTAGCGACCGTCGCGAGGTGATGTTGCCCAACGGTAGCACCGTGAGTACCACTTGCTTGCTGCGCGGAGAGTTCGACATACTGGCGGTTAACCTGTTCGCTTTCGGTGATGAATGGCGCTTTTCGTTTGCCAAGAACTCGGACTTACCCGGGTCCAGATACTCTCGGTACACGGAGTACCAGAGGCAGCATTTGCTGGCTACTATGGTGGACGTATCATGGCCGCCCCAGCCTCCGTTTCGAGCGGACCTCTTCGAGTTGTTGGATGAGATGATAGATCAGGCGTAGTATGATTCATTGAGGCCGCAGCGGTGACTTCTCAAAGACCAGAAAGTAAGAATGGTTCTTACGCGCGTGGTTCTGCTTCTTGATGCGACTGACACCGGGTTTGTTTGGCCTGACCACGACAAACAAGTCTTTGCAATAAAATCCGAGCCTAGAGTACTCGTTAATTACCTCGACGTGCGTTAGGTGCTGACGGTTTGCGCTTACTTCGTCTTGACA
This sequence comes from Dehalococcoidia bacterium, assembly GCA_965207585.1. GTDB lineage: Bacteria > Chloroflexota > Dehalococcoidia > Lucifugimonadales > UBA3495 > Bin87. The sequence goes on along the minus strand of CBDBMT010000003.1, from coordinate 246,417 downwards.
CTTGACGATCAGGACGCCTCTTTGTCGCAGCACACGATAAGCTTCGGAGCCTGATTGCTTGTACATATCAAGCACGGCCCCATGCCATTTTGCGCCGTTGGAAACAGGTTCTTCACTCCCGTTCGAGTAATGATCTCTGAAGGCTTGGTGAGTGCCCGCGCCTGCTTTCTCTGAGTCATTCTTCCGGTAGAATCCTTCCATGTAAGGGGGGTCTAACACGACGCAATCCAACGAGTCGTCGTCGTATGGGAGCTTGCGGCAGTCGGTTCCGTCCGCTATGTCGGACGTGTGCAGGGTATAGTCTCCTGTTCTCACCCGCCGCCAGAACGCTCCTTTTCCGTAGGTCACGTCGGCGATTATCGATCCAGCGGGAACGTGGAGTTTTAGTATTTGAGGGAAAACGTCAGCGTTGTTCCCGATATGGGCAGAGAGCACCAACTGCGTAGTGGCTCGTCCTGCCGGCGACCTGCGTTTCCTGGGTGTCACGTCAGTGGTGACGTCGTCTTCAGCGAAGTCAACTTGGGCGAAAAGGTCGGGCATGGTCATGGCCGGTATCCTCTGCAAGGCGGCGAAATTTGAGGGATGATAAATTGACAGTCTCGATTGGCGCAAGAGGAGAGTGTCAGCAATCTGGCGGCCCTTTCCCCGATGCCCTATACTCCCGTTCAACCAACAGCAAACCCATAATAAGCGCAGCCCCGCTGCGGAGGTCACTATGGCATTGGGATTGAGAAGCTACCGCCCGCTGGTGGGCGGCGTTACCCACATGGTAAGCACCGGCCATTACCTGGCCACGGCCGCCGGCTACCGCATCCTCGAGCAGGGCGGCAACGCCATTGACGCCGGCGTGGCCGCCGGTGTCGTCATCAACGTGACGCTTCCCCAGTACACCAGCTTCGGCGGCGTGGCCCCCATCATCATCCACCACGCCGAATCGGGGGACACTCGAGAGATCAGCGGCCTGGGTCGCTGGCCGGCCGAGGCGTCCATCGACTATTTCCGGCGCGAACACGGCGGCGACATGCCTCACGGCGTGATGCGCACCGTGACGCCGGCGGCGCCGGACGCCTGGCTCACCGCCCTCAGCCGCTACGGTACCATGACCTTCGAGCAGGTCGTCACGCCGGCCCTGGAGCTGGCAGCCCACGGCTTCCCCATCCCGGCCACGCTGCACCGCGCCCTGGTCAGCAGCGGCGACAACATCATCCTTGACGAGGGTGACACCAGCCAGTGGACCAGCACCATGCAGATCTTCTATCCCGGGGGCGAGGCTCTAGGCATCGGCGATCTGCTGGTGCAGTCCGACCTGGCTCGCACCTTCCGGCGTATGATCGACGCCGAGCGCGCAGTCGCAGGTCAGGGTCGTGAGGCTGCCATCCGGGCCGCGCGCGACCTGTTCTACAAGGGAGACATCGCCGAGGAGATGGTCGCGTTCATCCGCAGCCAGGGCGGATGGCTGTCCATGAACGACCTGGCTTCCTTCTCCGTGGGCGTGGACACGCCTCCCATGATTGATTACAAAGGCATCGACGTGTACGCCTGCGGGCCGTGGTGCCAGGGACCGATGAACCTCCACGCCCTGCGCATCCTGGAAGGCTGCGACCTGCATGGCATGGGGCACAATTCCGCGGAGTACATCCACACCGTGCTGGAGGCGCTCAAGCTGGCATTTGCCGACCGCCACGCCTACTACGGCGACCCGGATTTCGTAGACGTGCCCATGGCCGGCCTGCTCTCTCGGGAGTATGCGGAAATCCGGCGGCGGGAAATTGATTCGCGCCGCGCCCACCCCGAGATGCCCGATGCCGGAGACCCGTGGGCGTTCCAGGCCGGAACCGGCCGCGCCGCCCGCAAGCCGGAGCCGGTGGCCGGCCCGCTATCGGCCGACACCTCTTACATCTGCGCGGTGGATCGCTGGGGCAATGCCTTCTCGGCCACTCCCAGCGATGGGTTCGGCGGCGCGCCAATTGCGTCCGGCTTGGGCTTCATGGTGTCAGCCCGTGGAGCGCAGAACTGGCTGGACGAGGACCATCCTGCCAGCCTTGCTCCCGGCAAGCGCCCGCGCCTCACTCCCAATCCCGCCATGGCATTCAAGGATGGCAAGCCCTGGATGCCCTTCGGCACGCCGGGCGGCGACGTGCAGCCCCAGTCCATGGTGCAGCTCTTCCTGAACGTTGCCGAATTTGGAATGGATGTGCAGCAGGCCATCGAAGCTCCCCGCGCGTCAACGTGGAGCTTCCCCAACTCCTTCTGGCCCCACGCCTACCGGCCCGGCCTGGTTGGCGTCGAGTCCCGAATTGAACCGTCGGTGGTGGATGACCTCCGCAAGCGCGGCCACGACGTGGACGTGTGGAACGAGTGGACCCCGCGCATGGGTTCCCTGTGCGCTATCGAGATTGATCGGGAGCGCGGTAGCCTGTTCGGCGGCGCCGACCTGCGGCGGGACGGCTACGCCATGGGCCGCTGACCTGCGGCTGACGGAACAAGACCGGACGGCGCCGGGAAACCTTACCGGCGCCGTCTTTTTGATCGCATACCCTGGGTGCGGCCGTTGGTCGATGCAGCTGTGGCGCCCAGTTTGCGGGAGAACCTGGCCTACGGCTTCGCCATCCGGTAACCGATGCCGTACTCCGTGAAGATATAGGACGGCTTCCGGGCGTTGTCCCCGAGCTTTTGTCGCAGGGTCTTCACGTAGGCCCTCAGCAACTGAGATTCCCCGACGTACTCCGGCCCCCAGACCCGGTGCAGCAACTCGTCCTGGGTCATAACGCGACCGGCGCCGTTTGAGAGTTCGTGCAGCAGCTTGTACTCCGTCGCGGTCAACTGCGCCGGTTGGCCGGCAACCGTTACGACGTGGGACGTGTAGTCTATTCTCAAGTTTCCCAGCGCGTATGCCTCATGGGGGTCGTTCCGATGGGACAGCGCTTTTCGTCGCAGCGAGGCCCTGATCCTCGCCAGGAGTTCGGTGGGCGAGAACGGCTTTACGATGTAACCGTCGGCGCCTTTATCGTACGCCAATATCGCACCGGCTTCGTCTCCCGGGTCCAGGATCGCAATCGTCGGCACACGGTAGGAGTTGACGATCCGGTCCAGCACTTCAAACTCTTTTGGTTCCGAGTTTGACAGGTCGAACAGCACAAGGTCCGGGTTTTCGGATGCTACCAACTGCTCAATATCATCGAGGTCAAAGGACGCCAATGGGGTGTAGTCGGCGCGGGACAGCGTGCGGCGCGTGATGCCCAGGATGTGCGGGTCGTCGACGACCAGCAGGATCCGAGGCTTCTCGCCTACCGAGCGGCCGCTGGGTTCGGCTTGGTGGTCAAAGGTCGATGGGTCGGAGTCATCCGCGTCGTCGGCGATGGGGATCGTAAAGGTAAACTCCATGCCGTGGTTGGCTTCGCCGCGCTTGGCCTGGAGCCGGCCTCCATGCGCGTTGACGATGCCTTTGCTGATGGTCAGGGCGAGCCCATCTCCCTCCAGATTATCCTTTGCCCGCTCCGGATGCCCCTCCAGCAAACGCTTGAATACCTGCGGTGGTTGATGGGAATGGGTACAGTCCATGTGGGTTGATATAGTAAAGACCACGTGAAGGTCCCGGCGCCGAGCGCTCACCTTTATGGCGTCAGTTTCCGAATAGTGCTTGAAACAGTGGGCGAACAGGTCCCGCAACACATGGTCGATACGCTGCGCGTCCATCATTACGTTGGGCAGGTCCGAGGGAATGTCCTGCAAAAACTCCTGGCCGGGATGATTCCGCTCGAACTCCCTTATCGCCCCGGATACCAGGGTTTTCACGTCGGTTGGTTCCAGATTAATCTGCAGCGTCCCGAACTCCAGGTCGGAGAGGTCGGTAAGGCGGTTGATTTGGGAGCGCATCACGTCGGCCTGATGGTCGATGATTTGCAGCAGATGCAACGGCTCGGTTGAGTTGGCAGAACTGACGATGTCCGACAGTGCGACGATGGATCCCTTAATCGCGCTCAAGGGCGTCCGCAATTCTTGGCTCACCAACCCGAGCAACGCCGCTCGCATCCGCTCCGCATCATAATGAGGGGTCATGTCCTGCATGGCCACCACCACGGACACGATCTCACCCCGGTCAGAATAGATCGGAGCCGCATTGACCAATGCGGTGACGGCTCTCCCGCTGGGGAGGCAGATCTCGATTTCTTCGGCGCGCACCGTTTCTCCGCTCCGCATCACCCGGGTGGATGGCAGATCACTGAACGGGAGTTCCCGACCATCGGCTCGCCGAAAAGAAACTACTTCCGGCATGCGTTCCCACGATCCTCCGGGCAAGCGCAGACCTTCCACCATCCGCTGGTTTTCCCGGTTGGCGGCGAGCAACATGCCGGTCTTGGCATCGAACACGAGCACGGCGATGGGAGAGATATCGACCAGCGCCTTCAGGTCGGTCTTGATGCGCCGCTCGGCTTCGAACTTGCGTGCGTTGGAGATCGCGTTGCCCGCGTGAGCGGCGAAACGCACGATGATGTCTTCGTCATCGGAAGTGAACTCTTCCCCACGTTCCGCTTCCGCCAGGTAGATGTTGCCCAGGTGGATGCCGTCGCGGCGGATGGGCATACCCAGAAAAGCCCGCATCGGCGGGTGTCCGTCGGGCAGACCGGCCGACTTGGGGTGGCTGGCAATGTCGGCCACCCGCAAGGGTCCCTGGACTTCGTTCAGGTAGCCCAGCAGCCCCTTCCCTTGCGGCGGGGTCTGAACGCGGTCGAATTCTCCCGCGGTCGTGCCGGAGGTGAATATGTTCTCGACTTCTCCGGATCCAGTGAACGCCAGAAGCACTCCATATCGAGCGTTGGTCAGCCAACGCGCGTTATCGATGACACCCTGCAGTACGGTTTCAGTTTCCAGGCTTTCCGATATGCGCAGGCACGCGGTATCCAGATCGGTGTATCTGTTTACGTTTCCCTGATCATCACGCCGGGTCGGGTCAGCTTCCGTCAAGGCATCGGTCGATATGTGTGAAGGCATCATGGTCCGTAAGAGTATGGAGAGTGGGTCTCGCGGGCGCACGGAAGCAGTCGAACCGCACAGTTTTTGGGCGACCCGCGAACGAGGGAGTCTTTTGCTTCCCTCACGGGTGAGCCGTGGAGTGGTCGGCTACGCGGATGCATCCTACCATATAAATCCGCCGTTTCAAATACATATTGCGGATGTATTTCGCTTAGGTAACGAACGTGTAACACATCCCGGCAGTCGTGCGCGGACGGGCCGCAACTCAACTGTCAGGTTCTGGGCCGGCGCCCTACCGCGAGCGCAGCGCGGGAATGGCGGATTAACCTTGAAAAGGTGCGGGACTGTGTCACGAGTATCTCATAAATATATTGCTAAGCAACTATATTTGGAACCTCATGTGATAAGTGTGCATGATCACGATCATGCACGGGACTCGCAGTACATCTGCCGGTTCCGCTTCTGATCGTTTACAATGCGCGCGCGGAGTTCTCATGGATGACCTGCAATACATGGCCGAACTGGTGCGGCCGCATATCCATCGTGGGCGTTTTGCGCTGGAGGATGGCCAGACCACCGACTGGTATGTCAACGGGCGCGCTTCATGCTCACTCCAGAGGGCGGCATCCTGGCCGGGCGCATCATTGGCGACATGCTCGCAGATGATGTGCGCTGCGTCGGCGGGCCGGCTACAGCGGCCATTCCCGTGGTTACGGCGGTGGTGCATCAGTCCGGCGTGCCGCGCACCGGTTTCTACGTGCGGGCCGATGCAAAGAGCTACGGCATGCTCAATCGTATCGAAGGCAATCTCAAACGCCAGGTCGCCATCTTGGACGACACGTGCTACACGGGCGATTCGATCATCCGGTGCATCCAGGCCGTGGAGGCAGCGGGCTCGGTGGTCGGGCAGGCTGTGGCCGTGTTCGACCGGGGAAACGGCGGCCAGCGCATTCGGGATCTGGGCTACGACTATCGATTCGTGCTGAGGATCGAAGACGGCGAGCCCATACTGCCCTCCGGTTGACCTTTGGGGTCTCGTCGGGGAAGGTGTGAAGACTTGGGCGCCTTGCCCCAGGATATCCTTGCTCGCCCAATATCGCAGCGTGGTTCCATGAATCAACTGGTCAAAATCTCGGCCGGCCTGGTCAGCTCCAACTGGTTCGAGTATTTCATCATCGCCGTTATCATCGTCAACGGCATCATACTGGGGCTGGAGACTTCATCCACCATCAGTCGGCTTTACGGCGACTGGCTGTACCTGGGCAACGACATCGCCCTGGGAGTATTCATCGTTGAGGCGGCCCTCAAGATGCTGGCGCTGTGGCCCCGGCCTCAGCGGTACTTCCGCGACGGTTGGAACGTTTTCGACTTCTCGATTATCGTTTTCGCGCTAGTGCCGGCCACCGGCCAGTTCGCCATGATCGCCCGGCTGGCGCGGCTGCTGCGCGTCGTGCGCCTGATTTCAGCCATCCGGGACCTGCGGCTGATTGTGGCGGCGCTGGTGCGCTCCATCCCCAGCGTGGGCCACGTCATGATGCTGATGAGCATCGTGGCCTACATCTACGCCATCATGGGGCACCAGCTGTTCCACGAACATGATCCGGAACACTGGGGCACCCTGGGCAGATCCCTGCTGACCCTGTTCAACATCACCACCCTGGACAACTGGACTCAGATCATGAACGCCGCCATGGAGCATCACCCGTGGGCGTGGATCTATTTCGTCAGCTTCGTTGTGGTGGGCACGTTCGTGGTGATTAATCTGTTCATCGCCATCATCATCAACAGCCTGGACGACACCAAGCGAAGTCAGCTGCAAGAGGGACTCGAGCCGGTCTCGCATCAGGACATAGTGCGCGAGTTGCGGGCAACCCAGGAGACGCTCAAGCGCCTGGAAGAGCGGTTGAACGCGGACGATGACGAGGGCGAGCGCCGTCGCTAGCATCGGTGGACACTGACCAACCCGCGCCGCGCCGCGCGGGTGGTATCATTGGCCCGAACCACCCGGAGATGGAGGGAGTGACGTGCCTTTTGGAGACAATGACTGGCTGGCCCTGACTCAGGAAGACCCGATAGAGCCCGACATCCCGCTGTGCGACCCGCACCACCACTTCTGGGACCGGCGTTTGCAGAGCATCCCTTACCAACGCTATCTGCTCCACGAGCTGATGGCCGACCTCGATTCGGGGCACAACGTCCGGTCCACCGTTTTCGTGGAGGCGAGGTCGATGTACCGCGCCGACGGGCCGGTGGAGTTGCAGCCGGTGGGCGAGGTGGAATTCGTGCAGGGCCTGGCCGCCGCCAGCGCCAGCGGCACTTACGGCGAGGCCCGGGCCGCGGCCGCCATCGTGGGCCACGCTGACCTCAAGCTCGGTGAGGATGTTGCCCGGGTGCTGGAAGCGTTGCAGGCGGCAAGCCCCAACCGTTTCAAGGGAATCCGGCACAACGTCACCTGGAGCCCGGACCCGCTGATCGAAAACCGCGAAACCCAGGGGATCATGTCCAACGAGACCTTCCGGACCGGCGCCCGGACGTTGGCCCGCATGGGACTGTCGCTGGACGTGATGCTGTCCTTCCCCCAGTTGAACGAGCTCGCCGAGTTCGCGCGGGCGGTGCCCGAGGTGTCGATAATCCTCAACCACGTGGGCGGAGTCAGCCGCACCGGCATCTACGCCGGCAAGGATGATGAGGTCATACCGGCCTGGCGGGAGGGCATCAGCGCCGTAGCGGAATGCCCTAACGTCACCTGCAAGCTGGGGGGCCTGGGCATGCCGCGCTGGGGCTTTGACTGGCCCGCGCGCGCCGAGCCCATCGGATCCGAGGAATTGGCCGAGGCCATGGCCCCGTGGATGACCCACTGCATTGAGCAGTTCGGCCCGGATCGCTGCATGTTCGAGAGCAACTTCCCGCCTGACAAGGTCTCCTTCTCGTACAACGTGATGTACAACGCGTTCAAGCGTCTTTCCCGGAGCTACAGCGCCGGCGAGCGGGCAAACCTGCTTCACGACACCGCGGTGCGGGTGTACCGCATCGAAACGTAGCGTTGCAATTTAGGTGGTCTAACTTTGCCGTCATTCCGGCGAAAGCCGGAATCCAGTAGCGTTTTCTGGACTCCGGCTTTCGCTGGAGTGACGGATTATCAACCAAACCACTTAAAACGGAACGCTACCCGCATCGAGGCGTAGCTTTACATTCGTCATTCCCGTGAAAGCGGGAATCCAGTGGATCGAAGCGGAGGCCATCGCCGTATGAAATACGACGTGATCATCGTAGGTGCCGGGTCGGCGGGCTGCGTGCTGGCCAACCGGCTATCGGAAGATTCCAGCCGATCGGTGCTGCTGCTGGAAGCCGGCCCCGATTACCCCGGCCCGGACCAGCTGCCCGACGAGCTGAAATACGACATGAACCAGGCGGCGTCCGAGGAAGGGGCGGCCCATAACTGGTCCCTGGTGGGTAGGTCCACCGCGCAGCAGGCGGGTTCGCTGCATGTGGCTCGCGGCAAAGTCACCGGCGGGAGCAGCGCCATCAACCACCAGATCCTGCTGCGGGGAGCCCCGGAGGACTTCGACGGCTGGGCGGCAGCGGGCAACAACGAGTGGAGCTACCAGAAAACGCTGCCCCACTTCCGCCGGCTGGAAAACGACGCCGACATCAGAGACGACTTCCACGGGTCCGGCGGGCCGATCCCCGTTTGGAGACACCCCAGCGAGACTTGGCTGCCGCTACAGGCGGCGTTCTACCAAGCGTGCCGGGACGCCGGCTTCCCGGACGACCCGGACATGAACCATCCCGACGCCACCGGCGTCGGCGCAATGCCGCTGAACAACCCCGGCGGCGTGCGCATGAGCACCGCCATCACGTATCTGGACGCCTGCCGACACCGGCTGAACTTGACCATCCGGGCCAACGTTGCGGCTCGGCGCATCGTATTTGACCATGGTTTGACAGGCTCACCACGAGCGGTTGGCGTGGAGGTTGAGAGCGGCGATGAGACGTTCGTTGTCGAAGGGGAGGAAATCATTCTAGCGGCTGGCGCAATCGCATCGCCACAGCTGCTGCTCCTCTCGGGAGTTGGCGCGTCCGAACAGTTGCGCCCGCTGGGCATCGAGCCGATCCACGAGTTGCCCGGAGTCGGGCGCAGCATGAAAAACCACCCGTCGGTGTCCATCGTGTTCCGTTCCCAGCCCGACCACCACCTGGATTCCGACGCGCCCCGCAACCAGGTGGGGCTGCGGTTCACGGCCGCGGGGTCATCCGACCGCAACGACATCCAGGTCCAGCCCACGACGTCGTATCCTGAGAGCCGGGAAGCGCCCAACATCCGCGTGGGATGCCGACTGGAATACCCCTACAGCGAGGGCCTGCTGACGCTGGTGTCCGCTGACGTATCGGTCCAACCGGATCTGGACTTTCGGTTCCTGTCTGATCCCAGGGACACCGCGCGGTTCCGGGAGGCCGTGCGCCGCACCGTGACGATTTTCGAGCATCCGGCTTTCGAGGACCTGCTGGCGGAACGCCTGTCGCCCACCGATGCGGACCTGGCCGACGACGTCTCCCTGGACGCCTGGCTGCAACAGAACGCGGGCATCGCCGGTCACACGTCGGTCACTTGCAAGATGGGGCCGGCGGCAGATCCCACAGCCGTGGTGGACCAGTATTGCAACGTGCACGGCCTGCAAAACCTGCGGGTGGTCGATGCCTCGATCATGCCGGACATTGTCCGGGCCAACACCAACGCCACCATCATAATGATGGCCGAGCGCGCGGCTGAGTTCATCAAAGCGGGGAGTTAGTCGCGGTCGCGAGCGTGGGCCGGCGCGGCCAGCAAAGTCGCGCCGGTATGCGTCAGCGCTGAGCGGGGCGGCCGGTTACTCGATAGCGTGCAGCAGGCCGTCGTTGGTCCTCACGTACAGGCGCCCGTCCGCGAAGACCGGGGAGATGTTGATGCCGGTTCCCAGGGGAAGCAGCCAGATCGGTTCGCCATTGGACCGGTCCAGGGCGTAGAAAGTCCCGGCCTCGGTACCGAAGTAGACCCGATCTCCCACCACAATCGGCGACCCGAATATGGGGCCGTCGGCCTCGAACCGCCACTTCTCCGTGCCGGAAATCGCGTCCGCCGCGTAGAAACCGCCGTTGAAACTCCCGGCATATAGCGAATCGGCCGCGACCGACGGCGTTGCCACCACTCCGGTCGTGGTCCAGCGCCCCGTGGCGCGATCAAACGCGAAATCGGGATCAAACAGCCACATTCTGCCCTTTTGCGCCGGCGGCTGCGGCACGCCCGGCACTTTCCAGTCCCAGAACTGCTTCCAGACCAGCTTGAACTGATATTCACCGGCGATCTCCCGGGCGTCAGCATCCACGGCGTGCACTTGTCCCCCCGACGGAAAGTACGCCAGTCCGTTAGCTATCACCGGCGATGCCTTGGTGTTGCCCTCGGTGCGGAAGCGCAACTTGCTCTGACCCGTCCGGGCGTCGAATACGTAGAGGTTGCCGAGGTTGTCGGCGGCGTAAACGTGCCCGTCGCTGACGGCCGGCGCGGCGCGCACTTCGCCTGCGATTTTCTCGTTCCACAGAACTTTCCCGCTCGCCGCGTCCAGTGCGTAAAGCGAACTGTCCCCCGATCCTGCGTATACGATACCGTCGGCCACGATCGGCGACGAGGCGATGGGGCCTTCGGTCTTATACGACCATTGGAATTGCTGTGTGTTCAGGTCAACCGCCACGACCCGATGGTCGGTGAGGCCCACGTAGAGCAGGTCACCGGCGAGCGCCATGGAATGGTCGAGAGGGCTGGGTACGGTCACTTCCCAGAGCTGCTGGCCCGTCGACGCCTCCAGGGCGATGATCCTGAAAAACCCGCCCACGTACACCACGCCGTCGTGCACGATAGGAGCGGCCCGGGTCGGAGTGCCCAGGTCATGGGACCAGGCAACCTGTCCTGCCGGCTGGGCAGCCACGGTGGGTACGTGACGAGTGAGCTGGAGGTCCCGGCCAACCATGGACCATTGGTCCGGCAGGGAAGCCGAGCTGAGCATGGTGCTGGGCGAGTTGAACAGCAGTTTGATCGGGTTTGGGAAGAACGGGTAATACAGCCACGCCAGGAACAGGAGCACGGCGACGATCACCCCGGTTCGAATCAGGCGCCGCCGGGTCAACCATCGTCGTCCCTGTGGGTCATCCTGCGCCCATTCGGGAAGGTTGGCGACCGTGCGGTCGCACTCCCGGCAAGGTTGCCCCGGCTCCTGATCTTCGGCCCCGCACCAGCCGCAAACCGCGGCGCTGCTTGATCCGGCGTTGGGTTGGGTAGCTTCGTTCATCGAGAATAGATTAGCCTGTCAGCGGGCGTTGCGGCAACAGGGCCGTGTCCGGTCCGGTTGTCGACATGGTGGCGCGGAGGGCAAACGACGGCGCGGATGCGCAAACCGCACCCGCGCCGGTCGATCGTCTGACTGCCTCAATGGATTGTGGGCTCACTGATGACAGCGCCGGTATGACTACAGGTTCCGCTGCTTCGGGTCCAGCTTGTCGCGCAGCCAGTCGCCCAGCAGGTTCATGGACAGCACGGTGAGCAGGATGGCCAGGCCGGGGAAGAAAGATAGCCACCAGGCATCGGTCACGAACGACCGTCCGTCGGCCACCATCACGCCCCAGGCCGGGGTCGGGCGGGAGATGCCGGCGCCGAGGAAACTCAGCGTCGCTTCCAGCACGATGACGAAGCCGACTTGCAGAGTGGCCAGCACCACTATTGTGTTGACGATGTTCGGGAAGATGTAGCGGAGCATGATCCGGAAGTTGGACGCTCCGGCCACCCGGGCTCGGGAGATGTAGTCCTGCGCCCTGATGGTCAGCGCTTCGCCGCGAACCAGCCGAGCGTAGCGGGACCATTGGCTCAACACCAGCACGGCGATCAGTATCTTCATGCTGGGGCCGGCCATGGCCGCCACCACGATGGCCACCACGATGATGGGCAGGGACAGCGAGATGTCGACGAGGCGCATCATCAGGTTGTCGGCCCACCCGCCGTAAAAGGCGGACACAATGCCGAAGGACGTACCGATCAACCCCGATATCAATATGGCCACGCTGGCCACCAGCAACGACACGCGGGCTCCGTGCATGACCCGGCTGAGGACGTCCCGTCCAATGTCGTCGGTGCCGAACCAGTGCTGCGCCGACGGTTCCGCAAAGCGATTCGTCATGTCGCCCTTCAGCGGATCGTAGGGAGCGAGCCAATTGGCGCCGAGAGCCGGGATGAGCAGCACTATCACCAGGACGGCCACTGGAATGACCGGGTAGCGGAGCACTTCCCTCGTGTAATGGCCAATTCGGGATGGCGGGCGTGGGCTGCTGAGTTCTGGCAGTGCTATGGCCATGGCTGTTGTCCTCGCTTACATCCTGTTGGCTTTAAGTGTACCGAATGCGCGGGTCGAGGTAGGCATAGGCTATGTCCACCAATAAATTGGCGATGATGTAGATGGTGGTGAAGGTGAGCATTATGCCCTGGAGCAGTGCGTAGTCACTGGCGCGGGCGGCGTTGAACAGCAGGAACCCCAGGCCGGGCCATTGGAACACCGTTTCGATGGAAACCGAGCCGACCATCAGCGACCCCAATGTGATGGCGAAGTAGGTCAACGGCGCAATGGCGGCATTCCGCAAGCAGTGCTTCCAGATGATCTTCCGCTCGGGTAGACCCTTGATGCGGGCCAGTTTCACGTACTCGCTGTCCAGGACGTCCAGCATGGACGACCGCACCAGGCGGAGCATTGCCGCCACCTGGAACCAGCCGATAGCGATTGCCGGCAGGATCAGGTTCCTGATGCCCCCCTTGCCCGAGGTTGGAAACCAGTCCAGTTGCACGGCAAAGATCCACATCAGGACGATCCCGAGCCAGAACACGGGCAGGGATTGACCCAACAGGGCCACCACCTTGCCCGTCCAGTCAAAGACGGTGTCCCGATAGGTTGCCGTCAGGACGCCGACGGGCAAACCGATGACCACTGCCACCAGGATGCCGGCTCCCGCCAACTGAATGGTGGCTACGAATCGGTCGCTGATCAGTTCGGCTACGGTGAAGTTGGGGTACTTGAACGAATCGCCGAAGTCGCCCCGTACCGCGTTCCACACGTAGGTGAAGTACTGCTCGTGCAACGGCCTGTTGATGCCCCAGAATTCCTCCAGGTCTGCCCGCACCTGGGCGTCGGCGTCGTCCGGCAGAATGGCGTCCAGGGGGTTGCCGCCGGCGTGGCCCAGGGCGAAAGCAATCACGCTGACCACCACCAGGACGAGGATCGCCTGGAGGATACGCATAATGATGTACCGTTGCATCCCTAACTCCTGCCCCAGGGTTCAGCCGTGGCTATTCCCAATTCGCGCACCGCGACCGTCGGTTCCCCGGCAGTCGCGGCGCTTTCAAACCGGTTATTGATCAGACTGGCTGGGGATCAGCAAGGCGGACCCTCAATCAGCTCGTTGCTGCCGAGGTCACCACCCTCCCAACCTGGGAAGGGCCATCCGCAGATGTATTCGGTGTTGACTATCGTCTCGATGGGCACCCAGAAGAGCGGTATCCACTCGTGATGGTAGAACTTGATGTCGCCGATCTGGTACAGCACCTTTTCACGCTCAACCGGGTCCACCGTTACCTGCAACTCGTGATACAACTCTTGCAGTTCGGCAGTCTCGTACATGAAGACCACTCCGCCGTCTTCCTTGGGAGTGTTGAACAGCATGATCTGCGCTTCCACCGCCTTGAATGAAGGCGTGGTTGCCAGGGCGGTTTCGTGGTTGGACTTGTTCCGACGCCGGGCAACCACGGCTGCGCGGTCTTCGTCGCGGAGTTCCAATTCCACTCCGATCTCCGCCCAGGCCAGCTGCATGAACTGGGCGATCTGGGGAAGTTCAGGTGCGCCGGGGAAGGGATACATCGGAACCGTGATCTTGAATCCTTCGGGGTAGCCGGCCTCAGCCAGGAGCTGCTTGGACGCTTCCAGGTCGTAGCCGTATTCCTCCTCCCAGTCGTCGTCCCACTTGGTGCTCCAGGCGGTCAGGGTGGGATGGAAAGCGTGCACCTTGGAGTCCCATACGCGGCCCTTGTAGAGTTCCTGCTTGAAGGTCTCGCGGTCTACGGCCTTGTTCAGCGCCTTGCGCACCTTGATCCCGATTTCGCCCGGCGCGGTCACCGGGAAGTCGGGGTCGTAGTTTTCCGCGTCGCCGTAGAACATGCCGCCGAAACGGAAGGCCGTCTGCTGGGCGGGGCCGGTGCTGGGTATGATCTTGAACTTGCCGTCTTCCTCTGCTTCCAGCTTGTCGCCCAGGTCCCGGTTGACCTCGGTCATGTGCGTTTCCTCGGCGCGAAACTGGGCCAGGCGAGTGGACTCTTCCAGCACCCAGGTGTTGCGCATTTCGGGGTAAACCGGATCGTGCCGCCAGTGTCCATCAGGGAAGGCCAGCGAGTAGTCGACGTGGACTTCGGGAACGCGGCCCTCGTACTGGTACGGACCGGTGCCGGCCAGGTTGTTGTAATACTCGTCGGTGCAGCCCTGGCTGGCGACGTTCTCCGCATCGTCGAACCCGCCGGCCCCATCGCACTGGGCCTTGCTGTAGATCATGTTGCCCGCGGACTCGGCGGCATAGAACAGATACTCGGCGGAGGGCTTCACCATGTGAACCCGGATGTTATAGGGATCCAGGGTCTCCACGTGGTCAACGTTGCAGATGCCGCCCTTGTAGCTGGCGCGGGTGCCCTTCTGGCAGGTCAGCTTGAAGCTGTGCTCCACGTCCGCGGCGGTGAACTCGCCAAACCCCCGATGGAACTGAATGCCCTGTTCCAGCTCGAAGGTCCAAACGTCGCCGGTGGCGTTCATCTCCCACGATTTTGCCAGCATGGGGATCCATTCGCTGGTGTAGGGATCCAGTTGCACCAGGTATTCCATGAACGGACTGTGCTGGTACACGAAGTCGACCCCACCCTGCCACGGCACGACGGTATCATCAATAGGCGTGATCAACCCCAGGATGATCTTGTCCGTCGGCAGCTGGCTCTCGTCCACGACGTTGCCGCTGGGCTGATCCTGGGACGCGGGCATGGCGGTGGGCTGAGCGGCGGCGGCCGGCGCGCCCCCGGATGCCGGCTGGGCTGCGGCGGGCTGAGCGGTTTCCGCCGGAGCTTCGGCGCCTCCGCACGCTGCAATGAACGTCAGGAGCAGCAGCGCTGGCAATACCATCAACGCCGATCGAATCTTCATTCCGTAGCGGTTCATTCCCAGACCTCCAGGCTGTGATTTTCACGTCCGCGACCCGTGTTCGAGACGCTTGCCATCCGTGGTTTCCTGAAGCCAAAGCCGACGACCGGCCTGGCTCATTCATCTGGTTGCGAAATCAGTCGGTCGTTCTAATATGCGTGCCGCACCTCGTTGCGCGGCATACGGAATCGTATGTAGGTATGTGATTTGCGATTGTTTATCGTGAATATAATTACGAAAAGCGACTATACCGTTGGTTCTCCGTGCCGGGTAGTGTGCGGCTGGTGAATGGAATAGGGGCATTTCGCAAAGTAGGCCGACTTTATCCCAGCAACATTACTGATGTCAATAGCGTCAGCGCCGATCAAGGGCGCGAGGCGTGGGGCTCCTGACCGTCCATGGAACAGCGAAAACCGTTACGGCTGAGACGCCGACTGCGGCGCCTCAACAACGGTCAAGCGCTGATTCGCTGGCACGTCATGCAGGGCCTGGACGATCCCGGTGGGCCACCGAATCAGCACGGAGTCGGCCTTGGCGGCCCGGCCTAGGCCGAAGTGCGCCGGCAGCATACTCTGGCTCTTGTTGCTGGAGCCGGCGGTGATTTCGCGGATTTGCGTGCGGCCGCCAGCAACCACCGTGACCCGGGCCCCGATGCCGTCCCGGTTGCTCGTCGTGCCCACGGTTCGGACTTGGAGCCAGTTCGCATCCCAAGCGCAGCTGTTGCGGAAAAGACGAGCGCTCTGGGCGTCATCGCCGGCCAGGCCCAGGTTCGCCAGGTACAGGTCCAGGCAGCCGTCGTTGTTGAAGTCGGCGTAGGCGACGCCCCGGCCGACGCCCCGGTCGTCGGCGCCGCTGACGGACGACATGTCTTCAAAGATGGCCCGACCAGTGTTGCGCAGCAACAGGTTGGGTTGGCGGCGGTGGTTGGTGAACGGATCGCTGTCCAGGTGGCCGCTGGCGACGTATAGATCTTCCCAACCGTCGTTGTCATAATCGAAAAACACCGTGCCCCAACTGACGCGCTGCCGCCTTTGAAAGGCGCCCATTCCGACCTCGGCGGCGGCGGCCGCTTCGGTGAAGGTGGTGCCGTCGCCGTTGTTTTTCAGCAGGACGTTGTCCTCAATGTTGGTGACGTAGAGGTCAAAATGCCCGTCGAGATCGTAATCTCCCACCGCGAGGCCCATGCCGAACATGGCGACGTCGGCCCGGGAATCGCGGGAAATATCCTCAAATTGCCAGGACCCGTCGGCAGCCGGGCCGTCGTTGCGCCACAGCACGTTGGGCTGGGCGTCCCGGCCGAAGTCGTTGACTACGTACAGATCGGGGTCACCGTCATTGTCGAAGTCGAGCCAGCCCGGCTGGAACCCGGCTCCCCACAGGTTGCCGTACTCCCCCGGGATTTTTTGTGGAGACCCGATGTCGCCCAGCAGATGCGAGACCTCCGTGAAGGTGCCGTCGCCATTGTTGTGGAACAGGCTCAACGGTCGCACCGCAAGGTAGAATACCCTGAGGTCCAAGGCCTCCATGTCCGATTCTTCCATGTGCCGGACAACGACGAAGTCCAGGTGGCCGTCCTGGTCATAATCCCCCCAGGCGCAGCCCATGGATCGGTAGCTGGGGTCCGGGTCGCCCAATCCGGCAAGGTCAGTCACGTCAGCGAAGGTTCCTGATCCGTTGTTCCGAAAGAGCTTGCTGGAGCCCCAGTTGGTGACGTAGAGGTCCTGGTCGCCGTCGTTGTCGTAATCGGCGGCGCAACCGCCGTTGGAGAAGCCCATCAACTCGTCGACCCCGGCCTCCTCGGCGACATCGGTGAACGATCCGTTGCCGTCGTTCCGGTACAACGCATTGGCTCCATCGATCTGGTCCGGCGACACGCTCCAGGAGGGTTTGGACGCAACGTAGATGTCCTGGCGGCCGTCGTTGTTGAAGTCAAAAACGACGACACCCGCTCCCAACGGAATCCGATCCACCGGGTCACGGTAGTGCTGAAAAGCAACGTCGGCTTCTTGCGCCACGTCGGCGAAGATCGGCGGGTGGTAGGTGAATGTCCCGGGCAAAGTTCCGGAACGGCCGTCGGAATTGGTTATCACCACATCGACGACGCCGGCCCGGTGCTGAGGTGCCGCCACGGTCATCGTGTGCGAGTCGAGGAACTCCAGAACCGTGGCTTCCACTCCCCCGATGGCGATACGGCTGCCTTCCTCCAGGCCGGCACCGGAGATGGTCACCAGGCTGCCTCCCGAGGTGGCCGCAACCGCAGGATCCAGGGCCGAAATCCGCGGCCCATGAGTGTTGGGGGTAGGGAGATTCCCAGGTCTCCACGCCGGGCCGTTGTCGGCGCCGGGATTGTGGCTGAGGTTGGCTTGGTGTGACCCGTCGGCGTTCATCACCATGATCTCCGGTGCGCCGTACCGGTCGCTGGTGAACGTTATCCGGGCGCCATCGGGGGACCACGCCGGCCAGTAGTCGTTGAAGGCGTCTCCGGTAAGCTGCGTCGGGTCCGTACCGTCGGCGTCCATGACGTAGACGGCGCGGCGGCCGGTGCGGCTGGAGGAAAAAGCAATCTTGGAGCCATCCGGCGACCAGGCAGGAAATCCGTCGGAGGTGGCGTTCCTGGTCAGACGCATCTGGTTGGAGCCGTCGGCGTCCATTACGTAGATTTCCAGGTTCCCGTCGCGGCGGGTGTTGAACAGGATGCGCTGACCGTCGGGAGACCAGGCGGGGGACGAGTCGTAACCCGGGTCTTCGGTCAGGTTGGTCGGGTTGGAGCCGTCGGCATCCATCACGTAGATCTCGCGGTCGCCGTCGCGCTCGGAGGACCAGGCGATCCGGTTGCCGTCGGGGGACCAGGCCGGAAGCACGTTGTCCGGGCCGTTGTCCTTGGTGAGCCGACGCGCGCGAGAGCCGTCGGCGTTCATCACGTATATTTCGGGGCTGCCGTCACGGTCGGACACGAAGGCGATTTTTTTGCCGTCGGGCGACCAGGCGGGCATGTCGTCGTACCCGGAGTTGTTGGTGAGCCGCTTCAGGTCGGAGCCGTCCGGCAGCATCGAGTAGATCTCAAAGTCGCCATCCCGGTCGGACGTGAAAACGATGCGGGAATCGGAATTGTCCATGAAGAACGGGCCGACGAACAGCAGGCCCACGCCTCCGACCATGCTCAGGCTCCACGTGCCGGCGGCGAAGGCAGCCACCGCTTTTTTGGGCATGACCCGAGATAGGCCCCAAAGGGTGAAGGGCCCGGCCGCCGCCGCGCCGAACAGGAGCGCCGCCGCCGGCGCCGCGCCCATGCCCACCAGCATCAGCACGGCCACCAGTGGTATCTCGAACAGCAAGGGCACGTTGATGAGAATGCCCAGGGTGGCGGCAACGGCGATGCCCGAAACATCGTCGCCCAGGTAGGCAGCGACGGTTTCCGGCGTAATCCACTGGATCACCAGGCCGCCGGCGAACCCGGCCAGGATCATGGCCGGCCCCAATCGCCACAGGTAGTTCAGGCTGGCTTTTGCCCAGTCCTTCAGGCCCGTGCCGATGGTTTCCCGCCACGTGGCCAGCTCCGGGAGCGGTCCTTCCGCTCGACCGAACCGGAAAGCGTCGCTGAAACTCAGTTGCCGCCGCAGCAGGAGCGCCACCAGCGGCCCCAGCAGCAGGACGCCGACCACGCTCACCGCGATTCGCGTGCTGGCCAGCATGGGCGTGAAAACCAGCGCGGCCATCACCAGCGCGGGCAGGTTCAGCGTGGACGACCCCTGGGTGATGGCGATGGCGGTTTCCACCGGGGCGCCGCGCCGTCGGAAGGCCGAGGCGATAGGCACGATGCACGCGGAACAGAGGTTCATCGACGAACCTACCGCGAACCCCCGCAATACTCCCTTGATGCCGCCACCAGTAAACCGGGAGCCACCGCTATTCGGCAAGAGGAAGACTTCCGTAATGCCCGCGGAGAGGAACGCGAAAATCATCCCCACCGTCACCAGCTTCAGGTAGCTGGTGGAGAATTCCCACCACCGTTCCAAGAACCCGGTTTCCGGCTCCCGGTTGATGCAAAACCCCTGGAAGCACTCGGCCTGGGGAGCGTTGACGCCGGCCAGATCAGCCTCAACCGTGTCCAGCTTGGGGATGCGGTTGAAGGCCAGGAACAGCGAGAGAATCACGGCCAACAGCAGAATGCCGATGACCCGCTTCTTTTTCAGCGCCGTATCAAACATCGGCAGTCGCTCTTTGGAGATATTCCGTCAGCTCTTAAGCCGGGAAGTTTGGCAAGTCGCAGGTTGACGGGGCCATTACTCCGGGTTTCGCCGGAATGCGCGGATGTTATGCGCGCCGCAAATTGCCGTCAATGGCAGCCCGTCACACTGCGCGTGCGGTTCGTTGACTCCCGCAAAACGGCGGTGCTACGGTGAACCACCCTACGAACCGGAGCGGAAATGCGCCGGATTGACTACCGCTGGATCATCCTCGGCGCGGGGTTCGCGATCCTCTTCTTCAACGGCGGGTCGCGCTCCGCCCTGGGGCTCATGCTGAAGCCCATGGGCGAGGACCTCATGTGGTCCCGCTCGGCGCTGTCGCTTGGCGTCACGGCGTATATGCTGATTTCCGCCGCGGCCATGCCTTTCGTGGGCCGCCTTGCGGACCGCTACGATCTCCGCTGGATCATGGGTATCGGAGCCGTGGTGGGCGCCGTCGGCCTCGCACTGATGAGCGTCATATCCTCGCCGTGGCAGCTGTTCCTGGTGTACGGGGTGGTCTTCGCGCTGGGGAACGCCGGCATGTCCAATCCCATCGTCAGCGTCATGATCGTCCGGTGGTTCCCAACCCGGCGCGGCGTTGCCAACAGCGTGGCGGTCTCCGGCAACGCCATCGGCCAGCTGGTGATCGTCGGACTGCTGGCCCAGTCGCTGGTGCGGTTCGGCTGGCGTCTTTCCTACGCGGCATTGGGACTCGCCAACCTGGTGCTGCTGGCGCCAATTGTGGTGGCGGCGGTGCGGTCCGTCCAACCAACGTCCGAAAGCTCGGGAACGCCGTTCGCGAGGGCGCCGGCGGGATCGGGTGACGAGCAAGCGAGGGAGGGTCCACTGCTCACGTCGGTTCAGTTCTGGCTGCTCCTGGTGGTGTATGCCATCTGCGGCTTCCAGGACTTTTTCGTGCAGACGCACGTGGTGGCATTCGCCCTGGACATGGGAATCGGCACGGTGGTCGCGGGGTACCTGCTGGCTCTCATGGGCGTGATGGGCCTTCTGGGCGTCATGGCCTCCGGCTATCTCGCTGACAAACTGGGCCCCGGACGGCCGACGCTGATTTGCTTCGTAATGCGCATCGGGATTTTCTTGTTGGTCATCCTGAACCAGGACAAACCGTCGGTGATGATCTTCGCGCTGCTGTACGGCTTCACCTTCCTCATGACGGCGCCGCTGACGGTAATGTTCTCCGGCAACATTTTCGGCACGAACAGATTGGGCAGGGTCAGCGGAACCATCTCCGGCGTGCACCAGGTCAGCGGCGGCCTGGGCGCCCTGGCCGGCGCCCTGGCCTTCGACATCTGGGGCAGCTACGACCGGGCCTTCCTGCTCATGCTCGCCCTGTCGATCGTCGCCACGGTGGGCACCCTGCTGGTCAGGGACAAGGAGGCCAGGGGCGCGCCGCAGCACGGCATGATCTGCCTATAGGGTCTGTTGATAAAGGCCGTCATTCCGGCGAAAGCCGGAATCCAGTGAGCGTAAAATCCAACCAACGCTCCTATCGCAGAAGCTTTTCTGGGTTCCTGCTTTCGCAGGAACGACGGTGTGATTTTAAATTTGTCAGCAGGCTCTAATCGACAAAACGCGGCATAACTTTGGTGGCAAAGTTCTCCAGGTTGCGCAGGATCTGGCGCTGCGACAAGCCGGAATGGGCGAACTCCACGAGCAGGCAGTCCAGGTTGCACACCTCCCGCAGTTCCTGGATCCTCTCGGCGACGTGGTCCGGCGAACCCACCAGCAGCGTGCGGGGCTCCAGGAAATCCCAGTCCAGTTTGACCTCCGGGTCGAGCTCTTCGCCGGGGTTGGTGAACACCTGCCGCCCGCGAAACGGGTCATTGAATATGAAGGCCGACATGATGGCGGCCTCGGCGTCCCTGCGAGCTTCTTCCATGGACGAGGCGACGTAGGTGGAGCGCATGACCGCCTGGTCCTCGCCCAATTGGTACGGCCGGCCTTCCCGGATGGAGCGCGCCTCAGCGTAGATTTCCATGCGCTGCCGGATTCGCAGCGGAGGCGGCTGCCAGTAGCACGCCTTCAGCCCCATCTGGGCAGCAGTTGTCACCGACCGGTCGGTGGACACTGTCATCCACAGCGGCGGGTGCGGCATCTGGTAAGGTCGCGGGGTCACGCGCAGCCTGGTAACGCGCTGGCCATCCTGCCACGCGGGGTCGGCGGCGACCGAAGGGTGGGAGAACACGGTGTCGGGAGCGGGGAAAGTGTAGTTTGCCCCGTGGTGGTCGAAATACTGTTCGGACCAGATCTTGCGAACGATCGCAACGGTTTCCTGGAACAACTCCCGGTTCTCGGCATCCTTGCGAGGGTCCGCGTTGGGGTGAAATTGAGGTCCTTCATAGGGCCAGATGCCGCGGCCGAACCCCACTTCCAGGCGGCCGCCGCTCATGTTGTCCAGCATGGCCAGGTCCTCGGCCAGCCGTATCGGATGCCACCAGGTGGCGATGTTCGCCATCTGGCCGATGCGGATCCTGGAAGTGCGGGCGGCCAAGTCCGCGCCCAACAGTACCGGATTGGGCAGGTCGCCCACGCCGAAGGGGGTGAAGTGGTGCTCGCCCAGCCAGATGGCCTCGAACCGGAGCTCCTCAGCCAGCACGGTCTGCTGGCGCAGGTTGTCGAGAAAGCTCGCCGCGTCGGCAGCTCCGCCGGCGGATGCCGCAACGGTGGTGAATGCTGCGAAGCGCATGTTGTACCTGCGTTCTGGGTAACTATCGATCCACCAGACACGCAATCACCTGGGGCGCTGCCGTGGCAGCCCTCTCGGAGAGTTCGGCGTCGGTCAGGGTGCCGATGGGGTGCTCGACGATTGCGAGGCCGTAGTCCGGGTTGCCCCGCATCCGGGACATGGCGTGGGCCTGGCTCACGAAGGGGCGAGTGGTCAACACGGTGGACGGGATGCCCAGCAACTCGGTTTCCATTGCGTCGTGCACACTGCACGCGGTGCAGGACCCTCATTCCGCCGTGGCGTGTATTGCCACGTCAATGCTCTTGGCGGTGCGCTGCAAATCCTCGATGCGGGCCGGCCACTGCCATCCGCCCTTGTTGTGCTCGACGGTGCCGGCGATGTCGTATCGCTCGCCGATGATGGCGGCGATGCGGCGCAGCAGGTCCTCGGAGTGGGGCTTGTTGTTGGCGAACAGCCCAATGACCTTGCCGTCCAGGGTCGCCGGACGCTGCGCCAACCGCGACGGTGCCGGCGGGGAGTCGTCACGCGGGTCCAGCGTGACGATGGGCGAGCCTTGCGTTGTCATAATCGAACTCCTTTCTTCGTAAGAAGCAGGATTTTCTGGATCATAAAGATGTCCAAGATGAACCCACATCCAGAAAATCCTCGAATCAGGCAAATCCTGCTTCTGACAATTATCTAGGAACCACCACCTGCCGGATGACCGAGCGGCTGGAACCCCAGGTGCCGATGAGGCTCACGAATGCGCCGGCCATGCCGCCGCCGGGCAGTACCGTGATCCGGTCAGCTTCGGGAACCACCGGAACCAGGCGGTCGTGGTCCAGTTCGTGGCCCATCCGCTTCCACCGCATCCATTCCGAGACCGGCAGCCGGGCCTTGTCGTGCAGGAATTCGGCCACCTGCTGACGCGACCAGCCCGCCGCCGCAACGTACTGCATGGCCTCCGGGCTGATGACGCAGATCACTTCCGGCATCCCCGGGCCATAGGCGAGCATGGAGTGGGCCACTGTGGTCAGGAAGTCGGCAGGATTCCGGTGGCTATGCAGGGTCACCTGTAGCGGCGCCAGCGTAGCAAAGGCTTTGACGATGGTGGCGTCGTCGCCGTAGCCGAGTTCGGAAGCCAGCGACGGCCAGGGGCTGATGGCCAGGTTCTCGGGGAAGCTGAAGGTGATCTTGCCGGCGTGGCCGAAGGTGCTGTTGTCCATCACCACCGGGACCGACCCGTAGAAGTTTGACTTGAACAGGTTCACCGCCCGCCCGATGGCAGCATTGGCGCGGCTGCCGTTGCCCATCATCTCCACGCCGGCGTTCATCCCGATGGCCTCGGCGTAGGGCCCGCTGACCACCGTGAGCACGGTCGCGCCGTTGGTGGACGTGCTGCTGGCGTGGAGGTTGAAGCTCCGTTCCGTGATCGCCGATAGGGCCGCCATGACGACGGGAAAATGCTCCGGCAGGCAGCCGGCCATCACGGCATTGACCGCCGCCTTGCCGGCCGTGAACCGCTTCTGCCGGATGATCTCCGTTCCCAGGTCGTGATCGGCGTCCACGCCGGCGTAGTCCAGCATGGCCTGCACCCGCTCCGGCGTGGGCGGCACGATGGGCAGACCGTCGGTGAGGCCGTTGGCGAAGTAATACTCCTGGGCGTAGTTCCAGTCGACAAAGCTGAGGGTGGTCATGGGGCAGTCACTCGCGGTGTTGGTCTCGGGCGATACGGGATTATGCCATCATTCGACGGTGTGGGCGAGTGTCTTTCATGCTGCTCAAATGCGAGGACCGCCTTGCCGGAAGTCCAAGGCTTCCATCGCCATTTCTTCCACCACCATGTTGTCTTGCAGGCGCGAGGCGATGCGCGGCCGTGCGGCCGCGATGGCTTCAATCTGCTGCGATGTGGTAATGATGGTAGGCAGTCGCTCCTCGTAACGGTATCCGACTATCTGGAACAGCTTGTCCTCAGCGAAGGGCGTACTGCGTTCCGCCCCCATATCGTCGAGTACCAATACGTCAGCATTGCGGATCCGGTCCAGCAGGTCGTCATGGGTGACCTCGCTTTCCGGCGCGAAAGTGGCCCGCAGATAGTCCAGCAGGTCGGCCACCGTGGCGAAGAAGACCTCGTCGCCCCGATCTTCCCGCTCACTGGCCGCCGCCACCGCAAGATGGGTCTTTCCGACGCCGAAGGGCCCGTGGAGCCTCAGCCAACCGTCGGGCCTGTTGGCCCATCGCTGCACGTAGGATTTGGCTGCCTGTAGGCTGCGTTGCTGGTAGTCGGTCAGGCGTCCGTTGCCGGCCGGGTCGAATGCGGCGAAGGTCATCCGCGCCCGCATGTTGGGCGGAATTGTGCCGATGGACCGGCCCGTAGCGCCGCTGACTCGGCCCAGCCGGTGCACCCGCCCGAACCCGTCCGGCGACTCCAGCCGGGTGCGCAGAAACTCGTCCAGCCGGTTGGGGTCGCCGCGCAACGTGATCACCGTGGGCAGGCGGGCCGCGTGGCGCGAAGCCAGGAGTTGGAATAGCCGCTCTTGCGTCCAAGGAGTTGCCGGACGTGTCGGCAGGTCGTCCAGGACCAGCAGCGATGCGTTGCTGACCTGTTCGAACAAGTCAACGAAAGGCATCTCGGAATCATCGTCAAACCCGCTACGTAGGTAGTCGATCAAGTCCGCTACAGTGATGAAAAGAGCGGGGTTCCCCGATTCAATCCTCCGATTGGCGATGGCGGCAGATAGGTAGGTCTTGCCGCTCCCACTGGGGCCGACAAAGGTAAGCCATCCCACAGGGTTCTCGGCGTAGACGACAGCAGCCGTCAGAGCATTGCGAAAAGACCGCCGTGCTGCGGTCTCCTGGCTCAGGCCGTCCGGATTGGCATTCTCGAACGTTGCCTCGCGCAAGGAACCTAAGTTGCTGTAACGCTCCAGTGCCGCAATCCGTTGTTCAACGTCTTCGTCCGATTCCTGGCAGTGGCAGGGAAACACCTTACCGAAGTCAGGATGCGCCGCGTCCACAGGCCCAACCAACCAACCGACTCCTCCGCAAACGCCGCAATCGTTAGCCAGGGTTGGGCTCTCCGGGCTCCCAGGGTAGTCGGCCGTGTCGTCGCCAATAGCTCTCCAGGTATGGGTATCGCGCGAGGCTATCCGGCGCAGTATCGCTCCCAGGCTCTCCATGCTCATGACTGGTATCTCTGACCAGGTGGGTTATGCCCGCTCTGGATTGGGTCTGTCGCTCCTGTTTCCAGCCGCGCAGCACCGCGTCGATATAGCGCCAGCTGCGGGCGTTCCGTTCCGCGGCAACGGCGATGGCGTCGGCGATCCAAGCCGCCGGGTACTCCTCTTCCGCCGCCCGCAGCTGCTCCGCGATGCTGTGGCCGTACGGGCCGATGTGCTGCTCGTATAACGCGAATATGTTAGCACGCGGTTCCCCGGTTGTCGGCGATTGGGGCAACGGTTCCAACGTATCTATTCTCGCCGGCCCGGTCAGGTCGGCGGCAGTCAGCTCCGTGACGCCGCCGATTTGCAGGTATCTCCGGCAGTCCGCGTCGTTCAGCAGGACACGCATCGCCCCGGCGTCGCGAATGGCTGCCAGCGTGCCCCGACCCACTGCCGCCGCCAGACCATTGAGTGTGTGATTCTCTACTCCGCTCAGCCGCGCCTCGGCCAGGACCGGGTCGTCCAGCAGGTCCTCCAGGGCTATGGAGGGCGGAACTGTTCGGCGCCGGGGTTCGTCGGCCAGCAGGGCCAGCGCCCGCAGCGTCACCTTGAGTTCGGCGATGTCGTCGATGTCGGACAGCCACTGCGACAGGGCCGCCGCCGGTATCGGTATCCGGCGTGCGTTGGCCGGCAGGGTCGTTTTGCCAGCGACGCTACTCATTTAGGCTACGGATTCCTCGTAGCGGGCCAGTTCGTCAAACCGCATCAGGTTGTCCCGGAAGTAGAGGTGGAAACTCCCGGTGGGTCCGTGCCGGTGCTTGGCCACGATGAGCTCCACCAGGTTGCGCGGGTAGGGTCGGCCGGGGGCGTGCTGCTCCCACTCTTCCTCGGTGAAGACCCGGTCCTCCCGGAACAGGAAAGTCACCACGTCGGCGTCCTGTTCGATGCTGCCGCTGTCCCGCAGGTCGGAAAGCTGCGGGCGATGCCCGGGCCGGTTTTCCACGACGCGGCTGAGCTGCGAGCAGGTGAACACCGGCGTATTCAGATCCCGCGCCATGCCCTTGAGGGAGCGGGAGATCTCGCTGATTTCCTGCACGCGGTTCTCGCCGTAGCCCTGCCGCCGGCCTCCGCCCTGGATCAACTGGAGGTAGTCCACCACCAGGAAGTCCAGCCCGTGCTCCATCTGGAGCCGTTGGGCCTTGCTCCGCATATCCATGGTGGTCTGGAACGGCGTGTCGTCGATAAATATGGGAAGACCCGAAAGCAGGCCCACGGCGTCGGAGATCACGTTCTGCTCGGCTTCCGACAACAGACCCAGCCGCAGCCGGTGCGAGTCCACGCCGGACTCGGCCACGAGCATACGCATGGCCACCTGCTCCCGGCTCATTTCCAGGCTGAAGATGCCGCAGGTCTGGCCGGATTTCGCGGCGTTGGTGCAGATGTTCAGGGCCAGGCTGCTCTTGCCCAGGCCGGGCCGCGCGCCGACGATCAGCAGGTCGGACCGCTGCATCCCGCCCAGCAGGCTGTCTAAGTCGCTGTAGCCGCTCTGTAGCGGCGGCTCGTCGGTCAGCGATACGTCGCCGATGTCTCCCTGGAGGTAGACGTCCAGCACGGAGCTCAGCGGTATGAAACCCCGGTCATCGGCCGCCGGGCGCACGCCAAAGAGGACCTCCACCGACTGCCGCATGGTTTCATCGACGTCCGAGCTCTCGTCGAATCCCAGCTCCGCGATGCGGTTGCCGGCGCCGATGATCCGCCGCTTGGCCGCCGTCTCGGCGACGATGGCGGCGTAGTGCTCCACGTTGACCGACGTGGGCGTCCCGGCGATGAGCTGCCCCAGGTAGGGCAGCCCGCCCACCTGCTCCAGGCGTCCCAGGGTTTGCAGTTCCCGCGCGACCGTGATCTGGTCAACGGCTTCCTGGCGGTTGGAAACTGCGAGGCAGGCTTCAAAGCAGAACTGGTGCCGCGCCCGGTAAAAGTCCTCGGGCTTGACGAGCGCCCTGACGCCATGCACCGCGTCGCCGTCGATGAGCAGCGCACCCAAGACCGCCGCCTCGGCCTCTGGGTCGTGGGGCAATTGCCGTTCGCTGTACGGGTCGGCAACCACGGCGTACCGGTCCTTTTCCAGATAGCTGCAGCCAAATGCGCTGCGACGAGTTGGTGGCTGCGAGCGATCTACTCTTCCACGGCCGCGATGACGTTGATGGTCGCGCGGATCTCGCTGGAGAGGTTCAGCACGACCTCGTACTCGCCGGGCTCTCGGATCGGTTCGACGTTGTTGGTGATGCGCCGGTCGATGTCGCGCTCCAGCGTCTCGCCGATGGCGTCGGCGATCCTGACCCCACTGATGGCCCCGTAATAGCGTCCGGTAGGGGTGATCCTGCCCGGTATGGTGACCGTGAGGTTGTCCAACGCCTCGGCCAGTTCTTCCACGACCTGCGTTTCCCGCGCCCGCTGCTGGTCGCCTTCGACCTTGATCTTGTCGAGACGCTTCATCGTCTCGTCGGTGGCGATTTCCGCCAGGCCCTTGGGCAGCAGGTAGTTGCGGGCGTAGCCGCGCGAAACGCGCTTCACCTCGCCGGCCCGCGCCTGGTCGGGAACGTCGTGCAGGAACAGCATCATCATGGGGAGGGCCTCGCTATGCTTGCGGCAGCCGGCAGCGGTTCATCTGTCCACGCCGGCGTACGCGAATTTTCGACTTCAATCTTAGGATGGCCATTATAGACCATCCGAGTTCCCGGCGGCACGGGCTGCTGTCATCACGCGCACCCACTTTGCTCAACCTGTCATTGCGAGCGCAGCGTGGCAATCCCGTCGCCGGGAGGATCGTCGTTTCATCACCGAGATTGCCGCGTCGCTACGCTCCTCGCAATGACTAACTGGGTACGCGTGAGGCTGCTGTCAGGGGCATTCTCAACACGTGCCGATATTCAGACTATTTCCTTCCACATATCCGCGCTGCCCGCGGGTTATAGTACATTACGCCCAGGAATCGACCGGACCCATCCCACCGGGAGCCACGCCATGACCACCGCCCAGCCCCTGCCCCGCGGCGAAATCATCCAGCAGCCCGACGGCATCTACGAGCTCTTCCCCGTGCCCACCGATCAGGACACCCTCCACGGCATCCTCACCGACTGCCTGGCCGAGTGGGAGCGCATCCGCATCGGCCTGCTGATCCCCGGCGCCGTCTGGGAGATCAACCCCCCGCGCCCGCCCCGTACCGGCTTCCTCGATGGCTACCTCACCGTCGACTTCGAGGAGTGGCACCTGCATCTGTGCATCGGCGAGCACACGTCGGCGCCGCCCGAGGTGGCCCGACTGCGCCGCACCGCCCGCGCCGAGCTCTACCGTCGCCTCAACCCCGACCACCAGCCCACGTCCTGGGGCTTCCGCCTCTTCAACGGCGGCGGCCAGCAGCAGATCACCGTTCTCCTCCCCAACCCCCACCTCGACGAGCACCAACAATACGAAAAGCAGCCCAACTGGAGCCGCCTCTACCTCTGGGACCGGCTACGAGCGAAATACCTGGCGCAGGGCGAGGATGCAGTGGATCGGACGGCGCCGGGGTTTTGGCATGGGTGAGTAATCTTCCGATAATGCACATTTGCCCGCGTCATTAGGTATTCGATGGCGATGAACGTCAGGATACAAAACACGTTTATATCGAAGTGTCGATGGCGAACCGTATCGTTTCCGGTAGTCTCTGTAGTTGTTCAACCAATGCTCGGCGTATATCCCTTGGTGCCGCACTCAGGTAAACTTGCTTACCGTTGATCCTGACGATCGCTGGGAGAAATACCCCTAGCCCGGACACCGCGTTACGGACGTGCCATTCCGAGGGAAATGTTTCGCTTTCCCGGCGTGTACGGATGCGATCGGCGATCACACTGGTTTCAAGTTCATCTGGGCCCCGGACTCCAATCTCCTCAAAGATCTCCAGGAGCTCACCTATTGGCACGTGTGGCTTAGCGGCAGCTCGCTGAACGAAATCCGTGGTCCAATGGTGGACCTCGTCAGGGTCATGGATCTTGAACACATCCCTGAACTCTACGAAATCCATAGTGCCGGCTGCTGCCGAAACCAGCAAAAGCTCTGCCAAGTCATTTGCGCGCATAGGCGTAACGCCATGTTTACGGCATTCTATCTGCAATGCTCCAAGTTCGAAATCCGGTGCGACCAGAAGCGTGTGATCCGCTCCGAAATCGTCTCGATGTCGGGCCAGGCTACCGGGCCGCGCAGTTTGATTGGCAATGCGCCCATTAGAGCGGTTAGTGCTTTTCGCCTCGAACGTGAAAGCGTAGCGGCTCCCAGGTATGTCGTTGTTTGCGGACAGCGGGGACATGGCAATGCCTTCAGGTTCTCCGTTGCCTGCTTTTGGAGTCACATTGAAGCCGATGTAGTTCAACGCGTCGCCAACGATCACCTCAAGGCCCCTAGGGTGTGTAGTGGCTTCCAACAACATTTGCGCTATTTCAGGACCTGTTCTTCGCTGCAACTGGGACAGCAATCGGAGGAATTCGTCACGAAATAGTCTGGCCTCGTCTAGTTCCACCGAGTCTATGTCGCTCCGCATCAGGTAAAGTTCGCCCAGAAAATCAGTGAGAGCGAAGTCTTGCAACACGCGTTTTTCTTCGATCGTGCTGCTTCTACCGTTGAAATATGGGTGGTTCTCATTCACCAAGAATGCTCTGCTTCGAACATCATACTGATAAAATGGTGTCTGAGTACCGAAGGGCTCAGATTTCACCGACGATATCAGATCTCCCGGATTGTCTTTGATGGTCTGGTTCCATTCCCGCAAGGTTTCGTCGTCGTGAGGAGTAGCGTTTACGAAGGAGTTCGGCAATCCCCTGCCGAACATCAAACGGTTCGATACTTCCTCTGCCAAGAGGCGCATCGGAATGCTTTTCCAGGAACCGTCAAGCATGTCACCAGCTTTGGGCCATTCTGATAAGTTGGAATCTGCCAAAGCCGCTCTGGCTTTGTTGAACGTTGCCATCAAGAAACGTTTGAATATACGGACCTGCTTGCTGTCTCTTAATCCTTCTCTTTCTACACCTAGGAAATCGTCTAATCCATCCGCTCGTACGGTGGCTCGAAATTGCGACCAAGTCCCGTGGCTAAGGTTTTCTAACCCAAAATCTGGATGCTCAGTGTTAACGATGCGGCCTAGCACATTCACGAAAAACCCATTCGAAGAGCCCAAATTGTCGCTTTTGCCTCCTGATATGCGACTTTTATATAAGGTGATCTGACCAGATATTTTCCCATCGATCCCATCGATTTGTATGTAAGGATAGTCAGGGAGGTTATAACTGTGGACAGAACAGGACAAACCAGCGCTATCTGCCTCCGGACCATCTACGTCTATTTCCGTTACACCGAGATCTCGGCCAAGCACCCAGGTGTGGGCGGTTTCAGCCTCGACTTTCGTGGGTTCTAAGACCTCATTATTGAGTATGATCGAGAAGTCGCTGGTTAAAGGGAGCGCACTTCTGAGCATACGGCGAATACGGCCCCGCTGCATAGCTTGCCCGGTAGGTCGCAGCGAAGTCAGCAAGACCAAGGTCCAAGTGTCAGAAGGTTCTACTTCTGGTGGGTCGGGGTGATGGAACTCCTCAGGGTAATAAGCAGGTTGCTGATAAGGCACTCCCTCATCAATTAGATTTTGAATTTTGATACCGTCGGGAACCGTTTGCAAAATGCGCTGCACGTCCGGTTCTTGAACGATACGAACTGTAAGCGGGAACTCATCTGGTCTCCACATACCCTCCAACATCTCGATCTCACGGTAATTGAATGATACCGTGCGAATGTTACCGTCTTGGGCTTTGCAGACAAACGTAATCTCTGCCGCCAGTATGTAAGTGGCCAACTTCCCAATGCCAAATTTACCGATTGGAGGGCGCTTAGAGTTGAGAAACTCCCGTTTATGCCCGCTTGCAATGCGCCACAGGATTTCAAGGCCGTCCGCGTCCATAGAAACTCCATTGTCAAGGACCCACACCGCCGCGTCCGGTGCCTGCAGATCATCTGGAATGGAAATGTACGCCGCGGTAGCCTCAGCGTCCCACGAATTGGCTATCAATTCCTCAAAAGCCTTATTGGGTGATGAGTAAAGATTTTCAGAAAATAGCTCCAAAAACCTTGGACCGATCGAAATGGAGAATTGCTTTTCCGCTGTTCCCGTTGTGCGCACTAGGTTTAAGGTCGCTGAATCAGTATTTGCAGCAGCCATGCCATCCTCCGATGCCCGGGTGTGGCCACAATTTTTACGCGGCTTCAGTTCATTCTGAGTGATTAAGTTACCGGATTCTCGGTTGCGCATCAAGTCGCTAGCGACGCCCACCTATGGTCGTTTGGCAATGTACCGTATGGGGTGAATCCGCCCAGTTGCTTAGCATAAAATTCCCCCTAGCAAGTACAATAGCGCCAACTGGCCAATGCATCACGCTGTTTTCGACCTGATGCCCCCGCCCCGCCACATCATCCACGCCGATCTGGACGCCTTCTACGCCGCCGTGGAGCAGCTGGATAACCCCGAGCTGCGTGGCCTGCCCGTGCTGGTGGGCGGGCGGCCCGAGGGTCGCGGGGTGGTGGCCACGGCGTCTTACGAGGCGCGGAAGTTCGGCGTGCACTCGGCGATGCCCATGGCCACCGCTGTGCGCCAGTGCCCCGACGGCATCATCGTGCGTCCCCGCTTCGATCGCTACCGCGAGATGTCCGGCCAGATCATGGACATCTTCCGCGACGTCACCCCGGTGATCCAGCCCGTGTCCCTGGACGAGGCCTATCTGGACGTGACCGAGGCCGCCGCCGAGCGCTCGCCCATCGCCATTGCCATCGACATCAAGGAGCGCGTCGCCGCCGAAACCGGCCTCACCGTCTCCGTGGGCCTGGGCACGGGCAAGACCGTCGCCAAGATCGCGTCGGACCTGCAAAAGCCTGACGGCCTGGTGGTCGTCCCGGTGGGTGGAGAGGCCGAGTTCCTCGCTCCCCTGGCCGTGGGCAAGCTGGTCGGCGTGGGTCCCAAGTCGGCGGCGCGGCTGCATGACGAGGGCGTGGACACCATCGGAGCATTGGCGGAGATGCCAGACGCCTGGTTCGCCCGCCATTTCGGCAAGCGGGGCGACAGCATCCGCGACCGCGCCCGGGGCATCGACCTCGACCCCGTGCAGACTTCTCGCGAGGCCAAGTCGATCAGCGCCGAGACCACCTTCGCCGATGATCTCCCCGGCAACTCCGACGAGGAGCGAGCCAACCTGAGGGCGATCATTGAGCGCCTGTCCGGTCGGGTCGCCGGGTCTGTATCCCGCAAGGGACTGGTGGCCCGCACCGTCACCGTCAAGATGCGCCTCTCGGACTTCACCACCTTCACCCGGCAGACCACCCTGCCGTCGCCCACCGACGAGGAGGCGGCCGTCGTGTCCACCGCGTGGATGCTGCTTGAACGCGAGCTGGCCCCCGACCGCGCCTTCCGGCTCCTGGGAGTGGGCGTTTCCGGTTTCTCCGAAAAAGAAGGCCCCGACGACGCATCGCCGGAGCCTGTGGCTGCCCAGCGGCGGCTGATTTTATAGTAGACCAGCTGCCGTTCAGCGGGTCGAGCCTACCCTTGGAACGTCCCCGTCACCGGCTGGTGGCCCGCGTTCTCCTCGTAGGGTTCCTCGCGGTAGAGCGCCATCTGCTTCATGATGGGGATGTCCTGGATGGAGAACAGGACGGCCTCATCGTCGGCATCGTTGGCGTGCTCGTGCCACACCCACGGCGGCACCACGAAGAAGTCGCCCTCGGTCCAGTCGAACCGCGTGCCGTCGATGACGCTGTGGCCCTGGCCCTTGTACACCTGGTACACCGCGCAGCTGGTCTGCCGGTGCGCCCGCGTGGCCACGCCCGGCCGGATCAGCTGCGCCCAGCAGGTCATGGTCTTCAGCACCGGGCCGCCGGTCATGGGGTCGCTGAACTCCATGGCCACGTCGTCAAAGGGGCTGGCGTCCACCATGGCCAGTTGCTGAAGCGCCTCGTGGGTCTTGTCCCATTTGTAGTGCCACAGCGCCGAGTAGGGCGCGCCGGGCTCCTCCCACGCCGGCCGCAGCGCGCCGGAGGCAAACTTCCGCTCCGACTCGGCGACGCCGACGATGGGCTGCTGATCCTCGGGGTACGCCTCGTAGAAGTTGGCCCGCAGGTAGCGCACCAGCGGCACGTCCAGCCCGTCCAGCCAGACCATGGGCTCGTCGCCCTCGTTGTTGTGGTCGTGCCAAGTCCACGACGGCGTCAGCACCAGGTCACCCGGCTCCATGTAACACTTGTCGCCCTCGACGGTGGTGTAGGCTCCGGTGCCCTTGAGCACCCACCGGATGGCCGTGGGGGTGTGCCGGTGGGCCGGCGCGTTCTCGCCGGGCAGCAGCAGTTGCAGCGCCGCCGTGATGGTGTGCGTGGTGCCGCGATCCAGCCCGGGGGTCGCCAGGCGCAGGGTGCGCCGCTCCACGTCGCGGTCGGGAGTCACCAGCTCGCCGCTCTTCATCACCAGCGGTTCGACTTCTTTCCATCGCCACAGGTAGGGCTCCATTTCGGGCAGCGGCTGGCCCTCGCCCTGCAGCCAGCCCGGCTTGACCTGGATGCGCCCGGCGGTTTCGTAATACTGCTGCTCTTCCTGCGTATTCAACCGTTCTGTCGTCGCCATGCTGCCAACTCCTGATTTCGGTTCCGAGAGACTGTTTGGCCCGATTGTAAACGCGATGCGACCACATGTCATGCCATCGAGGATCGATCCGACGGCCGGCCAGGATGTTACAATCAGCCGGCAACCCGGACGCAACCCATCAAGCGAGGAGAATCATGGCCCGACTGCCCGTAGTAACCCGTGACATGGTGCCCGCGGAATTCCACGACGCCTTTGACGAGCTCACCAGGCCCACTGGCGGCACCATCACCGGCGGCCCCTATTCCATCGCGATCAACAGCCCCGAGATGGCGCGGCGACGCAGCAGCCTCACCGGCTATCTGCGCTTCGAGAGCACCTTCTCCAAGCGCATCCAGGAGTTGGCGATCCTGGTTACCGCCCGCAATTTCGACTGCCCCTACATCTGGAACGCCCACGCTCCCGCCGCCCGCCGCGAGGGGGTCAGCGACGCCCTGGTCAACGCCATACGTGATCGGCAGGCCCTGCCCGACATGGCCGCCGACGAGCGGGCAATCGTCAACTTCTGCAACGAGTTCTACGCCAACCACCGCATTTCCGCGTCCACATTCCAGATCGCGCTGGAGCAGTTCGGCGCCCAGCACCTGGTGGAGATCACCGCGCTCATGGGCAACTACGCCCAGACCGCCTTCTTCCTCAACGCCTTCGAGGTCGAGCTCCCCGACGACCGCACCGAGCCGGTGCTGCCGGTGTCATGACCTCCGCTGGCATCGACCTCTAGTACAGCCCCATCAGCGGCCGGACCGTGCGCGTTCTGATCATCGGCGCCAGCGGGTTCATCGGCCGCTACGTGTTCAGCCGTCTGGTGAACGCGGCCGGCCATAGGGTTTTCGCCACCTATCGGGCCCGACCTCCAGTGGATGACGGTGCGTCCTGGCATCGCCTGGAAATCACCGACGGTGCGCAACTAGACGCGCTTTTCGGCGTGGTCCAGCCGCAGGTGGTGGTGCATCTCGCCGCCATGGCCGATGTGGGCACGGCGGAGCGCAACCCCCAGGTCGCCACGGACGTGAACGCGACGGCAACGGAGACCATAGCCCGCTTTTGCCAACGCCACTGGGCGCGGCTCGTGTTCGTGTCCACCGAGTACGTCTTCGACGGCCGAAACGGGCCGTACCGTGAGAACGACCCACCTTCACCCAACACCCAGTACGGCCGGACCAAGTTCGAGGCGGAGCAGGCAGTCGCGGCCCTCTCGTCCAGTTGGAGCATCCTGCGCACCAGCATCGTCTACGGCTGGCCGGCTCCGGGGCGACGCAACTTTGTTCCGTGGCTGGTCGAACGTCTCCGCAATGGCGAGGCGTACCATGCTCCCACTAACGTCGATCGGTCGCCGGTGTACGTTGAGCATCTGGTTGATGGCATCGAGCGACTGGTCGAAACGAAAGATACCGGCGTCCATCACGTGGCCGGACGGGATTGGGTCACCATGTACGACTTCGCTATCGCTGTCGCCGAGAAGTTCGGGTTGGACACGAGCCTGGTGATTCCGGTCACGGACCCGATGGACGACCGCCTGGGCCTGGAATGCGCGCGCACGATGGCCGGCTTGGGCCTGCCGCATCCCGGGTTGGCGGAGGGCCTCGCTGCCATGCGGGCCGCCGCGCCCAGTGCGTAACCGGCGCCGCGACCTACGTGTGCGGCCGTCGCGCCATCGCCAGCAGCAGCGCCGCCGCGACTGCCGCCGCAGCCAGGGCCAGAAAGGCGCCCTGGTAACTGTCCGTCCGGTCGTACACCACCGCCGACGCCAGCGGGCCGACGGCAAATCCCACCACCTGCGCCGCCCGGCTCACGCCGAAGATGCTGCCCAGGGACGCTCTTCCATAGTAGTCCGCCCAGAGGATCGGGGCCAGCGTGTTGATCCCGGAGCCCACGATTCCCTGGAGCACCGCGAACAAGTACGTCTGATGCAGGTTGTCGGCCCCCATCAGCACCCACATGCTGACCGCGCTCAGCAGGTACGCCAGGATCAGCAGCAGTTTGGACGATGCCCGTTCCGCCATGAACCCGCAGGCCAATGCGGCCAGCGCGCCCGAAATCGACATCACGCTCACCGCGCCCACCGCCGCGCCGGCGCTCAGCCCCTGCTGCGTCAGGTGAGGCACCAGGTGCAGGCCGATGCCCGACGTAGCCGTGGCCACCAGGAACAGGGACGTCAATATCAGCCAGAACATGGGCGTTCTGATGATGTCAGACAGGGCGACGTCGGGCTCGCCGCGAGCCGGGGCCGGCTCATCGGTGGTGTCCTCCGCCCGTCCGCCGTCGATCTCCAGCCCCAGGTCCTCCGGCTGACGCCGCACCAGCAGCAGGGCGGGAAGGGCGCCGACCACCAGCATCACTGCCGCCAGCATGACCCACGCCGCCCGCCAATCCCAGGTTGAGATAACGAGTTGCACCAGCGGCGCCATGACGATAACCCCACCGGCATTGCCCAGCGTCACCAGGCCCGTGGCTCGTCCGCGGAACCGGGCGAACCACTTGCCAGCGGTCACCGCAGCGCTCACCTGTATCAACCCCTGGTCGGCGATGCGCACGGTGGTGAACGCCACGTAGAACCCCACCAGAGCCTGCGCGCCAGCCAGGTACAGGCAGCCGGCCACCACGATCAGGCCCCCGGCCACCAGCGTCACCCGAGCTCCGAAACGATCCACGGCCCGGCCGGTGAACGGGGCCAGCGCAGCGCCGAGGACCGCTCCCAGGCTGGTCGCGCCGGCCACCTCGGTCCGGTTCCAGCCGAACTCCTGGCTCATGGGCACCACGAACACCGTAAGGATGCTGATGGCCGTCGCCGCGTTGCCAAAGGACATGCCGGACGCGGCGGCGACCACCCACCAGCCGTAGTAGATCCTTCTGGGCAAGATGTTCATGCGGTGGTACGGCAATCCAGCATTTCCATTTACGCGAGCTGCCCGCTGGGCTCACGCGTCCTACTTTGTCACCGCGCTCCTCGCAGTGACAGTGGGTACGCGTGAGGCGACATCGGCACTAGCCCCTCGGACGCAAAAATGGTATCGTTGCGTTTACCTGTTTGAGGGGAGAAGCCGTCAGACCTACCGGCGAAAATCCAAAGTGGAGGGTTGAAATGCCTCAGATCAAACACATCGCAATCGCAACCAACGACGCGGAAAAGACAGCCAAGTTCTACCAGGAAGTCTTTGGCCTTCGCGAGGTTGCCAAGCTGCAGAGCGACAACGCCAACGGCTACATGCTCAGTGACGGGAACGTCAACATGGCCATCCTGGACTTCCAGAACGACACCGTAGCCGGGGAGCGCGGCAAGGACTGGGAGGGCATCCACCACATCGGCTTCGAGGTCGAAAGCCTCGAAGAGACCGAGGCGCGCCTGTCCGCCGCCAACTCCCTGCCCATGGACGAGGTTAACCACGCCCTGCACGCCGGAATGACCGGCCCGCGCACGCAGAACGTGGAGACCAAATACGAGGGTCCCAACGGCGAAATGATCGACGTTTCGGAAACCGGTTGGGTGGGCACCCGTGGTCTTGACTAAGTCGGAAGCTGAATAACTCTTCCGGCTCCGATTGTCAAATGAGGGGGGCGGTGCGGCAGCGCATCGCCCTGGAGTATTGTGAACACTACACCGCGACAGCTGACTTGCTACATCAAGAAAACCCAGGCCAACCCCGAGACATGGGAGGGATTCTGTGTCGAAGTGGATATTCCTGCCATCGGGGATACTTACGAAGAAGTCGTCGGGAAGATGCACCAGCGTCTGGGGGACTATATCGATTTCATACATGAACGCCAGCCCGATGACGAGCAGAGTTTGATGTTCCGCCCCATGCCTGGCGGACAGGTGTGGAAGCTGAAATTTGAAGAGCGCTTCCTGCAGCGTCTGCCGTTTTCCAATCGTCAGATTCGCAAAACCTACGTCAGCACCGAGAAGGGCATCCCCCCACAATTGGATCCCACCCATACGGAACTGTGCTTCAATTGCCGGAAATACCGGAGCGTAAACCAGTTCGAGGTGTTCCACGAACCCAATTCCGCCTACGTGTGGTACGACAAGACCTGCGACGTGTGCAAAGATGCCGGACTCGCCTGAACGTCATCAGGGCAAAAGCGGAAAGAGTGACCGCCCCACACCGGTGGGGCGGTTTTATTTTGGCCGCTCCCGGCGCCAACCGGAGCGGATGGCGCACGGTCGGTGAAGGCGTTACGCCGGCCTGAACACCAGGCCGGGCTCGTCCGGGTCAATCTCGGACAGGTCGATTTCCAGCGCCATCCCGGTCCGTATGTTCTGCGGGTTGGCCGCGTCTACGCCGGCGATGCGAGCCGAAATGCGCGGCCCTTCCTCCAGCGTGACGATGCCGGTGCAGTAGGGGTTGTTCCGGCCGAAGCCCTTGGCTTCCAGGGACGCCGGCGCGACCGATATGCAGGTGAAGGTGCTCAGCGTGGCGCGGCCGCTGAACTCATGCCACTCCATGTCGCGGCTGTGGCTCACGGGGTCGATGGGCCGCGCTTCGGCATAAACGTTGCCGTTTTCGCGGCACCGGACCCCCATGAACCGACCTTCTTGCAGGAAAGCGTAGAAAGATGCCGCGTTGAATGGGCGAGATTCCGCGTCCGTAGTCATCCGGGATCCTCCTAGCCGCGCTGCAGCACGTTGACGACGCAGGTGCCGCCGGTGCCGCCTACGTTGTGCGTCAGCCCGAACTCGAGGTTGCCGCTGTCCAGTTGGCGTTGTCCGGCCTCGCCGCGCAGTTGCTTGTAAACCTCGATGACCTGCGCCACGCCGCTGGCGCCGACGGGGTGGCCCTTGGCCTTCAGGCCGCCGCTGGTGTTGATTGGGCGGTCGCCGGTGCGGGCGGTGCGCCCTTCGTCCACCGCGTGGGGGCCTTCGCCCGGAGCGAAGAAGCCCAGATCCTCGCTGGCGACGATTTCGGCGATGGTGAAGCAGTCGTGGACCTCTGCCACCCCGACCTGCTCGGGTCCGATGCCGGCCATCTCGTAGGCCTGGGCCGAGGCGATCTTCGCCGCAGACAGGGAGGTCAGCTCCTCAGCGTCGTGCAGTGGGCGGCCCGTGGCTTGGCCGATACCGGCAATATGCACCGGCTTGTCGGTGAACTGGTTGGCCAGCTCGCTGGCAACCAGCAGCACGCAGGACGCGCCGTCGGTAATCGGCGCGCAGTCATAGAGGCGCAGCGGCCAGGCGATCCAGGGGTTGGCCCGCGCGTCGTTCAGGAAATCGAGCTCGTCGTCCCAATCGGGAACGGGTTCGCCGCGCTGCTCGGCCCGGGCCTTGCGCCGGTCCATCATGTCCCTGACGGTTACCTGGAACTGGGCCTTGGGGTTCAGCTTGCCGTTCTCGTGGTTTTTGACCCCTACCTTGAGCAGGTGGTTCAGGTTGGTCTCGTACCGGTCCATGTGCGCCTTGGCAATGGCGCCGAAGATGCCGGGAAAGGTGAGGCCGGCGGGCACCTCGTACAGCCCGTCCGCGGCGGAGGCCAGCACGTCGGTGACGCCTTCCGTTGGCAGCGAGGTCATCTTTTCGACGCCGCCCACCAGAACCACGTCGTACATGCCGCTGGCAATTGCCATCACCCCCTCGCGGAGGGCGCTGCCGCTGCTGGCGCAGGCGTTCTCCACGCGGGTTATCGGCGTGGGCGTCATGCCCAGCCAGTCGGCCATGATGGGCGCGGTATGGCCCTGGTGCTCGAACAGGTCGGCGGAGTAGTTGCCCAAGTAACCGGCCTCGATGTCCTGGGCCGAAATGCCCGTATCGATGGTTTCCTGCATGTCCTGGAAAGCCTCGACGAACAGGTCGCGGCTGGTCTTGTCGGGGTAGGCCCCGAACTGGGACAGGCCGGCGCCGACAATGGACACCGAGCGAGCCAAACGACGGGAACGGGTGGTAGCCATTTGAAATTGCTCCTCACGTGCGGTTGCGGTGCGTCATCCTACACCAAAAGTTCCCAGCAGCACCAGCACGGTTGCCAGCCAGGGCAGGGTCTTTCGATTATCTATCCAAACTGTCAAAACCGTCATTCCGGCGAAAGCCGGAATCCAGAAGATGCTGGCGTTACAGGACTTTGGTGACAGCAAGACGTTCCTGGATTCCGGATCAAGTCCGGAATGACGTAAACAATCGAAAGACCCTGACTGAGAACCAGCCGGTTTGCCGCCAAGAATCGTGAATGCTATACTCGCCTTGTATGATGCTGCCGGAGCGGTTTTTGCGGAAGGCGACGGGCGCAGTATCCGGAGGGGTCGATGATACAAAGCGCCGTTGTGCAGCAGCTTCGTCAGGGTGGAGTGCGGGTCACTCCGCAGCGTCTGGCCATCGCCGAGGCCGTGCTCAACTCCACTGACCACCCCACGGTGCAGCAGATCCACGAGCGCGTCCAGCAGCACTTCCCTTCCATGACGCTGGCCACGGTTTACTCGACCCTGGGCGTGCTTTCAAAGAGCGGCTTGATCCAGGAACTGCCCTTCGCCAAGCAGTCCCGCTACGAGAGCAACGTCGCGCCGCACGTGAACCTGGTCTGCATCGGCTGCGGGAACATTGCCGACGCCGACGACAGCAGCGACATCATCATCCGGCTGCGCGACCAGGTTTCCACCGAAACCCGTTTCCAGGTCATGTGGCAGCGGGTCGATTTCCACGGCTGGTGCCGTTCGTGCCTGCCGGCAGATGAGCCGGCCAACTCTGTCTCCGGCTAGTCGGCGTTCCCCGTGATTACCGGCGTTGTCGGCATAACCCTTTGGACCGACGACCTGGACCGGATGCTGCGGTTTTACCGCGACGTCCTGCGGTTGCCCCTGCATTCCTTCCACGAAGACGAGGGTTTTGCCGCGTTTGAATTGGGCGACATACGGTTCAATATAGGCCGGCACGCCGGCGTAAGCGGCAAGTCGCGGGACCCGCTGCGCGTAATGCCGCACCTGGGCGTCGACGACATTCACGCCGAGCACGCCCGGCTCGCCGCTGAGAGCGTAGAGTTCATCCGCGTTCCCGAGCGCGAGCACTGGGGCGGGTGGGTCGCCACTTTCAGCGACCCCGACGGGAACGTGCTCCAGTTGTTGCAGTTCCCCGATTAGCGGACCGGATATCAGTCCCGGAGCTTGCGGGCCAGCTCAGCGTTGGACGGTTCCACCAGCACCGACCCATCGGCAAAAACGATGGTCGGGATGATCAGCCGGTTGTCGTTCACCTGCTTCACGTAGGCTTGGGCGTCGTCGTCGCCATCCACGTTGATGTACTCGTAGGCCACCGACCGGCTGTCCAGGTAATTCCTGGAGCGGTGACA
Source organism: Dehalococcoidia bacterium (assembly GCA_965207585.1). Taxonomy (GTDB): domain Bacteria; phylum Chloroflexota; class Dehalococcoidia; order Lucifugimonadales; family UBA3495; genus Bin87. The sequence goes on along the minus strand of CBDBMT010000003.1, from coordinate 205,154 downwards.
ATCGGGGCACCACTCGGCGCCATAGAGCTTGATTTCAGGTTCGGCGGTGGTCATGCGGTTGCCTCCATGCGTTCGCGGTCTGCCTTCTGTCGAGGAGTTCAGTCGGCGGCCCGGCCGGCGCCCTCGTCCTGCTCGGTGTAGGTTGGGCGAACCAGCTCGAACACGTCGTCGGTGTGGCAGTACATGTTGCCGGCCAGGCGGCCGGTGGGCTTGAGCGCGGCGTGGTTGATCCGCAGGCCGTTGGGCCCGTCGTAGAGCACCTCGTCGCTGACGTGCATGCGGACGATTTCGCCGATGACGATGCCGTGGGCGTGGGGTTGCTCCCCGATGTTCACCACCTGCACCAGCCGACACTCCATGTTCACCGGAGACTCCAGCACCCGGGGAGCTTTCACCATTTCGCTGGGGGCTTCGGTCAAACCGGCGATGTCAAACTCCGACACGTCGGACGGGTACTCGGCGGCGGTGGCGTTCATGGCGGCGGCGATGTCGTCCACCACCACGTTGACCACGTACTCGCCGGTCTCCTCCACATTCGTCAGCGTGTCCTTGCGCTTGTCCTGCCAGCCGGGAGCGCGGCGCGACGAGGAGAAGATCACCGTGGGCGGGTTGTAGGCCATGGCGTTGAAGAAGCTGAACGGAGCCAGGTTCACCACGCCGTCGGTGGAGATGGTGGACACGAACGCGATGGGCCGCGGCACGACCACGCCGGTGAGGATCATGTTGAAGCGATCAAAGTTCCTGGGGTCGATGAGCATTGCGGATGGCTCCTGGGTGGTTTTGGCGCTGGTGGATGGGGGATTTCGCTGATTATACATCCTCATTGTTCTACTGCTGCGCGCGCCAGTCAGTTCGGAAGTCCAGTTCCCGAATGAATCTGAAAGTGTCATGGCAAGGTATGCCGAAATCACGGCACACATCAGGAATCCTGCGGTTGGCCCGCCTTGCACTGGGCCGAGAGCGCTCGGTAGAGACCACTCTACGCTGATCAGGGTCTGCCAGGGCGTATGCGACCAAAAAGGGGTCTTCGTTCAATTGCTCGGTCTCAACATCGTTCAGGTCAGGAGCGTAACCCCCGCTTATCACGCGGCGAATCAAATCGCCATCTACCACCTCATCAAGCAGAAGAGATTCCCGGTTTTCCTTCAGCCACCGCGACAGTGCGTCATTGGCTTGGGTAACTTTCTCATAGACTTCCTGCGGGACTTTTACCAAGCCCCGTTGGCCCATGGCGGCCAGCCAATCCCAGAACTCGGGAACACGGTCCATAGGGTAATAGTCACGGTTCGCGTCGATGAGGACATTTGCGTCAAGGAGATCTACCATAAATCCTCTATGACGCACGGCCGGCATCAAACAGCGAACCAACCTGGGACGGTTTCACTCCCAGGACTTTAGCCGCTTTGGATGTGGTCAAGTCGCCGGAAGTTATCGCGCGCCTTACCAGGCCAACCAGCGCCGAACCAAGTCGATATCGACCGGTAACGTAAGGGCTAACTTTGCTCGTTCGCTCTCGCTGGCGCGCTTGTTCGCGTCGCTCTTCACGTTCCGTCAGCCATTCACTGCGAAACAATCTATTCAGGCGGTTGAGGGTATGCCTTTCGATGCCGCCAACACGCCATGATTTGTACGCGACCATCGTCCGACTTACGTTCAGGTCGTTCGAAAATCGATTAATGCGGGCAACCACTTCCTCAAAGGTAGCATTTTCGGCAAATTCCAGATTGCCACTTTCCTCTTGAGGCAGCAAAAACTCGCTGGCTATGTCGTCGCAGAACCTTTCAATGTCGTTATCGGCCCGTGTGTCGCTAACTCCAGTCTGGCCCAGAATCAAGTGAGTCAGCTCGTGGAGCAGGGTGAATGACCATGCCGACCTAGCATCGTGGTGGTTGATTATTACAAAGGGAGCAACATTATCCGCAATGGTAAAACCTCGGAACACGTCGGTGTCAATATCAGTGTGGTGAGTGCCCAAGTTGCCTTTAAGCAGCACGAAAACGCCGGCGTTTTCAGCCCCGGCCCGCAACAGCCCGAAGGCCGCCGTGGGAGTTCGCTGCCGGCGAAAATCCTCTAGGTCAACCTCCAGCAGCGCTCGCAGCGACGCCAGAACTGCCGCCGGCCCGTCTTCCCTTCGATGCGAGCCGACGAAGGCCAGAGGTCTTGCCTCGTCCATATCCTCCAGAACTGCCCGCACCATGCTCTGCCGGGCGCGCACGTCCCGGATCAGAGTATCCAGCCGAGCTTCGTCAGTTGCCGAGCGGTCGGCCGGCAGGGTGCGAAAGTCCACTCCCCGATCACCTTTTGCCGGTGGATTGGGCAGATAGAACGTAAGCAACGGCCGGTGGTACACCCGCGCCATTTCGACCAGAACAGGTCGGGACGGCTCATCCAGACCGTATTCCAGGGCGTTGAGCCGGTCAACTGCCGACGCATTGCGGGTGTCGCGCAGGCTTTGGTTCCTTCGGGCTGCTTCCTCCGGCGTAAGCCCGGCCGTCTCCCGCGCCCAAACCAGTATTTCCGGGTTGACTCTGGGCATCGTTCTGGACTCGCCGGGCGTTACCACACGGTTGCGCGCATTATAAGACGGCCTGACGGGAGAGGCCAAACCGGGGCGTCTTGCTTATGAACCGCCCCACGCTCGCGCGATGGCGTCCCGGATGCGCTGCTCCATCCGTTCCACCAGCTCACGGTTGGCCGACACCAGTGCCCGCTCCGCTTCGGTGCCGGCCACGATGGCTTGATGAACTCACCGTAACCGACAGCCCTTGAATTTAACAGCGCGATTGTCTTTGAATCCAGCGTCTCCTAGCTTCCCGCCTGGAAACGCCTTATCGAGTTTCCCAGCGACAGTTACGGAGTCGCCTACGCTGATGGACAAAACTCTCTTGCTGTCCTCGAGGTCACATTCGACATATTCGTCTTTGCCTCCTGCCCGTTCTTTGATGCTGAACTGGATCTTTGAGCCATCGATTTTGTCGATAGTGCCTTGAAATGCGCGAATTTCCTTGCGGTCAATACGAGATTCCAAGCGAGTAGGGTTATCTGTCTTTTCCCGTTGGTAGTCCGCATAAACATCTTCAACTTGCTCAATGGGTATGGGCGTCGGTGTCGGCTTGGGTTGCCCCTCGCTGCAAGCCAGTAGTGAGAGTAAAACAACTGCTACGACCGCTGTCATGATGATTTTCAGAGCAGATTCCATGATGTTTTCACCCTAATGGTCATTTCCAGACGCGGGCAATCGCGTCTTTGGTCATCTGTTCTAATCGTATAACCTCTACCCTTGCTTCGTCAATGGCCCGCTGATACCCCTCAATCTCAGCCACGATCTCCCGCTGCACCTCCAGCGGCGGCAGGGGGACTTCGAACTTGGCGAGCGTGCTTAAGTTGAGATTCGAGATGTTGGTCGTGGTATTGGCGTTCGTCCGGAAAAACTCGGTGGCATAATCCGTACGAAGACAATGCAGAAGGTATGTGTCCAATACCTCCTCGTTGGAGCGTATCAGGGACATAAAAGCGCCAAGCGAAGTGGGACGGGCGACGCTTTGCACGTGTGTAGTCCTACCCAACAGATTAAGGCTGTTGGCAGTCGAAATCAAAATATCGCCAGGCCGTAGCGTCTTTTTGCTATCCTTCAGCAATTTCATAGGAATGTGGTACAGGTCTTCCTCTACGATTCCAGCCTCTTGAGCCGCCCTTGTCGTAGCCACCCGCAGGGAATCAGCAGTTTCGCTTTCGAGTTGATCCCCTTTGCGAAACGTGATTCCCCTGATCAGTTCGGCTATTTGGCCCAAAGGCACCATGGGGAATTTGGAGTTACTGATGGTGGAATTTTGATACCTCTCCCCGCTCAGGTTGTACTCGCCGTATTCCGCGACCCGCGCTTTCGTCGCCAGCAGGCCCGTCTGCGGGGCGAAGTCGTCCAGAGAATCGCCGGCCCGCAGCCTGCGCAGGTACTCGTTGATTTCGTCGGCCACGGCGGGCAGGTCGTCCTGGGCGATGGGGCGGCGCTGAGCGCCCAGGTCGTAGCCGTCGTTTGCGACTTTGAAGAAGGCCACGCGGTCGGTTTTCGGCGCCAGCGTCTTGTCCAGGATCAGGATGGACGTCTTCACGCCGCTGTAGGGGTTGAACACCCCGCCGGGCAGGGAGATGACGGCGACCAGCGCAGTCTCCACCAGCAGACGGCGCAGTTGGGTGTGGGCCCGCTGGCTCTGGAAGATGACGCCCTCCGGCACGATGATGCCGGCCCGGCCGCTATCGTTCAGGTGGCCCATGATGTAATCCACAAACAGCACTTCGGAGCGTTTGCTCCTGCTGAAAAAGCGGCCATGAGGTCGGATGCCGCCTTTGGGCGACATGAACGGGGGGTTGGCGAGGATGACGTCGTAGTGGTCGTTCCAGCGTTCTTCGCTGGTCAGGGTGTCGTACACGCTGACGCTGGGCTGCTGCCGGTGGTGCAGGAAGAGGTTGACGGTGGACAGCATCTCCATGGTGGGGGAGATGTCGTAGCCCACCAGGTTGCGGGCCAGGTTCCCCCGGTCGGCGGCGGAGAGGCGGCCGGCCCGGTTGACGCGCTCCCACGCCGAGGCCAGGAACCCGCCGGTGCCGCAGGCCGGGTCCAGGATGGTCTCGTGCTTCTGCGGGTCGATTATGGCAACGATGAAGTCGATGATGTGCCGCGGGGTGCGGAACTGCCCCGCCGAAGCCTGGGCGCCCAGGTCTTGCAGCAGCATTTCGTAGGCGTCGCCGATTTTCTCGGTATCGGCGGTATCAAAGCGGTCGATGGCGCGCAGGAAATCGCGCAGGATGATCGGGTCGTTGTAGGGGATGTAGGCGTCCTGGTAGATGGTGCGAATGGCCGGCATGACGTCGGCCTGGCCCAGCCGGGCCATGCCCTCCCGGTACAGACGGTCCACGTCGTTTGCGGTCCGTTCCGGGCTCATCAGGCGGTCCCAGCGGCATTCGGCGTGTTGGCCGGTGAAATAACTCGGTTCGCCGCCCAGGGATGCGCTCGCGGCATCCTCGGCGCTGAGGAACTTGTAAATCAGGGCCCGGGTGATTTCCTGGCATTGGTCCACGGGCAGGGGCACCTTGCCCACCAGCAGGTCGCGAGCGGTGCCGACGATGTTCTTGACTTCCTGGACTTCCATGATTTGTTCCGGCTAGGCCGCCCGCTCCCCATCCAACAGGTGCGCCCGCACGTAGCCCGGTATCCGCTCCCGGTGCTCGTCGGGTACGGCGATGTATTGCGCCAGCGACAGGGTGGTTCCGGTCAACGCGGCGAATCGCCCTTTGTCTATGGCGTCGCGCACGGCCGGGTCGGTGGCGTAAGCCTCGAACAGGCCGACGACGTTTTCCAAACGGTGACCGGCAACCGGATATTGTTCCAGGTACTGGCTGAAGGCGTCGGCCACGGCCTGATTGGTTGCCTCCAGCCGTTGACGAAGCTCGGCGCGCAGGTCGTGAAGAGGCTGCCGGTCTGCGATGCGCCGGCTGTCGATCTCAAAGGTCAGCTGGATTGCGGTTTCGGTCTGGTCGGCGCCGTAGCGGACGAAGACGCCTTTGCCTGTGGGCGCGCTCGGTTCCGAGAGTGAGCCGTCCGTCCCGTCGCCGCCACCGGTAGGTTCGGGAGTTGGGACGGAGATGCGCGGTTCATAGTAATCGGTCTCGTGGTGGTATTCGCACACTCCGAAGAAGTCAATAATCTTGAACTTCTCTTTGGGACGCGGCGCCAGATCTTCCCGAACCCGGGGGTCGGTGTAGTTGTTGCGAAAGTCATACCGGCGCGTGCCGCGGCCCTTGATTTGGGTGAAGTCCACCGGCGACTTGATGGGCCGGCACACGCCGATGTTGAGCAGGTCGGGGCAATCGTATCCGGTAGTCATCATGGCTACGGTAACGCAGACCCGGGTTTTGGACGTGGCGTAGCCGGGCGTTTCGGGATGCGGTCCGCTGAGGGAGTTGTGCTTGAACTGCTCCCCGAAAATGTTGGCGTCGTACACGTGGGAGGTGACCTGCACGGCAAAGTCGGAGTTGTAAACGCCGGGCCAACGGGCGGATGCCGCTTCGTTGAGGGCCTGGGTGAGGGCGGCGGCGTGGCGCTGGTTCACGGCGTAGATGATGCCCTTGCCGATGAGGTCGGTTTCCGGTTCCCGCAAGGCTTCTTCCAGGTACACGCGGGCGAATTCGGCGTTGGTGCCCGGAGAGAGGAAGGTTCTGGCGAAGTCGCCGGCGTGGTACGTCAGGTCAAGGTCGCCGCCGGAGGTTTCGTAGTCCGCTATCGTGACCTGATAGCCTTCGTCGGACATCAGCTGCCTGGTAACCTCGGTGCGCACGCCACGGCGGTGGGGCCGACCAGGTAGCCGTCCTGGACACCCTGGGCGATGGTGTAGGCGTAGGTCGGTTCGCCGGGCGGCAAGCCGAAGGCCAGGTAAGTATCGCGGAGGGCGCGCTGTTCCTGAGCCGCCGGCGAGTCGTCATCTGCGGCAACGGCGTTGTTGACGAAGGTTCGAGGGGTAGCGGTAAGCCCGATTTTCTCAGCGTGGAACTGCTCAAATAGCCGGCGGTGGTTCGGGCCGCTGATGCAGCGGTGGGCTTCGTCGGCGATAATCAAGTCGAACTGGTCAGCGGGTATGGATTGGCCATCGCGCATCAGGACATCGATAGACTGGACGGTGGTGACGGTGACGTGGGTTCGCTCCCAATCGTAGGCCGGATCACCGCTGTAGGCGCGCACGACATACTGCTCATTCAGGGCTGAGTTAATCCCGGCTACGGCCTGCTGCCGGAGTTCGATGCGGTCGACGAGGAACAGGATGCGCTGGGCATTGCCGGTGTTCAAGTACAGGAAGCACAGGGCGGCGGCAACGATGGTTTTGCCGGTTCCGGTTGCCATTTCCAGCAGAAAAGCCGTATCGCCCGCCTGGGCTTGCTGTTGAATAGCGTTGATGGCGGCAACCTGGTAGCGGCGCATCTCGATATCTGATTTCGCCACCGTTTTGAGATAGTCAGGCTTTACGTTTGCAGTCCACAATCGGGAACGGTCTCTGGGCGGGCGGCTTTGCAAATTAATCAGCTCAGCGGGAGAGGGCAGGGCCAGAACCCGCTTGGGGTCGCCGGCCCGGGTATCCCACACATAATGCAGCCCTCCGTTAGACAGGATTACGTGGCTGACACCGAGGCTAACGCCGTACTCTCGGGCCTGTTCCTTGCCAATCAGAGGGTGCTTGTCGGCGGATTTGGCTTCGAGCAGCGCTACTGCGGTTCCGGCGTCGTCGAAAAGCATATAGTCCGCGAACCCGGCTCCGTTTCGGCGTCTCGCCGGCGCTTCCTCGCGGTAAGTCCAACCGGCCATCTCAATCATCCGGGTGATTTGTTCTCGCGCTTTCCGTTCGGGTGTCATTCCCTGATGCCCTTGGCGCTTTTCCGGCGAATGGCGGTCGCTTTGATTGTAGCATTCGGGATCGGCAGGGTCTTTCGATTGTTTACGTCATTCCGGACTTGATCCGGAATCCAGGAACGTCTTGCTGTCGCCAACGTCCCGTAACGCCAGCATCTTCTGGATTCCGGCTTTCGCCGGAATGACGGTGTTGATAGTTTGGATAGATAATCGAGAGGCCCTGCGGGATCGGCCCGCAAATTGCCGCCGTCGCCCGCTTGGGATAAAATCGCCGCCATGTTTGACGCACCGTTGAGCGGAATCAAGGCGCTGGACCTGAGCGAGGATATCGCCGGGTCTTTTTGCGCGCGGCTGCTGGCGGACTACGGGGCGGATGTCCTGAAGATCGAACCGCCCGGCGGCTCGGCCATGCGGCGGGTGGGGCCGTACTACCACGACGACCCGCACCCGGAAAAGAGCCTGTTTTTCCTCATCCTGAACCTCAACAAAAAGGGGATCACTCTCAACCTGGAGAGCGGCGCCGGCCGGCGCATCCTGAAACAGTTGACGCCCCACGTGGACCTGGTCATCGAGAGCTACCGGCCCGGCCACCTCGACGACCTGGGCATCGGTTACGAGACGCTGTCAGCGATCAACCCCAACCTGGTGATGACCTCGATCACGCCCTTCGGGCAGACCGGCCCCTACAGCCAATACGCCGGGGAGGAGATCGTCTCCTACGCGATGGGCATGGTGATGGGGATCAGCGGCGTGCAGGGCCGGCCTCCCCTGAAGCATGGCGGGTTCCAGGCGCAGTACCAGGGCGGCCTGTTCGGGGCCGGCGCGACGGCCATGGCCCTGTTCGCTCAGGACCGAAACGGCATCGGCCAGCACGTGGACGTGTCCATCACCGAATGTGTGGCCTCGACGATGATGGCGACCCAGACCATCTACCCGTTCATCGGCGGCGTGCAGGTCCGCCGCGCCCCCGGCACCATGTGGGAAAACCCCATGCCGTGCAAGGACGGGTGGATCATCGTGCAGGCCGGCGGCGGCGCGACCTGGGAGGATATCGCCGATTTCTTCCGCGCTCCCGAGTTGCTGGAACCCAGGTTCGCCGACCGAGCCCAGCGGGTCCGCAACGGGCCGGCCATGGACGAGGTGGTGCTGGATGCCATCAAGGACCGGGAGAAGTGGGAGCTGTTCCCGGCGGCGGCCGAGAAGCGCATGCTCTTCGGCCTGGTGCAGACGCCCACGGAACTGGCCGACTGCCCACAGCTGGAATCCCGCGAGTTCTACCGGGAGACGGAGCACCCCGTCATTGGGCGTATCAAGGTGCCGGCCGAGCTGTTCCGCATGACGCCGGCCGGATACCAACTGCGGATGGCCGCGCCGACGCTGGGCCAGCACAACGCGGAGATATTCGTCGAGGGCCTGGGTTACGACCGGGAGACGCTGTCGGTGATGCGGCAGCTGGACGTCATCTGAAGACCGACGCGGGCGCAGGGAGCAAGTCACCTATGGCCGGTTTGCCGCTGGAAGGGATACGAGTTCTGGACTCCACCTATGTCTTCGCGCTGCCCTACACCGGCGGGCAGTTGGCGGACCTGGGCGCTGAGGTCGTCAAGATCGAAGGGCCGGGGCGACCGGACATAACCCGCGGCGGCGGACTCTATGGCACCTTCCCCGACAACGATCCGGGCGAGGACTGGTGGAACCGGCCGTCCACCTACCAGCTGCTCAACCGCGGCAAGCGCTCCATGGTTCTCGACATGGCCCAGGAGGAGGGCCGCCAGATCTTCAGCGAGCTGGTGATGGTCAGCGACGTCGTCATGGAGAACTTCACGCCCCGGGTCATGCGCCGCTGGAACCTGGACTACCCGAACCTCCGCAAGCTGCGCCCCGACATCATCATGGTGTCCAACACCGGATACGGCCACGGCGACGGTCCGTACTCGTCGTATCCGGCCCAGGCGACTACCCAGGAGGGAACCCACGGCCACTGCTGGATCACCGGGTACCCGGGCGACGAGCCGTCCAAGGCCGGGCGCTCCTTCGTTGACTTCCTGTCCACCTGGAGCGCGATGCTCGCCATCGGGTCGGCGCTGCGCTACCGGAACCGCACCGGCAAGGGCCTGTGGGTGGACATCGGCATGTACCAGGCCGGCGTGATGTTCCTGTCCGAGTACCTGATGGACGCCATCGCCAACGGGCGCGAGGGCGAGCGCATCGGCAACCGCCATCCCAACCGCGCGCCCCAGGGAGCTTATCCGGCGGCCGGCGAGGACGAATGGATCACCCTGTCCGTGGCCGACAACGAACAGTGGCTCGCCCTGTGCCGCTTGATGGAGCGGGACGACCTGGCGACGGATAAAAGGTTCGCCACGCTGGCCGGCCGTCAGCAGAACCACGATGAGATCGACGAGGCCGTCGGCCAGTGGACGAAGCATCACGACAAGTACGAGATGATGCACGCCCTGCAGGCCGTGGGCATCGCCTCCGGCCCCGTGCTCAACGGAAAGGACGTCCACTTCGACCCGCACTACCGGAGTCGCAACTTCCTGGAGCGGGTGGAATTTCCGCCGGAGCGGGACATGGGCACGCGCATCATCATGGGCCGTCCCTACAAGCTGTCAAAGACTCCGCTGGAGGTGCGCGGGCCGGCTCCCAAGTTCGGCCAGGACAACGTGCCGCTGCTGGAGGCGCTGCTGGGCAAGCCCGCCGAGCAGGTGTCCGCGTGGGCCGACGCCACCGTGATCACCGAGGTGCCCACCACCGGCGAGCCGTCGCCGACGTTGGACCCGCAGGAACTGGTGGAGCGCCGCCAATTGGCCGAATGGGACCCGGAATACCGCCAGCGCCTGGGCATTTGACGATTGGGCAGTCCGGGTCTAACCTGAATCGTGGCGCGGCATCGATGCTCGCGCCGCGCGTTCGGGGCCCGTAGCTCAGTGGAAGAGCGTCCGACTCATAATCGGGTGGTCACAGGTTCGAACCCTGTCGGGCCCACCAGCCTATCTATAGACAGTACCGCGCAAGTATCTAAAATACTCAGACATAGGCATGTGTCAGATCACCGGATGCCAAACGAAGGACCCATAAGCAGATGTCCCTCGACGACCAGATTGTTGCGAAAATCGAGTTGCTCATCCGTCGACCCGTGGCGCAAGTGTTTGACGCCTTCGTGAATCCAGATGTGATTACGAAGTTTTGGTTTAACCGTACTTCCGGGCCGTTGGTAGCTGATGGCTCGGTGAAATGGTACTGGGATCTGTACGAGGCTTCGACGACAGTTCGCGTGTTGGCATTGGAGCAAGATAAGCGGATCTACATTGAATGGGATGTTGATTCGGAAAATCCATCGCGGGTTGAGTGGACTTTCGAAGATCGTGGGGCCGATGGGACGTATGTCAGTGTCGTCAATAGCGGCTTCGATAGTGACGCCGATAACGTGATCGACCGAGTTGTAGATTCGACGGGCGGCTTCGCTCTCGTTCTCGCGGCAGCCAAGGCATACCTTGAGCATGGTGTAGCCCTGAACATCGTCGCCGATCGATTTTGACCAAACGGTAGACTGGCTACTCGGGGTACCTGCCCGGTCTGTTTCAAGAGGATGTTCCGAATCAACCACTCTCCATTCCTGTAGCGACCGAAATTCACGAGGCGACTGGCGGAGCCGTGCTATCACGGCAGTATGGCAAGTCAGCGCCAGCCGGATACTCAAGCTGAACACGCAGCCATGTCAGCGGAACAAGACATCCTCAAGAAGGTACGGAGCTGGGAGCAGGCCGCGCTCCGCAAGGACGATGCACTGCAGCCCAAGTATGTCAACGCCATTCAAAGCTCCGCACTAGCCCGTTGGTGCCTGTCCCGTGGCGAGACCATTCCCATCCGCAAGCTCAGCGCAGCCAAGCAGCGCCCGCTGGTCCGCCTGGTTGACCGCATCCTGGCCGCGAAGACCGCAGAGGCGTCTGCTAACACCAGCGAGATGGAGGAGGAAATCGACTGGCTGGTGTACGACCTGTATGGACTCACCAACGAGGAAATCGGGGTGGTGGCCGATTTCTTCTGGGATGGAACGCTGACCGAAGAGGAAGAGGACCAGGCGCTGCTTCGGGCTATGGAAGAAGGCGACATTAATGACCGCGTGAGTCTGGAAGAGGTGCTGGAAACTCTGCGGACGCCCGATGACTGTCGAACCCAGCCGCCAGTTTAGCCGGGATGTGAGGCGGCTCGGATCTAGTCAAATCCGGCGCAGGTTGGACCGTACAATCCAGGAACTGATCGAAGTCGCCGACATCACGGAGGTCAGCGGGGTCAGGCGACTCTTGGCCGAAGGGCAGCACTACCGCATCAGAATAGGCGACTATCGCCTGGGCATCACGATGGACGGCGAGATAGCCGTCCTGCGCCGCTTCCTACCCCGGGGCGAAATCTACCGCTACTTTCCGTAAGGGCCGGTGAGCCGGGGGTGTATGCTGGAGGGGCAAGAACTGGTGGAGCGCCGCCAGCTGGCGGAGTTGGACCCGTAATACCGCTAGCGCCTGGGCATTTGACGATTGGGCGGTCGGGGTCTAACCTGAATCGTGGCACGACCTCAATCCGCATGCCGCGCGTTCGGGGCCCGTACCTCAGTGGAAGAACATCCGACTCATAATCGGCAGGTCACAGGTTCGAACCCTGTCGGGCCCACCATTTCTGCGTGCCTGCAAAGCGTATGTTTCGAGTTAAGGAACGGCCGATGATAGCGAAGATTCCCCTGATCCTGGAGCCGCAGCCTGAAGGAGGGTACACCGTTACCTCTCCCGTTCTGCCGGAGCTGATCACCGAAGGGGACACCATCGCGGAGTGCCTGGTTAACGCGGAGGACGCTTTTGCGGTGGTTTTGGAGATTTACGAGGACGAGGGGAGCCCGTTACCGCCGGAAATCCAAGTTGACGATGCGGCGGGCCCGGTGTCAGTTGAGGCCGTGGTCACGGGGCCGTAAGGTATCGAGAGGCGGCGCACAAGCTGACGAGCCTAGGCTGTGTTGAGATTGCGACCTGAAGCGGGGGTTTTTCGTAGAATATGGGCGAACCCGACAACACGATTCCCATCGGTCGATCCATTGACGAAGCAGACCGCGACGCGGAGCAAGCAGAGCCGTTCAACTTCGCGGAGCACAGGCGCACCGCGGTAGAGGAATATCTTCGCGTCCGACCTCGCTACGAAGGATTCGCGCGCGCAGCGAGGGTGATCGTGGACCAAGCGTTAAGGTCGGCGGGTATTACTGTAAATTCCGTAGAAGCTCGAGCGAAAGATCCTGAGAGTTTTGGTGCCAAATCCGCGACACCATCGGACGACGATCCGGAGGCACCTAAGTATCCACACCCATTGTATGACATAACCGATCTAGCCGGAGTACGTATAATTGCCTTTTTCCCGCGCGATGTGGCAACTATCGGTTCATGCATCCGTAAAGAGTTCGAAGTGTTGGAGCACATAGACCTTAGCCGTACACTTATTCAACAGGAGCGGTTCGGATACCAGAGTGAACACTTCCTGGTACGGCTCAGTGGTGCGCGCACGGCCCTCCCGGAATACGAACCGCATCGTGATTTGATCGCAGAGATTCAAGTGCGCACAATTCTCCAACATGCGTGGGCAGAAATTGAGCATGACATTCAATATAAATCTACCATCACTATACCGTACACGATTAGACGGCGGTTCATGGCTCTCGCTGGCTTGCTCGAAATCGCGGACCGCGAGTTCCAAGCGATCCAAGATGAAGATAAAGTTCTCAAACAACAAGCAAGGACGTCGGTCGAAGAAGGAGATCTCGATCGAGTTGAAATTACCGCCGATGCACTGAGATCGTATATCGACAAACGGGTCGGGCCAGATGCGCGTAGCACTGATTTCTCCTACGAATATTGGGCCCGGCTGCTGCGGCGATTGGGCTTTACAACATTCGATCAAGTTGCCGCTTGTATCGAGGGTTACGACGATGATCGCTTGAGCCGCGCGCGTTGGGGTGGTAGGCAGGGCTCCATTTCGCGTTTTGAGGACATGTTGCTTGCCGGCATGGGGACCGTCTTTGTGGAGCGCATGACGGATGATGTTTATTGGAGAAATGTCCTGCGCCGGGGCCTTTCCCGCTTTGAAGCAAACGGTATCCCAGTACGAAATTACGATCCAAAGGCCGAGGGCAATAACGATACTCCCGACTGATCGGCTTGTTTCTAGTGTCGGTCATCTGCCTAAGGATGGGCGTTTGGGGACAGGGATTGCACGGGGAAATGCCCAACAACACCGAACGCACGTTGCCCATCCATCCGGGGGAGATCCTCGATGAAGAGTTTCTCCGGCCAATGAATGTCACGCAGTACCGGCTGGCCAAGGCCATCGGCGTGGACGCCAGACGAATTCATGCTATCGTCCACGGTGAGCGGTCCATTACGGCGGAGACCGCGTTGTTGTTCTCCCGCTATTTCGGGAACTCTGCCGGATTCTGGATGGGTCTGCAAAGCCAGTACGATCTGGAAACAGCTGAAGACCGGCTTGCTGATAAACTGAGCGCAGTGGTCGCCTACTCTTCAACAAGCGGCGCAGGTTAGGTAGGATGCTGGGACCGCGAAACATCACCCCCGACGAATTGCTTTTTCAGGCTCGGTTGCCATGAGGTGTGTTCCGATGAACGCGGGTTGGAGTGAGCGCAATGGCTGACGAAGCTCGCCGCAAGCGACCCAGGGTCTCTGCCGGGACTCCCGAAAACGCAACCGGCGAGGTTAAACTCCTCTCCGGAGGCAACCCGCAGATCGCCAAGGCCGACGGCGACGCTCCCGTGCAGGCTTACATCGCGGCCATGCCCGAGTGGAAGAGCGATGTCGGCCGCCGCTTGGACGACCTCATCGTGCGCACCGTGCCCGACGTGCGCAAGGCGGTGCGGTGGAACTCGCCCTTCTACGGAGTCGAGGGCGAGGGTTGGTTCCTCAGCTACCACGTTTTCACCCGCTACGTGAAGGTCACCTTCCTCAACGGGTCGTCACTGGACCCTCTTCCACCTGTCGAGTCCAAGGACAAGGATACGCGCTACTACCACGTTTACGAAGACGGTGTGCTCGACGAGGAACTCGTCGCGAGCTGGATCCGTCAGGCATCCGCCGTCCCGGGCTGGAATGGTTTCGATATCCTTTCCTGAACCCTCCGCATTGATCTCAGCAACGGTAAGCGCGGCACCCCGTTGATTTCTTGGAGCAGCAACAGCCATGCCCGACATCAGATTGGCAACCGCTCAGGACCGCGATGCCGCCATAGACCTGGTGCGCCGCCTCCTCACCGAACTGGGAGGGACGCCGGCTCCTGCGGAAGCGATGGCGCCGGTGTACGAGCGGTTTGCCGAGGACGGTCCCTCTGGTTTCGTCGTGCTGGCGGAAGATGAAGGTCGCTTCACCGCCGTCTGCACCGTGTCCTTCGTAGAGGCTCTGCGCAGCGTCGGCCGCTACGCCATCATCCAGGAGATGTACGTCGATCCCAGCGTGCGCAGTTCCGGCGTCGGCATGGAGGTTCTCCAGTTTGCCCTCGATCATGCCGTTGCGCGCGGCTGCGCCATGGTCGAACTGGGCACCCCATACCACGGCGAACGGCAGATCCAGTTCTACCAGCGAGCGGGATTCACCAACGTCGGCGCGCGCCTGCGCTGGCGTCCCTAGCCATCGCCGTGTGCAGCCTGATTCTCGTCCGGCACTGCGAGGCAGCCGGCCAGGAACCGGACGCGCCGCTCACCGAAGCCGGCAAGCGCCAGGCCCAGGAATTGGTGAGTTTCCTGTCAGCCTTCCCCATAGATGCCATCGTCACCAGCGCCTATCTCCGAGCCCAGCAGACCGCCGAACCCCTGGCGGAGCTCCTGCATCTTGGCGCTGAGACCGATCCCCGCCTGAACGAGAGGGTTTTGTCGCCACATCCCATCGACCATTGGCGAGATATCGTGCGCGACTCCTTTGCGGACCCCGACCTGCGGGCGTCCGGCGGCGAATCGGCGAACGACGTGCTGCGGCGCGCATGGCCCGCTTTGGATGACTTGCTGAGTGGTTCGGCTGAACTGCCGGTGGTCATAACCCACGGCAACCTGCTGGCCCTGATCCTGCACTCGATTGATCCCGGTTTCGGCTACGCAGGATGGGAAAACCTCTCCAACCCCGACGTGTACCGGGTGGAGGTCAACGCCCCTGGCGCGATGGGTTTTTGTCGGCTGTGGGACCCGTCTCGCATTCGCTGACGGTCCGGTTGCGCCTGATTGCCAACCAATATAAAGTGGCCGCATCTCAGTGATCACAGCATCTAGAACCCACCTACAGGAGGCATCACCATGGCCAGGTTGGAAGGCAAGGTTGCACTCATCAGCGGCGGAGCGCGAGGGCAGGGCGCGGTCGAGGCCCGCATGTTCGCGGAAGAGGGCGCCAGCGTCGTCATCGGCGACATCCTCGATGACCAGGGACGCCAGACCGAGGCCGAGCTCCAGGAACTCGGCTACAACGTCACCTACGTGCACCTCGACGTCACCAGCGAGTCCGACTGGGAGGCGGCGGTGCAGTCGGCCGTGGACACCTACGGCAAGCTCGACGTTCTCCTCAACAACGCGGGCATCCTGATCCGCAAGAACATCGAGGAAACCACCGAAGACGATTGGGACCGCATCTTCGCCGTCAACGCCAAGGGCGTGTTCCTGGGCACCAAGGCCGCCATACCGGCCATGCGCGATGCCGGTGGCGGCTCCATCATCAACATCTCCTCCACCGCCGGCCTGGTGGGCAGCCCCAACGGTTCTGCCAGCTACACCGCCACCAAGGGCGCCGTCCGGCTGTTCACCAAGTCCACTGCCATCCAGCACGCCCGCGAGGGCATCCGCTGCAACTCCATCCACCCGGGCCCGATCGAAACGGACATGATCGCCGACACCCTGAACGACCCCGCCAACATGGCCCTGCGGATGCAGCGGCTGCCCCTGGGGCGAGTCGGCAAGCCCAGCGAGATCGCCTACGGCGCGATCTACCTGGCGTCTGACGAATCGTCCTTCGTGACCGGCTCCGAGGTGGTGATCGACGGCGGAACCACCGCTGCCTGAGTTCTGTTCCAGCGGCAATCGTTTCCGTCAGCCGACGCCGTAAACGATTGCCGGCCCGCCTTCGGAGGTGCTACCCATGACTGCCCAGCGAACCCAGTACCAGGTCACTCGCGAGCCCAATGTGATGGTGCCCATGCGTGACGGCACCCGCCTGGCCACCGACGTAGTGCGGCCCGACGCGCCGGGACGTTTCCCGGTCTTGATCAACCGGGGGCCCTACAGCAAGGATAGCTACCTCGACAATCCTGACCATTCCATCTGGTTCTTCCCGCGCCACGGGTACGTGCTCTTAAGCCAGGACGTGCGCGGACGCTTCGAGTCCGAGGGCGATTACGATCCGCTGTTCCAGGAAGCCCTGGACGGCTACGACACCGTTGAGTGGGCGGCGAGACAGCCCTGGTCCAACGGCCGCGTGGCGACCACCGGGCAGAGCTACCTCGGCGCAACGCAGTACACCTTGGCTGGCAAGCGCCCGCTGCCGCCGCATTTGCAGACCATGGCGGTCGTCTCCGCGTCGTCCGACTTCCACCAGTCCTGGGTCTACCACACCGGCGGCGCCATGGAATGGGGCTGGACGGTTCCGTATGCCATCCTCAAGGGCAGGAACACCCTCGCCCGCGGCGGCCATGAAGCGCTGTTGGCCAAGATGGATGAGTACGTCATCGAGCCCGGCAACTTCGGCCAACCCCTGTCCGATCATTGGTATCGACACCTGCCTCTGCGCGACTGGATTGAGCGCCTCAAGGAGGCCGCTCCTTATTTCCACGAGTATTTCGACCAGGAATTGGACGATCCATACTGGTGGGGCATCAACCTGCAACGGCAGGCGCGCAACGTGACCATCCCCATGTTCCACGTCAGTTCGTGGTACGACATCTTCCTGGAAGGCGCGCTCAACGCCTACCAGGCCATCGGCAAGCACGGCGGCAGCGAAACGGCCCGGCGGAACCAGAAGCTGCTGATCGGACCGTGGGCCCACCTGCGACCGTATACGGAGCCCACCACCGGCGGCGCCGGCAACATCGACTTCGGGTCCGAAGCGGCCATCGAGCTGCACGACTACCTGCTGCGCTGGTACGGCTACTGGCTCAAGGGCGAGGAGACCGGGATCATGGATGATCCGCCGGTCCGCCTGTTCGTCATGGGCGACAACAAGTGGCGTGACGAAAACGAATGGCCGCTGGCTCGCACCCAGTACACCCGCTGGTATCTTCACTCCGGAGGCAACGCCAACACTCGCGGCGGCGACGGCTCGCTGTCGACCGTGCCGCCGGCACCGGACGAGCCGGCGGACCAGTTCACCTACGACCCGAATGACCCGGTGCCCACCCTGGGCGGCAACACCCTCATCATCGAGTACGGCGTCTTCGATCAGGGTCCCGCCGAAGACCGCCCGGACGTCCTGTCCTTTACGTCTGACCCGGTCGAGTCCGACCTGGAACTCACCGGCCCCATTTCAGTAACGCTCTATGCTGCGACCACTGCGGTGGACACCGATTTCACCGCCAAGCTGGTTGATGTGCGCCCGGATGGCTTCGCCCATAATTTGCAGGACGGCATCATTCGCGCCCGCTACCGCACATCGGTCCGCGAGCCGTCGTTCATCACTCCTGGCGAGGTGTACCGTTACACCATCGACCTGTGGGCCACCAGTCACGTGATCAAGCCTGGTCATCGGATACGGGTGGATATCTCCAGCAGCAACTTCCCCCGCTTCGACCGCAACCCGAATACCGGCGCGGCCCTCGGTGTGGATACCAGGCTGGAAACGGCTCGCCAGACCGTGCATCATTCCGCCCGCCACCCGTCGCACATCACCCTTCCCGTGATCCCGCGCTGACCTGGCGGCGACTCTGCTGCGGAGACTGCCTATGACAACGCAGACTGCACAATCGCCCGGACCAACCGCCGATGCTGTCCCAGAATCAGTTGGCGATCGTTTTTTCACGGACGGCGAGGTTCCCGGCCTGCCCATCATCCTGGACTTGCGCCCCCTGTTGGGCGGGAAGACCCTGGCGGAGATTGACTTTGAATTGCTCTCGGCATTCATGGAAGCCAACGACCTCTACGCCATCGAGTACAACGAGACGGGCGAGCTGATTATAATGCCGCCCATGATGATGCCGGGTGCAGATGAGGAATCCGAACTGATCGCCGACACGAAAATGTGGACCCGACGAAACGGCGGCATAGCTCCGTCGTCGAAGGTGGTGTTCCGCATCCCCGACCTGGGCGGGCGCGGCCCCGATGCGTCCTGGGTGTCCCCGGAGCGTTTGGCGCAGCTTGACCCGGAGCAGTACCGCACCGGCCAGATTTGCCCCGATTTCGTCGCCGAGATTCGCTCACGCAACGACTCGTTGGCCTACCTGCAAAGCAAGATGGCAGAGTACATCATCCACGGCGCGCGCCTGGGCTGGTTAATTGACCCCCGCAACCGCCGCGTTGCCATCTACCGGCCCGGCCAGGAACCGGAAGTATTGGAAGACCCCGAAACCCTGTCCGGCGAGGACGTGATGCCGGGGTTCGAGTTTCGGGTGCGCGAACTGATTTTTGATGCCCGCTTGACGTGAGGAAGGTTTGACATGGAAATCGGCAACCTCGTGTATGACCGGCCGGACCTGGGCAAGTTCCAGGTGCACCGCTCCAGCATGACTTCCCGGGACATCTACGATCTGGAGCGGCAGCGCATTTTCGACCGTTGCTGGCTCTACCTGGGCCACGAGTCCGAAGTCCCGAACCCGGGAGACTACGCCCGCCGCGTGGTTGCCGAGCGCGCCCTGTTCTTCGCCCGCGACCGTCATGGTGAGTTGCGGGTTTTCCACAACACCTGTCCCCATCGCGGCGCGCTGATCTGCCGCACCGACCACGGCAACGCCCAAGTGCTCCAGTGCTTCTACCACGCCTGGAGCTTCAACACCTCCGGTGAGCTGATCGGAATGCCCGACATTGAGGGGTACGGGCCGGATTTTGACCGCGCCGATTTCAGCCTGCGCTCCCCTCGCTACGAGAGCTACAAGGGCTTCATCTTCGTGTGCTTCGACCCCGAGGCTGGGTCGCTAGCCGAGTACCTCGCGGGCGCTGCCGAATACCTTGATCTGGTGGCCGACCAGGCGCCGGAAGGGATGAAGGTCATCCCCGGTTCCAACCGCTACACCATCAAGGCCAACTGGAAACTGCTTGCCGAAAACAGCATCGACGGTTATCACGCGTTGCCCACCCACCAGACCTATTTCGACTACATGGCCAGCGAGGCTGGCAGCGACATACCCGCCATCAACCGCCGCCGGGGCTTCGGCAGGGCGCTGGGCAACGGCCATGGCGTCATGGAAAACGACGCGATCTACGGTCGACCGATTGCCATGTGGCATCCTTATTTCGGGGAAGAGGCGCGCGAGGAGATCAATGGCATCAAGGACGAATTGATCGCGCGCCACGGCCGCACCAAGGCCTTGCGTATGTGCGAGAAAAGCCGCAACATGGTGATCTTTCCCAACCTGGTCATCAACGACATCATGGCGGTGACCATCCGCGTGTTCCAGCCCACCGGCCCGGACAGCATGGACGTGACCGCGTGGCAGGTGGTGCCTGCCGGCGAGACTGGATCCAGGCTGAACCGCCGCCTGGACTCCTTCCTCACCTTCCTGGGTCCGGGTGGATTTGCGACGCCCGACGACACGGAGGCCCTGGAATCCTGCCAGCAGGGCTTTCGTTCCGGCGGCGTGGAATGGTCCGACTTGTCGCGTGGCTTCCACCGGGAGCCGCGGGGCAACGACGAGCTCCAGATCCGTTCCTTCTGGCGACGCTGGCAGTCCCTGGTCGCTGACCGCCCTCACGTTGAGCAGTACGAGCGCGGTCTGACGCCGGGTGAAATTCCTGACGTGCAACCGTCGCCGGAACTCACCGTGGCCGCTGACGATTAGCCGCAGGAGCCCGATTTTCATGGTTGCCCAAAATATTCCGGTCAAGCCTTATGCGACGGGTCTGCCGGCGACAGCCGAATCCCTGCTGCTCCAGCACGAGGTGGAACAGTTGCTGTATCTTGAAGCCCGGCTGCTGGACGACTGGAACCTGGACGCGTGGCTGACCCTCTACACGCCGGATGCACGTTACATCGTGCCGACGACCGACCTGCCCGAGGGCGACCCCGCGTCTGACCTGGTGTTCATCGACGACGACTATCGCAGGATGCAAGGGCGCGTCGTGCGCTTGCAGAGCCGCCATGCTCACCGCGAGTACCCGTGGTCGCGCACGCGCCGGTTCATCTCCAACGTGATGGTGACGGCGCAAGAGGGGAACGAACTCGACGTGACCTGCTCCGTGGCGGTGTGGCGGTACCGGGCGGGAGAGGCGTCGCCGTACGTGGGACGCTACGACCTGCGACTGCGCCGCGTCGATGGCAGCCTCCGGATCTGCCGCAAGCGCGCCATCCTCGATCTCGAAGAGTTGTCCGATCACGGGGCGCTCAGCATAATCTTCTAGAGATCCGCCTCATCAATCAGTCCTTCGGCAATGAGCTGCTGCACCGCCACGTCGCCAGGGATAAGATCGTCGGCGCCTTCGGATTGGGAATGGCTCAGGGCGGTTGTGGCCTTGGGGTCGACCGTGATTTCCAGCGTTTCCCACGTGGCAGCCATGTCCTCGGTATCTTCCCAGGACCCCCATGACAGCAACGCCATCACCGGTTTGCCCTGGTTGGTAATCGCAACCACCGCGTCCGGGTTGGCATTCAGGATTTTTTGCAGGCACGGCAAGAGTTCTGCCAAGTCCTCTACAGGAACCAGCTGCGTCACCCGTCTACTGTCCGTGTTGCCAATCATAATTAAATCCTTTGCGAAATTAAAGATTGCTTTCAGTGAGCATACGCCGGAACAGCGCGTAAGCGTCCTGACCACTACCCGGGATTCTCATCCCGATAAATTCGATCCGGACCGTAGCGTCATCAATTCTAAAGAAAATCCGATATTGCCCGCCAGCCGCTCTAGCCCTACGATATGATGCCAATTCGTACTTCAGTGCTCTAGCTTCGTAGGGATTAATTGCCAATGCCACTATTCGATGAATGATTGCTACACGGTCTTCGCGTTGTGATACATCCTTCAACTGTTGCAGCGCTAATGGCGTATAGCTGATTTGGTACATACTCTCATCTCCTCATATAAACGATACTGGGTCGGTTGCATCATGCGAGGCATCTCGAACCATGCTACCATACGCCTGTCATATTACAAACCATGTCCAGCGAGGCTTCCCATGTCCACCCCCAACCAGATGTCAGGTCAATCGATTTTAAGCGATGCCCAACGCGCCATGCTGGCGGCTGTGCTAAACCGTCTTGTCCCGGCTGCCGGGAACATGCCCGCCGCCGGCGATCTGGGCATCGCTGGGTTCGTTGAATCGGTCGCGGCGGGATCCACGGGTAAGCGTCGCACGCTGCTGGACGGGCTGGTCCAGATTGAGTTGGCTGCCAGTGACCGCGGCGGTTCGTTCGCCGACCTGCCGGAGGCGGCTCAGACGGACGCTTTGCGCAGTGTCGAAGCGTCGGGCCCAGAGTTTTTCCAGGAACTGGTCACACAGACCTATCGCGGTTACTACACCAATGAAGCGGTATGCGGGGCGCTAGGATACCGCCCGCCGAACCGCGAGGACTACGATCCGCTGTCGTTTGACGAGTCGCTGCTGGAACCGGTGCGCCGGCGCGGACAGATCTGGACCAACGCCGGATAGCTACGCGGCCAGGGGAAGCGACAACTGGGTCGGCGCGTCCGGCTCGCCCCCGATCTGCCCCACCTCGCAATCGGCGCTGGCAGTCTCCGCAAATCCGGGCAGCGTCGCCGGTTGCAAGTTCTTGATCGAGGGCATACGCGGCAGCTCCCAGCGCAGCCTGGCGTCGTCAACCAACGCGAGCACCGCATTGGTGTAATCCCGAGGCGCGTGTTCGCTGCGATACAGGCGCGCGTATCCCGACGCCAAGTGCGGGTAAGACTCGCGGATAAAAGGCATGAACCATTCCCGGCTGCCCGGCCGCAGGAACAGCAGATTGCCGGACAGGAACTGCGCCCGGTGTTCGGCCGCCGCGGACACCAGGGCGTCAATGCTTGCCGCAGTGTCGGATAGTCCCGGCAACAGCGGCGCAGCCAGCACCCCGGCCGGCACGCCGTGCTCTACCAGGTATTGCATGGCCTCCAGACGGGCCATAGGGTGCGGAGCGCCCGGCTCCGTTTGGCGCCAAACCTTCTCGTCGATGGTGCCGACGCTG
The DNA here is from genome assembly GCA_965207585.1 of Dehalococcoidia bacterium. Taxonomy (GTDB): domain Bacteria; phylum Chloroflexota; class Dehalococcoidia; order Lucifugimonadales; family UBA3495; genus Bin87. Next base: position 182,417 of record CBDBMT010000003.1, on the reverse strand, counting down.
AACACCACCTGGGCGCCGGCGGTTTCGTTGAGCCGGCGCAACACGTCGACGTCACGCCGCACCAGCGTGCCCTTGGTGGTTACTGAGGCCGGATTGCGGAATTCCACCAGCGTCTCGAGGATCCGCCTGGTCAGCCCGTACTGGGCTTCCGCTGGCTCGTAGGGATCGGACGCCGTGCCGATGGCTATTGGCTCCGCGCGCCACTTGGGGCGGGACAGCTCCTCGCGCAGCACGTCCGGGGCGTTGATCTTGGCGAAAATCTGGCGATCAAAGTCGGCGCCGGCGTCCATGCCCCAGTATTCGTGCGTCGACCGGGCGTAGCAATAGCGACAGGCGTGTCGGCAACCCCGATAGGGATTGATCGTCCAGCGAAACGGATAGTCCGGCGCGTTAACGCGGTTAATCAGGGACTTGCATCGGATTTCGGTTACTTCGGCGGCAACCATCGTTTGAGCCTCCGCAAACTTAAATTCGGAACGTGTGTACTATATTAGAGCACATGTTCTTGCTTGTCAAGCCTGCCCTCCGCACGATTGGCGGAGCCTCTCGGGTGTGCTAATCTGACGCCGCCACAGTCCGTTCGCTACCCGACCCCGTGCCGGGAGCAGACGCGCTTTCTTTTCGCATTGTGGGCACTCCCGTGCCTCCTTGCGGGGAACCACGTCTGGGAACGGGCGGACTGTGGCAAGTTAGCCTATCTCTGCGTCCGCAAGGGGGTTCCCATGAGCTGTATCGTTATCGTTGGCGACGTGGTTATTCTGGCGACGTAAGAGACGGGCGGATCGTGAGGCCAGAAGATGGCGCGCCAGCAACCGGACCACCGGTATGATTGCCCTTGCAACGCGTGCGTTAGACGCCGCAACGCCCGACGACGCCGGGACGCGGACCGGTACGCGGAGGAAGGCCGGCCGTTGCCACAAGGTTCGCAGACCTACGAGATACCGAGAGATTTGCCGGCGGTGTATAGCAGCGGACCCGTAGAAATTCAAGACATTGTGGACGCTGCGCAGAGCAGGACCAGTCGACCAATACCACCCACAGGCACCGAAGGCTTTTCGATTCTAAATCCAAAGTTCCCCGCGCCCACCACGACAGCCGTGCCCGGTGGCCGGCGCGGTACGCACCAAGCTGGAGGGTTCGCCCCAGCGTCCACTCCGCCATCGAAAGGGTGGACGTGGAAGACCGTGGCGCAGATAACAACCATGCTGCTCGTGCTCGCGGCATTTGGCGGCGGTATTGCCTATGGAGCCGTGCGCCTCGGTTGGCTGGAAACCGACGAGACCCCGGCTGTTTCTCTGCCCGCGCTGTTGCCTACCGAGACACCCCAGCCGCCGGAGTTGTCCCCAGCTGAGACCCCAAACGCAGCCACTTCAACACCCGCGATCCCCACTCCGACAATTCCCCCTACATCCACGCCAACTCCCACATCCACCCCGGTTGCTACGCCGACCGCAACGGTCGCCGTAGCAGTCCCGACCGAGCAGGAAATTGTGGTTAGCGCGTTCGCGGAGTGCGATGGGCAATACTCGGGAGCGGATCGGCAGGCTAGAGCACGGGCCGCGAACCAGACGATCAAGGTGGGCTATCAGACGGTGGCGAGCATCCGCGAATTGGTTAATGAACGTTGCGGCGGGGTGTTCCCATTGCTTGCCGCTGCCAATACAGAACGCCCAACGGTGGCCAAGCCAACGATGACCCCTGCGCCGACGCCAACACCGACGGCTCGGCCCACATCGAAGCCAACGCTTCGCCCCAAACCGACCGCAACCGTGGACACCAGTGGTCGGTTCAATCAAGCTGAGATGGAAGCGGCCATCCATCAACGTATCAATGCATACCGCCAGGAACAGGGGCAGACTAAATTCGAGTGGGATGATCGGTTGGCTCGAATCGCCCGGGCGCACAGCGAGGACATGGCAAAAAACGATCGCTATTCGCACGTGAACCTGGCCGGAGACGACGCCAGCGCTCGGGCCAGGAAGGCCGGATACAGTTGTAACAATCCCCTCAGTATCGGCGTCGCGGAGAACATCCACCTGCTTTACGGGCACACCAGCACGCTTCTTGGCCGGCCTTATGCATTGGAGACGCAGGAGCGGATGATCCAGAGATTTGTTGCAGACTGGACAAACAGCCCTGGGCATCGACGGAACATCCTCGACCCCAGGTACGGCAAGACTGGAATAGGGGTCGCATTTGGCACCGCGATGGGCATTGAGGGTGGCATCTACGTAACGCAGAATTTCTGCTAATTTCGATTACCGCATGTGGTTGTGGGGGTTAATTCGATATCGGAGCCAAATTAATTAGGTCAGGTCCAACCATGCCGCGGCGTTTGTCGACTGCGTCAGGCCCACACGCCAGCCCTAAACCGGGAAGGCCCCTAAGTGCAACGCTGCCGCAGGCGTTCGCGATTACATCGGCCATAGTCTCATTGCGTGCAGCCGATCCAGAACCGGCACAGTTCATCGTTTTCGCGACGTACTTGATCCGCTTTTGCGGTACTATTGGCGCGTCAACAGCACGGTTGAATCTCAAAAAGGCAGGTGCAGCTATGCCCCGAGCGACAGTCAACATCGCGGAACCCTCCGGCCAGGCGGTCACCGATACCACCTGGCGCTTTGCCATCGGTTATATTCCCGGCGAACCCAACCTGGGTCTCGTAGGTGAGGCCCAGGGCGGCAGCCCGGCGCGGCTGGCCGACTACGACGACTCCGGATGGGAGATTTGCAATGACCTGCCGGGCCGGGTGTCGGGCGGGTTCACCTTTGCGTGGTACCGAGCCACCATCACCATCCCCGAGACGATCAACGGCCAGCCGACGAGCGGGATGCGGGTCCAGTTCGAGACCTGCGTGGACGACTACGGCGAAATCTGGATCGACGGCGAGTGCAACCGCGACCGCGGCACCGTACAGGGCTTCAACGTGTCGCAGCGGGTTCCGGTAACCGCCAACGCCCAACCCGGCGACAAGCACACCATCGCCGTCCTGGCCGTCAACGGCCCCCTGGGCGACCCCTTCGGCACGGTGTTCGTGCGCTACGCCCAGCTCGGTTTCGAGTGGTAGGCCCCGGGCGACCTGGACGCGCAACGGGCCGGACCGCGGCTCACTGTACTCACCGCGCCTCTGCGAGCCCGGCCAGGTCGCCCACTGCCTTCACCCGCACCCGGGTCGCGTTGCTGGGCACGTAGGTCAGCGGCACTTCGTCGATCTCAACCACCTCGACGGTGGAAGGGTCCGCTCCGGCGGAAACGGCGCGGGCGATGGCCGCTGAAGAGCAGTCTGCGATGGCTTGTTCGCGTCCCATACCTTCCAGCGAATAGACCCGTTCCACCTGACCGCCCACCTGCGCAATGGCCGCGCCGATGGCGTTGGCCACGCCCGAGTTCTCGGGCCGCAGCACCTCCGATGCACCGGCCAGTCTGTCGCCCAGCAGAATGGTGCCCCCACCCACCAGCGCTACCGGAACGTCGTCCCGGCTGAGTTTCACCCGGTCAATCGCTGTTTCCACCCGGTGTTGGATCTCCTCCATAACCCGGTCAACCAGCGGCGCATCCATGCTCGCCACCATTTCTGGGTCGCCTACCTGCACCTGGCCGCTGGCCACGGCCATGTCCGTGGTGGTGAGCGTATTCCCGCCGAACACCCGCCCGTCCGCCGTCAGCCGGTATCCCACGCTTTCCGGGCCAATGCGCAGGGAGTCGAGATCAACCACTGTGCCGCCGCCCAGGGGGATCGACACGGTGTCCGGCATGCGGAAATTGGTCCGCACGCCCGCCAACTCGACCGCCACCGCCGCTTCCCGGGGAAATCCGTTCACCAGCGCGCCCACGTCGGTTGACGTGCCGCCCACGTCCACCACGATGCCATCGCGGATTCCCGAAAGCCAGGCCGCGCCGCGCATGCTGTTGGTGGGCCCCGAAGCGATGGTGAGCACCGGAAAACTTGCGGCGAAATCCGCGTCCATCAAGGTGCCGTCGTTCTGGCTCAGGTAGAGCGGAGCGCTCACTCCCAGCGCGTCGATGGCCTGCTCGATGCCGTGGATGGTGCGATGGGCGAGTTCGCCCAGGGCGGCGTTCAGCGTCGCCGCGTTCTCCCGCTCCAGCAGCCCGGTTCGCCCGTTCTCGTGGGACACGCAGACCCGCAGGTCGGGCGCTTCTTCCCGAACTATCGCCGCCGCCGCCGATTCGTGCTCGCCGTTGACCGGGGAGAACACTCCGGAGAGGGCAACCGCGCGCACGCCCTGCCGGCGCATGTCAGCCACCGCCTCGCGTATTTCAGATCGGTCCAGCGGACTGATCTCGCGCCCGTCGAATTCGTGGCCGCCCCCGACCAGGTACGTGAACCCGCCGATGGCGCTCCGGAGATCGTCCGGCCAGTCCACCAACGGCGGCAGGAGTTGGGTGGCCGGCAAACACAACCGGAGAACCGCGGTGGGGGCCAGTTCCCGCCGTTCCAGCAGTGCGTTGGTGAAGTGCGTCGTGCCCACCATCACCGCGTCCACCCGAGCCGTGTTGGGCAACTCGACCAGCAACTCCCGCAGGGCGTCGACGATACCCGTGGTCACGTCGGCGGTGGTGGGCAGCTTCACGGTGTGGATCAGCGACGCTCCGTCCATGAGGACGGCGTCCGTGTTGGTGCCGCCTACGTCTACCCCGACTAACATAACGAGCGCTTCTAGACCGCCAGGGGCGCATAGTCGACGTCGTACCCGAACGCCTGCGGGCCCGCGACGGCCAACCCCTCGGGGCTTGTCCACAAGTCGGGAGCCGGAAAACCCAGTATCGTGACCCGCAGGCCGTACCGCATCAGCTCCGTGGTGACCGGCTCGCCCAGGTCGGTGGCTACAGCGCAGATCAGGTCCGGCACCACGCAGGCGACCACGCCGTCACGCCGGGCAACCAGGTTTTCGTTTTGAAACTCGATGACCATGCGCTCGCCGGCGTAGACGTCCAGCCCATCGATGGTCAGCATCCCACGGGCGAATCCCGCGGTGGTGCGCCGCTCCACGTCCACGACTTTTCCGCTGAACAACACCTTGCCCGGGCAGACGCCCAAGATGGCATCCAGGGGGTTGTCGCCGTTAGCTCGGGCCGTCTTGACCGCGTCGCCCAGGTCTCGGGCCAACGACAGGGTCAGGGGCACCGCCGTGCGCCGCACCTGCTCGGCGGACATGGGCGCCACGGCGTAACAGGCCACGCATCCCATTTGTATCGTTACCGACCGGGCCAGCCGCTCCGCCCAGCGGGGGTCGATGGTCTCCCGAATCACCACGCTGTTGCCCTTCTCGTCTGCCACCGCCATGGGACAGCAGGGTACGCCGTAAACAAAGAATGTCTTCATCTGGAACTCAGGGAACGCGCGGCCCATGCCGTCAGCGTCCACCACGGGCAGGCCGGCCATTGCCGCCGCGATCAACGGCTCCACCGAGTTGCTGCCGCCGATTTCGTTGGAGATGAGAGCCGTCGCCGGCTCGCCGGTGAAGTCTTCGATGGCCCGCAGCGCGTGGTACGACTGGAGGTCGCGCACCTTTTCGATCCCCACCGTCGGCGCGCCGATGCCGCCCACGCATACCACCCGGGCGTCCTCCGGCACCTCGTCGGGCGCCATCACGTCAACCGGTCCCCACCGGCGAATCGCCTGCCGTGCCCGGAGTTGCCCGATGTAGGGGTTCCCTCCCCCTCCGGTGCCCAGGATTCCGGCGCCAATGGCGATGGACTCCAGCTCGTTTTCCGTAGCCTGCCACATATTGGACGTTTGCCGCCTATTTTGGCCCCGGGTTGTCCTGTCGCTCGCCGGCGTCGACTACCGTGCGCCCGCCGAACGGCCGCCGTCCACCATGTACACGCCGCCGGTGCAGAAACTGCTGTCGTCGCTGGCCAGGAACAGCATCATGCGCGCCACTTCCTCGGGATTCCCATAACGACCCAGGGGGATGCGCGCCGACGTCGCCCGGTAGGTCTGCTCCACCGTTATATCGGAGTCGTCCAGCGCCGCCACGCGCATCTCCTCGATGGAGCGCATCATCCGCGTCTCGATGGGGGCCGGGTTGACGGTGTTGACGCGGATGCCCGACGCGGCGCCTTCCATGGCGGCGGTGCGCATCAAGCCGATCACCGCGTGTTTGCTCGTGGTGTACGCCGACATGTCGGGTCCCGCGCCGATGCCGGCGGTGGACGACGTGATGACGATGCTGCCCCCGCCGCGCTCCCGCATCACCGGCACGACGTACTTGATCCCCAGCCACACCCCGCGCACGTTGACCGCCATGACACGGTCGAATACCTCCAGGGGATAGTCGGGAATGGGTGAAAGCTCTCCCTCGATACCCGCGTTGGCCAGCAGGACGTCCACGCCGCCCCAACGGTCCACCGCCGCTTGCACATAGGCTTGGGTCTGGTCGGGCGAGGTAACGTCAGCCACGGCGTAACTTGCCTGATCCTCGCCAATCGACTGCACCGTTTCCCGCAGCGCCGACTCGTCCAGGTCTACCAGCGTGAGCCGAGCCCCCTCGTCCGCAAATATTCTGGCGGCGGCCCGACCGATGCCACCCGTGGCTCCCGTGATCAGCGCTACTTTTCCTTCCAGACGGGCCATGTTCAATCTCCTTGCATGGAAGATGGGTCTGCGATGTCGTTTCCCGTGCGGAACGGACCCCAATCGCGCGGGATGTTGAGCAACCGGTCTTCCAGATCGTCCACGCTGCTCTGGCCGCAGTAGGCCATGGCGCGGTTGAACTCCTCGCGCAGGATTTCCAGCATGTGATGGACCCCTTCGGCGCCGTTAACCGCGAGGCCCCAGTAGAGCGGCCGCCCTACGGCGACCGCCGTTGCGCCCAATGCCAGCGCTTTCAGCACGTCGCTGCCGCGCCGCACGCCCGAGTCGACGTAGATCTCCACCCGTCCTTGCGTCGCGGCGACGATCTCCGGCACCATTTCAATGCTGGACATGGTGTCGTCAAACCGCCGTCCGCCGTGGGTGGAAGCCTGGATTGCGTCCACGCCGTGCTCCACGGCCAACCGCGCGTCTTCAGCGACTCGAAGACCCTTCAGCACCAGTGGCAGATCGGTCAGGCTGCGCAGCCATTCCAAATCCCGCCAGGTGAGAGGTGGGCATTGCGGCATGTCCCAGGCCGGCGGTTCGGCAGCCCCGTGTGTCGCCGAGGCGGGGTTGTCTTGCTTGCGGAAGTTGCCGTACTCGCCGGGGCGTTCGTAGCGATTGCGTATGTCCCGCTCCTTGGGGGTTGGAATAGGCGCGTCGATGGTGACTACGATGGCTTTGAAGCCGGCAGCCTCAGCGCGCTTCACCAGGTTCTCCGTGAGGTCGTAGCCGCGATGGGAAAGCTGGAACCACAGCGGTCCGGTGGCCGCCGCGGCGATTTCTTCCATGCTGCAGTTGGAAGAGGTGCTGCACATCATGAGGGTGCCGGACATGCCCGCGCCGCGCGCAGTGGCCCGCTCCGCCTCCGGGTGCGCATTGAGATGCGCGTCGGCCGGCGCGATCATCACCGGGAAGCTGATGTCGGTTCCCAGCACGGTGGTCGAAATCTTGCGCTCGGTGGTATCGCGCAGGAATCGGGGCCTCAGAGTCAATGCTTCGAAAGCGGCGCGGTTTCGGGCCGTGGTTCTCTCATCCATCGCGCCGGCTTCGATGAACACCCGATAGTTGTGGGGCAGAATCTGCCGGGCGCGCGCCTCGTAGTCGTAGAGGCTGATTGGGTCCATCCGCATGGTGAGGCTCCCTGAAACCTTGTCGGCGCAACCGGATCGTCTTGGCGACGAAACCAGCGTCGCCAGCGAGTACTACACCGAACCGTTCGCAGCCAGGGCGGCCAACTCCGCCTGGGACACTCCCAACTCCCCGCACAGGACCTCTTCGTTGTGCTCCCCAATGAAAGGCGCGCGCCGGGATATCCTCCAGGGTGAGCCGTTGAAGATGGCTCCTGGGCCCGGGTGTCGAAGTGTCTTGCCAAGTTCCGGGTATTCTACATCCGTCCAGAACCCCCGGTCCTCCAGGTGAGGGTCCTGCATGACCTCGTCCGGGGAACGGATCGCCCCCGTGTTGGAGCCACGCCGTTGCAAGCCGTGGTAGGCCTCGTCCCGGGGGATGTTGGCGAGGAAGTTTTCAAAGATGCCGCGAATGTGCGACTGGCTCTCGGCGACGACCGTTGGGTCGCGGTACTTTTCATCCAGCAGGTCGCCCGCCAGGCCGTGCTCATCCATCCACGGCGCCAGCGTCAGGATCCGCTCGGGTGTAACCTGGCCGACATTCACGTATTTTCCGTCCTGGCAGAGGACCTGAGCGTTGGGCCCAGTGTTGGTGTTGCCGCCTCCGGTTCTGCGAGGGACCACCCTTCCTTTGTAGATGTACTGGTTCACGTGGCCCTCGGTCGTGAGCGCGCAGGCATCATGCACCGAGACGTCTATGTACTGCCCCCGAGCCGTCACCGACCGGCTGGCCAGCGCCGCGGTGATGGCGATGTAGGCGTAGTGGCTTCCGATATGCCAGGCCTGCCCGCCTCCGGGAGCGATGGGCGGAGCGCCTGGTACTACCTCCTCGTCGTAGCCACACCTGGCCATCTGTCCGCCCGCCGCCAGATGCAGGAGGTCGCTGGTCTGGAAGTCCTGCCACGGCCCGTTCTGCCCAAAGGGGGTCAGTGAGCACATGATCAGCCCGGGGTTGCGGGTTGCCAGGTCTTCGTACCCCAGCCCCAGGGAGGCCAGATAACCGGGCCGGCATGTCTCCAATATCACATCCGAATTCTCCGCCATTTGCCGGAACAGCCGGCGCCCGTCCTCCGTCTCCAGGTTCAGGGTAACCCCCCGCTTGGAGGTGTTGTAATGCCAGAAGTACAGGCTCCTCTCTCGATCCGGCACGTCCTGGTAGAAAGGCCCCACGTTCCGGGCTGCCTCGCCCCCGGGCGGCTCTATCTTGATGACGTCGGCTCCCATGTCGGCCATCTGCTTGCCGCACCACTGGCCCTTCTCGTCGGCAAGCTCCAGCACCCGCAGCCCGCCAAAAGCCCCGGCAGAGTTGGGGTCCGGCGTTCGCGCCGGCGCCGGAGCGGGGTTCGCTATCGGCTCATTCCCACTCCACTGCACGGGCGAGGCATCCTCGATCATCTCCTTGAAGTAGGGATAATCTTCCATGCTGAGGTCTTTGGGCCAGAAGACGCCTTCGGCGAAGCCGCTCACCAGCTCCTCGTGACTGATGCCCAACAACCCCTGAAACACCTCTTTGTTGTGTCCGCCGATCAGGGGACCTGACCGGCTGTTGATTACAGGAGTCTCCGACATCTTGAAGGGAGCGTTCTGAAGGGGCCAGGTCCCCAGCGCGGGATGCTCCACGTCCCGGTAAATCTCTCGATGCCTGAGCTGGGGATCGTTTTCCACCCGGTCCTGGCTGCTTTGAACGGGCATGGCAGGTACTCCCGCCGCCTGGCACCGCTCCATGATCTCGTACTTGCCCAGCGTCCTGGTCCACGCCTCGATGCCCCGGTCCAGCTCTTCCTGGCGCTCCAGGCGACCTTCAAGGGTGGCAAACTTCTCGCCGGTGGCCCACGCGGGAGAGCCCATTACCTCCACCAGCTTCCGCCACTCATCGTCGGAGAAGCAGGCCAGGACGCACCAGTCGTTGTGCTCTGCCGGACTGGTCTTGTAAGCGTTGTGCGGCGCTCCGGTCCGCCCCCGGTAGTTGTCAAGCAGGGGAGCGCCCGGCCAGTGAGCGCGGTTGCCTGGCGGGTAACCCTCGCGCATGGTGGAGCGACCATTGGCCTGGATGTCCAGAAAGGCGGCCCCATTAAGGGGGACGCCGAGGATCCACTGGGAACTGTCGACATGCTGTCCTTGGCCGGTCAGGTTGCGATGGTAAATGGCGCTCAGAGCATACATGGCCCCGTACAAGCCGCCGGTGTCGTCCAGGTAGGACCAGCCCCAACCGGCGGGAGGCTTGTCCGGCAGGCCCGACGTGTAGGTCATACCGGACAGGGCTTGCGCAATGGCTCCCATGGTTTGATAGTCCCGGTCCCGACCAGTGTGGCCGAAGCCTGACATGGAGAGGTAAATGATGTCAGGCCGGAGCTTCTTCATCTCCTCGTAGCCCAGACCCCACCGCTCCAATACACCGTAGGCGAAGTTCTCGATGACGATGTCGGACATGGCCACCAGGCGCCGGGTGAGGTCAATGCCTTGGGCGGTGCGAGTGTTCAGGGTGACGCTCAGCTTGTTGGAGTTGGTGTCGCTGAAATGGCCGTCGGTGTTGAGATTGGGGGAAAAGCCCTCGGGCGTGCCCGCTCCCGTCGCAATGTTGGCGCCCCGGGTATTGGGGCTCTGGGGCCATTCAACCTTGATAACCTCGGCTCCCAGCGCCCCCAGCCATCGGGTGCACCAGGGACCCGCCCGGACCCAGGTGAAGTCCAGCACTCGGATTCCTGACAAAGCACCCGGTGTAGTTGACGCTTCTGCTCCGCCCTGCACCATCGGATCACCTCCCGGCTATGGGTGTATGAAGGCAAACTCGCCTTATTCTAACCCAATGTGGTCGATGGGAATTCCCGAAAATCCAGGAAGGCCGATTACCGGCGGGTTCCCCGCCTTGTGTGCCGGTTGAGGTGCGTCGTACTATTGAAAACATGTTGCTCACCATCACTACCACGCATCGCCCCGCAACGGACCTTGGTTACCTTCTGCATAAGAACCCCGGGCGCTTCCAGTCGTTCACGCTGCCCTTCGGACGGGCCGACGTGTTCTATCCCGAGGCCGATGCTGATCGCTGCACCGCCGCCCTGCTGTTGGATATCGACCCGGTGGGTCTGACGCGCCCCAAAGCTGGCGCGTCCGGCAACGCCGGCTGGCTCCAGCAGTACGTCAACGACCGCCCCTACGTCGCATCATCCTACCTCAGCGTGGCGATCGTCTCGGTGTTCAACAGCGCGTTGGCCGGCAACAGCAGGGAACGGCCGGTGTTGGCGCAGCAGTCCATCCCATTGGAAGCCGAACTGCCCACCGTGGTGTCCCGGGACGGGTCCGGACTCATTCGCCGGCTGTTTGAGCCGCTGGGCTACGCCGTTGAAATCCAGGAACACGCGCTGGACGCGCACTTCCCAGAGTGGGGAGCCAGCCCCTGCTTCAGTGTGAATCTCAAAGGTACGGTGAAGCTGCGGGATCTGCTGGCGCACCTGTACATCCTGCTCCCCGTACTGGATGATGCCAAGCACTACTGGATCGGTGATGACGAGGTGGACAAGCTGCTGCGATTTGCCGCGGGATGGCTCAGCAAGCATCCACACCAGGAACTGATTTCAGCGCGATACCTGAAGCGACAGCGCAGCCTGGTGCGCCAGGCGCTGGCCCAACTGTCGGATGATGACCAGGCCGACCCCGACGCCGTCACTGAACGGGGCCAACACGACGAGGAGCGTCTCGAAAATCCCCTCCGGTTGGGAGAGCAGCGCATCCAGGCGGTGCTCACCGCCCTGCGCGAGGTCGGCGCGACGCGGGTGCTGGACCTGGGCTGCGGCGAGGGCAACCTGCTGCGGAAGTTGCTCAGCGAGCCCGCGTTTCGCTCCATCACCGGCATGGACGTCTCGCACCGCGCCCTGGAAACGGCCCATGCACGCCTGCGGCTGGACACACTCCCCTCCGCGCAAAGGGAGCGGATCACGCTGCTCCACGGGTCGCTCACCTATCAGGACCGCCGGCTGGCCGGTTACGACGCGGCCGTCGGCATGGAGGTCATCGAGCACATCGACCCGTCCCGGCTGGATGCAATGGAGGCTGTCCTGTTCGGCGCGGCGCAGCCCGGCGCGGTGATTATCACAACGCCCAACTCTGAGTACAACGCGCTGTTTGAGAGCCTGCCGGCCGGTGAGTTCCGGCACCGGGACCACCGTTTCGAGTGGACGCGGGAGCAGTTTCAGGATTGGGCCGGCGGGGTCGCCGGACGACGGCGCTACGACGTCCGTTTCCAGGGCATCGGCACCGAGCATCCCACCCACGGCGCTCCGACACAGATGGGGGTGTTCACCCGATGAAACTGGAGATCCCCGAACTGTCCCTGGTGGCGCTGATTGGCCCATCCGGCGCGGGCAAGTCCACCTTCGCTGCCCGGCACTTCAAACCCACCGAGGTGGTGTCCTCCGATGCCTGCCGCGCCATGGTGGCCGACGATCCCAACGACCAGGCCGCCACCCCGGAGGCCTTCGCTCTCCTGAATTTCATCGCATCCACCCGACTGCGCTCCGGCCGCCTCACTGTGATCGACGCCACCAGCGTGCAGCCCCAAGCGCGCAAATCGCTGGTGGAACTGGCCCGGGAGCATGACTGCCTGCCCGTGGCAATCGTGCTGAACATGCCGGAGTCGGTTTGTCTCGCCCGCAACCAGGAACGGGACGACCGGGATTTTGGCCCTCACGTAGTCCGTCGGCAGACGCAGCAGTTGCGCCGGTCCATTCGGGGACTGAGGCGCGAGGGATTCCGCTACGTACATGTGCTCGATACTCCCGAAGATGTTGACGCGGCCAGCATCGCGCGAACGCCGTCGTGGACCAATCGTCAGCACGAGACGGGGCCGTTCGACGTCATCGGCGACGTACACGGGTGCTTCGATGAACTGTTCGCGCTGCTGGAGCGCCTGGGATACAGGATCACCCAGCCCGGCGCCGATGGCGTCGAAGGCCGGAGCTTTTCGGTATGCCACCCCGAGGGACGCAAGGCGGTCTTCGTCGGCGACCTGGTGGACCGCGGCCCCGGCGTGGTCCACGTGCTCAAGCTGGTGATGTCGATGGTGGCGGACGGCGCGGCGCTGTGCGTCGCCGGCAACCACGAATCCAAGCTGGTGCGCAAGCTGAAGGGGCGCAACGTCCAGATCTCCCACGGGCTGGCGGAATCTCTGGCGCAGCTGGAGACGGAACCGCCGGAGTTCCAGCAACGGGCCACTCAGTTCATGGATGGCCTGATCAGCCACTACGTGCTGGACGGCGGCAACCTGGTGGTGGCGCATGCGGGGATGAAGGAGGAGTACCAGGGGCGCGCATCCGCGCGGGTCCGGGACTTCTGCCTGTACGGAGAAACCACCGGCGAAACGGACGAATGGGGCCTTCCCGTGCGCGCCGACTGGGCCGCCGGCTATCGCGGCCAGGCCACCGTGGTTTATGGACACACTCCGGTCGCGGAACCGGAGTGGTTGAACCGCACCATCAACGTTGATACCGGCTGTGTCTTTGGCGGACGGCTCACCGCGCTGCGATATCCCGAAAACGAGCTGGTGTCGGTGCCGGCGGAGCGAGTCTATTACGAGCCCGTGCGACCCCTGGGCGGCGATGCCCGACATGAAGATGAGGCTACGGCCACGCACAGCCGGCCAACCTATCTGTTGGACATCGACGACGTGATGGGAACACGGGTGGTTTCAACCCGGCTCCGGGGCAACGTGTCCGTCAGGGAGGAACAGGCTGCGGCGGCCCTGGAGGTGATGAGCCGGTTCGCCCTGGATCCCCGGTGGCTGGTGTATCTGCCGCCCACGATCTCCCCATGCGAAACCAGCAAGCTTCCCGGCTTCCTGGAACACCCGGCTGAGGTTTTCGACTACTACCGCAGCAATGGCGTATCCAGCGTTGTGTGCGAGGAGAAGCACATGGGGTCGCGCGCCGTGGTGGTGGTGGGCCGCAGCGCCGATACCATCGAGCGGCGTTTCGGCATCGCCAGCGAAAGCGCCGGCACGTGCTACACCCGAACCGGGCGCAGGTTTTTCGAAGACCTCGCGCTCGAAGCGCAGTTCCTGGAACGGGTCCGCCACGCCTGTACCGAAGCCGGCCTTTGGGAAGAGTTAGAGACCGATTGGGCGCTGTTGGACTGCGAGCTGATGCCGTGGTCAATGAAAGCCCAGGAATTGTTGGTGGAGCAGTACGCGCCGGTGGGGGCGTCGGCAGTGGCCGGCCTGTCGGCGGCGCAAACCTTGTTGCGACAGGCCGCGTCGAGTGGCGTGGACACCGGCGAAACCCTGGCATCGGTCGATGAGCGGCTTGGTCTGGCGCAACTCTATCGTGATGCCTATTCCCGCTACTGCTGGCCGGTAACTTCCCTGGACGACATCAAGCTTGCCCCTTTCCATCTGCTGGCGAGCGAGGGAGTGGTCCACTCTGACAAGGACCACCTCTGGCACCTCGGTGTGGCCGAACGCCTCCGGCAGGCCGCTCCCGGGCTGTTCAGGGCAACCGGGCACCGGATGGTCAACCTCGACTCGCGCGAGGAGGATGACGCCATTCGCTGGTGGGAAGAACTGACCGGCGCCGGGGGCGAGGGCATGGTGGTCAAGCCCACGAAATTCATCACCACCGGCAAGCGGGGCCTGGCGCAGCCGGCGATAAAGTGCCGGGGCGGCGAGTACCTGCGCATCGTCTACGGTCCGGAATATACCCTTCCCGGCAACCTGGAGCGGCTGCGCAATCGCGGCCTCTCTACCAAACGGTCGCTGGCTCTTCGGGAATTCGCGCTGGGTCTGGAGGGACTGCAACGGTTCGTCGACCGTGAGCCCATGTATCGAGTCCACGAATGCGCCTTCGCAGTGCTGGCCCTGGAGAGCGAGCCCGTTGACCCACGGCTGTAATTTGCCCACGCTCGCTCACGGGAACTCGGAGCAGTCACTCGTGCTTGCCCGGTTTCGCTTTGGGATGTGCAGCGCATCGCCGCCAGGATGGTCCGGTTCCACCGCAAGGCTGAGACCGGCCCCGTATCACTGCTCTTGGAGACCTGCGGACGGTTCGCCAAAACGCGGAGGAAAACTTCGCCCAGACCAGAGAGTTTGTGGGCGCGGCGCTGTCGAGAGACTCCTACGATGACCTGGCAGCCCACAGCTCCGGCAGCTCAGGCACGAGGTCTGATTACTAAAACCGGCGCATTCGAGTGGCGGACGACCCGGTCGGCCACGCTTCCCAGGATCAGACGACCCACCCCACTTCGCCCATGGCTGGTCATCACGATGAGAGTCGGCTGGGTTTCGGCGTGTTCGATTATGGCCTGCGCGGGACTGTCGTGCCGCAGGTGCAGGATATCGGCCCTGCTGGTTTCGCCGTGCTCGGCAACCAGGCGGTTCTGCACCTGTGTCAAGTAATTGCTGACCTCATCTGCATCGTCTCTCATCAGTTCATTTACGAATCTATCTGGCGAGTATCCGCTTGCGACCGCAGACCCGGCAATGCGACTCCTGTAATAGCGCGCGGTGTGGGTCGTCCGGATCAGCGCCACCTTTGCATCCAGTGCCATGGCCAGACTCACCGCGTGCTCCAGGGCCAATTCCGCCAGGTCTGAACCGTCGACCGGTACCAGCACGGTCCGAAATCCTGCCGGCACCGCCTCCGTAGCATTCGCTCGAACGATAAGCACGGCATTGGGTACGGTATGCAAGACCCGATCCGCCACGCTTCCCAGTGCCCAGCGAGCCAGTCCGCCCCGCCCGTGCGTGGTCATCACAACCAGCGCATCAGGATCCTGCCTGGCTCGCTCTGCAATGGCCTGATCCGGCCAGCCGGGCAGGGTTACGGTAGTCAGAGGATATTCGGTTGGCTGCAGCCGCTCCCGGACTTCCGAAAGATAACGCTGCGACCGGCGTTGCTGCTCGGCCAGCATCAGGTCCAGCGCCATCCGGGAACTTCTATTGTGGACCGCCGGCGGCAGCACGTCAAAAGCCTCCGCCAGTTCCATGGGGATGGACATCGCTCCGGCGACAATTTGAGCTAAAGGCAGGGCTCGTTCGGCCAGGTCGGAGCCGTCCAATGGGACCAGAATCTTGGAATACACAGTGACGCCAACCTTTCGCTGTTTCATCGTATCGCGGGCAGGTCTCAGTATATTCTATCTGCCATACGGTATCCCACGCCCGGTTCGGTCAGGATATACACCGGGTTGTCCGCCTCGTCTCCCAGCTTGCGTCTCAGCCGGCGTACGTGGGTGCGAACCACCTGCGGGTCTCCCGCCGTCGTCACATTCCAGACCCTTCGCAGCAACTGGTTGTGGGATAGAGCCCGGCCGGCGTTCGTGGAGAGTACGCGGAGCAGGTCGTATTCAATCGGAGTCAGATGAACTTCCAGATCACCCACTCGGACACGGCGGCGGGAA
The DNA here is from genome assembly GCA_965207585.1 of Dehalococcoidia bacterium. GTDB lineage: Bacteria > Chloroflexota > Dehalococcoidia > Lucifugimonadales > UBA3495 > Bin87. The sequence goes on along the minus strand of CBDBMT010000003.1, from coordinate 166,304 downwards.
TAGTCGATGGATAGGCCTCCCATCTCAAAGGGTGCCGGGGGCTCGTCATGGTCCAGCCCAACCTGCCTGCGTAGGGCCGCCCTGATTCTTGCGGTCAACTCGGTGGGCGAGAAGGGTTTTGCCATGTAATCTGCGGCCCCCTTTTCGAACGCGCGCTCTATGTTCAGGTCCCTGCCGTATGCGGTAAGGAAGATTACCGGTACCTCCGAGATGTCGAAGATGTCCTGCATGAGTTCGATGCCGTCCGTGTCAGGAAACACCAGATCGAGGAGCACAAGATGCGGCCTCTCCGATTCCATCAGCCGCACCGCTTCCTGCGGGTCGGCCGTGACGATGGGCTCATAGCCAGCCTTGGCGAGGACGTCGCGGACCTGCCGCAGCGTTTGAGGGTCGTCGTCCACCGCGAGGACACGGGCGTGCTCGTTCTCTTCCTGATCCCGTTGACCCGTGCGACGATCGGATTTCAGTTGCCGGCCCGTGTCGGTTCGCTCTGCGACTGGCAGCGTAAAAGTAAATCTTGCTCCCCGGCCCGGACCTTCGCTCTCTGCCCACACCCTGCCGCCGTGAGCCTCTACGATGCCTTTGCACAGGGCCAAGCCTAAGCCCGAGCCGGTGGTCTCCTGCCCTCCGCCGTCTCCCTCAAACCGGACGTACTTGCGGAACAGGTGGGGCAGCCGTTCGGACGACACGCCCAGGCCCTCGTCCATCACCGAAAAGACGACGTGCAAGTCCCGCCTTTCCGCCGCAATCCTGATGGTCGAGGTTTCCCTCGAATACCTGGAGGCGTTGGACAGCAGATTGCTGAAGACCTGCGCCACCCGCTGCCGGTCTGCCATGACCGATGGCATATCAGGAGGCAGGTCGATCTGGAGGTCGTTGCCGCCTCCTCCACTGACGAAAGACGTCTTGGCCTGATCGATCAGGTCGGCAACACCGGATGGCTCAGGATTCACCGAAAGCGTTCCGGTCTCGATGTGCGCCACGTCCAGCAAGTCGGTGATCATCCGGCGCATCCGGTCCGCCTGGTCGTTGATGATCCGGTGAAACTGGCTCACCTCGGCCGAGTTCAGGTTTGCAGTTTCGTCGAGAAGAGTGGCGGCCGAACCTTTTATCGAGGTCAACGGAGAGCGAAGCTCGTGGCTCACCATTGCGAGGAATTCGGCGCGCAGCCGCTCCAGTTCCTCCAGAGGCGTCATGTCCTGGAGAGTGACTACCACTGACTGCATCTCGCTGCCGTCGTCAGAGTAGATGGGCGTGGCATTGACCAGGGTGGTGACCGCCCTGCCATCGGGCACTTCAATTACGATCTCCTCCGCGCGAATCGTCAGTCCGCTGCTCAGCCTCTCCGCCAGAGGGGAGTCTGTCAGGGAGACCTCCCGTCCGTCCATCCGGCGCAGGCTGAGGATCTCCATGATCTGTTCGGGCGGGCTGTCCGGGTCCCGCAGGCCATCGATGATGCGGAGCGTCTCCCGGTTGTATGAGACCGGCGTTCCGGTCGCGGCGTCAAAGACCACGACACCTACCGGGGAGGTGTTGACCAGGGCTTCCAGGTCAGCTCTGGCCCGCTGCTCGTCCCGGTACCTGCGGGCATTGGCGATGACCAGCGCAGCCTGGGATGCGAACAACACCAGCAACTCCTCGTCCTCGTGGGCGAACTCCCTGCTGTCCTCGCCATTGGTCAGGTAAATGGAGCCTATCCTGACGCCTCCGTTGCGGATCGGCGCGACCAACAGCGACCTGACCGCAACGGGCGGGCGCCACTGTGCCATACCCATGGACTGCATGTAGTCGGGCAAATCGTCAATCCAGAGCGTTTCGTCCACTCCATTCAGGTGTGTGAACAAAGGAGCGCTCTCGGGAAGCTGGGCCAGCATCAGGCGCTCTTCGTGCGTCAGGCCGGAGGTCACGAATTCCTCGAACCTCCCGGCGTGGTCGACGACCGTGATGCCTCCGTACCTGGCGTACGTGAGTTCGCAGGCGCTGTCCACCACGTCCTGCAACACGCTGTGGAATTCCAGGCTTTCGTTGATGCGCCGGCTGGCCGCGCTCAACTTGGTCAATCGCTCTCTCAACGCGCTTGTTTCCAATCTGGGCGGATTTCCCATTCGCAACCTTCGCATTCCTCCTGCCTGGGGGACTGGAACCACCCTATGGGCACTTGAAGCCGGCCCCAGGCGGACCGTTCGCCGTTGTGATCTCCGAATTATAGGGTTCGGCAGCGCAATTGTCATAGAGATGTAACGTAACTGCTCATATCGTTATGGATACGTCAGAAAGCATAGAGCAATACTTGCCGCCAGCAGATCGCCCCGCCTCACCGGCGGCACAACTCACTGAACTTCCCGCTTGCTGAAAGGAGACTCCGATGACCACCGGGCCAGGCACTGCAAAACCCTCGAGAGCCGCCGCCAACCGGGCGTTGTTGGCAAAGGCCCTGTCGGACTCGGCCCTCAACCTGGAAAACAGTGAGTACCTGGAGCTCCGCAGGAGGGTGGCCGAGAAAGGGCTGCTGAACCGGCAGTATGGATACTACGCGATCAGCATTCTCGCGGCTCTGGCAGCGTTGGCGTTGGGCGTAGGGGTCGTCATCCTGGTTGACCAACTGTGGGTCCGATTGACGGCGGCGGCCTTCATGGCGGTGGTGTTCATGCAGTTCAATTTCATCGGGCATGACGCCGGGCATCGACAGATTTTCCGCTCCGCGCGTTACAACGACCTTGTCCTGATACTCGCCGGGTTCGTTACGGGAATCACCCCCAGCTGGTGGCTGGAGAAACACAATGCCCACCACCGAAATCCAAACCAGCTGGAATTGGATGACGACATCAACATTCCGATCTACGCCTTCACCGAAGAAGGCGCGCTGCGGAGCCGTGGCCTCGTTCGATTCATAGTGAAATACCAGGCCTTTTTCCTGTATCCGATGCACTCGCTCACTTCGTTCATATTGGTGGGAAAGGGCATCGGCTATCTTCTTCGTCGTCAGCGGTTGCGCTACCCGGTGGCCGAGGTTGCGGCGGTCGCGGCCGGCCTGGGTCTGTATTTCGCCGTTCCGTTCCTGTTCCTGCCGGTCTGGGATGCCGTGATCTTCATCGTCGCGCATCGCGCGTTGGCTGGCCTGTACATGGGCCTGGTATTTGCTCCCAACCACAAGGGAATGCCGGTTCTGGACGCCGGCATGAGGCTGGACTATCTGCGGCAGCAGGTCCTGACCAGCCGCAACATTCACTCCATTCCCTTGCTGGACTTCGCGTATGGAGGACTGAATCGCCAGATTGAACATCACCTGTTCCCCAATATGCCCCGCAACCGGCTCAAGGATGCCCGGGAAGTGGTGAAGGAATTCTGTGAGGAGCGGGAGATCAAATATCATGAAACGGGCTTCTGGCAGTCCCAGCGGGAAATCCTGGGGTACATGCATGAGATGGGAGCGCCGCTGCGACGCAGGCCCGCAGAAGACCAATCTGTGAACCCCACAAGGAGGCAGAAGTTGAACCGCCAAACCGTCACGCCGATCCGCAGACGACCGCAGCGATGCCTCGCCGGTCAGCGTTCCAATGCTGGAAAACATGACCCGTCGCCCTCGTCCAAGCTGAAAATCGCGCTGATCTCGCCCCGGGGACCGCTTTACCGACACCGGACCGGGATCTGGAAGAAGTCGATGCGCTATGCGCCCCTCACACTGACGACGCTGGCGTCCCTGGTGCCGCCGGACCTGGACAGTGAGGTAATTCTGGTGGACGAGGGGATCACCGACATCTCGCCAGACCTGGACGCCGACCTTATCGGCATCAGCGTCATCACCGGCACGGCTCCCCGCGCCTATGACCTGGCAGACCGCTTTCGGGCCAGAGGCGCCCCCGTGGTGCTGGGTGGCGTGCATCCGACCCTCATGCCCCAGGAAGCCGCCGCCCACGCGGATTCCGTGGTTGTCGGCTACGCTGAAAGGACGTGGCCGCAGCTGCTGAGGGACTTCGCCAGAGGGGAGATGAAATCGCGCTATGACCAGGGACCGGATCTGAGCCTGGCCGATCTTCCCTTTCCCAGGAGAGACCTGCTCCCACGTCGGCGCTACACCACGACAAACACGATAGAAGCCACCCGGGGATGCATTCACCGCTGCCAGTTCTGCGTTGTGCCCTCCGCCTGGGGACGGCCGCTGCAGAGGCCCGTAGCCGAGGTGGTTGAGGACATTCGCCAGATGGGCGCGCGTCGGCTCATATTTCTCGATCTGAACCTCATCGCCGACATCGACTACGCCAAGGAACTCTTCACCGCGATGGCGCCGCTGGGAGTGAAGTGGGCGGGGCTGGCCACCACCATCATCGCCAGGGACGACGAGCTGCTGGACCTGGCCTTTCGGAGCGGGTGCCGGGCCCTGCTGCTGGGGTTCGAGTCCCTGGTCCAGGGTTCGCTCGACGAAACGCGCAAGTCCTTCAACATGAGGAACGATTACCACCAGGTGGTGAGGAAGCTGCACGACCGCGGCATTGGCATCATGGGCTGCTTCGTGTTCGGGTTCGATCACGACACCGCTGACGTGTTCGAGCAGACCGTTGAATTCGTCAATGAAGCCAACATCGACCTGCCCAGGTACGCCATCCTGACGCCGTTCCCAGGCACCCCGCTGTTTTCGAAGTTGGAACGGGAAGGCCGCATCCTGAGTAGGGACTGGAGCCTGTACGACGGCCAGCACGTCGTGTACCAGCCTCGAAATTTCACCCCCGAAGAACTGCTGTCACGGACCGAGTGGGCCTGGAAGCACACCTACCGCTTCCGGTCCATTGCCAAGCGATTGCTGGGTTCGCGGATCCAGCTTCCGATCTCCCTCGCGGCAAACCTGGGATACCGCTTCTACGCCAACAACCTGCACACCTACTACAACTGCGACTGGATGGTCGGTAAAGGAGCGATGGCGACATGAGAATTACGCTCATACACCCCTGCATTGGAAGGCGCATCGGCGAGCCGTACATCCGGGGGTGGCAGATGGAACCCCTGGCGCCCGCCATGCTCGCCTCGCTGACCCCTCGCGATGTGGAGGTCAAGTTCTACGACGACCGGATGGAGCCAATACCCTACGACGAGCCTACCGACCTGGTCGCCATCAGCGTCGAAACGTACACCGCCAAGCGCGCCTACCAGATAGCGTCGGAGTACCGCCGTCGCGGGGTGCCGGTCGCCATGGGAGGCTTCCACGCCACGTTGGCCACCGATGAGGTGTGCGAATACGCCGAAGCAGTGGTCGTCGGGGAGGCGGAAAATCTGTGGCCCCGTCTGGTTTCAGACTTCCGAGCCGGCCGGCTGCAGCGGTTATACCGGAGCGACACCCGGCCCCCGCTCGAAGGCATCAGGCCGGACCGCGCGATATTTCAAGGCAAGAAGTACCTCCCCATCGGCCTGGTCGAGGCGGGCCGGGGATGCCACCTGCGCTGCGAATTCTGCGCCATACAGTCGTTTTTCGGCAGCACCCAGAACCGGAGGCCGGCGGAAGACATCATCGACGAGATACGGCAGATGAACAAGCCGTTCATCTTCTTCGTGGACGACAACTTCACGTCCCACATCGACCGGGCCAAGGACCTCATGCGTCAACTGGCGCCCCTGAAAATCAAGTGGGTGAGCCAGGCGAGCATTCACGCTGCCCACGACGAGGAGTTCCTGCGTCTCGCCCGGGAAAGCGGATGCCAGGGCCTGCTGGTCGGGATGGAATCCCTGAATCCCGACACGCTCAAGCGCATGAGCAAGACCTTCAACCTGATGAACGGCGGCTACGACGTTGCCTTCAACAACCTTCGCAGGTACGGGATCAGGCTCTACATCACCTTCATGATGGGTTACGACGGTGAGGGTATCGACACCTTTGACCGGAACGTTTCGTTCGCCAGGGAAAAGAACTTTTTCATGGTGTCGTTCAACCACGTCACCCCGTTTCCCGGCACTCCGCTCTACCAGCAGCTCCAGCGCGAAGGCCGGCTGCTCTACGACCGCTGGTGGCTGGACCCCGAATATCGATACGGGATGATGCCCTTCGTTCCCAGCGGAATGACCGCGGAGGAAGCCCGCCAGGGATCACTGGATGCCCGGGCCAGTTTTTACAGCCTGCCGTCCATACTCAGGCGCAGCCTCGACTTCAAGGTCAATACTCGGGGATCGTTCCTGTGGCACTACTTCGTCGTCAATTTCCTGATGCGCCGGGAGGTCAGCCAACGGGAAAACTATCCCCTCGGCGACGAGTCCTTTTCGGGAACGCTCATCAAGGTCAGGGAACCAATTCCCGTGGACGCTGATCGTACTTCCATCCCACTAATCACCACACCATGAGGGTTACTCCGGTGAAAGATTTTTGCATTGGACTGGCTACCAGAGAAGACGACCCGGCGATCCGGCGGCTGCTCGCCGAGAATCCGGTCCCCGGAGACGTCACGGTCACCTACGAACGGGAACCCGATTATTTTTTCGGTTGCAGCGCCATGGGGCGCTTCTGGCAGGTGGGCGTGGCTCGCCACAATCCTTCGGGCCGGATAGCCGGCCTGGCGTGCCGGTCGACGCGACCGATGTACGTCAACGGAAAGAACGAAGAAGTCGGATATCTCAGCCAGTTGAGAGTGGACCGCCAATTCAGGGGACGGTGGTTGGTTGCCTTCGGGATGAAATTTGCCCGGGAACTGCATGGCGATGGGCGAGTCTCGGGCTACGTCACCACCATCATCGCCAACAACGATGTCGCGCGGGGGATACTGGTGGAACGCCCCCGGGACCATCACCCCATCTACCGTGAAATCGGAAGGCTGGACACCGCCGCCATCATTTTGAGAAGGCCGCGGCCGGAGGAGCGGTCCGCGTATGAGATCGAAAGAGGCTCTCCCGAGTGCCTCGAGGAGATCGTCGGTTTCCTGAATGATGAGGGCCGCCGAAAGCAGTTTTTCCCAGCGTATGAGGTGGCTGATTTCCAGGAAGGGGCGACGACGCCCGGCTTCGATCCGAACGACTTCTTTCTCGCCCGCCGGAAGGGAAGGCTGGTGGGCGTCGCCGCGCTCTGGGACCAGTCGGCATACAAGCAGACGGTTGTTCGCCGTTATTCCCGAGGGTTGCGATTCGGACGTCCCTTCTACAACGCGATTTCGCGCCTCGCCGGCGGACAACCCCTGCCCGTCATAGGGCAGGCCGTCCATCACGTGTACGCGAGCTTCATTTGCACCCAGGGCAACAGCCCCGAGGTGTTCCGCCCCCTGCTCCGGCGCCTCTATAACGAGGCGGCAACCCGGGGATACGCCTATCTGTCGGTCGGCCTTGACAGCCGCGACCCTTTGCTTCCGGTGGCCAAATCGTATCCCCACATTTCCTACCCTTCCAACCTGTACACCGTGTGCTTCGACGAAGCGGGAGAATTTCATGCGAAACTCGACGGCAGACTACCCTACATTGAAATCGCCGCCCTCTGAAATCGTAACGCCGGCGCCAGTGCGCCCTGGCGGCAGGTCCGAAGAGAACCGTCTCACGGGAAGCGTGCGTCCGGTGGAGGACCTGACCGGACAAGAGCGGGACCAGATGTATTCGTTGATGAACCGCTACTTCGCCGAGGTCACCAGGAAGCGCTTTGAGGAAGACCTGGCGGAGAAGACCTGGGCCTGCGTGTTACACGACGCCCAATGCGGGCGGGTGGTGGGTTTCTCCACTCTGATGCGCTTCGAGGCCGTGGTGAACGGACAACAGGTTTCGGCGCTGTTCTCCGGCGATACCATTGTGGCCCGCGAACACTGGGGACAGCAGGCGCTTCACCGCGTTATGGGGCGACACATGCTGGACCTGGCGGAAAGGTCCCTGCCCACACCCACCTTCTGGCTTCTCATCAGCTCCGGGTACAAGACCTACCGCTTTCTGCCCCTGTTCTGTCGGGAGTTTTTCCCACGCTACGATGCTCCCACCCCTTTCGGCACGCGGCTCCTGCTCGACGAATTGGCCGGTATCAAGTTCGGCGCGGAGTACCACCGGGAAGACGGCGTCGTGCGGTTCGCCGAGCCTGCTCCACTGCGTCCCGGCGTAGCAGAGATAGACGAGACTCGCTTGAGAGATCCCCACGTCGCCTTCTTTGCCCACGCCAATCCCGGCCATTCCCGGGGCGACGAGCTCGTCTGCCTCGCCGAACTCGCTCCATCGAACCTGACGCCCGCCGGGCGCCGCTTCCTCAGGAATGAAGAACCTCGCTGCGGACGCTGAATACGTATGAAGAATTTCACTTCTTCCAAAGCCAGGCAGCCCGGCAAATCTGGAGTGCGCCTCCCCGTCCGCCGCCGTTCGTTGGGCGCAGCGACCGCCAACGGCCTTTGGTGCCTGTCCCTGATGAACGACGCATTGGCATTCCGGCTGGCGCGTCGGGACGTACAGGTGGCGCAGGCGAAGCTGCTGACGGGCCTGCTCCGCAGGAACGCGGCCACTGAGTTCGGCCGGCGGTGGGGGTTCGACTCGGTCCGTTCCACCGAAGACTACCGACGCCGCGTGCCCCTCTCAACCTACGACGATTACCAACCGGACATATCCAGGATCATGCAGGGGAAGCCGGGGGTACTCACCCGGGACCCGGTCTTTCTGCTAGAACCTACCAGCGGTTCCACCGGTCCGACCAAGCTCGTTCCTTACACCAGGTCGCTCAAGGCCGAATTCCGCCGGGCCATAGCCCCCTGGGTCGTGGATATGTTCCAACGCGACCCGCGTCTGCTCTCAGGAAAGTCGTACTGGTCCGTCAGCCCGGTCGGCAGGACAGACGAATGCAGCGGATCGGCCGTCCCCATCGGATTTGAGGACGATAGCGAGTACCTCGGTGTTGTTGGCAAGGCGCTGGTCAAGGCAACGCTGGCCGTTCCCACGGATCTCCGCTTCATCGAGGAGATGGATGCCTTCCGTTACGTCACGCTGCTGTTTCTCCTGCGGTGCCGAAACCTGTCCATCCTGTCGGTCTGGCACCCCAGTTTTCTCACGCTGTTGCTGAAACCACTGTCGGAATGGGCCGACCAACTGGCCAGCGACATCGAAGCCGGCAGGATAACGCCACCGGCGCCTGTTTCCGCTGAACTCCTCAATCGTCTTCAGGCGCGGTTGCGACCGGATCCCCGCCGGGCGCAGAACATCAGGAGCCATCTTCGCTCCATGACGAATCAGGAATCTTCCGTCTCCGAGCTATGGCCGAATCTGCATCTGGTCAGCTGCTGGGCCGATGGCAATGCCGCACCGTATGTGCCTGCTTTGGCGGCCGCCTTTCCCAACTCAACTGTTCAGGCCAAGGGACTGGTTGCCACGGAGGGCATCGTGTCGATTCCCGGCCACGGGCAGCCCGGCGGGCCGCTGGCCATACGGTCGCATTTCTATGAATTTCTGCCGGCTGGTGCGGTGAACGGGGACAATACCTTCCTCGGGCACGAGCTGAGGAACGGAGAACGTTACTCGGTTGTGATCACAACCGGCGGCGGCCTGTATCGCTACAGGACGGGAGATTTGGTAGACGTCGTCGGTCATGCGGAGTCCTGCCCTCTGCTCCGGTTCGCGGGGAAGGAATCTCAGGTATCCGACCGGTTCGGCGAAAAGCTGAACGAAGAGCACGTTCAACAAGCACTGCACTCCGGGACCGCGGAATGCAACCTGTCCACAGAGTTCGTGATGCTGGCCTTCGATGAGTCGCTCGGCGGCCCCTCCTACGTCCTGTTCGTGGAATCGAGGTCGGCGACAGACCTGGAGCTCCGGTCCCTGGGTATGTATATGGAGGAGGCTTTGCGGCTCAACTACCACTATCGCTATTGCCGGGACCTGGGGCAACTGGCCGGCGTCGGGGTATTTCGGCTGGAACCGGACGCCCGCGAGACTTTCACCCGGCATTGCCGGGAAAATGGGCAGCAGATTGGCGGCATCAAGCCCTCTGTCCTGAACACTCAAACCGGCTGGACCAGGGTATTCTCCGGGAGGCTGATTTGGAAACCGTAATCGGAATAATGCTGGCAGTGGCCGCCTATCTGGTGGGGTCGGTATCGCCGGCCTATTTGCTGGTGCGTTTCAAGACCGGCGAGGACGTGCGGCAAACGGGAAGCCGCAACGCGGGAACGCTCAACACCTACTACCGCCTGGGGATGATGGGCGGGTTGGTCGTCCTGGTTTTGGACGCCGGCAAGGGCGTGTTGGCCGTCCTGACGCCGACCCTTGTGGGCGCTCCGGGATGGACCGTATTCGCCACGGCTCCCCTGGTTTTGATAGGTCACAATTGGCCGGTGTTCCTGCGCTTTCGGGGCGGCAAGGGCGCGGCGGTACTGCTGGGCGTGTCTCTGGGCCTGTTTCCTGCGGTCACCGCCGTCTGCCTAATTCCCATCGCTCTGGTCATGGTCTTATTTCGCAACGTGGTCCTGGGCGCCGCTACGGGATACGCGCTCGTCTGCGTAGTTTTGATCATCGTCGGAACCGAATGGCCGATGGCGACGTTGAGCGCACTACTGACAATTCTAGCCGGAGCGACGTATCTTTTCGGATTTCGCCGGCAGGTCTCGGCGTTGATCCGGAATAAACAGTGGCGAAGACTGCTGTCTTTCCGCTTTATCGAATAGCCGCTGAAAAAGTTGTTTTGACTCGCGCGGATGATGTCGGCATTTTCTGGGCCTACCCCTGGAACGCCACTTTTTCGTCGATCCAGACAAAAGGGAGATCGTGGGGTTCCGCCCGCGAAAGGCCTTCACGACCCTCAGGAGAGCGTCAGTTGACCGTGAAGACGTGGAGATCTCGCCCACCCCAGATGGGGAATTTGGACGGAATGGTGGAGACGGGGGAGAGTCGCACTCCCCGTCCAGAAACTTCCCTGATCGGATATGCTACAAGCGTGTTCGGCGATTTAGTCTCGCTGCTGAGGACTCCCGCCGACGGGATTCGTCAACCGCCAGCCGATAAGGTCTATGGCCTCGGGTATCGGCGTCCCTGAGGTAGCATCCCGGAATTATTGTACGTCCGCTTCCCAGCTTCCGGACCTACCGGTGGCAGACGTAGCCGCGACTAGGCGGCTAGAGCGAATTCACGTTCGCCAGTTACTTTTTCGCCACTGTTTTTACGAGGGCAGCAGCAACCTCGGCCTGCAATCCGTCAGAAACCGCTCCTGTCGAACCTGCGCGTCCCCATTCCGATTCGCCGCCAGTCTATGGCGACATGCTTGATTAATCATAGCACTCGGCGCGGTGAGCGGCAAATTCAATGCTGATGCTCAGGGTTTTCTCCCGATTACTTCCCCAAAGGCGATGGCGCCCACCGCGCCGGGGGCATCCTTGAAGTTGTCCATGTCAGTCAGCCACTGGTCAAACTGTTCCTGCGTCGCCAGCCCGAATTGTATAGCGGCTGCCACCACGCGGGGCATAAAGAACCAATCGCCGATGAACGCTCGCAGGAAGGCCACGTCGGCCGGCGTGCTGAACACCTCGAAGGACGCGCCGGCCTGAACGTCGCCGAAGCCCGCTTCCAGCAGCGTGTTCTTCAGTTCCCGGCCCATCAGTGGGTGGCCACCGTTGGCCGCCAGCAGATTGCCGAAGGTTGCCCACGCCGCCGGCGTATGCTCGCTGCTGGGTTCCACAAAGGACGATGCAACAATCATTTCCCGGCACGCTATGACGCCGCCCGGCTTGAGCACCCTTTGCACCTCCCGCAAAGCCGCCTGGGTGTCGGGGACGTGCATCAGCACCGCGTGGCAGTGCGCGGCGTCGAAGGAGTTGTCTTCAAAGGGCAGTTCGTACACGTTGCCCACGTGGAACGTGATATTGTCGTGTCCGCCGGCTCCGGCGGCAGCGCGCGCCAACTCTATCTGCGATTCTTCCATGTCTATGCCGTGGACTTCCCCCGGATGCGCTGCCTTCGCCAGTCCCACCGTGATGGTGCCCGGCCCGCAGCCGAAGTCCAGCACGCGCATACCGGATCGGAGATGCGGCAGCAGGTGAGAGGCGTGGGTCTCGGCGTTGCGCCGTTCCAGCAGTTGCAGAAACTCGGGACTGTAGCCCATGGTGTATTCGTGGGTCTGCTCTGTTGGTTGAGACATATCGTGTCCTCCATCCGAATTATTGCGTCGCCGGTTTCATTGCTGTTTCCAGCGTAATTGACCCCGGAGGCACTGACAAGCAGGTTGCTACCACGCCGGCCGCGGGGTACTATGATCGCACTTCGGGCTCCCCGCCCGTTACAGCAGGTGAACCCATGGCGATCTACCGACTATACGCCGGCGACGACGGCCAGTCGCACATCGAAGAGACCAGCTTGGCTGACCATCCGGAATTGGGCGATGCGCAGGCGGCACAGTCGATCAACTTCCGGGAATGGCCGCCGGGACACTTCATCGACTGGCATCCCGCGCCGCGTCGGCAGTACATCATCTCCCTGCGCGGCGAAATCGAGATCGGCCTCGGCGACGGCACCACGTTCCGCTACGGCCCGGGGGATGCGCGCCTGGTGGAAGACACCACCGGCCAGGGCCACACCACCCGCGTTGTCGGAGATGTTCCCAGTCTCACCGCCGTGATCCCCCTGGCTAATTGACCCACCGCCCGTTCAACCCAGCAAACAGGAGGCTAACCTCATGGGACAGATAGTGCGCGTTTACACCGGCGACGACGGCGAAAGCCATTTTCAAGAGCTGACGCCGGACCAGTTCGCCGAGATCGCCAACAACGTCGGGCCGGGCGACATCAACGTCAACCGGCGGGAGTCCCCCAGCTTCTCCGATTACCATAACGCGCCTCGACGGCAGTATGTGGTCAATCTCAACGGCATTGCCGAGTTCGAAGTGGCCGACGGCACCAAGGTCAGGATGTTCCCGGGGGACGTTCTGGTCGCCGAGGATCTGACCGGGCACGGACACATCGCCCGCAGCATCGGGGACGATTTCCGCGTCTCCCTGGCCGTTCCCTTGGCCGAGGGCTAGGCCGGAGGGCAGGAGGAATGGCGCGATGATTATCCGCATCTACGCCGGCGACGACGGCGAATCCCATTTCGAGGACCTGACCGCCGACCAGTTCGCTGAAATCGCCAATAACGTCGGCCCCGGTGACATCACGGTCGGGCAGCGTCCTCCAGGCTGGTGGCAGGACTACCATACCGCTCCCCGCCATCAGTACGTTGTGTTCATGTCCGGCGGGGCGGAGATAGAGGTCGCCAGCGGCGAGAAGCGCCAGTTCGGGCCAGGCGACGTTCTGGTAGCCGAGGACCTGACCGGCCACGGGCACATCATTCGCAACATCGGCGAGGAACCCCGGGTTTCGCTTGCGGTGCCTCTGAAATAACCCGACTTGACAAAGCGGAGACTCTGGCACGGGGGCGACGTCACGTTGCCCCCGTTAGCGTTGTGAATTGGATGCTCCTGCCAGCAGCCGTTGCAAGTGGATCAACCCCTGCTGCTGCCGCGCGGTGCGGGCGACCAGTCCCCATTCCGCCGGCTGCAAAGCCGACGCCAGTTCCCGGGTGATTTCGTTCTCGGTGAGTCTTCCGTACCTCCGGTACAGTTCCAGCATCGCGCTCGATTTGCTCGCTTCCCCGGCGAGCGACGCTAGCCCGTGCAGAAACGGCAGCACCGCGTTGACGGCGATATCCCTGGCCCGGCCGGCTCCGATTAACGCCGCTTCATGTTCCATGCCGCTACTCACGCTCAAAGCCCGGGTCAGCGCGGACGGGTTGCCTTGAGCGGCCATGTTCCGCAAGCCGGCCAGCAGGCCATCGTGGGCGAATCGGGTCAACAACCCGGCTGCTCCGGTCACCCTGCGGCGGGGATGATTCGACGGCCGCACCCGAAACAGCTTCCACTGGGCAGCATCCAAAGGTGGCCCCAGTTTCGCGAGGATCCGGCGCGGGCGGTTCGGCCCCTGGTATTCGCCGAACCCGGCCAATCCGAGGAGCGCGGCGCTCAACACGGCGTTCCGTTCGCTCTCGGGCAACCGCCGTGCCATGTTTTCCAGCGTGTGGATGGGAGCGGCTATCGCCAGTTGCAGAAAGGCGTGCTGGTTGTGCCGGTAACCCAGCGCCTCGCAAATTGCTTCCCACAGGGTTTGGGCCGGCTCCTGCTCCGACATCAACCGCTGCAGCACGTGGCTCCTGCCCAGGAACCGCTCGTCGCCGGCCCGGTTGAGCAGGGCGGCCATCCGTTCCGCCGTGTCCGGACGCCGGTAGCCATGCCCTTCCAGCAACCGCCAGAGATGATCCCTCGCCTCGTCTGACGTTTCGTCGACCGGGGGATCATCGAGCAGTCCGCGCAGCGCAACCAATAGAGGTTTGCTGCCGCTGGCCGTACTTGAATGGGAGCCGGCCGTCTCCAGCGCGACGTGCAGCGCGACGCCGTTGTAGTTGGGGTCCGCGTGGTGGCCGTGGGATCTCCAATCCTGCTGTCGCAGGTGCACCTCCACGTCGCCCTGCACGAGGCCCTGGTCTTCAACCAGCAGCAGGGCGTTTCGGAAGTCGGGACCCGCGGTGACTCCCGGACGGCCTGGGTAGAGCACCTGGATCCGGTTTCCGCGTTCAGTTCGGAGCGCTCGGCTGCGCGCCGCCCGGCGCTGCCAAAGACGCGCCAGTTGTTTTTCCGTGATGGGTCGGAGTGGATCGTGCGGGTCGTTGACGTTCATGGATGGCAACCTGCATCAGGTGTACCATCCGTCGATCGCGCACGTCTATCGGCCCGTGTCAGCAACCCTCGGCGGCGTCTGCCAAGAGCGGCATCAGCCGCGCAGCCGATGTTAGAATGCGCCAATTCACGGCATCTGGAGGGACTATGGCTGCCAGCAAGATTATCATCGGCAACGTTGAGATCGCCTCGTTGTCGGACGGACTACTGGAGTTCGACATCTGCAACTTCTTCCCGGATATTCCCGCATCCGACTGGGAACCCTTCCACGACCACCTGACGCCCGACCGCAAAGTGAGCTTCAACCTCGCCTGTTTCCTGGTGCGCTCGGAGGGCAGGAACATCGCCATCGACACCGGCCTGGGAGCCAAGGACACCCCCGAAACCCCCTGGGGCGAACTGCTGGACGACATGTCCCGCAACGGTCTTGCCCCCGGCGACATCGACGCGGTGGTGATGACCCACCTGCACCGCGACCACGTCGGTTGGAACACCGTTCGCGACGACGGCGGCGACCTGAAGCCGACGTTTCCCAACGCCCGGTACTACTTCAGCAAGGTCGATCTCGACGCCAGCCATGACCCGGCCTTGCAGCCCGACCGGTTCCCCAACGCGCCCGATTGCGTGTGGCCTCTGGTCGACATGGGCCTGGTGGAGTTGATGGAAGGCGAGTTCAGCATCACCGGGGAGCTGACCACGCTGCCCACCCCCGGCCACACGCCGGGCCACATGAGCATCATGATCAACTCCGGCGGCGAGCGCGCCCTGGTGCTGGGCGACGTGCTGCACAACACCTCGCAGATCCAGCAAACCCACTGGGCCTCCCGCGCCGACATCATCCCCGAGGAGGCCATCGCCACGCGGGAATCGGTGCTTGACCGTCTGGAAAGCGAGGGGATACCGGTGGCGGCGGTGCACCTGCCTGCGCCCGGATTCGGCAAGATTGTGCGCCTGCAAGGCCGGCGCTACTGGCAGGCTATCTGAGCGGTTTCCGTCTTCAGAGTGGCAGCGCTGCCAATGTACGTAGGGGCGAATGATCATTCGCCCCTATTTTGTTTCTGACATGAACGACACTGGTGAACACGCTCCCGGCCAGAGGAGGGTCTTCTACGGCTGGGTCATCGTTGCGGCCATGTTCGCCATCAACTTCTCCACGATGGCGACGGGCACACTGAACTACGGGCTCTTCGTTCTGCCCATGCAGCGGGACCTGGCTCTGTCCCGCGCGACCTTCGGGTGGATGCAGACCACCCGTCGCCTGGCCACGGGCGTGTTCAGTTTCGCGGTGGGATGGCTGATCGACCGCTACGGCCCGCGGGCTTACATACCGGTATCGGCGGTTCTGATCTGCGCGTGCCTGATGCTGGTGAGTTTCAGCAGCCATTCGTGGCAGCTGATCCTGTTCTTCGGCCTCATCGGAGCGTCGGGTCTGGCCGCGCCCAACGGCATCGTGACGTCCGTTCCGGTTGCCAAGTGGTTCGTCCGCCGACGGGGGCGCGCATTGGCGCTGGCCGGAGCCGGCTTGGGCAGCGGGGGCATCGTGCTGCTGCCGGTGACCCAATGGCTCATCGACGCCTATGGATGGCGGGGCGCCTGGCGGATCCTGGCGCTGTTCTTCCTGCTTATCTCCGTGCCGGCGGCGGCTTTGTTCCTGCGGCGACAACCCGAAGACATGGGCCTTCAGGTGGACGGTGACCCGCCGCCGGACTCATCAGACCCGGGTTCCGCCGCATCTCCGGCCCAGCCGGCCGACCCGGAAGTGACGTGGACGGTGCGGGAAGCTTTTCGGACGGGAACCATGTGGAAACTGATCGCCGTGTTCGCCCTGTCCGGAGTGGCCCAGGGCGGCGCGAGCTTTCACCGGATCCCGTATTTTGTCGAGAAGGCCTATGACCCGCTGACCGTTTCCTGGTCCTTTGCCGCCGACGCCGGGGGAGCCGCCGCCACCTCCCTGGTGGCCGGCTGGCTGGCCGACCGGATCCCCACGCGGTATCTTGCCGCCGCCTCGTTCTCCGGGTTCATCATCGCCATCCTGCTGATGATCTACGTGTCATCGGTGGAGATGATGTTCCTTTCCACCGTCATTTTCGGCAGTTCGGTGGGCGTGGGGATGATCGTGCACACCTACATCTTTGCCGCCTACTACGGTCGCGCCTTCCTCGGAACGATCCGGGGCATCGTGATGCCGATCAATCTGCTGTCCGCCGGGCTGGGCGCGCCGCTGGTCGGCTACCTGCACGACTATTCCGGTTCGTACCTGCTGGCCTGGTGGACGCTGTTGGGCATTTACGGATGCTCTGCTGTGCTCATGCTGACGGCGGTGCCTCCGCGGAAGACGGCCTGAATCCAGGGCTGACGGAATCAGCGTCCCTGCCCCCTGTCCAGGTAGTCCTGGGCTGAGCCCAAGCCTTCCAGCGCCAGGCCGTACCCCAGGATGTCGTGCAGCACTCCCTTCAGCTGGTGCGTCAGCAGCACTCGCGAGTAGCGCAGCACCAGGCGGGGTTGCTGCGCCAGTTGCCGCGCCAGCTCCCAGGCCCGAGGCAGCAGTTCGTCCGCGGGCAGCACCTCAGCGACCAGTCCGAACTCCCGCGCCTTCTCGGCGTCGAGCATCTGGCCGGTCAGCAGGAAATAGCGGCCGCGGTTGATTCCCAGCAGCAGCGGGTAGATGATGTGCATCCCGTCGCCCGGGGTCAGTCCGCTCATGAAGTGACCGGAGTCCTGGAAGGTGGTGTGCGGCGCGGCCAGCACAATATCACTGAGCAAGGGCAGTTCCGAATGGCGCAATGCCGGTCCGTTGATGGCGGCAATGATCGGCACCTCGATGTTCAGCAGGTTGCCCAGCAGGTGCTTTCCTTCCCAGTAGGTGGCGTCCCACTGCTCCGGCGTGCGCCGGGGCACGGTGTCGCTGCTGCCGGCCGGGCCGGTGAACCCATCTCCGGCGCCGGTCATGATGATCACCCGGTTCTCCGGGTCGGTCCCAATGGTGTGAAACACTTCCGGCAGCTCGGTGTGCGGGCCGGAGCCCCATTGCAGAGTGTCGCCGTCGCTGTGCAGCGTCATCTGGAGGATGCCGTCCTCGCGCTCAAACTTGGCAAACTGGAACCGGTTCTGGTAGTCCTCAAACCGCGCCATGACCATCTCCTTTTCTTTCAATGATTGCGGTCAAGTATAATCAACAAGCCTCGGCGCGTGGGGTATCCCACGCACAGCGCTCTCGCCCCGTGGCCGATCGCCATTACCTCGCCCCATAGTGATTTCACCGCCATGACCGCTTCCAACTTCAACATCGGACCACAATACCTGCCCGATGCGTCGTCCGGCGATGTCCCGCCGCTGGACCGCAGGCCGCGGACGATGTTCCGGTCGCCTCATTGCTCCGACATCGATCAACTGGATGCGGACATCGCGTTCGTGGGGATGCCCTTCGACCAGGGCACTTTCGGACGTCCGGGCGCGCGCTACGGCCCTGACGCGCTGCGGGACGCGCCCCGAGCTTATTCGTACCTCGACCCCTACGGGCGGGGACAGGACGCCGAGGGGTTTTTCGACGCCGACGTGGGCGACGAGCTTCTTCGCGGCGTCACCATGGCGGACTGCGGAAACGTGACGGTGAACCCCTCTGACGTGGTGCACAACTTCGAGCGTTTGGCCGGCGTGGTGGCGCGGATCGCCGAGCGTGGGTCGTTTCCCGTGATCCTGGGCGGCGACCATGCGATTACATTCCCGGCCGTGGCCGGCCTGGGTCGTTTCGCTCCGTTGGACATAGTGCATTTCGACGCGCACCTGGATTACACCCACGACTACCAGGGAACTCTGCTCACCCACGGCAGCCCGATTCGCCGCTGCCATGAGCTGGAGCACGTGGGATCCATCTCGTCGGTGGGCATCCGCAGCGTGCGGCGTGCTCCTTACGAAGAAGTCATGGCCCACGGCAACACCATCGTCACCACCCGCCGGTTCCGAGAGGCAGGTCCCGAAGCCGTGGCCCAGAGCCTGCCCGTCGGGTCCAATCTGTACATCACCTTCGATGTGGATGTGCTCGACCCTACCCAGGCGCCCGGGACCGGAACGCCGGAAGTGGGTGGGCTGTATTACGAGGAGTGCCGCCGCTGCCTGACTGCCCTGGTGGATCGCTCCAACCTGGTTGCCTTCGACGTGGTGGAGGTCGCGCCGCCATACGACGTGTCCGATTTGACCGTGCAGGTGGCCGCGCGACTGATCGCGGACGTCCTCGCTGCCCGTTTCCCTTCCCGGTGACCGGCCTCCACCAGTGCACGATACCTCGCTGCTGGTCAACTCGTCGGAGTTCGTTACCGCGGTGGAGCCGGCTATCCGGCGCGCGCGCCGTCGCGTGCTATTCCAGGTTATGACCTTCGAACTGGATTCGGTGGGCCATCATTTTTGGGACCTGCTCGTCCGTTCGCCGGCAGAAGAAAAGGTGCTGTGCGCCGACGCCTTTTCCACCGTAAAAATCAGCGACGACCTGATCTTCAGCCCCAGATTCCTCTCGGATCCGGAGTTTCGCCGGGAGGTGCGCGATACGCGCCGGCTGCTCCGCCTGGCCGAGCGCGACGGCGTGCGCATCGTCGTTACCAACCCCATGGGCTGCCTGTGGCGCAAGTTCCCCTTCCGCAACCACAAGAAGATGATAGTCGTTGACGACCAGGCATTCCTGGGCGGGATCAACCTCAGTGAGCACAATTTTCAGTGGCACGACCTGATGGTGCGTACCGGATGCCCGACTCTGGTTGACGCGCTGGCACAGGACTTCTACGACACGCTGTGTGGGGTCAATGCTTCGCGGGTTGTGCTAACGCCCCTGGGAAAGCTTTACTTCCTGGACGGCCGCCGCAGCCGAGCGGAATACGAAGCGCTCTTCGCCACCATCGAGCAGGCCCAAAGGTCGGTCGACGTCATCACACCCTACGTTTCGGAGCCCTTGCTGGGCCGCCTCGCGCAACTTCCGGCATCCGTCCGCGTTCGGGTGATCAACCCCGCCCGCAACAACAAGGCCATCCTGCAACAGGAGTTGTTCCGCACGGCCTCCGGTTCCAATCTCGAGGTGTTCCTGTACCAGCCGGAGATGTGCCACGTGAAAGCCGTGCTGGTTGACGGGACGCAGCTCATGCTGGGCAGCTGCAATTTCGATTTCGTGGCCTACGACCTGCAGCAGGAAGTTGTGCTATGCACGGACAACTCCGCGCTGGTGGAGCAATTCCGCGACCGCATCCTGGCGCCGATGCTTGCGGAGAGCGTCCCGGCTGAATCCGCTCCGGCGCGCCTGTACCACCGGGCCGGCTTTGTCGTGCCCCTGTCCCGGTGGTACGTGCGCCTGCTCAGCCGCCTACCGCGTTGAACGTCGCCCGGGTACGGACACGGGTACATGCACCCAACTACGGCGACGGCTTCAGCACTGCTAGATGGGCAGCTTGGGCTCGTCGCCGTCGGGCACGTCGATGTCGAACGCGTTGGCGTTGAAGGCCAGGAGCGAGTAGTAGCCGAACAGCGTCGTCAGCTCAGTCAGACCCAGCGCGCCGAACTGGTCGATGGCGGCCTGGAAGGTTGCATCGGTGACGCGGTGATTGTTGAACAGTTCGGTGGCGTAGTTCACCACCGTCTGCTCGTCCGCCGGCAGCTGCGGCAGGGCTTTCCGGTCACGGAGGTTGTCAACGAACTCCGCGCTGATGCCCTGTTCCTTGGCTCGGACGGAGTGGGCGAACCAGATGTACTGGCAATCCATGTTGCGCGCCGTCAGGATCATGGCGAGTTCCTGGATCTTCTTGGGCAGCGAGGACTCGTCCCGCAGGTAGTTAACCAGGTGGTTGGACCGCCGGCGCATCTCGGGGCTGTTGATCATGGCCGACCCGGGGCCGCTGGAAACCACTCCGCCAGAGTTGGCGGTCTCGTGGTCGAAAGCCTCTCGCAGCTCCTCGGGGACCTGGTCGCGGGTCAATATGGGCGTGCGCATGTTTGCCTCCTGATGCTTTTGGGACAATATAGACGGGCCAATGATTGCCCAGCAAGTGGGGGTTCGCGCTCACTCGTACTCGCTTTCGTAAATCGTCAGAATCAGGATTTGCGGGATTTTGTGATTTGGCAGGATTGGGAGAGTTCCATCACAGAATACTTCCAAATCCCGAAAATCCTCAAATCTTGAAAATCCTGATTCAGACATTCCTTCGCCGCAGACCGGGACGCCGAACCGCGCCTTCCGGTGACTAGCGGCTCGTATCGCTCCGGCGGAATTCGTAATAGAATACCCGCATTCACCCACGGCCAGGAGGGATGGCAATGGCAACCGTGAACAGCGTGATGGGGCCCATCGATACCGACGACCTGGGGTTCACCCTGAGCCATGAGCATGTGGGAACCAACGCCGCCGGCCTGCGCCACACCTACCCGGAGATCATCGACCGCGATGGCATCCGCGAACAGTCCATCGCCGCCATGCGCGCCGTCAGGGAGGATGGAGTCAGAACCATAATCGACGTCAGCACCTTCGACCTGGGACGCGACGTGCAGTTGATTCGCGAGGTTGCGCTGGGTAGCGACATGCAGGTGGTCGTGGCCACCGGCAACCACCTGGCCGTGCCCCGGCCCTTCGGCGAAATATCTCCCGACGTGATCGCCGAGCTTTACGTTCGGGAAATCGAGGAGGGCATCGAGGGCACTGGAATCAAGGCCGGCATCATCAAGGTGGCCAGCGACGAGGGCGGGATCACCGGCCCGCAGGAGAATGTGTTGCGAGCCGCCGCCCGCGCGCAGAAGTCCACTGGCGTTCCCATCTCGACCCACACCTGGTCGCCCGACCGCATCGGCGATGCCCAGGTGCGCATCCTCGAGGAAGAGGGCGTTGACCTGGACCGCGTGTACATCGGCCACAGCAACGATGACACCGACCTGGAGTACCTGCTGGGACTGCTGAATAAGGGGGTGTGGCTGGGTCTGGACCGCTATCCCGGCGGCACGCGGCCCGGGACCCCTGACTGGGAGCAGCGCACGGAGGTCGCCAAGGCGTTGATGGACGCCGGTTTCACGCACCGCATATTCCTCTCTCACGACTACTCCGTGCCCAAGGCGCGCTACGGCGCAGACGTGCAGGAGCAACGGCGGCGAGCCAATCCCGACGGCTACACCTTCATCCCGCGCTACGTGCTGCCCCGCCTGAGGGAAATGGGAGCGTCGGACACGGACATTCACCAGATCACCGTGGAAAATCCCCGACGCTTTTTCGCCGGCGAGTAACCGCGCTTTGCAGGATTCCACGGTAAAGCAGTCTTGATTTCGTCGCTATCCCGAAGCCCCCACTACAAGTGGTATGCCTTCGCCACCCTGGCGGTGGGCACCTTTGCGTCGGTGGTGGACCACGGCAGCGTGGGGGTAGCGCTGCCCACCATCGCGACCCATTTCCAGACCGACATTCCCAGCGTGCAGTGGCTGGTGATCGGGTACGCCATGACGATCATCGCCCTGCTGCTGCCCATGGGCCGGCTCGCGGATCTCATCACGTCGAAGCGGGTCTACATCATCGGCTCAGTCGTGACCATCGCCGGTTCCGTCGCCGCGGGCACCTCCACGGATCTGGGAGTGCTCATCGTATCGCGCATCGTGCAGGGCACCGGCGCGGCTATGACCCAGGGCACCGGCATGGCCATCATGATCGGCGCGTTTCCGCCCAACGAACGCGGCAAGGCCATCGGCTTGATCATGACCATGGTGGGAACCGGAGCCGTCGCCGGGCCGGCGATGGGCGGGTTCCTGGTGGACGCTTTCGGGTGGCGCTCGGTGTTCTTCGCCACCGTTCCCATGGTGGCCGTCAGCATCGCCCTGTGCGTGGTGGTTCTGACCGGCGCGGACCCCACGCGCCCGGTCAGGGCGCCGGGTCGGGGCGGGTTCGACTGGCTGGGGGCGTTTTTGTCTTCCAGCGCCCTGCTGGCGCTGCTGTTGGGTATCACCAATGCCCACCGCACCGGGTGGACTTCCCCGCCGATTCTGGGCGCTGTAGCCGCCTTCGTGGTTTTGCTTGCCGGTTTCATCTGGTGGGAGCTCCGTATCCCCAGTCCCATGCTGAACCTGCGGCTGTTCCGCCGGCGCAACTTTTTCCTGGGCGTGACGGCCAACTACCTCATGTTCATCGGCAGCTCGGCGATTCTGTTCATGACGCCGTTCTATTTGCAGAACGTTCTGGGCTACAGCCCGTCGGTGGCAGGACTGTGCGTGGTGCCGGGCGCACTTTGCATGGCAATACTGGGACCCTTGAGCGGCCGGCTTTCGGATCGTTACGGTTGGCGGAAATTCACCGTGACGGGCCTGCTGCTGTCGACCACTGGCATCGCCATTCTGTCCCAGGCTACCGCAGAATCTTCACTGTTCCAGATCATACCTGGCCTGATGCTCACCTCCAGCGGAATGGGCACCTTCTACTCGCCCAACTCGAGCTCCATTCTGAGCGCGGTGGAACGGGAAAGCCACGGCGTGATCTCGGCGCTGGTGAACCTGATTCGCAACGCCGGCAACGTCGTCAGCGTCGCCGTGGCCACCGCCATCGTGACGGCTACCATGGGCTCCATGGGATACGAGCCCAGCCTGGACGCCGTGCGCCACGGTGCGGTCAGCGGCGTGGGAACCGCGTTTACCGTGGGCATGAGATACGCTTTCTTCACCATGATCGGGGCGCTGTCGGTCGCGCTCTTCCTGTCGGCTCTGCCCACTCACCGGGAGGGCCAGGCCGTACCGGCTCGCCCCCAGCCCGAACCCGTACTCCGCCCGGCAACAGGCCCGGCACAGGAGGACTGAACCATGACCACCACGAGCAGGAACGACTGCGGCGAAGCCATCCTCGAGGCGTTTCGCAACCTCGGCGTCGATTACATAATTTCGTCACCCGGTTCCGAATGGGCCCCGGTGTGGGAGGCGCTGGCCCGCCAGAAGGTCAACGAGACGCCGGGGCCGCAATACATCAACTGCTGGCACGAGACCCTGGCGGTCAACATGGCCAGCGGGTACACCCGGGTTACGGGCAAGATGCAGGCGGTGCTGCTCCACGCCGGCGTCGGCCTGCTCCAGGGCAGCATGGGCGTGCACGGCGCCATGATCGGCGAAGTGCCCATGCTGGTGTGCTCCGGCGAAGCGACCAGTTACGGCGAGGACCCGGAGATCGACCCTCAAGGGCAGTGGTACCGCAACCTCAGCGTGGTGGGCGGGCCGGACCGGTTCGCCGACGCCTTCACCAAGTGGAGCGGCCGGGCCACCAGCCCCCATACCGTGTACGAGCAGGTGGTGCGGGCCGGCGAAGTGGCGCAGCGGGTTCCCCAGGGGCCGTCCTTCATGAACATTCCCATCGAGACCATGGTGCATTCGTGGACGCCGCCGGAAAAGCTGCGGACCGTTCCGGCTGCGCCCCGGAACCGTCCGGCGGATCAGGACATCGCCGAGCTGGTAGATCTGATCGCCCGCAGCCGATCTCCCCTGATAATTACGGACAGCGCGGGCCGCGAGGTGGCCGGCTTCAACAACTTGGTTGCCCTGGCCGAGCTGTTCGCCATCCCCGTGGTGGAGAGCAACCCGCTGTACTCCAATTTCCCCAAGGGTCATCCCCTGTACCTCGGTGGCCAGTCCGAGCGGTACCTGCAGCAGGCCGACCTGGTGATTTTGGCAGCCAGCCGCGCCCCCTGGTATCCGCCCCAGGCCGGGCCGCAACATGCCACCGTCGTCGCCATGGGCGAAACCACGGTCAAGGAATACATGGTGTACCAGAACCTCTTCGCCGACCGTTACGTTGAGGGCGATATAACCCTGGGCCTGGGTTTGCTGGTGGAGGCTTTGCAACCGATGGCGGACGGTCGACGGGACGAGATCGAAACGCGGCGTCAGCATTGGGCTGCGGAACACGAGCGGTTGGCCGAAGCAACCTACGCCGCCGAGGCTGCTGCCAGCGGCAGCCGGCCCATCGACCCGGCCTGGCTGTGCGCTGTGCTCAGCGAGGTGATGCCGGAGAACGTCGTGTACTCCGAGGAGGTCACCACCCACCGGGGCGCCATCGGCCGTCACGTCGCCTGGGACCGGCCTCAGAGTTACTACAAGACCAACGGCGGCTTGGGACAAGGCTTGGGACTCGCGTTGGGCGTCAAGCTCGCGAAGCCCGACCAGCCGGTGGTTGCGCTCATGGGCGACGGCGGTTTCCTGTACAACCCGGTGACCCAATGCTTTGGCGTGGCCGGCGAGGCCAACCTGCCCTTCATGACCGTGCTGTTCAACAACCAGTGCTACGAGGCCATGCGGGGCAACCACCTGGCGTACTACCCCGACGGTGTCGCCGCGCGCTCGGATATCTGGCACGGCGTGCACATCCCCGGACCCGATTATGCCAAACTGGTGGAGCCTTTCGGCGGGTACGGCGAGCGGGTGGACGACCCCAGTCACCTGGCCCAGGCACTTCAAAACGGCCTGGACGCCGTCAACCAAGGACGCATTGCCCTAATCGACGTCATCCTCAACAAGTAACTGGTCAGCCGACAATCTCCCGCGCCAGCTCGATCAACTGCTCGTCCGCCCCGTAGTCTCCCAGCAGCGAGAGGCCGACGGGCAGGCCGTCGGCTTCGGCGAGCGGCAGGCTGATCTGCGGCCGGCCGGTGTTCCCGGCTATGGAAGTCAGGGCGCTGTTGCGCAGCCGCAGCGTGTGTCGCTCCGAAACGCGCTGGCCTAGCGGCGGAGCCGGGGAGACGGTGGTTGGCAAGCACACCACTGTGTCCCCGCCGTCGAAAACCTCGTTCATGCGGGCGATGATAGCGTCGCGACCGGCCTGTGCGACCACGATCTGCTCGTCGGTCACCGAGCGCGCTAAGGCATAGCGGTCGGACACCTCGAAGCTGAAGGTAGGATTGACCTGGTCGATCCAGTCCCGGGCGGACTCCCACGCCTCACGGCTCTGTAGCGCCTGCTGGTGCCCCGACCACTCCTCCAGGCTGGTTGAGGAGAGCCGCACCGTGGTAGTGTAAGAGAACAGCGCACCAATCCTCTCCAGGACCGTTTCCAGGGCATTGCGCGTGGCCGGCTCGGCGAGTTCCCAGGCGTCCTCCGCGATGACCAGGCGTTGCGGACGCTGACTGGCAGAGCCCGTTGGAAGAATTACCGACCCCACGCGGGCAAAGGTCTCGGCGTCCCGGGCAAACCAGCCGATGGTGTCGAATGACGGAGCTTGGAGCAGCATCCCATCCAGCGGAATTCGCCGGTGGGTAGGCCGCAGCCCGAACAGCCCGCAGAAGCTGGACGGCACTCGCACCGAGCCCCCGGTGTCCGAACCCAGGGCAAAGTCCACCAACTGGCCAGCCACGGCCGACGCCGATCCGCTGGAGGAACCGCCCGGCACCCGGCTGGGCGCCCTCGGGTTCACCGGCGTTCCGTAGTGCATGTTCTCGCCGAAGATGCCCCGAGTCAGCTCGTCCGTGATGGTCTTGCCGACCATGGCGGCGCCAGCGTCGACCAGCTGTTGCACCACCCAGGCGTTGGACTCAGCGGGTCCGTGGGTAGCCAGCCAGTGCGGGTTGCCGCAGCCGGTGACGTGCCCGGCGATGTCGAAGATGTCCTTGGCCGCGAAGGTGAGGCCGGCCAACGGCCCGTGATCCGAGCCGGGCAGGTGGGCGGTGCTATCGGGAATGAAGGCGTTCAGTGGACCGGCCATAACTAAAGCATTTCCTCATTCAGGGTGACCCCGAACCCGGGGTCGTCAGGCGGTACGATGTAGCCGTCCATCGGCTCCGGTTCGTTGCGCCACAGTTCATCTCGGGGCGAGCGGATGTGGTCGGAGTGGCACTCGGCAAAATCTGCCCAGTCGGAGGCGGCGATGAGGTGCAGACCCCAAACCTCCGCGCCCCGATGGGGAGACACCGGTATGCCGGCGTCGCGCGCCAGGTCGATGATGCGCAGTCCCGCCGTGATTCCCCCGCACCAGGTGATATCGGGTTGCCACAAGCCCAGGGCGTTGGCGCGGGCGATGTCTGTAAACCCGAAGTGCGTGAACTCGTGCTCGCCGCCGGCGATCAGGGTGGGAGCGGCCACTGCGCGCAGGTTGGCCTGGCCGGTCAGATCGTCCGGGGTCAGCACGTCCTCGTACCAGTAGAGGTTGTATTCGGACAGGATGCCGGCCATGCGCATGGTGACCTCCGCATCCCACGACATGTAGCAATCAACCATGAGGCGGGCATCCGGGCCATAAAGTTGTCGGGCATTTGCTGCCGCGGCTGCGGCCGTCTCGTAGTCGGCATCGCCAGCCCAGCGGTGGGGAAACTTGTGGGCGCAGAAGCCCAGGTCACGATACGCCTCGGAATCCGGCCCCGTGGCATAGGCCAGGATGCTGGATTTCTGCGCGCCGCCCAGCAACTCGTACACCGGCATATTCTCGGCTTTGGCCAGCAGATCGTGGAGAGCCAGGTCCACGCCGCTTAGCGCCATCATCGCCAGCCCTTTGCGTCCGTAAGGCAGGGACTGATCGTAGAGATAATCCCATGCGCCCGCGATGTCTGCCAGGCTGTCTACCTCGCGGCCCAGCAGCAACTCGCGAAAGTGGCGGTTGACTATTTCCACGCCGGCCACTCCACCGCCGCCGTATCCGAGGCCGACGGCTCCAACGTCCGTCTCTACGCGGACGACGATCTGCCAGAAGTGGGTGCGCCAGGACGGAACGACGTACCGATAGTTGGGGTAGACCGCTCGTACTTCGGTGATCTTCATCTACTCGACTGGCCCGCCCAGTGGCGCGACCGGCGTGCCGCTTTCCAGGAAGGTGCCGTATCCTGGCTGCTGCTGGATCTCGCCGTCCTGCAACAGCACCTGCCCCCGCAGCATGGTAATCCAGGGGCGGCCGTTGACCTGCCAGCCCTCGAACAGGGTGTATCCGGCGTTGCTGTGGTGGTCGCTGGCGGTGACGATGCGGTCGCCGTTGGGGTCCAGTATGAGGAAATCAGCATCGGAGCCCACCTGGATCACGCCCTTGCGTGGGTAGATGCCAAAGATGCGCGCCGGGTTTTCCGCCATGACCCGGGCCAGCCACCAGATGGGCAGCCCGCGTTTGACCACGCCCTCGCTGTACATCAACGGCACGATGGTCTCGATGCCGGGCGATCCGAAGGGGATGGACGTGCCGTTGGAGTCCACGAAGATGTTGTCCCAGCCGGGCTGCTTGAGCTCCTTGGGATGGGGCGAATGGTCGCTGGCGACGATGGACACGTGACCCTGGCGCAGCCCTTGCCACAGCGCGTCGCGGTCAGGCCCGTCCTCGGGTCGCAGGGGCGGCCCGATCTTGGCCAGCGGCCCAAACTCAGCCATCTGGGCGTCGGAAAGCAGCAGGTATTGCGGGCAGGTCTCGGTCCATACCCGCTGGCCGAGGCTCTGCGCCTGCTTAATCCGCTCCAGTCCAAGTTGGGTGCTGAGGTGCACTACGTAGGTGGGACAGCGGGTAGCCGCAGACATTTTCACCGCCCGGTTGATCGCCTCCTCTTCCGCCCAATCCGGACACGCCGTCGGGAAATCCGTCGGGTGAGTGTGGCCTTCGCCCAGCAGCTTGTTCTCCAGGTACTCGATGATGTTGCCGCTTTCGCAGTGGAGTTGCAGGACACCGCCGCCTCGCCCGACCATGTCCATCGCCTCGCAGATGTAATCGTCGTCACACATCCGGCCGGGGCGCTTCTTGTAGGTCATGAACATCTTGAAGGACTTCACGCCCAGGTCGATGGCCTGGGGCAGGCCTGACAGGATGCTCGGTCGGTTCTGCAGGATGAAGTGAAACGCGAAGTCGGTCAGCGCGCATTGCTCCACGGTTTCGCGGGTGCGATGGGTCGCCTGGGGCAGGCTTTCATCGCCCTCCAGCTGATAGGTGCCGAAGGGAACCAGCGTGGTCAGGCCGGCATGGGCGGCGGCCAACGAACCCAACGCGTAGTCGTCATGCCCGTCCAGGTGGACGTGGCTGTCGATCAGGCCGGGGAGGACAAACTTGCCGGAGGCGTCGATGTACCGGTCGGCCGGCGGCAGGTAGTTCTCTGGACCAATTGCCACAATCTTCTCGCCGGAGATGGCAATGGAACTCTCGTAGACCTGCGACGAGGTGACGATCTGCCCGCCGACGATGACGGTGTCCACATGATTGGCGGCCATGTCGAGCCTCCTTCTGCTAGAAAACGCCCTGCGGTTCCAATCCCAGCAGGAACTGGCCCGCCGTTTCGTAGTGCACGTGGTGCCCCTGGACGTGCTGTGTGATGACGTGCATGTCCTGGAACCTACGCTGGATCGGGTTGGACTGGAAGATGCCACTGGCCCCGCACAGGGTGTACGCCGCGTCCACTACCTGGGCCGACGTGCGAATTGCGTGGGTCGCCGCCACCCGGAGCTGGATGCGCTCGTCCGTGGTGAGCGCGCCCCTGGTGCAGGCGGACTCCCAGAGCCGCCCGTGGGCTTCCCTGAGAAACGCACGGGCTGAGCTCTGCTGCGCGTGGGCCTCGCCGATGGTGCGCTGGGTGGTCTGGTGGTCGCGAAGCAGGACGCCGGATCGGTAGGGCGTCCGGTTCCGTCCCACCTCGATTGCAATATCCAGGCTCTTGCGCGCCACGCCCAGCGCGACGGTGGCGAACCCGGTGGCGAAGAGCAACGTGGTGGGTATGCCGTAAAGTGGCGCGTCTGACCAGGATGGGCCTTCCTGCACGAAGGTGCGTTCCTCAGGGATGAGCAGATCTTCCACTTGGAAACTGAAACTGCCCGTTCCGCGAAGTCCGGCGACTTGCCACAGGTCGACCATCCGCACCTCGCTGATGGGCATCAGGTGCAGGCGGGTTTGTGGCGGCCGCCCATCGGCCCCCGCTCCGTTTTCAGCGATCACGGGCGCCAGCGCGGCGATCCAGGTGGCGTGATCGCTGCCGCTGCTGAAGTTCCAGTGTCCGCTCAGCCGGAAACCACCCGGCGTCGGCACCGATTTCGACCCGCCCGCCGGCGGCCCATTGGTTACTACCGCGCGCTGCTCGCCCCAGATCTCCTGTGCGGTGGCCATCTGCATGCGCGTCGACCGGGTCGAGAAGACGTTGTTCTGGTTCAGGCACCAGGCGACGCTGGCGTCGGCGCCGGCGAACATCTCCAGGATGTTCAGGAAATCGGGATGGGCAAGCTGGGCGCCGCCCAGTTCCCGGGGCAAAAGCAGCCGGAAGAACCCGGCATCGGCCATGTCCGCGGCCAGGTCTGGAGGCATCTGCCGCTCGGCGTCGATCCAGTCGGCGGCTTCGGCGACGCGGGCCACAAATGGCGTGGCCGCGTCCAGGTAGTGGTCAATATCGGTGGGTACGGCTACGGTGGTCATTTTGTCTCTCGATGCAGGATTGATTGCCGCCTACGTTACACGGGGGGCAATACGGTGTCAAAGGAGACGTTATCCATGGTTCCAGTTCGCCGTCCGCGTTTTCTGCAACCCGCCCCCTAATCACGGCGCTGGCTGCGGGGCCGATAGCGCGAACCCATGCGGTACACCGCCGGATACCCGACCCTTTCCGCCCAGGTGAAGGCGTTGGGACGACGCTTTCGCAAGCGCAAGTCGGCGGCCAGGTCGCTGCGGTCAATCTCGTAGTCGCCGCTTTTCACGTCGATGACCACCACTTTGCCCTTGTGCTCCGGCCCCAGGGTCGGGCGTATCTTGTCGTTGTATATGGCGCGCCCGATGGCCGGCGCATTGCCTCCGTTGAACTCCATGATATTCGCTCCCTGGCGGGATTTTAGCATTGCCATCGGCGGGAATGTCCGCGTCCGTCTGCGATCTTCAAAATCCTGTTGCCAGTTGTTCTTGTTGGGTGTGAAACGCGCGCCCTACCTGGCATCATAACACCCCGGCCGGACTCAACGATTGCCCCGCTCGCGAACGGTAGCCGTCAGCCTCCAAGCCGGCTACAATCGCGCCATCAGCAAGCGCGAGGAGAATAGCAATGGCTTTGTTCGAGGGATTTGAGCGGATGCTGGTGGATACCAGTGGTGAGCAGGTTAACCTGGTGAAGGGAGGCAGCGGTCCCCCGCTGCTGCTGCTGCACGGTTACCCGCAGACCCACACCATGTGGCACAAGATCGCGCCGCGGCTGGCGGAGGACTTCACCGTGGTCGCGGCAGACCTGCGCGGCTACGGCGACAGCGGCAAGCCCCAGGGCAACTCCGATCACTCCAACCACTGCAAGCGGGCCCAGGCGCAGGACCTGGTGGACGCTATGTCTCACCTCGGGTTCGACAGTTTCTTCCTGGGCAGCCATGACCGCGGGGCCCGCGTGGCCCACCGGCTGACCAAGGATCATCCCGAGCGGGTGCTGCGCCTGGCGACGCTGGACATCGTGCCCACGCGCCACATGTTCAGCATCGTTAACAAGGAATTTGCGACCAACACTTACCACTGGTTCTTCCTGATCCAGCCCTACGACTTTCCCGAGCGTGTTATCGGCGCTGACCCTGACTACTTCATCCGCTCGCGGTTCATGCGGGAGCGCAACGCGGAAGAGGTGTTTCCGCTGGAGGCCGTGGAGGAATACGTGCGCTGCTTCAGCAACCCCGATGCTATCCACGGTGCGTGCGAGGACTATCGCGCCGGCGCGAGCATCGACCTGGAGCACGACGAGGCGGACTTCGACAACAAGGTGAACTGTCCCCACCTGGCTCTGTGGAGTGACCGGGGATACGTGGGCCGCACCCAGGACGTTCTCGGCGTGTGGCGCAACTATTCCAACAACGTGGAGGGCCAATCGCTGCCCTGCGGCCACTACATCGCCGAGGAGCTGCCCGACGACGCCTACCGCCTGCTTCACGAATTCTTCACCCGCTAACACCCCGTCATTCCTGCGAAAGCAGGAATCCAGAGGCAATTATGCCGCAAGATTACCTTGACCAACTCGCCGAATTTGTCGTCGAAACACGGTGGGAAGATATCGACCCAATCGCCATCGCCGCCGCCAAGGACGTTGTTCTGGACACCATCGGCGCGATTCTCGCCGGCAGCCGGCTGTCCGAAAACGCCAACTTCGCCGGGCTTGCTGCGACCATGAGCGGACCCGGCAAGGCGACAGTCCTGGGTCATAGTCATCGTGCGCAGCCGGTATGGGCCGCCATGGTGAACGCCACCGCCGGCGTATCGCTGGAGATGGATGAAGGCAACCGCCTGGGTGGCGGACACCCGTCCATCCACGTGACGCCCGGGGCCATTGCCGTCGCCGAGGACCTTGGACGAAGCGGCGGCGAGGCTTTGGCCAGCATCATTGTCGGGTACGAGGTCATCTCCCGCATCGGCACGGCGACTATCGTCAAGCCCGAAGTGCATTCCCACGGCACTTGGGGAACCATCGGCACCGCAGCGGCAACGGCGCGACTGATGGGTTTCGACGCGGCGCTAACCCGGGTGGCGATGAACCTGGCCATGTCCATGAGCCCGGCCAACACGTGGACTCCCTGCATCGAAGGCGCCACCGTGCGCAATCTGTACCCCGGACGCTCCGGTTTCCAGGGCATCCTGGCCGCCCACCTCAGCCAATGCGGGTACACTGCCATCGCCGACGGCCCGGCGGACCTGTACCGCACATTCCTGGGCGACGGCTTCGACCCCGACGCGGTAGTGGATGGTTTGGGCGGCGACACGTACCGCATCCAGCAGAACTACTTCAAGTTGCACGCCTGCTGCCTGTACAACCACCCGGTGCTGGATGCCGTCCAGGACCTGCTCCGCGAAGAGCATTTTGCCCCATCCGACGTGAAGAGCATCGCGGTTACCGCGCCGCCCATCGCCGGCATCATGGCTGACCCACACCCAGAGAACATGCTGGCCGCCAAGTTCTCGATACCCTACGCAGTGGCTGCGGCCATCTGCTACGGGCGGACCGACGTCACCGCATTCCTCCCGGAAAGGGTGGACAACGCGGACATCCGTACCCTGGCCGAGCGCGTCTCGCTGGACTCCGATCCGGAGATGAACCTGCGCCGGTACGACTACCCGGCGGCACGGGTCGCCGTGCGGCTCACGGACGGCCGGGTGCGTCGCGCGGAAGTCACCTCTCAGCGCGGGGATTTCTCCAACCCCGCGGGCAGGGAGGAGCTATTGGGCAAGTTCCGGTTGCTCTCCGAGGACACTCTCGGAGCGAAAGGCGTCAAGGGCGTGATCGACGCTGCTGATCGGTTGGAAACGCTGGCAAGCGTAAGTGAACTGACCGCCTTGCTGAGCCCATAATCGCTGCCGGCTCCCCAATTCTTGACCCGCCGCCCCTAACACTTTCACGCCCGGAATTATGGATGGTAATGCGTTACGACGGCGCTGCGATTGTGCTGGTTTTCATCGTCGCCGGTTTGCTGGCTTTCGGAGGGTGCGCCAGCCAGCCGACCCTGATCATCGCAACCAGCGATGACTATCCTCCGTTCAGCTACCGGGACGATCAAGGAAACCTGGCCGGGCTGGACTACGAGTACGGCAACCTGCTGTGCCAGCAGCTGGAAGCAAGGTGCGAATGGCGTTCCGGCGCTTTTGCGGGGATCTTCGACAAGACGGTCCAGGGGCAATACGACCTGGTGATCAACTCTTTCACCCGCACGGCGGTTCGGGAGGCACAGGTTCTGTTCTCCGAGCCGTACTACAAGTCCTACGGCCAGTTTGTGCGCCGGGCCGGCGACGACGCAGATCCCTCCACCGCCGGCGCCGTGGCAGCGGTTCAATCGCAGACCATTTATGAGCGCTACCTGAACCTGCCCCAGTTTGACCACCTGACCAAAATCGTCTATCCCAGCCAGGAGGACGCTTTCCGCGCCGTGGCCCATGGGGAGGCTGACCTTACCATCGCCGACGATGTGCTCACCGACCTGGCGGTGAACCGCTCGCCGTTCCTCTGGGGAGGGCAGGTGGGCGACTTCGAGCGCGTGGGCGCACCCATCGTTCCCGCGCCGGGCACGCCTGAGTTTAACGCCCTGGGCGCCGGCGAGATTGGCATCATAATGCCCAAGAGCAACGCCCACCTGCTGCCGGAGGTCAACCGGGCCATCCGGGAAATCAACTCCGGCAGCGTCATGGCCGAGATAAGCCGGGGCTACTTCGGCAGGAACATCCTGAACTCGGATTGGTAGCCGCCCGCCCGCGGTCATCGGGAGTATCGGCGGTTAGTACTCGATGCTGTAGATCCGCGCCGCGTTGTCGTGGAACATGGCGGCACGCTCGCTGGCTGAGTAACCCGACGTCATGCGCTTGAAGGCGTTGTACATGACGTTGTACGAGAAGGACACTTTGTCGGGCGGGAAATTGCTCTCGAACAGGCAGCGGTCGGGTCCGAACTGGTCGATGCAGTAGGTGATCAGCGGCCCCATCTCCTCCGCCAGTTGCTCGGAGCCGATGGGGGTGGCCCGGGTGTGCCAGTCGAAACCGTAACGGGGCTGGCCCACGCCTCCAAGCTTCATCACCACGTTAGGGCATTGGGCCAGCGCAGCTACGCCCTCGCGCCAGGCCGGCATCACCTCGTCGTCACGGTTGCCGTAGGGACCGATGCGGATCAGGCCGCCGATGTGATTCGAGACGATCGTCAAGTCTGGGAGGGCGTTGGCAAAATCCACCAAGTCAGAAAGCTGCGGGAAGAACACCACGTTCTCGTACACCAGCCCACGGTCGGACAGCGCCTGGGCGCCGGCGCGCACCTGCGGATCCGCCAGCTTGTGCTCAGTGGAGCGGCTTTCCAACTCAGGATGGGGATCCCAGCCGGTGTTGTACCGGATGCCCCGAAAGCGGTTGGGACTGGCGGCCTGGAGCGCATCCAGCACCCGGGCCACGTCGCCGCCCAATGCGAGATCAGCGGCGCCGATGATGGCGGCGGCGGCCTTGGTCGGCCCGTACAGGCCCGTGGCGCTGGCGGCTGCAATCCCCTGCACGAATTCGACCTCGCCCACCGGCCGCAGCTCTTCCGGTCCGTCGGGACGGTACATCGACCGCGCTTCCAGGAACACCGTGGATCGCACGTTGTGTCCGCTGTTGACGTCCGCCGCCAGCTCGTCCAGCAGGTAGCGGTGGTAGGGGACGCGGTCCATGCGAAAGTCCCAGAAGTGGTGATGGGCGTCGCAGATGGGCAGGTCCGGTTCGAGGGAGGGTTCGGCGGTCAGGGCCAGCCAGTCATTGTCTCCGTAAGGCATGGTTGCGCTCCGTGTGGGGTGTGACCGGAAATTGTGTGGGTGATAGCAAACGGCCTCCCCCTGGTTTGGGAGAGGCGCGAATGCAGACCGTATGGTTCGATCCTAGTCATCGGCCGTGACCTCGGCCGGTTGCGCTGAGTACGTTTGTGCCTCGTAGGGTGCATTAGTGGCCGGATCAACCTCGAACGGGCCGGGCAGATCCAACTCCTTGGCCATTTCGCGGACGGCCGGAAGCACTTCCTGTCCCATCAGGCGCAGGCTGCGCATGGCGTCGTCGTGGGTCATCGCGCCGTCGCCGTCCCAGAAGAAAATGCTCCCGGGGCGTATGGTCTCCAGGACGTGCCGGATCTTCGGGATGACGCTGTCCGGCGTGCCGGAGATGATGGTGTAGTCGTTGACCTGCTGCTCGTAGGGGCGGGACAGTACGCCTCCGGGGCCGGCGCTGCCGCCGCGGGCAGCGGTGGCAACCTCGGTGGTGGGCAGGACGCGACGCCGGGAGGTCAGGCCGGGGAGATGCAGCAGGGCCTGGTTGGTGGTGCCCTCGTTGCCAGCCAGGAAGGGGTTGCTGGGCCCTTGCACGTACTTGCGTCCGGTCTGCTCGGCCAGCTCTTCGGTCTCGTCGACGTGGACTTTCCACAGGTAGCCGATGTTCTGCGGGCCGGATTCGTAGCCCAGCTCCGCTGCGGTGTCGTGGTAGATCTGGAACGCCTGCTTGGTGGGCTCCATCTCGGTGGCCAGCATGATGTAGGGGATGCGCTGCTCCGCGGCCCAGACCAGCGAGTCCCGGGAGACCACGCCGGGCAACCAGATGGGCGGGTGCGGCTTCTGGTAGGGGCGTACCCACGGGTTGACGTGGCGGAAGTGGAAGTGCTTGCCCTCCCAGCGGAAGGGACCCGGGGTGGTCCACGCCTTGACGATGAGCTCGTGGGCCTCTTTGAACCGCTCCCAATTGTAATGCGGCTCGATGTTGTGGGCCACGCTCTCGCGGCCGGTGCCGCGCACCCAGCCGGATACCAACCGTCCGTGCGAGATCATGTCGATCATGGCCAGCTGCTCCACCAGCCAGAGCGGATCGTCCCAGAGGGGCAGAATGTTGCCCAGCAGGACGATCTTGGCGCGGTTGGTGATGCGGGCCAGGATGGATGCCTCCACGTTCATCGCGCCGCCCATGCAGAAGGGCGTGCTGTGGTGCTCGTTGAGCATCAGGCCGTCGAAGCCCATCTCCTCGGCGTAGAGCTTCTCATCCAGGTAGCGGTTGTAGAGACTGGCGCCCAGCTCGGCATCGTAGATGTCGTTGCTGACGTTGAGGTCCATGATGGACTTGCCGGTGGCGCCAAAGTACCCGGATTTGGGATCCTGGTACGGCCTTTCCGTAAAGTATCCGATAAACATGTCGCTTCTCCTTGCGCTTCCGGGTACGGCCGGATTTTACCATACGGAGGATGCGTTTATTGGGTTGCCATAGTTTCAGCGTCGCTGATGTACTGGGCGGTTTCTCTGATACGCCGTTCGGTCTGCTGGTTGCAGCGTTTGTCGTAGAAGCAAGCGCCGTGGAGTTGCCCCAGGCGGCTGAAATAGCGGCCTAGGAGACTTTCCGCGGTTGGCTCCCGGTCAACAAATGCGTCCAACTCGTCGGTGGTGCGTGCGGTGGTCACCGGCTCTTCGCCGGTGCGCGCCAGGATGAGGCCGTCGGTGGCTCGCTTGGTGGCGCACCAGGCTTTCTCGGCCGCGTCGCGGATGTCGCTCCGGTCTAAGCAGGCGGTGGCTTGGGCTTGCATGTCGCGGGCGTCGGCAAAAAGTTCGTCCACGCGGTCTTGAATTGAGGTGGTGGTCACGTGTCTCGTCCTCCCAGGAATTATGACGACAGGAATTGCTTGACCAGGCTCAGGAATTCGTCGGTCTTTTCCAATTCGGGGCGATGGCCGCATCCGTCCAGGATGTCGAGCCGGGATCCGGGGATGGAATCGTGGTACACCTGACCGGCGGACACGGGGACGATGCTGTCCTCGCGTCCCCAGATGATCTGGGTGGGCACGCGCTTGAGCCGGCGGACCAGGTGGGGCATGGCCAGGTTGTGCATGTAGGGACGCCAACTGAGGCGGCACGCCTCCTCCCGCGCCACGGCCCAGGCTTCGTTCAGCTCAGCAGATGGTTCCTCCGGGCAGACCTCGCTGAACTCGGGCACGGCTTCTGGGTCAAGGAAGCCGGAGACGATGTAGTCTCTCGGCACCACCAGGAACATGTCGAATATCTCTCCGGAAGGCGGACGAATCCCGGCCGGCGCTACCAGCACCAACTTGCGCACCATGTCGGGGGACATTGACGCCATTTCTGCGGCCAGCCAGCCCCCCAGCGAGAAGCCCAGCAAGTTCACGGGGCCAAGATTCAGGTCATCCAGGGCTTCCAGATACCAGCCGGCCATGTCCCGCATGTTCATGATCCATTCCTGGCCTTCCGTAGCCCCGAAACCGGGGTGGGAGGGGATGTGGACCGCATAGTCCTGGGCCAGTTCATCCTGGTATCGCACCTGCCCGTGGTGGCCCATTTCGTCGTGCAGAATCAGCAGGGGGTCACCCGCGCCGCCCCGGACCAATTGGAGCTTGGCGCCCGCTACCTCAGCGAACTCTTCGGTCCATGCCTGCGTGCCTGTCGCCATTTGCCATGCCCTCCTTGCATTTTGCCCGATAGGGTCCTTCGCGGCCCATGATAGCACGGAGGCGGGCCGCTGACGGGGCACCCCCGGCCACTTGACACTGCTCCAAAAAGGCATACATTCGCGTTACGATCACGTCCACGATAACAGCACGACAAGCGCTGACCGCCAGGAGTTAACCCATGAACATCACCAAGCGGATCGCTGAATACGTTACTGCCACCGACATTGAGGACTTCCCGCCGGATGCCATTGAGGCGGCCAAGGGAGCGATTATGGACTGTCTGGCGTGTATGCTGGCCGGTTCCCGGGAATCCCTGTCGGACATTCTATGCCGATACGTTGCGGCCGAAGGATCATCTCCGTCCGCCAGCGTCGTGGGGCGGGGATTCAGAACCTCGGCGGCCAACGCTGCCCTGGTCAATGGGGCCATGGGCCACGCCCTGGACTACGACGACATCACGCAGATTACCAAGACCCACCCTACCACCGTTCTGCTGCCCGCATCCCTGGCGGTGGCTGAGGAGTTTGGCGCGTCCGGCAAGGACATGCTGCTCGGCTATATGTCCGGCTTCGAGGTCGCGTGCGCCGTGGGTGAGTCCCTGAGTGAAGCCTATTACGATGATCTGGGATGGCATCCCACCGGTCCGCTGGGGGCGGTGGGCGCGGCGGCGGCGGCCAGCAGGATCATGGCCCTGGACCCGGAACGGACGGCCATGGCCATGTCCCTGGCGGCTTCCCAGGCATCGGGGCTGCGACAGAACTTCGGCACCATGACCAAGCCGTTCCACGCCGGGGACGCCGCCCGCGCCGGGGTTGTCGCAGCCAAGTTAGTGCGGGAAGGTTTCACCGCCAGCGAGGACGCCCTGGAAGGACGGTTCGGATTCATCCGGGCCTTCTCAGGCGGCCAGGGCTTCGACAGCGAGCAGGTGGCGCAGAACCTGGGCAACAAGTGCTACCTGGTCGAGTCGGGCATTGAAATCAAGAAGTACCCCTGCTGCGGCAGCGCCCACCTGGCGCTGGATGCCACCTTCGATCTGTTGTCCCAGGGCAGCATAGACCCGGCGGCGGTGGACCGGATCGACGTGATGGTGGACTTCGACCCGCCTCGCTCATTGATCCACTCCCGCCCGGTGTCATCTTTGGAAGGCAAGTTCAGCATGCAGTATTGCCTGGCGGCCGCCCTGCTGGACCAACGGGTCGGGTTGCAGTCCTTCACTGACGACCAGGTGATGCGTCCCGAAGCCCAGGCAATGATCCCGCGCATCGAAATGCGGCGCATCCCGGGCAACGAGGGTCAGCCCAGCTGGACCGAAGGCTACCACCAGGTTGACATCCGGCTGAAGGACGGCAGCACGCTTCAACAGCAGGCGCACCGCGCCAACAGCGGCGCCCTGCGCGGCGTGACCATGGAGGATGTGCGCGAGAAATTCCGCGACTGCGCCTCGCAAGTGCTGTCCGAAGCGACGACAGCAGAAGTCCTTTCCCGCCTGGACTTCCTGGAGGAAGGAGAACCGGTCAGCGGTCTGGCAGACCTGCTTCGATCCTGAACTGCCCTTGACACGCAACCCGGATACATTCGCAAATCGTCAGAATCAGGATTTCCAGGATTTTGGGATTATCAGGATTGAAACCGTTCTTTGATAAAGCTCCCTCAATCCTGTCAAATCATAGAATCCCGCAAATCCTGATTCTGACGTTTCCCCGCCGCAAACTGGATACGGGTGAGGTCCTAGACGCGGGGCCGGATGTTGTGATTGTGGCTGAACATGTTCGTCGGGTCGTACCGTTGCTTGAGGTTGGCCAGCCTCTCAAAGTTTTCGCCGAAAGCGGCCTGTATCTCCGCGGCGCCTTCTTCCGCCTCGGCGCCCACCTGGTTGATGTACGGCCCCGAGGAAAAGGGCGATAGCGCCGCCGCGAAATCCCGGACCCACCGGATGTGGATTTCCGACTCGCCCTGGTCAAGGAAAACCGCGTTGGTCGCCCATTCACACAGTGCGCCCCGGTGTCCGAAAGCGGTGTCATTGGCTGGCACGCGCCGTGTGGCGTTGCCCATATATTGGAACAGGACGCTGGAGAGCGGAGAGGTCACCCGGTCAAAAAAGTCAAGGTTGATGTCCACCGCTTCGGCGCTCACGTGACTCATGAAATGAGACTTGAGGTAGTTCTGGCGACCCTGGGGAGCAAGGGCCAGCGCCTGGGCTTCGGAGTACGTCATGGGACGGACGTCGTCTGACAACGGCGGCCCAAACTCCCGCAGCGGCCGGATGACCCGCTCCCCCTCTTCGACTGAGCCGTAGTAGCAGAGGAGGATTCGGCATACTTTCTCCCCGCTCTCCGGCAGGGTTGCCAGGAAGGTGATGAGGTTCATCTCGTCGGGCATGTCGGCGGTGAAGTCGTTGACCAGGGCGAAAAATTCCCGCGCCCGGTCATACGGGTATACCAGGTAACCCGCCAACACCGTCGGCCCGACCGGATGCAACTGATACTCTAGTGAGGTGACGACGCCGAAATTGCCGCCGCCGCCCCGAAGTCCCCATAGCAGGTCCGGGTTCTCCTCGGCGCCGGCGGTGAGCACGCTGCCATCCGCGGTGACCACGTCGGCCGAGATGAGGTTGTCGCAACTGAGACCGTAGCTGCCGGACAACCAGCCGATGCCTCCGCCCAGCGTGAGGCCGGCGATACCGGTGTCAGGGTCGGTACCTCCCGGCGCGGCGAGGCCGAAAGCCTGGGTTTCGTGGTCGAAGGCCCCCCATTTTGTCCCGCCCTGGGCGCGGACTGTCTTGGCCGCCGGATCGACGCGGACGCCGGTCATGCGAGAGAGGTCGATCATCAGGCCCTCGTCGCAAACGCTGTTCCCGGGGAAATTATGGCCACCGCCGCGAACCGAAATCAGCAGGTCGTTCTCCCTGGCGAAGTCGACCGACTTGATCACGTCGGCGGTCCCGCTGCATCGGGCGATCAGCGCGGGCCGCTTGTCGACCATGGCATTCCAGACTCGTCTAACGCCGTTGTATCCCTCGTCTCCCGGCGCTAACGACTCTCCGTGCAGGCTGGCCCGAAAATCTTTGACGGCTGCCTCGCTGATGCTGGTATAGTCGCCGGAAAGGGTCGCAAATTTCACGTCCGCCATAAGCTTGGCCCCCTGCCTGCTTTTCGCCGCCCCGACATTTTCTGAAGAAGCGACTGTTTTTCATTCCAAGGTTCTGCGTTGGGCTTTTCGTGTCGGCAGGCGTTCCCCACCAACATAACGCAGGCACAATGACGGCAAAGAAAAGTACCCCTGGAGGGCACGCCTTCATTGTTTCAGGTGGGGTCTATTGATACCACAAGGTGGCATAATCACGCTATATTGCCCAGATCCACACCCGGGACGCTGCGGGACGTGGGCGAAAATCGCCGGGCCGACGAACAAAACGCCAAACCGACTCAATCCGACGCGCGACATCCGGTGAATTAGTTGGCTCAGATACTGGCCGTCGGTCGCAGGCTCCAGACCTTCCGCGCGCTACGTCACCGGGACTACCGCTGGTTCTGGATCGGCGCCAACGCTCAAGCCCTGGGTCGCGGTATGCAGTTCCTCATCCTGGGCTGGCTGGTCCTGATACTGACTGACTCCGCCGCCAGCATGGGCTTCATGATTTTCCTGTACGGGATGCCCACGCTGGGGTTCGTGCTCTTCGGCGGCACCTTCGCGGACCGGTTCGACCGGCGCGGACTGCTGATGTTGACGCAGGCCCTGGTTGCGCTGCTGATGCTGGGGATCGCAGTGTTGGAGACCCGCGGACTGGTGGCTTTGTGGCACGTTTACACGTCGGCATTCGTCCTCGGCACTTTGCAGGCCATCAACACCCCGGCCAGGCTGGCTATAGTCCGCGACCTGGTGGACCGCGACGATCTGATGAACGCGGTGATCCTGAACTCAGCGGTGATGAACTCGGGACGAATCACCGGACCAGCCGTGGCCGGAGCGGTAATCGAACTGGCCGGATTGGCCCCGGCGCTATACCTGGCAACCGGCTGCTTCTGCGTGGGCACCGTCACGTTGCTGATGGTCCGGCGGGTTCCGACAGTCGCCCGGGATCAACGCTCGGGCATCATTTCCGAACTGTGGGGCGGGTTGCGGTACTGCTGGTCGAACCCGGTGACCTTCACCGTCATCGGCATTGGGTTCGCCTTCGGCTTCTTCGCCATGCCCTATGCCCAGTTGCTGCCCGCCTTCGCCAAGCTGGTGCTGGACACGGGCGCCGGCGGAGCCGGGCTGCTGATGACCGGGGCGGGCATCGGGTCCCTGTCCGGAACGTTCATCATGGCGTCGATGGGCAATTCGCCGCACAAGAACTGGCTGCTGCTGGGCTGCATCTTTCTGTTCGGCATAGCCCTCTTCTGCCTGGCCTGGTCACAATGGTTCTGGCTGTCGTGGGTGATCCTGTTCCTGGTGGGCATGGGCAGCATAGTGCCGATGGGCACCACCGTGCTGCAGCTCTCTGTGCCGGCCGAGTACCAGGGCAGGGTGATGAGCGTCTGGTACGTTTCCGCCGCGCTGATGTTCATCGGCTCCTACCCCATGACCCTGGTTGCGGAGTACATCAGCTGGACCGCCGCCTTCGCGGGTGGAGCGGCAATCTACCTGGCCGTCGCATTCGTGCTGGGAGTATGGCGACCCACGCTGCGCCAACTGCGAGTTTAGCCCCCGCGTACCGGCCATCTGCAAGCGCGCCACCCGTCAACCCGGAGAGCTTTGTCTCACGTCCCCGGGCTGTGTTGACATTTTGAGTGTTATGCCGTCGTTCCTGCGAAAGCAGGAACCCAAGAAAGCTATTGCAACAGGGAAGTTAGCCTTTTTGTGCACTCCCTGGATTCCGGCTTTCGCCGGAATGACGGGAAATGCAACCGGCCCTAGACGTAGTGGGGCATGATCTCCGTCACAAACAGGTCCAGCGAGCGCATGGTCTCTTCGTGTGACAAGTGGCCCCACTGGAAGGCGGCCACGAAGTAGTTGGCTCCGGTCTCGAGGTATTCGTCCATGTAGCCCCGCACAGAGTCAGGGGAACCGGCAACGACGTTGAACCCGCTCCCTCCCGACGCGGCGTGCTCTTCAAGCCCGGCGGAACCGGTCCTGCGGGCCGTGGCGGTTCCCCCCGCCTGGGCCTCCCGATCCGGCAGGTTGGACGGCCGGGGATTGGCCTCACTGCCGAGGAACTGAGTCAGACCCCGCCTCTCGGCCTCCAGGCGGCGCGGTGCGGCCAGGTTCCACTTGTACTGGTCCCAGGCCGGCTGGGCAATGGTCGCGGCCTCCGCGTCCGTCTCGGCCAGATACAGATGGTTCACCAGGCCGATCTTGGGAGCTTCGCCCTGGGCATTGGTCGCGCCCGGACCCTGATGCTCGTCCCAAAGCTGGAAATAGCGTTCCACGTTCGCGCCGAAGGAATCCAGGTTCCCCACGATGATGGTGTGCATCCCGTTCATGGCGGCGGTCTCCACGTTCCGCATGTACCACAACGGCGGGTGGGGATCCTGCTTGGGCCGCAGGCGCATGGGCAGGTCGTCAAAGTTGTAGAACTCACCCTCGAAGGTCAGCGAATCGTTGCTCAAACCCTCCTTGACCACGGCCAGCGTCTCCAGGTAGCGGGCATAGTTGATCTCCACGTCGGAGTCCTGACCCCAGAAGTACGCCTCGATGATACCGCCGCGGCCGACTCCGATGTCCATCCGCCCGCCGCTGAGGTTGTCCAGCATGCAGATTTCCTCGATGAGGCGCACCGGGTGGTGCAGCGGCAGCACGTAGACGCACGGCCCCAGCCGCATGGTGCTGGTTCGCTCGGCTGCGGCCGCCAGGAAGACGTTCTGCGACGGCGCCAGACTGTGGACCGCCGGAGTGTGATGCTCAGCCAGGTGGTAGGAGTAAAACCCGGCGGATTCCAGGATTTCTATCTGATCCAACCGCTCGCGGTAGATCTGGTCCAGCGGTACGCCGGGAATGGGCTCGATGTGGTCGAATACCCCAAACTGCAATGCCATCAACAGGTTCCTTCGTGTAATGCGGTAGTGTCGCGACTCGGTGGCCTTGTGGCGCTACAGAGGGCACTAACCGGGATAGAGTCGCCATTTCGACTCTAAGTGTGGCCCATTCACCTGTCAAACGCTCCTGGTTCCGGCGCAGGGAAATTCGATCACAAGACCGGAATCACCTCGTCGCACAGCA
The DNA here is from genome assembly GCA_965207585.1 of Dehalococcoidia bacterium. Lineage (GTDB taxonomy): Bacteria > Chloroflexota > Dehalococcoidia > Lucifugimonadales > UBA3495 > Bin87. The sequence goes on along the minus strand of CBDBMT010000003.1, from coordinate 122,672 downwards.
GGCCCAGCGCTTCGTCCACATCCGGGCCCAACTCGGAGAACAACAGCTGTCCGAAGCCCTGCTCTCGGGCCGTGTCCTGCACCTCCAGCATCCTTTCCAGGCAGTCCTCCGCTGTTCCGGCGATGAAGATCGCGTCAATCATGGAGTCGGTGACCAGGGCGTCAAACTCCGCGCCGAATGCGCCGTTTCGGTCTGCGTGATCCAGCCGCTGGATGTCGGCAAGGTCGACGCCCAGCCGCTCGATGTCATCATGGGTGTAACCCTGACGGTACATGTTCAGGACCCGGCTGCCCGCGCTTTCCTTGACGAAGTTCCTGGCAGCGGATGCGTCGCAGGACAAAGAAATCTTGATCTCTGCGACTCTGGGAACCGCCCTGCTCTGCCTCTGTGAGGGAAGCGCCGCGTCAAAGGCATCCAGCAGCTCCGGAACCCGGCCGGTGCGCAGGGCCGCCATGTAGTGGCCGCCGAAGATCAGGCCGTCCATGTTTGCGCCGCCCACGGCCATGCCCAAAGGTCCGTTGGAGCCGCAGTAGAGGCGCACCGGCGTGGCGGGGCTGAAGTTCAGCCGGAAAGCGGCGGAAGGATTGAAGTGGTAATAGTCCAGCAGATTGGGGTAGTCCGCGAAGCAGACCGCCTCGCCGGCCAGCAGCCGGCGCAGGCTCTGGGCCGTTTCCCGGAGGACGCTGACCGGGCGCGGCGTCCGGATGAGCGACGGCGTGCGCGGGTTGCCTCGCCCCAGGCCAATGCTCAATTCACGTCCATCCATGAGCTCGCTGAGGGTTGCGATGGAATCGGCCAGGTCAACCGGGTTGCGGAAGTACTGCACGGTGACCGCGGTGCCCAGCTTGACCTTGAGACGGGAAGCCATGGCCGTTAGGACCACGAAGGACTGACGGCTCCTCAAGTTATCGGTCACCCAAACCTGATCCACGCCTTTGGCCTCCGCCTGGGCAGCCAGATCCATCAGGTGCGGCAGCGGGACGTGGGCGTAGGTGGGCAGGTGAAATTGAATGCCGGTTTCCATTTCGGGCATGACTGTAGAGTCCTTGCTGAAGGTTGAGCGCGATGGGTGTGTGTCTGCTCTATCGCCCGGCGCTGGTCACAAACCGACCACGCGCACGCGGTGGTTGTGGGTGTCGGAGATGAAGAGGTCGCCCTCGGCATTGATCCCACAACCGTGAGGATGATACAAGCCGGCTTCAGTGGCCGGGCCGCCGTCGCCTTCACCACCTTCTCGCCCGCCGGCGATGGTGGTCACAATCCCGGTGCGGGCGTCGATGCGCCGCACGGCGCTGTTATCCGAATCGAGCACGATGATGTTGTCGTTCAGGTCGCAGCGCATCGCCTTGGGCGATCCCCAGGTAGCTGCCAGCGCCGGGCCGCCGTCGCCGGCATAACCGTACACCCCCTCGGCTCCGGCGATGGTGGTCAAGACACCGTCCGGGGATATTTTGCGGACGCCGTTTCCCTCCCGCTCGCACACGTAGACGTTGCCCTGGCTGTCCGCGCAAACGGCCCGGGGACCCATCAGGCTCGCTTCGGCGGCCGCATTGCCATCGCCGGCCCGGGATTTCTCGCCGGTTCCGGCGAAGGTGGTGATTATCCCCGTTGCCAGGTCTATGCGGCGGACGCGCTGGTCCTGCACGTCGGCGATCAGCAGGCCGCCTCGCCGGTCGAGGCACAGGTCGTTGGGCTCCCGCAGCATGGCTTCGTTGCCGGGACCGCCATCCCCGCTGTACCCGAATTTCCCAGTGCCGGCGACGGTGTAGATGATGCCTGTGCGCCCGTCGATCTTGCGCACCGCCGGGTCAAACCTCTGGGCGAAGTAGATATCCCCATTGAGGTCGATAGCCAGCCCATAGGGCTGGTTGATAACCGCATCGACGGCGGGTCCACCATCGCCGGCGTATCCCGGTTCGCCGGTGCCGCAGATCAGCGTGATGATGCCGGTGTGCGCATCCACACGGCGGATCCGATGGTGTCGGCCCATGCAGACGACCAAGTTGCCCTGGGGATCAAACTCGCAGGCGTAGGGGGTCTGGCACGCGGCATCCAGCGCCGGGCCGCCGTCGCCGTCCCAGCCCTCAGACCCGTTCCCCAATACGGTTCGGATGATACCTCTCTCGGCCGGCATGTATACCTCCGCTTTCCACCGGATTTCCCAACGCGCATCGTTGGGGAGTGCATTGTATATCTGGAAAAGGGGAAAGCGAGGGCGAAGTCTGATGCGTACCCAGTGGCACTGGTGAACCCACCGGCTGTTTCATACCAACGCAGGTTGCAGTTTGGCAGTGGTTCAGTCGGCTGCCGACGGAGCGAAGCCGGCCCGCTCGGCCAGGGCGAGATCCAGGGCGCGCTTTTCTTCACGCTCGGTTGCCGGGGAGAACCGCACCGCCAACACCAACGAAGAAGCCATGATTACGACGACCCCCACGATGAGCAGCGCGTCGGCGTAGCTGAGGCTTTCGGCGCGGAACAGGAACCCGAAGGCCACCGCGCCGGCATTGCCGCCCGCGCCCACGATGCCGGCCACGGAACCCAGCGCCTTGCGGTTGATGAATGGCACCACTGAGAAGGTCGCGCCCTCCGACATCTGCACGAACAGGCTGAACACTATCATCGCGCCCACGGCCAGGAACAGCGTCGCCATCTGGGAGAACAGGATCAGAGCGAGCCCTTCCACCAGCAGCACGCCACCCAGGAACATCACACGACCCTTGAGGCCGAACCGGATGCCCATCTTGTCGCCGAAAAACCCGCCCAGGGTGCGGGCGAAGATGTTCATCAGCCCGAAGGTGCCGGCGATGATTCCGGCGGTGGCCAAGTTCAATTCAAAGCGGTCGTAATAGTACAGCGCGGCGATGTTGTTGATGGTCAACTCCACGCCGAAACACGCGCCGTAGATGACGAACAGCGCCCAGACGCGCGGGTCCCTGGCGGCTTCCAGGAACGAGCCTTTGCTTCCAGCCGAATCCGGCATCAGGCCGCGGGCGCGCAGGTCGCGATAGTTGCCGTTGGGGCAATCCTGGGTGAGGAAGTAGTAGGCGACGCCCACCAGCATCAGGGCCGCGCCGGGTATCACCATGGCGATGCGCCATCCCAGCGTTTCGCCGACGCCGAACATCAGGACGCCCGCTAACACCAGGGGCATTGCCATTTGGGTGACGCCGCCGCCCAGGTTGCCCCAGCCGGCGGTGGTGGCATTGGCTGTGCCCACCACGTTGGGCGCGAACATCACCGACGTGTGGTACTGGGTGATGACAAAGGACGCGCCGATCACGCCGATGGCCAGGCGGAACAGGAGGAAAGTCTCGTAGTTCTGGGCCAGCCCGATGCACATGACCGGTATTGAGCCGAGGATCAGCAGGCCGCTGTATGCCAGCCGGGGGCCGATGCGGTCGCACAGCCATCCAAAGACCAGACGGGCTACGATGGTGATGGCGACCGACGCGATGATGGTGTTGCCGATCTGGGCCTTGGTCAGCAGCAGGTCCTCGCGTACCACCGCCATCATCGGGGCGATGCCGAACCATCCGAAGAAGCACAGGAAGAAGGCGAGCCAGGTGATGTGGAACGTCCGCATCTGGGGCGCGGTCAGGCTGAACAGGCGAATCCGGGTGGCTTTGCCGCTGCCTGCGGCGGCGTTCAGCAGGCTCATTCTGTCATCTCCGCAGGGTCGGAGCGGGACGATTGCGACCCGGATACCTGGATCAAGATCTCGCCGGCTTCGTTCTCCGAGACCGGGTAGGTCCGCAGCGCCGGACAGTCGTTGCCCAGCGGCTCGCCGGTAGCCAAGTTGAATCGGTAGTTGTGCAGCGGGCAGATCAACGCTTCGCCACCCAGCAACCCGTCTGCCAACGGGCCGGCGCGGTGCGGGCACTCCGCCTGGGTGGCGTAAACCAGTCCCCGTCGGCTGCGAAACACCGCGATGCCCACGCCTCCGACTTCGAACCGGCGCCCCTCGCCCAGGGGTATCTGCGCGGCGCTGCCGAGATTGTGGATAGCTGCCAGGGACATATCGCTCACCGCAAACACTTCCGGCGCCTTCGTGATCAGTACCATGACGCTACCTCAACGCGGCCGCGGGCTCGGCGGGTTCCGCTGGCGCGGTGACGAACTGGTTGGGATGCACCGGGTTGACGGCTTCCAGCCACGGGTCCTGATAGGCGTCCACGGCGGCCTGCATGTCCCGGTCCAGCCGGTCGCAGATGCCCTCGCTGTCCTGCACCAGGATCTGGCGCAGGCGCTCGATGCCCAACCGTTCCACGAAATCGTAGGTGCGCTCCAGGTAGCGGGCGTTCTCCCGGTAGTACTGCATGAACCGACCCATCATCAGCAGGGTCTCGTCGTGGGTGTCGGCAATGCACAGCACGTCGCCCTTGCGCACCCGGGAGCCGGCGGCCCCGCCGATGTACACTTCCCACTTCCCGCCCTCGATGGCCGTCGCGCCCACGTCCTTGGTGGTGGACTCGGCGCAATTGCGCGGACACCCGGACACGGCCAGCTTCATCTTGTGCGGACTTTCGATACCCTGGAACCGCTGCTCGATCTCGACGCCTAACTTCGTGCTGTCGCCCACGCCGAACCGGCAGAACTCGGTACCCACACAGGTCTTGCAGGTGCGGAACGCCTTGGTGTAGGCGTGGCCCGACGGCATGCCGACCTCCTGCCACACCGCCGGCAGGTGCTCCTTGGGGATGCCCAGCAGGTCGATGCGCTGGCCGCCGGTGATCTTCACCATCCTGGCCTCGAACTTTTCCGCAGCGTCAGCGATGCGGCGCAGCTGGTCCGGCGTGGTAATGCCTCCGTAGATCCTGGGAACCACGCTGAAGGTGCCGTCGTTCTGGATGTTGGCGTGGACGCGGTCGTTGATAAACCGGGCGTCCCGCTCGTCCTCGTACTCCGCGCCCCAGATGGTTCGCAGCAGGGAGGCCAGGCCCTGCTTGCTGCCGGCGTCTTCCTTGCCTCCCGCCAACGCGTCAAAAACCTGCGACACGCTCTTGAGTTCCATGGCCTTGATAGCGCCCACCAGCTCGGGCTTGGTCAACGAGATTCCCGGCACGTAGTAGTGCGCCGACGGGTCGTCGGCTACCAGGCCGTCCGCCGCCAGTTCCAGCACTGCCCGCACCTGACCCTTGCAGGAGCCGCATCCCGTGCCGGCCCGGGTGGCGTCGCACACGGCCTTCAGGCTGCGGCACCCGCCGTCCACGGCCGCGATGATCTTGCCCTTGGTCACTCCGTTGCAGTTGCAGATCTGGGCGTCGTCGGGCATATCCTCCACGTTGAGCGCCGTCCCTGCGTCGGCGGCAAGGGGGAACAGCAGTTCCGAGCGGTTTTCGGGCAAGGACTCTCCCCGGTCGAAAGCCTGGAGCACACGCGGCATCGCCAGGCCGTCGCCCAGCAGGATGGCGCCGGTCACCTTGCCATCCCGAACGATGACCTTCTTGTACACGTTGCGGTTGGGCTCGACGTAGGTCACCACCTCGTCGTCATCGTTCAGCGGATCCTTGTCGCCGGCCACCGCCAGCTCCACGCCCATCACCTTGAGTTTGGTAGATACACGAGACCCGGCATACGCGGACTCGGCGTTGCGGCCGGTCAGCCGCTCCGCCAGGACGCGGGCCTGCTCCCACAGGGGCGCCACCAGGCCGTACACCTGGCTGCGGTGTTCGGCGCACTCACCGATGGCGTAGATGTCCTGATCGTTGCGGCAGGTGAGCCCGTCGTTGACCAGGATGCCGCGCCGCACGTGCAGGCCGGCCATCCGCGCCAGGTCCACGTTGGGCCTGATGCCCGCCGACATCACCACCAGGTCGCAGTCCAGCGTTTCGCCGTCCTTGAATTGCAGGCCCGTGATCTGTTCGTCGCCCAGCACCGCGGTGGTCAGCTTCTCCAGGTGGAACCGCACCCCCAGCTCTTCCAGGCTCTGCTGGAGCAACTGGCCGGACAGGGAGTCCAGCTGCGTTTCCATCAGCCATCCCATCAGGTGCACCACGTCAACTTCCAACCCGCGGTTCATCAGTCCGCGGGCCGCCTCCAGGCCGAGCAAGCCGCCGCCGATGACCGCTGCTTTCCTGGCCCCCTCCGCGTGTTCGATGATCGCCGCGCAGTCGTCCAGGGTGCGGAAAACGAAGGCGCCCTTTTTGAAATCGCCGTCGTCGTCATACAGGCCGTCCATAGGCGGGACGAAGGCGCTGCTCCCGGTGGCGATAACCAGTTTGTCGTAAGGCAGCAGCAGGCCGCCGGACCCGTATGCCATCTTGCCCTTGCGGTCGATGCCGATGGCGCGCACCCCGGCGTGCAGGCTCACGTTGTTCTCGGCGTACCAGTCCAGCGGGTTGATGAAAATGTCGTCGGCGTCGTGGGAGCCTGACAGCACAGCGGAGAGCAGGATGCGGTTGTAGTTGCCGCAGGATTCCTCGCCGATAACCGTGATGTCGTAAGCATCCTGGCCGCCCAGTCCCACCATTTCCTCGACGAATCGGGCGCCGGCCATGCCGTTGCCTATCACCACCAGTTTCTGCTTTTCTGCGGCATTCATCATGGCTAACGCTCCGTTGTCGTCTTGTTGTCTTCGGTAGTAGCGCCCGCGCCGTCGATGCGCACGGCGCAGACTTTGAACTCGGGCATCCGGCTGGTGGGGTCCAGGGCCGGATTGGTGAGCCGGTTGGCGGCCTGCCGGCCGCCCCAGTGAAAGGGAACGAACACCGTGTCCTCCCGTATGCCGCGGGTGACTTTCAACCGGAATTCGGCCCTGCCCCTTCGTGTGCTCAGGCAGACGGGGTCGCCGTCGCTCAGCCCGTGTCGTCGGGCGGTGGTGGGATGCACTTCGGCCAAAGGCTCGGGGTTGATCTCGGCCAGCTCGGCGATGCGCCGCGTCTGATTGCCGGACTGGTACTGGGCAAGGTTGCGCCCGGTGGTGAGGAACAGGGGATATTCGTCGTCCGGCGTTTCATCCGGTTCCCGGTGGCGCACGGGGAACATCCGCGCCCGCCCGCTGGCCGTGGGGAATCCTGCGGCGAACATGCGGGGCGTCCCCGGGTGGTCAGGTTCGGGACAGGGCCAGAACACGCCGTCGTTGGCCGCGATCTTGGCATAACTGATGCCGGAGTAGTCGGCGGGGCCGCCGGAGGACGCTCTGCCCAGCTCCTCGAATATCTCCTTAGCATTGCCGTATTGAAAATAGCGTCCCTGGCCGAGCCGGCGGGCCAGTTCGCAGATCACGGCAACGTCGTCCCAAACACCCGCCGGTGGGTCGCAGGCCCGACGGCGGCGGATCACCCGACCCTCCAGGTTGGTCATGGTGCCCTCTTCCTCCGCCCACTGGGCCGACGGCAAAACCACGTCCGCCAGCGCCGCCGTCTCTGACAGGAAGAAATCGCACACCGCCAGGAAATCCAGCGACCCCAACCGCTGGGCCACGTTGCCCAGGTGCGGCGCGGACACCGCCACGTTGGAACCCATCACCAGCAGCGCGCGCGCACCATCCTCTTGTCCCAGAGAATCCAGCAGCTCGTAGGCCGATTTGCCGGGACCGGGCAGGTCGGCTTCGTCCACACCCCACACTGCGGCAACGTGCCGGCGGGCTGCCGGGTCGTCGATGCGGCGGTAGCCGGGCAGTTGGTCCGCCTTCTGGCCGTGCTCACGGCCGCCCTGGCCATTGCCCTGGCCGGTGATGCAGCCGTATCCGCTGTTAGGCCGGCCCGGCAAGCCCAATGCCAGCGCCAGGTTGATGCAGGCCGAAACGTTGCTGACACCCTGGGATTGCTGTTCCGCGCCCCGACCGGTCAGGATCATCGCTGACCACGCCTCGCCCAGCAGATGGGCCGCCCGGGTCAGTTCGGCTTCGGCCACGCCGGTGATCCGTTCTACCCGCTCCGGCCAGTAGGTCGCAACCGCGGACCGCACCCGATCAAACCCCTCGGTGCGTTCCGCCAGGTACGCGGCGTCGACCATCCCGTCCCGGATGAGAATGTGCAGCAGCCCGTTGGCCAGGACGGCGTCAGTTCCTGGCATCAGGCGCAGGTGAAGGTCCGCCCGCTGCGCCGTGGGCGTGAGCCTGGGGTCCGCGACGATCAACCGTCCGCCGTTGGCGCGCTGTTCGTCGAAATACTGCATCATGGGCGGCATGGTTTCCGCCGGGTTGTCACCCACGAGCAATACCGCCTCAGCGCCGGCGATGTCCTTCACGGGAAAGGGCAGGCCCCGGTCAATTCCGAACGACCTGATGCTGGCCGCCGCCGCCGACGACATGCAGAAGCGGCCGTTGTAATCGACGTTGGCCGTCCGCAGCGCCACCCGCGCGAACTTGCCCAGCAGGTAGCTCTTCTCGTTGGTCAGCGAGCCGCCGCCGAAAACGCCCACCGCGTCATTGCCGTGGCGTTCCTGGGTCCGTTTTATGGCGTCTATCACCCGGTCCAGCGCCGCATCCCATGAGGCCGTCTGCAACGTGCCGCCCGCATCCCGCACCAGCGGCGTCGTGAGCCGTTCCGGGTGGTTCAAGGTCGCCGCGGCCGTCCAGCCCTTCACGCACAGGGCTCCTCGGTTCAGCGGGAATTCCGGATTGCCAGCGATCGCCACGTCCCCGGCGCCGTCCCGCGATAACGTCATGCCACACTGGAACGCGCAGTAGGGGCAGTGGGTCGCCGTGGCTTTGGTGTCGCTGGTCAAGTTCCCGATCCTCTATGGGATATCGGGAATGATGCTAGATGCCCTCTATTGCGTCATCTTTTCGGAGGTGTAAAAGAAAGGTGTCGTCTGCATTAACGGAAGGTGAACCAGGCGTTACCCTGCTGTAACCTGCGACTCTTCGGCGTTCACACCGCACCGCACCGCGAGGAGGTGGCATCGTGAATGCCGGCTAATCTCGGATGCCCGCCACGGACTGGAGCAGGCCATCGTCAACGATCAAAACGGCCCCATTTGGAGCCGTTTCTGAGTAGGAAAAGAGCGAGTTGGCGCCGAAGGTCGGCCTCGCAAGGCCGGCTATCTCCGCATCTCGCTGGTCCGCTGGGTTCAATCGGTTACCTCCGTAGGGGCGGGCAGTCCGCTGCCCCTGCCCACAGGCATTCAATTTGAGCTGATGCGGGCAATTATGCCTCAATTTACTGTATATCATCAAAACTCATCAAAATATCACTTATTATCGCCCATAAATCGCGGATTTTGGTGGTACGATTACCCTCGATCATAACTTGCCTCATCTGTTTGTAAGGTCACGACAATCCCGAGCTGGAGGACTCTTGTCATGAACCGACGTGAAAATCCCAAATCCACCCCCCCCCCCCCCCCCCAGTAAATATGTTCTGATTTTCTTCGGGCTGCTTGCCGCAGCGTTGCTACTTGCGCAGCCGGGCGGCGAGAGCGCAAGCGCGCAGACTCCTGTCGAGTCCGACCGCACCGCGCTGGTCGCGCTCTACAACGCCACCGGCGGCGCCAACTGGACGAATACACAAACTGGCTGTCCAACGAGCCCCTCGGCGCCTGGTTCGGCGTCTCCACCAACTCCGACGGCCGCGTAACTAATTTGCATCTGCAAGAAAACAACCTCGTGGGGACGCTGCCCGCCGAGCTGGGCAACCTGCCGCACCTGGTTCACCTTTCGTTCTTCAACCAACGCGCCGGCAGCGACAAGCGCCCCGGCGGACTCACCGGCTCCATACCGACGGAACTGGGCAATCTGAGCAACTTGCAGGAGCTCGTCCTGGACGGCAACCACATCAACGGTTCCATACCCGCATCGTTCAGCGGTCTAACCAGCCTTTTCAGGCTGTCGCTTAACCGCAACGAACTTTCGGGCAGCATACCCACCGAACTGGCGAACCTCTCCAATCTGCACACCATCGGCATCGCCAACAACCGGCTCGGCGGGCAGATACCCGCAGGGTTCGCCAACCTGCCCCTGGCGCGTCTGTCGCTGCATGACAACGAGCAGCTGAGCAGCGGTCTGCCCTCCGGACTGGGCGGTGACGGCAAGCTGCGCCGCCTGGCGGTCTCCCGCACCGACCTCAGCGGAGAGTTGCCCTCCAGTCTGACAAGCTCGGCGCTGGGGTATCTCGGCTATACCGACACGCAACTCTGCGCGCCAAGGGACAGCGCGTTCCAGACATGGAAAGATGCCGTTTCCAGAGGATCGGGCGGCGCCGACTGCCCGAACGACCTTGTCCTCAGCATATCCGGGCCGGACAGCGTGGAGGAGGGGAAAGCGTCACCTATACCATTTCGGTGAGCGGCGGCGTTTCCACCGAGCCAATAGGTTTCACTTTTGCAATTTCCCACGACACGACTGAGGCCGATGACTTCTCAATCGTTGGTTCTTCATTCAACGCCGCCATACCTGCCGGCGCCGCCGACGGGGAAGCTGTTATCCCAACTAAACAGGACGAACTATTGGAAGGCGATGAAAGCTTCACCGTCACCATCAGCAACCCTACAGGCGGCGGGGGTACGGTGACGCTGGGCACGGCGTCGGTAACCACCATCATCACGGACGACGAAAATCCGCCCGTACCGCAGACATACACATGCACGGCTTCCACATACGACTCGGACGGCGACTGTCTCATCGAGGTCAGCACCGCCAGGCAGCTTGCGGCGCTGTCCATCGACATCAACGAGATGGGCGTGATAGCCCGCGAGGGGGAAGCCAACGAAGGCGCTCAGGAGTATCGGGAGGCATTCGGCATCACCGATTCGGATGTCACTACTATCTACTGCGGCGGCAGCGACGCCTGCAAGGGCTACGAACTCTCCGGGAACACTGCCATGACCGGTGAGTGGGATCCTATCGGCAATATTGACGTCGGATTCGGATACAAGGGGGTTTTCAACGGCAACGGCCATACTGTATCGGGCCTATCCATAACCACGACCGATCATGGGTACAACGGGCTGTTCGCCTCAATAGAGTCGAGTGCGACAGTCCACAATGTTCGGATATCCGGCGCGACTGTGTCCGGTGTCGGAGCGGCGGGAGCGCTGACTGCTTTCAACGCCGGCACCGTGATTGACTGCCATGTAACCGGAAGTACGGTTTCGGCCTCCGGCCAGGACGCTCCCGCGGGCGCTCTGCTAGGCTCAAATTCGGGCACGGTTTGGAACAGCACCGCCACCTCGTCCACTCCTGCCGCTCTGGTGGGAACCAACTCCGATACTGTTGGTCCCTAATCGCGGGCACGGCGCAAACCTCGCGCCGCCCTGACGCATGAGAACGCAGCGCCCCCGCCGTCTTGCTTGGCGGTGGGGGCGCTGCCGGCGAGCCTGGGCAACCTGAGCGGCACCTTGCCGTTGAGCCCCGGTGAACCGGAATTCTGAAACTTGAACCGTGCCCCTGCCCGCTGCGACCTGCTGGCCTGCAACCTGGTGCTGGCCTCCATCGCCGCCCTGTTGATGGCCACAGTGGGGAGCAGCGTCACGGTGGTGCAGATACTCCGAGGCGGAACCGTCGCCGTCTTCGACATCGACCTGCGGTATAATCACACCATTGGTTCAAGAGGACGAATCACCGTGTATCCCCAGCAATACCAGGACCTACTGGATTTCATAGACCGGAACCCGCAGTACCTGCATGACCTGCGGGCTCGGCTGCTGTCGCCGGAGCTCATCGCCCTGCCTGAGCAGTTCGCCGAACTGGTGGGCGTGGTGGCGGAGCTCAGCGCCAACTTCCAGGCATTTGCCGAAGCTACCGACCGCCGGCTCACGGCCGTCGAAACCGACATCGGCACGTTGAAGACGGACGTTTCTACCCTGAAGACCGATGTGGCAACCCTGAAGACCGATGTGGCAACCCTGAAGACCGACGTGGCAACCCTCAAGACCGATGTGGTAACCCTGAAGACCGATGTGGTAACCCTCAAGACCGATGTGGTAACTCTCAAGACCGACGTCGGAACCCTGATGGGCAACGACATAGAACGACGCGCGCGGGAGAACATCCTGAACATCGCTCGCGACGAGCTGGACCTCACCAGAGGACGCATCCTGCTGGCACGGGGCAGGGAATCCGAGCCCCGATTCCTGGAGACCATAGAGGCGGCGGAAGAGCGGGGATTGATCACCGAACGCGAAGCCGACAACGTCCTGGTGGCGGACATCATCATTCGAGCCCGCCGGACCGGAGACCGACAGTACGTGTATGGCGTGTTCGAGGTATCGCGCACCATCAGGATCGGCGACATCCAACGCGCACATGATCGCGCCAGCGCCGTGTCCAAAGCCACTGGCGAAGACACCGTCGCGGCGGTTATCGGAGGAGCCGTGGCTTCCCAGCAGCGGGCGCAGGCGGAAGAGCGGGACGTGCGAGTGCTGACGCCGCCCATGTTCCAGCGGCCAGAACCCGAGGAAAACTCGCCGGATCGCGTCTGCTGACGCCAATTCGGCGCACCGGCCGTCATGATCCGCCACTGCAACTCTGTTGCCCTCGCGTACTCCCCTGCTTTCAGTTTCCCGCCGGCGACGATATGGACTAAATTATTTTGACGACACCCCCCACGGGGATATGGCTACTGTCCGACTCTTCTGAACTTGGGCAGGGTTATCTCGTCGTTGACCGCCTCAAAGACTACCTCCACTTCCATGCCAATCTCGATGTCGTCCGCGTCACAGTCCACCAGATTGCTGATCAGGTGGACCCCCTCCTCCAGCTCAACTTCCACCACGCCCCAGGGGAGACGCTCCCGGAAGGCCGGGTTCACCGGCTGGCGGGTTATGACGTAGGTGTAGACCCTGCCCTTCCCCGGCGACTCCACCCACTCCAGGTTGGACGAGGCGCACTCCGGGCAGTTGGGTCCTGGCGGATGGTGGAAGGAGCGGCAGTCCAGGCAACGCCGCAGCACCAGCCGGCGCTGCCGGCACCGGTCCCAGAATTCCTGGTTGTCCAGGTTGGGCACCGGCAGGGGGAAATCAGCGGTAGTCATGGCTGCCTCACTTCCTCAGTATCAGGGCGCCCGAGCCGTCGCCACTGTCAACCAGACCCAACTCCGCGCCCTCCACCTGGGCCGGCGACTGTCCCCGCAACTGACGCACCACTTCGATGATCTGGTTCATGCCCTGAAGGTAGGCTTCGGAAAGATGCCCGCCGGAAGTGTTGACCGGCAGTTCTCCGCCCACTTCAATCCTGCCCCCTTCGACGAAGGGCCCGCCCTCGCCGCGCTGGCAGAAACCGTAGTCCTCCAGCTTGGTGATAATCACCGGGCTGAAGTGGTCGTAGAAGCCTACCACGTCAATGTCCTGCGGGGTGACCCCGGCCTCACCGAACAACTCGGGGGCCATCAGGGCTCCGCCGCTTTCGTCCCAGGAACGCCCGTGCCCGCCCATGCCGGCCAGCAGCGTTTGGGCAGCGCTGGTGATGTACACCGGCGGCTGTTTCAGGTTGGCCGCCCTTTCCGCCGAGGTGATGACGAAAGCGTTGGCCCCGTCGGCCTCCAGCGCGCAGTCCAGTATGTGCAGGGGGTCGAAGAACATTCTGGAGGTCAGGTAGTCCTCCATGGTGATGGGCCGCCCGTGCATGATGGCCCTGGGATTGAGACAGGCGTTATTTCGGAAGGCCACCGCCACCGCGCCAAAATGCTCCATCCTGGTGCCGAACTCGTGCATGTGGCGACGCGCCCGCAGTGCGCTGGATTGCCCCGGCACCAACAGGCCGTAAGGCTCGGTGAATGCCGAGCTGCCCAGGCCCCGGCGGGTAGTGACGGTGCCGGAGCCGTAGCGTTGCCCGGAGCGGCCGTTGACTGAACGATACACCAGCACGTTGTTGACCAAGCCCTGGGCAACGGCCATCGCCGACTGTATGACCAGGCCGCAGGCGGCCCCGCCCAGCGGCCCCAATTCGCCGTAGTACCGCAGGTAGGGAATACCCAGGCAGGCGGCCAATTCCCCCTGGGGTGTGGAGTCGGCGGTAAACTTCACGATGCCGTCAATATCCTGGGGAACCAGACCCGCGTCGGCGATGGCGCGGTTGGCCGCCTCCACGGCCATGTTCAACTCGGTCCTGCCCGAGTCCCGGTTGTAGACGGTCTCTCCCACGCCGACGATAGCGCATTTGTCCTTCAAGGTGCTCATGTGCGGCCCTCCTGGCTAAATCGCCCGTGCAGACAACTTCAGCGGCGTGCACGAGCATGACGTGGGCCAGTGCGTGCGCCAAGTTGCTTAGCTGTCGTCTCGAACTGCGGGAATTCTTGTGGATGACGATGAGTTTTCCTTGCCCAAGCAGGAGTGACGACATGATTTGCCAGTTGTCTACACTCTCTAGTCGGCGACGCGGTAGGCGACGCATTCGACTATTTCGATGAGCAACGGCTTTTGGGCGAGACCGGTAGTGCCGATGACGGCGCGGCAGGGCGGGTTGGGAATGAACTCCCGGTACACCGCGTTGAATTCGTCCCACCGGTCCATGTTGGTCAGGAACACCACCATCTTGACCACCCGTCCGAAGTTGGTGCGGGCCGCGCTCAGGATGGTCTCGACGTGCCGGAAGCAGGCGCGGTATTGTTCCGTGTAGGTCTCGCCGACGGTGACGCCGTCGAAGTTGGAAGAAGTGGTGCCGCGGCAATGTACCCTGACTGCCCGCACCTTGAGCATCCGGGTCAGGTCTTCCTCAAAGTAGTCGCTGTACAGGCCGGTGCGGTAGGAGACGGAAGCGGTGGCGTCGTGGCGCCCGTCGGCGATAATCAGGTCCAGCAGCCGGTCGCGCTCGGCGAAGGGCAGGGCTTGGGCCTCCTCAATGCGCATGGCGTCGAGCTCGGCCAGAGTGAGAGCAGCGCGTCCGGTTTGGGTCATCGTTGGGCGTCCTTGTGTTCGGAGTACAGGTGTTCGGAGTACAGGTGTTCGGAGTACAGCCGCCAGGCTTGTCTGGCCTCGCGGGGGCAGCCCATATTAGCCCTCAGCAGCACAAGGCCGCAAGCGAAGCGAAACTGACTGACGGCAGCGTTGCAATTCAGGTGGTTCAGCTCTTCGTCATTCTCTCGAAAGCGGGAATCCAGGAAACCACAACCGGAAAATCCCATCTATGAGGTAATATTCCCCGGCGCCAACCGCGGCCGGAAACTGCGCGTTCCAATGCCCGCACCGTATGAACCAAGCGACAGCTGCACACGGACTGAACCGGTACCGCTGGGTAATGGCCGCCTTGACGCTGGCGGCGCACCTGGTGTTGGGGTTCGGTCTTTTCGGCATCGCGCCGGTGCTGCCACTGGCGGTTGTGGAGTATGGACTCAGCAGCACGGAGGCTGGCCTGCTGGTTTCCCTGCCCATGCTGCTGGCAGCAGCATTTGGCATTCCAGGCGGCATGCTGGTGGCCCGCATCGGGGTCAGGCGCTCGCAGTTGATCGGCTGGATTGCCATGGCAGTCCTGGCGCTGTCGTTCCTCGCTCCGAACTTTGCCACCATGCTCTCGTTGCGTCTGGCCTACGGGCTGGGACTGGCATTGATTGTGACCTCCACCGGCCCTTTGCTCATGGCGTGGTTCTCCCAGAGAGAAGTGCTGGTGATGAACTCCCTGAATACGGCTACGGTCAGCCTGGGAGTGGCCCTGGCCGTGGCCGGCGCGGCTCCGCTGGCCGAGCTCACAGACTGGAAGACCGCCATGTCCCTGTTCGGGGCGGTCGGACTGATCGGCGCCGCCCTGTGGCTGGTGGCGGGTCGGGATGCCCTGCTGCCTGACGCCCGGCCGGCGCGCATCTCTCTGCGAGAGACCGGGCGTGTGCTTCGTGCCCGCACCGTAATCCTCCTTGTGCTCACCGACGCCGGCGTGCTGGTGCAATACACGGCGCTGACCGGCTGGCTGCCCACCTTTTACAACGAGCATCGGGATATGTCGCTGGCGGCGGCGGGTTTGGTCACCGGGATGCTGCCCTTCATCGGCGTTTTCGCCGTGCTGGCCGGCGGCGTGCTCCCGTTGCGTTTCGGGTCGGTGCGGTGGGTGTTCGTCGTCTCCGGCGTGGCAGCGGGCTTGGGCGGGTTGGGCGCCTATCTGGCGCCGGGTTTGACCGGCATCTACGTCTCGACGGCGTTGCTGGGTTTTGGCTCCTGGTTCTACGTGCCGATGCTGCTCACCCTGCCTCTGCGGTTGGTCAACATCACGCCCCAGGGGCTGGCGGTCATCTACGGGTTGATGATCACCACATCCGGCATCGCGATGTTCGCCGCGCCAATCCTGGTGGGCGCGGCGAGAGACGCGACCGGGTCGCTTCTGCCGGGGTTCCTGATTTGCACGGCGATGAGCGCGACGGCGCTGCTGGCTGGGTTCTTTCTGCCGGCCGAGGTTTCGCGCAACGGCGGGGCAGGCTGAATCCCCAGCCGACGCCCGCCGGGGAAGTAACGCGCCAATTTGGCCGAGCGGGTCAGCAGGCTTATCGCCAATCGGAACTCGTAGCCGGGTCCATTCTGTTACCATCCTTTACTAACTACCAACACCATTGGCAGAGCTGGCGATACATGAACGTTGGTACAGGGTGGTTTGAACGACTGGGCGCCGGCCTTTCCGGCGACGTCCCGCTTGAAACTCCCGCATTCATCTACGACGAGGCAGACATCCTCCGGTTGTTGCGCAAGGCCGCAGAAATTCGGGAAAGCAGCGGTTGTCGGCTGCTTTTCGCGGTAAAGTCCTTCTGCTTCCGCGACGTGCTTGAGCTGATGGCTCCCCATTTGGATGGGTTCGCCGCCAGTTCGCTCTTCGAGGCGAAGCTGGCGCGGTCGGTCCTGCGCGACCGGGGCACGGTGCATTTCACCACCCCGGGACTGCGGCCTCAGGATGCGGCCGATACGGGCGTGCTCTGCGACTACGTCGCCTTCAACTCCGTCAACCAATTGCGATCCCATCGAGACTCATTGCATCCGGGGGTCCATGCCGGCCTGCGGGTGAACCCGGAAATGTCTTTCATTGGCGATGCACGGTACGACCCATGCCGGCCGGCGTCCCGGTTGGGTGAGCCGCTGTCAACTGTGGCGCGAATTCTGGACGAGGGCGATTCCGTGTCCGGTCTACTGCTCCACACCAACTGCGATGCCACCGACTTCGGCCAGCTTGAAGCCACCGTGAATAAAATCCGTCGCGGTTTGGGTCACCGTTTGGAAGACGGCCGGCTAAGGTGGATCAACTTGGGCGGCGGATACCTGTTTGAAGACCCATACGGCGGCGAAGCCCTGGACATGGGGCCCCTGTACCGCACGATAGATTTTCTGCAGCGAGGCTGCAGCCTTGAGACGATCATAGAACCGGGCGCAGCGCTGATACGGACGGCGTGCTACCTGGTATCCACCGTGCTGGAGATCCAAACGCGGAACGGCGGAACAGCTGCGATCCTGGATACGACGGTGAATCATATGCCGGAGGTTTTCGAGTACCAGTATGAACCGGACGTGCTGGGCCATCGGGACAATGCGGATTGGGTCTGCACGCTGGCGGGATGCACCTGCCTCGCCGGGGACGTTTTTGGCCAGTACAGCTTTGACCATCCATTGGCGGTGGGCGACCGGGTGGTGTTTCTCAACATGGGGGCCTACACCCTGGTCAAGGCCCATATGTTCAACGGCGTCAACCTTCCGACGATTTACGCCCTCACCTCGGGGGGCGATCTGCTGATGAAGCGACGCTACACGTATGACGATTTCGCCGCACGATGGGGAGCGTGAGAAACGGCATGGCGACTGCTGAAATGTACGAACGGGAGCTGATGGTCCCCACAACCAGCTCGAATGCAACCCTGCGCCAGAGGCTGTGCGAGGCCGTGAGGAGTCAACTGCAACCTGACGAGATTCCGATCAGGCTGGCCGTCACGGGCCGGGTCCGGATCCCGGCTTCCGATGACCTGGCTTCCAATCAAGAGGCTCATCACTGCGAAGTTGGCCTGCTCTGCGGGTTGGATGGCCACCGGCGCCCGGATTCCATATTCCGCCTGGACCGTCGGCCGGTGGAAAACTCCGAGCAGTTCAACGTGATCCTGCTGGTTCCCACCGGGGTGGGAGCGGAGATCGGCGGTCACGCCGGGGATGCCATGCCGGTGGCCGCCCTGCTGGCTTCGGTCTGCGACACGCTGATCACACACCCCAACGTGGTTAACGCGTCGGACGTCATCGAGATGCCGCCTAACTCTCTCTATGTGGAGGGCAGCGTGATCGCCCGGCTGGTGCAGGGCCAGCTGGGGTTACAGCGGGTCCGCAACAATCGTTTGCTGGTGGTGATCGGTCCCCATGACGACGAACTCTTCGTACATGCGGCCATCAACTCGATCAACGCGGCCCGGACGTCCTATGGCTTGGTCCAGCCGCAGGTTCTGCGGCTGGACCGCGGCCTGGAGATGGACTCCACGTACGCCCGGTCGGGACGGGCTGCTGGCCGGGTCCGGGGCCTGGAACCACTGTTTGCGGAATTGGATCGCCGGCGAGACCAATATGACGCCGTGGCCATCACGTCCCTGATCGGAGTTCCGGCTGGCTACCATTTCGAGTACTTCGACCGTATGGGCGACATGGTCAACCCTTGGGGCGGTGTGGAGGCGATGCTGACCCATGCGATTTCATCCATCTACGAGGTGCCCTCGGCCCATGCTCCCATGCTGGACAGCCGAGAGATTGCCAACGCCGACCCCGGCGTGGTCGATCCCCGCATGGCAGCGGAGGCCGTGTCGTTGGCGATGATCCAGTGCATCCTGAAAGGGCTACAGCGCAGCCCCCGGCTGGTCACCGACCCGGAAGCCCGGAGACATCACAGCGTGATCAACGCAGCTGATGTATCGTGCCTGGTGATACCCGACGGATGCGTGGGGTTGCCCACCCTGGCCGCGCTGGAGCAGGGCATCTCCACCATCGCCGTGCGGGAGAACCGGAACCTGATGAGCAATGACCTGACGGAGCTCCCCTGGGCTGCGGGCCAGCTGCACATTGTGGAGAACTACTGGGAGGCGGCCGGCGTGATGGCAGCGCTGCGGACCGGCGTGGACCCGGCGGCAGTCCGCCGGCCACTGGCCGGCGCAAGGGCAACCGGGTTGGGAGAACAACCCGGCAATGTTTGACGAAGCGACGAGCGACGGCGAACCCACCACGCGGTACGCCCGTCCGCTTCTTTGGCTGGGCTGCTAACCGGGCAGCAGTCCGTCGCCGATGAAAATATGCTCCGCTTCGTACAGCGTAAGGTCCGTTTCCGGCAGAATCAGGTCCGATTCCACCAATTCGTCAAGGGGCAGGGGTTCTCCACGGTCCCGCACTAGTTGGAACATCTCGTCCAGCAGCGATTGGAATTGGGGCCCGTCCTCGGCGGCCACCGCCTCGACCATGCGGTTGTCGATGTCGTTGAGATCGTCGATGGCCGACCCGGGCAGGTTGAATTGTCCCTCGCCAAGTATCCGTACAATCACGTTCAGCGCTCCGGCAATACAGAAAGAGGTGGGAAGGCGGCCTGTGCCTTTCGGCGGGATCCGCCGCGGCAAGTCATCGGTCAGGAGCTTCCGCTGCTGGAGTTCTTCAGCGCGGCCAGTTCGGCTTCGACTGTGCTGGAAGTCGAAATCTTCGCCAACTCGCGCTCGATGTCGTCCTGGGGGCCAGTGATGTCATCAAGCACGCCCGACTCCACCAGTTCGTCGATGGCGCCAGCCTTGGCGCGCATCTGGTCAGTCTTGTTCTCGGCCC
This sequence comes from Dehalococcoidia bacterium, assembly GCA_965207585.1. Taxonomy (GTDB): domain Bacteria; phylum Chloroflexota; class Dehalococcoidia; order Lucifugimonadales; family UBA3495; genus Bin87. The sequence continues at coordinate 103,052 of CBDBMT010000003.1, read as the reverse complement.
GCTGCACCGCCAGCGAAACGTCGCCCATTTCCTCGGAGATGCCACCGAGCGCGGCGCCGATACGGACCTGTGCCTGGGCCGCCGTATATTGAGCCTTGATGATTTCCTTCTTGTTGCGGAAGGCGTCCACTTTGGCCTGAAGCCGCTGTTCAGCCTGGGTCAACTTCTCCTGCTCCTGCTCCATGCCGGCGATCTGTTCGTCCAGACCTTCCAGCTCGGCCAGGGCGGCCTGCTTGCGCTGCAGGGCCAATCGAGCGAGGTCGTCACGGTCGGCTTCCACCGCCTGGCGTGCCTGCCGGTCCAGGCGGGCGATGTTCTCCTGAACCCGGTTGGCCTGCTGCTGGATGCGTCGCTTGGCGGTCACCATCTCGACGACGCCGCGCTTGACGTTCTGGAGCATTTCCAGCTGCTTCTCGTAGGAGTAGTCCAGCGTTTCCCGAGGATCCTCAGCGGAGTCGAGCAGACGGTTCATTTTCGATTTCACGATGGTCGACATTCGGGAAAACATTCCCATGGTCTCACTCCCCTTCTGCGAGTAGCGGCGTACAAAGTACCCCAGTTTTGGTTAGTCAATTTAGCGGCGGTTCAATATCTGCGTCTTGAACCGAAGAAGCCGATACCCAACATCACCACCGCCGCCAGGATGCACAACACACCGGCGATGCGAAGCAGAAAATCTAACACGCCCAGCACCATCAGTATTCCCAGGGCCAGCAAGGCCAATCCCAGCACTATGGTCGCTGATTTACCCAATCCACCCATTTGCGTCGTCTCCGCTAACTGTTATTAGGTACAGAGGATAATGGGCGTCGCCGGCGGCGGTCAAGCGGGACCATTCTCTGAGCCCAGCGATCCTGGGCTATAATGCGGCATCCTGCGGTCGCGCCTCCGACCGGATCCGTGCGTTCCCATCTTTCCTTTGGTTGGGGAGTCCACAATGAGCAAGCAATCGTCGTTAGGCCGGCTGTTCGGTCGACTCATGGGCCGTGGAAATAATCGCCCGTCCGGAATAGCCGACCGGCTGGCCGTCGATAACAGTATACGGGCCGCGCACGTTGGCGACGTGGTGGTCGTGCAGGGTCTGAGCCTGGATCTGGACGACGCCTACCTGGTAATTGAGCAGGTCCACCGCTACTCCGGCAACGGCTTCGAATGGCGTGAAGTTGTGGCGGCAGATGCCCGCCGGCAGGTCCGGCTGGAGTGCTCAGGGGAGGGCGACGACCTTTTCGTCACCGCCTCCACCAACCGCCGGCCGGTGGGCCTCGACACCATCGGGCTGACCGAGGACGATCTGATCAAGTTGGACGAGGCGCACTCAATCGATAACGGCGTGGTCATTGAAGACCGCCGCTACGCCTACCGCAACAGCTTCGAGGCCTTCCATTATCCCAGCGACCAAGAAGAGCAGGGAGAGGGTTTCTACGTGTGGGAGTTCGTGGCCGACGACGGGCGCGATGTGCTGGCTATCACCAAGTTCGAGGGCATCCCTTTCGAAGCCCACTTCAGCGAAATCATAAATCCCGACAACGTGCTGGTGTATCCGGGGCAGAGGTCACAGGCGTAACGGCAATACGACTGAACGGAGTGCGTGCCAAGTGGACTTGCTGATTGACATACTGATCTACTTCCCCCGAGGGCTGATTTACGTGGCGCTCGGGTTGGTGGTATTGACCATCGCGAAATTGGCGCGGGACGCGGTCACTCGCCACCGAATTGAGGAGGAGATCGTAGATAAAAGCAACCTGGCAGTGGCGCTGCGGGTTTCCGGATACCTGGCCGGCGTTATCCTGGTTTTCCTCGGCGCCGTGTACGAACCTTTGGGAGTCGGCGTTTACGGGGGGCTGGGAATTGACCGCGCTTTCGGATTGGAGGTTCTGTGGGTATTCCTGTACTCGCTAGCCGGAATCGTCGCATTGAACCTGATGCGTCTGGTCACCGACCGGTTGGTGCTCTACCGGTTTGAGCTGGAACGGGAGATCATCCAGGACCAGAACGTGGGAGCGGCAGCGGCGGAGTTCGGCGTGAACGTCGCATCCGGTCTCGTCATCGCCGGGGCAATCGCCGGCCAGGGCGGTCCGTTGAACGCGCTGGCGTTTTTCGGCCTGGGCCTGCTCGTTCTCGTCACGTTCGCCCTGTTCTACGAATGGACCACTCCCTTCAACATCCACGACGAGATTGAGCGGGACAACCCGGCGGTGGGCATTGCCCTGGGCGGCAACCTGGTGGCAATTGGCCTCGTCACCTTCAAGGCAACATTCGGCGATTTCGCGGGTTGGCAGGAAGGCATCCTGGAGTTCGTCATTTATTCGGTGGTGGGCTTCGCATTGCTGTACGTATTGCGGCTGGCGGTGGACCTGGTGTTGTTACCCCACACACGGGTATCGGAGCAGGTGGCGGCGGGACGCAACGTAGGCGTGGCCTTCGTAGAGACTGCGGTGGTAGTCAGCTCGGCGCTGATATTGCTGCTGGTAATCTGAATTCGGCTGACTTCCAAACGGCGGCGGCAGGTCGGCGCGCGCGTCATTCGCCGGCCAGGACGTCGAACGCGCCGGCGGATTGCTGCTCCAACAGGCGGCGCTGAATTTCGGCTTGGGCCACGCTGGCGGCAGACGCTTCAGCACGGGTTTCGAGTAAGGCATAGCCATCCTCCATGATGGCCGTGAGAATGTCCTGGGGCGGTGCGGGAATAACGCGATTCACCACCGGCTCGAGCAAACGGTCAAAAAACGCCGGGTCGCCCACCAACCGCTGCCATTGGCTGGCAAAAGGGTCAAGGCTGCCGTCGTAGAGTCGCAGCAGGAACACGGAGCGAACCGGGTCCAGACCTTCGGCGATGATGGCCTCGACCCGCAAGTCGGCGCCGCGGCCGGTGTCGAACTCCGCTGCCCCTTCGTCTTCGTTCCAGCGGGCGTCCTTGAACAAATCGAAACTGTCGATCAACGCCTCGGTTTCCTCCAGCAATGCGCCGATCAGCCTGCGGCCAGTCTCCGCCACCTCAGAATAGTTCCCATCTGCCGCCAGGCGCAGGCAGCGGCGACGGTACAGACCGGACACCACCGGCCGGCATTGTTCGGACAGGGACTGGTCGGCGGGCGGCGGTACAGCGCAGCGATGCTTGTCCACGAAGTAGAGCAGCGCGCACGACTGCATCCAATCCAAAAGTTGTTGACGGTCCTCGGCGTATCCCTGGGTTATGGCCCATTCCAGCGGCCGATAGGAGGACAGCATCGTCAGCGTCAGGTCAGCGCCGCCACCAGCCCGCGGACACAAGGGCGGCAGTTGCAGGTGGGCGGACACCAGGTCGTCAGGATGGGCCGGCCGTCCCCAACCGCGCCCCGTCGCCAGGAACAGCCGGCTGAGACCGGACCGCCACTGTTCCACCAGCGCGAGCAGCACGGCGTAACATGCCGGCAGGTCGGGATTGGCGTTTCGGTCCAACCGGGCTTTGACCTCGGCTTGCCCGCCGGCATCCTCGGGAAACAGCCGGTCCAACAACTGACGCAGTGTCAGGCGACGGGTTGCGCCCGGCAATTCGACGTACAGCGTCGTGTCCAGCGGCAGTTGGTCAGTCCACGCCGATACGGTAAGGCGGCCGGCGTCGAGGGACCCCATCGACTCAGGCCAGCCAGGCAGGACGTGTCCCGCCGTCTTCCTCTAAGCGGTAGCGGAAATGAACCCTGCCGCCGCCGCCGCTGAAACCGCCTAGACTGCTGCTCCGTGATATGGTAGATCCGGTCGTGCTGCGATTGAACGTCGAACTCTGGCTGCTGCGGGTAAGCGTGGCGCTGTTGCGAAACGTTCCGGACGATCTCTGGGTCTGCTGGTAAGTCTGACGGCTGGAACTGACGCCCCGCCCTGCTTCCTGGTATCGGGAGCCGGCGAAAGTCTGCTGACGTGAGGTGTAGGTCCGGTTGCGGTTCAACTGGGTGTCGTAGCGGCCGGAGCCGCGATACGAAGCCCGGTCCCGCCGGATGTCGGTTCCCCGGTCCGGAATCGTCTGATAGAAGTAGGGACCCCGGTTCAGGCTGCTGATCAGCAGGTAGGTGAAGAGAAAGTCGCCAGCGCCGAAGTGACTATGGTAGTACGAATTGGCGTGATAGCCCCGCAGTTGGTGCTGATCGTCCTCTTTGATGATGGCAAAGAGCTGGTCGTCCGCCGCGTCGTCGATCTGGTTGTTGGCGTCCAGGTCTTCCCAACCCTCCAGGGTCAGACGGTCGCCGTCCTGGTGGGCGCGAATCAGGATGATGCCGTCGCCTTCGTAGATTTCGTTGACCCGCTTTTCGAACTCGGTCGCGCTGGTGGACTGTTGGAACGCCAGCTGCACGTCGTCCAGGTTGATGCGGCCGGCGGCGCCGTCGGTCGCGGCCCACTGGTCGTAGGTGGGGCCGCTGGAGGAAGGCCCGCAGGCAACTAACAGGGGCGCGCCGGCCAGCACGCTTCCGGCGGACATCGCCAGAGCCAATCGGCTGATTCGTGGCGGCATATCGGTCAACCTCCTTTGGGCGCCGAAGAGTCAGAAGGCGCGAATCAGGACACGAGCTCCGATAGCCGCGGATCCACCACCAACGGTGACGGCGGGAGGTGGTCGTTGTCCGGTGTGCCAGTCAATCCGGTGACGGGAAATGTCAACATCTTGTACACGAAACGATCCGATAATTCATCCCGGAAGCGTTGCCAGGCATGGTCGGCGGCGATGATGTACTCGGCTATGGCGGTTTTGGGCGCCCGCGCTTCCAACCGAGGCGCGGCAGCCATGTTCCTCAACTCGGCCCGGTGATTTTCCCATAGCTCATCGCCGATCTGCAAAAGTAGCAATCGTGCCAACTCACTGAACCTGGCCGCGCCCATTTGTTCCCGTCGTTCCGCAAGACGACGCTGTAATAATTCAGCCAACGCATTTCCCAGGTCATCCAAAGGATGGCCCCAGGCTGGATCAGCATCTATGTCGTACCTGGCTCGCAATTCTGCGACCAGGGCCTCGAATCGTCGAGCGTAGTCGTCGCCGGTGAGTCCGGGAAAATGTTTGAGGGCGAGACCGGCGCTTGCGGCCCGTGCCGCGTCGTTGGCCCACTGGAATAAACCATCAGAACGGGCGACGAGGGTCTCCTCCCGAACCCTGTAGTAAGCATCTGCGTGGTTATCCAAAACTGCGACATATTCCAGCAGGTGGGCACGGGCGCCGGCTTCTTCTCGTTGAACTTCCTCGCGCCGTCGCCGCAACTGCCGTTCCAGCGCCGGGCCTTCCCAGCAAACGCGGCCGGCCGGATCCGCGGTGGGTGACCCGTAGTCGAGGCCGGCCAGCCATCGATCCGACCTGACGAGCAGGCCCCGGGTAGAGCCAAACGCGCCCTGCCGACCGCTGCGTCCCTGCAGTTGAAGCGCAACCCGAGGCGAGTCGTTGAACTCGGTGCTGACCAGGTGGAAGCCCAGTCCAAATCCGAGCGCGCGGGTTGGTGACGGGGCCCTCTTCGCCTCGCTGAACTGGACCGTCAGGCGGTCGCGTTCGGTGCGCCGGACGGACAGCAGTGGGTTCGCCTCAACCGATCGCGCCAGCAGGTCGGCTTCGGCGGATGAATTGGCTCGAACTTCCACTGCCCCGCAGTTCGGTTCGGCGGCGATGGTCTGTTCCAGCATGGAGACGAATCGTTCCAGGAGGCATTCGTCCAGGCCAACCGGCAGAACAACGTCGGTGCCGCGACCGGCCATGTTGGTTGCCACGGTGACCGCGGCCGGCTGTCCGGCCTGACGAACGATGTCCGCTTCCTCCGGATTGGTGGCCGCATTGAGCAGACGGTGCCTGATTCCGGCTTCTGCCAACCGTTGACTGATGACCTCCGACTGGGCCACTGTCCTTGCGGCTACCAGGACCGGGCGCCCTGACCGGTGGCAGTGGCGTATCTCATCCACGACCGCGCTCAGCTGGTCCGCGGTTTTGGCGTATACGCGAGTGGGCAGATCCCGCCGCAGCGTGTGGCGAGTCCCTGCAACCACTGCCACTTTCAAGCCGTACAGACGGCGGAACTCGTCGGATGCCGCCTCAGCGGTACCGGTCAGGCCGGCCAGGCTCCGATAGCGACGGAGGAAACCCGGGACACTGATCTCCCCAAGGTTTCGATGGTCGGGGTGAATTGTCACGCCTTCTTTGGCTTCCACCGCTGGGTGCAAGCCGTCCTGGTAGTGGGTGTCGGGCCGAGGACGGCCGGTATCCCGATCCACCAGCACGACCTGGTCATCGTCCACCACATACTCGACGCCGCGACGGAGCAGCAGGTGGGCCCGCAGCAGTTGATTCACTTGGCCAACCAGGTTGACTCGTTGTGCGGCTCGTCGCGAATCTGGATTCAGGCCGTCGGTGTTTGTGGAGTACAAATCACCCAGGCGAGACTCCAGGAATGCCACACCCTCGGGCAACAGGCTCAAGCTGCCTCTCTCGGCGTCCACCGCGCAATACAACCCCGCTTCGACCTCCGGGCGGGGTTTGCCGGTCCCGTCCGTATCCATGAAGGACCGCGCCCGGCGACGGAGGCGTGAACAGGCCGCTGCCAGGCGAAGTGTCTCTTCAGCGTCGGGTTGGGCCAGCATCGCCCGGGCTAACAGTATTGCCGACGCGTCGTCGACCCGGCCGTCTTCGACGCGTTGTTCCAGCCCGCGTCGACATTCCTCCGCCAGCCGGGCCTGCTCCTCCGCAAGTTCCCGCACCGCCCGGTTGGCGCGAATGATCATGCGCCGGCTGAGAATCGGCGCGCCGGCAATGACCATCGGAGTGACAGCCTCATCGAGCAGCGTCTGATCCGCTTCGTCGATGATGGCAACGTCCAACGGCCCCTGGATTCGCTCGTCCGGGGACATAGCCATCCGGTCCCGCAGGTAGTCGAAGGCGAACTCACGCAGCGTACCGTAGATGATCCGGTGAGTGTAGGACTGGCGGCGCTCGGGTCCGGCCATGTGGTCCAGCACTGATCCGACGGTAAGCCCCAATGCTTGGTACACCGGCGCCAGCAGTTCGCAGTCCCTGGCGGCGAGGTAGTCGTTGGCGGTGACGACGTGGACGGTGCGACCCAACAGGCCGTATGCCGCCGCCGGATACGCGGCGGCAACGGTCTTGCCCTCGCCGGCCGCCATCTCCACGACTCGGCCGTGGCACAGGTGCCGGCCGGCTAACAATTGCTGATCGGTGGGGTGAAAGCGCAGTCCCTCGGCGTCGCCATCCTGCCGGCGACGGGCCGCCCGGTAAAACTCCGCCGGAAGGAGCAAATCACTTCCCGGGTAACGACCTCTCCCGGTGGATACCAGCTTTCGGCGAGCATCTGCAATGCTTGGTTCACCGTCCGCACCGGGCAGGTCGAAAATTTTCCACAACCCCAGACGGCGCCGGATGGTCTCGTCTAGCACCGCGAACACGCGCACCAGCGTTTCTTCCGGTATTGGCCCGGAGGGGGCGGAACCGTCACTCAGATTGCCGACGGCCTCACGCAGCTCTCGGTCGGACCAATTGGCAACGTCCCACTCGCGCCGGGCCGCCCGGATGCGCCGCAGGATACGGTCTTCCCGCGAGCGTTGGCGCCGCATCCCGGGCCGGCGGAGCCTGCGTGTAGCCGCCGTTGCGCTCATGGTGATTGCTCTGCACGCGAGGCCGCGGAGGGCGGTTTCAGAGCGACCACGGCCAGGCCGGCTCGGTGGCCCGGACAATCCCACCAGTCGTAGCGGGCGACCAGTCTGTCTTGTGCCGCCAGCAGACGCGCCGCTACCGCTGGATAGCAGGCGGTCAGTTCCCGACCCACCGGTCCGTCCAGGTTCCAGTCCGCGCTCAAGTCAACCCGAAAACCGGCGTTGCGGCAAAGTTCCTCGTACCGGCGTTGCAAACGTCGATATGCCCCTTCGCTGCGATAGGGTAGCGGCATCACGTAGTGACGCCTTGACAGATAGAGGCCAAGTTCGTTCTCGAAAACTTGCACCAGGTCAGCGTCGTCCAACCAACCTTCGAGAGCAAAAAACAGGTTTCGTGGAATATCCTGTTCGACCCGGTGATAGTAATAGTCTTCCGTTTCCGCCACCATACGCACCGGTACACTGGGGCGGTTGCCTGCCGTGTCGTCGCACAACAGCCGGCGGGCATCATCACCTCGGAGAAAAAGGAATGGGATGTTGCCGTTGGTGGCGTCCACCAACAGGGGTTCGCTGTCCACCCAATACAGCAGCGCCGCGTGTTGCCAGTAGCGCATATGCCGTTTTGCGAAACGGAAATCGAAGGTGTTGAGCATCTCCCGCAACCGATCCACCGGGAGTGGTCCCGGCGCATTGGGACCTCCCAGCAGATATTCCGACTCCAATTGGTAGCGGTCGGTTAGGAACTTCAACGCCTGCACCTTCTCGGTGCAGATGCCGCCGCCACCCGCGGCAATGTTGCGCACCGTCTCGTCCCCGGTCTTGAACCGCAAGCTTTCGTTAGAGAAACGCGAATAGTTCTCGAAATCACTGTTCCAGATGCGTAGCGCCAAGGCTCGGATTAACTTTCGTTGGCGGCAGGGAGTATCCGTCCGCAACACCGTTGCGCTTTCCTTCATACCGTAGGCCGCAGCCAAGGCGTTGCGTACGAAGTCATCATAAAAATCCCCATCGTGGTTCCAACGGCGAAGGTGAAAGCCGGTCCAGTTGCGGTCATAACCGGCGTCAGTGCGGTCCACCGCCACATCGATCAATTCCAGCGGAACATCGCCGGCCACCGCCGACTGAATCGACGCCGGCTGGGCGAGGCAGGCTGGGCGGCCCTCCTGGAGAAACTTCACACCTGCGAAGATGTCGGTGAGCCGGCCGGAGTCGTCGGAGCGGTACACCAGATCCTGCAAACTGCGCAAGGACAGCAGACCTTCAGCGGTAACTGCCCCGGTCCGAATCAGTCGGTCGTCGTTTGGCGCGTCTCTCAAGTAACGTTCCAGCAAACGACCCAATGGGGCCCCGTGGTCCGCGGGGCAGTCCAGCCGCAGGGCCGCAGTTCGGCCAGAGACGCTATCGGTAATACGCAGGATCAGGGATGGCGGCATGGCGAACAGGAGCGCACCCTCGTCATGTTCGACATATGTCGGCAGACGGAAGTGGGATGCACGATACCACACCGCAGGGTTCTCCCCAGACTTCAACGCCACCGACGCGTGGAAATGCCGGAGGCTCCGCATACTAGTCCGTCAAGACACTTGGCGGGTCTATTTTGACGATAGGCCGAACCGTTTTTGAGATGTGGTTGGGGGATCTGGTATTCACAGCATGTGTTGGTATTGCAGACACGCCCCCGCTTTCGTGGGAATCTATGGGCCTCCGCCGCGGGAGAATTGTATCTGCCGAGGTTCCCGGATTCCCGCGAAAGCGGGAATGACGAGGGCTGCTTGGCGTAAAACCAACCAACGAGGACTAACTTCCCTTCGCGTTGAAGTGGGGGATGACGTGCTTGCCGAAGAGACGCAGCGTATCCATCACTTCCTCATGGGATATGCCGCCCACCTGAAACAGGGGCATGACCTCGTCCACGCCCGCCTCGGCATAGGCTTCCAGGTAGCGGATACAGTCGTCGGGGTCGCCGATGCAGTAGCGTCCACTCCTTATCTGGTCGAGGGATGATGTTTCCTCGCGCTTTGGAGAGTCGGTCGCGGTGGAGCGGGTGTAGTGCCACCGGTAGTCTTCGGGAACGCGGGACGCGTCCTGTTCGCTCCACACGCGGACGTCCCGTAGGGCCTGCTGATGGCGGTACCAGTCGATCAATTCGGCGGAGCGCTCCTGCACCTTCTTGCGCGACTCCCCGCAGATGGCCACGGTGCTTACAGAGACGCGGTTGTGGACAACCCCCGTGGTCGGACTGGCGTTCCGGATGCCGCCCCGGTAGGCTTGCACGAGAGGAGCCAATCCTGTAGCCCCGCCGCCGGCCATTGCCAGGCAGCCCAAGCCCATGAGTCCCGCCTTCCGGAACGTGTCTTCCTGGCTGCAACCGAGCCAGATGGGCGGGTGCGGCTGCTGGACCGGCTTGGGGTGGACCTCGCGCAAGGGAATCTTATAGTGGTTGCCCTGGTAGGTGAACTCTCCCTCGGTCCATGCCTGCGGGATGATTTCCAGGGCCTCTTCCACCATTCCGGTGGCGTCTTTCAGGTCTGTACCGAAAGCGGCCATCTGGTAGGGGTAGCCGGAGCGGCCCACCCCCAGGTCAACCCTTCCCTTGCTGAGAATGTCCAGGGTGGCGGTGCGGGCGGCGATGTGGAGAGGGTGCTGCACCGGGGGCACCACCACGGCAATGCCCAGACGCATCCGGCTGGTGCGCTGGCTCAATGCGCCAAGGGTTACGTCGGGGGCGCTGGAGTGGGACCACTCGGTACGGAACTGGTGGTCGGCCATCCAGACGCTGCTCAGGCCCATCTCTTCCGCATAGGCCACCTGGTCAAGCATCTCCAGGAACCGGTCAGCCTCGTAGGAACGGGACGACGACCTGGGGACCTGCATCTGATAGAACATGCCGATTTGCATGGACACGCTTCTTGCTCCTGACTCCTTGCCGGGCAACCCGGCCCGCATTTTATCCCACCTTGACCCTCCGGCCCTCGTCCGACGACTGTTGCAGGAGGTCGAGGAAGCGGTGGCGGGCAACGGCGGTGTCGAAATCGGGCTGCGCGTCTGAACCGTCGCGGATGGCGTCGCCGATGAAGCGATAAAGCTGGGCCACATTATGCGGCTCGCCCGCCGGTACGCCCTCCGGAGCCAGCGACAAGCGGGACGGCACTTCCAGCGGCTGCAAGGGTTGTCCGGCGCCTTGGGCGCCATAGAGCTGGACGTTGCCGTACTGCACCATCTCCTGGGAGCGGGCCGACAGAGTGCCCTGGGTGCCGTAGACCTCCATGCGCCAGCCGCTGCCGTTCCAGGGGATGGTGGCGATGTGGGCCGAGGCCGCCGCGCCGTTTTCCAGCGTGCCGCTCACCATCACGTTGTCGGGCGCGCTCACGTCCACGGTGTTGCCGTCGCCGGTGCTCCACTGGCCCAGTTGCACGCTGACCTGGGCGGACAACTCGCTGAACTCGCCGACGCAGTGGCAGAAGATGTCGAGGGCGTGGCCGGAGGCGATGCTGAGGCTGTTGGCGCCATTGGCCCGGTCGGCCATCCAGGCGCGGTCTACGCCGCGTCCCATCAGGCCGGGGAGGAACATGGTCATGTTGCAAGACAGCATATCGCCCACGTACCCCTCGGCCACCAGTTGCCGAAGGCGCAGCAGCGCGGGGCCGCCGCGGGCCTGCAAGCCGATGAGGGTGCGTACTCCCTTGTCGTGGGCCAGGCTGGCCAGCTCGACGGCCTCGACGGTGTTGGCTCCCAGCGGCCACTCGCAGAAGACGTGCTTGCCGGCCTGCAACCCGGCTGTCACCATGCCGTAATGGGCCGGGACGCTGACCGATACCACCACCAGGTCAACGTCGGGATGGTTGGCCATCTCGGTGTAGTCGTGGAAGGCCAGTTTTGCGCCGTAGAACGCCTTGGATTCCTCTGCGGTTTCGGGGCGGGAGGTGCAGACTGCCGTCAGCTCGAAGTCGGGCATTCCCAGCAGTGCGGGCAGGTGGGCCCGCTTGCTCCAGCCGTAGTTGGCGTTGGCCCCGATGATTCCCACGCGAATTGTGTCGGTCATGGCGTCAGCTCCTGTCGGTTTATGCTGGGGCCGTCGGTGCTATTCGGAGTATGCCAGTGTTGAGCGCGGCCATGAACTGCATTCTCAGGAGCACCCTTGCCTTTGTGGCGCGATTGTAGACCTTGAAGGCACCAGCGACGCTGACAGCAGACGGGTCCGGCTGGCCTGGTCCAGTTCATCGGCGCGAGTTCTTTATAATGGGATCAGTATAGAAAAGTTGGAGGGTCTCATCAATGCCGCGAGCCGACCAAGCCAATGTCCGCAACGCGCCCGGTCTCTGGTACGTGGACACCCGCTGCGTGAGGTGCGACGCCGCGAGGCACTGGGCGCCGGGCCTGATCGATATGGATGACGCGGGCCGTTCCTTCGTGGCTCGCCAGCCGGTGGGAGAGGAACAGGAGGCTGCGCTGTGGCGCGCTGCCGGGGCTTGCCCCACCAAGTCGATAGGCCAGCGGGAACAGCCCCGGGAACCGGAGGGGGTGTTTCCCTACCAAATGACCGACGGGATCCTGGCCCTGGGCAACAACGCCCTGTCGTCCTTCGGCTGCCACTCCTACCTGGTTTTGCGACCGGAGGGGAATCTGATGATCGATTCTCCCCGGTTCAGCCGGCCGCTGGCCTCCAGCGTTGACCGGCTGGAAGGCATCGCCCACGTGTTGCTGAGCCACCGGGACGACGTGGCTGACGCCGACCGATGGGCGGAGCGTTACGGAGCCCGGGTCTGGATCGGCGAGGCCGACGCCGACGCCGCCCCCTACGCCACCGACCTGCTGGACGGCTCCACTACGGTCCTCATATCCCCAGGCGTTGGCGCAATCCCAGCCCCGGGGCACACCCGGGGGCACGTCCTGTATCACGTGGACGAACGGTGCCTGTTCACCGGAGACACCTTGCTCTGGAATCAAAGACGGGGCGAGTTCGACGTGACCCCGAACCAGACGTTCCACTCGTGGGAGGTCCTGGCGGACACCATGGACATGATCGCCACGCTGCCGGTGGAGTGGGTGTTCCCCGGGCACGGCATGTGGCGGCACACCGACGCAGAGGAGTGGACACGGCTGATGTCGGCGTTGGGGCCGGCGATGCGGAAACTGGGTCGGTCGGCTTGGGCGCGGCGTCCCGGCACTCCCTATGACTGGTACTGATCCCACCGCCGGCTCGGACAACGCATTGTTAAGCGAAGCCCAATTGTAGCGCCGCACTAACCACCCCTCCACCAAACTGGATGAAATCAAGAACCTGCATTTGAAAGACACAATATGAACGGAAGACTCCGTTGGTCTTGGTCAGTCTCTAGGCGGAGGATCCGGGGGTAAGCCGCCCTGCGTCAGTTGTTCGCAAACCGCCACACGTGAACCGCAAGGGCGACGCCGCCAGCTGACCGGCCCACATCCGGCCCTACGTGGGACAGACCTAACACAGTTGGTCCGGCGTTCCCGGAAACGGATCATAAAGAAATCGGGTGTCTGATGGCCGGTCTCCGTGCGCGGTTTGATGCCGTACAGACGTGCCAGGTCCGGTGGTTTAGTGTGAGTTTGTCCCACAATCGTCCCACGTCAGAGCGAAAAAAGGGGCGGTTTACCGCTTGTTGATACCAAAAACAAGCGTGAACCACCCGTTATTGAGAACGTGGTGCCGAAGGTCGGACTCGAACCGACACGGGATATTCTCCCACCGGTTTTTGAGACCGGCGCGTCTACCATTCCGCCACTTCGGCCGGACGGTTTCAGTATAGCACGGTTGCGACTCAGCCCGGTCGGGGTGTAGCATTTAACGACTTCCTCGTCGTGGGGATTACGGGCCGTGCGAATTGCGGCTGCGCAATCCCAATAGAAACGAGAGATGCGAAAGGCGGCGGCGCTATGGTTACCATCAAGGATCGGCTGGACGAGGACATCCGCAACGCCATGCGCGCCCGCGCCCGCGAGCGCCTGGAAACGCTGCGATTCCTCAAGAGCCAAATCCAGTTGACCGAGAAGAACAATCTCACCGAGCTGGACGAGAGCGGCGTCACCGACGTGGTAGCCAAGCAGGTCAAGGATCGCCGGGAGAGCATCGAGATGTTCGGTCAAGGCGGCCGCGCCGACCTTGTGGCCAAGGAGGAAGCGTCCCTGGCAATCCTCCTGGAGTACATGCCCGAGCAGCTGGGCGATGACGAAATCGAGGTCCTTGCCCGCCAGGCCATCGCCGACACCGGAGCCGCCGGACCGGGCGACCGCGGCAAGGTCATGGGACGCATCATGCCCCAGGTGCGCGGCAAAGCCGATGGCAGCCAGGTAAACGCCATCGTGTCACGTCTCCTGGAAGCGACGGGCTGATCCGACGTATGCGTTTCGGCATCCTGGTCTTCCCGGGAACCTGGAGCGACACCGACTGCCACCACGCCGTCAACGGAGTGCTGGGGCAGGAAGCCGACTATATCTGGCACAAGGAAGACAGCGTCGATGGGTATGACGCCATCATAGTGCCCGGCGGGTTTTCCTACGGCGACTACCTGCGCGCCGGAGCCATCGCTCGCTTCTCTCCGGTGATGGACGCGGTGCGGCACTTTGCCGCCGAGGGCGGGTTGGTCATCGGGATCTGCAACGGTTTCCAGATCTTGTGTGAGGCCGGTCTGCTGCCGGGCGCATTGCGCCGCAACGGACACCTGGGATACCGTTGCCAATGGACGCACCTGCGCACGGAAAGGACGGACACGCCGTTCACCAGCCGTTGCAGCGACGGACAGGCATTGGCGGTGCCGGTATCCCACGGCGAGGGCAACTACTACGCGGACGCATCCACCATCGCCCAACTGGAGGAGCAGGGCAGGATCCTGTTCCGCTACTGCGATCCCGACGGCTCGGTTACGGCAGACGCGAATCCCAATGGGTCGGTGGACAACATCGCGGGCATCATCAACGAGGGCCGCAACGTTCTGGGCATGATGCCCCACCCCGAGAGGAGCTGCGAGACGCTGCTGGGCTCGGACGATGGCAACCTGATTTTCGGGTCCATGATTGACGCCGGAGCCAAACTCTAGGGATGCTGCTGTCGCTGGGTCTCGCGTGCATTGCGGTGCTGGGGTTCGGCAGTTCCGCGGTGCTGGCCCGACTGGGGATGCAGGCCATGCGGCCCATGCCCTCGGCGTTGGTCTCGATGGTGGCATCGACGTCGCTGGCGAGTGCGCTGGCGCTGATCTTCGAGCTGGACGCGATAATCGCGATGCCGGCCATCGCCATGGTGTGGCTGCTGGGCAACGGCATGCTGTCCTACATCGGCGGACGCTCCCAGCAGTACATTGCCATCAGCCTGATCGGAGCCGCTCGCGTCACGCCAATCGTGGGCAGCGCGGCGCTTTTCTCCGCCCTGTACGCAATCACCCTCACGCGAATGCGGGTGACCGGTTTCGACGAGCACCTGAACGTCCTGCTTGGCGTCGGAACCGTGGTCGTCGTGCTCGGGTTGGCGCTGACCAGCGGAAACTTCCTCCGCCAGAGCTGGGGCAGTGACTGGAAATCGGTGCTCGGCTACGTGCTGGCGTTGTTCGCCGCGGCCTGCTATGGAGCGGGCACGCTGAGTGGCAGGGTGCTCAGCATCCAGTTCGGATCGCCCCTGATCATGGCTGCGGGGAGCATGTTCTTCGCCACGCTGGTGCTGTCGCCCATCTACGGACGCGAGGCCGTCCAGAGATCGACCAGTTCCGGTTGGGCGCCGGTGTACGTGTTCCTGGCCGGATTTGCGGCGGCCTGCGCCGTAATTTCGATATACTTCGCAGTGACGCGCGAGGGGTCTAGCATTCTGGTGCTGTCGCCCATCGTGTCGTGCAACCCGCTGGTCACGCTGATCCTGGCGCGGCTGTTCCTGCGCCGGACCGAACCCATCACGAGGGAACTGGTCATCGGCACGCTGATGGCAGTCGGCGGCGTGGCTATGGTCGTAGTTGGAGGACTGATTGCATGACCGCGGAAGGTAGTGATGCCCGTTAGCCAGGAAATCCTCGACGAAATCGCGCTGTCCCAGGCGGAATACGACATGATCGTCGACCGGCTGGACCGGGAGCCCAACCCGGTTGAGCTGGGCATGTTCGGCGCACTGTGGAGCGAACACTGCGGCTACAAGCACTCCCGACCGTTGCTGGGGATGCTGCCGTCTCGTTCGGAGCGGACCCTCTCACAGGCGGGCGCCGAGAACGCCGGCGCCATCGACATCGGCAACGGGCTGGCGGTGGTTTTCAAGGTGGAGTCCCATAACCACCCATCTGCCGTGGAACCGTTGCAGGGCGCGGCCACCGGAGTCGGCGGCATCGTCCGCGACATCCTGGCGATGGGCGCGCGACCCATTGCCCTGCTCAACTCTCTCCGCTTCGGCCCGCCCGACACGGCCGCGAATCGGCGACTGCTGAAAGGCGTGGTTGACGGCATCGGTTGGTACGGCAACTGCATCGGCGTTCCCGACGTGGCCGGCGAGATCTACTTCGACAATTGCTATTCGCAGAACCCGCTGGTCAACGCCATGTGCGTCGGCATCGCGCGCATCGAGGACCTGGCCAGCGCCGCAGCCGACCGAGCCGGGGACGTTTTGCTGCTGGCCGGCGCGGGCACCGGCCGTGACGGGATTCACGGCGCGTCCGGATTGGCATCCCGCACCTTTGAGGAGGAGCAAGAACTGCGGCCGACGGTGCAGGTGGGCAACCCCTTCCTGGAGAAATCGCTCATCGAAGCCTGCCTGGAAGCCCTCGCCACGGGAAAGGTGCGCGCTCTTCAGGACTTAGGCGCCGCCGGCCTGACCAGCGCAGCGGTGGAATCGGCAGCGCGCGGCGGTCGGGGGATCGCGCTGGACATCAGCCAGGTGCACCGCCGGGAATCCGGCATGACCGGCTACGAGGTGATGCTGTCAGAATCCCAGGAGCGAATGCTGCTGGCCGCCGCGCCGGAACATGTGCCGGCCATCCGCGAAGTGTTTGACAAGTGGGACATCCCATGCCATCCGGTTGGCGCCGTGACCGACGAACCCTACGCGCTGGTCACCGACGGGGCGGAGCCCATAGCTTCTGCGCCCGTTTCGCATCTCACCGACGCTCCCCGCTACCGGCTTGATGGGAGGCCCTCCGCTGAGTCGGTAGAACGGCAGAGACTCCGGCTGCGGGACGTGCCCATGCCAGCCGACGCCGGGGAAACATTGCTGCGGTTGCTGGCCGCTCCCAACATAACCAGCCGGCAGAACGTGTACCGTCAGTACGACCACCAGGTTCAGACCAACACCGTCATCGGCCCGGGTCCGGGCGATGCGGCGGTATTGAGGGTCAAAAGTACGCAGACCGCCATCGCCGTGGCCATCGACGGAAACGGACGACAGTGCTTCCTGGACCCCTACCGCGGGGCTCAGATAGCCGTCGCGGAAGTCACGCGCAACCTCTCCTGCGTCGGCGCGGAGCCGCTGGCGCTCACCGACTGCCTCAACTTCGGCAACCCGGAGCGGCCGGAGGTCTACTACCAGCTGGAGCAGTGCATTCGCGGCATGGCGCGGGCGTGTCGGGCGCTGGGCGTTCCGGTAGTCAGCGGCAACGCGAGCCTCTACAATGAAAGTCAGGGAACGGCCATCTACCCTACCCCGATAGTGGGAGGGCTCGGGCTGCTGGAGGATGTCAGGCAGCGCTGCGGCGCCGGATTCCCCGAGGAAGGTTTGGCGGTGATCCTGCTGGGCGCGGACCGGCTCACCGCCCGCGCGTCCGATCTGGCCGGCAGCGAATATCTGAACACGATACATGGCCTGGTGAAGGGCCGTCCCAGAATAGATCTGGCCCTGGAGCGGCGGATGCAGGCTTTCTGCCGCAGCCTCATTGCCGAAGGGCTGGCCAAGTCAGCCCACGACTGTTCGGACGGCGGCCTGGCGGTGGCGGTGGCGGAGTCCTGCATCCTGGGAGACGGTCGTATCGGGGGCGGTGGTCCCGTGGGGTTCGTCGCATCGGAAGAGTCGCGCCTCAACATGCCGAGGCGATGGGACGCGGCTCTATTTGGAGAGGCGGCATCACGCATCGTGGTCGCTATGGAGCCGGAGCGCGTTCCCGGCGTGATGGAGGCGGCCGCAGTGGCCCAGGTGCCGGCGATGACGCTGGGGCGGACCGGCGGGCGCCGGTTGCGGTTGGGGGACCTGATGGACCTGCCGGCAGAGGAACTGGCCGGCGCTTGGCATGGAGGGCTGAGTAACGCAATACCCTAGGCAGGGAGGAGACATGGACGCAATAAAGAAACTCGTCGCCGTGTATCTGGTCGGCGTATCAATCGCAGTCGCCGTTTTCTTCATCATCAACATATTCCTGGTGGATGCCATCAACGTCCCCGCCGTCTGGCACGTGCTGGACGTGCTGATGCTGATCGGACTCGCGCTGGGGATGGGGTTCAACTACGCCCACAAGCGGCAGGCGGGCGGAGGCAACAACGGAGACGCGGTGACACGCCCGTACCTGGAAGCTAACGTAACTTTTTACGTCACCGCCGGGGTGACCATCGTGTTCCTGCACAACTGGTTCGCGTTCCTGGCTACGGGCGACGTGAGCCAGGGCGACAACCACACCGCCTGGGTGATCTGGGCGGTGGTTGACACCGTTCTGCCCGTCATCCTGGGCGTCACTGGCTGCCGCCTCTGGCGAGAATCCTCCAACGCCTGACACAAGCTGATGGTCTAGCAGTCGTGACGTCTTCGGAACGAAAAACGATCTACCTGGCCAACCCCTACGGGTTCTCGGAGCAGCAGAAGACGCGCCTCCTCCCCGAACTCATCGCGGCTCTGGAGAGCTTGGGCCTGGAGGTGTGGGAGCCTTTCCAGCGCAACAACCAGGTCGATCTTTCCCAGCCGGGTTGGGCTTATCGCATCGCGCTGGCCGATTGCCGGGACGTGCGCGACGCGGACGCGATCTTCGCCGTAGTTAACGGAACCCCGCCCGATGAGGGGGTGATGGTCGAGCTCGGCATCGCCATTGCCCTGGACAAGCCGACTTTCCTGTTCCGCGATGACTTTCGCCGGGTCACGGACAGCGAGGAGTATCCGCTGAACCTGATGCTGTTCGCCGGCCTGCCGGAACATGGGTGGCAGGACTATTACTACACGTCCATCTCTGAAATTGGGGCTCCAAACAAGGCGCTGGCCCGCTGGGCGCGAAGCTGACCGGATGACGCACCCAAAGCCGTCTGCTGTCGGCGGCCCCAATTCTCTGGCTGGAGGATGTTGTCGTTTTAAAATCACGCCGTCGTTCCTGCGAAAGCAGGAACCCAGGAAACCATTGCCGTCAGAACGTTGACCTTATTCTGCACTCACTGGATTCCGGCTTTCGCCGGAATGACGGAAAAATGGCAACATGCCCTGGTGGCAACGGTCAGCTGATGGCGACGATTTCCACCTCTTCGGGCGTCTCGGCGCGGTCGGCTTCTGCGGAGCCGTGATGATCCACCGGCGGGGTGGCGATGGCGTCATTGGTAGGAGCGAGGTCGTCGTCGGCCGGAGGCTCGTAGGGCAGGCCCAGCCGGGCTGCCAGCGCGAATCCCACGACAGGATGCTCGCGGTTCAATCCGAAGACCCGTCGTCTCCGCGACCGATTGGTCTCCGGGTCCCGGAAGTTGATGTTGCGATACTGGAACAGGCCGCCGGCCATCAGGGTCCGCACGTACCGCGTGATCAGGTTGCGCGCCACCATGTCGGGTGAGTCGCCCCAGTGCTTGCGGATGGTGGCGTCCTCGGCGGCGATGCCGTCGGTCAGGGCCTGGCTGATCTCGTTGCAAAGCGCCTGGAACATGACCGCGTCGGCGCTGTCCCGATCTTCTAGGTAATGGCTCATGACCACCAGGTCGGCGATGCGCGCCGCGTCGCCCTCGGGGTCACCGGACTGGGGCAGGTCTGTGGAAGCGATGGCTTCGGCCAGCGATCGCTCGACCTCCGCCTGATTCGGGCCGGCCGGCGCCGGAGCCGCGCGGTCCGGCGTTTCGGTCTGCACCGCCGTGGTCATCGGCTCGCCCGGCCGGTCATCTTCGTCCTCAAAGTCCGCGGGTTCATCGGAACGGTCAGCCGCCTCAGCGACGTTTTCGACGATGGCATCGACCGCGACGTCCTCGTCGGCGTAAGCCTCTGCGTTTTCCAATTCGGCGTCATCATCGTCCCTGGCCACCGGTTCGGGGTCAGGCTCGTCCGCCATGAGGATCCAGTCCACCAGGTCGACGCTGCGGATCTTGATGTTGCCCTCTTCGGCGACACGCAGCATCAGTTTCTTGAAGCCGGAGAATCCCAGTTTGCGCTCGTCGAAGCCGGCGATGCGGCGCACCAACCGCTGCTTGAGCGAGGTGAGGAGAAGCGTGTGCCCCGCAGCACGCTCGGTCCGAATGACGTCCTCAATGGCGCGAATGACCTCGGGCAGTTGATGACGGCCGGGGTTCGCCAGGGCGGCAGCCTGTTGCGGGCGGCCGCGCTGGGAGGGAGCGCGGTGGAAAGAGGGTGTGGGTTCTTCGGGTTCAATAGGATCGACGTCCGCGTCGTAGAAAATCAGGCCGTCCACGTGGTCGGCCATTCGGCGGGAGGTGGCCCAGGATACGCCAACCACCAGGACGCGCTTGCCGACCGCGCGCAGGGAGTTGATGACGTGGATGAAATCGGAGTCGCCGGATACGAGGACGAAAGTGTTTATGTTGGGGAAATTATGTGCAGTGTCGATGCAGTCTGCTGTCATCTTCACGTCAACGCTGTTTTTCACGCTGACGGTGCGACCGGACTGGTAGGATCCGCGGAGGGGCAATCGGGTGGGCACGTAGACCGGTTCGATGCCGGCTGCGTACAGCGACGGCGGATCGTGGATAAACTGGCTGGCCCCTTTCAACTCAGGGGCGCGGGATACCCAGTCGGCGTAGGCTTTGCCGACGACAACGCGGCCGTGGTTGGAGACCTCTTCTTTCAGCGCTGACACATTGGGGGTCCTGCCCCGTACCGCCAGGCTGATTTTGAAGTTCTCCCAATCTATAAATAATGCTACGTCTTCACTGAATGCGGCGTTGCCATTGACCTGTTGAATAGCGATGATGTTACCTCAACTTGCTCTTCGGGCGAGCGGATGTCGCAAAAAAGTTTAATCGTCAGGGCCGAAAACCGTCAAGTTTGCTAGTGTCCGTTGCCCAGGCGGATTGCCAGCGACTCCGGCAGGCCCGCGGCCAGTATCCCCTTCTGCGCCCCGGCAAGGTCATACTCGACGCGACGGTGCAGCAGCACACCACCGTCTCCTCCTCGCTCGCTTTCATACAGCAGGTAGGATGCGCGCCAATCGCCGTCCCTCGGTTGCCCCACGCTGCCCGGGTTCACGATCATTCTGCGACCGGATTCCAACAAAAGCGGAGTGGCCGGATCGAGCAGTTCGACGCCGGCCCGACCGTCCTCCTCAGTCCAGACCAACGGATAGTGCGAATGACCCACCAGGCAGAAGGGCGTTTCCATCAGGGCGAAGGTTGCGATGGCCGCCGGTTCGCTGATGAGATATTCCATGATCGGGTCACGCAAACTGCCGTGCACGTGGGTGAACTTCCCCATCTGCCGCACCTCGGGCAGCGCGGCCAAGTAGGCCATTTCATCCTCGGACAGCTGCTGGGCCGTCCATAACGCCGCGGCGCGCGCGGCCCCGTTGAACAGGTCGGGATTCAACTTGCCCGTGACGGCATGGTCGTGGTTGCCGGCGATAGCGACGTGAGGCTGCCTCCGCAACCGATCGATGCACGCGCCTGGATCCGAGCCATAGCCCACCAGATCACCGAGAAACCAAACCACGTCGTATCCGCCGGCGCTGTCCGCATCCGTCAGGACGGCGTCAAAAGCCTGTAGGTTGGAGTGGATGTCCGAGACGATCAGGGCGCGCATGGTCGCTCACCGGCGGAGCGTGGATGTTGGCAAACCGGCGGACATCGCTGAGACCTCACGCCGGCCCTCAGCAATTGGCGGCCAGGCTGACCGACAGCACCCGGTCCAGGCCGGCCAGGTCCGGTTCGACGGTGATTTCCGCATCGGGAAAAGCCGCAGACGCCAGGGACCGAGCCTCGGAGATCTGCTCGGGGTCCATCTCCAACAGGATCACGCCGTGGGGCTTTAACCGGCTGCCTTCTCCGCCATGTGATGCAGCGGCCTGGGACAGCAGGCGCCGGATGTGATCCAGGCCGTCGGCTCCGCCGTCCAATGCGGCCACCGGCTCCCACTGGATTTCCGGTTGCAGGGTTGGAATGCGATCCGTGGGCAGGTAGGGGAGGTTCGCCACGATGACGTCCACCGGCTCGGGCAGCGGTTCGAGCAGGTCGCCCTTCAGCAGGGTGACGCGGTCGGCGACGTTGTGCAGGCGCACGTTGTAGGCGGCCACGTCCAGGGTGGGGTCGAATGCGTCGCTGGCGTAGATGCGGGCCGCCGGCAGGTGGATGGCCAGGTTCACGGCGATGGCGCCGGTTCCGGTTCCCACGTCGGCGATTACCAATTCCCGGCTTTCCATGCCCATCAGCGCCATGAACAGCGCGTGCTCCACCATGGTTTCGGTCTCCGGGCGGGGAATCAGCACGTCCCGGTTCACCAGCAGGTTGACGCCGTAAAACTCGCGGTAGTTCAGGATGTAGGCCAGCGGCTCACGCGTGAGCCGGCGGGTCACGATGGCCCCCAGCTGTTCTTCCTGTTGGGAGGAGACCTGGGTCTCCTGCTCCGCGAAGATGGCCTGGCGGGGCATCCGCATCACGTCCATCACCATCACCTCGGCTTCCAGGCGAGCGTCCGGAATGCCGGCGGACTCCAGGGTGCGGTGGGTTTCCTGGATGACGGTGCGAAGGTTGGGCATTATAGCGAGTGATTTAAACTGTCACTCCGGCGAAAGCCGGAGTCCATAGGACGCTACTGGATTCCGGCTTTCGCCGGAATGACGATGAGGGGGCCGCAATGGATGAGGGGCGTAATGGAGGGAGAGATCAGGCGGACACGCTGGCCAGACCGCGCTCCTGGTCGTCGGCAATGAGCTTGTCGATGATGTCGCCCAGGCCCCCATCCATCAGGCGCTGCACGCCGTGGACGGACAGCCCGATACGGTGGTCCGTGATCCGATCCTGCGGGTAATTGTAGGTTCGAATCTTCTCGGAGCGGTCGCCGCTGCCGATCTGCGCCTTGCGGCTGTTGGAGATGGCAGCCTGGTGGCGCTCCTGTTCCGCCGCGTACAGCCGGCTGCGCAGGATGGTCATGGCCTTGGACTTGTTCTTGTACTGCGACCGTTCGTCCTGGCAGACCACCACCACGCCGGTGGGCTCGTGAACGATGCGGACGGCGGTCGCAACCTTGTTGACGTTCTGCCCGCCGTGGCCGCCGGCGTGGAAGATGTCAATGCGCAGGTCGTCCTCCTTGACGTCCACCTCGACCTCGTCGGCCTGCGGCAACACCGCGACCGTGACGGTAGACGTGTGGATGCGGCCCTGGGTCTCCGTTTCCGGAACACGCTGAACACGGTGGACGCCGGCTTCGAACTTGAGCCGACTGAAGGCGCTGTCCCCATCGACGGAAAAAGCGATGCGGCTGAAACCGCCGAGATCCGATGCGTTGGAGTCCAGTATCTCTACCGCCCAGCCCTGCTCTTGGGAGAAGCGCTGGTACATGCGGTACAGGTCACCGGCGAACAGCGAAGCCTCCTCACCACCGGCGGCGGCGTGGATTTCCACGATGACGTCCCGCTCGTCGTTGGGGTCTTTCGGCAGGAGCGCGATCCGCAATTGCTGGGCCAACTGGGAAATGCTCTGTTCGACCTCGTCCAGCTCCAGTTGGGCCATCTCCACCAGTTCAGGGTCACCGCCCTCACTGACCAGCGCTTTCAGGTCGGCCTGTTCCTCGAACAGCTTGCGGTGCTGGCTGTCGATGCCCACCAGTTCTTCAAGCCCGGAGCGTTCGCGGTTCAACTCGCGGAGCCGGGCATAGTCTGCAGCCACTTCCGGTTTTGCCATCTCGTCTTCGATGGACCGATAACGGTCCACGATAGGCTGCAACTTGTCAAAAATATCTGCCATCACACACCGCGCAATATGGGAAACTAGTACGGGATTATAACTTAGCCCTCGGAACGTCTACAAGACGAATATTGTTGAGACCCGATAACGCTCCTCGACGATGGACCGGCGCCAAAATGGCACCGTGGCGTCAACCCTGGGCTGACGCGCTGACGGTTCAGTTGGCCGGTTTGTTCCCGTCTTCCGGCTTTTCGTCATTGCCACCGCGCAGCCGCGTAACCAGGTCCCACACGAACGATCCGATTTCACTGCCGGCGGTCACCAGGGCGGAGACTCTCGCCGCCGCGTCGAGCATGAGGCATGAGGATGCCTCGAAGTTAGTCGCCGCTCTCCTGATTTTCGGGTAGATCTTCAGCGTGACCACGGTCAGCGCCAACGCCGCTACGGTCACCATTACCGCCATAACGATAATTGCAATATCTCGGATAATCGACACGACGTCAGGCGACATTACCAACTGTCCTTCGCGTGGTGGCACAAAAAGTGCCGGGACGACGGTTGATCACACCGCCGCCCCGGCAGACGGTTCAGACTACCCTTCGGAGTCCAGCTCGGCGTCGCTGTCGCCGGCGGCAATCCGGCTGCGGATGCGCTGCCAGTAGTCGCGACCGCGCTCGACGGCCTGGTTCGCGCCGCGCGTCAGAGCTTGTCGGGTCTCCTGCCCGCTGCGGGGCGCCAGCAGAAAGCCGAGGCCAACACCGATGCCGATGCCGGCGGCCAGCAGTATCAAATCACGTTGGGTGCGGTTCATGTAAGACCTCCTGAAATTGACTGTCCGTAACCAATTATACACGTGGGGTCGCCGTGACCGGGAGCCTGTGTCACCGTTGTGACTGAACCTGGTTTCGTCGGTATCGAGCGTCACGTTGTGTCACCGGATACTCAGTCGTAACTGTATCATGTTTCATCATATAGATTATTATATCTACTGATGAATGTCAAGTCCGGTGGCCGGCGTCGCCTCACACCTGCTGCTGCCAGCAGTCCTCCGCCACCGCCACCGGCCCGTCGTACACGGTTCGGGCTTCCGCCGCCAGCGGTTCGGTGTCGGCGTGGTAATCGTTGTGAATGTGCGTGAGGGTCAATCCGCCCACGCCGGCCATCTGGGCGATGCGCGCCGCTTCCGCCGCCGTGGAGTGCGCGGTGCCGTCGGCCATTTCGCGTTTCGCCTCGGTGCAGAGCGCCTCGTGGATCAGCAGGGTGGCGCCCTGAGCTAAATCCGCCAGGTCGGGACACCAACGGGTGTCGCCGGAAAACACCACGGCATGCCCACCCGACTCGACCCGCCAGGCCAACGCTCCCCTGATATGGTTGACCTGCGTGGCCCGGGCCCGCACGTCAGGGGTCAATTGCACCCACTCCCCCGGCTCGGTGGGACGGAACCTGATGGACCTCCGCCCGTCACGCCTGAGGGCTCCCTCAGCGTCCACGACGAGCCCTCGGGTCGGCATCGCCAGCAGCGTGCCGAGGTCAGCCATCGCCTGCTCGGAGCCATAGACCTGCATGGGTCGTTCTTCCGCGATTCTTCGGCTCCGCTGCATCTCGATGTGCGGAAGACCCTCGCAGTGGTCGCCATGGCTGTGGCTGAGCAGGCAGAGGTCAAACTCGTTGGGTGACATGCCCAGCTCGTGCCCATGACGAAGCACCGTGTTGCCTGAGGCAGCATCCAGCAGGATCCGCTCCCCCGTGGGACAGTCCAGCACGATGGCGGTGTGGTTCCGCATGATGCAGCCGCCCGCGCCGGTGCCGAGGTAACTTATCGTGAAACCAGCCGTTGTCAAAATACTCCCTCCTAAGTTGTCAGAATCAGGATTTGCTGGATTCTAGGATTTTCAGGATTGGGCGTTCTTTCCCAATGGAAGGCTCTAATCCCGATAATCCGTAAATCCTGAAAATACTGATTCTGACATTATCATCCCAGCGCCACCCGCGAACGCGGCAGCACCGCCGGGTTCACCAGGAACTCAGGCATCCGCCCCTGTAGCACGTCCACCGTGGCCTGGGCGGTGCGCACCTCCAACTCCAGCACCGACTGCTGGGACAGAAATGCGACGTGGGGCGTGACGATCACGTTGTCCATTCCGAACAGCGGGTGGTCCGCCGGCGGCGCGGAAGATTCCATAACGTCCAGGCCGGCGCCGGCGATCTGCCCGTTCCGCAGCGCATCAATTAGGGCCGGCTCGTCGATGATGGGCCCGCGGGCGCAGTTGATGATATACGCCGAGGACTTCATGCGCCCAAACGCGGCCGCGCCGATCAGCCCGCGCGTCTCGTCGTTCAGCGGCGTGTGCACGGTGACATATTCGGACTCGGCCAGCAGGTTGTCCAGAGATGCCGCGCTGACGCCATCGGGCAGCGTGGCATCGGCCGGCAGGTAGGGGTCGTGGGTCAGTACGTTCAGCCCGAAAGCTCGCGCCTTGTCCGCCACCGCACGCCCGATCCGACCGAATCCGACGATGCCGATGGTCTGGCCGCGCAGACGGGTCAGCGGGTGCGGCGACGGAATGCCCTCCCAGCGTCCTGCCTTGGCCACGCCGTCGTAGAAGCCCACCTGACGGTTCCAGGTCAACAGCAGCGCCATCACGTGGTCGCTGACCTCATCGACGCAGTAGTCGGGCACGTAGGTGACGGGGATGCCCAGTTCGGTGGCCACGTCCACGGCGATGTTGTCCACGCCCACGCCGTACCGGCTGATGACACGGCACCGTTCAGCGGCACGCACCACCACCGGCGTAACCTGCGCAAAGCAGGTCATGATGCCGTCGCAGTCGGCCGCCAGCTCCGCCAAGGTCGCCTCCGACCCGTCGGGCGCCTCGATGACCTCCACGCCGTCGCCCAGGCCGGCCACCAGCGCCTCCCGCTCGGGCGCGGTGGAGGGCCAGACGAAATCGGTGATGAGGATGCGTGTAGTGGTGGGCATGGTGGGGACCGCGAACAGCAGGGATTATAGACGACCTTGTGCTAGCCGACGGTAAATCTCAGAATCCGGAGCCACTTCAAGAAACAGCATCAGGGCCTCAACCAGATTGGCGCGAGCTTCAGGCACAGTATCACCTTGACTCGCGATGTCCAACTTGGGACAGAGGGCGACGTAGCCGTCACCTTCGCGCTCGATAACCATGGTTAGTTTTCTCACCATGCGGCTCTGCGTTTCCAGTTACCCTTTGACAAGACCAGATAGAGGGTAGTCGATTGAGCCCACCCTGCGGCAGTCGGCCAGCGTGTTTGACGTAAATCAGGCCGTGCGCAAAGCACGTCCGATAAAGCGCTCATATAAATCGATCACGATGAAATCTGGGATTTGCCGCTCGATTTGCTCTCCGACGCACGGATGTCGCTGGCAAATTTGTTCATAGGCTTCTGGGTTGGCATAAGTACTCAAGGACCCCTCTGCGGCGATTCGGTTCACCGTCCAATCGTTGGAGTGTTGGGCAGTCTGCAAAGTTTGCTGAGCTGCCGCCACATGTGCGGCTATGGCAGACTTTTGTGCCCAAACACTAGCAGATTCTATTGACAAGACCATCCAGTGTCGGATCTCCGTCGTACCGTCCGGGTGTTCATATGGCTCTGGATATACTGTGGTTGCAATATAGCTGTTAGCGAGAGGTGTGAACGCCATGGATGCCATCGGAAAAGCAGGTTCGACGGGCGTAACCCAATGTGCCATAGGTAATTTCGCGATCCCAACCAGCCTACGGTCGAATTTAGTTTTGAGCCGTTCTAGTTTGCGCAAATTTCGTCGACTGATAGGCTGTCTCGCTTTGACGACTGTTCGGTATGCATCAGACGTTCTTGGGTCGTGAGCAATGTAATCGTCGTTCGCTATCAGACCTCTAAACTGGCTCATTCGTTGTAGCAAGCACCTGTACGCCAGCAGGAAGAGCTGTTCCGATAAATCAAAGGATTTTGGGGCGGGTTGTAAGTCGTCTAAGGTGGCGGGCGTCGGCCACGATGGCCATCCTATTGCAACATCCTCGATGGGCTCAAAGGTAGCGCTGTCGCATTTGTTACAAGCAAATTGCCTGGCCGACGCCGATCTTGTTGTGACCCGGCGGGGCGCGAGTTTCTCGATGTCCCACGGTTTTTGTACCACATCTCTCCGTCAGGCCCTTGGCACTCGATGGCTATTGGGGCTGTGTGGATGTTCATGAAATCCAGCACCTCTTGCCTGCCCTTGTCATTGGTGGCTATGCGCTGAAGCACTTTCTCCTGGATCGCGTGGCTGTTCGCGGTGTTGAGAACACAGTCAACCACAGCGCGTCCGTTGCCATCATCTCTAGGAATCAAACAGCTGGCTAATGTCTGTTCAGCCAGTCTGTTATCGGATGCCTGCATAGACTCAAACGATTCCGCGATACTGGTACCAGTAGCACCGGGGGCGAAGAGCGGGGCGATATGTCGCTGTAGTTCCGCTCGCATTTTCGCGATATCGTACAGCATGTGGGGCCTCACGCGATAAGCAGTGCGTAAGATCAGTGTATTGCTGCCAATCGAATTGCTGATTCTTTTCTCGCGAGGCCAGCATCGGCGTTAGCCAAATCGCTACTTCAATTTACTGCGTCTCGATGGTCAGGGGCAGGCCCTGTTCGGCGCGCACTTCAATGCAGAGCGCGATGGCTTCCTGGATGTTGGCGAGCGCTTCATCCTTGGTGTCGCCCTGACTGACGCAGCCCGGTATGGCCGGGCATTGCACAATCCAGACGCCATCTTCGTCCCGGTCGATGGTTACCGTGAGTTTCATTGTTCTATCCCCTACGTAAACGGCGTTGGCATCATGTCCACCGGCACCTCGATGAGGCTGGGGGCGTCGGCGGCCAGAGCTTCTAGGGCGTCGGCGCGGGCGTTGAAGTCCAGCCTGGGCATCGTCGCTTCGCCTATGGAATACGGAAGTCCAGATCGCGGGCCACCGTTTCCTGCTGCTCGTCCAGCGTAATGAAGGCCAAGTCGCTTTGCAGCACGTCACGGAAGAACAAGGCTGTGGCCAGATGCCACACGCGAATCGGGGAAAGATAGGCAATCTCCAACACTGCCCCCATTTCCGCGTCCAGCTGTCGATTGGGGGAAATCCAAGTGATTTCGGCGATTGTACTGGCGTCGAAGCGCGCCCCTTCGGCCTTGAACGCTGCGCGCAGTTCCGTTTCCAGCAGGTTTGCGGACAATAGATGCGGGAATCCGTCCAAGCGACGTCGCACCGCAGTTCCAGCCGGCTCTTCCCTGAATGCTACGGGCGATACCGCGGTGGTATCGACGTATGCAGCCAGGGGAAGCGGCTGTGGCGTCATGGCCTATCCCCGTCTTTCGATAAGACGCGCCGTAGCGCCGGGCACGTGCGCGATGGGGCGCAGAGACCCCCGAGGTCCCTCGCCGCCGCGGATAATTCCCCGGGCGCGCAACTCGGCCAGCCGTTCATCCAGAGCGCGGACCTCCGCAGCGTCGGCGGCAGTCGTCGGCCGGTTTTCGGGGGCGCTGTCATTGTTGTTGGTGTCGTTCATAAGCCGGGCCTCCCATCGGCAGATGCCGAACAGGTTGTCAAACAATTATATGTTCCCGTGTTATTCGGCTCAACTGAACGCCTTCAGCGCGCCCGCTACGTAAACGGCGTCGGCATCATGCCCACCGGCACCTCGATCAGGCTGGGGGCGTCGGCTGCCAGAGCTTCGCGCAGGGCCGACTCCAGAGCTTCGGGTCCCTCGGCGCGGGCGGCGCGGACGCCGTAGGCTTCGGCCAGCTTGACGAAATCGGGGTTGTGCAACTCGGCGCCGACGGCGCGGCCGTTGAACTGGTTCACCTGGTCGCGCAGCACGTTGCCGTAGGCGTTGTCGTTGAACACCACCGCCACCGCGTTGATGCCGTGCTGCACCGCCGTGGCCAGCTCCTGGGAGTTGAACAGGAACCCGCCGTCGCCGCACAGGGCCACCACCGGCCGGTCCGGCTGGGCCACCTTGGCGCCCAATGCGGTTGGGTAGGCATAGCCCAGGTTGCCCGAGTAGCTGGACGTGATGAAGGTGCGCGGCTCGTAGGTGGGCCAGAAGGCGCGAGCGTAGTAGCCCAGTTGGGTCATGCCCGACACCAGGATGCCGTCCTCCGGCACCGCGGACCGCACCGCCGCCAGATACGACTCCTGGGGTTCCGGTCGCAGCGCGCTATCCTTGCGGCGCTGGCGCAGGGCATCGGCCTCGGCAGCGAAGGACTGGCGGGAACCCAGGTCGATGATCTCGGCCAGCCTGGCATCCACTTGCTCCATCACGGTGCGGGCGTCGCCGGCGACGCCGTAGGTGTTTTCCCAGTTGCGGCCCAGCTCGTCGGGGTCGATGTCGATCTGCACCACCCGCTGGCCGTCCAGCCACATGGGGAAGGCCATGCGGCTGCCCACGCCCAGGATGACGTCGAAGTGCGGCTCCTCTTTGGCTACCGGGTCGTTGCGGAGACGCAGGGCGCCCAGTGCCAGTGGGTGTCGGTCGTCGATGACGCCCTTGCCCTCGGCCGTGGTGATCACCGGGGCTTGCAACCGCTCCGCCAAACGCACCAGCACCTCCGATCCCTCAGACGAGATGACGCCGCCGCCAGCCCAGATCAACGGGCGTCGCGCGCCGGCCAGGATGCGGGCCGCCTCGGTCACCTGTTCGTCGGACGCTGCGACGCGGGGATAGCCCTCGGCCTCGATCAGGGAGACCTCGCGCTGTTCCGCCATGGTCTCCGGCGGCATCTCGATCTCCACGGGCCGCGGCCGGCCGGTGGTCAGCTGTCGGAAGGCCTCGTGCACCGCCTCGGGAGCTTCCTCGGCGGTCATCATGCGCCGCACGTACTTGGTGATGGGCCGGATGCAGTCCTGCTGGTCGTTGACCTCGTGCAGGATGCCCCGGTCCGCGCCGATCAGGTCGCGTTCGATCTGACCGGACACCACCAGCACCGGGGACGACGCCGAGTAGGCGGTGCTGATGGCCGCCGAAGCGTTGAGCAGTCCCGGCCCCGGCACCATCAGCGCCGTGCCCACGCCGCCGCTGGCCCTTGCGTAACCGTCGGCCATGTAGGCCGTGGCCTGCTCGTGCCGCGTGGTGATCAGGCGGATGCCCGGCACGTCGTTCAGCGCGTCCAGCGCGTGGTAGAGCTGCACCCCGGGCAAGCCGAAGATGACGCGCACCCCCTCCAGGTACAACGAGCGCATGAGAGCCTGGCCGCCGGTCATGGTGGGCATGATGAAACCTTCCTGAATGGGTTGGATTGATTGACGAAACTATGGCCCGCAAAAACGGGCTGGCTTACGATAGCACAGCGCCCCCGGCCTGTCATTTGAGCTGTCGGTCGGGTGTAGCATGTGGGACAAGGGTGTCCAGCAAGTTGCTGGAGGCCCGAGCCACCTCGTCGACTGCCTGGTCAAAGGCCGCCGCGTTAGCCCGCGACGGTTGCCGGTACCCGCTGATCTTGCGAACGAACTGCAAAGCCGCCGCCCGTATCTCATCGTTGGTGGCGGGGGTATCCGTCCCGCGTAGGGTCTTGATGCTGCGGCACATGAGGGACTGCCTCCGGTGATGGGTACGCCGTTGCTGGCACGACGTGGCCTATGTTACCCTGCCGCAACAACCATCTGTCGCGTTCGGAAGGGTCGATGATCACGTTCAACTGCACCATCCAGGAAGGGATAGTACCGGAGGAAATCCGCCCCAGGCTGGCCTCCGAGTTGGCCCGCATCAGCACCGGTTTCGTGGGCGGCAACCCTGACGAGGTGTCGGTCAACTGGATCGAGATCCCCCACGGGTTCGGCTTCCGCGGTGGCCGGCTGTCCACCACCTCCGCAGTTCGCGGAGAGATTCCGCCCGGCCTGGAGCAGGAGACTCGGGTGGAGCTCATGCAGTCCATACAGGACATGTGGATGGACGTCACCGGCTGCACCACCGACGAGCTGGTGGTATCCGCCCGGGACCGACGCGACAATTAACCCGACCTATCGGCTCAAGGAGCAGACCATGCCGCACTATCGCTGTTTCATTCCCCAAGACGCCCTGTCCTTCGACCAGAGGCAGGAGATCGCGCTGGCCTTCACCGATATCCACTGCGGCTCCACCGGGGCGCCGCGCAGCTTCGTGTCGGTCACCTTCCTGGAGACGCCGGAGGGCCAGACCCACGAGCACGGGGAAGGCTACTACCTGGACGGCGGCAACCGCGCCGGCCGGTCCGAGGAAGTTAAGCAGCAGCTCTTGTCCGATCTGACGAACGCTTTTGCGCGGGTCGCGGGCGTGTCGCCCACAGACATCCCAGGTCGCATCACCGAGAACCCCGCATCCTGGACCATGGAGGGCGGGTTCGTGCTGCCTGAGCCGGGGCAGGAAGGCCCTGAGTGGTACGCTGCCGCTGAGGCTGCCGCGGCCGCCGACTGACCCCCGTTAGCGCTGGCTTTTCCGGTTGGGGGCAGGTCTCGAGCCTGCCCCTTACGCATGGTTGCGGCTTGGCCCTATAGCCATCGCAGCATCAAAGCGCCGGAACAGCTCATGTCGTACATCCTTATGGATGTTGGATTCGTAACGATAAGTGTGATGTTGATCAGGCAGGCGATATTCCCCGTCCTATTGCTGATTGCCCTGCTTGGCCTGGCCTGCGGGGGCGCATCCTCGGTGCAACCGCAGGGTGACCCCATGTTGACGCTGCCGCCCACGCTAACCGTTGATCCGACCGCAACTGCGGTGGGACCTATGCCGGAGCCTGCAGTGTCCGGTCCGGCTCCCATCGCGGAACCAACCGCCGTCAGCTACGACTCCAACCGCACCATGTACAGCATCTGGCACGGCCCGGAGCACCCCGCGGAGACCACGCTGGGCGCTTTGGCGGACACGGAGGAGTACGGCGACAAATCTCAGGTGGTGGTGATCCTTGAGGCGCTCAAGTTCTTCAGGAATCGGGACGCACTCCAGCAGGCGATAGACACCCTCACGGTTCTCACCGGGCAGGATTTCGATTTCGACCGTCGGCAATGGCGGGAATGGATCGGACCCCGGATGGAGGAATTTGCTCCGCCGTCGAATTATCCGCGCTGGAAGGTGGACTCGCTGGCGGTCATTGACCCCGCCATCGGAGCGATACTCGAACCCGGCATCACCCACTCCCGGGTTGACCTCACCGAGGTGGTCTGGGGAGGAGTGCGCCTGGACGGCATTCCTCCGCTGGAGCAACCGCCCCACATCCTCCCGGAGCAGGCGACGTGGCTGTGGCCCGGTGATCGGGTGTTCGGCGTGTCCATCAACGGTGAGAGCCGGGCGTATCCCCTGCGGATCATGAACGCCCACGAGCTGGCCAACGACGCGCTTGGCGGCGAGCCGATCTCGCTGGTGTATTGAACCCTCTGCGGCACCGGGATCGTGTATTCCGGCATCGTCAACGGGGAAGCAACCACCTTTGGAACCTCCGGTCTCCTCTACCGCAGCAACAAGGTGATGTATGACCGCGCCACACGTTCCTTGTGGAACCAGTTCATCGGCGAACCGGTGATCGGTCCCCTGGCCGATTCGGGCATCCGTCAGCCCTTCTTCCCGTCGGTGGTCACCACCTGGGAGGAATGGCTGGCCGAGCATCCGGACACCACGGTGCTGGACCGGAACACGGGCGTCTATCCTCCCGATTTCTACGTTCCCGAGAACGATCCTCGCGCCATCTACTACGACTATTTCACCTCGGATGAGGTGATGTTCCCGGTTTGGAACCGCAACGTGACGTTCGACCCGAAAGAAGTCGTAGTGGGCCTTTCCATCGGGGACAGCGCCAAAGCTTACCGAGTGGCTGACCTCCAACGCGTGCGGTTGGTCAACGACACGGTGGACGGGGTCAACGTAGTTGTCGTGGCATCGTCCGAGTCCAGAGCCGGCCGGATTTACGAGCGCGGCGACACCACGTTTGCCTTGCTGCCCATGGACGAACCTGACGTCCCGCCATCCACATTGGTTGATGAAACCGGCTCCGCCTGGCAGATCACTGAAACCGGACTGGTCAATAATTCCGATTCCTCGGAGACTTTGCCTCGCATTCCCAGCCTGACCTCTTTCTGGTTCGGGTGGTTCCAGTACCACCCGGACACGGAGATCTACCGGCCGGCCTCGCCGTGACGTCGCGAGCGCGTACGCCCGGGCGTCCGTGCTATAATTTTGGCCCGCCTTTCGAGATCCTCATAGTCTGGGTACGTTGCGACGTCCCGGACCGCCGCGGAGAGGTGCCAGAGTGGACGAATGGGCGCGACTGGAAATCGCGTAGGGGTTAACGCCTCTCGCGGGTTCGAATCCCGCCCTCTCCGCCATATTAATATCGTGAATGCCTGGCGCAAAACGGCCGCTTCCTACTTGAAATGGGTAGGAAGCGGCCATTTTTGTGTCCACTACCGTCCAGTGAAATCCTGCTTCATCCACGGAAAGGTGGTGCATTTACTCTGGGTCCGCGGCGCTTCACATTAGTGGATCAGATAACCCTGGCTGCCCGCAGCAGTCCCAGGTCCCGGACCGTGAGGCCCAGCTCACCACATAGAACTTCGACGTTGTGCTCGCCCAGGCGGGGCGCCGGTCGGGCCGATGCCATGGCGTTTTCTCCGTCGATAAAGAACCCCGAACCCGGGTATTTCAATGGGCCGGCCTCGGCATGGTCCATCTCGACAAAGAACCCTCTCTCGTCCAGGTGCGGCGATTCCACCACCTGCTGTGGCGTCTGAACCAGCCCGATGACCAGGCCCCGGGTCATGGTCTCTCGCATCAAGTCCAGGTTGGTCCACTGGGCCAGCTTGGGGGCCACCAGTCCATGAAGCTCCTCCCAGTGTTCCATCCGGCCGGAGCGGGACGCGAACTTGGAGTCCAGCAGCCCCGGTTCATCCAAGAACTCGGCCCACGCCTCCATGGGACGGCCGCCGGTGCCCGCCGTGGTGAGTGTTACTTCGCCATCCAGGGTGGGCAGGTGCATTCCGTCCATTACGTTGCCGTCGCTGCCGCCCCGGTGAGGGCTGCGTCCAGTGTAGGTGTAGGGGTGGATCAACCCGGAGGGGGTGCTGACGGCGGCCTCCATGGTCGACACATCGATGTGGGTGCCCTTTCCCGACTGCTCCCGTCGCAACAGCGCGGCCATTACCGCCACGGCCCCGTTGCGGGCGGCGGTAATCTCCATCTGCTGCAGGGCCGTGCCCATGGGCGGTTGGCTGGCCGAGCCGGTTACTGCGTAAAGGTAGCCCCCCATGGCCTGAGCCACCAGATCATCGCCCTGGTAGCTGGCATAGGGCCCGTCCTGGCCGAAATAGGTGATGGAAACCAGGATCAGGCCGGGGTTGGATTGGGACAGCCGTTCATAGCCCAGTCCCAATTCCGCCAGCCTCCCCGGTGGATAACTCTCAACGACAATATCCGCAGTGGCGGCTAATCGCTGGAAAAGCTCCCGACCTTCTGCCTGCTCCACGTCCAGCGTGATGCCCCGCTTGTTGGTGTTGAAGGCAAGGAAGGAGGTGGCCCGGTCGGGATCGGGAACCTCGTCAATGAAGGGCGGCTCGTGGCGGGCCTGGTCGCCCCAGCCGGGCGGTTCAACCTTGATGGTGTCCGCGCCCTGGTCGGCCAGCAGCTTGGCGCAATAGGCGCCCGAGGGCCGGTGGGCCAGTTCCAGTACGCGCAATTCTGAAAGTATCCCGGGCATGGTCTCTACCACCAGTTGCTTATCCATGAAGGCGAACATCGCTGCACTTCGCGATTGTTCGTCTGCTCTCGCGCCTGAATTACGGCCTTGGTTCGTCGGGCCGGGGGTCGCCGAAAACCACGCCTTCGGATACCAGTTCCCCTATCTCCGCCGGCGACAACCCGGCCAGCTCCGCCAATATCGCCTCGTTGTCCTGTCCCAACCTCGCGACCTTCGCAATTGACATGGGATTACCCGGATCTCTGAAGGGGCGGCCGGCAAAAATGCGGGGCCCAACGTCAGGGGCCTGGGGATTGGAAAACTCCCACAGATAGCCCCTGTCCCGCAGATGCGAGTCGTCTACCAGGTCTTGCGCGGTCATCGTCGAGCCGGCAGTGACGCCCAGTTCCTGCAACCTCTGCGCCAGTTCCAGGTCGTCGTGCTGCGAGGTCCATTTACCGATCAACTCGTCCAGTTCATGGCGGTTGCGCCAACGTGCCAAAGCGGTGCCGAATTTGGCTCCCTCGGCCCACTGGGGCCCGCCCATCGCTCCCTTCAGCGCTTCCCATTCTGTATCCGACGACACGACAATAACTATCCAACGGTCGTCGTCCCGGGCCGGATACACGTTGTGCGGCGCCTTCCACCAGTGGGCACAGCCCAAACGCTCGCGGGTTATGCCCCGCTGCGCCTCCAGGATGGCCGGTCCCACTGACGAGACCCCGGTTTCCAGCATGGTGAGGTCAACCCGCATGCCCTTGCCGGTCTTGTTGCGCTGGTACAGGGCCAGCAGCAGGGCGTAGGCTACGTTGTTGCCCACGGAATGATCCATGTAGTTGGGGCTGGCCCGCTGGGAAGGGCCGCCTTCGTAGCCGGTCAGGTAGGACAAGCCACAGGCAGCATCGACGGTGCGGGCCCGGGAGCCGGCCCGCCGCCAGGGTCCGGTGTATCCGTAAGCGGTGCTGCTCAGGGTGATGATGCGGGGGTTGATTGCGGAGAGGCTGTCGTGGTCGAACCCGAACCGCTGCATGGTTCCGGGACGGAAGTTGTCGGTCACGATGTCAGCCTTCTCCACCAGCTTGAGAAAGACTTCCTTTCCCCGCGGGTGGGTTACTACCATGCACAGGCTGCGCTTGTTGCGGGCGCCGTAGTAGACCATGTTGCCGGCTTCATTCCACCACTCTTCACTCGGAGTTCCTTCGGGAAAGGGGCCGGATTTGCGGTCCTGCAGGTGGTCAGGGCTTTCGACGCGGATGACATCGGCGCCCAGATCCGCAAGGAATCCCGTTCCCCACGGCAGCGCATGCACCTGCTCCAAGCTAAGGACTCTAACCCCGTCGAGAATTCCCTTCTCCGCCATTGAAACTGGCCCTCCATTTGCCGCTGCTGCGCCGAAGCGTTTGACCGGCCCGATGATAGTCCAGACCAGGGGCCGAGTCCACTTGGGTCGTCGCCCTCAACAAACTTGAAGGGCTGCTGTTCGAGCGGCGTTGGTTACTGATTGGCCAAGGGGATGGTGCAGGTGACGCAAGGCTGGTCGCCGTGTGTGGCGGTGGTGTGGCCCTGGCCGGTGATGTCCTCCACCAGGCGGGCGTCGCCGGGGCCGAAGACGTGCTTGGAGCCGTCGCCCAGGCCAATCTCCAGTTGCCCGGAAAGGACGATGACAAACTGGCGGCGCGGCGCCGTGTGCCAGTCGGAGAAGCGGCCGGCCGGGGCTTCACTGAAGCTGATGGTGGTGACATCCCGCGCGCTCTTCCAATCGGGTGTCTGGTCCAGGTCGATGGTCTCAATGTGGGACTGGCCGTCATCGCCAGAGTAAAGTCTGAAGGTTCCCATCCTGTTCCTCCGTTCTGGTCTGTAGGGGATATGGTCAGGCCGCGGCTGAAGTCTGTAGGGCTTCGACCCTGGCGATGAACTCCAGCAGATGCGCGGCGTAGAAAGTGGACTTCATGTGGTAGCGGTTGGTGGCGGCGATGCCCGGGAAGGTGTTGTCGTGCTGGCCGATGACCGCCCATTCCTCGTGGGTCCACGCCGACGGGAGCAGCTCGGCGTTGGGCACCAGTCGCTTCACGTTATCCGCCGCAGACTTGTGGTGAACGTCGTCGGGCGTGTTGCCCTCGAAAGCCAGCACCGGGCAGGTGATGGACTTCAGCTGCTCCTCGGTAAGGTCTCCCACCGGGTTGGGTCGGGAGAACTGTTCCCGCCAGCGGCGCATGACCGAACAGAACTCCTCGGGATCCATGGAAAGGATCCGCTCCCGGTTGTCAGGGTTGTCCCGGATGCGCTGCTCAAAAAACTCGGTCGCGGCCACCGCTTCCATCCCGCCGCGCTCGGCGGCCTCAATGTACTGTCCGTAGTAGCCTGGTGACATCAGTTCGGCGCTCCTTGGCCCGCCGGAAACCTCCCAGACGAACACGCCCTTGACCACCTCGGGGTGCCGCGCCGCCACCGTCAGCGAAGTTCGCGAACCGGCGGACCCTCCGGCCAGGTAGGCCGGGGCAGCGCCCAGGTGCTTCAGCAGAGCCGCCATCTCTTCAGCCCAAAGGTGCTGCTCGGAAAGCTCGCCGTCGATCACCACGTCGGACTTGCCGCAGTTGCGGCGGTCGTGGATGATGACGCGGCAATGGGTCGACAGCAAGGCAGCCATGGGCCGCAGGCCGTTGTGGTCCACCCGTCCGCCCGGCGTGAGCATGACCGTGTGGCCGGCGCCATACTCCTCGTAATACAGGTTAACTCCGTCTATGTTGGCGTAAGGCACTGCTCACTCCTTTCTGTTTGAAAATCGCAGTACAGATTGGGCCAGGACTGTGCGCCAGCAGTTTAGCACCTTGGAACGGCTCCAGCGTGGCCTAGAATAGCATGACGCCGCGCCGTCGCTCTCTGTGCCCGGCAGGAGAGAGTGATAAAATCAAAGACGGGCGCGGAGCAGAACCATGACAATGAGCCAAGAGGAAAAAGCACGCCTGCTTCAGGCTCTGCAAGACGACCCCGAATTCCTCGCCCAGGTCCGCAACCTGGTCCTCTCCGCAGAACTGGTGCAGCTGCCGGAGCGCTTCGCCCAATTCGCCGCCCACGTGACGGCCTTCATCGAGCGGCAGGAGGCGATAAACGCTCGGGTGGAGGAACGCCTGCAGCGCATCACCGACGACCTGGGTATCCTCAAAGGCCACGTGGCCGGCCGCATCGCCCGCGAGATGTCCGACGACATCGCCGAGCATCTGGGCTACGAAATCACGCAGCAGCTCAACGGCAACGACCTGCGAGCCATGCTGCGCGGGTCCACGCCCTATGACATCCCGTCGAGCGTCCGGCGCAGCTTCTACGTGGCGGACCTGGTTGCGAAGGTTCAAGACTCGGACGGCAACCAACTGTTCATGGCCGTCGAGGCATCCTACACCGCCGACGAACGCGATACCCGGCGGGCGGTCCGGAACGCCGGACTCATCAGCCGTTTCACGGGCCTGACCGCCGTGCCGGTGATCGCCGGCCTCGAGAACGACCACGCCGTACAGCAACTGGTGGACGACGGACAAGTCCAATGGTTCCAGTTCCAGACGCAGGATCTGCAGCCGCAGTAACCCCGGGACGATCTGACGGCATGGAACTCGGGCCCGCGCCTCCGGTGGACCTGGCGCCGGGGGAGGTTGTTGGAGTCCGCCTGCCCGCGACCCGGGCGTGATTCACCGGAGAAGGATTGCCATACCGTCCAATTGTTCCACCAACCTAGATGAACTGCTGCTTGGCCCAACCCTCCTCGAAAGTCGTGTGGAAGAAGGGGGCCGATTTCTTGCTCTTGTACATCCACCTGCCTTGGACCCGCACGTATTCTTCTTCGTCGAGACCGGCCCGCCACATCGCCTTGCCGGTGTCACCCACGGTGCACGGCATGAACAGGTACCAGCGAGCGCGAGCTGTATCTCCGGCAACTTTGATCTGCGGGTTCAGCCCGTAATGCAAAGCGAAGACGAAGTGACCGGAAATCCCGCGAAAGAACTCGCGAATCGCCTCCCTTCCCTCGTATCTTCCCATCCCTTCACTTTCCCAAGTGGCGTCCTCAACAAACAACGCGGCCAGCCGGTCCGCGTCATAGTTGTCGTCGCAAGCGGCGGCGTATTCTGCCTTGAGGTTGCGCAGCGCTTCAATGTCCTCCAGGTGGAGAGCCCGGTCCCGCAGGTCCCCCACCAAGTCCTCCAGGCGACGAACCTCGCCCCGCAGTTCCTCCACCACCGCTGACAAATCGGCCATTTGATCAGTTGACATACGATTACCTCTCCGATTGTCGTGGATTTCTAAATCGTGATGGGGCTTTAGCACAACGGAAAATATCTGGCAAGGTGAGTTGAGAAAGGACCTTAACCCGCCACCGGCTGCGTTTCCGCTATCATGGCTTTGGTATCTTGATGAAAGGCATCGCGGACCCGAGAAGATGCAGGAGGAAACACCTTGGGAACACTGAACACAGCAGAGGTGGATGAATTTCTGTCCCAGCCCCGGACGGCGCAGTTGGTCACCATGCGAGCCGCTGGAACTCCCCATGTGGCGCCAGTGTGGTTCCTTTGGGATAACGGTCAGGCTTTGGTGATGGCCGACAGAACGGCGGTGAAGGTGCGAAACATTCGCCGCAACCCCACCGTAGCCCTATGTGTCTGCACCCCGGATCACCCCTATTCTTTTGTGACCATCGAGGGCACGGCCAGCATCACCGACCGCGGGCTGGATGACATGGTGCGCCGGACATGCGTCCTCTACGAGGGGGACGAACGAGGCTCCGAGTTCGCCGCGGAACTTCTGGCGGACGAACGGTTGACCCTGATCGTCATTTCCCCCGGTCGTTTCATCTCCTGGAAAGAGGACGACGAATAGGAAACTGTCCCAAAACTGGGGCGGCGCCCAATCCGCCCTTCGCACCGCGGTATCCCCGCGAAAGCCAGCATCCGGAAAATCCTTGACTGTAACTGGCCATTCTTCCCTCTCCCTGCGGGGAGGGTGCGGCTGAGGGAGTAGAACATGAAACTGATTTCATGGAACGTCAACGGCATTCGGGCAGTTCACAAGAAGGGATTTCTTGAGTGGTTTCAGGAAGAACAGCCCGACGTGCTGTGCCTCCAGGAAACCAAGGCCCACGAGTCCCAGTTGCCCACCGCCCTGAAGCAGGTGGAGGGTTATTCCAGTTGGTTCACCACTCCGGAGCGAAAGGGCTACAGCGGTGTGGGCCTCTACACCCGCCAGGGACACGCACCCCGCAGCGTCAGTTTCGGCTTGGGTGTTGAGCGGTTCGACAGCGAGGGGCGCACCATCGTCGCCGACTTCGATGATTTCGTGTTCCTGGGCATCTATTTCCCCAACGGCAAGCAGTCTGCCGAACGCCTGCGTTACAAGATGGAGTTCTACGACGCCTTCCTGGATTACGTGGACAGGCTGCGACAGGAAGGCCGCAGCGTGGTTGTGTGCGGCGACGTAAATACCGCCCACAAGGAAATCGACCTCGCCCGGCCCAAGGCAAACGAGAAGATTTCCGGCTTCCTCCCGGAGGAACGGGCCTGGATGGACACCTTCCTTGAACACGGCTACGTTGACACCTTCCGCCGGTTCAACCAGGAACCGCACAACTACAGTTGGTGGAACCAGGTGACCCGCGCGCGGGAACGGAACGTGGGCTGGCGCATCGACTACTTCTTCACCGACAGCGATTTCGCCTCCAACCTGACCGATGCCTTCATACTGCCCG
Source organism: Dehalococcoidia bacterium (assembly GCA_965207585.1). GTDB lineage: Bacteria > Chloroflexota > Dehalococcoidia > Lucifugimonadales > UBA3495 > Bin87. The sequence goes on along the minus strand of CBDBMT010000003.1, from coordinate 62,023 downwards.
ACGTGATGGGATCCGATCACTGCCCCGTCGGCATCGAAATTAGCTGAGATTCCCCATCGGGGCGTTGACTTGGGGCGCAGGGAGATCCGGCAGGGGAACCGATTGATCTGGCAGGGGAGGTCGGTTCCTGGCCCGTACGGGCTTTCAGCGGTCCGATGGATCGCCCGCGCTAGTGAGGGATGCGCTCATATCCCACAGCCGGGCTGCCAGTTCTGCATCGTAGCTGATACTGGAAGACGGCACGGGTCGGCAGTCCACAAAATACCTGCCGGTCACCTCCTCCACTTCGGGCGATGCGGCCAGGTACACCGGCGTCTCCGCTCCCTTGTCCGGTGTTATGCCGCGAACTCCAATGAAGAAGTTGACCACGCGACCGAGCAACCCATTGTTGCGGGCGATGTTGGTTCGCACCAGACCCGGATGCAGGGCATTCACCGTGATATTCTCGCCTGCCAGACGCCGCGCTAGCTCGTAGGTGAACAAAATATTGCAGAGTTTGGAGCGTTTGTAGGCTGAATATCCCCCATTACCTGAAGGATCAGGCAGATCTTCCAGCCGGAACTTGCCCGGCGATTCATGGGCGCAAGAGGATACGTTGACGATCCGGGCCCGCGGCGATTTCCGCAGGTGTTCGAGCAGCAGGTCGGTCAGCAGGAAGTAGCTCAGGTGGTTCAGTGCGAAGGTCATCTCGATACCTTCGGCGTTGCGTCTATCGGACAGGAAGATGGCCCCGGCATTGTTCAGCAGGACGTCCAGGTGGGGCACAAGTTCCATAGCCTCGGCGGCGACGCGACGCACCTCGCGTTGGGACGCAAGGTCGGCCAACAGGTACTCCACCGCCGGGTTGCCTGCAGCGGCGATGATCTGCTGCACGGCGGCTTCGGTCTTGGCGGAATTGCGGCCTACGATGATGACCCGGGCGCCCATGCGGGCCAGTTCGCGGGAGGCCGCGTAGCCGATGCCGTCGCTGCCGCCGGTTATGAGACAGATTTTGCCTCGCATTAGATGATTCATAGGAACAACCCTGGCCATCGTTTGTATTGTGCGCATGGCCTACAAGTCAGCAATTTTAATTGACGCCGGACAGCGGGTCACCTGCAAATACTCCGCCCATGGCCACAACGTTGACACTCTGGAATCGCGGTGGTAGTATTCGATATCAGGTATCAATATGATCGCAGCGATCAAGCATTACGGCCACGAACACCCCCGGCCCTGAGGACTGAACCTCAGCGCCTTTTATTTTTGCCCCTGCATTACTGATATGTCGTATCTGTAATCATCGAAGGTTGAAACCAATGATCTTGGCCGGAAGTTATTGATACAGCATACCAATTCATTTGCTCACCGCTATGCCAGGTTGATCGGACCGGCAATCGACACCCACAACAACGGAGAAAACCCATGAACCCATCCCTCGGACGACCCCTTGCCACGATTTCCTCGCTTCGGCCGGCCCTGGCGCTCCTCACCGCGCTGGCGGCAATTGCGCTGCTGCTGACGGCCTGCGGGGGCGAAGAACCGGACCTCCCTCCGGCCGGCGCTTCGCCCGCCGCAGGTTCCGCGCCACCGGTCGCTGCCGCATCGGCCGACCCAACCGCTGCCCCCGCCTCGCCGGCAGTGCCCGCCACGGCAGCAGGATCGTCCACACCAGCGGCTTCGACATCCCCGACCTCCCCGGCCGGTGGCTCGGCGTCAGACGATCCCCTCAAAGTGGTGACCGGCAACGCTGTGCTCGCGGACCTGGTGCGACAGGTCGGCGGCGATTTGGTGCAGGTGCATGCGCTGGTAAAACCGGGCACTGACGTCCACACCTGGCAGAGCGCTCCCTCGGATAGTGTGCGCATCGCAGAGGCTGCCCTCGTGGTCAGCAACGGGACCAACCTCGCCGCCCACGTGGAAGATCTGCTCGATAACGCCTCCTCCGCCGACGCCATTCGCGTGATCGCGTCCGAAGGACTGGAGCCCCAGGAGTTGGTTGAACTGCCCTTCCCCGAAGGCGACCACCACGACCACGAAGAGCACGAGGTGGAGTTGGCCGGTCGTCTTTTGATCGGGGACGGCGAGACCGGCGATCTTTCGGTCATCGATCTGGAAACCGACCACGTCCACCAGAATGAGTTCGACCTGGGTTCCCGCGCCGGCCGCATCTACCCGACCAAGAGCGGCCGCTTCGCCGTCGCCGTCTCCAGCGACGCCAACGCCGTGAACATCATCGACGGCGGCGTGTACCTGGAAGAACACGGTGACCACTTCGACATGGTGGAACGGGAAGTGTCCACCCTGAACCTCGACCTGTCCGGCGACCGCCCCGTCCACCTGTACGTGGGCGGCGAGTGGGCCACCGTCTATTACGACGGCTCCGGCGACATCGTCCTGCTCAACGAACATGAACTGGAAGAGCAAGGCGACTCCTATGAACCCATCGTTCTCAACGCCGGCCCCCACCACGGCGCCGCCGTACCCCTGGAGGATGACCTGTTCGCCGTCACCATCCAGCACCCCGACTACGCCCAGAGCCCTTCCGATTACCGCCTGCCCATCGGCGTGGAGATCTGGGACCTGCATGGCCACTCGCTCCATCGCGCCGAAGGTTGCCCCGATCTCCACGGCGACGCCGGCAACGGGCACATGGCCGTGTTCGGCTGCACCGGCGGCGTGTTGATGGTCGAAGCCCACGACGGCCACTACCATGACGCTTTCATCCCGGCCCCAGCCGGCTCGCCCGACGACTTCCGCCTCACCTCGGTATTTGGGTACTACGGCCTCGACCATTTCTTCGCCCTGGGTTCCGCGGTGGGCCTGTACGTTGTTGAGCCGGAAGAAGGTTCAATGGAGCAGCTGATCCCAGCCAGCGAGGACCTGCGCCCCATCCAGGTGGCCCTCAGCCACGACGGCGAACTCCTGCTGGTGGTCATGAGCGACGGTGAAGTGCGCATGTACGAGGCCCATGACCTGGACCTCCTGGCGTCAACCTCGGACGCGCTGGTCGGTGAGATCGATCCCGGCTTCTGGGCACGACCCCACATTGCCACCGCCCCCGGACACATCTTCATCACCAACTCCGGCGCGGGCGAAGTCATCGCGCTCGACGCCCACGACCTGGAAGAGGTGAGCCACTGGGAAATTTCCGGCACCCCCACCAAGATCGCTTTCGTCGGCATCCTGGGCGAGGGTGACCATCATGAAGAGGGACACGACGACCACGGCCACGATGACCACGGCCATGGTCACGACCACGGGGCGGGTGACCCGCACTTTTGGCAGAACCCCCGCCTGGTGGTCCATTACGTGAACCAGATCACCGACGGGCTGGTAGAGGCAGACCCCGACAACGCGGCAACCTACCTAAACAACTCGGCGGCGTACATTGAAGAACTGGAAGCTTTGGACGCATACATCGCCGACACCCTGGCGTCGATACCCGACGACCTCCGCGTGATGGTGACGTTCCACGACGCCTTCGGGTACTTCGGTGCGCGCTATGACATGGAAGTGCAGGCTTTCGTCGGCGGCCACGGCGGGGATGTTTCCCCCGACGACATCGCCAACGTCCTGGAACTGGTGGAGCACAATGGACTGCCGGCCGTCTTTGCGGAGACCCAATTCTCCGACGATGCCCTCCAGCAGGTTGCCCATGACGCTGGCATCCAGGTCGGCATTATCCGCTCGCTGCCTGACGACGAATTCCCGGACTACATCGGCATGATGCGGTCCAACGCCGATCAGCTGGCCCACTTTCTCCGGTAACCCGATCCGGGCGACACGCCGCGCTCACTCAACACCTTTTCAGGGGACTCCAGAGAGTCCCTTGTTCGTTATGGACGCGCAAACACAACGCGACGGCGACCCACAACAGGGTGAACACGTCGCTCAAGGCGTTCGTCAGGGCAAGGTTGAGCGAGCTCAGCAGGCGGTCGGCCACCGCAACATCCCCTATGCCGGTCTCGGCAAGCGATTCCTGCAACGCCCGGGCCGTGGCGGGATCCACCAGCGCCCGAGGGTCGTCCTTCACCGAGAGAGTGGCCACCACGCCGCCAAAGCCGAGTGCCGTAATCATCAGGTATATCTGGCTGTAGAGAACCGGGCTGTTGCGGGCGAATCCTCCGCCGTCGCCAAGCGTAGAAAAGAGGTACATTCCACCCCCCATCAACGCGGTACTCACCAGGGCCTGCAACCGATAGTGTTCTCCGGTTCGGGAGAGCATCTGGCCCGCCAGGATCGCTCCCACCACGATCCCCAGCAGCATCGGCGCCAGCAGCGACCCGGCCTGGGAAACTGAAGCGCCCAGCGCCGCCTGGAAATACAGCGGCAGGAACAGCACGAACCCGTGGAGACTGGCGGCGGTCAGCAGCGTCACGATCATGGCGACGGCCACCGCCCGATTTCGGTAGATTCCAAGGGGCATGATCGGCGCCCCGGACCGGGACTCAATAACGACGAAGAGTCCGGCCATCGCCAACCCGAAAGTCAGCAGTTCAATACTCTGGGGGGCATCCCAGGAATACAGCACGCCGATGGACGACAAGGCCATCGGCAAGTCGATCTCAGGTAGAAACTGCGGGTCTTCTCGCCACACCTCCATTAGAGCGTCGATAAAGTCCGCGTCCCGACTGCCGCCGTCTTCCGGACGATGACTAGCCAGCAACTCGGCATACAGCTCCATTACTCGCTTGCGGGCGCGCCGGACCGGCGGCCAGTGGTCAATCTGCCTGGGCCATTGGCGCCGGACCCTGGTCATGAGTATCGTTTCGAGAAATAAGATCAGGTCATCGGCGTACTCTTGGCTGGAATATCCGGTGAGTACCAGGCCGATCCGTTCCATAGCCAGTTGCTGGAAGGCGCTATGCGCGGATATGGCCTGCCCCGTTGGCCACTCGTCTATTGCGCGCCGGGTGATGGCGACGACGTCACCCAGGCGACCCTCGATGATCCTGGGCGAGTATCCCCTGGCCAATACCTTGCGCAGACGAAGCTGGACTTTCTGCAAAATTTAGAAAAAGTAAAAAGACAGGGTAAGCTGGCCTGACCCCACTTTCGACGGAAAGGCCCGACCATGCTCACCCTGCCCGACGCCATTGTAGCCCTTCTCTTCCCCTTCGCAACTTTGTTCACCACCCCAACCTGGCGGAAAGCCCAACTACTGCTGGTCGGCGCGATCCTGACCCCGGGCCAACGCACCGTGGCCGCGGCGCTCCGCGTCATGGGACTGAGCGACGACCGGAATTACGCCCGCTACCACGCGGTGCTCAACCGAGCGGTGTGGTCGTCCCGTGGGGTAGCCCACGTCCTGCTGGTGCTCCTACTCCAGCATCTGGATCGCGGCGACGGCCCGTTGATCTTCGGCATCGACGAAACCTTGGAACGACGTCGTGGAGCCAAGATCAAGGCGCGGGCCATCTACCGCGACCCAGTGCGTTCCAGCCGCCATCAGCTGGTCAAGGCCAGCGGGCTGCGCTGGATCTCCCTGATGTGGCTGGGCCACGTGCCGTGGGCGGGACGCCATTGGGCGTTGCCGGTGCTCACGGTGCTGGCGCCCTCGTCTCGCTACCACCAGCAGCAGGGACGCCGGCACAAGAAGGTGACCGACTGGGCCCGCCAGATGGTCATGCAACTGCGCCGCTGGCTGCCCCAGCGTAAGCTGGTCCTGGTGGGCGACAACGGCTACGCCGTACTGGACCTGCTGCGCTGCTGCCAGTCGCTCCGTGAACCCGTAACCCTCATCGCCAGACTGCGCCTGGACGCCGCTCTGTACGCGCCAGCGCCGCCTCGTCAGCCGGGTCAGAACGGCCGGCCGCCGCTGAAAGGCGAGCGGCGACCCTCGCTCAAAACGCTCCTTGAGCGAGCCGACGTGGCGTGGACCGTCGCCGCGGTGTCCTGGTACGACGGCACCACCCGCACCGTGGAACTCACCTCCCAGACCGCTGTCTGGTACCGCTCGGGCAAACCGGCCGTCACCATCCGCTGGGTGCTGATCCGCGATCCCCAGGGCGCCTTCGACCCCCAGGCCCTGCTCTGCACCGACCCGTCGGCGAACCCGACCCAGATCCTCCAGTGGTTTGTCCTGCGCTGGCAACTGGAAGTGACCTTTCAGGAGGTGCGCACCCACCTGGGAGTGGAGACCCAGCGCCAATGGTCCGACCTGGCCATCGCCCGCACTACCCCCGTCCTGCTGGGTCTCTTCTCCTGGACCACCCTGGCCGCCCACGCCCTGCAGAAACAGCACCCCATGACCCAGCGCAGGGCCGCCTGGTACGACAAACCGTCGCCGACCTTCGTGGACGCCATCGCCCTGGTGCGACGCCACCTGTGGCTGGCGTCAGAGGGTTTCGAACTGTCGACTGGCGACCCCGATGTACGGGAACTCCCTGCCACTCTGTACCACCGAATGGTGGATTCCCTCGCCTACGCCGCTTGAAAATGCGGAAAGCCTAGCGAAGGTGCTCGGGACCATCCATGCTCAATACCGTTCGCATGACAGACGCAGCGGCATTAAAATCGCGCCACGTCTCAGCGGTATTCCTGCAGTGGGAAGGCACTGAGGTCACCGGCCATGCCGAAGACGTTGCCCAAAGAGGGGCAACCCAGCCGCTTGGGGAATCTGGTCAAGGGGACGTCCAGCCGGGGGCGCTGGTCGGGGCACGGTTTCTACTTGCCGAATGGCGGCAGTGACCTCCCGACCAATGAGGTCCATCCGGCAGATCAGGTCGATCCTGCCTTGAACCTGCGCCAGTTCGTCCAAACCCTCCCGCAGTCGCTCGCAGTAGGCGCGGATCCGTCCCTCAATCTCGGACGCCCCTTCAACCAACCGCTCCTGCTCGTTCAGTTCCTTCAGTTGCAGTTGGAGCTCATCGCGACGGAGGTTCAACTTCGCCATCCGACCGTGCAAAACCTCCCGGCGGTACACGCGTTGCACGTCGAGGGCCGCAATCTCCACTTCTTCGGCGTCCAGCCGCTTCAACTCGGCTTCCACTCTCCGCTTTTCGTCCCCCACATCACCGCCGCCCGTACCGACGTTGGACAGCAAGTCCGCGATGGTCCCGTCCGGGCGCTGCAACGACGCAACGACGCAACGACGCAGTCCCACACGTCCCCGTTCAACCGGTCCACGTTTATGCCGCCGTCATCACACATTGAAACGCCGGAGCCCACGCCCGAGGTGGCGGTTTTTCCCTCTCAAAATCCGTTCAAGAACCTCTCCGTAGCCCCAGCACAGATTTATGTGGCATCACCGTAGTTGTCGCCAAACTCAATGACAGAAACCCCAGGGTGTCCCAACGGGGGACCTAAACCGAAGCCAAATCGTGTGGGCATCCTGCTCCTGGGCTCGTCACACCGCCGTCTCCGTCCAGCGCTGCGTCAGCAGCCGCACCGGGTGCCATCGCTCCCGTTCTCGTGGCGTCGGCGCTCGGTACATCCGTCGCAGCACCTCAGCCTCGTCCAGGCGCCACTGCTCCAGCAACCCGCCCATCTCCTGCCTACCCGACCACTCCCTCAGATCTCCCAAACCACCGTCCGATTTGAATCAATTCTACCCAACACCAATACGGGTTTCACCTTGGACTCGGTTCAGGCTTGCGAGGTACGGACTAATCCTATGGCTCCAGCAACTCGCCGTAGGTGTCGGGGCGGCGGTCCCGGTAAAACTGCCAATTGGTGCGGACCTGGCGGATTTCGTCCAGGTCCAAATCCGCGACGATGACTTCATCCCGGTCACGGGACCCTTGGGCGACGATTTGACCCCTGGGGTCGCAGAAGTAGCTCTTGCCGTAGAACTCCCCGATCTCCCAAGGCGGTTCCCAGCCCACTCGGTTGATGGCGCCGACGAAGTACCCGTTGGCTACGGCATGGGCGGGCTGCTCCAACTCCCAGAGGTACTCGGACAGTCCCGCCACGGTGGCGGAAGGGTTGAACACCAGCTCTGCCCAGTTGAGTCCCAGCGCCCTCGCGCCTTCGGGGAAGTGGCGGTCGTAGCAGATGTACACGCCCACTTTGCCGACGCTGGTGTCGAAGACCGGGTAACCGGTGTTGCCGGGCTTGAAGTAGAACTTCTCCCAGAAACCCGGTTCCAGGTGGGGTATGTGGGTCTTGCGGTACTTGCCCAGGTAGGTTCCGTCCCGCTCCAGCACGGCCGCCGTGTTGTAGTAGACCCCGGGCATCTCCTCCTCGTAGACGGGAACGATCAGCACCATGCCGTGCTTTTTGGCGAGTTCCTGCATCAACCGGACTGTCGGCCCCTCGGGTACCTTTTCCACCATTGCGTACCAGCGGACGTTCTGTTCGGCGGGAAAATATGGGCCATAGAACAACTCCTGGAGACACAGGACCTGCACCTGCCGGGCCGCCGCCTGCTCGATCAGCGAGACATGTTTGTCGATCATGTATTGTTTCAGACGGCCCAGGTCCTGGAGCGCCTGGCCGTCGACGCTGGCCTGAATCAACCCGGCGCGGATGGTCCGTGGCATTGCAACCTCCTTTCGGTGGCTTTCCTTCGCATGGACGACAGGTGTCAACCGACCGACGGCGCTTCTTTCAACCCAGCGATCCGCTCGCACCACTGCGCCGCGCCCAGGACCCGGCCCTCCTGCGCCCACGGCCCGCCGAACTGCACCGCCATCGGCATGCCCAATTCGCTCAGGCCCGTCGATACCACCACCGTGGGCAGGCCGGAGACCGACCACGGCACCTGGAACGCAGCGTCTCCGGTGGTGTTCAGGTCCCGGGGAGCCGGCGCCGGCATCGCCGGTGTCATCACGACATCAACCTTGCCGGCCATCTCGCTCATGTCGGCGCGGAACTGTCGCCGTAGCCGCTGGGCCTTCAGGTACGCCGACGTCGGCATGATCATGCCCATCTCAATTCTGGCGCGGATGCGCGGGCCGTAGTCGGCGGCACGAACGCGGTGATTGACCTCGTGCACTGCCGCGCACTCGGCGCCCGACACGATGCCATGGTAGTTGTGCGCCAAGGCGAAGCTGTCGGGCAACGGAATCTCCTCGACCTCCGCCCCGGCTTCCGCCAGTTGATTGGTCACGGCCTCGGTGTGCGCCCACATCTCCGGGGTAGCATAGTCCTGGTAGTACTGCCGCACCAGGCCGATGCGCGGTGGCCGGTCGTGCTCGGCCATCTGCGCGCTGAAGTCGGGGACGGGCTCGCGCAGAGTGCCGGGGTCATTGTCGTCCGCGCCGCTCAGCACGGTCAGCATCAGCGCGCCATCGGCCACCGTGCGGGTCAGGATGCCCACGTGGTCCAGCGACCAGCTCACCGGAGCCACCCCGTACCGTGAGATGCGCCCGTAAGTGGGTTTCACGCCGACGATGCCGTTGTAGGCCGCCGGCCGGCAGGTGGAACCGCCGGTCTGCGAGCCCAGCGCCGCCGGAACCATCCGCGCGGCCACCGCCGCGGACGACCCGCTGCTGGAGCCCCCGGGGGTATGCTCCAGGTTCCACGGGTTGCGCGTCGGCGAGGGGTCCGATGAGGCGAACTCGGTGGTGACCGCCTTGCCCAGAATGATCCCGCCGGCCGCCTTGATGTTGGCCACCGATGTGGCGTCGAAGTCCGGCACGAAGTCGGCGTTCACTTTGGAGCCGCAGGCGGTGAGCATGCCTTCGGTGTAGAAGATGTCCTTCAGGCCCACCGGGACGCCATGGATCAGACCCAGCGGATCGCCCCGCTGGACCTCCGCCTCCCGCTGTCGGGCTGCCGACAACACCGCATCCCGGTCGATGGTGACCCAGGCTTGCAGGTCGCCGTCCAGGGCGTCGATGCGCGCCAGCAACGCCTCCGCCAGCGCCACCGGCGACAGTGTTCCTTCGCGGATCTGCGCGGCGGCTTCCGCCACCGAAAGTTCGTGGAGTTCAGGCATGGTTCAACCTCGCTGAAGGCGGCATGCGCGCCGCGGTTGGTTCGCGGGTCACCGATGGGGGCTCGGTTCGTTCCCCTGCTTGTCCATTGATGCGTCAACCGCGAGTCACCAGTGACCAGCTGGCTCGCGCACTTGGTGAACCCAGCAATGTGTTGATCCGCCAAGCACTCGTCTCGTTGCACGAAGGTACTCCCTTGTTCAACCGCGGCGTAGGTCAACTCGAGTCCCCCAAGGCGTCAAGGGGATTGTGCCCACGAAGTTCCACAAGCGCAAGGTTGCCCCCGATACGAGAACAAAGGGACCAGCACACAGAGGCCAGCGGGCGTGTCCGGGCGCTGTTCCCAGCAGATCGGGGACAGGAACTGCGACGCCGGCCGCTCCCCGCGCTCTGTCCAACGTTATGTCCCCGGTAGCAAAACTCGATGAACTACTACGACTAAGAGTACACTCGCCCCACCGAAGCAAGGGGCGGCATCAAGGCCATGTCCCGCGGCGGCGACTTCGGATCCAACTGGCGGGCCAAGCGTTGGATGGAGACACTCGAGCAGTTCCGCATCGGCGCCCGGCTCAGCCGGGGCCGCTCCTACGCCCGCCGGGGACAGGTCCTCTCGATTGACATCCAAAACGGCGTCGTGGAAGCGCAGGTCCAGGGCAGGAGGAGGGCAACACCAGCAGCAATAACGGCGCAAACACGACGACGAGCGTTGAACGTACAACCTGTGAATATTCAGAATTCATGCGTCCGGTCTCCTTTCTTGCCGGTGAATATCCTGATCGCGGCAACCTGGATGGTCAAAGGGCGCAAACGCCCGCCACGATTGACGTGCCGCTACCGGCGAGTGTTCCCACAAATCGGGTGCGCCGAAGGCATCCCTGAGCCGTTGCGAGATTTCGCCGAGCGGGTGGCCCGAAGTACCGAGCATGTTTACCGGATCACCGGCGCGGATATCGACACGTACCTATACGAGTGCGATCTGATATTCAACGAGGATGAACGTCAGAAATTCGCCCATAACGCGAAGCGTTACATCGAGAACTCCGGCGCATTCAGTGAGCCGCTGGCACTCTGCCTGGATTGGGCACGCACGGCCACGCCGGCATCGTCACCGCGCTGGGTCCTGCAAAGGAGGGGGCTCATCGATGCTCCGCACACCTTCCAACGCGGCCAGCTCCGGGAGCCGGATCACATGGACGGTGACGTAGAGACCAAAGCCGCCGTGATCCTCGTAGGAATATTTGCGCCGTTTGAGCCACCAGAGGACTTTCAACTCGTCCACCAATCCTTTGTTCCTATCAACCCGCACTGACACCCGCACTCTCTGTGCTGGAACGCCCTCGGGTTTCTGCCGCTCCTCCCGCACCAGGCGGGCCAAGGTGTAGCTCATCTTCCAGTCTCATCCCTCTTGTTCAGCGGGCCGCACGCTGCCCAAGAATTCCCGAGGCGATCCGAGGCAACCCAGCAGGTCTCCTCTGGTGTGGGAGTGTTCCATACGCGCTCCGTCGGCGCTGGGTTCGGGACGCAGGCTAGGGCAAGTGTCATCATGCCCACGGCAACTAAGATTTTCGACAAGGGAAACACGACCATCCCACTATGATAAATTGCAGGCGCAAGGTTGGAAGTTCGGCCCCTATGGCGGCGTGGCTTAGTGACAAAGGCATCGGCCTGGAAAACCGCGGGAGAAACAGCCTCCCCATCGCGGGTTTGAATCCCGCCGCCTCTCATCCGCGCCGTTTGCGCTTACCAGCGTATACCCGCGTGATGGTGTTGCGCTATCCCCGTACGACATTCGCCAGCACAACGGCCGCAGAGCAGGGACGATTTCACTGGGGTACCCTGGGCAACATATTGGGTCCGGGAAATATTGGACGGTGTGGAAAATGGGTTACCTGTCAGGGTTGGGGCTCGCAGTTCCGTGAATGACCGTTGTGGTAGGCGATCCGGCTGGTGGGTCGTTTGCGTTCGGATTGAAATTGACCTGATGATCGAGGCCAAGCAGCAGACCGCCGACCGGGTGGTGAGCGCAACCTCGGAACGCTGGCTCACCGAACTCTCGAACACCGAGCTGCGAGAGGCGCTGGCCCTCAGCGCCACGCCGGAAGACTGAAGACGCCGCCCGCTCAACCCACTGAGCCAGGAAAGGTTTCCTCGATGAACTACTACGACTACGAGCACACCCGCCCCCGCTGGAGGCGCAATCGGAGACGCAATCGCCGCCGGCCCACTATGACGCCGACGGCGATGGCCTCATCGAAATCTCAAACATCAACCAGCTTAATTCCATACGCTTTGACCCCAACGGCGACGGCATCGCCGACGCCGAAGCCATCACCTACCAGGGGGCATTCCCGTTGGCGCCCGGCGGCTCCGTTTGTCCCGCCGGAGCCACCTGCAACGGCTACGAATTGAACGGGAACCTGTCTTTCACGGACACCCCGTGGGCGCGAGGCCCCGAGGAGGCGCCCGGCAAGGGCTGGTCGCGCATCATTTGCAATGTTTGTGCCGCTGACTCGGCAAAACCGTATAAGGCCGTCTTTGACGGCAACGGGCATTCCATTGACCGCTTGTACATATATCTGAGTGGATCCGGCGGCGAGTCCAACCACGTGGGCCTCTTTGGCGAGCTGGGCAGTGGGGCGGAGATCCGCAACCTCAAGATTACCAACGCCAACGTGACCGGCAACAACTACGTGGGCGTGCTGGCCGGTTCCAGCAACAGCGCTCTCATCACCAACGTGCACGTCCACGGCGATCTCAAAGTGAACTGGGGGCATGGCGGCGGCCTGGTGGGACTGCACAACGCTGGAACAGTGTCCCGGCACGGACATAAGGCCATCGAACTCAGCAGCGCCGACGTTAACGTTGACGCCACGCGCGCAAACCCCGGCAGGGACCATGGCCGCATCGGCGGCCTGGTGGGCTACAACACAGTGGGGCCCAGCCACGGGATGATCCGCTCCATCTACCGGAGCTACGCCACCGGCGACGTAACCAGCAATATGAACTGGGTGGGCGGCGTGGTTGGATACCACGCCTTCAGCGGCGCAACCAACAACTATATTCAGTTTGCCTACGCCACCGGCAACGTCACCGGCACGGGCGGCGGCTACGCTACGGGCGGCTCGAAAGGCGTCGGCGGATTGATCGGTCATAACGGCGGCGGCGTGATTGCCAGTTACGCCACCGGCGCAGTGACCGGCGCGCGGGACGTGGGCGGCCTCATCGGAAAGCAGAATAAACCCAATGGGTGGTCGCCGGCCGGTGAGACCTTTGCCAGTTACTCCACGGGCCCCGTAACGGATACGGACAACCATCTCACCGGCAACGCCCGCGGCCTGGTGGGCTGGAACAACGGCAAGATTATCAACAGCTACACCACCGGCGTCGTTACCAAGACTTCCAACCCCGACCCCAACACCACCGGGGCTCTCGTCGGCTGGAGGGCCGGCGGCGAAATCCGGGACAGCTACTTCGACAGCGACGTCGCCGGAAACGTCCCGCTGGCCGGCCCGGCCGCTCCCGCCACCGCGGGCGCACTCGTTAACTCCTACGGTCTGCCCACCGCGGTGCTCCAGGAGCCCACCCACGAAACTTATCAGGACGGGATCAGGCCCATCTACGCCAATTGGCAGACGGTTCGCGTCCTCGGAATGCGCTTGTCTTTCCCCTGGCACCTGGGCTCGTCGCAGCGCGCGTCGCAGCATTATCCGGTCCTGTGGACGGACATGGACGGCGACGGCGCCCCCACCTGGCAGGAGTTCGGGCATCAGCTGAAGGTTCGGCCCGAGCTGACCGTGGAACGGGGCCAGGGCGAGTCCAATACCAGCGTCATCCTGGATTGGACGGCGCCCACCATCCCGTCGCAGTGGGGGAACCAGCCCGCGCTCACCTATGACATCTACCGCGACGGAACGAAGATTGGCAGCGCCGGCGTGGGCGCAACTTCCTACACCGATGAAGGCCGGAACCCCAAAGCCGGGCACCGTTACCAGGTGCAGGCGCTGCTGGACGGCAACCCCGCCCGGCGCAGCAACCTCGCCCGTCTCGGCGCGCCCAGCTTTGGCACGCAGAGCATCCCGGACCAGTCATGGTACTGGGGCCAGGACATCGACCAGCTGGAGTTGCCGGAGGCCACCGGCGGCGACGGAACGTTGAAATACACGATTACCCCGCCGCTGTCGAACATCGGCCTCACCTTTGACGCGCGTACCCGCACCGTAACCGGCGCACCGCAGCAACAGGCGTCGCATCACCCCGGCAACCTGTTCGTGTACCGGGTTACCGACCAAGACGGCGACGTGGCGGAGCTTCAATTCCTCATTAACCTGGACTACGACCGGCATCCGCATTTCGGCGCCTATGGCCCCACAGGCGGCCAGCGGGTCGCGACGATGAACCCGGTGGCGGGCCACCCCTTCGCCAGCGAGCCCCTGCCCGCCGGCAACGGCGGCAACGAGCCGCTGACTTACTCCATGCCCAGCCTGCCCGCCGACCTGTCCTTCAACGCCGACACCCGCGTCATCTCGGGCACGGCGACGACGGCCCAGGCGGAAACCGGGTACACCTACCGGGTTGCCGACCGGGACGGCGACGCGTCGGAAATCACCGTCAACATTGCGGTGGCCGCGGACACGAAGCCGGAATTCGAGACGACGATCCGCGACTTGACCTACGTCATCGGCGCGCCCCATCACACGCTGATACTGCCGGGGGCAACGGAGGCAATGGGCCGTTTAACTTCACCCTGAGCCCGGCGCTGCCCGAGGGACTGGTCTTCGAGCCGCGAACCTACAGCGGCGCCGGCAGCGTGGCGCTGAGCTACCACATCACCGGCCAGCCACAGACGTCTATGGATCGGAAGAAGTACACCTACACCGTCACCGACGTTGACGGCGATACGGACTCGCTGGAGTTCAAAATCTCGGTGGAGGCGGACTCCCTGCCGACTTTCAACGGACAGACCATCAAGTACACTGCCATTGACGCCGAAGGCACCGCCGACGTGGAGGAGTTCACCATCACCGTGAACGCCCCGCCGGCCCCGCCGGCTCCCACGGTGACCCTCCAGGTTGAGGGCGACGACAACGTCAACAACATTGCGGAGGACGCCGACGGCAACGGCATCACCTTCAGCGGCACGGCCACCCCCGGCGAGACGGTCCGGGTCAGCGCCAGCGGCGATGCCATCGCCGTTGCCATTGCGGACGAGCACGGAGCCTGGAAGGCCACGGCCCGCCCCGGCTCGCTGGGCAAGTCCGGCGATGCCAACGTGACCGCCATCGTCGCCAACGCGGGCGGAACGGCCACGGCGCAGCTGACCCTCAGCGTGGACCTGCAAGCGCCGACACTGGCGTATGGCATCGTATTGACGTCCTTCTCCGGCAAGACCAACGAGGCGAACCCCACCGTCGTCATACTTGCCAGCGAGGCCGGCGTCTTCTCCTTTGGCGGTCTCTGCGGCCCGGCGGCCCAGACCGTCCTCACCGAGGCAGCAGCGAATAAGGAACTGCTGACAACCTTCGGGCCGCTGGCCGAGGGCGTTTACTCCGGTTGCAGCGTCACCCTCACCGACGCGGCGGGCAACGCCTCCGCCTCCTGGACGTTCTGGGACTTCGAGGTCGATACCACGGCGCCGACCATCGCCAAGGCATTTCTGTCGCGCGGCGACGAGGTACTGCTGACGTTTAGCGAGAATATGACCCGCTCCGGCAGCATCCAGGACTTCAAGATCATGGCGTACCTTGCTCCTGCCGAGGATGCGAAACCCTCCGAAAATGATGGAGAAGATGAAGGAAAGGAACCGAAGCTGGAGGAAGTGGTAGCAGCCGGAGTAGCGGAGATTTACTTCTCCGGCAACGGCAACCTGGAGGACCATGAGATCCTGCTGGAACTGAAAGGGCGGCTGGACCCGAGCCAGTACAAGGCAATCTACGTGGAATACGCTGGATCCAGCGTTACCGACGAGGCCGGCAACCAGCTTGGTACCACGAGGATCCCGCTCGACTTCACGGAGTAACTACCCAACAGTAAGTCGCGGTTTCCGCGGCATCCCAACGGGACGGGAGGCGGCCCCACGCGGGCCAAGCCTCCCGTCCCGGCTTTTACGTTTCGGGGCGATGATTCCGCAATTTCCCTCTACTCGTTCGCCGCTGGTGTCCACTTGTAGATGTTGGCCAGCGAACCACCCATCAGAATCTCCCGGTCCGAGTCCGACAGCGTGTCCGTTAGCCGGAAGGCCTCCACCCCCTGCTCGTAGGTCAGCAGGTTCACCGCCCGCGTCCAGTCCGTTCCCCACAGGCACCGCTCCAGCCCGTACGCGTCGAAGATGCGGTGCACCGGCTCCCAGATGTCAGAATACGGGAACCCCGCGTGCGACAGTGTGCCTGCTCCGGAGATCTTGATCGCCACGTTGTCCAGCTCCGCACACGACAGGACGTTGGGCAGGTCGGCGAAAGGCTCATCGGGCGGTGGCGGATCGAAGGGCTGCGCGAGGCCCAGGTGGTCAATGATGATCTGCGTGTCGGGGTTCTGCTGGGCCAGTTGACGCAGCAGCGGCAATTTGCCCGCCGCCATGATGTTCACCGGCACGCCGGCACGCCCGCCGGCCGCGAGGATGGCGTTCAGCCCCGGGTGGTCCGACTCGTAGTCGTTGTTGGCCAGCATGATTCGGCAACCCACCACGCCAGGCGTCGACGTCCACTCCTCCACATCCGCGTCAATCGTCTCTGAGTTGGGATCAAAGGGCCGGACCAGGCCAAACTTGGTGGGATGCTGCGCGTACACTTCCAGCGCGTAGCTTGCGTCGTAGGCGTAAATCGCAAACGGCGAGATCAGTATCGCGCCGTCCACTCCCACCGCCGCCATCGCCTCCACCATGTCGTCCCCCGTAACCTCCTCCGGTCCGGTCAGAAATCTCATCCACGGACGCTCAGGAGTGTTCCGTTGATACGCGTGTACCTGACAGTCAATCGTGAGAACCATCGTCATCCTCCTTTGCCATGTCGAACGCAGCGCGGCAATCCCGCCGCAAACGCAGCAGGCCAACAAAACGGGCGACCGAACACCACGCTCCCTCGCCCGTTTTGCTGGCTTGCGATCCCCGTCAGTCTGCGACCTGCCAGCAGGTACGCGTGAGCCACATTACGGGCAGCGCTTTGGGGTGAACTGCCGCGCCGGCAAAAACGCGAACTCAGTTCAGGCCGAACTGCTCCCGGGCGTTCTCGCCCATCATACGGGATATGACGGTCCGTCCTACGCGTGCCTCGGTCAGCGCCTGGATGGCGTCCCAGGCGCTGGTTGTATCATGGTGCGGATACCGGGAACCCCAGACAACCTTGTTTTCGAAGGAATGGGGGAGTTCCTGGATCATCCGCTCTTCCGCGTCGAACCCCAGCATGACGTGGCCTTCCTCCCACATCTCTTCAGGATCGGTCCTGACGGGATAGTAATGCTGGAGCGGGATCACCCGGGTCGATGCCTCCATTTTCTCCAGGACTTCGTCCATCCAGGAGGCCTTGCCGTGGGCCATGACCACCCTCATCTCGGGGTAGCGCTGCATGACCGTATAACCGATCAGCGTGGATGCGACGAACATGTGGTTGTCCAGCCACAGGGACAATATCGACGCCACGGGATGCCCCAGCGGGATCATGCCCGTCGCCGGGGACGCTCGGTTGCGGTCGGCGGTGCTGCCACCGGCGAAGGGGCCCCCGCCACCGCCCCCGAGGCCGGCGCCCTGCGAAAGTCGGCCGCTGATTTTTTCCACGAAGGGACCATGGGAAGTCCACTCCGGATTCCATAGGCCGGCCGTAGGGTGCACTGCCGCGACCAACCCCAGGTTCTCCAATTCCGCCCAAAGAGGGTCGTAGTAGGGGTGGGTCAGGTACCGCCCCTCCATGAACATGGGCCGGATGAACGCCCCACGGAAGCATCGTGTGCCAGCGACGCGCCGCAACTCAGCCAGAGCAAAGTCCATGTTGCCCAGGGGGACCATGGCGGCGGCGAAGAGACGGTCCGGCGCGGCCTGACAGAAATCCGCAATCCAATCGTTGTACGCCCGCGCCAGTGCCCAGGCCACGTCCGGGTCCTCAACCAGGTGAAAACCCTCAGCGAACCACGTCGGGTACACGAAGGTCTGGTCGATCCCCATGGCGTCCATATCCCGGAGCCTGGCCTGTGGGTCAGAGGCGCCTTCGCTCATCTGATGGCGAGTGTCCGGATCCAACTCGCCAACGTCGTCCCAGGTCATTCCAGGCGTCCAGATGGCATGACGGGGGATATTGGGGTTTGCGCTGTCCCGAAACACCCGGCCGTTGATTTTGAGGTACGAGTCGAACTGCCCTTCTTCGCGCCAGAGGGCGTTCTTGCCCAACACTCGATACTCGGGCTCGAGATATTTCTCCCACACGTCGCGGGGTTCCACCACGTGGGAGTCGCTGTCGAAAACAGCGAAGTCTTTACTGGTAGTCATCGCACGTCATCCGATGGCTGCCGGTTATCGGCGCGTAACCGACGACTCCGGCTTGAGGGCCGCGTTTATTTCGTCTTCGTCGGGCCACCAGTCGGGGCGGTGGATCTCGGTGACGCGTTCACGAATGATCTTGCTGGGCGGCTGGATATTGTAAAGACGGCGAGCGTTTGCCCCCAGGAACCTGGCCTGGTCGTCGATGGGCAACTCGCACTCTTCCATGGTCTCGATGGCCCGCCACGCGTCGTCTCCGTCGTGGTGATAGACGTCGGAGGCCCAGGCGAGGATGTCCCGATAGTAGTCGGGCAGGCGCGACGGTGGCGCTTCGTCGCCTTCAAAACCCGTGACGCAATGCTGGAAGAAGGTCTCGCTGGGCAGTTGCGTCAGAGGCGGCAGATTGCGGTCATTCCGGTAGAGCCTGTAGGTCTTGTCGCACTCATCCAGCAGGAAGCTCAGCCAGGTGGACGACGCCTCGAACACCGCGGCTCGTATCTTGGGGTGCCTTTCGAAAAACCCCGACATCAGCACCATGGTCACCCATAGGGACGCCTCGGCCTGGAAGTTCTGCACGTTGCCCAGGAAGGTATGCGGCAATCCGGAGGTGGAAATTGTTTTTCGGATGAGCTCTGCGCCGGAATACTGGTCGGAATAGCCCGGTGGTTTCGCCACCCCCGAGGCCGGGAAGGGGTGCATACCGTACACGAGGCCGGTATCTTCCAAGGCATTCCACACGCCCTCGTACTTGGGTTGTATCGGGTAGTTGCCCATGGCGTCCATGGGCCTGATCAGGGCAACCCGGCAGCCCTTGGCCGCCACGCGATATACCTCTTCAACGGCGAACTGGGGATTTTGCATGGGGATGAGGGCAGCGAAGTAGAGACGTTCCGGGTCCTCCCGCGTGTATTCGTAGGCCCAATCGTTGTAGGCCTTGCACATGGCCCTCGCCCCCAGGGCGTTCTGCAGCCAGGGGTAGGTGTCGATGCTGGTGGGTATGATCATCACCTGGTCGATACCCTGCACGTCCATGTCCCGCAGCCGGGGGCCGGGCTCGTCGGCTCCGGCGTGAGCCAGGTAGTCCGATTGCTCCCTGGTGAGCGCAGTCTCAGGGTTGAGGTTGCGGACGTTGAAGGCGCGCTGGATATCATGTTTGAGTCCGGGACCGGCCAACCTCACGATGTCGATGGCGCCCGGCCCGGTCTTCGGAACCGGCGAGAAGCTGTTCACGTCCGCCTTCCCGTTGACCAGCAACTGGTTAGTTTCAGCCTCGTACCACATGGTGGATTTCAGAGCTTCCAGCTCGCTGCTGGTGAGGTGATCTGCGGCCCGCTCCCAGATGACGGCGGGCTCCACGATGTGCGCATCGCAGTCGAAGGTAGGAAAATCTTTGGTCATTGGCCTGAATCGCTGCACTGGCACGACGGGCCCTCCTCTTCATTACACGGCGTGTTGTATGGCGACAACTTCGCGCCCAACCTAACAATGGGTGCTGCTAATGTCAACGGTCCCACGGGTTCAATGAGTTTGAATCGTAGCGATGGTACCAGAATGCTGAAGCATTCGTTTGACCAAAGTTCACAATCGATGCGAACCCGACGATTTAACCGGACAGCCATGACGTTTTCTGTCCTGGCGTTCTGCCGGTGCGAGCGGCTTTTTCGCCCGCCCGCTCGCCAATGCCCGCACTTCACCTCTCCGACCTATGCGGGCTACGACCTGCACGGGTGTTGGAGCCAGCGCGCACAGCGTCGGGGGACTTCTACCGACCCAGGAGAGGTGCTCGCCGAGGTGAACGAGGTGCTATGCGAGGACAATCCACTCATGACGTTCGTCACAATGTGGTTTGGCATCTTCGATCCTGCCAGCGAGACAAGTGCCACCGTCAATCCAACGATGACAGCAACATCTCTTTCAACTCTGAGAAATTAACCGGCTTGACCACAAAGGCTTGCGCACCACGCTCGCGAGCTTCATCCATGCGCTGAGAGTCCCCGTAAGCGGACACGACGATAGACTGAACCTCGGGCCATGACTCGCCCAACACTCCAAGAAGCTCCATGCCGTCCATGCCTGGCATGTTGAGGTCTGTGAGAATCAGCCGAATGCCAGGGTTTTCATGCAGCACCTCGAGAGCTTCATGCCCAGACTGGGCGAAGAACAACTCGTAAGTCCCGGCACGAACCTCGCGACGCATCCTTTGCTCAAACATCACCTGGACGTCCGGCTCATCGTCCACCACCAGCACTTTCCTGGCCTCTGCGGCTTCATTCATCTGGCAAATCCTCAGCGTTCAAGTGTCCGCACATCGTCTTCCGCATCCGCGCATAAACGTCCAATCATGTTACCACTCGCCGGCGCATCTGATATTCCACCTGGGCGACATACTCTCAGCGGATCTTTCACCCCGCCACATCTCACACTGGGTGCGCGTGAGGCCGGCGAACGATTGACAGGTATGGGGACCGGACATATACGCTCAGCGGAACCACGCTGACGACCGCTGTATGCCAGCAAGGAAGAATTGCGATGAACCGAAAACGGGTTTGGATGACAGCAGCCATAATAATGGCGTTATTTTCACTGGTTGCCTGCCGCGGGAGCGCATCGCCCGACGTGTCGCAAATTGAGGCCGACGAGCCGGTCTTCACTCTCCAGATCCTTCACGCCGCCGACATGGACAGCGCGGTCGGCGCGCTGGAAAACGTGGAGAACTTCTCCGCCATCCTTGACGGCTTTCGCTCCCAGTTCCCGTTCAATACCATCGTCTTCAGCTCCGGCGACAACTACATCCCCGGCCCGCGTTACTTCGCAGCCGGCGATAATGCCACAGCAGGGGTCCTGGGCGTTCCAGGAAACGGACGCGGCGACATGGCGTTGCTGAACGCCATGGGGTTCCAGGCTTCGGCGGTGGGCAATCACGAACTCGACCGTGGCACCGGCGCTTTCGCATCCATCATTGGCGCTGAGACGGAAGACGGGGCGATGTACCCGGGCGCCCGATTCCCCTACCTTTCCGCCAACCTGGATTTCACCGCAGACGAAAACCTCAAACCGCTGGCGGTCGAGGACGGGCAGGAGGCCATGCTGGTGGGCGGCAGCGTAGCCGCCAGCGCGGTGGTGACCGTAGGCGGCGAGCGCATCGGCGTCGTGGGCGCGACAACTCCCCGCCTGGCCACGATAACCGGCGCCGGCGGTATCACGGTCGGGCCGCAGGACCCTGACGATCTTGACGCGCTGGCCACCATCGTCCAGGGGGAAGTAGACGCGCTGGCCGATCAGGGCATCAACAAGATCATCCTGCTGGGGCACATGCAGCGTCTGGACATCGAGCAGGCCCTTGCTCCTCACTTGGAGAACGTGGACGTCATCATCGGGGGTGGCTCCAATACGCTGTTGGCCGACGAGACTGACCGGCTGCGACCCGGACACACGGCTGCCGGAGCCTACCCGCTGACCTATCAGAGTCCCAGCGGCGCGCCGATACTCCTGGTGAACACCGACGGCGACTACCAGTACCTGGGCCGGCTGGTGGTGGATTTCGACCCCGCCGGGCGTATCATCCTGGCCTCGATAGACCCCTACCAGAGCGGCGCTTACGCCACCGACATGCAGGGCGGTCAGGCGTTCTCCGGCGCGCCCATCGCGGAGGTGACCCGGATCGCGGACGCGCTGCGCGAGGTGATCGCCGCCCGGGACGGCAACATCCTGGGTTCCGCCGCCGTGTACCTCGACGGACGCCGCAGCGCCGTGCGCACCGAGGAGAGCAATCTCGGCAACCTCACCGCCGACGCCAATCTGTGGCTGGCCCGGCAGGTTGACTCCGAAGTGCAGGTATCCCTCAAAAACGGCGGCGGCATCCGCGACGACATTGGCCTGGTGGTTCAGCCTCCGGGTTCCACCGATCCCACGGAAGTGGAGTACCTCCCGTCAGCGGCCAACCCTGCGACCGGCAAGGCCGAGGGCGACATCTCCCAGTTCGACATCGAGGGTGCCCTGCGCTTCAACAACGGGCTGGTCATCGTGCCGCTCACCGCGAGACAGTTGGCAACCATTATGGAGCATGGCATCGGCTTCGACGGAGTGGGTGAAGTTCGGGACGGGCGCTTCCCCCAGGTCGGCGGGATGAGGTTCAGCTTTGATCCCAAAGCGCCAATCGGCCAGCGCGTGCAATCCCTGGCGGTGATCGGCGAGGATGGAGCCGTAGCCGACCGGGTGGTGGTCGACGGCGCGTTGTCGGGGGATCCCGACCGCGAGGTCAAGCTGCACTTTGCGCATTTTTAGAAATGTATAAAAGCAGGGTAATCTGTGCTGACCCCACTTCTCACGGAAGGCTCAGCCATGCTCACCCTGCCCGCCGCCATTGTACCGATACTCGTTCCCTTCGCAATGCTGTTCACCAACCCGACGTGGCGGAAGGCTCAACTCCTGCTGGTGGGCGCGATCCTGGTCACGGGCCAGCGTACCGTGGCGGCGGCGCTCCGCGTCATGGGACGCAGCGATCAGAGCGACTATGCCCGCTACCACGAGGTGCTGAACCGAGCCGTGTGGTCGCCCCGAGAGGCGGCGCGCATCCTGCTGATGCTCCTGCTCCACTATCTGGATCACGGGAACGCTCCGTTGGTCTTCGGCATAGATGAAACCCTGGAGCGGCGGCGGGGCGCCAAGATCAAGGCCCGAGGCATCTACCGAGACGCGGTGCGCTCCAGTCGCCATCAACTGGTCAAGGCCAGTGGTCTGCGCTGGATCTCCCTGATGTGGTTGGGCCAGGTGCCCTGGGCCGGACGCCACTGGGCCCTGCCGGTGCTCACGGTGTTGGCGCCTTCATCTCGCTACCACCAGCAGCAGGGCCGTCGCCACAAGAAGATCACCGACTGGGCCCGGCAGATGGTCATGCAACTGCGTCGCTGGCTTCCCCATCGCCCCCTGGTACTGGTGGGGGACAACGGCTATGCCGTGCTGGATCTGCTCCGCTGCTGCCAGTCCCTGCGTGAGCCCGTCACCCTGATCGCCAGACTGCGCCTGGACGCCGCCCTGTATGCACCAGCGCCACCCCGTCAGCCGGGTCAGAACGGCCGGCCTGCTCTGAAAGGCGCACGGCGGCCATCCCTGAAAGCCGTCCTTGAACAGGATCAGGTGACCTGGACAGTCGCACAAATCTCCTGGTACGACGGCACCACTCGCATCGTGGAACTCACCTCCCAGACCGCCGTCTGGTACCGCTCGGGCAAGCCGCCTGTCACCATCCGCTGGGTGTTGATCCGAGATCCTCAGGGCGCCTTCGATCCTCAAGCTCTCCTCTGCACCGACCCCTCGGCAAACCCGACCCAGATCCTGGAGTGGTTTGTCCTGCGTTGGCAACTGGAGGTCACCTTCCAGGAAGTCCGAACCCATCTGGGTTTGGAGACCCAGCGCCAGTGGTCTGACCTCGCCATCGCCCGCACCACTCCCATCTTGCTGGGTCTCTTCTCCTGGACCACATTGGCCGCCCACCTCCTGCAACAAGAGTGTCCCATCACCCAGCGCACCGCAGCCTGGTACGACAAACCGTCGCCGACCTTCGTGGATGCCATCGCCCTGGTGCGACGCCACCTGTGGCGGGCGTCAGAAGGTTTCTCACTGTCGGCTGCCGCCCCAGACGTACAGGAACTCCCCACCACTCTGTATCACCGAATGGTGGATTCCCTCGCTTACGCCGCTTGAATTGCGCAAAGTCCAGTCAAGATGGTGACGCTGAACTTCCTGGCCAACGGCGGCGACGGCTACCCGTTTCCCGTGCCGCAGCCTGGCCGCATAGACCTGATGGGCGAGGCCGGCCAGTTCAACGCCCCCAACGCTGACTTCCCCGATACCAACGGCAACGGGATCATTGACGGCCCGCACCTGGTTGATCCCGGCGCCGCCGATTTTGCCGCCGCGGGCTCAGAGCAGGACGCTCTCGCCGAATACCTGGCTCACTTCCACGTCGACCGCCCGTTCAGCATGGCGGAGACACCCGGTTCCGAAGATCGCCGCGTCCAGAACCTGGGTGTTCCGGGCACGGTGGATACAGCATTCCAGTAGCACCAGGCGGCGGAAGGCCGTACAGGTTGGCGGGCCGGCCTTAACCAAAGCCGGCCCGCCTTCGCCTCAGGGCTCCCGGAGACTCATACAGCACGCCGGCGTCGATCAACGCCGCCACATCATCCGCCGAGTATTCCAGGTGATCGGTCAGCACCTCGTAGTTGTGCTCCCCCAGTTGCGGCGCCGGACCGCTCACCGCCGCCGGCGTCGCCGAGAAACGATACGGCGGCGACACTACGCCCACCGGCCCGATTTCCGGGTACTCAATCTCCTGGAACGCCCCTCGCGCGTTGTAATGCGGGTGGGTCCAGATCTCCTCCTGCGACAGCACCGGCCCTGACGAGATGCGCGCTTCCGCCAGCACCAGCAGCGCCGCTTCGTCGTCCGGCAAGGTTTGCAGCCATTCCTCGATGATGCCCACGATCTCGTCGCGCCGCTCCACTCGGTGGTCGTCGGTCAGGTAGCGCGGGTCTTCGATCAGGTCCTCCCGACCCATGCACTCGCACAGCCGGCCCCACGCGCTGTTGGGCCCCTGTCCCGGCGCTTGCAGCGAGATGTACCCGTCGCGGGCCTTCAGTATTCCCATGGGAAAGGTGTAGGTGTTCTGCTCCCCGTTGCGGTAGTGGAGCGGAACCCCGTGGTTGGCGGCCACGTGGGGCATCGCCAGCGAGTCCAGGAACAGCAGGCTGTCGATCATGGACAGGTCGATGTACTGGCCCTCGCCCGTCCGCTGCCGGTGAAACAGCGCGTAGCCCACGGCCATCGCTCCGGTCATGCCGGTGACGGTGTCGCCGATGCCGCCGCCGATGGTGTACGGCGCGCCGTCCCGCTCGCCGGTTATCCAGTTGAGGCCGCTGACAGCCTGCGCCACCGGATCGGTGCAGACGTGTTCGGGGTTGTGCGCGAAGCCCTCCTGCCCGTAGCCCGTCATGGAGCACATGATGATGCCCGGGTTCAGCCGGCACAGGTTGGGATAGTCCAGCCCGTAGCTGCGCACCACGTGGGGCGTGTAGTTCTCCACGAACACGTCGGCGCGTTTCACCAGCGCGTGCACGATTTCCAGGCCAGCTTCCGTCTTGAGGTCCACGCACAGGCTCTTCTTCCCGCCGTTCAGGTGCAGGTACGGCACGCCGTTGCGGGTAGGCAGCGACTCCGGCGTGAACCGCTCGTCCTGATCTGCCGCCGGCCGCTCGATCTTGATCACCTCAGCGCCCATGTCGGCCATGATGCGGCTGCAAAACGGCCCGACGAACGCCGCCGTGAAATCCAGAACCGTAACTCCCGCCAGCAGTCCCGTAACCATGAGCGACCTCCTTGCCGTTAGATTCCCAACGCCGCTACCCCCGCCTTGGCGATGGCCTCGTCGTCGAACCCGCTGGGCAGACCGCCCACGCCGATGGCGCCGACCACCGCTCCCTCGTGGAAAACGGCGACCCCGCCCGGTATGGCGATCAACTGGGGGTCACCGAAGGACTCCAGCGTCCTGCCCGTGCTGCTGAGTTGCTCGGCGAAGGCGGCGGTGTCCATGGAACGGACCGCCGAGGTGTAGGCCTTGCGTATCGCGAAGGTGGGCCTGAGGCAGCGGTCCATGCGCGCGTAGGCCAGCAGGTTTCCGGCGTCGTCCACCACGGCCATATCGACCTTGCGCCGGTCGGGGTCGCGGTTGAAATCGGCGATCATGGCCGTAATCGCGTTTTGGGCCTGTTCCAAGCTGATCATTGCCTTGTTGTACATATCGTCATCCTCCATCAATCTGATAATCGGAAACCGCACCAGTCAAACGCCAACGAATGACAGTCCAAGGGTTCCGGCGCAAAGGATACCGGGTGTAAGACCGGTGGTAAACTCGGCGCACCCCAAAGTCTCGGATCTCGGCCGGCAGGAAACAACTGTAATGCGCATCGCGGTACCCGACCTGGTGTCCAACTCCTACTTTCCGGCGGTTGCCGCGGTGGAACTGGGGTTCTTCCAGGCCCAGGGAATGGATGTAGAGTTGGAAATGGTCTTCCCGGTGGGCCGGGCGATGCAAGCGCTGCGGGACGACGAGATCGACTTCGTGGCCGGCCCGGCCCATGCCACCCTCTCGGCCTTCCCCGGCTGGCGGGGCGCCAAATTGCTGGCTGCGCTATCCCAGCATACCTTCTGGCTGCTGGTTTTGCGCGCTGACCTGGGAGTTCAACCCGGAGACGTCGCGGCAGTCAAGGGCCTGCGCATCGGCGCGGCTCCCGGACCTGACGTGGCCCTGCGCCGGCTGCTGGACGAGGCGGGCGTGGACCCTGAGCGGGACGGCGTGAAGCTGGGCCCGGTGCCCGGCAGCGGAGAGGCCGGAGTGTCTTTCGGCGTCCATGCCGCCCAAGCCCTGCGCCAGGGGATAATCGACGGGTTCTGGGCAAACGCCATGGGCGCCGAAGTGGCGGTGCGCAGCGGGATAGGCAAAGTGGCGCTCGACCCGAGGCGAGGGCTTGGTCCGTCGGCGGCGAGGGACTACACCTTCGCCGCTCTGGTCGCCACCGACAGGCTGATTGAGGAGACTCCCGCCACCGCCCAAGGAGCAGTGCGCGCGGTCGTGGCAGCTCAACAGGCGCTGCGGGCCGACCCGTCGCGGGCTGCGGAGGTCGGGCGGCGGCTGTTCCCGCCCGACGAAGCCGCGTTGATCGAAGACCTGGTCCGGCGCGACGCACCCTACTATTCCGCACAGATTTCCCGGGATTCAGTGGTCAGCCTCAACGATTTCTGCCGCAATATCGGTTTGCTCTCCGCCGATATGGACTATGAGCAGGTGGTGGCCAGCCAGTTCGCGCATCTTTGGTCTGAACAGTAAATGCCAGCCATGAAAGCGGATATCAGGGTGCCCGTCGGCCTGCCGGTTCAGGAGACCGCCGATTTTATAGCGGGATGTGAGGCCGCGGGATTTTCCGGTGTCGGAGTCCATGATCATCAGCACAGCGGGCGGGATGTCTTTCTAACGCTGGCCTTGGCTTTCGAGCGGACTTCTCGGCTGGTCCTGTACCCGGCGACATCCAACCCGGTGACTCGTCATCCGATGGTGCTGGCATCGTTGGCCCACTCGCTGGAAGAGATTGCGCCGGAACGAGCGCGGTTGACTGTCGGCCCCGGCTACCTCTCCGTCGGCAACATCGGCCGGCCCCGGGCCACGGTGGCGGCCATGCGTGATGCCATACTGACCATCCGCCGCCTGCTGCGCGGTGAGCGAGTGGAGTTCAATGGCGTCGAAACCCGGCTCCGCAATATCAGCGACCCGCCGACGCCGGTATTCATGACCGCCGCCGGCCCACGGATGGTTGAACTGGCGGGGGAGGTTGCCGACGGCGCCCTGCTGCTGGTCGGCCTCCATCCCAACGCGGTGGACGCGGCTCGCCGCCGGCTGGAAATCGGCGCGGCGCGGGCGAGACGCAGCCTCGACGGTTTCCGGACGATCTTCATCACCCCGACCACGGTATCGGATGACGGCGCGGCCGCCCGCCGCTTTCCCCAACAGTGGTTCCGACCCGATCAGCCGTATCTGAAATACCCCAGCAACTCCAACCTCGTCTGGCTGCGGGAGGCCGGCATCGACCTGGACGACGACTTCGTCCCCGAGAACATCAGCGACGACCTGGCGGCCGAGATCTGCGACGCCTTCGGACTGTTCGGCACACCCGAGGAATGCCTGGCCAGGCTGAAGCGGGCCCGGTACGAATCGAGCATCGAGCACGTCTTCATCTTTCCCACCCACACCCAGGAGGGCGGCTACGACATGCCTCGGGCCGAGGTAGACGCCTTCCGAGAGACCATCATTCCGGGTCTGGGGGCCATGCCGTAACAGCTCTCCAATTGCTTGCCCGATTTAGGGTGCCGATCCGACACCAAAACCGTCATACCGGCGAAAGCCGGTATCCAGGGAGGTCTATCGATAGGCTATCGTGAGCAGGGGAAGGACTTCTGGATTCCGGCTCAAGGCCGGAATGACGTGCTGAATGCGCCGATGGCTTACCAACTCTCAACAGTTGCCAGGCAATGGTCGCTTTGACAGCGCTTTGGGCTGGGATTACACTCGCTTGGCCTGAACCACAGATAATCCAACATTACTATGGGCCGATAATGCTTGCCACAGACGTTTCTGATGCCATCGAGTTGATGTTTGAGACCGGGTGGACCGACGGCCTGCCGGTCGTGCCGCCGTCCGAGCCCCTGGTGCGCAAGTTCGTGGAGAGCACCGGACGCGGCGGCGGCGAACTCATCGCGGAGCTGCCGCCCCTGGGCGGACGCGCCACCGTCGAGCGCATCGCGGTGAACGCCGTCATGGCGGGCTGCATCCCGGAGCACATGCCGGTAATCATCACGGCCCTCGAGGCGATGATGGACGAGCGGTTCAACCTGCGCGGCGTGATGTGCTCCACCGGCATCCACACTCCCCTGCTGATCGTCAACGGCCCCATCGTCAAGGAACTGGACATCAACGGCGGCTACAACTGCTTCGGCTCCGGTTGGCGGGCCAACGCCACCATCGGACGCGCGGTCAAGCTGGCCCTGCTCAACCTGGGCGGCGCGATACCCGGCGAGACCAACAAGGCAACCTTCGGCCACCCGGGCGCCTACACCTACTGCGTCGCCGAGGACGAGGACGCCAACCCCTGGGAGCCAATGCACGTCGAGCTGGGCTTCGCGCCTACCGACAGCACGGTGTCGGTGTTCCCGGCGGAGGCGCCGCACAACATCATGTACCACGCCTCCCACTCGCGGAACTTCCTGACCGTGCTGGCCGACACCATGTGCACCCTGGGCAACGTCCAGATGTACGTGATGGGCGACACCATGGTAGTCATCGGCCCCGAGCACGCCAAGTTCCTCCACCGGGACGGCTGGAACAAGCGGGACATCCGCCAGTTCCTCTACGAGCACGCCCGCAAGCCGGTGCGGAAACTCCGCCAGGGCGGCCCTCCCCAGGGCGACTCCCGCCGCGGCCACTTCTGGCCCCGGTACATCGACGCCGATGACGACGACCAGATGGTGCCGGTGGTCCGCGCTCCGGACCGCATCAACATCTTCGTCGCCGGCGGCGCCGGCGGCCCCCACTCGGCCTACCTGCCCGGCTGGGGCTCCCGCCGGGTCACTCGCAAGATTGAATGTTGATTGGCGATAGGACCTACGCATTGAAGTGATAAGCTCGTCACTCCGGCGAAAGCCGGAGTCCAGAGAATGCCACTGGATTCCGGCTTTCGCCGGAATGACGATTTGAGGGCAAGGGAGTAAAGAATGACTGTCACAAACTACCAGGAACGGATGCGGGAACTGGGTTTGGCCCTGCCCATTGACCCGGAGGCGGCGTCCCGCTGGCGAGCCGCACCCCGGCTGGACACGCTGCACGACAAGGTCGGCGGCTTTCTGGGCAACCGCAAGGCCAACGCCGACCTCCTGCTGCGAAACATCGGCGAGAGGATGGCAAAGGACCTGGAACTGGGCGACATCGTCGCCGTGGACAAGTTCGTCTATTCCCGGCCGGCCGCCGATGAGATCATCGACCAGCTCTCCGACCGGTGCGACTTTGTAGTGACGGCGATTGCGGATTGAGGGTCCTGCACCGCGTGCAGTGTGCACGACGCAATGACCCTGGAAAACCTCGGCATCCCCACGGTGGTGCTCTGCACCGACCCGTTCCTGAACTCGGCCTTCCGCCACGCCCGCACCTTCGGCCGCGGCGACTTCCACCCGCTGGGCATTCCCCATCCCCTGGGCGGCCTCACCCCTGACCAGGTTTCAGTCCGCGCCGGCGAGCTGGAGCAGGCGGTTATCGATACGCTGACGACCTACTAAAGTGGCCAACAACCTGCTCCGCGGGGTCACCGGGCGCG
Source organism: Dehalococcoidia bacterium (assembly GCA_965207585.1). Classification (GTDB taxonomy): domain Bacteria; phylum Chloroflexota; class Dehalococcoidia; order Lucifugimonadales; family UBA3495; genus Bin87. The sequence continues at coordinate 31,784 of CBDBMT010000003.1, read as the reverse complement.
ATGCTCATGGGTACCCGGTTTGCGGCGACGAAACGTCAGAATCAGGATTTCCAAGATTGACGGATTATCAGGATTGTAGACGTTCCGCGATGTAGATCTCCCAATCCTGCTCAATCATAAAATCCCGTAAATCCTGATTCTGACAATTTGCGGAAGTAAGTACTCACGAGGCGCAGTAGAGGAGGCGACGACATGGCAACCGTCGGCAGTGGCAAGTACACCTACGAGCAAGTTGAGAACTGGGAGAAACTGCCCGAGGGCTGGGAGTTGGGGCAGACGGCCATCGTCACCGACTCCGAGGACCGGGTGTACCTCTTCAACCGGGGCGAGCACCCGCTGATCGTCCTGGACCGTGACGGCAATTATCTCGCCTCCTGGGGCGAGGGCGTTCTAACCGACGCCCACGGGATGTTCATCGACGGCGATGAGAACCTCTACCTGCCGGTCAAGAACAGCCACGTGGTCCTCAAGTACGACCCCAAGGGCAACCTGTTGATGACCATGGGCGAGTGGGACCAGCCCTCGGACACCGGCTGGTCGGGGAACTACAGCGACCCGGTGGTCAGGGCCGCCGGGCCATTCAACAGCCCCAGCGACATCGCCATTTCCCCGGACGGCCTCCTGTACATCTCGGACGGCTACGGCAACGCCCGGGTGCATCGGTTCACACCCGAGGGCGAGCTGGTGGACTCCTGGGGTGCGCCGGGGAAGACCGAACCCGGAGAGTTCCACGTCCCTCACGGGGTCTGGGTGCACACCGACGGGCGGGTGTTCGTGGCCGACCGCGAGAACAACCGCATGCAGATCTTCGACGCTGAGGGCAACTTCCTGGAGCAGTGGGCGGACCTGGCGCGGCCCTGCGACATCTACATCGACGACGACCTGGCGGTGTACGTGCCGGAGCTGGACGGCTTCATGTCCATCCTGGACATTGAGGGCAACGTCCTGGCTCGCTGGGGCAGCCCCTCGGATGCCGGGTGGGGCAACGGCGCCCACGCCGTCTGGGTCGACTCCCACGGCGACATCTACGTGAACCAGAACCTGGCCGGCCAGCGGCTGATCAAGTACCGCCACGTGGGAGGCTAGGGCTTTTCCAATTCTTTACCGGCAGCAATCATTCGTCTGAATCAGGATTCACAAGATTATCGGATTTTCAGGATTGTGGTCATACTCAGCGCCAACTACTCCATCTTGATAATCCCTAAATCTGGTAAATCCTGATTCTGACGATGACTTTGGCAACCCCATACGTCGAAAGTCCGGGCATATTAACCGTTAGGGGTGAGGATATGCGCATTGGTTATCAGGTCGGGCAGGTGGTGCAGCGGGACAGCATAGACCATCAGCAGCAGTGGCAGAATCACCTGGAGCAGTTCCGGGCCTCCCGCGACGCCGGGTTCGACATCTACTGCTGGGCCCACCACTACCTGATCGATCCCTTCCAGCACTTCCAGCCCTGGCCGGTGCTGGCGCGCCTGGCTGCCGAGCCGGGCGACATGAAGCTCGCCACCTCGGTCCTGCTGCTGCCGCTGCTGAATCCGGTGGAAGTGGCCGAGCAGGTGGCGACCCTGGACCACATCGCGGAGGGGCGCTTCATCCTCGGCATCGGGCTGGGCTATCGCCCGGAGGAATGCGAAGCCTTCGGCACGAGAATGTCGCAACGCGGCGCCCGCTGCACCGAAGCCCTCGGCCTGATGCGCCGGCTGTGGACCGACGACGAGGTGACCCACCACGGCCGCTACTACAACGTAACCGGGGCGCGGCCCACTGCGCGGCCCTACCAGAAGCCGCACCCCAAGATCTGGCAGGCCGCCATGAGTGATCCGGCGGTGCGCCGGGTCGGCCGGGGCGGCGACATCCTCTACGTGGGTCCGGCTCAGTCCAACGCCACCATCCGGCACCAGATATCGCTGTATCACCAGACCCTGGAGGAGAACGGCCACGAAGTTCCTGAGGACATGGTCATCGTGCGCGAGTTCTTCTGCGCCCCGACCCACGAGGAGGCGCTGGAACGGGCCCGGGCCAACTTCGCCAAGAAGTACGAGGTCTACGCCTACCACGGTCTCCACGGCACCGACGACGAGCTGACCCGCAAGGTCACCGGCGACCTGGAAACGCTGATGGACGACACCTTCCTGGTGGGCAGCCCGGAGGAATGCGTCGAGCAGATCGCGGCCTACCACGAAATGGGGTTCACCGACGTGGCTATCCGGTTGTTCTACCCGGAGATGTCCCAGGCCGAGGTGCTGGAGCACATCGACCTAGTGGGCAGGGAGGTCATTCCGGCGTTGCACGCCTTGTAGTTCCCCTGGGACTTGCCCGCAATCGCTCCAGGCCGTAGAGTATGGGCGCCATCAACTCTACCCGTTGAGAACGCTGCTCATACCCTCATTTATGGGGAGCGGCCGGCAAGACCCGTCTCCAAAGGAAGGTCAACATGCGACTCGACCCCATCAACCTCTACGACTACGAGGAACGCGCCCGCCTGGTCCTGCCTCACGATGATTGGGACACCATCGACGCCGGGGCCATGGACATGTTCACCACCCGGCGCAACCGCACCGCCTTCGAGGAGCTGACCCTGCGCCCCAGGTTCCTCCGCGACATCGGGGAGCGTGACCTGTCGACCACGATGCTGGGCAACGAAATCAGCATGCCCGTGTTTGTCTGTCCCGCCGGCTCCCATCACCGGGCCCATCCCGAGGGCGAGGTGGCCACGGCCCGCGGCGCCAGCATGTCCAACACCCTGATGATGCTCAGCACCGGCTCCAATTGCAGCATGGAAGAGGTTGCCGAGGAAGCCACCAGCCCCCTCTTCTTCCAGCTCTACCACCGGGGCTACCACCTCACCGAAATGCTGGTCCGTCGCGCCGAGGAGGCCGGGTTCAAGGCCATCACCCTGACGGTGGACACGCCGACCCCCAGCCCCAAGGAGCGTGACCTGCGCAACCGGTACAACCGGAACTTCGAGCAGGGCAACTTCCGGGGCGTCAACGAGCCGGAGAACGTGCTGCGCGGTACCGACGAATCCGTCGGTTGGAACGTGAACCGCACCGTTCCCCTCACCTGGCACGAGCTTGAATGGCTCCGCGGCCTCACCGGCCTGCCCCTGGTGCTCAAGGGCATCCGCACCGCCGAGGACGCCCACATCGCCGCCGAGAGCGGCATCGACGGCGTCCTGGTATCGACCCACGGCGGCCGCCAACTGGACATGACCATGGGCGCAATCGAGATGCTGCCCGAGGTCGTGGATGCGGTGAAGGGCAATTGCGAAGTCTACGTAGACTCCGGCGTCCGCCGCGGCAGCGACGTGGTCAAAGCACTGGCCCTGGGCGCCAAGGCCGTTGGCATCGGGCGTCCGCTCTTCTGGGGGCTGGCCGTCAACGGGGCCGAAGGCGTCCACGGCGTCCTGGAACTGCTCCGGGAAGAGGTGGACCGGGCCATGGCCTACTGCGGCCAGACCTCCGTCGAGGACCTGGAGCCGAACCTGGTCAACATCCCTCAGGGCTGGGGAGCCGCGCCGCAACCCGACTTCTAGGGTCTGTTGAAAAACGCCGTCATTCCGGCGAAAGCCGGAATCCGACGGCGTTTCTGGACTCCGGCTTTCGCCGGAGTGACGAATTATTGACCGATTTCTACGGGAGAGCGGCCACGGCCTTGATTTCGACCAGAAACTCCTCGCGCACCAGGCCGTCGATCACCAGCAGAGTGTTGGGCGGATAGTCACCGTTGGGGAAGATGCCCGGGAAGACCTGGTTTCGTCCGTCGATGAAACCCTGGACTGAGTCGCGCCCCACCACGTAGGTCGTGAATTCCACCACGTTGTCGAACCCGGCGCCGGCTGCTTCCAGGACGCCGCCGATGTTCTGAAAAACCTGGCGCGTCTGGGCCGCGGCGTCGCCCGGTCCTACCAGGGCGCCCGACAGGTCCACGCCAACCTGTCCCGCTACGTATATCAACTTCCCGGCGTTCACCGACATTCCGACCGAATAGGCGCCCAGCTGGACTTTCTGCAAAATTTAGAAAAAGTAAAAAGACAGGGTAAGCTGGCCTGACCCCACTTTCGACGGAAAGGCCCGACCATGCTCACCCTGCCCGACGCCATTGTAGCCCTTCTCTTCCCCTTCGCAACTTTGTTCACCACCCCAACCTGGCGGAAAGCCCAACTACTGCTGGTCGGCGCGATCCTGACCCCGGGCCAACGCACCGTGGCCGCGGCGCTCCGCGTCATGGGACTGAGCGACGACCGGAATTACGCCCGCTACCACGCGGTGCTCAACCGAGCGGTGTGGTCGTCCCGTGGGGTAGCCCACGTCCTGCTGGTGCTCCTACTCCAGCATCTGGATCGCGGCGACGGCCCGTTGATCTTCGGCATCGACGAAACCTTGGAACGACGTCGTGGAGCCAAGATCAAGGCGCGGGCCATCTACCGCGACCCAGTGCGTTCCAGCCGCCATCAGCTGGTCAAGGCCAGCGGGCTGCGCTGGATCTCCCTGATGTGGCTGGGCCACGTGCCGTGGGCGGGACGCCATTGGGCGTTGCCGGTGCTCACGGTGCTGGCGCCCTCGTCTCGCTACCACCAGCAGCAGGGACGCCGGCACAAGAAGGTGACCGACTGGGCCCGCCAGATGGTCATGCAACTGCGCCGCTGGCTGCCCCAGCGTAAGCTGGTCCTGGTGGGCGACAACGGCTACGCCGTACTGGACCTGCTGCGCTGCTGCCAGTCGCTCCGTGAACCCGTAACCCTCATCGCCAGACTGCGCCTGGACGCCGCTCTGTACGCGCCAGCGCCGCCTCGTCAGCCGGGTCAGAACGGCCGGCCGCCGCTGAAAGGCGAGCGGCGACCCTCGCTCAAAACGCTCCTTGAGCGAGCCGACGTGGCGTGGACCGTCGCCGCGGTGTCCTGGTACGACGGCACCACCCGCACCGTGGAACTCACCTCCCAGACCGCTGTCTGGTACCGCTCGGGCAAACCGGCCGTCACCATCCGCTGGGTGCTGATCCGCGATCCCCAGGGCGCCTTCGACCCCCAGGCCCTGCTCTGCACCGACCCGTCGGCGAACCCGACCCAGATCCTCCAGTGGTTTGTCCTGCGCTGGCAACTGGAAGTGACCTTTCAGGAGGTGCGCACCCACCTGGGAGTGGAGACCCAGCGCCAATGGTCCGACCTGGCCATCGCCCGCACTACCCCCGTCCTGCTGGGTCTCTTCTCCTGGACCACCCTGGCCGCCCACGCCCTGCAGAAACAGCACCCCATGACCCAGCGCAGGGCCGCCTGGTACGACAAACCGTCGCCGACCTTCGTGGACGCCATCGCCCTGGTGCGACGCCACCTGTGGCTGGCGTCAGAGGGTTTCGAACTGTCGACTGGCGACCCCGATGTACGGGAACTCCCTGCCACTCTGTACCACCGAATGGTGGATTCCCTCGCCTACGCCGCTTGAAAATGCGGAAAGCCTAGACAAGGGGTTGAGGGGCCCGATCGCTGGTTATCGCTGTCCGCTGCAACTCTGCCATAACGTCCACCTCGCTTGCATCTGCCGGCGTCATTATAGGGCACGAGGAGCTGCAACATCGATTGATCCTGCTGACCCACTGTTGTCTCTGGTAAAGTGGTAATAGGAGGATCGTCGTTTCAAGGTTTTATCCCTCCGCCATGAAGAGGTGGTCCAAATGAGCGCCGCAACTTCCACCCTGCCAGACCAGTTGCCACCGGGCCCGCGCGGATTGCCGGTGTTCGGCTCGCTGCTGGAACTGCGCCATGACACCCATCTGGCCATTGATCGGTTGGCCCGCCGTTACGGCGACGTATGCTTGCTGCGCTTCGGCAACGTACCGACGGTGATAATCAGCCACCCGGACCTTTTGCAGGAGGCTTTCGGCCGGCCTGAACTGGCCGACCGCTGGGTCAGCGAGATTATGGATATTCTCAGCAGCGGGAACGACCTGGTGCTGGCCCCCTATGGCGACCGCTGGCGACAGATGCAGCGCTTCGCCAACCGCGAGTTGCTCAGCGCCCGCAACCTGGACAATGTGCGGGAGCGTCACATCGAGGGCATAGTCAACGGGCTGGTGGACGAGATGGCCGCAATGGGAGAGGCCGGCGAGCTGGTTTCACCCCCGGTGATGGTGGCCCGCAGCAACTCCATGATGATGTTCCGCGCCGTTTTCGGAAGGGATGAAGACGGCTCCGGAGAGTTTGTGCAACTGCGGGGTGCGCTGCTGGAACACGTCAACTGGATCTTCGCCAACGCCAATGCCACCAACCTGGCCGACTACATTCCCTGGATGAAGTTCCTGCCCAACAATGCCCTCAAGGAAGCCGTCCGGCAGTCGGAAATCGGCACGGCCATCATCAGTTCCCTGGTGGAGGGCGCCCGCAATCGCCCCGGCCTCGACCTGTCGACCCCTACCTGCCTGGTGGAGGTGATGCTGGCCCAGGAGGAAACGGGTGAAATCGAGAGCGACATGATCAATGACCTGTGCATGGACCTGCTGCTCGCCGGCACCGACACGTCGGCTCAAACCGTCAATTGGACGTTGCTGCTGCTGGTCAACCGCCCAGGGGTTCAGGCCAAAGTCCACGAGGAGTTGGACCGGGTCATCGGCCCTGACGCCTTGCCCACGGTAGACGACCGGACGCGGCTGCCCTACACCTTCGCCTGCCTGGCCGAGTCCATGCGCTACCGCACCATCGGTCCCTTGGCGGTGCCGCACCAGGCCACGGAGGACACTGAGGTCGGCGGTTACCTGGTGCCGGCGGGAGCGCAGGTGTTGGGGAACATCTATTCCATCCACCATGATCCGCGCTTCTGGGACGCGCCCGATGATTTCATTCCGGAGCGGTTCCTGCCCCAGGCTGACGGCGCCCCGGCCGCCGCGCTGACCGGCAACGCTTTCATACCCTTCGGCACCGGCCACCGGCGATGCCCGGGGCGCCGCTTCGCCGAGACCACCGTCTGGCTCCACCTGACCCGAATGCTGCACCGTCTCCGCTTCGAGACGCCGGAGGGCAGGCCGCTGTCCGAGGACGAAGTGTTTGGCCTGGCGATCTCTCCCAAGCCTTACGCCCTGCGGGCGGAACGGCGACAGTAACGCCATGAACTAAAAATGCCGGCGACCGTGCCACCCAGACCCCTGGTACTCCCGTGCCGGTTGCTCTGGTTTGACTCGCAGGGGGGCGAATAGTAATCTTCTTTCGCGCGCGGCGAGCCAGGCGCGAGAAGCGAAACGGCCCGGAAGCGCGTGCTGAACCAAGAAATCCCTTTCGCATCGGAGGTAACACGCTATGCCTTACCAGGGAATGACGGCCGAGCACATCTGGGTAGAAGGACACAACGGCGACGCTATCAACGCTTACCTGGCTCGCCCTCTCGGAGCGGGCCCGTTTGGGGCGGTGATGCTGTTCCACCACATGCCCGGCTGGGACGAGGCCAGCAAGGAAATGGCGCGGAAGTTCGCCCACAATGGCTACATCGCCATCATGCCCAACCTGCACTACCGCCAGGGCCACGACGACCCGGTGGCCAACAGCAACAGCATCCGCGAGGCGGGCGGCATGCCCGATGACCGCACCCTGGGCGACGCCGAGGGCGCCATCAGCTACCTGCGCCACCTGTCCAACTACAACGGCAAGGTTGGCATCATCGGGTTCTGCTCCGGCGGACGCCAGGTGTTTCTGGCCGCGTGCAAGCTCAAGGGCCTGAGCGCGGCGGTGGACTGCTGGGGCGGCGGCGTGACCCCGCGGGACAGCGAGCCTCCCACTGAAGCTATGCCCCACGCTCCCATCGAGTTCGTATCCGACCTGTCCTGTCCGTTGCTGGGGATCTTTGGAGAGGATGACGCACGACCTTCGGTTGATGAAGTGAAGGCCACCGACGCGGCCATCAAAGCCGCCGGCAAGTCGTGGGAGTACGAGATCTACCCCAACGCCGGACACGGGTTCGTCGCGGTCGACCGGCCCAGCTACGCGGTGGAAGCGTCCAACGCCGCCTGGCCGCGCATCTTCGAGTTCTACGCGCAGCACCTGTCGTAGAAGGCGATCACATACGGTCTCAAAAAGATGGGGCGGGTCATTGACCCGCCCCTAAATGATGGTGACTTCCCGGTACTCTCCCAACTCCGTCTCTCCAACCGCAGATACAATGGAGTTGATGCCGGCTTGGCTGTATGGCCAATTGTGGTCAACCAATACCAGGACGGCAATTCGCCGATTCGCGAGGTTTTGCTGATACCAGATGTTCTGGTCAGTGGTGATGAGCAGCTCATAGCCCGCCTGCTCTGCCTGTGTTATCAGAAGGCCATTAGCCAATCTGTCCCATCCCAAGTCACGAGCCCTGTGGATGATGTGTCCCGACAGATGGCGACGCAGCGGCCAAGGAGTCCCATGGTCAAACAATATCAGCATATGCTGACCAAGCTCCCTTCAACTCTTGCGCTTCGTGTTTGAGCACAGCCACCACGTTGCGCGGATTCATACCGAACCACTCGTCGAACTCCTCAATCGTTGACCCGCCGGCGAGGTGATAGTACAAAACGTACAATGCCAACCTGGTGTGTTTGAACACCCACGCCCCGCCGAGCCGTCCCGTGGCCTGTTCGACATGGGAGCAGTTTGTCCACATAGCATCGTCCGGGGCAGCATTTTCGGCATGGGGACTGCGCGCGAAGGGCACCGGGCCCGCATAATCTAGGCGGTAATCGTGCAATTCGTCCGCTTGATATTGCAACGCCGATGCCGCCAGTTCAACGCCTACATCGAACCCCTCCGCAAAATCCCCCACCGTCATCCCCGACGCCAGCGACTCGTACATCCGATACAGTGCAACGTCAGTTCCCTTGAACACCCACAGACCACCGTGCTTCCCAGCGTCGCGTTCCACCGCTGGGCAGTGCTGCCAATTAGCCATCTCTGTGCCTCCGGGTTCTCCGATCAGTAAGGGCGGGTCCCACAACCCGCCCTCATTATCGTAGCACAGCGCTTTGCGGCTCTAGTTGTCGGTGGCCTCGAAAGCCAGGGTGGCGAAGCGCATGAAAATGCCGCCGCGCGGGGCGGCCAGCGGCCCGTTCAGGCACAAGCAGGCGATGACGTACTGCGAGCCGGGTTCGCCGACCTCGGCGATTTCCACGCGGTGCGGTGTGTTCAGGCCGACGATGCTGCCGTAGGCGCGGTCGATCTCGCCGTTGACCCAAACCTCGCCGTAGTTGTCGAAATTGGTCTCGAACCAGACACGGTATCCGGCGACATCCACGCCGTCGATGGTCTCGGGAAGGGTGACGCTGATGCGGTACCAGGCGAAGGTGAAGCCGACCGACAGGCTCTGCCGCACGTTGTCGCAGACGTCCCAGGCGGAGTCGTCGTAGTCGGCCAGCCGGGCCGGCGTGTCCAGCAACTGTGCAGTGAGCCCTTCGTTGGGCTCACCGGGCACCAGGCCCGGGGCGACCCGCCAGGGCTGTCCGCCCACCTTGGCGCGGCCGGCGACAGTGTTCAGGTCGATTGCAAAGCGTGGCATAAGGTCTCCTCCATTCAGGTAGGGGCGACCGGCCGGTCGCCCCTACTACACGGTTGACGGTCGCCCCGGCGAGACGATTGACAGTAATGATTGCACTATCGAAACTCCCAGAGATTGGCAGCAGTACCACCGAAGACCATGTCCCGCGCCTCCGTGCTGGGGTAGTCGATCAGCTCCATGGGGAAGCGCAGGGTGTTGCGATAGCCTTCCCGATTGGCCGAAGGCGGGAAGTCGCTGCCCCACATGAGTCGGTCGCCGCCGAAAGCTTCCACCGCCATCTCGATCAGCGGCGGGATGTTGTCGAAGGGGATTGGCTGACGGAAGGGTTGGGGCCGCGGGCAGAACTCACCCAATCCCGGTATCTTCATGTACACGTTGGGATACTGTGACAACGCCAGCGACCTGCGGTAGGCGTCCATGGGGATTTCGGTATCCGCGCGGCCCGGGCCCCAGAACGCCCCGACGCCGGCCAGGTGCTCGATCACGATTTTCAGGTTGGGCAGTTCGCGGATTATCTCTTCGAACTCCGGCGCGGCGTAGTGTTCCGCGGGACCCATCACGCTGGCCACCACGCCCAGGTCGGCGCACTTGCGCCACAGTGCCAGCGGGTCGTCTCCGGGGGACCGCCACGAGCACTGGAACCGCAGGCCGTCCGCCCCCTGCGCCTTGAGTTCGGCCACGCGGTCGACCGCGTCGGGCTGGGTGTGGTCGACGATGGCGATGACGGCGAACCGGCCGGGGAAGCGCTTGACTGCCTCGATCAGGTAGCTGTTGTCGAAGACACCGAAGAACTGGGTCAGCACCGCCTGGTCAACGCCGGCGCGCTCCATCTCGTCCAGCAGTATTTCCACCGGCTCGAACCAGTAGGGCGAAGCGTGACAGTGGGTGTCGATGACGGTGGCCATGCGAAAATTTCCTCCTAGCCTCAAGGGGCGTTCGTCGGCCCGGGGATGCCGGTTCCGGCGGGATTGATATTGAAGGCAACCGAGCCGAACGTCAAGACGAAGATACGACAGGTTCCTTGACACTAACGGCACCTGTTGGCTACGATTGACTCATCGTCGGCAGCGCGGTGATCGCGGGCCGATGGCAGAAGTGGGGATATAGCTCAACTGGGAGAGCGCGGCGTTCGCAATGCCGAGGTTGCGGGTTCGAGCCCCGCTATCTCCACCACTTGGTTTCTGCCCCTGTAGCTCAGTTGGACAGAGCGGCGGCGTCCTAAGTCGCGCGTCGGGGGTTCGAGTCCCTCCAGGGGTACCACCGTATCCAATACTGCGAACGCCGCCGCCCAAGGCGATTTCGGCGGCGTCCGCTCCCCCTATTGGACTGTCTTCCGGCGTAGGGATCGTGTAGATAATCGTCGCTCCGCCGGGCCGCACCAGCACCTCCTTGACGAATGACCGCACGAAGGCTTTGGTCTCGGTCAGTTCGCTGGTCTTGAGGAACTCGCCCATATCGGCGGCGAAGGCGGCGATGGTGTCGGCGCTGTCCAGCAACTCCCGCCTCTGGGTCAAGACAGCCCGCGCTTCCTCGGCGGCGGCTTCCAGTTGCTCACGGCGGTGGCGGTGTTGCAGGATGCGCTCCGAGGCGTCGGCCATGTCCAGGTCGGTGCTCTCCACGAAGTGCCAGATGCGGTCCAGCTTCCGTTTGACCTCTTCCAGTTCGGCCTCGATGGTTTCCAGGTTCTGCCGCTGCTCCCGGGCCACGCCGTCCATCTCCTCGTCCAGCAGCTTCACCAGGTCGCGGATGTTGCCCTCGGTGAGGATGTGGTCCCGGATGTTGGCGATGATGATGTCCTCGAAGGACTTGGCGTTCAGCCTTGGGGTTTCACAGGAACCGCTGCCCAGTTTGAGGATGGACTGGCAGACGTAGTAGGTGTATTTGCCGCTCTTGGCTTCGGAGGCGGACAGGGCCTTGCCGCAGGTCTCGCACTTGGCCAGGCCGCTGAGCAGGTAGGGACTGGCGGCACGGCGGGGGTGGGTGATCGCGGGGCGCGGGATGCCAGCAGTTTTCGGACCCGCTGGAACTCCTGCTGGGAGACAATGGCGGGGAAGGCGTCCTCCACCCGCACCGGGTCCTGGCCGTCCTTGGCATTGGCTCCCCAGACCAGGATATCCGTTATCCAATCAACACCAAATACTTAGGGAACTATACCCCAAAGTAGACAGCAAAGTAGACAACGCCCAAATCAGAACTCATGACCCAGAACAACCAGAACATCCGCCCAGGTCATCAGTCCCACCGCCCTAGAACACTTGACCCAGACCGTTTGTCCTAGCCCGAGCAATCCCCAACGGACACCTCAAGGAGCTGAGCCTTGACCCAAGAAACAACCGATAACAAAATAACGTTACGCAACTACCTAACCTGTGACCCAATAGATCTTGATGACTTCGCTGTTCCTATCAATAGCAATTTAGCAAAAGCAGATAAGTCGATGTCTACACTGGCGGATATATTTCAACATTACGGCATAGAAGTAACTGAATATTCAGACAAATGCATCAGATTCACTGGGATAGCAGAAATCGCACTCGGTTTTGCGCGTCGAGTTGCTCAAGCATACGACTACCCTTGCACTGACCTGTATCGCCATTACCGTCTCGTCAAAAGCGAGGCCAGACGCGCAGAATGGATCATGGTGTTCAATCTTGCTCAACAGGAACCACAAGGGTAATACCATCGTTGCCGCGCATTAAATCCTTGCAGCAGTCGCACAACAAATATCCAAGCCCCTAATAAAAGGTAAATAGCTAACATGAAAGAGAAATTATCCCCAGACCTAGAAAACTGTTTAAAGACTTTCCACGAGAATAATTTTGACGTGTTTGATTGGATGGACGAGTCTAATCCGCCACCCGAGCACCTCATTTGCTTCAACGGCGACTTCCCGGATGAAGGTTTCCGTGCCGCAGAATTGGCGATACAGCTAGGCTATGAGATTTTTCAGTTGCGTTACATTTGGGATTACGATGCCAGAGTACACGAACCGGACGGATTTGAAGGACCCTGTTGGGAACTAAGTCTCATGCCGCTTTCACAGTAACCGCACAACATCGCTTGCGTCGAAGTAGGATGCGGCATTCCCTACATAATTTCCGCGTTTTTCCGTGCTTGTCCTTCCCCTTGCCTGCCTTTTCGTGGAATCTGGACATGATTATTCCGAGATACCAGCAGTTAAGGCAGATGTGATATATCGCCCGGTCTTTTCCACTGCCATCCTTGAACCCGTCTGATTCCACTGAGTGCCATGTTCTCAGCTTTGCCATCTTGACACCCCTATCCCCTCGCGGCTGGCTGGTGAGAGGCTATCACCCACCCCAGAACCCGGTCAATTTCTGGCCGGGTTTTCTGTTGAGAACCTGCCGCCCAACCTCCCAATCCTGCCTACCTTGACACCTCCTGAACCGTCGGCTATTGTCCATATCGCCACAGTTCACGTCCGCCTTGAGAAAAGGGCGGAACCGAATATGCAAGCCGTGCCGAAGGCTGGTACGGACTTACGCGCTATGCCTCCTTGCGTGGCTTGCATAAGGATTCGGTGAACTGTGGCAGGTAAGCCGTAACCAGAGAGCGCAAGGAGGTTCCACGATGACCGGACAGGTCCTCGACTATTCCATCCAGACCAACGAAGGGATCATTTCCGGCGACGACAACCAGCGGTACCGATTTGCCGGCGCGGATTGGCCCGGAGCCGCAGTACCAACTCGCGGTACCCTGGTGGACTTTGACATCGCCGAAGGAAACCGTGCCGTCAGCATCTACCTGATTGACCCGGTTGCACCACCAGTTTCGCAACCAACCGCTCCGCCGGCCGTTCCTCCATCCGCGCCACCGCCAACTCCTCAATCTGCTCCGACGCCAACCTTGACCCCAGCTGCCGCTACATCTGCCGGTAGTAGCTGGCATTCTGGCGGTTTCATTGGGGTAATGACCAGCAAACGGATCACCAACGCGCTGCTGTGGGGCGGACTGGCGGCGTTTTTGTTGGGAATGACGGTGTGCACTTCTAGCACCTGCGCTGGGGCTGCGATGGTGTTTGATGCAGATTCCACAGTTCAGGATGTTGAGCGTGCTGGTTCTGCTGCCGCCGCTGGTCAGGTTATCTTCGTACTCGGGATCCTGGCGGCAATTACCGGAGCAGCAGGCAAGGTAATCGCGTCTATACGGTCAAGGGAGGACTAGCGATGCGTAAAGCCCTAGCCGTCCTGACCGTTGCCGTAGCGCTAACCTTGGCTTGTGCTACGGCAACTGCTCCGGAAGACCAAGCCACGAGTTCAGGCGAAAACCAAACGGCATACCTTACCGAGCAGACCACAGAAACCCGAGGGGATATAACAGGAGGATACGATGACCTATATTGCATCAACATAACGTCAATACTGAGCGCGGTGGATATCCATCTCTACAATATGGCGGATTATGTCATAGACGGACTTGATGATCCGATCAATATGACACTGCTCGAAAACGAATCCGAAACCAACTCATCTTATACGGAGGAATCTTTGGGATGGATAGATGTTCCGTCCGATATCATAAAATTACACCGCTCCCTTGAAAATTACAGCGAGCAATTGACGGAATTTGACGCCAATCTCGAACAATACAGTCACGATGAAATCCGCCTCTTGCTGGAAAAGTTGATTGACGATTTTCTTGTTATCCACGCAAAGGTTCATGATTATTGCGAAGCCTACCGGAATTAAAGGCAGTTAATTCCCGTCCACCAGATCCCGATACCTGAGCCGCTTGCCAGCCATCCCCAGGACAATCAACATCATCTGTTCCAGCGTGTCCAAGCCCCGGAGGTTATAGCGTTCTGAGAATTCAGTGGAGTATCGGGGTGAGTGTTTGTTGCTGAAATGATGATAAACGCCGTGGTAGCCCCGCTTGAATAATGCCCAAAAGGATTCAACGCTATTGGTGGTAGCCTCGCCATCCACGTACTGACCGGCCTTGTGTTTTACCGCTCGATGTTCGTAACCGTAGAGGTTTTGGTAGCCTCGATGCTCATCCGTATAAACTGTGCTTCCCGGCTTTACGTGCTCCCTGATTAGAGCGTGTAGAGTTTCGCGCCTCACATCGGGAATGGGTTCCACTATAATTTGTCGGGTTTGCCTATCCAAAATACCAGCCACCGGAGCCTTACCTACGGCACCCCGACCCATACGCAATTTCTTGTTGGCGTGCTTGTTCTTTTCCTTGCCACCGAGAAAGGTTTCGTCCATCTCGGCTTCTCCGTTTATCTTCTCGGGTTCCACGTCCATAGCTTCGCGGATCCGATGACCCAGATGCCACGCCTTCGGTTGGCTCACGTTCAGTTGTCGGTGTAACTGTAAACTACTGATACCCTTGCTGTTGATGGTCACGAAATACACGGCGAGCAGCCATTTCTGGTAGGAGATTTTGCTGCCCTCCATCACCGTGCCGACTTTCACCGAGAAATACTTCCGACAATCCGAGCACCAATACGGCATGGTCGGGTGGCTGGCGGGTTTCGTGTTCTCACTATCGCAGCGTGGACAAAAGCGGTTTCCATTCGGCCAAAAAGTCTCTTCAATCCATTCTCTGGCGGCTTTGTTATCTGGGAACATTTCAAAGAATTCGACGATACCTATTGTGACGGGACGGGATTGGTCCGGGCCGCTCTGGTTGTCATCATTGTTCCTGCTAGTAGCTGACATCTAAAGTTGACATCCTTTATAAGTTGTATAGTAGTATAACATTGTGGGGTTTGCAAGTCAAGACTTTAGAGGCGCACTTTAGACACTATTGGGCAGGAAAGTAGTGTGCCCTTGACTTTAAAGAGAGATTATACTATGCTTGACCTGAATGATTATGTTGCGAGTTTAAGGAGGATTCTGATATGGCTGGATTGTTTGAGGTTCCGGGTTTGCCTGAATTGCCCGCCGACGTCACTCTCGAAGAAGTGGCAGGTACGCTTCGTGGCCGTCCGATAATGCGTAATGGGGTTAACGTTGCGCAGGGTTTGGAGTGGTCGGACCAGTTAGTCGAGGCTGTGCTGGCGGCTGCTGGTATTGAGATGGACGATGATGAGGACGATGAAGATTTGGAATAGGCCGTTACCGCCTGCTGGTTGATTGCGGTCGGTGGAATCAATGGTAGAGGATGCGCGACGGCCAGGTCAAATACGTCATTTAATTTTCTAAAGTTAACGGGGCCGTCGTTTAGCCAAGTCACGTCTGCAATGGATTTTCGCCTGTGGGTAGCGGTATAATTATCATGTGGAACCGCGCAAGGGAATTGAACCCATACCACCGGGACACCAAGGCCGGTATGCTACGATTACACCAAGGCGGCGAAGCTTGGAGCTACGGAAGGGATTTGAACCCATACCACCGGGATACTAACTCCGGTATGCGACCTCTACACTACCGTAGCTTGGAATGGCGGCGTGACGGGTCTGCGATGAGCTGTTGCGTCGCCTTTCATCATCAAGCGTAGCAGAGATCCGATGAAAATAACGAATGCAACGTTACGGAATATAAAGCTGCACGGCGACTGGATTTCGTATTGGCGGATCTGGAACCGGGCGGTGAGGTTGTGCGCCGTGTCCGATGTGCTATAATTATGACGATTGTGGTTAGGATTTCAGGCGGAAGATGGAGGAGTCGAACCACAACGCCAGTTAGGGCTGACGCTCCCGGGGTGCCAATCCCCGTTAGGTCTCCGGACCAGGCACCTTCCGCAAAAAAGTCCGGTTCCTATTATGTTGGAGCCGGACTTGATCATTTTATCACGGGATGGGTGCGTGGATGTTGGGGATCGGGACGGTCTGGGTCAGGTGTTCTAGGATTGGTAGGACTGATGACCTGGGCGGATGTTCGCATTTTTGGGCGTTGTCTACTTTGCTGTCTACTTTGGGGTATAGTTCCCAATACTTAGGTACTCTTGGATGACGAAGCTAATTTAGCCCCTATGCACCGAATAAGTGAAAGCGGGGCAAATTAACAGAATGGGAAAGAGTCCCTGGCTTCGGAAATAACGACTTTTGACAACGACCACCACCCTGAAACGAGTCGCACCCCACGGATGTCACCACCTGACCACTCCCACCGCGACTGGGTTGTCTTCGGTAACCACCTGGCAATTGCGACCCTCGTGGTGGGACGCTCTTAACGGTCCCGACAGCCGAGGCCAATCCCACCGTTTCGGATAGTACGGCTTGGCCACGTTCATGGGCACCCACAATTTTAACTGCGTTGTAGGGGCACAGCAGACTCCCTGGATGCGGCGTACCAGGATAGCGGCAATCCCATCTCGGTGGCGGACATAGATTGCTGCGGGAACGAGGTCGGTGCTTCGCTGCATCCCATTGTCAATTGCCAAATGGGTACGCGGAGCGTGCCGATGCGCTGCCGCCTAGTCGTCATCCACTATGGTCATGATTCCCTCTCCGTCGCCCATGGTGGCTCCGTCCAGCGAATACTCATCCAGAATCACGGTGAAGTACTCATCCGGCTCATCTTTAGTGTCTTGTTCCAAGCATATCTCAAATGTTTTGCTGGTCTCTCCCGGAGCGAATACCGCAAGGTCGGTCGCGGACTTGTAATCAAGGCTGGTAGCCCGTTGGTCCGCACTGGCCAGGGGCAGGGTCAACCACCGTACCGTAACCTCTCTGCCCGATGCTGTGGAGAGGGTCACCTGAAATTCCAGCAGCCCGCCCTCCGTTTCCGACCCATCCCCAACGGACACGGTTGGCGAAGCGTCGTCGTCCGCTACGTTGACCGTGGCTGCACCGTGGGAATCGGACAGAGTGTAACCGTCGCCGGCTTTCAGCGTAGCCGTTATCGACCCTTCCAAATCGTCCAGCGTGTCGTCAGTTGTGGCAATGGTGAGGGTCACACTGCTGCCGGGGGAGACAACGACCGTCTTTGGCCCAGTGAATGCGTCATAGTCACCGATGGATTCAATGGTTACGTTTACCGAAAGGTCACCTGATGGCGCATCCGGATGCGCCTCACTGGCGCTGATGGTGAATACGGCGTCTTCGCCCTCCGTTATATCTTGGCCAGCAGTAATGCTCACCTCCGGCTTTGGCGGGTCGTCATTGTCCAACACGGCAACCGTGGCCGCACCTTGGGTCGAGGACACCGTGTAGTCGCTGCCAGAGTTCACCGTGGCCGTGACCGACCCGTCGGTTTCGTCAGCGTCGTCGTCGGTGGTGCCCACGGTGAGGGTGGCGCTGCCCGTGGTGGGGACGGTCACCGTCCGCTGGCCGGTGGTCGCTCCGTAGTCGCCGCTGGCGGACACCGTGACGCTCACGTCCAGGTTGGACGCCGGGGCCGGGCTGGCGGTGACCGTGAAGGTGGCGTCGACGCCCTCGGTAATCCCGTTGCCAGCGGTGACGCTCACCTCCGGCACGTCATTGTCGGCCACGTTGACCGTGGCCGCCCCTTGGTTCGAGGACACCGTGTAGTCGCTGTCCACGTTCACCGTAGCCGTGACCGACCCGTCGGTTTCGTCAACGTCGTCGTCGGTGGTGCCCACGGTGAAGGTGGCGCTGCCCGTGGTGGGGACGGTCACCGTCCGCTGGCCGGTGGTCGCTCCGTAGTCGCCGCTGGCGGACACCGTGACGCTCACGTCCAGGTTGGACGCCGGGGCCGGGCTGGCGGTGACCGTGAAGGTGGCGTCGACGCCCTCGGTCACGCCGCTGCCGCCGGTGACGCTGACCACTGGCTTGGCGGGGCCGTCGTTGTCAAATACGCTGACCGTGGCCGCGCCCTGGGTCACCGACACCGTGTAGTCGTTGCCCACGTTTACCGTGGCCGTGACCGACCCGTCGGTTTCGTCAGCGTCGTCGTCGGTGGTGCCGACGGTGAAGCTTACGCTGCCCGTGGTGGGAACCGTCACCGTGCGCTTGCCGGTGGTCGCTCCGTAGTCGCCGCTGGCGGACACCGTGACGCTCACCGCCAGGTTGGCGGCCGGCGCCGGGCTGGCCGTCACCGTGAAGGTGGCGTCACCGCCCTCGGTAATCCCGCTGCTGCCGGTGACGCTCACCACCGGCGTAGGCGAGCCGTCGTTATCGGCCACGCCGACCGTGGCCGCGCCCTGGGACGAGGACACCTTGTAGTCGCTGCCAGAGTTCACCGTGGCCGTCACCGACCCGTCGGCCTCATCCGCGTCGTCGTCCGTGGTTTCCACCTCCAGCATGACGCTGCCCGTGGTGGGAACGGTGACCGTCCTTGAACCGGCGGTGGCCCCGTAGTCGCCACTGGCCCCGACCATTACGCTCACCGGCAGGTTGCCCGTTGGCTTGGGGTTGGCACTGATAGTGAACTGGGCCATGCCGCCTTCGACGATGTCGCCGTCGGCCGAGATGCTGACTACCGGCTTGGGGGGATCGTTATCTATCACGCTGACCGTAGCTGACCCCATGGAACCGGACACCTCGTAAGGATCAGGGTAAGGATTGTACTCATCGTGTGGATAGATCTTCACCATCAGCACCTCGTCGGTCTCGTGCTCATCATCGTCTTCTACGTACACGGTGTTTGTCATAACGGTAGCGCCCCAGATGAATTGCTCGGCCGCTACTCCTATACGTTCTTCCTGGCCGTCATGCCTCCTGTAGATACCCATGTATACCAAGATTTCGGTATCCTCGGTCATGGGACTGGCATTCAGGGTGTAGGTAAAGCTTTCTCCTTCGTTGACCTGATCAGGGCTTGCAACTATGCTCACCACCGGCACAACTTTAATCGGCTCCCTCTCGTCGTTATCCATGATCTCCATGGTGTGTTTCGACTTGTCAGAGGCAATCGACACACCGGGCGCTCCCGGGTTTGGATTCATGATGGAGAACACCAGGGTCTCCGTGGACTCGGCAACCTTGTCGTCTATGGTGTCTATGGTAATGGAATAGCGCTCCATCCCGGCCGGGATGGTCAGGGAGTGCATCGCCACGTAGTCTTCGCCGGCAACGACGGTGCCGCCTACTACGCAATCCACAGTCACGTCATCCTGGTGAGCTTTGCTCAGGAAAAATGAGACAGTCCCCTGATTTCCCTCCTCAACCTGCTCGGACAAGGGGTAGCCCTCGTGACTGCGGATACTGATTTGGGTATGGTCATCGTCCGTTATCGTCACCGTCGTGGGCTCTCCAACGGCAACCACCCCGGGTTGCGCAACCAGGGAAATGGAGAAGGTTTCTACCGGTTCCACCACGTCGTTGTCCACCACGTTAATCGGGAGCCTCCTGGTAGTTGTTCCGGCTGGGAAGTAAATGGACTCCGATAGCGTTACGTCCTTGCCAGGGCCTACTTCCGCGACATCGGAGTCGAACTCGTACTCAAGGAACAGATCCGTCGCAAGGGCTTTGTCCATGATGACTTTGATATCGATTACGTCATCGTCTTCATTGAAGGTGTAGGACGACTTCTCGAAACGGACCGTCGCCTGCGGCGGGACCGTTGAGTCGTCGTCCGACACCGGTACCGTGGCTGACTTTTGCGACGCGGACACTGTGTAGATAATGCCCTCCTCCAAAGTCCCGGTTACCCACCCGTCGGCCTCGTCCACTGCGTCATCGGTGGTGGGCACAGTAAAGGTCGCCTTGCCGCTGGCGGGTATCCTCACCGTCCGTGCGCCCGTTGCTACTCCGAAGTCGCCCCCGGCCGTTATGCTTACCTTTACCGGGAACTCCGCGCCGGGAACCGGGTTCGCCACCAAGGTGAACTCCGCATTATCGCCCTCGGTAATCCCGCTGCCCGGGGTGATGTTCACTTCCGGCACAACATCAAGGGGCTCCCAACCGTCGTTGTCCATGATCCTTATGGTGTGTTTCGACTTGTCAGAGGCAATCGATACGCCGGGCATTCCTGGGTTCGGATTCATGATGGAGAACACCAGGGTCTCCGTAGGCTCGGCAACCTTGTCGTCTATGGTGTCTATGGTAATGGAATAGCGCTCCATCCCGGCCGGGATGGTCAGGGAGTGCATCGCCACGTAGTCTTCGCCGGCAACGACGGTGCCGCCTACTACGCTATCCACGGTCACGTCATCCTGGTGAGCTTTACTCAGGAAAAATGAGATAGTCCCCTGATTTCCCTCCTCAACCTGCTCGGACAAGGGGTAGCCCTCGTGGCTGGCGATGCTGATTTGGGTATGGTCATCGTCCGTTATCGTCACCGTCGTGGGCCCGCCGACGTTAACCACCCCGGGTTGCGCAACCAGGGAAATGGAGAAGGTTTCTACCGGTTCCACCACGTCGTTGTCCACCACGTTAATCGGGAGCCTCCTGGTAGTTGTTCCGGCTGGGAAGTAAATGGACTCCGATAGCGTTACGTCCTTGCCAGGGCCTACTTCCACGGTAGCGGAGTGGAACCGGTACCGAAGGAACAGGTCCGACGCGAGGGCGTTGTCCAAGATGACGTTGATATCGACTACATCATCATCTTCATTGAAGGTGTAGGACGACTTCTCGAAACGCGCCGTCGCCTGCGCCGGGACCGCCGGGTCGTTGTCCGCAATCGTGAGCGTCCGCTCAGAGGGCGGCTGGAGGTTGGCGGTTGAAACCAGCGAGGCGGTAACTGAGATTTTCTTGTCCGCGTTGTCAACAGCATCGTCAATGGCGGTGATAGTCACTATGCCCTTGCTCCTCGTTTTGCCTGCTTGGATAAGGAGCTCCCGATTGGCGCTGAGGGTAAAGTCCTGGGTGGTGGTCGGCGCAATCCCCTGAGCGTTCACTGTCAGGGTTACATCGTGGGGTTGAGCATGCCTCAATTCGGCAACAACGTAGCTGGCGCCCGCGGCGCCGCCATTCTCGGGGATCACTTCGGGAATCAGATTGAGCGTAACCTGCTTGCTGGCATCAACGTCGTCGTCAATTATGGTTCCAGTGGCGATCAGGTCCGCGGCCGTGGTAGAGAGGTTAGCGTTGGTGGCTCCGGTCAGGGTCACGATCACCGTCTCGTCGTCCTCGTCCACCGTGTCGCCCTTCACTGGCACCACGATGTTGGCCGTCCTCGACCCCGCCGGGACGCTCACGCTCAGCGGGTCCGGCTCCGTGTAGTCGCTGCCCGAGGTCGCCGTCCCGCCCAGGGAGTAGGTCACCGTCACCGTCTTGCCCGAGGCCGCCGTCAGGCTCACCGGGAAGGACATGTTGGTGGTGACCGCCGGGTCGTCCCCCTCGTCCACCGCCGCCGAAGGCGCCCCCACCGACACCGCGGGGATGCCGTCGTCGTCGGTGATGGTCCCCACCCCCTCGCCGTCGGCCAGGGTGGCGTTGGCGGGGTCCGACAGCTGCACCAGGAAGGTCTCGTCGTGCTCGTCCAGGGTGTCCTGGGTGGTCTGCACCTCCAGGGTGGCGCTCCGGGTTCCCGCCGCGATGGTCACCGTCACCGCGTCGCTCACCGCCGTGTAGTCCGCGGCCCCGGCCGGGTGGTCCCCGGCGGCGTCGGCCGCCGTCTTCCACTTGAAGGTGACCGCATTGCCGCTGGCCGCCGAGAGGCTGACGGTGAAGACCGCCTTGCTCCCTTCGACGGCGCTGGCGTCGGCTATGGACAGCGCGGGCGCGTCGTCGTCGGTGATGGTTCCGGTGGCGGTGAGGTCCGGTGCCGTGGTAGAGAGGGTAGCGTTGGTCGCTCCGGTCAGAGTTACGGTGATGGTCTCGTCCGTTTCTTTTACTGTGTCGCCCTTGATTGGGATGAGGATGTTCGCCGTCCCCTGTCCGGCGGGAACAGTCAGGCTCAGTGGGTTGGGTTTGGTGTAGTCGGTCCCTGCCGTCGCGCTGCCGCCCAGGGTGTAAGTTGCGCTGACGTCCCGGCCGCTCACCGCCGACAGGCTCACCGGGAAGGACATGTCGGTGGCGGCGTCAGGGTCGTCTCCCTCGGTTACCGCCACCGCGTTAGCTATGCTGATTGATGGTTCGGGATCGTCGTCGGTGATGGTAAACGTCAACTCAGGGATAGCTACTCCGGTCAGCTCAGCTGTCAGGGTCAGCGTCTCGTCCGCTTCATCCAGCGCATCATCAATGGGATCCAACGTGAAGCTTCCCTGAACGGACGTGGCGCCGGCAAGGAGGGTCAGTGTGAACTCCTTCACAGCTGTATAGTCCACGCCCGACTTGGCCAAGTCACCGTCTTTCCCTACGTTCACGGTTACCGTTTGGTCCGTGTTGAAGGCGGCTCCATCCAAATTGACGGTGAAGGTCATGGTCGGCGCAGTGACAACGTTTTCCATTACTCTGGGCACTGAATCCGGCGCGGGAGTAATCGTGGCTGTCTTTCCCCCGTCGTTGTCGCTGATGGTCCCGGTGGCCTCGGCGTCGGCCAGGGTGGCGTTGGTGGGCGAGGAGAGCTCCACCAGGAAGGTCTCGTCCTCCTCGTCCCGGGTGTCCTGGGTGGTCTGCACCTCCAGCTCGGCCGTGGTGGCCCCGGCCGCGATGGTCGCCGTGGTGGCGGTCACCGCGGTGTAGTCCGAAGCCCCCGCCGGGTGGGTCCCGTCGGCGTCGGCCGCCGTCTTCCAGGAGAAGGTAACGTCCCGCCCCGAGGCCGCCGAGAGGGTGACGGTGAACTCCGCCGTGCCGCCCTCGGTCACGCTCACGTCGGCCACCGACAGGGTCGGCGCGTCGTCGTCGTCGGTGATGGTCCCGGTGGCGGTCAGGTCCGCCGCGTCCTCGTCCAGCGCCGCGTTGGTGGCCCCGGTCAGGGTCACGATCACCGTCTCGTCGGCCTCGTCCAGGGTGTCCCCCCTGACCGGGATGACGATGTTGGCCGTGGTGGAACCGGCCGGCACGCTCACGCTCAGGGGGTCCGGCTCCGTGTAGTCGCCCGGCGCGTCGGCCGTGCCGGTCAGGGAGTAGGTCACCACGACCGCCTTGCCCGAGGCCGCCGTCAGGCTCACCGGGAAGCTCAGGTTCGTGGTCGCCATGGGGTCGTTCCCCTCGGCCACCGCCGCCGCCGGCGCGCCCACCGAGGCCACCGCCGTGGCCGGGTCGTCGTCGGTGATGGTCCCCACGCCCTTGTCGTCGGCCAGGGTCGCGTTGGTGGGCGAGGAGAGCTCCACCAGGAAGGTCTCGTCGTGCTCGTCCAGGGTGTCCTCGGTGGTCTGCACCTCCAGCGTCGCCGTGGTGGCCCCGGCCGCGATGGTCGCCGTGGTGGCGGTCACCGCCGTGTAGTCCGAGGCCCCCGCCGGGTGGGCGTCCGCGGTCTCGTCGGCCGCCGTCTTCCAGGAGAAGGTAACGTCCCGCCCCGAGGCCGCCGACAGGGTCACCGTGAACTCCGCCGTGCCGCCCTCGGCCACCGACGCGTCACCCACCGACAGGGTCGGCGTCCCGTCGTCGTCGCTGATGGTCCCCTGGCCCTCGCCGTCGGCGATGGTGGCGTTGGTGGCGTCCGACAGCTTCACCAGGAAGGTCTCGTCGGCCTCGTCCAGGGTGTCCTGGGTGGTCTGCACCTCCAGCTTGACCGTGGTGGCCCCCGCCGCGATGGTCGCGTCGGTGGCCGTCACCGCGGTGTAGTCCGTGGCCCCGGCCGCGTCGGCCCCGGCGGCGGCGTCCGTCTTCCACTTGAAGGTGACCGCCTTGCCCGAGGCCGCCGACAGGGTCACCGTGAACTCCGCCGTGCCCCCCTCGGCCACGCTCACGTCGTCCACCGACAGGGTCGGCACCGCGTCGTTGTCGCTGATGGTCCCGGTGGCCTCGGCGTCGGCCAGGGTGGCGTTGGTGGGCGAGGAGAGCTCCACCAGGAAGGTCTCGTCCTCCTCGTCCCGGGTGTCCTGGGTGGTCTGCACCTCCAGCTCGGCCGTGGTGGCCCCGGCCGCGATGGTCGCCGTGGTGGCGGTCACCGCGGTGTAGTCCGAAGCCCCCGCCGGGTGGGTCCCGTCGGCGTCGGCCGCCGTCTTCCAGGAGAAGGTAACGTCCCGCCCCGAGGCCGCCGAGAGGGTGACGGTGAACTCCGCCGTGCCGCCCTCGGTCACGCTCACGTCGGCCACCGACAGGGTCGGCGCGTCGTCGTCGTCGGTGATGGTCCCGGTGGCGGTCAGGTCCGCCGCGTCCTCGTCCAGCGCCGCGTTGGTGGCCCCGGTCAGGGTCACGATCACCGTCTCGTCGGCCTCGTCCAGGGTGTCCCCCCTGACCGGGATGACGATGTTGGCCGTGGTGGAACCGGCCGGCACGCTCACGCTCAGGGGGTCCGGCTCCGTGTAGTCGCCCGGCGCGTCGGCCGTGCCGGTCAGGGAGTAGGTCACCACGACCGCCTTGCCCGAGGCCGCCGTCAGGCTCACCGGGAAGCTCAGGTTCGTGGTCGCCATGGGGTCGTTCCCCTCGGCCACCGCCGCCGCCGGCGCGCCCACCGAGGCCACCGCCGTGGCCGGGTCGTCGTCGGTGATGGTCCCCACGCCCTTGTCGTCGGCCAGGGTGGCGTTGGTCGGCGTCGACAGCTCCACCAGGAAGGTCTCGTCGTGCTCGTCCAGGGTGTCCTCGGTGGTCTGCACCTCCAGCGTCGCCGTGGTGGCCCCGGCCGCGATGGTCGCCGTGGTGGCGGTCACCGCCGTGTAGTCCGAGGCCCCCGCCGGGTGGGCGTCCGCGGTCTCGTCGGCCGCCGTCTTCCAGGAGAAGGTAACGTCCCGCCCCGAGGCCGCCGACAGGGTCACCGTGAACTCCGCCGTGCCGCCCTCGGCCACCGACGCGTCACCCACCGACAGGGTCGGCGTCCCGTCGTCGTCGCTGATGGTCCCCTGGCCCTCGCCGTCGGCGATGGTGGCGTTGGTGGCGTCCGACAGCTTCACCAGGAAGGTCTCGTCGGCCTCGTCCAGGGTGTCCTGGGTGGTCTGCACCTCCAGCTTGACCGTGGTGGCCCCCGCCGCGATGGTCGCGTCGGTGGCCGTCACCGCGGTGTAGTCCGTGGCCCCGGCCGCGTCGGCCCCGGCGGCGGCGTCCGTCTTCCACTTGAAGGTGACCGCCTTGCCCGAGGCCGCCGACAGGGTCACCGTGAACTCCGCCGTGCCCCCCTCGGCCACGCTCACGTCGTCCACCGACAGGGTCGGCACCGCGTCGTTGTCGCTGATGGTCCCGGTGGCCTCGGCGTCGGCCAGGGTGGCGTTGGTGGGCGAGGAGAGCTCCACCAGGAAGGTCTCGTCCTCCTCGTCCCGGGTGTCCTGGGTGGTCTGCACCTCCAGCTCGGCCGTGGTGGCCCCGGCCGCGATGGTCGCCGTGGTGGCGGTCACCGCGGTGTAGTCCGAAGCCCCCGCCGGGTGGGTCCCGTCGGCGTCGGCCGCCGTCTTCCAGGAGAAGGTAACGTCCCGCCCCGAGGCCGCCGAGAGGGTGACGGTGAACTCCGCCGTGCCGCCCTCGGTCACGCTCACGTCGGCCACCGACAGGGTCGGCGCGTCGTCGTCGTCGGTGATGGTCCCGGTGGCGGTCAGGTCCGCCGCGTCCTCGTCCAGCGCCGCGTTGGTGGCCCCGGTCAGGGTCACGATCACCGTCTCGTCGGCCTCGTCCAGGGTGTCCCCCCTGACCGGGATGACGATGTTGGCCGTGGTGGAACCGGCCGGCACGCTCACGCTCAGGGGGTCCGGCTCCGTGTAGTCGCCCGGCGCGTCGGCCGTGCCGGTCAGGGAGTAGGTCACCACGACCGCCTTGCCCGAGGCCGCCGTCAGGCTCACCGGGAAGCTCAGGTTCGTGGTCGCCATGGGGTCGTTCCCCTCGGCCACCGCCGCCGCCGGCGCGCCCACCGAGGCCACCGCCGTGGCCGGGTCGTCGTCGGTGATGGTCCCCACGCCCTTGTCGTCGGCCAGGGTCGCGTTGGTGGGCGAGGAGAGCTCCACCAGGAAGGTCTCGTCGTGCTCGTCCAGGGTGTCCTCGGTGGTCTGCACCTCCAGCGTCGCCGTGGTGGCCCCGGCCGCGATGGTCGCCGTGGTGGCGGTCACCGCCGTGTAGTCCGAGGCCCCCGCCGGGTGGGCGTCCGCGGTCTCGTCGGCCGCCGTCTTCCACGAGAAGGTAACGTCCCGCCCCGAGGCCGCCGACAGGGTCACCGTGAACTCCGCCGTGCCGCCCTCGGCCACCGACGCGTCACCCACCGACAGGGTCGGCGTCCCGTCGTCGTCGCTGATGGTCCCCTGGCCCTCGCCGTCGGCGATGGTGGCGTTGGTGGCGTCCGACAGCTTCACCAGGAAGGTCTCGTCGGCCTCGTCCAGGGTGTCCTGGGTGGTCTGCACCTCCAGCTTGACCGTGGTGGCCCCCGCCGCGATGGTCGCGTCGGTGGCCGTCACCGCGGTGTAGTCCGTGGCCCCGGCCGCGTCGGCCCCGGCGGCGGCGTCCGTCTTCCACTTGAAGGTGACCGCCTTGCCCGAGGCCGCCGACAGGGTCACCGTGAACTCCGCCGTGCCCCCCTCGGCCACGCTCACGTCGTCCACCGACAGGGTCGGCACCGCGTCGTTGTCGCTGATGGTCCCGGTGGCCTCGGCGTCGGCCAGGGTGGCGTTGGTGGGCGAGGAGAGCTCCACCAGGAAGGTCTCGTCCTCCTCGTCCCGGGTGTCCTGGGTGGTCTGCACCTCCAGCTCGGCCGTGGTGGCCCCGGCCGCGATGGTCGCCGTGGTGGCGGTCACCGCGGTGTAGTCCGAAGCCCCCGCCGGGTGGGTCCCGTCGGCGTCGGCCGCCGTCTTCCAGGAGAAGGTAACGTCCCGCCCCGAGGCCGCCGAGAGGGTGACGGTGAACTCCGCCGTGCCGCCCTCGGTCACGCTCACGTCGGCCACCGACAGGGTCGGCGCGTCGTCGTCGTCGGTGATGGTCCCGGTGGCGGTCAGGTCCGCCGCGTCCTCGTCCAGCGCCGCGTTGGTGGCCCCGGTCAGGGTCACGATCACCGTCTCGTCGGCCTCGTCCAGGGTGTCCCCCCTGACCGGGATGACGATGTTGGCCGTGGTGGAACCGGCCGGCACGCTCACGCTCAGGGGGTCCGGCTCCGTGTAGTCGCCCGGCGCGTCGGCCGTGCCGGTCAGGGAGTAGGTCACCACGACCGCCTTGCCCGAGGCCGCCGTCAGGCTCACCGGGAAGCTCAGGTTCGTGGTCGCCATGGGGTCGTTCCCCTCGGCCACCGCCGCCGCCGGCGCGCCCACCGAGGCCACCGCCGTGGCCGGGTCGTCGTCGGTGATGGTCCCCACGCCCTTGTCGTCGGCCAGGGTCGCGTTGGTGGGCGAGGAGAGCTCCACCAGGAAGGTCTCGTCGTGCTCGTCCAGGGTGTCCTCGGTGGTCTGCACCTCCAGCGTCGCCGTGGTGGCCCCGGCCGCGATGGTCGCCGTGGTGGCGGTCACCGCCGTGTAGTCCGAGGCCCCCGCCGGGTGGGCGTCCGCGGTCTCGTCGGCCGCCGTCTTCCACGAGAAGGTAACGTCCCGCCCCGAGGCCGCCGACAGGGTCACCGTGAACTCCGCCGTGCCGCCCTCGGCCACCGACGCGTCACCCACCGACAGGGTCGGCGTCCCGTCGTCGTCGCTGATGGTCCCCTGGCCCTCGCCGTCGGCGATGGTGGCGTTGGTGGCGTCCGACAGCTTCACCAGGAAGGTCTCGTCGGCCTCGTCCAGGGTGTCCTGGGTGGTCTGCACCTCCAGCTTGACCGTGGTGGCCCCCGCCGCGATGGTCGCGTCGGTGGCCGTCACCGCGGTGTAGTCCGTGGCCCCGGCCGCGTCGGCCCCGGCGGCGGCGTCCGTCTTCCACTTGAAGGTGACCGCCTTGCCCGAGGCCGCCGACAGGGTCACCGTGAACTCCGCCGTGCCCCCCTCGGCCACGCTCACGTCGTCCACCGACAGGGTCGGCACCGCGTCGTTGTCGCTGATGGTCCCGGTGGCCTCGGCGTCGGCCAGGGTGGCGTTGGTGGGCGAGGAGAGCTCCACCAGGAAGGTCTCGTCCTCCTCGTCCCGGGTGTCCTGGGTGGTCTGCACCTCCAGCTCGGCCGTGGTGGCCCCGGCCGCGATGGTCGCCGTGGTGGCGGTCACCGCGGTGTAGTCCGAAGCCCCCGCCGGGTGGGTCCCGTCGGCGTCGGCCGCCGTCTTCCAGGAGAAGGTAACGTCCCGCCCCGAGGCCGCCGAGAGGGTGACGGTGAACTCCGCCGTGCCGCCCTCGGTCACGCTCACGTCGGCCACCGACAGGGTCGGCGCGTCGTCGTCGTCGGTGATGGTCCCGGTGGCGGTCAGGTCCGCCGCGTCCTCGTCCAGCGCCGCGTTGGTGGCCCCGGTCAGGGTCACGATCACCGTCTCGTCGGCCTCGTCCAGGGTGTCCCCCCTGACCGGGATGACGATGTTGGCCGTGGTGGAACCGGCCGGCACGCTCACGCTCAGGGGGTCCGGCTCCGTGTAGTCGCCCGGCGCGTCGGCCGTGCCGGTCAGGGAGTAGGTCACCACGACCGCCTTGCCCGAGGCCGCCGTCAGGCTCACCGGGAAGCTCAGGTTCGTGGTCGCCATGGGGTCGTTCCCCTCGGCCACCGCCGCCGCCGGCGCGCCCACCGAGGCCACCGCCGTGGCCGGGTCGTCGTCGGTGATGGTCCCCACGCCCTTGTCGTCGGCCAGGGTGGCGTTGGTCGGCGTCGACAGCTCCACCAGGAAGGTCTCGTCGTGCTCGTCCAGGGTGTCCTCGGTGGTCTGCACCTCCAGCGTCGCCGTGGTGGCCCCGGCCGCGATGGTCGCCGTGGTGGCGGTCACCGCCGTGTAGTCCGAGGCCCCCGCCGGGTGGGCGTCCGCGGTCTCGTCGGCCGCCGTCTTCCAGGAGAAGGTAACGTCCCGCCCCGAGGCCGCCGACAGGGTCACCGTGAACTCCGCCGTGCCGCCCTCGGCCACCGACGCGTCACCCACCGACAGGGTCGGCGTCCCGTCGTCGTCGCTGATGGTCCCCTGGCCCTCGCCGTCGGCGATGGTGGCGTTGGTGGCGTCCGACAGCTTCACCAGGAAGGTCTCGTCGGCCTCGTCCAGGGTGTCCTGGGTGGTCTGCACCTCCAGCTTGACCGTGGTGGCCCCCGCCGCGATGGTCGCGTCGGTGGCCGTCACCGCGGTGTAGTCCGTGGCCCCGGCCGCGTCGGCCCCGGCGGCGGCGTCCGTCTTCCACTTGAAGGTGACCGCCTTGCCCGAGGCCGCCGACAGGGTCACCGTGAACTCCGCCGTGCCCCCCTCGGCCACGCTCACGTCGTCCACCGACAGGGTCGGCACCGCGTCGTTGTCGCTGATGGTCCCGGTGGCCTCGGCGTCGGCCAGGGTGGCGTTGGTGGGCGAGGAGAGCTCCACCAGGAAGGTCTCGTCCTCCTCGTCCCGGGTGTCCTGGGTGGTCTGCACCTCCAGCTCGGCCGTGGTGGCCCCGGCCGCGATGGTCGCCGTGGTGGCGGTCACCGCGGTGTAGTCCGAAGCCCCCGCCGGGTGGGTCCCGTCGGCGTCGGCCGCCGTCTTCCAGGAGAAGGTAACGTCCCGCCCCGAGGCCGCCGAGAGGGTGACGGTGAACTCCGCCGTGCCGCCCTCGGTCACGCTCACGTCGGCCACCGACAGGGTCGGCGCGTCGTCGTCGTCGGTGATGGTCCCGGTGGCGGTCAGGTCCGCCGCGTCCTCGTCCAGCGCCGCGTTGGTGGCCCCGGTCAGGGTCACGATCACCGTCTCGTCGGCCTCGTCCAGGGTGTCCCCCCTGACCGGGATGACGATGTTGGCCGTGGTGGAACCGGCCGGCACGCTCACGCTCAGGGGGTCCGGCTCCGTGTAGTCGCCCGGCGCGTCGGCCGTGCCGGTCAGGGAGTAGGTCACCACGACCGCCTTGCCCGAGGCCGCCGTCAGGCTCACCGGGAAGCTCAGGTTCGTGGTCGCCATGGGGTCGTTCCCCTCGGCCACCGCCGCCGCCGGCGCGCCCACCGAGGCCACCGCCGTGGCCGGGTCGTCGTCGGTGATGGTCCCCACGCCCTTGTCGTCGGCCAGGGTCGCGTTGGTGGGCGAGGAGAGCTCCACCAGGAAGGTCTCGTCGTGCTCGTCCAGGGTGTCCTCGGTGGTCTGCACCTCCAGCGTCGCCGTGGTGGCCCCGGCCGCGATGGTCGCCGTGGTGGCGGTCACCGCCGTGTAGTCCGAGGCCCCCGCCGGGTGGGCGTCCGCGGTCTCGTCGGCCGCCGTCTTCCAGGAGAAGGTAACGTCCCGCCCCGAGGCCGCCGACAGGGTCACCGTGAACTCCGCCGTGCCGCCCTCGGCCACCGACGCGTCACCCACCGACAGGGTCGGCGTCCCGTCGTCGTCGCTGATGGTCCCCTGGCCCTCGCCGTCGGCGATGGTGGCGTTGGTGGCGTCCGACAGCTTCACCAGGAAGGTCTCGTCGGCCTCGTCCAGGGTGTCCTGGGTGGTCTGCACCTCCAGCTTGACCGTGGTGGCCCCCGCCGCGATGGTCGCGTCGGTGGCCGTCACCGCGGTGTAGTCCGTGGCCCCGGCCGCGTCGGCCCCGGCGGCGGCGTCCGTCTTCCACTTGAAGGTGACCGCCTTGCCCGAGGCCGCCGACAGGGTCACCGTGAACTCCGCCGTGCCCCCCTCGGCCACGCTCACGTCGTCCACCGACAGGGTCGGCACCGCGTCGTTGTCGCTGATGGTCCCGGTGGCCTCGGCGTCGGCCAGGGTGGCGTTGGTGGGCGAGGAGAGCTCCACCAGGAAGGTCTCGTCCTCCTCGTCCCGGGTGTCCTGGGTGGTCTGCACCTCCAGCTCGGCCGTGGTGGCCCCGGCCGCGATGGTCGCCGTGGTGGCGGTCACCGCGGTGTAGTCCGAAGCCCCCGCCGGGTGGGTCCCGTCGGCGTCGGCCGCCGTCTTCCAGGAGAAGGTAACGTCCCGCCCCGAGGCCGCCGAGAGGGTGACGGTGAACTCCGCCGTGCCGCCCTCGGTCACGCTCACGTCGGCCACCGACAGGGTCGGCGCGTCGTCGTCGTCGCTGATGGTCCCGGTGGCGGTCAGGTCCGCCGCGTCCTCGTCCAGCGCCGCGTTGGTGGCCCCGGTCAGGGTCACGATCACCGTCTCGTCGGCCTCGTCCAGGGTGTCCCCCCTGACCGGGATGACGATGTTGGCCGTGGTGGAACCGGCCGGCACGCTCACGCTCAGGGGGTCCGGCTCCGTGTAGTCGCCCGGCGCGTCGGCCGTGCCGGTCAGGGAGTAGGTCACCACGACCGCCTTGCCCGAGGCCGCCGTCAGGCTCACCGGGAAGCTCAGGTTCGTGGTCGCCATGGGGTCGTTCCCCTCGGCCACCGCCGCCGCCGGCGCGCCCACCGAGGCCACCGCCGTGGCCGGGTCGTCGTCGGTGATGGTCCCCACGCCCTTGTC